>NZ_JACAOR010000001.1:0-28400 GCF_013386115.1 Pseudomonas gingeri
CCCATCTCGATAACAGCAATGGCGTCCTCACCGGCGCCGCTGGCGTGACCCTGGATCTGCTGGGGACGTTGACCAATACCAACGGCAAGCTGTCCGGCGTTGGCCCGCTGCTGATCCAGCGCAGCGCGCAGATCAACAACCAGGGCGGCGAGCTGTCCAGCCAGGGACTTTTGACGGTGCTGACCGGTGGCCTGGATAACAGCAACCACGGCACGCTCGGTGCCACTGATACGCTTACCCTCACGGCCACCGGCGCCGTGCAGAACGGCAATGCCGGCCTGATCGCCAGTGGTAATGGCGATCTGCAAGTGCAGGCGGCGAGCCTTGGCAATGCCAGGGGATTGTTGCAGGGCAAAGGCGCGGTCAATCTCGACGTCAGCGGCGATATCGACAATCAGAGCGGCAAGGTGATCGCCCAGGAGGGTCGGCTGTTCATCAAGGCGGCCAATCTCGATAACCGTGGCGGTGTGCTTTCCAGCGTCAGGAGTGCACTGGAAACCCGCGTTGTCGGTGTCCTGAAAAACGGCTATGACCTGACCAACAATCGCCAGAACGGCAGTATCCAGGCCCAGGGCCTGAATCTCAACGCGCTCGGTGGTATCGACAACTATGGTGGGCGTATTGCCGCTCGCGCCGGGGAGGCGATGCTCACCACCACCAACCTCGACAACCGCAATGGCGGTCTCTACGCCAGCGGCCTGGTCAAGGTCAGTGCCAACAACGTCGACAACAGTGGCGACCTGGGCGGGCAGATTGCCGGGGGCCAGATCGATCTGGGCCTGGGCGGCAGCCTCAACAACCGCAAGGGCATCATCGAGAGCGACAACACCTTGTCGATCAGCGCTACCGGTCTCGACAACCAGACCGGCCAGTTGCGTGCCCTGGGCAGCAATGGCAAGACAGCGTTCCGGATCGGCGGCCTGCTCGATAACCGCAACGGTACGCTGGAAACCCGCAACTTCGACCTTGGCCTGGATGCCGGCAGCTTCCTCAACCAGGGTGGCAGCCTGCTGCACGCCGGCCTTGGCACCTTCGATATCTCCATGGCCAACCTCAGCAGCGCCGGTGGCACGCTGGTGACCCGTGGCGGCCTGACCCTCGGTGCCGACAGCTGGACCAACAGCAGCGTGATCCAGGCCGGGCGCCTGACAATCAATATCAACAACCTGTATCAGACCGGCAGCGGGCAATTGCTGGCGTCCAACAGCCTGACCGGCAACGGTGGCAACTGGACCAACGATGGCCTGATCGCCAGTGACGGCACGGTCAGCCTGAACCTGGGGGGCAGTTATGCCGGCAGTGGCCGCCTTTCCAGCCTCGGTACCCTGGGTCTGCGCGCGGCGCAGTTGAACCTGGGTGGCAACACCAGTATCGCTGGCGGTGGCGATACCACGATCAATGTCGCCGGCGTCTTGAACAACTTCGGTCGCCTGACTTCCGCCGCGAACATGAACCTCAGCGCCGGCGGTATCAACAACTACGGGACACTGGGCAGCGCCCAGCGACTGACCACCACCACGGGCGCATTGCTCAACGACCACGGGCTGGTCTTCAGTGGCGGTGACATGGGGCTGCGCGTCGATTCGTTGAACAACTTCTACGGTAACATCAACAGCCTCGGCAATCTTGCCGTTGACCGCGATGGTCTGGGCAACTGGGCAGGCAGCATCGTCAACCGTTCAGGCTCGATCCAGAGCGATGCCAGCATGAGCCTGGTGGCAGGCTCGATCCAGAATATCCGTGATGTGCTGGTGGTGAACAACGCCGGGTTGTATACCGCGAGCATCACCGAGCTGCCGTGCAACCGTCTCTATGTCGGCGACTGCAGTGGCGGTAACCGCAACGGCCTGTTCGAGGTGGTCCAGCGCAGCAAGCTGGAGGTGATGCCCGGGGCGAGTGCCGCGGCGAGCATGACTTCCGGCGCCAACCTGGTACTGCGCGGTGGCGATTTCCTGAACGCCAGCAGTACGGTCGCGGCCACCGGCAGCCTGACGGCCCAGCTCAACAACCTGGTCAACCAGGGGGTTGAAACGGGGGATACCGAGGACCGCCGTACCTATGTCACCGCCCGTCACGCGTTGGGCGGGCGCCAGCAGGAAGCGGCGACTTTCACCCAACAGTACTGGTATGAAAACCCCGGCTACAATCCCACGGGGCTTGAAGAGGCGCTGGCGCACTTCCTGGGGACGATCGAAAGCGAGGTCGGCGCGCTGCATAGCACGACGCAACTGGCGGTGGGCGATCAGTCCTATGCCGGTATCATGCAGGCCGGTGGTGCGGTGAACATCGCTACCCTGAACAACTTCGACAGCTCTGTCGTGCGACCGGGGTTCAACTATGTAGGCAGCGGTCCGCGCACCAACACCGGTTCCTCGGGCAGCAATTTCTCCACCCACGTCACGGTCAACCAGCAACTGCCGCCGAACCTGGCACAGCAGCAGGTCAACCCGGTGGCTTTGCCCGGATTTACCCTGCCCACCGGCCAGAATGGCCTGTTCCGCCTGAGCGGGCAGGGCAGTAGCACGCCGACAGCCACCGGACCGCAAAGCTGGACCCTCGGCGGAGCCAGTCTCGGCTCCGCCCAACGCCAGCCCGCCCCGGGTGACCTGGCGGCACCGAGCACGATCGACGTGGGCGCGGCGGACCGTGCCCAGGGCAGCCAGAGCACCAGCATCACGCGAGTGCAGGGCTTGCCGGATACCTCGGGTAAATCCAATCCGCAGAAGTACCTGATCGAAACCAACCCGGTACTGACCGACCTCAAACAGTTCATGAGCTCGGACTACCTGTTGTCGAATCTGGGCTATGACCCGGACACCAGCGCCAAGCGCCTGGGGGATGGTTACTACGAGCAGAAGCTGATCCAGCAGGCGGTCGTGGCCCGCACCGGGCAGCGCTTTATCGACGGGCAGACCTCGGACGAAGGCATGTTCAAGTACCTGATGAACAATGCCGTGGCCAGCAAGCAGGAACTGAACCTGCAGTTGGGCGTGACGCTGACTTCCGAGCAGGTCGCGGCGCTGACCCATGACATCGTGTGGATGGAGAATGCCACGGTCAATGGCGAGCAGGTGCTTGTGCCGGTGCTGTATCTGGCCAATGCCAACAACCGCCTGGCCGCCAACGGTGCATTGATCCAGGGCAGTGATGTGACCGTGATTGCCGGCAAGGACCTCAACAACGCCGGGACCCTGCGGGCCAGCAACAGCCTGCTGGCGGCCGCCGGCAACGACCAGGTCAACAGCGGTTTGCTGGAGGCCGGCGATCGCCTCGCCGCCCTGGCGGGCAACAACCTGACCAACAAGGCCGGTGGCATCATCGCCGGACGTGACGTCAGTATCACCGCCGTCAACGGCGACGTGATCAACGAACGTACCGTGACCAGTCACCAGAGCAGCAACGGCTACCGGACCGAGCAACGGGATTTCGTCGACAACGCCGCCCGCATCGAAGCGGCCAACAGCCTCACGGTGAGTGCAGGCCGTGATATCAACAACAGCGGCGGAGTGCTGAAAAGTGCCGGGGATACCCTGCTCAGGGCCGGACGCGACGTCAATATCAGCGCCGCCGAGCAAGTGCACGGCAACAGCCTGGGTGACCATCATCGCGACGAAACGATTACGCAGAACGGCTCAAGCGTTTCCGCCGGACGCGACCTGATGATCAGTGCCGGGCGTGACTTGAGCGTGGTCGCCAGCCAGATCGATGCCAAGCGTGACGTGGCGTTTTCGGCCGTGGGCGACCTGACCTTGTCTTCCGCCGCAGACGAGCAGCATTCATATGGCAAGACCAAGAAGGTCACCAGCCAGGAGGATCATGAACACCAGGTGGGCTCCAGCGTGACGGCCGGCGGTAACGTGCTGATGACGGCCGGCAAGGACCTGGAGCTCGTTGCGAGCAAGGTCGCCGCGGGGGGCGAGGCCTATCTGAGCGCTGGCGCCAACCTGATACTGCAGAGCGCGGCCGATGAGGACTACAGCTTCTACAGCAAGACCAAGAAAAGTTCTTCGGGCAAGAAGAGCCGCCTGGATGAGCTGGAGAGTACGACCAATATTGCCAGCTCCGTCACTGGTGGGACCAATGTCACGCTGGTTGCGGGCAATGACCTGATCGTCAAGGGCAGTGAGGTCGCGGCTGAAAAAGGGCGCGCCCAACTGACCGCTGGCAACGATGTACAGATTCTCGCCGTCACCGATTCCACCAGCGTTCGTCATGAGAGCAGCAACAGCAAAAGTGGTTGGGGTGGCCTCAAGTCCAGCAAGGTCGCTGACAAGGTCTCGGAAACCCAGACCACCGCGGTGGGCAGCCTCATCTCGGGCAATACCGTCGAGGTGAGTGCCAAGCGGGATGCGACCATCACCGGCTCGGCCCTGGTCAGCACCAAGGACCTGACTGTGCAGGCCGGTCGCGACCTGACCATCAACGCGGCGGAAAACACCTTTACCCGCGATGAGATGCACAAGGAAAAGGGACATGACTTCACCGGTATCCTGACGGCCAACAAACTGGGGATCGACGACATCACCGGCAACCAGCACTTGAACATGAGCAGCGGCAGCCATAACGGCCAGGCCACGCAAACGACCCTGACCGGCAGCACCATCGGCTCCAGTGCCGGGAATGTCAGCCTGAGTGCCGGGCGTAACCTCGGCGTGGTGGCCAGTGATCTGGTCAGCACCCGCAACATGAGCCTGACCGGTTCCAACGTGAGCATCGTCGCCGGCATGGAAAGCTCCAGCCAGAGCAGCCAGGACAAGTCCTCCAGCCTCGGCGTCGGCCGAGTGATGGGGGGGGCGGTGATCGGCACGCTGAACACGATCTACAACCTGCGCGAGTCCATCGAAGCCACCAAGAAGATCGATGACCCGCGGCTTCGGGCGGTGAAACAGGCGCAGTTGGCGATGCAGCTCAACGATATCGATCCGGCCGGCATGGCTTCGGACGTCAAGGATGCGCTCTCCAACTATGGTGACAAGAAAGGCGGCAGCGGTTCGCTGATCAAGATTGGCACGGAGCTGGCGAACACCCACAGTAGAAACAGCAGCCAGCAGGACAGCCAGACCGCCAGGCAGAGTTCGATCAATGCCGGCGGTGGCCTGACCATTATCGCCACGGGCAATGCGGCCGGAACGGCTGGTGATATCCATGTGGTCGGCAGTACCCTGAAAGCCACCAGCACGGTGCTGGACGCCAAGAATGACATCACGCTGGAAAGTGCCCAGAACACCACGGACAGTTCCAGCCATGGCAGCAACAGCCGTACCGCGATCGGCGCCAGTTTCAACCTCGGCGCCCAGAACGGCTTCACCCTCGACCTCGGCGCGCAGGTGGGCAAGAACATGGGGGACGGTCATTCGGTCACCCAGGTCAATACCACCCTGGACACCGGTTCCCTGGTGCTGCGCAGCGGCAAGGACACCACGCTGGCAGGGGCCCAGGTCAAGGCGGACAGCATCAACGCGGTGATCGGCGGCAATCTCGATATCAGCTCACGGCAGGACACCGAGAGCCAGACCAGCAAGCAGAGCAGCGGCGGGATGGGGGCCAGTATCTGTATTCCGCCGTTCTGCTACGGTGCGACGGTCACGGGGTCGGCCAACCTGTCCGCCGGTAACACGAACAGTGACTACAAGGCCGTGACGGATCAGAGCGGCCTGTTTGCCGGCAGCGGTGGCTACAACATCTATGTCGGACAGAACACCACCCTGCAGGGCGCGGTCATCGCCAGTGATGCCACGGCCGACAAGAACCGGCTCAGCACCGATCGCCTGATCGTCAGCGACATCAAGAACAAGAGCGAGGCCAGTAGCCAGTCGGCGGGCATTTCGCTTTCCTACAGCAGCGGCGGTGATGGCCTCGGTTTCGGCGGTACGATACCGTTGGCACTCAGTGAGTCGGATCAGAGCAAGACCCGCAGCGCGGTCAGCGAAGGGACGATCATCGTGCGCAATGCCGCGGGCGCGAATGACCTGACCGGCCTCAATCGGGACACGGCCAACGCCAATGAAAAACTCGACAAGCCGGATGTAGGCGCCCTGCAGACGCGCATGGAACTGATCCGCAGCTCGGTCGCGTTGACCCAGTCCGTGATTGGCAAGGTCGCCGAAGCCGAGAAGAAGAGTGCCGAGGATCGCGTGAAAAAAGCCACCAACGCGCAGGAACTCGCGGCGGCCAAGGACAATCTGAAAAACGTCAACGAGAGCTGGGCGACCGGCGGCGACAAGCGTGTGCTCGTCGATATCGTCAGCGGCCTGATCGGTGCGGCGCTGGGCGGGGCGGGCGGTGCCACGACCCTGGGTATCGTGGCCAATACCACGGCGGCCGATACCTACAAGCTGATCGGCGACTATGCGAGCCAGCAGCGTGACAAGGCCACCGACAGTGCCACCCGAGCGGCATGGGACGAAGGCGGTGCGGCGCGGGTGATGCTCCATGCCCTGGCCGGCGGCGTCCAGGGGCTTGCCGGCGGGACGGTCGGCGGCAACGCACTGGGTGCTGGCGCGGCGGCGCTGACGGCCCCCCTGATTGCCGAGAAGGTGGCCCAGATGGATCTGCCGGTGGATGTGAAGAAGTCGCTGATCCTGGGGACTTCCGGCCTGGTCTCCGCGGGCGTCGGTGGTATCAACGGTGCCAGCGCCGGCATGCAGGAAGTCCAGAACAACTATCTCACCCATGAGGATATCGAGGTGCTGTCCCGGCAATTGGCTGTCTGTGCCGCCGATAACACCGCTTGTCGCATGCGCGTGCAACTTGAGGCCAAGCGGCGAAGTGACCTCAATGATGCCGCCCTCATGGCCTGTCAGGACCAGGATTGCCTGAACGCACACATCAAACAGATCGTTGAGGGTGCCAAGAATTTTGGTCAGCTGTATGCCGCTGACCAGGCCCTGGATGCCAAGGACAAAACGGCCTTTGGCGCGATCAGCGATATCGAGACCAACAGCCTGCTGATCGCGGCCAACGTGGCGGCGGGGCTATCTGGCTACAAGGAGTGGGCCGTGAACAACTGCGAGTCGATAGGCGCATCGGCCTGCCAGGGCAAGTTCACCGATGCGGTGAAAAGCGGGCAGTTCATCAACTCGAAAGGCCAGACGGGCGGCGGGATACCCGCCGCATTCGCGGGCTATGAGACCGTGCTGGGCAGTACCAAGCAACCCCATGAGTATGGTGATGTTTCGAGTGGCTGTCTGGTTTCGCTCGGCGGGTGCGGCACATTGGACCAGGAATATGAAGCCCTCAAGCGCAACGCCGGGCCTGGTGGCGACGGTACGAAGGTGGTCGGCAGCGGCGACGTGAGTGAGTTGTACCTGATGGGGCTCAAGCTCGGGTATGTTGCACACTTGACGGATAAAGACAGCAAGAGCGTGATCAACGTGACCCTGCCTGGAATGCATGCCCTGGATCCCGGTTTCGTGGTGCGCACGGTGGTGCCCACGGCGTCGGGTGGCTTCGATATCGAAACCCATGGCTGGGGCACGGGCAGCAGTCCGTTGTTCAACTCCAACAGCTGGATGGCGGGCATGGTCTGGGGCGGTAATACCAAGTTCATTGAAAAGCAGGAGTTCATGAATAACAGCCCGGTCATCAACTACCTCAAGGACACGCCGTTTTTCAACTGGGGCGGTAGTCCTCAGCCCGCGGGGGGGAAATGAGACCCAACGGCGAACTGCGCCTGTGCGCCGTGCTGGTGTGCGGCGGCCTGGTCCAGGCCCTGGTGATGTCGAGCGTCGACGCCCTGAGTCAGACCATTGCGTTCGCCATGATGCTCTTCGGCGTTCTCGCTTCTGCTGTCGTGGGCATTCCGTTGTTGCTGCTGGGTGACCGTTATTGCCCGACCCTGCGCTGGCGCCATTGGGTGAGCGGCCTGATCCAGGGGCTGGTGATCTACCTCTTCTTCGGCGGCTTTTCCGGCTCCTTGCTGAAAGTGGCGGTGGTGGGCGGGCTGGTATTGGGCATGGCGTACAGCCTGGCCATCTACTGGGTGGAGAACTGGCCGTCGAGGAACGGCTCGCCTGCGCGGCGCGGGTGGCGGTCGATCATTGCCGTGCCGGTCGCGGGAGGCTTGACCCTGGGCACGGTGGCTGTCGTGCTGTTCTTTGGCCAGGGAGAGGTCCTGCCGGGCTTTGTCCTGTTTTTCCTGATCGGAGCACTGCTCAGCATGCTGGTGTGCTGGCCGCTGCTCTGGCTGGTGGAGCGGTTTCTCACCACGGGCTGGCGTTACGTCATCGGCGGTGGTGCCGCCGGTCTGCTGATCTGGATCATAACCGCCATGCCGTCGGTTCTGGAGGTCCGTACGCCAGCGGCCAGGCCACCGCTGTTCTGGGCGGGGATGGCGATTTTCGTCGCTATTGGCCTGGTCGCGGGAGGGCTGTACACAGTCGCCCACTGGCTCGGCAAGCGTCGACGTGATTCTTGACGCCCAAATCCCGCCGCCTTATGATAATGCCACTAAATTGATATCAAATGTATCGAGGGATTGTACATGTGGGTTGTCACCCTCGGGATGAGGTTTCTCGCGGCTTTGCCGTGCTGTATCACCGCCCTTCGAAATACCTCTTTCAAATACCCGGAGCGTTCGCAACCGCCCGGGCAATAACGCATTGACCCCCGCTGAGTTCAGGTCCTGTCCTTGACTGCGCCAACGCAGACAAGCCTTGCCATGCGCCTGGCAAGCCAGTCGACTCACCCATTTCGCAATTTTCCAAAATCCGATTTTCCAGGAGTGTACTGCGTGAAAAAGATGTCGCAGGTGATGGTTTCAGGGATGGCGGCACTCACGCTGGCGTCCGTTATCGGTTGTACCACCCAGGAGACTTCCCGGGCGCTGCCGGTGCAGCAGGTCGAAAGCGTCAACCGGCCTTATGCCGGTGTCCGCACGCCGATCGCCGTCGGCAAGTTCGATAACCGTTCCAGCTACATGCGCGGGATCTTTTCCGATGGCGTCGACCGTCTCGGCGGCCAGGCCAAGACCATCCTGATTACCCACCTGCAGCAGACCAACCGCTTCAGCGTGCTGGACCGCGACAATATGGCGGAGATCCAGCAGGAAGCGGCCATCAAGTCGCAGGTGCAGAAGCTCAAGGGCGCCGATTATGTCGTCACCGGTGATGTCACCGAGTTCGGTCGCAAGGAGACCGGCGACCAGCAGCTGTTCGGCATCCTGGGGCGCGCCAAGACCCAGGTGGCCTACGCCAAGGTCGCCCTGAACATCGTCAATATCACCACCTCCGAAGTGGTCTATTCCACCCAGGGCGCGGGTGAGTACGCCTTGTCGAACCGCGAGATCGTCGGCTTCGGCGGCACCGCCAGCTACGACTCGACCCTCAATGGCAAGGTCCTCGACCTGGCGATGCGCGAGGCGGTGAACAAAATGGTCGATGCCATCGACAGCGGCGCCTGGAAACCGGGCCAGCACTAATTCATTCGATAACAGGGAGTGCCAGGGGTTATGGGCAAGGTGTTCAGTTCGGTGCGGTTTGTCGCGGTAATGATGGGGGGCGCGGTGTTGGTGGGATGTGCCCAGCAACCCAAGACGCTGTATCAGTGGGAAGGCTACGAGCCTCAGGTCTACGAATATTTCAAAGGCGAATCCAAGGAAGCGCAGGTCGCGGCACTGGAGGCTGATCTGCAGAAGATCAAGTCCACCAACCGCGCCGCGCCGCCGGGTTATCACGCGCAGTTGGGCCTGCTGTATGGCAGCCTGGGCAAGGACGACCAGATGGTGCAGCAGTTCCAGACCGAGAAGGCACTGTTTCCCGAGTCGGGAACCTACATGGACTTTCTGCTGAGCAATGCACAAAAAGGAAGCAAGCCATGAACCTGCGCTTTCTGAGTGTCATGGGTGGGCTGATCATGGTGAGCCTGCTGGCCGGGTGTGCGCACCCGATCAAGAGCCTCGATTATTCCGCCTACAAGCAGGCGCGTCCGCGGACCATCCTGGTCCTGCCGCCCGTGAATGAGTCGCCGGATATCAAGGGGTCGTACAGCCTGTTGTCACAGGTGACGTTTCCGTTGGCCGAGGCAGGTTATTACGTGATGCCGGTGGCGCTGGTGGATGAAACCTTCAAGCAGAACGGCTTGAGCTCGCCTGCTGAAATCCAGAACACCTCGCCGGTCAAGCTACGCGAGATCTTCGGCGCCGATGCCGCGATGTACATCACGGTGACGCAGTACGGCACCAAGTACATGGTGCTCAGCAGCAACACCATTGTGACCGCCAATGCCAAGCTGGTGGACCTCAAGTCCGGCACCACGCTGTGGACCGGCAGCGCGACGGCATCGAGCGAAGAGGGCAACAACAATAACCAGGGCGGCCTGGTCGGCATGCTGATCACGGCGGCGGTCAAGCAGATCATCAACAGCTCCACCGACGCCGGTCACCCGATTGCCGGCCTCGCCAGTCGACGCCTGATGTCCGTGAATCACACTACCGGGCTGCTCTACGGGCCACGTTCGCCGAAATACGGTACGGACTGATAGCCTGCAAGGTTACGGTGCCGGTCGTTTCCAGGCTGGGCCGTACAAATCCCTCGGCGCTTGCGCAACGCAAGCGCCGATCAAACACGATCCATGTTCCTCGCCATCACCGTCCCGCCATTGATGCGTTGCGCCTGCCGCCTATGATTGCCGTGACGCCTGTCGGCTGATTGCCGTGATCCGACAGCCTCGCGTACTTTCATTTCTGCGAGCGCCACCATGACTCCAACAAGAACCCTCTACGACAAGCACATCGATTCCCATACGGTGTGTCGCCTCGACGACCAGGGGCATGTCCTGCTGTACATCGACCGCCAGGTCATCAACGAATACACCAGTCCGCAAGCTTTCAGTGGCCTGCGTGAAGCCGGGCGCGGTGTCTGGCGCGCGGAAACCGCGCTGGCGGTGGTCGATCATGTGAATCCCACCGCGCCCAAGCGCGTCGCCGCCATGCCCGATGCCGGCGGCGCCCGCCAGGTGTCGTACCTGGCCGAGAACTGTGCCGACTTCGGTATCGAGTTGTTCGATGTGCTCGACAAGCGCCAGGGCATCGAGCATGTGATCGCCCCGGAGCAGGGCTTCATCCTGCCGGGCATGGTGGTCGCCGCCGGCGACAGCCATACCACGACCTATGGTGCTCTCGGGGCCTTCGGGTTCGGTATCGGCACGTCGGAAATCGAGCATCTGCTGGCGTCCCAGACGCTGGTGTACAAGCGCCTGAAAACCCTGCGGGTCACCGTCGATGGCGAGCTGGCACCGGGGCTGACGTCCAAGGACGTGATCATGGCGCTGATCGGCAGGATCGGCGCCTCCGGGGCCACTGGCTATGCCATCGAGTTCTGCGGTTCGACCATCGATGCCCTGAGCGTCGAGGCCCGCATGACCATCTGCAACATGGCCGTGGAGGCGGGCGCGCGCGGAGCCTTCATGGCACCGGACGAGAAAGTCTTCGCCTACCTCAAGGACAAGCCACGGGCGCCCAAGGGTGAGCTGTGGGAGCAGGCAGTGGCCCGCTGGCGTGAACTGAAGAGTGATGTCGGTGCCCGCTTCGACCGTGAAGTGCACCTTGATGCCGGGATACTCGAGCCCATGGTCACCTGGGGCACCAGTCCGGACCAGGCCTCGCCCATCGGCGCGAACGTGCCGGACCCGGAAGCCATCAGCGACCTGATCCTGCGCCAGGATATGCGCCGCGCCCTCAACTACATGGGGCTGGAAGCCGGCATGCCGCTGAGCGAGATCGTCATCAGCCACGCCTTTATCGGCTCCTGCACCAACGCCCGTATCGAGGACCTGCGCGACGCGGCCCGTGTAGTGCGCGGCCAGCAGGTGGCCAGGCATGTGCGGGCGATGATCGTGCCGGGTTCCACCCAGGTGCGCGACCAGGCCGAAGCCGAAGGGCTGGCGGCGGTGTTTATCGAGGCCGGCTTCGAATGGCGGCAGTCGGGGTGCTCGATGTGCCTGGCGATGAACGACGATGTCCTGGAGCCCGGCGATCGCTGTGCCTCCAGTACCAACCGCAATTTCGAAGGCCGCCAGGGCGCGGGTGCCCGTACGCACCTGATGAGCCCGGCGATGGTGGCGGCGGCGGCGATTGCCGGACACCTGACCGATATCCGTACCCTGGAGCGACGCCCATGACCCTGCAGCCATTTTCCCAGGTCACCGGCAAGGCGGCGCCGATGCTGGCGGCCAATATCGACACCGATGTGATCATGCCCAAGCAGTTTCTCAAGGGGATTGACCGCAACGGCCTGGACCGTGGGTTGTTCTTCGACCTGCGCTTCCTGCCCTCGGGCGAACCCGATCCCGGCTTCGTGCTCAACCAGCCCGCCTGGAAAGGCGCGAGCTTCATGGTGGTAGGGCCGAACTTCGGCTGCGGTTCCAGCCGTGAACATGCGGTGTGGGGCTTGAAGCAGATGGGGATCCGCGCCTTGATCGGTAGCAGTTTCGCCGGGATCTTCTACGACAACTGCCAGCGCAATGGTGTGCTGCTGATCACCCTCGACGAGGCCACGGCACAGCGCCTGGGGCAGGTGGTGAGCCAGCCGCAAGGCGCCGAGATCGCCATTGACCTGGAGAGCCAGCAGATTCGCTTGCAGGACGGTAGCGTGATCGGGTTCCAGATCGATACCCTGCGCAAGACCGCGTTGATGCTCGGGCTGGATGCGATCGGCAGTACCTTGCAACGACGCGACGAGATCAAGGCGTTCGAGCGGGCGCACCTGGAGGCCAATCCCTGGCTGAGCTGAATATTGCTTGTGGCGGTAGATGAAGCGTCTGTCTGCCTGGGGCTTGTGGCGTTTGTTCCGACGTCTTCGCGGGCAAGCCCGCTCCTACAGTACCGTGTCGATCGCAGATTCTGCGCATGGCACAATCTTGCAGGAGCCGGGCTTGCCCGCGAACAGGCTATCTATTCGCAGTCAGGTGTTGTTGCAGCCCTTGGCGATGGAGTCCTCGTTGGAGGTATAGGGGCGCGACGGTTCCAGGTTCCACTGTGGTTTGTTACGGGCAATGTTGAAGTGGCAGACCAGTTGCCGGCGCATGCTGCCGACCGTGCTGTCACGGTTGTCCGGATTGTTCTTCCAGTTCGCGTCGAGGTAATGGTCCGACGCCAGTTCATTGAAGAAGTTGTTGGTCTGGTTGTCCTGGATCTTGCGTCCGCAATCGGTCGGGGTGATCTCCAGGGTCATGACTTTCTTGCCGAATCCCGGATCATCGCGCTCCACCCACACCGCGCTCTGCACATAGCGGTCGCAGCCGTTGCGTTCGGTGGTGGGGTAGATGACCTGTTTCTTGCTGTCGTAGACGAAGCTCGCATCCTGCTGCGGCGTCTGCGGCAATCTCATGTTGATCATCGGCAGGTAGCGCTGGGTTGCCTGGTACCACTGGATCTGGTTCAGGCGCGCGCCTTCCAGGCCGCTGTCCTCGACGTAGAACAGGGCCAGGATCGACGGCGAGAGGGGTGGCTTCTCTTCCCATTTGGCCAGGCGCAGTTCGTTCTGGGTACCGAAGGATTCGGCGGCGATCTGCCCCATGGCGCGGATGCTCTGGTAGAACGCCGGACCGGCGGCGCTGTTGCGTTCGTCCCTGACGTCGAAGGAGCACTGGCGCGAATGGTCACCGCCGTTCTGCCGATAGTTGGCGCCCCATTGTTCGGCGGTGGTCACGCCGATCTCGTTGCAGAATTTCTCCACGCTACCGGGAGTGCGTCGCGAGTCGGTGCAGCCGGCCTGCTGGCGATCGTCGGTGGCGGCGTCGATGGGGAACGAGCAGAGCACGGCGTAATCCTGGTGGTCCTTGGGATTGCCGAAGATGGTATCGAAGATAAAGCCGCTGGTGAGTCCATAGGCCAGTTTGCGGAATTTCGAGTCCTTGCGCAGGTACGAGGCCGAGACCCCGCCGCTGGCCTGGCTCTTCGGACTGATGCTGTAGAACTGGTAGTCGGTGGACGGCCAGGTTGCCCGGAACAGTACGCCGGAGCAGAGGAAGGCCGGCTTGGACGGACCGCCGCAATCCTGGCGGGTGTCGTTGTAGAGCTGGTTGAGGCGGGCGACGGTGTCGCTGCCCTGGTCGGCGTGGGCGCCGGAATAAAAAGACAGGCCAAGGACAGCCGCCATGCAGGCGATGGGCGCTCTGGTGCTTTTCATCATGCTACTTCCCTGTGGTGTGAAAACGTTGGCCGGTGTCGGCCTGCCTCTCTGGCAATGGCTTGAGAATAGAAGGGAGCACGAAGCGCGGGGGACTTTTTGAAAGAGTTGTGATCGTTCCCACGCTCCGCGTGGGCATGCAACTCCTGATGCTCTGCTTCATACAGCGCGGACGCAGAGCGTCCAACAGGGCGTTCCCGCGCGGAGCATGGGAACGATCCTGATTCGTGTGGAGGGCCTCAGATCGACAACTGGCGGAAATGCTCCTGCAAAAACTCCACGCACACCCTCAGTTTCCCCGAGTAAGCCAGTCGTGTCGGATACACCGCCCAGACATTCGCGCTCTGGGTGTAGTCGTGCAGCACCTGCACCAGCCGACCCTGTTCCAGCAGCGGCTTGACGTCCCACAACGAGCGCAGCAGGATGCCGCGGCCGTCCAGGGCCCACTGCAGGACGATTTCGCCGCTGTTGGACGACAGCGGGCCGCTGACCCGCACGCTGTCCTGGCTGTCATTGCTCTGCCGGTCACTGCGCTCCAGGTTCCAGATGCCGAAGGCGTTGTCGCGTTCCTTGAGCACCAGGCAGTCGTGTTGTTCGAGGTCCACCAGTTGCAGCGGCGTACCACGCCGTTCCAGGTAGGCTGGCGCGGCACAGAGCACCCGGCGATTGCTCACCAGGCGCCGACCGATGTGCTGGCCGGGAATGTCGTCACCGACGCGGATCTCCAGGTCGAACCCTTCGCTGACGATGTCCACCACGCGGTCGAACAGGTCCAGGCGGATCTCCAGGTCCGGGTAACGCTCGGCCAGCAAGGACAGCGCCGGGGCCACGTGATTGCGGCCGAAACCGAAGCTGCTGCACAGGTGCAGGCGGCCGCTGGGGCTGTCGTGGGCTTCGGACAGTTCGTCGTTGAGTTGCTGGAAGTCTTCCAGGATACGCACGGCCCAGCGTTGCACCCGCTCGCCGTCCTCGGTCAGGGCGATGCGCCGGCTGGTGCGGTGCAGCAGGCGGGTGGCGAGGGTGGTCTCGAGAATCTGGATACGCTTGCTGACGTAGGCGGGCGACAAGCCCAGTTCATCGGCGGCCGCGGCAAAGCCGGCCTTGCGGATGACGGTCAGGAATACACGAAGGTCTTCGGGCAGGGGCACGGTATCTTTCTTTTGGCTCATGGGCGAAGCAACGAACACTGGCGGCAGGAGCCGCCAGAATAGCACTGGCTGGGCGCAACGGAGGATGTCGCGCCATCGCGATCGGTGGCGCGGCAGACATTCCGTAGTTGCCAGGCCTGCCGGCGACGACAGCCTGGCAAGCGATGCCGGGTTTGCGGGCCTCATCGCCGGCAAGCCGGCTCCTGCAGGGTCAAGGGGTTACCTTGGCATCGGCTTCGGCCTGGGCGGCCAGGGCCTTGCGCCCGCGCTTGAGGGCAATCGGCGCCATCTTGCTGCGATCCAGTTCGCCTTCCCAGGCTGCCACCACCAACGTTGCCACGGCGTTGCCGATGATGTTGGTCAGGGAACGGCACTCGGCCATGAAGCGGTCCACGCCCAGGATGAGCACCATGGCGGCGACGGGCACGGTCGGCACCACCGCCAGGCTGGCGGCGAGGGCGACAAAGCCGGCACCGACCACCGCGCCGGCCCCCTTGGAGGTCAGCATGGTCACCGCCAGCAGGGTCAGTTGCTGCTCCAGCGTCAGGTCGATATTGGTGGCCTGGGCCAGGAACAGCACCGCCAGGGTCATGTAGATATTGGTGCCGTCGAGGTTGAAGGTGTAGCCGGTGGGCACCACGATGCCCACCACCCCCTTGGAGCAGCCCAGGCTTTCCAGTTTCTGGATCAATTGCGGCAGGGCCGATTCCGAGGAACTGGTGCCGAGCACGATCAGCAGTTCCGACTTGATGTAGCCCAGCAGGCGGAAAATGCTGAAACCGGCGTAGCGGGCGATGCTGCCCAGGACGCAGGTGATGAAGATGAACGCGGTCAGGTAGAAGGTGCCGACCAGCTTCATCAGCGGCAGCAGCGAACCGAGGCCGTATTTGCCGATGGTGAAGGCAATCGCGCCGAAGGCACCGATCGGGGCCACGCGGGCGATCATGCCGACGATCCGGAAGAACACCTCGCTGGCCTGGTGGATCACGGCCACCAGTGGGCGACCCTTCTCACCGACCATCACCAGCGCCAGGCCGAACAGGATCGAGACGAACAGCACCGGCAGGATCTCGCCCTGGGTGAAGGCGTCGAAGAAGGTGGTGGGGATCACATGCAGCAGGAAGCCGATCACCCCTTCGCCGTGCTGGGCCTGGCCGACAAAGTTGGCGATGGCCGAGGTGTCGAGGGTCTTCACGTCGACGTTGAAGCCCGAACCCGGGTGCAGCGCGTGGGCCGCCAGCAAGCCGATCGCCAGGGCCAGGGTGGAGACGATTTCGAAGTACAGCAGGGCCTTGCCGCCGACCCGCCCGACCTGTTTCACGTCGTGCATGTTGGTGATGCCGGAGACCACGGTGCAGAAGATGATCGGACCGATGATCATCTTGATCAGCTTGATGAAACCATCGCCCAGGGGCTTGAGGTCGATACCGGTCTGTGGCCAGTGGTTGCCGATCAGCACCCCCAGGACAATGGCGATGATGACCTGCACATACAGGGTTCCCAGCAGTTTTCTGATTGTCATTTTTATTATCTCGAGAGAGTTTCAGGCAAGCCGATCCCACCGTGGGCCATTGCAGCGGCCCACGGGGAAGGGGTATTTCACGTCAGTGGTTCAGGTCGCTCGGGCCCGGCGGTTCAGCGCAGGAACGGCAGGACCTCGTCGAGCAGCACCCGCGGGATTTCCTCGGCCAGGTAATGGCCACCCGGCAGGGCCTTGCCGCGCACGTCGGTGGCGACCTGCTGCCACTCGTGCAGCGGGTTGAAGCAACGGCCGACGGTTCCTTCGGCGCCCCAGAGCGCCAGCAGCGGCATGTTCAGTTTGCGCCCGGCCTCGAGGTCGGTACGGTCGTGCTCCAGGTCGATGCCGGCGCTGGCGCGATAATCCTCGCAGATACCCCGGGCGCTGCCGGGCAGGCTGATGCAGCGGATGTATTCGTTGAAGGCGGCGTCGGTGAACGGCTTGAGCCCGGCACTGCGGCTGCCCATGACACTGCGCAGGTATTGTTCCGGGTTGGCTTCGATCAGGCTTTCCGGCAACGGCGCCGGGCGGATCAGGAAGAACCAGTGCCAGTAGGCGCGGGCGAAGGCTTCGTCGGTCTGGGCGTACATCGACAACGTCGGCGCGATATCCAGCAACACCATGCGCTGCACCGCCTGCGAATGGTCGAGGGCCAGGCGGTGGGCGACCCGGGCGCCACGGTCGTGGGCCAGGACCGAGAACTGGCTGAAGCCCAGGGCCTGCATCAGTTCGACGCCGTCGCGGCCCATCTCGCGCTTGGAATAGTTGAGGTGCTGCTCGTCGGCGGGCGGGCGGCTGCTGTCGCCGTAGCCACGCAGGTCGGCGGCGACCACGGTGAAGTGCCTGGCCAACTCGTCGGCGACCTTGTGCCAGATGACGTGCGTCTGCGGGTGGCCGTGCAGCAGCAACAGGCCTGGCCCGCTGCCGCCGATGCGGTAGGCAATGTCCACACCGTTGACGTGGCGCTGGTCTTTCTGGAATCCGGCGAACATGGAGTGACTCCTTATGATTGTTGCCGACATCCTAAAACTCACAGCGCCAGGGGCAAGGCGCAAAACGTGGTGCGCCTGTTCATGAAGTGTGTTGTGGGCGTGGCGGGTGTGGCGCGTGGCTTCAGCCTTTCATTTGCCGGAACAGGTCCGCCGCCCGCGTTTCGATCTCGGCCTGCGTCAGGTCTTCCTTGTGGGTGGCCAGGAACCAGACATGGCCGAAAGGATCTTTCAGGGTACAACTGCGATCCCCATAGAACTGATCCTGGACTTCCCGGATAACCTTGGCTCCGGCCGCGGTGGCGGTTTCAAACTGCTTGTCGACATCGGCGACATACAGGTGAATCCCGACCGACGTATGGGCTTCGGGGCTGACGAAAGGACCTTCGTCGCACGGCGTACCGAGCATCAGCGGGGAATCGCCGATCCGCAGTTCGGCATGGCCGATGCTGCCGTCAGGCATTTCCAGGCGCATGATTTCGCTGGCGCCGAAGGCTTTCTTGTAGAACTCGATGGCTTCGGCCGCCTGTTTGACACCCAGGTACGGCGTGATGCTGTGGAAGCCTTGCGGTATCGCTTTGACGCTCATCGTGATGCTCCTTTTCAGTGGCAGTGACCGTGCGGTGTTGCCGTCCATTTGACTATAGGTCATGGCCGGCAGGGCCCGGATCGGCCTGACGAGTGTGCTGCCAGCGGCTGTCAGCAAGGTGCCAGGGCACTAGAAGTCGAGGTCCGCCTGTTTGTTGTAGAGGGCCAGCAGGACGTCGTAGCGGTGGGTCACGTTCCAGAAGTCGTCACTCAGTACCCGCGGTTCGGCGTGATTGCGCCAGTCCGCCGCCAGTTGCTCCAGGGCGGACTGGTAGTGTTGCGCAGGCTGCTCCAGCAAGGCCCACAGATCGTGAACCGGACCTCGGCGGCGATTGGCGGGGAGGCTGTCGCGATAGGTCTCGCCTGCCTGTCGGGCCTGGCGCAGGGCTTCGCTGGCGGCGCCGAGCGACGGCAGGTCCAGTTGCCGACTGGCGGCGGCCTCGTCCAGGCGGTTGACGGTCTGGCGGGCCTGGATCATGTAGTTCAGCAGGTACCAGTGCTGGTCGCGGCCCAGTCGCTGCTCCAACTGCTCCAGCTGCCTGGGCCGCAAGTCGAGGTCGAGGGCTTCGAGTTCGGGGCGCAGCGTATCCGAGGCCGCCAGAAACGCTTCGATCTTGCCGTCGTAATACTTGTCGTGAAACTTCATCGCCAACAGGGCGCTGGCCGGGGAGTAGCGTTGCAGCGCCTGGTGACGCATGAGCACGTCATTGAATGCCGAGGTATAACGATTCACCACCGGCTCCATCTGCCGCGTACCCGGGAACATGCTGGCCTTGAAGACGATGCCCGGCTTGCAGAAGTCGCGCCGTATGGCGTCGGCATCCTGACGTTGCAGGTAGGGGAAGTCGTCATGGGCGTCGCTGGCGGCAGCGGTGCTGACCGTGGCTGCGCGGTCGAGCCGCCAGGGCACATCGGCCACGTTGATGCACCTGATCAAGGGCCGCAGGGCGCTGGCCTCAGCGATTTCCTCGCTGCTGTGGCGGTCGAGCCAGAGGCCGAAGCGGCTCTGCTGCTGTTCGGTGCCGACAGCCACATAGATCAGACAGATCAGCACCACGCCGAAGGTGAGAAACCAGCGCTTATCCATCAGTGGGCCTCCTTGCCGTACCACTGTTCCCGGGTTGCCGGCGGCCGGCAGTCTTCGACGCTGGCCGGCATTCGGCTGCACAGGCGTTCGGGCCAGGGTTGCAGGCCCTGGTTGCGACCGGCGACGGTCAGGCCGTGAGCGACATACAGGGCCAGGGTGGCCAGTGAAACGATCAGGATCAGGCCCCAGGCCAGCCACCAGGAAGTCGGATGGGCCGATGTTTTCTTCGGCTTGGCACGGTTTTTCGCCGGGCGGTCGACCCAGGCCATTGCCAGCATCGCGCCGCCGTAGGCCAGCAGCGGGAGGATGCCGAGCCAGGCACCGATGACCCCGGCCAGCAGCCAGCAGGGCAGCAGCTCACGCAATACCAGCGGTGGCGGCCGGCGCGGGCTGAGCCGGGCCGACAGGCGTTGGCTCAGGCGCTGGTCGAGCGTCCAGAGGGTGTCGGCCATGCCGGGCCAGAACCACAGCAGGACGCCATGCAGCCCGCAGAGCAACAAGGACCAGAGGGCAATGGCGCTGGCGGTTTCGTTCAGCCCGTTACCCGGCAGCAGGTGGTGCTGCACCGCCGCCACGCTACAGGCCAGCATCACCGCAGCGAAGCCGAGCCAGCCGGTGTCATGGGATTCCCATTCGCGCCAGAAAAAGGCGTCGCCGTCGGGCAGCAGGCTTTGCAGCCGCGTGTGGCTTGTCTGTATCGCCCGGGCCAGTTGATGGCAGGCCTGCCAGTCTTCCTTCTGGAAACGGCGGGAGAAGCTGCGGCGCTGGGCCAGGGTCATGTCGGCGAACAACAGGTGCGCGACCCGGTTGTCGGGGGTGTCCGGCGGCAGGTCGAGGCGATGCCGCTGGTTGGCCAGGAAGGTTTCGCTGCGGCTGCGCTCCAGCAGGTGTGTCCAGTAGGGCTCCGGGCAATTCGGCGTGAGGCTGTTGCTGTTCCAGTGATTGAGCTTACAGATGGAGTTGAACAGCTTGGCTGACCAGAACGGGCTTTCCAGCAGCAACTTCGCCAGCAGTTCATTGAGGCGCTCGCGGCGCTCCAGGCCCTTGAGCCAGCCGAGCTGTTCCAGGTTGTAGTATTCGCGCCAGAAACCTTCGACATCCCCACGCCCGAGCAAGCCCGCCAGGGTCTCTTCCAGGGCCTTGAACAGCCGCTGATAGAGTTCGAGCAACGCATGTGGCGACAAGTCGTTGCGCTGCCAGGGGCTCAGCCATTCGAAATGCTCCAGCCCCCAGTGGGCCAGGGCCCAGAAGTCCTGCCCGGGTTCGAGGCAGCGCAGCAGCAGCTGCTCTTCGAACTCGCGCTGGCAGTAATAGACGCTCGCCCGGGCCCAGCGCTCATCGAGCAAGGCCGGGGTGATGCCTTCGAGCAATTCGCCGGCCATCCGTTGCGCGGCCGTGGGGCCGGCGGGAGCGGGAGACAGGCCGGTTTCGGTGGCGTAGATGACCGGTTCGACGACAGGTGGCAACTCGACGACAGGCGCCGGCTCCCATGTCAGCGCGGTCCAGTCCAGGGCCTGCTCGTAGGCTTCGCGCAGCCGCTGGAAACCCTCCGGGTCGTCGTCCGGGCGGGTCTGTTTGAGCAGGATCGCGTATTGGCGCTTGATGCTGCGGGTATCGGCATCCGCCGACAATCCGAGAGTTTCCCAGCAACTCATCGGCCGGTCCCCGGCCGCACCGCCGGCGCAGGAGCAGTGCCGCTGTTCAACGCTGTTACCACGACCATACCCGATAAAACTCCCTGAAAAGACGACGGCGCGCAGGCGACGGATCATAACAATGCCGAAGCTATCGGCGCCGCCACGGATTTTATGAAGGGATCACGCTGGCTTTTTGCTCGGCGCTGCCTAAGATGGCCGTCACAAGGATCAGCACAAGGCTTGAGTGACGGCCAATGTCGGAAAAAGACACCATCTCCATCCATCTGGTGCGCGAGGCGCTGTTGCAGAGCTGCGCCCCGGGAGCGGCCACCGAAGAGGTCCTCGACAAGGTCGGGATTGCCCCGCACTTGCTGGAACAGCCCGATGCCCGCGTGCCGGCCAGTGACTATGCCCGGCTGTGGCGCTTGCTGGCGCGACGCAACGATGACGAGTTCTTCGGCATGGACCCGCGCAAGCTGCGTTCCGGCAGCTTCGCCTACCTGTGTCGGGCCGGCATGGCCCAGCCCACGGTGGCCGCGGGACTGGAGGCGGTGCTGGGCTTTCTGTCGCTGATGTTCGAGCGCCTGCCGGCCCAGCGGGTCACCCAGCAGAGCCTGGCGGAAATCGTCCTGCTCGAGCCCGAGGGCGAGGCGCGCCGGCCGTTCACCTACTTCGCCTACTGGATGATTGTCCATGGTGTTGCCTGCTGGCTGGCCGGGCGACGCATTCCGATCCTGGCCATCGAATTGCGCTGTGCCGAACCGGACTATTGCGAGGACTATCGGGTGATGTTTTCCGAGAACCTGCGCTTTGCCCGGCCACGGACGCGGATGATCTTCGCCGCCGATTGCCTGGACCTGCCGATCAAGCGCAGTCCCCAGGAGTTGCAGCGCTTTCTCGGCCAGGCACCGGCCAATATCCTGGTCAAGTACCGCGACGCCCAGAGCCTGGCGAGCCGGATCAAGCACGACTTGCGGCAGTTGCCCGCCGAGCAGTGGCCGGAAACCGAGGGCCTGGCGCTGCAGTTGTGCATGTCGGCCTCGACCCTGCGGCGCCGGCTGGCGGAGGAGGGGCAGACGTACCAGGGCCTCAAGGACAGCGTGCGCAAGGAGTTGGCGATCGTCTGGCTGGCCGAACCGTCCATCAGCTTCGCCGAAATCGCCACGCGGCTGGGCTTCGCCGATGCCAGCTCGTTCTACAAGGCCTTCCGCAAATGGTCCGGGTCCAATCCGGGGCACTACCGCAGCCTGATCCTCAACGACGCGCAATAACCCGCCTTTCGATCCGGTGATCGCTCCAGCAGCGTCATTGGCCAAACCAGTCAAGCAGGTTGAAGGCTTTGACCATTGTCCCAAGTCCCTGACGGGGCGACTATTTCCAGGATTTTTCTACGGTTCCTCTTCCTTCTAATAACAAGATAAGACCGAGAGATTCCTGTTATGCGCGACTACCTGACCGCCACCGAGAACTTCAATTATCAGCAAACGGCCGATGCGGCCTTGAAAGGGACTTTGACGGCGCTCAATGCCAGCGTCGAATGCTGTGACCGGCATGCCTTGCCGGGACGGATCGCGTTGTTCTGGGAGGGCCGCGACGGCAGCAGCGCGACCTATACCTTTACGGACCTGCAGGACAGGGCCGGGCGTTTCGCCAACTTCCTGCTGGCCCAGGGCGTGCGCCGTGGCGACAAGGTTGCCGGCCTGTTGCCGCGCAATGTCGAGTTGCTGGTGACCCTGTTCGCCACCTGGCGCATCGGCGCCGTCTATCAGCCGCTGTTCACCGCGTTCGGTCCCAAGGCCATCGAGCACCGCCTGGGCAGTTCCGGCGCCCGGGTGGTGGTCACCGACGCGGCCAACCGCGGCAAACTCAGCGAAGTCGGCGATTGCCCGACCATCGTCACCGTTGCCGGCCCGCGCGGGCAGGGCATCGTACGCGGTGACTTCAGCTTCTGGGCCGAACTGGACAACTATCCGGCCCATTGCGAACCGGTGATGCTGGACGGCGAGGATCCGTTCCTGCTGATGTTCACCTCGGGCACCACCGGTCCGGCCAAGCCCCTGGAAGTGCCGCTCAAGGCGATCATCGCCTTCCAGAACTACACCCGCGATGCGGTCGACCTGCGTGCGGAGGATGCGTTCTGGAATGTCGCCGATCCGGGCTGGGCCTATGGACTCTATTTCGGTATCACCGGGCCGCTGGGCCTGGGTCATCCGATCACCTTCTACGACGGTCCGTTCACCGTGGAAAGCACCTGCCGGGTGATCGAGAAATACGGCATCACCAACCTCACCGGGTCGCCGACCGCCTACCGTCTGCTGATCGCGGCGGGAGAGGCCTTCTCCGGCAGGGTCAGGGGCCGGCTGCGGGCCGTCAGCAGTGCCGGCGAGCCGTTGAACCCGGAAGTGATCCGCTGGTTCGCGGAACACCTCGACGTGACCATCCTCGACCACTACGGCCAGACCGAGGTCGGCATGGTGCTGTGCAACCACCACGGCCTGCGGCACCCGGTGCATGTCGGTTCGGCGGGCTTTGCCTCGCCCGGCCATCGCATCGTGGTGCTGGATGACGATTATCAGGAACTGGGTGTCGGCCAGCCGGGGATTCTCGCCCTGGACCGCTCCCAGTCGCCGATGTGCTGGTTCAACGGCTACAAGGGTTTCGAAACCAGGGCCTTTGTCGGCCGCTATTACCTCAGCGGCGACACGGTCGAACTGAATGCCGATGGCAGCATCAGCTTTGTCGGTCGCAGCGACGACGTGATCACCACCTCGGGCTACCGGGTCGGGCCGTTCGATGTGGAAAGCGCGCTGGTCGAGCACCCGGCGGTGGTCGAAGCGGCAGTGGTGGGCAAGCCCGACCCCGAGCGTACCGAACTGGTGAAGGCTTTCGTGGTGCTCGGTGCACAGTACCGCGCCGACCCGCAACTGGCCGAAGAGCTGCGCCAGCATGTGCGCAAGCGCCTGGCGGCACATGCCTATCCACGGGAAATCGAATTCGTCGAGGAACTGCCGAAGACGCCGAGCGGCAAGTTGCAACGCTTCATCCTGCGTAATCAGGAAATCGCCAAGGCCCAGGCCGCGACCTGAAGACGAGAAGCTGGTGGGGGCCGGCTTGCCGGCGATGGCGGCCTTACAGGCGGTGTCGGTCCTATGGGCCTCATCGCTGGCAAGCCAGCTCCCACAAAGGTCGGGTACGACAATAGTTGAGGGGCGCCTGCTGGGGGCAACATCAGAATCACTTGCGGTTTTAACGAAGGACATTTGTGATGCATATTCAAGACAAGGTTTTCCTGGTCAGCGGCGGGGCTTCCGGTCTCGGTGCGGCCACCGCCGAAATGCTGGTGGCCGCCGGTGCCAGGGTCATGCTGGTGGACCTCAATGCCGAGGCCGTCGCGGCCCAGGCACAAAAGCTCGGGGCCCGGGCCCACAGCGTGGTCGCGGATATCACCCAGGAAGCCCAGGCCCAGGTCGCGGTACAGGCGGCGGTCACGGCTTTCGGTGGCCTGCACGGTCTGGTCAACTGCGCCGGTATCGTTCGTGGCGAGAAGATCCTCGGCAGGAACGGCCCGCACCTGCTGGAGAGTTTCAGTCAGGTGATCAACGTCAACCTGATCGGCAGTTTCAACCTGCTGCGCCTGGCCGCCGCGGCCATGGCCGAAACCGAGGCCGACGCGGACGGCGAGCGCGGGGTGATCATCAACACGGCCTCGGCTGCCGCCTATGACGGCCAGATCGGCCAGGCTGCCTATGCCGCGTCCAAGGGCGCGATCGTCAGCCTGACCCTGCCGGCCGCCCGCGAGCTGGCCCGCTTCGGCATCCGCGTGATGACCATTG
Source organism: Pseudomonas gingeri (assembly GCF_013386115.1). Lineage (GTDB taxonomy): Bacteria > Pseudomonadota > Gammaproteobacteria > Pseudomonadales > Pseudomonadaceae > Aquipseudomonas > Aquipseudomonas gingeri. The sequence continues at coordinate 24,928 of NZ_JACAOR010000001.1, forward strand.
CGCCAGGCATCTTCGAAACCCCGATGATGGCCGGCATGACCCCGGAAGTCCGTGCCTCCCTGGCAGCCGGCGTGCCGTTCCCGCCACGCCTGGGCAAGCCGTCCGAGTACGCGGCGCTGGTCCGGCACATCATTGAAAACAGCATGCTCAATGGCGAGGTGATCCGTCTCGACGGTGCCTTGCGCATGGCTGCGAAATAGGAGAATCGCACATGAACACTCAAGACCCGATTGTTATCGTCAGCGCCGTGCGCACCCCCATGGGTGGCTTCCAGGGCGACCTGAAGAGTCTCAGCGCGCCGCAACTGGGGGCTGCCGCCATTCGCGCGGCTGTCGAGCGTGCCGGCGTGGCCGCCGACGCCGTCGAGGAAGTGCTGTTCGGCTGCGTGCTCTCGGCCGGCCTCGGCCAGGCACCGGCCCGTCAGGCGGCATTGGGCGCCGGACTGGACAAGTCGACCCGCTGTACCACCCTCAACAAGATGTGCGGTTCCGGCATGGAGGCGACCATCCTCGCCCACGACATGCTGCTGGCCGGCAGTGCCGAAGTGGTGGTGGCCGGCGGCATGGAAAGCATGTCCAACGCTCCGTATCTGCTGGACCGCGCCCGCAGCGGCTACCGCATGGGCCACGGCCAGGTGCTCGACCACATGTTCCTCGACGGCCTGGAGGACGCCTACGACAAGGGCCGCCTGATGGGCACCTTTGCCGAGGACTGCGCCGAGACCAACGGCTTCAGCCGCGAGGCCCAGGACGCCTTTGCCGTGGCGTCCCTGACCCGCGCGCAGCAGGCCATCAGCGAAGGCCGTTTCAAGGATGAAATCGTCCCGTTGCAGGTCACGGTCGGCAAGGAGCAGCGGCTGATCAGCGATGACGAACAGCCGCCGAAGGCCAGGCTGGACAAGATCGCCACGCTGAAACCGGCATTCCGCGCGGGCGGTACGGTCACGGCGGCGAACTCCAGTTCGATCTCCGATGGCGCCGCGGCGCTGGTGTTGATGCGCCGTTCCGAAGCCGAGAAACGCGGTCTCAAACCGCTGGCGGTGATCCATGGGCATGCGGCGTTTGCCGATACCCCGGGTCTGTTCCCGGTGGCACCGGTGGGGGCGATCGACAAGCTGCTGAAAAAGACCGGCTGGTCCCTGGATCAGGTCGACCGCTTTGAAATCAACGAGGCCTTCGCCGTGGTCACCCTGGTGACCATGGGCAAGCTGGAAATCCCCCATGACAAGGTCAACGTCCATGGCGGTGCCTGCGCCCTGGGCCATCCGATCGGTGCGTCCGGCGCCCGGATCCTGGTGACCCTGCTCTCGGCCCTGCGCCAGCAAGGCCTCAAGCACGGGATCGCGGCCATCTGCATCGGCGGCGGCGAAGCCACGGCCATGGCCGTCGAGTGTCTGTACTAGGAGGCCTCATGTTACCGAGCGAAGAGCAACAACAGATCAGCGACGCGGCACGGGCCTTTGCCCAGGAACGGCTGAAACCGTTCGCCGCCGAATGGGACCGCGAACACCGTTTTCCCCGGGAGGCCATCGGCGAGATGGCCGGGCTGGGCTTTTTCGGCATGCTGGTGCCGGAAGCCTGGGGTGGCTGCGACACCGGTTACCTGGCCTATGCCATGGCCCTGGAGGAAATCGCCGCCGGCGACGGCGCCTGCTCGACCATCATGAGCGTACACAACTCGGTGGGTTGCGTGCCGATCCTCAACTTTGGCAGCGACGAGCAGAAAGCCCGGTTCCTGCCACCCCTGGCCAGTGGTGCGATGCTCGGGGCCTTTGCCCTGACCGAGCCCCAGGCCGGCTCCGATGCCAGCGGCCTGAAGACCCGTGCGCGGCTGGAGGGCGATCACTACGTGCTCAACGGCTGCAAGCAATTCATCACCTCCGGGCAGAACGCCGGAGTGGTGATCGTCTTCGCGGTGACCGACCCGAGTGCCGGCAAGCGCGGCATCAGCGCCTTTATCGTGCCCACCGACTCGCCGGGCTACAAGGTCGCGCGGGTCGAGGACAAGCTTGGCCAGCACGCCTCGGACACCTGCCAGATCCTCTTCGAGGACGTGAAGGTGCCGGTAGACAATCGCCTGGGCGAGGAGGGCGAGGGTTATCGCATCGCCCTGGCAAACCTGGAAGGCGGGCGTGTCGGCATTGCCGCGCAGTCGGTGGGCATGGCCCGGGCGGCGTTCGAGGCGGCGCGTGATTATGCCCGTGAGCGGCAAAGCTTCGGCAAGGCCCTGGTTGAGCATCAGGCCGTGGCCTTCCGCCTGGCGGACATGGCGACCCAGATCGCCGTGGCACGGCAGATGGTGCACTACGCCGCCGCCCTGCGCGACAGTGGCAAGCCGGCCCTGGTGGAGGCTTCGATGGCCAAGCTGTTCGCTTCGGAAATGGCCGAGAAGGTCTGCTCCTCGGCATTGCAAACCCTCGGCGGTTATGGCTATTTGAACGATTTCCCGCTGGAGCGGATCTACCGTGACGTGCGGGTCTGCCAGATCTACGAAGGCACCAGTGACATTCAGCGCATGGTCATTTCGCGCAACCTGTGATCAAGGACTCTATCGATGAGCTATGAAACCATTCTGCTGGACATCAAGGGCCGTGTCGGCCTGATTACCCTGAACCGCCCGCAGGCGCTCAATGCCCTGAACGCGCAGATCGTCAGCGAACTGAACCACGCGCTGGACGCCCTGGAAGCTGACCCGCAGATCGGCTGCGTTGTCCTGACCGGTTCGAAGAAGGCCTTTGCCGCCGGCGCCGATATCAAGGAAATGGCCGAGCTGACCTACCCGAAGATCTACCTCGATGACCTGTTCAGCGACAGCGACCGGGTGGCCAACCGACGCAAGCCGATCATTGCCGCGGTGGCGGGCTTTGCCCTGGGTGGCGGCTGCGAGCTGGCGCTGATGTGCGACTTCATCCTGGCCGCTGACAATGCCAAGTTCGGCCAGCCGGAAATCAACCTGGGCGTGCTGCCGGGCATGGGCGGTACCCAGCGCCTGACCCGTGCGGTGGGCAAGGCCAAGGCCATGGAAATGTGCCTGACCGGGCGCTTCATCGATGCGGTGGAAGCCGAGCGGTGCGGCATCGTCGCGCGGATCGTGCCGGTCGACGAGTTGCTGGACGAGGCGTTGAAAGTCGCCAGCCTGATCGCCGGCAAGTCGATTCCCATCAGCATGATGGTCAAGGAAAGCGTCAACCGCGCTTTCGAGGTCAGCCTGTCGGAGGGTGTGCGCTTCGAGCGCCGGGTGTTCCACGCGGCATTTGCCACCGAGGATCAGAAAGAAGGGATGGCTGCCTTTATCGCCAAGCGCGAGGCGCAGTTCAAGGACCAGTAGGTCTGCCAGGTCCAGCGTTGGCCACTAGGCCACCCTCGCCAGCAAGCGGAACACAGCGCCCGGCCACACACTGACCGGGCCAACCTCAAAAAGGTGACCAACCAAAAAAACTGTGGGAGTGGGATTGCCCACGAAGAGGCCCTTGA
>NZ_JACAOR010000001.1:28478-28606 GCF_013386115.1 Pseudomonas gingeri
GCCCGCTCCCACACTGATCGGGTTAACCGCAAATAGGTGGCCAACCAAAAACCTGTGGGAGTGGGCTTGCCCACGAAGGGGCCCTTGAGGCTTGCAGCGCTCTTGCCGCCGTCTTCGCGGGCAAGCCC
>NZ_JACAOR010000001.1:28638-1126439 GCF_013386115.1 Pseudomonas gingeri
CAAATAGGTGACCAACCAAAAACCTGTGGGAGCCGGCTTGCCGGCGATGTTTTCTGGCGTTACACCAGATAGTGCCTGAGTTCCCGGGCGATCAGCATCCGCTGGATCTCGCTCGACCCTTCGTAGATCTGCGTGATCCGCGCATCGCGGTAGTAGCGCTCCACCGGATAATCCTCCAGGTACCCGTAGCCGCCATGGATCTGCATCGCTGACGAGCAGACCTTCTCGGCCATTTCCGAAGCGAACAGCTTGGCTTGCGAAGCCTCCGACAGGCACGGCTGGCCCGCGCTGCGCAGGCGCGCCGCGTGCAGGATGAGCAGGCGCGAGGCGTTGATCCGGGTATGCATGTCGGCCAGCATATTGGCGATGCTCTGGTGCTCGATGATCGGCTTGCCGAACTGCACGCGGTCCCGGGCGTAGGCCAGCGCGGCCTCGAAGGCGGCGCGAGCGATGCCCAGGGCCTGGGCGGCGATGCCGATGCGGCCGCCTTCCAGGTTAGACAGGGCAATCGCCAGGCCCTTGCCACGCTCACCCAGCAGGTTGGCTTCGGGCACGCTGCACTGGTTCAGCGTGACGGCGCAGGTGTCCGAGGCACGGATGCCCATCTTGTGTTCGGTGCGGTCGACGATAAATCCAGGGGTGTCGGTGGGGACGAGGAAGGCGGAAATGCCTTTCTTGCCCAGTTCCGGATCGGTCACGGCAAAGACGATCGCCAACCTGGCCCGTTTGCCATTGCTGACAAACTGCTTGGCGCCGTTGATCACCCACTGGCCGTCCTTGAGTTCGGCACGGGTGCGCAGGTTGTGGGCTTCTGAGCCGGCCTGGGGTTCGGTAAGGCAGAAGCAGCCGATGGCCCGGCCGGTGGCCAGCTCTTCCAGCCAGGTTTCCTTCTGGGCCTGGCTGCCGTAGTTGAGGATCGGTCCGCAGCCGACCGAGTTGTGGATGCTCATCAGCGCGCCGGTGGCGCCGTCACCGGCGGCGATTTCTTCCACGGCCAGGGCGTAGGCCACATAGTCGACATAGGTGCCGCCCCATTCCTCGGGCACCACCATGCCCAGCAGGCCCAGTTCGCCCATCTTGTTGACGAGGGCGTCGTCGATCCAGCCGGCCTTTTCCCAGGCCTGGGCATGCGGCGCGATCTCGCCACGGGCGAAGTCCCGGGCCATGTCGCGGATCATCACTTGTTCTTCGCTCAGTTCGATATCGTGCATGGTTCAGTTCCTGCCCGTGTCGAGGCCGTGGAAAAAGCGGGCGACCTGCTCGGGCCGCAGTGCCTGCAGGATCGGTGGGTTCCACCGGGGCTTCTTGTCCTTGTCGATCAGCAGGGCGCGCACGCCTTCCATCAGGTCCCCGTGCTCGAACCACTGGCGGTCCAGGTGCAGTTCCAGGGCGAAGCATTCCTCCAGGCTCAGGTGCCGGCCACGACGGAGCATCTCCAGGGTCACACCCATGGCCAGCGGTGAACGGGTCTCCAGCAGGTCGGCGGTTTCCCGGGCCCACTCATGGCTGTCGGCGACGGTCACTTCCCGCAACTGCTCGACCATGCTGGGCACGTCGGGCAGGGCGAAGAAGTGGTCGATGGCCGGGCGCAGCTTGTCCAACGGGGCATCGGGCAAAGTCTGCACGCCGAGCCTGGCCAGCAGGCCCTGCAGGTCCTTGAGGGGCGTGTCGTGCCACTCCAGCTGGTCGAGGCGCTGGTCCAGTTCGTTGAGTTTGTCGCTGCTCAGATACCAGTCGGCGAGGCCGCAATACAGCGCATCGGCGGCACGGATCTGGCTGCCGCTGACTCCCAGGTAGAGACCGATTTCGCCGGGAATGCGCGGCAGGAAATAGCTGCCGCCGACATCCGGGAAATACCCGATGCCGACTTCCGGCATGGCCAGCCGGCTGCGCTCGGTGACTACCCGCAGGTCGGCGCCCTGTACCAGGCCCATGCCGCCGCCGAGGACAAAACCGTCCATCAGCGCCAGCACCGGCTTGCGGTAGTGGTGGATGCTCAGGTCGAGGGCGTATTCCTCGACGAAGAAATCTTCGTGCAGGCGCCCGCCACTCTGGTAGCTGTCATGGAGCGAGCGGATATCGCCGCCGGCGCAGAATGCACGGTCGCCGGCTCCGCGCAGGGTGACGGCGTGGACATGCGGATCCTCGGCCCAGGCATCGAGCTGGCGTTGCAGCAGGCGGATCATGTCCAGGGTCAGGGCGTTGAGGCCGGCGGGGCGGTTGAGGGTCAGGTGGCCGATATGGTTGCGCACGTCGGCCAGGACGTCGGCCGAGGTGTTGTCGAAATCCGTGGCAGCGGAGGATGAAACCCGAGCAGTCATTACTAACTCCCTGCTTTTATTGTCTTTTTGAGTGCGTTCGGCGGACGAACGATGGTCGATCGTAACAGTGCAAATTTGCCCGATACAACCGGGATAAGTGCAGGTCTTGTCTGCATTTATGCCTGTTCGAGTGGGGCCATGGATAGTCTGGACCAACATGCCGCGGTTGCAACCCGTATCTGAACCAGGCGGGGTGGAAATCAGATTCGTATTGCGCGGACTCAATGCTAAAGTCGCTTCTTTTTTTCGGAGCAGGGAACGGTCATGCGGATGTTAATCGGGGCGTTGGCGACAGTAGCGTTGGCGGGGTGCATGAGTCCCGGCATGAATCAGACCCGCACCACCGGGCCGACCAAGACCTTTACCTCGGCCAAGGCCGACAATGTCGTCGCCCAGTGCATCCAGTTCTCCTGGCAGGACGAGGCGGTCTTCGACGTGGATGCCGCGGCCTACCTGCAACCGGGCTACAAGGGCGGTTCGACCGTCTATACCCGCGGTTCGGAGTATTTCGTCGATGTCCGCCGCGACGCCGAAGGCACGGTGGTCGACTACTACGCCACCACCAGCAAGCCGATCGGTGCCCGGCGACTGGCGGCGGTCGCGACCTGCCTGTGATGGCCTGATCCGACCGGCAGCCCGCTTCGTCGAAGCGGATGGCGGTCGTTCGAGGAAGATCGGGCTGTGCCTGAACGCTAGCGGGGACCAGGGCCTTTGTGGGCAAGCGCGCCCTTCACCGCCCCCAGCGCGATGTCATGCATCAGTGCGCGATAGGTACCCGGCTCCAGCCCCGCTTCATCGGTCCAGGCCGGCAGGTTGTTCAGCAGGCAGAGGAAGGTGCGCACGGTGGTCAGCGCCAGGGTCTCGTCGGGTGACAGGCCCAGGGGCGTCAGCAGCTTGATCAGGTGGCTTTCATAACGTCGACGCAGCACCAGCACCACGGCCTGGTGCGAGGCCTCCAGGCAGTGGAACTCGTGCTCCGCGACCCGGAAGAAATCACCCTTGTCGCGATGCAGGTCCAGATGGGCGGCGATCAGTTCGTCCAGGCGCCTTTGCGCCGAGCGCGAGGCCCGCACCGGTGGGGTGACGATGTCCAGCAGGTCCAGGTAGAGGCTTTCGATCAGCTCGAACAGCAGGGTTTCCTTGCTCTCGATATGGTTGTAGATCGAGCCCGCCTGGATGCCCAGGTGTCCCGCCAGTTCCCGCAGGCCGACCTGGGCGAACCCGCGCCGGGCAAACAGCGCCACGGCTTTTGCCCGGGTCTCCAGGTGGCGCGAGGCCCTGGCCGGGATGACTTCTCCCGGCAGCGGCGGGGTGGCGAGAGCGGCCCGGGCCATGGCCGTCTCAGCGCTCGTACGAGTAGAAACCGCGGCCGCTCTTGCGACCCAGGTAACCGGCCGCGACCATTTCTTTGAGCAACTGCGCCGGCCGGTATTTCGGTTCATCGAAGCCCGAGTGCAGGCTCTCCATGATCGCCAGCAGGGTGTCCAGGCCGATCAGGTCGGCCAGGGCCAGCGGGCCGATCGGCTGGTTGCAGCCCAGTTGCATGCCGGCGTCGATATCCACGGCGCTGGCCAGGTCTTCCTGGAGCACGAAGATTGCCTCGTTGATCATCGGGCAGAGGATGCGGTTGACCACGAAGCCCGGGCGGTTGCGCGCGGTGATCGCCGTCTTGCCGATCTGCGTGGCCAGGGCCAGGGCGCTGGCGTGGGTGACATCGCTGGTCTGCAGGCCGCGAATGACTTCCAGCAGGCCCATCATCGGCACCGGGTTGAAGAAGTGCAGGCCGATAAAGCGCTCGGGCAGGGCGATGGCCGCCGCCAGCTCGGTGATCGACAGTGACGAGGTGTTGGTGGCGATGATGCATGTGTCGTCCACGACTTCGGCGATCTGCTTGAGGATGCGCTTTTTCAGCTCGAGGTTTTCCGTGGCGGCCTCGATCACCAGCTCGGCATCGGCCAGCACCGCGTAGTCGCTGCTCAGGCGGATGCGGCCCAGCGCGGCCTGTTTGTCCTCGGCGCTGATCACGGCCTTGCGCACCTGGCGGTCCAGATTGCCGGTGAGGGTTGCCAGGCCCTTGTCCAGGGCGGCCTGGGACACGTCGATGAGGCTGACCTGCAGGCCCGCGACCGCGCAGACCTGGGCGATGCCGTTGCCCATGATGCCGGCGCCGATCACGGCGATACGTTGAATAGTCATAGGTGTTGTCCTTCAGATTCGTTCGAAGATGACCGCGATGCCTTGCCCGCCGCCGATGCACATGGTCGCCAGGCCATAACGCCCGCCGGTACGGTGCAATTCATGGATCAGCTTGGTGGCGATGATCGCGCCGGTGGCACCCACCGGGTGGCCGAGGGCAATCCCCGAGCCGTTGGGGTTGACCCGGGCCGGGTCGAGGTCCAGTTCCTGGCTGACCGCGCAGGCCTGGGCCGCGAAGGCGACGTTGGCCTCGATCACGTCGAGGTCGGCGACGGTCAGGCCGGCGCGCTTGAGGGCCAGGCGGGTGGCCGGGATCGGGCCGAGGCCCATCAGCTCGGGTTCGACCCCGGCGTGGGCATAGGCCACCAGGCGGACCAGGGGTTTGAGGCCGTTGGCCTGGACCGCCGTACCGGTCGCCAGCAGCAGGGCGGCCGCTCCGTCATTCAGACCCGAGGCGTTGCCGGCCGTGACCGTGCCGTCTTTCTTGAAGGCGGTGCGCATCTGCGCCAGTTGCTCCAGCGAGGTGGCGCGCGGGTGTTCGTCGACACTGAACAGCTCGGTGCCCTTGCGGCTGCGTACTTCCACCGGGACGATCTGCGAGACGAAGCGACCCTCGTCGATGGCGCGACGGGCCCGCAGCTGTTCTTCCAGGGCCAGGTCATCCTGCATCTGACGGGTGATACCGTTGCGTTCGGCGATGTTTTCTGCGGTGATCCCCATGTGGATGCCATGGAACGGGTCATGGAGAATACCGAGCATGTAGTCGATCGCCTGGACATTGCCCATGCGCGCGCCCCAGCGTGCCGATGGCAGCAGGTAAGGGCCGCGGCTCATGGATTCGGCACCGGCACCGATGGCCACTTCGGCATCGCCGAGCAGCAGGGTCTGGGCCGCCGAGACAATCGCCTGCAGGCCCGAACCGCAGAGGCGGTTGACGTTGTAGGCCGGGGTTTCCTTGGGAATGCCGGCGTTCATGGCGGCGACGCGGGACAGGTAGGCGTCCTGGGTGTCGGTGGGGATCACATTGCCCATCACCACATGGCCGACCAGGGCCGGGTCGAGGTCACTGTGTTGCAGGGCGGCCTTGACGGCGGTGGTGGCCAGTTCGCTCAGGGCGACATCCTTCAGGGCGCCGCCGAAGGTGCCGATGGCGGTCCGGGCGGCGCTGACGATATACACTTCGGGCTTGGACATGGGGCACTCCTGGTTTGTTGTTGTGATCGACAGGCGGAGCAGGTCGCGACCTTGCAGGAGCCGGCTCCCACGGGGTTCGGCAATCCGCACCTGTCACCCGATCTGAAGTAAGGTTCACCTGGCCGATAAGTCTAGGGCCGGGTGTCGGTCCGGCCTATGCCGAAACTGCTCAGTAAAATTGTTATTTTTTGCCATATGCAGCCTGGGATTCATGAAAGAAAAACATTCGGTGTCGTCGTATTTCGTCAAGGCCCTGCTGGTGCGCTTTCTCGACCGTCCACAGCGGGTCGCCGAGCTGTTGCAGGCGGCGGGTTTCAGCGAGCGTTCCGTGGACGAACTGGGCGAAAGGGTCGCGCCCAGGCTGCTGGCGCAACTCTGGCTGACGGTGATCCGCGAGCTGGGCGATGAGTTTTTCGGCTTCGATTCCCACGGCATGCCCATCGGCAGCTTTGCCCTGATCTGCCGCGGCCTGATCCAGGCGCCGACGGTGGGCAAGGCGCTGGGGCTGTCCCTGGAGTATTTCGCGCTGTTCCTGCGCGATATCCAGGCCCAGGTGCAGGTACGGGGCAAGCGGGTGGTCGTGGTGATGAAAACCGCTACCAGGGATCCCTACTTGCAGGCGGTGATCACCGAAACCTTCCTGATCCTGATCGTCGGGCTGATGTGCTGGCTGGCCGGGCGGCGGATTCCCATCAGCCGCGCGCGGTTTGCCCATGCCCGGCCGCCCCATGGCGACGAACACCTGCTCTGGGGCGCCTACGTGGAATTCGATGCGGCCATCACCGAGATCGAGTTCGACCGGGAGTACCTGCGCCTGCCGGTGTTGCAGGACCGCAAGTCGCTCTATACCTTCTTGCGGGACGCGCCGCAGTCGGTGTTCATCCGTTTCCGCAATCGCGAAGGCTTCAGTGCCCGTGTCCACCAGCGCTTGCGGGCCTGTGGCTACGACCACTGGCCGACCCTGGAGCAACTGGCCGGCGAGTTCGGCATCCACCTCGCCAGCCTGCGCCGAGCCTTGCAGCGCGAAGGTTTTTCCTATCAGGAGATCAAGGACGAAGTCCGCCGGGCCATGGCCTTCGAACGGCTGCGCGGCAGCAGCCTGAGCATTGCCGAGATTGCCCAGGAAGTCGGCTTCCGCGAGCCCAGCGCTTTCCATCGGGCCTTCAAGCAGTGGACCGGGGAGAGTCCCGGGAGCTTTCGTTCGCGCGGGCGATGCGGTACATCTGATCCCTCGCTGTAGACCTTGATCATTCACCGGTATCCATTCCCCCGAGGACCGTTCATGTCATCCAAGCATCTGATCGAATACGAAGAAGCCAGCCCCGAAGTGCGGGCGGTGTACGACGACATCATGCAGACCCGCAAGGTCGAGCAGGTCAACAACTTCTGGAAATGCCTGGCGGCCCATCCGCCGACCCTGCGCCGGACCTGGGAAAGCCTCAAGGAAATCATGGCCCCCGGTGCGCTGGATCCGTTGACCAAGGAACTGATCTACGTCGCCGTCAGCGTCACCAACAATTGTCCGTACTGCATCGCTTCCCATACGGCGGCGGCACGCAAGGCGGGGATGACCGAGGCGATGTTCGGCGAGTTGCAGGCGGTGGTCGGCATGGCCAACGAGACCAATCGGCTGGCCAACGGTTACCGTATTCCGCTGGATGATGCGTTCAAGCTCGACTGAGACCGCCAACCCACCCCAGGACGACTGCCATGTTCAGCCATATCCAGCTTGGAGCGCGGGACCTGCCGCGCATGATTGCGTTCTACGAAGCGGTGCTGGCCGAACTGGGCCTGGTGCGCATGGACGATGACCAGGACAACGGCCCCCCCGGCGCCGGCTGGCAGTTGCCGGGGCGCGGCTGGCCGCAGTTCTTTGTCCAGGAGCCGTTCAACGGCCTGCCGGCGACCTGGGGCAACGGGGTGCAGGTGAGCTTTGCCGCGCCGTCCCAGGCGGCGGTGCGGGCCGCCTGGAACCGGGCCCTGGCGCTGGGTGCCAGGGATGAAGGGGCGCCGGGCCTGCGCCCCGATTACTCGGCCGATTATTACGGCGCCTATTGCCGCGACCCGGAAGGCAACAAGTTGTGCTTTGTGCATACGCCGGCCCTGGAAACGCTTCTGTCCGGCGGCATATAGGCGGTCGTCAGTTAGCGGCGCTTTCGTTTATGCGCGCCTTGGCGTCTCCAATTGAACCAAAACCACCGGTGGAGGCATAAGGGTCCGCATCAGGATCGGCGTCATTGACCAATTGCCCGCCTTCTGGCCGCCACACGTAGTAAGGCGCCTTGCCTTCCTCCGCCGAGGTGATGGTGTATTTCTCGTAGGGGGGAAGCTTATATTTCTTGCGTGGATCGCTATCGCTCATGGCATTTCTCCCAAAAGCATCTCAATCGGTGAAAGTGACTGCTGCCGACAATGTGAGCCGTGCCGAGACGGCTGGCTACTGTCAGAAATGACAGTCTTGAATACCTTTCGTCGGTTTCTGCGCAACTGTTGCCAGGGCAACAGTGATTCGACATTTGTTCCCCGGATGCACAGGGCGTGATAATCGATTTCGTCACAACTTATTGATTTTATTCGTTTAAAATAATGGCATGGGCTCTGCAATACGATCGGGTGAACCCTTTCACCCGTCGCTCAGCGGAGCTCCGTATGCCTTGCACCCGTTCCCTGTTTTCACCTCTTGTCTGGCTCGGCGCAGCGTTGCTGCTGGGCCACGCCGGCGCCTCCCTGGCCGCCGAAGGGGACGACACCGTACCGTCCCTGGCCGGCAAGCGCATTGCCGTGAGCATGACCGGCACCAGTCATTATTTCGATATCAAGGCGTTCCAGGCCCAGGTCGACGAGATCAAGCGTCTCGGTGGCACGCCGATCACCCTGGATGCCGGGCGCAATGACAAGAACCTGGTGACCCAGTTGCAGACGGTGGTCACCCAGAAGCCCGACGCGGTCATCCAGACCCTCGGCACGCTCAGCGTCATCGATCCCTGGCTCAAGCGCATCAGCAAGGCCGGTATTCCGCTGTTCACCATCGATGCGCCTTCGCAGTACAGCCTCAACAACACCACCTCGGACAACGTCGCCACCGGCCGCGCCCTGGCCGATCAATTGATCAAGGATGCCGGTGGCAAGGGCCGGATCCTGGTATTCAACGGTTTCTACGGCGTGCCGGTCTGCGCGATCCGCTACGACCAGTTGAAGCTGGCGCTCAAGGACCACCCGCAACTGGAGATCATCGAGCCGGAACTGCGCGATGTGATTCCCAACACCGTGCAGGATGCCTACTCCCAGGTTTCCGCCTTGCTCAACAAGTACCCGGCAGGCAGCATTTCGGCGATCTGGGCCGCATGGGACATCCCGCAGCTGGGCGCCAGCAAGGCGCTGATCGACGCCAGGCGCACCGAGATCAAGACCTACGGCGTGGATGGCACTCCGGAGGTGCTGGAGTTGCTGGGCCAGGCGGATTCACCGGTGGGCGCGGTCGTCGCGCAGCAGCCGGCACTGATCGGCAAGACCGCGGTGCAGAACGTCGCCCGCTATCTGGCCGGGCAGCATGACCTGCCCAGGGAAACCCACGTACCGACATTGCTGACCACCGCCAGTAACCTGGCGCAGGTCCAGCAATTGCGGGGTGACTGATGACGGCAGCCCCGGCATTGCATCTGGAGCATCTGCACAAGCGCTTCGGCGCGACCCTGGCGCTGGACGATGCGAGCCTGAAAGTCGAGCGTGGCACCATCCACGGCCTGGTGGGCGAGAACGGGGCGGGCAAGTCGACCCTGATCAAGATCCTGGCCGGTATCCACAAGGCGGACTCCGGGCAGTTGCGCATCGACGGCCAGCCGTATGCCGCGTTGTCACCACGCCAGGTGGAAGCCCTCGGTGTGCAGTTCATCCATCAGGAGCGACTGTTGCCGACCCGTTTCACCGTGGGCGAAGCGCTGTTTTTTGGCCATGAGCTGCGCCGTGGCCCCTTTGTCGACCGGCGCCGGCAGCAGCGCGAGGCCGAGCGCCTGCTGGCGGAATATTTCGACCTGCAACTACCGGCGGGGGCGCTGGTCGGCGAGTTGAACAGTGCCGAACGCCAGGTGCTGCAGATCACCCGGGCGCTGATCCGCAAGCCGAAGATCCTGGTGTTCGACGAGCCGAGCGTGGCCCTGGTCAAGCGCGAGGTCGACCAGTTGCTGCGGATCGTCAAGCGCTTGCGCGACCAGGGTTTGTCGATCCTGTACATCTCCCATTACCTGCAGGAGATCGACAGCCTGTGCGATCAGGTCACGGTGTTGCGCAATGGCCGGGATGTGGCGGTGGTCGAACCGCGCCAGACCTCCAGCGCGCAGATCGCCCGGTTGATGGTCAATCGCGAGGTCCGCGAGATGTACCCCAAGATGCCGGTAGAGCCCGGCGAGGTGCTGCTGCGGGTGCGTTCGCTGAGCCTGGCCCGGCGCTATCGGCAGATCGACCTGGAACTGCGGCGTGGCGAGATCGTCGGCCTGACCGGGTTGGTCGGCTCGGGCGCCAAGGACTTGCTCAAGACCCTGTTTGGCGTAGTCCGGGCCGACAGCGGCAGTATTCACCTGGAGGACCGTCTGTTGCGTCTGCGGTCGCCGGGCCAGGCCATCGCCGCGGGGATTGCCCTGGTGCCGGAAGAGCGGCGCAGCCAGGGGATCGCCCCGGTTCTCTCGGTACTGGAGAACCTGACCCTGGCCGGACTCCGACGCTTCAGCCGTTGGGGTTGGCTGAGCCGGCGTGAGGAACTGGCGGAAAGCCTGCGGCTGATCGATGAGTTGGCAATCAAGACGCCGGGGCCCCAGGCCGCGGTCAGTCAGCTCAGCGGTGGCAACCAGCAGAAGGTCGCCCTGGGCAAATGGCTGAGCCGACGTTCGGCGGTGTACCTGCTGGACGAGCCCTGTGTCGGTGTGGATGTCGGGGCGAAGGTGGAGATCTACCGCTTGATCGGGCGCCTGGTGGCAGAGGGGGCCGCGGTGCTGGTGCTGTCTTCGGACCTGCCGGAACTGCTCGGTATCAGCGACCGGATCCTGGTGCTGCATCGGGGCGAGATCGCCGGCGAGTTCCGCGCCGCCGAGACTGACAGCGACCAGTTGCTGGCCTGTGCCACGGGCGCGGTGCGGGCCCGGAGCATCGGCTCGGCGAGCAGGGAGGTGGCGCATGTCCCGGCCTGATGAGTTGTCCCTTGCGAGCACTGCGCCGGGCCTGTCCCGGCGTTTGTGGGTGCTGCTGTTGCGGCGGGGTTCCCTGGGCGTGTTCCTGGTCATTCTGCTGGGGTTTGCGCTGGCGGCGCCGAACTTCCTGTCCGTGGGCAATATCGCCAATGTCTTCAGCCAGTCGGCGATCCTCGGGGTACTGGCCTTCGGCCTGACCTGCGTGATCATCGGCGGTGGCTCGAATGTGCTGGCCGGCGGGCTCGACCTGTCGCTGGCGGCCAACCTGGGGCTGTGCGCGGCGGTGTTCAGCCGACTCAACAATGCCGGCCTGGACCTCTTGGCAAGCCTGCCACTGACCCTGGGCTGCGGCCTCGCGGTGGGTCTGCTCAATGGCCTGGCCGTGGTGGTGCTGCGCTTGCCACCGTTGCTGGCGACGCTGGCGAGCATGAATGTGCTGGCCGGGCTGGAACTGGTCCTCACCGAAAATACCGTGGTGCCCACTGATTCGCCGTTGCTCGACCTGCTCAGTGGCGGGACCTGGCTGGCGGTGCCGGCGTTGGCCTGGGTGCTGCTGGCGATGGCCGGATTGCTGACCCTGCTGATCCAGCACAGCGCTTATGGACTGCGCCTGCATGCCGTCGGCGAGTACCCCCAGGCTGCGCAGGCGGCTGGGATTGCGGTGACGGCCTACGTGTTTTCCAGCTATCTGCTGTCGGGGCTGTGTGCGGCCGTGGCGGCGTTGTGTTCGGCAGCCTTCTTCAGCGGCAGTACCACCGGCTCCGGTGACATGCTGCTGTCGGTGGTGGCGATTGCCTTTCTCGGCGTGGTGTTTTCCCGGCGGCTGGTGGCGAGTATCCCCGGCACCTTGCTGGCGACCCTGTTGATCGGCTTTCTCATCAACGGCTTTCAGTTGCTGAACCTGTCCAGTTTCTGGGTCAACGGGGTGCAGGGTGTACTGATCCTGCTGGTAGTCGCTGCTTCCAGTGCACTGAATCGAGGTGAACCTTCATGAGGGCCGTGCCTGCATACCCGGTGGCGAGCGTGCGCTCGTTGCTGCCCTTCACCTTGCCCCTGGTATTCCTGGGGATTGTCCTGCTCTTTGCCTGGCTGGCGCCGGGCTTTCTCAGCAGTGGCAACCTGAAGAGCCTGGTGCTGAACAATTTTGTCCTGCTGGCCATTGTCTCCATCGGCATGACCTACGCGGTGGCGGCGGGTGGCATCGACCTGTCGGTCGGCACGGCGCTGGATTTCGCCAGCTTCGCTTTTGTCGTGCTGCTCAATGCCGGTCACGGGCTCGCCGTAGCCGTGCCGGCAGCGCTGGTGGCGGGTTTGCTGGTGGGAGCGGTGAACGCGGGCTTGATCGCCGGGCTGCGGATCAGTCCGTTCCTGGCAACCCTGGGCACCTTGTTTATCGGCACCAGCGCCCAGCAGTTGCTGTCGGACGGCGGTCAGCCCATCTATATCGCCCAGGCCTTCAAGCCGGAACTGGCGAGCCTGAGTCCGTTGGGCCTGCCCTTGCCGTTGCTGATCGTGATCGGCCTGGCCCTGGTCTATGGCCTGGTTCTGGCCCGTGGCCGCCTGGGCCGTGAACTGCTGGCCCAAGGGACCCAGCCGTTGCTGGCGTATTACTCGGGATTGTCGGTGCGACGCATCATCACCAGTGTGGTCCTGGCCGCTGCCCTGGCCTGCGGGTTGGCAGGGATCCTGCTCAGTTCCACGGTCGGCGCCTACGTGCCGCTGTCTGGCAATGCGTTCCTGCTCAACGCCATTGGCGCGGTGTTCATCGGTACTACCTTGAATCGCCAGGGGCGGGCGAATATTCCGGGGACGTTGCTGGGTGTGCTGTTCATCAATGTCATCGCCAACGGCCTGCTGTTGATCGGCTGGAATTTCTACTGGCAGCAGGTCGCTACCGGTGTGCTGATCTTTATCGTCCTGGGCTTCAGCTTTGTCAGCCGCCGATTGCTGGAGCGACAGGCCTAAGCGGTATGCGGCTGCTTGAGCATCTGCAGCCATTCAGCGGCAAGGCGATGGCAGTCACCCGGCCAGCGGGCGGTCAGCAGGTTGCCGTCGCGGACCACGAAGCCACGCCCGGGTTTGCTCGCCGAGTCACGCAGCAGTGCCGGTGGCCCGGGGACAAAGTCCTTCGGGCTGGCCAGTGCGGCCTTGATCTCCGCCTCGACGGTTTGCGGGTAGGTGCGATAGTAGCGACCGAGCCAGGGCGCGGTGATCAGCCAGGCCGCCAGTTCCATGCTGGCCGCCAGCAGGCCGGTGACCTTGCGCCCGTACAGCACCGAGCGCCCGGTATCCGGGTCGAGGGTGCGGGCCAGCAGCAGGGGACCGTGGCAGACCGAAGCGAGCGGTTTGTCGGTCTTGAAGAAATGCAGCACGATGCGTTGTGCCGCGTCCGACTCGAGCAGGCTGCGCATGCCCTCGGCATGGCCGCCGGGAACCAGCAGGCCGTCGAACTGAGCGGGGTCGACCTCGGCGTAGGTCTGCGGCTGCTGGAAATGCGGGTCGGCTAGCATCGCCTGGTAGCTTTGCAGATCGGCCTTGCGGGTCATCAGCAACGGGTTCAGCAGGCCGAAACCCTGTTCCACCAGGCGTGGATCGGCATGGGCCGGGGTGCCTTGCGGAGTGGCGAAGCGAACGTCGATACCGGCGCGATGCAGGTATTGCCAGGGCACGCTGCTTTCGGTGGGGTCGTAATCGGAGTGGGGCAGCAGGACAAGAATCATGCGGTTGGACTCGCTCGATGCGCAAAGGGGCATCGATCGAGGATAGCAGCAGAGCGGGCAAGCCCGCTCCGCCCGTACGCCGGGTCTAGCGCTCGATGGCCAGGGCCACGCCTTGACCGCCGCCGATGCACAAGGTCGCCAGGCCTTTTTTCGCATCGCGCTTGATCATCTCGTGCAGCAGGGTCACCAGCACCCGGCAGCCCGAGGCGCCGATCGGGTGGCCGAGGGCGATGGCGCCGCCGTTGACGTTGACCTTGGCCGCGTCCCAACCCAGTTCCTTGCCCACCGACAGCGCCTGGGCCGCGAAAGCCTCGTTGGCCTCGATCAGGTCCAGCTGTTCCAAGGACCAGCCGGCCTTGTCCAGGCAGCGGCGGGTGGCGCTGACCGGACCGATGCCCATGATCGCCGGATCGACGCCGGCATTGGCGTAGGCCGCGATCTTCGCCAGGACCGGCAGGCCGAGGGCCTTGGCCTTGGCGGCGCTCATCAGGATCACCGCGGCGGCGCCGTCGTTCAGCGACGAGGCGTTGCCGGCGGTGACCGTGCCGTCTTTCTTGAAGGCCGGCTTGAGCTTGCCCAGGGACTCGGCGGTGGTGCCGGCGCGTGGCTGTTCATCGGTGGCGAACGCCAGCGGATCGCCCTTGCGCTGGGGAATCAGGATCGGCGTGATTTCGTCGACAAAACGCCCGGCCTCGATGGCGGCCACGGCTTTCTGCTGCGACGCGGCGGCGAAGGCATCCTGGGCTTCGCGGCTGATCCCGTACTTGTCCACCAGGTTCTCGGCGGTGATGCCCATGTGGTAGTCGTTGAACGCATCCCACAGGCCATCGCTGATCATGGTGTCGACCAGCTGGCCATGGCCCATGCGCAGGCCGGTGCGGGCGCCGGGCATCACGTAGTTGGACAGGCTCATGTTTTCCTGGCCACCGGCGATGATCACCTCGGCATCGCCGCAGCGTATGGCCTGGGCCGCCAGGTGCAGGGCCTTGAGGCCCGAGCCGCAGACCTTGTTCAGGGTCATGGCCGGTACCGCGTGGGGCAGGCCGGCCTTGATCGCGGCCTGGCGCGCGGGGTTCTGGCCGGCGCCGGCGGTCAGCACCTGGCCCATGATCACTTCATCGACCAGGGCACCGTCGAGGCCGGTCTGGCTCAGCAACTGGCGGATCACCGCGGCACCGAGGTCGACGGCGCTGATGCTGGCCAGCGAACCCTGGAAGCTGCCCACCGCGGTACGGGTGGCGGCGACAATCACTACATCTTGCATCGCTTCATTCCTCATCAGGAAAACTGCATTTCAGGCACGTGGTCGGGAACGATCAGTTTACCCGCGGTCTTGCTGACAATCTCTTCGACGCTGACGCCAGGTGCGCGTTCCTTGAGGACAAAAGCGCCATTTTCGATTTCCAGGTAGGCCAGGTCGGTCAGTACGCGCTTGATGCAGTTGGCGCCGGTCAGCGGCAGGCTGCAGCGTGGCAGCAGCTTCGACTCGCCGTCCTTGGAGGCGTGGGTCATGGTGACGATGATGTTCTCGGCACCGGCCACCAGGTCCATGGCGCCGCCCATGCCCTTGACCAGCTTGCCGGGGATCATCCACGAGGCGATGTTGCCCTGCACGTCGACTTCGAAGGCGCCGAGCACGGTCAGGTCGATATGGCCGCCGCGGATCATCGCGAAGGATTCGGCGGAGGAGAAGATCGACGCGCCGATACGGGCGGTCACGGTCTGCTTGCCGGCGTTGATCATGTCGGCATCGACTTCATCTTCGCTGGGGAAGGAGCCCATGCCGAGCAGGCCGTTTTCCGATTGCAGCATGACTTCCATGCCGGCCGGGATGTAGTTGGCGACCAGGGTCGGGATGCCGATGCCGAGGTTCACGTAGAAGCCGTCCTGCAGTTCGCGGGCGACGCGCTGGGCCATTTGTTCGCGGGAAAGTGCCATTTATTGTTCTCCGTTAGTCGAGGGGGCCGGCTTACTTGCGCACGGTGCGCTGTTCGATGCGCTTCTCGAACGTGCCGCAGATGATCCGGTCGACGTAGATGCCAGGGGTGTGGATCTGCGCCGGGTCCAGTTCGCCCGGTTCGACGATCTCCTCGACTTCGACCACGGTGATCCTGCCCGCGGTGGCGGCCAGCGGGTTGAAGTTCTGGGCGGTGTGGCGATAGATCACGTTGCCGAAATGGTCGGCCTTCCAGCCTTTGACAATGGCGAAGTCACCGGTGATGGACTCTTCCATCAGGTACGGACGGCCATTGAATTCGCGGGTTTCCTTGCCTTCGGCGACGGGGGTGCCGTAGCCGGTGGCGGTGAAGAAGGCCGGGATCCCGGCGCCGCCGGCGCGCATTTTCTCGGCCAGGGTGCCCTGGGGCGTCAGGACCACTTCGATCTCGCCGCTGAGCAACTGCTTCTCGAACAGGGCGTTTTCGCCCACATAGGAGGCCACGACCTTGCTGATCTGCCGGTCTTCCAGCAGTACGCCGAGTCCGAAACCGTCGACGCCGCAGTTGTTGGAGACCACGGTCAGGTTGCGGGTGCCCTTGCGCTTGATCTCGGCGATCAGGTTTTCCGGAATGCCGCACAGACCGAAGCCGCCGGACAGCACGGTCATGCCGTCTTCCAGGCCGGCGAGGGCTTCCTCGTAGGACGCCACGCGTTTATCGAAACCTGCCATATGCACGATCCTCTTTTGTTGTTCGTGGCCCGAGCGGCCTTTGAGTAGAGTGTTGCTCCGGGAAATATATTTGTTAAGTTGATTTTTAGGTTTGATTGATTGATAAAGCTCAATAATAGCTATTCATGCCGAGACGATGCCGATGACCGTCAAACAGCTTAGGGCCTTTCTCGCCGTTGCCCAGAGTTTAAGCTTCGCGGTGGCGGGCGAACGTCTTTACTTGTCGCAATCGGCCCTGAGCCTGACCATCAAGGCGCTGGAGGAAGGATTGGGCGGCCGCCTGTTCAGTCGCAATACCCGCAATGTCGCGCTGACTCCGGAGGGCGAAGCCCTTGTGCCCCTGGCCCGGCGACTGATCGCCGACTGGGACAATGCCGAGGACGAGCTGCGCCAGCGCTTCACCCTGCAGCGTGGCCGGGTGACCCTGGCGGCGATGCCGTCGTTTGCCGGCAACCTGCTGCCGCCGATCCTCAAGACCTTCCGTGCCCGTTATCCGCAGGTCAATGTCGCGGTGAACGACGTGGTCAACGAGCAGGTGCTGGAGATGGTGGGCGATCGCCAGGTGGAGTTGGGGGTGGCGTTCGAACCGTTGCAGAACTCGTCGCTGACCTTCACGCCGTTGTATGTCGATCGTTTCGTGGCCGTGGTCCCCGCGGATTCGCCGTTGGCCGAGCGCGAGGAGATCGACTGGAACTCGTTGCTCAAGGAGCCCTTTATCACCCTGCAGCGCCCCTCCAATGTGCGGGTGATGCTGGAGGAGCACCTGCGGGCGCGGGATATGACCCTGCCGGTGGAGTTCGAGAGCCATCAGTTGGCGACGGTGGGGCGGATGGTTGCCAGCGGCCTGGGCGTGAGCGCGGTACCGGCATTGTGCGTCGGGCAGATGCGCGAGCTGGGCGCCCGTTGCATCACCTTGCATGATCCGGTGGTGGAGCGGGCCATCGGCGTGCTGACCAAACCAGGCCATGAACTGTCCGCCGCGGCCCAGGCGCTGTTCGATATCTTGTTGGAAGAAAGATCCCGTTACCTGAATTTTGAGAAATAAGTCGGTCTGGCATGGATCTTTTCCTACGATGCGCAATCATTACCCCATGAATATTCAAAGGAGGTGTGTATGTTCATCCGGTCTCTGACCTTCGTTGCGCTGTCGCTGCTCGTGTCCGGCCCCTCGTGGGCGGCCGATATCGATTCTCCGCTGACCCAGGACTACGGGAGAAGCCGGGCGTTGATCGTGATCGCGCCGAGTACGGCGGACCCGACCCTGGTCAGCCTGAAAAAGGCCCTCGACGACCCGGCCAACCAGAAGGCCTTCGACGAGCGCCAGCTGGTGCTCTACGAGGTGGCACAGACCGTGGGCAAGCGTGCCAACAAATACATGGAACAACCGACCACCATGGCCCTGATTCGCGGGCTCAAGCTGGGGGTCACGCCGGAGGGCAAGTCCACGGTGATCCTGGTGGGCAAGGATGGCCAGCAGAAGATCCTCGAGCATGACGGGCCGTTGCCGTTGAAGGACGTGTTCAGCGCGGTCGATGCGTTGCCGGCCTCGGAGAAGGAAACCGTGGTCCCGACGCCACCGCCACCACCGGCGGCGGCCGCCGAGGCCAAGCCGGCGAAAGGCGCCAAGCCTGGCAAGGTGGAAAAACCGGGTAAAACGCCGCCTGCCCCCAAGGCGCTGGATGACTGAGCCTGTAACATGAACCGGGTAATATGAACCGGGTAATACCCAGCGGATCAATCTACCAGGGGCTGAGCATGTCGGGCGTTCACAAGGCTGCACAAATCGGTTTCAGCGCTGAAGCAAAAACCTATGCCCAGGGGCGCCCTGACTATCCCGTTGAGCTGCAGTCCTGGCTGCGCGACACCCTGGGTGTCGACGCGCAAGGGCAGGCGATCGACCTCGGGGCCGGCACCGGTAAATTCACCCGCCTGCTGGTGGCGACCGGCGCCACGGTCACCGCCATCGAGCCGGTCGAGGCGATGCGTGCCGAACTGGTTGCCCGTCTGCCGGCAGTGCGGGCCTTGCCGGGCACCGCCGAGGCCATGCCTCTGGAGTCCGGGTTTGCCGACACCTTGCTCTGTGCCCAGGCGTTTCACTGGTTCGCCCACGAGGCGGCGCTGGCCGAGATCCACCGTGTACTCAAGCCCGGTGGTCGGCTCGGGCTGGTGTGGAATGTCCGGGACGAGTCGGTTGACTGGGTCGCGGCGATTACCCGGATCATCACCCCCTACGAGGGCGACACACCACGTTTCCATACTGGTGCCTGGCGCAAGCCTTTCACCGGTCGCTACTTCTCGGCGCCCGAACTGAGTTGCCTTGGTTATACCCATGTGGGCACGGCCCGGGAAGTGATCATCGACCGCTTCATGTCGGTCAGTTTCATTGCCGCGCTGCCGCCCGCCGAAAAGGCCCAGGTTGGCGGGCAACTCCAGGAACTGATCGACACCCATCCGGCCCTGAGGGGGCGCGAGAGCATTGCCTTCCCTTATCGGACCGAGGCCTATCGCTGCATGCGCGTGGAATAGCGGCTGTCAGTCCCGATGGCGCCACGCTAGGATGGCGCCCCAGTACTGAGGGTGATCGAGGCAGGCATGAAAGGCAGTTGTGCATGTGGAACCGTTGAATACGAGGTCGATAGTCTCGATATGCCCATAGGGCATTGTCACTGTCATACCTGCCGTAAAACCCATGCGGCTGTGTTTGCCCCCACGGCTGGGGTGCGGCGCGAGCATTTTCGCTGGGTCAAGGGCGAGGAGGCATTGACGGTCTTCGAGTCCTCACCTGGCAAGCTGCGGCATTTCTGTTCGCGATGCGGTTCGCACCTGATGGCCGAGCGGCCACACCTGCCACTGGTGATCCTGCGGATCGCCACGCTGGATGATGACCCGGGACTCATTGGCCAACACCATATCTGGGTGTCCCACGACCTGCCGTGGCTGGCGTACGAAGAGGGTGCCCGTTATCCGGAGTGGCAGCCGGGGCGGTGAGCGCAAGCTTGTCGCCCCTGTCTTCGGCCTGCCACCCGCCATTTTCAGTGAGAAAGATCCGGAAACCGTTGGTCCCTGGTTATGCGGGAGGACGATGCGAGCTGGAGGCGTGGTGCTGGTCGCGATGATTGCAGCGGGGCAGGTGAGTACTTCTGGTTATAACGTTAGATTATATTCTTATAAACGGTCATAACATTAGCCGCTATGCTGCCCGCCAGTTTTTTTGTCGTCTCGCTAGATTCTCCAGGGTTTGCTAATGGATGTCGGTAATTTCGGTTTTGTCGTGGCAGGCTTGGTGGTCGGCTTTATCGTTGGGTTGACGGGTGTCGGTGGCGGTTCTCTGATGACACCGATCCTGCTGTGGTTCGGTATCAACCCGGCGACCGCCGTGGGCACCGATCTGCTGTACGCGGCGATTACCAAGTCCGGCGGCGTGCTGGTTCACAAGAAGAACGACAATATCGACTGGAAGATCACCGGCTGGCTGACCCTTGGCAGCGTGCCGGCGGTGCTCTTGACCCTGTGGTTCCTGAGCAGCCTGCATACCGCGCCTGAAGCCCTGAACAGCGTGATCAAGCGGTCGCTGGGTTTTGTGCTGCTGCTGACGGCGCTGGCGGTGCTGTTCAAGAACAAGCTGCTGGCGTTTGCCCATCGGCGGGGTGTCGATCATTCGCTGATCAGTGCGCCGAAGTTGAACGGGCTGACGGTGCTGACCGGCCTCATCCTCGGCACCATGGTCGCCTTGACCTCCATCGGCGCCGGCGCCCTGGGGACGGTGGCGCTGTTTATCCTCTATCCGTTTCTGCCGACCCGGCGCCTGGTGGGCACGGAGATCGCCCATGCGGTGCCGCTGACCCTGGTAGCAGGTCTCGGGCATGCCAGCATGGGCAACATGAACTGGGAACTGCTGGGCTTTTTGCTGATGGGGTCGCTGCCGGGGATCTATATCGGCAGCCATCTGACCGGGCGGGTATCGGACGGGTTGTTGCGACCGTTCCTGGCGGCGATGCTGTTCTCGATCGGCTACAAGCTGGTGTTCTGAGATCGCTGTGGGTTGAATCCGGCCAGCAGGGCGTCCAGCACGCCGCGCACGGCGGGGACCATGCCTCGCCGGGAAGGGAAGATGGCATGCAGGCTGCCGGCGGGCGATGGGCGCTCGGGCAGGACCGGCAACAGGCGGCCCCGCGCCAGATCGTCCTGTACCAGGTTGGCCGGTAGCTGGGCGATACCGATTCCCCTCAGGGCGGCGGCACGGAGTGTCTCCAGATCGTCGGTGGCCAGCCTTGGCTGGTGGCTGAAGACAACCGGATGCGGTGCCAGGAAATGCCACTGGTATTTGTCGTTGGTGTTGGCCATGGCCAGGGTCGGCATGCCCGCCAGATCGTCCAGGTCAGTGAGGGCAGGGTGCTGCGCCAGCAAGGCCGGGCTCGCCACCAGGATGCGCCGGGAGTCGAGCAGGGGCAGCAATGTCAGGTCCGAATCTTCGAGCGGCAACAAGCGTACCCGCAGGGCGATATCCAACCCTTCCTCGATGATATCCACGCGCCGGTTGGTGGCATCGAGCATGATCCGTACCGCCGGATTGTCCACCATGTACTGCGTCAGAATCTCCCTGGCACCCATCTGCAGCACGCCCAATGGGGAACTGATGCGTACCACGCCCTGAGGCGAGGCGCGCGTCTGGTCAATGGCGGTCTTCGCCGCCCGGGCTTCCTCCACCAGCGCCACGCAGTGCTGGTAAAACAGCCGACCGGCATCGGTCAACGAGATCCGTCGCGAGTTGCGATTGAGCAGGCGTACTCCCAGTTCCGCTTCGAGAGCGGCGACGCGCCGACTGAGCTTCGAGGTCTGCAATCCCAGGACCTGCGCCGCTGCGGTGAATCCGCCGTGGTCCACCACTTTGGCGAAGAGGTACATGTTGTTCAGGTCGGTCAGATGATCCATGGCCAATCTCGTGGGGTGCGCGTCGTTCTATTTTCTACAACCTATCGTTGTTTTTGAAGCTGTTCTTCCAGGTTCATTTCAAATTTATCCTCTTCACATAGGGCAACCGGCCGCCTTTGGCCGTTCATCTACTGTGCAGGCACCGATATGTTGGAGCATCGATTCAAGGCCGATCTCGGCGGCGGCGACTTTGGTTGGCTCAAGGCCCACCATCACTTCAGGGTCAGCGCCGATGGCAATCCCGCCCATCGGCCGCTAGGGGCGCTGGTGGTCTGGAATGATGACCGGATTGCGCCCGGCACCGGTTTTCCCATGCATGGCCATGAAAGCATGGAGATCGTTTCCTATGTGCTGGAAGGCGCGGTGAGCCATCGCGACAGTCTTGGCGGGGAAGGTCGTACCGAGTCCGGTGACGTGCAGGTGATGAGCGCCGGCACGGGCATCCGGCATGAAGAGCGCAATGCCGATGGTGTCCCGTTGCGGCTTTTCCAGATCTGGTTGCGGCCGCGGGAAAAAGGCGGGCTTCCCGCCTGGGGCACGCGGCCTTTTCCCAAGTCTGATCGGGCCGGTCAATGGGTGGTGCTGGCCAGCGGGTTGCCGGGTGATGAAAGCGCCTTGCCGATCTGCGCCGATGCCCGGGTTCTCGGCGCGACGCTCAAGGCCGGGCAGCGCCTGGATTATCGCTGGTCGCCGGCATCCCAAGGCTACCTGGTACCGGCGTTCGGGGTGCTGACGGTCAACGGCGAGCGGGTCGAGGCGGGGGACGGTCTTGCCGTGAGCGAGGAGGCCGGGTTGCTGGTCGAGGCGATCGAAGACACCGAAGTAGTGCTGGTCGAGGTGCCTGGCGCATGAATACGATCATCATGACCGGCGGGACGTTCGGCCTGGGGCAAGTGACGGCACAGCGACTGGCTGAGGTCCCTGGCACACGATTGATCATCGGCGGGCGCACGACCCGCCTGCCGCTGGAACTGGCGAGGCTGGACAGCGTCCGGCAGTTCGCCCGGCAAGTGATCGAGTCGCTGGGCAGCACGAAGATCAATGCCCTGGTGCTCAACGCCGGGCTGGGCTTTCCGACGGCGGCGCGCACGGTGGACGGCTACGAGAGCACCTTTGCGGTCAATCACCTGGGCCACTACCTGCTGCTGCGCCTGCTGGCGCCGGCGCTGGCCCGTGAGGCGATCGTGGTGCTGACGACCAGCAATACCCATGACCCGCAGTTCAGTCCGGTGGCGCCGTTTTCCTCCGTCGATGCGCAACAACTGGCCCATCTTGACCTGGGCAAGGCGGTGCGGGGCAGCGTCCCTTTCGAATCGGGATTCCGGGCCTATGCCACCTCGAAGCTGTGCAACCTGCTGACAGCGCGCGCCTTCGAGGCGTTGCCCGAGACCCGCTCGCGCCGGATGCGGGTGATCGCCTACAACCCGGGTTATGTCCCCGGCACCGGCCTGGGGCGCAACCTGCCTTCGGGGGCACTGCCGGCGCCGCCTTCGGCATTGAGCCCGTACTTCGCCGAGGGCATGCGCCTGCAGGCCGGCGAGCTTCTGGCCGACCTGGCATTGGGGCGGATTGTCCCGCCGAAAGGGCGTCTGTACGCGTCCCTGGTGAGAGGCGAGCTGACCTGGCCGGAACCGTCCGAGCTCGCTCGCCGTGATGAGGTGGCCCGGCAACTGTGGCAAGACAGTGCGCGGTTGTGTGCCCTAGAAGTGTGAAAGACCGCCGTCGACAATGATTTCCGAACCGGTCATGAACGACGAGTCGTCACTGGCGAGGAACACCACCGTGCGGGCAATTTCCTCCGCCTCGCCAAAACGCCCCAGCGGTACCTGGGACTCGATGCTGGCGGCGACCGCGCTGAGCTCGGACTCCGACAGTCCCAGCTTGCTGTGGAACGGAGTGCTGATCGGGCCGGGGCTGACCGCGTTGACACGGATACCCCGTGGCGCCAGCTCCGCGCCCAGGGTCAGCGCCAGGGAGCGCACGGCGGCTTTGCTGGCCGAGAGGATCGACAGGCCCGGCGCACCGACACGGTTCAGGAACGAGGTGGTCAGGATCACGCTGCTGCCTGTTACCAGCAGGGGCGAGGCTTTCTGGACAGTGAAGAACAGGCCTTTGAAATTCAGCGCGAACTGTTCATCGATCTGCTCTTCGGTCACGGCTTCCAGGGGCGCGGCGGTGCCGGCACCGGCGTTGGCAAACAGCACGTCGATCTGTGCATGGCGGCTGCGGATGGTATCGATGACACGGGCCAGGTCGGCTGGCTTGCGCAGGTCCGCGCTGATCACAAGGGCCTCGGGGCCGAGTTCGCGGCGGGCTTCTTCAAGGCGGCCTGGATGGATGCCGGTGACGATGACCTGGGCACCTTCGGCACGAAATTGGCGGGCGGTTTCCAGGCCGATACCGGAAGTGCCGCCAGTGATCAGGGCAACTTTGTCGGTCAGTTTCATGGTCGTTCTCCGTCGAGGGGTTGAGAGTCTGTGAGGCTGTTCTGGCCTGGGGACCACTATCGTCGCCGGTGATCCGCTCGCCAAATCAGAAGATCTGTGCACCCGGGATAGAAAAACTGTGCTGCCTGAATCCAGGTCCGGGCCGGGCCCCTGGGGCTGGAAATTTTCATTCCTGTTTTCCCGGCGGACGGACACAATGGGACTGGTTTGAACGATCAGGTCCACCTCATGAGAGCCCCCCATCATCTGAATGCCCTGCGCGCCTTTGAAGCCGCCGCCAGGCATCTGAGCTACGTCCGTGCCGCCGAAGAACTGAACGTGTCGCCCGCGGCTATCGGGCAGTTGGTCAGGGGACTGGAGGACACCCATGGGGTGGTGCTGTTTCATCGCTCGCGCAGCGGACCTGCGAGACTGGAACTCACCGAGGTGGCGGTATCCGCGCTGGCGGATCTGCAGGCCGGCTTCGATCTGCTGAGTTCGGCGGTAGCCCGGTTCAAGGCCGGCGAACACAGCCCCGGCATCACCGTGACCGTACCACCGGCCTTCGCGGACAAGTGGCTGCTGGCGCGGGTGGAAGGTTTCCAGACGTTGTATCCGCAGTACGAGCTGCGGCTCGATACCAACGGCAGACTGGTGGACTTCGCCACGGACCGCATGGACCTGGGCATCCGCTTCGGCGCGGGACACTGGCCGGGCCTGACAGTCACCTACCTGATGGCTGAAGAGTTCTTTCCGGTGTGCAGTCCGGCGCTGTTGAGCGGCGCGCATCCATTGGCGAGCGCCGCGGATCTTCAGCATCATCCGCTGCTGCACGACGTTTCCATGCGCGGTGTCACGGCGTTCCCCACCTGGGAAACCTGGCTGCGCCGGTCAGGCTTCGAATACGACGATGCCCGGCGCGGCTTGCAGATCAACGACTCGGCGGCGGTGATGCAGACCGCTATTTCCGGGAATGGCGTGGCGCTGGGCAGGCGCAGCCTGGTGGCGGCTGACTTGGCGGCGGGCCGCCTGGTCAGGCCGTTCGGTGATGCACTGTCGTGTGATCTGGCGTACTACATCGTGCAGCGGGAGGGGACCGAGGGTTCGCCGGCGGCCGAGGCGTTCAAGCAGTGGTTGCTGGCGCAAGTGGCGTGCGATCGATAGCGCCGGCTCACGCCGGAGCCGCCGCAGTCGGGCCGGGCCTGATCGACAGATACCTTTCGATGATCTCCAGCAACAATGGGTTGTCCACGGTCTGCAGGATGTTCACCAGGCCGCTGGTGGATGGCGCGATGGCCACATCCAGTCGCAGCGGTTGCTTGTAGCGCCAGCTCTTGCCGCGCGTGCGACCGGCACGCAACTCCACTTCCGTGTAGTACGGCGTCGAGGTGGCGACATCGGGATCGAGCAGCCAGGCGATGACCAGGGCGTCATGTATCCAGCAGCCGGTCAGGCTGCGGGTGGCGATCGAATAATCGATCCAGGGCCGGAAGGTCTCGCAGACAAAATCCGCCAGGGGCGTGTCGAGGCGTTCGATACGGTCCAGGTCGTCGTGGGTCATCAGGGTCTGCGTGGTGACATCCAGGGGCACCAGGGTGATCGGTGCGCCGCAATTCAGGACCCGCTGCGCGGCCTCGGGATCGAAGCCGAAGTTGGTGTCCTTGATGTAGTCATCCAGGGCAAACACGCCGCCCATGATCACGATTTCCCGGACCGCCGTGACCATCTGCGGATAACGTTCGACGGCCAGCGCCACGTTGGTCAGCGGCCCGATCGCCACCAGGGTGATTTCCCCGGGGTTGGCGCAGATCAGCTGGCCGATGGCGTCAGCCGCTTCCTGCTCCGGTGCGTCGAACGCGAGGGGCGGGCGTACGTCCTGCCACAGATGGGCCAACTGACGCTTGTGCACGGTATTGTCCAGTGCATCGCGCCAGGGCGCGCCGGGCTCCTGCAAGGCCTGGGTGCTGCCGCGGACCACCGGCAAGGAGCGACCGACCCTGGCCATCAGGTCCCGGGCGACGTTGTAGCCCACGGCGCTGGGCGTATTGCCCGCGACAGTGGTTACCAGTTCAAGGGAGATTTGCGGAGCGGCCAGTGCCAGCGCCAATGCCAGACCATCGTCGACATTCGCACCTGCGATCCCATTCCCCGGATCGCAATCAATGATTAAACGTTTCATTCCACCTTCTTTTTTTCAGGCTTGCGGTGTTTTCACGACATGGCATCCACAGGACTCACCAATCACCAGGCGATGGGAAAACTCTTGCAGTTTCACCTCGCCATCCCAGGCCAGCAGCATCGCAATGGCGGCCTTGGCCATTTCCCTGACGGGTTGGCAGACGGTGGTCAGTGACGGGGCGTAGAACGCCGATTCCTCGGTGCCGTTGAAGCAGACCAGCGCTACCTGCCCGGGGACTTTCAGGCCGTGCTCCGACAGGGCGCGGATGCAGCCTATGGCCTGGGCCTCGTTGGAGCAGAACAAGGCACGGGGAGGGCGACCTTCGGCCAGCATGCGCCGGGTCGCGTCATAGCCACCCTGGCGTGTGTAGCTCGCGGGGAATATCCATTCGGGACGCTCCTCGATCCCGTTCTCGGTCAATGCGTCACGCCAGCCGTTCAGACGATCCTGGGCGTTGAGCATGTCCAGCGGCCCAGCGATGATGCCGACCTCGCGGTATCCATGGCCCAGCAGGTGCGCGGTGACCTGGCGGGCCGCGGCGCGTTCGTCGACCCGCAGCATATTGACGGCGAGCCTGGGGTCGACCCGGTCGAGCATGACGAACGGCGTGCCGCTGGCCTGGATCAGGTCGATATGCGGATGACGGTCGACGCTGGTGTAGAACAGGCCATCGACGCGCTGGCTCAGCAGGCTGTTGATCAGGTTCAACTCGCGCTTGCGGCAGTCGCCCGAGTCACCCAGCAGGATGACCAGGCCGTTATCCAGGGCCTCCTGTTGCAGGGCATGGGCAAAGGAGGCGATGAAGGTATTGGAGATGTTGGGAACGACCAGTCCATAGGTCCTGGTCTTGCCGGAGGCCAGTGCCTGGGCCACACCATTGGGTCGGTAACCGGTGCTTTTGATGGCGTCCAGCACGCGCTGGCGGGTAGCCTTGGCGACCGGCCGGGGGCCGTTGTTGATCACGTAGCTGACCACCGCCACCGAGGTTCCGGCCTCGCGGGCGACATCGTCCCGGGTCACGCGGCTTGCATTCTGTTTCGTCAAGATTACCTTCCATTTCTTGTGAGCGGACAGACATCCGAAGGCTTCTGGGTAGCGGGTCTACTCGCGTAGATTCCCGCGCCGAAAAAAAACGGAAAAGGGGGCTGGGGTGGATGAAGGGAAGCGGCACTTCATGAGCAGACCATTACCGATGTATGACATAGGACATTATCACTGCTGTTTTATTTCAGTTTGATGACCCCTGGAGGGGGTTCCCTTGAGCCGCCTGCAGCCCCTTTTCCCGGCCTTGTGTCGACTGATCAGAAGAAGGTGTAGGTGTAACTGAAGATCAGCCGGGCCTGATCGACCGCGGCGACGTTCGGAATGCCGCTGCGGAAGCTGCCTTCGCGCAGCGAGGTGCCGAAACCTTTGAGGAAACCGCTCTGCACCACGTAGTCGATGCGCATGTCACGTTCCCATTCCGAGTAGCGGGAACCGTCGTTGCCACGGATGTGGTCGCCATGGAGATAGAGGGCCGATGCCGAGAGGCCGGGTACGCCAAGTGCCGCGAAGTCATAGGAGTACTGGGCAAAGTTGGTGTTTTCTCCCGCGCGGATGAAAGAGTTATCCATCACGTCGGTAATCAGATAGACACTGGCGCCGCCGTTGCCTTCGTTGTTGCCGGCACCGCCGAGCACGCTGCCCTGGTTCAGATAGACCACGCCGCCCGAGTCGGACACTTGCTGGCGCCCCAGCATGAACGCGCTGCCGCCCAGGTAGTAGGTAAAAGCGGCACTCCAGGTGCTGTTGTCGACTTTCCCGGGTTCGCTGGCATAACCGCCGTTGTTATTGAAGAGATAGCCGGTCGTGCCATTCTTGCCTTGGGAAGTACTGTTGAAGTAGCGCAGGTCGGTCTTGAATCTGGAGTTGTCACTGATTCGGGTCGTATTCAAGAGACCGAAGAAGTCCTGTTTGTAATAATCGCTCAGATCGGCGTGGTAGTACTGCAGGGTGGTATCCGGCGTCACTTTCCAGTCCGCGCCGGCATAAGTGAAATGGTTGCTGGCGCGGGTGCCGCCGGCGATCGCCAGTCCCGTGGCATTGGAGGACGCGCGTCCCGTCGAGCGACTCAGTTGCCCGGCGTTGATGGTCAGGTTGTCGATGTCTTTCGATGTCACCGTCACCCCTTCGAAGGTTTGCGGCAGCAGCCGGCCATCGTTGGCCACCAGGATCGGCAGGTTGGGCGACAGTGCGCCGCCGGCGTGGAACTCGGTCTTCGACACCCGCACCTTGGCATTGCCCGCCAGCCGGCTCCAGCTGTCGACCGGGCTGCCGTCGGAATCCACGGGGGCGAATGAGTTCTGCGTATTGGCGTTCGGGTGCTGGATACCCCCGGAGAGGTTGTAGGCCTGCATGGCCTGGACATCGAGGCCGAAGCCGACCGTTCCCTGGGTGAAACCCGAGAGATAGTCCAGTTTGAAACCCTGTGTCACTTCGTCCTGGTCGACACCCGGGGCGTTGGGATTGTCACTGCGCAGGTAGTAAGTGCGCGAGCTGACCGCGGCGGTACTGTCTTCGATAAAGCCTGCGGCCGTTGCCTGTTGGGCCAGGATGCTACTGGTTACCGCCAGTGCGAGAGTGGCTCTTTTCATTACGTTGCTCCTATGAGTTTGCCGATGGACAGGCGTGGTTTTGCCCGGCCAGTCAATAACGGCCGTGCGGGTTTGCGCCTTCTATGAGGCGTTGGAAGTTCTCGGTGATGCAGCGGGTTGTTTCAGTGCCGTGCTGTTGATGCGCAGTGTCATTGCCCGGGTTCATGCAACCGGGGCGGCGCAGTCGGATGAACGGGGGCCAACTGTTGGCCGGTCAGATGGCATCTTCCAGTGCGTTGAGATCGCGGCCCCGGGTTTCCGGTGCGACAAAGGTCGTCAGCAAGCCAATCCCCGCCATCGCGACAAAGTACGTCGCAATCGGCCACCAGTGACCGGTCCAGGACAGCAGCGCGGCGGCGATCAGTGGCGCGGTGCCGCCTGAGAGAATCGAACCCAGTTCCTTGGCCATGGCCAGCTTGGTGTAGCGGTTTCTCACGCCGAACATTTCAACCCCCCAGGCCGCCTGCACGCCGAAGATCCCCAGGGACGCCAGGCCCATGCCGAGCACGATGGTGGCGGTGACGATGGTCGGGTCGCGGGAGTCGAGCAACATGAAGGCGGGGAAGGCATAGAGCATCAGCAGCAGGCAGAACCAGCGGTAGATGATGCGTCGACCAAAGCGATCGGAAAGCCAGCCGGCCAGCGGGATGATCAGGAAACCCAGGATCGAGGCGATCAACACGGCCTGGGTCGCGACCGATTTGTTCACCGCGAGCACCTTCACCACATAGCCGACGATAAACCCCTGGGCCAGATAGGACGGGCCGTTCTCGCCGATACGCAGACCGATCATGGTGAAAAAGGAGCGGCTGCCTTTCCAGAACCCGGCAGGCTGTTCAAGGCTGGCGAGGGAGGCGATGCTGTTGTCACGCTGGGCCTGCAACTCGGCCTTCCTGAGTTCGAACACCGGCGTTTCCCGCAGATTGCGGCGGATCCACAGGGCGGCCAGGGCAATCAGCGAGCTGCACAGGAAGGGAATGCGCCATCCCCATTCCTGCAATTGCTGTTGATCCATTTGCACCACGGCCAGCCAGACCATCGAAGCCAGCAGGGTGCCGCTGTTCGAGCCGAGGGCAATCACCGACGAGACCAGGCCCCGGCGTCTGGCCGGGGCGAATTCGCCCAGCATCACCGTACCCGCAGCCAGTTCGGCCCCGGCACCAAAACCCTGGGTGAAGCGCAGCACCACCAGGCAGATGGGGGCCCAGATACCGATCGATGCATAACCGGGGATCAGGCCGATCAGGGTGGTGGAAGCGCCCATCAGCACCACGGTGGCGATCATCACCACCTTGCGCCCCTTGCGATCGCCCAGCCAGCCGAAGAACAGCGCCCCGATCGGCCGTGCGACAAAGCCCACGGACCAGGTCGCGAACGTGGAAAGCAGGGCCATGGCCGGGCTGACATTGGGGAAAAACACGTCGCCGAAGATAAGCCCGGCGGCCAGGCCATAGAGGGCGAAGTCCGCATACTCCATGGCCGTGCCCAGCCAGCAGGCGAGGGTGGCGCGATACAACTCCCGGCGTCCCTGCGGGGTCATCAAACTTTCATCCGCTGCACCACGCGCCCCGAAGGCGGTGGATCGAGCGGCACTTTCAACTGTGGACATCAAAAAACTCCTGATCTGAGGATGGCCCGCACAGGCCTGTCGAAAGGCTCTGTCCTGGTGTCGATAACCGCGCTGTTGCCGTGTTTTCACGGTTATCTACGCGCGTAGATTCCTATCCTTGAAAATCGGCCTCGGGATACACCTCGAAGGCCGATACGGGTAATCAATTGACCTGAACGCGGGGCGATCTTAGGCAGGGTTGTATTGCAGTCGAATGACAGGTTGCCCGATGGGCCGACGCGGCGCGTGCAGGGCTATCGGCGCGCCAGCGCAAATGGATTGAGCTGCTATGGTAGTCAGGGCCTGGCGTGTGCGTTGACGGCCCCTGCAAGGCGGCAGCCGATGTCCGCGCATTGTTTCTTCCCTGGGGGACCCTCGGCCGATGCAGTTATGTTTTTTCAGCGGGTTGGACCGGATCGAAATCCGCGATCGAACCGAGACGGGCACTGCTCGATCCGGGTCAAGGAATGGGGCCGACGGCGGTGACGCGCCGGCGACGAAAATAGACCTGCGCGAGACATGGCAGGTGGAAAGTTTTGTCCGGCGCTATTTCCAGGGCCCTGGCGAGATCCATCGCGTGCGCACCTTGCTCTCGGGCCAGTTGCCCGTGACCCACTTCCTGGCCGACGAAGAAGTCCTGCGGCAGCTATCGCGCAGGCTGCAGTCCGGCACCTTGTGTGCGTATCTGCTTGCCCGGCAACCGACGGCGCCGGTCCGGCAGCCGGGATCCGCCGTCGGGGCTGCCGCCAGGCCACCGGCACCGCGCCCGACAGGACCTGCCCCCGTCCCCAGGACCCAGATCGAACTGGCGACGGTGGTGCCAGTATCGCGGGAGAGTGTCGACGCCGCACAGGATGTCGAGGCGGCGATGCTGGAGGAGGCGGCCAGAAGTGCGACGCCGTTCTGTGAGGAATGCGAGCGCGCGCGGTTGCAACGCCTGGAACAGGGGCAGGGATGAACGCCGGCGAACTCGAGCAACTGACCGCACTGTTATGGCCCGATTCTCAGGAGGGCGCCGATCATCAGGTGTACTGGCTGCTCGACGGCGCGCGCGATCCGGGAATATCCAGAGCGGTGCGCTACGGCTCGCTGAGATTCTGGTGCCTGTACTCCGGGCAGTTGACTCCGCGCCTGCGGGCCGCTGCGCCTTACCTTGTGCAACTGACACGTGGGTCGCCGGCCACCCTGGAACTGCTGGAAAGGGGCTGGGGCAATGCCTGGGGAATCTTCATCGTAGCCCCGGCCTCGCTGGCGATGTCGCGGGTCCGCCTGCACTTCAAGAAGTTTCTGCGGGTACGGACGGAAGACGGCAGGCGCCTGCTGTTTCGCTTCTACGATCCGCGGGTGCTGTCGATCTTCCTGCCCACCTGTACCGACGCTGAATTCACGCAGTTCCTCGGGCCCATGACGAGCCTGTTCGTCGAATCGGAGCAGGGCACGGCCTATCGACTGTTCGACCGGGCGGATCAGATCCTGCGCATCACTTCAGGACGGTTATCCGGCCTGTAGCGGAAGGCTTGCGAACAGAAAGCAACGCCGGCCCGGTGCGATCCTTTTGCCGGATCGACGAAGGTGAAAGCACGCCTCACAAGCGATGCCTGCCTTTTCCCTCCAATCAAGCGCTTTGTCTGACAGAAAGTTCCATGTCGGAAAACTACATAATTAGGACATCACAAACCTGGGCGGTTGTGGAGACGGATGTGGCTGTGAACCTGTGGAATGATTTCGCAGGCCAGCCGAGGAAAGTTCACTTCGGCCGCTAAGCCATCAGCGTCTATCGCGCCTGATGCGATAGCGATCACAGGGAGAACAACAAATGGATTTGAGTCCTGATACCACTGGCGAAGACGTCTGCACCGTCCAACTCAAGCTCAGCACTGAGCAATCGAGGAACCGGCGCTTTGTCTATGAGCTGGCCTGTCGCATGGAGGGCTGGGCGGGTGTCGAGATACTGAGTGTCGAGCGTGGGGACTATTGCCGGGATGTCGCCGAGCCGAAGGATTGCTGAAACTGACAATGACCGGCCCGAGAGCGGGGCCGTTATCTGACACATGGAGTAGTGGAGGTTTATGTGCACGCCTTGAATCTGGCAGTCGCCTTTCAGATCATGAACAACATCAAGAACGGCCAGTTGCGCAATTGCCTGGCCATGGGCCTTGAAGAGAAAGACCTGCAGACCCTGATCGATCCCCATTGCATGGGGGCCCTGGTGAACTCGCCGGTGCCCTGGTTCAAGGTGGTGGTGAATGGTCCGGTCGTCCACCGGCTGCTGAGCCACGTCAAGGACAGCGAGGAGGAGGATCTGATCAGCCGCGCGATCACCCTGGGTGCCAGTTCTCCGATGATCCTCGAGCTTTTCGGCCTGTCGGCCAAGGAAGTCGCCATCCGCCGCACGATGTTGGGCATCCCCCATCGCAAGGGCCGCTGGCCCCAGGTCGGTGCCGAGGAGGAACTCTGCCTCTGGGAGCACTGGGTGCGCCTGACCAAGGAACAGGCGACGGACCCGGGGGACCCGCGAGCGGTGCTGCTCGTCGCCATGGGGATGACCGAATGTGAGCCGGAATTGAACCTGACCATGGTCTGGAGCCTTGTCCAGAGCTGGATCGAACAAGGGCTGGTGTGACGGCCGGTTGATGGACGCGCCCCGCGGCAAGATGGCGGCGAGGGCGCGCCTGATCAGGGGCGTGGACTGCCGTGGCCGTTGCCGTTGAGGTTTTTTTCCATCGATTCGAGGCGGTTGGTGTCCGGGTCGCCTTCGTAGATGGTGCGCGAGTTGTCCTTGCGTTCCTGATGACGGGCAATGATGGCGGCGGGGGAGTTGCTGGTGAGCGAACGCCGCAGTTCAAGCTCGGTCCGCAAGTTGGTGATTTCCTGCTGCAAGGCGTCGCGCTCGCCGTCGATGGTCTGCGTGGCGATCTCGTTGGCGGCGACATTGGGTTCCTTGTTGCCGGCCAGCAGGGCGCGTTGCAGCAGCAGGGCCTTTTCCAGCACGCTGGTGACGGCGATTTCCGAAGCCAGGCGTTGCGCCAGCAGTTCCTGATCGGGTTCGTCGCGCAAGGCAGTGATGATGCCGCGAGTGATGGGCATCGAATGGCTGCCGGCCTCGGCCAGATTCTCCAGGCTGGTCGGCTTGCTGCCGGCAATCAGCGCTTGCAGCGCCTGCAGCTTGCTCTCGTACTCTTCCTGGATCAGCGGGGTCAGGCCGACCCCGGCGGTGGCCGTGCTCGGGGTGCAGCCTTCGCAGGTCTGCTGCTGGACTTCCCCGAGAACGCGGTTGGCAAACGCCGCTGCCTCATCCGGGGACTGCCAGGTATCGCACAGCAGGCCGCTGTTGCAGGCGGCGGGCGCGATGCTCGCGGTATCCGTGGCGCTGCGGCCATTGAGCAGATTGTAGCCGGCCCGGGTCACCTCCCCGATCACCTGGATCGGTGGCTGCTGCTTGCCGCCGGCCTTGTCGCCACCCACCCAGGGAATGCCGGTGTTGCCCTTGTCTGATTCGGCCTGGGCGGTCACGGCCACGGCGTCCTGGTTCTGGACAATGGCCTCCTTGAGCGCCTGGCCTTCGGCGAGGGCGCCCCAACTGCTCTGGTTGCCGGCGACGTTGACCATGCGTTCGGCGATGGCACGGCAACTGGCCTTGGACCGGTCGAAGTCCAGCCGGGCCTGCAGGATGCCGTTGGTGAGCAGGTTGTACAGGCCCGGGTCTGCTCGCTGGATGATCAGTGCCGGCAGCGAGGCGACGGCACCGGTGGCGTTCTGGATGAGGCTGCCCATGATGCTCTGGAAACCGTCGGTGATGCCGTTGAGCTGGTTATGCAGGGTGGTGGACAGGTCCATGTTTCCGCACATGAGATTGTTGTTCCAGCCCACGCCGACGCCGATGCTTTGCATGCTGCCGGCACGTCCCATGTTCACCGCATTGCCGCCGCCGATGCGGTACAACACGTCGTCACCGATGACACTGCCGGCACCGCTGAAACCGGGCGGGGCGGCGAGGAGGGGCAGGCTGGCCAGGGCGACGATCAGGACCGGCCAGGGGCTGGGGCAAGGGCGTGGAAAAAGGGATATCCGAGTCATGGCAGTGCTCCGTGATGAAAGACAATCAGTGAGGGCCGGTGCTGCCGAGAAAGGTCTGTCCTTCTCGCTTGCAGCAGGTGTAGGGGCGCCACAGCGACCAGGCGTAGCCGCCATCGATGGCCTGGAGGTGGGGCCCCGGTTCGGGGAAGACCGAACAGGTGGTACTGGCGGTGGGCGTCAACGCCTGCCATTTGCCGGTCTGCGCATCGGACTCGCGCAGCTCCCCGGCAGGCCAGTAGCCCGGACCGGCCGGCGCCAGAAGTGGTCGATAGACATGTGCCTGTCCGGGGCGGGTCACGATGTCGCCCGCGCGCTGGGCCGTCACGGCGGAAGCCTTGTAGTCGTCGGGCTGGTGCACAAAGCCGCTGCGCGGGTAGACACTTCCCCACAGGTTCGACGCGAGCCGGCTGCCGATTTCCCGCAGTCCCGGGATCAGTGACTGCGGGAAGACGCTTTCCGGAATGCCGTGGCGCCAGCCGAGCGTGTCCAGGGTGCTGAGCAGATTGGGCACATAGGGCGTGCCGGCACCTTCGCAGGTGTAGCCCGAGCCGCTGGCAAAGGCATTGAACGCGGCGATTCCGGGATGACCGATCACGTCGACGTTCTTGAACACCGAGAGATTGTTTTCGTGCGGGGCGCCGCTGGTGCCGCTGCCGCCACCCTGTGCCCCCGGGGTGGCCGCGCTCAGGGCCCGGACTTCGACCCAGGGATTGCGTCCTGTCGAAGAGTAGCTGGAGACCACGGCATCCGGTACGTAATGGCGAACCTTCGAAGAAGTTTTGACCTCGCAGCCGAAGGTGGTGCAACGCAACCAGTAGCACACCCCCACGACCTGGTATTCCAGGCAGCTCGACGACGCGACGCTGGGAACGATGGCTGCGGTGTCCAGGGCCGGGCTCATGGCGCAATAGGACAGCGCCAGCCATGCCGGAAGCCATGACCTGGCAACCCATCGCGGTAAACGATGACTCATGGCTTGCCCCTCCGGAACCGTTCGATCTTCGCCAGTGCCCGCTCCAGATTCGGATCGCCATAGACGACATAGCGGTGATCGACGACAACGGCCGGGATCCGGGTGATCCCCAGGCTCCAGGCGTCCACGATGTCCTGGTGGGCACGACTGATGTCCGCGCTGGATTCGGCGGTCATGTTTTCCTGGAATACCGCCTGTGCCTCTTCAGGGTCGGCGGGAAGGCCCTTGGAAAGCATCACCTCCAGGTGATCGAGGCGATCGAGATGGATCAGGCGGACGTCCGCCGGTACTTCAACGGGATGGGCCGAGTCGGTGATGACCCAGGTGCTGGCGAAGCAGGCTGGAGCAAGAGCCAGCAGGGCGACGGCGCCAACCTGCGGCAGGGAAGGTGAGAGATTCATGGGCAAGATCCGAGTGGCAGAAGCCTGGATCCTCTGCAAAACGGGCCATGGTCACAGCAGGAAAACTGATTTGTGCCCGGGAGTTTCCTGCCGGCACGGGAAGACCCTCGCCCCGTTCCGCAAACGAGGCGGCTGGGGCGAAGCGGCTCAGTGCTCCTTGCTCAACGGCAGGGCTGTCTTGTAGCGCACCTGTTTCAACGACAGGCTGGAGCGGATTTTTTCGACTTCCGGCATCGGCGACAGCCGTTCGATGATGAAATGCTCCAGCGCCTGCATGTCCGCCATGACCACGCGGATCAGATAATCGGCGTCGCCCGTCATCAGGTAGCACTCCATCACTTCGTCGCATTCGCAGATCTGCCGTTCGAAATTCTGCAGCGCCTCGCGTCCCTGCTGTTTCAGGCTGATGGAGATAAACACGTTCAAACGCAGGCCCAGGTGCTCGGGCGCCAGCAGGGCCACGTATTCGCGGATGCAGCCGGAGGCCTCCAGGGCCTTGACGCGAGTCAGGCAGGGCGAGGGCGAGAGATGCACGCGCCTGGCCAATTCCACGTTGGACAGGCTGCTGTCCCTTTGCAGCTCCCGGAGGATCTTCAAGTCGATATTATCGAAGTTCATTATGCTTCCAGTTTTATTGTTGGCGGACTTTTATGCCGCAAAGCATGCGGTTTTTGCTTCATAACGGTCAAAAAAATTGCCTGGCCCGGCATAGACTAATAAGAAAAAGAGGAGGCGCCAATGAACCGTTTTGACTCTATCGATTCCATTGCACAAGCCACGGCAGACAGCGATGAACTGCAGGAGTGGCGTGACGCCTTGCAGTCGCTGTTGGCCAACAGCGGCCCGCAGAGAACCAGGCAGGTGCTCGACATGCTGGCCGAGATCGCGCGGACCCCGGCAGTCGCCTGGCAGCCGCCCTCCAACAGTCCCTACGTGAACAGCATTGCGGTCGAGCAACAACCGCGCTTTCCCGGCGACCTCGCCACCGAGGAACGCCTGGCATCGATTACCCGCTGGAATGCCCTGGCCATGGTGGTCCGCGCCAATCGCGCCTATGGCGAACTGGGCGGACATATCGCCAGTTATGCCAGTGCGGCGGACCTGTTCGAGGTCGGCTTCAACCATTTCTTCCGGGCCCGTGGCGATCGCTTCGACGGCGACCTGGTGTTCTACCAGCCGCACTCGGCACCGGGCATCTATGCCCGCGCCTTTCTCGAAGGGCGCCTGGGCGAGCGCGAACTGGAGCACTATCGCCAGGAGATCAGCGCGCGCAAGGCCGGTGTCCAGGGCTTGTCCAGTTACCCGCATCCCTGGCTGATGCCGGACTTCTGGCAGTTCCCCACCGGCTCGATGGGCATCGGTCCCATCAGCTCGATTTTCCAGGCGCGGTTCATGCGCTACCTGCACCATCGCGGCCTGCAGGACACCACCGACCGCCATGTGTGGGGCGTCTTCGGCGATGGCGAGATGGATGAGCCGGAAAGCATGTCGGCCCTGACCCTGGCGGCCCGGGAAGGGCTGGACAACCTGACTTGGGTGGTCAACTGCAACCTGCAGCGCCTGGACGGTCCGGTGCGCGGCAACGGGCGGATCATCGATGAACTGGAAGCGTTGTTCCAGGGAGCTGGCTGGAACGTGATCAAGCTGGTCTGGGGCTCGGACTGGGACGCGCTGCTGGCGCGGGACGATGACGGCCTGCTGGTGCGTACGCTGTCGCAAACCGTCGATGGCCAGTTCCAGACCTTTGCCGCCAAGGACGGCGCCTATAACCGCGAACACTTCTTTGGACAGGACGAAGCCCTGGCCCGGCTGGTTCGAGGCATGAGCGATGAACAGATCGACCGTCTCAAGCGCGGCGGCCATGACATGCTCAAGATCCATGCCGCCTACCGGGCGGCGAGCCTGCACGAAGGCCGGCCGACGGTGATCCTGGCCCAGACCAAGAAAGGCTTCGGCATGGGGGAGGCCGGGCAGGGCAAGATGACCACGCACCAGCAGAAGAAACTCGATCGGGAAGCGCTGCTGGCCTTTCGCGACCGTTTCCGCCTGCCGCTGTCGGATGAACAAGTGGAAACCCTGAGCTTCTATAAACCGGCTGAAGACAGTGCGGAAATGCGTTATCTGCGCCATCGCCGCGAACTGCTCGGCGGCAGCGTACCGTCGCGCAACCGCGAAGCCGCGCCGGTGACTGTCCCGGCCATCGACGGGTATGCGGGGTTCTCCACCCGGGCCGAGGGCAAGGAGATGTCCACCACGATGGCCTTTGTGCGGATGCTCGGCAACCTGCTCAAGGACAGGCAACTGGGACCGAGGATCGTTCCCATCGTCGCCGACGAGGCCCGTACCTTCGGCATGGCCAACCTGTTCCGACAGATCGGCATCTACTCCAGCGTCGGGCAGCGCTACGAGCCGGAGGACATCGGTTCGATTCTCAGCTATCGCGAAGCTACCGACGGCCAGATACTCGAAGAAGGGATCAGCGAGGCCAGCGCCATCAGCTCCTGGGTGGCGGCGGCCACCAGCTATTCGGTCCACGGCTTGCGCATGCTGCCGTTCTACATCTACTACTCGATGTTCGGTTTCCAGCGTGTCGGTGACCTGATCTGGGCCGCTGCCGACCAGCGGGCGCGAGGTTTCCTGCTGGGCGCGACCGCGGGGCGTACCACCCTGGGTGGCGAGGGGCTGCAGCACCAGGACGGCTCCAGCCACCTGATCGCCTCCACCATCCCGAACTGTCGCGCCTACGATCCGGCCTTTGCCAGCGAGTTCGCGGTCATCCTCGATCACGGTATGCGCCAGATGATGGAACATGAGGTCGACGAGTTCTACTACGTCACCCTGATGAATGAAAACTACGCGCAACCCTCGCTGCCTGAGGGGGTAGAGTCAT
Source organism: Pseudomonas gingeri (assembly GCF_013386115.1). Classification (GTDB taxonomy): domain Bacteria; phylum Pseudomonadota; class Gammaproteobacteria; order Pseudomonadales; family Pseudomonadaceae; genus Aquipseudomonas; species Aquipseudomonas gingeri. The sequence goes on from NZ_JACAOR010000001.1 coordinate 67,038, forward strand.
CCATCATTCGTGGCATGTACCGTTTGAGCGAGCCGGGGGAACCGACGCCGAAAGGCCAGGTGCGGCTGCTGGGCTCGGGCACGATCCTGCGCGAAGCCCAGGCGGCCGCCGAACTGTTGGCCAGCGACTGGCAGATCGACAGTGAAGTCTGGAGCGTCACCAGTTTCAGCGAACTGGCCCGGGAGGCCCGTGAGGTCGAACGCTGGAACCGTTTGCACCCGCTGGAACACGCCAGGCAAAGCCATCTGGCCGACTGCCTGCCCAAGGGCGCGCCGGTGATTGCGGTGTCGGACTATGTCCGCGCCTTGCCGCAGCTGATCGGCTCATACATCGAGTCGCGCTACTGCGTGCTGGGGACAGACGGCTTCGGGCGCAGCGATACCCGGGCGGCGTTGCGCGACTTTTTCGAGGTGGACCGTCATCACATCGTCCTGGCCGCCTTGTCGGCACTGGCCGACGAAGGGCATCTCGATCGCAGCCTGTGTGCCCAGGCTATCGAGCGCTACGCCCTGGCGGTCGACAGCGACAGTGCCTGGACCTGCTGAGCGCCCGGACGGCATGTCCTTCCCGGGGCGGGCTTTGGACGGTCCGCCGCGGGAGTGCGCTCGTGTCTCGGGCGCCGACTCAACCGGGCATCGGTTCCCGGCTGAAGGCATCGAGTTCGCGCACCAGGCTCTGTGCCGCCAGCATCACCAGTTCGCGACCTTTTTCCGGTGTCGCCAGGGCCGGGTCCGAACCCATGCGGCCGTCCGGGTGACGGGCACGGAAGTCGAGGGCTTCGCGGATGGGGCCCGAGGGTGCGATCTGCGGTGAGTACTCGGCGGACTTGATGGCTTCCGGATAGGCCCATTGCGTGATCGCAATCTCCGATGGCGTGGCATGGGAGCCATGCCCGGTCGGAAACTGTTGGCGGGCCAGTTCACCGACTCCCTCCAGATCCCACCAGTTGCACAGCTTCAGGGCGAATCCTGCCGGGCGCCGGGCGAAACTGGCTTCGGCGTAAAGCTCCGAGAACGCCGCTTCAATCGAGGCGATATTGCCGCCGTGGCCATTGAGGAAAAGGATTTTCTCGAAGCCATGGCCGGCCAGCGAGCGTGTCCAGTCGCCGATGGCGGCGATAAAAGTCGAAGGCCGCAGGGAAATGGTTCCGGCGAAGCCGAGATGGTGTTGGGCCATACCGATATTGAAGGTCGGTGCGATGAGGATATCGGCGTTTTTCTGCGCCTCATGGGCAATGATCTGCGGGCACATCCAGTCGGTGCCCAGCAGGCCGGTCGGTCCATGCTGCTCGTTGGACCCGATGGGAACCACGATGGTCCGGCTGCGTTGGAGAAATTGTCCGATCTCGGCCCAGGTCGACAGGTGTAAAAGCATGTGGGTTCCTCGTGGGTCTGTGTTTGTTGCCAGTCATGGTGCTCCGGCCTGTCGGTATCAGCAAGAGCAACCAAGTTCATGTATCGTTGCCCTGCAAGCAACAGTCATGTCCGGAGGAGTGCCCCGTCGTGCGCGAGATCAATCAACAACGGCTGCGGTATTTTCATGAGGTGCTGGTCCACGGTTCGATTCGTGGGGCGGCGGACAACATCAATACCTCGCCTTCGGTCATCACGCGCCAGATCAAGCTGCTGGAAGAAGAACTCGGCGCCAGGCTGTTCGAACGCCAGGCCCGTGGTGTCCGGCCAACCGAGGCCGCCGCGCACCTGCTGGAGTTCTGGCGTGGCTATCGATCGCACCAGGAGCGGCTCGAAGACCAGTTGCAGGCCATCAAGGGCCTGCAGCAGGGGCATGTGCGGGTGGTCACCAGCGAGGGCTATGTCGAGACCCTGGCAGACAGCGTTCTGGCGCCGTTCTGCAAGCAGTATCCGAAACTCGATATCAGCCTGGATATCCTGCCGGTCGACGACGTGCTGGGCGAGGTCGCCGAGAATCGTGCGCACATCGGGCTGGCCTACAATCCTCCCGCGCATCCGCATATCCAGTACCGGGCCACGTCGCCGCAACCGCTGATTCTGCTGGTGCGCCCCGATCATCCGCTGGCTTTACGCGGAGGGTCGGCCACCGTCGCGGACATGCTGGCCTGTCCGCTGGTATTGACGCCCAGCACATTTGGCATCGGTCATGCGCTGAAGATGCTGGAGTTCGCCGAAGGGATCGAGGTGCGGCCGGCCCTGCTGAGCAACTCCCTGGTCGCCCTCAAGCGCCTGGTGGCATCCGGGGATTTTGCCTCGTTGCTCGGCGAGTTCGCCGCCTACCGGGAAATCGCCCGGGGAGAGCTGGCAGCGGTCCCGATCGATCACCCATTGTTCCTCGGCATCGAGGCGAAACTGCTGGTGAAGTCTGGCCGGCCACTGGCCGCAGCGCCCCAGGAGTTGTTGCGCTGGATGCTGCAGCGTTTGCCGATGTTTGCTGGCGGCGAGGCGATATAGATTGTTGGTCAGTTGGCGACATTTGGCGTTTTGATTGGGTCAAATGTCGTATCCTTTTGTACTGACTCCTTCGGCAGTGACTCTGCACTTGTGGAATCTGCTGGTGAGTTGCGATCTGGCGGCAGGGCAGTTCAGGCTTGTCTCGCAGGAAGGGTTTGGACTAGATACTCGGTTGTTCAAATAAGCCGTGTTTGTTCAAGGCTGCATTTACTTATGGAAAGGGAATTGAGGTGTTTATGGGGCGTCTTCGATACACAGAGATAGATACCAATATTGAGTATGTTTGGCCCTGCAGCGAAAGAGAAGCTCGTCAGATTGACGTACTCACCTCCGCTTCAAATGTGACCATTAATATGGTTGATTCCGGTGGCACAATCACTTTTGCAGCGGGCAGTCCTGTCACGCTTGTATCTGCGAAGGGCAAAAGCAGTTTTGCTGACCCGAATGACATTATTGCCGAAGCAAAAAAAATATGAACCCGACTAGAGCGGCAGCCTTCGAAGCGTTTGTATACGCATCATTATAAGTGATCAGTCCTTGCAATCGGGCCATGCCCATGCAGGCGTGGCCCGAAAGTGAGGTTCAAATGCCGCTCATGCGGGCAGGGTGATCTGCAACTTGACGTCCCGTGGCAGCGCCTGGTCGGCGCGCTCGAAGGCTTCGATCGAGCGGTCGAACGGGTAGCTGGCGGTGATCAGCGGCTTCACGTCGATCTTGCCGCTCGCCAGCAGGGCGATCGCGCGTTCATAGACGTTGGCGTAACGGAACACCGTCACCAGGCGGATTTCCTTGACCATCAGCGCGACGATATCCAGGGCCACCGTGGATGCCGGCATGCCGACACAGATCACGGTGCCGCCGGGACGCAGGTGACTCGCCAGATCGACAAAGGCCGCGGCGGCGCCGGAGCACTCGAAGACCAGGTCGACACCGCGCTTTTGCGTCAATGCGGCCACCTGGCCGCTCAGGTCGGGGCCGGTCAGTGCCTCGATTCCCGGGTAGTGTGCGACGTTCTGCAGCTTTTCGGCGGCCGGGTCGAAGATCAGCACACGGGCACAGCCGGCGGCCAATGCACAGAGTGCGGTGAGAATGCCGATGGTCCCGGCGCCCAGCACCAGCGCCACGTCGCCCGGTTGCACGCCGGCCTTGGTGGCAGCCTGCATACCCACGGCCAGGGGCTCGACCATGGCCCCTTCGGCCTGGCTGATGGTGGCGGGCAAGCGATAGACCAGCGTCGCCGGGTGTATCACCTCCGAGGTCAGGCAGCCATGGATTGGCGGCGTTGCCCAGAAGGTCAGCGACGGATCGAGGTTGTACTGGCCGATACGGCTGGGGCGGCTGGAAAAATCCGGGATGCCGGGCTCGATGCAGACCCGATCGCCCGGACTCAGGTCGACCACCTCCGCGCCACACTCCAGCACCGTGCCGGCGGCCTCATGACCCAGGACCATCGGTGCATCGACCACAAAGGGGCCGATACGGCCATGGCGATAGTAGTGAATGTCGCTGCCACAGATACCGACTACATCCATGCGTATGCGCACGTCCCTGGTGCCCAGCACGGCGGGCAGTTCGATCTCGCGCAGGGCGAGTTGACGCGGACTTTCGAGAACAAGAGCCTGTGCCATGGTGACACCTCATATGCATGTATAGCCGGCATCGGCCGTGATGATGGAGCCCGTCAGCAGGCTGGCTGCATCCGATGCCAGGAACTGCACCAGGGATGCTATTTCGTGGGGCTGGCCCATGCGCCCGGCGGGCGTCATTTCGAGCCACCTCTCGATCAGCCCGGGCTGGCTTTCCAGCCCTTGCAGCAGGGGCGTCTCTATATAGGTGGGCGCAACGGCATTGACCCGGACACCGCGTGCGGCCCATTCCACCGCCAGGGACCGGGTCAGATGGTGCACCCCCGCCTTGGAGGCGTTGTAGTGACACTGGGGCTGCGGAACATTGACGATCTGCCCGGACATCGAGCCGATATTGATGATCGAGCCGCGCCCGGCCTCGAGCATCCGCCGGCCGAAGCCGCGGCATGTGCGGAACACGCCGCCCAGGTTGACGCCGATGACCTTGTCCCATTCGGCGTCGCTCATGTCTTCTGCCGGGGTATTGGTCACGATGCCGGCATTGCAGACGAGGATGTCCAGCGCCGGCAGCGCGGCGGCCAGGGCATTGACCGCCGTGCTGTCGGTCACGTCGAGGGCCTCGGCCCGGGCCTGGTAGCCCTTGGCGTTGAGTGCCTGCGCGGTGGCCTCGGCGCGTTCGCGCAGGATATCGGTGCAGATCACCTCGGCACCCGTTGCGGCCAGCGCCTCGGCGATCGCCGCGCCGATGCCTTGGCCCGCGCCGGTCACCAGTGCGAGCTTGCCGGTCAGCGATTGTTTTTCACGGTAGTTCATCGTCCGTCCCTCCAGGTCTGCTCTCAGGTCAGCGCACAACGCAACGCTTCGCCGCGCAGGCCGCGCAACGCTTCTTCGCTGGCCAGGCGCTGCAGGGTGTCTACCGAGGCGTCCGAGAAGAACGCCGCGTGGGGCGACATCAGCACATGGGGCGCGGTACGCAGTGGCGAACCGGTGGGCAGGGGCTCCTGCTCGAAGACATCCAGTCCGGCACCGGAGAGGTGGCCGCCGACCAGCGCCGCGCTCAGGGCTGTTTCGTCGATCAGGCCACCCCGGGAGCAGTTGATCAGGATCGTCCCACGAGGCATGCGCGCGATGGCGGCGGCATCGATGACATGGCGGGTTTCGGGCGTCAGTGGCACATGCAGCGACAGCACGTTGGCCATGCTGATGACCTCTTCGCGGGACATCGGCTCGATCCCGGCGGCACGGGCCTGCTGGTGGGTGACATAGGGATCGAAGCCAATGATGCGGCAACCGAACACCGCCATGCGGGTCGCGTAGGCACGGGCAATCCGCCCGAGGCCGATCAGGCCGACGGTGGTGTCGCGCAATGAGCGCACGCCATCGACCATTTGCGCGATCTTCCATTCGCCCTCACGGATGCCCGTGCCGTAGTGGTCGAGTTTGCGCGCCAGGGCCAGGGTCATGGCGGCAGCATGATCGGCCACTTCTTCGATGCCGTAGTCCGGCACGTTGCACACGCGCACTCCCACTTCCCTGGCCGCGGCGAGATCGACGTTGTCGACACCGACGCCGTAGCGCACGATCACCGCGCCCGGCGCCATCGCCTGCATCACGCGGCGGGTCATCGGCGCAAAGTTGTTCAGTACGGCATGCGCATCCCGTACCGCTTCCAGGGTTTCTTCTTCGGTGCGGCACTGATGCTCGAAGAACCCGGCGCCGGCAGCCTCCGCCGCGGCTTTTTCATGGCGGGTGTTGCCGAAGGCCTGGTCGGTGACCACCAGTTTCATCGTTGTGCGGCTCATAGCAGCCCCCGCTTTGCCAGGTTGCGCATCAGTGCGCGGGTGCCGTAGGTCCAGGGCGCGGCTTCGTCGGAGTAGACGACGGTATTACGCAGGGTGCCCAACAGCGGCGTCGAGATTTCCACCAGGTCACCGGCCTTGTGGGTGAAACCCGAACCCTTTTGTTCACGATCCTGGGTCGGCGCGAACATGGTGCCGAGAAACAGCATGAAACCATCGGGGTACTGGTGCGAGGTGTTGCGGGTCTGCGCCACCAGGTTGGCCGGCTTGCGGCTGATCTCGGCCATGTTCGAGCCTCCCGACATTTCAAAACCGTCCAGGCCGCTGACGGACAGGGTCAGGGTGGCGTTCTCGATATCGTCGAGGGTGAAGTGTTCGTCGAAGAGACGGATGAACGGACCGATCGAGCAGGAGGCATTGTTGTCCTTGGCCTTGCCCAGCAGCAGGGCCGAACGCCCTTCGACATCGCGCAGGTTGACGTCGTTGCCGAGGGTGGCGCCACGGATATTGCCCTGGCTGTCCACCGCCAGCACGACTTCGGGCTCGGGGTTGTTCCATTCCGAGATCCGGTTGATACCGACCTGGGCGCCATAACCGACCGCCGCCATGGGCTGGGATTTGGTGAAGACTTCGGCGTCCGGACCGATGCCGACTTCCAGGTACTGCGACCAGAGGCCTTCGGCGATCAGCGCAGCCTTGATCTCGGCGGCCTTGGGCGAACCGGCCTGGACGTTGGAAAGGCTGTCGCCGATCAGCGAGCCGATCCGTGCCCGCAGCTCATCGGCGCGGGCCGGATCGCCAGCGGTGCGTTCGTCGATCACGCGCTCGACCATGCTGCGGGCAAACGTCACGCCACAGGCCTTGAGTGCCTGGAAGTCACAGGGCGCCAGCAGGCAGGGACGGTCGGAGTGATAGCCCATCTCGGAGGGGTCGAGGATCAGGTCGGCCAGATCGCCAACCGCTTCGCCGGCCAATGAGTCGAAACGTTCTGCCGGGTTGTTGTCGAGGAAGTCGGCCATCGACACGACCGACTCGGTAATGTCGACCAGCAGGTTGTCCCGCAGGATGACTACCGAAGGACCTTTGCCTGGTAGCCAGACCCGACCGACCAGTTTGGCGTGTTTGAGTGAGGTGGGCAGCATGAGCGGTTTCCTTATTGTTGATATCTAGTAATGCTACGTTTCGATTTTGAGCACGGTCAAGCAGTCTTGCATGAAAGAAATCGGCATTTTCTCGGTTTTTTCCCTTTTTTATAGCTAATATTCTGAATAATAAGGCGAATATTAAGTGTTTCAGGCATTCGCCAGCGATGGCGGTGCGTCACTTGTCCGGGTGATTTTCGAAAGGGCTATTGCAAAAAGCTAGCAATACTATATTTTTGAATCAAGTCAGTGGTTCCACCGCAGAGAAAGGCGACGGAGAAGTCCCATGCATAACAATAATTCTCTCTACGAGTCGATTGCCGCCCTGGAAGGCGCCTTGTTTATCAATGGTGAGTGGCACAAGGGCGCAGGGGCTCGCTTGCCGGTGGAGAATCCGGCGACCGGGGAACTGATCGGTCATATCGCCGCCGCGACTGCACAAGAGATTGAAGCGGCGGTGTCTGGCGCCCATCGCGCCTTTGCTTCCTGGTCCCGCGAGTTACCGAAGACCCGAGCCATTGCCTTGCACCGCCTGGGCGACCTGATCGCCGCCGATGCACTGAACATGGCGCGGATCATGACCCTGGAACAGGGCAAGCCGGTCAATGAAGCCAAGGGCGAGGTGCTCAAGCTTGCCGAGGCCTGCCACTTTTATGCTGAAGAAGCGAGCCGCGTGCATGGCGAGATCGTGCCCAACGATCAGCCCGGCTTCCAGAGCCTGGTGGTACGCGAGCCGATCGGCGTCGTCGCGGCGATCACCCCATGGAACTACCCGGCCGAGCTGGTGGGCTGGAAGCTGTGCGCCAGCCTGGCTGCGGGCTGCACTATCGTGATCAAGCCCGCCGAACTGACGCCGTACACCGCCCTGATGATCGCCGGCAAATGCGCCGAGGCCGGTATTCCGGCCGGTGTGGTGAATGTATTGACCGGCAAGGGCTCGCAGGTCGGGCAGGCCCTGGTCGAACACCCGCAGGTGAGCAAGGTGGCCTTTACCGGGTCTAGCGCAGTGGGTCTGCATATCCAGCGCAGTTGCCCGCAGGTCAAGCGCCTGTCCCTCGAACTGGGTGGTAATTGCCCCATGGTGGTGACCGCCAGCGCCGACGTGGAAGCGGCGGTGAAGGGAGCGACACGGCGCAGTTTCCGTAACTGCGGACAGATCTGCATTGCCATCAATCGCATCTATGTCCATCGTTCCCTGTATGAGGCGTTCGTCAGCAAGCTGGGCGCGGCCGCTGATGCGCTGACGGTGCGCAACGGCCTGGAAGAGCCTGCTGCCGACCTGGGCGCCATGGCTTCCGCCGAGCCGCTGGCCAAGACCCGTGCGCACCTCGAGGATGCCCTGGCCAAGGGCGCTCGACTGGTCGCCGGCGGCCAGGCACCACAAGGCGCCGAATTTGCCCATGGGCATTTCTTCCGGCCGACGGTGATCGCCGATTGCACGCACCGGATGCTGGTGATGACCGAGGAAACCTTCGGTCCGCTGGTGGGGGTCGCCGCCTTCGACGATCTCGCCGAAGCTATTCAACTGGCCAATGACACGCCTTACGGCCTTGCCTCCTATGTCTATGCTCGGGACCTGACCGACATCCATACCCTGTCGGCGCAACTGGACTATGGCAACGTTGCCATCAATAACGTCGATGCCGGGATCATGAATGCCCCCTACGGTGGGCGCAAACAGAGTGGCGTGGGTTACGAACACGGTCGCGAAGGGTTGCTGGAGTACTTCAACTTCAAGCATGTCCGCCTGCACCATGGCGTCGGGAATTGAGCCATGCAGGCGCTCATTGGCATCGACATCGGCACCTCGGGCTGCAAGGCATTGCTGCTCGACGTCCATGGCGCGGTGATTGCCGCCGATACGGCGACTTATCCGCTCTCGCAACCTCGACCCGGCTGGACCGAGCAGGACCCTGAACTGTGGATCGACGGCGCCCGGCGCGCCATCGCCGGTGTGTTGGCCAAGGCCCCAGGCGTGGAGCTGCTCGGCGTCGGGCTCTCCGGTCAGATGCACGGGCTGGTGCCGCTCGATGCGGCGCAGCAGGTGCTGCGCCCGGCGATCCTGTGGAACGACCAGCGCAATGCCGCGGAGTGCGAGTGGATCACCGCCACCGCCGGTGGCCTGGACGGTTTGCTGAAGGCCACCGACAACCGGATGCTGGTGGGGTATACCGGCGGCAAGATCGTCTGGATGCAGCGGCATGAGCCCGAGCTTTTCGCGCGCTTGAGCACTGTGCTCAATCCCAAGGACTATCTGCGCCTGCGCCTGACCGGCGAAATTGCCAGCGAAGTCTCCGACGCCTCGGGCACGGGCCTGTTCAATGTGCGTTCGCGGCAATGGGCGAGCGGGTTGATCGAGCAACTGGGCATCGACCCCGGGTTGTTGCCACCGGTGTTCGAGTCCCAGGTCGTTTCGGGTCGGGTCAGTGCCCGGGGCGCCGCGTTGTTCGGCCTGCCCGTGGGCACGCCGGTGGCCGGCGGCGGTGGCGATTCGGTTATCCAGACCCTCGGTTCCGGCGTGATCGCGCCCGGCGAACTGCAGACCACCATCGGTACGGCGGGCATTCTCGCCGCCGCCCTGGACGAGCCCCGGGACAATCCGGACGGTCGCCTGCAGATTTTCTGCAACGTGGCCGCGGACAAATGGCATTGCATGGGGGTGTCGTTGAACGCCGGCGGCTCGATGAACTGGTTTCGCGACACCTTCTGCGCAGGGGCCAACGGCGTGGTGCCGTCATTCGAGCAGATCGTCGCCGAAGCGGAGAAGAGCCCGGCCGGTGCCCATGGCCTGCTGTTTCTTCCCTATCTGAACGGTGAGCGTTGCCCGCATCCCGATCCGCTCTTGCGTGCTGCCTTCGTCGGCCTGACCGCGCGCCACGACCGCGGCGACATGGCCCGGGCCGTCATGGAGGGGGCGGTGCATGCGCTGGCCGACATGCATGCCCTGATGAAGCCCCTGGGCATCGACGGACACGTGATCAAGGCTTCCGGCGGTGGTGCACGCTCAGCGCTGTGGCGCCAGCTCCAGGCGGACATCTTCGGTTGCGACGTGCTGACCACCGAAGGGGCCGCCGAGGGTGCGGCGTTCGGCGCGGCGCTGGTGGCCGGGCTGGCGATGGGTGTCTGGGCCGATCCGGCGAGTGCGGCGGCGAGCTGTCGCGCCATTACCCGCCAGGCGCCCGATGGCGCGACGGCCGAGGTCTTCGCCCGTGCCCATCGTATCTACCACAGCCTTTATCCGACGCTCCGGGAAACCTTCGTAGCGCTCGGTGCCCCCATTTTCGATTAGTCATTTTTTCTGGAGTCTGATTCATGTCCGTCTATTCCGCGCTTATTTTCGATCTTGACGGGACGCTTATCGACAGCGCATCCGATATCGCGAAGGCCCTGAATGTCGGTTTCGCGCTGAACGACTGGCCTGAACTCGATCCCGCGCATGTCGAGACGTTTCTCGGCAACGGACCGCGGCGCCTGATCGTCGACATCCTCGAGGACCTCGCGATCCCTTATGACGATGCCCAGGTACAGCGGGCCTTCGATGGCTACCTGCATGCCTATATGGACGATCCGGCGGGGTGCACGCGGTTTTTCCCTCATGTGCGCGAAGACCTCGCGGCTCTGCGCCAGGCCGGTATCCGCCTGGGTATCTGTACCAACAAGAACCACGCCGTCACCGGCAAGGTCCTGGAGCAGCTGGGGCTGGCGGACTTGTTCGAGGTCGCGCTGGGCGCCGATGCGGTGCCGGCGTGCAAGCCGGACCCCGGGCATTTGCTGGCCGTGGCGCAGGCGATGGACCTGGCATCGGAGGAGTGGGCCTATGTCGGTGACACCCGTGTCGACCAGATGACTGCGTATGCCGCGGGCGTGCCGTTCTTCGTGGTGCCCTGGGGTGGCGGTCCTCATGTGGACATTTCAGCGGAGCAGCGCTTGAACCGTCTGGCCGATCTGTTACAACGCAGCCCACTAATCGCCAAGGAGCGGATATGACCGTCAGTTTGCTGCAACGCATCATTCTTGAAAGCAAAGACATGCACCGGGCCGAGCGTCGGGTCGCCAACTTTGTTTCCACTTCGCCTTCGAAGGTCCTGCAGATGAGCATGGCCAAGCTCTCGGAAACCTGTTCGGTCAGCGACCCGACCGTGATGCGTTTCTGCCGGCGCTTCGGCTTCGAGAGTTATCAGGAATTGAAGCTGCACCTGGTTCAAAGCCTGGTGCCGTCGGCGCCGTTTGCCTACGAGCAGATCATTCCCGATGACAGTATCGACAACATCGTCCGCAAGACCTGCCGCAACTCGCTGAATGCGATCCAGCGCCTGGCCGAGGACCTGGCGCCCGAGCGGGTGGGCGAAGGTGCCCGACTGTTGCAGGCGGCAAGCTGGATCGGCATCTACGCCACGGGGATTTCCGTGGTCAACGCCCTGGATGCCGAGCACAAGTTCCAGCGCCTGGGCCTGCGGTGCCAGGCACTGCTGGGCAGCAAGCGCCAGGAGATGCACGCCGAAGGCGCTCGGGAAGGCGAAGTGGCGCTGATCTTTTCCCAGTCCGGCCACACCCGGCAGATGGTCGATGTCGCCGTGGCTGCCCGCAAGGCCGGGGCCAGGGTGGTGTCCATCGCCGCCGATGACAGTCCCCTGGCGCGGGTCTCCGATGTGCTGATCGCGGTCAAACCCTATGAACATACCGAACTGATGACACCCCTGGCGTCGCGGCTGAACCATCACCTGGTCACCAACATGCTGGTAGCCGCCATCGCCGTTGCCAGTGGCAGCCAGTTCCCCGATCAACTGACCGCCCTCGACTCATGGCGGACCGACAAGATTTGACCCCCATGACCTGTGGGGGAACTGCCCGATAGGAGTAGCAGATGAGCAACCAACAGAACGAAGCGAAGAAGGTCGCCGCCCGCCGGGTGATCGAGGAATTCGTGCGCGATGGCATGAAGCTGGGCCTGGGGTCCGGCACCACCTCGCATTTCTTCGTTCGCGAACTGGGCAAGCATGTCGCCAATGGCCTGCAACTGACCTGCACCACCACTTCCCGTTCGACCAACGATGTGGCGCGGGAAGTGGGCATCGAGATCATTGATCCGAACGAGATCGGCGAGCTCGATCTGACCGTCGACGGCCCGGACGAGATCGACCGCCAGTTCAACATGATCAAGGGCGGCGGTGCCTGCCTGCTCTGGGAGAAGATCATCGCCCATGCTTCCAAACGCATGATCTGTGTGTGTGACGAGACCAAGATCGTCGACTGCCTGGGCCAGTTCCCGCTGCCGGTGGAAGTGGTGCAGTTCGGCTGGAAGCAGACCGAGCGCCTGGTCAAGCGGATCCTGGCCGGGCAGGGCATCAACGAGGTGACGATCATTCGCCGGCTGCGCGATGGTCAGCCGGTGGTCACCGACAGCGGCAACTTCATTCTCGACTGCCATTGCGGACCGGTTATCCGCGATCCGGCGCCGCTGGAAATCGAGCTCAACCGTATTCCGGGTGTGGTCGAGAACGGCCTGTTCACCCGCGAAGCCGTGGGTATGGTCGTAGGTTGTTTCGACGGCTCTTCCTACGTTCGTTTGCGATAACCGGTGCTCCAGGCAAGGCCGCACCTGCGTGAAACAAGGCTGAAGATAGTATTAAACCTACAATAATAAGTCGGAGTTAATCCCATGAAAAAAGTCAATCTATCTAGCGTGAGTCGTCGTAGCGTGTTGGCCGGCGGTGTGGTCCTAGGACTGGGCGCGATGCTGGGACGCAGTGCCTTCGCGCAGACCCCGCTGTCGGTCGCCTACTCCAACAAGAGCCTGGACTACTACTTCTTCGTCATTCAGGAAGAGTCGGTCAAGCGCGCCGTCCAGGCACAATCGGGCAAGTTCCAGGCAACCAACGCCAGCTTCGACACCACCACCCAGCTCGGCCAATGGCAAAGCCTCATGTTGTCCCAGCAGTCGGCGATCATCTCCGACCCGATCGACAGCCAGGCCATTGTCTCGGCCATCAAGCGCTACAACCAGCGCAAGATTCCGGTGGGCATCATCGACACTCCGGCCGATGGCGGCGATGTCGCGATTACCGTGAGTTTCGACAACTTCAAGGGTGGGGTGATGGCCGCCGAGGAAATCGTCAAGCGCCTGGTCGCGAAGTACGGCAGCCCCAAGGGCACCGTGCTCAATTGCTTCGGCGCCCTGGCCTCGGTGGCCTGGCGCCTGCGCAAGGAGGGTATGGACTCGGTGTTCGCCAAGTACCCGCAGATCAAGTACCTGGCCCGTCCTACCGAAGGACTGCTGGACAAGATGCAGGCGGTCACGCTGTCGACCCTGTCGGAGTTCCCCGACCTCGATGCGGTACATGCCCCTTCGGATTCTCCCTCGCGCGGTATCGCGGCGGCGCTCAAGCAGAAGGATCGCTGGAAGAAGGTCGGCGAGAAAGGCCATGTCATTTTCATCAACATCGACGGTGAGCCGGTGGCCCTTGACTGGATCAAGGACGGCTACATGGACGCCTGTGTGTCCCAGGACCCTGTGGCCTATGGGGGCATTGCCGTGGAGATGATCACCAGGTATTCCCTCAATGGCCAGGCGGTGCCGCTGGGCACCTACCAGAACAAGGACTACTTCTGGGAATCGGGAGAGATTGTCCAGGGCAAGACCGGTCCGACCCTGATCATCCCGGCCTTTGTGATCAACTCCGACAACATCGACGACAAGCGCCATTGGGGTTATGTCGCGGAAAAAGTCTGGGGCGTTCCCTCCAAGTGACGGTTGCGGTTGTCGCAGCAGAGCGAGGCTCTGCCGCGATGTTCATCCGACAAGCTGATGGTGAGAAAACAACATGACCCTACACGACACCCAGGCCGGGGCAGCGATGGACGACACGATCCTGCGGATCGACAACATCGCCAAGAGCTACGGTCCCGTGCACGCCCTGCGCGGTGTCACCACGCAGATCCGCCGGGGTTCGATCCATGGCCTGCTGGGGGAGAACGGCGCCGGCAAGTCCACGCTGGTGGGGATCATCTCCGGCCAGGTGATCCCCAGCTCCGGACAGATTCTCATGGACGGTCGGCCGCTCAAACAGGTGGACGTCAAGGCCATGGAGCAGGCCGGGGTATTCCTGGTGACGCAGGAACCGATGATCATCGGCAACCTGACGGCCGCGGAAAACCTGATGCTGGGGATCTGGCCGACCCGCAACGGTTTTGTCGACTGGAAACAGCTGGGCGCCGATGCCGCGCGGATGCTCGATGGCTCCGGCATCGACCCGACAGTCCTGGCTGGCCAGCTGGATGCAGTGGCGCGGCGCAAGCTGAACATCCTCCGGGCCATGTTTTCGGGGGGCAAGGTGATCATCCTCGATGAGCCGACGGCGTCGCTGACCGTGGTCGACCGCCGCCAGCTGTTCGACTTCATGCTGCGCCTGAAGGGCGAAGGAGTGACCTTCATCTTCATCTCCCACTACAACGACGAGATCCTCGAGATCTGCGACGCGGTCACCGTGTTACGCGACGGCAGCCTCGCCGGGACTTGCGAGGACATCGCCTCGATGACCTCCGAGCAACTGACTGAACTGGTGATCGGTCATGGCGTCGAGCTGTTCCAGCGCAAGCGTCGCGACCATTCCGGCAAGCCGCCGGCGATTTCGCTGCGCGGCGTACGGGGCAAGTGGCTGTCCCTGGATCGCCTCGACATCGGTCCGGGGGAAGTGGTGGGGTTCACCGGTCTGCCGGGGGCTGGCGCGAAGGAAATGGCCCGCGCGATCTTCGGCCTGCATCCGGCACTGGGTACGCTTTCCATCGCCGGTGAAGCCGAGCGGGTGTTGCCACGCTCCCCGCGTGCGGCGTTCGATGCCGGTATCGCCTATCTCTCCGACGATCGCCGGCGCGATGGCGCGGTGGGACCGATGTCGATCGGCAGCAATATCGCCATGTCGTCCCTGGGCGCTCGGACCCGGCTCGGTTTTATCGATACCCGGGCCGAAGCGTCGGTGATCGGGCACTACTTTGCCGCGATGGGGGTCAAGGCGCCCAACCCCGACTATCCGGTCAATACCCTCAGTGGCGGTAACCAGCAGAAGGTGTGCCTGGGGCGCGTGCTCGCCACCCGACCACGCTTGCTGATGGTCGACGAGCCGACCCGTGGCATCGACATGGGCGTCAAGCAGGACGTGCTGCGCATCATCGACGAACTCAGCGATGCTGGCGTAGCGGTGATCATCGTGTCCAGCGATACCGACGAACTGGTTCGCGCGGTGGATCGGGTGTGCATTTTCGACCAGGGCACGATCAAGGAAACATTGACGGGAGAGGACATCACCGTCGAGCGCATCCGCGCATCCGTACAGGGATCAGGCAGTTGAACAATAAAAAGAGTGGAGACACGGGTATGAGAACTCTGGCCAGTCCCGGCAACGAGGTGTCGCCTGCCGCGACCAGAATCAACGGCCCGGCCGTATTGGGCTGGGTATTACACAATGTCGTCTGGATCTGGCTCATCGCCCTGGTGGTCCTGTTCGGTGCGTTCAACGAGTTTTTCTTCACCTTGTTCAACCTGCAGAACGTGATGGTTCAGGCGACGGTGCTGGGAACCCTGGGACTGGCGGTGGCGTTGCCGCTGCTGGTGGCCGAGATCGACCTGTCGATTCCGGCCAATGCCGGTTTTTCCTCGGCGGTGGGGGCGCTCGCGTACTCCAGTTGGGGCCTGCCCTGGTTCGTCGCGGTGGCCATCGGCCTGGCGGTCGGCACGCTGATCGGCTTCTTCAACGGGCTGTGCATCACCCGCCTGAAAATGGTCTCGCTGATCGAAACCCTGGCGATGATGATCATTCTGCAGGGCGCCTTGCTGGCGCTGACCCAGGGCACGACCCTGACCAACATGGCCGACGGCTATATCTGGATCGGCCAGGTGACGATCGACGGCTGGCCGCTGATGCCGGTGGTGTTCCTGGTGGCCCTGACGGTGATCGGCGTGGTGCTCAAGCGCACGGTGCTGGGGCGTTCGATCTATGCCGTGGGGGGGAATGCGATCGCGTCGAATTCCGCCGGTATACGGGTCAACCGGGTCAAGATCATCACCTACACGATCTCCGGCTTCCTGGCGGCGCTGGCCGGTTTTCTCCTGGCTTCCTGGCAGATGGCGATCACCTCCAGCCAGGGTTCGAGCTACCTGCTGTATGCCATCGCCGCGCCGATCATTGGTGGCGTCAGCGTGTTCGGCGGGCGCGGCAATGTGAAGGGCGTGCTGGGCGGGGTGTTGCTGCTGACCGTGATCCAGGTCGGCCTGGCCATCGTCAATGTGCCGTCATTCTATGTCGGCATGATCGGCGGGGTGATGATCTTTATCGCGGTCGCTATCGACGCCATTCGCGTGCGCTACTTCGGCTGACTTATCCCAACTTCAGGACAGTGCAATGTCTTTTACTCCGCATGGCAAACACCTTATCGCCGGCCGATGGGTGGCAAGCGACAGCAGCTTTTCCAACACCCCGATCCGCGGGCCGGCCCAGCGCTTTTCGGCAGGCGATGTCGACCTGGTGAACCGTGCGTGCGAAGCGGCGGAGGAGGCCTTCTGCAGTTACGGCCAGGCCAGCCGGGAGTCGCGTGCGACGTTCCTGGAAGCCATCGCCGATGAAATCGAGGCCCGAGCGGCGATCATCACCAGCATCGGTTCGCTGGAAACCGGTCTGCCCGAGGCGCGGTTGCAGGGCGAACGCGGGCGTACCGTGGGACAGCTACGGTCGTTTGCCGCGCATATCCTGGCGGGCGACTACCTTGATCGCCGGCATGACCAGGCGCTGCCGGAGCGCCAGCCCGTGCCGCGCCCCGACATCCGCCTGATGCAACGTCCGATCGGACCGGTGGCGGTGTTCGGCGCCTCTAATTTCCCCCTGGCTTTCTCAACGGCCGGTGGCGATGTGGCGTCCGCCCTGGCAGCGGGTTGCCCGGTTGTGGTCAAAGGCCATGAGGCTCATCCGGGGACCAGTGAGATCGTTGCCGAGGCGATCCGTGCCGCCATCGAAAAATGCGCCGTTCATCCCGGGGTGTTCAGCCTGGTCCATGGTGGCTCCCGGATCGTCGGGCAGCACCTGGTCCAGCATCCGTTGATCAAGGCGGTCGGCTTCACCGGCTCGCTGGGAGCGGGCAGGGCGCTGTTCGACCTGTGCGCGAGGCGTTTCGAACCCATTCCATTTTTCGGTGAGCTGGGCTCGGTGAACCCGATGTTCCTGTTGCCCCATGCGGTTGCCGCGCGCGGTACCGAGATCGGCAACGGCTGGGCGGCCTCACTCACCCTGGGGGCGGGCCAGTTCTGCACCAACCCCGGCATCAGTGTCGTGCTCGAAGGTACCGAGGCCAATGGGTTTGTCGACGCGACGGTCCGGGCCCTTGAACCGGTGGGCGCGCAGGTGATGCTGAGCGATGCCATGGCAGTCGTCTATCGTGCGGGACGTGAGCGGGTGGCGGGCACGGCGGGCGTGCGTGAAGTCCTCGGTTCATCCTGTGACCGGCGTAACGCGACGCCTTGTCTCTTCGTGACGACAGGCCGGGAATGGCTGGCCAACGCCACGCTGGGGCACGAAGTCTTCGGCCCGTTGGGCTTGGTGGTGACAGTGGCGGATACGGACGAGCTGTTGCTGGTGGCGCGCTCGCTCGAGGGGCAACTGACCTGCACGATCCATATGGACGAAGCCGATACCGAGGTCGCGTCGCGCCTGCTGCCGGTGCTCGAACGCAAGGCCGGACGTCTCCTTGCCAACGGCTTCCCGACCGGTGTCGAGGTGTGTGACGCCATGGTCCATGGCGGCCCTTATCCTGCGTCAACCAACTTCGGTGCAACGTCCGTCGGCACCATGGCGATCCGCCGTTTCCTGCGCATGGTCAGCTATCAGAATATCCCGCAGGGGCTGTTGCCCGGGGATCTGCGCTAGTTGAAAAGAGATTGAGCCCTGCTGCCTCGGCCGAGCCAGAATGACGACTGGCTCGACCGAGGCGGCTTTTGCAGTTTACGGCTGAAGAACCCAGTACTCGGTTGGCGGAATAACGCTGAAGCCATTGCGCTTGTTGGCTCTCAGGTTCTTTCCGATCATATGATGCATATCGCCGAGCACTTTGCTTGAGTTTCCGTATCTCGAATGCCCGAGGATGTCATCTATGGCCAGGGCCCGGGTGATATCGATGGAGTCGATGCCAGGATAAAAAAATCCCTTGGAACCGCTGAAACCGAGCATTTCTCGGTCTGCCAGGTAGGAGCTTGATGAGAGTTTGAGCGCCTCATCATCTGACGACATGTAGATGGTTGTGCGACCAAAATTTGCAAATGAATCCTTGTAGGTCTTGAAAAACGTTTCCCGTGGGAAGTCAGGTGCTGCCAGTATTATGTTTCCAAAGCGCTTTCTGAAAAGTCTTGGATTTTCAGAGTAAAGACTCGCAAGGGCAGGTATGACAACTTTTGATCCCATGCTGTGAGCCAGGATATGTATTTTCTTGCCGCTGTTTGACGCTACCAGTTTTGAAACGAACTCCTTGAAGTCAATGGCTGAATCATTGGCTCTGCCAGAGTCACGCTCATATTTCAGCATCTCTCCAATGGATGGCCAGCTGAATACGATGGGCTGAAGATTCAAGTCAATATCGTAGGATACTTGCGCGGCGCGCTTGATAGAACTCTCAAAGTTGACGTTGAAGCCATGTACGAATAGAAAAATATCGCCTTTGGAAAACATGTTTTCGGTCTTGAGGCTTTCGAAGAACTCTTTCTCGGATAGTACCTGGGACTGATTCTTTGCGATTGAAATGATCGGGTCGTCTTTTTCATCTTTGAATCCCATTTTCATCAGGATCTTGAAAAAAGCGCTGTGGGAATCCTTAAAGCTTCCTCGCTCTCTGTTGAAGGGGATCAACACGACTTCCTGGCCATAGGATAGGGCGTCTTTGGATAGATTGATTTCAGGCAGGAAATCTCCGTTTCCATTGCCTCTTCGGTTCGTTGCATATTTGACTTTGACGGCAGTGTATTCTTCAAGGCTGTAGTGGAGTGGTGTCTGGTCGATTGTGACAGGGGCGACAGGTTCCACAACAGGCGTAGGGGCAGGTGCAGGATTTACCGATGCGCAACTACTGAGTAAAACTGATATGAGAGTCAGAGAGAGTAATTTTACCGATTTTATATTGGGAAAAATGTCCATGTTTTTTCGCCTGGAGGGTAGGGGCGAGGCGAGTATAGGTGATCTTTTCCGGCTCGATCACGGGGTTTCCGGTTCCTCCGACAGCGCCCTGAATATCTCCACCATCCGCTCGGCTATTGGTTCTCGCTCGGGGCGTACGCCGATCAACACCTCGTCGACGCATTATGTCCAGCCCGTCACCGGCCAGGTGATGAACACCCGCTGCCTTCCGGAGCAGGCCAGCCGCGCCCACGCGGATATCGCGGCGCGGCGGATTACCGGGTCGATCATCCTGACACCCTGAGCGGTTGGCTTTGCGTATCCGCTCAAGTCGTATCGGGGCGCCGGTGGTGGCTTGCCTCAGGCCTGAGCGGACAACCAGGCTCGCCAGCCGCCCCAGGCGCTGATATCCGTGGCCCCTTCGAGACCATGGCCCTCGCAGATGAAGCCGGTCTCCCAGCGGCCATCCTCCAGTTGCACCTTACCCAGCCCGAGCGGGGCCGGGATGCCGGTCAGGAAGGAGCCGAGCTCGCGGCTGGGCAATTGCCAGACCTCGACGGCAATGGCCACGCCGCCCTCGGCGACCCGGACCATGCCCGGACGTTGTACCGGGCCACCGGCCAGGGCATACAGCCGGTAGTCGGCGGAACTGCGGGTGCTTTCCAGCAGCGTCGCGCCGCGCTGGCGCAACTGCCCGTTGAGCGCCAGGCCATCCAGGTGGGCACCGCACACCACCAGGCGGGCCTGGTCATTGCGGGCCGGCTGCGCGGGTGCCTTGCCGTCCTGGCAGGCATTGGCGAGGCTCAGCAGGTACTGATCGGTGAAGGCGCGGCCGAACAACGTCACGCCCCAGGGCAGGCCGTTGTCCATGAAGCCGCTGGGTACGGCCACGGCGGCATAATCCAGCAGGTTCATGAAGTTGGTGTAGTAGCCCAGTTCGGCATTGCGCAGGACCGGTTCCTCGGCCAGCTCGGCCAGGGTCACCGGACGGCCGATGGTGGGCGTCAGGACGCAATCGAGTCCGGCCATCAGGCGGTCGCATTCGGCCTTGAGTGCCTGTAGCCGGTACTGCGCACGAAAGGTCTGCACGCCGCTGACCTGCGGGGCTTTCGCCAGCACGGCGTGGATCACCGGCAGCACCGCTTCCGGGCGGGTCTGCGCCAGTTCGCCGACGACGCTGTAGCGCTCGGCGACCCATGGGCCTTCATAGAGCAGTCGCGCGGCTTCGAGAAACGGCGACAGATCGAGGCTGACCGCTTCACCACCTAGCGCCTGCAAACGCTCGACCGCCGCGGCAAACAGCCCGGGCCCCTCGTCGCAGCCGAAGAACTCCAGGTCCTGGGGACGGGGCAGGCCAAAGCGGAAGGGCCGCACGGCACCGAATGCCAGACCATCGTTCCAGGCCGGATTGGCGCGGCTGTAGTCGTCCTCGGGGTCCGCTTGCGCGGTTAGCGCCAGCAAGCGGCTGGCCTCGGCGGCCGTGGCGGTGAACGTGGTCACGCAATCAAGGGTACGACAGGCCGGAACCACGCCCGCCGTGGACAGCAGGCCCCTGGTTGCCTTGAGCCCCACCAGATTGTTCAGCGCCGCCGGCACCCGGCCCGAGCCGGCGGTGTCGGTGCCCAGGGCAAAGCTGGTCAGGCCCAGGGCCACGGTCAGCGGCGATCCCGCACTGGAGCCGCCGGAAGGATAGTCGGCGAGCACGCTGTTGCGGCAGGCGCCATAGGGGGAACGCGTGCCGTTGAGGCCGGTGGCGAACTGGTCGAGATTGGTCTTGCCCAGCGGCACCGCACCGAGGTCGATCAACTGCCGGACCAGGGTTGCCGACCGCGACGGGGTATAGGCGAACGCCGGGCAGGCCGCGGTCGTGGGGATCCCGGCCAGATCGATGTTGTCCTTGATGGCAAAGGGCACGCCATATAGCGGCAGGTTATCCAGCGAGGCGGACTCGAGGGCGGCCAGGTAAGGCTCCAGCTCTTCGACACTGAGCAGATGGATAAACAGGTTGAACTCGGGGTTCAACGCTTCGGCCTGTTCCCGCAGGGCCAGGATCAGGCGGCGTGGCGAGCATTCGCCGCTCACGTAGCGGGCACGCAGAACATCCAGTTGCAGATCGTTTTTCATGGCTTTTCTCCTGTCATGGCGGCGGGCTCGATCACCACCACCCGTTGCCCGGCACGCACCGCCGAGCCGGGCTGCACGCGTACTTCACGAACGATGCCGGCACAGGGTGCCAGCAGCGGAATTTCCATCTTCATCGACTCCAGCACGACCAGTGCGGTGTCTGCTGCGACCCAGTCGCCGACCGCCACCCGGACCTGCCAGAGATTGCCGGCGATGGGGCTTTCCACGCCGGTCTGATGAGCCGGCAGGGCGGCTTCTTCGCTGGCCTCGACGACGGCTTCGCTGCTTTCGAAATGCGCCTGGCCGCTGTCGATCCAGCGCTGGCGTTCGGCGGAAAAGGCCGTTTGCTGGTGGTCACGGAACGCCTGGATGCTATCCGCCTCGTTGGCGAGGAAGGCCTGGTAGTCGGCGAGGCGCAATTGGCTGTGCTCGATGTTCAGGTCGAAGCGCCCCAGGGGGAAATCGCGGCGGATGCGCAGCAACTCCCCGGCGCTGACCGGGTAGAAGCGGATCTGGTCGAAGAAGCGCAACAGCCAGGGTTTGCCGTCGAATGCCGCCACTTCGCGATAACGGTTCCACATCTGCAGCGTACGGCCGACGAACTGGTAGCCGCCTGGGCCCTCCATGCCATACACGCACAGGTAGGCGCCACCGATACCCACCGAGTTCTCGGCGGTCCAGGTCCGTGCCGGGTTGTATTTGGTGGTCACCAGCCGATGCCGGGGGTCCAGCGGCGTCGCCACCGGGGCACCCAGGTAGACGTCGCCCAGGCCCATCACCAGGTAGCTGGCATCGAATACCGTGCGCTGCACTTCATCCAGGTCGGGCAGGTCGTTGATGCGGCGAATGAACTCCAGGTTGCTGGGGCACCAGGGCGCGTCCTTGCGCACGGTGGTCTGGTATTTCTCGATAGCCAGTTGGCAGGCCGGGTCATCCCAGGACAGTGGCAGGTGCACGATGCGCGAGGGCACCTGCAGGTCGCGGGCGGCACAGACCGCGTCCCACTCGCCCGTGACGATCTCCAGCAGTTGCTCCAGGGGCAGTTGCTCGGGTTGGTAGTGCACCTGCAGCGAGCGGATCCCCGGTGTGAGATCGATGACTCCGGGCAATTGCCTGGCTTCGAGCGCCTGCATCAGGGCGTGACCACGGAAGCGCAACACCAGGTCGAGTTCGGCGGCGCCGATTTCCAGCAGCAGGTGGGTATCGCCGGCCAGGCGTGCCACCAGGCGCGTGTCGTCCCGGCCCAGGTCCAGCACCATCGGCGATGGCAGCCGGGTCAGGTCAGGCGCGGGCCGGGGGGCTGCGACGGCTTCGGCATTCAGCGCGGCCGTGGCAAGTTGGCGTGCTTGAACGAGGTCACACGGCACGAAGCGCACCTTGTCGCCGGCCTTGAGTTGCCCCAGTTGCCACAGATCGGCCTCGATGACGGTCACCGGGCAGACGAATCCGCCCAGGCTCGGGCCGTCAGGGCCGAGAATCACCGGCATGTCACCGGTGAAGTCCACCGCGCCGATGGCGTAGGGATTGTCGTGGATATTCGACGGATGCAGCCCGGCCTCGCCCCCGTCGGCCCGCACCCATTCGGGTTTGGGGCCGATCAGGCGCACGCCGGTACGGCTGGAGTTGAAATGCACTTCCCAGTCGGTGGCAAAGAAGGTGCGGATGTAGTTTTCGGTGAAGTATTCCGGCGCGCCATGGGGACCGTAGATCACCCGGATCGTGCGTAACGCCTCCAGGGCGGGTTGCGCGGGGAGCACCGCGCCGACGCTGGTATCCGTCAGCGCGGCCAGGTGCAGCACATCGCCGGCCCGCAGGGCCCGGCCGCCATGACCGCCGAACTGGCCGAGGGTGAAGGTGCTCTTGCTGCCGAGATAGTCCGGCACCTGCACGCCCCCCCGCAGGCAGAGATAGCTGCGGGCACCGGCCCCGGCGATGGTGCCCAGGCTCAGCAGCGAACCGGCCTTGACCGCCAGCGCGGTGTTCATCGCCATCACCACGCCATCGAGCAGCACCGGCAACACTGCGCCGGTCACCGCCACCACGGCATCGGCATTGAAGCGCAGGCTTGGCCCGCTCATGGTGATTTCCAGGCCCGCGCAACCTTCGGGGTTGCCCAGCAGGCGGTTGCCCAGGCGCAGCGCGCGGCTGTCCATGGGGCCTGAAGGGGGAACGCCCACGGCCCAGTAGCCCTGGCGTCCGGGATAATCCTGGACGCTGGTCTGGGTGCCGCCAGCGAGCACTTCGAAGGTCTGCGCATGATAAGCCAGGCCTTCCAGGCAGCGGGTCCAGGGTTGACCGCTGGCGAACGGGGCATCGAGGAGGATCTGCCGCAAGTAGTCGCGATTGGTCTCGACGCCGTACAGCTGGCTGGCACCCAGGGCCTGGTGCAGGCGCAGGCGCGCCTGTTCACGGTTTTCGGCCCAGGTGATGACCTTGGCGATCATCGGGTCGAAGTAGGGCGGTATCTCGCAACCGGCCTCGACCCAGGTATCGATACGCAGTGCCTTGCCATCGGCCGGCGGGAATTCGACCGCCGTCAACAGACCGGGGCTCGGCTGGAAGTCCTTGCCCGGATCCTCGGCATACAGACGGGCCTGCACCGCGTGGCCGCGCGGTTGCAGGCCGGCGCGCAGTTCGGCGAGCGGCGGCAGGTCACCGGCGGCCAGTTGCACCATCCAGCGTACCAGGTCGACGTTCCAGACCTGTTCGGTAACGCCGTGCTCGACCTGCAGGCGGGTGTTCACTTCCAGGAAGTAGAAGCGTCGCTCGTCGCTGTCGAAGACGAATTCGACGGTGCCGGCGCTGCGGTAACGGACCGCTTTCGCCAATTGCACGGCAGCGGCGCAGAGCGCTTCGGGCATGCCTTCGGGCAGGTTGGGCGCGGGGGTTTCTTCCAGCACCTTCTGGTTGCGCCGTTGCACCGAGCAATCGCGCACGCCCAGGGCCAGGACTTCGCCGGCACCGTCACCGAATACCTGGACTTCCAGGTGGCGGGCGCGCTGGATGTATTTCTCGATAAATACCCCGGCGTTGCTGAAATTGTTCTGGCCCAGGCGCTTGACGGTCTCGAAGGCCTCCCGCAGCGCCTCGGCGGAGCGGCAGACGCGCATGCCGATGCCGCCACCGCCGGCGGTGCTCTTGAGCATGATCGGGTAGCCCACGTGTGCGGCGGCGTGCAGGGCATCGTCGAGGCTGTCCAGCAGGTCGCTGCCTTCCAGCAGCGGCACACCGTGCTGGCGGGCGAGGGCGCGGGCGGTGTGCTTGAGGCCGAACAGCCGCAGTTGCTCCGGCGTCGGGCCGACGAAGGCGATCCCGGCCGTCTCGCAGGCTTCGGCGAAGTCGGCGTTTTCCGAGAGGAAACCATAACCCGGATGGATGGCCTGGGCGCCGCTGGCCCTGGCGGCGGCGAGGATCTTGTCCGTCGCCAGGTAGGTGTCGGCGGCGGCGCCTTCACCCAGGCTCAGGGCCAGGTCGGCTTCAAGGATGTGGCGGCTGGTGATATCCGCTTCGGAATAGACCGCGATCCCCTTGACCTCGAGTTCGCGCAAGGTACGCAGGAGGCGGCAGGCGATGGCGCCGCGATTGGCAATCAGCAGTGTGTCGAACATGACAGGTTCCCTGGAGGCGGCAGGAGTCCGCCTCGGCTGGGGTGCGGGTCGTCCCGCAGTTTTTCGAAAGGGTCCCGGGGTCGTCCCCAGACCGCGATCAGGCCCGCTTGCGCGGCAGGGTCTGGCCCGAACGGCTCTGGCAGAGGATGAACAGCCACTGCCGCAGGGGCTTGCACCAGGTCTTCAGTCCCATATCAGCAACTCCGCCGGAGTGGGGTTGTAGCCATTGCACGGGTTGTTCAGTTGCGGACAGTTGGAAATCAGCACGATCACGTCCATCTCGGCCCGCAACTGCACGTACTTGCCGGGGGCGGAAATACCGTCCTCGAAGGTCAGGGCGCCTGCGGGCGTCACCGGCACGTTCATGAAGAAGTTGATGTTCGGGCCGATATCGCGCTTGCCCAGTCGGCCATCGTGGGCACAGGCGCGCAGGTAGTTGTCGCGACAGCTGTGCATATGGCCCTTGTCCAGGGCATAACGCACGGTGTTGCTTTCCTGGGCGCAGGCGCCGCCGAGGGTGTCGTGGCGACCGCAGTTGTCTTCGACGATGGTCAGCAGCGGGCGGCCGAGGTTCGAGTACAACACGCTGCCGGTGCCCAGGTAGACGTTGTTCTGGCGGCGCAGGGTGCGTTGCACGTCGTAGCGTTCGCGCGGGTTGGCGGCGCTGTAGAACAGGGTATCGACGGCCTGGTTGCCTTCGAGGTCGAGAATGCGCAGGGTCTGCCCGGCCTTCACTTCGGTGAGCCAGGGTTCGCCCGCCGGGACGGTGGCGCGATAGCGGGCCGATTCAGGGTGCAGGTGCGTGGTCATGGCGTCTTCCTCAGGCGAACAGGCGATCGGTATTGATGAAGCCGCGCACGTTCTCGGGGCGCGAGGTGCGGCAGTGCTCGGCAACGCCGGCGTCGGCATTCATGAAGGTCAGGTGCACCGGTTTGGGGGCGTACTCCGGCGCGGGATCCATGGGGTGTTGCAGGGCGGTGATGATGAAGAGGGTGTCCATCGGCGCGTAGAGCTCGATGCAATCGCCGGCCCTGGAGTGGCCCTGGGCAAAGTGCAGTCCGCCGTGGTCATCGACATCGACCCGGCTGAACAGGTTGAGGGTCATGGACAGGTCGGACAGCCCCAGCCCCCACTTGCCCATTTCCACCAGGAGGTTGTCGGCACCGTTGCGATAGAAACCGTTGCGCAGCTCCTGGTAGCGGCCCCGGCCATATTTTTCCTCGACTTCCCCGGCGCAGAGCACGCCACCGATGCTGTCGTTCCAGCCACGGGTATCGCGGGTGATGGCGGCCAGTACCCGGCCCATGTCCGAGTACAGGCAATGGCCGGCGGTGAGGTTGGCGGTGTGTTGGCACTTGAGGCTGTCAGGCAGGTTCAGGCGCTCGGTTTTCTCATGGGCGTTGAACAGCATCAGGCTGACGTTGGCGCCGCCCTGGACATCGCTCAGGCGCAGCAGTTGGCCGCGCTTGAGCACGAAGGACAGGTGGCCGCCACCTGGCAGGCGTTCATCGGCAAAGACAGGCAGGTCATTCATGGGGAAGTTCCTTGTTCGGTTGGAGTGCGTCCGGCAGCGGCGTCGCGCGGGCCTCGCCACGCCGGCTGTTGAGCGGCAAGTCGTAGGTGATGCGCGCGCCATAGGCATTGGGCGCATGGGGATCGATGCGGACCTTGTCGAAGACCATCAGGCGGGTGCCCAGGCTGAAGCCTTCGCTGAGGTCATGGGTGACCATGAACACGGTCAATCGGGTTTCCCTCCACAGCTCCAGCAGCAGGACGTGCATGTCCTTGCGGATGCCGGGATCGAGGGCGCCGAAGGGTTCGTCCAGCAACAGCACCCGTGGCTTCATGATCAGCGCCTGGGCGATGGCCAGGCGTTGTTGCATGCCGCCGGAAAGCTGTGCGGGGTATTTGTCCAGGGCGTGGCCGAGGCCGACCCTGTGCAGCAGCACCGCCGCCTGTTCGCGTGCGGCGCGTTTACGTGGGCCGAACAGCCGCCCCAGCAGCGGTGCCCGGGGCAACTCCAGGCCCAGGGCGACGTTGTCCAGCACACTCAGGTGGGGAAACACCGAATAACGCTGGAACACCACGCCACGGCTCGGGTCCGGTTCGCTGGACAGCGGTTGGCCGTCGAGCAGGATTTCGCCGCGGCTGGCCCGTTCCTGGCCCAGCAGCAGGCGCAGGAAGGTCGATTTTCCGCAGCCCGACGTACCGACCAGGGTGCAGAACTCGCCTTCGGCGATGCTCAGGTTGAGGCCCTCGAGCACCACATGGTCACCGTATTGCTGCCACAGGTTGTTGACCTGGATAAAGCTCATGGCCGCGCCCCTTCGTACCAGGGAAAGGCTCGCCGGGTCAGGTGCTGCAAGCCCCAGTCCATCAGCCAGGCGAGCAGGGTGATCCACACCACATAGGGCAGGATCACGTCCATGGCCAGGTAGCGCCGGACCAGGAAGATCCGATAGCCCAGGCCATCCTCGGAAGCAATGGCCTCGGCCGCGATCAGGAACAGCCAGGCCGACCCGAGCACCAGCCGCAGGGCAATCAGCAGGCGTGGCAGCAGTTGCGGCAGGACCACCCGCAGGATCAGGGTCCAGGTCGAGGCGCCGAGGGTCTGGGCCTTGATCAGCAGTTCGACGGGAATCTCCCGTGCCCGCTGTTCCAGGTCACGGGCCAGGATCGGGGTGATGCCGATGACGATCAGCATCACCTTGGACAACTCGCCCAGGCCAAGGACGATGAACAGGATCGGCAGGATCGCCAGCGGCGGCACCATGGACAGCACCACCAGCAACGGTGACAGCGGTGCACCGAACAACGGCAGCACACCCGCGGCGATGCCCAGGCACAAGCCCGCCACGGCGCTGATGCCCAGGCCGATGGCCAGGCGCCGCAGGCTCGACGCGCTGTCCTGCCAGAGCACGTAGCCGCCGCTGCGCTTGTCCTCGGTGAAGGCCATGCGCTTGACCGCATCGCCCATCTGCACGGCGCTGGGCAGCAGCTTGTCGTTGGGATTGTCCGTCAGTCGTTGCGCCGAGCCCAGGAAGTAGGCGCACAACAACAGCACGAACGGCAGGATCACCAGCAACAGCCGCGTGGGACGGTCGGGATGACGATTGATCAGGCGCATGGCGCGTCCTCCGCTTACAGCTTGCCGTCGACAGCCATCTGCACATAGCTCGGATCAAAGCGCAGCTTGAGATTGCCCTTGTCCCCGCGAGTCACATCGTGGGCGAAGCTCATGCCGACCGCGCTGCTGTCCTTGGCCCCTTCGCCGAGCAGGCCGTGCTCGAAGGAGAATCCGGCGACCTTGTCCATGGTCTTGGGCAACTGCGCGCTGCCGACGAAGTCCAGCATCTGTTGCGGGGTATGGAACAACTGGGTGGTCGCCAATTGCGCCTTGAAACCGGCCAGGTCGGTACCGGAAGCCTTGGCCATGTGTTCCAGGGCCGCGTCGCTGGCGGCGGACTTGCCGTTCATCAGGGCCACGACCTCGAACCAGGCGCCGGTCAGGGCCTTGCCCAGGGCGGGGTTGTCCTTGAGGGTCTGGGTGTTGACCACCATCATGTCGATGATCTCGCCGGGGATCTTGCTGGAGTCGAACACCTGGGTGACTCCTGGCCTGGCCCTGATGTCGGCCAGCATCGGGTTCCAGGTGGTGACGGCCTGGACCGCGTCGGTGTTGAACGCGGCGGAGATGTCGGCGTCGGAGGTATTGACGACTTTCAGGTCCTTTTCCACGAGGTCGACGCTATCGAGGGCGCGCGCCAGCAGGTAGTGGGAAACCGATAGCTCGACCAGGTTGACGTTCATGCCCTTGAGGTCGGCGACGGTCTTGCCGCTGCCCTTGATGACGATACCGTCGTTGCCGTTGGAGAAATCGCTGAGCAGCAGCGCCGTGCTGTCCACGCCACCGGCGGCGGGGATGGTCAGGGCATCCATGTTGGTCATGGTGCAGCCATCGAACTGGCCGGCGGTGTACTGGTTGATCGACTCGACGTAGTCGTTGATCTGGGTGACCTTGATGTGGATGCCGTACTTGCTGGCCCACTTGTCGACGATGCCCTGGGCCGCGGCATACTCCCAGGGCATCCAGCCCGCATAGATGGTCCAGCAGACATTGAAATCGGTCTTGGCGGCGGCGTGGGAAGACAGGCTGAACAACAGGGCGACGCCTGCGGCGAGGAAAGCGGATAGACGGGGCTTTCGCATGGTAGGACTCCAGTTGAGGGTGGACGGACAGGGAGCAGCGCGACACCCGTATCGATGGGTGGTCTGTCTCCCGGGCTTTTATCCCGCCGTGTAACCTCAACTGGAGGTCGTTGGCTCTCGGACCAGTCACTCGCCTTGCAGCGAGCCGGAACCCTAGCCAACTATTGTGTTGCGCAAATTGTGGTGCACTTGGCTCGCGCTACTCCTGCACATCCGGAGTAATGCCAGAGGCGTGCCAGATCGGTATCTTTTGTTTCATTCGCGGCTGGAGCGGGGATAGAACGGGTCTGTCGGGGAGGGACCCTGCCGTTTTGCCCTGGCGCCATTCCCGGCGTTCGCTCCGAGTTGGGGCGGGTCGCACTCGACTGGTGCGACAGCCCCGTTGGCAGGCGGACTCAGAATTCATCGGTTCCCGGGCAATGGCTCGCCTGAGGCGTGGTGGCGCCTTCCTTGCCTTCCAGCACAAACGCAGCGCGGTGTTCGGCCACCACATTACGCAGGGCGCTGTAGTAGTCCGGCAGGCGCTGCAGGCTGTCGGTGAGCGGCAACAGCGAGGCGCGGGTATCCACGGTGCCGCCCACCAGGTTGATGGTGCCGAGGGTCTGCACGGTATCGCTGTCCCCCAGTGGTGAGACCAGGAAGCTCAGTACTTTCCCGGCGGCATCGCGGCTGTTGCCCGTGCCCAGCAATGGCAGCTCGACGATGGGGCCGTTGCCGATCCCCCACACGCCAAAGGTCTGGCCGAAGTCGGCGGTGTGCCGGGGGATACCGATTGGATCGGACACGTCGATCAGGCCGACGATGCCCACCGTGGTATTCACCGCGAAGCGCCCCAGGGTGTTGATGGAGCGGCGTGGATTGCCCTGCAGCAGATCGTTGATAAACACCTTGGGCTCGCTGAAGTTGCTGGCGAAGTTGTGCACGCCCTGCTGGAAGAACTCCGGCAGGCGCCGATAACCGCGTGCCACGGGGGCCAGGGCATAGTCGTCGACGGCACGGTTGAACGCGAACACGCCACGATTGAGCGGTTCGGCCGGGTCGTACACCGCGGCGGAAGCCGGTGCGCACTGTGTCTCGCCGGGCCTGGCCGGGGGGCTCGTGCAGCCGGCCAGGCAGGATAGGGTCAACAGCAGCGCGGCATGGCGAGCCAGGGTCGGGGAATACGTCAGCGAGCGCATAGGTACAGTCCAGTCTCCGGAAAAGGGAGGCCGATGCTGGCATTGCTCCCTTGCCCGAAGATGTCTGCTTTATTGCGCCATTGACGCTTTATTGCATGATTGAAATATATGACGGGCCGCGTCGAATGGTTTTAGATGGCGCATCGACAAAACCAAGTGATACCCGCCGGTGAGCCATCTTTTAATCGTGGACGATGACCTTGAAGTCCTCGCGCTGCTGAAGAAATTCTTTCTGCAACATGGCTATGCGGTCGAGACCGCGGCCAACGGAGCGCAGCTGTGGGCGGCCATGGCGCTGAACCCCGCTGACCTGATCATCCTCGACCTGATGCTGCCAGGGGACAACGGCCTGTTGCTCTGCCAACGCCTGCGCCAGCAGTACGCGACGCCGGTGATCATGCTGACCGCCATGGGCGAACTCAGCGATCGCGTGGTGGGCCTGGAAATGGGCGCCGATGACTACCTGAGCAAACCCTTCGATGCCCGCGAGTTGCTGGCCCGGGTACGGGCGGTGTTGCGCCGGGCCGGGGAAAGCCGGCCGCCCATTGGCGATGCTTCGCGGCCGTTGATTCGTTTCGCCGGCTGGCAGCTGGACCTGACACGCCGCGAATTGCGCTCGCCGGACCAGGTGATGATCCCGTTGTCGTCCGGGGAGTTCGATCTGCTGCTGGTCTTCGTCGAACACCCCCAGCGCGTCCTGACCCGCGAGCAGTTGCTGAACCTGGCGCGCGGCCATAGCCATGACGCGTTCGATCGCAGCATCGACGTCCAGGTCAGTCGCCTGCGTCGCAAGCTGGAGTTCGACACCAAGCGTCCGGAGATGATTCGCACCGTACGCAATGGCGGCTACCAGTTCACTGTCAGCGTGACCCGCTCATGAGCGGCCGTCATCGCCGCGATACCGTGGCCCGCTGGATTGCCCTGACCATTCTGATCGCCATGTTCACCGCGCTGGCCTTCAACGCGCTGTTTGTCCAGTTGGCGGGCGTCTGGGCGCGCCCGCCGTTGAGCGAAACCGGCTTGCTGGACAAGGTGGCCGTGGTTGTCCAGGTGACCGAGGCGACCGCCGCGGACCAGCGGCTGCGCCTGACCCAGGCGGTGGACGA
Source organism: Pseudomonas gingeri (assembly GCF_013386115.1). Lineage (GTDB taxonomy): Bacteria > Pseudomonadota > Gammaproteobacteria > Pseudomonadales > Pseudomonadaceae > Aquipseudomonas > Aquipseudomonas gingeri. The sequence continues at coordinate 98,362 of NZ_JACAOR010000001.1, forward strand.
TGCCGACTTCAAGGTCGTCTGGTTGCCTGATCGCAAGACGATTGATGTGCCGGTGCTCGCCGATGCCGGCTTCAGTTCCGAGAAGATTTTTAAGCGTACGCTCAAGGGGCCGCCACGGCACATGGAGGCCTACGAGCCCTCCGACTGGTCGGGCCCTGGTGGGCACTATGCGCTGTTGGTGGAACTGGTCGATCACTCCTGGCTGCTGTTCACCGCACCGTCGCGCAGCTGGGGCATGGCGGAGGGGCCGCGCAGCCTGGTCATCCTGCTCCTGGTGCTGGTGTCCACCGCCCTGGTCACCCTGATCGCCACGCGGCGCCTGGCCCGGCCCCTGGAAGATTTTGCCCAGGGTGTCCGGCGTTTTGGCGCGGATTTCCGGGCCCCGGCCATCGAGCCGGTCGGCCCCCATGAAATCCGCCAGGCGATCCTGGCCTTCAATGGCATGCAGGCGCAACTGCGACACTTCATCCAGGATCGCACCCAGATGCTCGCGGCGATTTCCCATGACCTGCGCGCACCCTTGACCCGCCTGCGCCTGCGGGGGGAATTCATCGAGGATGTCGAGCAGCAGCAGCGCCTGTTCCGCGATGTCGACGAGATGCAAGCGATGATCAACACGGCCCTGGCGTTCTTCCGCGATGATGCGCGCCTGGAGCAGGGGACCCAGCTGGACCTGGCGGAACTGCTGCAGACGCTGGTGGATGACTACCGCGACCAGTCCATCGACATCCACTTCAACGGCCCGCCGCGACTGGTGTACTTCGGTCGTCCGCTGGGGCTCAAGCGGGTGATGACCAACCTGATGGACAACGCCATTCACTACGGTCGCGAGCCGCTGATCGAGTTGCAGCAACACCCGCACGACGTGATCATCCGCGTGCTCGACCGCGGCCCGGGGATTCCCGTCGACTTGCATGAGCAGGTGTTCCTGCCGTTTTTCCGCCTGGAAGGCTCGCGCAACAAAAGCACCGGAGGGGTTGGCCTGGGACTCTCGACCGCGCGGGCGATCGTGCTGGAGCATGGCGGCACGCTGACGCTGACCAATCGCCAGGGCGGTGGGTTGGCGGCCGTGGTGGTGTTGCCGGTCTAGCACGGATCGCGGCCGTCATTCGCGGGTACTGTCGAGCGTGGCGGTGGAAATCCCGCGTTTGCCATCGATCCGCCGCGCCACCTCCATCGCCGCCTCCAGTTCACTGATGCCCCGGGCCTTCATCAATTCGAACCGCTCGGCCTTTTCCTCCGGCTCGGTCATGGCCATGGTCAGGTAGAGGCTGGGCGGTACCGCGCGAAACAGCACCTCCATGGACTTGGACAGAATCACCCCCTCGGTGAATTTCCCGGACTCCTTCCGGGCGGACAGCATCAGGGTCTTCTGGGCGTCGGTGAGCGCGCGGAACCGCGCGATCTTGTTGACTTCGTCCGGCGGCATGTTCAGGCAGATCCACCATTCGATCATGTTCAGCATCGGCTCCGCGGCCCTAGGCAGGTCGTCGACGTTCTGGGTGGCGAGCCAGAACCAGGCACCGAGCTTGCGCCACATCTTGGTGATCTTCACCACGTAGGGCGACAGCAACGGATTCTTGGTGATGATGTGCCCCTCGTCGGTGACGTTGATGATCGGCCGACCGAGCATCTGGTCTCGCTCGGCGATGTTGTTCACGGTATTGATCAGCGAGATGTAGGCGATGGAGAGCTGCGCGTTGTAGCCCTCGCGGGCGTAGGTCGCCAGGTCCACCAGGGTGATATCGGCCTCCGGCCAGGGCGTGCCGTCGCTGTTGAACAGGTCGCCGTCGGCGCCCTGGCAGAACATGTCCATGGCGTCGGCCATTTCCAGCAGGCGCAGGCGTCGTTGCTCCGGCAGGCCGGTGTCATGGCCCATGGCACGAAGGGCGTCGCGAACGTCCTGGGTGAGGACGGTCCTGTCCCGGTTCACGCAGTCGTGCGCGGCGTTGATGATGCTCTGGCGGATCAGGCTGCGGTCGGCGCGGGTCAGGCGCTGTTCTTCCTTTTCCTCGCCACCGGTGATCATCAGGCGCGCGGTGATCTCCAGCTCTCCCAGTACATCGCGTTCGTCCTCTTGCGGGCTGTCGTTGTCATCGAGGTCGTCGGCATCCAGGGTCAGGACCTGCGCGGGGCTGTTCACCAGGCGACAGGCGTCGGCGAAGGGCGCCAGGCTGACACCGGAGCCGGGCGCGAGCTTGACCCGGTTGACTGTCAGGCCCAGGCGCCGGGCAAAGTCGGCAAACAGGCCGAAGCTGTTGCCGGCCTCGGCGATGAACAGCCGGGGGCGGTACATCGCCACGACCTGGTTGAGCAGGTTGTTGAGGGTGGCCGACTTGCCGGCACCGGTCGGCCCGAAGAGAAACAGGTGGGCGTTCATCTGGCGGTCCAGGCGGTTGAGGGGATCGAAGGTCAACGGGCCTCCACCGCGATTGAAGAAGGTAAAGCCGGGATGCCCGGTGCCTTCGCTGCGCCCCCAGATCGGCGCCAGGTTGGCCACGTGCTGGGCGAACATCAGCTGGGTGTACCACTCGCTCTGGCGCATGCCCGGGTTGAACACGCAGGGCAGCCAGCGCAGGTAGCTGTTGAGCGGGGCGACTTCATGCTCGTCGCGCACCGGCTGCAATCCGGCATTGAGCATCACGTTGTTGAGCTGCAAGGTACGGCTGTCGAGTTCCCTGATGTCGCGACCGCGCAGGTAGAAGGCCACCGCGCCCCGGTACAGCTTGTGCGCGCTGCCAAGATGCGCGCGAGCCTGCTGCACGTCGTCGCGGGTCTGCTCGGACGCCAGGGTGTCGCCGACGGACTTTTTCGCCAGGTGGTTGAGGTGCGCCTCCAGGGTGTCCTGCGGGGTGATCACCAGGGTGATGCAGAGCACCGTGTCTTCGGGCATCTGGTCGAAGAGGGCATTGATGGCATCGCCGCCCTTGGTGGTTTCGCCGGTCAGGTGACCGGTCATGGGCGGGGAGCGCAGGCGATCGAGCACCACCACGCGATGGGGCATGTCGTCGAGGTACCAGAGTCCCTGTTGCACATCCGAGCGCGGCTGCTCGAAGAACAGGCGCTGGGCGAAGTCGCTGCCGCTGGCCAGTGACAGTTCCTCGTCGGCGGTGTCCGGCGGATAGTCCGCCAGTCGGTAGAAGTCCTGGCGCTGCTGCGGGCTATTGCCCAGCAGTTTCGGGTCGGGGTTGAACCAGCGCAGCAGCCAGCGGTGGATCTGCGCACCGTCCAGGCGCCGTGTCTTCACGCCGGCGTTGCCCAACCCACCGCTCAGGCGCTCACAGAGGCTGTTGAGGGCCTCTTCGCTGGTCTGGCCACGCTGGGGCGGCGTGCCTTTGCCGTGGCGGTACACCACCAGCCGCACTTTGCGGCTTTGCCCGCGCCAGGGCAGCTGGGTCACCACGGTGTCTTCAAAGAGCCCGCCGGGTTGCGACAGGGCCTCGAGGTGCTGTTGAAACATCCGCAGGTAGCACTCGGTGAATGCCGAACCCCGGGCGCGGGGTTGCACATAGTCGCCGAGGCTGTGCAGATAGCCGCCCCAGTCGGTCTCGTCCTGGGCATAGAGCTGCAGCACCCAGGGTTGTTCCTCAAGCTCGTCGAAACTGTCCTGCAAGGCATTTTCCAGGGCGTCGCGGACCGTGCGCAACCAGCTCGCTTCGCGACCCTCGGTGCCGATGGGCGTCAGCTCGAAGAACGCCGCCACCGACTCGCCGTCCTCCAGCAACAGGCATTGCGAGTCAGGCAGGAACTCCACCCATGGCAGCAAATCGACGAAGCTGGGTGTCGCTGCATAGAGCGCCTGTTCATCGGCCACGGTGGCGGGACGCTTGCGTGGGTTCTCGTGGGGTTTCATCAGTAATTCTCCGTCCGCTCGCCGGGCAGGGCGTACTGCACCCGCTGGTAGAACGGAAAGACCGTGCTGTAGCCGGGCACCGGTACCGGATCGGAGCCCGCCAGGTGGGGAAAGACGTACATCACCAGGTCCGGGTTGGGCAGGCGCCTGAACTGACTGTGTATCTCGTTACGGGCGGTGCGGGTGTAGGCCGGTTGCTCGGAGGCGCCGTCGGCGAGAGGCCGGCGCAGGGCCAGACGCACCTCTTGCAGCGGATTATTGCCGGGGCCGCGGGCGCCCTGGGCGGATTGCCGGTTCCAGATATCCGCCATGGTCTGCGGGCCATGGGGCAGCAGCTGGTCCTTGTCGGTACTGCAGCCGGCGATCAGCAGGGCGCCCGAAAGCAGGCAGGGCAGTGGGTCAATCGAGGGTAGGCGCATGGGTTCCTCCAGCGACATGCCGCACCTGGCGGCCGAGGGTTTCGTAATCGATCTCCAGTTGCTGGTCCAGGTGCACGGCCACCTGGGCGCCGGGTTGCACGTAGACGGCAGCAAAGGCCTGTCCATAGAGCTTGTTGACCCAGTCACCGATATCTTTCACGCCTCCCGAGAGGATGCTGTTGAGCGCCGAGGGCCCGGCGCCCACGGTCGCTCCGCCGGGCGTGAGCACGGTACTGGCGTCGGCCTTGTCGGCCTCGAGCAGCTTGGCCACACCGGCCCCCGCGGCGGTGATCAGGCTTTTGGTGCCCAGGTATTGCTGGGCGTTCGAGCGCCGCTCGCCGGCGATGCAGGGCACGCCGTACGGGTCGCTGAGCCAGCCGATGCCGCCCTGGATCCTGCCGGTCGAGGTGCTGGCTGTCTGACCGTTGCCCTGGCGACCGGTGAGTTTCTTCGGCGCGGGCAGTGTACGGATGCGTCCGTCGTTGAAGACAAAGGTCAGGCTGACGATCTGCCCGCGCACACAGGAGAGGGTCCAGTCTCCGGCGGCAGTGCCGCTGATCACCGCTCCCGCGACATCCGGCAGGTCGATGCCATTGGCGGTGAGGTTGTCCGGGCCGATCAGCACCTTGAACGGGTAGGGATCGTTGACCACGCCGTCCACCGGCACCCGACCGATCAGCGCGGTCATGGCGATGGAACCGGTCAGGGTGCTATTCTCCGGCAGGGTATAGACGGGCCTGGCGGGGGCCTTGTCTTCAGTCTTCGGTCGACTGTCCAGCGCGCTGGCGTCGAGCTTGCGCTGGGCTGCCCCTTCACTGAAGGCCGTAGGGAAGCTCAGGCCCTGTGCCGGTTTGCCGGAACCGGCGGGCAGGGGTTTGCCCCGGGCATCGACGGCGGTCGCGTCCTGGGGTTCGGTCCAGACCAGCTCATCGTCGCCGCCGGCGAACTGCCCCTCGTCGCCGGGCTCGAGTCCCAGGCCAATGGGCAGGTCCGCCCCGCGGCTGGCGGTGAATTGCATCGACAGTTTCTGCTGGAGATCGTCCAGCAGGCTTTGCGTCTCCTGGGCGCTCAGCCCGGTTGGGGCCTTGTGCTGCGCCTTCTCCAGTTCGGCGCCGATAATTTGCTGGATACGCTGGTCGATCTCGCTGTCACGACGTCGCAGGCGGGTGTTTTCCTGCTGTTGATCCTTGTTTTCAGAGAGCAGGGCTTTCAATTCCTCGCGCATGGCCTTGGTCTGGGCCACCAGCGTGGCAACCGTGTCATGGGGGGTATCACCGTCGATGCCCAGTTGCTTCATTTCCTCCGCGGTCAGGCGATGGCCGCCGTGCTCGGGGTTCGCGCCGGAGGCGTCCTTGCTGGAGCAGGCCTTGATCATTCCGAAGAACACCAACAGCACCAACGGCAGGATCAGCCATTTGAGCAGGCCGCTACTGTGCATGGTCACCCCCATCCGCGAGGGAAAGAGGACGACCGGCATCCACCGGGCTCAGGTTGGGCAACAGTGACTGCGCCAGGCCGCGACCGCGGGTGACCAGGTAAGCCACGGTGGTGTCGCTGGCCTGGTGTGCCGGGCCCAGGTAAGGGTGCTGGAAGGCGGCGCTGGTGAAGTCGCCCTGCAACTCGCGTGGGTCGAGGTTGAGTATCCGCTGCGAGAGGTTCTGCAAGCCGACCGCACTGACGATGTAGTCGTCCAGTTGCCAGGCGCCCAGCAGACGGGCTGTCAGCGGCTGGCCGGGCATCAGGTCCGAGAGATCCAGGTCACGCGTCACCTTCAGCGCGATCACGTCGGGCAAAGGCTCGATGGTGCGCAGCGGGGCATAAAGGCTTTGTGCGGCGTAGCGGGTCAGGACCACCGGTATCGGTGTTTCCCTTGAGCCGCGTGGCTGTGCGGCGGGGTCGCCCGGCGCTGTCGGCACATTGTTGTTCGATGAAGTCGTTGCCACAGTGTCGGCGTAGCGTCTGGGCCTGCCGGGACCCTTGACGATCCGGATGGGTTCGAGGGCGGTAGCGGCCTGGGCAGCCCTTGCCGCGACGTCGATCAGTATGATTTCACCGGTCTGCACGTCCTGCAGTTGCAGGCGGGTGGGTTCGATCGGCGCATTGGCGCGCAGGTAGAGGGTACCGCCGGTACTCTGGATACGCAGCTTGTCGCCCAGTGAACGCGGGACACCGACCCTGACATTCTGGTCGATGAACAGGATCCGTTCCTGGCCGACCTGCAACGGGACAGCCAGTGGCAGGCGTTCCCAGGTCATCAATTCGACGGCCTGGACCGCGCCGCAGCCCAGCCAGAAGGCCGGCATGAGGGCGAGCATGGGGTTCAACCGGGGCATCAGTCATCTCCTTGCACGGGAGAAGCGGGGTCGCCGGCGGGCCGCGAGGAGGTGGCAATGCGTTGCGGCGCACCGTCGTAGCAGTCCAGGGCCATGCCGAAGGGGTTTTTCTCCGGGTCGACGTCCCGGCGCACCACCTTGAGGGGATAACGCACGAAGGCCTGCTTGACCCGCTCCGATCCGTAGAACTCCTCGGTGGCGAGGTCGAGGTTCAGCAGCCATTGGTCCCGGCCCTGGACCTTGACCCGCAGCTCGGGCGCTTGGGTGTAGTCCCTTTCGGGGATCTCGAAGACGCCCCGGGTGCGACTGCGCAGTTCGCCGGCGATCTGGCGTTGCTGGAAGTCGCTTTCCAGTTGGGACTTGCAGGCGGGTGTCAGGTACGCGGAGAGTTTGTGAATGGCCCGGGGGTAGTCCTTTTCGCCATCGACGGGCCAGCGGTTGAGCTGTTGAAAGATGTAGAAACCGAAGGTATAGACCGACTCCGGCGGGACCTCCCACCACTTGCGGGTGCTGCCCGAGCGCAGGTCGGGCGGAATATTGATGGTCAGGTTCCGTGGCGCCTCCCACCATCCCAGCCCCATGAGCAGGGCGGTGCCGAACAGCAGCCCGCAGCCGGCGCGCAGCGTCTTGACATGGGACTCCAGCCGGGCGATTTCATTCTTGAAGCGGCTCATGGGCGCAGGCTCCGGCGTGTGCTCCAGAGACCGTCGCGCGTCACCAGGCCGGCCGCACCGATCCAGGAGCCCAGCAGCGGCCAGTGGGTCGCCAGTTGCCATTGCAGGTGCCGATACAACCAGGTCTGGGGCTTGCCGCGCTTGTGACGACGCAGCAGGTTGCCGCCAACGAACAGGCCCAGGCCGATGCAGAGCACGATCCCCGAGGGGACCAGGGCAATGCTCTGCGACAGCGCCGCTGCCGCGCTGCCCAGGCAGGTGCCCGCCAGCGCCGCCACGGTGACGGTGAGCCACATTTCATCGGCGGTGAGGCCCAGCACGATGACCGGCTGGTGATTGAGACGCGACGGCAGGAAGCGGATGGTGCCGTCGGCCAGGAAGTGATCCGGGTCGTGATTCATCGCTGGATCATCCTCACAGTACTTCCGTGCCCTTGGTCAACAACCAGATGATGATCACCAGCAACAGGGCACCCACGCCGCAGGTCAGGCCGAACTGCCCCCAGGTCTTCTTGCCGTTCTGCACCTCGGAGTAACAGCAGTAGGCGTGATAGGCGACGCCGCAGAACGCGGCGGCGGCGATGGCCAGGGCGATCAGGGCGACGATGTCATAGCCGTGATTCTGCAGGGTCTGGATGATGCCGTTGCCTTCGCCGCGGCTGGGCGCCTCCATCTCGGGCAGGGCGGCGGACACCGGCGCTGCCGACCATGCGCCGGCGGCGGGCGCCACTCGCGAAAGCGGGCGCAAGAGCTGTTTGAAGAGGGAAAGGATGTTCATCGGGTGCCTCCAATGGCGGTGTGTGAAACGGGAAATAATCAGTGCAGCAAGAGCAGGGTGAGCAGGATGTAGATCAGCGCCACCTTGGTCGCCAGGCCGGCGAACTTGCCCTGGGACAGTTGTCCGCCGGCCCAGCCGCGGTAGCCGCTGACCAGGGCCCAGGCGGCGAAGATCAGCGCGATGGCCAACACCAGGCCGGTCAGCAAGCCGGTGCTCTGCTGGGGGGTAAAGCCGCCCATGGCCTGAAAAGCCGAGAGCTGCGATGCACTCATGCTCATGGCGCAACCCCGCCGGAACGGGTGTAGTGACCGGTCAGCTCGGGCAGGGCGCGGGGCTGGGCCCGGGACGGGCTGAGATAGCCTTCGATGCCTTGGCGTACCAGTTCCAGGTCGGCAGACAGGCGGCGGTAGTCGAAGCTGAAGCGCGCCTGTTCATCCCTCGGCAGCGCAGCGCTGGCGTTCGCCTGCCGGCTGGCGGCGTCGAGCTGGCGCAGCAGTCCGGCCAGGTGCGTGCGTTCATGGGCCGTTGGCTCGGCCAGTGCCAGGGGAATGCCGAGGCTCGCTGCCAACGCGATATATCGAAGGGGTCTCAAGGCAATAGGCATAAAGGCGATCCACTCGAAGAAAGTTCAACGAGCGTGCCGCAGGAAGAGGGCGATGGCAGCCGGAAAACAGGATTGGACGCGGTGGGTTTTACGCTCAGGCCCATCACAGGTATTTCTTGAAGCTGCCGACCGAAATGCTCACTACCAGGCCCAGGGCGGCCGCGGCGGGCAACAGGATCAATAACGGGTTTACGCTCATGGGCAGCGCCGGATAGAGGATCCAGGGCGCGACCGCCAGGGGGGTGATCAACATCTTCGCCCGGTGGTAGATGAACCCCGATTCCCGGCCGGCACCGAACCGGCGCAGATCCCTGCGCACCAGGCCATCCACCACGCCAGTGAAGATCGCCATCAGCATCAGCGGAAGGGTCAGCAGCAGGATCAGTATCCGCGCGAGAAAGGTCAGCACGGCATAGACCGCCGCCAATCCATAGTCCTGCGTGCGTACCCGGGCCTGTCCCAGGTAGTACTGCAATCCCGTACCGCGGTGTTCGTTCATCCTCGGGGACTCTGCCGGCAGGTTGATGCCGTTGATCAGTCCGGTCTTCTCGAAGCCCCACTCGTAAGCCAGGGCGATGATCCGGCGGGCGTTCTGTTCCGGCTGATCGAGCAGCCAGCTCTGGTTGAAGCCGGTCGAGATCCAGGCCAGCTCACTGTTCAACATGTCCCGCGAGTGGTGCCAGCCCTCGTCCGGCCAGAAAAAGAACAGGCCGAGCCACTCGCTCGCCACGCTGAAAAACAACGCCGCCAGCAGGATGCCGAGCAGGCTGAAGGGGAGCCCGAGGAGTGTGCCGAACAGGCCTTTTTCTCGATAGACCTGTTGGTTTCTTGCGGTTTCGCCGGTGGTCGCCATGTTGTCGTTCCCTTCAATGGGCAGTGAGGAAATCGTCCGGCAGATCCGCCGGCAATGGCGCTCCCACGTCCTGTGTGCCGGTGGTGGTCCACCATTCGCCACCGCCATCGACATAACGCTGGCGCATGTTCGCAGCGAGGGCTTGCAGATCTCCGGGCATGTGTTCATCGGGGTCCGGGGCCGGCAGGGGCATGCGAATCTTCCACAGGTTGCCACCTTCGATCAGGGCGAAGGCTTGTCCCTTGGGCAGGCTGACAATGTGGGCGGGCTCGATCAGCGGGACACTGGTGGAACTGACCCGGTCCTGGGTGTTGCTGGTGAAGTCGGTGCCGCCCGCCGGGTCGGAGCTGTCGGTGGCGCCGCTGACCAGCGTGGTCGAGTACACGTCGACCTTGGGCAACTGGCGGGTCAGCAACTCGGCGGTGGCTGTTTCCCGTACCCGCAACATGAAGAGGTTGTTGAAGTTGCCCACCACCTGCCCGGCCTTGGCCCGGTTGCCGATCCTGGCCTCGATGTCGCTGATGGTCTGGGTGTAGGCGGTGACCTGGATGCCCGCGCCACCGCCCTTGTTGATCATCGGGATGAACTCGTCGCCCATCAGTTCGTTGAATTCGTCGGCATGCAGGTTGATCGGGGTTTTCTGTTCCCGGGCGCTGTCCGGCAGGCCATCGTCGAGGCCGAACTTGTAGAGATGGCCGGCCACGGACACCAGGTCGGAAAACATCGAATTGCCCACTGCCGCCGCCACTTCCGGGTCGGACAGGGCATCGAGCCCGACATAGACGATCGCCCGCTTCCGAATGACCTGCATCCAGTCGAAAATCGGCCTGGGATCGTCAAGGTCGCTGTAGTCGGGCGAGATCAGTTCCGCCATGCGTCCGGTGGTAAGTTTTTCCAGCAGGGGCAGGAGCGAGGCGACGATCTTGTCGAAGTAGGTCTTGTCGTAGCGCACGGCCGAACGCAGCCCGTCCAGCACCGGATCGGCCACCCGTGTGCGGGAAAGGTACTGGTCAATCGCCGTCACCCGTTTCTGTCGGCCGCGCATGTTGTGGGGCGTGTTCTTGTCGTTGAGGCTGGCTTCGAGGGTCGCGATGATGTCCCAGGCCCCGGGATCACGCTGGGCAAAGTAGTGTCCGCTGTACTCGATGAACAGGGCGTCGATATTGATCACGTGTCGCTGGATCTTCAGGTAGTCCGGGCGCACCCCCAGGGCCACCAGCGCCCGCGCGATGATGTTGACGAAGCGCCAGGCGAACTCGCGAAAGGCGGCGCTGCTGCCTTCACCCGAGAGCTGCCCGGAGATCCGGCTGGCGACTTCGGAGATACGCCCGAAACGCCCAACGGCGTTGTAGCGTGCGGAAAAGTCCGGCCACCCCAGGTGGAACACATAAAACTCGTCGCCACGCCCGGCCCGCTGGGCTTCGACATACATGCGCTTGAGCAGGTCGGCGTCGCCCTTGGGGTCGAAGACGATCACCGGTTCGAAGTGACAGCGATCGCCGGCGTCCCTCCTGCGACGGATGTCCTGGGTGATGAACAGCTCCGCCAGCCGGGTTTTGCCGACCCGGGTCGTGCCGAGCACAAGGCTGTGACCGACGCGCTCGCCGAGCGGCAGCGAGACCTCGACTTCATTGGGCTCGACCCCATGCAGCCGGGGCGAACCGCCTACCGGCGGCAATGGGCGGAACGGGTTGAGCGGGCTGTCCCAGGCGCTGACGGCGGGGATCAGGCTCAGCGGGAAGGGGGCTTTTTCCAGGCGTTCTTCGAGCCTGCGGACCTGCTGGAACAAGGCCGGCGGCTCCACGTAGCGACGGAACTCCGGACGGTAGGTCTGCAGCAGGCGCTGGGTGTGCCGCTGTTCCCACTTGAAACCGCTGCCGATAAACAGTCGCCGGTTGCTGACGGGCACCTTCCTGCTGGTCATCACATAGCGTGGCAGCCGGCGGATATTGCGGCGATAGCGCAACACCAGCAATGCCTGGCGCAGGCGAATCCAGCCGAACAGGAGAAAGAACAGGGACGCCACCGCCCCGAACAGGGGGGTCAACGCCAGCGACCAGGGCGCGAGCAGGCCCAGGCCGGCGCCGGCCACGCAGACTGCCACGGTGTACAGCTCCACGGCCGGACGCAGCAGCGCTTCGATGGTATGGGAGTGGGTCATGGCTATTGCTCGATACCGGTGGCGGTCACCAGCACGGGATAGTGTTCGAGCCCCAGCCGGCGTGCCAGGTCATCCGCCGCGGCCGGCACCATCGTCAGGCCCGCGCCCAGCTGGCGCAGCTCGGCGAGTGCCTGTAGCCGCTGCACACTGACGACCAGGCCGACCGCGCCGAGATCACGCAGGACCGCTGCCCGCTGCTGCAACCAGCGTCGTGACAGCTCGTCATCGCCCACCAGGAAAACCGGCTGCAATCCGGGTACGTGGTGCACGCGAGGATCGAGGTGCCCGGGGACCAGGGATTCGGACTGCACCGGCAGCATGTCCGCCTCGCCATAGGCCGCCAGGCGAACGGGCGGTAGCGCCATCGCCTTTGCCGACAGAGCGGACGGCGACGGATTGAGCGAGCGGTAATAGGGCAGGGCAGAGTCTGCGCCCAGGTCTTCGACAACCTTCAGCCCGGCCTGTGTGCCATGGGCCAGCAGCAGCGCCATGGCGCTCACCAGATGGGGGGATTTCATGGTGTATATCTTCCTTGAACGGCGCCGAGGGTGACTCGGGCCAGATGACGGGCAAAGGTCTTGCGATAGCGTTCGGCGGGTGCGCCGCCAGCAGGACGGTGATAACGGCCGGCCGCCGTTACCCAGTCGATCTCTGCGGTCTTGTGCTCAAGCAGCAGTGCGGTGGCGACGCTCAGGTTGCGGTAGGGGTCCAGTGCCTCGCAGGGATGAGCGAAATGCTCGCCATTCCAGCCCAGGTTGATCTGCCCCAGGCCGGCATCGACCCGCTTCGCCCCGACCTGGCCGATGGCCCGGAGCAGGGCGTGGCAGGCCGATTGCCGGTCGGCATAGCGATAGGGCAGGCCGGCGACATTCAGGGTCCAGGGCCAGGGCCGCAAGCGACCCCGCAGCGAGGCGCCGCTTTCCTGCAGGGCCAATGCGTACAGTACTTGCGGCGGTACCGGCGTGCCCTGGGTGGCCCACCGGTAGGCCAGGGGGGGCAACGACGTGGCGGTCACCGGCAACGCCAGCAGGCAGCCGCCCGCCAGGGCGCCGAGCAAGACCAGGCGACCAGGGTTCATCGCCGCTGCCATCGGCCATTGGCGGCCTGCATGACGGCCGGAAATGTCCCGTTGTCGCCCTGGCGCTGCCAGTGTCCGGCATCATGGTTGAGGGTGATCTCCCGCAGGCGCACCTTGTGCGGTTCAATCCCGGCCGTTCTCGCCCATTCGCGGATGAGCGCGTCATTGCCCCGACTGTCGACCAGGTACAGATCGAAAGCCTGCCGGTCGTGCTGAAGCTGGCGGACGCGCTCGATACAGCCCCGACAGTCCGTGGTGACGAACACCGCCAGTCGTCCCGCCGGCACGACGGGCGACATCAGCGGCGGCGGGTTGGCAGCGATCAGGTTGACCGGCAACTGGTCGGGGTAAAGACGCTTGTAGGCCTGGTCGTAGGCGTTCTGGTAGGCCATCAGCTTTTGCAGTCGCGTCACCTCGGCCTGTACCTGCAACTCGGCGTAGCGCTGCTGTTCGGCGCTGTCCCGCGCTTCGATGCCCAGCGCGGTCAGCGGGTCGAGGTTGGGCGAGTAGATGCCCAGGGGGCCCTCCATCACACGGCGGAAACGCTGCCATTCCTCCTGCTTGAGTCCCCAGTCGGCGGCCCGTTCCAGCTCCAGCTGGCGCACCTCGCTTGCCTGGTGACGGTCGCTTTCGACGGCCTGACGTACCCGTGTTTCGGCCTTTACCACGGGCAGTAGCAATAGATAGGCTGCGCTCAATACAGCCACGAAAGTGTTCACGTTCATGCTGTGGCCCTCATTGAATCGAGACGCTCAGGGAACTGCCATCAGGCCGGCGCCATAGGGCTTTGCCCGACTCCAGGGTATTCAGGCGCCAACCCGAAAAGGCCATGCCCGGTCGCAGCAGCTCGATGGCGGCAAGCTGCGGCTGCCCGCTGGGCGCCACCGCCAGGAAGGATTCGCCCCCACGCGACTCGAGGCCCACGATGGTGAAAGGCGGTTGTACGGCGGCGGTGGTTTTCCTTGCGCGTGGCCTGGCCTTCGAGCGGGCTGCGGGTTCGCCACCGGCCGATGTCACTGAGGCCGTGGCGAGGGCGGGAGCGGAAGCCACCGGGCGGCTTTCCAGGCGGGCCTTGAGCGTCAGCAGGGTGCCTTCGCTGTTTTCCATCCGGGCGCCCAGCGCGGCCAGGCCCGAGGCCAGGGTATCGACGGAGCGGTTGCCCGTCTCCAGTGCGCCGAGGCGCTTGAGGAGAACCTGTTCAGCGCGTCGGGACTCGGCCTGGAACGCAGCGCTCGATTGCCGCAAGGCCTCCAGCTCGGCGTCGACCGTTTGCAACTGCTGCTGCAGGCTTTCCAGATGACCGGTCGAGGGGCGCGAATGCACCTCTGTCGACAGTGTCGAGAGCTTGCCGCCCAGATACAGCGCGATGCCCGCCAGCAGGGCCAGGGTCGCGCCTTGAACAAGTGCGTTTCGGCAAGGGCGCGCCATTATCGATCTCCCGCCGGTAACGCCGCGGACAAGGGCATTGCGCTTGTCGGCAAGCGTGTCAGGCGTACAAAGCAGATCCGGCGGGCGTACTCGTCCACCTCCAGTCGCCAGGCCGGGCCCGCCAATGTCAGCAGGGCATTGCGCACCGTGACCGGTCCCAGCCGGTAATGCGCGGCGGGCAGCGGATGGGCATACAACACCCGGATATCGCCGGCGCCCCCCGCGGGCGCCGGGCACAACCCATATCCCGACTGGCGCAGCACATGGCCCATGGCTTCCTGGACCGTCGGCTTCGCCCCCTCGGGGATGCGGATATCGATGACCTGGCTCAGCAGATCCAGCTGATCGCTGCGTGGCCTGGTGTCGGCCAGGGTATAGCGATCGATACGCAACAAGCCCGCACTCTCGGCGCGCAACGCCCGCTCCTCGGACACCTCCGGCGCGGGCCGGGCATCCGGGATCTCGGGCGATGCGCAGCCCGACAGCACGGCGGTCAACGGAAAAGCGAGTGTTACAGCGACGACCAATGGCCGGGTAGAAAAGCAAAACATCCAGGTGTCCTCACGCAGTGATAAGGACACGGTGGCAAATCAGGGCGGTGGGTGCCGCAAGGAAACTGGATCGCAGAGGGCGGCATTTTCAGGAGCAGGCCGGCGCGGTGGCATCTTGTCCGGCTGTGAGGCCGATGCGGTTTTTTAGGCCAGGTCGGCGGGGCCGGTGTAATGTATCGGAAAATAACGGCGGAGCCCCCCATGTCCGATCAACCTGCGTTTCGAAACGAGTTCGATGATAATCGTTTCCGTCTGCTGGTCGATGCGGTGATCGACTATGCGATCTACATGATCGATCCCCAGGGCATTATCGTCAGTTGGAACAGTGGGGCCAGGCGCTTCAAGGGGTATCAGGAGACGGAAATCCTCGGTGCGCATTTCTCCTGCTTCTACACCCCTGAAGACCGCCGCGACGGACTTCCCGCGCGGGCCCTGGACACTGCCCTGCGTGAGGGTCGATTCGAAGGCGAGGGCTGGCGGGTCCGCAAGGACGGCACACGCTTCTGGTGCCATGTGGTGATCGATCCGATTCGCGATCCACGGGGCGGCCTGCTGGGCTTCGCGAAAATCACCCGCGACCTGACCGACCACAAGCTCGCCGAGCAAAGCCTGAAACAGAGCGAGCAGCAATTTCGCCTGCTGGTGCAAAGCGTTACCGACTACGCCATCTACATGCTTGACCGCGAAGGGCGGGTCAGTAGCTGGAATCTCGGCGCGCAGCGCATCAAGGGGTATACGCCGCAGGAAGTCATCGGCCAGAATTTCTCGCTGTTCTACACCGAGCAGGATCGCGCCAACGGCGAGCCCCGGCGGGCCCTGGATATCGCCGCGAGCGAAGGGCGGTTCGAGAAGCAGGGCTGGCGGGTCCGCAAGGACGGTTCGCGGTTCCTGGCCCATGTGATACTCGACCCGATCCGCGCCGATACCGGCGAGATCATCGGCTTTGCCAAAATCACCCGCGATATCAGTGAGTCGGTCGAGGCGCAGAAAAAGCTGGAACTGGCGCGCGAGGCGCTGTTCCAGTCGCAAAAGCTCCAGGCCATCGGCCAACTCAGCGGCGGTATCGCCCATGATTTCAACAACTTGCTGACCGTCATCCAGGGCAACCTCGAACTGTTGCACAAGCGTGTCGACGGCGATCCGAAACTCTTGCGGCTGGTGGACAACGCGTTGCTCGGCACTGCCCGTGGCGTCTCATTGACCCAGCGCATGCTGGCCTTCGCCCGGCGCCAGGAACTCAAGACCGAGGCCGTGCACCTGCCGCAACTGGTGGCCAATCTCCTCGAACTGTTATGCAGTTCGGTGGGGCCGCAGGTGGTGGTTCAGGCCCGACTGCCCGAGCAACTGCCGGCGGTGGATGTCGATGTCAACCAGCTGGAGCTGGCATTGCTCAACCTGGTGAGCAATTCCCGCGATGCGATGCCGGCGGGCGGCACTATCCGGATCAACGCCGAGGTACGCGGCAGGACCGGTACGCTGCCCCACGATGACTACGTGTGCCTGTCGGTGATCGATGATGGCGAAGGCATGGATGAGCAGACCCTGGCCTACGCGGCCGATCCGTTCTTCACCACCAAGGGGGTGGGCAAGGGGACCGGCCTGGGACTGTCGATGGTCCACGGCCTGGCGGAGCAACTGGGCGGGCGGCTGGTGCTCAAGAGCAGCAAGGGCCAGGGCACCACTGCCGAACTCTGGTTGCCGATGGCGACCGATGGCATCACGCGGCTGCCATTGCTGCCCGAGAAACCGCACGGCCCTGTGTTCAAGTCCCTGACGGTCCTGGTGGTCGACGATGACAGTCTGGTCCTCAACAGCACCATGCTGCTACTGGAGGACCTGGGGCACCGGGTGATCTGTGCGGTTTCCGGTGTCCAGGCACTGCAGTGCTTCGGGCAACACCCGGATATCGACCTGATGATCACCGACGTGGCCATGCCGCAGATGGATGGGGCGCAGTTGGCCGAGGCGGTGCGCCAGTTGTATCCCGCGCTGCCGATCATCCTGGTCACCGGATATGCCCAGCACCTGGAGGGCATGGCCCTGCAACTGCCACGGATCCTCAAGCCCTATAACCAGTTGCAATTGCGCGAGGCCCTGGCGCAGGTCATGCCCAAGGACACGCCGCCAACTGCCGATCTATCGGCCCCGGTGGCTTGAGGCAGACCCTGGCGTGGTGCCGTTCGCTTGCCCTGCGCTGATAAACCACGCCGGCGCAGATCTGTTTTGCCCTGGAACCCGGCCCTGCTGAGGGGCAAAAGACGGGTTGGTTCTCCAACAGGGATAACGCGCCGAATGTTCTGGCGATCGAAGTCGAAAAAGGCGGCCACTTCCGGGGCCATCTCCACGCCTGGCCATCTTGTGCCGAAGCCGGCCGCCGAGTTGTTGTCAACGCCTCGCCGACGCCAGTTGCTGGAGCACATCTGGCAGCGCACCTCGTTGTCGCGCAATCAGTTTGCCGATCTCTACCTGCGCCCCATCGAGCGCTATGCCGAGCTGGTCCAGCAATTACCGGCCTCGCAAAGCCGCCACCATGCCTACCTCGGTGGGATGCTCGATCACGGCCTGGAAACCATGGCCTATGCCCTGAAGATCCGCCAGTCGCATCTGTTGCCGGTGGGGGCCGATCCGCAAACCCAGGCGCTGCAAGCCGAAGCCTGGAGCGCCAGCATCGCGTATGTGGCGCTGCTGCACGACGTCGGCAGGATCGTCGTCGACATGGACGTGCATCTGGCGGATGGGGCGGTGTGGCATCCCTGGAATGGTCCCATCCGGCGTGAGTATCGTTTCAGGTATTCGAAGGCGCACTCGCAGATGCTCCACGGTGCGGCGACGGCGCTGCTGTATGCGCAGGTGCTGCCCGTCACGATCCTCGACTGGTTGAGCGCCTACCCCGAACCCCTGGCCGCGCTGATCCATGCCCTGAGCGGGCATTGCGAACAGGCGGGCATTCTCTCGGAGATACTCGTCCAGGCCGACCAGGCCTCGCGCGCCCTGGAGCAGGCCGTGACGCCTGCCCGGGAGCCGGGGGGGCCGAGGCCGTCGGCGCCTCCCGAGCGTTTGCCTCGCCTGGAATCGACCGATGAGGGAGTGAGCGACGAGGACCTGGGGCAGGTCTTCATGACGTGGCTCCGCCAAGGCGTGCAGAGCGGGGCGATTGCCGTCAACGAGGCCAACGCCAAGGTCCACGGCGTGGCCGGCACGGCCTTGCTGGTGACACCGAAGATCTTTCAGCGCTATGCCCGGGAGCATCCCGACGTCGGGCGAATAGCCAAGGAGCAGGGCGTAGGGGACTGGCAGTGGATCCAGCGTTGTTTCGAAAGGCTGGAGCTGCACCGCAAGCGAGCGGATGGCCTGAATATCTGGGCCTGCGAGATGCAGGAGCCGCGCAGGACCAGGCGTCTCAACGGCTATCTGCTGATCGATCCCTCATGGCTGTTCAGCGAGTTGCCGCAGGACAATCCATGTCTGCGGCTCAAAGAGATCCGGCCATCCACCTGTGCCCCGGCAACCCCGCAAGCTGCAACGAAACCGGACGGCGGGTGTGCCGTCCGGTCTTGCGATGCCGCAAGCTGAGGGATCACGCAGCGGATCACATGGGGGTCAGAGATGATCCGCGTCGATCACGGCCTTGGCAAACGCCTGCGGCGCTTCCTGCGGCAGGTTGTGGCCGATGCCGCCGCTGATCAGGCGGAACTCGTATTTGCCGGTGAAACGCTTGGCGTAGTCCTCGGGGGCCGGGTGCGGTGCGCCGTTGGCATCGCCTTCGAGGGTGATGGTCGGCACGCCGATGGACGGTGCCGTCGCCAGTTTCTGCTCCAGGGCATCGTAGCGGCTCTCGCCCTGGACCAGGCCCAGGCGCCAGCGGTAGTTGAAGACCGTGATATCGACGTGGTCGGGGTTGTCCAGGGCCTTGGCGCTGCGGTCGTAGGTGGCGTCATCGAACGCCCATTTCGGCGAAGCCAGTTGCCAGATCAGCTTGGCGAAATCGTGGGTGTTCTTTTCGTACCCGGCACGGCCGCGGTCGGTGGCGAAGTAGAACTGATACCACCATTGCAGCTCGGCCTTGGGCGGCAGTGGGTTCTTGCCGGCCGCCTGGTTGCCGATCAGGTAGCCGCTGACCGAGACCAGCGCCTTGACCCGTTCAGGCCACAGTGCCGAGACGATGTCGGCCGAACGTGCGCCCCAGTCATAACCACCGAGCACGGCCTGCTTGATTTTCAAGGCATCCATGAAATCGATGACGTCACTGGCCAGCGCGGCCGGCTGGCCGTTGCGCAGGGTCTTGTCGGAGAGGAAGTGGGTATCGCCATAACCACGGGCATACGGCATCAGCACCCGATAACCCTTTGCCGCCAGCAGGGGCGCGACTTCGTCATAGCTGTGGATGTCATAGGGCCAGCCGTGCAGGAGGATCACCACCGGGCCGTTGGCCGGACCCGTCTCGGCGTAGGCCACGTCCAGCAGCCCGGCGTTGACGTGTTTCAGCGGGCCGAATGGAGAGGGGGCGGCATAGGTGGTGCCAGCACGGGGGGCGGTTGGCTGGACGGCGTCGCTCGTTTGTGCGTGGGCCACGCCGAACGTGCCGAGCAGGGCGAGGGCAAGGATCGACGAACCGGCCAGACGGCGGCGGGATTTATCGGTCGGGTGGTTGTGCAGTGCCATCTTCATGGTGACGTCTCCGTTGCAAGTCTCGGCCAGGGGTTCGGATCGACCCCTTCAAACCTTGCCTGCATTTGAACGCCGTGAAGTATCTGGCCTGTGTCCAATCCGGGGCCGGATGAAAGCCCCGGTATCGCAAGGTGGTTCAGACACACTGTGATACAGAGCCGGTGATTCGTCTGGTGCCGATGCTCGGGGTATGGCCGGGCTTTGTCGTCTCCGACTGCCCATGGACACCGTCAGCGTGCGTCGCGCACCTGCATCAACGCGAACCCCAGCAGATTCAGGCCTTGCCACAGATTGGGGTTGTTCACGTTTTCGTCGTCCTGGGCGAGCCCGATCCCCCAGATGCGATCGACCGGACTGGCCTCGACAATGATCGCGGAGCCGGTCTGCTCGAGAAACGCCCCCAGCTCCGGGTTCTGGGTGAACTTGGCCTGGTTGGCGCGGACGACGATTGCATAGCGCTGTTGCAGCCAGACTTCCTCGTTGAAGCCGCGAACGTTGCGGCCCAGCGCCTTGGCGGCATTGGGGGTGGGCGCCAGGAGGACCTGGGCACGGATCTCCTCATCGCCGAACAGGGTCGCCTTTTCGGCCATCATGAAATGTTCGGCCGTCAGGTAGCGTTGCCCGTCGACGATGAACTCGGCCGGATACCACTGGCTGAAGCAGGAAGCGGTGATGCCACTCTTGCTTCGTTGGTGTCCCCAGAAAAAGACATAGTCGAGTTTCTCTGCGCAATTGAAGCGGGCGCGCAGAGTTTCCAGATAGCTTGAGTCGTGCAATTGAGCTTCCTTGGCGGCGGGCTTTTGAGGTAAGGGGACCTGGTCCCGGCATAGTATGGGTACGGATCGGGTTGTTGTCATATGCAGGTGAGAACCCGGCGTCCGGATGCTGCCGTTATTGCCCTGGCACCCGGCCCCAGGCCACGACGGTCATCCCTTGAGCGCCGCTTCGATCTTCGCGATATCGATCTTGCCCATGCCCATCATGGCGTCGAAGGCACGCTTGGCGGTCGCCGGGTCGGGGTGGGTGACCGCCGCCGTCAGCACGCGAGGGGTGATCTGCCATGACAGCCCCCACTTGTCCTTGCACCAGCCACAGGCGCTTTCCTGGCCACCGTTGCCGACAATGGCGTTCCACAAGCGGTCCGTTTCGGCCTGGTCGTCGGTGGCCACCTGGAACGAGAACGCTTCGCTGTGCTTGAACGCCGGCCCGCCGTTCAGGCCGAGGCACGGGATACCCAGCACCGTGAACTCGACGGTCAGGACATCGCCCTGTTTGCCGGCGGGGTAGTCGCCGGGGGCTCGGTGGACGGCTTTCACGGCGCTGTCCGGGAAGGTCCCGGCGTAGAACGTCGCGGCCTCCAGGGCAGTGCCGTCGTACCAGAGACAAATCGTGTTTTTGCTGATCATCCGGGTTCTCCACGAGAGGGGGGACACGTGGAGTCTAGCCGACGACACTTGGCCGTCCCGTTTTTGCGACGGCCGCCCTGCCGGCAGGGCGGCCTGGCGGGGCTCAGATCCGGGCCAGCGCCTGTGCCAGGTCGGCCCGCAGGTCCTCGACATCCTCGACACCCACCGACAGGCGCACCAGCGCATCGCCGATACCGAGTTGCGCGCGGGTCTGCGCCGGAATGGTCGCGTGGGTCATGATCGCCGGATGTTCGATCAGGCTTTCCACGCCGCCCAGGCTCTCGGCCAGGGCGAAGATCTGCACGCTTTCGAGGAAGCGCCGGGCGCCGGCCAGGTCGCTCTTCAGGTCGACGGAAATCATCCCGCCGAAGCCACGCATCTGCCGGCGTGCCAGTTCATGCTGCGGGTGCGACGCCAGGCCGGGGTAATAGACCCGCGCCACCTGTGGCTGGCGCTCCAGCCAGGTCGCCAGCTCCAGGGCGTTGCTGCAATGGCGCTCCATGCGCAACGACAGGGTCTTCACGCCGCGCAGGGTAAGGAAAGCATCGAATGGCCCGGCAATGGCGCCCACCGAGTTCTGCAGGAACCCCAGGCGCTCGGCGAGTTCGGCATTGTGCCCGACCACCGCGATGCCGCCGATCACGTCCGAGTGGCCGTTCAGGTACTTGGTCGTCGAATGCACCACGATATCGAAACCCAACTCCAGCGGGCGCTGGATCCAGGGGCTGGCAAAGGTATTGTCGGCGACACAGATGATGCCGCGGTCGCGACAGAGGCGGGCGATGGCGGCCAGGTCGGTGAGGCTCAGCAGGGGGTTGCTCGGCGTTTCGACCCAGACCATCCGCGTATCGTCCCGCAGCGCCGCCTCGAAGGCAGCCAGGTCGGTCAGGTCGACGAAGTTGAAACGATGCCCGGCGCTACGCTGGCGCACCTTGTCGAACAGGCGGAAGGTGCCGCCGTAGAGGTCGTTGCCGGAGACCACATGGGCACCCGCGTCGAGCAGTTCGAGCACCGTGGAAATCGCTGCGAGGCCGGAGGCGAAGGCGAAGGCCTGGCTGCCGCCTTCGAGGTCGGCCACGCAGCGCTCCAGGGCGAAGCGCGTCGGGTTGTGGGAGCGCCCGTAGTCGAAGCCCTTGTGCACGCCAGGGCTGTCTTGCAGATAGGTGGAGTTGGCATAGATCGGCGGCATCAGCGCCCCGGTGGTCGGGTCCGGCGACTGCCCGGCGTGGATGACCCGGGTAGCGAAGGCGCGGGGTGCGGCGGACTTGTCGTGCTGACTCATGCAAGGGATCTCCGTAAGTGATTGAGCAGGTCGACGCGGGTGATCAGGCCATGGAAGCCCGACGCGTCGGCAATGATCGCCACCAGCCCGCGGGCCAGCTCGGCCTGCAGTTCGGCGAGGCTGGCGGCGGGGGCCAGGGTTTGCAGTTTGTTGGTCATGACGCTGGACACGCTCAAACGAAAGTGTGTCGCATCGTCATGCATGCCCAGCAGGATATCCGATTCGTCGATCACGCCCACCAGTTGTTGGCCGTCCACCAGTACCGGCAATTGCGAGACATCCGCCAGGCGCATGCGCTGGAAGGCGGTGAGCAGGGTATCGTCCGGTCCCACGCTGATCACCCGGCCGTCCTCGAAGCGTCGGGCGATCAGGTCGCGCAGGTCGCCGTAGCGTTTGTACTGCAGCAGTCCCTGATCGTTCATCCACTGGTCGTTGTAGACCTTGGACAGATAACGGGTGCCGGTGTCGCAGACAAAGGTCACGACGCGCTTGGGCTCGGTCTGCTCGCGACAGTAGCGCAGTGCCGCGGCCAGCAGGGTGCCGGTGGACGAGCCGCCGAGGATGCCTTCGGCGCGCAGCAACTGGCGGGCATGGTCGAAGCTTTCTTCATCGCTGATCGAGTAGGCCTGGCGCACGCTGGACAGGTCGGCGATCGATGGAATGAAGTCCTCGCCGATGCCTTCCACGGCCCAGGAACCCGCGCTACCGATGACGCCGCTGCGGCTGTATTCGGCCATCACCGAGCCGAGCGGATCGGCCAGGACCATGGCCAGGTCGGGCTGTACGCGCTTGAAGAAGCGGGTCAACCCGGTCAGGGTGCCGGCCGAGCCGACCCCGACGACGATGGCGTCGACATCGTGCTGGGTCTGTGCCCAGATTTCGGGGCCTGTACTGGTTTCGTGGGCCAGGGGGTTGGCCGGGTTGTTGAACTGGTCGGCGAAGAACGCATCGGGAATCTCCCTGGCCAGGCGGGCGGCGACATCCTGGTAGTACTCGGGATGGCCCTTGCCGACATCGGAGCGGGTGATATGCACCTCGGCGCCCATGGCCTTGAGGTGCAGGACTTTCTCGGTGGACATCTTGTCCGGGACCACCAGCACCACCCGGTAGCCCTTGGCCCGGCCGACCAGCGCCAGGCCCAGGCCGGTGTTGCCGGCGGTGGCTTCGACAATGGTCGCGCCGGGGCGCAGGCGGCCATCGCGTTCGGCGGCGTCGATCATCGCCAGGCCGATACGATCCTTGATCGAGCCGCCGGGATTCTGGGATTCGAGCTTGAGGAACAACGTGCACGGACCGGTATCGAAACGGCTGACGCGTACCAGCGGCGTATTGCCGATCAGTTCGAGGACGGCGGGGCGGGAGTTGTTCGGCATGGGGTCACCTCATTACGGGAAGTTCGTAGTGGATGGACAGCGGATGAGGGGAGCAGGTTGCAGAAAACCTGTCGCTTGGAACATAGGTCGGTATCGCCCCGGCCGCAACCGGATGCGGGCAATCAGTGCCTGCGACACTCAAGGTCACGGTCGTGACGATGCTGTTTCAGTTTGCCAGGGCCCGGTCGACCAGCCCCATGATCTTTTCGGCCGTCGTGCGATCGACTGGGGTGTAGACGATCATTCCCAGGTCCGGCCGGCCATCGATGGAAAACGCCGAGTACTCCAGCTCGATCGGTCCCAACTCAGGGTGCAGCAGGCGCTTGACGGTTTCTGCGTCGCCGTGACCATGCACCTCGTGGTGATGCCACAGGTCGGCGAACTCCGCACTGATACTGCAAAGCTCGTCCACCAGTTCACCGGCCTCGGAGGCCAGCCCGGCTCGCGCCACATCCGCCCTGAACGCACCCACTACGAAACGGGCGACGCTCGCCCAGTCATGCTGTTTGGCGCGCACTGCCGGATTGCAAAACAGGAACCGCAGGATATTGCGCTGGCCGACGGGTAGCGTGCCGTAGTCGGTCAGCACGACGGCGGCGGCACGGTTCCAGGCGATCACATCCCAGGTGGCGCTCTTTATGATCGCCGGGCTGACGGGAAATGCATCGAGCAGGCGCTGAAGCCTGGGATTGATACCCTCGACGGGCGTATAGCGAACTTCGGGCAGTCGTCCCAGCGCCAGCATGAACAGGTGCTCGCGTTCCGAATCCGTCAGCATCAGGGCCCCGGATATCCGGTTCAGCACCGCGGCGGATGGCGCGCCACCACGGCCTTGCTCCAGCCAGGTGTACCAGGTCGGGCTGATGTTGGC
This sequence comes from Pseudomonas gingeri, assembly GCF_013386115.1. Lineage (GTDB taxonomy): Bacteria > Pseudomonadota > Gammaproteobacteria > Pseudomonadales > Pseudomonadaceae > Aquipseudomonas > Aquipseudomonas gingeri. The sequence continues at coordinate 122,693 of NZ_JACAOR010000001.1, forward strand.
GCGCTGGGCAACTTCTTCCCTGCGCAGTCCGGGAGTGCGCCTGCGTCCGGAGTACCCCAGGCTTGCCGGATCGAGGCGGGTTCGCCGGTTTCTCAGGAACTCGCCGAGAGAACTGCTTGCACTGACGGGCATAGGGGAACCTGTTAATCATTTTAATAGGATAATGTCACTACTTTAACGGGATAAAGAATGCTCCGATAGTGAATGGGAAACCACCCAGGAGAGCTGTCATGCGAATATTTCTCACCGGTGCGACCGGCTTTATCGGTTCGGCCCTTGTCCCCGAGTTGATCCGGGCCGGGCACGAGGTCACGGGCATGGCCCGTTCGGAAGTCGGAGCACAAGCGCTTATCGAGGCGGGGGCCCAGGTGCACCGTGGTGATCTGGAGGACCCCGAGAGCCTGCGTGCCGGTGCCGCTGAAGCCGATGGCGTGATACATGCGGCGTTCGATCACGATTTTTCGAGGTTTGCCGCCAATTGCGCCAAGGACCGGCGAGCGATCGAGGCCCTGGGCTCGGCCCTGTCCGGCTCCGACCGTCCCCTGATCATCACCTCCGTGGCATCGCTGGGCAGTGCTGCGCCCGGTCAACTGGCGACCGAGGACGTTTGCAATACCCGCCACGCCAATCCGCGCACCGGGTCCGAACTGACTGTAAATGTGCTGTTGGACGCCGGTCTCAATATCTCGGTGGTGCGCTTGCCGCAGGTCCACAATCCATTCCGGCAGGGGTTGATCACCCCCCTTGTTGCCGTCGCTCGCGAAAAGGGCGTCTCGGCCTACGTGGAAGCGGGGCGCAACCGCTGGGCGGCCTGTCATCTCCTGGATGTGGCGCGTCTGTACCGACTGGCCCTGGAGAAAGGCGAGCCGGGCGCGCGTTATCACGCTGTCGGCGAAGAAGGGGTCAGCAGCCGCGAAATAGCCGAGTCGATTGGCCGGGGTCTGAAGGTGCCGGTGGTGTCGATCACGGCCCTGGAGGCGGTGACGCATTTTGGCTGGCTGGAGATGTTCGTCGGCCTGGATATGCCAGCGTCCAGCGTCCTGACACAAAGCCGCCTGGACTGGCACCCGACGGGCCCCGGGCTGATCGCGGACCTTGACCAGGCGCGTTTTGCCTGACGCGCATTCGCAGGACGCAGAGCCGGCGCAGCCCTTCCCGCAGGCAGCGAGTCAGAGCGTGCGCAGCAATCCGCTGCTCGCCAGCGTCTGGTCGACCAGGCGAATGCGGTCACGGCCGCCACGCTTGGATTCATAGAGCGCGGCGTCGCTTTGCTCGATCAGGGCCGTCAGGCTGGCGGGCGCCTGGTCGAACAGGTTGGCGCCGATGCTCAGGGTGACCGCCGCGGGCGTGGCGAAGGTCTGTGAGGCTGTCTGGTGGAACTGCTCCCGCAGCCTGCTGCCCAGTTCGACGATGCGTTCATTCGAGGCGTTGCCCAGCAGGATGACGAATTCGTCACCGCCCAGGCGCGCCGCCAGCGCACCGTCGGGCAACGCCGAAAGAATCATCTCGCTCAGCGTGACCAGCAGTCGGTCGCCCGCGGTATGGCCATACAGGTCGTTGACCAGCTTGAAGTTGTCGATATCGATCAGCAGCAAGGCGCCCGGCCGAGCCCCGGAGACCTCATCCAGCAGGCGCGGTGCGCGCACTTCGAGGGCGCGGCGGTTGTACAGCGCGGTCAACGGGTCACGGGCCGCCAGTCGCGCGATGCGCTTCTCCCGCCGGTAACGCTCGGTGCCGGTCATCGACAGCGCAATCAGCATGATCGCCATCGCCCCCTCGACCAGCGAAATCTGGATGATCTCGCCCCGGAAGGCGGCCAGATCGATCAGGGTGCCCGGAATGACCGCCGAGATCGCCTTGGCGAGATAGAACAGCCCATGAACCAGCAGGACATAACGCAGTTGGACCGCCCCCACGCTCAGGGATCGGCCATGGGGGCGCAGCAGGAAGCTGGCCCTGAGCGTCAACAGCGCGACCAGCAGCGAGTTGACCAGCAACATGACTTTCGACCAGGACGGCTCTTCCGGCAACAACAGCAGGGCCAGCCAGACAGCGAAGACCAGGTACCAGGCACGGGACAGGCGTGCCTGCGTAAAACGTGCGACCCCCATCAGGAAGAGCCCGTGGGCGATCACCAGCAGGCCGTTGGCGAACCAGATGCCGATCAGCAGGAGGCCGCTGCCGCGCAGCAGGGCGAGGGTCGATCCCACGGTGATCGTTGCAAACCCGGCACTCCAGAACAACAGCGAGGGTTCACGAATGCTGCGCCATTCGATGGCCAGGTACAGCGCGGCGGCGGCGGCCAGGGCGATCGAGAGGGTCAACAACGTGGGAGGGTCGAGCGCCATATACGGACTAGCCTGTCTGGTGTGCGGTGAAGTCCCTCGATTGTAAGCCCTGGAGCGGAATTTTCGCAGGGCCGGGCGCTATCGGGATGCTACCGGGATCGGGTAGCGGGTGAACTGCTGTTCGGTGACCGTGCTTCCCCACTGGCTGCCCGGTTCTTCCTGGGTCAGTTGGAAGCCATGGGCTTCGTAGAGCCGTCGTGCCGCATCGAGGCCCTTGAACGTCCAGAGGCGGGTGGCGGCGAAACCGAAGCGGTCGCAGAAGGCCAGGGCTTCACCGAGCAACTGTCGGCCGATCCCGCTGCCCCGGCAGCCGTCGTCCAGGATAAACCAGCGCAGGTGGGCTTCGTTGTTGCCGAGGTCCTGCCCGTCAATGGCGATCGAGCCGACGATACGTTCGTTGTGCAGGGCCACCCACACTTCGTTGCAGGGCTGCTCCAGGCGCCCGGCAAACTCGGCAACGCCCTGGGCGACCTGGCTTTCGAAGAACTGCCCGAAGCCGGAGTGCCGGGAGTAGAAGGCCGCATGCATTTCAGCCACGCGTCCCAGCAGGCCCGGCCTGTAGCCCGAGCTGAGGGTGATTGGACGGGGCGCGGCCCCGCCGTTGTCCAGGCGGAATGCGCCGAGCGCCCGGGCGTAGGCCGCCAGGCCCTGGGCGACGGCTTGCTGCTCTGACGGGTTCAGGTGCTCCAGTGCCGACATGACCTGCTGGCGACCATGGCGGTGGATATGGGCGACGGTCTGCCGGCCTTGCCCGGTCAGCAACAGTTGCTTGGCGCGGGCATCTTCGTCACTGACGGCTTCCCGCAGTTCGCCGGCGTCGATGAGCTTGCCCATCATCCGACTGACACTGGATTTCTCCAGGCCCAGCACCTGGACCAGCCGGGCCGCGGTCATCGCGCCGGCAGCCTCGATCTCCAGCAGCGCATGGACCGCCGATGCCGAATAGTCGGTGCCGGCCAAGGTGGCCCGCATGAAGCCCAACTCGCGGACCATGGTCCGCGAGGCGGAGCGAATCGCTTCGACCAGGGATGGATCGCTGCTCATCTGACGGCCTCCTCTTAAATGGTTGTGCAATACAACCATTTCGGAGAAAAGCTGTCCAGCGTTACCGGGGCAGGCGGGGGGAGTGGCGGCAGCGTCGCGCATCGAGGCAATCGTTTACACTGGCGGGCTCTCGCCCAACACCGACGCCAGGGATAGCCGAATGTTCTACGAGGGTCTTGCCGTACTGCTCGACTATGGGATCTACCTGATTCCGGGCCTGGTTCTCTGTGGCCTCTGGTTCGGCCTGATACCCGGGAGCCTGCCGCGCCTGCGTATCGTGGTCCTGCTGCTGGCCTTCGTGTTGATGCGCGATGCGATGACGCCGCTGGGCCTGTGGTCGCTCAGCGCCGGCTTGCAGATCGGATTTATCGCCAATCCGTGGGTACTGGCGGTGCTGGGGGCCTTGTCGCTGGGGCTGGTTGGCCTGCTCGCGCGTCTGGCGCCCGAGCTGTGGCGACTGCTGGTGGTCTTCAAGGGCAATCGAGCCGCAGGCCTGGCTGTGGGGATCGCGGCCGGCTGCCTGATCGGCTTGCCGCTGCGCTTCTACCAGGAGATCGAAGCCGTGGCGATCCCGGGTTACTGGCACTGGCTGATCGGCATGGCGGTGCTGGCCTATGGGGCCAACGCCCTGGAAGAAGTGCTGTTTCGCGGTTTTCTGCAGGGCTATCTCGAACAGCATGTGACGGCGTTGCGAGCGGCGCTGATCAGTGCCGTGGCGTTCTCGGCCTGCCATTCGTTCCTCGCCCTGACCGTCACCCGGCTCGGCTGGCCGGTACTGCTCTTTACCCTGCTCGAAGGGCTGGCCTGCGCGCTGGTGCGCATGCGCTACGGGGTCGTGGCCTCGACGGCGACCCACGGCAGCGCGATCCTGCTCATTGCGGTGCCGATGGGGTAGGCGCCGGTGTCACGGATTGGAAATATTGCGCGGCCACTTCATGGAGCGGGTAGCGCATCCAGCGGTGGGCCGGATCGTTGTGACCAGGGATGGATCGCTGCTCATCTGACGGCCTTCTCTGAAATGGTTGTGCAATACAGCCATTTCAGAGGGAAGCTGTCCAGCGTTCGCGGGGCTGGCGGGCGACTGCCGGATCAGGCGCGAACCACGCGCTGACGTTGCTCGCCCAGTCCTTCGATCCAGAGGTGCAGTTCATCACCGGGTTGCAGCCAGCGGGGCTCGGGTTTCATGCCCATGGCCACGCCGGGTGGTGTGCCGGTGCAGATCACGTCGCCGGGCTGCAAGGTCATGTAGCGGCTGCAGTAGGAGACGATCTGCGCGACGCTGAAGATCATGGTTTTCGAATGACCGGTCTGGCGCCGCTCGCCGTTGAGCTCAAGCCCCATGCGCAGATCCTGGGGATCGGCAATTTCATCGCGGGTCACCAGCCAGGGACCGACCGGACCGAAGGTATCGCAACCCTTGCCCTTGTCCCACTGCGTGGATTGCAGCTGGAAGGCCCGCTCGGAAACATCATTGACCACGCAGTAGCCGGCCACATGGTCCAGCGCCTCGGTCTCGGATACATAGCGGGCTTCGCTGCCGATGACCACGCCCAATTCGAGTTCCCAGTCCAGTTGGGTGGAGTGGGGCGGCTGGACGATGTCGTCATTCGGCCCGCTGAGGCAACTGATGGCCTTGTGAAAGATGATCGGTTCGGCGGGGATCGCCATGCCCGCTTCCTCGGCGTGATCGCGGTAGTTCAGCCCGATGGCGATGAATTTGCGCACCTGGGCCACGGGGGTTGCATAACGGACACCCGGCTCCACCAGTGGCAATGCGCTGATATCCAGCCTGGCGAGGGCCTCCAGTGATTGCGGGGAAAGTACCGCGGGGTCGATATCGACGACATGCGCCGAGAGATCGCGGATGCGTCCCTCGGCGTCTATCAGGCCGGGACGCTCCTGGCCGGGCAGGCCAAAACGGCAAAGCTTCATGAATTACCTCGACTGTCAGTTGCAGGGTGGGGTGACGGGTGCTTGCTAAAATCCAGTTTATGGATAAAAATATATTTTATGCAATAAAGAAGATTGCCCACTCGTCGAGAGCCCAGGTTCCATGTCTGTAGAAAACCCAGCGAAAAGCCTGACCCAGGCGACTTACGAACAGCTGCGCAAGGACGTCTTGTCCTGCGTGCTGCAGCCGGGCAACCGGGTGAACGTCAAGGAACTGGCCGAGCACTACCAGGCCAGCGGTGGCGCGGTGCGCGAGGCGCTGTCGCGGTTGACCGCCGAGGAACTGGTGATCGCGGAGCCACAAAAGGGCTTTCGCATTGCGCCGGTCTCCCTTGACGACCTGGCCGACCTGACACAGGCGCGCATCGAGATGGAGGGCAGCTGCCTGCGCCACTCCATCGAAAACGGCGATGTCGCCTGGGAGACACGGTTGGTGTCGGCTTACCACGGACTCTCCAGGGCGGCCGGTCCCGACTCCGGCAGTCACTACGACGCCAGGGCCTGGCACGACGTCCACAAGACGTTTCATGAGGCCCTGGTCAGCGCCTGTCCCAACATCTGGCTGCTGCGCATGCGCACCATGCTGTTCGAGCAATATTCGCGTTATCGGGCGTTGTCGGTGGCCATGACGGCCGCCTCCAGGAACCTCGACGGTGAACACCAGGCGCTGCGCGATGCCGCGTTGGCCAAGGATGCGAACGCCGCCGTCGAGTTGATCACCCACCATATCCGGGAAACTTCAACCGTACTGATGCAGAGGCTCCAGGGAACTGGCGTCCAGCAAACATCGGAGATCAGGTAATGACCACTATCGCTGTATTGGGCCTTGGGGTCATGGGCTCGCGCATGGCGTTGAACCTCCTGCGGGCCGGGCACACCGTCACCGTCTGGAACCGCACCGAGAAGGCGGCCGGAGAACTGGTCGCGGCCGGCGCCTCTTTTGCCGCGACGCCGAAAGAGGCCGCGACGGGCGCCGCCATCGTCCTGAGCATGGTGCGCGATGACGCGGCATCGGGTGATGTCTGGCTGCACCCGCAACACGGGGCGTTTGCCGGGATGAACGCTTCGAGCATCGCCATTGAAAGCTCCACGGTTTCCCACGAGTGGGTGCTGGACCTGGGGCAGGCGGCACGGGCCAGGGGGTTGTCGCTGATCGATGCGCCGGTCTCCGGTTCGCGTCCCCAGGCCGAGGCCGGGCAACTGGTGTTTCTGGTCGGTGGCGAAGCCGCCGCGGTTGAGGCTGCCCGGGAAGTCCTGCAGGCCATGGGTTCTTCGATTCATCATGTCGGTGCACTGGGTGCCGGCGCGCTGGTCAAGCTGGCGACCAATGCGCTGCTCGGCGTGCAGGTGACCACCCTGGCCGAGCTCTTCGGCATCCTTGGCGCCCATGGCGTGGACCTGGGCAAGGCGTTCGAGGCGGTCGGCGCCACGTCTGTCTCCAGCGTCGCGTCCCAACGCAGCGCGGCGTCGATGACGGCCGGCAATTTCGCGCCGCAGTTCCCGGTGGCCCTGATCGAAAAGGATTTTGGCTACGCGGTGAGCGCGGCGGGCGGGGCGGCGGCTGCGCCGACCATCGAGGCGGCGCGCCAGGTGTTCAGCTCGGCCAGTCAACAAGGCCTGGGTGAGCTCAACATGACCAGCGTGGTCAAGCTGTTTGCCCGGTAATCATTGGTGACTCGCCAGCATCAGTAATATGTCTTTCATGCTATCGCAAGTCCATGACCGGAACTCCAGAATTGCTCCTGTACCGCTGCCCCGCACCGGAACACTGCTGAATTCGTACACAGAGGAGTAATGAACATGGCACGCATCCTGATCACCGGTTCTTCCGACGGACTCGGCCAGATGGCCGCACGATTGCTTGTGGAGCAGGGCCACAGGGTCGTGCTGCACGCTCGCAACGAGGCGCGTGGGACACATGCCCTGGCACAGGTGCCGGGTGCCGAAACGGTACTCTGTGCCGACCTGTCGAGCATCGCCGAAACCAAGGCATTGGCCGGGCGTATCAATGCACTCGGAGACTTCGACGCCATCATCCATAACGCCGCGGTCGGCTACCAGGAGCCCAGGCGCCTTGCCACCGTCGACGGTCTGCCGCATGTCTTCGCGATCAACGCCCTGGCCCCCTACATCCTGACGGCACTGGTGAATCGCCCGGAGCGACTGGTCTATGTCAGTTCGCGGCTGCATTGCTGTGGCGACCCGTCGCTGAAGGACCTGACCTGGAAGAAGCGCCCGTGGAACGGCACCCAGGCGTATTCCGACTCCAAGCTGCACAACGTGTTGCTGGCCCTCGCGGTGGCCCGCCGCTGGCCCGATGTGCTGTCCAACAGCCTTGAGCCCGGCTGGGTCCCGACGAAGATGGGCGGGCCCGATGCCCCGGATGACCTTGACCTGGCGCCGCGCACGCAAGCTTGGCTGGCCGCCGGCATTGACCCCGAGACCCAGGTGACCGGCGGCTATTTCTACCACCAGCGACCCGCCACGGCGATGAAAGCGGCCCAGGATTTCAAGGTGCAGGAGCGCTTTCTCTCGGCCTGCGCTGAATTGTCAGGTGTCGCGCTGCCGCAGTAGCAGGTCCACCTCGGCGCCACGGCGCTGATCGTGACCGGCAACTTCCTTTCGCGAGCGTTTGCCGCAGGGTTGCCTTCTCGTGCGTCAGGTGAGTCTGCGCTGAGTCATCGCCCGGGATATCGAGGCAATCTTTACACTGGCCGGCTCTCGCCCGGCACCGGTGTCACGGACTGGAAATATTGCGCGGCCACTTCCTGGAGCAGGTAGCGCATCCAGCGGTGGGCCGGATCGTTGTCGAGGATCTTGTTCCACAAGGTGAATTCGCGCAGGGACGGGAATTCGAAGGGCAGCGGCAGTATTTTCAGGGGCAGGAAACCGGCGTACAGGGTCGCCAGGCTCCGGTGCATCACGGCAATGCGGTGGGTCCCCACCAACAGGTGCGGCACGGTATTGAAACTGCTGGTGGTCAGTTCCACCCGGCGGGCCTTGCCGTAGCGCAGCAGGGTCCGTTCTCCCAGGCTCGGCTCGCGGTTGTTGCCGAAGTTGACGGCGACATGGCCCAGTTGCAGGTACTGCTCCAGGCTCAATGTCTCGCCCACCAGCGGGTTGTCGCGCCAGACCACGCACTGGTAGTCATCTTCGAACAGCAGTTCCTTGGCGTGCAGGTCCGACAGATAGAGGTCCGGCATGATCACGAAGTCGACTTCGCCCTGGGTCAGCATCTGGTTGTAGTTGTCGGCGGCCGGCTGGATGTCGATGGAGATGTGCGGCGCGCGTTGTTGCAGGCGCTGCGCCAGCGGGCTGAGGATCACCGTGGTGACAAAGTCGGTGGCGATGAGCTTGAAATGCCGCTTGCAGGTCAACGGATCGAATTCGGGTTTGTTGACGATGCTCGACTGGATATCCAGCAGCACCCGCCGCACCGGTTCGGCCAGTCCCTGGGCCAGGGGCGTCGGCAGCATCTTGCGTCCCACCTGGACCAGCAACTCATCGTCGAAATACTCCCGCAGCCGTGCCAGCAGGCCGCTGGCGGCCGACTGGCTGACATTCAGGCGCGAGGCCGCGCGGGTGATGTTCTGTTCGGTGAGCAGGGTATCGAGAACCACCAGCAGGTTCAGGTCCAGGTGATGAAAGCGCATCGGTATTCCTCCGCTTGAGCACGCCGCTTTGTATCACTTTTTTTAGATGGATGGCATCCCGATAATCGATTGTTCGGATTCCTCCGCGCTCCCTATCATCGCCTCGAGAACTGCAGGGAATGCAGGTTCGCAAAGACCTTTCACGACAAAAATAACAAGTCAGAGGTTGGCATGATGAACCGCAAGAGTTTGACGGGCGCTTGGCCGCCCCGGCAGCTGGCTGCCATGGCTGCGGCGTTCGCCGCCATCAGTGTCGCGCCCCATGCGACGGCGTTTGAGATCGATACCGGTGATTCCGACCTGCATCTGCGCTGGGACAACACCCTAAAGTACAACGCCGCCTGGCGCCTGAAGGAGCGTGACAGCAAGCTGGTCGGGTCGGTCAACCAGGACGACAGCGACCGCAACTTCAACAAGGGCCTGATTTCCAATCGCCTGAACGTGCTGTCCGAATTCGATGCGCGCTACAACAATTTCGGTGCGCGGATCAGCGGTGCCGGTTGGTATGACAGCGTCTACGAAGGGCGCAACGACAACGATTCGCCGGCCACCGCCAACCAGCGCTCGGTCGCCTACGACCGTTTTACCGATGACACCCGCACCTTGCATGGCAGCGACGCCGAGATTCTCGATGCCTTTGTCTTCGGCAAGGGCAACCTGGGCGAACTGCCCGGCAGCTTCCGGCTCGGACGACACACGGTGCTGTGGGGCGAGAGCCTGTTCTTCGGCGCCAATGGCATCGCCGGCGGGCAGGCACCGGTGGACATCATCAAGGCCACGTCGGTGCCCAATACCCCCTTCAAGGAACTGATCCGCCCGGTCAACCAGTTCTCCGGGCAGATCCAGTTGCGGCCCAATGTTTCCGTGGCGGCCTACTACCAGTTCGAATGGGAAGAGAACCGTATCCCCGCCGTGGGCAGTTACTTCTCGACCTCGGACGTGGTCGGCGAAGGTGGCGAGCGGCTGATCGTCGGTGGGCCCATCGGTCCCAACCGGCAGCCCCTGGCGTTCTTCCACGGCAAGGACATCAAGGCCAGCGATCGCGGCCAGTACGGGCTGTCACTGCGTTTTTCGCCCGAGGACTGGAACACCGATTTTGGCCTGTACGCGATCCGCTATCACGCCAAGGACCCGATGCTCTATACCCGCGCCAACAGTGGCGGACCGAACGTGCTGACCGGCCAATTGGGTGAGTACCAGCTGGTATACGCCGAAGGGATCAGTGCCTTTGGCGCCAGCTTCAGCACCTCGGTCGGCGATGCCAACGTCGCCGGCGAAGTCTCGGTGCGTCGCAATACACCGCTGGTCAGCCTGTCGCAGGCCAACCCGGGCGGCCTTGGCGACAACGACAGCCACGCCCTGTATGCCGTGGGCAACTCGCTGCATGCGCAACTCTCGAGCCTCTACTCGTTCAACAGCAACGGCTTCTGGGACTCGGCCAGCCTGGCCGGCGAAGTGGCCTGGCATCGGCGCACCAGCATCACCAGGAATGCCGCCGCGCTGGACCCCAACAGCGAGCGCGATGCCTGGGGCCTGCGCATGAGCTTCACGCCGAACTTCTTCCAGGTCTATCCCGGTGTCGACCTGAGTGTGCCGCTGGGGCTGGGCTACAACCCCAAGGGGCGTTCGTCGGTGATCAGCAAGTTCAACAATGGCGTGGGCGACAAGGGCGGCGACCTGAGCATCGGTCTGCAACTGGAATACCTGCAGACCTGGAAGGCCGGCCTCAACTACACGCACTACATCGGCGGCAGCGACAACTTTCTCGACGCGAACAACGCCAACACCTATGGACAGCCGCTCAAGGACCGGGACTTTCTCGCGTTCACCGTCCAGCGTTCGTTTTGAACGACTGCTCCAGAACAACAATAACCAGAGGTGCGTTTCATGAAACTCGATTCCTTGCATCCGTGGCTGCTGTCGGGCCTGCTGCTGGCCGTCGCGCCCGCGTCCTGGGCGGCCAGCGATACCGAGGCCCAGTTGCTCAGGTCCAGCCTGACGCCCCTGGGCGGTGAGCGTGCCGGCAATGCCGATGGCAGCATTCCGGCCTGGGAGCACGGCTTCAACCAGGTCCCGGCCGGTATCAGCCCGGGGCCGCGGATCCCGGACTATTTCGCCAGCGACAAGCGCCTGTATTCGGTGACCGCGCAGAACCTGGCACAGTACGCCGACAAGCTCAGCGATGGGCAGAAAGCCCTGTTCGCCAAGTACCCCAACTACCGGATCGACGTCTATCCTTCCCGGCGCACGGCGGCGGCGCCGCAGTGGGTCTACGACAATACCCTGAAGAATGCCACCAGCGCCCATCTGACCCATGAAGGCAATACCCTGGAAGGTGCCAGCGGCGGGATCCCGTTCCCGATTCCCAAGTCCGGCGCCGAGGTGATCTGGAACCATCACCTGAGCTGGCGCGGAGTCGCCTGGAAGAACGACTACAACGTCTACGTCATCACCGCCAGCGGCCAGCGCATCCTGTCCAGCACCGTCCAGGCGCAACGGGAAATGCCGTATTACTTCGAGAACGGCAAATCCGAATACAAGGGCGTCTACTGGATGACCCGGCTGGTCAACCTCGGGCCACCGCAGCGGGCGGGCGAGGCGTTGCTGGGGCGCGAACCGCTGGATTATGCCAGTGGCGGACCGCAGTCCTGGGTCTACCTGGCCGGCCAGCGGCGGGTGCGCAAACTGCCGGTGTCGTCCTATGACACGCCGACCCCGACCAGTTCCGGCGTGGCCAACTTCGACGAGGTCTCGGTGTTCACCGGACCGCTGGATCGCTACGACTGGAAGATCGTCGGCAAGCAGGAAATGCTGATTCCCTACAACAGCAACATGATCCTGCAACCGACGCGGGACGAGGCGATTCTCGGCGAGCGTTTTCTCAATCCCGACTACATGCGCTGGGAGCTGCACCGCGTCTGGGTGGTGGAGGGCAACCTGGTGGCCGGCAAGCGCCACAGCATGCCCAAGCGGCGTTTCTATGTGGACGAAGACACCTGGATGGCAGTGCTGGGCGACAGCTGGGATGCCAACCAGAAGCTCTGGCGCACCTACTTTCAACTGCCTTACCTGATGCCGGAATTGCCGGGGCTGGTGCGCGGCCTCTACGGTCAGTACGACCTGCAGACCGGCGCCTGGATGGCGCACAACGTGGTCACGGAAAAGCGCGTGCATAACGAAGTGGTCAAGCCGTTTCCCGACAGCGACTTCAGCCCGGACGGCCTGGCGGCCGACGGTGTGCGCTGATGACCGGGCCTTTCCATTGGCTGGCGCTGGGGATGTTGGGCATCAGCCTGGCCGCCCGGGCCGGCGAAGCACCGGTCAGCGATGTGCTGTTGCGCCCGGCCCTGTCGGTGAGTGCACCGACCCGGGCGGTGCTGATCGATATCGCCCGGGCCGGACAGCGTCTGGTGGCCGTGGGCGAGCACGGTCTGATCCTGCTCTCCGATGACAGCGGCCAGCACTGGCGCCAGGCGGCCGTCCCGACGAGCGTCAGCCTGACCGCGGTGAGTTTTCCGACGGCAGAGCAGGGCTGGGCGGTGGGGCATGCGGGGATGGTGCTGCATAGCGCCGATGGCGGCGAAAGCTGGAGCGTGCAACTGGACGGCAATGCGGCTGCGCAACGGGTGCTCGATGCCGTGGCGGACCCGTCGGGCGACAACCCGCAGTACCAGCGACAACTCAAGGTGGCCCGGGGTCTTGTCGCCGAGGGTGCCGACAAGCCGTTGCTGGCGGTGCATTTCAGTGATGAACGGCAGGGCACTGTGGTCGGTGCCTTCGGGTTGATCCTGCATACCGTGGATGGCGGCGTCACGTGGCAGTCCTGGGTCGATCGCCTGGATAACCCGGCGGGTAATCATCTGTATGCGATTGCCGGCCAGGGCCGGCGTATCTATCTCGCCGGTGAGCAAGGCCTGGTGCTGATGTCGGAAGACGCCGGGGCGCATTTCGTGCGCTTGCCCAGCCCCTATGAGGGCAGCTTTTTCACCTTGAACCTGGCCGCCGACGGCGATGTGCTGGTGGCCGGCCTGCGCGGCAACGCCTGGCGCAGCAGCGACCAGGGACAGCACTGGACGCCGTTGGATAACCCTTTCGGCAGCAGCCTGGTGGCGGCGCGGTCGCTGGAGAGCGGCGGCGTGGTGCTGGCCGATCAGTCCGGACGCCTGCTGTCCGCTACAGAAGGCGGGCCGCTGCATGAGCAGTCGCCGTCGGCGGGCATGGCTGTCGCGTCCTTGACCCGTGCGCCGGACGGCCGTTGGGTCGTGGTCGGGGCCCGGGGTATCAAACGACTGGAACAGGTGAAATTGCAATGACGTGTCTTTCCAAACCCGTCGCAGGCCTCAGCGCCGCCGAGCATGATCTGGCGACCTTCGACAGCCGCTCCGGCTCGCTGATCGAGCGTGCTCTGTTCAATCACCGTGGCCTGGTGCTGTGGCTGTGCCTGCTGCTGACCCTGGGGCTGGGGGCCGCCAGCAGCCGCCTCGGGCTCAACGCCAGTTTCGACAAGATGATTCCCACGGGTCACCCCTATATTGCCAATTACCTCGCCAATCAGCAGGAGCTCACCGGACTGGGCAACGCCGTGCGCATTGCCGTCGAAGCCCCGGGCGATTCCATCTACGACGCGCATTACCTGGATCTGCTGGCCCGCCTCAACGACAAGGTGTTCCTGTTGCCCGGCGTCGACCGGCCCTTCATGAAATCCTTGTGGACCCCCAATATGCGCTGGATGGCCGTGACCGAGGAGGGCGTGGAAGGCGGACGAGTGATTCCCGACGACTACGACGGTTCGGCGGCCAGCCTGGAAAACGTACGCCGCAATGCCGCGCGCTCCGGGGAGATCGGCCAGACCATCGCCCTGGATGCACGCTCCAGCCTGATCTTCGTGCCGCTGATGGAGAACGATCCGAACACCGGCAAGGCCCTGGACTATGCCGCGCTCTCCCGGCAGCTGGAGCAATTGCGCGGCGAGTTCCAGGCCCAGGGCCTGCAGATCCACATCACCGGTTTCGTCAAGGTGGTGGGCGACCTGATGGAGGGGTTGCAACAGGTCCTGTTGTACTTCGCCATTGCCATCCTGATCGCCACGGCGATGCTCTACGGGTTTACCCGCTGCCTGCGCAGCACGTTGCTGGTGATGAGCTGTTCGCTGGTGGCGGTGGCCTGGCAACTGGGATTGGTGGCCTTGCTGGGATTCGAGCTTGATCCCTACTCGGTGCTGGTGCCGTTCCTGGTCCTGGCCATCGGCATGAGCCACGGCGCGCAGAAGATGAACGGCATCATGCAGGATATCGGGCGCGGCATGCATCGGCAGGTGGCGGCGCGGTTTACCTTTCGCCGGCTGTTCCTGGCCGGACTCACGGCGCTGCTGTGTGATGCCGTGGGCTTCGCGGTGTTGATGCTGATCGATATCAAGGTCATCCAGGACCTGGCGCTGATCGCCAGCATCGGTGTCGCGGTGCTGGTGTTCACCAACCTGATCCTGTTGCCGATCCTGCTCAGCTACTGCGGTGTCAGTCCCCGCGCCGCGGCCCGCAGCCTGCGCAGTGAAGCGCTGGCGGAGCAGGGGCGCAAGCAGCCGCTATGGGTGTTCCTCGATCGCTTTACCCGGCGTCGCTGGGCGACGGCGACACTGCTGGTCAGCGGGCTGCTGGCCGTTGGCGGCTACTGGGTCAGCCTGCAACTGCAGGTCGGCGACCTCGATGCCGGGGCCCCCGAACTGCGAGCGGATTCGCGCTATAACCGCGACAACGGCTTCATGGTCGCCCATTACGGCGCCAGCAGCGATGTGTTCGCGGTGATCGTGCGCACGCCCGACGGCACCTGTTCCGACTACGCGGCCCTGATGCGCCTCGACGCCCTGGAGTGGCGTCTGCGCCAGTTGCCCGGCGTGGAGTCGACGGCTTCGCTGGCCAGTCTCAATCGCAGCCTGCTGGTGGGCATGAGCGAGGGCAATCCGAAATGGTATGACCTGACCCGCAACCAGGCGCTGCTCAACTCCATCACCGGGCGGGCGCCGCGGGAACTGTTCAACCAGAGCTGCAATACCCTCACGCTGTACACCTACCTGAGCGATCACAAGGCCGTGACGCTGACCCGGCTGGTGAACGAGGTAGAGGCCTTCGCCCAGGCCAACAACGACGCGCAGGTCCGCTTCCTGCTGGCCGCCGGCAACGCCGGTATCGAGGCGGCCACCAATATCGTCGTCAGGCAGGCCAACCACGACATGCTGTTGTGGGTCTATGGCGCGGTGATCCTGCTCTGCCTGCTGACCTTCCGTTCGCTGCGGGCGGTGGTCTGCGTGATCCTGCCACTGGCCCTCACGTCGATTCTCTGCGAGGCCCTGATGGTCTGGCTGGGCATCGGTGTCAAGGTCGCCACCTTGCCGGTGATCGCCCTCGGCGTGGGCATCGGCGTGGATTACGCGTTGTATGTCATGAGCATCCTGCTGGCGCGCCAGCGGGCCGGCGAGAGCCTGTCCCTGGCCTACTACCACGCACTGCTGTTCACCGGCAAAGTTGTGATGCTGACGGGCGTGACCCTGGCGGTCGGCGTGGCGACCTGGGCCTTTTCCCCGATCAAGTTCCAGGCGGACATGGGCATTCTGCTGGCCTTCATGTTCCTGCTGAACATGATCGGTGCCCTGGTGCTGCTGCCGGCGCTGGCGCACTTTCTGTTACCACGGCCTTTGTCCGATTCATCGATAACAACAACAGGAAAAAACCTATGAGTCTGCTCTCGTCGCAAGCCGTTCCACGCCGGACCGGATCGGGCGTGTTGCTGCTGCTCGGCAGTTGCCTGCCGGTGCTGGGTGGCGTGCTGATCGCGCCGGTGCTGCCGCGTATCGCCGGGCATTTTGCCGGTAACGCCAATGTCGGCGTGCTGGTGCCGATCGTGCTGACCTTGCCGGCCCTGATGATCGCGCTGTTTTCACCGTTCGCCGGGTGGGTTTCCGACCGCCTCGGACGCAAGCGCCTGCTGGTACTGGCGATGCTGCTGTATGGCATCTGCGGTCCGTTGCCCATGCTGCTCGACGACCTTGATGCGATCCTGCTCAGCCGGGCCGGACTGGGACTGGCGGAGGCAGCGATCATGACCTGCTGCACGGCGCTGATCGGCGACTACTACGACGGCCGTGAGCGGGTGCAACTGCTCTCCTGGCAGACCATTGTCACGTCCTTGTCGGCCACCGCCTTTTTCATGCTCGGCGGCCTTATCGGCGAGCACGGCTGGCGCGTGCCCTTTGCGGTGTACATCGTCGGCCTGCTGCTGGCGCCCCTGATGCACCTGGCGTTGAGGGCGCCTCTGCAGGCTCGGGCCGAGGCCGCACAGGCCCGGCCCGGGCCACAGGGCGAGGGTTTCCCCTGGCGTTCGCTGTCGGTGATTTGCCTGATGACCCTGCTGGCCTCGCTGGGCTTCTTCATCGTACCGGTCCAGACCGGGTTTCTCCTGGAGCATATCGGGATCGACTCGCCGCAACGCATCGGCATGGCGATCGGCCTTGGCCATTCGGCGGTGTTTGTCGGTGCCCTGTGCTTTCGCCGCCTGAGCCGTTTCGGACCGGGCATGCTGTTGGCCCTGGCCTTCCTGATTTCCGCGGTCGGCCTGTTGCTGCTGGTCAATGCCGTGGACTACCGCACCGTGGTGATCGCGGTACTGATCAACGGCCTGGGCGGTGGCCTGGCGCTGCCCACGGTACTCAGCTGGGCGCTGTCGACCTTGAGTTTCGAACACCGGGGCAAGGGCACCGGCCTGTTCAATGCGGGTTTTTTCGGCGGGCAGTTTGTCAGTCCCTTGCTGGTCATCTCCCTGACCGGCCTGGCCGATGGGCGGGTGGGGGCGGTGGCGATGATCGGCTGGGGGCTGTTGCTCGCGGCGGCCTTTGCCTTGATCGCGCCCTTCCTGGCCGGCCTGCGGCTGCTGGACCCGATCCAGGTGCCGGACGACATGGCCCTGCACTGAGTTTTTGTCGCCCGCGTCCGGCGGACCGGAGGCGGGCTGTTGCATCCAGCCTTTTCACTCCATCGAGGATTGCTCCATGAAACTCGCTACCTTGAACAATGGTAGTCGGGACGGCCAGTTGCTGGTCGTCTCCAGGGATCTGCGCCAGGCGGTGCTTGCCCAAGGCTTCGGCACCTTGCAGCAGGCGCTGGAAAACTGGGCCGAGGCAGCGCCGGTCCTGGGCCGGCAATATCAGGCGCTGAACCGGGGCGAGGCGCTCGAGTGCCTTGCGTTCGACCCCAGGCAGGTCAGCGCGCCCTTGCCTCGTGCCTATCAGTGGTGTGATGGCTCGGCGTTTCTCAATCATGCCCATCTGCTGCAGAAGGCTTTCAACCTGCCACCGCTGGCCGATGAGCGCATTCCCCTGATGTACCAGGGCGCCAGTGACGATTTTCTCGGCCCTTGCGACGATATCCCGCTGCCGGACATGGCCCACGGCATCGATTTCGAGGGAGAGTTCGCGGTCATTGTCGACGAGGTCCCCATGGGCTGCCCGGTCGATGAGGCCTTGCAACATGTACGGCTGATCATGCTGGTCAACGATGTCAGTCTGCGCGGCTTTCTCCAGCACGAAGTCAGCACCGGTTTCGGCTTTTTCCAGGCCAAGCCTTCCTCGAGTTTTTCGCCGGTGGCCGTGACCCCGCAGGAACTGGGCAGTGCCTGGCGTGACGGGCGGGTGTGCCTGCCGCTGACGGTGACCTGGAACCAGAAATGGTTCGGCCAGCCGGACGGTGCCGAGATGAGTTTCAGCTTTGCCGATCTGATCGCCCATGCGGCGCGGACCCGGCGTCTGCGAGCCGGCACCATCATCGGTTCCGGTACGGTATCCAACGTCGACCGGGCGGTCGGTTCGGCCTGTATCTCGGAGCGCCGCGCCATCGAGATGATCGAACAGGGGCAGGCGCAGACAGGTTTCATGCGCTTTGGCGAGCGTATCCGCATCGAGGCTTACGACCGTGCCGGCGACTCGGTGTTCGGTGCCATCGACCAGCGTATTGTCGACGCCACCTTGCCGGCCGGGGAGGTGCGGCCATGACACCGCGTAAACGACGCCTGGTCGACCTCTCGGTGACCCTGGAAAACAATCCCTATACGGATCCGCCGCCGTTGTTGCCGAAGATCGAATACACCGATCACCAGGCCGGCGCTCCGGAACTGCTGGCGATGTTTCCCGGCCTGCGTCTCGAAGAGCTGCCGGGACAGGAAGCCTGGGCCGCCGAGCGCCTGACCATCACCACCCACAGTGGCACGCATATGGACGCGCCCTGGCACTACGCCTCGACCACCGATGGCGGCAAACCCGCGTACGGTATCGATGAGCTGCCACTGGAATGGTGCCTGCGTCCCGGGGTGAAACTGGACTTCCGGCACCTGCCGGACGGCGATGTGGTCAGCGCCGCGCAGATAGAGGCGGAACTGGCGCGTATCGGCCACACGTTGCAGCCGCTGGATATCGTCCTGGTGAATACCCGGGCCGGGGCGTTGTTCGGCCAGCCCGGTTACCTGGAGGCGGGCGTCGGCATCGGGCGCGAGGGGACCTTGTACCTGCTCGAACGCGGTGTCCGCGTGGTGGGCACCGATGCCTGGAGCTGGGATGCACCTTTCAGCCATACCCGTGCACGCTTTGCCGCCAGCGGCGACAGTTCGATCATCTGGGAAGGGCACAAGGCCGGGCGCGAGATCGGCTACGGGCAGATGGAGAAACTGGCCAACCTGGAGTCCCTGCCGGCCCATGGCTTCGAAGTGTCCTGCTTCCCCTACAAGATCAGGCATGCCTCGGCCGGCTTCGTGCGGGCGGTGGCGATCTTCGAGGAATAGGCCGGTATGTCCCGGGAGAGCTGCTGGAAAGCGGCCATCGCGGGCTTGCCTGCCGCGCGCCAGGGCGACCGACGGTCCGATTGGTCGTGGCCTTGGCGCGCGGCAAATTCACCTGAACGGTCCAGCGTCTATGCTGGTCAACTCCTGTTCAACGTCTGAATCAAGAGGTGATCGCGATGGTCAAGACTTACAGCTACGCCGCTCAGGACCCGAAGGATTCGCTCAAGCCATTCACCTTCGAACGTCGCGCGCCGGGCGCGGATGACGTACAGATCGATATCCTCTATTGCGGCGTTTGCCATTCCGACCTGCACACGGCGCGCAACGAGTGGAACAACACCCTGTACCCCTCGGTGCCGGGGCATGAAATCGTCGGCCGCGTAACGGCCGTGGGCGCCAACGTGCGCGGGTTCAAGGTCGGCGACCTGGCGGGTGTCGGCTGCATGGTCGACAGTTGCCAGCACTGTGCGTCCTGCGCGGAAGGCGAGGAGCAATATTGCGAGAACGGCTTTACCGGCACCTACAACGGCCCGGTGTTCGGTGGGGAAAACACCTTTGGTGGCTACTCGGACAACATCGTGGTGAAGGAGAAGTTCGTCCTGCGCATCTCCCATGGCGATGCCAGTCTGGCCGCTGTCGCACCGCTGCTGTGTGCCGGTATCACCACCTATTCGCCGCTGCACCACTGGAAAGTCGGCCCCGGCAAGAGGGTCGGGGTGGTAGGGCTGGGCGGCCTGGGACATATGGCGGTGAAGATCGCCCACGCCATGGGCGCCTACGTGGTGCTGTTCACCACATCGCCGAACAAGCGCGAAGACGGCCTGCGCCTGGGCGCCGATGAAGTGGTGGTATCGAAGAACCCGGACGAGATGGCCAAGGTCGCCAATTCCCTGGACTTCATCCTCAATACCGTGGCCGCGCCGCACAACCTGGACGCCTTTCTCGCGCTGCTCAAGCGTGACGGCACCATGACCCTGGTCGGCGCCCCGGACAGCCCGCATCCGTCACCGACGGTCTTCAACCTGATCTTCAAGCGCCGCAGCCTGGCCGGCTCGCTGATCGGCGGGGTCCGTGAAACCCAGGACATGCTGGACTTCTGTGCCCGCCACGGGATTGTCTCGGATATCGAGATGATCGCTATCCAGGACATCAACCAGGCCTACGAGCGCATGCTCAAGGGTGATGTGAAATACCGCTTCGTGATCGACATGAACAGCCTCAGGCAAGAGGCCGGGGCGGCCTGATCGCGCCGTTCCACCCGGGCCCGGCCATTCGGTCGGGCTTTATGGCGGTTGCCAGGCGTCAAGGATCGACCTGGCCCATCAGTTCGCTGACCGACTCCGGACGCTTG
The DNA here is from genome assembly GCF_013386115.1 of Pseudomonas gingeri. GTDB lineage: Bacteria > Pseudomonadota > Gammaproteobacteria > Pseudomonadales > Pseudomonadaceae > Aquipseudomonas > Aquipseudomonas gingeri. Next base: position 142,858 of record NZ_JACAOR010000001.1, read on the forward strand.
GCATAGCGCTGCGCCAGCACCGCACAGACCATCAGCTGGATCTGGTGGAACAGCATCAGTGGCAGGATCAGCACGCCGATGGTGCTGCCGGCGAACAGCACCTGGGCCATCGGCACGCCGGTGGCCAGGCTTTTCTTCGAACCGCAGAAGAGGATGGTGATACGGTCTTCCTGGTCGAAGCCGAAGGCCTTGCCCAGCACGGTGGACGCCAGCAGCACCAGGGCCAGTATCACGCCGCAGACCACCACCAGACCGCCCAGGTCCCAGAGCGGGATCTGATGCCAGATGCCTTCGTTCACCGCCTCGCTGAAGGCGCTGTAGACCACCAGCAGGATCGAACCCTGGTCAACGAATTTCAGCCAGCTCTTGTTGCGTCCCACCCAGGCACCGATCCAGCGCCGGGCGATCTGTCCGGCAATGAACGGCAGCAGCAGTTGCACGCTGATCTTCAGGATCGCATCGAGGGTCGAGCCGCCGTCGCCATGGACATTCAGCAGCAGGGTCACCAGCAACGGCGTGAGGAAGATGCCGAACAGGCTCGACGCCGCCGCGCTGCAGATCGCCGCCGGTACGTTGCCCCGGGCCAGGGAGGTAAAGGCGATTGCCGACTGCACCGTGGCCGGCAGGGCGCAGAGGTAGAGCATGCCCATGTACAGCTTGTCGCCGATCAGCGGCGACAGCAGCGGCTTGAGCGCCAGGCCCAGCAGCGGGAACAGGACAAAGGTCAGGCCGAACACCAGCAGGTGCAGGCGCCAGTGGCCGGCACCGGCGATGATCGATTCGCGCGACAGCTTGGCACCGTGCAGGAAGAACAGCAGGGCGATGGCGATATTGGTCAGCCAGCCGAAACCGACGGCGACCTGGCCGCTGGCGGGCAGGAGGCTGGCGAGAATCACCACGCTGACCAGGGTCAGGGTGAAGTTGTCGGGGAGGAAACGAGGGCGGGTCATCGGCTGGGTTGTCCGGGAGCAAGAAACATGACACGGACTTTAACCTGTCTGACGATTGCCGACTAACGCCAATAAGTCCATGAGTATCGCCTAAAGGACATGGCGCAATGCCGAGTCGTCCCCTTCATGCGCGCTAATCGATAAGCCGTATACAGGCCGCCCAGGCCACCGCCGATAATCGCCACCTTGCCGCTGTTCATTGCGCTGCTCCGGGTCAAGAACCAGAAAGCCCGCATGGCCCCATGATGCCGGGGCGATACGGGCGGGTGTCGGCAGGCTGCCGTCAGCTGTTTTCCAGGGCCGCGTAGGCGTCGAGCACCCGGGCGGAGTAGGTCACCGCCGCGCCGGCATTGAGCGCGATGGCTACGCCCAGGGCCTCGGCGATCTCCTCGCGGGAAGCGCCATGCTTGACCGCCGTCCTGGTATGCACGGCGATGCAGCCGTCGCAGCGGGTGGTCACGGCCACGGCCAGGGCGATCAGTTCGTGGGTCTTGGCGTCCAGGTGACCGGTCTTCGCGCCGGCACCATCCAGCACCTGCAGGCCGCGCACGGTATCGGGGGACAGTTTCGCCAGGTCGCCCACGCGGCCCAGCAGGGTTTCGCGGTATTCATTCCAGTCGAGCATGGTGTTCTCCCGTTGTTCTGGTCGTTGGCTCAGGTGCCTGGCTCAGATACGGCCGGCAGTGACGCCGCCATCGACTGGCAGCACGGTGCCGGTAATCCACGACGCCTGCTCGGAGGCCATGAACAGGATCGCCTCGGCGACGTCCCCCGGCTGGCCGTTGCGGCCCAGCGGGTGGAAGGCGTTGAAGGTCGGGAGCACGGCCTTGACCTGCTCGTTGTCCATGAAGGTGTTGTACACCGGCGTCTCTACCACGGCAGGGGCCACGGTGTTGATACGGATGTTCGACGACGCCAGCTCGATGGCCAGGTTGCGGGTCAGGGCATGGACACCCGCGTTGGCTGCCGAATAGGCGGCCGAGGGGGTTGCGCCGATGGCTTGCAGGGCCCACAGCGAACCGGTCTGCACGATGGCGCCACCGCCACGTTGCTGCATCGCCTTGGCCGCGGCCTGGGCCATGAAGAATTTGCCCTTGAGGATGATGTCGACGAAACCGTCGTATTCCTGCTCGTCCAGTTCCAGGAAGGGCTTGGGATTGAACACGCCGGCGTTGTTGATCAGGATATCGACGCCGCCGAACTCGGCGCTCGCCAGCTCGACCAGGTCCCTGGCGGTGGCGGGCCTGGCGATATCGCCGGCGAGGAAGCGTACTTGTTTGCCGGTAGGATCGATCTGTGCCGCGGCCTGTTCCAGTTTCGCCGCGTCACGGCCGCCGATCACCACGCTGGCGCCTTCGGCCACCAGGCGTCGGGCGACTTCTTTCCCGATGCCTGAACCGCCGCCGGTGATAATGGCTACTTTGGAAGAAAATCTTTTCATGTTGTTGCCCCGTGCTGGGTTGGTGGAATAGCCTTGACCGTTCTACTCTTGCACCTGGTTGCCGAGATGCCTTGGCCTGGTGGCTATTCTTCGCTTTGCCGACAGCACTCACAAACCAGAAGTTTTTTTCAGTCATTAAAGAAAATCTTTATCCTATGAGCGCTCCTGCCTACCTCAACGCACTCCGGGCCTTTGAAGCGGCGGCCCGGCACCAGAGCTTTTCGGCGGCCGCCGCCGAACTGCATGTCACCTCCGCCGCGGTGGGGCAGCAGGTACGAACCCTGGAGTCCTGGCTGGGCGTGGCGCTGTTCAATCGCGCCTCGAGCGGTTCGGCACGCCTGGTGCTGACCGATGTCGCGCGCAAGGCGTTGCCGGATATTCGCGAGGGCTTCGAGCGCCTGGGCGTCGGCCTGGCGCGTTTGAAAGAGGGCTCCCTCAGCGCCTGCCTTACGGTGACGGTGAGCCCGGCGTTTGCCGCCAAGTGGCTGTTGCCGCGTATCGAGGGTTTCCAGCTGGCCTACCCGCAGACCGATGTGCTGCTGGACACCAACCTGCGCCCCGTGGACTTCATAGCCGAAGGCATGGATATCGGCGTTCGTTATGGCACCGGGCGCTGGCCCGGGCTGACCGCGATCAAACTGATGGACGAAGAGATGTACCCGGTGTGTGCGCCCGGCTATCCGTTGCTGGAAGCCGGACTGTTACCGCCGCGACGCCTGGCCGAGGCGACACTGATCCACGACCTGTCGATGGCCGGCGACCCGGCCTATCCGACATGGCGCACCTGGCTCGATGCGTCGGGATATGGCGATATCAATGCCGAGCACGGGCTGCGCATCAACAATTCGGCGGTGGTCCTGCAGGCCGCCATCGACGGACAGGGACTGGCCCTGGGGCGCAGCGTGATGTTGCGCGAGGACCTGGCGGCGGGGCGGCTGATCCGTCCCTTTGGCGAGGCCAGCCATCCGCTGGCGTTCGCCTATTACATCGTCTATCGCCCGGAAGTGGAGGGGTTGGCGAAGATCCAGGCGTTTCGCGACTGGCTACTCGGGCAGGTATCCCCAGGTATCGACGCTTGAGCCTGGCTTGCCCCATGGACTACAACTCCGCCCGGCCGCCGTCGACGACGATCTCGGCACCGAGCATGTAGCGCGAACGGTCGCTGGCGAGGAAACAGACCGCCTCGGCGATTTCCTCCGGCCGCCCCATGCGGCCGACGGGCACCTGGTCGCCGACCTTTGTCGCATAGGCCTCGAACTCCTGTTCCGTCTGCCCGGCCTGGCGATGCAGCGGGGTCGCTATGGAACCAGGGCTGACGGCATTGACGCGGATCTGCCGGTCCAGCAGTTCGGCGGACAGGGTGCGGGCAAAAGAGCGGACCGCGGCCTTGGAAGCTGACAGCAGCGAGCGTCCGGGGGCGCCGATCTGGTTGAGCCAGGAGGTGTTGAGAATGATCGAGCTGCCCTTGGGCATCAGCGGTACGAGGGACTGCACGGTGAAATAGACCCCCTTCACATTGACCGCCAGCAGCTGGTCGATCATTGCCTCGTCGGTGCTCGCCAGCGGTGTGCCATAGGCAACGCCGGCATTGGCGAACAGGATGTCGAGGCTGCCGAACGCGTGCTCGATCTGTGTACCCACCGACTGCATGTCGACCTTGCGCCGAACATCGGCGCGGATCGCCAGGGCGCCTGGGCCCAGCGAACCGAGCGCTGCCTGCAAGCGTTCGGGGTCCTGGCCGGTGATGGCGACGCGGGCGCCATGGGCGAGCATCAGGCGTGCGGTCGCCAGTCCGATGCCTGACGAGCCGCCGGTGATCAATGCGGTTTTACCGTTGAGCATGCCGATAACCTCTGCAATAAGTGGGCTTGCGGCACAAAGGGTGACGCCGACGCGGGCGGCTGGCGAGACAGATATTCCTTTCTTTCCCCAAAGAAAATATTGCCCGTGACGGGCTGGACGACGTTCACGAAAAGTCACTTGCCTGTGCGGGAAAAGGGCCAGGCCATTGGCGCTTTCTGCAAGAGGGATATCGGACTTTGTATTTTCATGGCGCCGATACAACCTCTTTCAATTGTGAGTACTGCATGTTCGGCGATATCAAGAAAATAATCGGCTATGCAACTTCTCTGCAAAACGCTGCGGAAAAACAAAAGGAAAACCATGGTCCGCGGAAGGGCTTCGCCAATGTATCAAGAGTGAAAAATGATCCACACCCTTGCAAGCTGCACAGGACAGGCCTTGCTCTGCGCAAGAAAGCCGATTCACACCCTGTCGGCGCTACAGGTATTCCGGTTTCGCCGATCCCCCTCAGCGAGCGCAAGACCGGCCAGGAGCAGATGCTCCAGCACGGCCAGCGGCATGTACTGGAGCGACAGGCGCCAGGAACAACTCCTCTGGATAGGCACGACAACAACAAGCCTCAACTGATAGGGCAGGGATCAAGAGGGCGGGTGTACCGTAGCGGCGACATGATCATCAAGGAAGTGACACCGTTCAATCCGGGGGCGGCGCGGCATGAAGTCGATATGTGCAACAGCTACTGGCAGACAGCAGGTGAGTCCGCGGTAGCCACGCGTGCTGGCAACTGTATACGAATGCCATTTGTGCAAGGAAAGTCTCCCAACTCATCGGAAACGCGCCAAGTGGTGAAAGGCCTGTACGACAAAGGCTTCATGATGGGCGATGCCCACCCTTCGAACTTTATCAAGACCGAGAAGGGGGACATCGTTCCTGTGGACTTCGGACTTGTTTTTCCGAAGGACGGTGTCGAGCAACTACACAAAGACGTCGGCAAAGAAATACTTCGCGACTATGCCAAAGGTGGCTTCCATTACGTCCCCGATGAAATCAAGCCGGCCTATACTGCTTGCCTCCAGGCGTTGGATCGTTTGCTCGGTAAAGAAAGCCCGACGTACAGCATGACAACGGAGCAGCTTTCCAAGCTCGGTATCGTGCTCGACTTCCCATCAGAAGCAGAGCTCCAGGCCGATTAACGGCAAGAGGTATAGGCTCGCCAGGCGCTGATTCGATCAGCGCACTGGCGGGGCGTATTGGATGCCGCCGTTGTTCCACAGGGCGTTCAAGCCGCGGTCGATGGCCAGCGGCGTACCCTTGCCGAAATTGCGTTCGAAGACCTCGCCGTAGTTGCCCACCTGCTTGACGATCTGTACCACCCAGTCCTTGCGTAGCTTGAGGTCCTTGCCGTACTCGCCATCGGCACCGAGCAGGCGGGCCACATCCGGATTTTTAGTGGACCTGGCTTCCTGTTCGACATTCTTCGAGGTGACACCGGCTTCCTCGGCATTGAGCATGGCGAACAGGGTCCAGCGCACGATGCTGAACCAGTCTTCATCGCCCTTGCGCACCGACGGGCCGAGGGGCTCCTTGGAGATGGTTTCCGGCAGGATCACGTAGTCGGCCGGCGTGGTCAGTTGGCTGCGCTGGGCGTTGAGCTGGGATTTGTCGGCGGTGATCACATCGCAGCGCCCGGCCTCCAGGGCCTTGGCGGTTTCGTCGGAGGTGTCGAAGGTGATCGGGGTGTATTTCAGGCCATGGCTGCGAAAGAAGTCCGAGGCGTTCAGCTCGGTGGTGGTCCCGGCCTGGATGCACAGGGCCGCACCGTCGAGCTGGCTGGCGCTGGTGACGCCGAGCTTCTTGTTCACCATGAAGCCCGCGCCGTCGTAATAGGACACGCCGGTAAACACCAGGCCCATGGCGCTGTCACGGGAACTGGTCCAGGTGGTGCTGCGCGACAGCACGTCGATCTCGCCCGATTGCAGGGCGGCCAGGCGTTCCTTGCCGTTGAGCTGGGTGAACTTCACTTTCGCCGCGTCGCCGAACACGGCGGCGGCGAGAGCATGGCAGAAGTCGACATCGAGGCCGGTCTGCTTGCCGTTCTTGTCGGGCACCGAGAATCCGGGAATGCCGTCGGAGACGCCGCATTGCAGGAAACCTTTCTTCTGGATCGCATCGAGGGTCGCCCCCGCCTGGGCCAGTCCGCAGGTGCCGAGTATCGAGGCGGCGACCAGGGCGCCGAGGGTGGATTTCAACGTGTTCATTCAAACCTCCTGAGGTGTTTTTCTTGTACGGGCGCCGTGGGTCCGGCCAGCGAATGCGGGCCGGAAAGCGCCTTGGGGTCGGGTCAAATGGCAGCTATCAGAGGTGCAGCGTCGCGAATGCCTGTTCCAGGTCTGCGATCAGGTCGTCAATGGCTTCCAGGCCGATGTTGAAACGGACGAGTCGTTCGCCGTAGGTGCGGTGTTCGCGTCGCAGGTTGAAGTGCGGTGCCACCAGGCTGGTCACGCCACCCCAGCTGTAGCCGATGTGGAACAGGCGCAATTGATCGATGAAATCCAGCAGACGTTCGCCGCTGAAGGCTTCGTTGAAGACCACCGAGAACACGCTGCTGGAGCCGCTGAAGTCGCGTTTCCAGAGTTCATGTCCGGGGCAGTCGGGAAGGGCCGGGTGCAGGACCCGCTCGACTTCCGGGCGGGTGCCCAGCCAACGGGCGACGGCGAGGGTGGCCTGCTCCAGATGGGTCAGGCGCACGGCCAGGGTTTGCAGGCCACGCAGGGCCAGGCTGCAGTCGTCGGGGGAGGCGGCGAGGCCGAGCAGCGAACGGGCATTGCCGAGGGCCTGGTAGTGCTCGGGGCTGCAAGTGCTGACGGAGCCCAGCAACAGGTCGCTGTGACCGCCGATGTATTTGGTCAGGGCCTGGGTGGAGACATCCACGCCGTGCCCGAATGCGTCGAACAGCACCCCGGCCGAGTAGGTGTTGTCCAGCGCGACCACGGCCCCCACTTGCCGGGCCGCGGCGACGATGGCCGGGATGTCCTGGACTTCCATGGTTGCCGAGCCCGGGCTTTCGCACCACACCAGCGCGGTATTGGCGCGCAGCAGGCCGGCGATATCGGCGCCGATCAGCGGATCGTAGGGCTGTACTTCGATGCCGAGGCGGGCGAGCAGGTCGCGGGCCAGGTCGTTGTTCGGGCCATAGGCGCTTTCCGGCACCAGGACATGATCGCCGCTCTTGCAGAAGGCCAAGTAGATCAGGGCCAGCGCGGCCTGGCCGCCAGGCGTGATGAAACAGTGGTTGGCACCTTCGAGTGCGGCAATGCGTCTGGCCAGTTCCAGTGTGGTCGGGGTGCCGTGCAAGCCGTAGGCATAGGGCACGCGCTCGGGGCACCAGTCGTCGCGGACATCGCGGGCACGGTCAAAGAGCGTGGTCGAGCCGCGGTACGTCGGTGTGCTCAGGGACTTGAAGCCGCTCGGGGCCTGGGGGGCCGGGTCCAGCAAGGTGGTTTGCCAATGGGCTGTTCGGGGGCTGTTCACGCCGCGTTCTCCAAGCTTTCGTGTGAGGGATCGAGGTCATGCACGAAGGCTGTGCGTGATGGCCTGTCTTGACGAAATGCTAGGGAGCGGGCGAGCCGTGGGATTGAACGTTCTTGCGATTATGAAAAAAATACTTCAGCGCCAGCGCCCGGGCGGCACACCAAAGGCTTTCTTGAAATGCCGGGTGAAATGGCTCAGGTCGGCAAAGCCGCTGTCGGTCGCCACGTCGGTGGCGGCGATGCCCTTGCGCAAGCCTTCCAGCGCCCGGTTGAGGCGGATCTGATTGCGCCAGGCATGGGGGGCCAGGCCGGTTGCCCGGGTGAACAGGCGGGCGGCATGAAAGGTCGACAAGCCGACTTCCCGGGCCAGCTCGCTCAAGGACACCGGTTCGGTCAGGTCTTGCAGCAGACGCTGCTGCATGGCGGCCACACGCTGCCCGTCGCGCGGCAGGTGCGGTAGCACCGGGCGTTGTCCGGCATGCCGCAGCAGCAGGGTGGAGATCGCCTGGAGCAACTGGTGCTCGGCCTGCAGCGGATCGACGTTGGCCTGCAGGGCGCGGTGTGCCGCGCCCATCAGCAGGGTGAGGTCGGGATCGCGAATGATGTCTTCGCGAAACCAGGGGAGAGGCGTCGTACGCCCGGCCACGGCGTCCATGACCGATTGCACGAAGGGGACGGGCAGGTAGAACACGCGATAACGCCAGCCGGATTCGGTGGCGGCGGAACCGGTGTGCACCTCGCCAGGATTGAGTACCGGCACGGCGCCGGCCTCGGCCACGCATCGACTGCCGCGATAGTCATAACGCTGGGCGCCGTCTTCGATCACCGACAGGGTATAGGCATCGTGCCAATGGGGGGCGAAGCGCTGGTCATGGTACTGGGCCGTGAGCATGTCGGCGCCCGGCAGGATCGGCGAGCGCCAGTAGTGCACGGTATTGCTGCGGTCGGCGGTGGTCATGGTGTTGTCCTGTGATCTGCGACCCGGCCCATGCCACCGCCTCTGCCGTACAGGCCGTCAGCGGTTGGCGAACTGGCCGAGGGCCTTGCCAATGGTCGCGGCCAGCCCGCGACCGCTCAAGCCACCCGGGTCCATCTCGGGGTTGTAGATGGTGAACTGGATGCCGATGGCCCTGGGTGAACTCATGGCCGTGCGCAGGGTGGTGCCCAGGTCCTCCCAGGAGAAACCGTCCGGCTGCGGATGGTCCACGGCCCACATGATGCCCTGGTCCAGCACATCGACGTCGACGTGAATCCAGAAGCCTTCCGGTCCGTCTTCGCGGGTCAGGTGGGCCACGGCTTCCTCGGCGGCGTTCTCGGTGCCGAGAATGCGTACTTCCTGGCGGTTCAGCGCCATCAGGTCCCTGGGCAACTGCTGGCCGCGATTGCGCGCCTGGATCGCTCCGTCACGATAACCGAACAGTACGACATCCTCGTCGCGCAGCAAAGGCCGCTGGCCTTCGATATCGGCAACCACCGCCGGGCCGCGACCGGTGGCATAACCCAGGTCGCTGGCCGAGGCCGCCCCGGCGATCGGGTTGTTGTCCGCTTCATAGAAGTCGGCATGGCCGTCCAGGTACAGCACGCCATAACGACCGCGACGCTTGAGTGCGAGCATGGTGCCGAGCAGGATCGAACAGTCGCCACCGATCACCACCGGGAACTCGCCATTGTCCATCACCTTGCCAACCGCATCGGCCAGGGTGATCGAATACTCGTTGATGGCATGGGGGTTCATGATCTGGGTTTGCGGATCACGCTCGATCCGCCACGGCGGCGACTCGACCCGGCCGGCGAGGCGGGCATTCAGGCGCTTGGCCAGACCGGCATTGAGCAGTGCCTCGGGCATATGGGCGACGCCCAGGTGGGTCGAGATATGCCCCAGGACCGAGGGGGCTTCGATGATTGCAAAGTTGCGCATGGTGGTTCCTCCTGTTTGTTGTTCGCGGAGGGGGAAATCGCAGGGACTGTGCCAGTGTTTTTTTGCGGCGTTGAATTGCCGCTATCTTTTACCTGATTCGGTCATTGATTGGCTGTGATATGACCGATCAACCGAACAGGCCATGCTCGAAGGTGTGTGGATGCCGCCGTCCTGAAACCGCAGGTTGGATACCGGTAAACCTTTGCCGTTCGAGGGTATGCAGACAAAATCGCACTGGATGGGTGCGCTCGTAACAACGCTGTGCATTTTTGGGTAACAACGTAGCGGATGACTGATAAGTGACTGTTTTGTTGAAATGATTGACCATAAAAAGAACTGCCCGAATAGCTTTGATCGAGCGAAACAGCCACAGAAAGGGTGTTCGATGAGTTCGGGTCATCCTGCCTATAAAGGAAGAAATAGTCGAAACAAGTGGTTTTGACCGATTGTTATCACCCCCGATTTTTTCAATGCATGAAGAACCGGCCTCTCCAGTGGCACAGGGATGCCCGAATAAAACCGCCTGCTTTCCACAAAACCACAAAAAAACGGAGGGTGGCATAGTCACTGCACCTGTTTTGCTCATTGAAGATGCCGCATTACGAGACAGGTCAAGACAATGATTGATGCATTCCCGAGCAAGGCAGATACCTACGACGTCGCGGTGATCGGTGGCGGCGTGGTGGGGTGTGCCATGGCTCGCCGATTCGCCCTGGAGGGGGCCCGGGTACTGTTGCTGGAAAAGGCCAGCGATATTCTGTCGGGGGCCAGCAAAGGTAACAGCGCGATCCTGCACACCGGGTTCGACGCGCCCCGCGACAGCCTCGAACTGGCCTGCATGCAGGCCGGTTACCACGAGTACCTCGATATCCACCAGCAGATGAACCTGCCTGTGCTCAGGACCGGCGCCATGGTCGTGGCCTGGACCGCGGATGACCTGGGTAAGCTCGACGGCATTGCCCGGCAGGCGCGGGACAATGGCGTCGATGATGTGGAGTTGCTGGAGCCGGCACGGATCCGCCAACTGGAGCCCGAGCTGTCGCACAAGGCGCTCGGTGCCGTGCAGGTGCCGGGGGAGTTCCTCATCGATCCCTGGTCGGCCCCCCTGGGTTACCTGCAACAGGCCCTGTTGCACGGCGCCAGGGTGGTTCTGGGGACCGAGGTCCAAGGTGGCGACTTCGACGGCCTGGCCTGGCAACTGCAGACCAGTCGCGGGCCTGTGCGGGCAACGTCTGTCATCAATTGCGCGGGCCTGTTCGGCGACTGCCTGGAAGAGCGCCTGCTGGGGGAGAGTCATTTCAGCATCCATCCGCGCAAGGGCCAGTTCGTGGTCTTCGACAAGGCCGCCGCGCGATTGCTGCAGACCATCGTCCTGCCGGTCCCCAACGAACGGACCAAGGGCATCGTGCTGACCCGCACGGTCTTCGGCAACCTGCTGGTGGGGCCGACCGCCGAGGAGCAGGACGACCGTATCCATGCCGGCCTCGACGGGCTGATGCTGGCGGAACTGGTCGCGGCGGCGGTCGAGCGGATTCCGGCGCTGGCCGGCATGCCGGTGACCGCCACTTATGCCGGCCTGCGCCCGGCCAGCGACAAGAAGGAATACCGCATTCGCCAGGTGGCCGAACGCAACTGGATTACCGTCGGCGGGATCCGTTCCACCGGCCTGACCGCGGCGCTGGGTATAGCCCGGCATGTCTTCGAACTGTATGGCAGCACGCATTCCCATCGCCCACCGGCGACCGTGCTCTGGCCGCGGCTGCCGAACCTGGCGGAACACCTGCCGCGGGACTACCAGAGCCCCGGCTATGGCGAGATGGTCTGTCATTGCGAACTGGTCACCGCCCGGGAAATCACCACGGCCCTGAACAGCCTCCTGCCGCCTGGCGACCTGGGCGGGTTGAAGCGCCGCACGCGGGCCTGCATGGGGCGTTGCCAGGGATTCTATTGTTCGGCACGGGTGGCGCAATTGAGCGAGGGTCGACTCGCCGTGCCACTGTCCACGGGGAGTTGCATTCATGTTCAGTGAGACTGAAACGGTCGATGTCGCGATCATCGGCAGCGGGCCGTCGGGGCTTGCGGCGGCGGTGGCCTTGAAGCGCCGTGGTGTCCAGCGCGTGGTGATCATCGAGCGCGAAGCCGAGGCCGGGGGCATTCCGCGACACTGCGGGCATCCGCCCTTCGGTCTGCGGGAGTACGGCCGGATCCTGTCCGGACCGGATTACGCCCGGCGCAATATCCGCGAGGCACTGACGGCCGGTGTCGAGATCCGTCTCAAGCACACGGTGACGCGGTTGGGACACGGTGGTTTGCTGGAGATCGTCAGCCCGCAGGGTTCCCTGCGCCTCCAGGCCCGCCGCGTGCTGCTGGCCACCGGCGCCCGGGAGACGCCGCGCTCGGCCCGTCTGCTCGGTGGTGACCGGCCGTTGGGGGTGATCAACACCGGCGCCCTGCAGTCCTACCTCTACCTGGAGCAGCTCAAGCCGTTCGAACGTCCGCTGATCATCGGTACCGAACTGGTCAGCCTGTCGGCGGTGCTCAGTTGTCGCCGCGCCGGGATCCGGCCAGTGGCGATGATCGAGGCCAATAGCCGGGCGACGGCACGCTGGCCGCTGTCGTTGTTCCCTCTGTTGTGCGCTGTACCGATGCATTTCGGCGCGCGGCTGCTGGATATCCAGGGCACCGGACGCGTGGAGTCGGCGCGGGTGGAACTGGCCGACGGCAGCGTTCGGACCTTTGCCTGTGACGGTGTCCTGCTGACCGGTGCCTTTGTGCCGGAAGCGAGCCTGGTGCGCCTGAGTCATCTCAAGCTCGATCGCAGCAGCGGCGGGCCGGTGATCGACCAGTTTGCCCGCTGTTCCGACCCGGCCTATTTCGCCGCCGGCAACCTGCTGCGTCCGATTGAAACCGCCGGCTGGTCATACCGAGAAGGCCGACGGGTTGCCGAACTGCTGGCCAGGGATTTGCGGGGCGAGCTACCGGTTCCCGGCGGTTCGGTGGCGATTGTCGTGCACGGCCCGCTCAAGCTCTGCGTGCCGCAACGCCTGGCGACCGGCACCACCCGCGGCCTCAAGTATTTGCAGTTGCGGGTCAGCCAGGCGGCGCAGGGGCGCTTGCGGGTGCTGGCCGACGGCAAGGAAATCTGGGCCCGTTCATTGACCAGTTTGCCCGAGCGTCGGGTACTGATTCCGATTGCTCACTTGAAGTGGCCGACGGGCGTCCAGCACCTGGACGTCGATGTCGTCGATCATGATTGAACGCATTACCGAGGAAAGCATGACAATGCGAATTGCCGCCCTGGACCAGGGAACCACCAGCACCCGCGTGCTGGTGGTCAACCAGAATGGTGCCGCCGACATCCTCCTGTCGCTGCGCCACCAGCAACATCATCCGCAACCGGGTTGGGTCGAACATGACCCGCTGGAGTTGCTGGCCAATATCGAACGCTGCCTGGAGGCCACCGGTCCGGTGGACGCCATCGGCCTGGCGAACCAGGGCGAAAGCTGCCTGGCCTGGGATGCCCTCAGTGGACAGCCGCTGTCACCGGTGATCGTCTGGCAGGACAACCGCACCTCGGCGCAGATCGAGCAGTTGCGCCGCGAGGGGGGCGAGGCGTTGACCCTGGAGCGTGCCGGGTTGCCGCTGGATCCGTATTTTTCCGCGAGCAAGCTGGGCTGGATCCTCACGCACCTGCCGGCCGCCCAGCAGGCGCTGGCGGCCGGGCGTTTGCGCCTGGGCACCACGGACGCCTATTTTCTCGACCGTCTGACCGGGGTCTTCGCCACGGATGTCACCACCGCGTCGCGCACCTCGTTGATGAACCTGGCGAGCGGGCAATGGGACCCGCAGCTCTGTGCCTTGTTCGGCGTGCCCATGGAAACCCTGCCGCCGATCCGCGACACGGTCGGTTCGTTCGGCGAGATCGGCAACACGCCGGTGACTGCTTCGGTGGTGGACCAGCAGGCCTCGTTGTACGGGCACGGCTGCCGGCAATCGGGCGACGCGAAAATCACCTTCGGCACCGGGGCGTTCGCCCTGACCGTGACCGGTGAACAGATCATTCGCGCGCCGGAAAAAGGCCTGCTGGCGACCATTGCCTGGCAGATCGACGGCAAGCCGGTGTATGCCATGGACGGTGGCGTCTATGACGCCAGCGCGGCGGTCGAGTGGGCAGGGCGCCTGGGTCTGTTCGAGGACTTTTCCGAGCTGGCGGGCTTTGACCGGCCGCCGGCGATTTCCCGGCAACTGGCGTTTGTCCCGGCACTGTCCGGCCTGGCCTGCCCGCATTGGGATCGCAGTGCCGCGGCGCAATGGATCGGCATGAACGCCGGGACGTCACGCCAGGATATGTGCCAGGCGCTGCTGGAAGGCGTGGCCTTGCGCAGTGTCGAGGTGATCAGCGCGATGGACGGCTTCCTCAATGTCACCGATCGCCTGTCCATCGACGGCGGCCTGGCCCGCAGCCCCTATTTTGCCCAGTTCCTCGCCGATGCCCTGCAGCGGTGCATCGTCACCCAGCGCTTCGATGAGCTGACCGCGTTCGGCTGCGCGGCATTGGCGGCCCGTGGCCTCGGCCGCGAATTGGTTGCGCCGCGCAACACCTGTACCGAGTTTCACCCCAGGGTTGGCGTCGACACCGCGCTGGCCTGGCGCGAGACCTTTGCCGACGCGGTCAGTCGCTGTCGTAACTGGCGCTGAGTGAACCACAAGCCCCCTGGCGACCTGCGCAGGCAGGTTGCCCAGGAAAGTGCTGCCCGAACTCATGGAGATCTCCCACAAGTAAGTGACCACATCGTTGTTTTGAAAGAGGCAAAACCACAACAAAAAAGATAATGGCATGCGAAGTGCGTCGTCCGTTTCAGCTCCTGTCGAGCAACTGCCGCGTTATACGAACGGCCTGTCGAACAGGGCGAAGTACATCAATAAGACACTTTGAGGAGACACTCCAATGTCTGACTTTATATCAAGGTCACAGGAAGCTGTGGCCGCTGGGGCGACCCATTCACTGGAATCAGGCGCCGGCTATCAGGCGCAGTTCGAACGTTCGCTGGGCAAGTTTGAATCCTTTGCCGTGGCGTTCTCGTTTATCTCGATCACCACCGGGTTGTTTTCAACCTATGGCTCGGTCCTGGTTTCCAGCGGGCCCATCGGCATCTGGACCTGGCCCATCGTGACCCTGGGCACCTTGCTGGTGGCGCTGGTATTCGGCCTGCTGGCGAGCAAGATCCCGCTGTCGGGGTTCAGTTACCAGTGGGCCAGTCGCCTGGTCAATCCGGTGGTGGGCTGGTGGTTCGGTTGGGCCAGTTTTGCGTTCACCATGATGGTGGCCGTGGCGGTGGACTATGGGCTGGCGCAGGTGGCGCTGTTCCCCTTGCTGGGGCTCGATTACACGCCACAGGCCGGAGCCTTGACGGCGGCGGTAGTGTTCCTGATCCAGGGCGCGCTGATCATCTGGTCGACACCGCTGCTGACCAGGATCAACAACATGGCGGTGGCCGCCGAGGTGATCGCGGTGATCGGCCTGATCGTCGGCATCGGCGTGGCGGTGAGCTTTTTCGGCAAGGGCAACCTGTCGAATCTGTTCTCCACCGGTATCGTCCATAGCGACCACTATTACGGCTGGCTGGGTCCGTTCATGCTTTCCGGGCTGCTCGGTGCCTTTACCCTGGTGGGTTGGGAAGCGGCGGCGAACATGGCCGAGGAGACCCACAATCCCAAGCAGGTGGTGCCGCGGGCCATGGCCAACGCGGTGCTGATCAGTGGCGTGATGGGCACCTTCTTCCTGATCGTGATCAGCATGGGCCTGGGTGATCAGGTCGCCGAGCTGACCAAGAGCTCGGCACCGGTGGCGGATGTGATCCGTATCACCCTTGGCGAGACCATGAGCAAGCTGATCCTGGTGGTGGTCTGCGTGGCCATCTTCGCCTGCGGCCTGGTGATCATGACCAGCAACAGCCGTCTGGTGCACTCCATGGCCCGCGATGGCCGCCTGCCGTTTTCCGAGCAGTTGAGCCGGGTGCCGCGCGCCACGGGCGGGCCGTCGTGGGCGACGGTGTTTGTCACGCTGGTCAGCGTGCTGGTGGTCCTGAGCTTCTACAACAGCCCCGATGCCCTGACCGAGATGCTAGGCGCCGCCACCCTGTTCCCGGCCTTGCTCTACAGCGGGACAGTGATCCTGTATATCGCCACACGGCACAAGCATGTCCATCACGCCGATGATTTCACCCTGGGCAAGTGGGAGTGGCCGGTGGTGATCGGGGCCTGCGTCTGGCTCGCTGTCGAGTTGTGCGTGTTCATCATTCCGAGCGACTTCCGCGTGGCACAGATGTATGTGCTGGCGTCGATGGCGGTGGGCGCGGTGATCTTTGCGATTGTATGGATGACCCGTCGCAGACAGTTGGAGCGGATGCCGCCCCTGCATTGAACGAGACCAGTCGGACTTGCTGTTTCTCGCCCCAGGTTAGTTGAAACCGTCAATACGTGAAGTTGTCATTCCGGGACTGGCATTGTCAGACCCACGGATTCGGCTGACCGCGATAAAGCTGCTCGATCCCTCTTGTGTCCATATACAGGACAGGGGACAAGAGGGATCGATGCAGACTTTCAGATCCATTCCGTGCGCTGCAACAGCGGTGCTTCGTGAACTTCCACCTGGGCCCTGGCCAGGGCTTCGCCCAATTCGCCGACCGGCTTGCGGTCAATGATCAACCGATCGATACGCTCCAGCGGGAACACCTGGAACAGGGCGCGACGGCCCAGTTTCGACGAGTCGGCAATCACCGTGAGGTAGCGCGCCCGGGCAATCATGGCGCGGGCGATCTCGGCTTCCTCGATGGAAAAGTCAAAGGCGCCGTCGGCACTCAGGGCGCCGATGGTCACTACCGCATGTTCGGCGTTGAAGCGGGCGATCTGTTCCAGCGCCAGGGAGCCGCTGTTCTGGTTGGATTCGGGACGGAATTCGCCGCCGATCATGAATACCCGATTACCGCTGACGCCCATGGCCTCGGCGATCAGCAACGAGTTGGTGATCACGGTGATGCGGTTCAGGCGAGCCAGTTCCCTGGCGAAGAACAGCGTGGTGGTGCCGGTATCGATCAGGATGCTGTCGCCCGGGGCATAGAGCCCGGCGGCGTAGCGGGCTACCGCGCGCTTCTCCTGGGAGAACTCGTTCATGCGGGTCTGGAAGGCGTTTTCGTGTTCACCGCTGGGGGGCAGGGAAGCGCCGCCATGGAACTTGGTGACCTGGCCATTTTCCGCCAGTTCGGTGAGGTCACGGCGAATGGTTTCCTGGGAGGTGTGCAGCGTCCTGGCCAGCTCATCCACGGAAATCCGTTCGCGCTGGCGCAGCAGTTCGAGGATGTGTTGTCGTCTTTCGTTGGGGCGCATGGCGGGCTCCGGTTGCTACCTGGATGGGCGCGGGTTGTTACCGCTGCACACGTTGCCGGCCAGCCTCCGGAAAGGCCTTTGGCAAGGGGCGCCGAGCGGCGGCACGGGAACGGGGAAATGCACAATCGTCTCCACGCGACGCTGGCTCCGGCCAGCGGGTTCGCGCCGACGGGTGTGTCGATGAAAGTGACCAATTTAAGTGGGAGTGTCTTTCAAATCAACATGAAAACCAAGAAATGGCATGGGATGTGATGGATATCCGGTCGCTGAAGCCTGTTCTACCGACACCTTGCTTCGGCCATTCATTCATCAGACGAGAGATTTTTCATGCGCAAGATTTTCCTGGCCTGTCCGTACAGCCATGCCGAGGCCACCGTGGTTCATGAGCGTTTTATCCAGTGCAACCGGGTCGCCGCCCAGATCATCGACGCCGGGCACGCGGTATTCAGCCAGGTGTCCATGTCCCATCCGATCAACCTGGCGTTTGTCGGCAAGGACAGCCAGGCGATCGGCAAGCTGTGGGCTCCGGTGGATGCGCTGTTCATGGAGATGATGGGGGAGTTGATCGTCCTCGACCTGCCGGGCTGGGAACTCAGTTCGGGGATTCAGCGCGAGATCGAGTTCTTCAGGCAGCGTGGGCGCCTGGTCAGCCTCTGGTCGGAGGTGTCTGTCGAGTTCGCTTGAACACCACCAGCAATGGGCCACGGTGGGTGAAGTGAAGATCACTCCAGCGCGTCGCGCTCGTGGACCAGCGCCAGCAACGTCAGGCGATTCTGTGAAAGCATCACCTCGCGCACGGTTTCCATGCGTTGCTGGTCGATGGTGTCCCAACCCAGGGCCCGCAGAATGGGCGCCCGCTTCACACGAAAGACGATGCTCTGGCTGTTGAAGGCCATCGTCCGGATTATCGTGATTTCGTCATCGACGGGTCGCCCGGTCAGGCGGGCGACGATGGAGCGGGTAACGTGCGAGAGGCGCTGGTTGAGGCCTTGCTCCATCAGCGTGGCGGCCGACGGCGGGCCCATGCCGGCCTGCTCGCAGGCCATGAAGCGACGCCAGTCGGCGGATTCCGGGGTCTCGAGAATGAACGACAGGAAGACGCCGAGAACATCCAGGTAACGCTCAATCAAGGTGCGGTCATCGGCGTGGGGATCTTCCAGCGCTTCCTCGGCGGCCGAAACCTCGTCCGTCAGTTGTGCCCAGAGCTGCGCGAGGATGTGCTCGACGCACGCCAGGTAAACCCCTTCCTTGTTGTCGAAATAGTATTGCAACGCCGGCGCATTGACCCCCGCAGCCGCTGCGATCTGGCGCGTCGATGCGCTTTCGAAGCCGTGGGTGGCGAACTGGTCCACGGCGGCCTCGATAATCCGCAGGCGGGTGTCTTCCCCGCGCTGGTAGCCGCCTTCCTTTGCTGGTCGATGTCGTGCCATGGGTAAGCCTGAAAAAAGAATGCCCGGACAAATTATATCACTTGACATAAATTCGCCATCGCCGCATTTTTTACCAACTGGAATATTTTGGAGCGCGGCATGTCCGTCGATCAACCTATCGGTCAGCTTGACCGCCTCGAACCCGTGTCTGAAAACAACCCTCCCGGGCGCCGGGCCAAGCCACCACGGGCCTTGATCGGACTCGCTGTGCTCGCGGTGGCGGCGCTGCTCGGCTGGGGCGCGCACTGGTGGTTCAGCGGGCGTTTCGTCGAAACCACCGATGACGCTTACCTGCAGGCCGACAGCATGACCGTGGCGCCCAAGGTCGGCGGTTATGTCGCCCAGGTACTGGTCAGCGACAACGAAACCGTCAGCGTCGGCCAGCCGCTGGTGCGCCTGGACAACCGCAAGTATCAGGCGGCGCTGGACGAGGCCCAGGCCACCGTGGCCTCGCGCCAGGCCGATGTGGCCAGGGCCGAGGCCGAACTGGTGGAGCAGGCGGCGAGCATTGCCCAGGTCCGTGCCCAGCTCGAGGGTGCCAACGCCGACCTGCGGCACGCCCAGACCCAGGTCAAGCGCTATGCGCCATTGGCCCGCTCCGGGGCCGAGACCGAAGAGCACCTGGCCGATCTCAACAATCAACTGGCCCAGGCCAGCACCGGCCTGGTCGCGCACCAGGCCTCGTTGCAGGCGGCCGAAACCCGCATCGGCACACTCAAGGCGCAGTTGCAGCAGACCCGCGCCCAACTGGCGGTGGCCCAGGCCAGTGCCCGGCAATCGCAGCTGGACCTGGATGACACCACCGTCGTCAGCACCCTGTCCGGCCGGGTGGCCGACCGCAGTGTGCGGGTCGGTCAGTTCACCCAGCCCGGTACGCGCCTGCTGACCGTGGTGCCGGTGCAGGCGCTGTACCTGACGGCCAATTTCAAGGAAACCCAGATTCACCATATGCAACCCGGCCAGGCGGTCACGGTTCACGTTGATGCCCTGGGTGGCGAAGACCTGAGCGGTCATATCGACAGTCTTTCGCCCGGCACCGGTTCGCAGTTCGCGCTGTTGCCGGCACAGAACGCCACGGGCAACTTCACCAAGATCGTGCAGCGGGTCCCGGTGCGGATCCAGCTGGATGTCCCGGATTCGGCGCGTGCCGTGCTGATGCCGGGCCTGTCGGTGACCGTCGACGTGGACACCCGCCACCATGGCTGACAGCGCGACGGTCGCGGCTACGCCCGAGCCGGCCCTGGAGGCCAATGCCTCGGTGACCGACTGGATCGCGGTCGCAGCCGGTGCCCTGGGCGCCTTGCTGGCCACGCTGGATATTTCCATCACCAACTCGGCCCTGCCGCAGATCCAGGGCCAGATCGGTGCCTCGGGCACGGAGGGCACCTGGATCTCCACCGGCTACCTGATGTCGGAGATCGTCATGATCCCGCTGGCGGCCTGGTTGACCCGGGTCTTTGGCCTGCGCCGGTTCCTGATGGGCACGGCGATGACCTTCACGCTGTTTTCATTTTTCTGCGGCATGTCCACCAGCCTCACGGGCATGATTCTCGCGCGCGTCGGCCAGGGCTTTGCCGGGGGCGCGATGATTCCCACGGCGCAGACCATCATCGGTACGCGACTGCCCAGGCACCAGATGGCGATCGGCATGTCCATGTTCGGCCTGATCGTACTGCTGGGACCGTTGCTGGGGCCGGTGCTCGGTGGCTGGCTGACCGAGAACGCCAGCTGGCGCTGGTGCTTTTTTCTCAACCTGCCCATCAGCCTGGCCCTGGTCACCTTGCTGTGGACCGGCATCCGCCCGGAAAAAGCCGACTTCCAGCAGTTCATCAAGGCCGACTGGCTGGGTATTCTCGGCCTGGCCCTGGGCTTGAGCGCGCTGACGGTGATCCTCGAGGAGGGCCAGCGTGAACACTGGTTCGAGTCCTCGTTGATCGTCGGCCTGAGCCTGCTGATGCTGCTGGGCTTTGTCCTGGTCGCCTTCGGCCAGTTCAGTGCGGCCAAGCCGATCGTCAAGCTCGAACTGATGCGCAACCCGCGTTATGCCAGCGTGATCCTGATCGTGTCGACGGTGGGGGCGGCGGTCTATGGCGTTTCCTATCTGTTGCCGCAGTTTCTCGGCAGCATTTCCGGCTACAACGCCCAGCAGTCCGGCTCGATCATGCTGCTGTCCGGCATACCGGCCTTTCTGCTGATGCCGTTCCTGCCCCGGCTGATGCAGCGGTATGACAGTCGCTGGTTGGTCGGCACCGGCCTGGTGCTGTTCGTGATCAGTTGCATGATGAGCCTGAACCTGACGGCCGACAGCGTCGGTCATGATTTCGATGCGTCGCAACTGGTACGCGGTTTCGCCCAGATACTGGCGATGATGCCGCTCAACCAGCTCAGCATGGCGGCGGTGCAGGTCAACGAAAAGGGCGAGGCGGCCGGGCTCTACAACATGTCGCGCAATATCGGCGGCTCCATCGGCCTGGCCCTGACCGGTGTGCTGATCGATCGGCGCAACAGCTATCACGACGCGATGATCCGCGAATCGCTGACGGCCAACAGCACCCTGGGCCAGGACCATATGGCGGCACAGGCCGCGGCGTTCATGGGCCAGACCGGTGACCAGGCCCTGGCGCAAGTGCAGACGGTCGGCCAGTTGAGTCGCGATATTGCCCTGCAAGCCTCGGTGATCACCTTCAGCGACTGTTTCTACCTGCTGGGTATCGCCTTGGCGCTGTGTATTCCCCTGGCCCTTTTCCTCAAGAAACCACCTCTTCCGGTGAGCCCCGCACGATGATCGACAGAACCCTGATTTCGGCCCTGGTCATGGGCCTGCTTGCCGGTTGCACCGTCGGCCCCGATTACCACGGTGCGCCCGCGGTGGCGGAAAAGACCCAGACGGCCGGGCGTTTCGCCCATGCGGACCCAGGTGCCGCCACGGCTCCGGCTGTCGCCCACTGGTGGCGGACCCTGGGGGATGCGCAGTTGGACAGCCTGGTGGAAACCGCGCTCAACGACAGTTCGGATATCCACGTCGCCCAGGCACGTCTGCGCCAGGCTCGGGCCGGGTTGCACGGCCAGCAGGCGGCCGGGCAACCGAAGCTGAGTGCCAATGCCACCGCGGTCCGCTTGCGTTCCCCCGATCTGTCCGGCCTGACGGGGCAGGAGAGTGGGGGCGGGCGTGGGCCGCTGTCGTTGTACCTGACGGACTTCGATGCCAGCTGGGAAGTGGACATGTTCGGCGGTACGCGTCGCGCCATCGAGGCGGCCTCGGCCAGCGCCGACGCGTCGGCCGAGTCCCTGGCCGATGCCCAGGTGCAACTGGCTGCGGAAGTCGTGCAGGCCTATGTCGGCCTGCGCGACCAGCAAACCCGCCTGGCCCTGGTCGACGCCTCGGCCAGCCTGGAGGCGCAAGTGGTCGACTTGACCCGGCAGCGCCGCAGCCGTGGCGTCGCTTCGCAGTTGCAACTGGAGCAAGTCACCACCCAGTGGCAGACCACCCGTGCCCAGCGCCTGCCGTTGCAGGCGCAGATCATCGAGTCGCTGGATCAACTGGCGGTGCTCTGTGACCTCGAGCCGGGCGAGCTGGACAGCCGCCTCGGCCAGCCGCGCGGGCTTCCCAGTATCCCCGCGAGCGTGCCGGTGGCCGATCCGGCGGCGCTGATCAAGTCCCGCCCGGACATCCGCGTCGCCGAGCGGCAACTGGCGTCCAGCAGCGCCCAGGTCGGCGAGAAAAAGGCCGACTGGTTTCCCAAGCTGTCGCTGACCGGCGATCTGAGCTTCAGCGCCGCCGAGCCTTCGCACCTGATGCGCAAGGACAGCGCCACCTGGCTGCTGGTCCCGCGATTGACCTGGAATGCCCTGGACTTCGGTCGCGTGGCGGCCAATGTCGACAGTGCCGAAGGTGGCCTCGACGAAGCCCGCGCGCATTACCGTGGCGTGGTCCTCGGTGCGCTGCGGGACGCCGATGTGGCTTTGGCCCGTTACGGCCATCAGCGTGAAAACGTGGTGCTGCTGCGGGACATCGAAGCATCCTCCGCCCGTGCGGCCAGCCTGACCCGCGAACGCTACGACGCCGGCACCGCCAGTACCCTGGACTGGCTGAATGCCGAGCGCACGCGCTTCGATGCCGAGCAGAACCGCGTCAGTGGCGACAGCGAACTGCTCAAGGACTTTGCCTCGTTGCACAAGGCGCTGGGATTGGGCTGGCAGGGCTGAAAGGGCGGCATGCTGCCTGGACAAGGAAATACGCGGCCCAGCCCATTTATTCCCGCTTGATCACCCTTTCCCGTCGTGGATCGTTCAACCACACAAGGCGGGCATGCGCGTTACTGGCTCAGCGCCGCTGCAAATGCCTCTGGCGTGGGGCTGTCGGGCCAACTCGGAATGCCCTCGGGCAGCGTCAGCCAGGCTTGCTTGTGCTGCACCCATATATGCGCTACGGGCTGCAGGGCGGGGCTGTTGTCCAGTGTGCCGGCGCGCAATACGTGCAGGCCCGGTGCGGCGCTGGTGGTGTTGTAGAGGCGGGTATGGCACACGCCGCAGAGGTAGTGGCGCGAGTGCACGCCGTTGCTGTCATAGGCATATTCGCCGAGTGGGCCGCTGAAGTGCAGGGCATCTCCCGGCAGCAGCGCGTGCAGGGTAAAGGCACTGCCGCTCCAGGTCTGGCAATCACGGCAATGACAGGCGTAGACCGCCAGTGGAGTATCGGCAGCCAGGGTATAGCTCACGGCGCGACAGCGGCAATGGCCAGCGAGGGACATGGGGAAACTCCTTCAGTATTCAGGTTGCGGACGAGGCATGAGCGCTGGGGTATAAGCCCCGTGGGATATGCTTGACCAGCATGAGGCCGCGCCTCACGAAAGAAAATCAGCCAAAATTGCCCAGCGGCTCACAGGAAATGTATGAACACGCCTCAACTACAGTGGGAAACCCAGCGGGCCTTTCTGGCGGTATTGCGAACCGGCAGTCTGTCGGGAGCGGCTCGTTTGCTGGGAATCGCGCAGGCCACCGCCCGGCGGCGGATCGAGGCGCTGGAGCAGAGCGTCGGTGTCAGCCTGTTTATCCGCTCGCCGGCCGGGCTGTTGCCGACGGACATGGCCAAGGACCTGATCGGCCATGTCGAGGCGATGGCCATGGCGGCCAACGCCTTCAACCGCGCGGCGTCGGCGGATGCCGACGTGACGGGTGGCACGGTGCGCCTGACCAGCAGCAAGCTGCTGGGCGTCGAGGTCCTGCCGCCGATGTTGCGCACGCTGCGGCGGGCCCATCCGCAACTGGCCGTTGAGCTCAGCGTGTCGAACCGCTTGCAGGCCCTGTCCCGGCAGGAGGCCGATGTGGCGGTGCGTATCCGCCGTCCGACCGAGGCCGCCGTGGTCACGCGCAAGGTCGGCGACCTGCGGGTCGGCCTGTATGCCACAGCCGAACTGCTGGCCGAGCAGGGCACTCCGCAGAGCGTCGCGCAGCTGGATCACTACCCGCTGATCGGACCGGACCGCAATCTGGTGGAGCTGCAGTTTCTGCGTGAACGTGGCTTCGACTGCATGCCGGCGCGCACGCTGATTCGCACCGACGACCACCTTGCGCAACTGGCGGCATTGCGTGCGGGACTGGGGATCGGCGTCTGTTCCAGCCAGCTGGCGCGGCGTCATGGCCTGGTCCGTGTGCTGCCCGCACAGGTGGATTTTTTGGTGGATGTGTGGATCGCCATGCACCAGGACATGCGACGGGTCCAGCGCATCGCACGGGTGTTCGACGAGCTGGGAGCGTCGCTGACGCAGTTCCTGAATACCCAGGACGTGCCCGATATCGGACAAAAAACTAATGAACCCTCGCCAGCGCCTCCTACCTAACGCAGGACATACGGGAGGAAAACCATGCAAATCGAATATGTCTGGATCGCCCTGGCGGTGGTGTTGCTGCTGGTCGAGTTGTGGGCCATCAGGAGTGTCTGGAGAAGTGGGCAGGGGGCAGGCACCAAGGGACTCTGGATCGTCGTGATCATTTATGTGCCGCTGCTGGGCCTGTTGCTCTGGTGCTTGATCGGTCCCAAGGAGCCGGCTCGGGAGTCGCCGGCTACACAACAGGGCAAGGGGTGATCGTTCCCGGGCTGCGCTCCGGGAACACTCGAGTCAGCTGCGTTTCACCTGCTGTTTGCGGGTGGCGAAACCGGCCAGCAGATCGAGGCTGGAGCAGATCAGGAAGTAGACCAGCGCCACGAACAGGAAAATCTCCGTGGGATGGACCATCACCCGGTTGCTGACCTGGGTGGCCACGAAGGACAGTTCCCCCACGCCGATCACATAGGCCAGCGAGGTGTCCTTGATCAGTGAGATCCACTGGTTGAGGAACGATGGCAGCATGATCGGCAGGGCCTGGGGCAGGATGATCAGCCGCATGACCTGGACGGGACGCATGCCCAGGGCACGGGCCGCCGCCCACTGGCCGGCCGGCAGGCTCTGGATACCGGCGTGGACCGAGTACGCCAGGTACGCACCGCCGATCAGCGACAGGGCGCAGACCACGGTGAACAGCGCCGGTATGTCCACATGGAAGACGATCGGCAGCAGGAAGTAACTCCAGAAGATCAGCATCAGTACCGGGATCGCCCGCAGGAAACCCAGCACGGTGATCAGTATCCCCCGCGGCCAGCCCTTGAGGGTGCTCAGGGCGATGCCCAGCACCAGGCCGAGGATCGCGGCGGCAGTGCCGGACAGCACGCTCAGCAGCAGGGTCAGCGCCGCGCCGCCGAGGGGGCCTTCCGGGTAGGCGCCGATCAGGAAGTAGTCGAGGTTGTCGCTGATAACGGAAAAGTCCATGGCTCATGCCGCTCCCTGACGATAGCGCCTGGTCTGGCGGATCCATTGTCCGGCCGTTTCGATCAGCACGATGCCGAGGATGTACAACAGGGTGGCGAAACCAAAGGCCTGGAAGGTCTTGAAGGTCTCGGTCTCCACCTGGCGTGAGGCATAGGACAGTTCGGCGAGGCCGATGGCCATGGTCAGCGAGGAGTTCTTCAGTGCGTTCATGTATTGTCCCAGCAAGGGACCGAGCGCCGTGCGCAAGGCTTGCGGCAGTACCACATAACGCCACACCTGGGCCGGCCGCAGACCCAGGGCGATACCCGCTTCGCGCTGCTGCGGGCGTACCGAGGCGACGCCGGCCCGAAACTCTTCGGCGATGAATGCCGAGGTATACAGGGTCAGTCCCCAGAAACCGGCGATGAATTCAAACGACGGCCAGCTGATGTCCACGCCGGCCACGGTCGCTTCGTGGGGCAGGTTCAGCCAGATCATCAGGTCTTCGGGCAACAGGGCGCTGACGCCGAAATACCAGAAGAACAATTGCACCAGCAGCGGCGTATTGCGAAACAACGCCAGGTAGGCGCGCGCCGGCCAGGCGATCAGCCGCGAGCGGCCGAGACGCGCCAGACAGACCAGGAAACCCAGCCCGGTGGCGACCAGGCAGACCACGGCCGACAACGCCACGGTCAGGACAAATCCATCGAACAGCCATTTCAGGTATTGCGGGCCGAGCAATTCACCAAACATCGATCACGGTGTCCATCCAGAATACAAAGAGCCCGCGCGGAGAACCGCGCGGGCTGTGGGTGTACGGCGGGGAGGGCGATCAGCTCTTGTCGCCGATCTTGTACAGGCGGGCCAGCGGGGTCTTGGTATCCGGGCCGAACCAGGCGTCGTAGATCTTCTGGGCCTGACCCTTGCTTTCCAGCTCCACCAGCGTCTGGTTGACCAGCTCGGTCAAGGCGGTCTCGCCCTTGGGCAGGCCGACGCCGATCAGGTCATTGGAGATGGTGAAGGGTGGAACTTCGTACTTGTCCTTGTCCGGTACGTTGGCCAGCAGGCCGATCAGCTTCGGGCCGTCCTGGGTGATCGCCTGGACGTTACCGTTGCGCAGGGCGGTGAAAGCGAACGGGGTGTCGTCATAGGCGACCACCTTGGCTCCCGGGAATTTCTCGCGCAGCACGCCTTCGTTGACGGTGCCCTTGTCCACGCCCACGCGCCATTTGTTCAGCTCGTCCTGGGACTTGAGGGTGCCTTTCTTGATGAGGAACTGCTGGCCGGAGCTGAAGTAGGGAATGCTGAAGTTGACCTGCTGGGCGCGCTCCGGGGTGATGGTGAAGTTGGCCAGGACCAGGTCGACCTTGTTGGCCACCAGCAGGGGCACGCGGTTGGCCGGGTTGGTCGGTTGCAACTGGAGCTTGACCCCGAGCTTATCGGCAATGGCCTTGGCGTAGTCGACATCCAGGCCTTCGATCTGTTTGCTCTTGGCATCGATGAAGCCGAAAGGCGGGTTGCTGTCGAACGAGGCGACGCGCAGGACGCCGGATTTCTTGATGTCTTCCAGGCGGTCGGCATGGGCCAGGCCCGAGAGAACGGCGAGAGTGAGGGCAGTGAGGGCAGTCAATTTTTTCATGGTGATCTCAACACTTGATGGATGATTCTGGCGCCGAGTCTTGCAGCACGATGAATAAACAACAAAAGAATATAAAAGAATGATTTTATTCTTTTTATGAATAAGTGGTTTTTTCAGGCGCTCTCTACAACCGGCATTCCAGAGCCTTTGGACGCGGTGGTGTCGGTAGTGGCAGGCCGTTTCCGTGCCAGTAACGGGCAAGTCGGGGTGAACCTAAGCTAATGCGAAAAAGATATTTATTGCGGTTTTTTAAGATCGGATAGTTTTGTCGGCAACGGGATTTCAACGCCTTGCCCAAGTCTTCGCGGCGGGGTGTCGGATATCAGGACGAATGTTTGCAGACCACAGGGAGTGAACCATGCCGCAGCCGCTGGATATCACCGCGTTGCCGCTCCTGGACCTTTCAGCGCTCGATGGCAGCGCCGGGCAGCGCCAGGATTTTCTCGACGCACTGCGTCACGCCGCACGCGATGTCGGATTTTTCTACCTGACCGGACACGGCATCGACAGCGATCTGCTCAAGCAGGTCCAGGAGCATGCCCGGCAGTTCTTTGCCTTGCCCGACGAGGACAAGCAGGCCGTCGGCATGATCCATTCACCGCACTTTCGCGGCTACAACCGCGCGGCCTCGGAGATCACCCGCGGTCAACCGGATCTGCGCGAACAGTTCGATATCGGCGCCGAACGCGAAGCCCTGGCACTGGATGAACACACGCCGACCTGGGCCCGCCTGCAAGGGCCGAACCTGTGGCCGGCGGCGCTGCCCCAGCTCAAGCCGCTGTTGCTCGACTGGCAGCAGGCCATGACCCGGATGTCGCTGCGCCTGTTGCGGGCCTTTGCCCAGGCGCTGTCATTGCCGGAAGGGGCGTTCGATCCGCTTTACGGCGACAAGCCCAATGAACATATCAAGCTGATCCGCTACCCCGGTCGTACCGCGCACGAAAGCAACCAGGGCGTCGGTGCCCACAAGGATTCCGGGTTCCTCAGTTTCCTCCTGCAGGACCGGCAGGCTGGCCTGCAAGTGGAGATCGAGGAGGGCCGCTGGATCGATGCGCTGCCCCGGGAAAACACCCTGGTGGTGAATATCGGCGAATTGCTCGAACTGGCCACCAACGGTTATCTGCGGGCCACGGTGCATCGCGTGCAGTCACCGCCGGCCGGAAGCGAGCGCCTGTCGATTGCCTTCTTCCTCGGTGCGCAACTGGATGCGGTGGTGCCGCTGTATCCCTTGCCGACCGCGCTGCTGCGCGAGGCACGGGGCCCGGCCAGCGATCCCGACAACCCGTTGTTGCGTGATGTCGGCTGGAACTACCTCAAGGGTCGCCTGCGTTCGCACCCCGATGTCGCCCGGAGTTTCTACGCCGATGCCCCCACGCCCAAGGTGTTGGCCCCCAAGGCCGTCAGCGCCTGACCCTGTCATCAGCTCAAGGATTACCAGCATGTTGAAAAAAACCGGATTGACCCTGGCGGTCGTGGCGGGCCTGTTCGCTTCATTCGGCGCCCTGGCCGCGGAACCGTTGCGAGTGGCGGCCGACCCGGTCCCCCACGCGCAGATCCTCGCTTATGTACAGAAAATCGATCCGCAACTGAACCTCAAGGTCATCGAGATTCCCAACGGCGTGAACTCCAACGAACTGCTGGCCCATGGCGACGTCGACGCCAACTACTTCCAGCACTTGCCGTATCTCAATTCCCAGGAACAGGCCCTCGGCCAGAAGTTCGCGGTGGCGGCGACCGTGCATATCGAGCCGCTGGGAATCTACTCGCACCGACATAAAAGCTTCGACCAGGTGCCGCAAAAGGGCACCGTCGCGTTGCCGAACAATGTCACCAATCTCAGTCGTGCCCTGTACCTGCTGCAGGATAACGGCCTGATCAAGCTCAAGCCCGGCTTCAACAACCCGGCTACCGACCAGGCAACGCCCAGGGACATTGCCGAGAACCCGAAACAGCTGAAGATTCTCGAGATTGAATCGCCGCAATTGCCCCGCGCCCTGGACGATGTCGACCTGGCGGTGATCAACGGCAACTACGCGCTGGAGGCGGGCCTGTCGCCGGCCAGGGACGCCCTTGGCCTGGAAAAGGCCGTCGACAATCCCTACGCGAATATCCTGGTGACGACGCCGAAGTTGCAGGATGACCCACGGATCAGGCAACTGGCCAAGGACCTCAACTCACCCCAGGTGGCGAAATTCATCACCGATACCTATTCGGGCTCGGTGATTCCGGTGACCGTCGCGGACCGCAAGCCATGATCCGCGTCGAGCAGTTGAGCAAGCGCTATGGCGAAGGGGCGCCGGTACTGGACCGGGTGTCCCTGGACATCCCCGACGGGGCGATCTACGGCATCGTCGGTCGCAGCGGTGCCGGCAAGTCGACCTTGCTGCGTTGCCTCAATCTGCTCGAACGCCCCAGCGCCGGGCGCGTGGTGGTCGACGGCCAGGACCTGACGACCCTGTCCGATCGGGACCTGCGCAGCCAGCGCCAACGTATCGGCATGATTTTCCAGGGCTTCAACCTGCTGCACTCGCGCAATGTCTTCGACAATATCGCCGTGCCGCTGGAAATCGCCGGCACCGGCAAGGCTGAACGGCAGGCCCGGGTTTGCGAGCTGCTGGAACTGGTGGGCCTGGCGGACAAGGCCGAGGCCTTTCCCTCGCAACTGTCCGGCGGGCAGAAACAGCGGGTCGGCATTGCCCGGGCCCTGGCGGCACGCCCGGCCTATCTGCTTTCGGATGAGGCCACCAGTGCCCTCGATCCGGAAACCACGGCGTCGATTCTCGAATTGCTGCGCGATATCAATCGCCGGTTGGGGCTGACCATCGTGCTGATCACCCATGAGCTGGATGTCATCCGATCGATCTGCGACCACGCCGCTTCCCTGGCTCAGGGGCGACTGCTGGAGTCCGGTCCGCTGGCGCGTTTGCTGGCCGACCCGGACTCGGCCCTGGGACGCTCGCTGCTACCGGCCCCGCAGCCGCGCTTCGACGATGAGGTGCGGATCCCGCGCTTGAGGTTGGCCCAGTTATGACCCGGACCATCGATTGGAACGAGATTTTCCAGCTGTTGCTCAACGCCACCGGCGAGACCCTGTACATGGTGCTGCTGGCGGGGCTCTTCACCTTGTTGATCGGCCTGCCCCTCGGGGTCCTGCTGTTCATCAGCCGTCGCCATGGCCTGTACCCGCTGCCGCGCCTGCATGGCGGCCTGAGCGCGCTGGTCAACCTCGGGCGGTCGTTGCCATTCGTGGTGATGCTGATCGCCCTGATCCCGCTGACCCGACTGATTGTCGGCACCACCCTGGGTAGCACCGCCGCCGTGGTACCGATCACCATCGGCGCCTTTCCATTCTTCGCCCGTATCGTGGAAAACGCTTTGGATGAGGTCGACAAGGGACGGATCGAGGCCATCCTATCCATGGGCGGCGATATCCGCCATGTGATTTTCAAGGTCCTGTTGCCCGAGTCGCTGCCGGCCTTGCTGGCGGGCGTTACCCTGACCCTGGTGATGCTGATCGGCTTCTCCTCCATGGCCGGAGTGATCGGCGGGGGCGGCCTGGGGGACCTGGCGATCCGCTATGGCTATCAGCGTTTCAACAACGAGGTGATGGTCGCCACGGTGATCGTCCTGGTGATTCTGGTGCAGGGTGTGCAAAGCCTCGGGGATCGACTGGTGCGTTCCCTGGCCCATCGGCGCTGAGGAAACCGGAAAAGTTCGAGCTGTTTAGATTGATTATTTCCTTCGGCTATTTGAATAGCTCGTACGGGCATATCCAAAGCGGGTAATCCGCCGTTGAAACTGCCTGTCTGTCTGCTTTGAAAGCGATATGACCGCCAGGACGGATATCGGCCCGCAAAGGGCAGCATAAAACTCGCTCCGACATCCGTTCCGGCTGCTGGATCGCCGTCTTGCCGTGCGCCTGGCATTCCCTAGAATCCGCCCCATCAGCTTCGTCCAACTATCGAACTATCAGGGAGTTTCACCATGATGAATGCCATGCAGATGCAAATGCCGATGAACACCATGCCGATGATGCCGGCCATGGGGATGCCGATGATGATGGCGACCATGAGCTGCGAAATGATGGGCGACGGCATGCTGTGCAAGATGATGCCGGCGGCGGGCATGGACATGGCCATGTTTAAGAACAGCGCGCAAATGATGCAGATGATGATGGACTGCGGCATGCCGATGATGATGCATTGCGCCAACATGAGCATGATGTGCATGTCCCAAGCGGCCATGGCCATGCCGATGATGGGCAGCATGATGCCGATGCCGATGATGGGCATGCCGATGCCGTCGATGAAATGCGTGATGGAATGCTCGATGCTGGCCGACGGCATGCAGTGCAAGATCATGCCGATGGCCGGCATGAACATGGACATGATGAAAAGCTGCTGCGCCCTGATGATGAAGCTGATGAACGACTGCAGCATGCCGATGATGATGAGCTGCAACGGCATGCCGATGATGTGCTGCACCTGCTGATCGATCCGGCAGTAAAAAAAGCCCGGCTGGAGTGATCCTCGCCGGGCTTTTTCGTGGCTGTCGGTGGGTCAGTCGAGGCGTTCGGGGTAGGTCACCACCAGGTACGCCACGGCTTCGCTGTCGGCGGGATTGCGATAGCGATGCGGCTGGTCGGCGTAGAACAGGATCGAGTCGCCGGTGGACAGCAGGTAGCGTTGGTCATTGACACTGATCTCCAGTACACCCTGGGCCACCACCAGGTTTTCCTGGACTCCGGGGCCATGTCCCTCGGACTCGTCCTCGCCCAGCGGGCTCAGGCGCAGTTCGTAGAATTCCGATTGGCGCGCCACATCGAACGGGAACAGGGCGCGGCTGACAAAGGCGCCGTTGGCACTGACCAGGCGCTTGCTCTTGTTCGCCGACAGGACCGCCACACCCTCGAAGGCACGATGTTCGAGAAAGGCCGCGACGGATACTTTCAGGCCCTTGGCAATCTTGCACAGCACCTTGATCGACGGCACACTGCGGCCGGACTCGATCTGCGCCAGCATCGCCCGGCTGACCCCGCATTGACGGGCGAGGGCATCGAGGGACAGATGATGCTTGCCGCGCAGGCGTTGCAGGTTCTGGGCGACCCGTGCGCAGATCGGGTCTTCTTCAAGCGCCTGCAGGTTGTTCAGGTCCAGCGGCGGTTCGTCGGCGCTCGCCAGAAACCGCGAGGGCTCCTGCGCATTCACGCGTGACGGGGCTCGGTGGCACGGGCGCTCTGCACCCACTGGAACGCCTGGTAGCCGGCATTGCGTGCATACATTTCCCACAGGGTCCGGGCCAGTTGCTGCGCCTGCTTGCGTTTGCGATAGCGGGCGAGGTCGATAACGGTATCGGTCGGATGCATGGGGACTCTCCAGTGTCGGTATGAGGGGAGAGTACGTGGTTGTTTTAATAACGATAAATACTGATTTTTTATTTATTAATTCTTTTTGGGTCTTAGTGCGCGGCTCCGTCGAAAGCCTGTCGCCAGGCCCGGGAGCGGACCTGGCGGGTGGTCGTGATCAGGCGCCCGGGCTGGACTTGAACACGCCGCTGAGGACAAACGCGTAGCGCTCCGGACGAATGAAAAAGGTCGTGCGGTCACAGCAGCGACCATCGGCGAAATACGAGGTGCGCTCCATCACCAGCAGTGCCGCGCCGCGTTTGACGTGCAGGGCATTGGCCAGGTGCCTGTCGGCCTCCTGGGCGCGGATCGCCATGTCGGCACGGGTCACCGGCGAGCCGGTGATCGACTCGAGGATCGAGTAGATCGGCCGGTGCTCGACCTCGCTCCAGACCACGCTTGCCAGTTCGGCGGGCAGGTGGCTGCGGCCCAGGGCAATGGGTTCGTCGTCGACAAAGTGCAGGCGCTCCAGCAGCAGGCAATCCTGTGCCGCGCCGAACAGCCCGCGCAACGCCTCGGGAACCGCCTGCAGGTGATGGTCGAGGACCCGCATGCTCGGCTTCAGTCCTTGCAACAGCAGGGCTTCATGAAAGCTGCGCAGGGCATCGAGGCCATGTCGCACCTGCTTGGCCGCGACAAAAGTGCCCTTGCCCTGTTTGCGCTCCACCACGCCATCGTCGCTGAGTTTGCCCACGGCCAGGCGGATGGTCACGCGGCTCACCGCGAAGCGCTGGCCCAGTTCGGCCTCCGAGGGCAGCTTGCCGCTGGGTTCGTAGTCGCCGCGCTGGATCTCCCCGAGTAGCTGGTGGGCGATCTGTTCGTAGAGCGAGGTCGTGCTGTCGCGAAGAATGGACGTAGACACTGAGTGATTCCATGGCCGGAGAAGCGAGGACCGAGACTTCGCTTCTAAGGTTATAAAAACAGGTTATTGGGATGACTTGTATTAATACGTATTATGTCAGGCATTCCCATTGTAAACGACCTGACGACACTTGCCATGCCAGAACTCTTTCCTTGTGCCCCGCGGTCGGCCGCGGCGCTGATGGTCGATGACATCAGTTTCAGCTATCCCAACGGTCATCGGGTGTTTTCCTCCTTCAGCCTGAGTGCCGCCCCTGGCGAGTTCGTCGCGATCCTCGGGCCTTCCGGCTGCGGCAAGACCACCTTGCTCAACCTGTTGTCGGGTTTTGTCCGGCCGCAGGCGGGGCAGATCCGCCTGAACCAGACCACGGTGCACCCGGAGCGTTCGGAACTCGGCTATGTGTTCCAGGCGCCGCAACTGTTTCCCTGGCTGACCGCCCTGGAGAATGTCCGCTTCGGCTTGCGCATGGCCGGTGATACCAGCGAGGCGCGGCAGCGCGAACAGGCCATGCAGTACCTGCGCCTGGTCGGCCTGGAGCAGGCCGCCCAGCGCTTGCCCCATCAGTTGTCCGGCGGCATGCAGCAGCGCGTTTCGCTGGCCCGCACCCTGGCGCTGGAGCCGGAGGTCCTGCTGATGGACGAACCCTTCGCCGCGCTGGATGCGATCAGTCGCAACAGCATGAACGAGGAAACCCTGCGGATCTGGGCCGAACTGGGCCAGACGGTGTTGTTCATTACCCATGATATCGACGAGGCGGTGTTCCTCGCGGACCGGGTGATTGTCCTGAATATCGCCCCCGGCGGCATCCACAGCGAACTGCGGATCGACCTGCCGCGCCCGCGCTCCAATCGCAACACTCGTCGGCTGCCGGCTTTCCTCGATTACCGCAATGAGCTGATGGAGCGTATTTCCCAGGTCATGGCGCTGTCCGAGGCCCGTGTTTGCCCCGCTGTTTCCCTCTCCCCTGAAATCGAGTCGATCCAATGATCAAACGTACCCTGCTTGCCCTTTCATTGTCCGTGGTCGCCGTGGCCGGCAGTCTGTCGGCCGTTGCCGATGAGAGCCGGCCGTTGCGGGTGGGCTATGTGTTTGCCATGGCCAATGCGCCGGCGCTGATCGCGGACAGGCAGGGTTACTACCGCGAGGAAGGCCTGACGGTGGACCTCAGGGCCCTCGGTGACGGGCCGGTGATCCAGCAGGCCCTGGCGGCCGGTGAGCTGGATGTCGCCTACGTCGGCACGCCCCCGGTGTACCAGTGGTTCTCCCGCGGCTTGCAGAGCCGCATCCTGGCCAAGGTCAACTACGGCCAGGCGGCGGTGATCGTCGACAGCAAGAGCCCGATCACCTCCCTGGCCGGACTCAAGGGCAAGAAGCTCGCCGGGGTCAAGAAGGGCAGCGGCATGGACGTGCTGCTCAGGGGCTATGTGCTCAAGGAAAAGGCCGGCCTGAATCCCGATGCCGACCTGAACATCATCGACATGCCGCCGGGCAACATGAATGCCGCCCTTGAGCGTGGCATCGTCGACGCGGCCTTTTCCTGGGAGCCCTTCGTCAGCCAGTCGCTGCTGCGCGGTTCGAGCCGGGTGCTGTTCGATGTCAACCAGGCCTTGCCCGAATACCCCTGGTACGTGGTGATCGCCTTGCCGAAAACCCTGCAGGAACGCCCTGACGATGTGGTCAGGCTGCTACGGGCCCATCGCAAGGCAATTGCCTTTCTCAACGAGCATCCGGCCGAGTCGAACCGGATCATCGCCGAGGCGTTCAAGCTCGAAGCGGTGCAGGGCCCGGACGGCAGCACCATCGCCCCGGAAACCATCGTTGCCCAGGCCCGCAGCCGGCTCGGCTGGTCGGCGGATCTGCAGGACGCCGATATCCGCTTTATCCAGCGCCTGATGAACTACTCCCTTGACCTGGGCTTTATCGATGCACCGCTCAAGACCGAGCAGATCGTCGACACCACCTACCTGGAAAAAGCCTCGCGCTGAGTCTGTCATGTCCTTGCCAAAACCGAATTGGGGCTGGGCTTCGCTGCCCGTCCTGCTGTTGATCTGGGTGGCCTTGGCCAGCCGTTTTCCCACCTACATCCTGCCGCAGCCCTGGGACGTGGCCCGCGAAACGTTGCGCTGGCTGGGCGACGGTTCGTTGTGGCAGCACCTGCGGGCCAGTGTGCTCGAAGAGTTGGGCGGGTTCTGTGCCGCGGTGCTGGTCGCGGTCCTGCTGGGTACGGCGGGCGGTCTGTCTTCGCGTTTTCGCGACTTCATATCGCCGCTCAACAGCCTGTTCATGGCGATCCCGCCCATCGCCTGGGCACCGCTGATCATGATCATTTTCGGCCTGGGCTATGTGTCCATCGTCCTGGTGATCTTTATCGCCGCGGTGTTTCCCATGGCCGTGACCATCCAGGAGGGCGTGCAGAGCATTCGCGGCGGCGAAGTCCGCGCGGCACGCACCCTGGGGGCCAATCCCTGGCAACTGCTCGCCCATGTCTACCTGCCGGCGTCGCTGCCGTTTGTCACGGCCGCCCTGCGTATCGGTTTCAGCCAGGGCTGGCGGGCGCTGGTGGCGGCGGAAATGATCGGCGCCTCCCAGGGGATCGGCTGGATGGTTGCCACCGGCGGGCAGATCGGCAACAGCAGCCAGGTGCTGCTGGGCATCGTGCTGATCGGCCTGATCGCCTGGCTGATGGAGAGTTTCGTGTTCCGGCGCATCGAGCGTCACTACCAGAAATGGCGCGTGCAATAGAGCGTGCCAGTCCCTATTGAAGATTCCGCGAAGACCCGTACGAGGTGTCATGTGAACAACGTTTTCGATCCCCGCGAAGCCGGGCATTACATTGCCCCGCAAGGCCTGTATGAACGCAATAAGCAGCGCCCGTTCCTGGGTCATGTCAGCTGTGACCGCAACACCCTGGTGGCCGGCCAGTGGGACGAGATCACCCTGGTCTACGAGGTCGGCGGCAGCGGCCTGGCCGACGGCGCCTGGCTGAAGCTGGCCTTCAAGTTCTACTCCGACTGGGCCTTGTTCCAGACCTCGAATCCGACCGGCCCCAACTACGTCAGCGCCGAGTACCAGGCCGGCGAGCTGGTGCCGGGCCAGAGCCGGGCCACGGTGCAGCACCTGAAGGTGCGCTTCGACCAGAAGGGCCACGAGCGGCCGTTCCAGAAGGCGATCATCATCGATATCGTCGACGGCTACCTGAACCCCGGCGACCGGGTCATCATCCGCCTCGGCGATCGCCGCCAGGGCGGGGCCGGCACGCGGGTGCAGAGCTTCGTCGAGAAGGACTTCCGTTTTCGCCTGTTCATCGACCCGCTGGGCAGTTCGAAGTTTGCCGAGGTGCCGGGCGACCCGTTGCTGGATATCGTCCCGGGGCCGGCCCATGGCGTACAACTGATCGTGCCGCGGCTGGTCGGTGCCGGTGAGGCGTTCGACGTGTTGCTGCGGGTCGACGATGCCTGGGGCAATACCTGCCGCGGCTTGCCGCTCGATGGCCTGCTGACCCTGAGCGGTCCGGACGGCGAGCAGCGCCAGCAAGCGTTCCGCCTGGCGAGCGAAGGCTGGGCGATTGCCCGGTTGCAGGGCGTGGCGTTCGAGGCGGTGGGTGAGTGGCGATTGTCGGCCGCGGTGCATGCCCCTTTTGTTCGTGGGGCCCAGGCCTTTGTCACGGTCGATCCGGCCGGCAGCGCATTGCGTCCGCTGTATGCCGACCTGCATGTGCATTCCGATGACACCGTGGGCACCAATGACACGCTCTACAACCTCAGCTACGGCCGCGATGTCGCCGGGCTCGACGTGCTCGGCTACACCGCCAATGACTTCAATATCACCGAGCAGCGCTGGGACCAGGCAGTGAGGCTGATTCACGAACTCAACGAAACGGGTCGCTTTGTCTGCTATCCGGGAACCGAATGGTGCGGCAACTCCTGCGCCGGAGGCGACCGCAACGTGGTGTTCCTGCACGATCGAAAGCCTGAATTCCCCTTCGACAACCAGGGGCGGCTGGTGCGCTCCTTCGAATGGAACGAGTTCACCGCCGGCACCATCAAGCCGGGCGCCTGGCCGGTGGACGAACTCTACGCCGCCTATGCCAAGGACCCCGAAGGCCACCTGATGATGCCCCATGTCGGGGGGCGCCGCTGCAACCTCGACTGGCACCATCCGGAGCTGGAGCGGCTGATCGAAGTCGGCTCGGCCTGGGGGCAATTCCACTGGGTATATGCCGAGGCGTTGCAGCGGGGTTATCGGGTCGGTGCGGCGGCCAACAGCGACGAGCATCAGGGGCGCTGCGGTGGCGGGGTCCCGGCCACCGCGGTGTTCGGTTCCCGCGGCGGCCTGACCGGCGTGCTCGCCGAGCGTTTCGACCGTGCCAGTGTCGGCAAGGCGCTGCGCGCCCGGCGGACCTTTGCCACCACCGGCGAGCGCTCGTTTGCCAGCCTGCGCCAGGGCGAGAACTTCATGGGCGAGGTGTTCAAGGCGCCGGCCGATGCGCTGCTCGACTACCGCCTGCTGGGTGAGGCGGGCTGGGAGCAGGTCGACCTGTTCGATGGCGAGCAGTTGATCTGGTCGCGCAACCTGCACCAGGAACTGGGCTTTTCCGACCAGCGCATTCGCCTGCGCCTGGGCGGTGCGCGGATCAAGGATCGCTACCGGGGTGCCTACTGGAGCGGCGAAATCCGCATCACCGGGGCGGTCATCAACGGCTTTCGCGCCCTGGGGCTCGATCATCCGGAGCAGACGGTGTGGCGCAAGGACGCGACGGTCCTGGCCTTTCGCACCGATACCAACGGC
This sequence comes from Pseudomonas gingeri, assembly GCF_013386115.1. Classification (GTDB taxonomy): domain Bacteria; phylum Pseudomonadota; class Gammaproteobacteria; order Pseudomonadales; family Pseudomonadaceae; genus Aquipseudomonas; species Aquipseudomonas gingeri. The sequence continues at coordinate 180,794 of NZ_JACAOR010000001.1, forward strand.
GACACCGATAGCCTGGAAATCGACTTGTCGCAACTGGCCGGTGCGACCCTGGAGATCCGCAGTCGCATCGACAACTATATCAAGGTCGGCGACCCGTCCGAGCCGCAGCCTTATGTGCACGCGCCTTCGGTACTGATCCAGGTGTCCGGGGAAACGCTGCTGGCCCAGTCGCAGGTGATCGAGGAGTTGCCGGGGGCCGAACTGAAGGTTTCCCTGGAGCGGACCACCGCCGCGCCGCTGCCCCGCGAATTGCAAGGGCGTATCGATCTGGCGGAGCTGCAACTGGAACCGGGCCGCGAGCATCCCTTGTTCATCTGTGCGCGGCAGCGCGATCAGTCGCGGGTCTGGACGTCGGCGTTGTTCCTGACGCTGTAGGGCGACTCAGGGGCGGGGGAGCTGTTCGCGGCGGAACTGTCGCCCCAGGTCCTGGGCCAGCTCGATGAAGTTCTGCCGGGTCGGGTCCTGGTCCTCCGTCCGCACGATCAGGGTGATCGGGGCCACCAGCCGTGGACTGGCTTCGCCGATCCGGCAGTAGACGACGCTGTGGCGATGAAAACTGCGCATGGACGCCGGTACCACCGAGATTCCGGCACCGGCGGCCACCAGGTTGATGTTGGTCAGCATGCGCTCGATTTCGAAGGCGATCTTCGGGGTGAAGCCGGCGCGCTCGCAAGCCTCCACCAGTTTGGCGTACATGCCCGGCGCGCCGTGGCGGCGCACCAGGATAAACGACTCGTCGGCCAGGTCGCCGATGGCAATCACCGGCATGGCGTCGATTTCGTCCGGGCTCAGGCCGTTGACCTGGACGTCCGCCGGCAGCAGGCGATGTCCCACCGGCAGTACCAGCAGCATTTCTTCGTTGAGCAGCCGGTACAGGGTCACGCCCCGGGGGCGGCTCACCGGTGCGCGCAGGATACCCAGGTCCATGCGCCCCAGGTTCACTTCGTCGGTCAGTTCCCCGGCATTGCCCTCGCTGAGCAGCAGCTCGACGTTGGGGTAGAGCCCGCGATAGGCGCGGATCATCCCGGGAATCAGCGGGTGGGCGGCCGCCGAGCTGGTGAAGCCGATCGACAGCTTGCCCTCCAGGCCCTGGGCCGCCCGTGCCGCGCGTTTCGAACCCTCGTCGACCCGATTGAGAATGGCCCGGGCTTCTTGCAGGAACACCTGCCCGCCGGCGGTCAGGTCGACGCCCTTGGGATGCCGCTTGAACAGGTCGAAGCCCAGTTCCTTTTCCAGCAGGCGGATCTGGTTGCTCAGGGGCGGCTGCTGCATGTTCAGGCGTGCGGCGGCACGGGTGAAATGCAGTTCTTCGGCGACCATCAGGAAGTAACGCAGGTGTCGGAGTTCCATGGGGCTTCTTTTAGTGTGAGGGGCTGTTGTTGCCAGTACCTTCGAACCGCCTCGATTGTAACGGCAGGCCTGTCGCGCGGCCATGTGCGAAATCGGGCGTGAGTGCTGGCCCGTATGCCAGTACCATGGGCGAGGATCGACAGGCGACGGTGCGGCGGATGGGGTTGGGGTTCTTCAAGCGGGGCGTGGTACAGATTCTGATCGCGGTCGCCTGCGGCATCGCCCTCGGGCGTTGGCATCCGGCGCTGGCGGTGGAAATGAAACCCCTCAGCGACGGTTTCGTCCGATTGATCGGCATGCCCATCAGCCTGCTGGTGTTCGCCCTGGTGGTCTCGGGTATCGCCGGCATGCGCAGCCAGGCCGAAGCGGCCAAGATCGGCGGCAAGGCCTTGCTGTTTTTCGCCCTGATGACCCTGTTATCGCTGCTGATCGGTGTCGCGGCGGCGTTGTTGCTGCATCCGGGCAACGATCTGGGGCCGGGATTTCCCCTGGATGAGCTGTCGAGCCTGACCTCGTCGAGCGAGTATTTCCTCGCCCAGTGGCGGCAGTGGCAGTTCTCCGAGGCCACGCTGGCAACCATCCCGGGCAGTTTTTTCGGCGCCTTCGCCCAGGGCAATATCCAGCAGGTGCTGTTGCTCGCCCTGATGTTCGGCGTCGCCCTGGCCTGGAGCGGCGAGCGCGGGGCACCGGTACGGCAGATGATCGAGCTGTTGCTCGAACTGTTGTTCAGCCTGATGAACCTGATTCTCAAGCTGGCGCCCCTGGCGGCCTTCGGCGCCATCGCTTTCACCATCGGCCGGTACGGGGTCGGCTCGATGGTGCCGTTGCTCAAGTTCGTCGCCACCCTGTACCTGGCCAGCGTGGTCTTTATCGTGCTGGTCCTGGGACTGGTCAGCCAGCTCGCGGGCGTCAGTCTCTGGCGTCTGCTGCTGTATGTGAAGGACGAGCTGGCACTGGTGCTGTTCACCACCTCGTCGATTGCCGCGCTGCCGGGCCTGATCGCCAGGATGGAGCGCCTGGGCTGTTCGCCGGCGGTGGTGCGACTGGTCATGCCGGCGGGGTATTCGTTCAACCTCAACGGCACCAACCTGTACCTGGCGGTGGCGGTGATCTTCCTGGCCCAGGTCCAGGAGATTCCCTTGAGCCTGGCCCAACTGGTGATGCTGGTGCTGGTGGCCTCGCTGACTTCCAAGGGCGCCACCAGCGTGACCGGCTCGGCCTTTGTCGCCCTGACCGCCACCCTCGGTGCGCTGCCGTTCCTGCCCACCGAAGGCGTGGTCCTGCTGCTGGGCGTCGAGCGGCTGATGAAATGCCGCTCGCTGACCAACGCCATCGGCAACTGCGTGGCCTGCGTGGCCATTGCCCGCTGGGATAACGCCCTTGACCGCGAGGTGCTGCGGCGTGAACTCAAGGCGCCGTTTTCAGCAGGGCCGACAGCGCCTGACTGAGCGCCTGCGGGCGGCCGCTGAACAGCCTCTGCAGCGCTTCGGGGCGCTCCAGCTGGCGATAGAGCGCCTCGCGCTCGGCAAAGTTGCCGGCCAGACGGCAGGCGGCGCGGATGTACTCTTCCAGGGTATGGGTGATGGTCCAGTCCGGCAGGCCGACCCGGCGGAACAAGCCCTCGTCGATATGCTCGAACACTTCCGGCCCGGTCTTGCAGATCCCGGGCAGACCCACGGTCAGGGCGTCGATGATGCCGTTGGTATTGCCGAAGGGCAGGGGGCTGAGGAACAGGTCGCACTGGTTGAAGATCGCCAGGTAGTCCTGGTACGGCTGGTGGGCATACACCACCGCCTGCGGCACGTAGCGCTGGATCAGCCGGAGCACCTGCGGATAGAGCAGGCCCTGGGCCTGGCCGATCAGGAAGTGCAGGCGCACTTCGCGACCATGGAGTCGCGGCGTCAGCTCGACGATCTTCTGGCAGGCCAGGAGAAAGCGCGGGTTGAGCTTCATCGTAGTCGCCGCGATGGCGATATGCACCAGCGGCGAGTCCTGGCGTTGACGCTTGGGCAGCGGCACCGCATGGGCCGATGGGCGATACGGCTGGCCGTCGGCGGGCAGGCGCAACAGCCGTTCGCTGAAGCAGGCCGGGTCGCCGATGAAATCTTCTTCGACACTGATGTAGTCGATATGCCGCGAGCGGGTGGTCGCCGGATGCCCGAGGGCGGCGACCTGCAACGGCGCCAGGCGCAGGTTGCTGGCGAACAGGGTGATCGGGAACATGCCGACGCTGGGCATGTAGAACACCTGCGGCGCCCATGCCTGCGCGACGTTCCTGAGCTGGCGCAGGCAGGCATAGAGGTCGTCAGGCTCGTCGAAGGCGACAAAGTGCTCGAAGACCTCGCGGCCGGCATCGTCGACATTGGCCTGGTAGCCGATGGCGACCAGCTGGAAATCCGCGCGGGCGGCTTCCAGGGTCCTGGAGTGGGTGCGATAGATCGAGTGTCCGGCGGAAAACCATTCGAGCAGGACCAGCATCACCGGTTTGCCGGAGGTGGCGGGACGTGGCGCCGCGGTCGGCAGGTCGAGGATATCCGCGGCGGCGAGCTTGCGTTCCACCAGGCGGTTGATCGAGGCCTTGATGTCATGGCGCTGGGGCAGGTCGGCGTAGCTGCAGTGCATGTAGGCATCGTGCAGGATGCCCACGGGCAGGGTGTCCAGGCTGTCGATTTCCTCCAGCCGGCGCGGCAGCCAGGCCAGCAGCGCCTCGCGCTTGGAGTGGGCGGCCTGGGTGCCGATCAGTCGGGGGGAGAGCAAGGCCATGAACAACGCCGCGGCGATATCGCGGTTCTGCCGCCAGAGCAGTTCGACATCCAGCGGCACTTCCGATTCCGCCGAGTAGAGCACGCAGAACTTCACCAGGTCGGTGCTGCTGACCTGGAAGTCCTCGGCCGTCGGCCCCAGGGTATTCAACGATTGCAGCAGGTGGTCGGCGTTGACGAAGGCGCTGGCGGCGAACAGTGACGACAGCCAGCGCTGGAAATGGATCAGTTGGCCGAAGCCATCCGGGCTGATGCGAAAGCCGGGATCGGAGAACAGCGCCGAGATGGCGCTGGTCAGGCGGGTCAGGGCGTGGGCCTCCAGTTCCGCGGCGGGCAGGGCCGGCGATACCGCCAGGGAAAAGGTATTGGACAGTTTGCCGTAGTGGCGATCGATCAACAGCAGCAGGCGCACCAGCTCGCGCGCCGCGGCTTCATGGTTGCGGGAGTAGCAGAGGAACTCGAAGTGCTCCAGCGAATAGTTGTCTTCGGGCATCGAATGGGCCTTTGGTGAAAGAGCGTGTATTTGCCGGTGCTGTGGTGGCTGCCGGGGCCTCTTCGCGGGCAAGCCCGCTCCCACGGGATTTATGTGGAGGTACCTGTTGCATGGTCCAGGACTCCTTGGGGGCCCTTCGCGGGCAAGCCCGCTCCCACAGAGGTACGCAACAATCCTGTGGGAGCGGGCTTGCCCGCGAAGGCGGCCTCAAGGGCGCCGGCAAGTTCGAGGATCATCCCCCGAACCTGCCGGCGCCGCGATCCACCCTTAACGGCCCAGCGCAAAAAACGCCTTGTCCAGATTAGCCGAAGCCGTCGCCAGTTTCTGTTTCTGCTCCTTGACCCAGTTTTCGTCGACGCCGAGGCTGGCCTGTTCCGCCGCCAGCATCCGATCCACTTCGGCACGCTGCGGGCCGCCGAGTCCCTTGCTCGACTCGATCATGTTCTGCGCGGTCAGGGATTTGCGGAACTGCGCCTGGGTCAGCGGGAACTGCACATTCTGCATATCGAAGGCCTTCAGCGCTTCGCCGTAGATCTTCTGGACCTCGGCGAAGGGGATGTCCGCCGGTTTCATCTTGTTGGTGCGCCCGTAGGTCACCAGGTCCGAGGCGAAGTGATGGCCGACGCGGAACGGCACATTGGAGTCGCGCTGCAGGACGTCCGCCAGTTCCGTGGTGGTGGAGTAGTCGGCGTCGATTTCCTGGAGGGCCCGATCCTTGTCGATCTGCAGGTTGCTCATCAGGTCGGCGAGCATCTGGAACGAGCTGGCGGTGAGGTCCAGGGTCTTTTCCACCTGGTCGCGCTTGTAGTCCGGCATGCCCGGGGTCACGTTGTGCGCTTCGAACTGGTAGGTCATGGCGCCGCCGACCACATCGCTGGCCTGCAGGCGCAGCAGGTTCAGGCCGTAGGGGTTGCGCTTCTGCGGCATGATGCTGCTGGTACCGGTCAGGCGGCCTTCGGTGATCATGATCCACGGGTAGGGCTGGTGGTACTGGGTGTGCATGTCCTGCACCAGGCTGCCGATGGTGGTCGCGGCATTGCTGCAGATGCCGGTCAGCTCCATGCCGGTGTCCAGGGCGCCCAGTTGCGCGGCGTCATAGGAGTTTTCCACGGGACCGTCGAAGCCCAGCAGTTCGGCCAGTTGCTTGCGGTCGACCGGGAAGCTCGATGTGCCCAGGGCTCCCGAGCCCAGTGGGCTGAGGTTGAGACGGGCATAGGCCTGGCGCAGGCGCTCGGCATCGCGGTCGAACACGGCGCTGAAGGCCAGCAGGTAGTGGGCGTAGGTGGTCGGCTGGGCCTGGACGCCGTTGGTGTAGGCCGGGACCAGGGTATCGCGGTTCTCCGCGGCCAGCTTGAGGAACACGGCCTTGGACTTGTTCATCGAGTCCAGCAGGCTCAACACACGCTCGCGCTGCATCAGGCGCCGGGTGGTGGACAGGATGTCCTGGCGGCTGCGTCCGGAGTGCATGCGCGAACCGTCGGGACCGGCGATGGCGAGGATCAGCGGCTCGTACTTCAGGTAGTCGGCCGGCCGCTCGGCCCCCGGCCGGTTGCCTTCATTGATGACCTGCTCGACGGCCGAGACGATCTTCTTGCCCAGGTCGGGCGGGACGATCTTGTTGTCGATCACCATCACGGTCGAAGCCTTGTTCATTTCCCCCAGGAAATAGAAATAGTCATGGGGCTCCTTGGCGTCGGCGGCATTCGCCGCGCCCATGGCCAGCATCAGCAACGGTCCGAGGGCCAGCCGGCTGAGACGAAACGGAGGGCAGGTCGGCTTAAGGTTCTTCATGGTCGTGGGGTCTCTCTACACGGTTGTCGAATGGATTGGAAACAGAGGTCTGGTCGAAGCTGGCCAGGTCGATGCCGGGCCGGTCACGCAGGCCATCGAGGGGCGTCAGGCGGCTGTTGTCCTGTAGCGGACGGGCCCAGAAGCCATCGTTCATGGTTCTTTGCATGGCATCGCTGGCGGAGGCGGTCGTCGGGTCGGTCAGGCGGTTGCTGATCGTGCCGCCCTGGCGGAACACCACGGCGCCGCTGCCGCTGGCGGCAAAGGTGGTGACGTCGGTGGTATGGCTGATAAAGCGTCCGGCGGGTGATTCGGTGCTGACCAGCACGCCGCCGTCGGCGGCCAGCAGGCTGTTGTTGCCGCCATCGAAGCTCAGGGCGTAGCCGCCGGCGCTGTAGCCGTCGAGGCTCAGTTGGCCGCTGCCTCCGGTCTGCATCAGGGTGTAGGCACTGTTGCTGTTGCCGACGATGGCAATGCCCGAGTTGCCGCCGTCGGTACGCCCGTTGAGACGCAGGTTGCCGCTGCCCGAGAGCAGGCTCACGCCGTTGGCCGGACCCGCCGATGCGGCGCGGATGAGGATCCCGGCCTTGCCCGCGGCGCCGCTGGTGCCGGTCAGGGTCAGGTCGCCGCTGACGGTCGACAGGGTCGCCGAGCTGGCGTTGCCGGAGGGATAGAGGCTGATGCCGTTGCCGTAGGTGGAACTGCCGGTCAGCGCCACCGAGCCGCTGCCGGTGGCCTGGATCCGGTTGATCCCGGTGGCCATGCCGATGCCGTCGGCGTAGCCGCTGCTGCCGCGCAGGGTCAGTTGGCCGTCGTCGACGCTGACCAGCGCCCGGCCGTTGCCGTAGAAGTCGATGCCGTTGCCCTGGTCGGCGGCACGGCCGTCGAGGGTGATATTACCGTTGCCGTGGGTCTGGATGATGTTGGTCACGCTGAGGATGGCGATGCCGTGATCCAGCTCGCCGCTGTTGGGTGAGTGGAAGTTGCCGAGCAGGCTGATGTTGCCGCTCTGCGAGGTGATGCTGTTGGTCGAGGCGATCCCGCTGCCGCCCAGCGCGATGGCGTCCGAGGTGCCCACCGAGTCGCCGCGCAGGGTGATATTGCCCGTGGTGGTGGAGACGTTGACGCCCTGGGAAGCGCCTGTGGAGTTGAAGAAGATCCCGTAGCCGCCAAAGCTGTTGGTGCTGTTGCCGCTGAGCAGCAGATCGCCAGTGGTGGTCGAGAGGTTGACGCTGGCGTTACTGCCTGAGGGGGCGAGATCGATGCCGCGTCCCGAGGCGCTGGTGCCGTCCAGGGTCAACCGGCCGCTTTGCGTGCTGACGTTGATCGCCCCATAGGCACCGCTGGCATCGAAGAAGATCGCCCGGAACGAGCCACTGGTGTTGTTGATCACCGTGCTGTTGGCCGACAGCGTGACGTTGCCGGCGCTGCTGCCGATATTGATCCGCGAGCCCGGCGTCGCGGCACTGCCACTACCGGAGCTGACCAGGGCCAATGCCGGCGTGGTGCCGCCGGACGTGTTGCCCGACAGGCTGATATCGCCGTCGCTCAGCAGGTTGATCGAAGAGCCGACCCCCGTGGCGTTGAGGATCGTGCCATAGGAGCCGCCGCTGTCACCGCTGACCAGCAGCTTGCCGCCGGCCGTGGCCTGGAGGTTCACCACGCCGTTGCCGGAGGCCGACAGGTTGACCCCGCGCCCGCTGGTACTGCTGCCATTGACCGTCAGGGTACCGCTGCCGACCCGGACGTTCTGGGTGGAGCCGGCGGCTGTCGAGCAGATCAGCACGCCCTGGCCGGATGTCGCGCTGCCGTTGAGGGTGACATTGCCCGAGCCGGTGGCGGCGATGGTGTTGCTGGTGCTGAAGATCCGCGTGCCGTTGCCGCTGCCCAGGTTGCTGCTGTCGATACGGATCGAGCCGGCGCCGCTGGTGACGATCTGGCTACCGCCGGTGAGCACGAAGGCATCGCCGGTGCCGCTGGTGCTGGCCTGGTTGGCGACGATGGCGATGCTGCCGCCGCCCGCGTCCAGCAGGCTGGCGCCGCCGATCTGTACCGCACCGGCGGTGGAACCGCTGGCCAGGGTCGAGGAGGTGGCGCCGCGGATCAGGATGTCGCCGCCGCTGGTGAGCAGTTGGCTGTTGTTCAGCGACACACCGAAGCCATTGCTGACGTTGGTGCTGGCAAAGGACCCGGTGGGCGAGGCCGCGCCGCTGATGGTCAGGTTGCCACCGTTGGTGCGGATGCTGGCGTTGCTCAGTTGCACCGAGCCGTTGCCGCTGTTGTTGAAGTTCGACAGCAGCGAGACGTTCAGCGTCTTGCCGCTGGCGTTGCTGATGCTGGTGTTGGTCATCACGATATTGCGATGGGCCTGCAGGGTCAGGCTCGCGTTGCCGACCGCCTTGACGTTGTCCAGCACGTTGATATCGCCGGACGTGCCGCCCACCGACGTGGTGTAGACCAGGATGTTCGCGCCTTCCGAGAGCGATGCATTGAGAGTGGCCGAGCTCAGGTTGGAGCTGGCCGAGCCGCTGGAAGTGAACGGGTTGCTGCTGGTGGCTCCGGAGCTGGCGCCGCTGGTGATATTGATATTGAACGGATCGATCAGCCAGGTGCCGCCGATGCCGGAGGCAGCGCTGAGGTTGACCACGCCAAAGGCGTCCAGGGCATGCCCCGAGGTTTCCGCCAGGCCACCTTTGCCGGTCTGGCCGGCGCCGGTGACACTGATATTGCCGTAGAAGCGGGTGCTGTCCTTCGACCAGAGGATCACCTTGCCGCCGTCGCCGCTGTTCAAGGCATCGGCATGAATGCTGGCATTGCCATCCATGTAGGTGGCGTCGGCCTGGTGCAGCGGGCCGGTGCCCTGGAAATCACCACCGACCAGCACCTGGCCGCCGCCGGCAGCCCCCGAGGCGTCGATACGGGCGCCGTCGTACAGGCCGACATACTGGCCGGTCAGGGTCACGTTGCCGCCGGTTTGCCCCGGGTTGCGCCCGGACACGTCGAGGCTGCCGCTGTTGGCCACGACGCCACTGTCGCCACCGTCGAGGATGATCGTGCCATTGCGCTGCTGCAGGCTGGTGGCTTCGATGACGCCGCTGTTGTTCACCACCTCGTTGAGCATCGAGTTGCTGGCCCTGGCCGAGAGCATCACCCGGCCGCCGTTGGCTTGCAGTGCGCCGCTGTTGATCACGCTGGCGTTGAGTGCCGGGTTGTCCACGGCCATGTTGATCAGGCCGTCGCCGTTGAAGTCCAGGGTGACTTTTTCCCCGGCGCCGAGCATCACCGAACCGAGCCTGGCGACCACCGTGCCTTCGTTGCGTACCTGGGCCCCGAGCAGGGCGACGTAGCCACCGTCGGCGGCCTTGATCTGGCCCTGGTTGATCACCGTGCCACTGCCGGCGTTACCTTCGAAGAGGTTCTTGCCGGCCATGAAGTTGGCGTCGGACAGGTTCAGGGTACTGGCCACCAGGCCCCCGACATTCACCGCCGAGCCGGCGCCGAACAACACGCCGGAGGGGTTGATCAGGAACACCTGGCCATTGGCGTTGAGCTTGCCGAAGATCTGCGAGGCGTCGCTGGACAGCACGCGGTTCAACGCCACCGACGACGCGCCGGGCTGGTAGAAATTGACCTGGGCGGCGCTGCCGATATTGAAGGTGTCCCAGGTGGTGGACAGGCGATCGCTGCTCTGGTTGACGTTGAGCACATTGCCGCTGCTGCTGATACTGCCACTGCCGGCGGTGATATGACCGTTGCTCGGCAGCGCGTTGGGGTCCAGCGCCCAGGCCGACAGGGGCACCAGGCTGTAGACGGCGGCGAAGATCGCCCAGCTCAGTGGGTTGAGCACCGGGCGGGTCATTCCTGGGGTCTTGTGCGTCTTCATGGTCGCCTCCTCAGAATGAATAGTTGATGCCGGTGCCCAGGGCACTGATCGTGGTCCCGGTACCCGGGGAATAACCGCTGGCCGCATAGACTCCGGAAATCGCGAAGTTGTAGTTGGCCAGCGAGTTGTTCTGCAGCAGCACGTACTGGCTGAACAGCTCGGTCTGCTTGTTCAGCTTGTAGGAGAAGCCGACGGCGTACTGGGTGGCGCCCATGCCGGCGGTGGAGCATTCGCGGTTGTTCCCGGAAATCATCGTGCACTCGCCCGGCAGGGCCTTGGCGTAGCTGGCGCGCAACTGCAGTTGCCGGGTCACGTCGTGGGTCAGGCCCACCATCCAGGCCTGGCGGCGATAGCGCGACACATCGCTGGAGGTGTTGCTGGTATTGACCACGCCATCCTCGGAGTAGGACAGGTCGTCGGCGATCAGCGAGACCTTGGTCGCCCCGAAGTCGTAGGCCAGGCCATAGCGCAGGCTGAAGTCGTCGGACGAGGTGTTGGCGGTCACATGGGTATTGCTGCCCACGCCCCGGGCATTGCGTCCGATGCTGGCGATACCGAAGTAGTTGACGTGTTTTTCATAGGCGGCGATGGCCGTGAAACCGGCGTTCTCGTAGGTCAGGCTGCCGCCGTAGATGTAGCCTTCGTCCACGTCCGGCGCGGCTTTTTCACCGTTGTTGGAATACGCCAGTTTCATCTGCAGGCCGTGCCACTGGGGTGTCCAGTAGGCGAATACGCCGGACTGGCGACGGTTGAACGCGGCGTCGTCGTTGTTCGATTCCGAGGCGGTGCCCACCGGGCCGCTGTTGCGGGTGATGCTGGTGCTGAAGCCGGGCGAACCGATGATGTTGTAGTGAGCGGCACTGGTCCGGCCGTGAAAGGGGTCGAGGCCGGTCATGCTTTCCTTCATCGGCATGTCCCAGATGCCGTAGAGGAAGGTGCCGCTGTCCGGGTTGGCCAGGGCCACGCCGGTATTGCGCAACTGGTTGTGGGAAGAACTGTCGTCCGGCACGGACACGTCGCTGTGGTCGGCATAGTTCAGCGACAGGCCGTATTCCAGTTGCCAGAGGAAGTCCCAGTCGTAGGCCAGGGGAATCCCGCTGTGGGCGCCGATATAGGAGACGTTGTCGCGCACGCGGGTGAAGCTCGCCATGTTGCGACCGTTGGCGGTCGCCAGTTTGTTCTGGTCGGCCGCAGCCGCCGGGGTGGCGCCATGGCGGTCGACGTATTCGGGCACGAGGCCGACGGAGCCGTAGAGGATGAAGTCGGTCGAGGGTTCTTCGAAATCCTCGCCCTTGCCGCCGATATCGCTGGCCAGGCCGACAAAGGCCTGGGGCGAACCGGAAATCGACAGCCAGAAACGTCGTGCCTCATGCGGGTCGGCGGTGGGCGTGGCACCGGGGGAAAACGCCAGGCTGGCGTTCATCACCAGGTCCTTGTGGTAGACGTTCAGGCCGACACCGTAGCCATAGCGGCTGAGCTGGTTTTCGCTGTTGTCCCAGGGCTGCTTGTTCACCGTGACCCGGCCGGCGTCGGCGAACAGCGCGGCTTCGACCTGCGAATCGGCGAAGCGGCCCAGGTACTTGCGCAGTTCCAGGCGGCCGAGCACGCCTTCGTCACCGGCGGCTTCGCCCACCGGGTAGGCGCGTACGCCGTCGGGACCGCCGAGGCTGAGCTTTTCCGACGCGTCGAGGTTCTTGTCGGCGTATTGCCCGGTGATCGAGCCGAGCAGGGAGAAGCCGTTGCCCAGTTGCTGCAGGCGGCTGAAGGACACATTGGCCTTGGTGTAGTCGCCGGCGGCACGGGCCGTGACCCGGTCGAGGGCGGCGTCGGCGGCGGTGTCCTTGTCCAGGGTCCCGCGGCCGTAGCGCAGGCTCCACAGGTTGCTGCCCAGCCAGCCGTCGCGCCAGTCGCCGTAGAGGGTGATGCTGCGGAAATTGGCTGATTTGCTGACCTGGGTCGCCGCCGTGCGGTCTTCGAAGCGCCGCCATTCGTCCGCCAGGGACAGGTTGATATTGCTGTTGCGGCTACGCAGCAACGAGCTGGTCAGGTAGATCGTGTCGATATCCGCCGAGCCGCTGGCCTGGGCGTCCTTGAGTTCCTTGCCGATCTGGTAGTCCAGGGTGGCATGGTTGAGCCCGAGGGAGACGCCACTGGCCCCCAGCGGTTGCAGATAACCGATGCTGCGGATGCTCAGGCCTTCCAGGGAGTTCTGGGTATTGAGGGACAGGCTTTCGCCCAGGCCGAGGGCGTCGTTGAGGCTGACGCTGGTCGAGATCCGGTTCGCGCCGGTGTAGTAGTTGCCGTAGTTGTCGATGCTGGCACGGGTGGTCCAGGCGGTCATCTCGGTGATCTTCAGCACGATGTCGGCGGCCCCCGGTTGGGCCGATGGGGCGAGGACCGCCCGCACCGAGACCCCGGCGATATCCGACAGGCGCAACAGCACCCGTTCCAGATCGGCTTCACGGATCACGGTGCCGGGTACCAGGTCGTCGACAAAGCGTTGCTGCATGCCGGCGCTCAGGCGGACATCGGGCGCCGGTTCGGCGCGGACCCGGCCGATCACGCCTTCGCGCACGGCGAGAGCTACGCTGCCGGCCTGGATATTCTGTGGCGGCAGGTAGGCGCGGGCCACCAGGTAACCGTTTTCGCGGTACAGGGCGGTGATGCTGGCGGCAGCGTCGCGCAGGCCGTCGAGGTCCAGTTCCCGGTTCAGGAAGGGTTTCAGTTGCGCCTGCAACTGCGCATCGCTGAATGCCTGGTTGCCGCTCAGGGTGAAATGGCTGACCTTGACCTTCAGGTTGGAAGCGGCCGCGGCGGGGCGATTCGGCTCCGTGGCCGGCGCCTCGATCTGCACACGCTGCCGGGCCGGCGCGGGAACGCGCTCGGAAGGGCTGAGCTGCGAGCGGTTGGCATCGAACAGGGTGCCGGACGAGGGCAGCGTCTCGGCCTGGGCATGGAGCGTGAGCAGGGTGGCGGCCAGCAGCGTCAGATGACGACCACGGCAGATCGGCTGCGCAGGGGCAGAAGCACGTATCCGTTTCATGATGAGGGTGGTTCCCGGATTTTTTAATTGTTTTGGGAGATAACGGGATGTTCAGGGGAACGGGGGCGGCCCTGCCGCCCGCTCCCTAGCGCGCCGGAAACAGTCGCTCGGCGGTCAGGGGCGAGGTGTACAGGCCGTTGGCGCTGTGACCGATGCCCGGCACCTGGAATTGCGGATGCTGCACGGCGATGTTCCAGTGCTGGCCGAGAAAGCGCTCGTAGGCCAGGTAGTTGAGTTGCCGCTCGACCCGGGTCGCGCCCTGCATGCCGGCGCCGCAGGATTTGTCCATGATCCGGTTGGCCGGGTCATTGTCCTTCGAGCCCACCAGGTAGGTGACGTCGCGACCGGCGTAGCGGCGGAACAGCTGCTCGGCGCTCAGGTGCTGGACCTGCAGGTAGGCGGGGGCGGCGTCGATCCCGTAGCGATAGCGGTTGTAGCTGGGGCACATGATCGACACGACCGGGGCGAAGCCCTGGGCCTGGGGCCGGTTGGCGTCGAAATAGACATAGGTGGACGGGCTGGAAATCACGTAACGGATGGCAATGCCGGATTGGCGCAGGCCTTCGTCCTGGGGATTGAGCACGGCATAGCGCTGCATCAACTGGGCACCGGCGGAGTGGCCGATCAGGGTGATGCGCTTGAGCGCCGGGAAACGTTGGCGATCGGCCAGGTAGCGCACCACATCGTCCAGCGCCTGGAACGAGCTGACACCGCCGAGGCCGAAGCCCGAGGGTTCCCCCTGCATCCAGTTGTCCTTGCGCCACAGGGGCAGGTCATTGCTGGCGCGGCGATCGGCTTCGGTGAGGAAGTTGGGGGCCAGCAGCAAGGTCTGCCGGTTCGGCAGTTGCGCCAGCTTGAGCAGCTTGCGGCCTGTGGCGAAGTAGGTATCGGCGTTGCGCTTGACCCCGTGAAGGATCACCACCGCCTGTTCGATCTGCGCTTCGGATGCCTGCAGGTCGTGATTGGCAAAGACCACGAACGGATAACGGGCGCCCTGGGGGCCGATCTGGATCGTTTGCTGGGAGCGGTTGCTCTGCCCGGTCTCCGGGGAGGCGCAACCACCGGTCATCAAGGTGCCGGCAATGGCGACAGCGGGCACGAGGACGCGTAGCAGGGTCGTGAGGCGAGTGGGCATAAGTCTGGCAAACCTTCGCAATGCAGCGGTTCTTTGTTGTTGTGGAACCGATGCTAGCAGGCGGATTTCCATAATAAAAATATCCTGAAAAGCCAATCCTGATACTTTTTGAATATGCTGTTTTTCTGGCGGTTTGCCGCGGCGTTAATGCCCTGGCTCAGGACGCGCTACAATGCCCGCGTCCGGGCCTCGACCCTTCCGCCCGGACACGCCTTTGCCCGGAGCCCGATTGTCGATGTACACGCTTACCCGCCTGCAAACCCCGCCGCCCGAATCGATCAAGAGCCAGATCCTGCAGATGGTGGTGGATTACTTCACCGATATCAGCATGGTCGCCCTGACGCCGAGCAACCCGCTGTACAACCTGTATCAATACGGGGTCGGCTACGAAGTGCATCTCTATCTGGAGGCGATGGACGGGTCGAAGGGGATTCCGGCGGAGTTGATCGTGGCGCTGGATGACGAGGATCCGTCGCGGGTGCTCGGTTTCCTGCTGTACCTGCCGGTCAGGGACGATGCCGAGGCCTGTGCCGTGGCCTACATGGCGGTGCAGGCCGACCGGCGTCGACGCGGTATCGCCCGGGCGATGTTGCGGCAGATGGTCGGCCATTACCCCCATGCCGAACTGGCCTGCGCCGTGGGCAAGGTGCCGTATTTCGAGGCAATGGGTTTCCAGGTCCTGGCCGCGCGCGGGCCGCAGGTGGTGATGAACACCCGTGACCACGGCACCGACGGGCTGGTGGCGGTGCTTGATGTGGCCCCGATCTACAACACCCTGGAGGTGCGGCAGATCCATGCCTACCTGTTGCAGCAGCACGGCCGGAAGGCGATGGCGGAGGCGGAGAAAAAGCGCGACCGCCACCTCGACCAGATGACACGCCAGGCCCGCGCCCTGGTGCTGGAGCGTCTTGGCTAGGCCGCGGGCCTACTGGCTGCCGAACAGGCTGGTCCAGTAGATCCCCGAGTCACTCTTCGGGTCGACCGCGTAGGCGGCGCCCAGGTCGTGGAATTGCGGATTCATCAGGTTGGCGCAGTGGCCGGGACTGGCGAGCCAGCCGTCGACCACCTTGCGCCCGCTGTCCTGTCCGGCGGCGATGTTCTCGCCGATCCGCTGGGCGATATAGCCCGCCAGTTCGGCCCGGTCGCCCGGGGTATGGCCGTCGCGATCCTGGTGATCGAAGAAGTTGTTGTTGGCCATGTTGCGGCTATGGCTTTCGGCGGCCGTCGCCAGCAGTGCATTCCACACCAGCGGCGTGGTCGCGGCGAAGGCCTGGGCGCCACATTGGCGCGGCTGGGCGCGGGCACTGTTGATCAGCTCCAGCAGCTTCTGGCCTTCGGCCTGGGTATCGCCGAGGCGGGCGGTCAGCAGCGGGCGGGCGAGGACGATCCGCCACTCGTTGCCCTGGCGACTGACACCGATATCGACGAATTGCGGGTCCAGTACCACCCGGCAGAAGCTTTCCTGCACCGCCTTCATGGCCGCGCTGGCATCGCGGGGCCCGGACAGGCTGATTGCCTGTACATTGACCATCGGGTACGCGGCACGCGCCAGCGCCTGTTGCAGGTCGCCGGCGCTGTCGGGCGGCAGGATCAGGCGCGGGTCGGCGGCCAGCGGGGGCAACTCCAGGGAGGCCTGGTTGCCGCAGCGTTGTACCTGGCCACGGTAGCTGTTGATCGACTGCAGCAGTTGCGTTTCTTCGCTGGCCAGGGCGCTGTTGCTCAGCGTCAGGCCCAGGGTCAGGCCAAGCACCAGGCCGGCAGGCGGTACGGCAGAACGCAGGGTGGAAAACAGGACGCGCATGGATATTTCCCTCGAACGGACTGCGCACATGATGCGCGATAGTGCCCCATGGCAGGCAAGGCCTTTTATCTCGGGCGGAGCGGGGAATGATTTGTCCGCGCCGAGGTCAAATCGGCCAGCCAGCCTCGGATAATCTGCCCGGCCGCGGCGCGGCGACACTCCTTGGGCAGGGTTCATTCAACAGGATCGGACCATGCGCCCTATCTGGATTGCCGGCTGTCTCGCGACGGCTCTTGCCACGGGATCGGTCATCGCGGCCGAGCCGGAACCGAAACCGGAAGTCGCCATCGACAAGGCGCAGGTCCTGGAGCAGAAAGCTGCCGACAAGGAGAGCCCGGCGGCGGAGCCCAAGGCGCCGACCCTGACCAAGGTCGAGGCGCAAGTCGTGGACCCGGCGGGCGACGCGGCGGTGGCCGACACCATTACCTGCCTGTCGCGGACCATCTACTGGGAAGCCAAGGGCGGTCAGCCGGCCGATATGGAAGCAGTCGCCAGCGTGGTGTTGAACCGCCTGGGCCATGAAGGCTTTCCCGGGACGATCTGCGAGGTGGTCAAGCAGGGTTCCGAGAAGAAAGCCTGCCAGTTTTCCTGGTGGTGCGACGGGCGTTCGGACGAGGTGCAGGAGGAGGACCGCTACACGGTCGCCAAGGAAATCGCGCGCAAGGCCCTCAATCAGCAACTCAAGGATCGCACCCACGGCGCCATGTACTTTCATGACCGCAGCGTGACCCCGGACTGGGTCAAGCAGTACATCAAGACCGCCGAGACCGACAAGTTCCTGTTCTACAAACCCCGGGACGACAAGGCGAAATGACTTCCGCCGCCTCGATAACGGCGGCCAATCCGTGGAAATAGGCTTAAATAAGCGACAGGCGGGGCCGATAACCTTTTCACGCAGGTAGTCGGCGACCGTCGCTGGTGGGTTGCCTCACGGAGAGTTTTACCATGTCCATAAAATTGCGCTTGTTCCTGCTGATCGGCACCAGCCTGCTCACCGTGCTGGTCATGAGCCTGGCCAGCTACCTGGGCAATGTGCGGATGGCGAGCGCGACGGATGACAGCCAGGTCAGCATGACGGCCCTGCGCAATCACCTCGAAGGCGACATGATGCATGACGCCCTGCGTGCCGATGTCCTGTCGGCGATGCTCGTCGGATTGGAAAAAAGCACCAGTAGCAAGGCCGAGGTGCGCAGTTCCATCGCCGAGCACGCCACGCATTTTCGCGAAGTGCTCGACGAAAACCTCAAGCTGCCGGTCAACGACAGCCTCAAGGCGGCTCTGAACAAGATCAAGCCGAGCCTTGAAACCTATATCAATGCCGCCGAGCATATCGTCGGGCTGGCGCTCGACAACCCGCAGAGCGCCCAGCAGCAACTGGCTTCGTTCAACGCGGCGTTCAGCCAGCTGGAGGACGAGATGTCCAGCCTCAGCGGCCTGATCGAGTCGAATGCGCAATCGACCGGGGAGGGCACCCAGCGGACGATCAGCCACGCCAACCTCACCCTCGCCGGTGTCCTGGTCGCTGGTTTGCTGTTGCTGCTTGTCCAGGGTTACTGGGTCATTCGCAGCATCATGGGGCCGTTGCAGTCCGCCAGCCGGATTGCCGAGCGGATTGCCCATGGCGACCTCAGCGAAGCCATTGTCGAACCCCAGCAACGGGACGAAGCCAGCCTGCTGATTCGCAGCCTGGCGACCATGCAGCGGGACCTGCGCAGCATGATCGAGGTGGTCCGCGGCAACGCCCATGGCGTCAGCGGCATGAGCCAGCAACTGAGTAATGGCTGCCACCAGGTGGCGGGCAGCAGCCAGCAGCAAAGCGATGCGGCCAGCACCATGGCGGCGGCGGCCAGTGAAATGACCGCGAGTATCGAGGAGATTACCCGCCATGCCGAGCGGGCCCTGGGCATGGCCAACCAGGCCGAGGCGCTGGCCAAGGACGGTGGCCGGGTGATTCACCAGGTGGTCAGCGACATGGACGAGATCGCCCGTTCGGCGCAGCAGTCGGCCCAGGTGATCCGTACGTTGGACAAGGAGTCCGAGGGGATTTTCAGCATCATCCAGGTGATCAAGGGCATTGCCGACCAGACCAACCTGCTGGCGCTCAACGCCGCCATCGAGGCCGCCCGGGCCGGTGAACAGGGTCGCGGCTTCGCCGTGGTCGCCGACGAGGTGCGCAGCCTGGCCGGGCGCACCAGCGCTTCGACCCAGGAAATCGCCAGCATGGTCGCGCGCATCCAGCAAAGCACGCGCGAGGCGGTCACCAGCATGGAGGCGGGTGTTGCCCAGGTCGACCGGGGCATGGCCGTGACCGCCGATGTCGAACGCGCCATCCGCGAGATCCTCGACGCCACGCTCAATACCAGCCAACTGGTCAACGATATCTCCCGCACGATTGGCGAGCAGAGCCTGGCCAGCAATGAAATTGCCCATCAGGTGGAAATGATTGCCGATATGTCGGTGGGCAACAGCCGGGTGATCGGCGAGACCGCCGCGACCACCGATCAGCTGTCCGCCCTGGCCGGGCAGCTTTCGCAATCGGTGGATCGCTTTCGTCTTTGATCAGGCGCGCGCCGGCTGAGCGGCCGGCGCCTCAAGCCAGGTAGCGACGGAACCACGCCACTGTCCTGTCCCACGCGAGCTTGGCCGCCGCTTCGTCGTAGCGGGGGGTCGAGTCGTTGTGGAAACCGTGATTGACTCCCTGGTAGATATGCACTTCATAGGTCTTGCCGGCGGCCTTCAGGGCCTGTTCGTAGGCCGGCCAGCCGTCGGTGATGCCCTTGTCCAATTCGGCGTAGTGCAGCAACAGCGGCGCCTTGATCCTGGGCACGTCCTCGGCCTTGGGCTGACGGCCATAGAAGGGCACCGCCGCACTCAGCTCGGGATAGGCCACGGCCGCCGCATTGGCAACCCCGCCGCCGTAGCAGAACCCGGTGATCCCGACTTTGCCGGTGGTCGCGCCATGGCTCATCAACCACTCGATGGCGGCGAAGAAGTCGTTCATGAGTTTCTCGGGGTCGACACTCTTTTGCAGGGCCACGCCTTTCTCGTCGTTGCCGGGATAGCCACCGACCGATGACAGGCCATCGGGCGCCAGGGCGACGAAGCCGGCCTTGGCGACACGCCGGGCGACGTCCTCGATATAGGGGTTGAGTCCGCGATTCTCATGCACCACCACCACCGCCGGTACCTTGCCCGTGGCCTTGGCCGGCCGGACCATATAGGCGCGGACCTGCTGGTGGCCCTTGGGCGACGGGTAGGTGATGTATTCGGCGACGATATCCGGATCGGTAAACGGCACCTGCTCGGCCAGCGCATAGTCCGGGCTCAGCGCCGCCAGCACACTGGCGGCCGCCATGCCGCCAAGGGTGAATTTTGCCGCGCGGTCGAGAAACTCCCGGCGATTGATCCTGCCGTGGACGTAGTAATCGTAGAGTTCGAGCAGTTCAGGGGCAAAGTCCTTCGCGGTGAGACGTGCCATCGGTGCGCTACCTTTCGAGTGGATCGAGGAACCGATCCGCGCCGCCTCGCGGCGCGAATCGACTGGGCCTGGAATGGACTCATTAAAGCAGCCTTTGGCCGTTGCGAACATGCGAGTGTTGAGCAACTTTTAAAGTTTCCACTTATACAGACCTGTCATTTCTGACAGTAGTCACCCTGGTATTTATGGCATAGCCTCAATACAGGTGCCCCTCTCAAGATACTTGGAAATGCGAAAGTGGATTGATATCTGGCCAGTTGCTATGAACTGGATCGGTGGCATCGTGCTGAGCAACAGAAAGTCGAATTTTAAAAAAACAATGGAGATTCATGTCATGAGTAAATCAGAACAAATCGCTCCAACACTAACCTTTGATCCACCAAGACCTGCCGCCGGCAGTCGAGCCAAAGTCAGCAGTCCGCATCTTCGCGGCCTCACTGGGTTGAGGTTTCAAGCGAACGACAAGTATGAAACTGTACCCGTTGTCCCTCTAGGCAACGGCGAATATGAGTTTACAGCGCCTCAGTACGCCGGAGGCTTTCTGATCCTGGCTGTGTTCGAGTCAACAACCCCAATTGCCAATCTGATGGTTACATAGATTATTCATATGTTTGATTTTACTCAGATGCAACCATTGCCCTCAGAGGGCAATGGTCTGGAGTTGTCGGTGGCCGAATTATTCTTTATCCATGTGCCATTTTTATTTCGAATGTGAGAATGACCGATTATCCGAACCGACCGGTGATGTAGTCCTCGGTCTGTTTCATTTTCGGGTGGGTGAAGATCGAATCGGTCTCGTCATGCTCGATCAGTTCGCCCATGAACATGAACGCCGTGTAGTCCGATACCCGGGCTGCCTGCTGCATGTTGTGGGTGACGATGATCACCGTGTACTGCTCTTTCAACTCGGTGATCAGTTGCTCGATGCGCCCGGTGGAAATCGGGTCGAGGGCCGAGGTCGGTTCGTCCAGCAGCAGCACCTGCGGGCGCAGGGCGATGGTGCGGGCGATGCACAGGCGCTGTTGCTGGCCGCCGGAGAGACCTTGCGCGCTCTGCTTGAGCTTGTCCTTGACCTCGTTCCACAGCGCCGCGCCGTGCAGGGCCTGTTCGACCCGCTCATCCATTTCGTGGCGCGACAGCTTTTCGTGGTGGCGCACGGCGTAGGCGATGTTTTCGTAGATCGACATCGGAAACGGCACCGGCTTCTGGAACACCATGCCGACATGGCTGCGCAGGCGGTTCATCGAATAGCCGGGGGCGAGGATGTTCTCGCCGTTGAGCAACACTTCGCCACGCGCTTCCTGCTTCGGGTACATCGCGTAGATACGGTTGAACACCCGCAGCAGGGTCGATTTGCCACAACCGGAAGGCCCGATGATCGCCGTGATGCGTTTCTCCGGGATATCCATGTCGATGGACTTCAGCGACCGCTGGTTGTTGTAGAAAAACTCCAGGCCACGAACACGGATCTTGGTGTTCTCGCTGGCAAGGTCACGGGTCTTCATCAGGTCAGCCTATTGCGCAAAAGGATCAATCGGGAAAGCAAACTGAGCAGCAGTACGAACAGGGTCAGCACCAGGGCGCCGGCCCAGGCGAGGGAGTGCCAGTCTTCGAACGGGCTCATGGCGTACTGGAAGATCACCACCGGCACGCTGGCGATCGGCTTGAGCAGGTTGCTGCTCCAGAACTGGTTGCCGAAGGCGGTGAACAGCAGCGGGGCGGTTTCGCCGGTGATGCGCGCCAGGGCCAGCAGCACCCCGGTGACGACGCCGGCCTTGGCCGCGCGCAGGACGATCTGCAGGGTCAGTTTCCACTGCGGTACGCCCAGGGCCAGGGCCGCCTCGCGCATGGTCGAGGGTTGCAGCTGGAGCATTTCGTCGGTGGTCCGCACCACGACCGGAATCACCAGCAGGGCGAGGGTCAGGGCCCCGGCAATGGCGGAGAAACCGACCTGGTGGTTGGTCAGCAGGTTCAACGGCAGGATCACCGCGGTGTAGACGAACAGGCCGAGTACGATCGACGGCGCCGAGAGCAGGATGTCGTTGATGAAACGCACGATGCTGCCCAGGCGCGAGTGCCGGGCGAACTCGGCCAGCCAGACCCCGGCCATCAGGCCGATCGGGGTGCCGATCAGCAGGGCGATCGCCGACATCAGGGCACTGCCGTAGAAGGCATTCGCCAGGCCGCCTTCGCTGCCCGGCGGGGGTGTCATATCGGTGAACAGACGCAGGTTGAGGGCCTGGAAGCCGTTGATGATGGTGGTCAGCAGGATCCACACCAGCCAGGTCAGGCCGAACAGCGTGGCGCCGCAGCTCAGGACCATCGCCAGACGGTTCTTGAAGGCGCGGGCCCGGTAAAGACGCTCATTGCCCGTCATAGACCTTCCTTGCGTGAGAGTCGCATGAGCATCAGTCGCGCCAATGCCAGGACGATAAAAGTGACGATGAACAGCAGGAAGCCCAGGGCGATCAGCGCCGAGCGATGCAGGTCGGTATAGGCTTCGCTGAATTCGTTGGCGATGATCGATGCGATGGAGCTGCTCGGCATCAGCAGCGAGGCCGAGAACTGCTGGGCATTGCCCAGTACGAAGGTCACCGCCATGGTTTCGCCCAGGGCCCGGCCGAGGCCGAGGAACACCCCGCCGACCACCGCCGAACGGGTGTACGGCAGGACGATGTCCCAGACCACTTCCCAGGTGGTGCCGCCCAGGGCATAAGCGGACTCCTTGAGGGTGGTGGGAACGCTGCGAAACACCTCATGCATCACCGAGGTGATGAAGGGCATGATCATGATCGCCAGGACGATGCCGGCGGTCAGCATGCCGATGCCCAGGGGCGGGCCCTGGAACAGCGGGCCGATGCCCGGCAAGGCGCCGAGGTAGTCGTTGATCCACGGTGACAGGTGATCGGCCATGAACGGGCCGAACACGAACAGACCCCACATGCCGTAGATGATCGAGGGAATCCCGGCCAGCAGCTCGACGGCGGAGGCCACGGGCATGCGCAGCCAGGGCGGCGCGACTTCGGTGAGGAATATCGCGATGCCGAAGCTGACGGGCACCGCGATCAGCAAGGCCAGGAAAGAGGTCACGAGGGTGCCGTAGATCGGCACCAGCGCGCCAAAGTGATTGTTGACCGCATCCCATTCGGTGCTGGTCAGGAAGTCGAGACCAAAGGTCTTGAAGGCGAGGCTGCCGCCCCACAGGGTCGAAGCCGCGATGCTTGCCAGGAGTACCAGCACCAGCATGGCGGCGCCGAACATGGTTCGCTTGAACCACAGGTCATGACGCTGGTCGCGGGCGGCCCGGCCATCACTGGCCGTATCGCTGCTGTAGGTGGACAGGGCCAGGGGCTGGACGGTGTCGTTCATTATTACTCTGCTCAAGTCCCGTCATCCGACCGCTGGCGGCCGGACGACGAGAGGTTTCAGGCGGGCTGGATCAATGGGTGAAGTCGGATTTCCAGTAGCCTTCGATGCGCTTGACCAGCGAATCGGGCAGGGCTACGTAGTCCAGCGAGGCCGCTTGTTGCTGGCCGTTTTCCAGGGACCACTTGAAGAAGTTGAAGGCGGCCGCGCTCTGCTCGGCATTCTTCGGCTGCTTGTACATGATGATCCAGGTGGTCGCGGTGATCGGCCATGCGGCGTCGCCCGGAGCGTTGGT
This sequence comes from Pseudomonas gingeri, assembly GCF_013386115.1. Taxonomy (GTDB): domain Bacteria; phylum Pseudomonadota; class Gammaproteobacteria; order Pseudomonadales; family Pseudomonadaceae; genus Aquipseudomonas; species Aquipseudomonas gingeri. The sequence goes on from NZ_JACAOR010000001.1 coordinate 204,188, forward strand.
CATGATCAGGTTGAAGTCCTTGGCGCTGGACCAGTCGGCGGTATCGGCGGCGGCCTGGAAGGCCTTGGCGTTAGGCTGGACGAATTTGCCGGAGGCGTTCTTCAGCTGCGCGTGGGTCATCTTGTTCTGCAGGGCGTAGGCGTATTCGACGTAGCCGATCGAGTTCTTGATCTGCTTCACGTAGGCCGAGACACCCTCGTTGCCCTTGCCACCCACACCGACCGGCCAAGGCACGGTGGTGCCGAAGCCGATCTTGGCTTTCCAGTCGGCGCTGGCCTTGTCCAGGTAGTTGGTGAAGTTGAACGAAGTGCCCGAGCCATCGGAGCGGTGCACGACGGTGATCTTCGCGTCAGGCAGTTTCAGGCCCGGGTTGAGGGCGACGATGGCCGGGTCGTTCCAGGAACTGATGGTGCCCAGGAAGATCTTCGCCAGGGTTTCGCCGTCGAGCTTGAGTTGGCCGGCAGCGACGCCTTCGATGTTCATCACCGGCACGATGCCGCCGATCACGCTGGGGAACTGGCCCAGGCCACCGGCCTTGAGTTCGTCAGCCGACAGTGGGGCGTCGGAAGCGCCGAAGTCCACGGTCGCGGCCTTGATCTGGGCGATACCGCCACCGGAGCCGATGGACTGGTAGTTGATGCGGTTGCTGGAGGTCTTGCTGTAGTCCTGGGACCATTTGGACAGCACCGGAAAGACGAAGCTGGAGCCGGCACCGGTCACGTCGGTGGCATGAGCAACGCCGCTCAGGCAGAGAGAAGCCAGCAGGACCGACAGGCGTTTTTTTGTCAGCAAAATCACGGCAATACCTCGATGCACAGGGTTGGGTGAAAGGGTTCATAAGTCAGACTGATAGCGATTTAATGCCTGAAATATTTCTTTCTGATGACATGAAGAAATATTTAGTAATGGTGGGATTGTTGCGATCTACGTGGTTTTGATATTTGGAAATGGCGCAGCAAGGCATTCCACAGGTGGCGTGGCGCCATGACGATTGTCGGTAGCGTATGATGGGCGTTTTGATGTCGTTCGCCACAAGGATTCATCGATGCTGCCGAGTAAACGCGACCAGGCCCGTACCGAGGGGCTGCTGGTCGCCACCCTGACTGCAGCCTGCCCGCGCGACAATGCCGGAAGCTGGCGGCCGCGCCTGGCGCGCAAGCGTCCCGGGCGAGGCTAAGGCATGGCCAAGGAGATCGATAATCCCTGTATTTCAGTGTGCCAGCTCAGCGGCGAGCTGTGCGTCAGCTGTGGCCGCACCAAGGACGACATCCGCAAATGGAAGCGCATGAAGCGGCCGGAGAAGATGGCCGCCGTTCAGAGGGCGAAACTGCAAATGAGAAGCCTGCAGAAAAAGAATGCCTGAGGGCACCTGCAGGCTGTTCGCTGGCCGGCGGCCAGTATGGGTGAGGAAATCTGCTCAGCGCCGCCCGGCCCAGTAGTCATGCAGTCCGCGTGCTGCCGGTTCGATCGCGGCAACGCGCTGGCGGTGCAGCGGCACATCGAAGTTGGCCGGCAGTTCGAAATTATCCTGTTCCGCGCAGAAACTGATCGCGTCCAGCCACTGTGCCTGGGCGGCCGGCAATTCGGGCCATTGGCTGACCCCGATGCCGCGCAGGTAGCCGAAGCACCACTCTTCGGCCAGGACCAGCGGTTGCCCCTGGTGTTCGGTTTCTTCGAAGCGGGCCTTGAAGGCTGCGGCATCTGTCGCCAGTTGGGTGGCCCGGGCATTCATGTGGCGCACGCTCAGGTCGATGAACTGCTTGCACTCCTGTGGACTCTCCCAGGCCGGGTTCTGCCCACCCCAGATGGCCGGGAACCATTCGGCGATATCCACCCGGGTCGGGCCGGAGACCAGCGCGGTGAGGTAGCCGTCGAGCTCGGAAGGATTGAGTACGCTGTGATCGTCGCCGTACTTGAGCAGGGTGTCCTCGATAAATTCGAAGTCGGCGTCGTTCAGTGGCAGGTCGTGCATGGGGCGTGTCCTTGGCGTGTCGGGCGCGGTAAAGCCGGCGCCGCGCTGGAAAAAGGCGCGCAGGATGGCGCTTTCGGCAGAATTTATCCAGCACCGCAGACCGGGACTTTACCGCTGAGGAGCGCCGCGGGTCAGCCGTAGGCTGTGCGGTAGGCGAAAATGCCCGGTATGCCGCCGGTCATGATGAATAGGATATTGCTGCCCGGCGAATGCTCGCCGTCGGCGACCGATTGCAGCAGTCCGGCCAATGCCTTGCCGCCATAAACCGGATCGACCAGCAAGCCTTCCCGGGTCGCCAGGGTCCGGGTTGCTGCCTGCATCGCCTGGGTCGGGGCGCCGTATGAGGCGCCTCTTTGCGAGTCATCGATATGAATCGCGTTGCGGGGCAGATCGGCATCGCTGTCGAGCAGTTCGAGCACCTGGCGGGTTTTCTCCAGGGTCGTCTCGCGCGATTGTTCCGCGGTACCCAGCACCGAGTATCCCTTCACGCGGATCGGCGAAGCGGCGACGACAAGACCCGCCAGCAGACCGGCATGGGTGCCGCTGCTGCCGTTGGGGACAACGATCTGGTCAAACTCGACCCCGAATGCATGGCTCTGCGCGAGCAGTTCGGCCGCGCCTGCGGCGTAGCCGAGACAGCCCACGGGGCTGGAGCCGCCGAGGGGCATGAGGAAGGGCTTTCTGCCTTGGCGCCGGAGTTGTTCGGCGAGTTCCCGGGCATGGGTTGCAGGTGTCGCTCCTGCGGGCAGAGGCTGGACAGTCGCGCCAAAGAGATCGTTCAGCAGCACGTTTCCATTGAGTTGGTAATCGTCGTCCCCGCGAACCTGGGAGGGGCTCAGGATCAGTACGCAATGCAGCCCATGGCGGGCGGCGACCGCCGCGGTGAGCCTGGCGTTATTGGATTGCGCTCCGCCCCAGGTGATCAGCGTGTCGGCGTCTTGCGCAAGCGCCTGTCCCAGCAGGAATTCGAGTTTGCGCAGCTTGTTGCCGCCACCGCCGAGGCCCATCAGGTCATCGCGTTTTACATAGAGATTGCAGCCCTTGAGCGCCGGCATCGCACTCAGCCGTGAAAGCTTCTGAATCGGGGTGGGGCCATCGAGCAGCGTCACGCGGGGGAAGGCGGACAAGGCCGATTGCAGAATATCGAGGGTACGCGCCATGCAGATCTACCTCATGAATAAAACGGTCACCGCAACAGCGCAGGCGTTTTCATGGGCAAATTATATTGATGGCTGGAATCTGGATAAATGTTGGTACTGAAACATGAGTTGATACTTGGTGTAAGCAATCACGGAACTTTAAAGTTCTGTTTCACTGAAAACGATCAAAGCCATCATGAATAATCATTTTACATGATTTGCCGCCGGGTCCTATGTTGAGCGGGCAGATAAACCGTAGCCAGTGGCGGATCGAGTCATCGAGTCCGAGGCTGCGGAACAATAACTTCCCACAGCACCCCGGAGTCAACGTGAATATCCAGACTGAATCAATAAGAATTCGGAACCACCCTCGTTACAAGGATTTGGTATCACGGCGGCGAAAGTTCCTGGTTTCTCTCACGACGGCCACGCTCGTCCCTTTTTGTCTGTTCATCCTCGTGGCGGCTTTTATGCCACAACTTCTCGCAAGGAAGATTTCCGCCACCAGCATCATCAACATTGGTTGGCCGCTCGGATTGGCGTTTATCGTGGGGGCCTGGTTGCTGACAGGCCTCTATATCCTGCGGGCCAATGGCGAGTTCGACGAGCTGACCGCCGAGATTCGCCAGGGAGCCGAGCAATGAGCCGCCTCTTGCAGTCTCTGGGCCTGATGAGCTTTCTGTGCGCGGCGGGCAGTGCCCATGCGGCGGACGCGTTGCAGGGCGTCGACAGGCAGCCGGTCAACCTCACCGCCATTGCGATGTTCCTGGTCTTCGTCGTCGCGACGCTGGGGATCACCTACTGGGCGTCAACCAAGACCCGGTCCATGGATGACTTCTATAACGCCGGTGGCGGCATCACCGGGTTCCAGAACGGCCTGGCGCTGGCCGGTGACTACATGTCGGCGGCGGCGTTGCTGGGGGTCACCAGCATGATCTACTTCAACGGCTTTGATGGTCTGATCTACTCCATCAGTTTCTTCGTGGCCTGGCCGCTGCTGCTGTTTCTGTTTGCCGAGCGCATCAGGAACCTGGGGCGCATCACCATTGCCGACATTGCCTCCTTCCGGCTGGATCAGCGACGCATCCGCACGTTGACGGCCTTTGGTTCGCTGACCGTGGTGTGCTTTTACCTGGTGGTGCAGATGGTCGGGGCCGGGCAATTGATCCAGTTGCTCTTCGGTCTTCCCTATCACTATGCGGTCATCGCCGTCGGCTTGCTGATGGCGGTGTACGTCACCTTTGGCGGCATGGTCGCCACCACCTGGGTGCAGATCGTCAAGGCCGGGCTGCTGCTGTTGGGCGGGGTCGTGCTGGCGGGCCTGGCGTTGAGCCGGTTCGGATTTTCCCTGGAAACGCTGTTCCAGCAAGCTGTTGCCGCTCATCGCGAGGGGGAGCACATCCTGTTGCCCAGCAAACTGGTCGCGGATCCCCTCGCGCTTGTTTCCCTGGCGGTCGGACTGGTCTTCGGCACCGCCGGCCTGCCGCATATCCTCATGCGTTTCTTCACCGTTCCGGATGCCAAGGAGGCCCGCAAGTCGGTGTTTGTCGCCACGGGTTTCATCGGTTTCTTCTACGTGATCGTGGCGTTGCTGGGGTTGTCTGCCATCGTGATCGTCGGCCAGGATCCGGCTTTCTTCGAGAACGGCAACCTGGCCGGGAAACTCATCGGCGGCGGAAACATGCCGGTGATGCACCTGGCCAGGGCGGTGGGGGGCGACCTGCTGCTCGGTTTCATCTCTGCCGTGGCCTTCGCCACGATCCTGGCGGTGGTGTCCGGGCTCACGATGGCCGGCACTTCGGCGATCTCCCACGACCTGTATGTCATGGTGTTCAAGAACAACCGCGCGGATGCCGTCGATGAACGACGCGTTTCGCGGATCGCCTCCGTGTGCATCGGCATCGTTGCGGTGGTGCTGGGCATCGTGTTCAAGGACCAGAATATCGCCTTCCTGGTCGCCCTGACCTTTGGGGTGGCGGCGTCGGTCAACTTCCCGATCCTGGTGCTTTCGATGTATTGGCGGGGCCTGACGACGCGTGGTGCGCTGATGGGCGGATTGGCCGGCCTGGTGAGCGCGGTCGGGCTGGTGATCCTGTCTCCGGCGGTCTGGGTCAAGGTGCTGGGCAATCCCACGGCGATCTTCCCCTTCGACTATCCCGCGATCATTTCCATGAACGTCGCGTTCTTCTTCACCTGGTTCGGCTCGGTCACCGATCGCAGTGCCGGGGCCGTCATCGAGCGGGGGCTGTTCGACGATCAGGTGGTTCGCGCCCAGACCGGCATCGGCGCAACCAGGGCAGTCAGCCACTAAGGCACGGACCAGGCGGTTTGTGCCGTTATCCGGACCGCCTGTGGGTTATCCATACAACTGACAATAAGGAGTCGGTCATGCAATTGCGCGACAATGGCCTGAGGTTTTCGCCCATTACAATCGTTCTGCACTGGGTGGTGGCGGTAGCGCTGCTGTTGATCCTGTGCCTGGGCCTGACTATTTCCCGGGTATCCGACAGTGCGCTGCAAGTGGAACTTGTCCGGGTTCAGAACCTGCTGGGCCTGGTTCTTTTCCTGGTATCGCTCTATCGCTTCTGGGCCAGAATCACGTCCTATCATCCTCTGCCCACGGGTACACCCAATCCCATCGAGTTGATCATCAGTCGATCGGTGGCCGTCGCGTTGGCCCTGGCGATGGTGTTGTTGCCGATCGCCGTCTGGGCAAGTCGATCAGCGGCGGGAGAAGTGGTCGGTTTGCCTGGCGGCTTCTCGATTCCAGCACTTATTCCCGTCAATGAAGAAGTCAGGCATGTCATCGATGTGCTCTTCAATATCGGCGCGTCGGCGTTTCTTGCGGGCCTGGCATTGCATGTCTTCGGCGCGGTCAAGAATCACATCCAGCTGAAAAACAATACGCTGAAGCGGATGCTTGGAAAAAAGGTGGAGTTGTGAATCATGAATAAAGTCGACTTTGATTTTTCCGGCAATGCAGTCACCCAACTCTGCGGCGTTCGTTATCCGATCTTTCTCGGTGGCATGGCGGCTATTTCCGGCCCCGAACTGGTTGCCGCGGTGGCGAATGCCGGCGGGATGGGGGTTCTTGGCGGACTCAGGCTGGCGCCATCGGTCCTGCGTCGCTGGATCCATGAGACACGCGCACTGACCGACCGGCCTTTTGGCGTCAATCTCGTCCCGCAGTTTGGTGGCCCCGACGTATTCGAAGCGCAGTTCCAGGTGCTCCTGCAGGAAAGGCCCCGGCTGCTGTCGCTGTTTTATGCCGAGGACTACGCTGCCGATATGATCCCCCGGGCGAAGGCCGCCGGCATGCGGGTGATGGTGCAGGTGGGCTCGATAGCGCTGGCCAGGCAGGCCATCGAGCAAGGGGCTGACATCATCGTGGCACAGGGCAGCGAAAGCGGCGGGCACCTGAATCGGGGCACGGTCGGGATCATGTCGCTGTTGCCGGCGCTGGTTGCCGTCGCGCAGGGGCGGCCGGTACTGGCCGCCGGGGGGATCGTCACCGGCGAGGATGTCCGCGCCATGCTCTCGCTGGGCGCGGCGGGGGTTGTCGTCGGCACGGCTTTTGTCGCCTGTAACGAGTCCAATGCCCATGAGCTCTACAAGCAGAAGATTGTCGAGGCGACCGCGGATGATACCGAGTACCGCACCGGCTATTCCTTTGGCTGGACGTACGGGACACCGCACCGGGTCATTGCCAATCGTGACAAATGGAATCCGTTGCGCCTGATGGGCGGGGGCGCCCGCAAGATCGATCCGCCACGCATGGCCAGGAAGCTATCGCTGTATGCCGGCCAGGGGGTGGGGAAAATCCATCGTGTCGGGCCGGCGGCGGATCGCATGGCCGTGCTGGTCGAGGGGCTGGCGCCCGCTGATCAGGCGCCGGTCAGGCTTACTGAATCGTTGGCCGGTTGATGTGCTCCTGCGCCAGTTCGATAAAGGCGCTCAGGGCAGAGGTGAGCATGGTATCGCTGCGACGGATGAAGACCGTCGAGACGTTGGCGAATTCGGCCGGCAGCGTGTGGCAGTGAATGGCATGCCGCACGCTGCAGCTCTCGGCGATGGCCCTGGGCAGGAGGGTCACGCCCATGCCCGCCGCCACGCATGAGAGGATGCCGTCGAGTGTGCCCAGCTCCATGATCTGGTTGGGCACCAGGCCGACCTGATAGAACCAGTTCTCCAGGGTCGAGCGATAGAAACAGCCGGTGCGGAAAACCAGCACGGTTTGCTGGGGCATCTGTTCGATCAGCGTTGCCAGCGAGTCGAAGTGGCTGCTACTGACCAGCACCAGTTCCTCTTCGAATGCGACGTCCTGTGCCAGGGCCGAATTCTGGTGGAACCCGCCAACGAAAGCGCCGTCGAGCCGATGGGTCTCGATGGCCTTGATCAGCTCGGCGGTTGTGCCGGTCAGCAGGGAAAGCCGTACCTCGGGAAAACGCTCGCGGTAGCGGGTCAGGACTTGCGGCAGGCGGATCGCCGCGGTGGTCTCCATCGATCCCAGTCGCAGCATTCCGCTCGGCACGCCGGTATCCATCAGGGCGCTGCGACTTTCATCCGTGAGTTGCAATATGCGTCGGGCATAACCGAGGAATGTTTCACCGGCTGAAGTCAGGACTACACCACTTTTCTTGCGAATGAACAGATCCCGATTAAGTTCGGTTTCAAGTTCTTTCACCCGCATGGTGACATTGGACTGGACGGTATTCACGTTGATTGCCGCCGCGGTAAAACTGCCAAGCTCCGCAACCGCACAGAAAATCTTCAGCTGGCGCATTTCCATAAGTAATGTCACCTATTATTAGAAGTGATGGATGTCATCACTATCCATCAATTTACTAGATTGATGGTGATTAGTAAAGTGCCGGAAAACAGGGGCGAGGCGGGCAGTTAAAAGATGAAACTGACTTCGAAAATCGAAAGTATCTTTGCCGGCGGAACAGGGACTTTACAGCCCGAAGGGCAGCGCAGCGGAATCTTCAAACGAAGAGTGACGGGCCCGGTCCGCGTGGATATCCAGGGCATCGTGGGTGACGAGCACGCGGATACCCGGGTGCATGGCGGGCCGGAAAAGGCCGTTCATCAATATGCGATGGAAAACTATGCACGATTGGCACTGGCTTATCCGCAAAGTGTGGAGGAGTTGAATCCCGGCAGTCTGGGAGAAAACATCTGTGCGGTGGAACTGAGCGAAAGAAATGTGCATATCGGCGATGTTTTCCAGATGGGCGGTGCAGTCTTGCAGGTGTCGCAACCGCGCAGTCCGTGCTGGAAGATCAATCATCGTTTTGGCGTCGAACAGATGTCGATGTTTGTGGCCCATGAGCGAATTACCGGCTGGTATTACCGGGTGCTCGAACCCGGGATTATCCGCGAAGGCGACGTGATCGAACTTGTGCAGCGGCAAACGGATCGGTTTTCCATCGACAGGTTCTGGGAAGTGCAACTGTCTCATCGGCCGCTGATAGAGGAGTTGCTGGCGTTGGCCGCGATTCCCGGGCTGGCCGGGGACTGGCAGCGACGGTTGGCCGAAAGGGCGAAATGGCTGGGCCAGAGACTTCATGATAAGTGATCGAATGGATCATTAATCATCATTTTACATGATCTGGCGTGGCTCCTATGTTGTCTTCGCGGGGCACTCCGACGAACCAGGTCGCCATTGACCGGGCGTTTCGCCGGAAGACCGCCTCGCTGTTTCCAACAAGAAACCACCACACAGGGGACTCCCGTCATGAGCAATCAGCCAGCCGATATCGCCCATTACATTCATGGTCGCGTGATGCCAGGTACTTCCGGGCGCACGCAAAACGTCACCAACCCCGCCACCGGATCGGTGACCGGCAGGGTGGCCCTGGCCTCGTCGCAAGAGGTCGATGCCGCGGTGCGGTCCGCGGCCGCTGCGTTTGCGGCCTGGTCGAATCTGCCGGCCCTGCGTCGTTCGCGGATCATGTTCAAGTTTCTCGACCTGCTCAACAAGAACCGCGACACGCTGGCCCGGATGATCACCGCCGAACACGGCAAGGTTTTCACCGATGCCCAGGGTGAAGTCACCCGCGGTATCGAAGTGGTCGAGTTCGCCTGTGGCATCCCTCAACTGCTCAAGGGCGATTACTCCGAGCAGGTCTCCACCAACATCGATAACTGGACCGTGCGCCAGCCCCTGGGCGTGGTTGCTGGCATAACGCCCTTCAACTTCCCGGTGATGGTGCCCATGTGGATGTTCCCGGTGGCCATTGCCTGCGGCAATACCTTTGTCCTCAAGCCCAGCCCCATCGATCCCACACCCGCCTTGCTGATCGCCGAGCTGTTCAAGGAGGCCGGGCTGCCGGACGGCGTGTTCAACGTGGTGCAGGGCGACAAGGAAGCGGTGGACGCGCTGCTGGAGCATCCGGAAGTCAAGGCCTTGAGCTTCGTCGGCTCGACGCCGATCGCCAACCATATCTACGAGACCGGCGCGCGCCACGGCAAGCGTGTCCAGGCCCTGGGCGGCGCGAAAAACCACATGGTGGTCATGCCCGACGCCGATATCGACCAGGTCATCGATGCGCTCATGGGTGCGGCGTTCGGTTCGGCGGGGGAGCGCTGCATGGCCATCTCGGTCGCCGTGCTGGTGGGAGATGTTGCCGACGGGCTGATGCCGCGACTGGTCGAGCGCACGGAGACGCTGAAGATCCTCGATGGCATGAACCTGGCCGCCGAAATGGGGCCGATCGTCTCGCAGGTGGCGCGCGAGCGTATCACCGGCTACATCGAGCAGGGCATCCGGGAAGGTGCGCAGTTGCTGGTCGACGGTCGTGGCTTTGATGGCCGGCAAGCCGGCGACAACTGTGAAAACGGTTTCTGGCTCGGCGGCACCGTGTTCGATCACGTCACACCCGAGATGAAGATCTACCGGGAGGAAATCTTCGGCCCGGTGCTCGCCTGTGTACGGGTGAAGGACTTTGCCGACGCGGTGGAACTGATCAATGCCCACGAGTTTGGCAACGGCACGGCCTGCTATACCCGCGACGGTCATGTCGCCCGCGAGTTCGCCCGGCGGATCCAGGTCGGCATGGTCGGCATCAACGTGCCGATTCCGGTGCCCATGGCCTGGCACGGGTTCGGTGGCTGGAAGCGTTCGCTGTTCGGTGACATGCATGCCTATGGTGAAGAAGGCGTGCGCTTCTACACCAGGCAGAAATCGATCATGCAGCGTTGGCCGAACAGCATCGCCAAGGGGGCCGAATTCGCGATGCCGACTTCCCAGTAGCCGGCTCGCCCGGACAGGCTACTGATTCAGCGGCTTGCGTCCGGAAACGAAGTGGCTGACATCGTTGAAGCCCGGCGTCGAGGCATGCCCCGGCGTCACCAGCGAATCGATAAAGGCTTCATCCTCGGCGCTGATCTGTACCGCCAGCGCCTTGGTGTAGCTGTCCCACTGTGCTTCGGTGCGCGGACCGACAATCGCCGAGCTGACCGCCGCGTTGTTCAGGACCCAGGCGATGGCGAATTCGACAATGCCCACGCCGCGGTCCTGGGTGTATTGCTGGATCTGCTGGGCGATGCGCAGGGACTCCGGTCGCCATTCGGTTTCCAGGATCCGTTTGTCCTGGCGGCCGGCGCGGCTGTTGGCGTCCGGCGCGACATCCGGCGCGTACTTGCCGCTGAGCACGCCACGGGCCAGCGGGCTGTAGGGCACCACGCCGAGACCGTAGGCCGCGGCGGCGGTGATCTGTTCGGTCTCGGCCTGGCGGTTGACGATGTTGTACAGCGGCTGGCTGATCACCGGCCGGTCGACCCCGAGCCGTTCGGCCACGCGGATCACTTCGGCGATGCGCCAGCCGCGATAGTTCGACAGGCCCCAATGGCGGATCTTGCCCTGGCGCAGCAGGTCGCCAATGGCCGATACGGTGACCTCCAGCGGGGTATTGTGGTCCTCGCGGTGCAGGTAGTAGATATCCAGGTAATCGGTGCCGAGGCGGGTGAGGCTGGCCTCGATGGCATTGAAGATGTGCTTGCGGCTCAGGCCGCTGCGGTTCGGTACGCCATCCGCCGGGCCGATGGCGACCTTGGAGGCGATGATCCAGTCGTGCCGGTGGCGGGCCACCCCTTCACCGACGATTTCCTCCGAACGCCCGGCGTTGTAGACGTCGGCGGTGTCGATGAAATTGACGCCCTGGTCCCAGGCCTTGTCGATGATCCGCAGGGAGGTTTCGGTATCGGTCTGTTCGCCGAACATCATGCTGCCCAGGGTCAGCGTGGAAACCTTGAGCCCGGACTGGCCGAGGGTGCGATAACTCATGATTGTCGTCCTTTTGCGCTGACGGAAAAGTCTCAATCAGATACCAGAAGCCCGTCGCCGGGCAATCCCTCAATTATCTTGCCAATATCTGACGGTGTGTGGACCTGATAACGGGCGATGCCGGTTACCAGGTCCTTTTCATGGCGTGGGGATTACTGGGCGCGCAGGCCGCGGGTCATGCGCAGGGCCAGCAGGCTGCCGCCGACGATCACGGCCGCCAGCACATACAGCGCGGCGTCGGTGGAGCCGCTGGCATCCTTGACCCAACCGACCAGGTACGGGCTGAGGAAACCGGCCATCTGGCCCATCGAGTTGATCAAGGCCAGCCCGCCGGCGGCGGCACCGGCACTGAGCAGGGCGGTCGGCACCGGCCAGAACATCGGCAGGCCGGTGAGGGCGCCCATGGTGGCGATGGTCAGGCCGAGAATGGCGATGGCCGGGTGGGTGGCGAAGTTGACCGCGATCAGCAGGCCGATGGCGCCCATCAGCATCGGCACCACCAGGTGCCAGCGACGCTCCTTGCGCAGGTCGGCGGAGCGTCCCACCAGCAGCATGAACACCGCCGCCAAAAGATAAGGAATCGCGCTGAGCCAGCCGATCACCAGGTTGTCGCTGAAACCGAGGTTCTTGATGATCGACGGCAGCCAGAAGTTGATAGCGTAGACGCCGCTCTGGATGCAGAAATAGATCAGGCCGAACGCCCAGATGGCCGGGTTCTTGAACACCTCGCCGAGGGAGTCGCTGATGGTTTTCGGCTTGTTGGCGGCATCGATCGCCTGGTCGGCTTCGAGCACCGCGCGCTCTTCGGCGGTCAGCCACCTGGCGTTGGCGAACTTGTCCGCCAGCAGGAAGAACGCCGCGACACCCAGCAGTACGGTGGGGATGCCCTGCAGCAGGAACATCCACTGCCAGCCGGCGAGGCCGCCCTGGCCGGCGGCGAAGTGGTTGAGGATCCAGCCGGAAAACGGGCTGCCGAGCAGGCCGGAAACCGGGATCGCCGACATGAACAGGGCCATGATGCGACCGCGCCGGAAGCTCGGGAACCACTGCGAGAGGTACAGCACCACGCCCGGGAAGAACCCGGCTTCCGCGGCACCGGTGAACAGTCGCAGGGTGTAGAACTGGGTTGGCGTGGTGACGAACAGCAGGCAGGTCGACAACAGGCCCCAGGTGATCATCATCAGTGCGATCCAGCGCCGTGGACCGAAGCGGTTCAGGGCCAGGTTGCTCGGTACGCCGCACAGCACGTAGCCGATAAAGAAGATCCCGGCCCCGAGGCCGTAGACGGTTTCACTGAATTTGAGGGCGTCGAGCATCTGCAGCTTGGCGAATCCAACGTTGACCCGGTCGAGGTAGTTGAACAGGTAGCAGATGAAGATGAAGGGGATCAGGCGCAGGGTGATGCGCTTGTATACGGCATTTTTCAAGTCAGCGGTGGCCTGGGGCAACGCGGCGCTCTGTGACATGGCGGTCTCTCTTTATTATGATTTTTTGCGATGCAAGGGTAACGTTGATCGCCCTGTGAGTCTCGGCCACCCCGGGGCCTGCTGTCTTTGTGCCGGTGCACAGGGTTTGCCGGTGTACCCTGTGCCACTGAACAATCTAGACCAAGGACCCGCTCCCCATGTTCGAACTGGACCATGACCTCGCGCAGGATATCGTCGACCGCACGATGGCGATCCTGCCCTACAACGTGAATGTCATGGACAGCCAGGGCCTGATTCTCGGCAGTGGCGAGAAGGAGCGGGTCAACACCCGGCACGAAGGGGCACAGCTGGTACTGGCCAATGGGCGGGTGGTGGAGATCGATGTACAGACGGCCAAGCACCTCAAGGGCGTGCAACCGGGGATCAACCTGCCGCTGCTGCACGACCAGCGGCTGATCGGCGTGCTGGGTATCACCGGCGACCCGGATCAGTTGCGCACCTACGCCGAGCTGGTACGCATGACCGCCGAAATGCTGGTGGGCCAGCGCCATCAGCAGGCCGAGCAGCAATGGCGGCGCCAGCGCAGCGATGACCTGCTGGCCCTGCTCCTGGGCGATGCCGGGGATTCGCCGCGGCTGGTCGACGAAGCCCGGCAGATGGGGCTCAAGCCGCAGTTGCCGCGCATTCCGTGCCTGTTCGAACTGGAGCCGGGGCAGAACGTCGACGCGTTGATTACCTGGCTGCAGTCGCGATACCCCGACAGTTGGTGTGTCAGTGCCTCGGAGTCGTCATTGCTCTGGTGCCGTCCGGCGACGGTGGCACTGGATGAGCTGCGGTTGCTGGAGAAGCTCGACGGCCAGGGCTGGAAAGTCCTGCGACTCGCCCAGGGCGGACAGGCCGATGGCCTGGCGGGGTTGCGCCGTTGTTACCGGCGGGTCAGCGACCTGCTGGCCTACGGTCGCGATGTGGTGCCGCTGACCCGCGTGTTGCAGCTCAACCGCTATCGTCTGCCAGTGATGCTCTGGCGGCATCGTGACGACGATGCCCTGGAGGAACTGCTCAAGCCCTTGCGCAGGGTGATCGCCAAGGATGGCAACGGCCAGTTGCTCTCGACCTTGCGCAGTTGGTGCGAGCACGATGGCCAGAGCCATGCGTGCGCCGAAGCCCTGGGCATCCATCGCAACAGCCTGCGCTATCGCATGGAGCGTATCGCCGAACTCAGCGGCGTCGATCCGTTGCGCCTGGACGGGATGCTGGCGTTGTACCTGGGCGTGCAGTTGCTGCCGCACGACGAGCCGGGTTTGTAGAAATGAACAATAAAGCCCGCCAATGCTTGTGCAGCAGACAGGCGTCATTCCCAGTTTCAACTGGCAGCATGGACGCCATAAGAACCGGAGAACGCCCCCATGAAAATCATCATCGCCCCTGACTCCTTCAAGGACAGCCTGAGTGCCGACGCCGTGGCCAAGGCCATTGCCGAAGGGCTGGCCGAAGTCCTGCCGCAGGCACAACTGATCCAGTGCCCGATGGCCGATGGTGGCGAGGGGACGGTGGCGTCGGTGCTGGCGGCCTGCAATGGCGAGCGGCGTGACGCGACGGTCCAGGGGCCCCTGGGAACGCCGGTGCAGGCCCATTGGGGCTGGTTGCCGGACAGCCACACCGCGATTATCGAGATGGCCGAGGCCAGTGGTTTGCAACTGGTGCCGCCCGGCCAACGGGATGCCTGCATCAGCAGTACCTTCGGCACCGGCCAGCTGATTGGCGCGGCCCTCGATGCCGGGGCCCGGCGGATTATCCTGGCCATCGGCGGCAGCGCCACCAACGACGCCGGTGCCGGTGCCTTGCAGGCATTGGGCCTGGGCTTGTTCGACGCCCGGGGACAGGCGCTGGCGCGAGGCGGCCGGGCCCTGGCGCAACTGCAGCGTATCGAGCAGGCCGGGCTGGACCCGCGCCTGGCCGAAGTGCGTTTCGAAATCGCCGCCGACGTGAATAACCCGCTGTGCGGCGAGCACGGGGCTTCGGCGATCTTCGGCCCGCAGAAAGGCGCGACACCGGTCCAGGTCCGCGAGCTGGATGCCGCCCTCGGGCATTTTGCCGACCTGTGCGCCGAGGTGCTGCCCGATGATGTCCGCGACGAGCCCGGCAGCGGTGCGGCAGGGGGCCTGGGCTTCGCCGCCAAGGCCTTCCTCGCCGCGCAGTTCCGCCCGGGGGTGGAAGTGGTCGCCGAACTGGTGGGCCTGGCGCAGGCGGTGCAAGGTGCTGATCTGGTGATCACCGGCGAAGGGCGCTTCGATGCCCAGACGCTGCGTGGCAAGACGCCCTTTGGCGTGGCGCGGATTGCCCGGCAGCATGGCGTGCCGGTGATCGTGCTGGCCGGCACCTTGGGCGAAGGCTATGAGCAAATGTACCAGCACGGTGTCGATGCGGCGTTTGCCCTGGCGTCCGGACCGATGAGCCTGGAACAGGCGTGTGCCGAGGCCGCGTCCCTGCTGTCGGCGCGGGCGCGGGATATCGCCCGGGTGTGGAAGCTGGCGGCAGCGCGCTGAGCGACACCCTCTTCCTTGTGGCGAGATAGTGTCTGCCGGACGATTCAGCGCTAAGCTTGCGCACAAGGAGCGTGAGACCGCCCTGCAACTGGCGCGAAGCCAGGATGCCCGCTACCTGCCAGGACGGACCGGCCCATCGATGCGTGAACCTTCACCCGGAAATACCGCTGCACCTTCCGCCCAGCCTCGTCGTAGCGGGGCTGACCTGATCGCCGGCCTGTCGATCGCCGGCCTGCTGCTGCCCGAGGCGGTGGCCTATTCGACCATCGCCAATCTGCCGCCCCAGGCCGGGGTGATCGCGCTCTTCGCCGGGCTGCTCTGCTACGGGTTGTTCGGTACCAGTCGCTTTGCGATCGTCTCGGCCACCTCGTCGTCCGCCGCGGTACTGGCCGCGGCGACGCTGTCGGTGGCCGGAACGGACATCGCCCTGCGCCTGACCATGGCCATCGGCCTGGTGCTGATCACCGGCCTGATGTTCCTGCTTGCCGGGCTGTTCAAGCTGGGCAGCGTGACCTCGTTTATCGCCAAGCCGGTGTTGCGCGGCTTTGCCTTCGGCCTTGCGGTGACCATCATCCTCAAGCAGGTTGCGAGCATCGTCGATGTCCATCCGGAGCACAGTGACCTGATCCGCTTCATTCCCGAACTGCTCGGGCAATTGCCCCGATGGAACTGGGCCGGCGCGGCAGTGGCCGGCGTGGCGTTGGTGCTGCTGTGGGCTTTCGGGCGTTTCCGACGCCTGCCGGGGGGCCTGCTGGTGGTGATACTGGGTGTCGCCGCGGGCGAATGGCTGGACCTGCCGAGCCATGGGGTCGGCCTGATCGGTGTCATCGACCTGCAATTGGCAGTGCCGTCGCTGCCACGCCTGGGCTTCTCCGATTGGTTGAAGCTGGTGGAGCTGGGCTTTGCCCTGGTAATGATCCTGTATGCCGAATCCTATGGCTCCATCAGCGCCTTCGCCCTCAAGCATGGCGATCGGGTGAGTTCCAATCGCGACCTGCTGGTGTTGGGCGGTGCCAACCTGTTGTCCGGGCTGTTTCATGGCATGCCGGCCGGTGCCGGGTATTCGGCGACTTCGGCCAATGAGGCCGCGGGGGCGACGTCACGCTGTGCCGGAGTGGTCGCCGCGCTGGTGGTGCTGCTTATTGTCTCGACGCTGCTGCCGTTGATCGCGTTGACCCCGGAGCCGGTGCTGGCGGCGATTGTCATTCATGCCTTGACCCGGGCGGTCAGCCTGGAACCCTTGCAGCGTTACTTCGCCTGGCGTCGCGATCGATTCCTGGCGATCTGCGCGGTAGGCGCGGTCCTGTTGCTCGGGGTACTGGACGGCTTGCTGGCGGCGGTGGCGATCAGCCTGTTGCTGATGCTGCGGCAGATGTCCTCGGCGGCGGTCCAGGTACTGGGGCATCTGGCTGACGGCCATGACTTTGTCGATTGCCAGCTGCACCCGCAGGCCCGCGAGGTGCCGGGGCTGCTGATCCTGCGGCCGGGGGAGCCGCTGTTCTTCGCCAATGCCGAGCGCATTCTCGGCAGTGTCCAGCGCCTGGCCCGACAGCAGGGGCCGGGGGTAAAGGCGGTGATCCTCAGCCTGGAAGAGTCCCCTGACCTGGATGGCACCAGCCTCGAGGCGCTGCAGGACTTTATCCGGCGTTTCCGGGCCGGGGACCAGGACCTGCTGTTTGCCCGCCTGAAGCACGAGGCCCATCAGGCCTTGCTGGCGTTACCGCAGGAGGTCCTGTCCAGGGTCACTCTCAGTGAGTTGAGCGTCTATGCCGTGGTGCAGCAGGCGCAGGCAGTCGACAGTGGGCTCAGCACTGCTGATTCAGTGCCGCCAGGCTCAGTGAGTCGATGAACCGGACGCCAGCCACTTCCATCTCCTCCATGGCCCGTTGCAATGAGCCGTCCATGTCGATGGCACGGCAGGCGTCGGGAATCAGGAAGGTGGTGAAGCCTGCCGCCCTGGCGTCCAGCGCGGACCAGGCGACGCAGTAGTCCAGGGCCAGGCCGGTCAGGTACACCGTCTCGATCCCGCATTCCTTGAGGTATCCGGCCAGGCCGGTAGGGGTCTTGCGGTCGGCCTCGACAAACGCCGAGTAGCTGTCGATGCCCGGGTTGCAGCCCTTGCGTATCACCAGGCGGGCATGGGGCAGGTGCAGGTCGGCATGCAGTTCGGCGCCACGGCTGCCTTGCAGGCAATGGTCGGGCCACAGCACCTGGGTGCCATAGGCCAGTTGCACGGTATCGAACGGCACGCGCCCCGGATGGCTGCTGGCGAACGAGGCATGACCGGCGGGGTGCCAGTCCTGGGCGATGATGACATTGCGAAAACGGCTCGCCAGGCGGCTGATCAGCGGCACGATCTCGTCGCCACCGGCAACGGCCAACTGGCCGCCGGGGATAAAGTCGTTCTGCACGTCGATCACGATCAGCGCGCAACGTGGGTCGTTCAGGGGCAACAGGCTGTCAGTGTGGGGCATTCAAATGTCCTCGGATGCTGAATTTCACGGGGTAAAGCATACAAGGATGACTCTAGTTCTTCCGGCTTGCGCAGGAGGTGCGCCGTGTTGTCAGCACTCGGCGCCGGACAGGGTAGGTGATTGGCCGGTCGCCGTTTCCCCCGGGTAGCTGTTCCCGGGTGAAACGGCTGCTGCCCGACCTGGCGCAGGTTAGGTAGCGAAACGCTCGCGCAGCACATTCGCCATGGCTTGCAGCTCGGCGGCGGAGTTGCGTCCGATCAGCATGTAGGCATGGGTCTTTCCAGCCCAGAATACTACGTTCATCCCGTGCCGGACTTCCTCGGTCACCGGCTTCACGCCGTTCTTCGAACGGGTGATGCACAGCGCCAGGGGGCCGTGCTGCGGATCGAGGTAGGCCATCTGGGCAATCGGCACATGCTCGTATTCCAGCATTTGCACGCGCTTGAGCTGCGGTCCGGGCAAGGCTACCTGGCTGGGCTCCAGGGCCAGTCCCAGGCCTTTGTCGAGGTTCTGCAACTGCGCCCGCTGCGAGGCTTCGTCGCCCGGCAGGTTGTCCAGGGTCTGCGTGGTATAGAGCGTCATATAGTCGGCCACCACGCTGCGCCAGCTGACTTCGCTCTGTGGTGCCGGCGCCTGCCAGACCTGGAACAGCCGGTCGGCGGCGATCCCGGCCACCATGAAGCTGGCGGCGACCGCGAGGAAGCTGCGTCGGCTCATGGGCGGCCTGGCGCGTTCCGACGGCAGTGAGTCGAGCATGGCTTCGAGCCTGGCCAGGGGAGCCTGTTCGAGCAGTTCGCCATAGGCGTCCTGGAACGGCAGGTCACTGCGGATCAGCCATTCGATGCGCTCGGCGACGGCCTCGTTTTCGGCGATGGCGATTTCCACGCGTGTGCGTTCCTCGATATCCAGTTCGTCATCGAGAAAGGCCACCAGAAGTTCATCGGAAGGCGTGTAGTGAGAAAGCTGATCAGTCATCGCCGTTCTCCGCTGGTTGAGGTGGGCACGGCACGCAGGGGCGGGTGCTCCGCCAGTTTCATGCGCGCGGCGGCGAGCCGGCTCATGACCGTGCCGATCGGCACCTCAAGAACATGGGCCACTTCCTTGTATGACAGGCCTTCGACATAGGCCAGGAACACGGTTTCGCGTTGCGCTTCGGGCAGGGCGTCGACGCGCTTGATGACCTGCGAGGCGAGCACATGGGTCTGCACCACCTGCTCGCCGTCGAAGGACAGCACCTCGTCGGCATCGACCTGTCCCTGGCCCCGGCGCACGCGCTGGGAGCGGACTTCGTTGAGCCAGATCGAATGCAGGATGCTCAACAGCCAGCGATCCATGCGGGTGCCCGCGACGAACTGGTCGCCACGCTCCAGCGCCCGGACACAGGTGGCCTGCACCAGGTCCTCGGCGATATGTCGTTGTCGGGACAACACCAGGGCATAACGCCACAGGCGTGCCAGGTGCTGGCCCAACTCGGCTCGTATTTCCTTGTCGCTGGCGATGGCAACCTCCGCGTCTATCGATTATCAGCTCTGGGTAGGATGGGCGATGGCGTCTGCCAGGTCTTCATATTCTTCGCACTGGGTGCCGCAGAGCGACTTGATGGTCTGCAACTGCTCCTGGGCGAGGTCCAGGCGGCCCTTGATCACGTAGGCTTCGCCCAGGTATTCACGGACCTGGGCATAGTTTGGATCGAGTTCCACGGCTTGCAAGTAATAGCCGATGCCCTCGTCGGTGCGACCCAGCTTGCGGGTGGCGTAGCCGCGATAGTTCAGGGCCTTGGCGGTATTCTGGTCCTTCAGGGTGTCGAGTACGTCCAGCGCTGCCTGGTACTGCTTGTCCTTGGCCAGGACGTAGGCGTAGTCGGCGCGTTCGTCGTCGGTGGCGGTGCTGGTCACCTTGGGCTCGCACTTGTTTTCTCTCGGGTTCCAGATTTGCTGCTCGGTGCACTTTTTCGGCGGCGTGGCCGGTTCTTCGCCGGAGGCGAACGCCAGGCTGCTCGACAGCGAAGCCGCCAGGCAACTGGCAATCAGGAAGGGAACGGCGAAAGTGCTTTTACGAAGGCTCATGGGTACTGCTCCGGGGTCGGCAACAAGGAGAACGCCTGGGCGTCGGGTTTTATTCGGTGGATCTGAAAATTATTTCAGGCGGCCGCCCGGCAGCATGCGCCGCAGGGTGTCGTCGCCCAGGCCGTAGTGATGCACCAGGGCCATGATCGCGTGCAGGCCGGCGAGGATCACGATAACCCACGCCACCTGTTCGTGCAGGCCGGCCAGTACCGGGCGCAGCGAACGGTCGAGGCTGACCAGCGTCGGAATGTCCACCAGGCCGAAGAAACTGAAGGGCTCGCCCTGGGCCCAGCGAAAGGCGAAACCCAGGCCGATCTGTGCCAGCAGCAATCCATAAAGCGCCAGATGAGCGAGTTTGGCCAGGGTATTCATGGCGCCGCGATGCAATGCCGGCAGGCGGCGTGCGGCGAACAGACGCCAGAGGATCCGGGCGATGACGATCAGCGCCAGCAGGATGCCGCAGGAGATATGCAACGATTGCAGGCCCTTGCGCCATGGCGTGCCGCGCTCCAGCTGGGCCCAGATCTGCGAGCTGGCGAAGAGATAGATCACCAGTGCCGCGGTCAGCCAGTGCAGGCCGATGGTCAGGCGGTCATGGCGGTGCGTGGGCGCGTTGCCCGGGGGCAGGGAGACGGTGTGCATGGACAATCCTCGGTGGCGTTGTGGATTGAACACGCGATATCTGGAGTTTATTCATTCGTGGGCGAAATAATTTCAAGCCCTGAGATCGTCACCCCGTTCGGCGACGCTCGGCGTCACAAAGCGGACGCAGAGCGTCCACGGAGACGTTCCCACGCGGAGCGTGGGAACGATCGGTGATAATCGATTAGAGGCCCAGGTCCGACAGGCTCGGATGATCATCGGGACGACGTCCCAGCGGCCAGTGGAACTTGCGCTCCTCGGCCTTGATCGGCAGGTCGTTGACGCAGGCAAAACGGTGGGCCATCAGGCCGTTCTCGTCGAACTCCCAGTTTTCGTTGCCATAGGAACGGAACCAGTTGCCCGAATCGTCATGCCATTCATAGGCGTAACGCACCGCGATACGGTTGTCGGTAAAGGCCCAGAGCTCCTTGATCAGCCGGTAATCGAGCTCCTTGGCCCATTTGCGGCTGAGGAAGGCCTTGGCTTCTTCGCGGTTGTTGGCGAACTCGGCGCGGTTGCGCCATTTGGTGTCCAGGGTATAGGCCAGGGACACCCGTTCCGGGTCGCGGGAGTTCCAGCCGTCTTCGGCGAGGCGAACTTTCTGAATCGCCGATTCACGGGTGAAAGGCGGAAGTGGCGGGCGAGCGTCTGCGTTAGATGACATTTCAATGTCTCCAATGAGGTTGAGTTCAGACCAGTTGTCGCGCTGTGTTCAAGCGAAAGGTGTCACGCCCGGGAAGTCGTCATCCAGATTGAGCGGTTATTCCCGGGGCATGACGCCGTCAGAGCGCCAATAACTTCCGCGCCATGCATTGCGCATTATCGGCTGCACCGTGGTCGCCCATGACCAGTGCAACGGTAATGGCTCCGTCGATCAATATCAGCAATTGCCGGGCAACTGCTTCTTTGTCGTCGATGCCATGTGCTTCACAGAGCTCGACGAGATAGTCGAGCAGTTTCTGTTTATGTTCCTTGGCCAGCAGACGCACCGGATCCTGTGGATCGCCGGTCTCGCCCGCAGTATTGATGAAGGCGCAGCCACGGAAGCCTTCGGAGGTGAACCAGCCCGTCAGGACACTGAACAGGTTGAGCAGACGTTCACCGCTGGTGGCGGCCTTGTCGACTTCGCGGCGGTACCACTGCATCCAGCGCACGTCCCGCCGGCGCAAGGCCTCGACGGTCAGGTGATCCTTGGTGCCGAAGTACTTGTAGATACTTTTGCGCGCCACGCCGGAAGTCTTCACCAACAGGTCGATCCCGGTGGCATGGATGCCACTTTGGTAGATCAACCGCTCGGCGGTATCCAGAAGGGTGTCGCGGGTTTGATTCGGAATATTTTCGTTCATGGGAGAGATGGTAGAACGATCGTTCTCCATGGTCAATCCCTGTTCTCGAAATAAACCGTCGGGAGCTGCGTTGCCGTCCCTGGCAACCGTGATGGCGGGGAGATCAGACTTTGAAGAAGCTGACTTTCTGCGTCAGGCTGTCGGCCAGTACCGAGAGTTCGCGGCTGGAGAGGGCCACCTGGTTGGAGCCGACCGAAGTCTCCATGGCCGCATCGTGGATGCGGTTGATGTTCTGGTTCACTTCCTGGGCCGCGACGCCTTGCTGGGTGGAGGCGCTGGCGATCTGTGCGTTCATGTCGTTGATCGCGCCGACTTCCTCGCGGATCCGGATCAACGCGCCTTCGGCGACACGGGTGCGTTCGACGGTCTGCTGGGCCATTTCGCGGCTGTTGCGCATGATCTCGGCGGTCTTGCCGGCACCGGACTGCAACTGGGCGACCATTTCGCGGATTTCCCGGGTCGAATCCTGGGTACGGGTCGCCAGGGAACGCACTTCGTCCGCCACCACGGCAAAGCCGCGTCCTGCCTCGCCGGCGCGGGCGGCCTCGATGGCGGCGTTGAGGGCCAGCAGGTTGGTGCGCTCGGCAATCGAATTGATCACCGCCACCACGTTTTCGATGGCCTGGCTGTCGTGGGACACCTGGTCCACCGACTCGGCTGCGCCGTCGAGCACCAGGGACAGGCGCTGCATCTCGCTGGAGGTGGTCTGCACCATCTGCTTGCCGCTTTCCACCGCCTGGTCGGCGGCGTTGCTGGCCAGCGCGGCTTTCTGCGCGTAGCCGGCGATTTCGTGGACCGTGGCCGCCATCTGGTTGATGGCGGTGGCCATGCGCTGGGTTTCCCCGGTCTGTACGCGCATCTGCTCGCTGTTGCTGTCGGAACTGGCCAGCAGTTGCGTGGACGAGCCCATCAGGTCGTGGGCCACCGCTCGTACCTGGGTGATGGTTTCGGCCAGGTGGCGGTTGCTGGTCTTCAGGGCGCCCATGACGCTGTCCGGGTAGCGGGTATCGATCACCCCGTCGAGTTGGCCGTTGGCCAGCTGGCGGATCGAGTCGGCGACCGCTTCCGGTTCCGCGCCGAGGGTCGACTTGAGGTTGCGGATGATCAGCACCGAGACCAGTACGCTGAGCAGCACGGCGATGGAGGTGGCCAGCAGCATCAGGGTGGCGAAGTGGCTGGCGGTGGCGCGCACGTCGGCCAGTTGCGTGCCGATCGAGGCTTCCTCCCAGTCGATCAGCGCATTGATGCGTTTGAGCCATTCCTTGTAGGCCGGGGAAATGTCGGACAGCAGGAAAGCCTGGGCCTTGTCCATGTCGCCCTGCTTGCGCAGCTCGATCAGGCGGGCGGTCAGGGCCTGGGTAGTGCGCTCGCTGCTCTTGATGTCATCGAGCAGGCGCCGTTCGGCATCGGAGGCCCCCATGTGGGAGAAGATCGCATCCATCGGCTGGGCCGAGGCCTGGTAATCGGCGTTCAGCCGTTCGATGTTGCGCAGGTGGGTGTCCAGGCCGGCGCCGTCGCGGACCAGCACCGCATCGCGAATGGCGATGGCGCGATCATGCACACTGCCGCGGAAGTTGATGGCGTAGCGTTGCTTGACCGCGCTGTCGTCACTGACGTTGGTCAGGGTCGAGTCGATCAACCCCACGCGATTGACCCCGATCAGGGTCACCAGAATCAACAGCGAAAGTACCAGCCCAAACCCCAATCCAAGGCGTTTGGCGATTGTCAGAGAGCGGGTCATTTCAGGTTTCCTTAGCGTAAACGCAGGATTGATATCAGAGAGCCATTAGATGGGCCAACTTGTAGCCCGTTACAAGGGCCAGTCGGAATTTGTTTTTGCCTATCAGGGCAATGGGCTGAATATCTCGAGGTTGGCAGCAACGCCCTCCTGGAAGGCGAGCGCAAAAAGCGATGCATGGTGTAAGCTCTCGAGTCCTTCGCATTCGACCCTTAGCGAGCCCTATGCCGTCGCTCTTCAAACGCTCCCTGTTGCCCAAACTGCGCAGTTTTCCGTTGACTGCCGATGCCTTGACCATCCTGCCGTCGGCCGCCGAGTTCCGTCGCTGCCTGCTGGAGAAGATCGCCGGGGCACGGCAACGCATCACCCTGGTAGCGTTGTACCTGCAGGAAGACGAGGCGGGGCAGGAGATTCTCGATGCGCTGCATGCGGCCAAATCGGCCCATCCGGCGCTGGAGATCGTCGTCGTGGTCGACTGGCTGCGCGCCCAGCGTGGCCTGATCGGCGCGGGCAAGCAGCCGGGCAACAGCGCCTGGTACCAGGCGCAGACCCGCGACCACACCACCGAAGTACCGATCTACGGCGTGCCGGTGCAGACCCGCGAGTTGTTCGGCGTGCTCCACCTCAAGGGTTTCGTGATCGATGATTGCGTGATCTACAGCGGCGCGAGCCTGAACAACGTCTACCTGCACAAGTTCGACAAGTACCGCTTCGACCGCTATCACCTGCTGCAAAACCGCGCCCTGGCCGATTCGATGCAGGGGCTGATTCGCAAGGAGCTGCTGGCTTCCCATGCGGTCTGCCGCCTGGACCTGCCGAGCCTGCCGAGCACCCGCAGCCTGCGCGGCGGTATCGGTGATCTGCGCAGCCGCCTGAAAAAGGCCCAGTACGACACTCAGGCCGGCGCCGAACCGAGTTTCAGCCTGTCGGTCAGCCCGCTGCTGGGCCTGGGCAAGAACAACCCGCTGAGCCGGGTGATCTGCGAACTGATCGCCGCCAGCCAGCAGCAACTGACCATCTGCACGCCGTACTTCAACCTGCCGCTGGCGGTGACCCGGGAGATCAACCGGGCCCTGGAGCGAGGGGTGAAGATCGATATCATCGTCGGCGACAAGACCGCCAACGACTTCTATATCCCGCCGAGCCAGCCGTTCAAGGTCATCGCCGCTCTGCCGTACCTGTACGAGATCAGCCTGCGGCGCTTCGCCAAGCGTCATCAGGCGGCCATCGACAGTGGCCTGCTGAACCTGCACCTGTGGCGTGACGGTGACAATACCTACCACCTCAAGGGCATGTGGATCGACCAGCGCTATACCTTGCTGACCGGCAACAATCTCAATCCACGGGCCTTCCGCCTGGACCTGGAAAACGCCTTGCTGATCGACGATCCGCGCAGCGAACTGCTGGAGCCAAGGGCCCGGGAGCTGGAGCTGATTTTCGAGAACACGCGGCGTATCGACAGTTTCAAGGAGCTGGATACCCTGGTGGAATACCCGGAGGCGGTGAGCAAGTTCCTGCGGCGGGTCAGTCGGGTGAAGATCGAGCGACTGCTGTATCGGATGCTTTGATTGTCTGGTGAGTTATCTGGCTAAGCGGAGTGCATCAAAGATGCTAAGTGTTATTATTAAATGATATAAAAACCTGTTAATTTTGACAGTAGATGATTACCGTACGCGTATGTAACTTCAGTCACAGGGCTTTCTCTCCAACGCTGCACGATTCCGAGAGAGCCAAGTGACAGAGGCTCAAAGCCCTTGGAGAGTTACTATGCAAGTCGGTATTTCTTGTGCGTTTGCAATATTGATTTTGTGCCAGGGCTGCTCTCTATCCACCGATTCTTCGTTGTCAGATTCATCCGCGCATGAGTTGCAAACGGCGACGCCTGAAAACGGCCCAGGCGGAGTCAGGGCGGCTGGCACTTATGCAGATCCAAAGCACTGGAGTGAACCAACTTTCATAGGGGCAATACATCGGGGCGGAAATGGCTTCTATGAGGCTCGGTTCAACGGTAGCGCATGCTCGACATGTTACTATCCACCTGCCGGGGCCGATAATTCCTGGTGGTTTTTTCGTGGGCTACATGCCGGCACCTTTGATGATCCCAAGTCCTGGAGTGAAATAACCTATACAGGAGCGATACATCGGGGGAATACTGGTTTCTATGAGGCCCGGTTCAACGGTAGTGCATGTTCGACCTGTTACTATCCGCCTGCTGGAGTCGATAATGGCTGGTGGTTCTTTCGTGGGATACATGCCGGTACTTTCAACGATCCGAAATCCTGGAGCGAGTACTCCTATATCGGCGCAGTACATGGGCTTGGCAATACAAAGCGCTTTATTTCAAAATTCAATGGTGTTGCCCAGCCTGCCCATTATTATCCAACCAACGAGCGGGAGAATGCCTGGTGGCGTACCGCAGCAACCGGATGTTGGACAGGGAATGGGCCAGTGGTGTCGATAGGCGGTTTGGCAATGACTGATACGAGTCGGCGGGGCAAAGTGCCTGCGGGACGTTTTCTGGATATTCAATCATTACTCTCGAAGTCGCCTACGGCGGAGAGCTCTCCGTTGTTGAAGGGCGTGCGCCCCTCAATGTTGCAACTGAGAAACGTCTATGAAGATTATCAGGTAAGTAGTGCGCCTTTGATGAAGGGCAATGGCGATTTTGGGGAACTGGTTGTTGCTCTTCGTGTTGACGGAAGTTTTGTTGCATTTCTTGATACACCGGAAAATCGTGGAACTGTCATTGGGCGTTCCGACGGGGCGCAAACCTGGATCAAGGAGGAGAAATATGACTATCTCACGCCGGATGCCGTTGAGTCTGATACGCGGCATGAGGGTGTGTCTTTTGTTGATTCCAAGTCGATTAATAGCCTGGTCGATCATGATTGCAATGGACGGATTATTGTTGATGTATTGGCTGGGTTCTCGAGGTCTGCCGCTGACCGGGTCGGTGATTCGACAGCTTTTGCCCTTGCGCAAGTCGAAAGTGCCAACCTGGGATTGCGAAATTCAAGAGCCGATACAGTGCGGCTCAGATTGGTAGGTACGCAGATTGTCAACGAGGACTATCCGGTGACCGGGACAACCCTTGGTTTGGTAGCGAATATATTCAGGAATGGTATTGCTGAGTCCGGGGCCGATATGGTTGCCGGGTATTTTAATATGCCTACGGGTGATGCAGCCGGAGGTTTTGCATATGCGCCTGGCCGCTACAGCATTCAGAGAACCGCCCAGCCAGCCGCATTTCGTCATGAGATCGGGCATAACGCTGGTGGAGGGCACTGCAATACTGAAGGGACTGATAATTACAAGTTTGGATTTAGTAATGGGGTGTCGGCAACTTTTCTGTGTGGGAATAATGTCAATTATTATTCGACACCTTTTGTCTTGGATAGCGGTGGCCGTCCGCTCGGTAATGCGAGAACCGCGGATATGGTGAGGGTATGGGGCGAAAGAGCAGAAGCGATGTCGTCTTATGCCAGGTCCGTCACTGCTCCTGTTGGCGTGTATCCTTGATCCTGAGACGCAATTGGAACACCCAGTAACCGATGTTGGTTACTGGGTTTGTTTTCTGTTTACTTAGTTCAGGCCCAGCTTGCCGCGCAGGGTCGACAGGTCTTCGGCCAGGGTGTTGACCGGACCCACCAGAGCCTTGCGGTCAGCGTCCTTGACCTTGTCATAGGTCTCGAAACCGCCGTCCTTGGTCTTGTACTTGGCCAGGATCTTGTTCACAGCGGCAAAGTTCTTGTCGACTTTGGCGGCGAAGGCCTTGTCCTGCTTCTCGATCTGCGGACGGAACAGGTCGACGATTTTCTTCGCGCCGTCGATGTTGCCCTGGAAGTCGTACAGGTCGGTGTGGCTGTAGCGGTCTTCTTCACCGGAAATCTTGGTCGCGGCCACTTCTTCGAGCAGGGCGGCGGCGCCACCGACGACTTTCTCCGGCGGGAAGGTCAGGCCGGCGACGCGGGCCTGCAGGTCCTTGACGTTTTTGTCCAGGCCATCGGCCAGGTCACCCAGGCCCTGGGTGGAGTTTTCGGAGAACAGGCTGTACTCCAGGCGGTGGAAACCGGTGAAGTCTTCGGCCTTGACACCTTTCTCATGGTCGTCGACACGGGAGTCGATGGCGGCGTCGAGGTCGCTGAACAGTTCGGCGATCGGCTCGATCGACTCGTAGTGGACGCGGGTCGGTGCGTAGAGCTTCCTGGCGGTGGCCAGGTCGCCTTTCTTCACGGCGTCGGTGAACTGCTGGGTCTTGCTGGCCAGCTCGTCGAGCTGTTCAGTCACGTAAATCTTGTAGTCCGAAACCGGCCCCACCAGGTCCAGGGGCGCGGTGGCCGCAAAAGCCGAGAGCGGAGTGTGCAGCAGGCCGACGGCCAACAACAAAGCAAGAGGCGACTTCTTCATGGGACGTTTCCGTGAGTTAAGGGTTAAGCAGTGGTTTTTTGTGGTGTTGCAGATAGCAGCGAGCGACCGATGAAATCCTGATCGCCGGTGACTCCCGGCAAGGTGAAGAAATAACCGCCGCCGATCGGCTTGAGGTATTCCTCCAGGGGCTCACCGTTGAGTCGTGTCTGGACCGCGATAAAACCTTGCTCCAGGTCGGCCTGGTAGCAGATGAACAGCAAGCCCATTTCCAGCTGGCCGTTCTTGCTCACGCCGTTGGAGTAGTTGAACGGCCGGCGCAGGATCAGGTTGCGCTGGGTTTCGGCAGTACGCGGGTTGGCCAGGCGGATATGGGCATCGAGCTTGGTCAGCTTGCCTTCGGGATCCTTGGCGTAGTCCGGTACCTGGGTTTCTTTCTGGCCGTCCATGGGCGCGCCCGAGCTCTTGACCCGGCCGATGATGCTTTCCTGCTCCTGCAGCGGGGTGCGGTCCCAGCGCTCCACCAGGTTGCGGATGATCCGCACCGCCTGGTAGCTGCCATGGGCGGCCCAGGCCGGTTCGTCGCTGCCGGGCTGGACCCAGACGATACGGTCCATGGCGCTGCCGTCGTTGGAGTCCGGGTTGGCCGAACCATCACGGAAACCGAGGAAGTTGCGCGCGCTCTGGGCCGGTTCGCCGGGCTTGGCCGGGGCCTGGGGCGGTACCGAACCTTCCTGCTTCCAGCGCACCAGCAGCAGGTCCGGGGTGTTCTTGACGATATCGCGCAGGGCGTGGATGTTGGTGTCCGGGGTGTTGGAGCAGAACTGGATGCTCAGGTCGCCGTGGCACAGGTCCGGCTGCAGGGCGTCGTTGGGGAAACCGACCATCCGGCTCAGGCGCTTGGGCTTGGCGGCCTCCAGGCCGAAACGCTCATCGAACAGCGAGTCGCCGACGGAGACGGTGATGGTCAGGTTGTCCGGGGTGACGACCGGGCCGAGGATCCCGGAGTCCACCGGTGGCAGCTTCGGGTCGACCTGCTTCACCGCGCCGCCGGTCATCAGGAAGGCGATGCGCTGGTTGAGGGTGCGGAACAGGCGCTCGAGGTCCTTGCGGTCGCTGGCGAGGACGTCGAAGGCGACGATCATGCCGGCTGCCGGACGCGGCGTGACGATGCCGGTCTGGTGCTGACCATGGAAATCGTGGCGGTCCTGGGTCTTGTCGCTGCTCGGGGCCTGCGTTACTTGGGCTTGAGTTGCCTGGGCTTGAGTGGCCTGGCCCTGACTGGCCTGGCCCTGTGACGCCGCCATAGCCGGACAACTCAGGGCGCTGCCGGCAATGGCCGCGCCGGCTACGCCCATGCCCAGCAGAACGCGGCGGCGGTCGGCGGAAAACTCGTTGTTACGCTGTGATGAATCGCTCATGTTCGGGTCGTCTGCTGATTACAGGCCGGAAAGGCCAAGGGCGGGATCGATTCCATCGAGTGCATCGGCCAGGACCTTGGCCTTGTCGGCAAGCTGCTTGCGCTGTTCGGCGCTGACGGTGTCATAGGCGACATAGCCGTCGGCGGTGCGCAGGCCGTTGAATTCGGCATCCAGGGCAACGGCGGCGTTGTCGAGCTTGGGCAGCAGGTCGGCGGCCGACTTCGCCAGCAATGGCCGCAGCAGGTCGATGACCTTGCGCGTGGCTTGCAGGTTGGCGGCGAAACCATTCAGGTCGATATGGCTGTAGCGTTCTTCCTCGCCGCTGCTGCCGCGGGTCTCGGCGATGCTGTGCATGCTGCGGGCGACGATACTGACCAACTGTTCCGGGGGCAGCGACTGGGCCAGCAACTGTTGCTTGAGGCTGATCACATCGGCCTGCAGACGCTGCACGGTGGGCATCAGACCATCGAGGTTGCGTTGCTGGAACAGGCCGTATTCGATGCGGTGGAAGCCGCCGAAGCCAGGGTCCTGCTCGCGCTTTTCGTAGTAGTCGGCGCGGGCGTTGATACCGTTGTCCAGTTCGGAAAAGCGCTGGGCGGCCGGTGCCAGGCGCTGATAGGCGGCGCGGGCCGGCACATACAGCGCCTGGGCCTGGCTCAGGTCGCCGGCGGCGATGGCCTGTTGCAGGGCGTCGACCGCCTTGATCAGGGCGCTGCCCTGGGTGCTCAGGTAGACGCGGAACTCCGACAGCGGTCCGATAAAGGCGGTCATCGACGGACGCGCCTGGGCGGCCGCATCAGAGGCAGCGGTCGGGGTCACGTGCAGCGTGCCACGGGGATTGCTCAGCAGGCCGCAGGTAATCGCGTAGTCGCCAGGGGCGAGGTTGGCGTTGATCACCTGGCTCAAGCCGGGGGCGATGTTCTCGCGTTCTTCGACCACCAGCACGCCGTCGAGGATTTCCCACTCCACCGCGCGATCCGACTTGTTGAGGATACGGAAGCTGTTCAGCCCGGCTGGAACGGTCAGTGCATTCGGTTCACAGCTATGGGCCAGGATGCTGACGGTGATTTCGTTGTGATGACCCTGGCGTTTGCTCGCTGCCAGTTGCGAGGCGTAGTAGAACAGTCCACCGGCCGCGATCATCACGATCACCGAGCCGGCTACCGCCCAGCGCAAGGCCTGGGGCGGTTTGCCAGTTGCAGGGTTGGACATGGGTAACCTTACTGGTTGGGAACGGAAGAGGTTTGCTTGGTTGCCGGTGGTGCGGCGGGGATGAAAAACATCACCAGCGCGATCACCAGGTACAGCAGGTAGGCGCCTACGACACTGACGGTCGGGGCATCCTGGTAGCCGAACATGCCGGCCAGCACCGAACCGGTCGGGCCGTCCATCGGCAGCGTGGCACTGATATCGAAGACCACGGCTTGCAGGTGGTTCCACAGCCCGGCTTCATGCAGTGCCTGTACCGAATTGGCCAGGATGCCGGCGGCGACCACGAGGATGAACAGGCCGGTCCAGCGGAAGAACAGGCTCAGGTTCAGGCGCATGCTGCCGGTGTAGATGGCGAAGCCGACGAAAATCGCCAGGATCAGGCCGAGCAGGGCACCGATCGGCGCGCCCGGGCCTTCGCTCTGCTGGAACACCGCCAGCAGGAAAAACACGGTTTCCAGGCCTTCGCGGGCCACGGCGAAGAACACCATGGCAATCAGCGCCCAGACCTGGTGCCTGGAACCGGCCAGGGCGTGATCGAGGGAAACATGCAGGGAATGCTTGATGGACCGGGCGACCTTGCGCATCCAGAACACCATAGAGCTGAGGATGCCGACGGCGATCAGGCCGACGATGCCTTCGAAGAGTTCCTGTTGTTTCTGCGGGAACTCGGCGCTCATCAGTTCCAGGCCGCCACCGACCAGCAGGGCGAGGGCGGCGGCGAGAAAGACCCCGATCCAGACGGCGGGCATCCACTGACCGCGGCCGGTCTGCTTGAGGTAGCTGGCAATGATGCCAACGATGAGCGCGGCTTCGATGCCTTCGCGCAACATGATCAGAAAGGGAACCAGCATTCGGCAATCGCGTCCGTTACAAAGTGGATGGTAATTTGTAACATAATGATACTCATTACTAAACAGCTTTCATTGACAATAGCTGAACCTGGGCTGAACGGCAGGGGGCTGCCCGGACGCAGAGCGTCCAGAAGGGCGTTCCCACGCAGAGCGGGGGAACGATCAGCGGGATTCCGGTCTGCGCAAGACAGACGTCTGGCAGGGTCACCGTGGGAGCCGGCTTGCTGGCGATAGCGATCTGCCGGTCGACATCCGTGCTGACGGATGCGTCGCGATCGCCAGCAAGCCGGCTCTGGCAAGGTGCATCCGCCATGGGGGCGATATCAGGTGCTCAGGGCGAAATCGACCGCCGCGAGGGCATGCAACTCGGTGGTGTCGAGCAACGGCAGGTCGCTGTGCTCCGGCTTGATCAGCAGGCTGATTTCCGTGCACCCGAGAATCACCGCCTGGGCGCCGCGGGCGGCCAGTCCGGCGATCACTTGCCGGTACACCTGGCGCGAATGTTCGCTGATGATGCCGACGCAGAGTTCATCGTAGATGATCCGGTGCACGGCCTGGCGCTCGTCGGCTTCAGGCACCAGCACCTCCAGGCCCTGGGCGACCAGGCGCTGCTTGAGAAAGTCCTGCTCCATGGTGAACGCGGTGCCGAGCAGCCCCACGGTCCGTGCCCCGGCCGCGAGGGCGGCGTGTCCGGCCGGCTCGGCGATATGCAGGAAGGGGATGTCTACCGCGGCCTGGATCTGCTCCGCGACCCGATGCATGGTGTTGGTGCAGAGCACCACGCACTCGGCGCCACCGGCCTGCAGGCGCCGCGCGGCGTCCTGCAGGATCAGCCCGGCATCGTCCCAGCGCCCGGCGTGCTGGGCCTGTTCGACAGGTCCGAAGTCGACGCTGTACATTAGCAGCGACGCCGAGCGCAACGGGCCGAGCCGCGCGCGGACCTGCTGGTTGATGATCCGGTAGTACTCGGCGCTGGATTCCCAGCTCATGCCGCCGATAAGGCCGATGGTACGCATGTGGTGCTCCTGTCGATAAAAGGTGTCGATAAAGGGTGCCTTGCGCAGTCTGCGCGGCTGCATCAGTTCCCATCTATCAGGAAATTTCATATGCCGGGGCAACGGCCTGCAGTGCTTCCAGTTCCTCCCCGGCATCTGCTGGACGGGCGGCTGTGCCTGCAGTTGCTGCCGCGCTCGGCCTACAGCGGCCGCGACCCGGTGCAATGGCAGACCCTGGGCATTGCCCTGGAACACCAGCAGGGCGTGCACGCGATCAATTCCGACCGGCGTATGGATTTCGACACCTGGCCCGGCACCCTGGCACTGACGCCGCCCGGCGTCGAGGTGTTTTCCGAATCGGCCAGGGGCGGCGAATACCTGCTGGCGCGCTGGCGGCTCGAGGATGAACAGGCCCCGACGCAGCGCCGCCTGGAGATTCCCGGTCATGCCCGGGGCCTGTCCTGCGGACGGCAACTGCGCCGCTTGCTGCTGGATCCGCACACCGATCCGCTGGCCCTGGAAGCCGCTGCACTGGACTTTGTCGGGCTGTGTGACACGGCTCCGGTTTCGATCCGTCGATCAGGTGATTTCGGGCCGATCCTGCAACGCTTTGCCGAAGCCTTTGCGCAGCCCTTGAGCCTGGCGCGGCTGGCGGCCGAACAAGGGCAGTCGGAACTGCGTTTCCTGCGGGATTTCACCCGTGCCATCGGCATGACTCCCCATGCCTACCTGCTTGAGGTCCGGGTTCAGGCTGCGCGACGACTGATCGAGAACTCCGACCTGGCACTGGCGGAGATCGCCCTGGACTGCGGCTTCGCCCATCAGTCGCACCTGGGTAGCGCCTTTCGCAAGGTGCTGGGCGTGACACCCGGCGAGTACCGCAGGCGACTCTCTTGCAAAAGCTCTGCATGAGTTAGTCGTACGCCCCTGGATGCGATCTGCCATGATCGTGGCTTCGATTCAGGTTCACCCGAGGAGCAGTTCAATGGACGATGTACGGCAACTGGGGGAAATGCTTCGGCACTACGCCGAGAGCGAAGCGCACAAGCAGCAACTGTTCGACAGCCAGTCGGCCCACTGGACGGCGCGGATCGTCGAGCTGTTCGATCATATCGAGCGCTGGCTGGAGCCGGTCAAGGCACCGGGCCTGCTGGAAGTGCGGCGCGAGGATTACGTGGCCTTCGGCCCTGGCGTCGCGGTGGAAACCTCGACCTTCAAGACGCAGAAACTGAGCATTCATATCGCCGGCAAACCGGTGGAGTTCGTCCCGGAAGTGATGGGCGCCGGTGGTGCGATTTCCCTGGCGGTGGTGGGCTTGACAGCGGCACGCCATGGCAGCGTTTCACTGGTGGGCGTGCCGGGTACCGGGGACTGGCAGTGGCGCAAGACCAATGGCCTGAAAGACCCGGACATCTTCGCATTCGATGCCGACTTCCTCGCCGTGCAATTGCAGAGCTTGATCCCCCGCGAACGCGTGTGAGCAGGCGGGTGGCCGGCTACAGGCCACCCTGCGTTCCATGACCGGTGCGTTCAGGCGATCTGCGCTGCTTGCCGGGCCACGGCGGCATCCGCCACCCGCACGGTGCGCCAGGTGTTGTAGGCCATCAGCAGCATGCCGCTGAGAAAGAATACCCCTCCGGCAAATCGCACGATAAAGCCGGGATGGCTGGCCTGCAGCGCCTCGACGAAGGAGTAGGTGAGGGTGCCGTCCTCGTTGACCGCGCGCCACATCAGTCCCTGGGTGATGCCGTTGACCCACATCGAGGCGATATAGAGGACGGTGCCGATGGTCGCAAGCCAGAAATGCAGGTTGATCAGGCCGACGCTGTGCATCTGCTCGCGCCCGAAGACCTTGGGGATCATGTGATACAGCGAGCCGAAGGTAATCATCGCCACCCAGCCGAGGGCGCCGGCGTGCACATGGCCGATGGTCCAGTCGGTGTAGTGGGACAGGGCGTTGACGGTCTTGATCGCCATCATCGGTCCTTCGAAGGTCGACATGCCGTAGAACGCCAGGGACAGCACCAGGAAACGCAGGATCGGATCGGTGCGCAGCTTATGCCAGGCGCCCGAGAGGGTCATCATGCCGTTGATCATGCCGCCCCAGCTCGGCGCCAGCAGGATCAGCGACATGGCCATGCCCAGCGACTGCGCCCAGTCCGGCAGGGCGGTGTAGTGCAGGTGGTGGGGGCCGGCCCAGATATACAGGGTGATCAGCGCCCAGAAGTGGACGATGGACAGCCGATAGGAATACACCGGACGCCCGACCTGCTTGGGCACGAAGTAGTACATCATCCCGAGAAAACCGGTGGTCAGGAAGAAACCCACCGCGTTGTGCCCGTACCACCACTGCACCATGGCATCCGTCGCGCCGGAGTAGACCGGATAGGACTTGAACCAGCTCACCGGGATCGACAGGTGATTGACCACGTGCAGCATGGCGATCACCAGGATAAAGGCTCCGAAGAACCAGTTGCCGACATAGATATGCCGGGTCTTGCGTCGTACCACGGTGGTGAAGAACACGATGGCGTAGGCGATCCAGACCACGGTCATCCACACCGCGCCGCTGAATTCGATTTCGGCGTATTCCTTGGTGGTGGTATAGCCCAGCGGCAGGCTGATGAACATCACCACGATCACCGATTGCCAGCCCCAGAACGTGAACGCCGCCAGGGCGTCGCTGTACAGCCGCACCTGACAGGTACGTTGCACGGTGTAATAGCTGGCGGCGAACTGGGCGCTGCCGGCGAAACCGAAGATCACCAGGCTGGTGTGCAACGGTCGCAGGCGGCCGAAGGTGGTCCAGGGCAGGTCCAGGTTCATTTCCGGCCAGACCAGTTGCGAGGCGATCAGCACGCCCATTGCCATGCCGATCACGCCCCAGAATACCGTTGCCACGACGAATTGCCGGACCACCTTGTAGTTGTAGGCCTGTCCGTTTGGTGCTGTGCTCATGGTCAAGTCTTCCACGGTTGCAAAATCGCGCCAGGCCACCCTGGCCTGGCATGCCGTGAACTGTAGGAATGGAGGACGGGACAAAACAGACTCAGAAAAAGCTCATTCATACGGATCAGATATTTCGCCGATTGGCATTGAATGAGCTGGATTCTGATAGGGTTTTTCAGAGCAGAGGTCGATCTGTATCGAGTTTTGCCGGCGCAGAGAAGGGTGGCGGTGTTTCGCGCCCGATCCTACACTGAAAAGCTGTTTTTCAGGTTTGCCGAACAAGGCATCGTATGACAATTTGTGCGTCCCCATAGGTCGCCCGGCACTTTCGTGTTTAACTTCGGCCTCTTCAAAAAAACGTCTGGAAGGATTTCGTTCATGGCTCAAGTCACCCTCAAAGGCAATCCGGTTCAAGTCAACGGTCAACTGCCGCAAGTCGGCTCCAAGGCGCCAGCCTTTTCCCTGGTCAGCGGCGGCCTGGCCGACGTCACCCTGAGCAGCTTTGCCGGCAAGCGCAAAGTGCTGAACATTTTCCCGAGCGTCGATACCCCGACCTGCGCCACTTCCGTGCGCAAGTTCAACGCCCAGGCCAACGACCTGGCCAACACCGTGGTGCTGTGCATCTCGGCTGACCTGCCGTTCGCCCAGGCACGTTTCTGCGGCGCCGAAGGCCTGGAAAACGTACAGAACCTGTCGACCCTGCGTGGTCGCGAGTTCATCGAGAACTACGGCGTGGCTATCGCTGAAGGTCCGCTGGCCGGCCTGACCGCTCGTGCTGTCGTGGTCCTGGATGAAAACGACAACGTCCTGCACAGCGAACTGGTCAAGGAAATCGCCGAAGAGCCCAACTACGAAGCAGCCCTGGCTGTTCTGAAGTAACGGCGGCGGTGATGCCCGACGGCCTGGCTTTGTCCAGGCCGTTTTTCGTTGTGCGGCGCTCTGTCGTGGGCTTTTCGGCCAAGTCCGCCCGGCTGCTGGTGTGACAAATTGTGTTTGCACATAGGTCGCCGCACCGTATCGTGGTTAACTTCGACTTTATTTCATACACCGTTCAGGGGGATTCAGTTCATGGCACAAGTGACGCGCAGGGGCGTGGTGGTCCGGGTCGATGGTGAACTGCCACGTCCCGGGACCCGGGCGCCGGCATTTTCCCTGGTGGACAAGGACCTGGCGGATGTCACCCTGGGCAACTTCGCCGGCAAGCGCAAAGTGCTGAATATCTTCCCGAGCGTCGATACCCCCACCTGTGCCAGATCGGTGCGGGCCTTCAATGCCCGGGCCAATGAACTGGCCAATACCGTGGTGCTGTGCATCTCCGCCGACCTGCCGTTTGCCCAGGCGCGTTTCTGCGGCGCGGAAGGCCTGGACCAGGTGCTCAACCTGTCGACCCTGCGTAGCGGTGAATTCAGGGAAAATTACGGCGTGGCCATCGCCGATGGTCCGCTCGCCGGCCTGACCGCCAGGGCAGTGCTGGTCCTCGACGAACAGGACCAGGTGCTGCACAGCGAACTGGTCGCCGATATCGGCCAGGAACCCGACTACGCCGCGGCTCTCGCGGCACTGCGGTAAGCGCCTTTACAATTATTGACGGCCTGCCTCTGTCCAGGCCGTTTTTATTTGTGCTTCAGTGCCTTAGTCGAAGGCTGAAGAACGTCATGCGAAGGTAAATTGCCGGTAAAGGCGCTTTGCTTGAAACACTTGAGTGCTTATCTTTCAGCCTCCTAGGGAAGAAGCTCTCGCACATAATGGTTGATCATTCCATGCAATCCTCTGCTCCTCGCAAATCCCGTCGCTGGCTGTTCGGCCTGCTGACCCTGCTGATCATCGCAGCGCTGTGCTGGCATTTCTGGCCGGCCGGTGACCACAAGACCGAACACAATCCCGCCGGGCGTACCGGCAAGAGCGGCATGATGCGCCCCGGTTTCGGCGCCGCGGCCGGGCCGGTACCCGTGCGCGTGGCCCCGGCCACCGTCGGCGACTTCCCGCTCTACTACAAGGCGCTGGGCACGGTGACGGCGCTCAACACGGTCAATGTGCGCACGCAGGTGGCGGGGCAACTGGTCAAGATCAACTTCCAGGAAGGGCAGATGGTCAAGGCCGGCGATGTATTGGCCGAGATCGACCCGCGCAACTACGAAAGCGCCTTGCTGCAGGCCCAGGGCACCTTGTTGCAGAGCCAGGCGCAACTGAAGAATGCCCAGGTCGACCTGCAACGCTATCGCGGCCTGTATGCCGAGGACAGCATCGCCAAGCAGACCCTGGACACCGCCGAGGCGACGGTGCTGCAGTACCAGGGCACGGTCAAGAACAACCAGGGGGCGGTCGACGCGGCCAAGCTGAACCTGGAGTTCACCAAGATCCGCGCCCCGATCGCCGGGCGCCTGGGCCTGCGCCAACTGGATGTCGGCAACCTGCTGGCGGCCAATGACAGCCAGGCGCTGGCGGTGATCACCCAGACCCAGCCGATCAGCGTGGCGTTCACCCTGCCGGAAAACAACCTGGCAGTCGTCTTGCCGCGTTTTCGCAGCGGCGCGCACCTGCCCGCCGAAGCCTGGGATCGCGGCGACGTGAAGCTGCAGGCCACCGGAGTGTTGCAGAGCCTGGACAACCAGATCGACATCACCACCGGCACCCTGAAGTTCAAGGCGCTCTACGAGAACAAGGAACAGACGCTGTTCCCCAACCAGTTCGTCAATGTGCGCCTGCTCGCCGACACCCTGAAGAACGTGGTGCTGGCGCCGAGCGCGGCAATCCAGTTCGGCAATGACGGTACCTTCGTCTACGCCATGGACGGTGACAAGAAGGTCAAGATCCGGCCGCTGAAAGTCGGCGCCAGCGACGGCAACGTCACGGTGGTCACCGAAGGCCTGGCCGCCGGCGACCGCGTGGTCCTCGAAGGCACCGATCGCCTCAAGGACGGCGGCGAAGTGGAGGTGGTCAACGACAGCCAGGAGGTGCCGGGCACGCCTGCCGAACACCTGCACGGCTCGAAATCCAAGGGTGATGACGCTTCGGCTGGCGCCGGCAAGGCGAAAAAGGTCGGCGCATGAATCTCTCGCGGCTGTTTATCCTCCGCCCGGTAGCGACCACCCTGAGCATGCTGGCGATCGTCCTGGCCGGGGTGATCGCCTACCGCCTGTTACCGGTCTCGGCGCTGCCGCAGGTCGACTACCCGACGATTCGCGTCATGACCCTGTACCCGGGCGCCAGCCCGGATGTGATGACCAGTGCGGTGACCGCGCCGCTGGAGCGCCAGTTCGGGCAGATGCCGGGGCTGACGCAGATGGCGTCCACCAGCTCCGGCGGCGCGTCCGTGCTGACCCTGCGCTTCAATCTCGACATCAACATGGATGTCGCCGAGCAGCAGGTCCAGGCGGCGATCAATGCCGCGACCAACCTGCTGCCCAAGGACTTGCCGGCACCGCCGGTGTACAACAAGGTCAACCCGGCGGACACCCCGGTGCTGACCCTGGCGATCACCTCCAAGACCATGTTGCTGCCCAAGCTCAATGACCTGGTCGATACCCGCATGGCGCAGAAGATCGCCCAGATCAGCGGTGTCGGCATGGTCAGCATCGCCGGCGGCCAGCGCCAGGCGGTGCGGATCAAGGTCAATCCCGAGGCCCTGGCGGCCAACAGCCTGAACCTGTCCGATGTGCGCACCCTGATCGGCGCCTCCAACGTCAACCAGCCCAAGGGCAACTTCGACGGCCCGACCCGGGTGTCGATGCTCGATGCCAACGACCAGTTGCGTTCGCCCAAGGAATACGCCGAGCTGATCCTCGCCTACAAGAATGGCGCGCCACTGCGCCTGAAGGATGTGGCGCAGATCGTCGACGGTGCGGAAAACGAACGCCTGGCGGCGTGGGCCAATGAAAACCAGGCAGTGCTGCTGAATATCCAGCGCCAGCCAGGGGCCAACGTGATCGAGGTGGTCGACCGCATCAAGGCGCTGCTGCCGAGCATCACCGACAACCTGCCGGCCGGTATCGATGTCACCGTGCTCACCGACCGTACCCAGACCATCCGGGCCTCGGTCACCGATGTGCAGCACGAACTGCTGATCGCCATCGCCCTGGTGGTAATGGTGACGTTCCTGTTCCTGCGCCGGGCCAGCGCCACCATCATTCCTTCGGTGGCCGTGCCGTTGTCGCTGATCGGGACCTTCGGCGTGATGTACCTGGCGGGCTTCTCGGTCAATAACCTGACCCTGATGGCCCTGACCATCGCCACCGGTTTCGTGGTCGACGATGCCATCGTCATGCTGGAAAACATCTCGCGCTTCATCGAGGAAGGCGACAGTCCGATGCAGGCGGCGCTCAAGGGCGCCAGACAGATCGGCTTCACCCTGGTGTCGCTGACGCTGTCGCTGATCGCGGTGCTGATCCCGCTGCTGTTCATGGCCGATGTGGTGGGGCGGCTGTTCCGCGAATTCGCCATTACCCTGGCGGTGGCGATCCTGATTTCCCTGGTGGTGTCCCTGACCCTGACCCCGATGATGTGCGCGCGCTTGCTCAAGCGCGAACCCAAGGAAGCGGAGCAGGGGCGGTTCTACCGTGCCAGCGGTGCCTGGATCGACTGGCTGATCGAGTCCTACGGGCGCAAGTTGCAATGGGTACTCAAGCACCAGCCGCTGACCCTGCTGGTGGCCGTCGGCACCCTGGCGCTGACCGTGTTCCTCTACCTGGCGGTGCCCAAGGGCTTTTTCCCGGTGCAGGACACCGGGGTGATCCAGGGCATTTCCGAGGCGCCGCAGTCGGTATCGTTCGCGGCCATGAGCCAGCGCCAGCAGGAACTGGCCAAGGTGATCCTCGCCGATCCGGCGGTGGAAAGCCTGTCGTCCTATATCGGTGTCGACGGCGACAACGCCACGCTGAACAGCGGACGCCTGCTGATCAACCTCAAGCCCCATCGCGAGCGCGACCTGAGTGCCACGCAGGTGATCGCCCGCCTGCAGCCTGACCTGGACAAGCTGGTGGGCATCCGCCTGTACATGCAGCCGGTGCAGGACCTGACCATCGAGGACCGGGTCAGCCGTACCCAGTACCAGTTCAGCATGTCGTCCCCGGATGCCGAGTTGCTGGCCGAATGGAGCGGCAAGCTGGTCGAGGCCCTGGCCCAGCGTCCCGAGCTGACCGATGTCGCCAGCGACCTGCAGGACAAGGGGCTGCAGGTGTACCTGGTGATCGACCGGGACGCCGCTTCGCGACTCGGGGTATCGGTCGCCGATATCACCGATGCACTGTATGACGGGTTCGGCCAGCGGCAGATTTCCACCATCTACACCCAGGCAAGCCAGTACCGCGTCGTGCTGCAGGCCCAGGCCGGGGAAAAGATCGGCCCGGCGGCCCTGGACCAGATCCATGTGAAGACCACCAGTGGCGGCCAGGTACGCCTGTCGAGCCTGGCCCGTGTCGAGGAACGCCAGGCACAGTTGGCAATCACCCATATCGGCCAGTTCCCGGCGGTGATGATGTCGTTCAACCTGGCGCCGGGCATCGCCCTGGGCAAGGGGGTCGAGATCATCGACCAGGTGAAGCAGGAAATCGGCATGCCGGTGGGCGTGCAGACCCAGTTCCAGGGCGCCGCCGAGGCTTTCCAGGCGTCGCTGTCGAGTACCTTGCTGCTGATCCTGGCGGCGGTGGTGACCATGTACATCGTGCTCGGGGTGCTCTACGAGAGCTATATCCATCCGGTCACCATCCTCTCGACCTTGCCATCGGCCGCGGTCGGTGCCTTGCTGGCGCTGATCCTGACAGGCAATGACCTGGGCATGATCGCGATCATCGGGATCATCCTGCTGATCGGCATCGTCAAGAAGAACGCGATCATGATGATCGACTTCGCCCTCGACGCCGAACGCAACCAGGGCATGCCGCCCGAGCAGGCGATCTACCAGGCGGCGCTGCTGCGCTTCCGGCCGATCCTGATGACCACCCTGGCAGCGCTGTTCGGCGCCGTGCCGCTGATGCTGGCGACCGGTTCCGGCGCCGAGCTGCGCCAGCCCCTGGGCCTGGTGATGGTCGGCGGCCTGCTGGTCAGCCAGGTACTGACCTTGTTCACCACGCCAGTGATCTACCTGTTCTTCGACCGTCTCGGACGGCGTTGGGGCCGGCACCCCAGCCGCCTGGAGCAGGCGGACACATGAACCTCTCCGGCCCCTTTATCCGCCGGCCGGTAGCGACCATGCTGCTGAGCCTGGCGATTGTCCTGCTCGGTGGCGTCAGCTTCGGCCTGTTGCCGGTGTCGCCGCTGCCGCAGATGGACTTCCCGGTGATCGTGGTCCAGGCCAGCCTGCCCGGGGCGAGCCCGGAAGTCATGGCTTCGACCGTCGCCACGCCGCTGGAGCGCTCGTTCGGGGTGATCCCCGGGGTCAACACCATGAGCAGCCGGTCCAGCCAGGGTTCGACCCGGGTGATCCTGCAGTTCGATCTCGACCGCGATATCAACGGCGCGGCGCGGGAGGTGCAGGCGGCCATCAACGCCTCGCGCAACCTGTTGCCCAGCGGCATGCGCAGCATGCCGACCTACAAGAAGGTCAACCCGTCCCAGGCGCCGATCATGGTGCTGTCGCTGACCTCCGATGTGTTGCAGAAGGGCCAGCTCTACGACCTGGCCTCGACCATCCTGTCCCAGAGCCTGTCCCAGGTGCCGGGTGTGGGCGAAGTGCAGATCGGCGGCAGCTCGCTGCCGGCGGTGCGCATCGAGCTCGAACCCCAGGCCCTGAACCAGTACGGCGTGGCCCTGGACGATGTGCGTACCACCATCGCCAACGCCAACGTGCGCCGGCCCAAGGGCTCGCTGGAGGACGACCAGCGCAACTGGCAGGTGCAGGCCAACGACCAGTTGGAGAAGGCCAAGGACTACGAACCGCTGATCATCCACTACCAGAACGGCGCGGCACTGCGCCTGGGCGACGTGGCGAAGATCAACGACAGTGTCGAGGACCGCTACAACAGCGGTTTCTTCAACAATGACGCGGCCGTGCTGCTGGTGATCAACCGCCAGGCGGGGGCCAACATCATCCAGACGGTCAACGAGATCAAGGCCCAGTTGCCGGCCCTGCAGGCGGTGTTGCCGGCCAGCGTCAAGCTGAACCTGGCCATGGACCGCTCGCCGGTGATCAAGGCGACCCTGCATGAAGCCGAGATGACCCTGCTGATCGCCGTGGCCCTGGTGGTACTGGTGGTCTATCTGTTCCTCGGCAACTTCCGCGCCTCGCTGATCCCGACCCTGGCTGTGCCGGTGTCGCTGGTGGGCACGTTCGCCGTCATGTACCTCTACGGGTTCTCCCTGAACAATCTGTCGCTGATGGCACTGATCCTCGCCACCGGGCTGGTGGTGGACGATGCGATCGTGGTGTTGGAGAACATCTCCCGGCATATCGACGAGGGTGTCGCGCCGATGAAGGCGGCGTACCTGGGGGCCAGGGAAGTCGGTTTCACCCTGCTGTCGATGAACGTGTCGCTGGTGGCGGTGTTCCTGTCGATCCTGTTCATGGGCGGGATCATCGAGAGCCTGTTCCGCGAGTTTTCCATCACCCTGGCGGCGTCCATCGTGGTGTCGCTGGTGGTTTCCCTGACCCTGACCCCGATGCTCTGTGCCCGCTGGCTCAAGCCCCATGCCCAGGGCCGGCAGACCCGCCTGCAGCGCTGGAGCGAGAAGGTCAACGAACGGATGGTCGCCGGCTATGCCGTCAGCCTCGACTGGGTGCTGCGTCACCGGCGCCTGACCCTGCTCAGCCTGTTCGTCACCATCGGGGTCAATGTCGCCCTGTACGTGGTGGTGCCGAAAACCTTCATGCCGCAGCAGGACACCGGACAACTGATCGGTTTCGTGCGTGGCGACGACGGGCTGTCGTTCGGCATCATGCAGCCGAAGATGGAAATCTTCCGCAAGGCGGTCCTGGCCGATCCGGCGGTGGAGAGCGTGGCCGGCTTCATCGGCGGCAACAACGGCACCAACAACGCCTTCATGCTGGTGCGGCTCAAGCCGATCAAGGAACGCGATGTCTCGGCGCAGAAGGTCATCGAGCGCCTGCGCACCGAAATGCCCAAGGTCCCCGGTGCGCGGCTGATGCTGATGGCCGACCAGGACCTGCAGTTCGGCGGTGGTCGTGAACAGACCACCTCGCAATATTCCTACATCCTGCAGAGCGACGACCTGGCGGCCTTGCGCGAGTGGTATCCGAAGGTGGTCGCCGCGTTCAAGGCCCTGCCGGAACTCACCGCCATCGATGCCCGGGAGGGCCGTGGCGCCCAGCAGACCACCCTGGTGGTCGACCGCGACACCGCCAAGCGCCTGGGGGTGGATATGGACATGGTCACGGCGGTGCTGAACAACGCCTATAGCCAGCGGCAGATCTCCACCATCTATGACAGCCTGAACCAGTACCAGGTGGTGATGGAGGTCAACCCGAAATATGCCCAGGACCCGGAAACCCTGAACCAGGTCAAGGTGATCGGCAGCGACGGGCAGCGCATACCGCTCTCGGCCATCGCCCATTACGAGAACAGCCTGCAGGACGACCGGGTC
Source organism: Pseudomonas gingeri (assembly GCF_013386115.1). Lineage (GTDB taxonomy): Bacteria > Pseudomonadota > Gammaproteobacteria > Pseudomonadales > Pseudomonadaceae > Aquipseudomonas > Aquipseudomonas gingeri. The sequence continues at coordinate 248,153 of NZ_JACAOR010000001.1, forward strand.
GACCATGAAGGCCAGTTCGCTTCGGAAAGCCTGTCGTTCGACATGGCGCCCGGGGTGACGGTGGAGCAGGGCACCGCCGCGATCGAGCGGGCGGTCGCCAAGGTCGGCCTGCCGGAATCGGTGATCGCCAAGATGGCCGGGACCAGCGACGCCTTCGCCGCGACCCAGAAAAGCCAGCCGTTCATGATTCTCGGGGCGCTGGTGGCGGTCTACCTGGTGCTGGGGATTCTCTACGAGAGCTACATCCATCCCCTGACCATTCTCTCGACCTTGCCTTCGGCAGGTGTCGGCGCCTTGCTCAGCATTTACCTGCTGGGGGGCGAGTTCAGCCTGATTTCCCTGCTCGGGCTCTTCCTGCTGATCGGGGTGGTGAAGAAAAACGCGATCCTGATGATCGACCTGGCCCTGCAACTGGAGCGCCATTCCGGCCTGGAACCGCTGGCTTCGATCCGTGCCGCCTGCCTGTTGCGCCTGCGGCCGATCCTGATGACCACCCTGGCGGCGATCCTCGGTGCGCTGCCGTTGCTGCTCAGCAGCGCCGAAGGCGCGGAAATGCGCCAGCCGCTGGGCCTGACCATCATCGGCGGGTTGATCTTCAGCCAGATCCTGACGCTTTACACCACTCCGGTGGTTTACCTTTATCTCGACCGCCTGCGCCATCGCTTCAACGCCTGGCGCGGCGTACGTACCGATGGTGCTCTGGAAACTCCGCTATGACAGACCGTTCACACTGCAATGCGCCCGTACTGGCTGCCCAACGTCTGGAGACGGCGCGCGGCTCGCGCCTGCTGAGCCTGGCCTTGTGCGGGCTGCTGCTCAGCGCCTGCGCCGTCGGCCCGGACTACAAACGCCCGGACGCCGAGACCCCGGCGCAGTACAAGGAAGCCGCCGGCTGGCGCCAGGCCCAGCCCAGCGATTCGCTGGGCCGTGGTGCCTGGTGGGAGTTGTATGGCGACCGCACCCTCAACGAACTGGTGGAGAAGCTCAACAGCAGCAACCAGACCGTGGCCCAGTCCGAGGCGCAATTTCGTCAGGCCCAGGCCCTGGTGCGCAGTTCGCGCGGGGCGTTCTTTCCGAGTGTCGACCTGAGCGCCGGCAAGACCCGCTCCAGCCAGGGCACCGGCAGCAGCAACTCGAGCCTGAGCAGTTCGGCGAGCGGGATTCGCGATACCTACAACGCCCAGCTCGGAGTCAGTTGGGAGGCGGATGTCTGGGGCAAGCTGCGCCGCGGCCTGGAAGCTGACCAGGCCAGCGCCCAGGCGAGTTTCGCCGACCTCGCGGCCATGCGCTTGAGCCAGCAGTCGGAGCTGGTGCAGAACTACCTGCAATTGCGGGTAATCGATGAGCAGAAACGCTTGCTCGAAGCCACGGTCCAGGCCTACGAGCGCTCGCTGAAAAACACGGAGAGCCAGTACCGTTTCGGGGTTTCCGGCAAGGCGGCGATCGCCCAGGCGCAGACCCAGCTGAAAAGTACCCAGGGCGACCTGATCGATCTGATCTGGCAGCGCGCCCAGTTCGAAAATGCGATTGCCGTCCTGACGGGCCAGCCGCCGGCCGAGTTCAAGCTGGCGGCCACCAACGACATACCGGGGTTGCCACGGATTCCGTTGAGCCTGCCTTCGCAACTGCTGGAGCGACGCCCCGATATCGCCTCGGCGGAACGCTCGGTGATTGCCGCCAACGCCAAGATCGGCGTGGCAAAGGCAGCGTACTACCCGGACCTGAGCCTGAGCCTGTCCGGTGGCTACAGCAGCAGTACCTATGCCGACTGGATCAGCCTGCCGAACCGTTTCTGGTCGGTGGGGCCGAAACTGGCGATGACCCTGTTCGATGGCGGGCAGCGCTCGGCGGAAGTCGAACGCACCGAGGCGGTGTATGACCAGACCGTCGCCAAGTATCGCCAGACCGTGCTCGATGGTTTCCGCGAGGTGGAAAACTACCTGGTACAGCTCAAGGTCATGGAGGACGAGGCGGCGGTCCGCCAGCAGGCTCTGGATGCGGCCCGCGAATCGTTGCGCCTGACCGACAACCAGTACAAGGCCGGGCTGATTGCCTACCTGGATGTGGTCACGGTGCAGACCACCGCCCTGAGCAACGAGCGCAGCGTACTGAGCCTGTTGCAAAGCCGCCTGATCGCCAGCGTGCAGCTGATTGCCGCGCTGGGTGGTGGCTGGGACGGCAATACCGATCTGAGCGCCAGCAAATAATCCGGATCAGGTGCTGATCGTTCCCGGCTCGAGGGCGGGAACGATCACCCTGAACGACGGGTTGCTCAGGCGGACATGGTCCACGGCTGCAGGTCGTAGCCTTTTTCGCTCAGTTCGGCACGGGCCTGCTCCAGCAGGGATTTCAGCTGCGCCGGGTCCGAATAGTCGCTGCAGGAGATCTGCTGGCGACCGATGCTGTTGTTGGTGCGATCGATCACCGTCAGGCTCAGGTCGCCTTTGTCTTGTGCCGTCCAGGCCACGCACTGGAAAGGTTTGAATGCGTTGCCGGCCATCAGGAGTGCTTCGTTGAAACGGAGCGGGGCGTTCATGGGGTCTTCTCTCAAGGTTGCCCGATAATGATGTTGTAAGCCGTCGGTTGGGCGCACCGTCGCGGCTGGTTACTTGTACTGATGTCCGCTGAGGGGCATCAGGTCACACAAGAAATAAAGTTTTTTTCATTTTTGTTCATATAATTCGATAACGCTCTATTGCGCGGCCGGGGATACAAAACCGCTGTCCCGGTTATGTACGCCATGGGCAGTTGGTTATCGACCTTATAATCAAACGGTACAAGTCTGCGTCAAGTTCTTGCTAGTGTTACAGCCAGGTTTGCCAAATTACTGTTTCTAATAAAATTTTATAATTCCGGCGCCAGGGAACAGTCATGCAAGAAGCCGCACCGCTCAGACGTCTCCTTGTCGTCGATCCCTGTGACGACTGTCACCAGTTGCTTCCCGGCTTGCGCAGCGTCGGTTGGGACGTCGACAGCTGCAATCTCGAGGCTGCCGCCGATCGTTCCTGCGATGTCGGCCTGTTGCGCCTGCAACCGTTTCACCTGGAGCGCCCCGAGGCGGTCAAGGAGCTGATCAGTCGCAGCGGCACCGAATGGATCGCGGTACTCAGCCAGGAAGTGCTGCGTTTGCAGAATGTCGGTGACTTTGTCTGCGAGTGGTTCTTCGACTTTCATACTTTGCCCTTCGATGTTTCCCGCGTACAGGTGACATTGGGTCGCGCCTTCGGCATGGCGCGCCTGCGTGGACAAGGCTCCATTCATGTCGACCAGCCGGAACACGAATTGCTGGGTGACAGCCGTTCGATCCGCGAACTGCGAAAGTTGCTCGGCAAACTGGCGCCGACCGAGTCGCCAGTATTGATCCGCGGCGAAAGCGGCACCGGCAAGGAACTGGTCGCCCGCACCTTGCACCGCCAGTCCCAGCGCCATGCCAAGCCCTTCGTGGCGATCAATTGCGGGGCGATTCCCGAGCATCTGATCCAGTCCGAGCTGTTCGGGCATGAGAAGGGCGCGTTTACCGGCGCGCACCAGCGCAAGGTCGGGCGGATCGAGCAGGCCCATGGCGGCACCCTGTTTCTTGATGAGATCGGCGACCTGCCGCTGGAGTTGCAGGCCAATCTGCTGCGTTTCCTCCAGGAGAAACATATCGAGCGGGTCGGTGGCAGCCAGGTGATCCCGGTGGATGTGCGGGTTTTGGCGGCCACCCACGTCGACCTCGAGGCAGCGATCTGCACCGGGCGTTTTCGCGAAGACCTCTATTATCGACTGAACGTGCTGCAGGTGGTCACGGCACCGTTGCGTGACCGGCACGGCGACGTGGGGATGCTGGCCAACCATTTTTCCCATTTCTACAGCCAGGAAACCGGACGGCGCCCACGCAGTTTCAGCGAGGAAGCCCTGGTTGCCATGGGCAGTCACGGCTGGCCGGGCAATGTCCGCGAACTGGCCAACCGGGTCCGGCGCGGGCTGGTACTGGCCGAAGGGCGGCAGATCGAGGCCCGTGATCTCGGGCTGGTCAGCGAGCCTTGCGCGAACGCACCGATGGGGACCCTGGAGGATTATGTCTATCAGGCCGAGCGCCAGGCCCTGTGCGATGTGCTCAATCGCCACAGCGACAATATGAGCGTGGCCGCGCGTGTGCTGGGGGTTTCCCGGCCGACTTTCTACCGTTTGCTGCACAAGCACCAGATCCGCTAGGACTCCGGGCGCTTCCGGGGCAAGTCGCTCCCACAGGCCCGCAGCGCTTGCACGCTGCGGGCCTTTTCCATGGACAGGGGGTCAGAAGTAGTAGGGGAATTTCAGGCTGAAGGAGAAGTCCGGGGCATCGGGCGTCATCCCCAGGGACAGTTGCGGCACGATGGTCAGGTTCGGTGTGGCGGCGATGGTCATGCCGACGTTGAAGTAACCGGCGTTGGCGTCGCTGCCGACAACACTCTGCCAATCCTGGCCATCAGGCTTGAGCCGGCTCTTGCGCTGGACCAGGTCCGAAACGGAGAACGACATACTCATCTTTTCGTTCAGCGCAAAGGCCACGCCGGCGCCGATCTGGAAGCTGTCGCCGATACTGACCTTGCCCGGCTGCGTGGCCCCTTGCTGGGCGCTGATATCGCTGAAGGAATCCTCGAAGTTGTGGGTATAGGCCAGGGTCCCGAACAGCACGGCCGGATCGAACGTCTTGACCAGCGAAAGCCCCGTGGTGAGGGCCCACACACCGTTACCGGTCGGCAGGTCTTCAGGCACGAACAGACTGCTGCTTTTGGGGGACTGGACAAACTTGATACCGAAGGGGTCCTTGCCGGTAGGTGCCTTGAGCCTGACGCTGACCACCGCATCCGGCAGGCTTTCGGTTTCATCGAGGAACTTGTAGGCCACCCCGACGTTGACATCGCCCAGGATCGGATCGCGGGTGACGGTGTCTTCCACGGTCGACGCCGCGCTGCCACCGTTGCCACCCCCGGATTGATAAGTGGATTCGCGATAGATGACGGGTGCGTTAATGTCGAACTGCCAACGGTTTTCATAGTTGTAGCGCGCGGTCAGATCGAGGGTCCAGGTGTCGGCCTTGATCCGGTCGAGGTTGATGGTGCCGAGAAAGATCGAGTCCAGGGCGAGGAAGCCGTTAAGCGTCAGTTGCCTGGTGTCATAGCGCGAGTAAGTGATACCCGTCTCGAAACTGAACTTGCCATTGCCGAAGAAACCGCTGGCTTCGTTGTACAGGTCGGAGACACTCTGGGCCGGTGCCGAATCTTCCTTGAGCGACTGACCATACGACGCCCCGGAGGTGCCTGCCGCCGCCCCGGAAGCATTTGCGCTGGCCCCCGCCACCGCCTGACCCTTTCTCAAGTCCGCCGGGGACTTGACCAGGCGCTTGGGTTGCGGTGCCGGCGGTTGGTCTTCAACCTGTCGAACACGCTGCTCCAGCACCGAGAGGGCCTGTTGCTGTTGAACGTAACGTTGTTTCAGCTCCAGAAGTTCTTGTTTTAAGGCCTCTACTTCGGCATCGGGCGCTGCTTGCAACATCGCTGCCGGAAATAAGGTGCCCACACATATTGCTGCGCGCAGAGAAAACGATCGCATGAAATAAGCCGTCCCTTACTAACTTCCAATGGTCGAGGGTGAGCGTAGTTCAGAATCCCATATTGCGTAGTCCTTTAAGCTGAGTCAGGTTGCAGTCAAGTGCACCTACGGTCGCCAGGTTGTTTTGCAGCACCACGTTGAGCTGGGTCATGCTGTTGACCAGGTTGCCGCCACCCAACAGCGCGGTGGATTGCAGCACGCCGCCCTGGGCGATCTGCTGCAATGAGTTGCCCTGGTTGTTGCTGGCCGCGATGGCCATCTGAATGCCGCCGGAGACGGCGGAAACCGTGACATTGCCGGCGGCACTGGAGCCGCTGATGCTGCCGCCGCTGTTGAGGATCTGTCCGACCTGCTGGCCATTGACAGGGGCCTGGTTGGCTTCGCTGACGTTGATCGCGACGTTGTTGTAGGCGCTGTTGCCATCGCCGGCAGCCCTGACCACCTGGGTTACCCCGGCGGAGGTACTGAAGCCCGCGCCACCGGTCACCGTGCCCGAGCCTGGGGCGGAAGTGGAACCGTTGCCCTGGGTACTGTAGGTGGATACATAGAACTGCGGCTTGATGGTCGATTGCTGGATTTGCAGTGAAGTGGTTGCGCCGATGACATCGCCGCTGGCGTTCTTCCAACTGCTTTCCATCACGATACCGAAGCTGATGATGCGTCCGGGCATGACATAACGGCCACGCAGTTCGGACAGTTCCTGATCTTTTATTTCGACAGGCTTGAAGGGTAACGCCGCGTGCGCGGGCAAACAGGCGACTGCCAGACAACTCACTACCAGCCATTGTGGAGTTTTCATCTGTTGCTCCCGGAGCTTCCTGCTCCTTATCGTTATTGCACCTCAGAAGAAATCGCTCTGGATAAAGCCGAAGTCCATCAATTCCGCATCTTTGACCGGGTTGAAGGTATCCAGCTTGTTTTTCGCCGTGAGCGGAGCCGGCGGGTCCAACAAGGCGTTGGTCTTGTCATAACCGGGGCCGACGATGGCAAAGACAATGCCATTCCAGCCCTTTTCAAAGTCTGCCATGGTGTAACGCTTATGGCCGAGTACCGGGTCACCGATATATACCCAGTCCTTGTCCGCGCGTTGCATCACCACGAAATGCTTGTAGCCGCGAATGTCCATCAGCACCACGACCGGAATCGTCACGCTGGTCAGCTTGTCCGGTGGGATCCGGTAGCCGCGGGCGCGCATGCCGATGCTTTCGATGTAGCGTTTCATGTCGAGCATGGAGAAACCCTGGGTCTTGACCAGGTTCAGGTCAGAGGTCGCCAGCATGCCTTTGATGATTTGTTCCTCGTTGACGTCCAGCCAGTAGGCCTGACGCAACACGGTTGCCAGAGCGGCTGCACCACAGCTGAAATCGGTTTTCTGCTCGACCAGGTCGGCAAAGCGCCGTTCACGGATGCTTTGCACTTGCTTGTAGATGACAGCGGCGCCGGGCAGGCCGGGGACTGCCATGGTTGCAGCTTCGGTCAGGCCGGACAGGCACAGCATCAGAGCAAGAGGAAGAATACGCATGGTCGATACGCCTTCGGGTGCGGAAAAAAGAGCCCCGTTTCCGGGGCTCTCAGTTCTGTCGCGATTACATGCAGGCTTTGCAACCGGCAGCAATGGACAGGGAGTTGCTTTGTTGGTTGCCCACACCGGCCGAGACGTTGATGCCAGCGTTGCCGGACATGAAGTTGGCCGAGTTGTTCAGGCTGGCGTTGTTGGTGACAACGTTTTTCCAGCCATCAGGGGTCAGCACTTGCTGGGTCCAGTAGCCGGCCAGCTCAACAGAGCCTTGTTCCTTGAAGGTGAACTTCTGGTCATCGTTGTCATGACCGCCGCCTTTGTTGCCGTGGCCGTTGCCACCATGGTGATCGTCGTCACCCTGGATGGTGCCGTAGCCAGTGCCTTTGTAGCTGCCTTTGACGTTGATGGTGCCTTTGAGGGTTTCTTTCTCATAGGCTTGCACGCCGCTGTTGGTCACCAGCAGGCCGCTTTCGGTCTGGTTGGCGGCGGCGGCGGCGGTGGCTACACGTCCGCCGGAGACGGCGATAGCCAGGTTGTTTTTCTGTTGGTTGAAGTTGCCGGCGGTGATGTTGACGCCCATGTTGCCGGAGCCGTTGTTGCCGGAGTTGTTCATCGACGCATTGTTCTTGGTCGATTGGTTGAGCACGATGTTGCTGGTGTTGGTCTGGGTGGCGCTGCTGGCGGCGACCGCGGTGCCGAAGATGAAGCTTTCATCGGCGGTTGCCAGGGCGGCGGCGTTGTCTTGTTGGTTGCCATCGCCGGCTGCCACGTTGGCGCCCATGTTGCCACTGGAGTGGTTCAGCGAGTCATTGGCACTGGCGTTGTTCTTGGTGCCCTGGTTGACTACGGCGTTGTTGTGGCTGTACTGGGTATCGATCACTGCGGCGCCGGCGCCGGCGGTGATTTGCAGCAGGGTGCTGAGGTCAGGGCCTTTAGGGTCATGGTTGTTACCGTGACCGTTGCCATGGCCATTGCCGTGGTTATCGTTCCCGCCTGCCTGTGCAGCCATTGCCATGACGGCGGCCAGTGCAAACACCAGTGGTTTAAGAGCCATTGTAGGTTTCATGGTGTATCTCCGTGCTTATTAGTTGGTTAAGTGTTGGTACTTTCTAATTGCACTGCACGGGTCAGTCAGCGACCCGGATACTGAGGGTGTTAGCCATACGGTTCCCCACCCCCGCGCTCTGGTTCACCTGAATCACGCCCCGGCTGCCGGTGAAGGCCTGGTCGCTGGTAACGACCTGGCGACTGCCTTGGGTGGAGGGTGAACCCGAGTTTGGTAACAGCGCCACGTTCTGTTGCGACAGAGCGCTGTCATCGACGCTTTGCGGCGCAGCACTGATGCTGAGGCGCACGGCGTTGATCATCTGGTTGTTGGCCCCGGCGGCCTGGTTGACGCCCACCATGCCGGTGCCATTGCTGAAAGAGTTGCCCTGGATGGCCGCCTTGGCGTCGATCGCCGTGCTGGCCGCGGTATTGATCTTCTGGGTCAGGGCGGTCGACGCACTGGCATTGGTGCCAATGGCGATGGCGCGGCTGTTGATCTGCTGTTGCCGATCGCCGGCGGCCTGGTTGACCATCACGCTGCCCTTGTACTGCTGACCGGAGTTGTCGATCACGGCGGTGTCGATGGTGGTCACGCCGGTATCGGCGAGGGCTGCGAAGCTGCTGAACATGGCGAGGAAAAGTACCGAGCGATTCATCTCATTGCCCCTTGCCGATGGCATTGAGTGCGCCCATGCCGGCTGACAAGCCACGGTTGACGGTGTTCGCGATGCTGGCGCCGCTGCCGCCACCGTGTCCGGCCGCCATGCCAGGCATGCCATTCGGGTTGCTCAGGCCAGGCATGTTGGTGGTATGGACGGTAATCACCCGGCTGACATTGGCACCCGTGCTGATACCCGCGATATCGCCGTCGCTCAATTCCATGTTGCTGGTCAGCGAATTGATACGACCTGAAGGGTTGGCGTTGACAGTGGTTGGATTCGGATCCGGTTTCAGAGCAGGGCGGCCATAAGCCTGGGGCTGTACGTCGCGATTGAGTACGATCACACCATTACCGTCGGCCTGGACCGTGAGGCTGAGCAGCGAACCGAGAGCGCAGCCGATCAGCAAGGTGCGGGTAAAACCTGTTGTTGTAAGAGTCCCCACGGTGGCTTTCCTTCTTCAGTGCGCTGGCCCTGTTCAGCGTTGTGAAGGAAAGAGCAGAAGCTGTGCCGCTTTTTATTTTTATTTATAAAACAACGGATTGGGCAGTTTCTTGAACGAGGCATGGCTTGACCTGTTTCAAGGGTGAGACAGGTCGAGGGCCGGGTGAGCGAGGAAGGTGGGCGCAGCCCCGTATTCCGGGGCCGGGGGAGAGGTGTATCAGCCGCTTTACAGTTCATCCGGTGCCGGCCCGCAAGTGTTGATTCTGGTCGCTTGCGGCGCGGCCAGGTGTTACATGAGCGGACACCCGGCTACCTGAACAGGGGCTTTTCAGCTTTCCGGCGTGGTTTTTCCGTGGCTTCCCAGGAGCTGTTCGACCGCGGCCATTGCCTGCTGGCGTCGCTGTTGCCAATCGCCATCGATCACCCGGACCGCCTGCTGGTGTTCTGTCAGCCACGCCAGGCTGGCGGCGAAGAAGTCGCGACGTTCGTCCAGCCGCGGTTGGCAGCGCTGGCCGTCGTCGGTCCAGGCCACGCCATCGGGGCTGAGCAGCAGATGAAGGTCATACTGCCGGGCCAGCAGGGCCGGTTCCAGCCACGCCGGGCAATCGCCGAACAAGGCCCGGCTCCAGAGGATATTGCTCAGCAGGTGGGTGTCGAGAATCAGCAGCGCTGGCTGCCGGGCACGCGCTGCATCTTCCCAGTCCAGTTGTCCGCGAGCGATCTCGGGGATATCGGCCAGGCAGGTGTCGCGCTGGTGCAGGTCGATGAAGTGACGCACGTACTCGCCCACCAGCAGGCCGCCAAAGCGTGCCTGCAACTCGCCCGACAGCCAGCTTTTGCCGCTGGACTCGGGGCCGGCCAGGACCACCACCTTCATGCCCGCAGCGCCGGGTCGGTCCGCCATTCACGCCAGCCCTGCACGGCCAGCAGGGTGAACAGGGCATAGAGCGCGGCGGTCAGGTACAGGTCCTTATAGATGAACAGGCCGACGAAGATCACGTCGATCGCGATCCATAGCGGCCAGCACTGGATACGCTTCTGCGCCATCCAGAGCTGTGCCACCAGGCTGAAGGCGGTCAGCGCGGCATCCAGCCAGGGTTGCGCGGCGTCGGTCCAGTGGGCCATGGCGGCGCCCAGCAGCAGGCTGCCCAGGGCACCGGCGGCGAGCCCCGCGAGCAGGGGCTGCACGCCCAGAGTGCTGACCTGGCGGCCGTGGCGGACCGCGCCACCACGGGTCCATTGCCACCAGCCGTAGAGCTGCAGCACCGCGTAGACCACTTGCAGCAGCATGTCCGAATACAGCTTCACGTCGAAGAAGATCCAGCTGTAGAGCAACACCATGACCAGGCCGATCGGCCAGCACCAGGGGTTCTGCTTGACCGTCAGCCAGACGGCGATCACGCCGAGCGCGGCGGCAAACAGTTCAAGCCCGGACATGGGGATTCCTTTGAATCGAAAAAGAGGGGGCGGATTGTAACCAGACTGTCGTGGGGAAGGGAGTGGGAAGTGGCGTGGGGAGTGGGGAGTGGGGAGTGGGTTGATGGCTTCCGTACAGGTGCATGGAAGCCATCAGGGACTTGCCCGAGAGGAATCAGATCCGGAACTGCCTCAGCAGGCCGTTGAGCTGTTCGCTCAGGGCCTTGAGCTGGCTGCTGTCGACACTCGACTGCTCGGCGGCCAGCGCTGTGCTGTGGGACAGTCCCGCGGCCTCGGTGACGTTCTGGTTGATGTCCTCGACCACATGGGCCTGCTGCAGGGTGGCACTGGCAATCGAGGCATTGAGGCCGTTGAGGTTGCGCAGGGCCTGGCCGATGGCGTTCAGGCTTTCTCCCGCCAGCCCGGCTTGCTCGATGGTCAGTTGCGAGGCGCGACTGCTGTCGCCGATCACCTTGACCGCCGCTTCGGAGTGGTTCTGCAGGCGCTCGATCATCGACTGGATCTCCGCCGTGGACTTCTGTGTCCGCTGGGCCAGCAGGCGTACTTCGTCGGCCACCACGGCGAAACCGCGGCCCTGCTCTCCGGCGCGGGCCGCTTCGATGGCGGCGTTCAGCGCCAGCAGATTGGTCTGCTCGGCGATGGAGCGGATCACTTCCAGGACGCTGCCGATCTGCGTGCTCTCGGCGGCGAGGGTCCGGATCACCTCGACCGCCTGGTCGATGGTGACGGACAGGTGATCGATCTGTTGCAGGCTGTTATCGATATTCAACTGGCCCTGGCGGGCCTGGGCCTCGGCGTCACGCATTTCGCTGGCGGCCTGTTCGGCGTTCTTGGCGACATCCTGGACGCCATAGGTGACTTCGTTGATCGCTGTCGCGACCATCTCCATCTGCTGCGATTGCTGCTGGCTGCGCGCCTGGGCCTGGACCGCATTGTTGCCCAGGTCGCTGGAGGACTGCCCGAGGGCGCCGGCCGAGTCCTGCAACTGGCTGACGACGCCGCGCAACTTGCTGGTAAAGGCATTGAAGTGTCGGGCCAGCTGGGTCACTTCGTCCTGGCCGTGGGTATCGAGGCTGCGGGTCAGGTCGCTTTCGCCGCTGGCGATATTGGCCATGGCATCCACGGTTTCCTGCAACGGGCGCACGATACTGCGACCGATCAACAGCACCAGCAGGGCCATGAGCGCGGCAATGGCGATGCCGATCAGCGAGGCGTTGCGGACCTGGCCGTAGAATTCGGCCTGCATGTCATCGATATAGACGCCGGAACCGATGATCCAGCCCCAGGGCTGGAACAACTGCACGTAGGAGGTCTTCTCCACCGGGGCACTGGCCCCCGGTTTCGGCCAGCGATAGTCGATCATGCCGGCGCCCTTGGCCTTGGCGAGGATGACCATCTCGTTGAACAGCGCATAACCGTCGGGGTCCTTGATCCCGGACAGGTCCTGGCCTTCGAGCTTGGGATTGGCCGGGTGCATGACCATCACCGGCCGCAGGTCATTGATCCAGAAATAGTCATTCTGGTCATAACGCAGCCCCCGTACCGCGCTCAGCGCCTGTTTCTGCGCCGCCTCGCGGGTCAGGGTGCCGGCCGTTTCCAGGCCGTGGAAATAATCGAGGATCCCGCTGGCGGTCTGGACCACATGCTGGGTCTTCTGCGCCTTGGCGTGATAGAGGTCGTCGTGGATCTGCTTGAGCATCAACAGGCCCAGGGTCAGCAGCATCACCACCGCCACAATCAGGATGAGCCACAAGCGTCGACTGATCGACACACTGCGCAAGCTTTTCATAAGACCACCATTCCCTTTTCTTGTTGTTGTGTCATCGCGGGGTCCATACCAGCAGGTTTTCCCCGCGGTGCCCAGCCTGCTTATGGCTACTATCGGGGCAGCGACAAACAGGCATGTCTGATAGGATTTCGGCCCGAAACCGCCAAACCTGAGTTCATGTCTGATTTTTCAGGCATTTTTCACGGTTTGGCGACAGGTGGTGAGACAGGCTCGACGCGGAATGACGCCAGTGGCCGATCCGCGGCTTTCGATTTTTGTAAGGACCCGCAGGGGCGGGCCTTGAGGGGGAATGATGGATCTTTGGACCGCCGCACAGGCGTTGATACTGGGTATTGTCGAGGGCTTGACCGAATTCCTGCCGATTTCCAGCACCGGACACCAGATCATCGTGGCGGATCTGCTCGGTTTTGGCGGTGAGCGGGCGATTGCCTTCAATATCATTATTCAGCTCGCGGCGATCCTGGCGGTGGTCTGGGAGTTTCGCCAGAAGATTTTCACCGTGGTGCGCGATCTGCCGAGCCAGCGCACGGCACAACGCTTCACCGTCAACCTGCTGGTGGCATTCATGCCGGCGGTGGTTCTCGGGGTGCTGTTCAAGGAGGTCATCGCCACCTATCTGTTCAACCCGATTACCGTCGCCACGGCGCTGGTGGTCGGCGGCCTGGTCATTCTCTGGGCCGAGCGCCGGGAGCATGTGGTGCGTGCCGAGACCGTCGATGAAATCACCTGGAAAGATGCCTTGAAAGTCGGTTTCGCCCAGTGCCTGGCGATGATTCCCGGTACCTCACGCTCGGGGGCGACGATTATCGGCGGCCTGTTGTTCGGCCTGTCGCGCAAGACCGCCACCGAGTTCTCGTTCTTCCTGGCGATGCCGACCATGGTCGCCGCCGCGGTGTATTCCGGCTATGGCTTCCGCCACCAGTTCCAGATGGCCGACCTGCCGGTATTCGCCGTGGGCTTCGTGACGTCCTTCGTGTTCGCGATGATCGCCGTGCGTGGCCTGCTGAAATTCATCGCCAGCCACAGCTACGCGGCGTTCGCCTGGTATCGGATCGTGTTCGGCCTGGTGATCCTGGCCACCTGGCAGTTCGGCTGGGTCGACTGGTCGACCAAGGGATGAGGGGCCCGCAGACCCCGGAACGCAACCGCCCGGCGTCCGCTGGCCGCCTGCAGCACCTCAGGCTCAAATGGGCGATCTGGCTGGCGCTCTGCGTACTGCCGGGCTTCGGCGCGCTGAAGATGTGGCTGTCCGGTGGTGTTTCCTGGCCATTGTGGGGCTATGGCGTCGCGAGCCTGCTGGCGTTCTTCCTCTACTGGAGCGACAAGCGCAAGGCGCGCAACGACACCTGGCGCACGCCGGAGAAGGTCCTGCACGGCGTCGAGTTGCTGGGCGGTTGGCCGGGAGCGCTGATCGCCCAGCAGGCCTTCCGGCACAAGACCCGCAAGCTGTCCTTCCAACTGGTGTTCTGGGCCATCGTGCTGCTGCACCAGGTGTTCTGGATCGACCGGCTGTTTCTTGGCGCCAGCCTGGCCCACTTGTCCTTTCTATAGCGCCAGGCCTAGAGCAGCAGGCCGACCTGGGTGCGTTTGGGCAACTTGCCGACCACCAGTTGATGGGAGCGCTTGAGCAATTCCTGCAGTTCCCCGGTGCCCAGGGGGTAGGGCGCCGTCATGGTGATCCAGTAGGCACGGGCCAGATAAGGTGCGGGGCGGATGCCCGGACGGTCGATATGGCCGAGGAACAGATCCTTGTCGACCTTGAATGACAGGGTGTCGCCGCTCAGGTTGAGCAGCGCGAACATCTTGGTCCCGGCAATGGAAAACACCCGTACGCCGCCCCATTTGTAGTCCTCCCGGGCTCCGGGCAGGTCAAGGCAGAAACGCGCCACTGCCTCCGCGTTCATCGTTGCTTCTTTCACAGGGTCTTGTCTCCGCATCCTTTGAATACTTCGGCCAGGTGATCGATCCAGGCCCGCACGGCCGGCAATACCCCGCGTCGATGGGGGTAGACCGCCTGCAACCAGCCGCCGGGCAACGACCACTGGGGCAGGATCCGCACAAACGTACCATTGGCCAGCTCTTCCTCGCAGTACAACATGGGCAGCACGGTAAAGCCCAGGCCGGCGAGTGCGCAGGCCTTGCGCACGACAAAGTCGTCCACTCCCAGACGGGCCTCGAGGCTCAACTCGCGTTTGTGTCCATCCTCGTCCAGCAGGCTCAGGTGGACCAGCCGGTCCGCCTCGAGGGCGCCGAGAATCGGCGCGTCCTTGAGATCCTCCAGGCTGTTGACCGGGTGTTCCTGCAGGAAGGCCGGCGTCGCCAGCATGAAGGTCTGTGCCTGGCGCAGCCGCCGGGTCACCAGCAACGGGTCTTCGTCGCCGTGTTCGCGGACCCGCAGGGCCACATCGATACCTTCGGTGACCAGGTCGACGCGGCGGTTGACCATCAACACTTCCAGCTGGACCAGCGGGTGCGCCGCGAGGAAGCTGGAAATCACCCACGGCATGAATTCCTGGGCCAGTCCCACCGGGCATGATACCCGCAGCCGCCCGCGGGGTTCGCTGGACATGCTGGCCACGGCCTCGTCGGCCATTTCCGCCTCCAGCAGCATCGCCTGGCAATGGCGCAGGTAGCGTTCGCCGACGGCGGTCAGTTTCAATTGCCGCGTGGTGCGTTGCAGCAGGCGTGCGCCGAGACGGTCCTCGAGTTCGGCGATGCGTCGCGACAGGCGCGACTTGGGAATCCCCAGCAAACGCCCGGCGGCGGCGAAGCCACCTGCTTCCACCACCTTGGCGAAGTAGTAGAGATCGTTGAGGTCCTGCATGATCGTTACTCGGTTGTTCTATGAGTGGGACAAACTATCGCATTTTAGCCGACTAATCAGCCATTGGTTTCACAAGTAGGATTATCTCAACTTGATCGCCGGGTGGCGATCCTCACTTGGAGATCCCACATGAAACTCTTGCATATCGATTCCAGCATCCTCGGTGACAACTCGGCCTCGCGCCAGCTGAGCCGTCGCGTGGTTGAAGCGTGGCAGGCCGCCGAGCCTTCGAGCGTGGTGACTTACCGTGACCTGGCCAACGACGCCATCAGCCACTTTTCCAGCCTGACCCTGGTCGCTGGTGGCACCGCCGCCGAGCTGCGTGACGCGGCCCAGCGCCATGAAGCCGAGCTCAGCGTTTCGACCATCGAGGAATTCCTCGCCGCCGACGCCATCGTGATCGCCGCGCCGATGTACAACTTCACCATCCCGACCCAGCTCAAGGCCTGGATCGATCGCATCGCCGTCGCCGGCAAGACCTTCCGCTACACCGAAAACGGCCCTGAAGGCCTGGCCGGTGGCAAGAAGCTGGTGATCGTGTCGACTTCCGGTGGCCTGCACGTCGGCCAGCCGACCGGTGTGGCTCACGAAGACTACCTGAAGGTGCTGTTCGGTTTCCTCGGCATCACCGACATCGAATTCGTCCGCGCCCACGGCCTGGGCTACGGTGAAGAGGTTCGCGCCAAGGCCATGAGCGACGCCCAGGCACTGATCAACGACACGTTGTTCGCCGCCGCGTAAAGCTTTTGTAAACGGGCAAGAAACTTCCGGTAACAAACACTAAACTCTGTACTCTGATCATGTGAATGATCAGGTACGGAGTTTTTTGCGTCTGGTGATCATGGTTTGGCGCGACTTATGCAATCTGATGATTGCTCTTCGGCATAGGCGCTCTGAAAAACCTCGAACAGTCAGTCGAAGTCTCAAGTGGAGCTTCAGTTTCAGGGAATGGCAGAGAAATTGGTGTGCTAATTACGCAGCAAAGGTGGGCATCCCCATGATGCGTCTTTGTGCAGTGTTACTGATCTGTTTGTCCGGCAGCCTCATGACGGTGCAGGCAGCCCCCCCGGCTCATTGGAGCGTGGGTTTCCATCGCCTGACGTTTCTTGATCCGCTGGATCTGCAGCCGATGAAGGCGATTGCCTTCTATCCGTCCACCGGGCGCGAACAGCCGAGCAAGATCGGCGGCTACACCATCCAGGCCAGCGAAGACTCGCGCATCGCCATCGGCCGCTATCCGCTGCTGATGCTGTCCCATGGCAATACCGGTACGCCGCTGGCCCTGCATGACCTGGCGACCTCGCTGGCGCGCAAGGGCTTTATCGTCGTGGCAGTGCTGCATCCGGGCGACAACTACAAGGATCACAGCCGCCTGGGGACCTTGAGCAACCTCTATGGTCGGCCGATGCAGATTTCCGAAGCCATCACCGCCACCCTCGGCGACCCGATGCTGTCGCCTTACGTCGAGGCGGAGCAGGTCGGGGTGATCGGTTATTCCGCCGGCGGCGAGACCGCGCTGATTCTTTCCGGTGCGCAACCGAACCTGGATCGCCTGCGGCGCTATTGCCAGGAGCGTCCGGAGGACAAGGACGCCTGCAACACCAAGGGTGAGCTGATCGTCGATCGCGACGACCTGCAGCCGGTTTCCGATCCGCGCGTCCATGCATTGATGCTGATGGCGCCCCTGGGGCTGATGTTCGGGCGCCACACCCTGGCCGATGTGCATGTGCCGGTGCTGATGTACAGCGGCGACGGCGACAAGCTGGTGTTCCCCGACAAGAATGCCGCGGCCCTGGCGCGCAAGCTGCCGGTGGCACCGCAGTTCAAGATGATCGCCGGGGCCGGGCACTTCGTGTTCATGGCACCCTGCAGCGAAGAGCAGCTCAAGGCCACGCCGGGCCTGTGCACCGATCCGGAAGGGGTCAACCGCGTGGATATCCATCGCGACCTGATCTCCGAGGCCGGACGCTTCTTCAGCAAGACCCTCAGCGTGCCGAACCGCGGCGGTATGCAGACCGCCGACCAGTGACTCAGCGTGCTGTCGGGCGACGCGCCAGCAGCACGGTGACGGACAGGCCGGTGATCGACAGCAGCGCCGCGGTGAAGAAAATCCACGCATAGCCCAGGTTCAGCGCCACCGCGCCCATCACCGGGCCGGCGATGGCCAGCGCCAGATCGAAAAACACCGCATAGGCGCTCAACCCCGCACCACGACTGGAGTTCGGCACCTGGCGGATGGCTTCCACGCCAATGGCCGGGTAGACCAGCGACAGGCCGAATCCGGCCAGCCCGGCCCCGGTCAAGGCCACCGCGGTGGACGGCGACAGCCAGAGCAGGGCCAGGCCCAGGGTTTCGATGCTCATGCAGGCGATCGCCACCTTGAAGCCGCCGAAGCGGTTGATGCTGCCGATGAAGAACAACCGCGCGAGGATGAAGCAGGTGCCGAAGACCGTCAGGCAATAGGCCGCGCCGGTCCAGCCGCGACTGATGTAGAACAGGGTGATAAAGGTGGTCAGGGTGCCGTAGCCGATGGACGCCAGGGTCAGGCTCGCGCCATAGGGCGCAATGCGTCCGAACACCGCCCAGAAGGGCAGGCGCTCGCCGCGCACCACCGGCACCGAGGGTTTGTTGCGGATCAGCAGCAGGGCGCCGGCGGCCAGCGTCGACAGGGCGATGCCAAGGCTGGCGAAGCCATGTTCGGCGACCATCAGTACACCCAGTGGCGCACCGATGGCGATGGCGCCATAGGAGGCGATACCGTTCCAGGAAATCACCCGGGCGGTCTGGTCGGCGCCGACCTGGCCGATCCCCCAGCTGATGGTGCCCACGCCGATCAGGCCCTGGGCGACCCCCAGCAGCAGGCGTCCGGCAATCAGGATGCCCAGGCTCAGCAGGGGCAGGTGTTGCACCAGGGTCGACAGCAGGGTCAGTCCGCCGCTGAGGAAAATCCCCGACAGGCCATAGATGATCGAACGCTTGGTGCCGATGCTATCGGCCATGCGCCCGGCCATGGGGCGGCTGAGGAGCGTGGCCAGGTACTGCGAGCCGATGGTCAGTCCGGCGATCACCGCGCTGAAGCCCAGTTGTTCATGCACATAGCCGGGCAAGACCGCGATCGGCAGGCCGATGCAGAGAAAGGCGACAAACGTGTAGAAGACGATGGAAACGATTTGCAGGGTGACAGTCAGGTTGCCGGGCTGGCGGGGAGGTTGCTGGGCGGACATGAGGGCTCGTTCGCGGGCGGGCGGTTGGAGAGCTTCATCATGGCGGGGTGGCGAGATAAAAGAAAGCAGGCTAACTAATTATTCTGGATCTGCGAAGCTGGAGGTTCAGCACGATCCCTGTAGGAGCTGGCTGGCCAGCGATGAGGCCTCAACGCCTTGCATCGTCCGTCCGGACGCCATCGCCAGCAAGCCGGCTCCTACAGGAGGGCGGGGTTAGAAGACCACGCCCTGGCTACGCAGGTAGTCGTCATAGGTGCCGCTGAAGTCGATCACGCCGCTCGGGCTCAGCTCGATGATGCGGGTGGCCAGGGACGAGACGAACTCGCGGTCGTGGCTGACGAAGATCAGCGTGCCCGGGTAGTTTTCCAGCGCCAGGTTGAGCGCCTCGATGGATTCCATGTCCAGGTGGTTGGTCGGTTCGTCCATCACCAGCACGTTGGGTTTTTGCAGGATCAGCTTGCCGAACAGCATGCGGCCTTGCTCGCCACCGGAAATCACCTTGACCGACTTGAGGATCTCGTCGTTGGAGAACAGCATGCGGCCGAGGGTGCCGCGTACCAGTTGCTCGCCACCCTGGGTCCACTGGCCCATCCAGTCGAACAGGTTGACGTCGTCTTCGAAGTCATGGGCGTGGTCCTGGGCGTAGTAGCCCAGCTCGGCGGCGTCGGTCCATTTCACCGTGCCGGCATCCGGGGTCAGTTCGTTGACCAGGGTGCGCAGCAGGGTGGTCTTGCCGATGCCGTTCGGGCCGATGATCGCCACGCGCTCGCCGGCTTCGACGGTGAAGCTGAAGTCCTTGAACAGCGTGACGCCGTCAAAGCCCTTGGCCATATGCTCGACGATGACCGCCTGGCGATGCAGCTTCTTGGTCTGTTCGAAGCGGATGAACGGGCTGACGCGGCTCGATGGCTTGACCTCGGCCAGCTGGATCTTGTCGATCTGCTTGGCGCGGGAAGTGGCCTGCTTGGCTTTCGAGGCGTTGGCCGAGAAGCGGCTGACGAACGATTGCAGCTCGGAAATCTGCGCCTTCTTCTTGGCGTTGTCCGACAGCAGTTGCTCGCGCGACTGGGTCGCCACGGTCATGTACTCGTCGTAGTTGCCCGGGAACAGGCGCAGCTCGCCGTAATCCAGGTCAGCCATGTGGGTGCACACGCTGTTCAGGAAGTGACGGTCGTGAGAGATGATGATCATCAGGCTGGAGCGCTGGGTCAGGATGTTTTCCAGCCAGCGGATGGTGTTGATGTCCAGGTGGTTGGTCGGCTCGTCGAGGAGCAGCACTTCCGGATCGGAGAACAGCGCCTGGGCCAGCAGTACCCGCAGCTTCCAGCCCGGGGACACTTCGCTCATCGGGCCGAAGTGCTGCTCGATGCCGATGCCCAGGCCCAGCAGCAGTTCGCCGGCACGGGATTCGGCGGTGTAGCCGTCCATCTCGGCGAACTCGGTTTCCAGCTCGGCCACGGCCATGCCGTCTTCTTCGGTCATTTCCGGCAGCGAGTAGATGCGGTCGCGCTCGGCCTTGACCTTCCACAGCTCTTCGTGACCCATGATCACGGTGTCGATCACGCTGAATTCTTCGTAGGCGAACTGATCCTGGCGCAGTTTACCCAGGCGCACGTTCGGCTCCAGCATGACCTGGCCGCCGGACGGCTCGAGGTCGCCGCCGAGGATTTTCATGAACGTGGACTTGCCGCACCCGTTGGCGCCGATCAGGCCGTAGCGGTTACCACTGCCGAATTTGACCGAAACGTTCTCGAAGAGCGGCTTGGCGCCGAACTGCATGGTGATGTTAGCTGTGGAGATCAATTACTTTACCTATCAATAGCTTAGGGTGCGCTTATTTGAGCGGGGACCAATTTGGGACCAATTTGGAGCTTTTCCATTTCGCCCCAATCTGAGCTTGAGTTGATCCAACGCGCATAAGTCGAGAGCAGCATCTGCACACTGTGGCCGAGCTGCTGGGAGATGAAGGCGGGGTTCATGCCAGACATAATGCATATTGTCGCATAGGTGTGACGACAGTTGTATGGCGGCCGACGACGGATATTCAGCGCCTTCAGCGTCGGGACCCGCTGTTTGTGCAGGTCGGGCGTCTGTTTCACGCACGCCGGGCTCTTCGAGGGCGGGAAAATGAAAGGCGTCTCCAGCACTCTCCCTTCCCTTTCTTCCGGCGTTCCGCGTACTCCCTTGCAAATTGCAGCACGTGCATGGCGCGGTCATTCAGCAAAACGAAGCGCTCTCCGCCCGTTTTCGTGCGCTCCACCACTTCCCCCAAGGCTATCCCGCGACACACATGGGCCGTCTTCTTCTCTTCGTCAACAGCATCCCAGCGTAGCGCCAGGGCCTCGGACAGACGCATTCCTGTAAAAAACACAAACTCAAAAAATGTCGCATAGATCATGCTGGACCAATGTTCATGCTCGTACATCTTGGCGATGATCTCGTTCGCCTCGTCCAGGGTGAACGGGGCGATTTCTTTCTTGTTGCGCTTGGACAGCTCCAGGATCGCCGCCGGGTCCTTCGGGATCAGTTCCTCGGACACAGCGGAGTTCAGGATTGTCGATAGCTTCGAGATGGCGTTGCGCTTCACTCCTGGCGACTTCCACTCCCTGGAAGCCATGATCCGGCGGAGCGGCGTGGCGGTGAAGTACTCGACGCACCAGGAGCGCAAGCACGGTGCCATTCTGGGTTTGCTGAACTCGGTAAAAACGCCCGCGCCGAAACGCTTTCGTGAATGTGCCGTACTGACTCGGGCCATTCCGCAAGTGGTGGGGGCCGAGGGCAAGCGCTCCGCCGCAGTGCTGCCGGCCGCCTGAAACGGCATCACCAATTCGATGGCGCTCGTCGATCCGCAAGGCGCTGGATGACGTAAACGAGGTGCTTATTTCCGCTCAGGAGGTGCTGGATGCAGAGGGTTTAATCGAAAGTTATCTGGCATAGCAAAAAGCCATTGCAAAGAGTGAGAAAGTGAGAGAGCATTTATCAATTATGTCGATTTTGCGTGTAATTATCGCATAAGCGACATCGAATCAAATGGTTTGATATTTGCCGGCCTCTTTAAAATAAATTTTGAGCGATCATGGAAGACAAAGACCAAGTGGAGCTGGTGATTAGCTCGGAGGAAGATGCGTTTCACTACCTGATGCTCGCGAGCAAAGGCGAATTCGCGGGGAAGGACGTATCCTTCGAGTTCAACAACTGGCCGCGTCTTGATATAAATATTAAGGGCGATCGCTACAAAAGCACTCTTCCCACAGGCGTCATGAAAGGCCTAATCGAATATCAGGGAGTGATTAATCGAGCTTTTGCTCTCTTGGGCGATCACACATCAGCAAAATCCATCTCCGAAAGTGAGCGTCAAAATCTTGAAGTTGTGTTTGAGGTCTCTGAGGGCAGTTCTGATATATCTAGCTTAATTCCCGATCAGCTTTGGGCAATTGCGGAGCAGGCAATGTTAACTATGTCTGGAACTGAGTTGGTTGTAATTGTGCTCGGTGTGGCGTTGATCATAGGTCTTACAAAAATAGGGCTTTCAAAGCTTAAAAATAATGCGGAGCTTGCATCTGAAAAGCTTAAGTACGACTTCGCGAAAGATATAGTCGAGAAAAATGTAAAACTAAGTCAGGTGAGCTCTGATTTGAATAAAGCAATGCTCGCCGTGATTAAGGGTGCTCACGACGCAAATTTTATGCGCATTGGCGGAATTACTCTTGACGGAGCGGAGATCGAAAGCCTTTCCAAAAGGAAAAGATCTTCGACAGAAAAACGTCGTATTGATGATTTTTTTCTAGTCAAAAAGCTTCAAGCTACAGATACAAAGTGGAAGATTCTTTTTCAGCATGATAAATATGGTTATATAAAAGTTGATCTATATAAAAACCAAGAGACGGATAGGGTTTTTGACGATATACAAGATGCCTTCCGTAAAAGCAGTGCGGTTTCTCTGTATATTCTTGGAGCGTTTAAAGGTGACACCTTAGTATCAGCGATCATCGTCGGCTCCCCTACGCTAGGACTGTTATTTGATGACGAAGGTTATTAATAATTACCCATAAGCCCCGAGAGCCCGCATTCGCGGGCTTTTTGGGGAAAAAAGTGGATCCTACAGACCTCGGCCCAGGAACCGCTACCTAGTTAGGCGGTAGCGCCACCGTTGTGTTAGGCGGCCTGCTCTGGCTGTGCAGGTTCCTTTCGAAGGATGCGACCGAGCGGGCCATGTACAGTGCCGACATAGGCACCTTGAGGCGACTGAACAAACTGCTGAACCAGGAGCGCTCCGCGTGCAAAGAGGCCGAGGCCCGTGCTGATCTGCTCGCCACGGAACGACCCTGCCGCTGCCGTTGGCCGTATGGAAGGCAAGATCGAAGCGCTGACCAGTCAGGTCGCCCAACTCACTGATCGGGTGACAGCAGAATGACGAGATAACTCGCCTGCACACTAAGCAGGGAGGAATTGCCTGATGGACAGATGTGCATTGGAATTCATCGCACGCCGCTGGGGGGCGCCGGACTAATATCTGGGCCATCGCCGTTAGGTTGGTGGGCGGTGGGTTGATGCTGGGTTATCAAGCCGCGTACTGGTCGCTCGCCGAAAAGCAGAGCAACTAGATCGCCGACATACGCAAGGCCTACGACACCGCGATGAACGAGCGGGATAAGCGCCTGGAAGAGCTGACCCGCAGGGCCGGCACTGCCGCTGACAAGGTAACCAAGACCCCGACCACTGCGGTCCAGGCTGCGGACAAGGCGGATGAAGCCCTCAACCAGGCAACCTAATAACCCGCGCCACGTTTTTGAATGCGCCAAATCGTGACGTCACTTTTTGCGTCTATCGTGGCTGGTTTTGGGGTAGCTGGGAATTCAGGCGGTTGCAAAGGGCTTGGGCGTCGGCCTCGGTATCAAACTCGCCAAGGTAGTCGCCGGTCCTAGTGTCGACTGCCTTAAAGCAGTGCGCAGGAAGGGGAAGGGGATCTACCGGCTGACCGGGGCGCTTTGCCTGTATCAGAGCCTTTACTCGCGGTCTCTGTTGAACGATGAATACGATATCCATAAGTGGGTAACCCCTTTTGAGTATCCCACATCACTTACTGACATAAAGCCGAAATTTCAAGCCCAGGCTGAAACCTCTATAACGACCATTACCTAAAAAGACGGCGTGATTGCCTGTGACTCGCGCCAGACCCGAAACGATCACATCGTTTCTGACAGTGCACCAACGTGCTAAATCGTCGGGGGGGGGGGGGGGGGGGGGCAGCGTCTTCCTATCAGGCGCCGTATGCGATGATAAGGCTTTGATCGCCGCCTTTCGGAACTCTATCTTCAGTTCCTGTTGAGTGCTCAGGCTATGTCGTTGATGGCGGCAAGCTGATGATGGTCGGTAATGACGACAAGACAGGCATCTGGAAGCAGAATCTCGCTCCGGAAAACCCTGACGCCATCGGTAGTGGCGCCCAATATGCCATTGCTGCAATGGACAGGGGGGTAAGCGCAGAGGATACGGTGCGCGTTGCGATGAAATGGGATATCTGCACTGGCGGCGCAGTTAGCACCGTGATCATTGAACTGGTCACGGCGGGATAGGTGTGCCACAGGTGAGTGCGGCACGTATCGATCATTCAGCTTTCAGTGCATCTTGTATCAGGTCGGCATATCCCGACAAGTTGTTCAGTTCCCATTGAAGTTGATTCGCACCACTGGAATTCAAAACCTTGGCCTCAATGAGTTTCAGCGCAGCTGCTACTGCTGCCTCGCGAGCTTTTACCGGGTCAGGGTACCCGTTGAAATCAGTAACGACCAAATCTTTGTAAAGATCCGACATACCATCTTCCTTGCTGTGAATTGATCCTTACCAATACCGGCAACGCTCCACTATTTCAAGCGAGAGGGCGAAAAGTGCAAAGGCCGCTTCCGCCAAAATCGTTACTTGAGTTGTCCGAACTATCCGACTTCGGCATCCACCTGACTCCTGCGCCTGAGGTTTGGGAATGGCTACACGCCGAGGTCCTTGTCGACACTGGCAGCATTCACAACGAAGACCACGCCCACCTACTGGATGCAGACATCCGGGTCATGTGGGCATCGTCGAGCTTCAACAAGCAGGGTCGCACAATCCTGGGCCAGGTCGAGTTAGTGGCTTTCCGTGCAGGTGGCCAGCAGAAAACCCGGATGGAGCAGCAGATGTGTGATTGGTTCGGCGACGTGCCGGCTTTCATCATCACCCTGGCTGCTGACTACTGCGCCTAGTGCAGTGACACCGACTTCTGTGCCTTGGTCGAGCAGAGCTGTACCACATCCGACAGCCTGGAAGTGAAGGTGAGGGCACTTTTGGCGGAGCGCCGGCAGAGGATCGAGTTCGAGAGAGCGCTAGAGGCTGCAGCAAAGTCTTGCAACTAAGTAGAGCTTGATTCGCTTTAGTTTCGGGTGATATCACGTTGGCTTCACCCCTAAGCCAGGAGGCTCGAAATGTCCGTTTCTTTTGCAACGAGCAAACCCCAAGCGTTGCTTGATACCTTCAAAAAACGCGTAAATCAGGATGCGCAGAAGGACAAGATCACGACCTGGGAGGAAAACAAGCAAGGCAACTTCACGCATAAGGCCAGCCAAGTGTCTAAGCAGGCTTGGATGTGCCCAACGGTGGGTGACAACGCTTTGATTTTCAACATTCGCGCACCGAAGGGTGAGCCCATCAGTGATTATGTGTATGCGTATTATCACGGCCACTTGACTGAGACCTTCATTACTCACTTCAAAAGCTTCTTCAGTACAGCTGGCAGCACCGCTGCAGCTTCGAAAGGCGACAATATCAAAGGTGAGTACCCTGGCTGATTCCGGAGGCGGCGCCGGTGGCACTGGCTAGCGCCCGCGCCATCTGCAAAGGTTGAGCGGATATCAGGTGTGATTCCAGCAACAAGCACGTCTAAGTCATCCGCATACCACTGCATCATTCTCTGACGTCTGGAAGGTATGCCGCTATGTTGTAAACACCGGAAACTCCCTCCTTGTGGGCCTACAGTGACTCCATGAAGTTTTTTTCAAAACGTGTTCGTCCGGCAGAGGTTTAGCTGTATGCCGCAGGCGTTGATCGGCGCCGCTCTGGCGGTGGCCCAGGACGTTCACTCGTTCGCATTTGACCTGAAGTTGGTGTCGAGCCTGATCACGCTCCGGCAATACTAGGGCGCCCATATTGACCAGCTTTTCGGTGTTCTTACGGCTTGGGAAAACTGCCTGTTCAGACGCATGACCTATTTTGAACTGGTTTATGTACAGTAATCGAGGCCATGGGTTTCAGCGAGGTTGAGGCGACGAGATGTATCACTTGAAGTGGTGGTGTTCGTTCGGCAGGACGCCGGGAGGGCTGGTTATGCAGTTTCGGCATGTGTAGAAATTTCCCTACTGGGACCAGTCTTGGACTTCGCGGGTGCATTTTTGTGCGCTATTGATGGTTACTCACGTTGCCTTCATCCAGCAAATACTGATCACCAGAATGCATTTTATACCGACTGGTGATGTTAGCTGTGGAGATCAAGGAGCTTACCTATCAATAACTGAACTGTGGCCGGAGGCTGCAGATACCCGTTCGATATCCGTTTGCAACGTTTCCAGCTCGCTCCAACCGGAGCGTGAGGTTATCCAGCGGGCATAAGTCGACAGCAAGCTACGCACGTGAGGGCCGAGTTGCCGTGATGTGAATGCGGGGTGGGTGCCAGACATTTCGCCTATTGTCGCATACGCGAGACGACAGTTATATGGCGGCTGATCGTTGATTCGGCGCTTTTGTGCGCGATGGCGCGGCTGGGCACGCGGTTTTCGGGTCTGGTGGTGGGTAGCCGGCGGGGCGTCCGGCGACGTACGGCCGGTCAATCGGCCTCGACCGGGTGTATGGTGGGGCGGCAATCCTCGGATATCTCTACGTGAAGGGAGGTGGCTATGAGCGTTTCTCTGCTCTCGAAGATGCATGTCAACGGCTATGAAGTAATCCACGCCAGCGGCGGTCCCTGGAAGGTGCGCACCCAGGCGGATCGGTTGAGTTCGTTCGGCACCCGGGAAGAAGCCATGGCCTATGTGGTGTCGCTGCCGATGCACAAGGTGCGGCCGGCGAAAAACAGCCGATAACCGATGCGTTGACGCGCTTGAACCCCGGCACCGCCGGGGTTTTCTGCGTTCGTGACAGCGCCTGTGCGCGGCGAGGCACGCGGCTTACCAGCTCATGCGCACACCGATAGTCGCGGAGACGGCTTCCTGCTGGCGGGCATCGATATTGCTGCCGTACTCGACGCTGGTGTAGAGGCTGACATCGCGGCTCAGTTTCGCCACCACGCCGGCACCGAAGTCCAGGGTACTGCCGGTATGGTCGGTCTTGATCGGGTAACCGTCGAAGGTGGCGGTATCGCGTCCCTTGAAGTCGTGCCAGAGATTGCCGCGTACATAGGGTTCGAGGGGCACCTCGCCGGCGACGTACGAGCCTTTGGCGCGCACGCCAACGCGACCTTTCAGATATTCCTGGGTGTCGAAGCCGACCCGCGAGATGCCGTCGTCATCGTTGTCCATCGAGACCTTCTGGCCGATCAGCTGGACCTGGGGCTCGATGACCCAGCGCTCGGATACCGGCAGCGGATAGCCGCTTTCCACGGAGAGCGTCACGGCATGCCCCTTGAGGTCGAGTTTGACACCGCGGTCGGAGCGGGCCTTGCCGTTGTAGCGCGTGCCCATGGCGACGGTGTCGACATACCAGTCGGTGGGGCCGATCAAGGTCCAGTAGGCGCCCAGGCTGTCGCCGTTGAGGCGCAGGTCGCCGGCTTCGCGATCCTGGAAACCACCGGTGAAACCCCGTACGTCACCGTCCAGGCGGGCATGGCTGACGAACAGCCCGGCATGTTGCCGGTAGCCGTCCGCGCTGGTCGACCCGAAGAGGTCGTGACCGGCCTGGAAGCCCCAGATCGTGCTGTCGAGGCTCGGGTTCACATCCCCCGACCAGCTCTGCCGCGAACGGCTGGCGAAGGTGCGCGCCCAGCCGGCCGGCAGGTCGCCGTTTTCGCGCAACAGGTCCTGCTCGCCCTGGCGCTCATGGAAAGTGCCCAGCGTGGTCTGCGCGAGTAGCGCGGCGGCCGGGGTGACGACTGCGTCGATCGGCACCTCGGGACGGTAGAAGGGAATGGTTTCTCCGGGTTCGGGCGTCGGCAGGCCGGGGAAGACCGGGGTCGGCAGCGGCGTGACCGGCCCTTCCGGGCTCGGCCCGGTCACGGCGGAGCGCAGGTACCAGTTGTTTTCCGTGCCGGCGGTGACCCCGCCCTTGAACAGGTAGTAGTCGAAGGCACCGGCGGATGCCGGGCTCGCCATGCTGAAGGCATTGGCGCTGCTGGTGGCGCCCTGGTTGGCCTCGACCACCTGGATACCGTTCTGCAGGGTCTCGGCACCGCCGCCGCCGAGGTTGCTGACCTCGATGGCGGTCGTGCCGGACAGCGTACCCTGGGACACCACCAGCCGGTCGGAGGGTGAGTCATCGCCGGCGAGGATACTGTGCAGTTTCAGGTGGCCGCTGTTGCCGACATAGTTGCCGACTACCGTGAAACGGTCGTCGGCCTGCGCGCCGCCGCTGGTGAGGTTGATCGTACCGGCGTTGGTCAGGGTGACATTCTGCCCGGCGGTGAAGGCCCTGAGCACGCCGCTGTGGGAGCTGAGGCTGCTGCTGGCATCGATATCCAGGGTGCCCGTGCCGGTGCCGGTGTCTCCCAGGACCAGGCTGTCATTGAGGGTCATCTGGCTGCCCTGGGTAAGGCTCACCGTTTCCCAGTTGACGTAGCGCGCGCCATTGATCGGCGTACTGGCCTGGAACGTCAACTGATCGGTGCCTTCTCCGCCATCCACCGAGGGGTTGGAGGAGAGGGTCGCATCCGAGAGACCGTCGAGCAGCGCCCGGTCATTGTCGAGCCCCATCAGGATGGCCCCGCGGATGATGCCGGCGTTGCGCCAGTTGAAGAAGTCCGCGCCGGCGCTCATGCGGATTTCGCCGTTTATTGTCCCGTCGCTGACCAGGATCTGATCGTCGCCACCGCTGACACTGATGTTGCCGCCGATGGTTCCGCCCTTGACGAGGATGGTGTCCTTGCCGAAGCCGGTCACCAGGTTGCCGACGATCGTGCCGCCTTCCATGTCGAACAGGTTGTCGTCCAGTTTCATGTCGACGCGCCCGATGGACCCGCCCGTCATGTGAGCCCTGTCGCCATCCTCGAACTCATCGACGATGACCCCGCCGCTCATCTCGAAGGTGTCCAGGCCGTCCCCCTGGTGGAGTGACTGGATCTGTCCGCCGGTCATGGTGAAATTGTCGATTCCACTGCCTTCATCGACATCACCGTGGATCGTGCCACCACCGATGACGACCCGATCGTTGCCTGTGCCGAAGACCACGGGGCCGGTGATGCTGCCGGTGCCGCCGGTGGGCATCGTCAGGCTGTTGTTGCCGGCGTTGTCGACGAGTGTCGGGGCGGTTCCGCTGTCGCAGGTGTAGTCATCGTTGCCGGCGGTGGGAGGAGCGAAGGTGCAGGCGGCGCGAGCGCCTTGCAGGGTCAGGAGGAAGAGAAACACAACGCAGAGAGGGCGAAACAGGAAATAAGGCATCGCATTTATCCTTTTTTCAAGGATAGGGCGTAGCCACCACGGCGCATGTTGAGGGCCCTACGCGCTCAACATGGGTGTTTGTGGGGGGTTATAACGTAAAAAAGACCTGCGCATAACTGTCAAAGTTGACAGGTTATGCCCGTGGCAAAACAGGCGTAATGTGAGAGGTTTGGTCCAGTGCTTTTTTCGTCGGGACACCGCCAGGCCAGCTTTTTCGCGATGTTGCCGCCGATTTGTTGAAGCATTCTGTCATATGAAATTTTTCCGTGGCGCGAACCTCGGGCGTAGGGTGTTATCCAATTCTTGATGGGCTGTTTGCAGCCAATAATGAATTCATCCTTCGAGAGAGGCGTCATGAACAGACTTGTCTTCGGTCTGACCCCCTTGCTGGTCATCGGCCTGTTGGTCGTCGCCGTCCCCGCCGACGGCGCGGTGGCGGATCCGGCACCGCCTGCCACCTTGCTGCTGGCGCAGAACCTGCCCAACAGCGACAACCCCTATAACAGCCCGATTCGCCGCGCCAATCCCAACAGCCGGCAAGGCTCCGAGTCAGCCACGCCGCCTGTACGCGGCCCCGGTACCCAACCGACGCCGCGCCCTTCGACGATCGAGAACGGGGCGATCCGCAATGGTTACCCGCGTGACCAGCAGGCGCCGATGGCGGTGCCGATCCAGCCCGGGACCCGTGCCGATCCGAACCAGCGCCGCTGAGGCGGGTGGGCGGCAGTGTTTTTTTCTCCCTCCATAAGGAAATGCCCATGTTGCTGAAAACACTCCTGGCGACTTTGTGCACCGGCTCATTGATGAGCCTCCCCGCGCTGGCGGCCAATACGGCTGTGCAGACCTTCCAATCCGAATCGGGGCCGGTGGCCGTCAGCGAAATCGTCGACGGGCTCAAGCACCCCTGGGCCCTGGCGTTCCTGCCCGACAGGCAGGGCATGCTGGTGACCGAGCGTCCGGGCAACCTGCGGGTGGTGAGCCCCGACGGCAAGCTGTCGGCACCCCTGGGCGGTGTGCCCCAGGTCTGGGCCAAGGGCCAGGGCGGCTTGCTCGACGTGGTGCTGTCGCCATCGTTCAAGGAAGATCGCCTGGTCTACCTCTCCTATGCGGAGGGCGGGGGCGAGGGCGGCAAGGCCGGTACGGCGGTGGGGCGCGGGCAGCTGTCGGCCGACCTCGGGCAATTGACCGATTTCAAGGTGATCTTCCGCCAGGAGCCGAAGCTGTCGGTGGGCAATCACTTCGGTTCGCGCCTGGTGTTCGACCGCGACGGCTACCTGTTCATCGCCCTGGGCGAGAACAACGAACGGCCGACCGCCCAGGATCTCGACAAGCTGCAAGGCAAGGTGGTGCGGATCTTTCCTGACGGCCGGGTTCCCGACGACAATCCCTTTGTCGGCCAGCAGGGCGTGCGCCCGGAGATCTGGTCCTACGGCCATCGCAACCAGCAGGGAGCGGCGCTCAATCCCTGGACCGGGACCTTGTGGACCCACGAGCATGGGCCGCGGGGCGGTGACGAGATCAATATCATCGAGCGCGGCAAGAACTACGGTTGGCCGCTGGCAACCCATGGCATCAACTATTCGCTGCAACCGATCCCCGAGGCCCAGGGCAAGACGGTGAAAGGCACCGTGGCGCCCCATCATGTCTGGGAAAAATCCCCCGGTCTCAGCGGCATGGCGTTCTATGATGCCGATCGCTTCCCGAAATGGCAGCACAACCTGTTTATCGGTGCACTGGTGGCCCAGGAGCTGGTCCGCCTGCAATTCGATGGCGACAAGGTCATCCATGAAGAGCGCCTGCTGGGCGAACTGAAGTCGCGGATTCGCGATGTCCGCCAGGGGCCGGACGGCTACCTGTATGTGCTGACCGATGCCGAGAACGGCGCGCTCTACAAGGTGGGCCTGGAGTAGAGGATCACCGCCGCCCGCAGCTTGCTGTTGCCGAAGGCGCTCATCTTGTCGAATTCGCCGTGGCTGACCGGCAGATGCTGGCAGTCCAGCGGCTGCCGGTGCTGGCTGTGGTCGACATCCGGGTCGTGCAGGTAGACGAATTCCTCGTCGCAATCGGTCACGATCACCCAGTGCGGCGCCTTGGAGCGGGTCAGGCGGTAGCTGCTGATCAGCACCAGCGGCTGGCCGCCGGCCGCCAGCAGGCGCGGCAGATCCAGGGCGCCTCCGAGCACCTGCTCGACATCGGTCTGGCGCAACTCTTCTTCGAAGCCGTCATGCACCAGGCGCATGACGGCTTTTTTATGCTCGTTACGGACACCATTGAGCAGCAGCGGACCGCTGATACTCACTTGCAGGCGCACCCCGAAGCCCCGTCGCCAGGCGGCCAGCGCCAGGCCCTGGGGGCTGCAGCCGCCGTGCCCGGAGGTCATGAACACGGTGGTTGCTTCGCGCCAGATCTGTACTTCTTCCCGTCGCGAGGCCTGGCGTTGGGCCTGCAACGCGCCCATGGCCATCAGCAGGCAGGCCGGGCCGCAGGTGAACTCGGTGGTCTGGGCGTAGTAGGGCACCTGCGCCTCACGGTTGGCGTGATGCTGCAGGATGCGTTTTTCCAGGCGCAGGGCATCGGCATGGTCCTCGTAGTAGTCGTTGATCAGGCCGAAGCGGCGATAGCCGTTGTGTTCGTAGAGGGCGATGGCCGCGTGGTTGTCGGTGCGTACCTCCAGACGCAGGTACGCGCAGTCATGTTCCAGGGCACAGGCTTCGCTGCGTTGCAGCAGCTGTTTACCGAGGCCGATGCCGCGTGCGTGGGGCGCGATGGCAATCGAATACAGGCGTGCCAGCGAAGTGCCACGGTGAAACAGCACCAGGGCATAGCCGGCCAGTTGCCCGTCGACCTGCTGGGCGACGATCAGCCGGGCGTGGGCCCGACTGACCATCCAGTGGAAGCTGCGGGCGGTCAGGCGGTCGGTGGTGAAACAATGCTCTTCCAGCTGCAGCAGTGCAGCCAGGTCATCGGTTGTCGCAAGGCGAAAGACGAGATCCATATAACCACCGTAAAAGTTGCGTAACGGAACGGGACTTTCTGAAAACTTCGTGCTTAATAGAAAGCATCTTGTTCAACGGATCGATCTCTATGTCAGCGGTACAAGGTCATTGGCGCGAAGTATCCGGGCAAAGTTTGCCGACAGCAATATCCACGGCAACTTATTTATCTCCGGCGAGCAATCCAGGCAGTCAGTTGGTTATTATTGTCGAGCGCAAGGAAGACTGGGCGTCGTACTTTCCCAGCGAGGATATCGTCACCGCGCAGGAGTACCTGGAGCAGTCCCGTGTCAATGAGCCGGGCAAGCGCGTGCAGGTGATCAACCTGTGCCGCAGCTACAAGTACCTGGGGCATGGCTACTACTGTTCGCTGCTGGCCGAGGCCCGTGGGCACAAGGTCATTCCCTCGGTCCGGACCATCAGCGAACTGACACGCAAGGCGCTGTACGGGCTGGCCCTGGATGACCTCGACAAGACCCTGGGCAAGGCCCTTGGCGATCATCTTTATCGGGACACCGAGGGGTTTACCCTGACCCTTTACTTTGGCACTACTGTTATCGAGCCACTGCAGGAACTTGCCCGGCAGTTGTTTGAAGTGTTTCCCTGTCCGATATTGCTGGTGGAGTTCAAGAAGAGTAACAGTTGGCATATCGAAGGGGTCAAGGCTGGAACTTTGCACAAGTTGCGCGAAGACCAGGAAGATCACTTCGCCCAGTCCCTCGACAGTTTCAGTCGCAAGATCTGGCGGGTGCCACGTTCGCGTCGCCTGGCCCGTTATGACCTGGCGATCCTGCACGACCCCCAGGAAGCGCTGCCCCCTTCGAATGCCAAGGCGCTGGAGAGTTTTATCCGGGTCGGCAAGGGCCTGGGCATCGACGTCGAGCTGATCGAGAAGAAGGACTATGGACGGATCGCCGAATACGATGCGCTGCTGATCCGCGAGACCACCAGCGTCGACAACCACACCTACCGTTTCGCCAAGAAGGCCGAGAGCGAGGGGCTGGTGGTGATGGACGATCCGGCGTCGATCCTGCGCTGCACCAACAAGGTCTACCTGACCGACCTCCTCAAGAGCCACAAGCTGGGCATGCCGGCCACCGAGATTCTCTACAAGGAACGACCGGAAGACTTCGAGCGGGTCGGCGACCGCCTGGGCTTCCCGTTGGTGCTGAAGATCCCCGACGGCTGTTTTTCCCGTGGCGTGATCAAGGTCGAAAGCCAGCAGGCGCTGCTGGAAGCCACCGCCGAACTGTTCGAGCACTCGGTATTGTTGCTGGCCCAGGAGTTCTTCTACACCGAATACGACTGGCGCATCGGGGTGCTCAACCGCAAGCCGATCTTCGCCTGCCAGTACTTCATGTCCAAGGGCCACTGGCAGATCTACAACCACAAGGCCAAGGGCCAGGATGTCAACGGTGAATGCCGGACCCTGGCGGTTCACGAAGCACCGCGCGCGGTGGTCGAACTGGCCGTGAAGACCGCCAACCTGATCGGCGACGGGCTGTATGGGGTGGATCTCAAGCAGTCCGGCGACAAGGTGGTGGTGATTGAAGTCAACGACAACCCGAACATGGATGCCGGGATCGAGGACGCCTACCTGCAGGACGACCTGTATGGGCTGGTGCTCGAGGAGTTTGTCCGGCGCCTGGAGCTCAAGCGTCGCGGCCAGGCCTGGTAGGGAGGCGGCGATGATCAAGAGCTTCGAGTTGCAGCATGGCGCGCTGCGCGCGGTCGAGCGCCTGGATGCCGGGGTGATGCTGTTCAGCAATCCCGACGCGGCGGAACGGGATCTGTTGCACAGCCATTTCAAGCTCGACGAACACGCCCTGGCCTCGGCCCTCGACCCGGACGAGGTGTCGCGCATCGAGTTCCACCCCGACAACCTGTTTCTGATCTGGAAGCGGCCGCTGAATTACTCGGGGGCCGGCAGCCTGTCCTTCGAGGTGTCGTCCTGCGGCCTGCTGTTCTGCGCCGACCGCCTGCTGGTGATCGCCACCGACGATGCCCAGCTCGACAGCCTCGGTACCCGCAAGGCCCTGCACACACCGCTCGATGTACTGCTGGAGATGCTCTTCAACAATATCCATCACTACCTCGGGCACCTGAAGGTGATCAAGATGGTCGCCCGCGAGCTGCAGCAGAAATTCTATGCGTCGATGGAAAACCGTCATCTGATCCAGATGTTCAACCTCAGCGAAAGCCTGATCTATTACATCAACGCCCTGCACAGCAACGGCGCGGTGTTGACGCGGCTGCGCAACCACGCCCAGAAGGAAGCCTTCAGCGAGCAGGCGATCGGCCTGATCGACGACCTGATCATCGAGAACAACCAGTGCTACAAGCAGGCGGAGATCTATTCCAACGTGTTCTCCGCGCTGATCGATGCCCGTGGCAACCTCATGAACAACAGCACCAACGGCCTGTTGCGCAAGCTGACGCTGATCAACGTGGTGTTCCTGCCGCTCAACCTGATTGCCAGCATCGGTGGCATGTCCGAATACAGCATGATGACCGCCGGTACGCCGTGGTGGGTGTCCTATCCGTTGTTCCTGGCGGCGATGCTTGCCGGAGCCGGGCTGATGGTGCTCGGGCTCAAGCGGATGGCCGGGAACACCGACCGGGCCACCTGAGCCGCCGATCCGCGCGGGAGCCGCGCTTGCTCGCGAATACCGCTGCGCGCGCGCCGCAAGATGGAAGTGAATGGCCGTCTTCGCCGGTTCGCGAGCAAGCTCGGCTCCTACAAGGGTAGGGTGGGAGCGGGTTGCAGGGTCAGGACTTCGAAGCCATCGGCGGTGACGGCCACGGTGTGTTCCCATTGCGCAGAAAGACTGCCGTCACGGGTCACCACGGTCCAGCCGTCCTTCAGGTCGCGCACCCGGGCACTGCCCTGGTTGAGCATCGGCTCGATGGTGAAGACCATGCCTTCGCGCAACACCAGCCCCGTGCCCGGCCGGCCGAAATGCAGGACCTGCGGTTCCTCGTGCATCTGCCGGCCGATACCATGCCCGCAATACTCGCGGACCACGCTGTAGCCATTGGCTTCGGCGTGTTTCTGGATCGCGTGGCCGATATCCCCAAGCCGGGCCCCTGGCCTGACCACGCCGATACCTGCCCAGAGCGCCTCGAACGTCTTGTCCACCAGGCGCCGGGCCTTGGCGCTGACTTCACCGATCAGGTACATCTTGCTGGAGTCGGCGATAAAGCCGTTCTTTTCCAGGGTGATGTCGATATTGACGATATCGCCTTGCGCCAGGATTGCCCGGGCATCGGGCATGCCGTGGCAGACCACCTCGTTGATCGAGGTATTGATGGAGTAGGGGTAGTCGTACTGGCCCTTGCTGGCCGGACGGGCCAGCAGTTCCTGGCGGATAAAGGCCTCGACCCGGCGATCCAGCTCCAGGGTCGACAGGCCCGGAGCCACCAGCCCGTCGAGCATGTTGAACACCTGGGCCAGCAGGCGCCCGGCCTCACGCATCAGCGCCAGTTCGGCGGGTGTCTTGATCAGGCCGACCGCCATCAACTGCGCCCTCGGATCAGGTCGTCCCGGTTCAGCAGCAGGCGGTTGACCAGATCGTTGTAGCCCAGCTGTGGATTGAGCTCGGCCAGCAGGCCCAGCTTGATCCAGAACTCGGCCTGGGCGTTGATCGAGCGATCCATGGCGGCACTGGCCATGCGCAGTTGTTCGTGCAGTTCATCGGAGATCTTGACGATACCCATGGGCTTCTCTCGGATTGGTAATATATGAATCGTATATGTTTCATATATTCCAGGCAAGCAGGCGTCGGCGCTCCCCATTGACTTGCCCGGCGCTCCCGGCTAATTTCGACCCATGACCTGCACCCACGTTCTTCCTCAGCCAAGCATTATTACCGCCATTCCTTATCTGGCGGGCTGACCTGTATCTGTTACCCAAACCCGCCTCCGAGGCGGGTTTGTTGTTTCTGTCTCCGAGGCCAAGCGATCACCCGGAGAGTCCCATGAGTACCGACACCGCCAGTCAACTATCGAGTAGAGAATCACCGAGTAGCGAATCCCTGTTGCTGGGCAGCTATGTGCGCAAGATTCTTGCTGCCCCGGTCTACGACCTGGCGATCCGTACGCCGTTGCAGCCGGCCCCGGCGCTGTCCCTGGCGCTGGGCAACCAGATCCTGCTCAAGCGCGAAGACCTGCAACCGACCTTTTCCTTCAAGATCCGCGGTGCCTACAACAAACTGGTGCAGCTCGACGAAGCCCAGCGCCGTTGTGGCGTGATCACCGCCTCGGCGGGCAACCATGCCCAGGGTGTGGCGCTGGCGGCGCGGACACTGGGTATCCAGGCAACCATCGTCATGCCCACCAGTACTCCCGAACTCAAGGTGAAGGGTGTACGCAGCCGCGATGCCATCGCGGTCCTGCACGGCGAGAGCTTTCCTTTCGCCCTGGCCCATGCCTTGAACCTGGCACAGGAGCGCGGCTGCACCTTTGTCTCGCCGTTCGACGATCCCGAGGTGATTGCCGGCCAGGGTACGGTGGCGATGGAGTTGCTCAACCAGCACCAGGGGGCGCTGGATGCGATCTTCGTTCCGGTCGGCGGTGGCGGCCTGATCGCCGGGATCGCCGCCTACGTCAAATACCTGCGCCCGCAGGTGCGGATCATCGGCGTCGAGTCGGAACATTCCAACTGCCTTCAACTGGCGTTGCAGGCAGGGGAGCGGGTGGTCCTGCCCCGGGTCGGGACTTTCGCCGATGGCGTGGCGGTCGCGCAGATCGGTGCGCATGGGTTCGAGGTCTGTCGCCGGCATGTCGATGAAGTCATCACCGTCAGCAACGACGAGCTGTGCGGTGCCATCCGCGATATCTACGACGATACCCGGTCCATCACCGAGCCCTCGGGGGCATTGGCGGTGGCGGGTATCAGGAAGTATGTGACGCTCAATCGGCTCACGGGCCAGACGCTGGTGGCGATCAACTCCGGCGCCAATATCAACTTCGACAGCCTGCGTCATGTCGCGGAACGCGCGGCCCATTGCGAGCCGCGGGTAGCGCTGAGCTGAGCGGTGCTGGTCAGGGTAGCAACGGGCGCATGAAGCTGCGCTCGTAGCTGAGGATGAACTTCTTCTCCACCACCGAAGCCACCAGGGCGGCGCTTTCGGGGTCGGTCAGGGCGATATGGCGGTAGCTTTCGTAGTCGGCCAGGGAGGCGAAGCTGAACAGGCAGTAGGCGATATTGCTTGCGCCCTCCGAGGGCAGGAAGTAGCCGTGATGAGTACCGCCCAGGCGTTCGACGATACGGATCCAGGCCCTGGAGTAGGCTTCGAAGTCGGCCAGTTGATATGGATCAATGACGTACTTGACGTGGCAGGTGATCATGCAGGCATTCCCTGGCGGTTATTCACTGACGGCTTTCTTGGTCAGCTTGGACGGGGTCCAGATGCGGTAGCGGATTTCCACGTCGTCCGGGGCGTAGATCACCAGCGGCAGCTTGCTGTTGTAGCGCAGCATGTAGCCGGTGCCGATCACCGGGACAAAGTCTTTCTTGGCCTTGGCGCCGGGCGGGCAGGCCATCAGCGTGGATACCGGTCCGCTGACGCTTTCCAGGCGGTAGTAGGAGTAGCTCCAGCCTTCCAGGTTCTTCTCGTCGAGATTGCCGCCCAGGCGTTTCTGGTTGCAGTCGACGGGCAGGGTCTTGCCGGCGATGATTTCCACCCGGTGATCGGAGTCCTTGGTCATCTTCGGTACCCGGATGACCGTGCGGGTGAAGCCGTCTTCCGCTTTCGGGAAGGGGGCCAGGTCCGATTTGTCGGCGGCGACCGCGCTGGCGGCAGTGGTCAAGGCCAGCAGGAATGTGGCGGCGATAGTCGTCGAATTCATGAGCTCTCTTGCCCTGTCAGGAGGGAGCTATCCCTCGTGTGAGTGGCGCAGTCCGGGCGGTATGCCGGAGGGCTGCGGTGGTTTCTGTCCGGGTGCCCCGATCAAGTTGCCAAGATAAGGGCAAATTGCACTATGCCAAAGCACTTTTCTTGCATTCTGCATAGCGTCACTTTGCTATTAGTGGGTCAAAGTCATTGTTTTTCCAGCAAACAATTATTCATCTCGACGGGCATGTTTCCTGCTGTATTGGAAAGACACCCACCGGCCCGATTGTCGGACGAATAACCTTAACAGTCGGAAAAAAACGGCCTAGTCTTGAAGGTGGTTTCGTTGTCCAGGATAGGGCGGAGCGGGCCAATCGTGGGTTGTAAGACGGCCACTGGCCGTTGCCACAATAAAATCTGGCAGCCTCATAGAACGGAGAGAGTCGCCATGCTATCGCTATCAACGCTGGAGTTACGCAACATCATTGAAAGCAGTTTCCTGCCGATGCGCTGCCAATGCACCCTGGGGGCCGATGAGTCCCTGACCGTGAAAGTGTTCGACAAGAAATCCGAACGGGTGGACCTGGTGGTGACCGGGATCTGCGCCTCGAAGCTGGACAGCAATCGGGCCATTTCCGAACTGATCGCCGAACTGCGCTACGACCTTGAACATGGCCAGGACGGTCATTACGGCGAGGCGCGGGCGCGGGCTCGTTGAAACACCCCGGCTGACTTCATCTTCTTCTTTGCCGACGCCCCCGGCAGGCAGGGGGCGTCGCCTGCAGAAAATCTTTCCCGCCCTGGGATAGATACCTTAACGCCAGTGTCGAACTGCCAGTAAACTGCGCGCTTTCCCCCTCGTACTCTTGATTTCCAGAGGTTTTGCATGACACTCAGTCCTTTTGCGGGCAAACCGGCACCGGCACAGCTGCTGGTAGATATCCCGCGACTGGTATCGGCCTATTACACCGGCCAGCCCGATGCAGCGATCTCCACCCAGCGTGTCGCCTTCGGCACCTCCGGGCATCGGGGCAGTTCGTTCGAGCTGAGTTTCAATGAATGGCACGTCCTGGCCATCAGCCAGGCCATCTGCCTGTACCGCCAGTCCCAGGGGATCGATGGTCCGTTGTTCGTCGGCATCGACACCCATGCGCTGTCCACCCCGGCCGGTGCCAGTGCCCTGGAAGTCTTTGCCGCCAACGGCGTGCACACCATGATTGCCCAGGGGGATGAATACACGCCGACGCCGGCGGTGTCCCATGCCATCATCTGCTACAACCGTGGCCGTACTTCCGGCCTGGCGGATGGCGTGGTGATCACCCCGTCCCACAACCCGCCGGAAAGCGGTGGCTTCAAGTACAACCCGCCCAATGGCGGTCCCGCCGATACCCACATCACCAAGTGGATCGAAGCCAAGGCCAACGAACTGCTGGGCAACCAACTGGCCGGCGTGCAGCGCATCAGCTACGAGAAGGCGCTCAAGGCCGACACCACGCACCGTCATGACTACCTCAACAGCTATGTCGCCGACCTGGTCAATGTCATCGACATGGACGTCATCCGTGGCGCCAACCTGCGCCTGGGCGTCGATCCCCTGGGGGGTGCCGGCGTGCGCTACTGGTCGGCGATCGCCGATCACTACCGGTTGAACCTGGAGGTGGTGAATACCGAGGTCGACCCGACCTTCCGTTTCATGTGCGTCGACTGGGACGGCAAGATCCGCATGGACCCGTCCTCCAGCCATGCGATGCAGGGCCTGATCGGCCTGAAGGAGCGTTTCGACGTGGCCTTCGCCTGCGATCCGGACCATGACCGCCACGGTATCGTCACTCCGTCCGGTGGCCTGCTGGCGCCGAACAGCTACCTGGCGGTGTCCATCGACTACCTGTTCCAGAATCGTCCGCAGTGGCGCAGCGATGCCGCGGTCGGCAAGACCGTGGTCAGCAGCGGTCTGATCGACCGCGTGGCGGCACGCCTGGGGCGGCGCCTGTACGAAGTGCCGGTGGGCTTCAAGTGGTTTGCCGACGGCCTGTTCGACGGCTCCCTCGGCTTTGGTGGCGAGGAGAGTGCCGGGGCGTCGTTCCTGCGCAAGGATGGCAGCGTCTGGTCCACCGACAAGGACGGCCTGATCCCGGCGCTGCTGGCGGCGGAAATGACCTCGCGTACCGGGCGCGACCCGAGCCAGATCTACCGTGGCCTGACCGACGAACTGGGCGAACCGTTCTCCGTGCGCGTCGATGCCAAGGCGACGCCGGCGCAGAAGGCGCTGCTGAGCAAGCTGTCGCCGGAGCAGGTGACCTCGACGCAACTGGCCGGCGAAGCGATTCAACAGATTCTCAGCCATGCGCCGGGTAACGATCAGGCGATCGGTGGGCTGAAGGTCATGACCGAGAACGGCTGGTTCGCCGCGCGGCCTTCGGGTACCGAGGATATCTACAAGATCTACGCCGAGAGCTTTATCGGCGACGATCACCTCAAGCGCCTGGTGGCAGAGGCCCAGGTGCTGGTGGACGGAGCTATTTCCGCCAACTGATCCAGGCTTGATCTGCCATGCAAAAGGGGTGAGCGACCTGCGTCGCCCACCCCTTTTTTTTGAGCATTTTTGATCGTTCCCACGCTCTGCGTGGGCATGCAGCCCGTGACGCTCTGCGTCACAAAGCGGACGCAGAGCCTCCGATGAGGCATTCCCACGCTGGAGCGTGGGAACGATCAGGGCTTCTATGCCAGGTCCACCAGAATGATCTCGCTGTCCTGCACGGCGGTGATCCGCAGCACCTCTTCCTCGGCCACGGCCACGCCGTCACGTGCTTCGGCGCGCAGGCCATTGACCTCGATCACTCCGGTGGCCGGCACCAGGTAGGCGCGGCGCTTGCCGTCCAGGCGGTATTCGGCGCTTTCACCGGCCTTCAGGTTGGCGGCGACCAGGCGGGCATCGGCACGAATCCGCAGGCTCTGGTCGTCGCCGGCCTTGCCACTGGCGAGGGTGACGAAACCTTCGCCACGCTCGCCCTTGGGAAACGGCTTGGCACCCCAGGAGGGAGCCGAGCCGGCTTCGTTGGGGATGATCCAGATCTGGAAGATCCTGGTGGGTGTCGATTCCAGGTTGTACTCGCTGTGGGCTATCCCGGTGCCGGCGCTCATCACCTGGACATCGCCGGCTTCGGTGCGACCCTTGTTGCCAAGGTTGTCCTCGTGGCTGATGGCACCTTCGCGGACATAGGTGATGATTTCCATGTCCCGGTGCGGGTGTTGCGGAAAACCGGTGCCAGGGGCGATCACATCGTCGTTCCAGACCCGCAGGTTGCCCCAGTTCATGCGCTGCGGATCATGGTATTCGGCGAACGAAAAGTGGTGGTGCGCATCCAGCCAGCCGTGGTGAGCGCCGCCCAGGGTGTTGAAGGGCCTGAGTTGCAGCATGAGTCTTCTCCTGTTCAGGTTCGTCGTGGGCTGGCGCGGGCCAGGGCAGGACGGTGACCGGTTGATGATGGTCCTATGATCGATCAAACCAATATCGATAAAAAGCGTAAATAATGCTTCAAAACAATCGATATAGTTGATGTGTTTCCGTGCCTCCAATGATGTCTCCACTTTCAATTCGTCGCCTAAACAGCTGATAGACAAGCAATTGACTAGAACTCCAGGCGTAATGGAGCGACCATAGGCCTCCCGTCCGGACAGCCTCAGACCTGGAGTCAGCGTGTCGTCATACACCCCCGAACCGCCCGCCGAACTTTCCTCCCTGGCCCAGTTGCCGCTGCTCAAGCGCCTGATGGCCCGCCTGCTGGGCAGTGGCCTGAGCCGGCTGCGGGCGCAGCACGTGGCGTCCTGGTTGCAGGGGCAGGCGGATGGCTTCCGTAGCGGCCACAGTGCCGGCGTGGAATACGGTTACCAGGAAGGGCGCGCCGACGGCCTGGAAGAGGGGCGGCAGGTGTTGCTGATCCGCGATACGCGCCCTGCGGAACACCGCGCGCCCGGGGTCGACGGCAACCTGTTCGACGACTGGCGCCTGCCGCTGGGGGCCGAGCTGAAGAAGCTCATCAAGGCGGACGTTGCCCGCCTGTTGCCGGCCCATGCGCAGCCGAGCACGGCGCAATGGAAGATGATCTTCAGCGACACGCCGTCAACTTCGGTGATCGCCGGGGCCGGCGCGGGGAAATCGACGTCACTGGTCCTGCGTATTCTCTTGCTGACCCACTACCTGGGTTTCGAACTCGATTCGCTGACCGTGGTGACCTTTACCCGTGAGTCACGCAAGGACTTCATTGCCAAGCTGATCGAGGTCTTTGCGTTATGGGGGCGTTCCCTCAGCCTCAGGGAAGCCCGGGACGTGGTGCGCACCTTTCATTCGCGGATCCTGCCGATGGTCCGCAGCCTGCCGGGTTTTGCCCAGTTGCAGGCGTTCGAGAACCTCAGTGCGCGCACGCTGTTCGAGGACGAGGGCGCCGACAGCAATCCCTTCGACCTGCGGATCAATGACGCCCAGCGCCAGCAGCTCAATGCCTGCTACCACCGGTTGTATCGCGATGAACCCCGTTTCCGCGAAATCCTGGTGCCGCTGTACAAGCATGCATTGCAACTCAAGGAGCTGGAGCAGGATCACCCGGACGTACAGAAGCGCATGGCGGTGACCGAGCTCGCCTCCAGGCGCGACGAGGAGCTGTGCGATACCGTCGAGGACCTGTGGTTTCGCGCTGGTGCCTGGCCGATCGAAGGGATCGAGCCGAATCGCGAGACGGTCGATATCAATGGCTCGCCCTTTCATTGCCATGGCTATATCCCGGAGCTGGATGCCTGGGTGGTCCTGGGTTTCGACCCGCGGGAAAGTCCGCAGATCACGCGTCCGGGCTCACGCCTGACGGTGCGCGCGGAGTGGGCGGTGAAGCGCACCCTGTTTCAAGCTTTCTGTCGTAAGCCTTTGATATGGCTTGATAGTTACGAATCGGCAAAGCGGGTTTTGTCCTCCCTGGGTGGCGATGC
This sequence comes from Pseudomonas gingeri, assembly GCF_013386115.1. GTDB lineage: Bacteria > Pseudomonadota > Gammaproteobacteria > Pseudomonadales > Pseudomonadaceae > Aquipseudomonas > Aquipseudomonas gingeri. The sequence goes on from NZ_JACAOR010000001.1 coordinate 291,090, forward strand.
CACGGCCGGTCCCGGCTTCGATTACAAGGTCAAGGGTGAGCTTGCCTCGGCGCCTTTGCTCGATTGTTTTGTCATGGCAGCCGGGTTTATCGAGAACCTTGGCCTGGACGTCAATGTTGCCGTGGGGCAGATGAGTTTTGCCCAGGATGACCCGGACCGGTTCTTCTTCGAAGCCCTGAGTCTGTTCTGGAAGGCCCTGGAGGCGCATCTGCTTGCGCAATCGCCGCCGATCATGACCTATAACCGGATGTTCTCGCTGTTCGGCGAGAACAGCCCGGAAAACCAGGCCTTGCTCAGCGACGAGCTGCTGCGACCGTTGTCGCACCTGATGATCGACGAGTTCCAGGATGTTTCACCGCAGATCGTCTCCTGGCTGCGGGCCAGCCTGCGGGAGATCCGTCGACGCGGCCCGGCCCTGCATGTCGGGCGTGGGGCGCAGCATTCATCCCTGCTGTGCGTGGGCGATGACTGGCAGTCGATCTATGGCTGGCGGGGCAGCTCGCCCAAGTACTTCATGGAGTTCGGCAAGGAGTTTCCGTCGCCGGCGACCACCCGGGTGATGCTCAGCGACAACTACCGCAGTCACCAGCACATCATCGACGCGGCCGAACATATCGTGCGGGCGGCCCCGGCCATCGCCGGGAAAAAGGCCAGGGCTGCGGGAGCGTCGAAGGACGTGTTGCCGGTGAATATCCTCGATCGGGACGATGCGGCGCTGGGCCGGCGCCTGGCAGAGCACTATCGGAATGGCGACAGTATCTTGATGCTATTTCGAAAAAGTAGCGATAAGTTATTGATTGAAGAGCATATTCAGTCAACAGTTAATGTTGATTCTAGCTTGCCTTTCGAGCAGCGCCGGCTCAAGCAGTTGACCTATCACAGCTCCAAGGGCCTGCAAGCCGATGCGGTGTTCCTGCTCGGCGATTGCCTGCACCTGACCCGCTCACCCTACAAGAACCAGGTTTACCGGATGGCGGGACTGGGCAGGGATGGCGATGCCGAGCCGTACGACAACGCGCAGAAAGACGAGATCCTGCGCCTGGCCTATGTCGGGATCACCCGGGCGGTGAAGCACTGCTATTGGTATCTGGATGGGCAGGATGCCCAGGCGGCGAACGCGCCCAAGGCATCCGATCGGATTGCCGGAGGCAAGGCGTTCTTTGCCGATTTGCGCGTCAGGTCATGAATGGGGAAGGGTTGTCACCAATTCCCACGCCAGTCCCCATGGTCCCTTTGCAGATCATGGCTTCAGGCCAGCGCCTTCAGGCTCTGCGGGGGCACAAAGGACTCGAGTTCGGCCTCGACCGCCTCGATGATGCGTTCCACATCGGCGGCATTCATCACCGTGGCGCAGGGGATCCCGGCAATGGCGATCAGGGTTTCGCCACTGGCCCGGTCGAACAGACGGGCGATCAGGCTGCCCGGTGCGTCCATGGTGGCTTCGAAACCCAAGGGGTGAAAATGCCAGCGCATCAATTGGCAGGCATTGGGGAAGGTGACCTTGCTGAAGATTTTGCTCATGGTGCCCACCTGTTTCATTGAGCGCTTCCTTTTGCTCGCGGGTAGGAACGGAAGGACCTCATGGTCCGACCTGGCCGAGTGCTAAAAATAGCACTCGTTCGCAACGGACAGGAGAGTTTTTTCAGGCCGTTCGGCGATTGTTTTCGTGTAATTTGATCTGTGTCATAACTCACCCTCATTTGAGCGCTCCATGTCCGAAGACGATGACGGCCCCGCCCAGACCCGGGCCACCGGCGAAACTGTCCTGCGTTACCACCTGTGCTGGAAACACCGTGACCTGGACGGGGTCATGGCCCTCTATCATCCGGACATCCAGTACCACGACTTCTTCCAGAACCGCCTGCTGGGCCTGGCGGACCTGCGTGAATACGTGCGGGTCAGCATGCCCCGGGAGTCCGACGAGGCACTGGAACACAGCGACCGTATCCGCCTGGACGGCAACACGGCCTTCATTCAATACAGGATCACCCTGCGCGGCGGCGAGGGACTGGTGTCGTTTCGCTCCAGCGAGGCGATCACCGTGCGTGACGGGCTGATCTGGCGGGTCAACGAATACGCTTCCCTGGTGCATGAGCAGCCTGCCCGTTCGGCGACCGGCGTGCTGCGGCCGGCGGTCAGTCGCCTGGGGCTGTCGCCACGGCAACTGAGCTTCATGGCCGACGATCTGCAGCAGTACTTCGAGCGCCAGCAAGCCTACCTCGATCCCGAACTGGACCTGCAACGGGTGGCGAAGGAGTGCGGCTACAGCCGCAACCAGATTTCCTACCTGCTCAACCAGGTGCTCGGCCAGAGTTTCTATCGCTATGTGAACCAGGCGCGACTGCAACATCTGCTGGCGGCGCTGGACAAGGCGGAGCAGCCGGCGCGTATCGACGAACTGGCCTTTGCCGCCGGGTTCAATTCTCTCTCGGCCTTCTACAAGTGCTTTCGCGAGCACACGGGCCTGTCGCCCAAGGCCTATGCCCGGCAAATTTCTCTGCGTGCACGCGCGCAAGACACCTTCTGAGCAGCGGTACTAGGATCACCACCATCTGTTACAGGTTGTGGAGTCTGGAATGCCGGTGTGGCGAAATATCAGTTTATGGATGGATCAGCTCGATGAGCCGCTGACGCCGCGGGCCAGCCTGGAACAGGACCTGGACGTCGACGTGGCGATTATCGGCGCCGGTTACACGGGGCTGTGGACCGCCTATTACCTCAAGCGCCAGGCGCCTGAGCTGAAAGTGGTGATCGTCGAGGCGCAGACCGCCGGCTTTGGTGCTTCCGGGCGCAACGGTGGCTGGGTGATGGGCAACCTGCTGGGCGAGGATCGACTGCTCGCCGGCCTGTCACCGGAACAGCGCCGGGCTTCCTTCGATCTGCTGCACGGCATTCCCGACGAGGTGAAGAGTGTCCTCGATCAGGAGGGCATCGACTGCGATTATCGCAAGGGCGGAGTGCTGTACTGCGCCGCGCGTTACCCCGAGCAGGAACACAGCCTGCGCGCCTATCTGGACAAGCTGTACAAGCAGGGCCTCAACGAGTCCGACTATGTCTGGCTGAGCCCCGAGCAACTGGCCCGGCAGATCCGTGTTGCCCGACCTTACGGCGGGATCTTCGCGCCGCATATCGCCACCGTGCAGCCGGCCAGGCTGGTGCGCGGGCTGGCCCGGGCGGTGGAGCGCCTTGGCGTGCCGATCTATGAAAACAGCCCGGTGACCGATTGGCGTTCCGGCGGCCTGCGCACGGCCAGGGCCCAGGTCCGCAGCCACTGGGTGGTGCCGGCGGTCGAAGGCTACTCGGTGACCTTGCCCCCCCTGGGGCGCTACCAGTTGCCGGTACAGAGCCTGCTGGTGGCGACCGAGCCCCTGTCGGCGGCGACCTGGGACGAAATCGGCCTGAGCCAGGGCCAGGCGTTCAGCGAAAGCAGTCGCCAGGTCACCTACGGCCAGCGCTCCGCCGATAATCGCCTGGTGTTCGGTGCCCGTGGCGGGTATCGCTTCGCCGGCCAGCTACGGCATGACTTCAACCTGACCGAGCAGGAAATCGAACTGCGCCGCTATCTGTTCGGCGAACTGTTCCCGCAGTTGAAAAAAGTCCGTATCACCCACGCCTGGGGCGGCAACCTCGGTATGTCGCGGCGTTTCCAGCCGCACATGCTCTGCGACCGCGCCAACGGTATCGCCCTGGCCGGCGGTTACGGCGGCGAGGGCGTCGGCGCCAGTCACCTGGGCGGGCGCACCCTGGCCGACCTGATCCTGCAGCGGGATACCCAGCGGGTCCACCAGCCCTGGGTGATCCCGCAGGGCGGCCTGGCGGCGCTGAGGGCCTGGGAGCCCGAGCCCTGCCGCTGGCTGGGCTACAACGCGATCATTCGCAGCTTTGTCCATGAAGACCAGACCCTGGCCAATCCCAACACCCCGCCGTGGCGCCGCAAGCTGGCCAGCGGCGTGGCCGGGTTCATGGAAGGTTTCATGAAATAACCGGCGCGATTGCGCCGGGTCATCCACCCGCAGGACTGATCCCATGAGCATTACGCAATTCAAGAACACCGCCACGGCCACCCTCGAAGTCTCCAACCCGGTCGCGGTGCCCCTCAGCGAGCAGGTTTCCGTGGCGTCGGTGACCTGTGTCGAACGCAACGACGGTGTCGAGACCGGCATCTGGGAGTGCACCCCGGGGCGCTGGCGGCGGCAGATCGTCGCCCAGGAGTTCTGTCACTTTATCCAGGGCCGCTGCACCTTCACCCCGGACAACGGCGAAACCCTGCACATAGAAGCCGGCGATGCACTGATGTTGCCGGCAAACAGTACCGGAATCTGGGATATCCAGGAAACCGTGCGCAAGACTTACGTCCTGATTTTCTGATCCCTGATCACTTGAGCCTGCCAACAAAAAAACCATACACAGGAATCCACTCATGATCCGCATGTCCATTGCTCCCTTGATGCTGGTGGCGTCCTTCGCCCAGGCGGGCGAAACCGTCAAGATCTACAACTGGTCGGACTATGTCGCCCCGGACACCACCAAGAACTTCCAGACTGAAACCGGGATTGGTTTCAGCTATGACGTCTATGACAGCAACGAGACCCTGGACGGCAAGTTGATGACCGGCAAATCGGGTTACGACGTGGTGTTTCCTTCCAACCACTTCATGGCCCGGCAGATCCAGGGCGGTGCGCTGAAGAAGCTCGACAAGAGCCAGTTGCCGAACTGGAAGAATCTCAATCCGGCCTTGCTCAAGGCGCTGCAGGTCAACGACCCGGGCAACGAACATGGTTTCCCTTACCTGTGGGGCAGCACCGGCATCGGCTACAACATCGACAAGGTCAAGGCGGTGCTGGGGGACAATGCACCGGTGGACTCCTGGGACCTGATCTTCAAGCCCGAGAACATGAAGAAGTTGCAGAAGTGTGGCGTGGCGATTCTCGACAATGGTCCCGAGTTGCTGCCGGCGGCGCTTAATTACCTGGGCCTGCCGCACCACAGCAAGAATGCGGCGGACTACAAGAAGGCCGAGGATCTGTTGATGAAAGTGCGGCCCTACGTGGCGTATTTCCATTCATCCAAATACACCTCGGACCTGGCCAATGGCGATATCTGCGTTGCCGTGGGTTTCTCCGGCGATATCCTGCAGGCCGCCAGTCGTGCCACGGAGGCCAGGAATGGCGTGAATATCGGTTATTCGATTCCCAGGGAAGGCGCGGCCATCTGGTTCGACATGGTGGCCATGCCCGCCGATGCACCGGATGAAAAGGCCGGTTATGCCTTCATGAACTACCTGCTGCGTCCGGAGGTCATGGCCGGTATCAGCAACTATGTGAAGTACGCCAACGGCAACTCGGCGGCCGACAGCCTGGTGGACCCGGCGCTCAAGGCGGATACCAAGGTGTATCCGAGCCCGGAGATGATGGGCAAGCTGTTCGCGCTGGAGGCCATGCCGCTGAATATCGACCGGATCCGTACCCGGTTGTGGAACAAGATCAAGACCGGCGAATAATTATCGCGGTATCGGGTCATTGCCTAAAAGGGCGGGAGTGGACTGGATCCGTTCCCGCTTTTTTATTGGCGGTGCATTTATTGGATCCATAACAGTGTTTAATGCGTTATAGAGTTACATTGCTGAAACGGTTGACTAATATTAAATAGCCATCTTTTTGGCGTCATAGAGATAACTTCTCAACCGCTTGTAATTATTTAAAATATTTTTACCCGTCGCCCTGAATAAAACATAAAGTCCTGCCGATATCGGTAATAAGCCCGCGAGTTTTTCACAGACGTGGCGTTAACCGTCGGGCGGAGCATCGTCGTGTTCCCACCTGGTGGACAGATGGCATGGACGCTAGCAGCCCCCAATGTTCAGAGAGAGCTTCCCATGTCCCTACGTAATATGAATATCGCCCCTCGGGCCTTTCTCGGTTTTGCCTTTATCGCATTGCTGGTGGTGGTGTTGGGGGTGTTTGCACAAACGCGCATGACGGTCATCCGTCAGGCCTCGGTCGATATGAACACCAACCAGTTGCCGAGCGTCGGTTATCTGAGCAATGTGATCGAAGGGGTCCTGCGCTTGCGCATCCTGTCGTTTCGCGTGCTGATCAATCGCGAGCCCGCGGCCTTGCAGGAAGCCGACACCCGTATCACCTTCCTCACGGACAAGATCCGCAAGGATCAGAAGAGTTATGCCGATTTGCCTTCCGCGGGCGAGGAGCTGGCCAAGTACAAGGAGTTCGCCGCCACCCTCGATACCTATCTCAGGGACCAGGGGCAAATGCTCGAACTGTCGCGGCAGAACAGGATCGATGACATGCGCAACCTGATCAACAACCAGATCAAGGCCGGCACCGATCTGATGGGCGCGCAGCTCAACCAGTTGATGGACATCAACAAGGCCGGGGCCAAGGCTGCCTCGGCAGAAGCCGGCCAGCAGTATGACAACGCAAGCCTGGGCATTATCAGTGTCTCGGTCGTCGCGGCATTGATGACCGTGCTGCTCGCCTGGCTGCTGACCCGCAGCATCGTCACTCCCTTGAACAGGGCGTTGGCCGCGGCCGAGAGCATTGCCGGTGGCAACCTGACCAAGCCGATCGAGGTGGACGGCAAGGACGAACCGGCGCGTTTGCTCACGGCGTTGGCGGCCATGCAGGGCAGCCTGCGCAAGACCATCGAACAGATTTCCGGCTCGGCCACCCAGCTTGCCTCCGCGGCGGAAGAACTCAGCGCGGTGACTGAAGAGGCCTCTCGGGGCTTGCAGCAGCAGAACAACGAAATCGAACAGGCGGCCACCGCGGTCAACGAAATGACCAGTGCCGTTGAAGAAGTGGCGCGCAATGCGGTCTCGACGTCCGAGGCGTCCCAGCAATCCAACCTGGCGGCGCGCGAAGGCCGCGACCGGGTGGTGGAAACCGTCGGCGCGATCCAGGCCATGACCCAGGACGTGCAGAACACTTCCGTGCTGATCGAAGGCCTGGCGACGCAGGGGCGGGATATCGGCCAGGTACTGGACGTGATTCGGGCGATTGCCGAGCAGACCAACCTGCTGGCGCTCAACGCCGCCATCGAAGCGGCCCGTGCCGGTGAGGCCGGTCGTGGCTTCGCCGTGGTCGCCGACGAAGTCCGGGCCCTGGCCCATCGTACCCAGCAGTCGACCCGGGAAATCGAACAGATGGTGGCGGGGATCCAGAACGGCACCGGCGAGGCGGTGCAATCGATGCAGCAGAGCAACCAGCGGACCCAGACCACTCTGGAAATGGCCCGCGCCGCCGGTGTCGCCCTGGAACAGATCACCCACTCGATCAACCTGATCAACGAGCGCAACCTGGTGATCGCCAGTGCTTCGGAAGAGCAGGCGCAAGTCTCCCGGGAAGTCGACCGCAACCTGGTGAATATCCGCGACCTGGCGACCCAGTCGGCCGCCGGGGCCAACCAGACCAGTGCGGCCAGCCATGAGCTGTCACGTCTGGCGGTGGACCTGAATGCGATGGTGGCGCGTTTCGTTATCTAAGCGCCGGATGATGGACCGTTCCCACGCTCTTGTGGGAACGGGCTTGCCCGCGAAACTTTGATCCGTGACGCAGAGCGTAGGAACGATCCCATCCTCGCCCTGCGTGCGCTAAAGGCTCAGATAGCGCCGCAACTGCGCCAGCAGCTTCTCGTACAGCAGATCCACTTCCTGGGCCATTCCCCGTGCCCGCAGGCAGCCGTGGACCAGTCCCAGGCCCAGATGCAGGCTGGCGGTGCCGCCGGCCTGCTTCAACCGCTCGAAATAACACACCCCGTCATCCCGCAGCGGATCGTATTGCGCCACGGCAATAAAGGCCGGGGCCAGGCCGTGGAAATCCGTGGCCTGCAAGGGCATGGCATAGGCCGAGGGTTTGCCCGGGCCCGGCAGGTACAGCGTGTGGTAGCAATGCACGTCGCTGGCGCTGAGCAACGGCGCATCCGCGCACTCGCTGCGTGACGGCAGTCCGTCATCACCGCCCAGCCCCGGGTAGATCAGGGCCTGTACCAGCGGCTGGGGCTCCCCGGCATCGCGCAAGGCCAAGCACACGGCTGCGGCGAGGTTGCCGCCGGCGCTGTCGCCGGCAATCGCCAGGCGGTTGCGGTCCAGTTGCCAGTCTTCGGCGTCGTTGCGCAAGCTGCGCCAGACGGCCAGGCAATCGTCGAAGGCTGCCGGAAAGGGCTGTTCCGGTGCCAGCCGGTAGTCGACCGCGACCACCACGGCCTTGAGCAGCGATGCCAGTTCGGCGGTGATGAAATCATGGGAGTCGAGATCGCCCACCACCCAGCCACCACCGTGCAGATAGACCACGCAAGGCCAGCCGTCTGCTGGACGAGGGGAGGTGGGCCGGTACTGGCGCACGGGCACCCCGGCGATCCGCTGCTCGCTGACCGCGATGTCGGCCGGGCGTGGAGGGGTAAAGGCCTTGCACATCTCGCTGTAGCCGATGCGCAGGCCCTGGATGCTGCTGTCCGGGTAACCGAAGCCGAGGGTCTTGTCGACAAAGGCGCTCAGTTCGGGAGAAAGGGGGTAATTGCTCATTGGGGTTCCATGGTTACAGGACGCGAAGCCTGTAGGAGTGCGGTTCATGCAGGAACGGGCTGGCCCGCGAAGCTCCAGCAACCTCAAGGTCCTCTTCGCGGGCAAGCCCGCTCCCACAATATCCGTGCCGGGCTGTAATCCTGTGCTCAGCCAACCGGCCCTGTGGGAGCTGGCTTGCCAGCGAAGAGGCATCATGGGCGCTGCAAGTCTCAAGGTCCTCTTCGCGGGCAAGCCCGCTCCCACAATGTCCGTGCCGGGTTGTAATCCTGTGCTCAGCCAACCGGCCCTGTGGGAGCTGGCTTGCCAGCGAAGAGGCCATCATGGGCGCTGCAAGTCTCAAGGTCCTCATTCGCGGGCAAGCCCGCTCCCACAATGTCCGTGCCGATGGTTATTTCAAGCTGGCCTGCACGGTCGCCACGCCATCCTTGCCGTCGATGCTGGTGACACCGGCCAGCCAGCGCTGCAGATCCTCGGGGTGATCACGCAACCATTTCTTCGCCACGTCCTGGGGTGTCTGGCGCTCCATGATCGGCACCATCAACTGGCTTTCCTGGGCGGCGGTGAAGGTCAGGTTTTCCAGCAGCTTGTTCACGTTCGGGCAACGCTCGGCGTAGTCCGGGGCCGTGACGGTGGAGACTGTCGCGGCGCCTTCGTTGGGACCATAGACATCTTCGCTGCCGGTCAGGTAGGCGATCTTCATGTTGATGTTCATCGGGTGCGGCGTCCAGCCGACGAAGACCACGAACTCCTTGCGATTGACGGCCCGCTGTACCGCCGCGAGCATCCCGGCTTCACCGGACTCGACCAGCTTGAATCCCTTGAGGCCGAAGTGATCGGTGTCGATCATAGTCTTGATGGTGGTGTTGGCGCCGCTGCCCGGTTCGATCCCGTAGAGGGTGCCCTTGAGCTGGTCCTTGAACTTGGCGATATCGGCAAAGGTCTTCAGTCCGGCGTCGGCGACATACTGCGGGACGGCCAGGGTCGCCTGGGCGTCGGCCAGACTCGGCTTGGCCATGACCTTGACCTGGTTGGCGGCCACGAACGGCTCGATATTCTTGTCCATCGCCGGCTTCCAGTAGCCGAGGAAGATATCCAGGCGCTTGTCGCGGATACCGGCAAAGATGATCTGCTGCACGGCACTGGTCTGCTTGCTTTCATAGCCCAGGCCGTTGAGCAGTACGTCCGCCATGCCGCTGGTGGCGATGACGTCGGTCCAGTTGACGACACCCATGCGCACGCTCTTGCAGGAGGCGTCGTCGCTGGCGAATGCCGGGTTGCTCAGGAGTGCGGTACCGCAGAGGAACAGACAGCTGGTGAACAGTCTTTTCATGTTGGAAGGTCTCGCGGCAGGTCGTTTATTGTCGAGGCCGGTGTCTTCATGCACCGTCCGGCCACGTTACGCAGCCGTTAGCTGGCAAAAGCGCACCAGGGCGACCGGCTTTTGCACTGCAGCGACTCCCTGCCGTTATATCAGCAAGTCATACCCACAGGCTCAGCCAGGCTGAAACCAGCAACAGCAACGCCATGCAGCGGTTGAAACGCCGCATCGCCAGGGGCGAGCGAAACAGCCGGGCCGAGCCGACCCCCAGCACGGCCCACAGGCCCATGCAGGGCAGCGACACCAGGAAGAACACCAGGGACAGCGACAGCACATGGGCCTGGCGTTCGGCGCCGCTGCCGGCGAACACCCCGACCACCGCCAGGGCCATCATCCACACCTTGGGGTTGATCAGTTGCAGGCTGGCCGCACCCAGCAGTCCGAGGCGCCTTGCCGGTTCCGCTCCACCGTCGATGACGCTCGCCGGGGCGCTGAAAATCTGCCAGGCGAGGTAGCTCAGCCAGGCGATGCCCAGCCATTGCATGGCGACCTGCACCAGGGGCATGCCGGTCAGCGACTGGCCGACGCCGCTGCCCACCAGCAGCACGATCAGCGCGGCTGCGGCGCAGGCACCGAGAATGATCGGCAGCGCCGCGACCAGGCCGTAGCGGGCACTGTTGCTCAGCACGAGGATATTGGTCGGTCCCGGGGTGATGGAGGCGACAAAGGCAAAGAGCAGGAAGGGCAGCAGGCTCGGAAAGGTGGACAACATGGGCAGGGGCTCCGCGTAGAGATCGATGGGACGATCTTCGCGGCTGCCGCTTCAGGCGTCTGGAAGATTTGAGCAACGCTTGCGGTAGGCTGCCGGGGTCAGGCCATAGGCCCGCAGGAACCAGCGCCCGAGGTGGCTCTGGTCGGCGAAACCGAGGGCCATGGCCACCGTTGCCGGTTGTTCGCCGCGAGCCAGCATCTGCCGCGCCTTGGCCAGGCGCAGTTGCACCAGATAGGCGTGCGGCGGCAGGCCATAGGCCGATTTGAAGGCACGGGTCAGGCGAAAACGATCGACCCCGGTCACCGCCGCCAGGTCGTCGAGGCTCAGGTCATGCTGCAGGTGGGCATGCAGGTATTCCCGGGCGAGCTGCGCCACCCGCGGCAGGCGCGGGTCTTCGCGATAGCGGGTACGCCAGTGCAGATGGCGGGTGAGAGCGTCGAACATCTGGTCCAGGGCACTTTGCCGGACGATGCGCAGTTCCTGGCTGTGGATCGCCTCGAAGGCGGCGCTGGTGGCCTGGGCCAGGCGGCTGTCGCCGGTTGCCAGTGGCGTGGCAAAGGACAGTTGGCTGTTGGCCGGCGCTTCTTCGAACAGCGCGCTCAGCTCCCGCTCCAGCCAGTGGGGATCGAGGTAGAGCGTGCGGTAGGTGAAGCCGCCTTCGGTGGGGGCATCGCCGTCGTGGATCTCGCCCGGTTCGAGCAGGAACACATTGCCCGGCACGCTGTGGTAGCGGGTACGTTGGCAGTTGAATTGCTGCACGCCCTGTTCGGTGACCCCCACCAGGTAGCTGTCATGCCAATGGGCGTCGTAGGCGTGCCCCTTGAAATGGGCGCGGAGGGTTTCGATACCGGTGTCCTGATCCTGAGTCAGGTCGATCCAGTTGTCGGCGTTGCTGGACATGCTGTACCTGGGGGTGTTGGGCATTAGTGCAGGGTGACAGTTAGCGCCGGTTTCCAGGGCCAAGTCTAGAAGATCTGTGCAACGAAGGGGTAATCCGCTCGCGGGCCGGGAAGGAGGAGGGTATCGGGCGGTATTTAAAAGCCCGCGGACCCGTGGCGGCGTTCAATGGGGTGTCTGAGGAAACGTTTCAAGTTCCCGGATTCCTCCATTGATAGGGTATGAAAGTGTCGAAAGTCATTGAAGTCGTCAATCCGCAGGTAGGTCATGTTGAAAGCAGCCATCAGCTTCTGCTTCCGCTCGTTCGTGAGTTCAGTGCAAAGTCGGAGCGCGCCGGGGGCGTGACAGCCAATGGAAAGCCGTTCTACTCGGTGGAGCAGGCCGCGACAAATCTGTCGAACGGCTCGACGCCCTGGGCAGATACCGACGGGAACGGCAAGATAGAGCTGACCTACAGCTTCCCCAACGCATCGCAGCTGTTGTCCAATGATGATTACTATGCGCTGGGGCTCGCCGGGCTCCAGGCGTTCAGTCCCTTGCAGAAAGCCCAGGCAGTGCTGGCCATGCAATCCTGGTCGGACGCCGCCCATATCTCGTTTTCCGAAGCGCCGCAGGGCGGCGATGGCCATATCACCTTTGGCGACTACAAGGTGGGAGGCGGAGCGGCCCAGACCATCCGGCCAGGAGACATATCGGGATTGGGCGGGCAGTCCTGGTACAGCATCGCCGACGGTTACGAGGACAACAAGAGTCCGGGGCTCAACAACAATGGCCGCCAGACCCTGACCCATGAAATCGGGCATGTCCTCGGCTTGCCACATCCCGGCAACTACAACGGTGCGGGGGCGAGCTACGCGAGCAATGCCACCTATGCGCAGGACACCCTGGGTTACAGCGTGATGAGCTACTGGAGCGAAACCGCCAGCGGCCAGGACTTCACCCGCAATGACGCGGCCTTCTATGCCTCCGCCCCGTTGATGGACGATATCGCGGCCATCCAGAAGCTCTATGGCGCCAACTGGAGCACCCGTTCCGACGATACGACCTATGGCTTCAACTCCAACACCGGACGGGACTTCCTCAGTGCCTTTCAATCGTGGGATGCCCTGGTGTTCTGCGTCTGGGACGGTGGCGGCAATGACACCCTGGATTTTTCCGGCTTCACCCAGAACCAGAAGATCAACCTGCACACAGGCGCGTTCTCCGATGTGGGCGGCATGGTCGGTAACGTCTCGATTGCCCAGGGCGTCACGGTGGAGAATGCCATCGGCGGTTCGGGCAACGACCTGCTGATCGGCAACGCCGTGGCCAACGAACTGCGGGGCGGTGCCGGCAACGACGTCCTGTATGGCGCGGGTGGTGCGGACCAACTGTGGGGCGATGCGGGCAACGACACCTTCATGTTCATGGTCGCTTCCGACTCGGCGCCGGAGGCTGCCGACCGGATCATGGATTTTGTCAGCGGCGAGGACAAGATCGATCTCTCCGGCATCACCCGTGGCGTCGGGCTGAACATCGTCGAGAGCTTCACGGGTGTCGCGGGCGAAGCGCTCCTGAATTATTCCCAAGCCACTGGCGACAGCCACCTTGCCATCGACGTCAGCGGCAATGGCCAGGCCGATGTCCTGATCACGGCGGTAGGCCAGATCACCCTGGGCGACATCGTGGTCTGATAGCACTATAGGCAGATAGGGCGACGTTTCTGTGCCACTGTGGTCGACCTGGCGTCGAATCCTGTCTGTAACCGATTTTGCTTATCTGGAGTTTTTATGCGCGCACGTGAATGGGGTATCACTCTGGGCCTGGGTACCCCCGGCCCACTCAATGCCATTACCGATGTCCCCGGAGTCCGGGTCGGCCACAGCACCCTCAAGGCCGAAATCGATGGCAAGCAGGTGCGCACCGGGGTGACGGTGATCCAGCCACGCGCCGTTGCCGCGCGTCAGCAGCCCTGTTTCGCCGGCTGCCATGTGCTCAATGGCAATGGCGATGCCACGGGCCTGGAGTGGGTTCGCGAAGCCGGGTTGCTGACCACGCCGATCGCGATCACCAACACCCACAGCGTCGGGGTGGTTCGCGATGCCCTGGTGGCGCAGGAGCGCGACAGCCTCAAGGACCCCGCGGTGTACTGGTGCATGCCGGTGGTGATGGAAACCTATGACGGGGTGCTCAACGATATCTGGGGCCAGCACGTCGGTCCCGCCCAGGTCGAGGAAGCCCTGGCGGATGCCCGCTCCGGGGCGGTTCGCGAAGGCGCGGTGGGCGGCGGTACCGGGATGATCTGCCATGAGTTCAAGGGCGGTATCGGCACCTCGTCACGGCGCTTGCCGGCGGAACAGGGGGGCTGGACCGTCGGCGCGCTGGTCCAGGCCAATCATGGCAAACGCCAGGAACTGCGCATCGACGGTTATCCCGTGGGGCGCCAGTTGACCGGCATCCCTTCGCCTTTCGCCCGGCGTGGCACTCCGGGCATGGGCTCGATCGTGGTGGTCATCGCCACCGACGCACCGTTGCTGCCGCATCAATGCCAGCGTCTGGCGCAACGGGCGTCGATCGGGATCGCTCGCACTGGGGGCGGGACCGAGGATTCCAGCGGCGATATCTTCCTTGCCTTCGCCACCGGCAACGAGCAGATCGCGCCGGCGGACTACGGTCGCAAGGACCTGCCGTTCAGCAGCCCGCTGACGATGGTCAACAACGACCATATCTCGCCCTTGTTTCTCGCGGCGGCCGAAGCGGTGGAGGAGGCGATCATCAACGCCTTGCTCGCCGGCGAAGACATGACCACCGCGGACGGCGTGCGGGTTCCGGCCCTGACGGGCGAAGTTGCCCTGGATGCACTAAGAACGAGCGGGCGACAATAAAAACCAGGCAGTCATGGATGACTGGTCGGTCATTTATTGATGCACTTCGCTTATGCGTTTTTCCGGCTTGAATATTCCTGAAAGTCTGCTTGTTGGTGAGGAATAAAACTGTCAGAAAAAACTTTCAGGTGCATAAGCAATGTTTGCGGGATCTTTCCGAAAAACAGCACTTTGATATCAAAAAAGCGCTGGACGATTGATTTCAAAATGTGTCAGTTTCTCGCTGCCTTCAAAAAGGGCGAGTGATAGGATGATCTCGCCAAGGGATTGTCGCTATCGGACAAAAACTGTTTCACTTGCAAACAAGGAAGTGTGTTTATGTCGAAAGTCAAAGCGAAAGCTATTGTTTCTTCGGAATCGGCACTGGCGGCCAACGGGACAAGTTCCGCCTTTAACCAGATCGATAGCTTCAGCCATCAATATGATCGTGGCGGCAACCTCACGGTCAATGGCAAACCCTCCTACTCCGTCGATCAGGCCGCCACGCAATTGCTGCGTGACGGTGCCGCCTGGCACGATCTGAACGGCAGCGGCAAGATCGAACTGACCTATACCTTCCTGACATCGCCGACCTCGAACTTCAGCGGTCTGGGGGTTACCGGTTTCAGCCAGTTCAGTGCGTTGCAGAAGTCACAGGCGGTCCTTGCCATGCAATCCTGGGCAGATGTCGCCAACGTGACCTTCACCGAGGCAGCGAGGGGCGGCGATGGTCACATGACCTTCGGTAACTACAGCGGCGGCCAGGAAGGCGCGGCAGCGTTCGCCTTCCTGCCGGGCACCGAGCCTGGCTACGACGGCCAGTCCTGGTACCTGACCGGTAGCGGCTACAACGTCAACAAGACACCGGGCCTGAACAACTACGGGCGCCAGACCCTGACCCACGAGATCGGCCATACCCTGGGCCTGTCCCATCCCGGTGACTACAACGCCGGCGAAGGCAACCCGACCTACAATGACGCCTCCTACGGGCAGGACACCCGCGGCTACAGCGTCATGAGCTACTGGAGCGAAAGCAACACCAGCCAGAACTTCAGCAAGGGCGGTGTCGAGGCCTACTCATCCGGCCCGCTGATGGACGATATCGCGGCGATCCAGAAGCTCTACGGCGCCAACTACAGCACCCGTGCCGGTGATACCACCTACGGTTTCAACGCCAATGCCGGTCGCGACTACCTGAGTGCCACTTCGTCCTCGGACAAGCTGGTGTTCTCGGTCTGGGACGGGGGCGGCAACGACACCCTGGACTTCTCCGGTTTCACCCAGAACCAGAAGATCAACCTGCATGCCGGTTCGTTCTCCGACGTGGGTGGCATGGTCGGCAACGTCTCCATTGCCCAGGGCGTCACGGTGGAGAATGCCATCGGCGGTTCGGGCAACGACCTGCTGATCGGCAACGACGGGGCGAACGAGCTGCGTGGCGGTGCCGGCAACGACATCCTCTACGGCGCCGGTGGTGCGGACAAACTGTGGGGTGGTGCGGGCAACGACACCTTTGTGTTCGCGGCCGTTTCCGACTCGAAACCGCAGGCTGCCGACCGGATCATGGATTTTGTCAGCGGCCAGGACAAGATCGATCTGTCGGGGATCACCCACGGTTCGGCGCTGAACTTCGTCAATGCCTTCACCGGGCATGCCGGCGATGCGGTGCTGACCTATGCCTCGGGCACCAACCTGGGCACCCTGGCGATCGACTTCTCCGGGCATGGCGTGGCTGATTTCCTGGTCACCACGGTGGGGCAGGCGGCAGTCACGGATATCGTGGCCTGAGTCGATGTTCACGAGCAGCGCGCAAGCGCTGCTTCCCGGTCTTGTTGCGAGGGCCCATGATCGACAGACTTTTCCCCCGTGTATTCATGACGTGGCTGATGGCCGCATTGCTGATGGCATCTGGAGCACTTTGCATGGCACGAAGCTTGATTCTTCCAAGTCCCGAAACCCTGGCCGGGAGCTGGCGATTGTATCGCGAGGACGATCGCGCCCAGGCCTGCGAGCTGGTGCTGGCGGTCCAGGCGCCGAGCCTGGGTGGTGACCTCGAGTGCGTGGCCGGCTGGCTTGGCGAGCGTCCCGCGCGCTGGGAACCGACCCCCGATGGTCTCTGGCTGTATGGCGTCGAGGGCAGCGGTATCGTGCACCTGAACCGGCAGGGGAACGACCTGTACCAGGCGCGCCTGGCGAGTGGCGTTGTCCTGGTGCTGGAGCGACTGCAACCCTGATCGGTCCGAGTGCCGACGATCTTGCGTACTGCGCCGGGATAGAGGGACGTTGTCGGAAAACAAGGCGGGAACAAGGAACTGTTCTGCTGTGAAGTCATGTCAGTCAATATAAGAAAAGAATCATCGGATTATTCATCGGGGATGTTCAGGTGCAATGACCATGAACCCCTGTCGGACGGTCCGGAAGATGGGCGCAATCTTATAGTCGCTCTTCGGCGCGACCTGTTTAATTCGCGCCGCTATCCGTTGCTCTATTTCAAATTGTTTCGCCCTCATGGCTTCTGAAGATGCTCTTCGGAAATACCGTGGTGCACGGCCGATCAGGCCGTTGGTAACTGTAAATACATCAGGGAAGATAAATGAAAGTGTTGAAAATGACGCCCGGCACCCCACTGGTCCGAGTGCTCGGTGACTACAAGGGCATTCTGGTCAGCGTCGGTTGTTTCACCGCCCTGATCAACCTGTTGATGCTGGTTCCTTCGATCTACATGCTCCAGGTCTATGACCGGGTGCTGACCTCGCAGAATGAAACCACCCTGGTGATGCTGACGCTGATGGTGGTCGGGTTCTTTGCCTTTATCGGGCTGCTGGAAACGATCCGCAGCTTTATCGTGATCCGCATCGGCAGCGCGCTGGAGCGCCGCTTCAACCTGCGGGTCTACCAGGCAGCGTTCGAGCGCAACCTGTTTCGTGGCGAAGGCCACGCCGGCCAGGCGCTGGGCGACCTGACCCATATCCGCCAGTTTCTCACGGGACCGGCGTTGTTCGCGTTCTTCGATGCCCCCTGGTTTCCGATCTACCTGCTGGTGATCTTCCTGTTCAACCCCTGGCTCGGGGTCTTCGCCAGCGTTGGCGCGCTGCTGTTGATCGCACTGGCCTGTCTCAACGAGTCGCTGACCAAAAAGCCATTGGGCGAAGCCAGCGGCTACTCGCAGAAATCCAGCCAGTTGGCCACCAGCCACCTGCACAACGCCGAGACCATCCAGGCCATGGGCATGCTCGGCGCCCTGCGCAAGCGCTGGTTCCAGATCCATTCGCGCTTTCTCGCCCGGCAGAACCAGGCCAGCGACACCGGGGCAATCGTCGCTTCGTTGAGCAAGTCCCTGCGCCTGTGCCTGCAATCGCTGGTGCTGGGTCTGGGGGCGCTGCTGGTGATCAAGGGCGATATGAGCGCCGGGATGATGATCGCCGGTTCGATCCTGATGGGCCGGGTGCTGAGCCCGATCGATCAGTTGATCGCCGTATGGAAGCAGTGGAGTACGGCCAAGCTGGCCTATCGGCGCCTGGACGATCTGCTGCGCGAGTTTCCCGAAGGTGCATCGCCCATGAGCCTGCCCGAGCCCAGGGGGCAGGTGGCGTTCGAGCAGGTCAGCGCCGGGCCGCCGGACAGGCGCGGGGCGACCTTGCACCAGGTGAGTTTCCGCCTGGAGGCCGGCGAAGTGCTCGGCGTCCTCGGTTCCTCGGGCTCCGGCAAGTCGACTCTGGTACGGGTGCTGGTCGGCGTGTGGCCGACCCTGGGCGGAGTGGTGCGCCTGGACGGGGCGGATATCCATCGCTGGGACCGCAACGAACTCGGCCCGCATATCGGTTATCTGCCGCAGTCGATCGAACTGTTCAGTGGCACGGTCGCCGAGAATATCGCCCGCTTCAGCGATGCCGATCCGCAGAAGGTGGTCGCGGCGGCGGTCCAGGCCGGGGTGCACGACCTGATCCTGCGCCTGCCCCAGGGCTATGACACCGTGCTCGGCGACGATGGCAGCGGTCTGTCCGGCGGACAGAAACAGCGGGTGGCACTGGCCCGGGCACTGTATGGCGGCCCGCGGCTGGTGGTCCTCGATGAGCCGAACTCCAACCTCGATGCCGTGGGCGAGGCGGCCCTGACCGCCGCCATCGCGCAATTGAAGGCCCAGGGCAGCAGCGTGATCCTGGTGACCCACCGTTCCACTTCGTTGGTCCAGGCGGACAAGCTGCTGGTGCTCAACGAGGGGCGGATGCAGGCCTTCGGACCCGGTGCCGAGGTGCTCAAGGCACTGTCCGCCACCGCGCAGGCCGCTACCCCTCAAGCTCCTCAAACAGCTCCGCAACCGGTTCGTGAAGTGTCCCCGGCACCGGCCGGGCTGACCCTGAGCCGACAATACAGCGCGCCGACACGGAGTAGCGGAGCATGAGCCCGGACAGCCTGATGCAGCACGACGACACCCTGGAGCGTCCCGAGCGGGACGCACGGTTTTTTGCCCGGGCCGGCTGGTGGCTGGCGCTGCTGGGCGCCGGCGGCTTTTTTGCCTGGGCGGCCCTCGCGCCGCTGGACCAGGGCATCGCGGTGCAGGGCACCGTGGTGGTTTCCGGCAAGCGCAAGGCCGTGCAGTCCCTGGGCGGCGGCGTGGTCGAGCGGATCCTGGTGCGTGAAGGACAACGGGTGCACCAGGGGCAGCCGCTGTTTCGCCTCGACCAGACCCAGCGCTCGGCCGATGTCCAGTCCCTGCGGGCGCAGTACCGCATGGCCTGGGCCAGTCAGGCGCGCTGGCAGAGCGAACGGGACAATCTGGCGCAGGTGCATTTCCCGGTGGAACTGAGCGGCGATCCTGATCCGCAGCTGAGCCTGGTGCTCGAAGGCCAGCGGCAGTTGTTCAGTAGCCGTCGCGAAGCCTTTGCCCGCGAGCAGGCCGGTATCCGCGCCGGGATCGAGGGGGCCATCGCGCAACTGGCCGGCATGCGCCGGGCCCGTGCCGACATGACTGCCCGTGCCGATTCCCTGCGTCGTCAGTTGGAAAACCTCAAGCCTCTCGCGGACAACGGTTATATCCCCAGCAACCGGTTGATGGAGTACGAGCGCCAGCTATCCCAGGTGCAACAGGACCTGGCGCAGAACACCGGCGAAAGCGGTCGGGTCGAGCAGGGGATCCTCGAGTCGCGACTCAAGCTGGCGCAGCACGCCGAGGAGTACCAGAAGGAGGTGCGCAGCCAGTTGGCCGATGCCCAGCTGAAAACCCTGACCCTGGAGCAGCAACTGACTTCAGCCCGCTTCGACCTGCAGCACAGTGAAATCAGCGCGCCGGCAGAGGGCATCGCGGTCAACCTCGGTGTGCACACCGAGGGCGCGGTGGTCCGGGCCGGCGAGACCCTGCTGGAAATCGTGCCGCAGGGCGAGCGCCTGGAAGTGGAAGGGCATCTGCCGGTGCACCTGGTGGACAAGGTGGGTAGCGCATTGCCGGTGGACATTCTCTTCACCGCCTTCAACCAGAACCGCACGCCACGGGTCGCCGGGGCCGTCAGCCTGATCTCCGCCGACCAGTTGCTCGACGAGAAGACCGGGGCGCCGTACTACGTGCTGCGCAGTTCGGTCAGCGACCAGGCCCTGGAGAAACTCAACGGGCTGGTGATCAAGCCGGGCATGCCCGCCGAAATGTTCGTGCGTACCGGTGAGCGCTCGCTGCTCAACTATCTGTTCAAACCCCTGCTGGACCGCGCGGGTTCTGCGTTGACCGAGGAATAGGATGTTCCGCCTGATGAAAAAACCGCTGTGCGTGGCCGTGGCCCTGCTGTTGTCCGTTTCCCTCGATTGTCAGGCCATGGGGCCGTTCCAGGTCTACGAGCAGGCGTTACGTAATGATCCGGTGTTTCTCGGCGCGCTGAAGGAGCGCGATGCCGGCCAGGAGAACCGCGATATCGGCCGCGCGGGCCTGCTGCCGCGGCTGTCCTACAACTACAATCAGGGCCGCAACGACTCCCGGGCGACCTACCTCAACGAGCGCGGCAACAGTCATGACGACCGGCGCTACACCAGCTCCGGTTCGACGCTGATGCTGCAACAGCCCCTGATCGACTACGAGGCCTACGCCAACTACCGCAAGGGTGTCGCCCAGGCCTTGTTTGCCGACGAGACCTTTCGTGGCAAGAGCCAGGAGTTGCTGGTGCGGGTGCTGACCTATTACACCCAGGCGTTGTTTGCCGAGGACCAGATCGAGATCGCCCGGGCCAAGAAGAAAGCCTTCGAGCAGCAGTTCCAGCAGAACGAGCATCTGTTTCGCCAGGGCGAGGGCACCCGCACCGATATCCTCGAGGCCGAGTCGCGGTACGAGCTGGCCACCGCCGAGGAAATCGAGGCGCGCGACGTCCAGGATGCGGCCCTGCGTGAGCTGGGTGCGCTGATCGGCGTGCCGGCGGTCAATGTGACCGAACTGGCGCCCCTGAGCCCGGTATTCCAGTCTTTCCCCCTGGAACCGGCGAATTTCGACAGCTGGCACGAACTGGCGTTGAGCAACAATCCGACCCTGGCGTCCCAGCGCCAGGCCCTGGAGGTGGCGCGTTATGAAGTCGAGCGCAATCGCGCCGGGCACCTGCCCAAGGTCAACGCCTACGCCAGCGTGCGCAAGAGCGAGTCCGACAGCGGCAACACCTACAACCAGCGTTACGACACCAACACCATCGGCATCGAGGTGAACGTGCCGTTGTTTGCCGGCGGCGGGGTGTCGGCGTCGGTGCGCCAGGCCAGCGCCAACCTGGAGCAGGCCGAATACGAACTCGACGGCAAGACCCGCGAGACCCTGATCGAGCTGCGCCGGCAGTACAGCGCCTGCCTGTCGGGGGTGAGCAAGCTGCGCGCCTACCAGAAGGCGCTGGCCTCGGCCGAGGCCCTGGTGGTTTCGACCCGGCAGAGCATCCTCGGCGGCGAGCGGGTCAACCTCGACGCGCTGAATGCTGAACAGCAGCTCTACAGCACCCGGCGGGACTTGGCGCAGGCGCGTTACGACTACCTGATGGCGTGGACCAGGCTGCATTACTACGCCGGCACCTTGCGCGAAACCGACCTGGCCAGGGTCGATGAGGCTTTTGTGGGACGAGGGTCTTGATGAGCGCTTTCGACAGGACTTTTCACGGTGCAAATCATTGAATATGCGCGCCGCTTTTACGCGGCCCAAGTGCTCTATCGGTTTGCTTTGTGAAAAAGGATTTCATCATGCTGACAACTAACACGCCTGCTCAAACAAGCTTTGCCTACAAGTATGCCAACCATTTCAAGAAGGTGTCCGATCGTAATATGGAGCTGTTCCATCAGCAAAAGCCCTCCTATTCGAACGACCAGGCGGCAGTGGCGCTGACGGCTGGGGCAAAAGCCTTTCAGGATCTGGATGGCGATGGCAAGGTCAACATCACCTATGAATTCCTGGGGCCTGTATACGGACCGAGATTCGCCAGCCTGTTCGATCTTGACGGGTTTACCCCCTTCAACGCGCAACAGCAGGAGCAAACCAGGTCAGCCCTGCAATCCTGGTCGGACGTGGCGAATGTGAGCTTTCAGGAAGGTTATTCGGGCAGCTACGACGGTCTTCTGTATTTTGGCAACTATCGGGTCAACCATGACGACGACGGTGAAGCTGCCTTCAATCAGAACTTCTTTGGGTATGGCAATCAGTCGGCCTATGTCTGGACAAAAATCAACGCCACGTACGGTATCAACAAGGCACCCGATCTCAATAATTATGCCCGGCTGACATTGACTCACGAAACAGGGCATGCACTTGGGCTTGAACATCCCGGTGATTATCAGGCCAGCACCTCTGCATCGCCGACTTATCAGGACGATGCGGGCTATGTGCAGGATACCGCTGCTCATAGTGTCATGAGCTACTGGGGCGAAGATTACTCCGGACATGATTTCAGCGAAGATCATTCGGCGTACCTGCTGGAGAACTATTTACCGCTCGGCTTGCTGTTGGGGGCACCCATCGCGGCTGTCCGCGAGGCCTATCTGAACTATTTTTATCCCGAGGATCACCTGCGCACGCATTCGTCCGGGCCGCTGCTGGACGATATCACCGCTATCCAGATGCTCTACGGGGCCAATATGACTACCCGGGTCGATGACACGACCTATGGGTTCAATTCCAATACCAGTCGTGACTTCCTGAGTCTTGCCTCTGCCGCGGACAGGCCGTTGTTCGCGGTCTGGGATGCCGGCGGCAACGATACGCTGGATTTTTCCGGTTTCTACCAGGACCAGAAGATCAATCTCAATGAGCTGTCTTTCTCCGATGTCGCGGGCCTGGTGGGCAACGTTTCCATTGCCAGGGGCGTCACCGTGGAGAACGCCATTGGCGGTTCCGGCGATGACCTGCTGATCGGTAACGCGGTGGCCAACGACCTCAGGGGTGGCGCCGGCGACGACATCCTCCACGGTGGCGGGGGCGGCGATCGGTTCTGGGGTGGGGCCGGCGAGGACACCTTCATGTTTATCCAGGTGGCGGATTCCGCGCCTGATGCGAGCGCCCGGATCATGGACTTTACCAGTGGCGAAGACATGATCGACCTGTCCGCGATCACCGGGGGAAAGGCACTGAATTTCGTCGATGCGTTCACCGGCAAGGCGGGCGAGGCACTGTTGGCTTTCGCCACGGACACCGGCCTGGGAAGCCTGGCGGTCGATTTCGGCGGAACCGGAAAGGCGGATTTCCTGATCACGACGGTGGGCCGCGCCGCGGTCACGGATATCGTGGTCTGACCTGATGCACAGGAGCAGCCCCCCGGGTGCTGCTCCCGCGGTTGCAGGATGCGCCGCCGACAACGCTTT
The DNA here is from genome assembly GCF_013386115.1 of Pseudomonas gingeri. Classification (GTDB taxonomy): domain Bacteria; phylum Pseudomonadota; class Gammaproteobacteria; order Pseudomonadales; family Pseudomonadaceae; genus Aquipseudomonas; species Aquipseudomonas gingeri. The sequence goes on from NZ_JACAOR010000001.1 coordinate 314,261, forward strand.
CTCGACAATTTCAACAACAGAGAGGCAATACCATGGGTGTTTTTGACTATAAAAACGCGGGTTCCGAGGTCTCCAAAGCGCTGTATTCCGACGCGATGGCGATCACCTTGTACTCCTATCACAACCTCGACAACGGCTTTGCCGTGGGTTACCAGCAGAATGGCTTCGGCCTCGGACTGCCGGCGACCCTGGTCAAGGCGCTGATCGGCGGCACCGATGCGCAGGGGGTTATCCCCGGGGTTCCCTGGAACCCCGATTCGGAAAAGGCCGCGCTGGCGGCGGTGAAGGCGGCCGGCTGGACGCCGATCAGCGCCACGCAACTGGGCTACGACGGCAAGACCGATGGCCGGGGTACCTTCTTCGGTGAAAAAGCCGGCTACACCACCGGCCAGGCGGAAGTCCTCGGCAAATACGACGCCAGCGGCCACCTGACCTCCATCGGCATCTCCTTCCGCGGTACCAGCGGGCCGCGGGAGACGGTGATCAGCGACACCATCGGCGACGCGATCAATGACCTGCTGGCGGCCATCGGTCCCAAGGATTACGCCAGGAACTACAGCGCCAATGCCTTCGAGGGCCTGCTCAAGAGCGTCGCCGCCTTCGCCGTGGCCAACGGCCTGGCCGGTAAGGATGTGCTGGTCAGCGGCCACAGCCTCGGCGGCCTGGCGGTCAACAGCATGGCGGACCTGAGCAAGGACCACTGGGGCGGTTTCTACAAGGAGGCCAACTACATCGCCTTCGCCTCGCCGACCCAGAGCGGCGCGGGCACCCAGGTGCTGAATATCGGCTATGAAAACGATCCGGTGTTCCGTGCCCTCAACGGCTCCAGCCTGACTCCGGCGACCCTCGGGGTACACGATGCCAACAAGGCGTCGGCCACCAACAATATCGTCAGTTTCAACGACCACTATGCCTCCGATGCATGGAACGTCCTGCCGTTTTCCATCGGCAATGTCGCCACCTGGATATCCCATCTGCCGACCGCCTATGGCGACGGCATGAATCGCATCCTCCACTCGAAGTTCTATGACCTGACCAGCAAGGATTCGACCATCATCGTCGCCAACCTGTCCGATCCGGCGCGTGAGAAGACCTGGGTCCAGGACCTCAACCGCAATGCCGAAAACCACAGCGGAGCGACCTTTATCATCGGCAGCGAGGCCAGCGACCTGCTCAAGGGTGGACGGGGCAACGACTATCTGGAGGGCGGTGGCGGCAATGACACCTTCCGCGATGAGGGCGGCTACAACATCATTCTTGGCGGCCAGGGCAACAACACCCTCGATTTGCAAAAGTCGCTGGGCAGCGTCGATATCGCCAATGACGGCCAGGGGACCTTGTATATTCGTGATGCCCAGGGCGGGATCACCATCGCCAAGGATATCGGCACCTTGATCAGCAGTGAGCCGCACCTGGTGTTCCTGACCCGGGACGTGACCCATAAGGTCGGCAACCAGAGCCTGTCCGATGGCGCGTATGTCAGTTCGCAGGTCGGCGGCAGCGGGGCGGACACCCTGACGGCGAAGGCCCCGGGCGAATGGTTGCTGGGCAACGACGGCAACGATCACCTGATCGGCGCGGTGAAGGGCGGGAACCTGTTTATCGGTGGCGCCGGCAATGACCTGATGGATGCCAGGGGCGGCGGTAACACCTTCCTCTTCAACGGCGCCTTCGGCCAGGATCGCGTGACCGGCTTCCAGGCGTCCGACAAGCTGGTGTTCATGGGTTATGCCGACTCACAGGGGCACAACATCCTTGCTCATGCCAGGGTGGTCGGGCAGGACACGGTGTTGAGCTTCGGCGCGGATTCGGTGACCCTGGTCGGGGTCGGTCTGGATACGCTCAAAGGCGCGAGCGTGGTGATCGCCTAGAGAAGCCCGGGTGCTCCCACGGTCCGTGGCGCCCATTGGGAGTTGGGTGTGAGCGATCACCCTGTGGGAGCGAGCTTGCTCGCGAAGGCGTCGGCCTGCGCACCGCCCATGTCGGTGAATGGCCGCCGCTGGCGGTTCGCGGGCAAGCCCGGCTCCCACTGGGAGCGGGGAGGTCTTGGGGGGACGGACCGATCACCTTATGGGGCTCCCACGGGGTCTGCGTGGGAGCGGCCCACCTAAGGCCGTTTCAACAGCACGAAATCGTTCTTGTCGAAGCGCCCGCCGAGTACTGGCACCAGGGCGCCGATCGGCGAACCCTGCAGCTTCTGGAAATCCTGCTTGTCCATCACCAGCCATGCCGGGCCGGTCACGGCCTGGAGCTGTTCGGCGGTGCCGGTGAACACTGGCTGGAGGTCTTCGTCGAGATTGACCATGAACTTGATCGCCTTCGCATCCTTGCCCATGGCGTGCAGGACCACGGGGGCCGGATCCTGATGGATCAACTGCTGGGCGGCACGGGTGAAGGTGCGGGTGTCGTAGGCGGTACGTTGCACCGGCTCGACAATCAGAATGTAGCCGATCCACATCGCCAGTACCGCACAACCGGCCAGGCCCAGGGCGCGCCAGCGGGCCTTGAACAGCAAGGCCACGGCGACCGCCTGCAAGACGCCCAGCAGCCAGGGGGCGGCCCCCAGTGTCGGCAGCTCCTCGGGAAAACGTCGGTGCAGCATGATCATCCCGGCGATCAGCAGGCCCGGCAGGATCAGCCAGATTCCCTGGATCAGGCCCCGCAACCAGGCGAACAGCCGGCCCTGGGTCACCTGGAAGGGGAACGCCGCGACAATGGCGATCATCGGCAGCATCGGCAGGATGTATCGGGCCTTCTTCGCCTGCGGCACGGACAGGCCGAGCATCACGATCAGCCCGGCGGCCAGGCAGTACAGCACCAGTTGCAGGGCCGCGCCGCGCGGCTGGCGACGGTTTGCCAGCAAGGCGGCGACCACCAGTACCGCCAGCGGATAGGCCAGCGCGTAATTGCCGAACGAGCTGCTGAAGTAATACAGGACATCGCTGGAACCTTCACTGCCGTCCATGCGCCCGGTGAACTGCATGCGGATCACTTCCGCGAGGAAGACGCTGCCGCCGTCGAGCCAGGCCAGCCAGAGCAGCAGGCCGATGCAGGCGACCAGCAGGGCCAGGGCTTGCAGGCCGAAGACCAGGAAACGCCGCCAGTGGCCGCCCAGCAGGTAGAAGCTGCACAGCATGCCTGTGGGGATCACCAGGCCGATGGGGCCGCGAATGGCGAAGCCCAGCACCAGCAGCGCGAGGATCCAGGCAGTCCGTTTCGGTGCGGCGAAATGCTCGGCGGCGTAGCCCAGGTAGAACACCGAGAAGCCGACCGCGGCCAGCATCAGGTCCAGCGAGACAGCACGGGTCTCGGTGATAAAGGTGTTGCTCAGCAACAGCAGAGCGATGCTCAGCAGCGCCCAGCGTGGCGAATAGGGCGCGACCAGCCGGTACATCAGCACCACGATCCAGGCCGCCGCCAAGGCACTGGGCAGCCAGGCCGCGAGGGCGTTGACCGTACCGAAGGGCAGGGCGAACAGCCAGACCAGGAAAGTCGAGAAGGCCGAGTAGTCGGGATAGGGTTCGCCGTAGGTGGTGGGAAAGAATCCCGGACCGTGACGAAGCATTTCCTGGGCGAACAGCACGAAGCGCGAATCGAAACCGATGGCGGCCTGCTGATGGACCCCGGCGAGGAACAGCAGCAGGGCGATCAGGCCCAGGCCGAGGGAGTGGCGATTCAGGGTGTGGCGAGAGGCGGGGAGCAATGTCACAGTGAGGTCCTTGTCCAAGGATTGTTCCCACACCCTGCGTGGGCATGCAGTCCGTGACGCCTTGCGTCACAAAGCGGACGCAGAGCGTCCCGATAGGCATTCCCACGCGGAGCGTGGGAACGATCAACGCGGAGCGTCCCGGGAGGCATTCCCACGCGGAGCGTGGGAACGATCAACGCGGGGCGTCCCGAGGGGCATTCCCACGCGGAGCGTGGGAGCGATCAAATTGCCTTGATCAATGAATCAGCCCTGGCCGTGACGGGTCACCGGCAGATCGAGGGACGCGCCGCGACCGATGGCGAAGTAGGTAAAGCCCTTGCGCTGCATGCGATTGGCGTCGTACAGGTTGCGGCCGTCGAAGATCACCGGGGCCTTGAGGCGCTGCTGGATCCGTTCGAAGTCCGGGGCCTTGAACTGCTGCCATTCGGTGCAGACGATCAAGGCATCGGCGCCGACCAGGGCCGCTTCCGGCGTGCCCATCAGCGACAGGCCCGGCTCATCCGGGTACAGGCGCTGGGTTTCCTGCATGGCTTCCGGGTCGAAGGCCCGTACCTGGGCGCCGGCCGCCCACAGGGCTTCCATCAGCACACGGCTCGGTGCGTCGCGCATGTCGTCGGTGTTGGGCTTGAAGGCCAGGCCCCAGAGCGCGAAGGTCTTGCCCTTGAGGTCGCCCTTGTAGAACGCATTGATGCGGTCGAACAGCTTGTGTTTCTGCCGTTCGTTGATGGCTTCCACCGCCTGCAGCAGGTCGCTGGAGCAGTTGGCCGCCTGGGCACTGTGGATCAGGGCGCGCATGTCCTTGGGGAAGCACGAGCCACCGTAGCCACAGCCCGGATAAATGAAGTGGTAGCCGATCCGCTGGTCGGCACCGATGCCCATGCGCACGGCTTCGATGTCCGCGCCCAGGTGTTCGGCCAGTTCGGCGATCTGGTTGATAAAGCTGATCTTGGTCGCCAGCATGCAGTTGGCGGCGTACTTGGTCAGTTCGGCGCTGCGCAGGTCCATGAACATGATGCGGTCATGGTTGCGGTTGAAGGGCGCGTAGAGGTCGCGCATCACTTCACGGACTTCTTCACGCTCGCAGCCGATGATGATGCGGTCCGGACGCCGGCAGTCTTCCACCGCCGAACCTTCCTTGAGGAATTCCGGGTTGGAGACGATATCGAACTCCAGCGCGCGGCCGGCTTTGTGCAAGGCGGTTTCGATATGCGCGCGCAGGGTGTCGCCGGTGCCCACCGGCACGGTGGATTTTTCCACGAGAATCAGCGGTTCGAAGCGATGGCGGACCACGGCGTCACCCACCGACAGGACGTACTTGAGGTCGGCCGAACCGTCCTCGTCCGAGGGCGTGCCGACGGCGATAAACAGTACCTGGCCGTGCTCGATGGCCAGTTTCTCATCGCTGGTGAAGTGCAGGCGGCCACTTTCCAGGTTGCTCTTGACCATGGTCTCCAGCCCTGGTTCGAAGATCGGGATATGGCCCTTGCGCAGCAAGTCGATCTTGTTCTGGTCAACGTCCATGCACACGACATCGTGACCGACTTCGGCCAGGACAGTCGCCTGTACCAGGCCTACATAACCGCTACCAATTACGCTGATTTTCATACGGAGTCCCTAGGACGGGGTATACGTGGAGAATTGATCGTGAGAACACCCAGGATGACCAGTGCCACCCCCAGTGTCTTGGAAAGGCTGAAGCTTTCGTGGAAGAACGGCAGGCTGGCCGCCAGCAGGTAGACCAGCGCATAGCTGACACTGAGCAGCGAGTAGGCGCGGCCCAGCGGCAGGTCGCGCAAGGCGGCGAGCCAGCAGAGCATCGACAGGGCGTAGGCGAGGATCGCCGCGCCGACCACGGCCAGCGCCACCAGGGAGACGTCGCCAGTGGTCAACGCATCCAGCCACTGGCTCGGCTCGGGCAGGCGGGTCATGCTCCAACGCATGCCCAGCTGGGCACTGCTGACCAGCAGGACGCTGGCGCCGGCGAAAGTGAAGCCACGGAACAGGTTCATAGATGCAGCCCCAGCAGTACCACGCCGGCAATGATCAGGACCACGCCAAGCCAGTGACGGCGGTCGATCGATTCCTTGAACAGGTAGTGTGCCACCAGGGTGATCAGGACGAAATTCAGGCTGAGCATCGGATAGGCAATCCCGACCTCCAGCCGCTGCAGCACCAGCAACCACACCAGCAGGCCGAGGCCGAGGCTGGCCAGGGCCAGCCACAACCAGGGCGAACGCAGCTTTTCGAACATGCCCATGGAGGTCTCGCGCCAGCCTTCGACGGCGAACTTCTGGGCCACCTGGCCCAGGCACGTCAGCAGGCAGGCGCCGAGGAGAAGGATCAGGGTCATGGGGCGCTCTGCGGGAAAATCAGGATCACGATATTGCCTTCCTCGTAACGGGTGTAATCCTTGGGCAACATATCGATTTCACGCAGTTCTTCCTCGTCCTTGACGCGCATCACCACGCCGACCTGGCCTTCACGGCGGGCATCGTCCATCCAGGACTGGATCTGGGTCATGTCCCGGGTGCGTTCGGCAGCTTCCGGGTAACCGAGGCCGTACTTCAATTCGCCCTGGGTGTTGTAGAGGGTGATATCGCTACGCTTCAGGCGCCAGGCGAGGGCGGAAGCGGCCCCCAGGTCGTTGCTCAGCAGGCGCTTGCTCTTGCTCAGTTCCTGCACATGCTCGGCGATGAACTGGTCCGGCATCTTGTTGTGCACGACCACTTTGGGCATGGCCGCCGGGACCAGGGCCACCAGCAGTCCCATGCCCAGTGCCGGCAGGGCCCACCACCGCAGCGGCTTAAGCAGCGACAGGGCGTTGAGCACGATCCAGCCGACGATCATCAGGCACAGCAGGCTCAGGTGGAAGGGCTCGTTGTCGTAGAACGGCTTCTTCAACTGGAAGAACACCAGCGCGGCGGCGGCGAGCAGGCCCAGGACCAGGTTGAGCAGGCTGTTGAAGCGTGGGACCGAGGTTTCGGCGCGGGTGATGCGTTCCATCAACGAGTGACCCATGAGCAGCGCCAGGGGCATCAGGCACGGCATGATGTAGGTCGGCAGCTTGCCGCGGCTCAGGCTGAAGAACGCCAGCGGCAGGAACAGCCACAGCAGCAGGAACACGGTGATCCGCTGGCCGCGGGCTTTCCAGGCGTCCTTGAGGGCGACCGGGAAATAGGCCGCCCAAGGCAGGCTGGAGACCACGATCAGTGGCAGATAGAACCACCAGGGACGGTCGTGCTGGGCGTCCTCGGCGGCAAAGCGACGGATATGCTCGTGCCAGAAGAAGAACCGCCAGTAGTCCGGTTCCTGCAGGTGCACGGCAATCACCCAGGGCAGGCTGACCACCGCCGCCACGAGCACCGCGACCAGGCCATAGCCCACCAGCTCGCGAAAGCGCTTTTGCCAGATCATGTAGGGCAGGGCGATCAGCACCGGCAGCAGCAACGCCAGGAAACCCTTGGTCATGAAGCCCCAGCCACAGGCGAAGCCCAGCGCGGCCCAGGACAGCAGGCGGGCTTTTTTCGTGGTGCTGTCGATGGCGAACCACAGGGCGACGAAGCTCAGGTTGACCCAGAAGGTGAACTGCGGATCGAGGTTGGCGTAGCCGGCCTGTCCGGCGATCAGGCCGAAGCTCATGAACAGCGCGGCAGCGGCGAAGCTCTTGCGCGGATCGTTCCACAGCCGTCCGGCCAGCAGATAGACCAGCAGCACGCTCAGGCCGGTGCTCAACGCCGAGGCGAAGCGCACGCCGAAGAAGTTATGGCCGAAGATCGCCTGGCCGAGAGCGATCATCCAGTAGCCGGCGATCGGTTTCTCGAAGTAGCGCAGTTCCATGAAGTGCGGCGCGGCCCAGTGACCACGCAGGAGCATTTCCTGGCCGATCTGGGCGTAGCGGGTTTCATCCGGGATCCACATGCCGTTGGTGGCCAGCGGCGCCAGATAAAACAACAGGAAAGCGAGGAACAGCAGTGGCAAAGCCCAGCGTCTGGTCATCCCTGCTGTACCCCCAGCCAGCCTTCACGGCCACTGAGGGTGCCACGCACCAGTTGGCCCTCGGGCAATCTGTCCAGCTGTGCCGGCAGCAGGTTGACCAGGGGTTGGAACTCAATATTACGTGCGCTGGCTTGAGCCAGTAGCTGACGGAAATCGTTTGCCATCAGAATCCCTTCTACTTCTGCGTGAATGGTGTAGACGTTCAGTCGTGCCGGGCTGAACCGGTCGAGAATGAACGCGTTGAAATCTTTCGCGGCCAGGTCCGCGCCCACGACTTCGTCGAAGGTCGGCAGGTCCACGGGTATCTGTGGAGTGCCCGGGCTGCCATCCGCCAACCTTGGCAGAAACAGACCGTGCCCCCGGCAATCGCTGTTGTAGCGAAAGCCGAAATGCTCCTTGGCTTGCACGACGCGCTCGTCCGCCCGCCAACCGGCGGTGGCCGAACATTCGACGGCTTGCCCGGTGATATCGCTCAGGCAATCGACGCCGCGACGGATCTGTTCGATCAGTTCGGCCTCGCTCCAGCGTCCGGCATTGGCCTGCCAGCCATGGTGATCCCAGGCGTGCAGGCCGACTTCATGGCCGGCGGCCAGGGTCTGGCGCATCAGATGCCCCAGGTCCCGACCGATCGGCTTGCCCGGCCAGGCGGTGCCGGCCAGCAAGATGTCCCAGCCGTAGAGGCTGGCAGCCTTGGAGCGCATCATCTTCAGGAAGAACTGCGGCTTGATCAGGCGCCACAAGTGGCGCCCCATGTTGTCCGGTCCGACACTGAAGAAGAAAGTCGCCTTGACCTGGGCCTCGTCGAGCAGTTCCAGCAACCGCGGCACACCTTCACGGGTGCCGCGATAGGTGTCCACATCGATGCGAAGTCCAGCCTGCATCAGCGCTTGTCCGCGATTTCGAGCATGGCTTCACGCAGGAAGAAATCCAGGGTGTTGCCGATGGTTTCGCTCATCTCGACGGTCGGCACCCAGTTCAGCAGGCGCTTGGCGTTTTCGATGCTTGGCTTGCGGTGTTCGACGTCCTGGTAGCCGGCGCCGTAGAACGCCTTGCTCTCCACGTCGCGGAAACCGGCGAACGGAGGGAAGTTGCCGCGCAGCGGGTGGGCTTCGAACTGGCGCAGCAGCTCTTCGCCCAGTTGGCGGATGCTGGCTTCGTTGTCCGGGTTACCGATGTTGATGACCTGGCCGTTGCAGCTGTCGTTCTCGTTGTCGACGATGCGGGCCAGGGCCTCGATGCCGTCGGCGATGTCGGTGAAGCAGCGTTTCTGCTCGCCGCCGTCGAACAGGCGGATCGGCGTGCCTTCCACCAGGTTCAGTATCAGCTGGGTGATGGCACGGGAGCTGCCGATACGCGCCGAGTCCAGGCGGTCCAGGCGCGGGCCCATCCAGTTGAACGGACGGAACAGGGTGAAGTTCAGGCCCTTGGCACCGTAGGCCCAGATCACGCGGTCCAGCAGTTGCTTGGAAACCGAATAGATCCAGCGTTGCTTGTTGATCGGGCCGACGATCAGGTTCGAGGTGTCTTCGTCGAAGTTCTTGTCCTGGCACATGCCATAGACTTCGGAGGTCGACGGGAAGATCACGCGCTTGTTGTACTTGACGCAGTAGCGGACCAGCTTGAGGTTTTCCTCGAAGTCCAGTTCGAATACGCGCAGCGGGTTGCGGGTGTATTCGATCGGCGTGGCGATGGCCACCAGCGGCAGGACCACGTCGCACTTCTTGATGTGATACTCGATCCACTCGGAGTGGATGCTGATATCGCCTTCGACGAAGTGGAAGTTCGGATGGCTGCGCAGGCGTTCGATGGCATCGGAACCGATGTCCAGGCCGTAGACATCGTACTTGTCGTCACGCAGCAGGCGCTCGGACAGGTGGTTGCCGATAAAGCCGTTGACGCCCAGGATCAGTACGCGGGTACGACGTGGCTTGCGGCCCGATTCGGCACCACGCAGCACGGAACCGTCGACCAGGCCCAGCTCGTTGGCCAGTTGCGGGCCGCTGAGGAACAGGCCGTTTTCGTTGCGCTGGCCGGCGTTGATCACCAGCGAGTCTTCACCACAGGCGATACGCAGCGGGTCGACGCTGATCACGCGACCTGGCGCCAGGCCTTCGTTGCCCTTGACGACATCGGCGCCCCAGACGATCAGCTTGTGCTCGCCCACGGCGCAGAACGCGCCCGGATACGGCTTGGTGACCGCGCGAACGAGGTTGAACAGCTCTTCGGCAGGCTTGCTCCAGACCAGTTTGCCGTCGGCCGGGGTACGACGACCGAAGTAGGTGGCCTTGGATTCGTCCTGGGCGGTTTCGCTCAGCTTGCCCTGGGCCAGTTGTGGCAGGGCATCGCGCAGCAGGTTGGCGGCGCTGTCACGCAGCTTGGCGTGCAGGCTCAGGGCGGTATCGGAACGCTCGATGGCGACACGGTTCTGCGCCAGGATGCCACCGGCATCGGCACGCTTGACCATGCGGTGCAGGGTCACGCCGGTTTCGGTTTCGCCGTTGACCAGCACCCAGTTGGCCGGAGCGCGGCCGCGATAACGTGGCAGCAACGAGCCGTGCAGGTTGAACGCACCGTTCCGGGCGGTGGCCAGCAGCTCTTCGCTGAGCAGGTTGCGATAGTAGAAGGAGAAGATGAAGTCCGGGCTCAGTTTGGCGATGCGCTCGATCCACAGCGGGTGGTTGGCGTCTTCCGGTGCATGGACCGGGATACCCTTGAGTGCGCACAGTTGGGCAACGGAACCGTAGAAGGCGTTTTCCTTCGGGTCGTCGGCATGGGTAAACACAGCAGCAATTTCATAGCCTGCGTTAAGCAGGGCTTCGATGCCTGCGCAACCGATATCGTGATAGGCGAAGACGACAGCTTTCGGATTCATGATGCGACCTGATTGGAGGTAGTAGTAGAAGAGGTTTCAGTAGGGGCGCTGCTGGAAGAGGGCTGGCTGCGCACTACTTTTTCGATGAAGAAGCGTGGGCGGGCGCGGACATCGCTGTACATGCGGCCCAGGTACTCGCCCAGCAGGCCCATGCCGATGAACTGGCCACCGGTGAACACGAACAGCACGGCGAACAGGACGAAGGTACCGTCGCCGGCCCAGGCGGCGCCGAAGATCAGGCGCAGGACGATCAGCATCAGCGCGAACAGCGCACCGAGACCGGCCATGCTGAAGCCGATGATGCTCAACAGCCGCAGGGGCGTGGTGGTCATGCAGGTGACCAGGTCGAACATCAGGTTGATCAGGCGCATCGGGCTGTATTTCGAGTCGCCGTGCTCGCGCTCGGCGTGCTGCACCAGCACCTCGGTGGTGTGGCGGGCGAAACTGTTGGCCAGGATCGGGATAAAGGTGCTGCGCTCGCGGCAGGCGAGCATGGCGTCGACGATGCTGCGGCGGTAGGCGCGCAGCATGCAGCCGTAGTCGCTCATGGCCACGCCGGTGGAGCGCTGCACGGCAAGGTTGATCAGGCGCGACGGCCAGCGGCGCAGGGCCGAGTCCTGGCGGTTGTTGCGCACGGTACCGACGACGTCGTAACCCAGCGCGGCCTGTTCCACCAGGCGCGGAATCTCTTCCGGCGGGTTCTGCAGGTCGGCGTCCAGGGTGATCACCACGTCGCCGGTGGATTGTTCGAAACCGGCCATGATCGCGGCATGCTGGCCATAGTTGCGATTCAGGATCACGGCAACCACCGGGCTGCCTTCGCGTTCGGCGGCTTCCTGGAGAATGTCGGCGGAACGATCGCGGCTGCCGTCGTCGACCAGGATGATTTCGACGTCCTGGCTCAGTTGTGCACACGCCGCTTCGGTACGACGCAACAGCTCGGGCAGGCTCTGCTCTTCGTTGTAGACCGGTATGACGATCGAGACGCGCTGGATTGGATAAGGTTTCAAAGGCTTCTTTCCAGAATGGTTTCAGTAGTGCAGACGATGATCTGTGTCATCGTGTGGCAGGTCGGATTTGTATACGCGCAAATCGACCTGTGCCAGTCACGGCGGCCGACACGGGACAAACCCGTGGGAGAATACCGAATACATGAACTGACATACGGCGATTAAAGCCTAAAATCGTCAAAGGTAAAGGTGTGTAGCAGCGTTATGTGCATGATTTTTCATCAAATCCCTGATGTAGGGGCGTGGACAGCGTCTACGTTAAACGTAGAAATGTGAAAAGCCTATGAAAGATGGATCAACAACGTGTCCTTTTTGACATATAGACAGGGTTTATTCAGGAAATGGTGAACCAGTACACGCCGCGTAACTGGCAGCCCCACGAGCGCCCCAGCCTGCCCGGCTCGCCGTCGACCCCGTTGCATTCGACCCGCAAGCGCTGGGCCTATGCGCTGGTCGGGCTGCTGGTGGCGTTGACCGGGGGGCTGGGCAACTCCCTGGTGATTGCCAACCTGCCTTATCTGCAGGGGGCGCTGGGGGCCACCACCGCGGAAATGGCCTGGCTGCCGGCGGCCTACGTGATGACCAATGTCTCGATGAACCTGCTGCTGGTGAAGTTTCGCCAGCAGTTCGGCCTGCGGGCGTTTACCGAGGTGTTCCTGGTGCTCTATGCCCTGGTGACCTTCGGCCACCTGTTCGTCAACGACCTCAGTTCGGCGATTGCCGTGCGGGCGGCCCACGGCATGGTCGGCGCGGCGCTCAGCTCGCTCGGCCTGTACTACATGATCCAGGCTTTTCCGGCGAAGTGGCGGCTCAAGGCCCTGGTGCTGGGCCTGGGCACCTCGCAACTGGCCTTGCCCCTGGCACGGCTGTTTTCCGAGGACCTGCTGCAGATCGCCGAGTGGCGCGGGCTCTATCTGTTCGAACTGGGCCTGGCGCTGGCGGCGCTGGGGTGCGTGTTTCTGCTCAAGCTGCCGCCGGGAGATCGCTTCAAGACCTTTGAAAAGCTGGATTTCCTCACCTTCGCGGTGCTCGCCAGCGGTGTGGCCCTGCTGTGTGCGGTGCTGTCCCTCGGGCGCATAGACTGGTGGCTGGAGGCACCCTGGATCGGCATCGCCTCGGCCGGGTCGATCATCCTGATCCTGGCCGGGCTGGCCATCGAGCATAACCGCAGCAACCCGATGCTGATGACTCGCTGGCTCGGCAGCGGGGCGATGATCCGCCTGGGGCTGGCGGTGATCCTGATCCGCATGGTGTTGTCGGAGCAGTCCACCGGCGCGGTGGGGTTCCTGCAGGCGTTGAACATGGGCAGCGAGCAGATGCGTAGCCTGTATCTGGTGATGCTGGTGGGGAGCATCGCCGGACTGGCGGTCAGCGCGCTGACCATCCATCCCGATCATCTGTTCATGCCGTTGATCATTTCCCTGGCGCTGATGGCGGTCGGTTCCTCCATGGACAGTTTCTCGAACAACCTGACCCGCCCGGCCAACATGTATTTCAGCCAGTTCCTGCTGGCGTTCGGCGGGACCTTCTTCCTCGGGCCGACCATGGCCCTGGGCACCCGCAACGTCATCACCAATCCACGCAACCTGGTGAGTTTTTCGGTGCTCTTCGGGATCTGCAACAACCTTGGCGGCCTGATCGGCTCGGCATTGCTCGGGACTTTCCAGGTGGTGCGCGAGAAAATCCATTCCAGCAACATCGTCGAACACCTGACCCTGCTTGACCCGCTGGTGGCCGCGCGGGTGCAGGGCTCCGCCGCCGGCTATGCCTCGACTATCTTCGATCCGTCCCTGCGCACCACCCAGGGCATGCGCGCCCTGGCCACGGCGGCGACCCGTGAGGCCAACGTCCTGGCCTATAACGATGTGTTCATGTTGATTGCCGTGATCGCCGTGCTCACCATGCTGTGGATCTTTGCCCGCAGCCTGTGGTTGATGAGCACCACGCGGCGGATCGCCCGTAATAACGTCCCACCTTCCACCTCCAGCAGCGGTGCCACCTCACAATGACTGAACCTGCAACCACCACCAACGCCATTGCTGCCACTCCCGAAGGCGTCACGCCGCCAGGGGCTTCATCGACCGAACCGCGTTCGCTGCGGGTGCGGATCATCTCGTCACTGGGGTTTGCCGCGATTGCCATCGTCGGCGTGCTGATCGTGCTCTATGCCTGGCAGTTGCCGCCGTTCAGCAGCGCCATCGAAAGCACCGAGAACGCCCTGGTGCGCGGGCAGGTCACGCTGATCGGGCCACAATTGAGCGGTTATGTGTTCGAAGTGCCGGTGCAGGACTTCCAGTTCGTCAAGGCCGGTGACCTGCTGGTGCGCCTGGATGACCGGATCTACAAGCAGCACCTGGATCAGGCGCAGGCCCAGTTGGCGGTGCAGAAAGCCGCCCTGGCGAACAACCAGCAGCAGCGGCGCAGTGCCGAGGCGACCATCGCCCAGCGCCAGGCCGCGCTCGACAACAGCAAGGCCCAGGCCCGCAAGAGTGCCGCGGACCTGGAGCGCAACCAGGCATTGATCGCCGATGGCTCGGTCTCCCGCCGCGAACTCGATGTGACCCGCGCCGACAATGCCCAGACCCAGGCGGCAATCGCCCAGGCCCAGGCCGCGCTGGAGATTTCCCGGCAGGACCTGCAGACGGTGATCGTCAATCGAGGTTCCCTGGAGGCGGCGGTGGCCAGTGCCGAGGCAGCGGTCGAGCTGGCGCGCATCGACCTGTCCAACACGCGCATTATTGCCCCGCGCGACGGGCAACTGGGGCAGATCGGCGTGCGGCTGGGGGCCTATGTCAACTCCGGTGCGCAACTGATGGCACTGGTGCCGGACCGGCAGTGGATCATCGCCAATATGAAAGAGACGCAGATGGCCGATGTGCGCGAGGGGCAGGCCGCGAGCTTTACCGTCGACTCGCTCAATCACCGCCGCTTTACCGGGCGGGTCCAGCGCATCGCGCCGGCCACCGGTTCCGAGTTCAGCCTGTTGCAGGCGGACAACGCCACCGGCAACTTCGTCAAGATCGCCCAGCGGGTGCCGGTACGGATCACCGTCGATCCCGGTCAGGAAGAAGCCCGGCGGTTGAGGCCGGGCATGTCGGTGGTGGTGAGCATCGATACCCGCAGCGAGTTGAAGGCGGTCGAGGACGACGCGTTCTGAGCGCTTTGCCGTGGCGGGCGGGTTATTTCGCGGCCGTTCGGTTGATCGCCTCCATCAGGCCGTCGATCCGCTCCAGCTGGGCCCGGTTGTCATGGTCCCAGGGATGGAAGCCAGGCTTGAAGTAATCCAGCCACGGCAGGGCGATTCGTGGAAACACTCCGCGCCAGCCGAACAGGTACTTGACCATGCGCCACAGCCCTTGCCAGTGATGACCGGCCTTGCGGTCGGCGATCAGCAGGCGCACATGGAAGTCGAACACCACCAGCCAGAACAGCAGCGTGGTCGAGAGCATGGCCCCGGTGCGCAACAGGTAGCGTTTCGGCCCTGGCTTGATCACGCTGTTCCAGACATCGAAGGCCACCGATTTGTGCTCGGTTTCCTCCAGGGCGTGCCAGGTCCACATCTGCCGATAACCCTCGACGGAATCGCCGAAGCGGCTGGGATCGCGTAACAGCAGGTCGGCCAACATCGCCGTGTAGTGTTCCAGGGCAATGGTGATCGCCAGGTTGAAGGACGGCGCAAAGTGTTTTTTCTGGAAGTCGAGGATGAACCGCAGGCGCCGGTCCAGCTTGTGCGCGGGCAGGCCGGCGGCTTGCAGCAGGTCGTTGTAGCGCACATGTTCGCGGCTGTGCATGGCTTCCTGACCAATGAAACCCTGGATCGCCTGGCGTAATTCGGGGTCGTGCACCTGGTCACGGTAATGGCGCACGCTGTCCATGAAGAACAGTTCGCCAGAGGGAAACAGCAGGGACAGGGCATTGAAGAAATGGGTGACCCAGGGCCCCTCGGCATGCCAGTCCTTGATGCGTTCGGCAGGCAGTTCGGGGTGGATGTCGCGACGGATCGGCAGCATGGCTGGCACTCCTGGAATTGCGGTTGGGGGCGTTCAGATCCCGCCCGAGTCCTTGGCGTCGTAGGCCGCGGTCTTGTTCTTGTGCCTGCCCAGGGGCGACAGGCGCCGGGTGATCCACACCACCAGGGCCTGGTAGGCGCCGGGCAGCAGGCGCACGAACAGGTCCAGCGCGTGGGCGTCACGTCCGATCAGCACGCGCCGGCGGTTCTTGCGCACGCCTTGCAGGATCACCCGGGCAGCCTGTTCGGGGCTGGTGATGAACAGCTTCTCGAAATCCGCCCGGGCCTGTTGCTCGTTGTCGATCAACAGACCCTTGACGTTGTCGCTGATCCGCGTCGAGCGGGCGATGTCCGTGCGGATACCGCCCGGATGGACGCTGGTGGCCGAGACCCCGTACCCCATCAGGTCGAGTTCCTGGCGCAACGCCTCGGTAAAGCCGCGAACCGCGAATTTGCTCGCGTTGTAGCCGCTCATGCCCGGTTGGGCGAACAGCCCGAACACGCTCGAGGTGTTGATGATGTGCCCGTCGCCGGACTGCTTGAGGTAGGGCAGGAACGCCTGGGTGCCGTGGACCACGCCCCAGAAGTTGATGCCGATGATCCACTCCAGGTCTTCCAGGCTCATGCCTTCGATGGTGCTCGACAGCGCCACGCCGGCGTTGTTGAAGATCAGGTTGATGCCGCCGTGTTCGGCAGCGGTCGCGGCGGCCCAGTCGAACATGGCCACGCGATCGGCCACATCCAGGACCTGTGAGGTGATGCGCAGCGGCAATAGCGCGGCGGCCCGGGCGAGGGCCTGGGTCTGCTCCAGTCCCTGGGCGTTCTTGTCCGCCAGCGCCAGGTGACAGCCCTCGCGGGCCAGGGCAATGGCCAGGGCGCGGCCCATGCCGGAACCGGCGCCGGTGATGGCGGCGACCTTGGCGTCGAATGTCTTCATGAGTGACTGCCTCGTGCGGGTTCGATGGCGGTTGCGGTCGAGGTGGCCGCGGCGGCGGGCGGGTGGAGGGCTCCCGAGGTGAGGTAGTCCCTGAGTTCGAAACTCCGGGTGACTTGCCGGAAGCGCCAGGTGGAGCCCGGCCACAGCGTGGTGTTCTTGCCGGTGCGCGGGTCCAGGTACCAGCTGCGGCAGCCGCCGGTGGACCAGATCGCCCGCTTGAGCTGCTGCTGCAGGCGGCCGTTGTACTGGCTTTCGACCTGCGGCTTGACCTCCAGCGCGTCGATCCGCCGGTCGCGCATCTGTTTCAGGGCCTGGAGGATGTAGTCGACCTGGGCTTCGATCATCAGGATCATCGAGTTGTGGCCCAGGCCGGTGTTCGGGCCGATGATCATGAAGAAGTTCGGGTAGCCGGGCAGGCAGGTCCCCAGGTACGCATGGGCGCCATCGGCCCAGGTATCCAGGATATCGACGCCCTGGCGACCGATCAGCAGGCCACGGGGCAGGGGCTCGGTGGCCTGGAAGCCGGTACCGTAGATCAGGCAGTCCACGGGATGGCGCACGCCGTCGGCGGTCACCACGGCATCGGCTTCGACCCGCAGCACGTCCTGGCTCACCACTTTCACATGGCTGCGGGTCAGCGACGGGTAATAGTCATTGGAGATCAGGATGCGCTTGCAGCCGATGGTGTAGTCGGGGGTCAGGGTGGCGCGCAGGGTCGGCGCCGCGACTTGCTTGTGCAGATGCCGCAGGGCGATTTTCTGCACCACCTTCATCAGTTTCGGCTGGTGGGCAAAGGCGATGACCCGGCTTTCGAGCATCCAGTAGATGGCCGAGCGAGCCAGGCGCTGGGTGAAGGGCAGGTGCTTGAACAGCCAGCGCTCGGCGCGCGACAGCTCGCGGTCGGGCTTGGGCAGGATCCACGGCGGCGTGCGCT
This sequence comes from Pseudomonas gingeri, assembly GCF_013386115.1. GTDB lineage: Bacteria > Pseudomonadota > Gammaproteobacteria > Pseudomonadales > Pseudomonadaceae > Aquipseudomonas > Aquipseudomonas gingeri. The sequence goes on from NZ_JACAOR010000001.1 coordinate 331,728, forward strand.
GGAACAGCGTGAGGTGCGCCACCCGCGGGGCGATCTGCGGCACGAACTGGATGGCGCTGGCGCCGGTGCCGATCACCGCGACACGCTTGCCTTCCAGGGGATACTGATGATCCCAGTGCTGGGAGTGAAAGCTTTTGCCGGCGAACTGCTCCAGTCCCGGGATGTCCGGAAGTGCCGGACGCGACAGCCCGCCCATGCCGGAGACGAGCACCCGGGCGCTGACTTCGCGGCCGTCGCAGAAGCGCAGGTGCCAGCGCTGCCGCGCCTCGTCGAACACGGCTTTGTCCAGCCCCATGTTATAGCGCAGGTGCGGTTCGAGCCCGAAATCCCGGGCGCAGCGCTCCAGATAGGCACGTATCTCCGCCTGGGGCGCGAATTGCCGACTCCAGTCCGGATTGGGCGCGAAGGAAAAGGAGTAGACGTGGGACTGCACGTCGCAGGCGCAGCCGGGGTAATGATTGTCGCGCCAGGTGCCGCCGAGCGAACCGGCCCGTTCGGCGATAAAGAAGTCGGCCATTCCGGCCTGCTTGAGCTTGATGGCCATGCAAAGCCCGGCGAAACCGGAGCCGATGATGGCGATATCCACGGATTCGCAGCCTGCGGGGGGTGACGAGTACGCATTCATGGTGTGTACCTCGATTGTGGCGACGCCTGGCATTCAGTTTCGTCGCTGGATGAAACCTCAGCATTGCATAATTAAATTAATTGTTTTAAAAATTAATTTAAATAATCTACCTGAAAATATCGCCTACGCTAGTGGTCTGTACGGATTGGCTGACCCATCGGACCGATGGGAGGCGTTATCCGGCGTCGGGAGATATCGCCACGACAGGAGCCAATTCCGGCTTCATGCCGGGCCGCAGGGATGCAGAGGGCTGACGTGATGGGATGGGCCGTAGCGCTTGTTGCTTTTTTACTGGTCAGTGCCGGGCTCTGGGCCATCAGTGCCCGGATCAATCGCCGGATCGAGAGCGCGGTGCCGGCCAACGGTCGCTTTCTCGAAGTCGGCGGCGAACTCATTCATTACGTGGATGAGGGCAGGGGGCCGGTGCTGGTACTGATCCACGGTTTGTCCGGGTGCGGGCGAAACCTGACCCATTCACTGTCGCCGCGATTGCGCGAGCAGTTCCGGGTGATCACCCTGGATCGCCCCGGTTCCGGTTATTCGACCCGTTCGAAGGGCGCGGGAGTGGGCATCGCGGCGCAGGCCAGCCTGATCGCCGAACTGATTCGCACCCTGCACCTGGAACGGCCATTGATCGTCGGGCACTCCCTGGGGGGCGCACTGGCCCTGTCGCTGGCCCTCGATCATCCGCAGCAGGTGTCCGGACTGGTCCTGGTGGCGCCCCTGACGCATCCACAGCGCATGTTGCCCCTGGTGTTCCTGTCCCTGGGGGTCAGGCCCGACTTCATCCGACGCTGGGTCGCCCTGACCCTGGCCGCGCCGATGGCCATGCTGGGACGTGGCAGCCTGTTGAAGGCGGTATTCGCCCCTGATCCGCCGCCGGATGACTTCGCCGAGCGCGGCGGCGGGCTGCTCGGCATGCGCTCCGGCAACTTCTATTGCGCCTCCAGCGAAATCGCCACGGTCAATGACGATCTGCCGAAGATGCTCAAGCGCTATGGGCAACTCAGGCTACCGGTAGGCCTGATCTACGGCTCCCGGGATGAGGTGCTGGATTATCGCCGGCATGGTGAGTCGATGGCGGCGCTGGTGCCAGGCATCCAGCTGGAAATTCTCGAGGGGCGAGGGCACATGCTGCCGATCACGGCGGTCGAGCCGTTGGTCGCCATGATTCGCACCATCGCCGCCCGGGTAGGCGCGCAACCAGACAGCACCCCACAGCCCGCAATCGCGGCGGCAACGCCTTCCTGAAGGCAGTTCTGCAGTAGCGCCGGACGGCTTCACGAACGACATTCAAAATGGATCCAAAAAAATAGTTGACGAGCTATCGAATTCGGGCTATTTATTTAAAAAAATGTTTTGAATGTTTTTTTTAAAAATGCAATTGAGCGATTAGAATAATGAAAATAACGCCTTTTGAAGCATTTTATCTCTTTGCCCCTGCCCGCTGCTCCGGGCAGCGTTCGACTTCCGTAATGGCGCCGTTCTTCGCGGCCCTGTCCGTAGCTGCCCTGTCTGTAACGGCCCTGCGGAGGCTGCCATGAACTCCACGCTGGCGGCACCGGGTATCTGGACCGACGGCAAGCGCCATCTGTGGTGGCTGGGCACCTTGCCCATGGCCACGCCACTGCTGTCCGGGATCTTCGCCATCATCACCGGCGTGCAGTCCTTGTGGTGGAGCGGGGTGCTGGTGATCTTCGGGCTGATCCCGATGATCGACGGCCTGCTCGGCGAGGACCGCAGCAATCCACCGGAAACCATCGTTCCGGATCTTGAAAAGCAGACCTATTACCGCTGGATCATCTACGCCTGCGTCGCGCTGATGTGCCTGTCGGTGATCAGCACGGCCTGGATGGCGGTCGGCGGCCTCGACTGGATCATCGGCGGCGGCCTGCTGCGACTGAGCGAGGCCTGGCACCTGCAAGGCGGTCTCGCCGGCCTGGCGGGCTTTATCACCGAGCGGGCCCAGGTGCATGGCAGTGTCGGCTGGTTCACCTACCTGGGCATGGCCATGTCCACCGGCGCGGCGACCGGCATCGCGATCAATATCGCCCATGAACTGGGACACAAGACCAAGCCCCTGGAGCAGTTCCTGGCGAAGCTGGCCCTGGCGCCGACTTTCTACGGGCACTTCTTCGTCGAACACAACCGTGGTCACCACGTGCGGGTGGCAACGCCGGAGGATCCTGCCAGCTCGCGCCTGGGCGAGAGCTTCTGGAGCTTCCTGCCGCGCTCGGTCTGGTTCAGCCTGCGTTCGGCCTGGCATCTGGAACGCGAGCGCCTGCACAAGCAGGGCCTGCCGACCCTGCATTGGAAAAACACCGTGCTGACGGCCTGGTTGTTCAGTGTGGTGCTGTGGGGCGGGTTGATTCTCTGGCTGGGTGCGACGGTGATTCCGTTCCTGGTGATCCAGGGCATCTACGGGTTCTCGTTACTTGAAGTGGTGAACTATGTCGAACATTACGGCCTGTTGCGCCAGAAGTTGCCCAACGGTCGTTACGAACGCTGTTCGCCACGGCACTCCTGGAACAGTAACCGTATCGTCACCAACATCTTCCTGTTCCAGTTGCAGCGACACTCCGATCACCATGCTTATCCGACCCGCAGTTATCAGGCGCTGCGCCATTTCGATGAGTCGCCGCAACTGCCTTACGGCTACGCCAGCATGATTGTCTGGGCCTACGTGCCATTCCTGTGGCGGCGGCTGATGGATCATCGGGTGCTGAAGCATTACTCGGGAGATGTTCGCCTGGCCAACCTGCAACCGTCGAAACGCAAGCAGTTGCTCCAGCAGTACGGTAGTCGTCACACCGATTGAGTTGCACCGTTGCACCGCATGCCCACGAATAAAAGTGCGCATGACGGGGACCGGCACGCCGATTTTTACCGATGCCGGTCTTGCCAAGAGCCGTTGAAATGGAAAGTTGACCCATAAAAACAATAAGTAACGAGAAGGACGTCAACCATGCAGAAAGTTCTGTTAACCGTTCGGATAGTTGCCGCGCTCCTGGGGTTGTCCCAGGTGGCGCCGGCGTTTGCCGCGGCGCGTATCGAACCGGCCAATAGCGAGTTCACCGCCAAGGGCCCCATCAGTTTTGCCAAGAGCATCATCAATGCCGATTGCACCATCGAGGTCAGTGGCCGGATCAGCGCCGACGGCAGCTATGTCAGTGTCGAGAAGGTGGGATTCGACGGCGGCCTGAAGTGCGGTCAGGTCGAGGCCACTCATCTGCCCTGGAAGCTGATCGCCAAGGATGAAACCAGCGGGGCGATGTCGGGCATCCAGGTCACGGTGCACGCGCCCCTGGTGGGCGGCGATTGCGGGCCGACCACGGCCGAAGGCACCTGGAGCAACAGCACCGGAAAACTCCAGGCGGCCAATGTCGCGCTGGACGGTGGCTGCACCATCAAGACGGTTTCGATCCAGATGCCGCCGACCTTCCGGGTCGTGCCCTGAGTCGCGGCTGTTCAAGCAGGACAAGGAATCATGAAAGTTTGGCTGGAAAGGGAAGCTCGGTCGCAGTTGAGGTACTCCGTGTCGTCTCAAAAGGCCATTAACCCCGGCGAAATGAATCGCCATACATGTGAGGAAAAACAACAATGAAAGGCATCAAAACTCTCGTGTCTGTAACTGCCATCGCTGCTTGCTTGGGCGCTGCATCCATGGCAACTGCTTCAACTATCAATCCGGATGGCCCGTTCTCTACCACGGCGGGGTCCATCACCGTTCGGTCGCCATCGTCCTTTGGTGGTGCGATTACCTGCGGCATCACCTTCACCGGTACGGTCACCGGCGGCGTCGCCAGTATTACCGGAGCAAGCCTGACCGGTGGTGGCCTGTGCGGCGTGCCGGTTCTGACCGGTCTGCCTTGGACCCTGACCGCCACCAGCGGTACGACTGCGTCGGTGACCAATGTGGGTTACAACATCGCCAAAACCTTCCTGTATCCAGCGACTCAGTGTGGCCCAAGCCCTCTCAGCCTGAACTGGAACGCCACGAGTCACGTGTTGTCACTGGCCACTGCCGGTCAGACGCTCACTGGCCACACCACTGGTACCGGCGATCAGAACTGCTATGTCGACGCTCTGAGTGTCACTGCCGGCAGCATCACCGTTACACCTTGATAGCAGTCTCTCCGTAAAGGGTTGATCACCCCGTAGCAAGACAAGCGCCTCGAAAGAGGCGCCTGTTGCAACAAGGCGGATCGGCAGTGCCGATAGCAGCAGATAATAATAAGGAGTGGGGCATGAATAATAAGAAACAACAGGTGCAGGCCTTCATCGGGCTCGCATTGCTGGGCGGCCTGATGGTGACGGGACCGGTTCAGGCTGGCGGCTTCTCGACTCCGACATTCGGCGCACCCGGTTGGGGGCGCGCATTTGGCGGTGGCTCGTTGTTCAAGAACGACCCGAGTTCGGCTTACAACAACCCGGCAGCCATGGCCTTTGTTGACCATTCTGTTGCACAAATGACCGTGGACTACGCACGGATCAAGATCAAATACAGCGGCAAGGCCTACGACTATCAGGGTAATGAAGTTACCCATACGCCGGTTGCCGCTGACGGCAGTTTTGACCCCGGTGTGCGCAACCTCGTGACCGACGATGGCGGGCAGGGTGGTTTTACCGCCTGGGTGCCCACGGGCTTCATGGTCATTCCAATTGGCGATCGGTTCGCCTTTGGTTTGAGCCAGGTTGTTCCCCAGGGGATGCGTACTACCTGGAATGAAGACTCGAAACTGCGTGACTTCGCCGTGGATACCAAGATTGAAACCGTTGGCTTGACCGGCTCCCTGTCGTTCAAGGTCAGGGATGACTTCTCCATCGGTGGCGGCGTTATCGTGCAGCGCAGCCAGGGTTTTGTGAGCCAGAATATCGACTTGCTGGCCGCAGCGTCAGTGTCGGGCTCGCCGACGTTCGCGGGTGCCAACCTGCCATCGGGCATCGGTGAAGCATTGATGCGGGTAAAGGTCGATAACGTGTCGGCGGGCTGGTTTACGGGGATTGTCTGGAAACCCACGGACCGTGACTCCCTTGGCCTGAATTATCACGCCAAGATCAAAAACAAGATGACGGGTGACTACAACATCCGATCCGACGCGTTTTCCTATCTGGCAATGACTCAGCCAAGTCCCTTTGGTGGCAACGTCACCTTGCCTGAGCAGGCTTATCCGGGTCTCAAGCTGTTCCCGGATGGAGCGAAAGCCAGCACCCAACTGGATATTCCGGCAACAGCCGCATTCGATTGGGTCCATCAGTTCAACGATCGCTTCACCCTGGGCGCCAGTGCCATGTGGACCCAGTGGTCTTCGTTCAAGGATCTGACGCTGAAATCCAACGGCAATGTCATTGTTTCCATTCCCTACAACTATCGTGATGCCTGGATGTTCTCGCTGGGCGGCGACTACAAGTTGACCGATCAGTGGACGCTGCGTTCGGGGGTTGCCTATGACCAGACGCCGACCCGCAACACCACCCGCGATCCGAGGATTCCAGATGGTGATCGCTACTTTCTGGCATTGGGTGCCGGCTACGACGTAAAAGCCATTCCTGGCTTGAGCGTTGATGCCGCGTACTCTCATCAGTTCGTGGAAAAGGTCAATGTCAAGACGCAGAACCAGCCTCGTCTTGGCGGTGGACGCCTGGATGGAGACGCAGAAGCCTCCGGTGATGTGGTCAGCGTGTCGGCAACCTACAAGTTCTGATCCGCGTCTTCAACGCAACGACAAGGTGCTGTGTACGACGACGATGTGGAGAGGGCCGGGGGCTGAAGTCCGTCCGGAGCCGCCTTTCTCGACATTGTCGTCGTAGTACCCGTGACTCCCGATTTCCTGCCTTCCAAGAACCGACCGGGTCGGTTTTTTCGTTTTGTGTTTTTGATAAATATTAATTTAAAAAATAATTTTAAAACGTCTCTATTCTTTGTAAGGTAAAGCCTGCGAGCCGCTTCGGGCGGCTGATCAAGGATGTCGGGCATAAGCGGCATCGGCGGTTTGTCTCGTATTACACAAGGGGTGTGCGCATGATTTCCTGGTTATTGATTGCAGTTGCAGGGGCATTGGTCCTTGCGTATCGACAGTCTCCGGCGAGCTTGTGGCTCGGAGCCGGGCTGGTGTGGCTGGCGGGCGGTTATCTGTTCAACGTGGTCGGGCCGCTGGGGTCGCTGGTGATTGCGATCCTGGTGCTGTTGCCGGCGTTGCTCCTGGCCATCAAGCCCTTGCGCCGATCCTTGCTGACCCGCAGGGCCCTGGTGCTGTTCCGTCGGATCATGCCGGCGATGTCCGAGACCGAACGCGCGGCCATCGAGTCGGGCACCGTCTGGTGGGACGCCGAACTGTTCAGCGGCAAGCCGCGCTGGGAGCGTCTGTTGCAGGCCGCTCCGGCCAGCCTGAGCCAGGAGGAACAGGCGTTCCTCGATAACGAAGTCGAAACCCTCTGCGACATGGCCAACGACTGGGAAACCACCCAGGTCTGGCAGGACCTGTCGCCCCAGGCCTGGCAATACACCCGGGAGGCCGGTTTTCTCGGCATGATCATTCCCCGGCAATACGGCGGCAAGGGGTTCTCCCACTATGCCCATTCCCAGGTGGTGATGAAGCTGTCGACCCGCTGCTCGGCCGCGGCGATTTCGGTGATGGTGCCCAACTCCCTGGGGCCGGCCGAACTCTTGCTGCACTACGGCACCGAGGCCCAGCGCGAGCACTACCTGCCGCGCCTGGCGCGGGGCGAGGACATTCCCTGTTTCGCCCTGACCAGCCCTTATGCCGGCTCCGACGCCGGGGCCATTCCCGATGTCGGCGTGGTCTGCAAGGGGCTGTTCGAAGGCGAGGAGGTGCTGGGGTTCAGCGTCACCTGGGACAAGCGCTATATCACCCTGGGTCCGATCGCCACCGTGCTCGGCCTGGCGTTTCGCGCCGAAGACCCCGAGGGCCTGCTGGGCCGCAAGGGCAGCCTGGGCATCACCTGTGCCTTGATTCCCACCCGCCATGAAGGCGTGCAGACCGGGCGCCGGCACTGGCCGCTCAACGCGGTGTTCCAGAACGGCCCGACCCAGGGCAAGGATGTGTTCATCCCCCTGGACTGGGTGATCGGCGGGCGCGACCAGGTCGGCAACGGCTGGCGCATGCTGATGGAGTGCTTGGCGGCCGGGCGGGCGATCTCGTTGCCGTCGGCCAACGTCGGCCTGGCCAAGGTCGCCGTGCGCGGCACCACGGCCTATGCGGCGATGCGCAAGCAGTTCGGCCTGCCCATCGGCAAGTTCGAAGGCGTGCAGGCGCCCCTGGCCCGCATGGCCGGGCACCTCTATGCCTGTGATGCGGTGCGCAAGGTTTCCGTGGCGTCCCTGGACGCCGGGGAAAAGCCCTCGGTGATCTCGGCCATCGCCAAATACCATGTCACCGAGCGGGCCCGGGCGGTGGTCAACGACGGCATGGATATCGTCGCCGGCAAGGGCATCTGCATGGGGCCGAACAATTTCCTCGCGCGGGCCTATCAGCAAAGCCCGATCGCCATCACCGTGGAAGGGGCGAATATCATGACCCGCTGCCTGATCATCTTCGGGCAGGGACTGATTCGTTGCCATCCCTATGTGTTCCGTGAAATGGAAGCCGCGCGCGAGCCTGGGCGCGCCGGACTGGAAGCCTTCGACAGGGCGATGTTCGGACATATCGGCTTTGTCGTGGCCAACACCGTGCGCGCGGCGGTGCATGGCCTGACCGGCGGACGCCTGCTCAAGGCTCCCGTCGGCACCGACAAGGCCCTGGCGTCCTACTACCGGCAGATCGACCGGCTGTCGGTGGTGCTGGCCCTGGCTTCCGACATTTCCATGGGCGTGCTCGGCGGTGCCCTGAAACGCAAGGAAAGCATCACCGGCCGGCTCGGCGACATCCTCTCGCAACTGTATATCCTGTCCTGCGTGCTCAAGCGTTTCGAAGATGACGGGCGTCCCCAGGCGGATCTGCCGCTGGTGCACTGGGCGGCCCAGGACGCCTTGCTGCGGGCCCATGAAGCTCTCGACGAAGTCCTCGACAACTACCCGTCGAAAGCCGCCGCGCGGGTGATTCGGGGCCTGGGCTTTCCCTTTGGCATCGCGTTGCGCAAGCCGTCCGACCGCCTGCTCGGGGAAGTCGCCGACCTGGTCCAGGTCCCCGGCGCAACCCGCGACCGGCTGCTGGCCGACTCCTATATCCCGCACCCGGACATCGACAAGCTGGCCTATGGCGAGCTGGCGTTCCGGCTGCTGCCGCAAGTGGAGCTGATCGAGGCGCGGCTCAAGCCGGCGATCCGCCAGGGCGAGATCGCGCCGCTGCCGATTTCCCGCGAAGCCTTTGTGGCCTGGCGGGCCAAGGCCCTGGAGCTGCAATTGATCAGCGCGGAAGAGGACCAGTTGCTCGGGCGTTATGTCGAGTACGGCGACCACGCGATCCAGGTCGACGATTTTCCGCAGGACTTCGGCCTGCTGGAAGCCTTGCAGCGGCGCCAGGCGCACCTCGACCAAGCCGGCAAGCCCGCGACCAGGCGGCGTCCGCCAGTCAGCGTGGACACCGTTGTCGCCGACGACAGTGCGTATTGATCCTTCTCTGGCCTCTAGCGGAATTCTTTCATGTCTGACGGTTACCTTTCCTTTGTCAATTCATCCTGGGGCCGACGCCTGGCCCAGTCGGTCGGCTTGCCGCAACCACTGCCGCTGCAGCGCTACCGTCAGGGGCTGGCGGGCAACAGCCTCAATCCGCTGGTGCTGGCTGCCGCGCCCCAGGGGCGGCTGCTCGGCGAGTTGCAGCGGATCTTCGCCGCCACCGAGACCGTGGTGGCCGCGGCGGCGAGTATCGATGCGCCGTCCACGGTCAAGGTCCAGGGCCTGGTGTTCGATGCCAGCGGTCTCGCCGATATCGCGCAACTGGACGAGTTGTACCGGTTCTTCCATGCCAACGTACGGCGCCTGAGCCACCACGGGCGGGTGCTGGTGCTGGGAACCGCGCCGGAACACTGCAAGGAGCTGGCCCAGGCCGTGGCCCAGCGGGCGCTGGAGGGCTTTGTGCGCTCCCTCGGCAAGGAACTGCGGCGGGCGATCACGGCCCAGTTGCTGTACGTGGAGCCCGGTGCCGAAACGGAAATGGACAGCAGCCTGCGCTTCTTCCTGTCACGGCGCTCCGCTTATGTCTCCGGGCAGGTGGTGCGGATTGTCGAGCCGGTGGATGTGCCCAGGGCCATCGACTGGGATCGGCCGCTGACGGGGCGCCGGGCGCTGGTCACCGGCGCCTGCCGCGGCATCGGCCTGGCCATCGCCCAGGTACTGGCCGCCGACGGGGCCGAGGTGATCTGCCTGGATATCCCCGCGGTGGAGGCCGAGTTGCAGCAAGTCGCCGGTTCGCTCCAGGGCAGTGCACTGCCGCTGGATATCACCGCACCCCAGGCCGCCGAGCGCTTGCTGGCCTTTGTCGGTGAGCAGGGTGCGTTCGATATCGTCGTGCATAACGCCGGCATCACCCAGGACAAGACCCTGGCCAAGATGACCGAGGCCGCCTGGCGCAAGGTCATGGCGGTCAACCTGGAGGCGCCGTTGCGGCTGAGCACGGCGTTGCTCGAAGGCCAGGGGCTCAAGCCCGGCGGGCGGATCGTCTGCGTCTCGTCGATTTCCGGGATCGCCGGCAACCTGGGACAAAGCAACTATGCGACGTCCAAGGCCGGGGTCATCGGCCTGGTGCAGAGCCTGGCGCCGTTGGCGGCGCGCCAGCAGGTAACGGTCAATGGCGTGGCACCGGGGTTTATCGAAACCCAGATGACCGCGAAGATCCCCTTGCTGATTCGCGAGGCGGGCCGGCGGATGAATTCGCTGGCCCAGGGCGGGCAGGCCGAGGACGTGGCACAGACCATCGCCTGGCTGGCCCATCCGGCGTCAGGCGGGATCAACGCCCAGGTGGTCCGTGTCTGCGGGCAAAGTCTGTTGGGGGCCTGAGCGATGAACCCGGATTCGACTATTCGTATCATCGAGCCGCCGCCTTCCACCACCCGGCTTCTGTGGCGCGGGCTGCGCAGCTTGCGCAAGCCCAAGGCCGAGGCACTGCCACGCTTGCCGACTGAGCGGCTGGTGCGTCCCGCGGTGGAACTGCGGGCGGCGGACATCGAGCGTTATGCCCGGGCCTGTGGCTTTCGCCGTGAGCACGGGGTGCCGCTGTCGTTCGTGCATACCCTGGCGTTTCCCCTGCACCTGTTGTTGCTGACCAGCCCGGCCTTTCCCTGGCCGGCCAGCGGCATGGTGCACCTGGCCAACCGGATCCGCCAATACCACCGGCTGGAAGAGGGCCAGGCCCTGCGCCTGCAGGTGCACTGTGAACGTTGGGTGGCGCATCCCAAGGGCCAGGCGCTGCTGATCGTGACCCAGGCCCATGGCGGCGGCAGCCTGGTCTGGGAAAGCGAGAGTCTGTATCTGCGTCGTGGGGTGGCCGCACCGGTCGGCGAGCCCTGGCAAGGCGCGCCGGAGCTGCTCGAACCGGCACTGCTGCGTACCCAGCGCTGGTCCTTGCCGGCGGACCTGGGGCGGCGGTTCGCGCGGGTCTCGGGGGATCACAACCCGATCCATACGTCCTGGCCGGGGGCGCGCCTGTTCGGTTTCAAACGACCGATTGCCCATGGCATGTGGACCCTGGGCCGTGCCCTGGCGGCACAGCAGCCACCCTACGCACTGGCGGCGGCGGAGCTCGATTGCGAGTTCAAGCTGCCGATTTTCCTGCCCGGCAGTGCGACCCTGTGGCAGGCGCCAGCCGCGGGTGCCCGCCACACATTCGAAGTGCGCACGGCGGCGGGGGACAAGCCGCATATGCGCGGCGTGCTGATCCACGGCGCTCGAACCGAAGGAACCTGTTCATGAGTGAGTACAGCTTCAATCCGGCCCCGGTACGCCGGGTGGCCATTCTCGGCGGAAACCGCATTCCCTTCGCCCGCTCCAATACGGTCTACGCCCATGACAGCAACCAGGACCTGCTGGTGGCCGCCCTGCAGGGCCTGGTGGACCGCTATGGCCTGCATGACCAGCGCCTGGGGGAGTTCGCCGCCGGTGCGGTGATCAAGCATTCACGCGACTTCAACCTGGCCCGCGAGACCCTGCTGTCCACCACCTTGTCGCCGCAGACGCCTGCCTATGATATCCAGCAGGCCTGTGGCACCGGCCTCGAAGCGGCGCTGCTGGTGGCCAACAAGATTGCCCTGGGGCAGATCGAGGTGGGGATCGCCGGGGGCGCCGACACCACCTCGGACGCGCCCATCGGGATCAACGAGTCGCTGCGTCGGATCCTCCTCGAGGCCAATCGCCACAAGGGCGTCGCGGGCAAGCTGCGCAGCCTGCTCGGCGTGCGTCCTTCCATGTTCTTCAAGCCACTGCTGCCACGCAATGGCGAACCGCGCACGGGCTTGTCCATGGGCGAGCACTGCGAGGAAATGGCCAAGCGCTGGCAGATCAGGCGTCTGGCCCAGGATGAACTGGCCCTCAACAGTCACCAGTTGTTGCATGCGGCCTACCAGCGCGGTTTTTTCGACGACCTCATCACTCCCTATCGCGGACTCCGGCGCGACAACAACCTGCGGGCCGATGCCAGCCTGGAAAAACTGGCGGGGCTGGGGCCGGCGTATGACCGGCGCAATGGCACCCTGACCGCCGGCAACTCGACACCGTTGACCGATGGCGCCTCGGTGGTGCTGCTGGCCAGCGAGGAATGGGCGGCGGCGCACAATCTGCCGGTGCTGGCCTATCTGCGCACCGGTGAAACGGCGGCGGTGAATTTTGTCGATGGCAGCGAAGGGCTGCTGATGGCGCCGGCCTACGCCGTGCCCAGGATGCTGGCCCGCGAAGGGCTGGGCCTGCAGGACTTCGATTTCTATGAAATCCACGAGGCCTTTGCCGCGCAGGTGCTGTGCACGCTCAAGGCCTGGGAAGACCCGGACTATTGCCGCGAGCGGCTCGGGCTGGACGCGCCGCTGGGGGCCATCGAGCGCAACAGGCTCAATGTCAATGGCGGCTCGCTGGGTTGCGGGCATCCATTCGCCGCCACTGGCGCACGGCTGTTGGCCAGCCTGGCCAAGGCCATCGCCGAAAAGGGCGGGGGCCGCGGGCTGATTTCCGTGTGTGCCGCCGGCGGGTTGGGCGTGACCGCCATTGTCGAAAAATAAAACAACAACAAGGAGAGACTGCCATGAGTGTCGCGAGCCTGCCTGCCATCGAACGTGTCTGGTTGAGCGCCTACCATCCCGGCGTGCCGGCGGATGTCGAGGCCGAGATCGACCGCTACCCGTCGCTGCGCGAGGTGTTTCTCGAACACGTGGAGAAGTACCGCCAACGGGTGGCCTACGTCAGTATCGGCACCGAAATGGGCTATGACGAGTGGGAGCGACAGGTCTTTGCCTTTGCCGGCTGGCTGCAATCGCGGGGTGTGCAGAAGGGCGACCGCGTGGCGCTGATGATGCCCAACTGCCTGCAATACCCGATCTGCCTGTTCGGCACTCTGCTGGTCGGCGCGGTGGTGGTCAACGTCAACCCGCTGTACACCGCCCATGAACTCAAGCACCTGCTCAAGGACAGCGGTGCCGAGACCGTGGTCATCTTCGAGAACTTTGCCCATACCCTGGAACAGGCCATGGCGGGCAGCGCGCTGAAGAACATCGTGGTGGCGGCGATCGGCGACCTGGTGGGGACACTCAAGGGCGCGGCGCTGAATTTCGTCCTGCGCCATGTGCAGAAGCAGGTGCCGCGCTTCCACCTGCCGGGCTCGATCCGTTTCCCGGCGATGATGAAACAGGCGAGGAACCTGAAGGCCAGGGATGTCGCGCTGGCCCACGACGATATCGCCTTCCTGCAATACACCGGCGGCACCACGGGCGATGCCAAGGGGGCGATGCTGACCCACCGCAACATCCTCGCCAACCTGATGCAGGCCAAGGCCTGGGTGGGCGACCAGCTGGACGAGAATCAGCAGGAAACCAACGTGACCCTGTTGCCGCTGTACCACGTGCTGTCGCTGACGGTGAACTGCCTGATGTTCATGTGCCTGGGCGGGCGCAATATCCTGATCGCCAACCCGCGGGACGTGAAGCGCGTGCAGATGATCCTGCGCAAGGAGAAGTTCAGCGGGATCGTCGGGGTCAACACCTTGTTCAACGGGCTGCTGGAAAACGAGGCATTTCGTGGACGGGATTTTTCCGACCTGAAGCTGGCGATTGCCGGCGGGATGGCCACCCATACAGCGGTGGCACGGCGCTGGAAGGAAGTGACCGGGGTGCCGATCATCGAGGGCTACGGGCTGACGGAGTGCTCACCGGTGGTGAGCATCAGCCCCATCGATATCAAGCGCATGCGCGAGGGCGATTTCAGCGGGACCATCGGCGTACCGCTGCCTTCGACCTGGGTGCGGTTCGCCCGTGAGGACGGTTCGCTGGCGGCAATCGGCGAGGAGGGCGAGTTGCAGGTGCGCGGGCCGCAGGTCATGAAAGGCTACTGGAAGCGCCCGGAAGAGACCGCGAAGGTGCTGGACGCCGCGGGCTGGTTGTCGACCGGGGATATCGGGGTGATGAACGAGCAGGGGTTTATCCGCCTGGTGGATCGCAAGAAGGACATGATCCTGGTGTCCGGTTTCAACGTTTACCCGAACGAGATCGAGGATGTGGTGGCGCTGCATCCCGGCGTGGCGGAAGTGGCGGCGATCGGCGTGCCGGACCAGGTGACCGGGGAGCGGGTGAAGATCTTTGTCGTGCGCAAGGATCCGGGGCTGACGGAGATGCAGCTGCTGGCGCATTGCCGGGAGTACCTGACCGGGTACAAGGTGCCGAGGATTGTCGAGTTCCGCGTCGAGGAACTGCCCAAGACCACCGTGGGCAAGGTATTGCGCCGGGCCTTGCGGGAGTAGGCAGGTTTTCGCACAGTCCCTCGTTCTTGATCAAGGCGCCCTGGACCGGCGCCTTTGTTTTTTCGTTTATCCCTCCCGGTTCTTGCAGAATAAATAATTCTAAAATCTGTTGATATGGAAATTATTTTCCAATAAAGTCGTTTCCAGGTTGCCGACTTACCGTGTCGCGACGATTCTGTTCCTTGAATACAGCGCGCACGGACCAACAAAAACAACAGGTGCCGTCGATGAAAACCTTCACTCCTGCGCTCCGTGTTTCACGTGCATCGCTTCACCCGCAACGCGACCTGCCTCGCGCCCGCATTCCCGTTTTCCTTCTCTCGATCTTCAAGCTGCTGTGCGTTGAACGCAAGGGCGTCGTCGTGTGCTGCATCGGCGGTGCGCCGATCGTGCGCCTGCCGGCGGCCTGATGCCCTGCAATAGAGTGCTCTGAAAGGCTTCGCCCATAAAACCAACAAGAATTGTGGAGACAGAATATTCATGAACACCAAGATCCGTTTCGCTTCGCTGGCGCTCTCGCTGTCACTGCCCCTGATGTTCGCCAGTGGCGCGGCCATGGCCGACCTGAAGATCGGTGTCAGCATGTCGCAGTTCGACGACACCTGGCTGACCTACCTGCGCGAGAACATGGACAAGAAGGCCAAGTCGATGCCCGATGGCGTCAAGCTGCAGTTCGAAGATGCCCGCAGCGACGTGGTCAAGCAGTTGAGCCAGGTGGAAAGCTTCATCAGCCAGAAGGTCGACGCCATTGTCGTCAACCCGGTGGATACCGCCGCCACGAAGAAAATCACCGAGGCCGCGGTCAAGGCCGGTATCCCGCTGGTCTACGTCAACCGCCGTCCCGATGACCTGAGCCTGCCCAAGGGCGTGGTCACCGTCGCTTCCAACGACCTCGAGGCCGGCCAGATGCAGATGCAGTACCTGGCCGACAAGCTAGGCGGCAAGGGCGATATCGTGATCCTGCTGGGCGACCTGGCCAACAATTCCACCACCAACCGCACCAAGGGCGTCAAGGAGGTCCTGGCCAAGTACCCGAACATAAAGATCGACCAGGAGCAGACCGGCACCTGGTTGCGCGACAAGGGCATGACCCTGACCAATGACTGGCTGACCCAGGGCCGCAAGTTCGATGCGGTGGTCGCCAACAACGATGAAATGGCCATCGGCGCGTCCATGGCGTTGAACCAGGCCGGGGTGAAGAAGGGCACTGTGCTGATCGCCGGGGTCGATGGCACGCCGGATGGCTTGCGGGCTGTGGAGAAAGGCGATATGACCGTCTCGGTATTCCAGGATGCCAAGGGCCAGGCCGATGGTTCCATCGACACCGCGGTGAAGATGATCAAGAAGGAGCCGGTCGAAGCCGCGGTCTGGGTACCGTACAAGTTGATCACCCCGCAGAACGTCAAGGATTTCAAATAGGCTGCGCTCCAATAACAACAAGCCGGCAGGGTGCCGATGGCGCCTTGCCCACCCCGAGCCGAGGAGTACCCGACCATGCTCGCCAGCGCGACTGCTGCGTCCACGCCACAGGCGTCCCTTGCGTCCTCCGTCGACACGCGCCTTGCCGACTCGCCCTACCTGCTGGAAGTGGTCAACGTCAGCAAGGGCTTTCCCGGTGTGATTGCCCTGTCCAATGTACAACTGCGGGTCCGTCCGGGATCGGTCCTGGCGCTGATGGGCGAGAACGGTGCCGGCAAGTCGACCCTGATGAAGATCATCGCCGGCATCTATCAGCCGGACGCCGGCGAGCTGCGCCTGCGGGGCAAGCCGGTGACCTTCGACAGCCCCCTGGCGGCGTTGCAGTCGGGAATTGCGATGATCCACCAGGAACTGAACCTGATGCCGCACATGAGCATCGCCGAGAACATCTGGATCGGTCGCGAGCAGCTCAACGGTTTCCATATGATCGATCACCGCGAGATGCACCGTTGCACCGCGCGGCTGCTCGAACGCCTGCGTATCAACCTCCACCCCGAGGAACTGGTAGGCAACCTGAGTATCGCCGAACGGCAGATGGTCGAGATCGCCAAGGCGGTGTCCTACGATTCGGATGTGCTGATCATGGACGAGCCTACTTCGGCCATCACCGAGAAGGAGGTCGCGCACCTGTTCTCGATCATCGCCGACCTCAAGGCCCAGGGTAAGGGCATCGTCTATATCACTCACAAGATGAACGAAGTCTTCAGCATCGCCGATGAAGTCGCGGTGTTTCGCGACGGCCAGTACATCGGCCTGCAACGGGCCGACAGCATGGACGGCGACAGCCTGATCTCGATGATGGTCGGGCGTGAGTTGAACCAGCTGTTCCCGGTGCGCGAGAAGCCCATCGGCGACTTGCTGCTGTCGGTGCGGGACCTGCGCCTGGACGGGGTCTTCCAGGGCGTGTCGTTCGACCTGCATGCCGGGGAAATCCTCGGGATCGCCGGGCTCATGGGCTCGGGACGGACCAATGTCGCGGAAACCCTGTTCGGCATCACTCCGGCCAGCGGCGGCGAGATCCGCCTGGACGGCAAGCCGCTGCGGGTCAGCGATCCGCACCTGGCGATCGAGAAGGGCTTTGCGCTGTTGACCGAGGACCGCAAGCTCAGCGGCCTGTTTCCCTGCCTGTCGGTACTGGAGAACATGGAAATGGCCGTGCTGCCGCACTACGTCGGCAACGGTTTCATCCAGCAGAAGGCCCTGCGCGCCCTGTGCGAGGACATGTGCAAGAAGCTGCGGGTCAAGACCCCGTCCCTGGAGCAGTGCATCGATACCCTATCCGGCGGCAACCAGCAGAAGGCCTTGCTCGCCCGCTGGCTGATGACCAACCCGCGGCTGCTGATCCTCGATGAGCCGACCCGTGGCATCGATGTCGGGGCCAAGGCCGAGATCTATCGCCTGATCGCCTACCTCGCCAGCGAAGGCATGGCGGTGATCATGATTTCTTCGGAACTGCCGGAAGTGCTGGGCATGAGCGACCGGGTGATGGTCATGCACGAAGGCGACCTGATGGGCACCCTGGACCGCGGCGAGGCCACGTCGGAGCGCGTGATGCAACTGGCGTCGGGGATCCCGGCGGTTCACTGACTATATCAAGGCGGGCGCCGCGTGCCGGCGCCTGTCGGTGGCAAGAGAGGATAAGCGGTCATGAGTGCAGTCCTGGAAAACAAACCGGCGGACAACAAGCCCGCCCTGGCACCGATCAAGCATTGTCGACGGTTGCCGACCGAATTGAGCATCTTCCTGGTGCTGATCGGTATCGGCCTGGTCTTCGAGCTGTTCGGCTGGATCGTTCGCGACCAGAGCTTCCTGATGAATTCCCAGCGCCTGGTGCTGATGATCCTGCAAGTGTCGGTGATCGGCCTGCTGGCCATCGGCGTGACCCAGGTCATCATTACCACCGGGATCGACCTGTCATCCGGCTCGGTGCTGGCGTTGTCGGCGATGATCGCCGCCAGCCTGGCGCAGACCTCGGACTTTTCCCGGGCGGTGTTTCCTTCGCTGACCGACCTGCCGGTGTGGATACCGGTGGTGGCCGGGCTGGGGGTCGGGCTGCTGGCGGGGGCGATCAACGGCAGCATCATCGCAGTGACCGGGATCCCGCCCTTTATCGCGACCCTCGGCATGATGGTCTCGGCCCGTGGCCTGGCTCGCTACTACACCGAAGGGCAGCCGGTGAGCATGCTCTCGGACTCCTACACGGCGATCGGTCACGGGGCGATGCCGGTGATCATCTTCCTGGTGGTGGCGGTGATCTTCCATATCGCCCTGCGCTACACCAAGTACGGCAAGTACACCTACGCCATCGGTGGCAACATGCAGGCGGCCCGCACCTCGGGGATCAACGTCAAGCGTCACCTGGTGATCGTCTACAGCATTGCCGGGCTGCTCGCCGGGCTGGCCGGCGTGGTGGCTTCGGCGCGGGCGGCGACCGGGCAGGCGGGGATGGGCATGTCCTATGAGCTGGACGCGATCGCGGCGGCGGTCATCGGCGGCACCAGCCTGGCCGGCGGGGTCGGGCGCATTACCGGCACGGTGATCGGTGCACTGATCCTCGGGGTCATGGCCAGCGGTTTTACCTTTGTCGGGGTCGATGCCTATATCCAGGACATCATCAAGGGCCTGATCATCGTCATCGCCGTGGTCATCGACCAATACCGCAACAAGCGCAAGCTCAAGCGCTGAGTCCTCAAGGAGAGCTTGGGGGAGAGAGGGCAGGAGAGGCGACCTTGTGGGAGTGGGCTTGCCCACGAAGGGGCCCGAGAGGCCTCCGAAAGCTTCGGGGGCAAGCCCCCTCCCACAAGGCTCAATATGACGTTGCGGACGGTCCCATTCCCTCCGGTTTTGCCGTTTGTCCCCTGAATGCGGGCACAGAACGGAATTTCTTGTTATAAACACACTCCGATACGCGCCCATGGGAAGGGCGCCAGGGCGCTTGCCCGGGGCTATCGGACGATTTTGCTGTCATTTCAGTTGCTGACTCGATAACTCGGCCTTAGACTGCCGCCCCTCGTAAATTGAGTGCCGGGTGGCGCTTGGAATGGACGGCGCCTTTCTGTGCATCCCCTCAGGTGTGCAGGACGCTCCCTAATTCGCCTTAATGCACGTATTTTCTATAGAGAAATCAATGACAAAGGAAAAGTTGCTGGCCATGCCGGCGGACGACTACATGAACGCCGAGCAACTGGCTTTCTTCACCGAGCTGCTGCAGGCAATGAAAGTCGAAACCCACGAGCGTATCGAGCAGAACCGTATTGCCATCGAAAGCCTCGATACTCCGGCAGACCCGGCCGACGCCGCGTCCGTTGAAGAAGAGCGCACCTGGCTGGTGAATGCGATTGACCGCGACCAGCGCATGCTGCCGCAACTGGAACAGGCCCTGGACCGCATTCGCGAAGACTCCTTCGGCTGGTGTGACGACAGTGGCGATCCGATCGGCCTCAAGCGCCTGTTGATCAGCCCGACCACCAAGTACTGCATCGAAGCCCAAGAGCGCCACGAGCAGATCGACAAGCACCAGCGCCAGGCCTGATCCTGCCCTTGTCGATGGATCGGTCCCACGCCTCGCGTGGGGCCGATCGTTGAACCTCTCCTGATATCCCCCCGTGTGCCCCCGGCCTTCTCGATCTCCTGCCGATTACAACTAACGGACCATGGCTAATGGCCTTGTAGTGGCGTTTAATGCAGGAAAACAACTAGAAGCTGAAAGTGGGTAACGCACATGTCTGGAGAAGGAATTCTGTCCGGGGTCTCGGCGCAATCGGAAGCGCAGTCGCAGACCCCCTCGCGTTGGTTGATACCGCTGATACAAAGTGTCGGGCTGGCGTTGCTGCTGGCGGCCATGAGCCATGCCGGCTGGCCCCTGGTCGCCTGCCTGCCGCTGGCGCTGCTGCTGGTCTGGCTGCCACGGTTCAGGGTGCGCCAGGCGCCGGTTGTCGCCGGTCCCGACAACAGCGCGTTGAGCGAGCTGACCCGGGATCTGTCCTACGCGACCAGTCATAACGCCTTGTCCGCCGCCGGGGTGGCCTTTGCAGTCAAGCAACTGGCCGGCAAGCTGCAGTCGCAACTCGGCGCCGCGGCGCAGATCGTCAGCAGCGCCGAAGTGATGATCGACACCGAACAAGCCACTTCGCTGCTCAGCCAGCAAGCGCTCGGCTCCGCCAGCGAAGCGCGCCAGAGCAGTGCCGAAGGACACGCGGTGCTGTCGGAGTCGATCAGCCGCATGCACCAGCTCAGCCAGCGCGCCAGCGCCAGCCGGGAGCTGATCGAAGCCCTGAGCCTGCGCAGCGAGGAAATCCAGCGAGTTACCCTGGTGATCCAGGCGATCGCCAGCCAGACCAACCTGCTGGCACTCAATGCCGCCATCGAGGCCGCGCGCGCCGGGGAACATGGCCGTGGCTTTGCCGTGGTCGCCGATGAGGTCCGTGGCCTGGCCGGCCGTACCGCGACCGCCACCGACGAGGTCGGGGTGATGGTCGCCGATATCCAGCAACGCACCGCCCAGGTGGTGGAGCAGATCCGGCAACTGTCCATGGACCTCGACGGCGGTGTCGAGCAGGTCGAACATACCGGCCAGCACCTGGAAAATATTGCCCGCCTGGCGGCCGGTGTCGAAAGCCAGGTCAGCGAAATCGCCCGTGGCGCGCAGAACAATCGCGAGCAACTGGGCAGCCTGTTTACCGCGGTGGAGCAGATGCGCAGCGACCTGGCGGTCAGCGACCAGCAGACCCGCAGCCTCGCCGAAGCGGCCGTGCAGATGGAAGGGCAGGCGGAAACCATCAGCGAGCGCCTGGCCGAAGTCGGCCTGGACGACTATCACCAGCGTGTCTATGACCTGGCTCGCGAAGGCGCCGGGCAGATCGCCGCGCGCTTCGAGGCGGATATCGAACAGAACCGGGTCAGTCTCGACGATCTGTTCGACCGCAACTATCAGGCGATTGCCAACACCTCGCCGCCGAAATTCCAGACCCGCTTCGACCGCTACACCGACCAGGTGCTGCCGGCGATCCAGGAGCCGCTGCTGAGCCGTCACGAGGGCCTGGTGTTTGCCATTGCCTGCACGCCCCAGGGGTACGTGCCCACCCACAACCAGGCGTTTTCCCAGCCGTTGACCGGTGATGTGGCGAAGGACACCCTGCAGAACCGCACCAAGCGCAAGTTCGATGACCGCACCGGCATTCGCTGCGGCAGCCACCAGCAACCGGTGCTGTTGCAGACCTATACCCGCGATACCGGCGAACTGATGCATGACCTGTCGGTGCCGATCATGGTCAAGGGCCGGCACTGGGGTGGCCTGCGCCTGGGCTACAAGCCGGAAAGCGCACCCCAGGGCACACGCCGGCGCTGATGGGCGGCGTCCAGGCATTGGATCAGGCATTGGACCGGGCGCCGGCGTTACGGGCCAGGCGCAGTGCCTCGGGTGGGCTTCAGGCGGTAATGTTGACGATCCCGGAAAGGATTTTTTCCGCCATGAACAGGGCGGTGCTGGTGCTGCTCAATGCGCTGTTGAGGGCCATGACCTCGGCACGGGCCGGCAAGGCTGCCGCATTGCGTGCCGCCTCGCTGCGATAACGACCATTCTTGATCGCGGCCAGGCGGGCATTGGCCAAGCGCAGTTTCTGCTGCAATTGCTCGAGTTGTCTCTTGAGCTGCTTGATACGGTTCTTCGCCGCCAGTTCGTTGCCGGCCATGCTCTGGCCGACCAGCGATGGGCTGGAGTCGCTGTCCGGATCCTCACCCAGCAGGGTGCGGATGGAAAGGGCGCTATCCGAAGCATCGGTCTCATCACTTCGGCTGGTCAGCGCGGGCATTGGCACCGAGAGTGAATTCAGGTTGATCATGGTCGATGGCCTTGAATGAATTCTTGCCAGTGTATCGGCGCCGTTACCTTATCCTTGAGCCGTGTCCCTGGCGCGATGCTCAGTTGTTCAGCGCGCCGCCATCGACAGCGGCCTTCAATGCCCTGGCGGCTTCCCTGGCAGCGCTGGCGGCCAGTTCGGATGTCTTGAACCAGCGATCCTTTTCGACCTGATGGTGGGTGAGGGTGGTCAGTGGCGGCTTGGCCCGCATGACAATGACTGCCTGGAACTCGCCTTCGATCTCTCTGGCTTCGCCCCGGATGAAAAACTCGCCGATATCAAATTCCGTCACGTATGGCCTTCCCTTGGAGGTGGTTCTGCTGCTAAAAACGTGCGGTGCGCGCGCGTGAACGGAAGTCGTTCGTGTTGTGCGCGCAGTATGGCAGTTGTTGCCGCCGGACGGGCTGTCATCGACAGCTCACGCCGTGAAGGGCTGGCAAGGCCGGGTTTCTTCCCCGTGGCTTGGGCGGGTAAAGGTCAAACCCGACAGCGATCAGTACTTTTTGTCTTGTCTGATACCCGATGGCGGTGGTTTGATTAGCCGTGACGGGCCGACGTGTTCTAGAATCGGCCAGTGCCCCGGCATTTGTTTCATTCGGGGTGTTTTTTCAACTTGCACGTCGGAAACTACGCTTTTTCAGGAAGGGGTTCCCCGTAACTTCCCTGTCTCACTTCCTGGAGTCAGTGATACACGGTGTTTTCCTTCACGCTCTGGTGATTGTTCGCAGAAGTCATGGGGTTTTGGATCCTTTAGTCTTCCTGTGTTCCCCCGAGGCGTCTGCGCGAGGCCGGCTTGCAGTCATCAGGGTTTTCAGTGAGTCATCGTCGGCAGTCGCCGAATGTCTTGTGCTGCCCGGTCCCTGGCGGGGCGGCTTCATTTTTGGGTTTGAGGGTTTTTCGTTGGCAGTCAGCAATCTCGATATGCATGCGTTGTTTGTACTGGGCGATCTGCGGGCCAAACTGGTCAAGCAGTTCCAATCACGTTTTGTCTACATCACCGAACAAACCGCCGAAGGCATCTATATCGCCGAAATCGACACCGAAGCCGCATTGGTCGTCGATGACAAGCAGCGTCTTGAACTGAAAGTCGGCGACCACTTCCGGGCGGCGGTATTGCCCAGCCGCGAAGGCGGGAAGTTCGATATCAAGTTTCGTGAAATCAAGCTGACGGTCTATGGCCTGGGCGACTATGCCTATGTCACCACGGAACTGGGGCACGCGATCCTGTTCAAGGAAGGCCATACCGTCGTCATGGTCTTCGCCGCCCACGAACAGTTGCAGGAAGGCCTGACCAAGACCCTCAAGGATGTGACCAAGAAGGCCGCGAAGTGGCGCAAGGGCGAGTTGACCTTCAAGGCCAGCGAGTAAGTCATGAGTGTCGGCAGAGTCCTGCAGGAGTTGCAGTAACTTCATACGCGGTGCGTGGAATAAATCATCACTCGCCGAGCCTGGAACCTCTACTAAAGTCTGTTGACTGATTATTCAGAGACTTTCGGCTCTCCGTCGAAAGGTATCCAGCGACTGAGGTAGACCCATGAAAGGATTTCGCGCGCGGCTGGCCGGCGCCCTGGCTGTATTCTGCGTCACTATCGCGCCGCTGCCGGCCCAGGCCGCGCCGCCGCCGATCCATTTTGCCGACTTGAACTGGGAAAGCGGCAGCCTGATTACCGAACTGCTGCGCTATATCGTCGAGAACGGCTATGGGTTGCCGACGGATATGCTGCCGGGCACCACCGTGACCCTGGAGACCGCCCTGGCGAAAAACGACATCCAGGTGATCGGCGAGGAGTGGGCCGGGCGTAGCCCTGTCTGGGTCAAGGCCGAGGCGGCAGGCGAAGTGATGGCGGTGGGCGATACCGTCAAGGGCGCCACCGAGGGCTGGTGGGTGCCGGAGTATGTGATCAAGGGCGATCCCGCGCGGGGGATCAAGCCCCTGGCGCCGGACCTGCGCAGTGTCGCAGACCTCAAGCGCTACAAGGACGTGTTCCAGGATCCCGAGTCGCCTGACAAGGGGCGTTTCCTCAACAGCCCGATCGGCTGGACCTCCGAGATCGTCAACAAGCAGAAGCTCAAGGCCTATGGCCTGAGCGACAGCTATGTGAACTTTCGCAGCGGTTCCGGCGCGGCGCTGGATGCCGAGATCACCTCGTCGATTCGTCGTGGCAAGCCGATCCTGTTCTATTACTGGTCGCCGACGCCGTTGCTGGGCAAGTTCAAGCTGGTGCAGTTGCAGGAGCCGGCGTTTGACGCCGGGGCCTGGAAGACCCTGACCGATGCCGACAACCCCAATCCCCAGCCGACCCGCTCCCTGGCTTCGAAGCTGAGTATTGGCGTATCGACGCCGTTCAAGGCGCAGCATCCGCAAGTGGTGGCATTCTTTGCCAAGGTCGACCTGCCGATCGATCTCCTCAACCAGGCGCTGGCGAAGATGAGTGACGAGCGTCAACCGCCCGCCCAGGTGGCCCGGACCTTTCTCAAGGAGCATCCGCAGGTCTGGCAGGCCTGGGTACCCAAGGATGTGGCCGACAAGGTCAGTAGCAGTTTGCAGTAAGCGAGCGTTCCTATGCTCCGCGTCCACTCTTGTGACGCAGAGCTGGGGAACGATCAGCGTACGTGATTCAGAACCGCGTCTGCACCGCCAGCTCGAAGGTCCTTGGTGCCCCCAGGTAATACGCCGGGGAGACGTGGGCGAACTCGGCGTAGGTCTGGTTGGTCAGGTTGCGTACCCGGCCGGTCACCGAGGTGTGGCTATCGACCTTGTAGCTCAGGAACGTGCCATACAGGGTGTACGCCGGGACCCACTGGGTGTTGGCGCTGTCGGCATACACCGAGGCGACGTAACGGGCATCGACGCCACCTTGCCAGCGCGGATCGAAATCATAGGTCAGCCACAGGTTGGCGACCCGCGCCGGCACGTTGGTGGGCGTATTGCCCTTGCGTGAGACCACGACCCCGGCGGCGTTCTTCTCGTTGAACTCATCGTATTGCGCATCGACCCAGGCGAAGTTGCCTTCGGCCAGCAGCTTCGACGTGATCTTCAGCGAACTGGCCAACTCGATGCCCTTCGAGGATTGCTGTCCCACTGGCAGGGTGTTGGTCGGGTCCAGCGGGTCGGTGATGGCGAAGTCCTTGCGCTCGATCCGGTAGGCGGCGACGGTGGCCGAGCCGCGCCCCTGCAGATAATTGAACTTGCTGCCCACCTCCCATTGCTTGCCAGTGGACACCTCGAAGTTCTGCGTGCCGCTGGGCTGCTCGGCGGCGGTGCTGTACTGCACGTAGACATTGGCCGAGGGGATGAACTGCCAGGTCAGGCCGGCCCGCCCGGTGATCGGTTCCCAGCTGCGCTTGAGGTGGCGCGGGTTGCTCGCGGTCACCTGGCGATGATTGGTCACGTCCAGGTCGATCGCGTCGTAGCGCAGCCCCGTCAGCAGGGCCAGCTTGTCGGTCAGCATCAGCTGGTTTTCGACGAACAGGGCGCGGGTGGTGACTTCGTTGGTCTTGTCGCTGACAAAGCCCGGGCGGGTACCGGGGATGTCATAGAAATGCCCGGGATCGAAGTTGTCCGGGTCCACCGTGCTCGCTCCCTTGACGTTGAGCGGGTGGTTGGTGGTGCTGTTGACCCGGTACTCGAAGCCGCCGGCCCAGCGGCTGTCCAGGCCCAGCAGGGTGGACTGGTGACGCACCTCGAACTGGTTACCATCCTGCGTGCCGGAATGGCGCACCAGGTAGGCGGTGGAGCGGTTCACCGCGGTATTGCCGGCGTTGTACTGGTAGGTTTCCAGATCGCGGTAATCGCGCTCGGTATCCAGGTGATAGAGGGTGTTGTGCAGGCTGGTGCTGTCATTGATGCGGTAGTCGATGATCGAGCGCAGCCAGCGTGTGCGTTGCACGTACTGGCCGTCGGCGACGTTGTAATTGTTGAAGCGGTTGTGGTTGTCGATCTTCAGCTCGCCGACCTTGGGATTGAGCACGGGCGTGCCCCAGTACGGGCTGTCGACCACTTCGTCCTGGTACTCCAGGGCGAGGGTATGGGACAGGTCCGGCGTGAGGTCGCTGAGCAGGGAAAACGCCGCGCTCCAGGCATCGCGCTGGTTGCGGTCGATATAGCCGTTGCTGGCGTTGTGGCTGACATCCAGCCGGGCATAGTGCTGCACGTCCGCGCCCGGAGCGTTCAGGGCATGGTTGAAGCCGAAGGACGTTTCACTCGTATCGTTGCTGCCATAGCTGATCCGCCCCTCGGCGGCCTGCTCCTGGCGGTCGGCCAGCTTGGTGATGTAGTTCAGCGAGCCGCCGACGGAGCCGGCGCCATTGAGCAACGAAGAGGGGCCGCCGACCAGTTCCACCCGGTCATAGATCCAGGCATCCACCGGCCGCGCCAGGCCGGTCGGGACCACGATGCCGTTGAACATCTGGCTGACCTGGCCGCTGGTAAAACCCCGGTAGGAAACAAAGCCGCCGAAGCCGAGCGGGGCACTGGCGTTGACCCCCGGCAGGCTGTTGGCCGCGTCCTGGAAGTTGCGGGCGCCGTGGCGTTCGATGCTGTCGCGGTTGGCGACGCTGACCGAGGCCGGGGTTTCCCGCAGGCTCAGGCCCAGGCGCGAGCCGGTGCCGAGTGGAGCATCGAGGTCCAGGCCGGGGGCGGCGAGGTGTTCGCCTTCGATGGTGACGGGAGCGAGCTCAAGCGCATCTTGCGCCGAGGCCGTGGCGGACAGGCAGCCGAGCAGGCCCGCGAGCAGGGAGAGATGGTTCATGGTGCAATCCTGAAGTCATGGCGAATATCCAGCGCACGCCGATACGACACGGTTGGGCGTCGGGCGGGTGGGCTGATCGGGACAGGCGGAATGACTCAGGCGAGCGGTGGCGCGCGCGGATTGGCCGAGGGCCAGGTGAAACGGGTGGGAATCTGCTCGTTGGCGACCCGGGTCAGGGGCGGGCTGTGCTGTTCCGGGAGAATCGCCAGGGTGAGGCTGGAGTTGAGCGCCGGTCCCATGCCGCCGCTGGAGCACAGCGGGCAGCCGAAGGCCTTGGCCAGGGTCGGCAACTGCTCACCGGTGGAACTGCCGGAGAGCGGCGCCTGGGTGCGCGGGTCGATGGAGCAGAACTGGCCGCCGATGCCATTGAGCTGCTGGCCGACCATCTGTCCGTGACCGATGCTGCAGGCGAACACATTGAACAGGACGCAGCAATAAAGCATCCAGGCAATGAGTGAGCGATCGGTACGGGCGAGTTTCATGGCGGCGGACTCTATCAGGCCCGACGAACGGTGACAAAGCCACGCCTGCACTTGCCCGTTCCCCTGTTCCCCTTTCGGCAGCCGCTGAAACCCGCCTGACACAGGCGGGCCGGCTACAATTCGTCGATATTCACCCAGCGCCTTTCATGGGCGGCGAGACGAATTGCCGCAGCCAGCCTTTCCACCTGCCAGGCCTCTTCGAAGTCGGGGCCTTCCTGACCTTGTCCCGCCAGCGCCTGGACCAGGGCATGGACTTCCAGGGTCTTCAGCTCGTTGTAGCCCAACTGATGCCCGGCCGCCGGGCTGAACGCGGCATAGCCCGGCAGGTTCGGTCCGGCCAGCAGGCGCTGGAAACCGTCCTGGCCGGCGCGACACAGGCGCAGTTCGTTCAGGCGCTCCTGATCGAATGCCAGGGTGCCGCGAGTGCCGCTGATCTCGACACTCAGGTGATTCTTGTAGCCGTGCTTGAGCCAGCTGCTGCTGAAGGTGCCGCGGGCGCCATTGGCGAAACGCAGCAGGGCGTGGGTCTGGTCATCGACGGCGATCAGGCGCTGTTCGCCGCTGCCGGCACTGGCCGGACGCCGGGCGTGGACGGTCTGGCTGTCGGCACAGACGGCAGTGATATCTCCCAACAGATAACGCGACAGCGCCAACAGGTGGCTGCCGAGGTCGGCCAGTGCGCCACCGGCGTGTTGCGGGTCGCAGCGCCAGGACCAGGGCGCGGCCGGATCGGCCATGAAGTCTTCGCTGAACTCGCCCTGGAGGCTGATGATCTCGCCCAGCTCACCGCTGCGGATCATCTCTCGTGCGAGGACAATCATGGGGTTGTGCTGGTAGTTGTAGCCGACCCGCGTCACCACACCGGCATCGCGGGCGGCCTGGCGCATCTGGCTGGCCTGGTCGAGGCTGACCGCCAGGGGCTTTTCGCAGTACACCGGTTTGCCCGCGGCCAGCGCGGCCATGGCCATCGGGAAGTGCAAGTGGTTGGGGGTGGTGATCGCCACCAGTTGCACCTCGGGATCGTCGATCAGGCGCTGCCAGTCGCCGTGACCGCGTTCGAAACCCCAGGCCCTGGCACAGGACACGGCCCGCTGGGCATCGGCGTCGGCGAGGGTGCTCAGGCGCAGGCGCACCGGCAGTTCGAAGGCCGCGCTGACATTCCGAAAGGCCAGCGCGTGGGCGCGTCCCATGAATCCGGTACCGATCAGTCCTACGCCGAGTTCGCGCATTGCCAAGCCCTTTGATGGTTATTGTCTGGAGGGCTATTTATGGAATAAAAATTCACGCGACTCAAACGATAAAACCTCATTTCTACCTCAGAAAAACCTCAATTCGCATGGATCGGCCCACCAATAAAAAAGGCAGCCCGTGGGCTGCCTCGATGTGCATGTGCCTGATTCAGGACAGGAAGGTTCAGGACAGGAAACCACCGTCCACATTCAGCGAAACGCCAGTGGTGTAGCTCGATGCGTCGCTGGCCAGGTACAGCACCGCACCGGCCATCTCGCTCGGCTCGGCCACGCGCTTGAGCGGGATCTGTTGCAACGCGGTCTTGAGGATCGCGTCGTTCTTGACCAGGGCCGAGGCGAACTTGGTGTCGGTCAGGCCCGGCAGCAGGGCGTTGCAACGAATGCCGAACTGCGCGCATTCCTTGGCGAAGACCTTGGTCATGTTGATCACGGCGGCCTTGGTCACCGAATAGATGCCCTGGAACACCCCAGGGGAAATGCCGTTGATCGAGGCCACGTTGATGATGCTGCCGCCGCCGTTGTCGCGCATCAGCTTGCCGGCCTCCACCGACATGAAGAAATAACCGCGGATATTCACGTCGACGGTCTTCTGGAAGGCGCTCAGGTCGGTGTCCAGCACGTTGCAGAACTGCGGGTTGGTAGCGGCGTTGTTGACCAGGATGTCCAGGCGTCCGAACTGCTCGCGGATGGCGGCGAAGACCTGGGTGATCTGCTCCATTTCGCCGATATGACAGGCAATGGCGGTGGCCTTGCCCCCTTCGGCGACGATCGCGTCGGCGACGTGCTGGCAGCCGTCGAGCTTGCGGCTCGAGACAATCACATGGGCGCCTTGCTGGGCCAGCAGCCGGGCGATGGCTTCACCGATGCCACGGCTGGCGCCGGAGACAAAGGCAATCTTGCCGTCGAGGTCGAACAACTGAGTCTTGGACATGGTTTTTCCCTTGTTGTGGTCGCGGTCAGAGGCTGGATTTATGGATGACTTGCAGGCTCATCTGCTCCAGCAGCTTGTTCATGTGAATGAACTGCGCAAAGCGTTTGTCCTGGGTCTGGCCGTGGAAGAAACGGTAGTAGATCTGCTGCACGATACCGGCCAGGCGGAACAGGCCGTAGGTGTAGTAGAAGTCGAAGTTGTCGATCGACAGGCCCGAGCGCTCGGCGTAGTAGTCGACGAACTGGCGGCGGCTGAGCATGCCCGGCGCATGGCTGGGCTGACGGCGCATCAGTTGCACCGGCGCCGGGTCGCCGGCCTCGATCCAGTAGGCGAGGGTATTGCCCAGGTCCATCAGCGGGTTGCCGAGGGTGGTCAGTTCCCAGTCGAGCACGCCGATGATCTGCATCGGGTTCTGCGGGTCGAGGATCACGTTGTCGAAACGATAGTCGTTGTGAACGATGCTCGAGGTCGGATGGTCGGCGGGCATCTTGTCGTTCAGCCAGGCCTTGACCGTTTCCCAGTTCGGGGCGTCCGGGGTCAGGGCCTTTTCATAACGTTCGCTCCAGCCGCGGATCTGCCGGGCGACATAACCCTCGGGCTTGCCCAGGTCGGCCAGGCCGCAGGCGTTGTAGTCGACGCGGTGCAGTTCCACCAGGCGATCGATAAAGCTCTTGCACAGGGTCTCGGTCTGGGCGGCATCGAGGCCCAGTTCCGGCGGCAGGTCGGAACGCAGGATGATGCCCTTGACCCGCTCCATCACATAGAACTCGGCGCCGATCACGCTCTCGTCGGTGCAATGGGCATAGGCTTTCGGACAGTACGGAAAGCCGTCCTTGAGCTGGTTGAGAATGCGGAATTCGCGCCCCATGTCGTGGGCCGACTTGGCCTTGTGGCCGAACGGCGGACGCCGCAGGACGAACTCCTGCTCGGGGTACTGGATCAGGTAGGTCAGGTTCGAGGCACCGCCGGGGAACTGGCTGATGCTCGGCAGGCCGCTGAGGCCTGGAATATGCGCCTTGAGGTACGGATCGATCAGGCCGGCATCGAGTTCTTCGCCTGCCCGGATACGGGTGGACTGGTCAGTAAGCGCCATGCTTATCCCTTCTGCTTATTCTGGAGGCCAGAGATTATTGGCTAATCTAATGCTCGCCCGGCAGGGTCACAAGCAAGACCCGGCCTTATAGGTCTGCGTGTTGCAGGATAATCAGCGTTCCTGATGCGCGAGCAGAAATCCAGGGTAGCCGAAAAAGCCCGGTCTGGATCAGACCGGGCAGTTCTGTCGGCGGCAGGGCGGGAAGGTACGCTCTAGAGGCTTTCGTCGAGGAATTGCACAACCGTGCCCATGCAGGCCTGGCGTTCTTCGACGTGGGGCATGTGGCTGGAGTCTTCGAACAGCGCCCAGCGCGCGCCGGCGATCTTCTCGACATAGGGCCGGACCACCGCTTCGGTGGCTTCGTCATGGCGCCCGGAGATCACCAGGGTCGGGACTTTCACCAGGTGCAGGCGGTCGATGATGGTCCAGTCCTTCAGCGAGCCGATGACGTGGAACTCGGTCGGGCCGCTCATGGTGTGATAGACGGTGGGGTCGGCATCGACCTGGGCGAAGGTGCGGGCCACTTCATCCGGCCAGGGAGTGATGCGGCAGACATGGCGATCATAGAACGCCCGTGACGCTTCGACGTATTCCGGGTCGTTGTAGGTGCCGGCCTGCTCGTGCTTGAGCAGGGCCTGCTGGACGGCCGCGGGCAACTGCTCGCGCAGGCGATTGGCTTCGCTGACCCAGGTGCGCATGCACGAGGGCGAGTTGGCGAGGATCATCGCCTTGAGTCCCGCCGGTTGACGCACCGCGTGTTCGCTGGCGAGCATGCCGCCCCAGGACTGGCCGAGCAGTACGTAGTGCTGGCGGATGCCCAGGTGGTCGAGCAGGTTGTCCAGTTCATCGAGGAACAGCTGGACGGTCCAGAAGGACGGATCCTGGTGGGGCAGGTGGGTCGACTTGCCGTTGCCCAGCTGGTCGTAGTGGACCACTGCGTGGCCGCTGGCGGCGATGTCCTTGAAGGCGTCGACATAGTCATGGGTACAGCCCGGGCCGCCGTGGAGGATCACCAGGGGCGTACGACCGTTGGCCAGGTCGCCGGTGACACGGTACCAGGTCTGGTACGGGCCGAAGTGCGCAAAGCCTTCGCGTATTTCGTTGAATTCCATTTCTTCAGACTCCCTGAATGCACGATTCAGGGCACGATAGCGAAACTTTTCCGCCGGCATAACTAGGTGAATTGATAGGTTTTTGCCGGGTCAGCTGTCGAGCAACCGGTAGTGCACCGCCCGCAATACCGCCTGCACGCGGTTTTTTGCCCCCAACTTGTGCATGGCGGAGGCCAGGTGCAGGGTCACCGTAGCCAGGGAACGGTGCAGGTGCTCGGCGATTTCCTTGGCGGTGAGGCCCTCGGCTGCCCATTGCAGGCATTCGCGCTCACGCCGGGTCAGGCGAATATGCGGATATACGCGCATTTCAGGGCTGAATAAAGGGTAGGCGGCTTCCTGTAGTGCGTGGGAAATGACGCTGAAATCCGTAAGGGTTTGTCGCGCATCCTTTAGGACATATTTACCGTTGCCCGTACGCAGCCCGGTCAACGAGGCGAAGCCACCCTTCGGCAGGTGGATCGGCACGCTGACGCCGCAGGTCATCTGCCGGTCGTGCAGGTAGCTGGTCACGGGGGAATGGCGCTGGTCGATGACCTTTTGCAGGGCGGTTTCGGCCTTGGGCTGATAGGACCAGACAAAGGGCGCGACGGTGCCCAGCGCCAGGTATTGCACGGGGTCTATCTGGTAGAAGCCGTGTTCGCACCAGAGCGAGTGCCAGTCCGCCGGGGTGTTGCGGACCTTGAGCACGGATGGGGTGATCATGCTGCCGTCATGGTCCAGCGGCACCGGTGTGTAGTCGTACACCAGGGCATCGAATCCCAGGTGACCCGCGAGTATCAGCGCGTTGTCCATCAGCTCGTCCATGTTGTTCCCGGACAAGCGGCGGGTATCGACCTCAGAGAATTTGACCTGCATCCTTTCCTCTCCTGAATAAATTTCAATCCTGAAATCAAGCAAGTAGAATGCCACGCCGCGGCGAGGGACAGCCAGACCAAACCTATAAGAATTGCTAGCTTATGGGCTCGGAAATTCCCCGCTAGGGTGAAGCCGACAGGCTACAAGAGTCTGCAACAGGGAGAGTGGCAATGTGGTACGAACTGGAACCGGATCAGCGTTACACCCTTGAAGTCGATGGCCACAGCATAGTGGTCTACAGCTACGGCAGTGGCGATGAGGTGCTCTTGTGCCTCAACGGCGGCCCTGGCCTGCCATGCGACTACCTGCGCGATGCCCATGGCTGGCTGAAGGAAAAGGGCTTGCGGGTGGTGGCGTTCGACCAGTTGGGTACCGGCGCGTCCGACCGCCCCAGCGACCCGGCATTGTGGGATATCACCCGTTACGTCGCCGAAGTCGAGCATGTACGCCAGGCCCTGGAACTGGGGCGGGTGCATATGCTCGGCCATTCCTGGGGTGGCTGGCTGGCCATCGAGTACGCGATCCATCATCCGCAGCACCTCAAGACCCTGGTTCTGGAAAACACTGTCGGCGATATCCCGCACCTGACCGGGGAACTCGAGCGTCTGCGTGGGGCCCTGGGCAGCGAGACCGTGGCGATGATGCAGCGCCATGAGGCCATGGGCACCCTGGATCACCCGCAGTACCAGGCGGCGATCACCTTGCTCAACTATCGGCATGTGTGCCGCCTCGACGAATGGCCGGCACCGGTCAGGCGTTCGCTGGACGACTGGAACATGGGGCCGTACGAGGCCATGCAGGGCCCCAACGAGTTCCTCTATGTCGGCAATCTCAAGGACTGGAACCGCATCGAGCAGATGGCCGACTTCACGATGCCGGTGCTGATCACCACCGGCCAGCACGACGAACTGACCCCGGCCTGTGCCTATCGGATGAAACGCGCGCTCCAGGATGTCGAGCTGCATGTGTTCCCCAACAGCAGCCATATGCCGTTCTACGAGGAACCCGAGGCCTACTTCCCGGTGCTGCTCGACTTCCTCCAGCGTCATCGGGGCGCTGCATGAACCTGCAGCGCTACCGCTTTATCCTGACCCGGCCGCTGCAATTGCTGCCGGTGCTGTTCGGCATCAGCCTGGTGACCTTCGTCCTGATCCGCTCGATTCCCGGCGATCCGGCGCGGGCACTGCTGGGCTCGCGCACCACGCCGGAGGCGCTGGCCAATATCCGCGCCCAGTTCGGTCTCGACCAGCCGCTGCCGATGCAGTACTTCTATTTCCTCAAGAACCTGCTGCAAGGCGACCTGGGCCAGTCGATCCAGTACCGGGTCGATACCCTGAAGCTGATCGTCACCCGTATCGAGCCGACGCTGACCCTGGTCCTGGGCAGTGTCGTGCTGGCACTGCTGATCGCGATCCCGCTGGCTACCCTGGCCGCCCGGCACAAGGGCGGCTGGATCGACAACCTGGTACGGGTGTTCACCACCAGTGGCCTCGGCGTCCCGGCATTCTGGCTGGGCATCATGCTGATCCTGGTATTCAGCGTGCAACTGGGCTGGTTTCCGGTGACCGGCTACGGCCGTGACTGGCTGGACAAACTGCACCACCTGGCGCTGCCGTGCCTGACCATAGCCCTGGCGCTGTCCTCGGTGCTGATCCGCAACCTGCGGGCGAGCATGCTGGTGGAGTTGCAGGCCGATCATGTCACCGCCGCCCGGGCGCGGGGCCTGTCCGACGGAGCGATCCTGCGCCGGCATGTGCTGCCCAATTCCCTGGTGCCCACGGTCAACCTGCTGGCCGTGAATATCGGCTGGCTGATCAGCAGCACGGTGGTGATCGAAAGCCTGTTCGCCATTCCGGGCATCGGCCAGTTGCTGGTGCGCGGGATCTTCGGTCGTGACTACATGGTGGTGCAGGGCGTGGCGATGGTCCTGGCCCTGGCGACGGTGGCGGTTAACTTCCTCGCCGATGTGGCCACCGTGGCGATCGATCCGCGGGTGAAAGTCCGATGAGCAGCGCAGGGACCCTGGTGGTGCGGCGCAATGCCATCAGCCTGCGACTGGGCAACGGCCGGCTGGCGATGTATCTCGGCCTGGCGATTCTCGGCGGCTGGCTGGTGCTGGCGCTCTTCGCCCCGTGGATCGCGCCCTACGACCCGATCCTGCAAAACACCGATGTGCGCTTGCTGGCGCCGAGCGCGGCCCATCCCTTCGGCACCGATCACTTTGGCCGGGACGTGCTGTCGCGGGTGATCTGGGGGGCCCGGGTCGACTTGCAGTTGTCGGTACTGGGGGTGATTTTCCCGTTCCTCATCGGCACCGTGGTCGGTGCCTTGTCCGGTTATATCGGCGGACGTTTCGATACCCTCTGCATGCGCCTGATCGATATCGTCCTGGCCTTTCCGTTCCTGGTGCTGATGCTGGCGATCATGGCGATTCTCGGCCCGGGGCTGACCAGCTTCTATATCGCCATGGCCCTGGTCGGCTGGGTGTCCTACGCGCGGTTGATCCGCTCGCAGATCCTGATCCTCAAGGAAAGCGACTTCGCCCTGGCGGCGAAAAGCCTCGGCTTCGGCCATGGACGCATCCTGTTCCGGCACCTGCTGCCCAACGCGTTGTTCAGCTCGGTGGTTTTCGCCATGTCCGATGCGGTACTGGTGTTGCTCAATGGCGCCGCCGTGAGCTACCTGGGGTTGGGCGTGCAACCGCCGACGGCGGAATGGGGCACCATGGTCGCCGAAGGGCAGAGCCTGATTACCAGCGCCTGGTGGATCTGCACCTTCCCGGGCATCGCCATCGTCACCCTGGCCATGGGTTTCAGCCTGCTGGCCGACGGTGTCGCCGAAGCCATGGGAGAGCGCACATGAGCTCGCCGGTGTTGCAGGTCCGCGACCTGAGTGTGCTGGCCCATAATGGCCCGACCCCGCTGACCCTGGTCGATCGCCTGTCCTTCGACCTGATGGAAGGGGAAATCCTCGGCCTGGTCGGGGAAAGCGGTTCGGGCAAGACCCTGGCCTGCCGGGGCCTGATGCGCCTGCTGCCGTCCACCGGGCTCAGTGTCGAGGGCGGCGCCGTGCACCTGGCCGAGCAGAACCTGCTGGCGCTGGACGAGACCGGCATGCGGGCGATGCGCGGACGCCAGATCGGCATGGTGTTCCAGAACCCGAGCAGTCACCTTGACCCACTGATGCGCATCGGCGAGCAGATCGGCGAGGGTATCCGCCAGCATCAGCAGTGTTCGCGCCGCGAGGCGCGCGCGCAGGCGATCGAGGTCCTGCGCCAGGTCGGTATTCCCGACCCGCAGCGTCGCGTCGACAACTATCCCCACGAATTCTCCGGTGGCATGCGTCAGCGGGCGATGATCGCCGTGGCCCTGGGCTGCGAGCCCAGGGTGCTGATCGCCGACGAGCCGACCACCGCCCTCGACGTGACGGTACAGGCGCAGATCCTGCGGCTGTTGCTCGACCTGCGGGACCAGCGCGGGCTGTCATTGATCATGATCACCCATGACCTGGGCGTCGTGGCGCAGACCTGCGATTCGATTGCCGTGATGTATGCCGGTCGCCTGTGCGAGCACGGCAGCAAGCGCGATCTGCTGGCGCGGCCGCGCCATCCCTATACCGCCGGCCTGGTGGCGTGCCAGCCGGCTGGCGGCGCCGGCCAGGAGCCGCTGCGGACCATCGGCGGCCAGCCGCCCCTGCTCAACGCCTTGCCGACCGGCTGTCGTTTCAACCCGCGTTGCCAGCACCTGGGCCCGCAGTGCGGCGACGTGTTGCCTGAACTGCGGGCCATCGAGCAGGGACAGGGACAGCGGGTGGCCTGTCATTACCCCTTGGCGCTGGGAGGCCAGCCATGAACCTGCTTGAAGTCAAGGACCTGCAGGTGCGCTTCGCCGCACAAGGCAGCGGTTTCCTGGGGATGAACCGGCAATGGGTGAGGGCGGTCAACGGCGTTTCCCTGAGCCTGGGCGCCGGGGAGACCCTGGGCCTGGTCGGCGAATCCGGCAGCGGCAAGAGCAGCTTTGGCCGGGCCATCCTGCGGCTCAACGATATCGCCGCCGGCCAGGTCCTGTTCGATGGCGTGGATGTCGCCCAGGGGCACGGGATCGAGCTGGAACGCCTGCGCCGCGAGACCGCGATGATCTTCCAGGATCCCTATGCCGCGCTCAATCCACGCCTGAGCATCGGCGAAACCCTTGCCGAAGTGCTACGGGTGCAACGCAAGGTGAGTGCCGGGAAGATTCCGGCACGGGTCGAGGAATTGCTGACCCTGGTCGGGCTGCGCCCGGAACTGGCCGGACGCAAGCCGGGCAGCCTCAGTGGCGGCCAGTGCCAGCGGGTGGGCATCGCCCGGGCGCTGGCGGTGGAACCGCGGCTGATCGTTGCCGACGAATGCGTGGCGGCGCTCGATGTGTCGATCCAGGGCCAGATCATCAACCTGCTGCTGGAACTGCGCCAGCGCCTGAACCTGTCGATCCTGTTCATCGCCCATGACCTGGCCATCGTCCGGCGCCTGTGCGACCGGGTGGCGGTGATGTACCTGGGACAGATCGTCGAAGAAGGCAGCGTCGAGGCGGTCTTCAGCGCCCCGCGCCATCCCTATACGGCGGCCCTGATCAGTTCGATCCCGGATATCGACCCGGATCGTCGGCTGCCTTCCGAACCCTTGCCCGGCGAACCGCCGAGCCCGCTGAACGCACCGAGCGGCTGCGCCTTTCACCCGCGTTGCCGTCTCGCCCGGCCCGGCTGTGCCGAGGCAGCGCCGCCGACCCATTACCTCGCGCACCAGCGCTACAGCTGCGTGCTCGAAGAACCGCTGTCGCAAACCCCAAACCCACCATCGATTAACAGGGAGTTATACGCATGAGATCCAGGCATTTGAAACTGTTGAGCGCGGCCGCCCTGGCCGTCTGCTCGTTGGCGGCGGGCGTGGCGCAAGCCGCGGGCGTGCTGACCATTGGTTGCCGGGAAGACAGCACCACCTTCGACCCGATCAAGAGTGCGCAGAACCGCGATACCTGGGTGTTCGCCAACGTCTACGACACCCTGGTGCGCGTCGACAAGGCCGGCACCCAGCTGGAGCCCGGCCTGGCTGAAAGCTGGACGACCTCGCCCGACGGCCTGACCTACACCTTCAAGCTGCGCCCGGCGAAGTTCTCCGACGGTTCGGCGATCACTGCCAGCGACGCGGCCTTCAGCCTGTTGCGCATCCGCGACAACAAGGCGTCACTGTGGAGCGACTCCTACAAGCTGATCGACAAGGCCGAGGCCAGGGACCCGCAGACCCTGGTAGTGACCCTCAAGACCCCGTCGGTGCCGTTCGTTTCGCAACTGGCCTCGCCGACCGCCTCGGTGCTGTCGCAAAAGGCCATCGAGAAGATGGGCGAGGATGCCTACGCCGAGAAACCGGTGGTGTCCGGAGCCTTTACCGTCAAGGAGTGGATTCGCGGCGATCGCGTGGTCCTGGAGAAGAACCCGGACTTCTGGCAGGCCGGCAGCGTCAGCCTGGATGGCGTGGAGTGGATTTCCATCCCGGATGACAACACGCGGATGCTCAAGGTCCAGGCCGGCGAGCTGGACTCGGCGATCTTCGTGCCGTTCTCGCGGGTCGATACCTTGCAGAAAGACAAGAACCTGGTGGTGCACCTGGACCCTTCGACCCGCGAAGACCACCTGCTGATCAACCACGCCCATGGCGAACTGGCCAAGCCGCAGGTGCGCGAGGCCCTGGACTATGCGATCGACAAGAAGTCGCTGGTGGACACCGTCACCTTCGGCAAGGGCGTCGTGGCCTACTCCTACATTCCCAAGGGCGGCCAGTACCACTACGCGGACAACCTGCAACGCCCCTACGATCCGGAGAAAGCCAAAAAGCTGCTGAGCGAAGCCGGGGCCTCGAACCTCAAGCTGAACTATGTGGTCAATGCCGGTAACGAGGCGGACGAGCAGATCGCCGTGATGGTCCAGCAGCAACTGGCCAAGGTCGGGGTCACCGCCAACCTGCAGAAAGTCGACCCGACGCAGAGCTGGCAGATGCTGATCGACGGGGCCTACGACCTGTCGGTGATGTACTGGACCAACGACATTCTCGACGCCGACCAGAAGACCACCTTCGTCCTCGGTCACGACACCAACAACAACTACATGACCGGCTACCGGAACGAGAAGGTCAAGGAACTGGTGGCGGCGGCCCGTGTCGAGAGCGATCCGGTCAAGCGCAAGCAGATGTACATCGACCTGCAGAAGATGGCCAAGGCCGATGTCAACTGGATCGACCTGTATTACAGCCCGTACATCAACATCTCGCGCAAGAACATCGAGAACTTCCAGCAGAACCCGCTGGGCCGTTTCTCGCTGGAAGAGACCGTGAAGAAGGATGACAAGGTCGCCAGCAAGTGAGGGCTGGCTGAGTCGAATACCCTGTAGGAGCCGGCTTGCCGGCGATGGCGGTGTTTCAGGCGACGAAGATGTCGGCTGTCAGGTCGCTATCGCTGGCAAGCCCGCTCCTGCAATGGGCCTATCAGGAGGGGAACAGCTCGCTCAGTTTCATGGCCAGCATCATGTCGCCTTCGGCGCGCAGCTTGCCGCCCATGAAGGCCTGCATGCCGTCGGTTTCGCCGCTGACGATGCCTTCGAGGGTCTCGCCGTCCATCACCAGGGTCACTTGCGCGTCCGGGTTTTCGCCTTCCAGCAGTTCGCAGGTGCTGTCCTTGACCACCAGCGAGAAGTTCTTGGTGTCGTCGATACGGAAACCGAACACCAGGTCCAGGCCGGCAGCGGCGGCTGGGTTGAATTTGGCTTTCATTGCTTGTACGGCATCGGCTACAGAAGTCATGGTTCGATCCTTTTATGGGTGATTACAGCGACCCCAAGGGTCACGGTTGGCCGGTTCTCAACGGAAGGTGATGAGTTCCGGCGCCTTCAGCAGTTGCAAGTGGGTTTGACTGTTGAAGGAAGCCAGGGCCACCTCGCGACCACGGAACTTGAGTTGGTTGAGCGAGGTGTTGACGATTTGCCAGTTCAGCTCGAACGCCTGTCGCGCGGGCATCCGGGTGATCAGGTGGAGCAGGGCGGTGATGGTGCCGCCCGAGGTGAATACGGCGATCTTGCGGGTATTGTCGGCGCTGTCGAGGATCCGCTGCAGGCCACCCTGGACACGGTCGACGAACTCCAGCCAGCTTTCCAGGCCGGAAGGGTCGTGGCTGCCGTCGAGCCAGCGCTCGATGATCAGGGCGAAGATACGTTGGAATTCGCCACGGTTCTGCGCCGCGTTGCGCAGGATATGCAGGGCTTCGGGTTCGTCCGGCAGCAGGCCGGGGAGCAGGGCGCGGATCACCGCGTCGGCATCGAATTCATTGAAGGCCGGGTCGATCTCCAGCGGCGGTACCGGCACGCCGACAGTGGCGAACTGTTCCAGGGCCAGGGTCGCGGTGTCCTGCTGGCGACGCAGGTCGCCGGCCAGGCAGCGGTCGAAGCTCAGGCCCAGTTCGGCCAGGTGCTGGCCGAGGACCTGTGCCTGGCGCACGCCGATCGGCGACAGCACATCGTAGTCGTCGGCACCAAAGGAGGCCTGGCCATGTCGAATCAGGTAGATACTGCCCACGTCCGTGTCGTCCCGGTACGTTGAAGTTCTGGCGAGGTTATGAGGATGCCGGAAGCCTGTCAATGAAAAAACATACGCTCGTTTGAAATGTTTGTTAGAGACTTGTTTCCCGGCATGACGGCGGCTGGCCGCACGGCGGTCCCGACGGTATGCTTGAAGTGTCATGCCCCCAAAGCCGGGGGTCGCCTCGTTTTTAAGGAGTCACCGTGGAGTTTCTTGCAGAGTACGCAAGTTTTCTGGCTAAAACCGTCACCCTGGTCATCGCCATAGTCGTGGTGCTGGTCGTCGCGGCTTCATTGCGCAGCAAGGGGCGGCGCAAGTCCGCCGGCCAGTTGCAGGTCAGCAAGCTCAACGATTTCTACAAGGGCCTGCGCGAGCGTCTGGAACAGACCCTGCTCGACAAGGACCAGCTCAAGGCGCTGCGCAAGCAGCAGGGCAAGGACGACAAGAAACAGAAGAAACAGCCGGAGGCCAGGCCGCGGGTGTTCGTGCTGGACTTCGACGGCGATATCAAGGCTTCGGCGACCGAAAGCCTGCGCCACGAAATCACGGCCCTGCTGACCCTGGCCACGCCACGGGACGAAGTGGTGCTGCGCCTGGAAAGCGGCGGCGGCATGGTCCACAGCTACGGGCTGGCCTCCTCGCAACTGGCTCGTATCCGCCAGGCCGGGGTGCCCCTGACGGTATGCATCGACAAGGTCGCGGCCAGCGGCGGCTACATGATGGCCTGCATCGGCGAGAAGATCATCAGCGCGCCCTTTGCCGTGCTGGGCTCCATCGGCGTGGTGGCACAGCTGCCCAACGTCAACAAGCTGCTGAAGAAGCACGATATCGACTTCGAAGTGCTGACCGCCGGTGAATACAAGCGCACCTTGACAGTGTTCGGCGAGAACACCGACAAGGGCCGGGAGAAGTTCCAGGAAGATCTGGATATCACCCACCAGCTGTTCAAGAACTTCGTCTCCCGTTACCGTCCGCAGCTGGCCATCGATGACGTGGCCACCGGTGAGGTCTGGCTGGGTATTGCCGCGCTGGACAAGCAACTGGTCGACGAACTGCGCACCAGCGACGAGTACCTGGCCGAGCGCGCCAAGGCCGCCGAGCTGTTCCACCTGCACTACGCCGAACGCAAGAGCCTGCAGGAGCGTGTCGGGTTGGCCGCCAGCGGCTCGATCGACCGTGTGCTGCTCAACGCCTGGAACCGACTGACCCAGCAGCGTTTCTGGTAGAACCCGGCTTGTCGGCTTCCAGCGGTAGGCACCGATGGAAGCCGTCGCACCAGCTATAAGTACCCCCTTTCCCGCCAGGCGATCAATACGCTGGAATCTCTAATGGATATCCAGGTTGATTGCCATGGAAGAAACAGATGTCATCGAGCCCGACCCGGCCCCTGCCGCGGCGGGCATTCATTTCGATATGATCAAGGAGAAGATTCCCCGCTGGCTCTATCAGGCGGCTCCGGAAATACGCCTGTTGTTTCGCGAGCACCTGCTGGCCCTGGAGACGTCGCGACATGAAATCCGGCGGATCATGGCGCAGTTGCAGAAGATCGACGCGTTCTGCATGCCCCGTCTGGCCCAGGCGCTGGAGCGACAGGTCAACGGCGACCACGACTTGCAGGATGTGCGGTTTGTCAGGGTCGATGCGACCTACCTGTCCAGTATCTTCGAAGACAAGCTCTTTACCTTCGCCCATAGCCAGACCCTGCTGGAGGCGGCCTTGCAGAACTTCGAGGCCAGCGAGGCCGAGCGGGGGGCGCTGGAAGGCAAGGCCATTATCCAGTTCCCGGGGCAGGCTGCTGGCAGAAAACGGTCCCTGGCGCCCGAGGATTTTGCCTGGCTTTGTCGGAACCTGGACCTGGGCGCCTTGTATCAGACGCATATCGACAGTGTGTTCAACCCTCCCGAGTCGTCGGCCAACGGTGCTTCTTCGGTAAAGCAGCATTTTGCCGAGTATGACAAGCAGACACTGGCGGTGACCGCCGATATCGCCTACATGAAGGGAGAGATCACCGCGTCGACCTACGGTTTGCTCGGGGGACTGGTCAAGGGGCAGACGGGCCTGAAGCTGGGGGGCGAACTGATTCATTGCAGTCGGATGAAAATGTTCGATATCGAGTTGAGCGGCTGGGTGGTCATCGGCGCGCAACTGGTCGACGGTTCGACGTTGCCCTGCATTGCCTATATCCCGGATGATCCGCGCGGGCCATTGAAGCGCTACAGTCACTTTGTCCTCTTTGAGCACGATCTGACCCTGAAACTCCGGGATCCGTCCTACCAGCAGTTTTTCGCCCGCTTCATCCCCGAGAAATACCGGCTGCGGTTCTTTGGCACCCTCAAGGCCACGCTGCTTTCCCAGGACCGCCAGTGGCCG
This sequence comes from Pseudomonas gingeri, assembly GCF_013386115.1. Taxonomy (GTDB): domain Bacteria; phylum Pseudomonadota; class Gammaproteobacteria; order Pseudomonadales; family Pseudomonadaceae; genus Aquipseudomonas; species Aquipseudomonas gingeri. The sequence continues at coordinate 374,026 of NZ_JACAOR010000001.1, forward strand.
CCCCTGCCGGCGATTTTCCAATATATCCCGTTAAGCGAAATACCCATCGACGGCGACCTGTTCGCGAGCTTCCAGCAACAGCGCTACCAGCAGATCAAGGCGCACGCCCGACATCTGGCGGTTCCCACGGCCGACGTCGACGCCCGGGTGCGCCAGGCGCGCCTGGACGCATACCGCGAAGCCGGCCTGAGCCTGCTGACCCTGGCCTTGTCGTTCGTGCCGGTGATCGGCGAAATCATCCTGGCGGCGGCCGTGGTGAAGATGGTCGTGGAAGTCTATGACGGCTTTTCAGCCTGGCGGATCGGGGAAAAGCGCGAGGCCCTCGGCTATCTGCTGGGGGTGGTGGAGGACATCGCCGTACTGGCGGCGGGGGCCGCGGTCATGAAGGGCGGCAAGGCCGTGTTCAGGAGCCTGGCCCCGCCCTCGGTCGACTCCCTGATCCCCGTTGAGGCGCCGGAGGGCGGGCGCCGGTTGTGGAAGGCCGACCTTGAGCCCTATGAGCGTGATGTCCGTCTTCCGGATGACCTCCAGGCCAATGAGATGGGCCTGTATCCGTACCAGGACAACCTCTATCTGCCGCTGGCGGAAAAGCTCTATGCCGTGCGGTATGACCGCGCTCGCCTGCAATGGCAGATTGAACATCCGGGAGGCGGGCAGTTCCATGCCGTGCCACTGCGCTTCAATCGCACGGGGTCCTGGCGGACGATTTACGAACGGGTGGCGGACTGGCCCGTGGAGCAACTGTTCCGCCGCCTCGGCGAGCCCATGGTCGGCCTCGGCGATCACGTGCGTCTGCAGATCCGTCAGTTGTGCTCCGCCCAGGAGAGCGTGCTGCGCAAGGCCCTGACGGACAATCAGCCGGTGCCCGCGCTGTTGCTCGATACCATCAAGCGCTTCAGGATCGACCAGGCCATCAGCGATTTTATCGGTGAGGTGCCCGATGCCATTTCACGCACGGTGGAGCAGGGTGATCTGCGCCTGCGGGTGCTGACATCGCTGCCCGACTGGCCGGAAAACCGTGTCATCCAGGTGCTCAACGACCTGGGGGACATCATGGAGGAATACGGTCGGCGGACCTCCGAGCAGTTTTCCTCGCTGCAGATCATCGAGTCACAGCTCAAGAATGGTGACCTGCTCAGGTCGACGCTGCACATGTTGAGCGAGTCCGAGCGCTACCAGTTGCTCGGTGCCGAGCTGACGGACAATGGCGCGCGGGTCCGGGTCTTGAACCAGAATCTTCGGCAATGGGCCGGGCAGCGGCGGCAATGGTTGTTCGACGAGTTGTATGCGGCGAGCGAAAAAACCGATGACGCGCGGGTCAAGCGCATTCTCGGGGTGTTCCCCGGCTTGCCGGGCAGTGCCGCCCGGGAGTTGATCGCCCATGCCAACAGCGCCGAACTCGACCTCTTGAGCGAGCGCGTGCCGCTGCGGTTTTCGGAGGAAATCCGCTGGTATCTCAAGCAGTTGAAGCTTAACCGTGTGTGCGAGAGCTGGTATCTGCTGGCCCCGCAATATGTCCAGGCGGACCGCCTCGCGCTACATACGCTCGGGCGCTTGCCGGGTTGGCCGGCCAGGGGGCTGCGTATCGAGTTGCGCAAACAGCGCTTCACCAGCGAGACCCTCGAAAGGGTGGGGGATCCGGACATCGTCACGCCGCGGGTGATCCTCAAGGTCGGACGGGAATACAACGCCTTCGATCATTCGGGAACGTTCCTGGGGAGTGCGTACAACATCTTCGATGCCATGGTACGGACCTTGGCGGAGCCTGATCGCATTGCCCTGGGCCTCAGCGGCGCGAAGCGGGGAGGCTGGCTCAAGGAACAGATTGTCGCCCAGATTTGCCTGGATCCCTATGCCGCCCAGGAGACGCTGGGGCTGGCACCGTTCAGCCGCTGGTTCAGGCCACCGATGCGCCTGGCCTCGGGGCGTATCGGCTACCCGATGAGCGATGGCAGCAGGATCCTCGGCTATTCCGAGCGATTGATCGGGCGTGTGCGTGACCTGTATCCGGGTTTATCCTCGCAAGAGGTGGGGAGTTTTCTCACTTCTCTGCACCTGCCCGAATCGGCCTGCCTGGTGGAGCTCGAACGCCTGCGCGAGGAGTATGAAGCGCTGTTCGCCACGCTGGATAAATGGGTGCAGCGCCAGACCTGGAGGCGTGTCCGGGGCACCTTGCAAGTCGCTCCCGTGGCCCTCGACAACAAACAGCGGGTAGCCGACGCGATCCTCGCCTGCTGGCGGAAACAGTCCAACCGCCACCTGTTGGGCGGGCAGAACTTCTACGAACTGGACCTGTTGGGCATGCGTGTCGGCGACTTGCCGGCGATCACTGCCGACTTCAGTCATGTGGGCTTTCTGTTCATGAACGACATGGCCCTTGCCAGCACTGAGGTGTCGTTCCTGTCGCGCTTCCGGCAGTTGCGCTGGCTGTCCATGGGCTTCAACCATCTGAGCAGCCTGCCGGTGGAACTGGAGAACATGTCCGAGTTGGCCCACCTGCACCTGCCAGGCAACCAGATCGTGCTGAACGCCCAGGCATCCGCGGTGCTGGCGGGCCTGACCCGGCTGAAGTTCCTCAACCTCTCGGACAACCCGTTGCTCCTGCCGCCCGATATCAGCCGGATGAGCGAGCTGGAGACCCTGTTGCTGCGTCATGCCGAACTGGATCGCTGGCCATCCGGGGCAGCGGCGTTGCGTAACCTGCAACGCCTGGACCTGCGCAACAATCGTATCTCGACGATCCCCGAGGAGGTTTACTCCTGGCCCGCCGCCATCAACCGGATTACCCATCTGCACGAAAATCCGGCGCTTTCGGCCGAGGGCATGCAGCGATTGCAACGTTACCAGCGTGAAACCGGCATCAACTTCGGTATCGATATCCCGGGCCGGCCGCGCCCTCATGCCGTGCGCCGGACGCCGTCGCTGCGCGAGTGCGACCACTGGCTGGAGGCGGTATCGGTTGAGCAGAAAAACCTCAAGGAGCAGCAATGGCAGTTGCTGCACCGCCAGCAAGGCTCCGAAGACTTCTTCAAGCTGCTGGCGGACCTGAGTGTCACCGCCGAATACCGCGAGGCCCGCGAGGATCTGAGCCTGCGTGTCTGGCAGGTGGTGGATGCGGCCAGTCAATACAGTGAACTGCGCGAAGAGCTGTTTGTCTCGGCCTCCCACCCGCAGACCTGCTCCGATGGCGCGGAGCTGGTGTTCAGCGACATGGAGGTCAGGGTCCTGGTGCATCAGGCGAGGGCAATGGCCGCGGGCACTCCGGCCGTGACCGAGCGGAATCTGCTGAAGCTGGCCCGGGGCTTGTGGCGCCTGGACGAGGTCGAGGCCCTGGCCCAGGCGGATATCGAGGCACGGCTGAAGGTCTCGAGCGCGGCCCAGGTCGATCCGGCGGAGGTGAGGCTGGCCTATCGCATTGGCTTGAGGGAGCGACTGGATTTGCCGGGCCAGCCCGGGCACATGACCTTTACCGAATTGGCCCGGGTGACGAAGCAGAACCTGGACGCGGCCTGTTCCAGGGTACTGGCTCGGGAAGAAAGCCCGGCGTATGCAAAGGCCCTGGCGGATCGCGAGTTCTGGGTCGACTACCTGAAGGAGCATAACCCCGCGCGGTTCAAGGACATCGATGAGCAGTACCAGGCCGTTGTTTCCGCGCTGGACGCCCGGCGTACCAGCCGAAGCAGCCCGCACTGGCATGAGTTCATCGATATCGAACTGGAGGCGCAGATGGGCGATGAGCTCAAGGCCTGGCGAGAGGCGCAGGCCAGCGAGGCGCTGGCGCTGACCCGGGAAACGCTGGAGAGGATTCCAGAAGAGGAACTGGACTCATGAGCACCGGCCCGGGCGCCGGATGGACGCCCGGGTCGAGCGGGTTCAGCGACGACGGAACAGCGGCAGCGGTTCGTCGGTGGCGGCCTGGTAGGTCACCGAGAAGTCCTTGAGGCTTTCGAGGGCTTCGTAGGGGTCCTTGTCGGCTCGCAGGGCATAGGCATCAAAGCCGCAGCGGCGCAGGTAGAACAACTGGTCGCGCAGGACATCGCCAATGGCCCGCAATTCGCCCTTGTAACCGTAGCGGTCACGCAGCAGGCGGGCATTGGAGTAGTTGCGGCCGTCGGTGAAGGCCGGGAAGTTCAGCGCAATCACCTGGAAATGCTGCAGGTCATCGCCGATTTCCTCGGCTTCCTCATCGGCGTCCAGCCACACGCCCAGGCCGCCGTCGCGGGCCTTGAGGGCGTGGGCGTGCTCGCGCCACAGGGCCAGCGGCACGATCAGGTCGTCGCAGTTGGTAATGCCGTCGAGGGTCGCGTCCTTGGGCAGCAGGTGCCAGGTTTCGTCGATGACCTCGTTGTTCTTAATGATTCGCTGCATAGACGCGTTCCTTGAAGAGGTCGATGCCGATACGTTGATAGGTGTCGATGAAGCGCTCGTCTTCGGTACGTTGTTCCACGTACACGTCGATCAGCTTCGAGATCACGTCGGGCATGTCGTCCTGGGCGAAGGACGGGCCGAGGATCTTGCCCAGGCTGGCGTCGCGGCTGGCGCTGCCGCCCAGGGACACCTGGTAGAACTCTTCGCCTTTCTTGTCCACCCCGAGAATGCCGATATGGCCCACGTGGTGGTGACCGCAGGCGTTCATGCAACCGGAGATGTTCAGGTCCAGCTCGCCGATGTCGAACAGGTAGTCCAGGTCGTCGAAACGGCGCTGGATGGCTTCGGCGATCGGAATCGACTTGGCGTTGGCCAGGGAGCAGAAGTCGCCGCCCGGGCAGCAGATGATATCGGTCAGCAGGCCGATGTTCGGCGTGGCGAAACCGTGCTCGCGCAGTTCGCCCCAGAGGGTGAACAGCTGGCTCTGCTCGACATCGGCAAGAATGATGTTCTGCTCGTGGGACGTGCGCAGCTGGCCGAAGCTGTAGCGGTCGGCGAGGTCGGAAATGGCCTCGAACTGCTTGTCGGTGACATCGCCCGGGGCAACGCCGGTGGGCTTGAGCGACAGGGTCACGGCGACATAACCGGGCTTCTTGTGGGCCAGGGTATTGCGGGTACGCCAGCGGGCGAAGCCGGGGTGCTGGCGATCCAGCTCGGCGAGTTGTGCCGCCTGGTCGTCCAGCGCCTTGTAGTCCGGATCGACGAAGTGCCTGGCGACGCGCTGCACTTCGGCCTCGGTCAGGGTGGTCTGGCCGCCGCGCAGGTGGGCCATCTCGGCCTCGACCTTCTCGGCGAAGACCTCGGGGGTCAGGGCCTTGACCAGGATCTTGATCCGCGCCTTGTACTTGTTGTCACGACGACCGTAGCGGTTGTAGACCCGCAGGATGGCATCGAGATAGCTCAACAGGTCCTGCCAGGGCAGGAACTCGTTGATAAAGGCGCCGACCACCGGGGTACGGCCCAGGCCACCGCCGACCAGCACGCGGAAACCCAGCTCGCCGGCAGCGTTGTACAGCGGCTCCAGGCCGATGTCGTGGACTTCGATGGCGGCACGGTCGGAGGTCGAACCGTTGATCGCAATCTTGAACTTGCGCGGCAGGTAGGCGAATTCCGGGTGGAAGGTGGTCCACTGGCGAACGATCTCGCACCACGGGCGCGGATCGACCAGCTCATCGGCGGCGACCCCGGCAAACTGGTCGGTGGTGACGTTGCGCAGGCAGTTGCCGCTGGTCTGGATCGCGTGCATCTGCACGGTGGCCAGTTCGGCGAGGATATCGGGGATGTCTTCCAGCGCCGGCCAGTTGAACTGGACGTTCTGCCGGGTGCTGATATGGGCATAGCCCTTGTCATAGTCGCGGGCGATCTTGGCCATCATTCGCGTCTGGCGCGATGTCAGCTGGCCGTAGGGCACGGCTACCCGCAGCATCGGGGCGAAACGCTGGATATAAAGGCCATTTTGCAGGCGCAGAGGGCGGAACTCTTCTTCGCTCAGTTCACCTGCCAGATAGCGTCGGGTCTGATCACGGAACTGCTTGACGCGGTCCTCGATGATCCGCTGATCGTACTCGTCGTATACGTACATATTGATCCTGTTTTCAGGCTTTTATAGGTCCCGCGAAGGCACAAGCGCAGTCACGTTACCTGAACAATTCCGCGCGCACGGCCGCGCACTCCTGCAAGGAGCCGGCGCAAGATAGCAGTTTGCATTTATGCGCAAAAGTGATGTTTTTGAATATGAACATAACCAGAATCGATAAGCAGCGTTGCCTGGCAAAGACCTTGGTTGTGATAGGGGCAATTGTCGTCTTAACTATCGATGAGTCTTCGAGCAATCACCGATAAAACCGACAAGAGGCGATGCGATGGGCAATTCAACCAAAGCAAGGAAAAGCGACAGTACGGTCGATGCCTGGGCGATCCTGTTTCTGATCATCCTGGTGGTAGGCACCGCGGTGTTCTGGGTCAGCCACAAATAGCGCGGCATTCCCTGCCGCCGCACTGAAACGCAATCAGCCGTCACTGTGGAAGCGAGCTTGTTTCCGGTGGCGTTCCGGCGATAAACACAAGGGTGCCGTCTGTCTGCTGGGGGCCTGGGTTATCGTTGACGCCTGTCTTGAGCAAGCCCGCTTCCACAGGGGAGGGCATTCGTGTCTGCGCGACCTCCCTTTCTGGCACGAATCGTCGGACAGTTTCGACGATCTGTCTCGGTCTCCAGGTACTTTGCTTGCTATCATGCGCCGCTTATTTCCGGGGCGCGGTGACATGCTGAAGACTCTCTGCAAGGGGCTGTTGATCCTGAGCCTGCCGTTCTGGGCCGTGGCCCAGGCCACCACCGTGGTATTTCTCAACCCCGGCTACTCCTCCGAGCCCTTCTGGCGCAGCTACAGCGACTTCATGCAGGCGGCGGCGCGCAATCTCGGCCTGCAACTGGAGGTGCGCTATGCCGAGCGCGACCCTCAGACCAGCATCGCCCAGGCCCACGACATCCTGCAAGCCGCGCAGCGGCCCGATTACCTGCTGTTCGTCAACGAACAGTACATCGCGCCGCAGATCATGCGCATGGCCCAGGGCAGCGGGGTGAAGCTGTTCCTGGTCAACAATGCATTGACGCGCGAGCAGAGCCAGCACCTGGGCGCTGCTCCGGAATTGCTGGGCAGCATGGTGCAGAACGACGAGGAGGGCGGTTACCTGATGCTCCAGGAACTGATCCGCCTGCGCACCTTGCAGGCCCCCGGCCAACCCATCGAGCTGCTGGCCTTTGCCGGGATGAAGCTGACCCCGGCCTCGCAACTGCGCGAGAAAGGCATGCGCCGGGCCTTGGCCGAGCATCCCGAGGTCCGCTTGCGGCAACTGGTGTATGGCGAGTGGAGCCGCCAGCGGGCCTTCGATCAGGCCGGGCAGATGATTCGCCGCTATCCGCAGGCCTCGCTGGTCTGGTCCGCCAATGACGAGATGGCCTTGGGTGCCATGGAGGCCTTTGAAAAGGCCGGGCGCCAGCCGGGGCGGGATGTCCTGTTCAGTGCGGTCAACAGTTCGCCGCAGATTCTCCAGGCACGCATCGACGGACGCCTGAGCGTGCTGCTGGCCGGGCATTTCACCCTGGGTGGCTGGGCGATGGTGCTGCTGCGCGACGATGCCGACGGCATCGACTTCGCCCGTCACGGTGGGCGGGAGCGTCAGATACAGGTCTTTGAACTGATCGACAAGGCACAGGCCAAGCGCCTGCTGAACCTTGGCGCCGCCGATGACTACCACGTCAATTTCAGGAAACTGAGCGCCCGCGGCCAGGCGGACAACTACCGTTATCCCTTTTCGCTGAAGACCGTGCTGCCCTGAAAATATCCTATGCTGGCTGTAGTCCGGCGGTTGCCAGGAGCACGTTGTCAGACGCCGGCGAAGAGCAGCACCAGTTTGACGATGCCGAACAGCGTCAGCGCGAACACGGCGGTGAACAGGATGCCCAGGATAACGAAATGACTCGGCTTGCCGTGGGTGAAGTCGCGGGCGCGGTTTCTCCCGCTTTGCACGCCGAAGGCTGCCGCCATCACGCTGTGCAGCATCTGCCAGAAGGTCGGGGGTTTGTTGTCGATCGGGTCGTCCATAAAGCCCTCCACACAGGTCTGTGTGTGGAGAGCATAGACGATCCCCGGTGGACTCAGTTGTCGTAGCCGAGGTTGGGCGCCAACCAGCGCTCACTGACGCTCAGGTCCTGGCCCTTGCGCGCGGTGTAGCTTTCCACCTGGTCCTTGTCGACCTTGCCCACGGCAAAATACTGCGCCTGCGGATGGGCGAAATACCAGCCGCTGACCGCCGCCGCCGGGAACATCGCATAGTGCTCGGTGAGGAACACGCCGCTCTTGCCGGCCTTGCCTTCGCTGGCGTCCGGGTCCAGCAGGGTGAACAACGTGCTTTTCTCGGTGTGGTCCGGGCAGGCCGGATAGCCGGGAGCCGGGCGGATACCGCTGTACTGCTCCTTGATCAGCGCCTCGTTGTCCAGCGCTTCGTCCCTGGCATAACCCCAGTATTGCTTGCGGACCTGCTGGTGCAGCCATTCGGCGCAGGCCTCGGCCAGGCGGTCGGCCAGGGCCTTGACCATGATCGAGTTGTAGTCGTCGCCCTTGTCCTGGTAGGCCTTGGCGACTTCCTCGGCGCCGATCCCGGCGGTGGTGATGAAGCCCCCCACGTAGTCGGTGATGCCGCTGTCTTTCGGCGCGACGAAGTCGGCCAGGGAGAAGTTCGGCTTGCCGTCGGTCTTGATGATCTGCTGGCGCAGGTGATGCAGCCTGGCAATGGGCTGGCCGTCTTCGCCATAGAGTTCCAGGTCATCGTCCTGCACCTGGTTGGCGGGCCAGAAGCCGAACACCGCGCGGGCGCTGATCAGTTTCTCGTTGATCAGCTTGTCGAGCATTTCCCGGGCATCGGCATAGAGCGCGGTGGCGGCTTCGCCGACCACTTCGTCCTCGAGAATGCGCGGGAACTTGCCGGCCAGGTCCCAGGAGATGAAGAACGGTGTCCAGTCGATGTATTCGGCGAGGACCTTGAGGTCGATATTGTCCAGCACCCGGGCGCCGGTGAAGGTCGGTTTCACCGGCTGGTAGCTGCTCCAGTCGAACTGCGGCTTCTTGGCGATCGACGCGGCGTAGCTCAGGCGCTCGGTGCGGGCACTGCGGTTGGCGGTGCGCTCGCGGACCTCGATGTACTCCTCGCGGGTCTTCTGCACGAAGCCGGCCTTGAGTTCCTTGGACAGCAACTGCGTCGCCACGCCCACGGCGCGGGAGGCGTCGGTGACATAGACCACCGCATCGTTGCTGTAGCGCGGTTCGATCTTCACCGCCGTGTGGGCCTTGGAGGTCGTCGCGCCGCCGATCATCAGCGGCAGGTGGAAATCCTGGCGCTGCATCTCCCGGGCGACGTGGACCATTTCATCCAGCGACGGGGTGATCAGCCCGGAGAGGCCGATGATGTCGCATTTCTGCTCCTTGGCCACCTGCAGGATCTTCTCCGCCGGCACCATCACGCCGAGGTCGACGATATCGTAGCCGTTGCAGCCCAGCACCACGCCGACGATGTTCTTGCCGATATCGTGGACGTCGCCCTTGACCGTGGCCATGAGGATCTTGCCCTTGGCTTCCGGCTTGTCGCCTTTTTCCAGTTCGATGAACGGAATCAGGTGGGCCACGGCCTGTTTCATCACCCTGGCGGACTTCACCACCTGGGGCAGGAACATTTTCCCGGCGCCGAACAGGTCGCCGACGATGTTCATGCCGGACATCAGCGGACCTTCGATCACTTCGATCGGGCGGGCGAAGGACTGGCGCGATTCTTCGGTGTCTTCGACGATATGGGTGGTGATGCCCTTGACCAGCGCGTGTTCCAGGCGCTTGTTGACCGGCCAGCCGCGCCATTCCTCGGTCTCGGCTTCCTTGACGCTGCCGTCGCCCTTGTACTTGTCGGCGATGGCGAGGAGGGCGTCGGTGCCTTCCGGGGTGCGGTTGAGGATCACGTCCTCGACGGCATCACGCAGTTCCGCCGGGATCTGGTCGTAGATCTCCAGCTGGCCGGCGTTGACGATCCCCATGGTCAGGCCGTTGCGGATCGCATACAGCAGGAACACCGAGTGGATCGCCTCGCGCACCGGGTTGTTGCCGCGGAACGAGAAGGACACGTTGGACACGCCGCCGCTGGTCAGCGCATAGGGCAGCTCGTCACGGATATAGGCGCAGGCATTGATGAAATCGACGGCGTAGTTGTTGTGCTCTTCGATGCCGGTGGCAACGGCGAAGATGTTCGGGTCGAAGATGATGTCTTCCGGCGGGAAGCCGACTTCGTTGACCAGGATGTCGTAGGAGCGCTTGCAGATTTCCTTCTTGCGCGCCTCGGTATCGGCCTGGCCGGCTTCGTCGAAGGCCATCACCACCACCGCGGCGCCGTAGCGCTTGCACAGCCTGGCATGGTGGATGAACTGCTCGACGCCTTCCTTCATGCTGATGGAGTTGACGATGCCCTTGCCCTGGATGCACTTGAGGCCGGCTTCGATCACTTCCCACTTGGAGGAGTCGATCATGATCGGTACGCGGGAGATATCCGGTTCACCGGCGATCAGATTGAGGAAGGTCACCATGGCCTTCTTCGAATCGAGCATCCCTTCGTCCATGTTGATGTCGATCACCTGGGCGCCGGCTTCCACCTGCTGCAGGGCGACTTCCAGGGCTTCGGTGTAGTTGTCTTCGCGGATCAGCCGGGCGAAGCGCGCGGAACCGGTGATGTTGGTCCGCTCGCCGACGTTGACGAACAACGACTGGCGGTCGATGGTGAACGGTTCCAGGCCGGACAGACGGCAGGCCTTGGGGATGTCCGGGATGACCCGCGGTGCGTAGCCGGCAACGGCCTTGGCGATGGCCGCGATATGCCCGGGGGTGGTCCCGCAGCAGCCGCCGACGATATTCAGGAAGCCGCTCTGGGCGAATTCCTCGATGACCTTGGCGGTTTGTTCCGGCAACTCGTCGTACTCGCCGAATTCGTTCGGCAGGCCGGCGTTGGGGTGCGCGGAGACGTGGGTGCTGGCCTTGTTCGACAGTTCTTCCAGGTATGGCCGCAATTCGCTGGCACCCAGGGCGCAGTTCAGGCCGACCGAGATCGGCTTGGCATGGGCCACGGAGTTCCAGAAGGCTTCGGTGGTCTGCCCCGACAGGGTGCGGCCGGAGGCGTCGGTGATGGTCCCGGAAATCATGATCGGCAGTTCGAAGCCCTGTTCCTCGAAAACGCCTTGCACGGCGAAGATCGCCGCCTTGGCGTTGAGGGTGTCGAAGATGGTCTCGATCAGGATCAGGTCGACGCCGCCTTCGATCAGGCCGCGGGCGGCCTCGGTGTAGTTTTCCACCAGTTCATCGAAGGTCACGTTGCGGTAGCCGGGGTTGTTCACGTCCGGCGACAACGAGCAGGTGCGGCTGGTCGGGCCGAGTACACCGGCGACGAAACGCGGCTTGGCCGGGTTTTCCAGGGTCTTGGCGTCGGCGATCTTGCGTGCCAGTCGTGCGCCTTCGACGTTCAATTCGTAGGCCAGGTCTTCCATGCCGTAGTCGGCCATGGAAATGCGCGTGGCGTTGAAGGTGTTGGTTTCCAGAATGTCGGCGCCGGCGTCCAGGTAGGCCTTTTCGATGCCGCCGATCACATCCGGACGGGTGATGACCAGCAGGTCGTTGTTGCCCTTGACGTCGCTGGGCCAGTCAGCGAAGCGTTTGCCGCGATAATCCTGCTCTTCGAGCTTGTAGCTCTGGATCATCGTGCCCATGCCGCCGTCAAGAATCAGGATGCGTTCTTTGAGGGCTTGCTGGAGAGCGTGTAGGCGAACACTGCGATCGGACATGGGACTACCTGGAAAGACGGACACAGAAGAGGCGCGATAATAGCAAACCTGTGCGCTTTTAGAGCATGCCAGGGTTTTGCATGAATATCGCTCATGTTTAAACGGCGATGACCCTGTAGAATCAGTGCGTTTTTATTTTCAGGATCAGGGCCATGTCGTACCGCTTTATCAGCGCTTTCCTACTGCTGTTGCTCAGCAGTGTCACTCAGGCGCAGAGCCCGGCCCCGGCCCTTTCCTATACTCGCGACATCCAGCCGATCTTTACCGAGAAGTGCGTGGCCTGCCATGCCTGCTACGACGCGGCCTGCCAGCTCAACCTGGGCAGTGCCGAGGGGGCGGCACGCGGCGCGTCGAAGATCCCTGTCTACAACGGCGACCGCAGCAAGGCCTCGCATCCGACCCGCCTGTACATCGACGCCCAGACCCCGCTTGCCTGGCGACAGAAGAAGTTCTATTCGGTGCTGGATGCCCAGGGCAGCCAGGCGGCCCTGATGGCGCGCATGCTCGAGCTGGGCCACCGGACACCGTTGCAACCCAACACCAAGCTGCCGGAAGATATCGTACTGGGCCTCAATCGCGAGAATATGTGCCCGTTGCCCGCTGAGTTCGACGCGTACGCCGGTGCCCATCCGAAAGAAGGCATGCCCCTGGCCGTGACCGGCCTGACCGACCAGCAATACCAGACCTTGCAACGCTGGCTGGCCGCCGGTGCGCCGATGGATGCCCAGGCCTTGGCGCCGAGTGCCAGGGAGTCGCTGCAGATCGCCCAATGGGAAAACCTGCTCAATGCGCCGGGTGCCCGGGAAAGCCTGGTGGCGCGCTGGCTCTATGAGCACTGGTTCCTGGCCCATATCTATTTCGAAGGCGGCGAGCCGGGACACTTTTTCCAGTGGGTGCGTTCACGCACGCCGAGCGGCCAGCCGATCGACCTGATCAATACCCGGCGACCCAACGATGATCCGGGCACCCAGGTGTATTACCGGTTATGGCCGGTGCAGGGGGTGATCGTCTACAAGACCCATATCACCTACGGCCTGAGCGCGGCGAAGATGGCCCGGATCAAGACGCTGTTCTACAGCGGCAACTGGCAGGTCACGGCTTTGCCGGGCTACGGCCCGCAGCGTCGGGCCAACCCGTTCGAGACCTTCGAGGCGATTCCGGCGGCGGCGCGCTACCAGTTCATGCTCGATAACGCCGAGTACTTCGTCGATACCTTTATCCGTGGACCGGTCTGTCGCGGGCAGATCGCGACCGATGTGATTCGCGACAACTTCTGGGCGTTGTTCCAGGCGCCCGAGCACGACCTCTATATCACCGACCCGAGCTATCGTGGCGCGGCCACGCCACTGCTGGCGATGCCCGGGCAGAACGACGATGTCGGCAGCGTGCTGAGCCTGTGGCTGGCCTATCGCGACAAGCGCAACGAATACGAAGCCCTGCGTACCGAGGCCTACGCCGCCGCGCCGGCGCCCAGCTGGTCGAGCCTGTGGGCCGGCAATGACAACGCCTTGCTGAGCATCTTCCGCCACTTCGACAGCGCCACCGTCAGCAAGGGGCTGATCGGCGAGGTGCCGCAGACGATGTGGCTGTTCGACTACCCGTTGCTGGAGCGCACCTATTACCAGCTGGCGGTCAACTTCGACGTGTTCGGCAATGTCTCGCACCAGGCGCAGACCCGGCTATACTTCGACCTGATCCGCAATGGCGCCGAGCAGAACTTCCTGCGCCTGATGCCTGCGGATTCTCGCGATGCCTATCTCGACGACTGGTACCAGAACAGTGGCAAGCTCAAGATGTGGCTGGACTACGAGAACATCGACGACGACAAGCCCAGCGCCCTGAAACTCGATGAAAAGGACCCGAAACTCGATTTCGCCAGGCAGTTGCTGGCCCGCTACGGTGATCTCAATGCCCATCCCGACCCGATCAACCGCTGTGACGGCGCCTATTGTTCGCGGCCCAATATCGCCCCGGCATTGCAGGAGGCCGAACAGTCCCTGAGCCGCCTGACCTCGCGCCCGGCGGCCGGGCTCAAGGTCATCGACCAGTTGCCGGAAGCGACGATGCTGCGTATCGAGACCCGCGACGGCAAGCGCGAGGTCTACAGCCTGCTGCGCAACCGTGCCCACAGCAACGTGGCCTTCATGCTCGGCGAGGCCTACCGCTATCAGCCGGGCCTGGACACCGTGACCCTCTACCCCGGGATCCTCAGCAGTTATCCCAACTTCATGTTCAATATCCCCGCCGAGCAGGTGCCGGCGTTTGTCGCTGCGATGGAGCAGGTCAAGGATGCCGCCGGGTTCGAGCAGATCGTCCAGCGCTGGGGGATTCGCCGCAGTCATCCGCAGTTCTGGCAGTATTTCCATGACCTGACCACCTACCTGCAGGAAACCGACCCGATCAATGCCGGGGTACTGGACATGAACCGCTACGAGAATCTCTGAGGGGCGGGGATCGCCGCGCACCCCCGAGGGCGTGGCTGCGCCCGTGGTGGCGGCTTCTTTCCCGACAAAAATACTAGGACTTTGTCCGGCGGCCCGATTGGCGTAAACTGGCGGCAAGTCTGTGAGGAGATTCCATGAGCGCCATAACCATTACCGATGCCGCCCACGATTATCTGGCTGATCTGCTGTCGAAGCAGAACACCCCGGGGATCGGCATCCGCGTTTTCATTACCCAGCCGGGTACCCAGTACGCCGAAACCTGCATTGCCTACTGCAAGCCGGGCGAGGAAAAGCCTGAAGACACCGCGCTGGGGCTGAAAAGCTTCACTGCCTGGATCGATTCCTTCAGCGAAGCCTTTCTCGACGATGCGGTGGTCGACTATGCCACCGACCGCATGGGCGGCCAGCTGACCATCAAGGCGCCGAACGCCAAGGTGCCGATGGTCAACGCCGACAGCCCGGTCAACGAGCGTATCAACTACTACCTGCAGACCGAGATCAATCCGGGTCTGGCCAGCCATGGCGGCCAGGTCAGCCTGATCGACGTGGTCGAGGACGGTATCGCTGTGCTGCAGTTCGGTGGTGGTTGCCAGGGCTGCGGCCAGGCCGACGTAACCCTGAAGGAAGGCATCGAGCGGACCTTGCTCGAACGTATTCCCGAGCTCAAGGGCGTACGCGACGTGACCGACCATACGCAGAAAGAAAACGCCTACTACTGAGTCCGGTAGCAGGGCGTTCGCTGCGTCCGGTTGAACAGAAAACGGTGCCCGTGAGCACCGTTTTTTTTGCGTGATCGATTGCGACCGCTCCGGCGCCTTCGCCGGCAAGCCCGACTCCCACAATCAGTGGTCGCTCATTAATCTGCCGCACACCACAGCACTGTGGGAGCGGGCTTGCCCGCGCAGAGGCCCGTCCTGCCGCCAAAACTGTCAAGCCACCACACGGCTCTGCAGATAATGGCGCAGCCGCTCCTGCAGATAAGGCACGCCCAGTGGGTGCTCCAGGTATTCGGTGATCGACATCATCCGCCAGTACTGGCCTTCGTCACCAAAGCGGATCGCCTCGATTTCCGCCCGTTGCAGTTGCCCGACCAGAAACCACGACTGGGTATCGGGCTGGGTGACGCTGGGATAGCGTCGCGCCCATTCGATGCGCTCGGCGCCGATACGCAGGGAAAACTCTTCGTCCAGCTCTCGCAGGGCGCATTCGCTCGGGGTTTCATCGCCTTCGCGACCGCCGCCGGCAAAATCCCAGTGACCGGGGTAGGGGATGCTGTCCTTCATGTCGCGCAGATAGGTCAGCAACTGGTCGCCACAGATCAGCGCCAGCTTGGCACCGGAAAACAGCTGTTCGGACATCGGTTTCCTCCTGGTCATCAAGGCCGGTAAAGATGGGCATGACCGGCACGATACAGCGAAGACTCGCTGAAGTGGTCGCTGGCCAGCACGCGTCCCACCAGGATCAGCGCCGTGCGGCGAAAGCCCTTGGCCTCGACCCTGGCCAGGATATCCGCCAGCGTGCCCTGAACCCAATCCTGGTCGGGCCAGGTGGCGCGATGGATCACCGCGATCGGACAGTCCGCGCCGTAATGCGGGAGCAGTTCCTCGATGATCCTGGCCAGGTGATTGACCCCCAGGTGAATCGCCATGGTTGCCCCGTGCCGGGCCAGGCTGCCCAGTTCTTCGCCGGCCGGCATGGCGGTCTTGTCGGCATAACGGGTAAGGATCACGCTCTGGGAAATATCCGGCAGCGTCAGTTCGACACCGAGCAGCGCCGCGCAGGCGGCCGTCGCGGTCACGCCGGGAATGATTTCATAGGCAATGCCCAGTTCGCGCAGGTGACGGATCTGCTCGCCGATGGCGCCATACAGCGAGGGGTCGCCCGAGTGCACCCGGGCGACATCCTGGCCCAGGGCGTCGGCCGCCTTGATCAGGTCGATGATCTGTTCCAGGTGCAGTTCGGCGCTGTTGACCACCTGCGTGGCGCTATGGCCTTCCAGCACGGCTTCGGGCACCAGCGAACCGGCGTAGATGATCACCGGGCAGCGATGGATCAGGCGCTGGCCCTTGACGGTAATGAGTTCCGGATCGCCGGGGCCGGCACCGATGAAATAGACGGTCATGACACTCTCTGAACGGGGCTGCGCAAGGCTTCACATGAACAGCGTTCATGCAGGAGAAGGGGATTATCGAGGGTTTTGCCCGGTCCAGGCCAGTGCAAAGGTCGCCAGCGGGTGTTTCCGGCGGGAAATCAGCAGGCTCGCGGTGGCTTGTCCCAGTTGCTCGGCGAGGGCCAGCGCGGCGCTTTCGGCGACGCCATGGCAGCCGGTCCGTTCGAAGGCCAGGCTGGAGCGATGGCTCAGTCGTGGTTCATAAGGTGCCAGTTCATCGGCGCTGAAGAACAGCAACGGCAGGTTGAGGCGTTGCGCCAGTTCGCGCAGCCCCGGCTCATGCCGCTTGCCATCGATGCTTGCCAACCCCTTGATCGCCTTGAGGTCGATCTGGTGGGCCAGCAGCGATTGTTCGAGCAATGCCAGCAAGGTCGCGGCGCTGCAGCCTTGCCGGCAGCCGAAACCAACCGCGAGGGTTGGCGTCGTCCCGGTTGCACTCATGCCGGGTAATGGTCGTCGGTCTTGCGGCGGAACAACCAGGCGCTGATCAGGCCCAGGGCCAGCCAGAACGCCGCGTTGGTCAGTTGCGAGGCGATCTTGAACTGCGCTTCCAGTTCTTCGGGCGCGAGGCTGGAGTGGACTTCCGGCTGCGGGGCGCCGATCACATGGGGCACCACGACAATCGCCACGCCCAGCAGTTTGAGTGCCCAGTGCTTGCCGAAAACCACCAGGGCAATGGCGACAGCAGTGGAAGCGGCGGTGCCGACCCACCAGATCTGCCGCTGCAGCAGGTCCGCCGCGGCGGTGCCGGGCAGTTCCGGCGGCAGGCCGAGGGTGGGCGCCAGGCAGAAGGTCGCGTAACCGGCCAGGCCCCAGAGCAGGCCCTGGGAAGTGCGGTTCGGTGCGCGCAGGGTATAGAGGCCCGCCAGCATCAGGGCGAAGCCGACGGCGACCACCAGGTTGCCGCCGGTGGTGGAGAGCACGCGCTGCCAGCCGTCTTCCGGCTCCCAGGCTTCCTCATCATGGGTATGACCGGCCATGGCGGCGTCGGTATGTTCATGGGCTTCGCTGGCGGGTGCTTTCTCGTAGGTCTCGGCCTGGAGAATCAGCGGGGCGACCCAGAAGCTTTGCAGCAGGGTCAGCAGCAACGCCGCCAGCAGGCCGGTGAAGCCGGCGGTCTGGGCGATACGCTTGATCATGTCGGTACTCTCTTATAGTCGGGCTATGGTCGGGCCAGGGCTCAGTGGCACGGGAAGGCAGAGCTGTGACGGGTATCGTGGGCGGCGTTGTGGACCGCTTCGATATGCGAGAAACCGGCGAAATAGACCAGCAGTGCGCCGAGTATGCTGGCGCCGATGGCGGCGACGATACGTTGGCTCTGGGTGGTTGTGGCAGCGCTCGAGTGGCTGGTGGTGGTGATCGACATGGCCCTTCCCTCTGAAATGTCAGCAGGCGGCCAAGCGCGAAAAAACCTCGGCGAGCGGGTGCCCGGAGGTTTCAACAGCGCCTGCCCACCGCAGGTTTGTTATTCGATATTTCCGGGCCGGTCTCCGGGCTTGCGAGGGATTCGAGCAGGGCTCGGACCTTCAAGCGTCGCCTTCCCATGCCGCTGGCGGCACAGTGGATCTGACGCTTCTCTCGCTTACCGTTGCGGGGGCAGCACCGGATTTGCCAGGCTCGATAAAGATCGGCCGACGCACCGGTTTCCCGTTTCACCCTGTGAAGGGCACCCAGAACAAGGCGGGTAGGAAAGCATGCGATTACCCGGTACGTCAATAAAACCCGATGCGGCCACGGGGTGCGCCGGTGCAGGCCGAGTGATGTGGAAAACGGAACTTAAAGTGATTTCTAGAATAAAAATTCTAATAAAATCAATTTATTGGATAATATTTTTAATTTTATTTCTCAATTGGTCGATGGAGAACGGCTTGCCGATCAGGTGCATGCCGGCCGGCACCTCGATGCTTTCGGCGTAGCCGCTGGCAAACAGGATGGGCAACCCCGGCCGGACCTCGCGCGCCGCTGCCGCCAGTTCACGGCCATCCATGCCGGGCAGCCCGACATCCGTCATCAGCAGGTCGATCGGCAAGGCGGTGTCGTTGATGATCTGCAGCGCGAGGTCGCTGCTGCTGGCTTCCAGCACCTTGAACTCCAGTTCCTCCAGCACATCGACAATCAGCATGCGGACAATGGTGTCGTCCTCGACAACGAGGATGGTGGAGTTTGCTGCGCACATAGTGGGCTTCCCAAAAAAAATGAAGGCGGCAGGAGGGTGAAAAATGCTCGCTTCTTGCATCAGTAAGCCGCCGATCCGCACAAGTTCCCGTCGTTGTACAAAAAAAGGCGGCTGTACAAAGTAGCCAGGATAGCGGTTCTCCTTGGTAGAGGGCAGTGCGAGGTCTGAAATTGCCTTCTACGCTGTGAGAAAAATAGATCTTTTCCGCGGAATTACGGCAAACTCCTTTGTTTTCAACACTTCGTCCGAGGCCCGAAATGAATTCACCGTCTTCGGTTGATGAGCAGAGCTTTCGCAAACTCCTGAGTCGCAACGTCAGCCTGCCGCTGGGTGTCGGTGTACTCAGTGCGGTGTTTTTCATCTCATTGATCACCTATCTGCTCTCGGTGATCCAGTGGGTCGAACACACCGATCGAGTGATCAACACCACCAACGAAGCGATGAAGCTGTCCGTCGACCTGGAAACCGGCATGCGCGGGTTCCTGATCACCGGCGATGAGCATTTCCTCGATCCCTATGAGGTCGCCAAGCCGAAGATCATCGCCGAGCTGCGCGGACTGCAGCAGTTGGTGGCGGACAACCCCCAGCAGGTCGACCGGTTCCGGCGCATCGAGGCGCTGCAAGGGGCCTGGACCGAATACGCGCAGTCGATGATCGACCTGCAGCGTTCCAACGGTGACTATCGGGGCGCGGTACAGGCCGGGCGCGGCAAGCGCCTGAGCGACGAGATTCGCAACGAATATGACAGTGCCGTCGCTACCGAGCAGCAGTTGCGCCTTACGCGCAACGAGGATGTCAGTCGCACCACCCTCTGGACCATTGGCCTCTACCTGGTCTTCGTGCTGGGCTTGAGTGCTTTGCTGGCTTATGTTGGTCGAAAAGATTTATTAAGTCTTTCAGATAGTTACAGTAAAAATCTCGCGTCACAACTAAGGAGTGCCGAGCGCCTGGAGAAACAGGCATGGCTGCGCAGCGGCCAGACCGAACTGGCCGAGCAGGTGCTCGGCCAACTGAGCCTCAACCTGCTGGGACGCAATATCCTGCAGTTCTGCGCGCAGTACCTGGGGACCGCCGTGGCCGCGCTCTATGTGCGCGAAGACCATGGTGGCCTGCGGCGCGTGGCCAGTTATGGTTTCTCTCGCGAACAGGAACAGCAGGAGCAGGAAATCTTCACCGACGAAGGGATTGTCGGCCAGGCCGCGACCCAGGGGCAGCTGATCCGCCTTGACGAAGTGCCGGGCGATTACTTCAAGGTCAGCTCCGGACTCGGCGAAGGCTCGCCGCGCAGCGTACTGGTGGTGCCGACCACCAACGACGAACGGGTCAACGGCGTGATCGAACTGGGTTTCCTGCGGGAGCTCAACGAGCGTGACATCGAGCTGCTTGACCTGATCGCCGACAATATCGGCACCTCCATCGAAGCGGCCCGCTACCGCCAGCGCCTGCAGGAAGTCCTGGCCGAGACCCAGCAGCTCAACGAAGAGTTGCAGGTCCAGCAGGAAGAACTGAAGACCGCCAACGAAGAACTGGAAGAACAGTCACGGGTGCTCAAGGAGTCCCAGGTTCACCTGGAGACCCAGCAGACCGAACTGGAGCAGACCAATGAGCAACTGGCCGAGCAGGCCCTGGCCCTGGCCGAGCAGCGCGACGCCATGGACCGCAAGAACGGCGAGTTGAACCAGGCCCAGGCTCAGCTGGAAGAGCGTGCCGAGGAGTTGCAGCGGTCGAGCAAGTACAAGTCCGAATTCCTCGCCAACATGTCCCATGAGTTGCGTACGCCGCTCAACAGCTCGTTGATCCTGGCCAAGCTGCTGGCGGAGAACCCCCAGGACAATCTCACCGACGAACAGGTCAAGTTCGCCGAGTCGATCTATTCCGCCGGCAACGATCTGTTGAACCTGATCAACGACATTCTCGACATTTCCAAGGTCGAGGCCGGCAAGCTTGAAGTGCGCCCGGAGAACACCAGTGTGGCGCGCCTGGTGGAGGGGCTGCGCGACCTGTTCCAGCCGTTGGCCGGTGAAAAGCAACTGGATTTCACCGTGGAGATCCAGGATGGCGCCCCGGTGATGTTGTTCACCGATCGCCAGCGCCTGGAGCAGGTGCTGAAGAATCTGCTGTCGAATGCGGTGAAGTTCACCGAAAAAGGCCTGGTCAGCCTGAGTGTCTCGCGCCAGCCGGGCGTGGGGGTTGCCTTTACCGTGCGCGACTCCGGAATCGGCATTGCCCCCGAGCAGCATGAAAGCATCTTCGAAGCGTTCCGCCAGGCCGATGGCACTACCAATCGCCGTTATGGCGGCACCGGCCTGGGCTTGTCGATTTCCCGCGACCTGGCCGCCTTGCTCGGCGGCTCCATCAGCGTCGCCAGCGAGCCGGGACAGGGCAGTGTGTTCACCCTGGCACTGCCGGAACGTTATGTCGAAGCCGATGAGGGCGCCCCGGTGGTCCAGGCCCCGGTGCATGTGCCGTCGGTCATGGTCGCCAGCGTGCGCAGCGAGCCTCCCGTGGCGATTGAAGTCCCGGTTGCGCGGTTTGCCGACGATCGTGACAAGGCGCCGTTCGGCACGCGCTGCATCCTGGTGATCGAGGATGAGCCGAGCTTTGCCCAGATTCTCTACGACCTGGCCCATGAGTTGGGCTACCAGTGTCTGGTCGCCCATGGCGCCGATGAAGGTTTCGCCCTGGCGGCGCAGTTCATCCCGGATGCGATCCTGCTGGACATGCGCCTGCCCGATCATTCCGGCCTGACCGTGCTGCAACGCCTCAAGGAACAGGCGGCGACCCGGCATATCCCGGTGCACGTGATCTCCGTCGAGGACCGCGTCGAAGCCGCCATGCACATGGGGGCCATGGGGTACGCGGTCAAGCCGACCACCCGCGACGAACTCAAGGAGATTTTCTCCCGGCTCGAAGCCAAGCTGACCCAGAAGGTCAAGCGTGTGCTGCTGGTCGAAGACGATGACTTGCAGCGCGACAGCATCGCGCGGCTGATCGGTGACGAAGATATCGAGATCACCGCGGTAGGCCTGGCCCAGGATGCGCTGGAGTTGCTGCGCGAGAACGTCTACGACTGCATGATCATCGACCTCAAGCTGCCGGACATGCTCGGCAACGAGTTGCTCAAGCGCATGTCCACCGAAGACATCCGTTCGTTCCCGCCGGTGATCGTCTATACCGGGCGCAACCTGACCCGCGACGAAGAGGCCGACCTGCGCAAGTATTCGCGTTCGATCATCATCAAGGGCGCCCGTTCGCCGGAGCGCCTGCTCGATGAAGTGACATTGTTTCTGCACAAAGTCGAATCGCAGTTGTCCCATGAACGTCAGCGCATGCTCAAGACCGCCCGCAGCCGCGACAAGGTCTTCGAGGGTCGCAAGATCCTGCTGGTGGACGATGACGTGCGCAATATCTTCGCCCTGACCAGTGCCCTGGAGCACAAGGGCGCGATCGTCGAGATCGGCCGTAACGGCCGCGAGGCGATTGAAAAACTCAACGAAGTCGATGACATCGACCTGGTACTGATGGATGTGATGATGCCGGAAATGGATGGCTACGAAGCGACCGTGGAGATCCGCAAGGAACCGCGCTGGCGCAAGCTGCCGATCATCGCGATCACGGCCAAGGCCATGAAGGACGATCAGGAGCGCTGCCTGCAGGCCGGCTCCAACGATTACCTGGCCAAGCCCATCGACCTGGATCGCCTGTTCTCGCTGATTCGCGTGTGGCTGCCGAAAATGGAAAGGATCTAGTGGAGCAAAACTTCGATATCGAACTGCGTCTGTTGATCGAGGCTATCTACCTCAAATACAGCTATGACTTTCGCGACTATTCCGGCGCATCGATCAAGCGCCGGGTCAACCATGCCCTGCGCCAGTTCGACTGCGCGACCATCTCCGCCCTGCAGGAACGGGTGCTGCACGATCCGACGGCGTTCATGCAACTGCTGCAGTTCCTGACCATACCGGTCAGCGAGATGTTCCGCGATCCCAGCCACTTCCTGGCCATTCGCCAGGAAGTGGTGCCGCTGCTCAAGACCTATCCATCGATCAAGATCTGGATCGCCGGTTGCAGCACGGGCGAGGAGGTCTACTCCATGGCGATCCTGCTGCGGGAAGAGGGCTTGCTGGAGCGCACGATCATCTACGCCACCGATATCAACCCCAGCTCCCTGGAAAAGGCCAAGCAAGGCATCTTTTCCCTGGACAACGTGCGTGCCTATACCCAGAACTACCTGCAGGCCGGCGGCCAGCGGGAGTTTTCCGAGTACTACACGGCAGCCTATGGCTATGCGATTTTCGACAAGACCCTGCGTGAGAACGTGACCTTTGCCGATCACAGCCTGGCCACCGACAGCGTATTCTCTGAAACTCAATTAATTTCATGTCGCAACGTATTGATTTATTTCAATAAAAAGCTTCAGGATCGTGCCTTTGGTTTGTTTCATGAATCGCTCTGCCATCGTGGTTTCCTGGTGCTTGGCAGCAAGGAAACCCTGGATTTCTCGCCCTTTGGCAAGCAGTTCGAACCCCTGATCAAGCAAGAGCGGATCTATCGCAAGCTATGAGCGAACTGGCCCTTGAGTTCACCCAGCGACAGCGTGTCGACGCCATTGCGGTCGGCGCTTCGGCCGGCGGCGTCGAGGCCCTGCTGACCGTGTTCGGTGAGCTGCCGGCCGGTTTCGGCCTGCCGATCATTGTCGTGCTGCATATGCCCGAGCAGCGTCGCAGCCAACTGGCCGAGGTTTTCTCCCGGCGCCTGCGGCTGCCGGTCAAGGAGGCTGACGACAAGGAGCCGGTGAGTCCGGGAACCCTGTATTTCGCCGCGCCCGGTTATCATCTGTCGGTGGAGCGCGACCGCAGTTTTTCCTTCAGTCGCGAGGAGCGCGTGCACCACTCGCGTCCCTCCATCGATTACCTGTTCGAGTCCTGCGCCGATGCCTATGAAGCGCGCCTGATGGCGGTGCTGCTGACCGGCGCCAACCATGACGGCGCCCGCGGGTTGGCCCTGGTCAAGGCCCGGGGTGGCCTGACCGTGGTGCAGGACCCGCACGAAGCGCGGGTGGCGACCATGCCCGAAGCCGCCTTGGCCTTGCACGAACCTGACTATATTCTCCCTTTGCGCGGCATCGGCCGTCTGCTTGTCGAGCTGGAACGAATCGCATGCTAACTACTATCCAGGCCAAACTGCTGATCGTCGACGATCTGCCGGAAAATCTGCTGGCGCTGGAAGCGCTGATCAAGCGTGAGGACCGCATCGTCTACAAGGCCTTGTCGGCCGATGAAGCGCTGTCGCTGCTGTTGCAGCACGAGTTCGCCATGGCCATTCTCGACGTGCAGATGCCGGGCATGAACGGCTTCGAGCTGGCCGAACTGATGCGCGGCACCGAGAAGACCCGGAGCATTCCCATCGTTTTTGTCAGTGCCGCCGGGCGTGAGCTCAACTATGCCTTCAAGGGCTATGAAAGCGGTGCGGTGGATTTCCTCTACAAGCCCCTCGACACCCATGCGGTGAAGAGCAAGGTCAATGTCTTCGTCGAGCTGTATCGCCAGAGCAAGGCCATGAAGCAGCAGGTCGAGGCCCTGGAGCAGAGCCGCCACGAACAGGAGGCGCTGCTCAAGGAGCTGCGGGCGACCCAGGAAGAGCTGCGGCACGCGATCCGCATGCGCGATGACTTCATGTCGATCGTGTCCCATGAGGTGCGCACGCCGCTCAACGGGCTGATCCTCGAAACCCAGTTGCGCAAGATGCACCTGGCCAAGGACAACGCGGCCGCCTTCAGCCTGGACAAGATGCACGCCATGGTCGAGCGCGACGAGCGACAGATCAAGAGCCTGATCCGGCTGATCGAGGACATGCTCGATGTGTCACGCATCCGCACCGGCAAGCTGTCGATCCGTCCCAGCCGCTTCGATCTTTCCCAACTGGTCGCCAAGTTGCTCGAAGGCTTCGCCCCCCAGGTGGAGGCCGCCGAGTCGACCCTCAACTTCCAGGCCGCGGAGCCGATAGTAGGCTGCTGGGACGAGTTCCGTATCGAACAGGTGATCTCCAACCTGTTGACCAATGCCTTGCGCTACGGCGCGAAAAGCCCGATCGATGTACGGGTCTACGCGCAGGATGGCGAGGCGCGGGTTGAAGTGCGCGACCGTGGCATCGGTATCAGCGAGGACAACCAGAAACGCATCTTCCAGCAGTTCGAGCGGGTTTCGGCCAGCCATGTGGCCGCCGGTCTCGGGCTGGGCCTGTTCATTTCCGAACAGATCGTCAACGCCCATGGCGGTACCATCAAGCTGCAGAGCACCCTTGGCGAAGGCGCCACCTTCTGTGTTTGTCTGCCGTTGCAGGAAAACCCGTAGAACGACGCAACCTCTCGGCGGGGGGATGGTCGTATTGGCAGCAATCTTGAGAATGAAGGCTTTCCATGAGTGAAGATGCACAAGACGTCGTCCTGATCGTCGAGGACGAGCCCTCGATCCTGCTGGTGTTGTCGCACTATCTGGCCGGCGAGGGCTATCGGGTCCTGCAGGCGGCGAACGGCGAGGAAGCGTTCAAGATCCTCGCGACCAAGCCCAACCTGGACCTGATGGTGACGGACTTCCGCCTGCCCGGCGGGGTTTCCGGGGTCGATATCGCGGAGCCGGCGGTCAAGCTGCGCCCGGACCTGAAGGTGATTTTCATCAGCGGCTATCCGGCGGAGATTCTCGAGACGGACAGCCCGATCACCCGGACCGCGCCGATCCTGGCCAAGCCCTTCGACCTCGACAAGCTACAGGAGCAGATCCAGCGCCTGCTGGCCTGAAATCCGCTCCCGCAGAGGCCGTCAGGCATTGATCATCTCCCGCACCCGGGCGGTCAGCAGATCGAAGGTGAAGGGCTTGGTGATCATCTGCATGCCGGGGTCGAGAAAACCGCCCCGCACCGCGGCATGTTCGGCATAACCGGTGATGAACAGCACCTTGAGCCCGGGCCGCAATTGCCGGCCGATCTCCGCCAGTTGCCGGCCGTTCATGCCTGGCAGGCCGACATCGCTGATCAGCAGGTCGATGCGCTGGCCGGAGTCGAGAATCGGCATGGCGCTGTCGGCACTCGCGGCTTCGACGAAGGCATAGCCCAGTTCGCTCAGCACCTCGCAGACCAATACCCGTACCGCCGGGTCGTCCTCGACGATCAGCACGGTTTCGCCGTCTTCGGCGTGCGCTGCCTGCAACAGGTGCACCGCGTCGTCCTGGGCCGCCGCGCTGCCCTGGTAGCGGGGCAGGTAGAGGTTGACCGAAGTGCCCTGGCCCGGCGTGCTGTCGATGGACACATGGCCGTGGGATTGCTTGCTGAACCCGTAGATCATCGACAGGCCGAGACCGGTCCCCTGGCCGATGGGCTTGGTCGTGAAGAACGGGTCGAATGCCCGGCTGATCACGCTCTCCGGCATGCCGCAGCCGCTGTCGCGGACCTGCAGCACGACATAGTCCCCCGGCGCCAGGTGGCCCTCGGTTTCGGTGAAGACCGGGTCCAGTGTCTGGTTGAAGGTGACCACCTGCAGGTGCCCGCCATCGGGCATGGCGTCGCGGGCATTGAGCACCAGGTTGAGCAGGGCGCTTTCCAGTTGATTGGGGTCCGCTTCGGCGGTCCACAGCGGTTCGCCGAGGACCATCTGCAGGTCGATGCTTTCATTGAGGCTGCGATGCAGCAGCTCGCCCATGGACCTGACCAGTTCGTTCATGTTCACCGGCTTGGAATCCAGTGACTGGCGTCGGGAGAACGCCAGCAAGCGGTGGGTCAGGCCGGCGGCGCGGTTGGCCGAGGTCACGCCGAGGTCGATCAGGCTGTCGAGATCTTCCAGGCGCCCGCGGGCCAGGCGCCGCTTGAGCAGTTCCAGGCTGCCGATGATGCCGGTCAGCATATTGTTGAAGTCGTGGGCGATGCCGCCGGTCAACTGGCCGACCGCCTCCATCTTCTGCGACTGGCGCAACGCTTCTTCGTTATGGCGCAGTTGGGCGGTGCGCTCCTCGACCTGCTGTTCCAGGGTCTCCAGGGTGTCCTTGAGGCGCCGTTCGCTCTGGCTCAGGTCGATCAGTCGGTCACGGGCCTCGTACTGTCGGCGGCGCCCACGAATGGCCGAGGTCACCAGGCTGATCAGCGTCACCGGGTGAAAGGGGCGTTCCAGGAAGCTGACATTGCCCAGTTGCGCGCCGAGGCGGGAAGAGGGCGACCGATCAGGGCCGCCGTGATGGGTCATCAGCACAATGGGCAGGTCCGACCACGCCGGTTGTTCCTGCAGGTGCTGCAACAGTGGCTCCAGGTCCGTCTCGTGCAGGGCCTCGGCCGCGACGATCAACAGGCCGGCGCCACGCTCCAGCTCGCCACACAAGGTCGCCAGGCTCGTGGCGATCACGCCGGGGAAGCCGGCCTCGGCGAGAATCATCCGCGCGATCTGGCCGTCGCGACCCCAGGGTGCCAGGATGATCGCTCGCTCGGAAACTGCGTCCGGCAGGGTCACAAGCCTCCGTCCTTGAGCAACGGCAGGCCCTCACCCAGATAGGTGGGCACGCCGCGCAACACGCCCTGGAAGGCTTCCAGGGGCTCGCCGATGGTCATGCCACGGCCACTGATGCGGTACTCGCGGATGGTCGATTCATGGGCCCCGGTACGCTTCTTGATGATCGAGATGGCCCGGCGAACCTTGCCCAGGGCCTCGAAGTAACGCAGCAGGATCACGGTATCGGCCAGGTAGGTGATATCCACCGGTGCCTGCATGTCGCCGACCAGTCCGTGCTGGGCGACGGTCATGAAGGTCGCTGCGCCCTGGCGGTTGAGGTACAGCAGCAGTTCATGCATGTGCAGGATCAGCGCGTTCTCTTCCGGCATGGCGGCCTGGTAGCCGTTGATACTGTCGATCACCACGGTCTTGATGCCGCGCTCATCCACGCAGCGCCGCACCCGGTGGGAGAACTCGCCGGGAGACAGCTCGGCGGCATCGACCTGGTCGATCCACAGGTTGCCGGTCTCGCGCAGGGCCTGGAGGTCGATGCCGATATTCTTCATGCGCTCGAACAGCAGGCCCAGTTCCTCGTCGAAAATGAACAGCGCGGCCTTTTCCCCGCGGGCCACCGCCGCGGCGGCGAAGAGCATGGCGATCAGCGACTTGCCGGTGCCGGCAGGGCCGAGGATCAGGGTGCTGGAACCGGTTTCGATGCCGCCGCCGAGCAATGCATCCATCTCGGCGATACCGCTGGTGAGTTGCCGGCGCACGTACTGGCCGCGATGTTCGGCCGCCACCAGGCGGGGAAACACATGCACGCCATCGCCGCTGATGGTGAAGTCGTGATAGCCGCCGCGGTACTTCTGGCCCCGGTACTTGACCACCCGGACCCGGCGCCGTTCGGCACCGTAGTTGGGGGTCAGTTCCTCGAGGCGGATAACGCCGTGGGCGACGCTGTGCACGGTCTTGTCGAGAGACTCGGTGGTCAGGTCGTCGAGCAGCAGGACCGTGGCGTCATACCGCACGAAGTAGTGCTTGATCGCCAGGATCTGCCGACGGTAACGCAGCGAACTCTGCGCCAGCAGGCGGATTTCGGAGAGGCTGTCGAGGACCACGCGGGTCGGCTTGACCCGTTCGACCACTTCGAATATCTGCCGGGTGGCCTCGCCCAGTTCCAGGTCCGAGGAATACAGCAGGCTTTGCTGATGGTCGGCGTTGAGCAGGCTTTCCGGCGGTGTCAGCTCGAAAATCTCGATGTTTTCGTCCAGCGTCCAGCCATGGGAGTGCGCGCCCTGGCGCAGTTCGCGCTCGGTTTCCGACAGGGTGATATACAACGAGCGCTCGTCGGCCTTGGCACCGGCCAGGAGAAAGTGCAGGGCCACGGTGGTCTTGCCGGTGCCGGGTTCGCCTTCGAGCAGGAAGACATGCCCGCGGGACAGGCCGCCGGACAGGATATCGTCCAGCCCTTCGATGCCAGTGGCGGCTTTGGTCGTGATCGACGCTACTGATGTAGTCAAGGAATCGCCTCATGTGACTGGGAGGTGGCGGTGTCCAGGCGCGTGACCTTTTGACGCCGCCTGTTCACTTGACCTCCGGATTCACGAGGTGTTCAGTCTTTTTGCTGGCGCTTCACAATCCCTGCTGCAGGGCAGGATCGTCGGGATTCTGCTGTTCCAGCTGCGCCAGCAGGATCTGCACGTTCTGCAACTGGCCGCTTTCCTTCCAGTAGCTGATCAGCAGCACGCGGGCCTTGCGGTTCGCCGGATGGCGCTGGACCAGCTCTTCGAGCTGGCGCTGGGCCGCTTCGAGCTGGTGCAGGTCGTGCAGGGTGGTGGCGAGCTTGTAGCGGTATTCGGTGTTGTCCGGTTCCAGCTCCACGGCCTTGGCCAGGCCCAGCAGGGCATACTCGGTCTGGCCATGGTGCAGCAGCCAGATGCCCAGGGCATGTTGCAGATAGGCCGACTGTGGTTGCACCTCCAGTTGCCGGGCCAGCAGTTGCCGGGCCTGGTCCGGCTGGCCGCGCTTGTCCAGCAGTTCGACGCGCGCGACCACTGCCCTGAGGTTGTTCGGCTCCAACTGCGACATGCGTTCGAGCGACTGCTGGGCCTCGTCCAGTTGCCCTTCGTGCAGGTACAGGCGGGCCAGTTGGAACTGGGCATCGGCACTCTCCGGCTGGGCCTTGAGGGTGCGTTCATATTCGTCGACCACCTGTTGCAGCGGGCCGAAATACAGGCCCTGGTCGTCCGGTGACAAGCCAAGCATGGCGTTGGCCGCGGCAAAGCGTACCTCCTGTTCGCTGTCCTCCAGCACCGGCCCGAGCAACAGGCTGCGCTGCGCTCCCGGCACCAGGCCGACGATGCTCTGGATCGCCGCCTCGCGGACCAGCGCCGAAGGGCTCTGCAAATCCGCGTCGGCCAGTTTCAATGCCTGGGGACTGGGATAGTTGGGCAGTTCGGCATGCAGCGCGGCCCGGCGGATATCCGACAGGTCGGTGCGCGCCAGTTGCTGGTAGAGCACCCGCGCGGCGCCCGGCTGGCCGTTGTGCGCCTGTTCCAGGGCGCGGCCGTAATTGACATGCGGGGTTTTCGCGGGCACCGCGGTCGGGCTGCGCATCCAGTGCCAGGCAAGGCCCAGGATCAGGAAGGCAAGCAGGCTGATGATCAGGTAACGGCGGGGCTTGGTCATGCAGTGTCCGTGAGCTGGCAGGCTTTTCCCAGAGCCGCCAGCTTCGGTCAGGAGCGCTTCGGAGTCAAACCCGCGATCAGTTGAGCACGTACTCGATGGGTTCCAGGGGCGGTGGCAGCTCGGTTTCGCCGAGGCTGGCGAGAATCTCCCGCTCGACCGTGCGCAGCAGCGCATTGCACGGCAAGTCGTTCTCGTCGAAACCGAACGGGTCCTCGAGGTCGTCGCCGATCTCGTCGAGGCCGAAAAAGGTGTAGCTGACAATCGCGGTAAACACCGGCGTCAACCAGCCCAGGGGTTCGGCCATGGCGAACGGCAGCAGGATGCAGAACAGATAGATGGTGCGGTGCAGCAACAGGGTATAGGGGAAGGGCAGCGGAGTGTGCTTGATCCGCTCGCAACTGGCCTGGACCTGGCTCAGGCTGGCCAGCCGGGCGGCAAAGACCGTATAGCGCCATTCGCCGAGCTGGCCCTGTTGCGCCAGGCGCGAGCAGCGCGCCCCGATTTGCTGCAAGAGGTGGTCGGTGACATTCGGATGGTTCTGCGGCGGCGGCTGCGTGGCCCACTCGCGCACGGCGGCGTGCTCGTCTTCCAGGCGCAGGCGGGCGATCAGGCCATGGGCAAAGCCGCAGAGGTCGTGCAGCAGGGCCTGGCGCTCGGCGGTGTCGGTGAACACCTGGCTTTCGCGGATCAGCGAGCGCACCTCGATGATCATCTGCCCCAGTTGCTTGCGGCCCTCCCACCAGCGGTCGTAGCAGGCATTGTTGCGAAAGCTCATGAAGATCGACAGCGACAGCCCGAGCAGGGTGAACGGCGTGGCGTTGACCTTGGAAAAGTAGGCCGGGTGCCAGGTTTCCACCAGCACGATGACCGAGGCCAGCAATGTCACCAGCAGGCTGCGCAGGGCAATCCGCTTGGCAATCGAGCCTTTCAGGGAAAACAGGATGCCGATCAGGTTCGGCTTGGGACGCACGATCATGGGAAGGGACTGGCAGCAGCGCGGGGGTTACGCCGAGCCAGACTAGAAGCCGCCGGCCTGCTTGTCCAATCGCTCTGCCCGACAGCTTGATCGAGGCTGTCTATCATCGAGGTGCTCATGCGTTGTTCGGCAATATCAACAGCCTTTCGCCGGCAGCCAGTTCCTGGCGCTGCAGAACAAATGCGGGCATCTGTGTCGCGTTGATCGCCTTGCTGAAATACCAGCCCTGGATCACCAGTTCGCGGGAGGACTGCAAGGCGTCGTACTGCTCCCGGGTTTCCACGCCTTCGACGATGATGTCGAGGTCGAGGGTTTCGCACAGCCGCAGCATGCCGCTCAGAACCCGTGCGCCATTGGCATGACGGTGGGCGACGACAAAGCTGCGGTCGATCTTGATGCCATCGATCCTGAACTGGTGCAGGTAGCTCAGGGCCGAATAGCCGGTGCCGAAATCGTCGATATACAGTTTGGCGCCGAAGCCGTGCAGGCCTTCGATCAGGCGGTGGATCAACTGCACGTCGCCGACCAGCGCATCCTCGGTCAACTCGACGGAAATCCGCCCGTGGGCCTGGGCGAGAATCTCCAGCAGGCGTTCGCCGTGCTCGGGCGTGCTCAGGGTCGCGGCCGTGACATTGATGGTCATTGGCAGTTCGAAGCCGATCTTCTGCCAGCGCCGATATTGCTCCAGCGCCTGGGAGGCGACCCACAGGTCGACATCGGCCATCAGGTTGGCCTGGGCCAGCCATCTGAGAAACTCCCAGGGCTGCTGGGCACGGCCGTCCTTGTCACGGGCACGCATCAAGGCCTCGCAACCGATGCACAGGCCGCTCACCTTGGAGATCTGTGGCTGGAATTCCAGGTGGAATTCGTATTCGCTGATGAGCCGGATACGTTCCAGTTCCTCGGTGCGCCGGGCCTCGTTGCGGTGCGCGGCGACCACCGGGTCGAGCTCGAACAACCGGCCCTTTTCCTCCAGGCTGCGAAAGGTAGTGTCGAAGGACCTGATGTAGATGTTCTGTTCTTCGGCCTGCTGGCGATGCAGGGCAATCACATACGGCGCGTACACCAGGCAGCCGACGGCGACGAGTACCAGTTGCAGGACCACGGCCGCCCAGTCGCCGTTGGTGCTCAGGTAGGCATTGAGCAGCACCGGCGAAGTCAGCGGCATGCCGGTCACCACCGGAGCGACCCAGCCGGCCTGCACGGCCGCCACCGCCAGCACGGTATTGAGCATGGGCGCGATGAGAAAGGGCAGGAACAGCCTTGGGTTGAGGATGATCGGCAGCCCGAACAGCAGGATCTCGTTGACATTGAACAGCGACAACGGCGTCGCGGCCAGGGCCAGCAGGCGCAGGGAGCGGTCGCGGGAAAACAGCAGGATGGCAACGATCAGCGACAGCGAGGCACCGGAGCCGCCGGTGAAGGCGAAGCAGCCCAGCAGGCCGCTGTTGAGCGCATAGCGGGCCGGCTCGGCGGCGGCGACGTTGAGCTGGTTGACCGTCACCGCCAGGTCAAGGACGTCGAACAGCGGCTGCATGGCATGGGCGCCGTGGATGCCGAAGAACCACAGCATCGAGTTGGTCGCGCTGATCAGCAGCCCATAGGCATAGGGATGGTCGAGTGCCGTCAGGTCGAAGAGCACCTGCATCTGGGCGACGCTGGGGATCTCCAGCAGCAGCGACAGCACCATCACCAGCACCGCCGCGGTCAACAGGCCGGGAATCACCACATTGATGCTGTCGCGCACGTTGTAGCCGACCACGTTTTCCCGTACCAGCCGCAGCCAGGGCTGGCGGTAGAGCCGGGCAATGATCGGCACGTTGACCAGCGGCGAGGCGATGGCGATAAACAGCACCAGCGTCGCGGCCGCGCGGGGGTAGTCCTGCAGCAGGTAGATCGCGATCACCACATGGGTCAGGCACAGGAACGCCACCGGCACCTGCGGCAAGCGGTAGCGGATCGCGAGCATGTAGCCGATCGAGGCGGCGACCAGCAAGGGTAGGGTGCCGCTGATCTTCTCGTGCAGCCCGGCGAGGAAGTCCACCAGCTCATCCGGCGCACCCAGCAACCGGGCACAGACCGACAGCACGAGGAAGGCGGCCGAAACCAGCAGGCACGGCAACAGCCAGAGCAGCCCTTCGCGAATGGCCCGCAACGAGTCGGCGCCGGCCAGCGCCGCCAGGCGATTGGTCAGGAACAACTTGAAGACTGACTGTGACATTGTCCAACCCCTTTAGACCTTCAGTCTTGAAGGGGCATATGGCCATCAGGCTGGTCCCCTGGACGCGAGCATATCCCGAGATGCCCCGAAAAGGCCAAGCCGCCGATGGAAAAAGCCCCGAGGCCAAAGGCGCTCGGGGCTGCTCGGTGGGAGTCCGGCAAGGATGTCACGACCACCTGATCGGTTTCAGTAACGCATCTGGCCGTAAGGTGGCGTGTTGGCGTTCTGGCCGCGGTTGTAACCGACAGCGAAGCCGTAGTTGTAGCCCGCCGCGTAGCCGGCGGCATAGGTATTGCGCCCGGCTGCATAGCCGTCCACCTGTCCCGCGGTGTAGCCGGCATGGAAGCCCGCGGAATAACCGGTGGGCCTGACGGCAACGTTGGTGCTACAGGTGTACCGGCAAAGGGGCGCGGCGTGGCTGGAGGTGGCGATCAACGGGCAGGCTACGCCCATCGCGATCAGCATGGCCACGGCAAATCCCCTTTTGCGGGGCCGGGTACGCAACGCCCTGGCGTGACGGGAACAGTCCGATGGGCAAAGAGCGATAGCAGTCATTTCAGTATTCCTCCGGATCAAGCCGATGCGCTTCAATGGAAGCCAGAACGGCCTTTGTGCTAGTTGTTGAAAATAACCCCATCGTCCTGCTCGCTGACGCTGGCGTCTTCACTGACGCCGGCGGTATAGGCGCCATTGGGAGAAATGGCGTCGGCACAGTCGTTGCCACCGGCTCCCAGGGGGCTGATTGCCAGGAGGGTGCCGCCGGAGCTGTGGTAAGTGAAGGCTTCGCTGACGCCCGCCACTTCACCGCAACCGACGATGATGCCGTTGTCGGAGATGGCCTTGGCGGTGGCTCTGGCGCTACCGGCCAGGAGTGGGACCGGAATCCCGTTGGTACCGGTGGCGGGGTCCCAGAAGAACCCGGTAGTAAAGCCCCCGGATTTCAGCCGGTTACCGGCGATCTGCCCTGACGCATTCATGGCGACCCCGGAGTTACGCAGCGAGGTGTTGCCGTTGATGGTCAGCATCACCGTCGGCGCGCTGGCACCGCCGGCCGGCCACTGCACGGTTTTATAGGTATCGGGTACGTAATAACAGGTACCGAGGATTTTTCCGCTCAGATTGATCTCACTGGCGACGCAGTAGCTGGCCCCACTGGGCACAGGCAGCACGGTATAGCCGGAGCTGGCATTGGCCCAGAGCACGGCGCGATTTTTCCCCGAACCACCGGTACCGGCCGGACAATTGCCAATAATCGCTGGCGTTGCCGCATCACTGATGTCCGCCGGACTGCAGTTGCTGACCGAGCCGAGCAGCGGTGGCAGCAGGCTGTTCGCGGCTCCGGTGGAACTCCACACCACCGGCGTGGCTTCACCGGTGGGGCTGATGCTGATGCCCGTCACGACACCCGCGAGGTTGACGGCCGCGGCCTCGGTCTGCACGTCGGGTACCAGGCGCAGGCCGGCGAGCAGGGGCAGCGGTTGCAGTTGCTGAGGGGGCGCGGTGAGATTGTTGACCGACCATTTGACCGCCTGATTCACTTCGAGACTGTCTTCACAGGTACCGACGATCACGGCCGTGCTTGCCGGGGCATTGCTGATTGCACCGGCGGCACAGGCCCCCGGGTCTCCACTGGCGGAGGTGAACAAAGGCGGGAGAGCCGTTGCCCCGCCAGACAGAGTGTCCACCAGCGCTGACTCGTAAAAACTCACCGACATGGATTTGCCCACAAAATAATGATAGTCGTTGCCTGCGGTGAGGCGGCTGCTGAGAACAGTGGAATTGCTGACGTTATCGTTCCAGGTGGCAGCCTGGACCACCGTGGCGAGGTTGACACTCGCGACCACCAAGCCGAGTGAGGTAACAAGACGAGAGGGGAGTTTCATAACGCTTCTCCTTGCGATGATGAGTGCGCGCGCACGATCTATGCGCGTCCTTACCGTACCCCTCGGTTCATCGCCCCGGTAACTGTCAGAAATGACAGTTGGTTAGAGCATTTCGGAGCTGAAGAAATATCTTGTAACACTATCCTTAGCTGTTATTCGTGGACGAAAAAAAGCCCCGCGACCGAAGGGGCGCGGGGCCGAAGCGGTTGGAGGGGCATCCAACCAGGAGAGTTTGAATCAGTTGCTGGCGACGGTCTGCGGCGCGTAGCCGCCACCCAGGGCCTTGTAGATCGCGACGATGCCGCGATACAGGTCGGTCTCGGCCTGGGCCTGGCTGTCTTCGGCGGCCAGGCGTTCGCGCTGGGCATCGAGCAGTACCAGGAAGTCCACGGTGCCTTCGCGGTAGCGGATCGCGGCCAGGTCGGCGGCGGTGCGGCTCGACTCGCTCTGGCGGATCAGCGAGATCAGGCGTTGCTGGCGCTTGCCGTAGTCACTGAAGGCGTTCTGCGATTCTTCCAGGGCCAGCAGCACTTGCTGCTCGTAGGTGGCCAGGGCGCCTTCGGCTTCGGCATTGGCGCCGCGCAGGCGGGCCCGCACGCTGCCCAGGTTGAATGCCGGCCAGGTGATGCTCGGGCCAAGGGCCCAGGCATTGGCGGCCGACGAGCCGATCTGCGAACCCCGTCCGGCGGTAAAGCCGAGGAAGCCGCTGAGGCTGACCCGTGGGAACAGGTCGGCCTTGGCCACGCCGATCCGCGCGGTGGCGGCGGCCAGCTTGCGCTCGGCGCTGAGGATATCCGGACGGCGTTGCAGCAGCTCACCCGGATTGCCGATAGCCAGGGCCTTTGAGATCGCCGGCAGGTCCTTCGGACTCAAGTCCACCGACAGCGTATCCGGGCGCTCGCCGAGCAGGGTAGCGATGCGATTGCGCTCGCGGACCTGTTCGGCCTGCAGTTGCGGCACGCTGGCTTCGACCGCCGCGAGGCGGGCATCGGCACGGACCACATCGAGCTGGTCGCCGACCCCGGCGTCACGCAGGCTTTCGGTGATGCCCTTGGATTCCTGCTGGTTCTTCAGGTTGGCCAGGGCGATCTTTTCCCGCAATTGCGCACCGCGCAGTTGCCCGTAGGCATCCACCAGCTCGGCAATCATGGTCACCTGCAACTGGTACAGATCGGCTTCGGCCGACTGCTGGTCGGCGTCGGCGGCTTCCAGGCTGCGCTGGATGCGGCCGAACAGGTCGACCTCCCAGGCCATGTCCAGGCCCAGGTCATAGCGTTCGCTATTGACCCGGCTCTCGGTCTGGCCCGGTACCTGGCCCTTGCCCAGATCGGCACTGGCCCGGCTGGTGATGGTCGGCATGGCGTCATCGCTGACGTCATCGCGGATCGCCCGCGCCGCTTTCAGGCGGGCGAAGGCGACGCGCAACTCACGGTTGCCGGCCAGGGACTGGGTCACCAGCTTGTTGAGGGTCGGATCGTCGAACTGCTGCCACCAGATACCTTCGAAGCGGGCGCGGTCGAAATTCTTCTGGCCGGCGCTGCCATCGGTGGCGGCGGTGATGTTCGCCGCCGCCGTGTCAGGAGTCTTGTAGTCCGGGCCGACGGCACAGGCGCTCAGCGCCAGTACCAGCAGGCTCGGGAGAAAGGCCTTCATACTGCTCATTGTTGCGCCTCCAGCTTGAGGGCCCGGGCTGCCTTGCGAGCTTCACTACGCTCGACAGAGCGGCGGATCAATACATAGAACACAGGGGTCAGCAGCAGACCGAAGAAGGTCACGCCGAGCATCCCGGAGAACACCGCCACACCCATGGCATGACGCATCTCGGCACCGGCACCGCTGGAGAACACCAGGGGGACCACACCCATGATGAACGCGACGGAGGTCATCAGGATCGGCCGCAGACGCAGGCGGCAGGCTTCCAGTACCGCGCTCAGCGGATCGAGGCCTTCTTCCTGCTTGTCCTTGGCGAACTCGACGATCAGGATCGCGTTCTTGCACGCCAGGCCCACCAGTACGATCAAGCCGATCTGGGTGAAGATGTTGTTGTCGCCACCGGAGGCAATCACCCCGGCAATCGCCGACAGCAGGGTCATCGGTACGATCAGGATGACCGCCAGCGGCAGGCTCCAGCTTTCATACAGTGCCGCCAGTACCAGGAACGCCAGCAGTACGCAGAGCGGGAACACCAGCAGTGCGGTATTGCCCGAGAGGATCTGCTGGTAGGTCAGGTCGGTCCACTCGTAGGTCATGCCGTTGGGCAGTTCGTCCTTCAGCAGTTTCTCGATGGCCGCCTGGGCCTGGCCGGAGCTGTAGCCCGGTGCCGCGGCGCCGTTGATTTCGGCGGTGATGAAGCCGTTGTAGTGCATCACGCGGTCCGGCCCGGAGGTGTCGCTGACCTTGATGAAGGTCGCCAGCGGGATCATCTCGCCCTTGTTGTTGCGTACTTTCAGCTGGCCGATCTGGTCGGACTCGAGGCGGAACTGCTGTTCGGCCTGGACGTTGACCTGATAGGTACGACCGAAGCGGTTGAAGTCGTTGGCATACAGCGAACCCAGGTAGACCTGCAGGGTGTCGAAGATGTCACTGACGGCCACGCCGTGGGTCTTGGCCTTCTCGCGGTCGATGGCGGCATCCACCTGCGGCACGTTGACGGTGTAGCTGGTGAACAACCCGGCCAGCTCCGGCACGCTGCGGCTCTTGGTGATGATGTTCATCGTTTCCTTGTACAGCTCTTCATAGCCCAGGTTGCCCCGGTCTTCGATCTGCAGTCGGAACCCGCCGATGGTGCCCAGGCCTTGTACCGGCGGTGGCGGGAAGATCGCCATGTAGGCTTCCTGGATCCCGGCGAACTTGCCGTTCAAGGCACCGGCGATGGCGCCGGCCGATTCACTCGGGTCCTTGCGCTCGTCGAACGGCTTGAGGGTGACGAACACGATGCCGGCGTTCGGGCTGTTGGTGAACCCGTTGATCGACAGGCCGGGGAAGGCCACCGCGCTTTCCACGCCAGGCTGTTTCAGGGCCAGGTCGGACATGCGCTTGATCACGTCTTCGGTACGGTCCAGGCTGGCCGCGTCCGGCAGTTGGGCGAAGGCCACCAGGTACTGCTTGTCCTGGCCTGGCACGAAGCCGGTCGGGGTGCTGGAGAAGCCGAGCCAGGTCAGGACCATCAGGCCCGCATACAGCACCAGGGCGACGCCGCTGACCCGGATGACACGGGTCACGGTGCCGACATAACCATGGCTGGCCTTGTCGAAGAAGCGGTTGAACGGACGGAACAGCCAGCCACCCAGCAGCGCGTCGAGAACCTTCGAGAAGCGGTCTTTCGGGGCGTGGTGGTCCTTGAGCAATACCGCGGCCAGGGCCGGCGACAGGGTCAGGGAGTTGAACGCCGAGATCACGGTCGAGATGGCGATGGTCAGGGCGAACTGCTTGTAGAACTGGCCGGTCAGGCCGGAGATGAAGGCCGCCGGGATAAACACCGCGCAGAGCACCAGCGCCGTGGCGATGATGGGACCGGTCACTTCACGCATGGCACGCTTGGTGGCTTCGATCGGGCTGAGGCCCAGGCCGATGTTCCGCTCGACGTTTTCCACCACCACGATGGCGTCGTCCACCACGATACCGATCGCCAGTACCAGGCCGAACAGCGACAGCGCGTTAAGCGAGAAGCCGAACATGTGCATGATGGCGAAGGTACCGATCAGCGATACCGGTACGGCGACCAGCGGAATGATCGAGGCACGCCAGGTCTGCAGGAACAGGATCACCACCAGGACCACGAGGATCAGGGCTTCGAACAGGGTGTGCACCACCGCTTCGATGGAGCCGCGCACGAAGATGGTCGGGTCGTAGACGATGCTGAAGTCCATGCCTTCGGGGAAGTCCTTCTTCAGCTCGGCCATCTTGGCGCGCACTTCGTTGGAAATCTCGATGGCGTTGGAGCCTGGACGCTGGAAGATCGGGATCGCCACCGCCGGCTGGTTGTTCAGCAGCGAGCGCAGGGCGTACTGGCTGGAGCCGAGCTCGACCCGGGCGATGTCCTTGAGACGGGTGATTTCGCCGTCGTCGCCGACACGGATCACGATGTTCTCGAACTCTTCTTCGGAGACCAGGCGGCCCTGGGCGTTGATCGACATCTGGAAGCTGGTGGCGGTAGGCGCCGGAGGCGCGCCCAGTTGACCGGCCGCGACCTGGCGGTTCTGCTCGCGAATGGCGTTGACCACATCGGTGGCGGTCAGGTTGCGCGAGGCGGTCTTGTTCGGATCGAGCCATACCCGCAGGGAGTAGTCGCCCATGCCGAACAGCTGCACGTCACCGACACCGCCCAGGCGGGCCAGCTCATCCTTGATATTGAGCAAGGCGTAGTTGGACAGGTAGAGCATGTCGTAGCGCTTGTCCGGCGAGGTCAAGTGCACAACCATGGTCAGGTCGGGCGAGGCCTTGTCGACGGTGATACCGATACGGGTCACTTCGACCGGCAGTTTCGGCTCGGTCCGGGTCACGCGGTTCTGCACCTGTACCTGCGCGTTGTCCAGGTCGGTGCCCAGGGCGAAGGTGATGGTCAGGGTCAGCTTGCCGTCGGCGGTGGACTGCGAGGACATGTAGAGCATGTTCTCGACGCCGGTGATGGCCTGTTCCAGGGGCGCGGCCACGGTTTCACCGATGACCTTGGGGTTGGCGCCGGGGAAGTTGGCGCGTACCACCACGGTCGGCGGAACCACTTCCGGGTATTCGCTGATCGGCAACTGGAACAGCGAGATCGCACCGGCGATCAGGATCAGCAGCGAGAGTACCGCCGCGAAGATCGGTCTTGATATGAAGAACTGGGAAAAATTCATCGTGTGTATCCCTTAACCGCGTGGAGTCGCTGCGGCCAGCTTGTTAGCCTGGGCCGGAGCGCCTTTGGCCGGCGCAACCTGCTGCAGGTTGCTGGCTTCCAGGGCTTGTCGTTGTTCTGCCAGAGCGGCGAGGGTTTCCTTGCTGGCCATCGGGATCACTTCAGGATCCACCGGCGAGCCCGGACGCACGCGTTGCAGGCCTTTGACGATGACGGTGTCATCCTTGTTCAGGCCGCTGCGCACGATCCGCAGACCTTCGATTTTCGGACCCAGCTCGACCGAGCGGTAGGCGGTCTTCTTGTCGGCGTCCATCACCAGCACGAACTTCTTGCCCAGGTCGGTACCGACCGCTTCGTCGTTGATCAGCACGGCGGCGTAGGTGCCGCTGCCGACCAGCTTCAGGCGGGCGTACAGGCCGGGGGTGAAGCTGCCGTCGGTGTTGTCGAACACGGCGCGACCGCGGATGGTGCCGGTGCGTGGGTTGACCTGGTTGTCGACGAAGTTCATCTGACCCAGGTGCGGGTTGCCGGTTTCATTGGACAGACCGAGGTAGACCGGGGTGGTAGCGCCACGCTTGCCCTGGCGAGCTAGCTGGGTGTACTTGAGGTAGACCCGCTCGTCGGCGTCGAAGTAGGCGTAGACCTTGTCGGTGGAAACCACGCTGGTCAACGGCGTGACATCGGCGGTGACGATGTTGCCGGCGGTGATTTCGGCACGGCTGACACGGCCGCTGATGGGCGCGGTGACGCGGGTGAAGCTCAGGTTCAGGCGAGCCAGGTCCAGTTGCGCCTGGGTCGCATCGACCGCGGCCTTGGATTCCTGGGCGGTGCTGGTGCGGGTGTCGGCCAGTTCGGCGGAAATCGCGTTGCTGGTCAGCAGGCGCTTGCCACGCTCGGCCTCGTTGGCGGTACGGCTGGCGGTGGCGCGGGTCTGCTGCAGTTGGGCTTCCAGGCGATGGACTTCAGCCTGGTAGGGGCGGGGGTCTATCTGGAACAGCAGGTCGCCTTTCTTGACCAGCGCACCTTCGGTGAAGGCCACCTGATCGATCTGGCCGGAAACCCGCGGGCGGATTTCCACGGTTTCCGGGGCTTCGAGGCGCCCGGTGAACTCGTCCCATTCATTGACGGGCTGTTCGATGACCTTGGCCACGCTGACCTTGGTTGCCGGCATCGCACCACCTGCCGCCACGGGCGCTTTGCCGCAGGCACTCATCACGACGACTGCCAGGGCAGCCAGGGGGAAGCGCAAAAGTTTAAGTGACTGTTCCATGGGGGGAGTCCGCCAATCTATTGAGATGGGCGGATCATGCTGTGGGCGTTGATCGCACACGAATCGAATGAAGCGAAGGTAACTATCATCCGGAATGATATCAAACCGAATCCAGCCCACTAGCATGCGCCTTCCGTTAGCAGCCTATCCATTACAGAAAGCGCAAATCACTGTTGCCGGGAATGCAACAGCGCGTCACGGCGCTGATCCTACGCCGGCCGATCCGAATATTCAGAATTATCCGATGATGGATGGGAACACGGCCTACATCGCTGGCGATACGGGTCAGTACAATTCAGCGACACGAAAATGCTGATTCAGACCCCGACACGCGAGTTGTCGGGAGGGCCCGACTTTGCCCGCGGCAGGGGCAGACAAAAATAATTACCGAGGATTCTCCATATGGTTCAACTCGACTTCTACGGCACGCTGGTGGCCGCTTCCCTGGTGTTGCTGCTGGGCCGTGGACTCTGTAGCCGCGTCGGTTTCCTGCGCACCTACAACATTCCCGAACCCGTTGCCGGCGGCCTGGTGGTGGCGCTGGTGCTGTTGCTCCTGCGGGTAGCGTTCGACTTCAAGGTGGGCTTCGATACCTCGCTGCAGGCCCCGTTGATGCTGGCTTTCTTCGCCACCATTGGCCTCAACGCCGATTTCACCAGCCTGAAGAAAGGCGGGCGGGTGCTCGGGACTTTCCTGTTGGTGGTCGTCGGCTTGCTGGTGGTGCAGAACGCCCTGGGCGTGTCACTGGCCGCCGCGCTCGGCCTGGATCCGCTGATGGGCTTGCTGGCCGGTTCCATCACCTTGTCGGGCGGTCACGGCACCGGCGCGGCCTGGAGTTCGGTGTTCGCCGAGCAATATCGCGTGATGTCCGCCGCGGAGCTGGCCATGGCCTCGGCGACCTTCGGCCTGGTCTTGGGTGGCCTGATCGGGGGACCGGTGGCCAGGTTGCTGCTCAAGCGCGTAAAGACCCAGGGGGTGCCCCAGGAAAAGGCGGTCCTGGGCGTGCCGAAGGGCTTCGAGCAGCCCGAGCGCGAGCGGATGATCACGCCGGGCTCCTTTATAGAGACACTGGCGTTGATTGCCATCAGCCTGTTGGCCGGTACCTTCCTCAGCGATCTGATCAAGGGCACGGCCCTGGAATTGCCGACGTTCGTCTGTGTGCTGTTTGTCGGCGTGGTCTTGCGCAACGGTCTGTCGGCGCTGGGCTGGCATGAGGTTTTCGAGCGCGAGGTATCGGTGCTGGGCAATGTCAGCCTGTCGCTGTTCCTGGCCATTGCGCTGATGTCGCTGAAACTCTGGGACCTGGCGGCGCTGGCCTTGCCGATCTTTATCCTGCTGACGGCCCAGGCGGTATTGATGGCGCTGTTCGCCATCTTCGTCACCTTCCGCGTGATGGGCCGCAACTATGATGCCGTGGCCCTGGCCGCCGGGCACTGCGGCTTCGGCCTGGGGGCAACGCCCACGGCGATCGCCAACATGCAGGCGGTGACCCAGCGCTACGGCCCGTCGCGGATCGCCTTCCTGGTGGTGCCCATGGTCGGGGCGTTTTTTATCGATATCGCCAATGCCATCGTGATCAAGCTGTATCTGGCATTGCCGTTTATCGGCAGTGTCGCCTGACGGATCGCTTCAGAACTGCACGCCCAGTTCCCGCAGGCGCTGTTGGGTGGCGTCTGCGGACACGTGATGAATACCTTGCCAGCCGAGGGCGATGGCGGCCTCGACGTTGGTCGCGACATCGTCGATAAACACCAGCTCTCGCGGCTGGATATCCGGCAGATGCGCACGAACCTGACCCAGGCTCAGCTGGTAGATCCGCGCGTCGGGCTTGATCTGCTTCACTTCGCCCGACACCACGATGTCACGGAAGCGCTGCAGGAAGGGATAGTTGGCGCGGGCATAGGGAAAGGTTTCCGCCGACCAGTTGGTCAGGCCGAACAATGGCATATCTGCCTCATGCAGGGCTTCCAGGATAGCCACGCCGCCGGGCAGCGGCCCGCGCAACATCTCGTGCCAGCGGTCGTAATAGGCCCGGATCAGGGGTTCGTGTCGCGGATGTCGGGCAATCAGGGTGCGGGTGGCTTCGGCCAGCGTGCGGCCGGCATCCTGCTCGGTATTCCATTCCTGGGTGCAGATATTGTCCAGGAACCACTGCCTTTCCTGTTCATCGGCGATCAGCTGGCGGTACAGGTGCTGCGGACTCCAGTCGAACAAGACACCGCCGAAATCGAAAACCACTGCGCGAATCGTCATGCGTATCCTCCATGGGTGGGCGAGCACCTTAGCGTCAGAGACTGTCCGGATCCCCGCAG
This sequence comes from Pseudomonas gingeri, assembly GCF_013386115.1. Taxonomy (GTDB): domain Bacteria; phylum Pseudomonadota; class Gammaproteobacteria; order Pseudomonadales; family Pseudomonadaceae; genus Aquipseudomonas; species Aquipseudomonas gingeri. The sequence goes on from NZ_JACAOR010000001.1 coordinate 417,267, forward strand.
AACATCTGGATCCGCGAGCGCAACCAGCGTTCGCCCGGGTCGTTGTCCTGGGAACCGCGCCAAGCCATGTGCAGTTCGAAACTCTGCACCGGCAACGGCGGGTCCTCGGCGCGCACCCCGCCAGCGGCAGTCAGGGCGTCGGCGGTGTAGTCCGGCACGGTGGCGACGATGTCGGTGCCGCTGATCAGGGTGCTCAGGCCGTTGAATTGCGGGACCGCGAGCACCACATGCCGCTTGCGCCCGAGTTTTTCCAGTTCGGTATCGATAAAGCCGCTCAGGTCGCCGGCAAAGGATACCAGCGCATGAGGCCGTGCACAGAAGTCGTCCAGCGACAGCGGGCCGGGCATGCTGTCGGCGCGCAGCAGTTTCGGCGAGCTGCGCCGCAGCACCTTGCGCTTGGCGTTGGCCGGCAGGTCGGTGGTGTAGCAGACCCCGATGGAGATCTCGCCGGAACCCAGCTTGGCCGGGATCAGCAGGTAGTTGACGCGACGGATCACCAGCACGATGCCCGGGGCTTCGGCCCGCAGGCGCTTGAGCAACTGCGGCAGCAGGGCGAACTCGACGTCGTCGGACAGGCCGATGCGAAACACCGAGGTACTGGTCGCCGGGTCGAACTCGGATGCGCGGCTTACCGCGGTGGAAATCGAATCCAGCGCCGGCGAGAGCAGGGCGAAGATCTCCACGGCGCGGGCCGAAGGCTCCATGCTGCGGCCGGTGCGCACGAACAGCGGGTCATCGAACAGGCTGCGCAGGCGCGACAAGGCCGCACTGATGGCCGGCTGACCGAGGAACAGCTTTTCCGCCGCCCGGGTTACGCTCCGTTCGTGCATCAGGGTTTCGAAGACAATCAGCAGGTTCAGATCGACGCGGCGCAGGTCGTTACGGTTCATCGGGCTCGCTTCACAGGTCGGTCAATAACGAATGAGGTGAATCTTACGGGCAAAGGCGCCTGATTCGCACTGGAAAAATGAACTTTCCTTTTATGAGTCAGGGCCATGGCAGCCGCTGAAACCCGGGGTCCGGTTTTTTTTCTGCGGGAAAAAACCGCCTTTCCTGCCGTCTTCAGCCCCGCTTGCCGACATTGTGTACAATGCCCCCCCAATCAATGACAGGCATGTCGACTATTAATGGGCACGGATAGTCTTCAGGGGAAAGCCCGGATAGAGTTCGTGTCATTAGAGGTTCATTTGGCGAGGTTTGCGATGTCACGCACGATCCGTTTTCACAAGTTTGGTCCGGCCGAGGTGCTCAAATGCGAAGAGCATACGGCCACTCTGCCTGCACCGGGCGAAGTGCAGGTGCGTGTCGAAGCGATTGGCATCAGCTGGTATGACGTCCTCTGGCGGCAGAACCTGGCGTCGTCCCATGCCCGCCTGCCGGCCGGTATCGGTCATGAAATGGCCGGTGTGGTCACGGCCGTCGGTGATGGCGTGGACGATCTGTCGATCGGTGACAAGGTCGCCAGCTTCCCGGCACAGAGCCCCAACGACTACCCGGTATACGGTGAACTGATCGTCCTGCCGCGTTCGGCCCTGACCCGCTACCCGGATGTCCTGACGCCGGTCCAGGCCAGTGTCCACTACACGCCGTTGCTGATCGCCTATTTTGCCTATGTTGACCTGGCGCGGGTCAAGCCGGGGCAGTTTGCCCTGATCACCGACGCCAGCCATTGCGCCGGGCCGTCCTTCGTGCAACTGGGCAAGGCCCTGGGCGTGAAAGTGATCGCCGCGACCAAGACTGCCGAAGAGCGTGATTTCCTGATTGCCCTGGGTGCCGAGAAAGTCATCGTCACCGAAGAGCAGGACCTGCTCATGCAGATCAACAAGTACACCGACGGTCGTGGCGTCGACATGGTCTTCGACGGCCTCGGCGGGCCGCAGATGTCGATGCTCGGCGATGTCCTGGCGCCGCGTGGCAGCCTGGTGCTCTATGGCCTGCAGGGTGGCAACCAGACGCCATTCCCGGCTTGTGCGGCGTTCCAGAAGAACATCCAGTTCTTCGTGCACTGCATCGGCAACTTCACCGGCAAGCCGGAACTGGGCATTGTCCAGGACGAGGCAGCGGTGCAACGGGCACTGCGGGACATCAACCAATTGACGGCGGACCGTGTCCTGCCGCCGCTGGAAATCCGCGCATTTCCTTTCGACGAGTTTGTCGAGGCGCATCGTTACATGGACGCTTGTCCATGCCGTGGACGGGTGGCATTGCAGGTCGATCCCGCCTGATTCAACCCGCGCAATCATCAAGCCCCGTATCAGTCGACTGATACGGGGCTTTTTATTTTGTCCAACAAATTATTGAACTTTTTGTACGAAAGTTGCCGGTGGAAATTGAGTCTTTCACCAACTGAACCGGTTTTTTTCCAAATTCTGTATCTGTTAATCGCCCTGTAAGCACTGATAATTAACGGGTAACTTTCAGCTCAAGGAATGAGTCATGGTCGAGTTTCAGTTGTTGTACCGGTGCGATGCAGTTGCACAAGCTTCAGTCAGGGCGTTCGCGGGGAGTTGGCGCAAACAAGGGGGCTCACGGTGAGGGGCTCTTTCTCATTGAATTTGTTTGTGTGATCAATAGTTGTAGGTAAGTGTAAGAACATTCCTAGGAAGTTCTTATCGCCGCAAGGATCTCCCAAAGTTGACCGGCAATCAGTGACTCAGGTCACACTCACCTATCCTTGCTGTGGATGTTACAGGTCTGGGGTAATACTCTTGTTGTGGTTCGACCTGTTCGATAGCGGACGGCGAATACGCTCCTGAACATAGCACGCGTTGATAATGACGAGCGCCGGTTGCCCGACACTGAACCCAATCCAGGTGTAAAGGCTATGAGCTCTATTCACGAGCAGGCAATGAACTATGTATATCAACAGGTTCTACAGCGGTTGATGAGTTACTTCAGCCGTGCCGAACGTATCGCACTGCAGTTGTTGATCCAGCGCTTGATCGTGGCCGCGGGCGGCATCGAGCGTATCGGTGAGTTCAAGGTCATGGTGCCCCATGGTGGCGGCAAGGACAGCAGTTATACGCTGGCTTTCCTGCGTGCCGCCCAGTTGAGCATCGCCGGGCGTTCGCCGGCCACGTTCAACCTGCGTATCGCCACCCTGCGTCATGCCGGCGTGACCGCCACCGTCATGAACAATATCCATCGCGGCTACTGCGCGCTGTTCGTCTATGACGACCCGCGCGTGGAACTGCTGATGGTGGACAATAAACATGTCCGCCCGTTTCACCATCGCACGCCGATGTCCGATCTCAACCGCGACCTCAACCGGCGCAACCTGCTGATGAACGGCCACCTGACGGCAGGGGATGGCCGGGCGACGTTCTGCAACAGCTGCTACCTGTCGATGGCGGATTTCCATGAGCGTGCCAGTGCCTGGGACAAGGGCATCAGTGCGCTGGTCATCGGCGACCCGCCCCGGGAGCAGAAGCAGTACCTGACCTGGCTGCTGCGCTCGACCGAACGTCCCGACCGCAACCGCCAGGGCGCGGGTCCGCTGGAGTTCGACGAGGCCGTGCGGACCTGCAACGAGCTGAGCCTGGAATATTATCGCGAGCTTTACGGCGATACCCCGGCGCAACCGCCGGGACCGGCCATCGGCCACGCCAGTACGCCGATGCTGCTGAGCGTCTATGACCTGGTGGGCAGCAACATCGAGCAGCGCTGGCCGTTGCTGACCGAATTCCTCGGTTTCCGCTTCGACGACCTGGCCTTCCACTTCAGCGAGTCGGATTGCGCCAACCCCTTGCTCATGGCGCATATGCGCGGCTTGCAGGCGCAATACGTCCGGGGCCTGAGCTACCAGGCGGGCATCACCGAGTACCTGCAACTGGCGGTGGTGATGATGCGCAAGAAACTCATGTCGACGCGCCTGATCGAGCAGGCCGTGGCCGCCTATGACACCCCGGAAAAACTCCTCAACCGCAGGGCCCTGGCCGGGGTGTACGCCCAGGAAGCCTATGGCCTGCGCGAAGAACAACTGATCTGCCTGCTGTTCGCGCCGTTCGTCAACCAGGGGCGTGGCCTGGAGATTTTCCTGCGCCACTGCCATCCGGGCATGCTGGTGGCTTTGCCCGACCTGCACCGGGTCTTGTCGGCGCAACCGGGCAACGAACAGATCGAGCAATGGCTGACCGACGTCAGCGGCCTGACACTCGAACTGCTGCAGGACCTCTATCAGAAGCCCCGGGTCGATTTCAGCACCGCTGTCTCGCTGATTGCCCGGGTGCGGGCCAGCGATCCGGATAAACACCGAGTTGACATCATCAATCCCGACAACGGTGAAGTCTGCAAAGAAGTCCTGTCGGGACGTTAAAAGGATTGGTATTGATAGCTTCAGAAACTTCCGAACCCGGTTCGACCTCCACCGAGCCCGGCGCGGTTCCACGAACGGTCAGAGGACGCAAGCACTCGGACTTCGCCTATCAGTCGGTCTACCGCTACCTGGTCAGCCTGATCAACGAGGTGGAAACCGATGCCCGGGTCAAGCTGCCCTCGTTGCGGCACCTGGCCGAACGGCTGAACGTGTCGATTTCGACCATCCAGTACGCCTACTCCTTGCTGGAGAAGGAGGGCCGGGTCTATTCCCAGGCCAAGTCGGGCTATTACGCGTTGCCGGTTTCCAGCAACGCGTTCGTCAGCGGCGGTGCCGACCTGCTGGAGCAGATGTATGTGCATTCGCGCCGCCCCGGCACGCTGGTGCTGGGCAGCGATGAACCGGCCTTGCTGTTGTCGCTGGACAATCCGCTGTTGCTGCTGGAACGGGAACTGGTGCGCCAGTATCCCCGACAGCAGCAGCCGCAGTTCCAGCCGTTTGGCGAACTGGAGCTGCGCACGGCACTGGCGGTGCGCTACACCACCTCGGCACAGCGCTACTGGCATGCCGACGACGTCTATATCGGCGCCGACCTGCGCAGTGTGCTGGAAACCCTGATGGCGGCGCTGTCCCTGAAGCAGGCGACGGTCCTGGTGGAGTCGCCTTGCGACTGGGTGATCCTGCGGTTGTTGCAGGCCGGCGGGGTGAATGTAATCGAATTGCCCCTGGATGGGCAGGGCGCCTTTGACCTGGCGGGACTTGAACACCTGCTGCGCACGCAGTCGGTCAAGCTGCTGCTGATGTCTTCGCGGATCAATATGCCCCACGGCAGCCTGATGCCCCTGGAGCAGCGCCAGCAGATCGCCCGGTTGCTGGAGCATTTCGGTGTCTGGCTGCTGGAGAACGACAGCCATGGCGAACTGGCCTTCCAGGCCGGGGGCGTGTGCATGCGTGATCTGGTCGACCCGGATCGCCTGCTGGTGTTCGCCAGTTTCGAGCGCTTCATGGGGTGCGAAGCGCCATTCGGCTACCTGTTGTCCCGGCATCTCGGCGTAGAGTTGCAGCGGCATTTCCTGCTGCGCTCGTTCCGCATGTCGCCGACGCGGCAGAAGGCGATTGCCCGCCTGTACAGCAGCGGGCGTATCGACCAGCACCTGGCCACACTGCGGCGGCTGCTCAACGAACGCATGCTGCAGGTCAGCCAGCTGTTGCGCGAGCGCCTGGCCGACAGCCTGGACTTCATCCCGCCCCAGGGCGGTGCGACCGTCTGGGCGCGGGCCACGCGCTCGACGGACATGCGCAAGGTGTTCGAGCGCTTGCTGGAGCAGAAGATCGTCATGGCCCCCGGCGAATTATTCAGCCTGCACGGGCTGCACCGCGATTGCCTGCGCCTGAGCACCACTTCCAACGGTCATCGCCATCTGGAGCAGGCCCTGGGGACGTTGGCCGATGCCTTGCGCCTGGAGTCGAGCCCCTGACCTAGGCGCCCGACAGGCCTTTTGTCCAATTGTGTTTGCCAGGCGCGGGGAGGGCTGTTATCTGTATGCATAACCAGCATTCGATAACCGTGGTCCTTCCTGCCCGTGACAACTCAGCCCCTCGACGATCCGTTTTATTACCTGAACAACTTCCAGCGCGTGCTCGACTGGCTGGCCCAGCGTTATGCCGACCTGCTGAGCGGGCAGGAGCAGGCGTTCATCGACGAGTTCTCGCGCTTGCCCAAGGCTTCCCGGGCGCTGTTGGTGCGCATGGTGATGCGCAAGGGCGAGCACTTTCGCGCCAGCAAGCTGAGTTATGCGGAAATCGGCGGCAGCGACGCGGCGGTGTTGCCCCTGCTGGCCCTGGGTTGGGTCCGCGACGATAGCCCGTTGACGCTGGACGTCTTGTTCGCGGTATTGCAGAAGGCCGAGGTCGTGCAGGCCTTCGCGACCGTCATCACGCAACCCAGGGCCAGGAAGGGTGACCTGCGGGAGGCCCTTGCCGCGCGGTTCGCCGACGAGCAACGGTCGTTTGCCCAGTGGTGCCCGCAACTCCCCGACCGGCTCTACAGCCTGCAGGTCATGGCGCTGTGCGACCGCCTGCGGCTGATGTTCTTCGGCAATCTCTATCAGGACTGGTCGGAATTCGTGCTGGCCGACCTGGGCATCTTCAGCTATGAAAAGGTCGAGTTCTGCGCCGAGTCCCGTGGCTTGCGCAGCCGTGCCGACGTGGACGGCTACCTGCACCTGCATACGGCCCGCGAGGCCCTGGAGGCGGGAGTGGAGATTCCCCGGGTGCTGGCGCATATCCGGCAGTTGCAGACCGACAACCCCTGGCTGGAGCGGCGGCGAGGCAAGCTGCTGTTTCAGCTGGGACAATACAGCGAGCGCCTGGAGGATCTGTCCGGCGCCCTGGCGATCTACGGCGGGTGCCAGTACCCCGGCGCGCGCCTGCGCAGCATCCGGGTGCTGGAACGCCTCGGAGAGCATGAGCAGGCCATGGCGCTGGCTGGCGCGGCCGAGGCGGCGCCGGAAAGTGCCGAGGAACAACAGCACCTGCAACGGATCCTGCCACGGCTGCGACGCCGGCTCGGGTTGCCGGCGCTGGCGCGCCAGGCGCCGACGCCGGTGACACGGCTGGATTTCAGCCTGGTCCATGAACCGGATGAGTCGGTCGAGCAACGGGTGGCCCGGTACCTGCACGAAGCGCAGGCACCGGTGTACTTCGTGGAAAATACCCTGATCAACTCATTGTTCGGCCTGCTGTGCTGGCCGGCGATCTTCGCGCCGCTGCCGGGCGCGTTTTTCCATCCGTTCCAGAGCGGGCCGGCCGACCTGCACAGCGAAGATTTCCACCAGCGTCGGGCCGAGCTGTTTGCCCAATGCCTGGAGCAACTGACGGACCAGCGCTACAAACAGACCATTCGCAGCACCTTTGTCGCCAAATGGGGGCTGCAATCGCCCTTTGTCTTCTGGAACGTGCTGACCGAGGAGTTGCTGGAGCAGGCCCTGGAATGCCTGCCGGCGATTCACCTGAAACACTGGTTCGAACGCCTGCTGCTGGATATCAGGGCCAACCGTGCCGGCATGCCCGACCTGATCCAGTTCTGGCCGGCGCAGAAGACCTATCGGATGATCGAGGTGAAAGGGCCGGGCGATCGCCTGCAGGACAACCAGCTACGCTGGCTGGAATTCTGTCACCAGCACCAGATGCCGGTCGCCGTGTGCCATGTGCAATGGTCGGAGCCGGTCACTTGAGCTACAGCGTTGCCGTGCGCGCCCTGTGCGAATTCACCGCCAAGACCGGCGACCTGGACCTGCGCTTCACCCCGTCGCCGACCGCCCTGGAGGGCATCGTCGGGCATCGCATCGTGGCTGCGCGCCGCAGCGAGGGCTATCGGGCCGAACTGGCGCTGGAAGGGCATTACCTGGGTCTGCGGGTCAGGGGCCGGGCCGATGGCTATGACCCGGCGCAAAACCAGCTGGAGGAAATCAAGACCTATCGCGGCGATCTCGCCAGCCAGCCGGCCAACCATCGCCAGTTGCACTGGGCGCAGGCGCGGATCTACGGCTGGCTGGCCTGCGAGCACCTGCAGTTGGCCGAAATCAACCTGGCGCTGGTGTATTTCGACATTCTCAGCGAAAAGGAGACCCTGCTGCGCGAAACCTGGACGGCGGCCGACCTCAAGGTCTTTTTCGAGCGACAATGCTCGCTGTTCCTGCACTGGGCCGACCAGGAAACGGCCCATCGCAGTGCCCGTGACCAGGCGGCGCAGGCGCTGGCGTTCCCCCATGGCGATTTCCGCCCCGGCCAGCGCAGCCTGGCGGAAACGGTGTACAAGGCGGTGAGTACCGGTCGCTGCCTGATGGCCCAGGCCCCGACCGGTATCGGCAAGACCATCGGCACGCTGTTTCCCATGCTCAAGGCCCTGGCGCCACAGCAACTGGACAAGGTGTTTTTCCTGACGGCCAAGACCCCGGGGCGCCAGCTCGCCCTCGATGCGGCGCGGGTCCTGCACGACAGCAGTCCCGGCCTGCCGCTGCGGGTGCTGGAACTGGTGGCCCGGGACAAGGCCTGTGAACATCCGGACAAGGCCTGTCATGGTGATGCCTGCCCACTGGCGCGGGGTTTCTACGATCGTTTGCCGGCCGCGCGCCAGGCCGCGGCCGCCGTGGCGCTGCTCGATCGCCAGGCCCTGCGGGAGATCGCCCTGGCCCACGGCATCTGCCCGTATTACCTGAGCCAGGAAATGGCGCGCTGGGCCGACTGGGTGGTCGCCGACTACAACTACTACTTCGACTTCAGCGCACTGCTGTTCGGCCTGGCCCAGGCCAACCAGTGGCGGGTGGCGACGCTGGTGGACGAGGCGCACAACCTGGTGGAGCGCGGGCGCCAGATGTACAGCGCCAGCCTGGACCAGTACCACCTCGGCCAGTTGCGTCAGAACGCGCCGGAACCCCTGAAGAAATCGCTGCAACGGCTCAACCGCGAGTGGAATGCCCTGCACAAGGAGCAGGTCGCGATCTACCAGGCCAGTGCCCAGGCTCCGACCCGGCTGCTGCAGGCGATGTCCCTGTGTATCTCGGCCATGGGCGACTACCTCAACGAACACCCCCAAGGGGTGGACGCCGAACTCCAGGCGTTCTACTTCGACCTCCTGCAATTCACCCGGGTCGGGGAGCTGTTCGACGAGCATTTCATTTTCGATATCAGCCTGCGTGAGCACGGCCGGCGACGCCTGTCGCAGCTGTGCCTGCGCAATGTCGTGCCGGCCGCCTTCATCCGCCCACGGCTGACCGCCGCCCGCAGCAGCGTGCTGTTTTCCGCGACCCTGAGCCCCAGGCATTACTACGCCGACCTGCTGGGGCTGCCGGCCGATACCGCATGGATCGATGTCGAGTCACCGTTCCGGCGCGAGCAGCTTGAACTGCGGGTCGTCAGCGAGATATCCACGCGCTTCGTCCATCGCCAGGCCTCCCTGGCGCCCATCGTCGAGTTGCTGGCCGGGCAGTTCGCGCAACGCCCCGGTAACTACCTGGCGTTCTTCAGCAGCTTCGACTACCTGCAGCAGGTGGTGCAGTTGCTGGCCGAGCGGCATCCAAGGATTGCGCTCTGGCAACAGGAACGGCGCATGGAGGAGGGCCAGCGCCAGGCCTTTCTCGAACAATTCACCGAACACAGCCAGGGCATCGGCTTCGCGGTACTGGGCGGGGCCTTCGGCGAGGGCATCGACTTGCCCGGCCAGCGCCTGATCGGCGCCTTTATCGCGACCCTGGGCCTGCCGCAACTGAATCCGGTCAATGAACAGATCAAGCAGCGCATGGCGGCGCTGTTCGGCTCCGGGTATGACTACACCTACCTGTACCCCGGGCTGCAGAAAGTCGTGCAGGCGGCGGGGCGGGTGATCCGCAGCCAGCAGGATCACGGCGTGGTGATGCTGATCGACGACCGTTTCGCCGAGGCCGGGGTCCGCCAGTTGCTACCGCGCTGGTGGCAGGCCTGACAGCTGCGTCGCGCGGGCACGTGCCTGACGGTCGGTGTCCTCGATGGCCTCGAGGCTGTCGCTGGCCACCGAGGCGGTCTGTTCCAGGGTTTGCGAGACCACGCGGGTGATATCGTTGAAGGTCAGGGCTCCCGCGAGAAAGGCCGCCACCGCCACTTCATTGGCGGCATTGAGCACCACGCTGAGTGCACAACCGTCCCGCGCCACCTCCAGGGCCAGGCGCAGGCAGGGGAATCGCACCAGGTCCGGGCGGGCAAAGACCAGCGGCTCGCAACGCGTCAGGTCCAGCGAATCGACGCCGGAGTCGATACGCCGTGGATAGGCCAGGGCCTGGGCGATAGGCGTGCGCATATCGGGATTGCCCAGTTGCGCCAGTACCGACTGGTCGGCATACACCACCATCGAGTGCACGATGCTTTGCGGATGAATCAGCACCTCGATCCGCTCGGCGGGCATAGCGAACAGCCAGCGCGCCTCGATCACCTCCAGCCCCTTGTTCATCATGGTCGCGCAGTCCACCGAGATCTTGTGCCCCATGCGCCACTTCGGATGGGCGCAGGCCTGGTCGGGGGTGACGCTGTCCAGGGTTTCCAGCGGCCGGGTCAGGAAAGGCCCGCCGGAAGCGGTGAGGATCAGGCGTTCGGGACGGACTTCGGGGTGGCTCGACAGGCATTGGAAGATGGCATTGTGTTCGCTGTCGACCGGCAGCAGTTGCGCTGTCGACGCGGCGACACTCGCCATCAACAGCGCGCCGGACATCACCAGCGCTTCCTTGTTGGCCAGGAGGATGCGCTTGCCGGCCTTGGCGGCGGCCAGCGTCGGGGCCAACCCGGCGCCACCGACAATGGCTGCGACCACGGTGTCGCATTGACTGGCCCGGGCCACGTCGACCAGCGCCTGCGGCCCATGCAGCACCTCGGTGTCCTGTCCCAGCGCCAGCAGCCACGCCGACAGGCGCGCGGCCGCGGCTTCATCGGCAACGACGGCGACCTCGGGCCTGAAGGCCAGGCACAGCCGGCACAGCTTGTCGATATTGTGATGCGCGGTCAGGGCGAACACGGAAAAGTGCTCGGGATGCCGCGCCACCAGGTCCAGGGTGCTGTCGCCGATGGAGCCAGTGGCTCCCAGGAGAGCAAGACGTTGCGGCATGATCAGGACTCCTGATGGCCTTGGGGATAGTAACGGCCGGATAGGCGGGTCCAGGCGGTATTGCCATGCACCCAGTCGATGGTGCCTTGGACCAGGGTCTTTTCCTGCGGGGTGCAATGAGGCGAAGCCTGGATGCTCCGAGCCAGGTCGGACATGGTCGCCAGGCCTTGTCGATACAGATCGACCGCGGCGAGGAACGCATCCTCCAGGAGCAGCTGCCGTTCCTGCTGGAGCACCGCCACCAGATTCAGCGGGTCGTGACTGGCGGTCTCCTTGGTGTACGAGTGCAGATCGTTGACCCAAGCGGTCAGTTGTGCGCAGTGTTCGCGGAACGCGATCAGCGGCGCGCGAAGCGGCAAGGGCAGAGGGTTCATTTCCAGCAGGATCAGATCAAACACCGGGAGTGCGCCGATGGACCAGGTGCGTAGTCGGATATAAGCGTCCAGGGTCGGGCAGAGCCCCGATTGGCGGTAGGGCAGTTCAAACAGGCAACTGCTGAAATAGGCCCCCATGCTCTGCGCGAACAGCCTTTGCCAAAGAGGTTGGCCCAGTGCTGAAAAACGTGCGTTCAGGTCCGCCAATGCGCCGTGGAATGGCAAAGGCTCAAGGAGAGGCGGTTGCCCGGTCCTGAGGGTTTCCATGCAACTGTCGAAAACCCGTGCCATCGTGATGGCCTCCTGGCCCTCGCCATATTGGTCGTCGAAGAGAAATAACCAGCCGATCAATTGCGCACCCAGGATTACCTTTTCTGGCGGAGCGTGGGGATAGGTATGCCCGGCGAATGCGCCGCACTTGATCCGCTTGAAGCGCTCGAGTGCTTCATCCCCCCTGGCCAGGCGGAAACGCTGCACCCAGCGCAGGGCCTCGACCTCAGCCAAAGGCGCATGGGGATTGACCCGCACTTCGTCGTGGGGAAGGGTCTCGATCACCTGCTGCAGGTGTCGCGGTAATGTCGAGCGTGAGCCTGGCATGGTGAGGGTCCCGGTCGTGCGGTGATTCACAGCACACGTACTCTGCCCAGATGCGCCAGGAGTTCGTCCAGCTGTCGCCGTGCAGACTCCTGCCGGCCATAGCGAGCAGCGACATAGGCCTCAAGCAGTTGGATGAAGTCCTGGGCGATACCTGGCCCCTTGAGTGTCAACACGCGTTCGCCGTCAATGTAGACGGGAGCCGAAGGGTGTTCTCCGGCACCAGGCAGCGAGACGCCGATATCCGCCAGGCGGCTTTCGCCCGGACCGTTCACTACGCAGCCCATGACGGCGACATGCATCTGCTCGACCCCGTGGAATCGGGATTTCCAGAGGGGCATCTGCGTTACCAGATGATGTTCGATCTGTTGAGCCAGCCGCTGGAAGAAATCACTGGTGGTACGCCCACAGCCGGGACAGGCGACTACGGTCGGGGTGAACGCCCGCAAGCCCATGGTCTGCAGGATCTGCTGGGCGACCTGCACCTCGCGGGTGCGGTCCCCGCCGGGTTCGGGGGTGAGGGAAATCCGCAGCGTGTCGCCGATGCCTTCCTGGAGCAGCACCGCCAGGGCGGTGGAGGAGGCGACGATCCCCTTCGAGCCCATGCCGGCTTCGGTCAGGCCCAGGTGCAGGGGGAAGTCGCAACGGGCGGCGAGGTCGCGGTACACGGCAATCAGGTCCTGGACATGGCTGACCTTGGCCGACAGCACGATCCGCTCCGCCGGCAGGCCGACGGCAATGGCCCGTTGCGCATTCTCCAGCGCCGACACCACCAGCGCTTCGCGCATCACCGCGTCGGCGGCCAGCGGTTGGGCCAGTGCCGCATTGCTGTCCATCATGCGCGCCAGCAGGTCCGGATCGAGACTGCCCCAGTTGACCCCGATGCGCACCGGTTTGTCGTAGCGGCAGGCGATTTCGATCATCTCGCAGAACTGCTCGTCGCGGCGGGCGCCCTTGCCGACATTGCCGGGGTTGATCCGGTACTTGTCCAGGGCTTGCGCGCATTCGGGATAGGTCGCCAGCAGGCGGTGGCCGTTGAAGTGAAAGTCACCCACCAGGGGCACCCCGATCTGCCGGGCATCGAGCAAATCGCGGATCTTCGCCACCTGGGACGCCGCTTCATGGCCGTTCACTGTGATGCGCACCAGTTCGGCGCCGGCCAGGGCCAACTGTTCGACCTGGGCGGCGGTGGCCCGGGCATCGGCGGTATCGGTATTGGTCATGGCCTGGACCACGATCGGGCTGGCGCTGCCCAGGCTGACCGGTCCGATGGCGACCTGGCGGGTCTGGCGGCGGGTGATCAGGGGATTCATCGACGAGCCTCCTCGGTGAAGCACGGGGCGTTGTAGCGGGGAACCTCCAGTGACCAGTCGAGATTGCCGCTCATCCAGCTTTCCAGGGCGTCGGCATAACGCTCGATCGCCTGGCGTTCGAGATCGGTATAGCGCTGCTGATCGAGAAACGCCGGCAGCCTTTCCCGCGCCTGCTCGAACGTCCGGACACGGGAAGTCACCAGGCCATTGACGAACGCCATGGCCTCGCGGACCGACAGGCCCAGGTGATGCCGGCAGACCACCACATAATTGTTGATTTCATCGAAACGGCTTTCCTTGGCATAGGAAAAAATATCATTGACCAGGACCAGCACATCGCTGGTGCTCTGTTGCAAGGCCTGGAAAGGCCGGGTACGACAGAAGGCCTCAGGCAATTCGGCATGGTTGGCATATTCGCCGGCGCTGAACATCAACTGGCTGGCGCCGGTATAGCGCCGGACCAGGGCGAAGGCCAGCAGGTCTGGCACCTCGCCAGCGGCGCGGATCTCGACTTCTTTCAGGACCGCATCGAAGTAGGCCCGGATCTCGCCGAGGAAACGTCGCTGTCCGGCGGTACTCAGGCCGCGCCGGATCGAGCCGATCAGGGCGCACCCGGCCAGCTCCAGGCCCGGTTTGGCGGCGGGCGCCAGCGGGTCTTGCGCCAGCTGCGAAAACAGGCGTTCCAGCAGGGCCTCGGTCGCGATCACATGATGGTTCAGTTCCCCCTGGTCGAGGGCATCGTCCAGCAGGAAAAGCCAGCTCATCAGACTGATCATGTGTTCCAGCCCGGTGGCATCCACATCAGGGAAAACCCTGGCGTTCAGTTCGCCGAAGCGCCCGCTGTCCAGTACCTGGCGTGTCGCGGGGTCGATCAGGCCCATCGACTCCAGCCAGGCATCGGAGGTTCGGCTGGCACGCTCCAGATGCGGGTTGATCCGCGAGGCAAAGGGCAGGTGAATCGGTGGTCGATCGAATGCAGGGATCATGTCGGCTCCTATGCCCCGATGGTTTAGCGGCTGCGGGCGATCAGCCCGTCCGGCAGAGTGAATTGCACCCGTTCCTCGCGACCGGGCAGGGTAGCGATCGTCAGCGGTGCCAGCTTGCCAAGGGCGGCGATCACATCCTCGACCAGCGCCTCGGGCGTCGAGGCCCCTGCGGTGATTCCGACGGTCTCGATATCGCGAAACCACTGCCGGTCCAGTTCGCTGCCATCGGCCACCCGGTAGGCCGGCACGCCGGTTTCATCGGCAAGCGTGTGCAAGGTCACGGTATTGGCGCTGTTCGCCGCACCCACCACCAGCACCAGGTCGACACACTGGCTGAGGCTGCGCAAGGCGCTCTGGCGGTTCTGCACGGCGTAGCAGATATCGCGGGTATCCGGGCCGACGATGCCCGGATAGCGCCGTTGCAGGGCCTGGACCACGGCGCGGGTGTCATCGACGCTGAGGGTGGTCTGGGTGATATAGGCCATCGGCGTCTGTGCGGGAAAGTCCAGGTCCCGCACCTGCGCCACATCACGCACGACCACCACCGGCGCGGGAATCTGCCCGAGAATGCCGACCACCTCGGGATGCCCGGCTTCACCGACCAGGATCACCTGATAGCCTCTGACGGCATACTGGCGGCCCTGGTGATGCACCTTGCTGACCAGCGGGCAGGTGGCGTCGAGGACCCGCAACTGACGCTGGCGCGCGGTATCTTCGACGACCCTGGCCACGCCATGGGCGCTGAACACGGTGATGGCGTCGACCGGTATTTCATCCAGCTCGTCGACGAAGATCGCTCCCCTGGCCTTGAGGTTGTCGACCACATGACGGTTGTGGACGATCTCATGTCGCACGTAGACCGGGGCGCCGTACTGTTCCAGCGCCAGCTCGACGATCTCGATCGCCCGTACCACGCCGGCGCAAAAGCCCCGGGGTTGGGCCAGGATGACTTTCACCGGCGACCTCCTGTCATCAGCTGTCGACGGGACTCGCCGCGCACCAGGGCCACCTGCCCGGAGAAAACCCGGATAGCCGCGACAATTCCTCCGGCGTCCAGGCCGCAGGCACTCAGCAGTTGCTCCGGTGCGCCATGCTC
This sequence comes from Pseudomonas gingeri, assembly GCF_013386115.1. Lineage (GTDB taxonomy): Bacteria > Pseudomonadota > Gammaproteobacteria > Pseudomonadales > Pseudomonadaceae > Aquipseudomonas > Aquipseudomonas gingeri. The sequence goes on from NZ_JACAOR010000001.1 coordinate 432,576, forward strand.
GATGAACTGATCGTCGAACCCCAGTTGCAGGACCTGGTTGGAAAACATGGAAACGGCCAGATGTTCCAGGCACGCGGCACCGGCGCCGCCCTTCACGCAGCCTTCTTCAACCGTCACCAGCACATCGTGGTTGCAGGCCAGGGCTTCTATCAGGTCGACATCCAGGGGTTTGACGTAACGCATGTTCGCCACCGTCGCATCCAGGACCTCGGCGGCCTCGAGACTGGGCAGCAGCATGGAGCCGAAGGCGAGGATGGCGATTCGCAGGCCCTGGGTTTGCGCAGACTGGCGACGGATTTCACCGCGACCCAGGGGCAGCGTGTGCAACTCGACCTGCGGCGGGGTGCCGTTGCCGGCGCCGCGAGGATAACGCACTGCCACCGGGCCGTTCTGCAGCAGGGCGGTGTGCAGCATCTGCCGGCATTCGTTTTCGTCCGCCGGCGCCATGATGACCAGGTTGGGCACGCAGCGCAGGTAGGCGATATCGAACGCCCCTGTGTGGGTGGCACCGTCCGCCCCGACAATGCCGGCACGGTCGATGGCGAGCAGCACCGGCAGGTTCTGGATGGCGATATCGTGGATCAACTGGTCATAGGCGCGCTGGAGGAAGGTCGAGTAGATGGCGACCACCGGCTTCAGGCCCTCGGTGGCAAGGCCCGCGGCAAAGGTCAGGGCGTGCTGCTCGGCGATCCCGACATCGAAGTAGCGGTCGGGGAAACGCCGTTCGAACTCCACCAGGCCCGAACCTTCACGCATGGCCGGGGTAATCGCGACGACGCGCGGGTCGAGCGCGGCCTCATCGCACAGCCAGTTGCCAAAGACCTGGGTGTAGCTCTGCCGGCCGGCTGCCACGGGCTGGATACCCTGTTCCGGATTGAATTTCCCGGGCCCGTGATACAGCACCGGATCGAGGGCCGCCGGGCTGTAGCCATGGCCCTTCTCGGTGACGATATGCAGCAACTGCGGGCCGCGCCGGCTTTTCAGGGCCTGCAACGCCGGAATCAGCTCGCCCAGATCATGCCCGTCGACGGGACCGGTGTAATGGAAGCCCAGGGCTTCGAACAGCGTCGCCGACAATTTCTGCCCGGTGAGCTGTGCTGCGAATGCGGGGACGGAGCCTTCGCCTGCCGCCGTTTCCTCGCGCAGGATGCGCTTGATGGCGGCCCTGGCCGAAGGCGTGCAGCGATGGGCGGTGAGTCTTCCCAGGTAGTGGCGCAACGCGCCGACGGCGGGGGAGATCGACATATCGTTGTCGTTGAGGATCACCAGGAACGGCAGGTCCTGATGCAGGCCGGCGTTGTTCATGGCCTCGTAGGCCATGCCGCCGCTCAGGGCGCCGTCGCCGATGACCGCGATGCCATGCCGGTGCTCGCCTTTGTTGCGCGCCCCCAGGACCATGCCCAGGGCCGCGGAAATCGAAGTGCTGGAGTGAGCGGTGCCGAAGGTGTCGTACTCGGACTCCTGGCGTCGGGGAAAACCGGATATCCCGCCCAGTTGGCGAATGCCAGCCATGGCCTCGCGGCGCCCGGTGAGGATCTTGTGCGGGTAGGACTGGTGCCCGACATCCCAGACGATCCGGTCATGGGGGGTATCGAACACATAGTGCAGGGCAATGGCCAGTTCCACGGTGCCCAGGTTGGCCGACAGATGCCCGCCGGTTCGTGAAACGCTGTGCAGGATAAAGGCTCGCAGCTCATCGGCGACTGTCGACAGCGCCCTGGGATGCAGTGCCCGCAAATCGTCCGGGCTGTCGATGGTGTTCAGTAGCTCGAACATGTCGTGTTCCTCCGTCCCTGGGGCGCCCCGGCAATACCCGGGGTGGGCGCGATCGGCAACAAGGTCGCCCACGCGTCGTGCGCGTAACGTTTCATGAACGGGATCTCTAGAGTGCCAGATGACTGGTCGAGGGGAGCGTGACCGCCAGCTTTTGCCAGGTGCGCAGACTCGCGAGGGTGTAGGTGTCGAAGATCCTGCGGAACCAGACCGTGTACCGCTCCGGGGCGGCGGCAATGCAATGCGGAATCTCGGAGAGGGTCATCCACTCCCAGGACAGGGCTTCATCGGGATTGGCTACGGGCAGGGCATCGCTGATGCCGACGAACAGATGGTCGAATTCATGTTCGATCAGATCGTTCGAGACCTGTTCCCGATAGAGCAGGGACGCCACTTTCTTCAGTGGGCAGGCCAGGCCCATTTCCTCGAACAGGCGTCGCTGCGCGGCGGCATGGGTCTGTTCGCCGACGCGCGGATGGCCGCAGCAGGTGTTGGTCCACAGGCCTTGCGAATGGTATTTGCCGAGGGCCCGTTGCTGCAGCAGCAAGCGGTCGTAGCCGTCGAAGATGAAAATCGAGAAGGCCCGATGTCGCAAGCCTTGTTGATGGATGAACAGCTTGTGCGCACTGCCGGTTTCGCAATCATCCTCATCGACCAGAATGAGGGTTTCTTCCATGACGCGGACTCCATGATGTCTTTGTCACTGGACGGAACTGCAGACCAGAATACGTGGGGGGAATTTGGGTTGTCTTGTAACCGTACCCTTAGACAGTAGATCGCGCCTGCCCAAGCGCAAGGGGAGACGGATATTCGGCCTGGCCGTTCGTCACTTCCTTGACTGACAAGAGTTTCACGATCCCCATCGCCGGCAGAAAGCTGCCGTTCAGGTTCATGGGTGCAACCTCGATAGCAGACTAACCTTCAGTGCATCGGGGCGGTGTCCGCTGCGCACGCGCCAGCGAGGCCCCCGGGGAGACAAGAGTGAAGAGCAGCAAGGGAACCTGGATTTTGCTGGTCGTCGTGGCGCTCGCGCTCCTGGCTGGCGGTTGGGCGCTTTATCACGGTTTGCACACGCCCAGGGGCAAACCTCCGTCGCTGGGCGATCCGGTGACGGCCGTCGCCGTCAAGCTGATGGACGTCCCGGTGTATATCGACGCCCTGGGCACGGTGACGCCGACGCGCAGTGTGACGGTGGTCAGCCAGGTATCCGGCATCCTCGCCTCGGCGGACTTCAAGGAGGGCCAGCGGGTGACCAGGGGCCAGGTCGTGGCCCGCATCGACGATCGCGCGCTCAAGGCCCAGTTGGCGCAGGCCAGGGGTGTCCTGGACCACGATCAGGCGGTACTGGTCAACGCCCAGCGTGACCTGGCGCGTTTTCGCGAGCTGATCAAGGTCGGCTCGGTCAGCCAGCAGACCCTCGATACCCAGGTCGCCACGGTCCGGGAGCAGCAGGGCACGGTGGCCGCGGATGACGGCGCGGTGCAGAACCTGCAAGTGCAACTGGGCTACTGCACCATCACCTCGCCGGTCGACGGCATCGTCGGCCTGCGCCTGGTGGACCCCGGCAACTTCGTCACCGCCGGCAGCACCACGGGTATTGCCGTGATCACCCAGATGAACCCGGCGACGGTGGTCTTCGCGGTGCCCGAGGACGATCTTGGCGCCATCGACCAGGCCATGGCCAAGGGCACGGTCCAGGTACTGGCCTACGACCGCAACAAGCACGACCTGCTTGCCAGCGGCACCTTGCTGGCCCTGGACAACCAGGTCGATACCAGCACCGGTACCGTCAGGGTCAAGGCGCAGTTCGACGATGCGGGGCACGCGCTGTTTCCCAACCAGTTCGTCAATGCCCGGCTCAAGGCCGACACCCTGCGACAGGTGGCGGTGGTGCCGACCCTGGCGATCCAGCACGGTAGCAAGGGCGATTTCGTCTTTGTGGTGCAGGGCAACAAGGCCAGCCTGCGCACGATCAAGAGCGGGCCGATCAGTGGCGACCTCACGGCGGTCCTGGAAAACGGCGTGAAAGCCGGCGAGCAGGTGATTACCGAAGGCGCGGACAAACTGGACAACGGCTCCACGGTGAAGGTGGTCGGCCAGTGAGGGTTTACCCATGAACATCTCACGTCCCTTTATCGAACGCCCCATCGCGACCACGCTGCTGATGGTCGCCGTTTTCCTCATCGGACTGCTCGGCTACCACTTCCTGTCGGTCTCGGCGCTGCCCGAAGTCGACTACCCGACCATCCAGGTATTCACCCAGTACCCGGGCGCCAGCCCGGACGTGATCAGTTCCTCGATCACCGCACCGCTGGAGCGCCAGTTCGGCGAAATGCCCGGCCTCAAGTCGATGAGCTCCACCAGCTCCGACGGCGCTTCGGTGATTACCCTGCAATTCGACCTGGCGCTGTCGCTGGATATCGCCGAGCAGGAAGTGCAGGCCTCGATCAACGCCGCCGGCACCTTCCTGCCGGCCAACCTGCCGTATCCACCGGTGTACAGCAAGGTCAATCCGGCCGATGCCCCGGTCCTGACACTGTCGCTGACCTCCGACGTGCTGCCGCTGACCAGGATCGAGGACCTGGCCGATACCCGCCTGGCCCAGAAGATTTCGCAGATCTCCGGCGTCGGCCTGGTCACCATCAGCGGCGGCCAGCGCCCGGCGGTGCGGATCGAGGCCAATACCTCGGCGCTCAATAGCCTCGGCCTGTCGCTGGAGGACCTGCGCAGTTCACTCGGCACGGCCAACGTCAACCAGGCCAAGGGCAATATCGACGGCAAGTTCCAGGCGTACTCCATCGGTGCCAACGACCAGTTGCAGTCAGCCGACGAGTACCGCGACCTGGTGATCGGCTACAAGAACGGCGCGCCGATCCGCCTGGCACAGATCGCCCGTTCGGTCCAGGGCGCGGAAAATCCCCGGCAGGCGGCCTGGACCGACGCCACACCGTCGATCGTGCTGAACATCCAGCGCCAGCCGGGGGCCAACGTGATCCAGGTGGTCGACCGGGTCCAGCAACTGCTGCCCAAGCTGCGTGCCAGCCTGCCAGGCACGTTGAAAGTCAGCGTGCTGACCGACCGTACCCAGACCATTCGCGCCTCGGTCACCGATGTCCAGTACGAGCTGGCGGTCGCGGTGGTCCTGGTGGTGCTGGTGATCTTCCTGTTCCTGCGCAATGTCCCGGCCACGGTGATTCCCGCCGTCACCGTGCCCCTGACCCTGGTCGGCACCCTGGCGGTGGCCTACGCGCTGGGCTTTTCCCTGAACAACCTGACGCTGATGGCGCTGACCATCGCCATCGGCTTCGTGGTCGACGACGCCATCGTCATGATCGAGAACATCACCCGTTACCTGGAGGCGGGCGACACGCCGTTGCAGGCGGCGCTCAAGGGCTCGGCGCAGATCGGCTTCACCATCGTCTCGCTGTCGGTGGCGCTGATCGCGGTGATGATCCCGCTGCTGTTCATGGGCGATGTGGTCGGCCGGCTGTTTCGCGAATTCGCCATGACGGTGGCGGTGACCATCGTGATCTCCGCGGTGATTTCCCTGACCCTGACGCCGATGATGTGTTCGCGCATGCTGCGCAACCACCCGGGAGAACGCCGCCCGGACTTTTTCGACCGGATCAACGGCTATTACGTCCGCGGCCTGGACTGGGTATTGCTGCACCGCACCCTGACCCTGCTGTCCATCGTGTTTACCGCGTTGCTGACCCTGCTGATCATCGTGATCATGCCCAAGGGCTTTTTTCCCGAGCAGGACACGGGGCTGATCCAGGGGATTTCCCAGGGTTCGCCGACCGTGTCGTTCCAGCAGATGCAGGCGCAGCAGCAGAAGCTGGCCGCGCGCATCCTCAAGGACCCGGCGGTGGCGAGCCTGTCGTCCTTTGTCGGTATCGACCAGACCAACCCGACCATCAACCAGGGCAACCTGCTGATCAATCTCAAGGACCGCGACCAGCGCGACAGCGCGGCGGCGGTGATCCGCCGATTGTCCGACGCCAATGCCGACGATTCCGGGGTACGCCTGTACCTGCACAGCGTGCAGGACCTGACCCTCGATGCGACGGTATCGACCACCAGCTACCGCCTCGGCCTGCAGGCCACCGACCCGCAGGTGCTGGAGGAGTGGACCGCCAGGCTGCTGGCGGCCATCGGCAAGGACCCGCTGTTCAGCGATGTGCAAAGCCAGGCGCTGCAGTTCGGCAACCAGATCCAGATCACCATCGACCGCGCCACGGCCTCGCGGCTGGGGGTGACACCGCAGGCCATCGACGATGTGCTGTATGACGCCTTCGGCCAACGCCAGGTCTCGACCATCTACACCCAGCTCAACCAGTACCATGTGGTGATGGCCAGCGACCGGCCGCCGCGCAATCTCGCCGACCTGCTGACCGGGCTGTATGTCACCACCAGCAGCGGTGCGGTCGCGCCCCTAGCGAGCATGGCCACCCAGCAGGTGATCCGCACGCCGATCACCATCAACCGGCTGGGCCAGTTCCCCTATGCCGACATTTCGTTCAACCTGGCTCCCGGACAGACCCTGGGCGCGGCGGTGACGCGCCTGGCGCGGATCGAACAGGATGTCGGCCTGCCCGTGACGGTCCAGGCCAATCTCGAAGGCGCGGCGGCGACCTTCCAGTCCTCGCTGTCGAACCAGGTGTTCCTGGTGCTGGCGGCGATTGTCGTGGTCTACCTGATGCTGGGCATACTCTACGAAAGCTTCGTGCACCCGGTGACCATCCTCTCGACCCTGCTTTCGGCGGCCCTGGGTGCCTTGCTGGCCCTGCTGGTGACGGGCACCCAGTTCGACATCATCGGCCTGATCGGCATCGTCCTGCTGATCGGTATCGTCATGAAGAACGGCATCATGATGGTCGACTTCGCCCTGGAGTTGCAGCGCAAGGACGGACTGGACCCGGTGGTGGCGATTCGCCAGGCGGCGGAACTGCGCTTCCGGCCGATCCTGATGACCTCCATGGCATCGCTGTTCGGCGCGGTGCCGCTGGCCCTGGGTAGCGGCATCGGTTCGGAACTGCGCCATCCGCTGGGCATCGCGATCATCGGCGGGCTGCTGCTCAGCCAGTTGCTGACGCTGTTTTCGACGCCAGTGATTTTCCTGGCGATGAACCAGCTGGAACGGCGTTTCGGCAAGCGCCAGCCTGTAGTCGAGGGCTGACCGCCATGAATATCAGCGCGCCCTTTATCCAGCGACCGATTGCCACCACCTTGCTGGCGGTCGGCCTGGCGTTGTTCGGCGGGCTGGCCTTCCTGTCGCTGCCGGTGGCGCCGTTGCCGGAAGTCGACTTCCCGACCATCAGCGTCCGTGCCTCGCTGCCCGGGGCCGATCCGAACACCGTGGCCACTTCGGTGGCGACTCCGCTGGAACGGCAGTTCGGGCAGATCGCCGGGGTGACCCAGATGACCTCGTCGAGCAACCTCGGCTCGACCCGCATCAACCTGCAATTCGACCTGAGCCGCGATATCGACGGAGCTGCCCGCGACGTCCAGGCCGCCATCAATGCCGCGCGCAGCAGCCTGCCCAGCGATCTGTCGGGGAATCCGACCTATCGCAAGGTCAATCCGGCCGACTCGCCGATCATGATCATCAGCCTGACCTCCGACAGTGCGACGCCGGGCCAGATGTATGACGTGGCCTCGACCCTGCTGGAGCAGAAACTGCTGCAGACCAGCGGCGTCGGCGACGTCACCGTCGGTGGCGGGGCGCTGCCGGCGGTGCGCATCGAACTCAACCCGGACCGCCTCAACCATTACGGCGTCAGCCTGGAGCAGGTGCGCGGGGCGATCACGGCGTCAAACTCGAACCTGCCCAAGGGCGCGCTGGCCATCGGCAACCAGTCCTATGGCATCGGCGCCAACGACATGCTGTTCAAGCCCGAGGACTACGCGCCGCTGGTGGTCAGGCAGAACAACGGCGACGTGGTGCATATCGCCGACCTCGGTTATGTCCATGAGGACGTCGAGGACCTGCGCAACTTCGGCCTGTCCAATGGCCGGCCGGCGGTATTGCTGGTGGTGTTCAAGCAGCCGGGGGCCAACGTCATCGAGACGGTGGATGCGGTCAAGGCCGCGCTGCCGTTCCTGCAGGACTCGATCCCGGCGTCGATCCGGCTGAACATCCTGCTGGATCGAACCACCACCATCCGCGCTTCATTGCACGATGTGGAAATCAGCCTGCTGGCCTCGATCTTCCTGGTGACTTTGGTGACCTTCGGTTTCTTTCGCGACTGGCGCAGCACCCTGGTGCCGGCCATTGTCGTGCCGCTGTCGTTGCTCGGCACCTTCGGCGCCATGTATTTCCTCGGCTACAGCCTGAACAACCTGTCGCTGATGGCGCTGACCATTTCCACCGGTTTCGTGGTCGACGACGCGATCGTCATCGTGGAAAACATCATGCGTCACCTGGAACGCGGTGAAAGCCGCCTGCAGGCGGCGCTGACCGGCGCCCGGGAGGTCAGTTTCACGGTACTGAGCATCAGCGTCTCGCTGATCGCGGTGTTCATCCCGTTGCTGATGATGGGCGGGATTGTCGGTCGCCTGTTCCGCGAGTTTTCCATCACGCTGTCGGTGGCGATCCTGATTTCCATGCTGATCTCCCTGACCGTGACGCCGATGCTGTCCAGCGTGCTGCTGCGACCGAAACAGGCCTCGGACGCCGGACATGACTACCCGGATTCGGGTTTCCATCGCTTCTACAGCCGGACCCTGGGCTGGGTGGTCGGGCATTCGGCCCTGATGGGCGCGCTGACGGTGCTGGTGATCGTCCTCGCGGGCGTGCTCTACGTGCTGGTGCCCAAGGGCTTCTTTCCCCAGGAAGACACCGGACGCCTGCAGGGCAGCATCATTGCTCCCCAGAGCATTTCCTACGATGCGATGCAGGCGGCCTTCAGCAAGATCAACCAGACTGCCTCGCACAACCCGAATGTGCAGACCGTCGGCGGTTTTATCGGTGGTGGCGGCGGCGGTGGCGGGGCGATCAACAGCGGCCAGCTGTTTATCGCGCTCAAGCCGGTCGGCGAGCGCCAGGACCGCGCCGACCAGGTCATCGCGCAGATTCGCAAGGCCCTCGGCGACCTGCCGGGCACCCGCCTGTACCTGCAATCGGCCCAGGACATCACCGTCGGCGGACGGCAGAGCGGGGCGCAGTACCAGTACACCCTGACCGCCGATGACCAGGACAGCCTCGACGAGTGGGTGCCCAAGGTCGTCGCGGTGCTGCACACCTTGCCGCAACTGACCGATATCAACACCGACCAGCAGGACAACAGCCTGCTGGCGAATATCCATATCAACCGCGATACCGCGGCGCGGCTGGGGGTCAATATCGGCAATATCGACCAGACCCTTTACGACGCCTTCGGCCAGCGCCAGGTCTCGACCATCTACAAGGCAGCCAACCAGTATCATGTGGTGATGGAAGTGGCGCCGCCGTACTGGACCGATCCACAGGCACTCAAGTCGATCTATGTACCGACCGGGCCGGCGAGCAGCGGCAAGAACGTCACGGCGACACCGCTGGCCAGCGTCAGCCCGACCTTGGTGCCGCTGTCGGCGCTGGCGGATACCGCTATCCAGCGCACAGCGATTTCCATTGCCCACCAGGGCACTTTCCCAGCGGTGACGGCCTCGTTCAACCTGGCCCCTGGCGTCTCCATCGGCGAGGCCACCGCCCTGGTGGAGAACGCCGTGGCGCAACTGCGCATGCCCGCCAGCGTGGTCGGCCAGTTCGCCGGCACGGCCCAGGTGTTCCAGTCGTCGGTGGCCAGCGAGCCGTTGCTGATCGTCGCCGCGTTGCTGTCGGTGTACATCGTGCTGGGCATCCTCTACGAGAACCTGATGCATCCGCTGACCATTCTCTCGACCCTGCCTTCGGCCGGCGTCGGTGCGCTGATAGCCTTGCTGCTGACCGGCACCGAGCTGTCGATCATCGCCCTGGTGGGGGTGATCCTGCTGATCGGGATCGTCAAGAAGAACGCGATCATGATGATCGACTTCGCCATTACCGAGCGGGTCCGGCACGGCCTCAGTGCCCGCGAGGCGATTCACCGGGCATGCCTGATCCGTTTCCGGCCGATCATGATGACCACCCTGGCGGCCATCCTCGGCGCCTTGCCGCTGGTGCTGGGCAGCGGCTACGGCTCGGAACTGCGCCGGCCCCTGGGGATTTCCATTATCGGCGGGTTGCTGCTCAGCCAGTTGCTGACGCTGTACACCACGCCGGTCATCTACCTGTGGCTGGACAACGCTTCCGAGCGGCTGCGCCGGCGCGGCAAGGAGTCTTGAATCATGATGACGGGTCAACGCGCGCCCTGGCTGGTCCTGTTGCTCACCCTGGGCCTGGGCGGTTGCATGGTCGGGCCGGATTACCGGCAACCGCCGATCGAACTGCCGCAGGCTTTCAAGGAAGGCACGCAATGGCAACGGGCGGCGGCCAATCCCCAGGGCGCGCTGGACAGCCAGTGGTGGCTGGACTATCACGATCCGATGCTCAATGACCTGATGACTCGCGCGGCCAAGGCCAACCAGTCGATTGTCGCCGCCGAGGCGGCCTATCGCCTGGCCCAGGCCCAGGTCGCTTCCAGCCGCGCGGGATTGTGGCCGACCCTCAGTGCCGGGTTGTCCGGTTCCCGTGGGGTGGGCGGCAGTTCAGGCAGCGGCGGCGGTACGTCGAGCGTTTCCAGTGGTGCCGTCGAGCAGAGTGTCAGCGCCACCCTCGGTGCCAGCTGGGAGCCGGACCTGTGGGGCCAGGTACGACGCGGCATCGAATCGAGCCAGGCTTCGGCCCAGGCGTCCGATGCGCAACTGGCCGGGGTGCGCCTGTCCATCGGCGGCAGTGTCGCCAGCAACTACTTCGGCATCCGTCAACTGGATATCGATATCGGCTTGCTGGAACAGCAGCAACGGATCAACCAGCAGTTGCTGGCGATGATCCAGACCGAATACACCCAGGGCACCGCCTCCAACGACCAGTTGCTGGTGGCCCAGGACCAGCTGACCAGCGTGGTGGCCGCCTTGCAGACCGCACAGCGTTCCCGCGAACAGTTCGAACACGCCCTGGCGGTGCTGGTGGGCGTGGCGCCGGCGCAGTTCAGCCTGGCGCCGCTCGACCGCTTTGCCTTTGCACTGCCGGCAACGCCCCTGAGCCTGCCCTCCGGGCTGTTGCAGCGGCGCCCGGATGTGGTGGCCGCCGAGCGCGCGGCGGCCGCGGCCAACGCGAAGATCGGTGTCGCCGAGGCGGCGTTCTATCCCAATCTCGACCTGACGGCCCAGGTCGGTTTCCGCGGCAGCGCCCTGGGCGGTCTGTTTTCCGTGCCGAACCGGATCTGGAGCGTCGGCCCGGCCCTGGCCGAAACCCTGTTCGACGGCGGTGCGCGCCAGGCCGCCGTGAGCGAGGCCGAGGCCGGCTACGACCAGGAAGTCGCCAACTATCGCGGCACGGTGCTGGGTGCCCTGCAGAATGTCGAGGACAACCTCTCGACGCTCAACCACCTGCAGACCCAGGCCGACGCCTACCAGCAGATCTACCAGCGCAACCAGCAACTGTTCGGCAGCCAGCAAGCGCAACAGAAGGCCGGCACCGTCAGCCTGCAAGGCGTGCTGACCCAGCAGTTGATCCTGTTGCAGACCGAACAGACCTGGCGCGATACCCAGGGCCAGTTGACCCAGGGCAGCGTCGCGCTGATCCAGAGCCTGGGCGGTGGCTGGCAGGAGAAATGAGCGGCCGGGGCGGGCGGCGTTGAGGTAATATCGCGCCTCGAAACGGCGCCCGAATGCGCCCGACAAAGGACTGTATGCCTGTCACGTCGTATTTTCGCTGGCTGATTGTCTGCCTGGTGCCGGGACTGCTGGTCGGCTGCCAACCCGAGCCGCCAGCGCCCCTCGACCAGCAACTGTATGTCTGGCAACGCCAGTGGCGGCCTGCCCACGAGCAAGCCCTGGCCCAGAGCCGGGCGGACTTCTCGACCCTGCGGGTGCTGGCGCTGCAGGCCCAGCCCCAGGCCGGGTGGAGCAGGGCGCGGGTCAACCTCGCGCAGCTCAAGGCCGATGGCCGTCCGGTGATCGCAGTGGTGCGCCTTGACGGCCAGTTACCGAGCCTCGATGCGGACATGGCGCACACGCAGATCGCGCAACTGCTGGCTGACTGGCAGGCCGCCGGCGTGCTGCCGGCGGGTCTGGAAATCGACCACGACAGCGGCAGTGCGCGCCTGCCGGGCTATACCGATTTCCTGCTGAAGCTGCGCGGCCAACTGCCGCCTTCGTTGAAACTGAGCATCACCGCCTTGCCGGCCTGGCTCGACAGTCCGCAACTGCCGGCCTTGTTGCAGGCGGTCGACAGCAGTGTGTTGCAGGTCCACGCCGTCAGTAACCCACGCCTGGGCCTGTTCAATGCCGGGCAGGCCAGGGACTGGGCCGAGCGTTGGGGGCGGATCAGCGACAAGCCCTTCTACCTGGCGCTGCCGGCCTATGGCGTGGCCCTGTTGCCGGATACCGGAGGCGCGCCCGTGGTGGAAAGCGAAGCGCCGCTGAACCGTGGCGGCGAGCGCCGCGAGCTATTGGCCGATCCACGGCAACTGGCGACCCTGGCCGGGCAATTGCGGGAAAAGCCACCCGTGCACCTGGCCGGGTTGATCTGGTTTCGCCTGCCGTTGCCCGGCGATCGTCGCGCCTGGAGCCTCGGCACCTTGCGGGCGGTGGCGCGCGGTGAGGCCCTGGAAAGTCAGTGGCGGGTTGAACTGTCGGCCCGTGACGGCCTCTACGACATACGCCTGGACAACGTCGGTAATCTCGACCGGGCGCTACCCGAGCGCGTCGAACTGACGGCCGAGCAATGTGATGGCGCCGACGGGCTCAACGGCTATACCTTGCAGCAAACGCCACGACATCTGGTTTTTACCCGCCGGTCCAGCGCGCGCATTGCCGCTGGCGGCCAACGCGTGCTCGGTTGGGCGCGCTGTACCCGAATCGATCAAGGAGCTTGGAATGTCTACCCGTAACTGGCCCCGGCACCTGCTGTGCCTGTCCCTCAGCCTGCCGCTCGGATCGGCGCTGGCCTGCGGTCCGGACTTCCCGTTGCGTCTGCTCGACGACCGCGCGCAATCCCTGGCGGAACTGCCGGAAACCAACTTCGCCTTTGAAGTGAACCGCCTCGGCCAGGCCATTGCCGGCCTCAAGACCGTCACCGATGCCACGCTGAGTCCCTACTGGGACAGTGACGACAACACCCGGCCCTATCGCGAGCAGCGCGACAAGGTCGAGGCCGGCGAGCTGCCGGAGAACCTGCGGGCCAAGGTGGCGCAACTGCGCACCTTGCCGGATCCGCAGCAGGTGGAGGCCCAGGGGGCGGACCTGCCTGACGAGTTGCGCCTGTACATCGCCGGCGCGGTGGCCTTCGACGCCGGCAACCAGGCCCTGGCGGCGGAGTATTTCCGCAAGGTCCTCGCGCTGCCGGCCGAACAGCGCAAACTGCGCAGCACCTGGGCGGCCTATTCCCTGGGCCGCGCCCTGGTGGCCCTCGGCACCGAGGCCAGTGCCGACCCCGAGGCGAGCGCTTCCGTGTTGCAGGCCCAGGCGCGGCTGGCCTTCCAGCAGGCGCGGCAATTGAGTGCCGGGGATTTCAGCGATCCCCTGGAACTGGGTGTCGCCAGCCTCGGCGAGGAAGCCCGGCTGGCCAAGCTCAACGGTGACTGGGACAGCGCCGTGCAGCTGTACGCCAGCCAGAGCCGCCTGGGTTCCGGTTCGGGCTATACCTCGCTCAAGCAGGTGGCCGCGGAACTGGTCGCGCTGCCGGACGAGCAATTGCAGGCGCAATTGAAGCATCCGACGGTGCAGAAGCTGTTCACCGCCTATTTGTTGAGTCGCGTCGGCTGGTTCTTCGACGAACAGCCGGCGCAGGAGCAACGCCTGACCCAGTTGCTGCTGGCGAGTGTCGGCGACAGTTTCGACAACGCCGATCGCCTGGCGGCCCTGAGTTACCAGAAGGGCGACTTCGTCGCCGCCAAGGCCTACCTGGAGCATGCCGGTGATGGCGGCCTGGCCTGGTGGGTAAGGGCCAAGCTGGCCTTGCGCGAGGGTGACAAGGTCCAGGCAGCGGCCGCCTATGCCAAGGCCGCGGCGGCCTTTCCCAAGGACGAGGTCTGGGGGCCACGGCGCAACGCCGACTGGTCCTTCGAAAGCGTCCAGCCCGGCTGCCGGGTCGAGGGTGAAAGCGCGATCCTGGCCCTGGATCGCGGTGACTACCTGCAGGCCTTCGACCAGCTCTACCGTAGCCAGGACATCTACTGGCCCGATGCGGCCACCGTGGCCGAGCGGGTCTTGACCCTCGATGAGCTCAAGGGCTATGTCGATGCCCATGTCCCGGCACCGCCGCCGGCCAAGGCCGAAGACAAGGACAATTATGTCCGTCGTCCGGTGGCGGCGCAGTTGCGTGAACTGCTGGGACGGCGGCTGTTGCGTGAAGGTCGCTACGCCGAGGCGCCGGCCTATTTCGACAGTCCGGAACTGCAGGCCGCTGCCCAGGCCTATGGCAAGGACCGCCAGGACGCCGCATCGCGCTGGACCGCCACCGGGAGGGCCGAGTCGCTGTTCGCCGCGGCAACCCTGGCGCGCAAGTCGGGGATGGAAATCCTCGGTTACGAGATGTCGCCGGACTATCGCTGGCTGGGCGGTGGCTACAGCCTGGGCACCGTGGAGGTGAAGCCGGGACCGTTCCTGGAAGCGGCCGAGGTGCAGCGCCAGCAGGGCAGTGAGGCCAGGCCCAACCAGCGTTATCACTATCGCTGGATCGCCGCCGACCTGGCGAACCAGGCCGCCGACCAGTTGCCCCGCAGCAGCCAGGCCTTTGCCGCGGTGCTCTGCAAGGCCGCCGGCTGGGTCGCCGGTAGCGACGAGGAAATCCGCTACTACCAGCGTTATGTCGAGCAGGGACCGTATGTCAGCTGGGCGGCGAATTTCGGCCAGCAGTGCCAGGAACCGAAGTTCGACAAGGCCAACAAGCGCTACCTGACCCAGCCATTGAACAGCGTGCGTTCGGCCCTGCGCCCCTACAAGGCGGCGTTGCTGGTGGCCGCCCTGGTGGCGCTGGGCGGTGTGGCGTGGCTGTGGATTCGTCGCCGCAAGGCCGCGCGGTGAGGCAATCGGCTCCGGGGCGTGCTATTGCTTAAAGGTAACGCCCCGAACAGCCATCAGCCGCAGAGGTGACGATATGCCGGTTAAGCACGATTTGTTCGCAGACCTGAAATTGACCCGGGAGCAGGTCAAGGAGCGCAGGGCGCAGGACAACAAGCTCAATCAGCTGCTCAACGACTATGAAGACATCGACAAACGGGTACTGGCAGCCGAATCGGCCCTGGCGGCGGATGATGAACTGAAGAAACTCAAGGAGAAGCGCCTGCTGGTGAAGGACAAGATCGTGCGGCAACTAGCCCCTCAATAACCCCCGAATGATCGTTCCCATGCTCCCGCGTGGGAACGCCCCACTGGACGCTCCGCGTCCGCTCTACAAGTGACGCGGAGCGTCACGGGCTGCATTCCCACGCTGAGCGTGGGAACGATCAAATAACCCCTGAGTGATCGTTCCCATGCTCCCGCGTGGGAACGCCTCACTGGACGCTCCGCGTCCGCTCCACAGGTGAGGCGGAGCGTCACGGGCTGCATTCCCACGCCGAGCGTGGGAACGATCAAATAACCCTCGAATGATCGTTCCCATGCTCCCGCGTGGGAACGCCCCACTGGACGCTCCGCGTCCGCTCCACAGGTGACGCGGAGCGTCACGGGCTGCATTCCCACGCCGAGCGTGGGAACGATCAAATAACCCCTGAATGATCGTTCCCATGCTCCCGCGTGGGAACGCCTCACTGGACGCTCCGCGTCCGCTCTACAGGTGACGCGGAGCGTCACGGGCTGCATTCCCACGCTGAGCGTGGGAACGATCAAAACCTTCGACATCGGTTATCGGCGCTGACGGTGTGGCAGGTATCATGTTGCGCATGAAACTCGTAATCCTTTCAACGGAGGCTCAATGCGATCGATGATGTCGTCCACTGCCGAGGCGCCGATCAAGCCCAAGGTCATGCTGATCACCATGTTCGCGCCCGAGGCCCAGACCTGGATCGAGCGCCTGGCGCTGGATCGTGAAATCCCGGTACCGGGGCTCAGCGCGCAATACCCGAACATCCTCTGCAACGACCGGGATACCTGCCTGCTGGTGACCGGCATGGGCCAGACGAATGCCGCGGCGTCGGTGCTGGCCCTGGCGCTGTCGACACAGTTCGACCTGCGCCAGACCTATTTCCTGGTCGCCGGCATCGCCGGGATCAATCCGCACCGCGGCACCCTCGGCACAGCAGCCTGGGCGCGCTACCTGGTGGAGTTCGGCACCCAGTGGGGGCTAGACTCGCGGGATGCGCCGGAGCATTGGCCGACCGGCTATATCGGCATCAACACCCAGGGGCCGGACGAGAAACCGCCGCTGGACTACCAGACCGAAGTCTTCGAACTCAATCCGGCGTTGCAGGCCAGGGCGTTCGCCCTGTCCCGGCATGTGGTCCTGAGCGAGAGCGAGGAGTCGGCGGCCTGGCGGGCGAAGTACCCATGGGCGCCGGCCAACCAGCCACCGGTGGTGACCCGTGGCGATACCGCGTCGAGCAGCACCTGGTTCTCCGGGACACGCCTGGGCGAGCGGGCGGAAACCTGGACCCGGTTGCTGACCGACAACCAGGGCAGCTACTTCACCACCCAGCAGGAAGACAACTCCACCTACGAAGCCCTGCTGCGGGCGTCCCGGGCCGGACGGGTGGATATCAACCGCCTGGCGGTGGTGCGGGCGGGGTCGAACTTCGACCGGGGCTACCCGGGTTACAGCGACGTCGACAACCTGCTCAAGTACGCCGAGCAGGGCGGTTTTGCCCCGGCCCTGGAAAACCTCTACCGCGCGGGCAACCCGCTGGTGCAGGCGATCCTCGGCAACTGGCCGGAGTGGGAGAAGGGTGTTCCCGAATCCTGAATCACCTTTTGTCGCGTTTGGAAGGCCCTCTTCGCGGGCAAGCCCGCTCCCACCCTGTAGGAGCGGGCTTGCCCGCGAAGGCGTCAGTCCACTCCACACAGAACTAAAGCCAGCCCATGTCAGCGAACTCCCCGACCTTGTGGGAGTGGGCTTGCCCACGAAGGCGTCGGCCCATTCCACACAGAACTAAAGCCAGACGGAATCCCAAAGTGGATAATCACCCACCCTCTTGACCAAGCCCGCCCGTAGCGGATTGGCAACGATGTACCGGGCGACGGCCAATAGATCCTCTTCCCGCCGTATTGCCCTGTCATGAAAGCCACTTTGCCAGAGAGGCCCCATGCGTCCTTTCCAATGATTGATGACACGGGCCGAACGAGATTTGGTTTTGCGCATCAATTCATCGAGGGTGGCGTCGTGCAACTCCACTAGCCAATGCAAGTGATCGGGCATGACCACCCAGGCCAGGGAGTTCGTCAGGTGCTCCTCCTCGGCCTGCCTGAGGCAGCGAATCAGCAGGCGAGCAAGAAGAAAATCAGCGAAAAAGCGCTCACGTCCCCGTGTGATGGCAGTGAGCAGGTAAATCCTTCCGGGTTCCGAATAGCGACCGGTACGCAGGCGATGAGACTGGTAATGAGTTGTCATCCATGACATTCCTGAGTGGCGGGAAAACCAACTTACCGTAGAGTCCGCTGGCCTGGCGGTCAGTCAATGCGGCAGGATGTGTCTGGGCAAATGCTTTCGCGGGCAAGCCCGCTCCCACAGGGACTGTGGTGTCTGAAATACCGAGTCTGATGTGAGAAGCCAACGAAGGCGCCGGCCCACATCGGCGTCAATGCGGCAGGATGTGTCTGGACAAATGCCTTCGCGGGCAAGCCCGCTCCCACGGGGGCTGTGGTGTCTGAAATAGCGAGTCCTATGTGAGAGGCCAACGAAGACGCCGGCCCACATTGGCGTCAATGCGGCAGGATGTGTCTGGGCAAATACCTTCGCGGGCAAGTCCGCTCCCACAGGGACTGTGGTGTCTGAAATACCGAGTCTGATGTGAGAAGCCAACGAAGACGCCAGCCCACTCCACACAGCCCCCAAGCCAGTCCACATCGCCGAATGCCCCCACCCTGTGGGAGTGGGCTTGCCCACGAAGACGTCGCCAATATCGATGCAGGTTTCCTGTATAACCATACAGTGCGTTATAGTGATGACTTCCTGTTCCGCCTGAGCGAAGGTCTTGTCTTCTCCACCACCGATTGCGCCCGCCAGCCCGCTGGCCGAGGTCGGCCCTCCGGTCACGTTGTACCTGGCACGGCTGGCGCCTTCCAGTCGGCAGACCATGCGTTATGTGCTGCAGGATGCGGCGGATCGCCTGGGCCTGGACGATACGCCGATCGACGAGATTCCCTGGCATCAACTGCAACCGGCGCATATCACCGCGCTGGTGGCGGCCTTGCGCGAGGACGGCTTTGCTCCCAATACCTCGTCGCTGTACGTCAACGCCATCCGCGGGGTGATGAACCAGGCCTGGCAGCAGGACCTGATCACCCCCGAGCAACTGATGAAAATCCGTGCGGTCAAGGCGGCTGGTGGTTCGCGCCTGAGCCCGGGGCGTAATCTGCGACGCACACTGATCCGCGACCTGATGGAGGTCTGCGCCGCCGATCCACGACCCCAGGGCCTGCGCGACGCGGCGATCATCGCGATCCTCTATGGCACCGGCATGCGCAAATCCGAATCGGTGAATATCGAACTGCACCAGGTCGATATGGCCGAGCGCAGCCTGCGGGTCATGGGCAAGGGCAACCGGGAACTGATCAAGTTCGCCCCGGCCTGGGCTTTCGACAAGCTCGACACCTGGCTGAAGTTTCGCCGCGAGCAATTGCCTGACGGGGTCGCCGACGATGGCTTCCTGTTCAACCGCATCCGCCGCGGCCATCACATCACCCGTGAACGCCTGAGCAAACATGCGATCTATTTCATTGCCAAACAGCGCGGGCGGCAGGTGGGCGTCGAGATCATGCCCCATGACTTCCGGCGTTCCTTCATCACCCGGGTGATCGAGGAGCATGACGTGTCGATTGCCCAGAAACTGGCGCATCACGCCAATATCGCCACCACGGCGGGCTACGACATGCGTGACGACAACGAACGGCGCAATGTCACCGACCGCTTCCTGCTGTGAAGAACCTCCGGCAGCAGTGTTAAGCTCCGGCGCTCCCGCAGACCGATTAGCCGAAAGGACGGAACATGTTCATACCCCTGGCCCTTGCATTGCTGCTGACCTGCTCCCTGGCACAGGCGCAACCCGCGCTGCTCGAGGATATGCCGCTGACCTACCTCGAACAGGCCAGCCCCGATACCCACGACCAGCCGCTGGTGATTTTCCTCCATGGCTACGGCAGCAACGAAGAGGACCTGTTCGGCATCAAGGACGACCTGCCGGCCAACTACACCGTGCTGTCGGTGCGCGGCCGCCTGGAGCTGGACCTGGGCAGCTACCAGTGGTTTCACAAGCGTACCGACGTGGCGCAGTACGACGGCAACAGCGAAGACCTGAAACTCAGTGCCGAGGCCGTGACCGACTTTATCCGGCGGGTCACCGAGAAGTATCACACCCAGCCGGACAAGGTATTCCTGGTGGGCTTCAGCCAGGGCGCGATGATGACCTACGAGGTCGCACTGCGGCATCCCGAAGTGCTGCGCGGTATCGCCGCGTTGAGCGGGCGGGTGTTGCCGGTGGTCAGGACCCAGGTCGGGTCAGCGTCGAGCTACCGGCCCCTGAGCGTGTTTATCGGCCACGGCACCGCCGATCCTCAGGTTCCCTACGCCGGCGCGACCGACGCCCTGGCGTTCCTCAAGGGCCTGTCCATCGAGCCGCAGTTTCATTCCTATCCGGGCGTCGGGCATACCATCAGCGGTCCCGAGGTCAAGGACCTGGCGAACTGGATCAGTGCCTCGCTGAAACCCTGAGCTGGAGAGGACCACCGATCGTTCCCACGCTCTGCGTGGGCATGCAGCCGTGACGCTCTGCGTCACAAAGCGGACGCGGAGCGTCCCGTGAGGCATTCCCACGCAGAGCGTGGGAACGATCAAGTCAGCGCGGGAACGATCGGCCTTCGACTGCACTTGCGCAAACGCCCGGGGTCAGATGTCGCATTGGTCGGATAAACCTCCGGCCGCCACGCCGTCAAAGACCTCGGGAGAAACGATGAGCCAGGCTGTCCTCGCCACCGAAACCAACCGCCGCCAACTGCAGCAGATCATCGCCGGGCTGTCCGACGGAGTGATCCTGATCGAGGTCGACCAGAGCATTCTCTGGGCCAATGAGGCCGCCCTGGCCATGCACGGCGTCAATGAAGTCGGCGAGCTGGGTGCGAATGCCGCGCAGTACCGCGAGCGCTTCGCCCTGCGTTACCGCAACCACCATCCCCTGGACGCCGACAGCTATCCCATTGCCCGGGTCGCCAACGGCGAGACCTTCAGCGATGTGCTGGTCGAAGTGACGCCCCAGGCCGATCCGGAGCGCACCTGGGTCCATGACATCCGCAGCATGATCCTCACCGATCGCAATGGCGAACCGGAATCCCTGGTGCTGATCATCAGTGACGCGACCGAACTGGCCAGCGCCGAGCAGCGCTTCGAAAAGGCTTTCGGCGCCAACCCGGCGCCGGCGGTGATCTGCCGTCTCAGCGACCTGCGCTATATCAAGGTCAACCAGGGCTTCCTCGAGATGACCGGCTATACCCGCGAACAGGTGATCGGGCGTTCGGTCTACGAGCTGGATGTCCTCGAGAATGCCGAGCGCCGCGAACTGGCGATCCAGCGGCTGGGGGAGGGCGCGACCATCCCGCAGATGCAGGCCGAATTGAAGCTGGCGGAGGGCGGCAGCAAGCTGGTGATCGTCGCCGGCCAGCCGCTGGATATCAACGAGCAAGACTGCATGCTGTTCTCCTTCATGGACCTGGAGCCACGGCGCAAGATCGAAATCGCCCTGCGCCAGAGCGAAGAGCGCTTCGCCAAGGCGTTTCGCCTGACACCGGTGCCGACCCTGGTCTGTGTCGCCGCCAGCCGGCAACTGCTGGACGTCAACGAGGCCTTCCTCAACACCTGTGGCTACCTGGCCCCGGAGCTGTTGGGGCAGACAGTCGAAGAGGCCGGTTTTTTCGAGGACGACAAGGTCTGTGAGCGGGTATTCGCCGCCCTGGCATCAGCCGGCACCCTGGAAAACCTCGACCTGAAGATCCGCCGCAAGGACCATGAACTGATCGATTGCGCCCTGTCCGCCGACAGCGTGCTGATCCAGGACGTGCCGTGCTATCTGCTGGTGCTGATGAATATCACCGAGCGCAAGCGCTCCGAACTGGAACTGGTGGCGGCCATCGAGGCGGCGATGCAGGATGCGTCCTGGTTCAGCCAGAAACTGATCGAGAAGTTGGCGACGGTCAAGAACGTCAGCCTGCCGAACCTGCCGGGCGTTGCCTTTACCGAACTCACGCCCCGCGAGCGCGATGTGCTGGAACTGATCTGCGAAGGCCTGGCCGACAAGGAAATCGCCGCGCGCCTGAAACTGGCGCCCAATACCGTGCGCAATCATGTGGCGACGGTGTATTCCAAGCTTGCCGTGCACAGCCGCAGCGAGGCGATTGTCTGGGCCCGCGAGCGTGGACTGTTCGTCAACCGGTCGAAGGGCTGAGGGGTGCAAATGCACCAGTGCCACCAGTGCATATTCGGGTTTATTCCGGCGCCCCGGTGTTCCTAGCATGGTGTCCTGACGAAGTGGGCGGGTCGCCCGCTTCGCAGCCAACCCTGGTACAGGACATCGCCGGTGTTTTCTCTGATGGATCTACGCGCTCTGATCGAAAGGGGCTTTGCGCCCCTGGCCTGTGAGTGCGTGCTGGATGACGCCTCGCTGAGCGTCCGGGTCTATGACCGCGAAACCGGTCGGGTCGACCTGATGGTAGCGGGTATTGCCCTCAGCGATCTGCAACAGCGCGAAGACGTGTTGCGCCTGATTGACGAGCTGCGCGATGAACTGGCGTGCAACGCCTTGTCCCGCTCCGCGGCAAATCCCGGCTAGGACCGCTGGCCCATGGCAACAGGTGGCTGATCCCAATAGGGCGTTGGTCCGAATCGCTCGACAAAGAAATCGATCACCGTCCGTACCTTCAATGACAGGCGCCGGCTGCCCGGCCAGAGCGCCGCGATCTGTTGCTGTTCAAGGCTGGTGGCCACCTGGAAGTCGCCCATGACCTGCAGCAGCGTGCCCTTGTGCAGGGCTTCGCCGATCAGCCAGGAAGGGAACATCACCAGGCCCATGCCCAGTTCGGCAGCTTCGGTCAGGGTCTCGGCGTGGTTGCCGGTGAGGCGGCCCTTGACCGAGTAGGGCGTCCAGTTGTCCGTTCCCTGGCGGAAGAACCAGCGCTGCAGGCCATGGTCGCCCTTGTAGACCAGGCAATGATGACCGGCGAGCTCATCGGGATGCCGGGGCGTGCCGTGCCGCGCCAGGTACGCCGGGCTCGCGGCCAGGCGGTAGTGCTGGGGCGCGAGGATCCGCGCCTGCATGCTCGAATCATTCATCACACCGACGCGAAACAGCAGGTCGGCACCGGCCTGCAAGGGGTCGACATAGCTGTCGGTCTGCTGCAGGTCGAGTTCCAGTTTCGGGTAGCGCTCGCACAATTGCCCGAGCCAGGGCGACAGATGACGTTGGCCGAACACCACCGGGGCATTGATCCGTACCAGTCCGCTGGGCTCGCTGTCCTGCTCCTGCAAGGCCTGCTCGGCTTCCTCCAGCTGGTCCAGTACCCGCCGGGCGTGATGGGCCAGCAGCCGTCCGGCGTCGGTGGCCGTCACGGCGCGGGTATGGCGGTAGAGCAGTTGCTGGTGCAGCGCCTGCTCCATCAGCTGGATCTGCCGGGAGACGGAGGAGGGGGCGATGCCCTCGCGCCGGGCGACCTCGGAAAAACTGCCCTGGTCGAGTACCGCCACGAACAGGCGCAGGGCCTTGAAACCCAATTCGTTGAAGCCTTGCATGGTCACTCCGTGCTGTGCGGTTTTCGCAAAAGTACTTTGTTCATGCTCCCATTTTACGCAACGAATGATCAACCCATACTGCACCGCATCGGACCGGCATGTCGCCTGGCGCCGTGTTTATGAACGAAAGGTGTAGATCCACATGAGACTGTTACTTCTTCCGCTGGTGATCCTCGCCGGCATGGGCTTGTCGGTGGAGGCCGGGTTGCTCGGTCCCCTCGGGCAGCAGGTCGGCCATCTCTGGGCGACCCTGAGCATTTTCGGTGTCGGCAGCGCGATCCTGTTCCTGCTGTTGCTGTTCAGCGGCCCGCAGCAGGGCCCGGCGCTGGCGCATCTGCCGCGCTGGCAACTGCTCGGCGGCTTTCTCGGCCCGCTGTACGTGGTGGTGCTGACCCTGGCCACCCCCTATATCGGCATTGCCATGACGATGATCGCGATTCTTTCCGGCCAGGTCGGCAAAAGCGTGCTGATCGACCATTTCGGCTGGTTCGGCACCCCGCGCAAGCGGGTCAATATCGAACGCTGGATGGCCCTGCTGCTGATCGTGGCGGCTCTTGTACTGATTGCGCGAGGTTGATGATGAGTCAGGTATTTCTGTTGGTGCTGGTCGTGGTGGCCGGCGCGGTGTTGAGTATCCAGGCGGCGATCAACGGGCGCCTGGGGCAGGCGGTCGGAGTCTTGCGCAGCAGCTTGCTGACCTTTGTGGTCGGGGCGGTCGTCACCGGGCTGCTGATTCTGTTCTTCGAGCCGGAGCAACCCATGAGCCTGTTGCAAGTGCCCAAGTGGCAACTGGCCGGTGCGCTGTTCGGAGTGGTGTACATGATGGTGATGGTCGGTGCGGTGCCCCGGGTCGGTACGGCGGTGGCCACCGTGGCGGTGATTGTCGGGCAGTTGGGCATGGGCATGCTGATCGACAACTTCGGCTGGCTGGGCAACCCGGCCATCGAGTTGTCCAGCGGACGGATCCTGGCGATGTTGTGCCTGGCACTGGCATTGTTCTTCATGTATCGAAGTAATCGGGCGGCCTAGATAATCAGCAACTTTCCGAGTGCCTGATAATACCCCTGGAGATATATAACACCTGTCGCCTGACTTTTATTCGACGGAAAATAACTATGAGTTTCATGGGTATTTTCAATCACTCCGATAGTTTCGCCGTATTAGTATGCCAGCGCAGTAACCCTTGGTGCCGGGCGCAATTGGCGCACGACAGGCAAGTTACCGCCCCAGTATATAGATACTGTCCCCTGGATAATTCGGAGCATGTATGAAGTCATATCGTTGGTTGGCCCTTGCCGGTGCACTTGCATTCAACTATGCCCAGGCCGCTACCCTTGAAGTCCCGATGAACCTGGTGAGTGCCGACAAGGCCCCGGTGGCCATTGGCAGTGTCACCATCAGCGAGACCGAATACGGCCTGCTGTTCACCCCCAACCTCAAGGGCCTGCCGGCCGGTATCCATGGCTTCCACGTGCATGAAAACGGCAGTTGCGAGGCCGGAGTGAAGGACGGCGTCAAGGTCGCCGGGCTGGCTGCCGGCGGTCATTTCGATCCGGAAAAGACCGGCAAGCACCTGGGGCCGTACGGCAAGGGGCACCTGGGCGATCTGCCGGCGTTGTACGTGACTGCCGAGGGGGTCGCGAACTATCCGGTCCTGGCGCCGCGCCTGCAGAAGATCTCGCAGATCAAGGGCCACGCCCTGATGTTCCATGAAGGCGGCGACAACCACATGGATATGCCGATGCCCCTGGGCGGTGGCGGTGCGCGCATGGCTTGCGGTGTCATCTGACGGCTGATCGTTCCCATGCTCTGCGTGGGAACGATCGATCTTTTGCGGAAACAATCTCGACAGAGCCCTCCATTGTCCGTTTGCAGTGACGTTTTTCCTCTTTCCTGAACCGCGCCTGACGCAAAAGGTGCGCGGGATTTGCAGACCAGCGCCCAGGTTACATACTCACGGGCGAGCGTCTTGCGGCCATCCGGCTCTTGCGCACCTGACTACGCGGAGTTTCGAATGGCCTTGCCGGACCACACCCTGGCGCTGCAACCGCTCTCAAGAACACGCCAGCTCATGACCCTCGGTTGCGTGGTGGTCCTCACGGGGATCGGCGCCGGCCTGGGCGGCATGCTGCTGGCGATGTTGCTGCACGGGATCCAGCACATGGCGTATGGCTATGGCCAGGACAGCCTGACCAGCCATGAAACCTTCCTGATCGGCGTGAGCAGCGCCTCCCCCGAGCGACGGGTGCTGGTACTGGCGCTTTGCGGGCTGGTCGCCGGCCTGGGCTGGTGGGCGGTCTATCGTTTCGGTCGCCCCCTGGTGAGCATCAAGCGGGCGGTTGCACCGGCCGCACCGGACATGCCGGTAAAAACCACGCTGGCCCACGCGCTTCTGCAAATCATCACCGTGGCCCTGGGCTCGCCCCTGGGGCGGGAGGTCGCGCCCCGGGAAGTTGGTGCGCTGGTGGGGGCCTGGCTATCGCGCAAGGCCCGGCTGCCGGCCGATAGCCACCGGCTGATGATCGCCTGTGGTGCCGGAGCCGGGCTGGCAGCGGTGTACAACGTGCCGCTGGGTGGGGCGGTCTTCGTTCTTGAAGTGCTGCTCGCAAGCTTCAGCTGGCCGGCGGCGATCATGGCCCTGGCGACCTCGGCGATCGGCGCCGGTGTCGCCTGGATCGGCCTCGGCGCACAGGCGCAGTACGTGGTACCGGCGTTGCCGCTGACCCCGGGATTGCTGGCCTGGTCGCTGATCGCCGGGCCGTTGCTCGGCCTCGCCGCCCACGGTTTCGTGCGCCTGACCGGGCGGGCACGGGCGACGGCGGCCCGTGGTTGGCGCTTGCCGGTACTGTCGTTGATCAACTTCACCCTGATCGGCTGTATCGCGATCTATCTGCCCCAGGTGCTCGGTAACGGCAAGGGTCCGGCACAGCTGGGCTTCGACAGTGAGTTGACGATAGGGCTGGCTGCGCTGTTGCTGGTGGTCAAGGTGCTGATCACCAGCAGCAGCCTGCGGGCCGGTGCCGAAGGCGGCCTGCTCACCCCCGGACTGGCTATCGGCGCACTGCTGGCGATCATTCTCGGCGGCTTGTGGAGCCTGGCCTGGCCCGGAATTCCGCTGGGGGCCTTCGCCATCGTCGGGGCAGCGGCGTTCCTTGCCGCGTCCATGAGCATGCCGCTCACCGCCATTGTGCTGGTGGCCGAATTCACCCGCATCGACCATGACTTCCTGGTGCCGATCATTCTCGCGGTGGTCGGCTCGGTGTGCATGAGCCGCCTGTGCGAGCTCCTCGGCCAGCCGAAACGCTGACAGGCCTTCATCCCGCCCCTTTATTCCCGGCCACGACCTGACGGACGTGCACACCTCGTGCTGCACGGGTGTTGTTTGCAATCGGTATTATTTATATGTTCAGCGTATTGACTATTCGTTCAGCCTGTAAATAGTATTGCATCTTATTCGTAAAAATCACGATCAACGATTCAGGGAGGAAGCGGTGCAATGTGGCAGTCGTTAAAGGGTAGAACCGCTCTGGGCCTGGTCTATGGCGCCATCTTGAGCCCGGGCCTGGGCGGGTCGTCGGCGATGGCCGAGGAGACCTCGCAAGCCACCCTGGAATTGCAAAGCATCACCGTGACCGCCCGCAAGCGCGAGGAAACCGAGCAGCAGGTCCCGGTCAGCATGAGCGTGATCACGCCGGAACAGGCCAGGAGCATCGCCCCGGCGTCGAGCAATGCCGATCTGGCGCGGCAGGTGCCCAACTTCAACTACATGGAGTCCGGCGGCCAGTACAGCAACTCCGGCAATATCCGTGGGGTCGGCTCGTTTTCGCCGTTGTCGGCCGATGACACCTCCATCGTGTTCAACGTCGACGAAGTGCCAGTATCCGCCTATGGCGTGCCACCGGCCCTGCTCGATATCGAACGGGTCGAGGTATTGCGCGGTCCGCAAGGCACCCTGTACGGGCGCAATACCCAGGGTGGCGCGATCAACGTGGTGCCCAATCGCCCGTCCTTCGAGCACGAGGGGTCGGTTCGGGTCGAAGGTGGCAGTCGCGGGTACGCCCTGGGCGAACTGATCAGTAACGAGGCCTTGAGCGATAACGTTGCCGGCCGCCTGGCGATGCGCTACAGCGAGCAGGGCGGCGACATCGCCAATCGCGCGTCCGGCGGTAAGGATGGGGCGAGCCAGATCAGTGCCCTGCGTGGTTCGCTGCTGTTCGTGCCCAACGACGACACGCGCGCATTGCTGACCTTTTCCTACAATCAGAACGACGATGACGCCCCGCGTTTCATCCTGCGCAGCGGACGTACGCCGGACAGCGGCCTGAATCCGCGCAATGACTTCAGCCGGGAAAGCTCGGCGGTCAATCTGCGGGTGACCCACGATCTGGACTGGGCACAGTTGACGTCATTGTCGAGCATCCAGTATTCGACTTTCCGCCAGCGCATGGACATGGTCGACAGCGTGCTGTATTCGGCGCTGACCGGTCTCCCGCAAGCGGCCTTCAACGGCGATACCGATCGTTACCGCGGCACCTTGCGCGATATCGCCTACCTGCAGGAATTCCGCCTCGCTTCGCTGGAAGACAGCTATGTGCAGTGGGTGACCGGGGTCAACCTCTGGCATTCGCAATTCACCGCCCATACCGACGGCGAAGCCTTTACCCAGCCGCGTTTCGCCGTGTTCAGCGGCCAGCAGAAAAACGACTTCAGCACCGACAGCTATTCGCTGTTCGGCGAGGCGACGGTGCCGCTGACCGAGCGTCTCAAGGCGACCCTCGGCCTGCGCGGCACCCACGAGGGCAAAGAGGCCTCCTATCGCTACAGCGGCGGCGACCTGGGTACCGTCAGCCAGTACCGCCAGAATGCCTCGATGTCGGATAACTTCCTGACCGGCCGTGGCAGCCTCAGTTACGACTGGTCCGACAGTTTCATGACCTATGTCAGCGTCGGTCGCGGCGTGGTGGGCGCGGACTATTCCTGGAATTCCTCGAACATCCCCTTTGGCCGCGACGAGCAGTCCTTCGAGGCATCGAAAAGCTGGACCTACGAGCTGGGGTTCAAGAGCCTGTGGTGGGAGGATCGGCTGTCGGTCAACGGCGCGTTGTTCTACAACGACGTCAAGGACGGCCATCTGTACGTCTACAACGGCGTCAACTACCAACCGGTGACCGTGGACTATGACTCGGCGGGTGCCGAACTGGAGGCCCGGCTCAAGCTGACCGAGCGTCTGAGCGTGAATGCCGGCGCCGGTTATACCCACGCCGAACTGAAGAACGTCCAGGCCTCGGTCACGGCATTGACCCGTGGCGCCACGAGCGGCAACCAGGTGCCCAATGTGCCGGAATATTCGGCCAACCTGGGGCTCGACTACCGGGTGCCGGCCGAACAATGGGGTGTACCGCTGAGCGGCGAACTCTATGGCAGCGTGGACTATCACTACCTCGACAAGCGCGCGGCGGACGTCGCCAACTCCTTCTACCTCGGCTCCTACGACCTGACCAATGCCCGCGTCGGCTGGCAGAACAAGGACTACGGCGTCTATCTGTTCGGCAACAACCTGTTCGACCGCCGCTACGAAGCCATGGGGGCCTACTACAGCCCGACCGTCCAGGCGGTGAAGATCGGCACCGGACGAACCGTCGGCGTCGGCCTGACGGCGAATTTCTGAGGGCAATGACGATGTCTGAAGAACTCACCCCCGTGGTGGTCGGCAAGCTGGCCGGTCATCGCGAGTACTGGCGCCTGCTGCCGCGAATCGGCTTGTTGTACCTGGCCTTCGGCATTCTCTTCGGCCTCGTCCAGGGCGGCCTGCCTCCCTTGCTGCGGGCCCAGGGGCTGGACCTGGGACGGATGGGCTGGCTGTTCCTGCTGCTGTTGCCCTTTGGCATGACCTTTCTCTGGGCCCCCTGGGTGGATCGCTGGCGCTGGCCCTGGCATGAGCATCGTACCGGCTGGATCCTGACCATGCAGGGGCTGGCGATCATCGCCGTGGTGGTGATCGGCGTCGGCGAACATCTGCCGCCGGTGGCGTTGCTCGCCGTTGGCCTGGTGGTGGCCTTTGCCGCCGCGACCATGGACCTGGCCCTCGACGCCCTGGTGACCGAAACCACGCCGGCCCATAGCCGGGCCCTGGCCGGGGCGATGAAGGTCGGTGCGTTGAGCATCGGTGCGATGACCGGCGGCGGGGTATTCGTGATGCTCTTCGAACGTCTGGGCTGGCAGAGCATTTTTCTCGCCGTGGCCGGACTGCTGGTGCTGACCACCTTGCCGATCCTGCGCTGGCGTCCCACCGCCAGCCAGGGGCATCAGTCCGAACCTTCCGCCAGCCTGCTGCGCGCCCTTGCGCAACCGATGATGCGCCGACGCCTGTTGCTGCTGTCGCTGGTGTCGAGCGTATTGATCAGCCTGTTCAGTCTCAACCGCGTGATGCTGATCGACCTGGGCGTGCCCCTGGAAACCGTCGGCTCGGTGGTCGGGTTGCTGGCGCCGCTGTGCGGCCTGCTCGCCGCCGTGCTGGCGCCGTGGATGCTGCGGCAACTGGGCACCCGTACCAGCCTCGCGACGTTCTGCGTCCTCGGCATGCTGGCCGTGGTCCTGCTGTTGCTGGGGTCCTGGCAAAGCCGGCATGAAGTCGCCTTGCTGGGAGCCATCAGCATCAACCTCGGGGTCAGCGGCCTGTACGTGGTGATCTGCGCGGTGATCCTCGGCTGGGCCAACAGCCGCCAGGCCGCCACCGACTATGCCGCGCTCTACGGCATCAGCCGCCTGATCGCGCTGATCGTCCTGATGACACTGATGCAAGGCCTGACCAGCCTGGGCTGGCCGGTGTTCTATGGCCTCGGCCTGCTGGCATTGCCACTGGCCGTGAGCGTGCTGGGTCGCACCTTGCGGGAGCCCCCCGACGGCAGCTGAACGCTATTCAACGGCACTTGACTGACTTGATAACAGGAGGTTTCAAAGTGACATATGCCAAGCGAGAGTTCCCATCCGTCGATGCCGATGGCGCGACGTCATTATTCGAGCAACTGAGCCAGGAAGTGGCCGGCCTGCTCGACCTCGGTGTCGAGGACCTGGACCCGCAACGCTCGCTGATCGAATACGGTCTCGAGTCGATCAAGCTGATGCGCCTGCAGACCCGGATGGCCGCCAGGGGCATCAAGTTGCCGGGATTGGGCCGCCTGCTCGAACAACCGACCCTTGAGGCCTGGGCCGCGCAAGCAAAACCGGGCAAGCCACGCGCGCCCTTGGCTTCGGTGGCAAAGGCAGAGCCTGGCGCGGCCTTTGGCCTGACGCCGGTACAACAGGCGTACTGGATCGGTCGCCAGGATGACCAGAGCCTCGGCGGCGTGGGTTGCCACCTGTATGCGGAGTTCGACGGTTGCGGAGTCGATGCCCAGCGCCTGGAACAAGCGATGTTCCAGCTGTTGCAGCGCCACCCGATGCTGCGGGCCCGCTTCCTGGCCAGCGGCGAACAGCAGGTCCTGCCTCGCAGTCCCTGGACCGGATTGGTCCGGCATGATTGGCGTGACGCTGATCAGGCAACCACCGCGCAAGGCCTGCACGCCCTGCGTGAGCGTCTGTCGCACCGTCGGTTGCGAGTCGAGGAGGGCGAGGTCTGTGACCTGCAACTGAGCCTGTGGGGCGAAGGGCGCAGTCGTATTCACCTGAACCTCGACCTCTTGGTCGCCGATGTCCTGAGTTTCGAGATTTTCCTCCACGACCTGGCGATGTTCTACGTCGGTCGCGGCGAGGCACTGCCGACGCTGCATACCGGTTTTGCCGACTACCTGAAGGTCGATGAGCAACAGCGTGCCGCGGCCCTGGCATCGTCAAGGGACTACTGGCGCCAGCGCATCGCCGATCTGCCGGGCGGTCCCGCGCTGCCCCTGGCCCGCCAGCCGGAACAGTTGACGCGGACGCGCTTCGTGCGTCGCGCCTTTACCCTGGATAACGCCTCCCTGGCCAAGCTGCAACGGCAAAGCCGCGAGGCCGGCCTCACCGTTGCCAGCGTCCTGGCCAGTGCTTTCGCCCAGGTCCTGGGTCGCTGGAGCGGCGACGGCCATTTTGTCCTGAACCTGCCGTTGTTCGATCGCCAGGAGCAGGCGCCGGATGTGGCGCACATGATCGCCGACTTCACCAACCTGACCCTGCTGGAAGTGGATGTCAGCCAGCCCCTGGGTTTTGTCGAACAGGCTCGCCGCCTGCAACGGCAACTGCACAGCGACTTGCAGCACAACGCCTGGTCCGGGCTGGAAGTCCTGCGGGAAATGGCCCATGAAACCCGGCGCAGTGCTCCCGTGGTCTTCGCCTGCAACCTGGACAAACCGATGCCGGCGCCGCTGTTTCGCGAGGAACTGGGCGACCTCGGCTGGTCGGTCTCGCAGACGCCGCAAGTGTGGCTCGATCACCAGACCTACCCGCTGGCGGACGGCCTGATGCTGAACTGGGACGCGGTCGACGAACTGTTTCCCGAAGGGCTGCTGGACGAGATGTTCGCCTGTTATCGCCAGGCCATCGAATGGCTGTGCGCGCAGGACTGGGAGCAACCGTTGCCCTTGCCGTTGCCGCCGCGCCAGTTGCTCGAGCGCGAGCAGGTCAACGCCACCGCCACCGAAGTACCGCGGGGCGTGCTGTACCAGCCCTGGCTGCGCTGGGTGAGGGAGACGCCAGAAGCGCCGGCGCTGCTCGGCGATTCGGTGTGCCTGAGCCACGCTGAACTGTTCGAAGTGGCCTCGCACATCGCCAGCCATCTGGTGGCGGCCGGGGTGGTGGCCGGGGACCGAGTCATGGTCTGCCTGGACAAGGGGCCGGCACAGATCGCCGCGACCCTGGCGGTACTGCTGGCCGGTGGCGTGTATGTGCCGGTGGCGGCCGATGGCCCGCTGGAGCGGCTACGCCTGATCTACCAGGACTGTTCCGCCCGTGCCGTGCTGATCGAGCGCAATGGCCCTGAGCGCGACTGGCCGTTCCCGACCCTCGCGGTGGACCTGTCGACCCGCGCAGCCGCCGGGTTGTCGCCCGAGGTGGGCCTGGGCCGCGACGAAGAACTGGCCTATATCATCTATACCTCGGGTTCCACCGGCCAGCCCAAGGGGGTGATGATCGATCATCGCGGGGCCTTGAATACCGTGCTGGACATCAACCGCCGCTGGCAGGTCGAGTCCCGTGATCGGATCTTCTGCCTGTCCTCCCTGAGCTTCGACCTGTCGGTCTACGACATTTTCGGGGCCCTGGCGGCGGGGGCCGCCCTGGTGCTGCCCGCGGCCGACAGCCTGCGCGAACCCCGCCACTGGATCGCCAGCCTGCAACGCCATGGCGTGACCCTGTGGAACTCGGTGCCGGCCTTGTTCGACATGCTGCTGACCGAATTGCAGGGGCAGGGCGAGCGCTTGCCGGCCGCCCTGCGCCTGGCCTTGCTGTCCGGCGACTGGGTGCCCCTGGATCTGCCGGCCCGGGCCAGTGCCTGCGGCCCGCAACTGACCCTGGTGGCGCTGGGCGGTGCCACCGAGGCGTCGATCTGGTCCAACTGGTTTGAAGTTCGGCAGGTGGACCCGTGCTGGGCCTCGATCCCCTACGGCTATCCCCTGACCAATCAGTATTATCGGGTGCTCGACAGCCAGGGGCGTGACTGCCCGGAAGGCGTCAAGGGCGACCTGTACATCGGTGGTGTCGGCGTCGCCCAGGGCTACTGGAACAACCCCGAGCGCACGGCGCTGCAATTCAGTCGCGACCCGCAAGGCGGCGCGCGTTTCTATCGCACCGGTGACCTGGCGCGTTACACCGCGGGTGCCCGCCTGGAGTTTCTCGGGCGCAAGGACTTCCAGGTCAAGATCAAGGGTCACCGTATCGAGTTGGGCGAGATCGAGTCGGTACTCGCCCGCCAGCCCGGGATTCGTGGCAGCGCGGTGGATGTCCAGGAAGACAGCGCCGGCAGCCGTCAACTGGTGGCTTATGTGACCCTGGACCAGGCGTTGCTGCGGGAGGGCCAGGATTCTGTCGGCTGCCTGCGGGAAGTGCCCGCGGATATCGACAGCCGTTGGCACGCCACTGTCGAGGCCGGTCAGGGCGAAGTCGTCGAAGCGTTGGCCGAGCTAGACCTGCAACGCTTCAATGCCTTCTGGCACGACATCGAACAACTGGCCGCGCTCGGCATGGCCAGGACCCTGGCCGAAGCCGGACTGTTCACCGAAGAAGGCATGACCCACAGTCGTGCGGTCATCCAGGAACGCCTGCAGGCCTTGCCGCGTTATGCCAAGCTGCTGGGGCAATGGTTGGAAACCCTGGCCGCCGACGGTTTTCTGCAACCGGCTGGAGAGGGGGCCTACACCGCGCGGCGGGCGTTGGGCGCGCAAGCGTTCGAGTCAGCCTGGGCCGACCTCGCCGATATCGCCATGCTCGGCGACCATGCGGAGCAGGTACTGGCCTATATCCGCCGCAGCATCGACGGCCACCTGGCGCTGTTTCGCGGGACCCTCGACCCGCTGGAAATCTACTTCCCGGACGGCTCCACCCAGGTCGCCGAAGGTATCTACCGATTCAATCCGGTCAATGCCTTCCTCAACCGGATTGCCGCGCAACTGGTGGCGCACCTGGCGGCCAACAGCACTTGCACCCTGAATATCCTCGAAGTCGGCGCCGGTACCGGCGGCACCAGCGAGTCGTTGTTCGCGGCCCTGGAAGGTCACGATGTGCGTTACCGCTTTACCGATCTGTCGGACTTCTTCCTCGAACGTGCCCGGCAACGCTTCGCACGGTGGGATTTCATCGATTACGCCCACTTCGATATCAACGACGAGCCCGAGCCCCAGGGCGTGCGACTGGGCTCCCAGGACCTGATCGTCGCGGTCAATGTCTTGCACGATGCGCGCAACCTGGCCAATACCCTGGCGTCGTTGCGCCAGATCCTGCGGCCCGGCGGCCAGTTGCTGGTGATCGAAGCGACGCGTAACTGTCGCCTACAGATGGTCAGCATCGGTTTTATCGAAGGCATGAGTGACTACGACGACTGGCGTGTCGAAAACAATCTGCCGTTCCTGTCATTGCCGCAATGGGACGCCGAGTTGCAGGGCAGCGGGTTCGCCCGCCGGCAGGTGTTCCCCGAGGCGGGCAGCGCGGCGGCCGTGATTGCCCAGCATGTGTTGCTGGCCCAGAACCTCGAGCCGAGCGGCCAGCTCGATAGCGAGCGGCTGCGCCGGCAACTGGCGCGACACTTGCCCGACTACATGTTGCCGGGGCACTGGGTCACCCTGCGGCGCCTGCCGTTGAGCGGCAATGGCAAGGTCGACCGTGGACGCTTGCCCGGCCTGATGCTCGGAGAGAAGAGCGATGCCCGCGACTACGAGCCGCCCCGGCCCGGACTGGAAACCCAGGTGGCCGATCTTTGGGCGCAGTTGCTCAAGCGCGAGCGGGTGGGGCGTCGCTGCGATTTCTTTGCCCTGGGCGGCGACAGCCTGCTGGCCACGCGCCTGATGGCGTCCTTGCGTCAGCAACTGGGCTGTGCGGTTCATCTGCGGGATCTGTTCCAGCACCCGCAACTGCAGGATTTTGTCGCCGTGCTGGGGCAGCCCCGGGGTGAACAGCCGCTGGTGATGCTCAATCGCCCGGTGGGTGGCGTCAATGTGGTCTGCCTGCCCACCGCCGATGGCGAGTGCGAGGCCTACCGCCAACTGGCCGGGCGCCTGGACGGGCAACTGACCCTGGTCGGCCTGCGGGACCCTGGCGGCCGTTGCGGCAGTGACTTGCCCATGGCGCTGCACGATTTCATCGAGACGCTCAAGGCACTGCCCGGGCCGTTCCTGCTGCTGGGTTGGTCGGTGGCGGCGAAGCTGGCCACGGCGCTGGCGGCGGAGATGGAGCGCGGCGGTCAACCGGTGGCCGGGCTGATGTTGCTCGATCCACTGTCCGGAAGCTGTTTCGAGGAGGATGGCGAGGTGCAGCCGGCGCGTTTCTTCGGCCTGGCACCGATGCCCGAGCAGGCGTTGTACCAGCAGGCGCGCCAGGCCGGGCGGATTCCCCCGGGCCTCGAGCCGCCAGCATTCGACAGCCTGGTGCAGCGCTGTCGCACGCTGCACGCCGGCCTGGGGCGTTATCAGGCTCCGCGTCTGGCCGCCCCCGTGCACATCCTGCAAAGCGCGGCCAGTCCGCAGTGCTGGGCGGAACCGCTGCGGGACTGGCAGGTGCTGCTGGACCAGGCGCCGAGGCCACAGGTGCTGTGGACATTGCACTGGGAGTTGTTGAGCGACCCGGAGTCACTGGCCGTCATCGGTGAGACGTTGCTCGCACTGTCACGCGACTGATCCGGAGAAACCTCATGAGTCTGACTTTCGAAGCGCTGGGCGGCCAGTCGCTCAGCCCCGTGCATCTGCTGATTTTTCCCCACGCCGGTGGACAGCCGGCGGCCTACCGGCCATTGGCCGAGCATCTGGGGCCGCGTGTGCAGGTCTGCGCGATGCTTTATCCCGGGCGTGGGCGACGGATGTCCGAGCCTTTGCCGACGGCGATCGCCGACCTGGCCGAAGAGGCGCTGACCGCCATTCCCCGTGACCAGGCACTGGTATTGCTGGGGCACAGCATGGGTGGCTTCGTCGCCCATGCGCTGGCTGGACTGCTCTGTGCGCAGGGCCGTCCGCCGGCACGCTTGCTGCTGTCGTCGGTGCGCGCACCGCACCGGGCCGCCCATCGACCGCTGGCCGGTTGTTCGGACGAGGATTTTGTCTCGGCACTGCTGGAGCTGGGCGGCATTGACCCGCGACTGTTGCGTGATGTCGAGGCACGGGAGCTGTTCCTGCCGATCCTGCGCGCCGACTTCGCCCTGGCCGAGACCTACCACGCCCGCCCGGCGAACCCCCTGACGTGTGCTGTCAGCCTGTGGCACGGACAGGACGACCAGCACGTGCCGCTGGCCGACCTGCAGCGATGGCAGGACTGGACGAGCATCGACGAACTCCGGCAACAGCCCGGCGGGCATTTCCACCTGCTGCAACAGCCTGGCGCATTTGCCACCAGCCTGGCGCCGCTCCTGGCCGGGCCGGTCGGCCCGATCAGCGCCTGAACCCCACTTCATGCAACGCTCATCTTCAACAGAGATCAACATCATGCCGACTGTTAAAGCACCTGAAGCCTGCCAGAACCTGAATGACATCCGCGGCGGTATCGACTCGCTCGACCGCCAGCTCCTCGAAATCCTCCAGCAACGGCTGCGCTACGTGAAGGCGGCAGCGCGTTTCAAGCCGGATGAACAGAGTATCCCGGCCCCGGAGCGGGTCACGGCGATGCTCGCCGAGCGTCGTGAATGGGCGGCGGCGGCGGGCCTGGAAGTGGCCTTTATCGAAAAACTCTACGAGCAGGTGATTCACTGGAATATCCAGCAGCAGATCCAGCACTGGCGCGTCACTTACCCTGAACGGGTGCAAGCATGAACCCGCTCGTCGATCGTGGCGCGTTGCTCGATTGCCTGGAACTGGCCCGGCAACGCGCGGTTCATGGCGAGCCAGCGGTGCTGGCCTGTTTCAGTTGCGCCTGGCTGCCGTGCGACGGCCTGCGCGCGTTCGCCGCGGCCCAGGGCTTCGATCAGGCCGTGCTCTGGCAGTTTGTCGAGTCGGGGCCGGCGACCGTTGGCGTCGGCAGCGCCCTGGAACTGGAGCTGCACTCCGGCCAGTCGCTGGTGGAACTGCAAGAGACCTGGCAACACTGGATCGCCGGGGCGGTGATGGTTGGAACGCAACGGCCACGGCTGTTCGGCGGGCGTACCTTCGACCGGGAAAACCCGTGTTCCCGGCAATGGCAGGTATTTGCCGAAGGCGCCTTTGTCCTGCCGCGCCTGAGCCGCCAGGGAGAGCACCTGATGCTTTGCACCCTGGTCACCGCACAGACCGACTGCCCGGCGCTGTGCCAGCAACTGCTGGACGACGTGAGTCATTGGCGCGAGTCCGAGGAGGGCGGCACGGTCACGCCGTTGCAGCCGGGGCGACGTCCGCGCGTCGAGGAAAGCCTGCCCGCCGAACACTGGAAAGCCCGCGTTGCCGACGCGGTGGCGGCCATCGAAGCCGGTGAGCTGCGCAAGGTTGTCCTGGCGCGGGAGGTGAAGGTTGAGGCCGATACGCCATTCAGCTTGCCGGCGGTGTTGCAGGCCCTGGCCCAGGGCAATCCGACCGCCTATCTGTTCGCCTTGCGCCGGGGCGACAGCTGTTTCCTCGGCGCCACGCCGGAGCGCCTGGTTCTCCAGCAGGCCGGGCAATTGCGCACCACGGCCCTGGCGGGAAGCATTCCGCGGGGAACCTGCGCGCAAAGCGACCGGGCCAATCACGATCGCCTGCTGGCCAGTGCCAAGGATCGTCACGAACATGCCCTGGTGGTGGAAACCCTGCGCAGCGATCTGGGCCGGTTCACCGCCAGCCTGGACGTCCCGGCGGTGCCGGCGGTTCATCGGCTGGCGCATATCCAGCACCTGATGACACCGATCCGTGGTCGCTTGCTGCCCGGCGTGCCCCTGCTTGCGCTGGTCGAGGCCCTGCATCCGACGCCGGCAGTGGGCGGGTTGGACCGCCAGGCGGCGATCCGCTGGATACGTCGGCACGAGAGTCTGCATCGCGGCTGGTACGCCGCGCCGGTGGGGTGGCTGGACAGCGAGGGCGATGGCGAGTTTGCCGTGGCCCTGCGTTCGGCGCTGGTCTGCGGTGAGCAGGCCTGGGCGTTTGCCGGCTGTGGCCTGGTGGCCGGTTCCGAGCCGGAGCTGGAGTACCGCGAAACTTGCGTCAAATTGAAGACCATGCTCGACGCCCTGGCGCCGGGCCTGAGCGAGAACCTGGTCGAGGCATCGTTGCTGCAGGCCTGACAGGACATCAATCCATCGAAAGGGATTTCAAGCATGCACCACAACCTGAGTGACCTGAGCGCGCATTGCGTCGCGCCTCCTGCTGGCCTGGCCAGTGAATACCGGCGCCTGCCGTACTGGCAGGAATTGAGCCTGGGGCAGATGCTGCAACTCCAGGCCGACCGCCATGGCTCGCGCCTGGCCCTGATCGATGGCGAACGCCGCCTCAGCTACCGGCAACTGCACGAGGGCGTGGAGCGCCTGGCGACAGCGCTCTGGGGCCGTGGCCTACGCCCGGGACAGGTGGCGATTGTCCAGTTGAACAACCAGGCCGCCTTTGTCGAACTGGTCTTTGCCCTGTTCCGGCTGGGGGTGGTCCCGGTGATGGCTTTGCCGGCCCACGGCGAACGGGAAATCAGCCAGTTCGTCGGCCTGACCGATGCCGTGGCCTGGTTTCATCCGCAGTATCCCCTCGACAGCGACAACCTCGCGATCGTCGAGCGCATCCGGACCGGCTCGCCCTCTCTGCGACTGGTGGTCGCGGTAGCCCCCGAGGAATCCTGGCAGGACATCCAGGCCGGGCAGGGCGCGGCGAACATTCCCCAGCCGAGTCCGGATGATATTGCCTGCTTTCAGTTGTCCGGCGGCACCACGGGTATCCCCAAGCTGATTCCACGGCGGCATAACGACTACCTGTACAACGCCCGGGCCAGTGCCCAGGTCAGCGGCCTGGACGCGGATTCGCGCCATCTCGCGGTGTTGCCCATGGCCCATAACTTCCCCATGGCGTCACCGGGATTTATCGGCACCCTGAGTGTCGGCGGCTGTGTGGTGATTGCCCGGGACCCGGGCCCGCTCGACTGTTTCGACCTGATCGAAGAACACGCCGTGACCCACGTTTCCCTGGTGCCGACCCTGGTGCTGCTGTGGCTCGAAGCGGCCCAGGCCCTGGCCCCCGCGCTCGACTCCCTGCGGGTGCTGCAAGTCGGCGGAGCATCCTTTGCCGAGGACGTCGCCCGACGCGTCGAACCGACATTCGGCTGTCGCCTGCAGCAGGTCTTTGGCATGGCCGAGGGACTGTTGAGCTTTACCGGTCTCGATGATTCCCCGCATCGCATCTGCACCACCCAGGGGCGGCCTTTATCGCCGGCCGATGAAGTGCTGATCGTCGATGACGAGGATCGACCGCTGCCGGCCGGTGAAAAGGGCCATCTGCTGGTGCGCGGGCCCTATACGTTGCGCGGTTACTATGGTGCCCCCGAACATAATCGCCATGCGTTCCGCGCTGATGGTTTCTATCGCACCGGCGATCTGGCCCGCTATGACGCCGAGGGTTACCTGAGCCTGTGCGGGCGGGAAAAGGAGCAGATCAATCGGGGCGGGGAGAAGATCGCGGTGGACGAGGTCGAGGGGCTGTTGCTCAGCCACCCGATGATCTACGACGCGGCGGTGGTCGGCCTGCCGGACGAATTCCTCGGGGAAAAGAGCTGCGCGTTCGTCATCCTGCGCCAGCCGCTGGAGCCTCGGGGCATCAGTGACTTCCTGCGGCAACAGGGACTGGCGAGCTTCAAATGGCCGGATCAATACTGCTTTATCGATGTGTTTCCGGCCACCGCGGTGGGCAAGATCAGCAAGCGCGGGCTCAGGGAGCGCTTGCGTGAGCAGTACCTGACGGGTTGAAGAGACTCACGCGGGACGGATGATCAGGCTCAGGACATAGGCCAGGAAGGCCTGGTCATCCGGCACGCTGTGTCCACCCACGGCAATGGCGTCCTGGGCTTCGATCTGGCTGTGCAGCCAGTACTGGATCAGTCCGCCCACGGTGATCATCGCCTGGCCGGGCGGGATGTCGTCGCGGATATGGCCGGCCTCGCGAGCCCTGGCGAAAATCGGCACGAACAGGCTGTTGAGTTGCTCGGAGCGTCTTTTACGCTCCTGGTCCTGCGTGCCCATGACCCGCCACAACTGGAAGCGCAGGGCGCTGGGGTGGGATTTCCAGTAGGCCATGTAGGCACCGACCAGGGTCGGGATCGTCTGTTTATCGACCACGCAGTCCGTCAGCGACAAATCCTTGAACCAGGCCTGGAAGTCCGCGGTGACGCGTTCGCCGACCTGCTCCCAGAGGGTTTCCTTGTCCTTGAAGTGATGATGGATCAGCGGCGGGGAAACCTTGGCGGCCAGGGCTACCTGGCGAATCGAGGCGCCTTCGAAACCCGAGACCGAAAAGATCTTCAAGGCCGCATCGAGGATCAGGTCGCGGGCATCGGGGCTCGAGTAGTGGGGGCGTAGCTCGGATACAGGCAGCTTGGATGAAGGGAGTTCGGATGTGGGCAGTTCGGACATATGAGTCTCCAGGCAAGCCCCCGAGTGTAGTCACCACTGATCGTTTGTTCAACTTGCTGAACATCATGAAAAAAAACCGTCGACCGATGACTGCGCAGGGGCCGATGGCGGCAGGGCATCGACACTATCGGTTCCGGTGATAGTCACCATCGAACATCGCAAGTTCTGTTTTTCCTGGAAATCCGGACAATCGCCTTCATCAAAACGAAACATTGTCTTTTTTCAGGATCCGCCCATGCGCTTTCTATCTCTCCCTGTCCTGGCCCTGGCCTCGTTGCTGCTCTCGGCGTGTGCTTCGGCACCCAACGACCCGACCCTGACCCTGCAGACCAGCAAGACGCCGGAGCAGTACACGGAGTGCGTGGTGCCGAAGCTGCAGAAAAACGCCTTCAATACCACCGTGTCGCAGACCCAGCGGCACTACAAGATTGTTGTCGCCAGCAAGTTCGCGGCAGACAACGTGCTCGAAGCCTACAAGGCCCCGAGCGGCGGCAAGGTGTTCATCTATGAGCGCCAACTGCTGGCGTCGACCTTCGAGCCTTCAAGGTTCGAACGCGCCGCGCAGGAGTGCCTGTAACGGTTGCGCCGGGGCCGCGGGACTTCAGATGATCCCGTGATCGATGGCGTACTTGACCAGGGCTGCGGGTTTGTCGATGTTGAGCTTGCGGCGGATGCTCAGGCGGTGGGTTTCCACCGTCCGTACGCTGATATCCAGTTGCCGGGCCATTTCCTTGTTGTTCAGGCCCTGGGCCATTTTCTGCAGGACCTGGCTCTCCCGTGGCGTCAGTTCGTTGTCCGTGCCTTTGTCGGCAATCAGCCGCTGGGCGATTTGCGCGCTGTAGAAGGTGCCGCCACTGGTGATCGCTTCGATGGCGGCAATGATTTCCCGCGACGGCGAGTTCTTCAGGACATAGCCGCTGGCGCCTGCACGCACGGACTCGCTCACATACTCGTAATTGTCGTACATGCTCAGGATCAGCACCTTGAGCAGCGGATAGCGGCTGCGCAGGACGCGGGTCAGTTCCAGCCCGTTCATGTCCCTCAGGCCGATGTCCACCAGCAACAGGTCCGGCTGGCAACGCCCGACCATCTCCAGGGCATCGGCGCCACTCTCGGCTTCGCCCACCACTTCCAGCGGCTCCATGACCGACAGCAGCGCCTTGATGCCGTCGCGCACCAGTGAGTGATCGTCGACCAGGGCGACGCGGATCGGGCAGGGCAGGTTCATCGCAGCTATTCACTCTCGTTGTTATGGGGGCTCAGCGTTCCGTGCCCGGCATCTTCATCGGCAGCAGCACATCCAGCTCGCTGCGTCCGGGCACCGAGACCAGATCGAAGCGGCCGCCGAAATGTTCGACGCGTTCACGCATATTACGCAAGCCGATACCGGCCTGGCTGCGCTCGACCTGGGCGACGTTGAAACCGACGCCGTCATCGACCATGGTCAGGCGTATGGACTCCTCGGACCCGTGCAGGGTAATCGAAACGTTCTTCGCCTGGGCATGTCGTTCGATATTGGTCAGGCCTTCCTGCACGATGCGAAACAGCGAAACGGCCGCGCCATCGACCAGGTGGCAGTCGAATTCATTGTCGTTGTAGTTCACCCGCAGCCCGCTGCGCTGCTCGAATTCCGCCGCGAGCTGGCCGATGGCCGCCGACAGGCCGAGGGTGTCGAGCAACGACGAACGCAGGTCATGGGACAGGCTGCGCACCTCGCCAATGGCTTCACCCAGGCGCTCGGTGGCTTCTTTCAGGATTCCCAGGCCCTTGGCGTGCTCCTGCCGGTCGAGCACATGGCTGGCCAGCTCGAACTTGAACTTGATCGACACCAGCAACTGACTGATACCGTCGTGGAGTTCGCGGGACACCCGCGAGCGCTCTTCCTCCTGCAGGCTGACGATACGCTGGGTCAGGCGTTGCAGTTTCTTGTCGGCCAGGCGATGTTCGCTGACATTCAGGGTCATGCCACCGGCGAAGACAATCAGCACCGCCACCAGGGCCACGGCGGCGATCGCCAGCATGGTGGTGCGAATGCCCTGCGCCACCTCGTCGCGGGCCTGCTGGGTCGCGCGCTCGACATCTTCCAGATAGATACCGGTGCCGAGCATCCAGCCCCAGCGATCGAGCATGACCACATAGGCCAGTTTGTCGGTGACCTGGCCGGAGGAGGGCTTGTTCCAGGCATAGCGCTGGAAACCTTCTCCGGATTCTGCGCTCTTGAGCAGGGCCTGGATCACCGGCAGGCCGTGGGGGTCCTTCATGTCCCAGAGGTACTGGCCCACCAGTTCCGATTGCCGCGCATGCATCAGGCTGCGGCCCTCGTGGTCGTAGACGAAGAAGTAGCCATTGATGCCGAAGCTGAGCTTGCGCAGCTCTTCGAGTACCTGCTGCTGCGCCTTGGCGTCGCCCTTGCCGTTGTCATACATCGGCGCGATCAGGCTCTGCGCCATGGCCACGTAGTTCTTCAACTCGGCGCGCTTGCTGGCCAGGATGCTGTCTTCGATCAGTTGCGCCTGCTGGTCGCCCAGTTGCCGGTTCAGGGAAATCACCAGCCCGCAGATAACGGCGATCGCCAGCACCAGCGGCAGGATCCCGAGGGCGACGATTTTGTGCTTGAGCTGCATTTCTGCTCCTGGAGTCAACCTAAGTAGTACTACGTAGAGCGTGCGTACGTAGTCCTGCGGATTTATTTGTGGACGGCACACGCGGATATTGGGCCAGCTCCGCACCGCGGACACAATTATAAAAAATTACCGCCGCAGTCACCGACTGTCGGCAGGAGACACGCAATGACCCGTCTGGCTAAACACCTCGCCTGGTTTGCCGTGGCTGTCCTGGGAGCGTTTGCGCTGAGTGTCGTGGCCCTGCGCCGCGGCGAAGCCATCAACGCCCTCTGGATCGTAGTCGCCGCAGTCGCTATCTACCTCGTCGCATACCGTTACTACAGCCTGTTCATCGCCGACAAGGTGATGCAGCTCGATGTTCATCGGGCCACGCCTGCCGTGCTCAACAATGATGGTCTGGACTTCGTGCCGACCAACAAGCACGTACTCTTCGGTCACCACTTCGCCGCGATTGCTGGTGCAGGCCCGCTGGTCGGCCCGGTACTGGCGGCGCAGATGGGCTACCTGCCCGGTACGCTCTGGCTGATTGCCGGGGTGGTGCTGGCCGGCGCGGTCCAGGACTTCATGGTGCTGTTCATGTCCACGCGGCGCAACGGCCGCTCCCTGGGCGATATGGTCCGTGAGG
This sequence comes from Pseudomonas gingeri, assembly GCF_013386115.1. GTDB lineage: Bacteria > Pseudomonadota > Gammaproteobacteria > Pseudomonadales > Pseudomonadaceae > Aquipseudomonas > Aquipseudomonas gingeri. The sequence continues at coordinate 475,802 of NZ_JACAOR010000001.1, forward strand.
AAATGGGCCGCATTCCCGGGACCATCGCCCTGTTCGGCTGCTTCCTGATCATGATCATCATCCTCGCGGTGCTGGCGCTGATCGTGGTCAAGGCCCTGGCCGAGAGTCCGTGGGGCACCTTCACGGTGATGGCGACCATCCCGATCGCGATGTTCATGGGCGTCTACATGCGCTATATCCGTCCGGGGCGCATCGGCGAAATTTCCCTGGTGGGCGTGGCCCTGTTGCTGGGTTCGATCTGGGTCGGCGGGCTGATCGCGGCCGATCCGGCCTGGGCCAAGGTGTTTACCTTCACCGGTATCCAGATCACCTGGATGCTCATCGGCTACGGTTTCGTCGCCGCGGTGCTGCCGGTGTGGCTGATCCTGGCACCACGGGACTACCTGTCGACGTTCCTCAAGATCGGCACCATCGTGGCCCTGGCGATCGGCATCCTGATCACCATGCCCGAGCTGAAAATGCCCGCGCTGACCCAGTTCACCGACGGCACCGGCCCGGTCTGGAAAGGCGGCCTGTTCCCGTTCCTGTTCATCACCATCGCCTGTGGCGCGGTGTCCGGTTTCCACGCCCTGATTGCCTCCGGCACCACCCCCAAGCTGCTGGCCAGTGAAGGCCATGCCCGTTATATCGGCTACGGCGGCATGCTGACCGAGTCCTTCGTGGCGATCATGGCGATCGTTGCCGCCTCGGTGATCGAACCGGGTGTCTATTTCGCCATGAACAGCCCGGCCGCCCTGGTCGGCAGCGACGCGGTCTCGGTGGCCCAGACCGTCAGCAGCTGGGGCTTTGCCATTACCCCGGACGCGCTCCAGGCGGTGGCCAAGGACATCGGTGAAACCACCATCCTCGCCCGTGCCGGCGGCGCGCCAACCCTGGCTGTGGGTATCGCGCAGATCCTCCACCATGTCCTGCCGGGTGAAAACACCATGGCGTTCTGGTACCACTTCGCGATCCTGTTCGAAGCCCTGTTCATCCTGACGGCCGTCGATGCGGGCACCCGTGCCGGTCGCTTCATGCTGCAGGACCTGCTGGGTTCCTTCGTGCCATCGCTCAAGCGCACCGAGTCCTGGACCGCCAACCTGATCGCCACCGCCGGTTGCGTGGCCATGTGGGGCTACCTGCTGTACCAGGGCGTAATCGATCCGCTGGGCGGCATCAACACCCTGTGGCCGCTGTTCGGCATCTCCAACCAGATGCTGGCCGGGATTGCGCTGATGCTGGCGACCGTCGTACTGATCAAGATGAAGCGCCAGCGCTACGTCTGGGTCACCATGCTGCCGGCCATCTGGCTGCTGATCTGCACCACCACCGCGGGCTTTATCAAGCTGTTCGACCCGAGCCCGGCCATCGGTTTCCTCGCCCTGGCGAAGAAATACAGTGTCGCGCTGGACGCCGGACAAGTGATTGCCCCGGCCAAGGACATCACACAGATGCAGCACGTGATCTACAACGCCTACACCAACGCCACGCTGACCGCGCTGTTCCTGCTGGTGGTGTTCAGCATCCTGTTCTTTGCCCTCAAGGTCGGCATCGCCGCCTGGGGCACCAAGGAACGTACGGACAAGGAAGCTCCGTTCCAGGCGCTGCCTGATGCTCTGTAATGGCAGGCTTGATAGAGGAGTACGGCCATGTTCAATGACCTGAGCCGTCTCGGCAAATACCTCGGCCAGGCCGCGCGGCTGATGGTCGGCATGCCGGACTACGACACCTACGTCGAGCACATGCAGAGCAGGCACCCGGACAAGCCGCTGATGAGCTACGAGGCGTTTTTCCGCGAGCGCCAGGAGGCGCGGTACGGGGGAGGGAAGGGACAGACCCGCTGTTGTTGACGCTCGTCGACGATATTCACCGGGCAACCAACCCGTAAAAAACCGGCGGATGAAGCCGGTTTTTTATTGCCTGGGAAAACGTCAGGGGCCACCGATCAAGGGCGTGTCCCGCGACCCTGGTTGAAGTTCACGGGGTTCATTGCCCGGGTGTTCACGTTCACTTCAAAGATGTCCGGGCGCGAATAGTGTCCGCAGGCATCGAAGTCCAGGTTGGACCTGTTGAGCGCCGCCAGGTCGAGGTCGGCATAGATTTCCGTTTCGCAATCATGCACGGGGCCGGCCAGTACCTCACCCATGGGACTGATGATCATGCTGCCGCCATGCATGATGTAGTCGCCGGGATGGACGTCCAGGTCGAAAGCCTGTTGGTAGCTTTGCGGGTAGTCTTCCAGCTTGATGGCCTGGCAGGCGGACAGGACAAAGGTCCTGCCTTCGAGCGCGATATGGATCATCGAACTGGCCCAGCTCTTGCGATCGTCGGCGGTCGGCGCGCAGTAGAGTTGCACGCCCTGGGCGTACATGGCCTGGCGGAAGGCGGGCATGTAGTTTTCCCAGCAGATCACACTGCCGATGACGCCGATGTCGGTGGGGACCGCCTCGATTGTCGAACCGTCGCCAAAGCCCCAGATGATTCTTTCCTGGCCCGTGGGCATCAGCTTGCGGTGATAACCGGCGATGCCTTTGCCGGGGACGAACGTGACCGCGGTGCAATAGAGCGTTCGTCCATGACGCTCGATGATTCCCATGACCACGATGATGTTCAATTCATCGGCACAGTTCGACAGTACCGCCAGTTCCGGCCCGTCCAGCGCCACCGCGCCTTCGAAGTACTCGTTATACAGATCCCGCCCTTCGGAACTGCGGTTGCCTACGACGCTGCCAAAGCTCTGCCCCTTGGGGTAGCCACCGATAAACGCCTCGGGAAACACCGCCAGTTGCGCGCCCTCTCGGGCCACGCGATGCAATATGTCACAGGCCTTCTCAACGCTGGCCACCGGGGCGAAAGGAATGGAAGAGGCCTGAATTACCGCTACACGAGTCATATGCTCTCCTTAGTATTGGGAAATGTTGTTGTCTTTGGTTTCCGGAAGAATGCTCAGCAGCACCACGAAGCAGATTGCAGACACCCCTGCCAGGTACAGTGCCGGGATATTGGTGTCGCCGGTGGCCTTGATCAGTGCGGCGGCAATAAACGGCCCGGGGCCTGCCAGCGTGGCCAGGGCGAGGTTATGGCCCAGTGCTGCGCCGGTGGAGCGAATCGACGCCGGGAATACTTCCACCAGCAGCACAACGTCCATGACCGCGGTAATGGCGACCAGCACGCCGAAGATGAGCAGGGCGGCGATAATCAGGGTGGTGTTGCCGCTGTTGAGCATCCAGAAGATCGGATAGGCCATGACGGTCAGCGCGGCTGCCGCGAACAGCAACAATGGGCGGCGACCAATCGCATCGCTCAGGCGTCCGATCAGCGGATTGACGATGCAGTAGACCACCAGTGCAATGCTGCACAGCCACAGGGCCTTGCTCTTGGGCAAGCCCACCGCGGTGACCAGGTGATTGTTTGCGTAGGTGATGAAGTAGTAGAGCGACACGCCAAACAGCGCCGAGAACGCGAAGGTGGTGATGAATGCCCGGCGTTTGGCGGCGGGAAGTGGCTCGGCCAGGGTCATGGACTCCCGCTGCTTCACCAGTTCTTCGTAAACGGGAGTATCCCCGAGCTTGCGCCGAATGAAGACGGCCACGCCCGTCATGACGATGGAGGCGACAAAGGGAATTCGCCAGCCCCAGGCGGTCAATTGATCGTCGCTCAGGCCCGATGACAACAGGGCGGCGGTGAAGGTGCCGAACAGAAAGGCGAGTCCGGCGGTTCCGGTGATGACGCTGGCCGCAGTGGCCCGGCGATTGGGCGCGGCGCTCTCGACGATGTAGATCCCCGCGCTTGACCATTCGCCGCCAACCATCATCCCCTGGATGAAGCGCAGGACGATCAGCAAGATAGGGGCGGCTATGCCGATGGCGTCATAGGTCGGCAGCAAGCCGATCAGCGTGGTGCAGACACCCATTCCGAAAACGGTCACGATCAGCACCGCCCGGCGACCGAGCCTGTCGCCCAGGGGCCCCAGGACCAGGGCGCCGAGGGGACGAGAGAGAAAACCGACGGCAAATACTGCCAGCGATGACAGCAGGGAGACCCCGGCAACGGCGGACGGAAAAAACAGCGCGCCGATCACCGCGGCGAAATAACCGTAGATCGCGAAGTCGAACCATTCCATGAAGTTGCCGATGCCCACCGCGACGGCTCGTTTACGCATGTCGACATGCGCTGTCCGGGAAGGGGTAAATCCCCTTTTTGGTGAATCCTGTGCCACGCTCATAAGGCTGCCCCTTGGGTTGGTTTTGTGTTCTTGTGGCGGCATCCTAGAAATGGCTCGGTACCTGGGGCAAACGATTAGAAAATATGAGCAGGATTAACGTACGTAATATCTCGCGCACCGATCTGAATCTGCTGCTGACATTCCATTGTCTGATGACGGAGCGCAGCGCGACGCGGGCCTCGGCGGTGCTTCACGTGACGCAGGGCGCGGTCAGCTCGGCCTTGCGCCGACTTCGCGAGCAGTTCGGGGACGAATTGTTCGTAAGGACAAGCTCCGGCATGCAGCCGACCCGCAGGGCGTTGGAAATCGCACCGATGATTGCGGAGGCCCTGTCAACGGTGTCGGCGCTGCTGGGGGCGGACGCAGCGTTCTCGCCCCAGGAGTCGCACTACGTTTTCAACCTAGCCATGTCCGACGACCTGGAGGCATTTCTGGCGCCCAGGCTGGTGGAGGCGGTGTCCCGTGAGCGCCTGGGCATCCGCTTTGCGTTTCACCAGACCAACAGCTCGCTCTGGAAAAACGCCCTGCATGATCCGGCGATGGACCTGGTCATTTGCAGCGAGCCGAAGGATTTCAGTACGAACTACTCCTCACAGGTATTGTTCTCGTCGTCCTATTCCTGCCTGTACCGGCCGGGAGCCGGAGAAGCGGAGCCGTTGAGCCTGGAGGACTACTTTGCCGCCGAGCATGTGCGGATCTGCTTCGATGGGCGGCGTGGTTTTATCGATGATCTTTTCGAGAAAGCGGGGCATACGCGCAAAGTGACCGCGTCCTTTACCCATTTCGCGGGGGCACTCACCACCCTGTTGAGCAGCGACGTGGTGGCGACGATCCCGACCTTCGCGGCCCGGACCTTTTCCCAGCACATGGCGTTGACCCTGTGCCCGGTTCCCCTGGCGGTGCCCTCGTTCAGATGCTTCATGGTCTGGGATATCGCCAAGCAGGAAAAACCGCAACATGAGTGGATTCGCCGCTTTATTTCCCAGATCACCCAGGGCTTGGAGTGACGGCGACGCCTGGCGTCGGCTTGCCACCGGCAGGCGCCAGGGTCTCGGGCATGGCCACCAGTAGCAGGACCAAAGCCGCGGCGGCAATGCCTGCAAGGGTCAGAAACGCCGCGCTGTAGCCGGCCTGCTGAACCACCAGCCCCGCCAGGCCATTGCTCAATGCCGCCCCCAGGCCGAACACGGTGGAGAGGGCGCCGAGACTGATATTGAAGTGTCCGGTGCCGTGGGTGAGGTCCTTGACCACCACGGGGAACAGCGCGCCGAAAATGCCCGCGCCGACACCGTCGAGCATCTGCACGGCGACCAGCCAATAGGGATCGCTGGACAGGGTATAGAGTACCCCCCGCAGCGGCAGGATCAGGAAACCCGCCAGGAGCAAGGGTTTGCGCCCCCACAGGTCGGCCTTGGCCCCGACCAGCAGCGCGGCGGGAATCATCACCACCTGTGCCGCGACAATGCAGGCGGAGGTCAGTGGCGTCGCCATCTGCAGGTTGACCTGGGCCAGTTGCTGGCTCACCAGCGTCAGCATCGCGGCATTCGCCAGATGGAACAACGCGCAGCATACGGCGAATACCAGCAGCGGCTGGTTGGTGAGCAACACCGACCAGCCCGAGGGGACCTTGCCCTGCACGGCGTCGCCCGGGTCGAAGCCCCGTGCGAGATCGTGGTCAATCGCCTTTTCCGGGACGCAAGCGATGGCGATCACACTGCCGAGGGCCATGGTCGCCATCAGGTAGAACACCGCGACCGGGCCGAACAGATAGGCAAATCCGCCGGCCAGCAGCGCAGCGCAGGCATTGCCGGCGTGGTTGAAGGTTTCATTGCGCCCGGTTCGACGGGTGAAGGCCCGGGGACCGGTGATACCCAGCGAGATGGCGGCTATGGCGGGGGCGAAGACCGACGCGGCGACGGCGCTGATGGTCTGGGTCAGGGCCACGAGCGCGAATGAAGTCACGAACGGCAGCAGCAGGCAACTGCCCGTCACCAGTAACGCCGCCATCGCGATAATCGCCCGTTTGCGGCGTGTCCTGTCGATCAGCGCCCCGGCGGGTGTCTGGGTGACGAGTGCGGCGATCCCTGCGAGGGTCATGACCAGGCCGATGCTGGCGGGCTCCCAATGGTGAACCGCTAGCAGGTAGATCGCCAGGTAGGGGCCGAGCCCGTCGCGGACATCGGCGAGAAAGAAGTTCAGGCCGTCCAGGGAAAAATCATGACGTCGAGTGACCACGGGCAGCTATCTCACTACTGGAGGTCACCGGAATGGCATCAACCTCGGCAGTGCTAATGACTTGTCGCCCGTGGTTTTAGTTTCATGAGTGCTCACTGTTCCCGCCGGGGGAAAAACAGCTCGAAGCAGGTCACGCCGTTTTCGCTGGTGACGCTGTAGCGACCGCTGTGCAACTGCATGATGGTCGCCACGATCGAAAGCCCCAGGCCGTTGGACTGGGCCGAGCGTTCGCGTGACTGATCCACCCGGTAGAACCGTTCGAACAGTCTCGGCAGGTGTTCCGCCGGGATGGTCGGCCCCTGGTTGCGCACACGCAGCTTGATGCCGTCCGCGGACGGTACGGCCTGGATCAACAGCTCGGAATCGGCAGCGCCGTACTTGATCGCATTGGCGCACAGGTTGGCCAGGGCCCGGCGCAACAGCATCGGCTCGGCCCAGATCAGGCCTTCGCCCTCGGCGCGGATGCTGATATCGGCATCCGCCGCCAGCCCTTCAAAGTAATCGGCCACGCGCTCCAGCTCGTCGGCGGCATTCAGTTCCTGGCGCTGGTCACGGGCGCTGCCCGGATCGGTACGCGCGAGGAACAGCATGTTGTCGAGCATGCGTGCCAGGCGTTCGAGCTCTTCGACATTGGAGGCGAGCAACTGCTGGTAGTGTTCGACGCTGCGGTTCTGCTGCATGGCGACCTGGGTTTCCCCCAGCAGGTTGTTGATCGGCGTGCGCAGTTCGTGGGCCATGTCGGTGGAAACCTGGCTCAGTTGTGCAAAGCCCGTGGCCAGGCGCTCGAGCATGGTGTTGAAAGAGTCGATCATCGGCAGCAACTCCTTGGGCGCACCCTGGCCGTCCAGGCGTTCGGTCAGGTTGCCGATGCCGATACCGTGGGCATGATGCGCCAGGCGCCTGAGGGGCAAGAGGCCACGGTGCACCACCACATAGCCGATCAGTGCCAGGACGATCGCCGCGAGGCTGGCCAGCACGTAGACGCTCAGGCGATAGCTGGCGAGCACGGCCGTGCGTTCGGTCATCAGCCGGCCAATGGTCACCTTCAGCTTGCCCGAATCAATGTTCGCGGAGATGGCGGAGAAGGGCGCGCCGTTCACGCCGGGCAGATGCTGGACATCGGTCAACGCCAGGGAATGGTTGATGGTCACTGGCGTGAGGTCGGGAATATCGATATCCGCGGGGTTGACCTCCAGCAGGGGCTCTTGCCCCGACTCGCCGATCATCAGCACGGACTCGCGGTTGCCCAGCATGTTCTGGAACAGCACGGGCTTGGTCCTGATCAGCTCCAGCGTGTTGCTGTCGTTGAGAAAGTTGCGCAGTTGGTCAATGCGATAGACCAGGGTCGAGTCATCGCGGCGTATCAGTTCGCGCTCGAGTTCGCGGTACAGGGCTACGCCGGTGGTTGCCAGCACGGCGAAGGCCAGCAGGACAAACACCAGGGCCAGGCGCAGCGTCAGGGAGTAATGGCGTCGGCTCATGGTTGCGTATCAAAGCGGTAGCCGATGCCACGCACACTGTGGATCAGCTTGACCTGGAAAGGGTCGTCGATTTTCAGGCGCAGGCGGCGCACGGCCACGTCCACCACGTTGGTGTCGCTGTCGAAGTTCATGTCCCAGACCCTGGAGGCGATCAACGAACGCGAAAGCACCTGACCTTCATGCGTGGCGAACAGATGCAGCAGGGCAAATTCCTTGTTGGTCAGTGTCACGCGCACGCCGGCGCGGGTGACGCGGCGCTTGATCACATCGATCTGCAGGTCGTCGATCTGCAGTTGCTCTTCTTCGCGAGTCGGCCCCCGACGGGTCAGGGTACGCAGGCGTGCGACCAGTTCGGCGAAGGAAAACGGCTTGATCAGATAGTCATCAGCCCCCAGTTCCAGGCCCTTGATACGGTCGGCGATATCATCCCGCGCGGTCAGGAACAGCACCGGCGTGTCGGCTTCCTTGCGCAGGCGGCGCAGGACTTCCCAGCCGTGCATCTTCGGCATCATCACATCCAGCACGATGACATCGAAGGACGTTTCCAGGGCCTGGTGCAGCCCATCGACGCCATCGCGGGCCAGGCTGACGGAATACCCTTGCTCTTGCAGGCCATTGAGCAAGTAGTTGCCCGCCTTGGGCTCGTCTTCCACTACAAGGATGTTCATGGGGATTACCTAGGTTCTTTGCGGGTGCCCGATCCGTGAAAGGCGGACCGGATGGCCTTGAGCAGGTGGCGCAAGTGTAGCCCGATCATCGGTTCGATTGCGCCTCGACTGCTCTCTGATATTCATCAGGCGGCCAATCAGTTTTCGTTCGAGCAGTGACCTTGCACCTGATAGTCCAGCACATGTTCCCGACCTTGATGATCGAGGTAATCGAGACGCGCCGGAATCACGCCGCACTGGTCCGAGAGGTCCGTGGTGGAGATGACTTTCGCCACGTCCAGGTCGACATAGAAGCCGGTCTTGTCATGAATGACCGGGGCAGCGTCGGTGGTACCGGCGAAGGCCGAACCGGTGGCGAGGAGGGCGGCGAATCCGAGCAGGAACAGTTTCATGGCGATATCTCTCTGTCTGAAGTGGGCTGCCTGTTGTCTGGCAGTGGGTTCAAGGTAACAAGGCAACTCAAACAGACGACGAACAGGAGAATGACAAAGTTGTAATGCAAGCGGGTCCGGTTGCCGGTGTGGCACCGGGGTGTTTAGGGGGAAATGAACCCCTGATCCAGGGTTGCATGAGTGGTTGCATTATAGAACCTATACTGATAAAACATTGCCAGGTTTCATAAAGAAACCTGGCAAAGCGTCGTTGGCTCATTTTTAGCCAATAGCTGCGTAATCGATCAGCCACTCAGCGCCATAGGGCACGTTTTCGCGCAAGGGAATGTGCATAGTGATGATGCCTTATGGTCTTTTTATAGAACCTGGAGACACCATGAAATTGAAGGGCAGAACGGCATTTATCACCGGCGGCAACAGCGGTATCGGTCTGGCTACCGCCAGGCTGTTCATCGAGGAGGGCGCCAACGTCGCCATCACCGGCCGTAATCAGGAGACTCTGGACAGGGCGCGTGCTGAGCTGGGTGACAATCTGCTGGCGATCAACGCCGACCTCACCGATGTCGAATCCATCGACCGCGCCGTGAAAGAGGCGGTGGCGGTGTTTGGCAACCTGGATATCGTCTTTGCGAATGCTGGAGTAGGGGGGACGACACCGGTCGGCAAAACGACGCTGGAACAGTTCAACCAGATTATCCAGACCAACCTCACCGGCGTGTTTTTTACTGTCCAGTCCGCCGAACCTTTCCTGAACGACAAGGCATCGATCATCCTCAATGGTTCGGTTCACGCCGTGATGGGCTGGCCGCAATGGTCGGCCTACGCCGCGACCAAGGGGGCGGTACGTTCCATGACCCGGGTGCTGGCCTCTGAGTTCGCGCCACGTGGCATTCGCGTCAACCAGGTCACTCCGGGCGCCGCCCGCACGCCGGTGTGGTCGCCGTTGGCCTCCAATGCCAGCGAAATGGAAGCCCTGGAAAAAGAGCTCTCCAAAACCATTCCCCTGGGGCGGATTGGCGAAGCGGAGGAGGTTGCCAGCGTCGTCCTGTTCCTCGCCAGCGATGACTCTTCCAATGTCGTGGCAGCTGAAATCGTTGTCGACGGCGGCGCCACGGGCAGTCCCCTGGGCGCGCCTGCGCACCGCTGAATCAATCGTTTTTTCCCTGGCTGGGGAGCGGGGCGGCTTTGCCTCGCGAATAGCCAGGGACTATTTGCACGGGTATGACTCATGGTTTCTAGAACAATGGAAAATGCGCATGCAACGAACCATTCGTGGTTCGGTGTGCTTGCAATTGCACTGGGTGCATTTGCCCTGGTCGTCACGGAGTTTCTGCCGGTGGGGTTGTTGCCGGGCATCAGTCGTGACCTGGGCATTTCCGAGGGCAGTGCCGGTCTGGCGGTCACGGCCACGGCGCTATTGGGCTTCCTGGCGGCGCCGATCACTGCCATGTCGATTGGCAAGGCAGACCGGCGCCTGGTCCTCCTGGGGTTTACCGTCCTGCTGATCATCTCCAGTGTCATGGCCGCCATGGCCACGAGTTTCGCGGTACTGCTGCTTGCGCGTGTTGTCCTCGGTATCGGTGTCGGCGGTTTCTGGGCCATTTCCGTCACCGCTGCCGCACGCCTGGTCGCGGAGGAGAAAGTGCATTCGGCATCGTCGACCGTGTTTGCCGGCATCTCCATCGGCTCGGTGGTCAGCGTCCCGGCAGGCTCGTACATCGGCGCGCACTATGACTGGCGCATCGCGTTCATGGCGGCCAGTGTCCTTGCCGTGGTCGTCCTGCTGATTCAGTTGATGGCATTGCCGAAGATCCTGATCGACCATGGCGTAAAAATAAGCAGCTTTTTCGGCCTGCTGAAGTCACCGAAGGTCAGGGCTATTTTCCTCACCGTGATCTTCATCGTTGCAGGTCAATACTCCGGCTATACCTTCGTCACGCCCTACCTCGAGCAAGTCACCCGGGTAGATAACGGTCTGCTCAATACATTGCTGTTCGTGTATGGCGTCGCCACGGTGCTCGGCAATTTCCTGGGCGGTTTTTTCGCAGGCAGGAACCTGCACCTGACCGTTGTAGCGACCGTGGTGATCTTCCTGGTTTCACTGGTGAGCATGTCGCTGTTCGCCACGAATGCGCTCGTGGTCACCATCAGCCTGTGTATCTGGGCCATCTCCTGGGGCATGGCTCCTGTCGGCACCCAGCTCTGGTTGTACAACGCCACTCGCAATGATGCCGAGGCGGCGCAGGCGGTCAATACCAGCGTCTTTCAGTTCTCCATTGCGCTGGGATCGCTGATCGGGGGTGCAGCAGTCAACAACATCAGCTTGCACAGCTCCATGTGGATTGGCGCCCTGATCCTCGCGCTCGCCGTGCTGATGGTTTTTCTCGTCGGCCGCATGGACCGCAAGGATTAATCCCTCCCTGCAACAAGGCACAAGCCAAAAACATTCCCGTCTGAACCGAATCTCCTGGAGTCCTTGATGAACATCGTGAAAACAGTCAGCGCCGTGCTCGGCGTATTCCTCTCTGTCTCCGCGTCCCTGCATGCCGAGCCGGCAGCCCCGCGAAAGGTGCTGGTGGTGATGTCGGGCGCCGATCATCTGTCCCTGCGCGAGGGTGGCCGCTATAAAACCGGCTACTTCCTGAATGAACTGGCGGTACCGCTCAAGCAACTTATCGATCACGGTTATGTGCCTGTCTTTGCCAGTCCTGACGGCAAGACACCGGTAATGGATGAAAACTCCAATAATCCGATGTTCTTTGCGGGCGACGAGACGAAACGTCAGGAAGCACTGACGCTGGTCAGGTCCCAGCAAGGGCTTGGACACCCGCAGAAGCTGAGCACGGTCCTCAAGGAGGGAGTGGACGGATTTGCCGGGGTATTCATTCCCGGTGGCCATGCGCCGATGGAGGATCTTTCCAGGGACAAGACGCTCGGTCATATCCTGATGGCTTTCCATGAGGAACAGAAACCCACCGGGATCATCTGCCATGGCCCGGTAGCGCTGCTCTCTGCGCTGCCTGACCCCGAAGCGTTCCAACAGGCGATCATCGACGGTGACACCACCCATCAAGCGAAACTGATAAAGGGTTGGTCGTACTCGGGCTATCGGCTTACCGCCTTTTCGACTGCAGAAGAACAGCAGATTGAAGGTGCCGGTAAACAGCTGGGCGGCAGCGTGCGCTTTTATGCCGCCGATGCGCTGGCCAAGGCCGGGGCACGGGTGGAAACAGGCGAGGCGTGGAAGAGCAAGGTCGTGGTGGACAGAGAACTGGTCACCGGCCAGCAGCCTTTTTCCGACGAAAGCTTTGGCCGGGCGTTCATTGCCAGGCTTGAACAATCGAAGTGAGAGGTAGATACCCATGGAGCTGAAAGGCAAGACGGCATTCATTACCGGTGGCAACAGTGGCATCGGCCTGGCGACCGCGCGTCTTTTCGTCAGCGAAGGCGCCAGGGTGGTTATCACCGGGCGCAATCCACTGACCCTTGAGGCGGCGCTCGAGGAGCTCGGACCGCAGGCGATGGCGATCAATCTCGACGTGACCGACATTGCCGCCATCGAGCGCGCGGTCCAGTCTGCTGTCGACACGTTTGGCCGGCTGGACGTGGTGTTCGCCAATGCGGGTATCTCGGGAACCTCGACGCTGGGCAAGACCACCATCGAGGCGTTTGAAGCGATGATGCAGAGCAACCTGACCAGCGTGTTCTTTACCGTGCAGGCGGCTGCCGAGTATCTCAATCCAGGCGCCTCGATCATCCTGAACGGGTCTGTACATGCCAAGGCCGGCGCGGTCGGCTTCGCCGCGTACGCCGCAACCAAAGGTGCCGTCCGATCGATGACGCGCGTGCTGGCTTCCGAGCTTGCGCCACGGGGCATACGCGTCAACCAGGTCACTCCGGGGGCTGCCCGGACGCCCATCTGGGATGCGGTCGCGAGTACCCCGGAGAGCATGGCTGTTCTGGAGGCGCGGCTGCTGCGCAAGATCCCGCTGGGGAGGTTGGGGGAGGCGGAGGAGGTTGCCCGAGGCGTTCTTTTTCTGGCCGGCAGCGCTTCCTCGAACGTCACAGGCCAGGAACTGGTGATCGACGGCGGTGCAACCGGCGCGCCCTGTGGGGCGCCGGTTTATCGCTGAAGCAGGGCACGCCTGGCGTCCAGCTTGCACAATCGATACGCTGGTTTTATTGTGAAACCTATTTCTAACGGCAGTTGATGGATAACCCGTTGATTGTCCGACTCTATTTAGGTTGATCCGTGAAGCGAAAAAGTCTTGAAGACTCGCCCTGTGCCATAGCCAGGGCCCTCGATACGATTGGTGATTGGTGGACGCTGCTGATCCTGCGCGATGCGTTCGAAGGCTCCACGCGTTTCAACGAGTTTCAAAAAAGCCTTTCGATCCCGAAGAACATCCTTTCCATCAGGCTCAAGGCGCTGGTGGCGCGCGAGATTCTCGAGGCCGTTCCCGCGCCAGATGGCGGCAATTATCAGGAGTACGTACTGACGGCCCTGGGGCGCGACCTCTTTCATGTGATGGTTGCCCTGAGGCAGTGGGGCGAGCGCAACCTTTTCGCCGAGGGGGAAGGGCCGGTCGCCACGCTGGTGGACCGTGTCCGGGGACGTCCAGTCGCGCCATTGCAATTACATTCTGATGATGGTCGGCCGCTTGAGTTGGCCGATACATTGGTTGCCTACTCAAAATAAACGGGTGGTACCCGGTAGTCGCAAAGATAACTCAACTAAATAGGCATTTAGTTGAGTTATCTGGCAAGTCTGTTTGAAATGGCACTCACTCGCTACTAGCCTCATATCCCGCGAATGATGTTTTCATCTTGCTGGTGGCTATAGGGAAGTGCCCATGACTCTGTCCATTATGCGTGACTCGCAGGCAATCGCGATCAGTGAAGTTCAGCATGCAAAGATTGGCGCTGGTGAGTGCCTGACATTTTCCTCGACGGCAGGTGTCGTTTCCCGGGTACAAGTTGTCTTTTCACCCCAGGACAGAGCGGGCTCTCCGGTATGCGTAAAGGACTATGGACAGACCAGGAACGACGCCGCCGTCGTGCCGGCAGACCATGAAAGCGCGCCACAGCCAGGTGGAGAGACGCTGTCGTTCTACTGGAGCAACAGCGGACGCGTGGCCGTCACCTTGTATGTTCGTGTCGCCGGCCAGACTGAAACGGTGTCCCTGGTCTACTGGATTCATGAGCCCGATGTGAGAATGCGGGCCATCATCGGCTCAACCACGCTGAGCGTGAGTTCAGTGGGAGGAAGAGCTGACGACAGAGACGAGGATACGCTTCAGTTCGAACTTGGAAGCGGCATCGGGAAGCCCGGCATAGCGTTCAAAGCCAGGATTAACTTTGGTGGCGCCCCGGTTGCTTTCGATGGGGAAATCAAAATGTTGCAGACATTCGAAGCCAACCGGCGGAAGAACAATACTGCGACAGGTGAAAGCGAAATCTACGAATACGACAAGCCCGCGTTGGACCAGGCGCTTTGTTACAGGCACACATGCGGTGGTACGGATTATGGCGAACAACCGGCAGTCGCCGGCCAGATCAATCTGGAGACCGAAGACTCCCCAGGGTCGAAGCTGGGCCGTCGTGGACAGTTTCATGCTGGCGGGATAACGAGGGAGCCATATTTCACCACCGCCAGCGCGGACGAACTTTACTCGATGTTCCTGATGTATCGCCCCAAAGGTGGAATCTGGGTCGCCATCGGTCAGATCAACTGGAGATGGGCTGGCAAGGTTGAGATCACGGTAGTTCCTGTGGATCAGGCCGTGAATGACACACTCAGCGTCATGACCGGGAACCAGGGAAAGAACGGACGGTTGCGCTGGACGCTGACCGACCTGGGTTCGTCTTGCACCAACCGTAGCACCGTGCAGAGCCGACTCCCGGTGTGGGAAAAACCAGACAATGCGATCGAGCAGGATTTCGATGACGATGACTCGGGGTCGGATGAAGATGCATCCAGTTCAAGCTCGGGCGAATGAACAGCACATTGAGGCTGGGCGCAGCATGGTTGTCCATAAGGGGTGACCAGGCTTGAAATCCTGCCTGGGGTGGCTGGTGTGTGGGTATCTGTGACTACGCATAATGTATATTATGTTAAATTGTGTATTATGATGGCGAGTCCTTGAATTGTCACCTGTACCTGAAAACCGGGATTTGCCTTGAATTACCAGAATCATCCCAAATCAAGGCCTTGCATTCCCTTCCTTCGCACCTTTCGAGCTTTCAGGGGTTCCGGCGTCCAAATCCTGCAGAACTGAAAACCAGAATCCCAATCTCTCCAGCCCGCCGGTTACTTCACTGCGATCAGCGCCAACAACCATTCTAGTAGACCGCCGAACGTTCGTAAGCGTCCGAGCTACACCATCTTGCAACTCAAACCTTGATCCTCTTAAGCCACTGATTCACACGCTCGCAGTTAAATGCCGCCGGCTCAAATATTTCGCCGTACCAGCCCACCATGTCGTCGTGTTCCGGATGCCCAGGGTCTGCCATGACCTCTCGAAACTCCTCATATCCCGGCACCCCACCCACGTCTTCCGGTGGGCAAGCATTGGCACCTTCAATGCAATACGGCAGTTGAGGGGCTGTGAGCGCAGGTAGCCTTTTCTCGACTTTGATTCGGTGATCCCAGCTGTCACCAAAGTCGTAGAGGTAGTCAAACGTCTTTTTACCGAACAGCGCTTTGACCAATGTCTTGCGAGCTTCTGGATTCACCGGCGGCCCCCAGCCATCAGGATCGGGCATCCCGTATTTCTCACCTGCTATTTCAAACTCATGCAGATGACTGTCGCTCCAGCCCATCACGACCTGAATCACGTGATGATGCAAATTATCAAAACACTGTATGACTGGATGTTGGCTCGGCGCGATCTAGTGCCCAACGGATCAGCCATGGCCAAAGCAATCGATTACACATCCATCGACAACAATCAGATCGAGTACTAAACACGGCCACGGGCGCTCCAACTGGTTGTTTGCCGGATCGCTGCGAAGCGGTAAACGGGCGTAAGCGTCCGGCGAACTCACTTTCCGAACTCCAGCTTTAAGGGCGATGATATCCGCGTATTTTTAAGCGGACGCGATCGTCCTTATCGCCAGGATTTCAATGCGCCAACGAAGCTCTCATCCGAAACAGTTAAAAGCCCAGGTCGTTCAGGAATGCCTGCAACCTGGCGCATCCATTTCCAGTGTCGCCATCATTCCAGATGTCAGCAGAGCGGGTGAATATTTATTTGCTTTGGGGGATGCGGGGCTGAGTCCGATAGATAGTCGGAGAATGCGAAGATCCTTACCTTTCGAATCCCGCAGATTGAGTTTCGCGGTAGATCATGTCTAGCCTAAACTCATGTGCTTTGGAGCATTTCAGGGAAACGCGAATGCAGTACCATCGAGCGGAAGAGCTGGAAAGGGAGTTCGAAGTCTTGATTGGACTGATGGCAGAGATGATCACAGCCCAGGCAGAGAAGTACGACCCGACAGCCGACACCCCGACGTGGATGTTCAGTCAGCATGATTTAGCCAAGAAGCTTTTTCGGCACATGTGCTCGGTGCGTACCCTTTTAGAGCCCTCGCCATTTCGTAACGAGACCATCCCGCCTTACAGTTTCATCGATCATTCATCAATGGCAGTGCTGACGCGCTCTGCGCTCGAAAACTATCTGGTGATGACTTGGCTTCTCAGCGGCAGCAATGAGTCGTTGCGAGCGTTCAGACATAACGTTTGGGAGTACTGCGGCTGGAAGAAGCGAAGCAAGATGGCTGCGACCACTGGTGATACGCGGGAGGCCCGCGAGAACGCTGAATCGTACGCAGCAGTACTTTGGCCTGCTATTCATGGCTCGTCGCACTACCAAGGATACACAGCCGCGCAGCAAGATCGCCTCCGCAAAGGAAGTTGGGATGTAGGATGGCATTGGAACGATCTGGCCATGGACGCAGGGCTACACAAAACCTACTTCACCTCCTACTACCCTTTCCTCAGCGGCCATGCACACAGCGATTTCATCGGTGCAATGCAGAGTAGCCAAGCGATTTACCTCGCTGATCAGTACATGCTTGGGTCGGGAAATCTGCAGGTGATCCTGATGTTGATAGGGCATTTCGCTCATCACTATGCGAGCCTATTTCCTCCAGCCAACGAGGTATTAGTCAGCGCCGGAGCCGCCCGAGAAACTGCTGAAAAGTGGAATTTCCGGGCAGAAGACATGGATTTCCTCTATCAGCCAGAACCCTGATCAGGGCTGACTAACCGCAGAACATGGCGCCCCATCTGGCGATGCGCTGATGGATCGTAAGCATACGCCCAACTCTCTTTGCGAAAGTCAGGCCGGCATCCTCGCCATCAAACATGGGATCAACGTCAATGTTATCCCCAAATGGCTGCGGCTCTATAGAGACCAGCCTGCAACACCTTCGCCGGCATTTGTCCCGTTGAAGGCAGCACCTAAACGGCCCGCCGAAGCATCAGTGATCATCAAGTTACCAATGGCCGGACAATTGATCACAGTGAAGTGGCCAGCCTCGGATTCTGAAGACTGCGCACAATTCATTCGGATCGTCGCTCGATGGCGGAGCCTGCTTTCTCCCGTCTTTTCGGTGGCCAGAGTCTATGCAAATTTGAGACAGAATGGCGAGCGCCTGTGCGATTATTCCGCTCACATCTTGATCTGAGTGAGGGACTAGCCGTGTCAGGGATAAAGCTGCCAACGGAGTCATGGCTTGAAGGAATCAACGAGACATTGGCCAAGGAGGGATTGATCCCTGAGCGTCGCCCGATCGAGGCCTTGCGCAGGTGGTGCATTGAGTCTCAGCAAAGCCTGGCATTCGGCGGTGAGGCAACCAAAGTCATAGGCGAGTGGTTCAGTCGGAACACCACCTATGGGTTACACGTCCGCCAGCCTTTCGGCAGGGCCGCGTTCTACTGGGACATGGCCTTCGTAGAAGTCACAATGCCTCTGGTCTATGGCCGTCCACAGATCTTCCCTCTGGAGCAGTTCAGGAACGTACCTCCTTATCTGGTTCAGCGCCTGGCCAGCTCCACTGACTCGCTTGAAGCCTACCTACAGCACTTCAGCAACGCCTATGGCGTCTTTGTGATGGAGGAGAACATCAGGCGCCTCGATGAGGCTAACCCATCAGCTGTAGGCCAGTTCGTGATGGCAGCCTCCCGGCAGCTCTCCAGCGCAACTGCGGCACTTCTTAGCTCTCCTCCCAGTGCGAAGGCCCTGGAGGATTCACGTCTAGCTGTGGAGATATCCATCAAGGCTATTCTCATCCTAAAGTTGGGGCATACAGACGCGACGCTTCAGAAGCAGTTCAGCCACCGGCTTGTACCGCTGAGGACGGAGCTCCTGAAGGTCAAGCCAAACCCAGGCTTCACCGAGGCAGAACTCTCGATCTACCCAGAGGTCTCTGCGCGCTACGGTGACCTCCCGAATGATCGGGCGAACCTATGGAAAGGCTATGAGCTGGCGATTCGTGTCGTTGCGATGAGCTTTGAAATCATCGAGAGCGAGCTGCTGGCCAGGCAGTAATGCCAACGTCGCTACTATGGACACGAAGTGGCCGCCTACACTGGCCCGCGTAGGCGCTCATGGAGTAGCTCATTCCGTAAGTGGCGCGACGGGTTTATCACGGTAAATCGGGAGCCACTTGCGAATCACGTTGGCATTGATGCCGTGGCTGATGGCAACGTTGGAAACTGAGGCACCGGGTTTCAGGCATTCCTGCACGACCTGGGCCTTGAAGGGTTTGGGATAGGAGCTTCGTTGACGCATGGAAATCCTGGCGATAAGGGTGATCGCGTCCGCTTAAAAATAGGCGGACACCATCGCCCTTAATTCCGGATTTCTGAAGGTGTGTTCGCTGGCCGCTTACTCTTAGGCCCTCTAATAGCTCAGTAAATCTATGACCTGAATTGGATGCCTCTTTAGTTTTTGACCGGAATGATGTTGCGTTGCCGGTATTTCGGGCGGTCAAACAGCCTGGGTAAGCCGGGCTTGGGCTTGCGCTTCATCGAGCGCAGCGGAATTACAGGCTGCACACGGCTACTCTGCCTTGAACCGCTTAACCACTGAAGCCAGCCTACGTTTAACGCCAATTTTTGGATTCAAAGCCAGCGCCTCCTCATAGGCCTGGACTGCTTCGGGGTACTGGCCTAGCTGCTCGTGCGCAAGCCCCTGGACTTTGAGCGCTGTGGGCTTCCAGGCAGGGTTTTCGTCTGCGCCGAGCGAGCGGCTTGCTGCACAGCGGCTAAGAAGTGTTCGTTCCACTCATCCTGAGCAAATCGAGCCCTACCCTGGTCGGATCCGCAACCAAGGCCTATTCACGCCCGTTGCTCCATTCTTATCTTGGAAAGACCCAGAATGATAAGAACAAGAAGGAGCGTATGCCATTCCCGAAGCGCAGATCTGTGCCGAGCATAAGCGAACATGCTCGGCACTTGCCTGTTTATTAACCTGGCAATTTGAAAGGGCAACAAATATTGCGGAGCTATATTTTATAATCATATGAATTTCTAGGGGTTTCATATGATGGCGAGCGATGTATTTAATTGCCGGGTTAATACAATCCTATGGCTATCTAATCTAATTTTCTCAGGATATCCGACAGCGCCTCTCCGTCCAGGTCTTTCCTTCTAAAGTTGTAGATCGCAGCTGCTGCCTCCACCGAAAGCCGCTCTATCCTCCCAGTGACCTCATAGTACTGTTGAGCAATTTTTATCTGAGGAGGGGCGGACAAATATTTAATGAAGTCGGATACTTTTGGTGAGGATCCTTCCCAGATACGCTTGAGATCTTCTCGGGCTTGGGGGCCCTTGCCGTCCAACCGCCCAACAGTCACTCCGAGAGTAGGCGATGAGAAGAACCTGCTCAGAATGGAGTCATCAATAACGTATATGCCTTCAACTTCACCCATCGAGTAAGGTAAGGCGTTTAGTATGCTGAATATTGGCTTCTTCCCTACGGCTTCTGGGAAGTCTTTAGTTAAGATGTCAGGGTAGTCATTCAATCCTCTTCGAAGGCGCTCGACCTGCTTGACATGCTCATCCATCTCTTCGTTAAAACGGTGGATTAGAATAGGATTGCTCATTGGAATGCTGCGATTTTTGCATTCAATAAAGAAAACGTATTCTTCCCAAGTGAATGCTACATCGTAATCAAATTCGTGTTCATTATTTTCTCCGCGCCTAACCTTGAGTGTGCGCGCCTCGAATCCATGGTCGCGTAACATTCTAATTGTCGCCCGCTCAAAAGCTTTACCTTTTTCTTCGAAGCCCACTCCTTCAATGGATAAAGCAGAAAGCATTGTTTTAGTAAGGTCGGAAAGAAATAACGAGCATCCAAATAAGAGATAATTTCCGTCGAGTGTCTTGATCAGTGGTTGGTCGTAAAGGTCTTTGCTCCCAATGCCAAATGTGGCTTTGTCGATGAATATCATTGCGACTTGAGAGGTTAGCCCGTAACGCTGAAGCTGTTGGGTTAAGCGATCAAGGGGAACTATTGGGAAATAGGTATTTTGCTCTTTTTCTAGCTCAACGATTAGTAACCTCAGTACCGCGTATCCTCGTAGCCTTTCCGACAGTAATAAGCCTCCTGCAAGACTGTTGAGTTTTTCGATTTTTGTGAAATGGCTCAAGGCAAATGCAGAAAATGCCTCATCAAAGGATACATACCCTTGGGGAGGAAGTGGTTCATTCTCTCGGGGACTCTTGAATGCCTGGGCAGCATTGGTCTCTATAAATAGCTTTAAAATATTTTGTTGGACGATCGTGTCGAATCGCTCGTTCGCCAAAACATCAAACTGCTCTGCTGAGATCTTTGGTTGGAATGCGAAGACTGTATTTACTTCTGGTGCGCGCGATTTGATATCTTTGCACCATGCAGGAAGGTCTTGAGAGTATTGCTCCAATTTTCCGCCTAGATAGCGGATGCGCTCATCAATATCTTTCCAAAGACGCCATGTGTGGGCATTAAATACGTTCGCGTCCACCGCTTTAATGATGCTTTCAGATACAGGCACCAATGCAGGTAGCACCATTCGTTTTTTATCATCGAACCATTTGTTCCCATAGGCTTCTAGCATCAGCACGTCGCCACCGGCGATCGATAATCCGTGTATAAGAGCATGGAGGTCGTAGGAGTTGCCGTTTGCGTCCTTCAAATTGCGATCTGGCCCCATCACGCCTGCGCTCGCTTCAGCCTTCGTATCAACATCCTGAAGCGCTGTCCTGATCACGTTATTTAATGCAGCAAACATCCCTGAAATTCGCTGTTCCGGAGAAAATTGTGCGGAAGCCATTTGAGGGACAACGGAGTGAATGTGCACATAGCCAGCATCAATTTTTAGAAGCTCTACGCGCATCTTTTCTATTAAGTCTTTCGCTGAGGCTATGCCACGCCCCTCGTAGTACTCTCCAAGATCGTCAAGATATTTGTCTCTCTTTAATCCATCGTCGCCTGGCCTTCTTCGTACAATGGTATCGGCATGGTACGACAGAAGAGCAAACTTCATGAAGGTTTCCTCTGTGGCCGGCAGAGGATCAAGGATTTTCTTGAGTTTTTTAAAATTTAGTTGGCGGATTGCTTCTGTTAGTTTTTCGTTGCTATCGGTCATGTAATATCCCTATATTGAATTAGCTGTCGTTTGAAGTGTTGAGTGCAGCCGGAGAACGGCTGGGGGCTGACCCAGTAAGGATTAACCTGCCCCGGCCCGAGC
This sequence comes from Pseudomonas gingeri, assembly GCF_013386115.1. GTDB lineage: Bacteria > Pseudomonadota > Gammaproteobacteria > Pseudomonadales > Pseudomonadaceae > Aquipseudomonas > Aquipseudomonas gingeri. The sequence continues at coordinate 497,520 of NZ_JACAOR010000001.1, forward strand.
CTGGGCACCGGAGCTTGCCATTCATGGGCCGCTGGATCGGCCCAGCGGCCACATCGCAGTCCTGGCAGTCACTCAGGCCACAAACCCATGCTCTAGGCGCCTGATGAACTCGATGACAGTCTTAGCTTCCACGCTGGTGGTGACCATGCTGGCAGGAGCCTTTCCACCAAATGCTTTAACTGGGCGTGACATCCAGCGCAGGGCTGCATCAAGATTGCCACCAAAAAAACTCTTTGCTGCATCGAGCACTTCCAAATAACGGGCGTATTGATCAGGAGGCAAAGTGCTCACGAGTAAACTCCTTATGCGGTCGCTGTGAATGATCGCTGAGTCAGTATTTTCTAGCCGGCAGCGAGCTTAGGCAAGCTAGATCGATACTGCGCCGTCGCCATCCGTACACTGAACCGTCGACCGACCCTGGATGCCCTACCGCTCCTGAACCTGACCTAGGCCATCTCCCCTTTTCTTTTTGATCGACCACCGCGAAGCACGTAATCACCCTGAGTACCTTGCTCTAGATACGGTACTACTAGGCGCAAGCCATCGAGCTACGCGACATCTCGTTCCTGGCCTCCTCTGGAAGGTAACGCCGGCCAGTCGCGCTGTGCTCTAGGGCAAAAATTGCTTGCCCCCATGTATGTCTGTGAGTTTTTCGCTAAGCACATGTAATCTAGTCAGCTAAAAAATGGACGAGAAATAACCAAGCTATGACGGCTCCAACTCAAATTGACACCACCAGTTTGCTCACCATCCTGGGCGTTATCGCTGCCGTATGGGCGTTAATTTCCCCAACGAACAGGCTTCGACTTCGCTTCTGCACGATCTGGGGAGATTGGATTATTGGAGCCTCGGTCTTTCTGCTGATCCATTACTTGGTGTTCGCCCCTGCACTGAGGGAACTTGGGCTGTACTACAGCCTGGGGCCTTGGAAGTGGGGCCTCGACAGCTCAAGCGCGGTTTATCTGTTGCTGCTTTCGGTTGCTCTTTACTTCTTCTGGCGAACCCGGTTTCCTAAGCTCGTCCGAAGTAGAGTCCACGTTTTTCGTGAGTTGATCGAGAATTTGCATCTCACCAAGCGCTACGATGAGCTGGTACTGTTGGTCGAGCCCCAACTGCCGAAGCTCATCGCCCTGACACGACAGCAATCTTGGCTAGTCCGCTGGATTAATCACCTCGACACGTACAAGATCGACATGGCAGCGCTACTGAACGGGGAATCCCCTCAATGCCAATCCGGCGGGCGCAAGTACTGGCGTGATGTGTTGCAAAAAGTTAAGTCTTGGCGCGTGGCTCGGGACGAGGCTAGTACGCAAGCCCGGGAAATCCTGTTGAATCTTGTCACCTCACCTGAGCTAACCCATCACTTGGCGCAGGCCCACCCGCATTTTTGCCTCAAGCTCCTTGAAGCGGACGAGGCAATACGCTCCGACTTCATTGCACGTTACATTGATGCCCTCCTCCACTCGCCAGGAAGCCGACTCTACGTCGAACTGAAAAACAATCAAAACCTGAATGGCGGAAGCCGCTTGTACCTGCCGGAGAGCAATCGGCTTCTTCGCTTTTTCTTCGCTAATGCAGCCACGGCGGTGAAGATCGGCTTGGATTCTGCCATTGGTGACTCTGTACGCCGCCGATTGGATGAAGATAGACAACTGGTCGAAAAGCTCAACGAACCGCTGGGCTCTTACTATGAGACTGGTCGATTTCGCTGCCCGATCAATTCGGGCATCACGCTTTTTGAGATCATGGTGCATGAAGGCATCCATCAGGGTCTGCAAGACCATATGTGGCTGCACTACTTTGATGGGTTCGCCAAAGAGATCCTCAAGCAAATGGCTGGGCTACCCGACGAAGAAACCTACCTGGAATGGCCAACGCCTTTTCATTACCTCCTGTCTCGCCTAGTCAGCATCGCCACGGATTGGGCTGAGCAGTGTGCGTGCATGGATGATTCAGAAATCCCGCAGGCAACCCTTTCAGCCGATCATTTTGATCGCTATTACATCTCCAAAGAGGCCACGAAGGTGCTTGGCTCGATGGTGCAGGGCATCATCACTAGTGAAAAGCTGTCGGCGTCGTTCAAAAGGCAGTTGTTGGCAATCGCTATTCGCAGCCATGTAACACTCCAGGGCGATCCGAAGATTGCGGCCGTTGCATCGTCATTCCTCACCGCTGTAATCGACGGGGCCAGTTTGCCCACAACGGTTACCTACCGGCAGGAGCTTCGGAATATGCTTGGAGGACTGGATCATCGCTTACAGGGTGACGCCTTCGTTTTCGAAAGAGCATTGAATGCTTCACTACCTTGAAGCCCCGATGGATTAGGCGATCCCTGCTTCAGCGCGGAGGACATCTTGACTGAAAATATCATTTAGCATGGTGAACACGGGCAGTCGCGACGACTTGATTGAGGCCGTAACCTGTCCGCTCATCACCCTCATCGATGAGTCGCATCACGGCCTCACGCAGGTCACTCGATACTGGCGCACCGAGGTCTGTATCACGAAAGAAACGCATCACTGTGCCGGCAACAATATCAGCCAGTTGCACCCCAACTACCTCGTGCGACTGCGCAAATTCAATGCTGGCCTCTTCCTCGAACCGATAGTCAGAATGCGGCGTGTAAGGCAGATCCATGGTGGGGCTTAGATTTTCCGCTAGAAGCTTGCCCTGGAGCAGGATGTTCTCCACTTCCAATTGCTGATCGTGCACCAATCGAATACCCGACAGTCGGCGGCCGAAGTAGTTATTCATCCGAGCATAGATGTTCGAAAATGATGTCAGATTTGGCAGCATCCAGACCTGCTTCGCATGCTTGTTGAGGTCTGGAGGTGGAAGAAATCTTGACCAGGCCCCCGCGCCTTCATTACTTCGTTTGCGGTACTCGGCTTCTGCCTCCTGCACAATGTGGGCAATGCCTTGCGCAATTTGTATTGCCGATCCAGTAAGGCCAGGATTTGCCACCATGTCCTGTAGCACAGCGAATGATGCGCAAAGGGCTGCGTCACCTGGGGTCAGGCACGAGGCGACGAACGCATCCAGCACCCGCTCTGAAGCGTGAAAATACAGGAAGTCCGCCACTGTGTTCCTAATGAAGTGAAACTCCAGGGTTTCGGGGTAGCCAAGACACGGTGGTAAGAGTTGGAACGAGGTGATGCAGGTACAGATAAAAAATCGCTTATCGACCACCTCGACAAAGATCGGGGCCTGTCGGTCTAGCAAGGCGTGGATGACTTCAGCCGAGAATCTAGGCTTAGCGGTCAATGACTTGGATTTGAGTTCACCGTCAGGTATGCGATGGCGGCTTCTCAGTTCATTGATACGGCACTCCCAATCATCTCCGTCCTCAAGGCCAACGCCCGCCAATGCAAAGTAGGGCTGGCCTTGGAAGTCGTAAGCATTGCCGCTTTTTACCATGTCCCCACTGTGGCCGCTTTCATCAATGTAGATAGTGGTCATGTCTCATCGCTGCCTATGAAGTGATTCATATTCGGTTGTATACGCATTTTTTTTCGCGCGATTAAACCCAGTCTGGGTTGTACCATGCCTTTGGTTGGAATCTGCATCCGCAAAGGTGTAGACCACCTGGGTACTGGTAAACATTTCAGTGGTGTGAAATCGAATCATCCTAAGCGACACGCCTTCGGGGCCGGCGCCGATCCGACCGGTTTCGCACGGACGGCATACACCTAGGTGTGGGTGCAGAAGTGACCGCATCGGTAATGGGATCATGATCGCTAGGCGCGACAGAACGCAGCTGCAATGATCAGGTCTGACGGGAGATGCCCCCAGCGTAACCTGAATTTACAGCTGACATTAATCAAGCGACCTGGTCTGGTTTCTCTCGACTGCGTTATCGCTCCCTCGGTCGACCACGCAGGTCTTTCATGCCACGATTGGGCACCGAACAGCGAGCACGAAAAGAAATGGCTTTTAGCGATGATAACGGTGGTTTTGCATTTGCTTGCTCGGACGCAAAAATGTCAATTGGTGCGTCTACCTGGGCTACTCGTTTGAGTCAACTTGGCAGGGCCACAGGCGAGATACTGATCGTGACCCGAGGCCTGGCGGATATTGACTACATAACAACCATTCTGGATAAGCGTCCTCAGAATATCTGGATAGTGGCGCATTCTGACTGCATTGAAGCGGCCAGATCCCTGAAAGCAGCTAGGCCTTGGCTCCGGGTCGCGTTACACCCTCACATAGGGGCCAGAGTCGTGTTAGTCGCTCCCGAGACTGTCTGGGTCTCCAGCAGCGATTTTGGAAAGGCTGGAAAGCTTGAATCAGCAGTAGGCTTTCATTCGTCCACTCTGTATTCGAAAACCCGCTCGCAGCTGTTTGACAAAGCTTGGCGCGAAGCCCATGAGCTACCAAGCCTTCCGGATTTTGGGAAAGGTTGGTCGTAAAGCATGGGATATTTGCTGCGATGGCGTGAGACTTGCTTTAAGGAGCCGGTCGGCTCCTTTCTCATCGCTGGCATGAGTTCGGAGCGGGAAGCCCCGCCCTCACCATTCAGGCATGTTGATCAGGCGCTCCTTGAGCTCAGGCACCAAGAATGCGAACAGGCGATTGTATTGCCGATCGGGCCGATAAGCATCATCCCGATTTTGCAGTGCAGCGCGGATGATCCGGCGTCGCTTCGCCCAAGTCCCCTTCTTGTCTTGTTCGGCCAATAACTCGTTCTGTTCAAAGATTTCCAGCGTCCACCCGAACTGAAGCAAAAAAGGTTTGTAGGAATCGAAGGCCTGGTTGCTGACGTTTAGGAGACGCTCGAATCGATATCCGATCGGGCGACCATAACGCGCGCTCAGCACAATGGAGACAGCCCCTTGGAATGGATCTGTCCAATGGAAGTTCGGAAGCTTGATATCCGGGTATGCAATTGCCATACGCTCGCGTAGGTCGACCCAGCGTTCCCGGGACTGTGGCGTGTCCTCTCTGCCAAACTCCGTCCAGAAGGCGTGGAAGTCGCGGCGCAGCACGTCTGTGTTTACCGTGCTTTCCAATACCTCCCTTTGTGCTTGGTAGTCGTTATAGAACACAAGCTGCTTCTCCGGACTGAACGTCAGTTCGTCCAGAAACACTTCTGCTCTCTTCCACTCGTTGACTATGGTGCGACCGGTTAGATGGGGGACTGCGTACCAGCAATCAAATGCCATGCGTCCAGAGGCTTTGGATCGCGCTAGCGACTGATCGTTGACGATGAAGACGTTCAGATTGTTCAGGAAGAAAATGTCCTCCTCGGCAGTCTTGGTTGCGCCAGGATCAAAACTCTGGAATACCCAGATCATCGACCCGCCATTAGCTCGGTAAAACTCCCGACGCCCGACGATCTCGGTCAGAAACGTGGTAGAGAGCTGAACTTCAAACGCAATCCGCTCATTGCCTCTAGCGACTTGGACATCGGGCTTGCGCCAGGTGGCTCGGTCGGCGACTGCTTGACCTTTCCATACTTTCTCAACCTGGGGAGATCTGCAATCAAGCTGTCGCGAATGATCCCTTTAAGCCGGATGTGCGCTTGGCTCTCTTTCTGCGCGTTGTACTTGATCGCGGTGATCTGAGCTGGGCTGAGCGCTCCCTTGGTGGAAATGTCGCACGGAATGAGCCCTTCTATGGTCGGGTGATGGCGGAAGTGGAAGAAACGATGCTGTGTACGCACCAGCAAAAGAGCGGCCCCGCACAGCTGGCAAACCAGCCAAGGCTTATCTCTATCAAGTAAAAACCGAGAAGCCAGCTCCGCCCTATCCTGTATGACCAGGGACAATTCTCGGGTCAGGAAGCGGTTAATTTCTATGGATGCAGCACTGTCCAGATCCATGACATCTGTCAGCTTCATCTGCTCTGTGGGCTGAGCGTATTCCAAGGTGCGCACGAATTCCCCCATAAGCACTACACACGTTGCAGTGCTGTCCATGACCTGCGCTGATTTCTACATTCCTGGCTTCATGCCAGGGGCTTCCTGATTTTTTGAATACGGCCCTGTGGCCTAGGTTCTGTACGAAATGAGGTGTCGTAAACACCGCCGCCAGCAGGCCAATGTGACCATCGCTGCATAACTTGTTGCAAGCTTGCAGTAACGGGTCGCCAGGCGGCGGTGCTCCTTCAGCCAGCCAAACAGACGCTCAATGACGTTCCGCTCTCGATACTTGAGTTTGTCGAATAACCGCGGTAAGCCGGGCTTCGGTTTCCGCTTCATGACTCGATAAGGAATGACTGGCTGCATGCGATAGCGATCGCAGTATCGCCGCAGGTCTGCCACGAGCTTGCGGCATCGCTTGCGAGGTCTACCCCAGCCGGTGGGGACCTGGACACCATCGAGCAATGGTTGCGCATGAGAGATATCGCTAGCTTGTCCGCCAGATAGAGTGAAATGCAGTGGCACACCTCGGGCGTCGCAGACCATATGAATTTTCGTCGTTAACCCTGCCCGACTTCTTCCAAGTGCGTGATCCGCCGGCTCTTGCGCCCCCCTTTTTTGCCTGCTCCAGAGGCGGCCCACGTAGCTTTGACTGCTGTCGAGTCGATACACCACGTGTCCAGATCGATCAGCCCCTGCGAGTTGAGTTTGACGTGCATCCGCTTGAGCATCTTGTTGAAGATGCCCTGATTCCGCCAATCCCGAAATCGCTGATAAACCGTGGACCAAGGGCCGTATCGCTCGGGCATGTCTCGCCAGGTCGCGCCGGAGCAAAGCACCCAGAACACGCCATTGAGCATCACTCGATCATCGGCTCGTGGGCGCCCCGTGCGGCGGGGTGTGTTGAAGAGATCCGCGACTAACTCCCAGTCGACGTCGGAAATTTCGTATCGCTGTTTGGGCATGGCAGAGTCCTGCGCTGAAAAGGCCAGAACTCTACGGAAACTCAAGCAGGCTGGGGTGTTGGCAGAATTTCAAAGGTTTTCATACAGAGCCTAGGTCCATGAACATCAATCTATGAACAATTGCGTTCATTTCGGAACACTGAGCCGGTAATCTCGACCTCATGAGCTGCCTATGAACATCTGGCATCGCCCACTCAATTGGGATAACCGCGATTTCTGTTGAAAACATACTCTCCCCTCCCCCAAACGGCTCTTTTCAGGCGACATCAACCGACGAATACCCCTCCCGATCCGCCTCCAACGCCCTAACTTCAATCACCTTCCAAATATCGTACCCATCACGCAGCAACAGTGCTGCGCCCTGGATAAAGTGGGTCAGGTCTTCGTCATCAATCTTGCTCAGGTTCATGCAGGACAAGCTGTCGATCATGTCCTTGCCTGCCCGCAGTCGCTCACTGCCGTAGGCATGCAGATCCAGCACGGACGCACGGGAGTTGATCAGCAGGATATGGTGATTGGTGCAGGTCGGGGTAAGAGGCTGGTAGGTCATGTGAAACTCCATTGAGGTCTGGAGCTGCCACGTTCTGCGACCAAGCAAAGGGGGTGGCAGCTGTACGCAGGTTGGTCGACCGGGCCTCAATGACTCCCAGCACACCCGAAGGTGTCCCGCGCACAGCCGCCATAACACGAAATTCGGGGCGAAAAAAAACGCCCGCATTCGGATGGTGGCGCTTGTGCGCATTGAGGTGATCGGGCGACCAAGCCCGGTCGTTGAATTTGCAACGACAGTGAATGATAGGCATGGGAATGCAGTCGGTGCAACCGAACTGTGACCGTACGAGCGAGTGATGTCAAAAAGCCATTTAACTCGGCAGCCATGCTCGAATATGATTGCTCCACTGCCAAGGAACACCCATGAATCCATGGATCGTAGCGAAAGGACTCCAATGAGCGCTGAAGAAAAGATCGACGCAACTGCACCTGTCTTTGCCGCCAAAACCGCTGCGCGATTTCCCTGGGTACTCGCGTTGCCTTTTCTTGGCTTCATCGGCTATGCGGCGCCCTACGTCACCGGGCTGATTTACTGGCAGGATTACCTGCGTGGCCTGAACGTGCCTCCTGGACTGTTCGAGGTTGAAGCCCGGGACTATTTCGTTTATGCCTATGTGGCTCTGATCGAGACGCTCAGGAGTTGGGGCGGGTTCGTGCGCAATCCGTGGGTCTGGCTCACTATCATTGGCATTATCCTGGGGTTCAGTCTTGAGCTGGTGATCATCAAAAAACTCCAGTCCAGTACTCGGGTACAGTTGGCGGTCGAGCGATATACTCGGAACCGTTATGTGGCCCTTACCAGTGGCCTTGTTGTGCTTTCCACGGCAGTCACGACGGTATTGATGCTGATACCGCTCATCATCCTTCCTATCATTATCTTGCCCGCGATCATCGGCAATTACGGTGCCGATCAAACCCTGAAGCGTGAACGGGAGATATTTTCCAAGGGATGCGACCTCTCAGAACAGGCGAAAATGCATTGTTATGTGGTCAAGGAGGGGGAAAAAGTGATCGCGTCGGGTTTTCTGATAACGGCTTCAGGCACCAGGCTGGCCATTTATGAAAATGGTCGGCCCAAGGTTATTCCATTGAAGGATTACAGCATCGAGGCACTGGTTGCGGAGGAAAACAAGTCCGCTTCAGACCCGGCGCAGTGAGCGCCGAACATGGGCACCCTCACCCTCCTCAGTCCGACTGCTCCTTGCCGCGCTGGGAACGAATCCACCAGAACTGCAGCGTTGTTCTTGTCGCTCTCCTTGCAAGAGTGACTGCGCGGCACCACCAAGGTTTAGTCAATTACGACCTGCGGCAACACCCTGCTGACCCGCCGCAAACCGATACTGCCCCTTCCCGCGATGCTTGGCCTCATACATCGCCCCATCAGCCGCACGCATCAGCTCTTCCACCGTCGTCCCACTGGTGGGCAAGCAGGCGATGCCGATACTGGCTCCCAGGAGGAAGTTCTCATGGTCGGCACCCACCTGCGCTATCAACTTGTCGGCCACCGCGGCCGCGTCATCCGGGCTGTCGATGCCTTCGATAATGATGGTGAACTCATCGCCGCCAATCCTGGCCAGTCGGTCGTAAGGCCTCAGGCACCCTTTCAACTGGCCGCTGACCCAGCGCAGGGCCTCATCGCCGCGGTCATGGCCGAACTTGTCGTTGATCTGCTTGAAGCCGTCCAGGTCCAGGTACAGCAACGCGCTCATCCTGCCGGTGCGCTGGTTGCGGGCGATGGCGGCCTGCAGCGCCTGCAGGAATCCCCTACGGTTGAGCAGCCCGGTCAGGGCATCGGTGATCGTCATGATTTCGAGCTGGCGATGCAGCTCGCGCACCGATGACATGTCCAGGGCCAGCAGCGTCATGGCGTCCTGCTCTTCAAGCAGTGGCGAGCAGGACAAGGCCACCGGGATCGTCTGGCCTTCGCGGTTGCGCAGGTTGGCGTCATGCAGGCGAAGGGTTTCGCCACTGTGAAAGTACTCCAGCCATACCGAGTCTTGCCAGGTGTCCTCATGGGGCGATTCAACCCAGGCGATCAACTCGCTGCCCTGCAGTTCACTCTCGGAACAACCGAGCATGCGGGTGATCGCCGGATTGGCAAAACGGATGCGGCCATCGCTGCCCACCACCAGGATGCCTTCGGCGGTATTGTTCAGGATCGACGCGTTGAAAGAGCGCTCCTGTTCCAGTTGTTGCGTGGTCTGCAACAGCCCGCGCCGGTAGTGATCGTGTTCGAGCAGCACCCGAGCCTTGTGCAGCAGCATCGTCGGGTGCACCGGCTTGGTCATGAAGTCCACGGCGCCGGCGGCGTAACCCTGGTTGAGCACATCATCGGTCTGGCGCAGGCCCGAGATGAAGATGATCGGCGTGAATCGGGTAGTGGGATCGTCACGCATTCTGCGTGCGACCGCGAAGCCATCCATGCCGGGCATCTGCACATCCATCAGCACCAGGCCGATTTTGCCGGTGGTCATGCACGCCAGCGCCTTGGCCCCGGAGTCGGCGCAGTGCACTATCCGGTCGAGCTCTTCCAGCAGCTCCTGCATCTCCGCCAGGTTTTCCTCCTGGTCATCCACGACGAGGATTTCCAGCCGCTCAGCTTGCACTTGCAATACGCACCTCCATGTCTGTAATACCCGCTTCCATCAGGCAGGGCATACCACGCTAGCCAGGAAATGCCACTGTAGCTCGCTGCCGCCGCGTATGCCAATTGCAGGCGTGACCGGTTCAGGCCCGCCCGCCTTTGCGGCAGGCGGGCAGCGCTTCTTTATCGCGGGTCCGCCTGCTGCCCGAGGGATGAGGCGGTCACCTACAAGTCGGTGATTTCCTTGTGCCGCGGCACCAGTGTCTTCATCACGCTCCAGGCCACCAGGTAGGCCAGTGCGCAGGCGGCAAACATGATCATGTAGCCGGTGCGGATATCGCCAACCAGCTTGTAGTGGTCGAACACCCAGCCGCCGATCTTGGTCAGCACGACCCCGCCAAAGCCACCCGCCATGCCGCCGATGCCAACCACGGAGCCAACGGCTTTTTTCGGAAACATGTCCGAGACAGTGGTGAAGATATTCGCCGACCAGGCCTGATGCGCCGAGGCGCCGATGCCGATCAGCACCACCGGCACCCAGAAACTGATGTGGCCGAACGGCTGCGCCAGCAGCACCACCAGCGGAAAGAGCGCGATCACCAGCATGGCTTTCATCCTCCCGTCATAAGGCGCATCGCCCCGTGCCATGAAATAGCTGGGGAACCAGCCACCGCCAATACTGCCCACCATGGTCATGCTGTACAGCACCGTCAACGGCATCACAATGGCCGCGCCCTTCATGCCGTATTGCTCCGACAGATAGGTCGGCAGCCAGAACAGGAAAAACCACCACACGCCATCGGTCATGAATTTGCCAAAGGCGAAGGCCCAGGTCTGGCGGTACTTCAGCAACTGGAACCACGAGACCTTGCCGACGGGCGCCGATGGTTGTGCGCTGGCAACCACCGGCACCTCCTGATCCATGCGGATGTAGCTCAGCTCCTCTGCGGACAGGCGTTTTTGCAGCTCCGGTTTCTTGTACAGCGCGATCCAGAAGGCCATCCAGATGAAGCCCAGCATGCCGATCACGATAAAGGCGGCTTCCCAACCCCACAGGCCGGCGATCAAGGGCACGCAGATCGGCGCCAGGATCGCGCCGATATTGGCGCCGGAGTTGAAGATCCCGGTGGCCAGGGAGCGCTCTTTCTTCGGGAAGTATTCGGCGGTGACCTTGATCGCGGTCGGGAAATTGCCCGACTCGCCGATCGCCAGTACAGCGCGCGCCAGCATGAAGCCGGCGATCGAGACCGGGATGGCGGCCACACCGAACGCGGTACAGATAGCGGCGATCCCCTCGCCCACCGGTACGGAAACGGCATGCATCACCGCCCCGCTCGACCAGATGCAAATCGCCACGATGAAACCTGCCTTGGAGCCGATCTTGTCGACCACACGACCGGCGAACAGCATGGAAATCGCGTACACGAACTGGAAGACAGCGGCGATATTGGCGTAGTCGGTATTGCTCCAGCCGAATTGCCTGGACAGGTCCGGTGCCAGCAGGCTCAGCACCTGGCGGTCGAGGTAATTGATGGTGGTGGCAAAGAACAACAGGGCGCAGATGGTCCAGCGGTATCTGCCGACGGTCTGGCTGACGCGTTGCGCGTTGATGGGTTCGTTCAGATTCATGGCGTCACTTTATTATTTTTGGGTTTGGAATCATTACTTATACGTCATCGTACAACAAATCAAAAGAGGCTGCATTTGTGATGGCCGACAAAAAATGCGGTCCTCGTCCGGCCCTCGGATCAATCTCCTGAAGACTCTGAATCGCCTTTACAGGCCGGCAGCTTTTGCATTTCCGAGTGTTGACAAGGGTCGGAGGATGTTTTGATAATCGCCAAATCGTTGTACGACAACCTACGACACTTCGGTGTCCAGCCCTTCCTCCTATCCGAACACCCACAACAACAAGGAAACATGATGAAGAACGTCAAGCTGGTTATTGGTTTTTTGTGTCTCTTGAGCGGTTACGCGGCGGCCGCGTCGGCGCCAGGCGAAAAAGATGTGGCGGCAGCCGTGGACCAGTTGACCCAGGCCATGTGGCACAAGGACATTCCCAAGCTGCAAGCGCTGGCGGATGACAAGCTGACCTATGGACACTCCAGCGGAAAGATCCAGGATAAGCAGGAATTTATCGCCGACATCGAGACCGGCAGAAGCGGTTTCAAGGAACTGAAGATGCTCAACCAGACCATCACCATGAATGGTGACGTGGCCCTGGTGCGCAACCATTTCTCGGCTCAGGCCATCAACAGCGGCGTGCTGGTGCCCACCGAAATCGAAAACTTCCAGATCTGGAAAAAACAGCACGGTGAGTGGAAGCTGATTGGTCGACAGGCTTTCCGTTTCTGAGTCCAGGGCCTGCCAGGCAATTACTTTCTGACGACTCTCTTGGGCGGAGTCAGCAAAACCCACCCGGCTTGCGGGACGCCTTCGATTGGGTGGAACTGCCTAATACCCTGGCGGAGGAGATTTCAAAAATTACATGGGCCTTGGGGCCCAATATCCAGCCATCGGCTCACCGCCCCCCAACAGGCGCGTGAAACTGCGGCGGTGTGACGAACACCGCCGCCCTCGCCCACCTCAGGCCGCCTGCATCTTCCCGCGCTGGGAACGAATCCACCAGAACTGCAGCGCGGCACCCACGACAAAAATGCCCAGCCACGCCGCCAATGCGCCCTGCACCAGGGGGGATTGAGGGCCATCCGCCAGCGGGTGAGCGGCAGGCAAGCGGGTCAGCGTCTCATTGATCCCCGGGACCAGCAGCAGAAAGAAACTGAACGTGAACCCAAACTGCGACAGATAGGGCCGCGCACGTCCCAGCAGGCGTATCCGTGGAATCACCAGGGCACCGGATATCGCCAGCAGCGCCAGGATGCCCAGGGCATGGCCGGCATTGAAACCGCCGGTGCTGGATAGGCCGAACGATGTCACTACCGACACGGCCAGGCCGATGAGGTACACCTTGGCGGAGCGGGTGGAGGGGTCGATTTTCTGGTAGCGGACATAGCTGTAGAGCCCTGCGACCAATGGCACCAGGCTGATGGCGGTATGGCAGGCGCCCAGGACAGAAATGGGATGAGGCATGGGACATTGACTCCTTCTGAATACTCGGACCGCGCTGATGGCGAAATCCGTTGCTTAAGTTGACTACCAACTAGTTGGTAGGTTTTTCGGTGAAAAATTTTTGCCGCGTACGGCTCTCATCATGGAACAGTCGGTTCGGAGACGCCGGCCTGTTGGTCGCTGTGCCTCTCCATCTAAAACAACCTACTAGTTGGTAGGTTGTTTTGCAAGCCGTCAGTGGACGAACGGGCGGTGCCCGGCGCCCTCCTCTTTACTGCGTGATGACTAGCCTTTCGATAAGGGGCCGGGTGATTGCCCCGAACATCTTGGGATCGCCATAGGCACGAGCGGACAGCATGGCGCCATGCACCGTGGCCATGAAGGTCTCGGCTTCGGCGCGGGCGTCGCAGGACAGCGCCAGGGTGCCCTGCTTGGCTCCGCGCTCCATGACGGACGTCAGCCAGGCAGAAAGCGAGCGAAAATGAGCCCTCACCGCCAGTGCCACTTCCTGGGGCAGGACCGGCATCTGGCTTGCCAGCAAGGCGCACACGCAAAAGCCCTTCGCCGCATCGTCGATGCAGCCCAGCCAATAATCGTTATAGGCACGCAACTGGTCCACGGGATTGGGGAAATGCCGTTCCAGCGCGGCGATGCCGGCTTCGGCCTCTTCGCGATACTGCGCCACCAGCGCGAGGACCAGGTCCACTTTCGTGGCGAAATGATGGTGGATGCTGGCCTTGCGGATTCCCACGGATTCGGAGATGTCCGCGTAGCTGAAACCACTGTAGCCGCCGGTAATGATCAGCGTCCGGGCGCAGTGGAGGATTTCATGATAGGTGCTGGATCGATTGTTCATTCAGCAAACCTACCTTCTAGTAGGCTGGTAGTCAACCCTGTGCAGTTGGGCCTGACTCAGGACTGTTCGCATCGAGGGATTGACATCAAACATGATGACCATCATGCTTTGTCTCGAAGCATTATGATCGTCATGCTTCATCGCTACATAACATGATGGCCATCATGGATGCGTTGACAGATTTCCGCCCCCCCTTTTTGTCTGATGCTTCAGGAGAAATTCATGAACACCTATCTGGTAACAGGTGCCACTGGCGCCACCGGTGCTCCCACGGTCAAATATCTGCTTGAAAACGGCCATCGCGTGAATGCCTTTGTTCATCGTGAAGATGAGCGCTCGCAGAAACTGAGGGATCTGGGTGCAACCATCTTTGTTGGCGATGCGCTGAAACTGAAGGACCTGCGCCCGGCCATGAAAGGTGTCGACGGTGCCTACTTCGTCTACCCCCTGGGCAATGGCCTGGTGGAAGCGGCTGCCATCTTCGCCCAAGCCGCGAAGGAAGAAGGCGTGAAGATCATCGCCAACATGTCCCACAAGCAATCGCGCCCTGATGCCCGCAGCCAGACGACCCTCAATCACTGGCTGTCGGAGCAGGTCTTCAGTTGGTCCGGCGTGCCGACCACCCACCTGCGTGTCACGTTTTTTGCCCAGTGGATGCTCTACATTGCGCCACTGATCCGCGCCGGCGTGTACCTGACCCCGTTCGACGCGGACAGCCGCTTTGCGCCTATCGCCACCCGCGATATCGCCAAAATCATTGCCGGCGTCCTGACCAATCCCGAGCCTCATGCGAACAAGGCCTACGTGCTGAACGGGCCCATCGAGTACAGCCATAAGGAGCTGGCCGGCGTCCTGGCGGACACCCTGGGTAAAGAGGTGCGTTTCCAGCAGGTTTCACCGCAAGAGTTTGTCAAAACCCTGGGCCTGGACGCCGATCCGGCCTACGTGACCCACTTCACCGCAGTGAAAGTCGACCAGCAGGAGAAACGTCTGGAAGGCCTGAATGACATCGGCACGCAGATCATCGGTGGTCCCCTGCAGACCCCTGCTGAATTCATCGCGGAACATCGTGATGTGTTGAGCTGACACCGACACCGGAAATCGGGCTGGGACGGCCATCCGGCTGTTCCAGCCCGACACGCTCATGGACTCTGGCATGATGGTCGTCATGCTTCCGCTGACTCATCCCGATGGGTACACTCTTCCCTTCAGTCTTTATTGGATCTACGGGACCACCATGCGCTACCCCGCTGAAGAAACAGCAGAAAAGCACCGGAGGATTTTGCAGCAGGCATCGATCCTGTTTCGCGAACGGGGGTTTTCTGGTGTCAGCCTCAGTGAAATCATGAAGGCCACGGGGCTGACCCATGGCGCGTTCTATAACCACTTCGAGTCAAAGGACGACCTGATCGCGAAGAGTTTGTGTGACGCCTCAGCCAGAACCCTTGCCCCGCTGCAAGCAGCGCAAGAGTCGACTGAGCTGATGCAGCATTACATCCAGGAGTATCTGAGCGAGGCGCATCGCGACGACATGGGCAATGGTTGCCTGATGGCCGCTCTGGGATCGGAAATTGCCAAAGAGCCGTTGGTTCGTCCTACCTTCACTCGCCATATCAAGCGTGTTCTCGAGAGTATGACGCTGCCCTTCGCCAAGGCGAAAAAGCGCCATGCCCGTCGCCAGGCCATTCACCAGGTTTCCAGCATGGTGGGGGCCATCATCCTGGCCCGCGCGGTAGACGATCCGGAGCTGGCCGAAGAAATCCTGCGTGAGGTCCGCACGGTGCTCAGTTGATTGGGCGCTGTTTTCAACGGATTGGAGCATAAGCTCTAAAGCTCGTCGGAAAACAGTCGATAGCCTGGATTCAACCCTCACTCATGGAAGCAGTGACATGCAAATCACCAACAGCCCCCTGCCCATCCTGAACACTGACGGCAATCGGTCGCCGATTACGCTCCCCCCTTCCAGCACCCCGCCGCCACCTTTGACCGATGCCCAGAAAGAAGCACTGCAAAAGCTGCGGGACCAATTGAAGAATCCGGTGACTCCACCGGTAGTGGAAACCCCGAAAAAAACCTCGCTGATCGACGAAGTCGTCTAAAGCATTGCACCCGGCGGACACGGCTGCGCTATCGCCGGTCCGCTTCCTGTTCGTCAGCCGGGCATCCCTGCCGCCAGTTTGGCGCCCTTCAGGAATCGATCGATCAGCGGATTGACCTCGGTCGGATTCTCCAGCGCCGCCAGGTGCGCGGTTCGTTCAATCACGACAAATTCAGCGCCCGGAATGGCTTGTGCCATGGCTCGGGTTTCGCTGACGGCGAATGTACGATCTTCTCTCCCCGCCACCACCAGAACCGGCGATGTGACGGCTGCCATGAGTGTGCGCTGATCCGGTCGATCGGGAACCACGCTGGCGACTGCCCAGGCGATCGAGTCGACATCGCATTGACTCAATGCCTGGTGGATCTGGCTGATGACCTGCGGCCGTTGCTTCTCACTGGTAGGGCCGACAAACGCCCGCGTTGCAACGCCGACCATGACGCCGCGAAATCCGCCCAGCAGCCGGATCACCCGAGCCAGCAACGGAAACTCCAGGCGATGCCGCCAGCCCGCCGCTGATGCGGTGCAGTTCATCAATATAACGGCACCGACTCTGCCGGGGTGCATTGCCGCAAGCGTGCCTCCGATCATGCCACCCCACGAGTTGCCGACGAAATGGGCTTTCGCGATGCCCAGGCCGTCGAGCACCTGGACAACGCTCTGCGCGCATTCCGCGAAGGTGAAGGCCCGCGTCAGCTTTTCACTGTCACCGTGGCCCGGCGGGTCGATCAGGATGACCCGATGGCTCTGGCTGAAGTGGTGCACCTGGGCCATCCACATACGGCCGCTCATCAGCAGGCTGGACCAGAACACGATCGCCTCGCCCTGCCCGGCACTGCGTACCCGCAAGCGACCGAGGCAGGTGGGGATGTCTTGAGCCTGAAGATCTTCATACGCAATCAGTGGCATAGCGTGCTCATCAATGGACGGTCATTGGAGGCTCAGCCTATACCCGTCAGGCCGAGGGCGGCGTTATCGGGCGCTATCACCAGGAGTGATGCTTTCCAGGGGGCCGCTGGCACGTTCGCGGGAGCCTGTCTAACCTCTCTCCAGGGAAGCCGGCGCGCAGGCGTGGCTCAGCGTAATACAACCGGGAAGAGGCTTGACCGTGAGCAAACAAGACACCGCTTTCTGCAGTCTCCTGAATGAAATCGCCCAGGGCAAAAACGAGATCAGGGAACCCGCCGAAGTCGATACGCTGGAACAGTTGATCAGCTTCGACTACGCGCAAGCCGTAGCCCATGTGGGAACTCAGCAGTTGGCCTACAGCGATGTGCGAATGACGGCGATGGGCAGTGCCTTTCTGAGCGTATGCAATGCCGCGCAGCATCCTGTCAGATGACGGGCTGATGGCGTCGAACCCACCGTTTCGCCTTCCTCAATCCAAACGGCTTCCCCGCAGATACCCAAGCGCCTGCTCCGTGCTCCACAGGGCATTGGCGATATAGCGGTAGTTGATCAATGCCGCCAGGTAGCCATCGCCTTCCGGTGTGGTCGGTCCGGCGGTGGCGTCACGGACCACGGCCACTTCGAAACCGAGTTCGAGCAGTTCCCGCAGGTGCGATTCAACGCACAGGTTCGCCGCCATGCCGGCCAGGATGACCTGCGAGACGCCATGCTTGCGCAGTTGCAGTGCCAGGTCGTTGGTTTCCGGGCCGTAGACTTTATGCGGTGAGGCGATAAGGGTCTTGCCGTCGAGAATGTAGGGCTTGTACTCGGGCATGAAGTCGGCACCGGAGTTCTCGAAGCCGTCGAGTGTCAGCGGTCCCTTGCGGTCGAACATGCCGATGCTGTGCATGACCTTTTCCAGCGGCCCGCCGAAATGCCAGTCGTGGTCGCACGGATAGTAATAGTGCGGGGATACGGCAACGGTGATGCCGGCAGCCTTGGCCGCGCCGAACAACTGGCCGATATGCTTGACGGTGTCGTGCTCGACAATGCTCTTGCCGAACACCGGCCAGCTGACGCCTTCGGGGCTGAGGAAATCGATCTGTGGATCGATGACCACCAGGGCCGCGCGGCGAAGGTCGAGCCGCATGCCGGGATCGGGCAAGGCCGGGTCGGTCGGGTCGGCATACGGTGAGGTGCTCTGGGGTGAAGGGTTGTTCATGGCGCTGGACTCCGTTCGACTATAGGGATTTACTCGTCGCGCCGTGGCACCCGTTAGGGTGATTGTCTGCCAACGGCGAGAACTTCATCCTATGGCCGCGCATGCCCGGGCTTTTGCCAGGACGTGCAGAGTCTTTACCCGGTCGTCTCCATCATGGATATCCTCTCCGAGTTCTTCGAGCGCACGCATCTCCAGGGCCGGCTGTTCTTTTCCGGACAGGTGGACGGCACCCTGGTGCTCGACAAGCCGCCGGGCATGGCGTTTATCCATGTCATCAGCAAGGGCCATATCGACCTGGTGCAGCCCGGGCTGCCGAAGCTATCGATTACCGAGCCCAGCGTGCTGTTCTGTCCGAGCAGTTGCCGTTACCAGTTGCGCTCAAGCTCGGCGCAAGGGGCGGAGTTGATCTGCGCCTCGTTCCGGTTCGGGCGCAATTCGTTGCAGCCCTTCCCGCTCGGGCTCAAGGAAACGCTGGTATTTCCCATCAGCAGCCTGGAAAACCTGGCTCCGGTGATCGCTACGCTGCTCGGCGAATTCGAGGAGCAGGCCCCTGGCAGGACCAAGGCCCTCAATCTGTTGCTCGAATTCATTTTCGTGTTGTTGGTGCGGCGAGCGGTCAAGGAGCAGAAGATTTCCAGCGGCTTGCTCTATGCCTTGCAGGATGGGCGTCTTGGCGCGGTGTTCAATCGGATTCACCAGGAACCCGAAGCGCCCTGGACCGTCGGGCAACTGGCGGCGCTGGCGAATATGTCGCGGTCGAAATTCTCGGCGTGCTTCACCCGGATCATGGGCGTCTCGCCAATGGGTTATGTCACTGCCTGGCGGATGAAGGTCGCCCAGGAGCTGTTGCGCGAAGGGGTACAGATCAAGGTGATCGCCGCGTCGGTCGGCTACAGCTCGCAAGCCTCGTTCTCCAGGACCTTTGTCAGCGTGGTCGGCGCGCCACCCGCCGAATGGCTCAAGCGCGACAACAGCGGGGAGGACCCGCTGTTGTCGGTACAGGTGCAACCGCATGGGTAGCCGATGATTACCGGCGCTTGGCAATCTCTTCCAGGAAGGCCTGGGTCGTGCCTTGCGCCGAGGCCGGGTTCTGGCCGGTGATCAGGTTGCCATCGACGACAACGTAGGAAGTCCAGGGGGCGCCGGCCTGGTACTGTGCGCCGGCGGCTACCAGGCGATCTTCCAGCAGCCAGGGAGCATTGGCGGCCAGGCCGGTCTGGGTTTCCTCGGTATTGCTGAAGCCGGTGAGCTTGCGCCCCTTGAATGGCCAGGACCGGGCGTCGCCGGCGGCCAGGAATGCCGCGCAGCCATGGCACAGCGCCCCGACAACCTTGCGCGGATCGGCAAGTGCCGCGGTCAGCAGGCGACCGGCCGCTTCATTCACTGCCAGGTCCTGCATGGGACCGTGGCCGCCAGGCACGAGAATGGCATCGTAGTCGGCAAGGTCGATGTCTTCCAGGCGTTTCGGCGCACGCAGAAGCTGGGCGTGCCTGTGCAGATAGTCCGTCAGTTCGGCGACCTTGGCCGCATCACCGCCGTTCACGTCGAGGGAGAGACTCAGCTCGTCCACCACGGCTGGGGCACCGCCCGGCGTGGCGAGGCTGATGTTGGCCCCGGCCGCGCTGAGCAGGCGATGAGGCGTGATGAATTCCTCGCCCCAGAAACCGGTGGGACGCTGGAGGCCATTCAACTGGCTCCAGGTGGTTGCGCTGGAAAGAATCATGAGTACGGAAGGCATGGATATTCCTTGGGTTGAACGTCAGTTATCGACGTCAACGAGTATGGAATCGCCGCCCAGGGGTAACAATGAACGCCTCCCGAGTTGAGAATTCCACTTTCAGGAATGCCGTCGCGGCCCCTACATCAGATCAGCTTCGGTCCCCAGAGCCTCAAGGAGCCTGTTGTAGACCAGCCTGACCCTGGCCGGAACCGGAGATTGCTGCGAGCGGTAGACATACAGGCTGATCGGCTTCGGTGCGGCGGACTCCAGGGCCGTGACCAGCCGCCCGGCGCGGATATGAGGCAATGCCAGGTGGCCGGCGATCTGGCCAAAGCCCAGTCCCGAGAGCACGGCCTGGCATTCGCTTTCCGGATCGTTGGTGATAAACGCCGGCGCCGGGGCAATGAACTGGCGGTTTTCGCTGAACTTCCAGGGCCACGGGCGTCCGGTATTGCCGTCGATCATCAGGGTGAGCGGTTTGTGCTGGAGGTCGTCGACCGCCTTCGGCAAGCCGACGCGAGACACCAGTTCGGGGGAGCCGACCACATACAGAAAGGCCTTGGCCACTTCGCGCGCGACAAAGCGGCTATCGCGCATCGGACCTATGCGAATACCCACATCGATCTGTTCCTCGACCACGTCGGCGATCACGTCGGACAGCCGCAAATCAAGGACCAGGCCGGGATGTTCGCGCAGCAGCGGGGCCAGTGCATCGACCACGAACTGGCGGCCCAGGGAGCCGGGGGCCGCCAGGCGCACCACTCCGTGGTGATCGGAAGCGGCCTGCAGATCCGAACGGTGATACAAGGCATCCACCCCGCTCACCGCCATTCGCGCACGCTCGACCAACTGCACGCCAAAGGTACTGAGTTGAACACCGCGCGTGCTGCGATGAAACAGCAGTTCGCCCAACTCGTCCTCGAACTCGCGAATGACCCGGGTGACCACCTGGGGCGATACCCCCAGCTTTGTCGCGGCCTCGCGAAAGTTGGCCGAATCCGCCGCGACCACAAAAATACGCAAGCCTTCCAATCTGTTTTTCAAACGCTGCTCCAGAAAATTCGATGCCAGCGTTTTCGACAAGGCCACATCCAGGGCTTGGCGGATGTGGCCACACGCTTGGGTCAGCTGCCACTGCCGGCGATAGTAATGTAATCGGTATAGACCTGCGGCGCTCCGGAGAAAGACGCCAACTGCCGCCACTCCTCGTACATGCGCTCGCTCTCCGGGTGCTCGCGGACAAATGTCAGGGCCTTGTCCGTCGACACATCCAGTTCGGGGTGGAAGGAGTTCAGCGACTCCAGGCTTTCGATTTCCAGCATCACCGCATACTGGTCGAGACGGTTGCCGCCCTGCCCCTTGAGCATATGAAACTTCCAGCCCGGATAATCTTCCACGCGATGGATATTGCGGGTGATGAAGTCCTCGAAGGTTTGCGCGCTCACGCCGGAACGCAGGGCCAGGTTGTGGATGCCCACCACGCGCGCCACGGGGTTGCGGCCCGCGCCGGCCTGGTAGTTCGGACCTTCCGCCAGCGAGCTGTTGGTATTCTCGGCCAGCAGTGAATAGGTGGAGAAAATGGTCGGCAGCTCGGCGAAGGTGGAAAAGGTTTTCCACTCGGCAATCAGGGCCTGCACCTGCGGATGTTCCTGCCAGAAGTCCCGTGCATGGGCGGTCTGGTCGCCGTTGCGGTCGATGTAGTGGGCGTACTGCTGCGCGCTGGGCGCTTCGAACAGCATCAGGTATTGGTTTTCCCTCTCGCCGCGCAAGCCTTTGAGCAAGGTCCAGCGCCAACCCGGATAGGCCGGGATGCCCACGCCGCGTTCGCGTACGAAGTTTTCGAAGTGTGCGGCCGTGACGCCTTTCTTCAGGTTCAGGCCGATGTAGTGCAGGCTGAAAACCGGACCGGATAATTGACTCATAAGCACTCCATTGAATGATAACGTCGGGACGGAACAAAGGGGGCTGGCCGTGGGGCCGACCCCGTCAGGGCCTTAGCGGGTAAGGCGCCGGGCGCTGCAACAGACCAGCAGCATGATCACCACCGCCGCGCTGAACGCCGTGCTCAGGCTCGAGTGGTGGGCGACAAAGCCGATCAGCGCCGGGCCGCTCAACAGGCCCGTGTAGCCGACCAGGGTGACTGCCGACAGCGCGAAGCTCGATGGCACCTCGGGCCGGTTACCGGCTGCGGTGAACAGGATCGGGACGATATTGGACAGGCCGATACCGGTCAGGATGAATCCGGCAAGGGCGATGCCCGGCAGGTCGACCAGGACGATCAGCAGCAACCCGGCCGCCGCGCACGCGCTGCCGAGCATCAGCATGCGCTGGCGACCGCAGGCGTTGACCAGGCGGTCGCCGTACAAGCGACCCAGTGCGACGGCGATGGAGTAAAGGGTGTAGCCAAAACCGGCATGACTCTTTTCCATGCTGCGTTCGGTGTGCAGGAACACGGCCGACCAGTCCAGCATCGCGCCCTCGACCATGAAGATGAAAAAGCACAGCAGCGCAATCAACAGGATTGCGGGATGCGCGAGCGCCTGCAGCGGGCCGCCGGACTCGGCGCTTTCCTGGGGGCGCCTGGCCAGCAGATGAGCCGAAGCCTGCGTCACCACCAGCGCGATCAGCACCGCGACCAGCGAAATCGCCTGCAACGGCCCAAGCCCCGCCCATAACAACAGGCTGACGCCCCCTGCCCCGGCGACACTGCCGATGCTGTAGAAACCGTGAAACCCCGACATTCGCGCCTGCCCGCTGTCGCGCTCGACAATCACCGCCTGGGCGTTCATCGACACGTCCAGCAGGCCATTCACCGCGCCAAAGACCAGCAAGGCGCCGCCAATCGCCACGGCGGACGTGGCGTACATCATGAACGGCAGGATCAGGCAGAACACGGCCGCGCAGGCCAGGATCAGCGTGCGACAACCGAGCCTGGCGATGGCCCGGCCGGCAAACGGCATCACCAGCATCGAGCCCGCGGCAATGCAGAACAGCAGCAGGCCCAGGGTGCCGTCATCGATGTCCAGGCGGGATTTGACGAATGGAATCAGCGGCGCCCAGGACGCCATGCCCAGCCCGGCCACGAAAAAGATGCCGCGCGTGGCCTGTTGCTGACGCAGGTTCGCAACGCGCTGCGGTTGCAGTACATGGGTATTCACAGGCCGGTCACCTCTGGCTTTGCGCCACCGACAGATAGTCGGTGTAGATCTGCGGCGAGCCGGAGAACGAGGCCAGCTGCTTCCATTCCTCGTACATCTGCTTGGTGTCGCGGTGGGCCCGGGCGAATTTCGCCGCCTCATCGGTGGCGATATCCGGTTCCGGGTAGAACACATCGAGCGCCGCCAGGCTGGCGATCTCCATCATCACCACGTACTGGTCCAGGCGATTGCCGCGCTCGCCCTTGAGCAGGTGGAATTTCCAGTCGGGGTAATCCTCGATGCGATGGTGGTTGCGGGCAATGAATGTCTCGAAGGTTTCGGCGCGGACATCCGGGCGTAGCGCGAGATTGTGGATGCCGATCACCCGCGCCACCGGCTCCCCGCCCTCCCGCTCCTGGTAACGCGGGCCATGGGGCACGGTGCTCTTGCTGTTCTGCGCCAGCAGCCGGTAGTCGGTGTACAGGGTCGGCAGTTCACTGAAGGTGCCGTAGCGCTTCCATTCGCCAAGGATGTCCGCCGCCTCGGGATGCTCGCGCCAGAATTGCCGGGCCAGTTCGGTCTTGTTGCCGTCCGCGGCCTGGTAGCGATCGCGCTGCTCGGCGCTGGCGATCTCGAAGAGCATCAGGTACTGCCCTGCCCGCTCGCCCCGCAAGCCGCGCAACAGGGTCCAGCTCCAGCCCGGATAGCTGGGAATGTGCACGCCTTTGTGACGCACGAAGGTTTCGAACTGCTGCGCCGTTACCCCGGCTTCGGTATCGATCGCGATGTAGTACAGGCTGAAGACCGGCGCGGATGAAGTGGCTTGCTGTTCCATCGGTGGCCCTCCTCAGGCTTGCGGCGTGACGAACTGGGTATTGATCACGGCTTCGACCAGCGTCACGCCGTTGGGCGTCAGGCTGACCCGCTCGCCGTCGACGGTGACCAGCCCTTTCTCCACCAGGGTGTCGAGCGTGAGGCTGATGATCGGGTTCTCGAACAGGCTGCGGCCCTCGAAACGCTGGCGGAACACCTGGTCATCCACCGGGACCAGCGTCGACAGCGCCATCTTGAACGCGTTGACTTCCCGCTGCAGCGGCGAGACGCCACGGCTGGCGTCGATGGGCAGGCGGTCCTCGTCGAGGGCCTGCTTGTATTTGTTGTAGCCGGTGATATTGATGGCTTCGGCGCGGGTGCATTTCGAGCTGCCGCCGAGGCCGATCGCGACCTCCGGGTACTGTTTGTCGAGGTCGGTGATCAGCCCCTTCCATTTCTCCGGCTGGCGATGGTTCTGGTGGAAGTACATGGTCGGATGTTCGCCGTAGCCGGCCGACAGGTACTGCTCGACCAGTTCGCGCATCTGGTACTGCTTGCCCAGCCCGGGGAAGGTCATGTCGTTGATACTGATCAGGCCCTTGCGCTGCCAATGGCTCTGTTTCTCCCCGGAAACCCCGGTGCGGCTTTTCATGAACTCTTCCATGTGCAGCTTGGCGATGACCACATGGGAAAGCTCCAGCTCCAGGGTCTTTTCCATGTCGTATTTCACATCGTCGACAGTCTGGCCGAGCATGCCGTAGATCAGGTCGACGCTGACCCAGTCGAGGCCGATTTCCCGGGCGTGATGGATGGTTTCCTCGCACTCGTCGGCCGAATGCATGCGCCCGCAGGCCGAGATGATGCGGTCATTGAAGGACTGGGTGCCGAAGCTGATCTTGGTGAAACCCAGTTCCTTCAACAGGTGCAAGTAGGGTTTGTTGAGGGTGCCCGGCTCCCCTTCGAAGCGCATGGTGGCCGCCGAGAAATTGAAGTGGCTGTGATAGAACGCCATCAGGCGGCGCAGTTCCGGCTCCGGCAGCAGCGACGGCGTGCCGCCGAAGATATTGAATTCGCCGACCTCGGCCTGGGCCAGGCTGGGGACTTTCTGCAGCCACATCGTGGCTTCCTTGATGTTGTAGTCCACCAGTTCGCGGAACACCACCTGGGACGAGGCGGCCTTGGGATTGAGGATCACCGTCGGGTACTGGCAGAAGTGGCAGCGGTAGCGACAGGTGGGAATATAGGCCCACAGGTGGATCTGCCTGGCCTCGGCGATTTCACGGTCCATGTCGGCGAAAAAGGACGGCAGCGGATAATCGGCGATATCGCCGGGAAACACATGGCAGCCGAACGGATCGTTGAACACATAGTCCAGGAAGGCGCTGTTGTCCGGGCGCGCGAGGAAGTCGTAGACCCGTGGTACCGGATAGTTCGGGTCGATATCGTTGAGTGAACCCAAGGCTTCGTTGTTCATCAGAATACCCCTCCATTGGCAAAGTAGTTGTGGGCGGCACCGGACTCGCGGTCCTCGGCGAAGTAGTAGACAAAGCGCTCGAAATCCTCGGGCTTGACCGTGTCGAAGCACTTCGGCAAGGGCGGCGGGAAGCCGATGTCCTCGCCAACGGCGCGCCGCAGGGCACTGAAGATTTCCTCGCGGAATTCGAAATACAGGCGATAGGACGGGGTCTTGTAGGCGTGGATCGGCTTGAAGTCGATCACCCGCGACTGATGCTTGATCTCATGGATGCGCTGGTACATGCGATCCGCCACCGGACCGCCGAAGAACTCGCGGACCGCCGGATTTTCCATGAGGATCTGCGGGTTGAGCAGTGCCGGCAGCACGATGTTCTTGGGCACGTAGTCCTTGATCGAGTACTCCCAGGCCTGCCGTGACTGCTCGGGCGTGGTGTCGCGCAGCGTCGGGATCTGTTCCTCCACGTCCGGACGCACATCCTTCATGATGATGATCCCGTCCTGGCCGTAGGCGTTGCCGGTGATCACTTCGTCGAGGATGGTATCCACCCGCCGGCTGTTGATCTCGATCCGCGATTCGTGGGCGTAGACCGGCTTGCCACCCCAGGCGATCACCCGGATGCCGAAATCCCAGTCGTCGGAGAGGTGCTCGACAAAGCGGTCATTGTCCAGCTGGTAGAAAATCTCGATGCCGCCGACCCTGTCGTAGAGCGTGCGCTCGACGGCAAAGCCCTTGCCGTCCGGGAAACCGCCAAACAGTGAAAACGACACCTCGCGACAGCGCAGGGTCTTCTGGATTTCGTTGAGCAGGTTCGGGCGTTTGTCGAAGGAGGCTTCGTTGTAATAGTAATTGCAGGTGCCCAGGTCGCCGTTTTCCTCCAGCATCCGGGTAATCAGGGCGTGCAGCCAATACGGGTCGACGGTGCAGTCGGCATCGGCGGAAGCGATGTAGTGCCTGCTTTCGACACCCAGGCGGATATCGCGTTGTTTCGAGCGTACGGAGGCGTAATCCATGCCGCGCTTCCTGGCGGACGAAACGCCCTGGATGCGTTCCTGGATAACGTGGATATCCAGGGACGGATTGTCGGCCTTGAAACGATTGATCTTTTCCACGGAGTCATCTGTCGAATTGTTATCGACAATAATCAGCTCGTAGGTGGAATGGGTAATCAGCTCACCCTGTGTTTTCTGATTGAACAGGGAGTCCAGCACACTGTCGATACGGTCACTTTCGTTATACAGCGGCAGTACCACCGAAACAAAAACGGCATCACGCATAATTCCTCCGGAAGAACTCAAGTCAAGCATGCCCATTACATTGTTGGAGAGCACCCGTTGGCCAATGGAAAAGTTTTTTCGAGCCACTTGTTCCATCAGTGCCTTGTTGTTTAACAGTCGGTAGACGTCATTGATGAAGTCGTCATCGGGCAAATCATCGCGATCTTCCGAGATCGCCATGATCGGCGCTTCAAATCCATGCTGGCCGTACACCTCCTGATAATATTCATAGTTGCTGGCGATATAGCAGCGCTGGCTGCTGATCGCTTCCCCTACCGGATTTCCGTAACTGTCGTAACCCCAGGAAGTGAGAAAGGAAACCAGGTCACAGGAGTAATACAGGTCTTCAATGGTCGTGGTGTTGTCATTCGACGGCATATAGTCATGGGACAACGAACCGACAAACTTGATAAACGGCTCGATTTGCAACTCCTGAACCATTGCATTCAAGGCTGCAAAGTAGTCGGGGTGCTCGTCGGGATCGCCCGCCACCGCGAGATAGACTTTCCGGCGGCTGCCGTTTTGCGCAAACAACTGGTTCAGCCGGTAAACCAGGTAGATGTCCCGGTCCTGGCGCTTTTGCGGAATGATGCGGGTGGTGCGGGCAATCAGGATATCGCTGTCGCGGATATCCAGGCTCTCCTTGATGTTGGTGTAGCGGCCCTGGCCGCTGAAGTCGTAGGTGTTCTTGCGCACCTGGACTTCGACCTCATGGTCACACCATGCCTCGAGCTTGCGCTTGAGGTGGTTGTTGAGGGTGACGTAGCTGATATAGCGCGACTGCACCGGCTTGATGGCGTGAGGATAAGGCTCCGGACCGTATTTCATCACGGTCTTTTCGCTGCTCCACATCAGGTCATGATCGCGCCAGATGACAAAACTGCCCATGTCGTGCTTGTCGCCATAGGCCTCGATGGCCAGGTACAGGGCCTGGGTGTAGATGATGTTTTCCGGGAGGGTGGCGTTTTCAACGATCACATAACGGATATCCAGCTTCTCCCAGAGCTCGACAATCCGTCGGGCCAGCACCTGTGACGACTCGCGAATGGCGCTCAGCAGGCGTTGTTTTTCCTCCGGGGAAGCCGCGGTCTTTTGTCCGATCAGCACGGCGTGGGAGTGTTCTATGAAATCGACCGTGTAATGGGGAACGCTATCGATGGCGTCGACACGAACCAGGGTGAAGATATCCTGGTAGATGCCTTTTTCATAATCGTATGGCTTATTGAAGTTGCCTTTGTCGATCTTGATGTCATAACCAAGATCAAGATAGGAAGTCACTTCGTTACGCAGCAGGGTTTTGGCGAGTTTCAAGGCTTCGACTGTAATACCGGATACCGCAACAGCATCAAATGATATAAATATGGCTCCAGCAGGCATGGCAGATCCCTCAACCAATATTGATATGTTGATTCTCACGCACTCAGAATGGCTAGCTTCAAATCAGGTACGGACGTGGAGACGCATCAAGTTGTTCACTCAATGACATCTAAATGCCATCGGCTTTCTCCAGAAATTTATCGCAGGCAGATACCTGCCCGCCTCGGGCATTGGCGTTAATACAGGGAGAAACTCAACTCAGCGGATGTGACAACATCGTTCGACAGTCGGGTCTTTTCGGTTCAGGCGCAGACGTACGGATAGTTCATCAGGGCTCATGCTCTTTATCCTTTGCGGGATCTTGTTTTGAAGAGCTTTGTAGGCAACATTTCGTAATAAACCTACTCGTCTGTACGAGTTAAATCAACCGTCCAGTCGACATATTTTGAAATTTTTTAATCATGGCAAAATGCCCTTTGTTTAACCCCGATCTTGAGCCTGGTGACCTATGGGGTGAGTGGGCTTGGCAAACCCTGCCCCTACAGGTTACGTGGCGTTTTCAGGATTCCGGTTCCCTGGCTGATCGACATCAGAGCCGGCCCGCTCAGCGCAAGATGATTGACGCTCGCAAACTCACGTAATAATTTAAGTTACGTCAAATGCCAGCCAAGTAGCCGAACCGCCATGACCGAATTCTGGGAAAACGCCTTTACCGAAAACCAGCTGATGTGGGGCTTCGAGCCGACCGCCTCGGCCCTCCTCGCCAGGGACAGCTTCGTGCGCGCCGGCGTCAGGGATGTGTTGATCCCCGGCATCGGCTATGGCCGGAACGCCGGGGTGTTTCTTGACCGGGGCATGTCCGTCACCGGCATCGAGATCTCCGATACGGCCATCGCCCTCGCCCGCTCGCAACTGGGCCTGCAGATTCCCATTCACCAGGGCTCGGTCACCGACATGCCGTACGACAGTCGGCAGTACGACGGCATCTTCTGTTACGGATTGATCTATCTGCTCGATGCCGCCGGGCGCGCCAAGCTGCTGCGGGACTGCTACCGACAACTGGCAGCGGGCGGACAGATGATTTTCACCGTGATCTCGAAGAAGGCGCCGATGTACGGCCAGGGCCGGCTGTTGGCAGAGGACTGCTACGAAAGAGCGCCCGGACTGCCGATGTTTTTCTACGACGCCGCGTCGGTCGAGCGCGAGTTCGGTGCCTATGGGCTGGCAGGGTTCGGCGAAATCGACGAGCCGGCAGGCGCTGGCAGCCTGCCGTTTATCCATGTGACCTGCCGCAAGGGCGACTGAGCCGGCCCGTCGCCCTCCTCCAGGCTCAATGGGCGTCCGCCGATGGCTGTTTCGGCGGCTGGACCTTGCGCATCAGCGGCACCAGCGCCGTCGCGAAGACAAAGCAGACCATGATCACCAGGAAGGCATCGGCGTAGGTCAGCGTCTGCGCTTCGCGCCAGGTCAGCGCCCACAGTTGGCGCAAGGCGATCTGGCTGGCATCGAGGCTGTTCTGGCCCAGCACCTGGGCGTTGTCGCTCAACTGTTCGAGCCAGAGGTTCATGCTTTCATTGCGAATGTTCAGGTGTTCCGCCAGGCGCAGGAAATGCAGGTTGGTGCGGTCGTTGAGCACCGTGGCACAGGCCGCGATACCAATGGCCCCGCCCAGGTTGCGCATCAGGTTGAACAGCCCCGAGGCGAGTTTCAGCCGGGCCGGCGCCAGGGCGCCCAGGGTCAGGGTCACGGTAGGTGCCACCGTCAGCTGTTGGGCAAACCCGCGTATCGCCTGCGGCAGCAACAGCTCCTTGGCGCCCCAGTCATGGGTGATCGGCGCGAAGTTCCACATCGACAGGCCGAACAGGGCCAGGCCGATCATCAGGATCCAGCGCAAGTCGATACGGTTGGCCAGGAAGGCGTACACCGGAATTGCCAGCAACTGGAAGATGCCCGTGGAAAACACCGCCAGGCCGATGTCGAACGCGCCGTAGCCGCGCACCCGGCCGAGAAACAGCGGCGTCAGGTAGATGGTGGCGAAGATGCCGATGCCGGTAATGAACGAGAACAGGCAACCCAGGGCGAAGTTGCGGTCACCCAGGGCGCGCAGGTCGACAATCGGTTCCTCGATCTCCAGGCAGCGCCAGATGAACAGCGCCCCGCTCACCGCGGCCACCCAGGCGGTGGTGGTGATGGTGCTGTCACTGAACCAGTTCCAGCGCGGTCCCTCCTCCAGGGTGTATTCCAGGCAGCCGAGGAACACCGCCATCAGCACGATGCCGATGTAGTCGGCGCCCTTGAGCAGCGCCGGATTCGGCTTGTCGACCTTGACCAGCATCGGCACGGCCAGGGTGACGAACAGGCCGGGCACCAGGTTGATGTAGAACAGCCAGTGCCAGGAGGATATATCGGTGATCAGGCCGCCCACCGCCGGGCCGAGGGTCGGGGCCAGCGACGCGATCGCGCCGATGGTCGAGGCGGCGACGATCCGCTGCTTGCCGCCGAAGTAGATAAAGGCTGTGGTGAACACCAGCGGAATCATCGAACCGCCCAGGAAACCCTGCAATGCCCGAAAGGCGATCATGCTCTGGATATTCCAGGCCATGGCACACAACAGGCTGGTCAGGGTGAAGCCCGCGGCGGACGCGGCGAACAGCCAGCGGGTGCTCATGACCCGCGACAGCCAGCCCGACAGCGGGATGACGATGATCTCCGCGATCAGGTAGGCCGTCTGCACCCAGGCGGTGTCGTCCGCGCCGGCCGAAAGGCCGCCGCCGATGTCCTTCAACGAGGCGGAAACGATCTGGATGTCGATCAGCGCGATGAACATGCCGACACACATGCAGGCGAAGGCCGCGACCTTCTGCCGGGTGGTCAGCGTCGGCAGCTCGCTGCTCATGGCCGGCCGGCCTGGGCAACGGCGGCCATCGGCTCGGGCTTGTCGAGGGTGTTCACTTCGGTCATGACCGACAGGCCGGGGCGCAAGGCGCCGAAGTCGGCATCCTCGCCATCCAGACGAATCCGCACCGGCACGCGCTGGACGATCTTGGTGAAGTTGCCGGTGGCGTTCTCCGGCGGCAGCACGCTGAATTGTGCGCCGGTGGCCGGCGCCAGGCTGTCGATATGGCCGTGGAATTCCCGGCCCGGCAGGATATCGGCCTTGACGCTGACCGCCTGGCCGACCTGCATGCGGGCCAACTGGTCTTCCTTGAAGTTGGCGTCGACCCACAGGCCATGGGCCGGGACCACCGAGATCAGCTGGCTGCCGGCGGCGGCATAAGCCCCGACCTTGGCCCGGCGGTTGCCGACATAACCGTCCACTGGGGCGCGCAACTCGGTGTAGCCCAGGTTCAATCGCGCCTGGTCAAGTTCGGCCTGGGCCTGTTCGAGCATGGCCTGGGCCTGTTGCCGCTGGGTATCGATCACCGCCAGTTGCCGACGGGCCGCCAGCAGCCCCGCCTGGGCGTGGGACCGTTCGGCCTGGGCGGTCTTCCAGGTGGCGTCGGCGCGCTGGGCGCTTTCGACGGAAACCGCCTGGCTGCGCACCAGGGTCTGGTAGCGCGCATGATCGTCATGGGCCCGCTGGGCTTCGGCCTCGCTGGCATCGATCTGCGAGCCGGCCTGGCTGATCAGCGCCTGCTGCAATTGCTCGGTGGCCGCCAGGTTGGCCAGGCTCGCCCGTTGTGCGGCCACGGCACCCTCGGCCTTGGCCAGCGCGGTGCGATAGTCACGGACATCGATCCGCGCCAGCAGGTCGCCGGCCTTGACGAACTGGTTGTCGACCACCGCCACCTCGGTGATATAGCCCGGCACCTTGGCGCTGATCACCGTGACCTCGGCACCGATATAAGCATCGTCGGTGTCTTCGATAAACCGCCCGGCCAACCACCAGTGACTGCCGTAGGCCGCCGCGCCGGCGACGGCCAGGGCGAGCACGGCCAGGCGCACGAGCTTTTTCCTGCTGGCCGGGGCGGCTGGAGCGACGGCGGCCGCTTCTTGAGCGGGTGTAACTTGGCCGGGTGCAACGCGGACTTGAGCGTCCATGGTGAGTGACCTCTGCAAACAGATTAATTGGGGAACGGACTGACCAGGGTGTCGTCCAGCGGTTGGGCCTGGCCGGTTCGCACGCGCCACTGGCTCAGCTCGTCGGCGTCCGCGGTGACATGGACCCGGTGACCTTCGCGGGTGATGCGCTTGCCGGTATTGGCATCCATCAGTGCCAGGTCCACCGGTTGGCCGGTGGCCTCATCGGCCAGGTAGACCCTGCGCGAACCTTTGGCATGCTTCGCCCCCCAGGCCATGAGGGTCAGGATCACCGGCCGCAGATCGCGACCGGCCTCGGTGAGGTGGTATTCGTAACGTGGCGGCTTGTCCTGGTAAGGGCGCCGTTCCAGCAGGCCGCCGAGTACCAGGTCGTTCAGACGCCGGGTCAGGGTGTTGGTGGCAATGCCCAGGCTGTTGAGGAAATCATCGAAACGGCGCAGCCCATAAAAGGCGTCGCGCAGGATCAACAGGCTCCAGCCATCCCCCAACTGCTCCAGGGCTCGGGCAACAGGACAAGGCATCGGGTGAAAGCTGGCTCTTTTCATGATCGCCTCCGCTGCGGGCGATAAAAATTACACTCATAATATTTCATAGCGACTTGCATTATGCAAGTCGCTATTTTCCAGTGTGCAAAGCCGCTCGTCGGGGATGCGATATTTCGCCGTGGGCTTATACTGCCGGCCTTGCTGAATACTCCGTCGAACAAGAGATCCCCATGGCAAACCAAGACATCACCTTCATTCCCGATCCCGACGCGGACTCCATCTCCTCCGACGTCGCCGGTTTCGGCGGCCTGCTGGTCTCCACCCAGATCCCCACCCGCGCCGATGGCAGCCTGGAGCTGGGCGATATCAGCCGGCAGAGCGAATGCACCCTGCAGGCGCTCAAGGTCGCACTGGAAAAGGCCGGCAGTTCGCTGGATCGGGTCCTGCACCTGACCATCTACCTCACCGATATCGCTGACCGACCGGCTTTCAACGAGGTCTACAAACGCTTTTTCGCCAAGCCCTGGCCGGTGCGCGCCGCCGTTGGCGTGGCGGCGCTCGGCGTCGAGGGCATGAAAGTGGAAGTCACCGCGATGGCCGCAAAGGCCTAGAAACAACCTGGACCCAAATGGGTGGGAGCGGGTCTGCATGAAAATGGGCCTGTGTGTGAGCAGGCTTGTGTATGAAAGGGTCTTCTGTGGGAGCGGGCTTGCCCGCGAAGAGGCCCTTGAGGGCGCCAAAAAGCCTCGCGGCTTCGCGGCGCCCCGACACCCCCGCTCCCACAAGTCCGCTTACTCCCAGCCGCCACCCGGCAGCAATAAGTGCCGCCAGGCCGTTTCGCCGCTACAATGCCCGCCTTGACCGTGAAGCCTGACTAAAAAAACATGTCCCTACCCAAGCATCACCTGGAATTGCTCAGCCCTGCCCGCGATGTGGCGATTGCCCGCGAGGCCATCCTGCACGGCGCCGATGCCGTGTATATCGGCGGCCCGAGCTTCGGCGCCCGCCACAACGCCTGCAACGAAGTGAGCGATATCGCCCAGTTGGTGGAGTTCGCCCGGCGTTACCACGCCCGGGTCTTCACCACCATCAACACCATCCTGCACGACAACGAGCTGGAGCCGGCCCGCAAGCTGATCCACCAGCTCCACGATGCCGGCGTCGATGCGCTGATCGTCCAGGACCTGGGGGTGATGGAGCTGGATATCCCGCCTATCGAGCTGCATGCCAGCACCCAGACCGATATCCGCACCCTGGCCCGGGCCAAATTTCTCGACCAGGCCGGCTTTTCCCAACTGGTGCTGGCCCGCGAGCTGAACCTGCAGGAGATCCGCGCGATTGCCGACGAGACCGACGCGGCCATCGAGTTCTTCATCCACGGCGCGTTGTGCGTGGCGTTTTCCGGCCAGTGCAATATCTCCCATGCGCAGAATGGCCGCAGCGCCAACCGTGGCGACTGCTCCCAGGCCTGCCGCCTGCCCTATACCCTCAAGGACGACCAGGGTCGCGTGGTCGCCTTTGAAAAACACCTGCTGTCGATGAAGGACAACAACCAGAGCGCCAACCTGCGCGCCCTGGTCGATGCCGGCGTGCGCTCGTTCAAGATCGAGGGCCGCTACAAGGACATGGGCTATGTGAAGAACATCACCGCCTACTACCGCCAGCGCCTCGACGAAATCCTCGATGACCGCCCGGACCTGGCCCGTGCTTCCAGCGGACGTACCGCGCATTTCTTCCTGCCGGATCCGGAAAAGACCTTCCACCGCGGCAGCACCGACTACTTCGTCAGCGACCGCAAGATCGATATCGGCGCCTTCGACACCCCGACTTTCACAGGCCTGCCGGTCGGCGTGGTGGAGAAAGCCGGCAAGCGTGACCTGCAGGTGGTGACCTTCGAGCCGCTGTCCAACGGTGACGGCCTCAACGTGCTG
Organism: Pseudomonas gingeri; assembly: GCF_013386115.1. GTDB lineage: Bacteria > Pseudomonadota > Gammaproteobacteria > Pseudomonadales > Pseudomonadaceae > Aquipseudomonas > Aquipseudomonas gingeri. The sequence goes on from NZ_JACAOR010000001.1 coordinate 531,809, forward strand.
GTCAAGCGCGAAGTGGTGGGTTTCCGCGCCAATATCGCCGAACCCAGGGGCGAATTCGAAGAGGATGGCGAGAAACGCTATCGCTACCGCGTCGAACCCAACGAAATGCCGGCCGGCCTGCACAGCCTGCGGCCGAACCATCCGTTGAACCGCAACCTCGACCACAACTGGCAGCAGGCCCTGCTGAAGAACTCCGCCGAGCGTCGCGTCGGTCTTTCCTGGCTGGCCCGCCTGCGCGAGGACCGCCTGGAGCTGACCGCCACCAGCGAGGAAGGCATCAGCGCCAGCGTCGCCCTGGACGGTCCGTTCGGCGTGGCCAACAAGCCGGAACAGGCCCTGGAGCAACTGCACGACCTGCTCGGCCAACTGGGCACCACCCAGTACCACGCCACGGCCATCGAACTGGATGCACCCCAGGCGTTCTTCATTCCCAACTCGCAGCTCAAGACCTTGCGCCGCGAAGTGATCGAAGCCCTGACCACCGCGCGGATCGCCGCTCACCCCCGTGGCGGGCGCAAGGCCGAGACCAGTCCGCCGCCGGTGTACCCGGAATCGCACCTGTCGTTCCTGGCCAACGTCTACAACCAGAAGGCCCGCGACTTCTACCACCGTCACGGCGTCAAGCTGATCGACGCCGCCTTCGAGGCCCACGAGGAAACCGGCGAAGTACCGGTGATGATCACCAAGCACTGCCTGCGTTTCTCCTTCAACCTGTGTCCGAAACAGGCCAAGGGCGTCACCGGCGTGCGCACCAAGGTCGCGCCGATGCAGTTGATCCACGGGGACGAAGTGCTGACGTTGAAGTTCGACTGCAAGCCTTGCGAAATGCATGTGGTCGGCAAGATCAAGGGGCATATCCTCGACCTGCCGCAACCGGGCAGCGCGGTGGTCGGCCATATCAGCCCCGCCGATCTGCTCAAGACCATCCCTCGCGCTCCACACTGAGCGAACGGCCAGGACGGCCGTTCTCGTCCCGGGCATAAATAAAGTCGTCGGCAACGCCCGCAAGGCTTGCATATCGACTCGTAGCCCTCTTCAATGAGCAGGCCCCACCCGACCCGATTCCCCGGTGTCGGGTACCTGTTCATGGATGAGCAAGCTTCGATATGAGCCAGATGGATCTGCGCCAGCGACCCGCCCCATGGAAGGCCTTGTGGGCTCTCCCCGTTCCGACCCGCTGGCTGCTGCTCGGCATCGGCGTATCGCGCATCGCTTCGTTCATGATCTGGCCCTTTATCGTCGTGGCGATGAACAAGCGCTTCGGTACGCCGATCACCGATATCGGCGCACAACTGGCCCTGGGTGCCCTGGTCTCCATCGCCCTGTCGCCCCTGGCCGGTTTTCTCGGCGATACCTTCAACGCCCGCAACCTGATGGTCTTCGGCTGCGTTCTCGGCGCCGCCTGCTTCCTGCTGATGGGACTGCTGCCCGGACAGACCAGCTACTTTGCCGCGATCATCGGCATGGCGGTGGCCCACAGCATTCTCGAACCGCTGCTGCGAGTGCTGCTGAGCGACACCGTGGCCAGCGACGACGAGCGCACCTTTCTCTTCCATATCCGTTATTACGTGGTCAATTGCGCGGCCGCCAGCGGGCCGCTGATCGGCATGTGGTTCGCCAATCGCGAGAGCGACGCGGTGTTTCCCATCGCGGCCTGTGCCTACGGCCTGCTGGCGCTGACCATCGCCGGCGCCGCGCGCTACCGGCTGCAGTCGCCGCACCTGGCCGCTGCCGAATCGGCGTCGCCGCCCTTGCGGCAGGTCCTGCGGGCGATCCTCGACAGCCGGCTGTTCCTGACGATCATCGTCGCCAACTTCTTCCTGGTGCTGGTCTATGCCCAGATCGATGAATCGCTGACCTTCTATCTGCTGGAACTCAAGGTCGAGGACATCAACGGCCTGATCGCCATGATGAGCGTGACCAACGCCTCGGTGGTGCTGGTGTTCCACCTGTTCCTGATGGGCTGGCTGATCGACCTGGCGGACAAGCGCGCCTATGTCCTCGCCCTCGCCTGCCTGATGGTCGGCCACGCCATCATCGCCCTCAACAGCGCAGGCCTGTGGTACGGCTGGGTGTTGGCCATCGGTTTCGCGACCCTGGCCGAGATCATCGTGATGCCGCTGTTCGCCACCCTGATCGACCGCCTCGCGCCACCGGGCATGCGCGGCAGCTTTATTGGCATCTCCATGCTGGCCGGCCTCGGTTCGGCGCTGGCCCCACTGCTCGGCGCGCTGGTGATCAACCACTTTGGCGGCGTCGTGCTGTTTTCCGCGCTGGCCCTGGCCTGCCTGCCCATCGGCCTGCTGGGTTATCGGGCGCTGGCGGCGGGCCAGCCGGTCGCGGTGCCGGAGCCCGCGACATGAGCCTGGTGTGCATCGATGTCGCCGCGCCGCCGCTACCGGTGATCGCGGGCGCGCAACTGCACGCCTGCCGCTTCGAACACGGCCAGGGCGCCGTGTTGGCCTACGACGCCGGCCGGTTCGGTCGCCTCGAGCTGCCGCCGGCCCTGGCCAGTGCGGTGCCCGTCCGCCAGGCGGAATATCTGGCCGGGCGTTACTGCGCACGCCGCGCGGAGCACGCCCTGCACGGCCGCTACAGCGATATTCCCAGCGGCGCCGACCGTGCGCCGATCTGGCCGTCAGGGCTGGTCGGCAGTCTGTCCCATGCCGGCGGTTATGCCCTGGCGATCGTCGGCGACAGCCAGTCGGGCTACCTGCCCGGCATCGATGTCGAGCACCTGGCGGGCGAGCCGGAACCCGAGGATGTCCAGCGACAGATTGCCAGTCGCGAGGAAATGGCCGTGCTCGAATCTCTCCTCGACGCGGCCGGGGCCTTTACCCTGATGTTTTCCGCCAAGGAAGCGATCTACAAGGCGCTGTATCCCAGGGTCCGGCGATTTATCGATTTCCATGAGGTGGCCTGTGTCGCCGCGGGGCCCGGCCACCTGCTGTTCGCCAGCCGCGACACGCTGCACGGCGTGCTGCCTCGCGACCTGCCCTTGCGCGTGGCCTATGCCGTGCAGGACGCGCGGGTCTTCACCCTTTGTCAGGTCGAACTCGGAGTGATCCAGGGATGAATCCTTACCAACTGCTGGCGCCACGTTCGTTCTGGCGCAGCGCCGTCGCGCAACGGACGGCCTTGTCGATGAGCGAGCTGTGGCTGCCGGAATTCGCCATCGAGCGCGACGACGCCATCGTCACCGCCGGCTCCTGCTTCGCCCAGCATATCGGCCGGGCAATGGTCGCCCGCGCCATGAACTGGATCGATAGCGAACCGGCGCCGGCCGGCCTGTCGGAGGCCGAGTGCAAGGCCCGCCACTATGGCGTGTTTTCCCTGCGCACCGGCAACCTCTATACCCCGGCGATGTTGCGCCAATGGCTGGAGTGGGCCTTGCTGGACCGGGCGATGCCCGAGCAGGTCTGGAGCCGCGACGGGCGCTTCTTCGACCCCATGCGCCCCGCCGTCGAGCCCGCCGGCTATGCGAGCCTGGAAGCCTTGCGGGACGCCCGCCGGACCACACTGGCGGCCATCAAGGCGGCGATCCGACGGGCCAAAGTGTTTGTCTTCACCCTGGGCCTGACCGAGGCCTGGGTCGACCGGCACACTTCGCTGGTCTACCCGCTCTGCCCCGGCACCTTGCACGGCACCTTCGATCCGCAAGCCCATGCCTTGCGCAATTTCGGCTTTCTCGACAGCTACCGCGAAATGACCACGGCGCTTGAACTGCTGCGCTCGGTGAATCCGGGTATCCGTCTGCTGCTGACGGTCTCGCCGGTGCCGCTGACTGCCACGGCCACCGGCCAGCATGTGCTGAGCGCCACCACCTATTCCAAGTCGGTGCTGCGCGCCGTCGCCGGCCAGCTCTGTGAAGAGCAGCGCGATGTCGACTATTTCCCGTCCTACGAGATCATCACCGGCACGCCGTTCAAGGCCGCCTTCTACCAGGACAACCAGCGCGAGGTCACGCCCGAGGGCGTGGCCTTCGTCATGCAGCAGTTTTTTGCCGCGCTCGAGCCGAAACCGGCGTCTGCCGCGGCGCCCGGCACGGCCATTGCCCACCTGCCCAGCGAGGACCTTGTTTGTGAAGACGCCGTACTCGACTACTACGCCCAGCCCCAGGTTCCTGCTGCTGGGTGACTCCAACAGCGGTCCGATCGGCAAGGCCGCGCAGGCCCGCGCACTGCCGTTCAGCGGCGGACCGCTGGGGGCCGGGCGGGATTTCAATGTCGACTTCTTCGTGGCCTCGGCGGATGACCTGGGGTTTCGCGATCCGGAGATGGACCAGCGCTATCGCCAGGCCCTGGCACTGGCGGGTGTTGCGCACCTGGGCCAACTGTCGGTGCCGCTGGTGAGCACCCTGGGCATGAGCGTGCATTTCCTCGCCAGTCGCCCGAACTGGCACTGCTACCAGGATGAACACGGCGAATTCGATCCGGGCTTTCTGTCCGGGGCGTTGTTCGAGTCGATCATCGACGCCATGAGTCGCCATGCCCTGGCGTTCTACGAACGGGCTCTGGCCCTGGGGCTCAGGGTGCTGGTCGTCCTGCCGCCACAGCGCGTCCCGGAGTTTTCCGATGCGCGGGTGTTCCCGGCGGCGCAGGCGGTGTTGATTCGCCGGCTCCAGGCGCTGGGCATCGAGCTGATCGACGTGCGCAGCATCGCGACCGGCGAGGACGGCTGGCAACACCCGCGCTACTGCGAAATCGACGACCCCCTGCATGGCAACCTCGCCTTTGGCGGGCTGATCGTCGACGCGCTGCTCGAACGCCTCTAGGCTCCGTACGAAAACTCGCCGAGCGGCGATCAGGCAAGGCAAAAACAGGCGAGCAAGCGGAGTGTAGGGACCTACATGAGCATTACTCGCTTCGCTCGCCCTTCGGGCCGTCCTTCGGACGTTCTCACTTTGTTCGTGCGAGCCTGTTTTTAACGCAGCATGATCGTCGCGCAGGTAGTTTTCGTAGAGAGCCTCACGCCTGGGGCTGCTCGCCAAGAATGGTCACCCGCTCGCCATAACGCGAGTGCGGGAAATAATCCCAGACCGCGTGGTGCTGGGTGCAGCGGTTGTCCCAGAACACCAGGGTATTGGGCTCCCAGCGTACCCGGCAGGTCAGGATCGGCTCCCGTGCCACCAGGTCGAACAGCAGCTTCAGCAGCGCCTGGCTTTCAGCTTCGGACAACTGGGTGATATGCGAGGTGAACCCGGAATTGACGAACAGGGTCTTGCGCCCGGTCTGCGGATGCCGCACCACCACCGGATGCTCGCTTTTGGGCAGGTCGGCGGGCGCCTGGTAGCCCTTCCAGGGAATCGCACCGTCATGGACCGCCGTCAGGCCCTGGAGGAAATCCTGCATGACCGGTGACAGCATTTCCAGGGCCAGGTGCATATTGGCGAACAGGGTATCGCCACCGGTGCCGATCGCCGGGGTTTCCTTGATATACAGCATCGAGCCCAGCGACGGCGCCAGGTCGGCGGTGCCGTCGGTATGCCAGGCTTCCCCGGCGACGAAGCGCGACTGCGCGGTGGCGCGGATCACCACCAGTTCCGGGTCGTCGCCATCGATATCTTCCAGCGGCAAGGCCCGCAATTCCCCGAACAACCGGCCAAAGGCCTTGTGCTGCTCGACGCTCAGGTGCTGGTCGCGAAACACCAGCACATGGTTCTCCAGAAAGGCCCGGCGAATCTCCGCCAGTTGCCCGGGCGTCAGCTCCCGGGACAGATCCACCCCGCCGATATGCGCACCGATGATCGGCGTCAGGCGATCAACCGTGATGTGCTGGTACGGCGCCCGAGGTTCGCCGGCGATTTTCTCGACTGCCTTCAATGCCCACTGATCCATGTTCCCTCACCTTTTTTAAGAATTTATCAAACCTTCTGCCAGGTCCCGCAACATCCGCCGCCGGCACTCGCCGTCCTGCTCGCCACTGCCGGCACAGGCCAGGGCCCAGACACGGGTGGCGCCGACGCAGATCCCGGCATAACCGGCGGCATCGTCATCGGCGAAGATGCCCGCGGCCAAGTGGGCGTAGGCCCGGCTGTTGGCATCGGCGAAAGCCGCCGCGTTGGCTTCGGTGCTGAGTTCGGCGTAGTAGTCGGCGTAGCCCCGGGCATCGCCGAAATGCTCGGCGATCATGGCGGTGTTGGCCGGCGCCGTGGCGTACTCCAGGGCCATCGCATGGGCCCGGGCATAACCCGTGGCATAGGGAAAAGCCCGTCGATACAGGGCCGGCAGCAGCGGCTTGAGCGCCGCCAGCCATTCCCCGCGACGACCGTTGACTCCGAGGGCGGCGCGCCGATGCAATTGCTGCAGGGCCACCACGCTCGCGTGATCGCTATTCTCGATGCCTTCAGGCAACCGTGGCAGTACCACTTCGGCCTGCCAGGCATGGACCCACGCAAACGGTACCGGGCCGCCAAGATGGGTCAGCGCCGCCTGCAAGTCGTTGCACCAGCGTTGCACCCAGTCCGCGGGTTGTCCGGCGAGCAGCACCGGGACCAGCGCCCGCAGCCAGTCGGGTTGTGCTTCAAGGTGCATGCCGTTCTCCTTGCCCGTCGCTGCCGATGGCCTCGGCAATCAGCCGGGCCCAGCGTCCGCCGACGATGCCGTAGTGATCGGTGTCCAGCACCCGCCATTCCAGCAAATGAGGCAGCAACCCTTGCCAGGCCCGCTGCAACTCGTCGGCCTGCCAGCCCCGGCCGACGCCGTAGGGATTGGCCTGGCTGGCGATAAATAGCCGGGCCGGGGTGTCCGCCAAGGCCGGCGGCGTGAACGTCGCCATGCTGCTCATGTTGTGTTTGCAGCAGGTGGTCAGCCGTTGCAGGTAACCCTGCATTTCCTCGGACAACCCCCGTGCGTCCGCCTCGGGCCAGCGTTGGGCGAATTCGCGCTGGAACACCGCCTCGATCTGCCGCTCATCCATTCGCGCCAGTTCGACGCCCGCGTCCGGTGCCGGCGGGTCGATCAGATACAGCCGGGGTGGCGCCAGGCCCATCTGCCCCGCCGCCGCGCACATGGCCTGGGCGACCCACGCACCGAAGGACCAGCCGGCCAGCCGCCAGCCAAAGGACTGGCGCGGGAAACGCGCCTGCAAGGACTCCAGGTAGCAGGCGGCCCGTTGCGCGAGACTGATCGGCGGCAGCCCCAGATGCTGCAACGCCGGGTCGGCGATCACGCAGACCCCCAGGGTCTCGGGCAATGCCGCCACCAGTTCGCGATAGGCCTGCACGTCGCCCCCGACCGGATGCACCAGGCACAGCCATTCCCGGCCGGCACCGGGACTCCAGATATCCAGTTGCACCGCGCCGGCCCAGTCGCTGACGCTGGCCCCAGCCCCAGCCCCGGCGGCATCGATCAGCGCCAGGACTTCCCGCAGGCTGACCTTGTGGCTGAACTGCGACAGTTGCAGGCCGACGCCCAGTCCCGACTGCACCTCGTCGATCAGGTCGAGCAAGGTCAGCGAGTCCGCGCCCAGTTCGTACAGCGAGGCATCGTCGGGCAAGGTTTCCAGGCCGAGCCATTGGCACAGGCAAGCGCGCAGGTGCCCGGCCGGGTCGACGCCGGCGGCGGCACTCTTGGCCACGGTCGCGCCAGCGCCGTGGCGACGCGGGTAAAAGGCCCGCGACGCCACGATCGAGGTGGTCGACACCAGGCACTGCGGCAGTTGCATCGCCAGGGCCAGGTCGAACACCCGGGCGCCCTCTTCGACCGACAGGCCGAGCGCCAGGTGACGTTGATGGGCTTCGTCGTTGGAGGTGACGGCCGTGGCCATGCCGCGGTCGCGCCAGATATCCCAGTTGAGGCCCAGGCGTACGCAACCTCCCGCCTGCGCACGGTAATGGGCAAAGCCATCCAGCACGCCACTGGCGGCGGCATAGTCCAGATGCCCCGCACCGCCGAACACCGCCGACATCGACGAGCAGTACAGGACAAAGCCCGGAGCCAGCCTCGCGATCAGCGCTTCCACCGCCAGCATGCCCAGGGTCTTGGCGGCCATGGCCGAATCCATCTGCCGCGCATCGCGATGGCGGACCAGGCCGCCGGCACCGACGCCCGCCGCATGAATGACCCCGGCCAGTTCGCCATGACGCTCGGCGAGCTGTTCGAGTACCGCCGGCCAGCGGGCCAGATCGGCGATATCGGCCTGCAGGTTGTCGATACGCTCACGGTAGGCCAGCAGGTTCGCCGGCAGTTCGCCCCGGCGCGAGATCAGCACCATCCGCCGCCCTGGCGCTTGCAGCAGGTGTTCGCAGAGGCTGCTGCCGATTCCACCGCTCCCGCCAAGGACCAGGAAGGTCCCGGTCAAGGGCAGCAAGGCCGAAGTTTCCGGCGCCGACGGTGCCGGGCTGGCGATCAGCCGCGGTTGCCACAGGTAGTCGCCGCGAATCGCCAGGCGCCGGGGCAATGCCGCCGGATCGCTGAGCAGCGCCGCCAGCCGGTCGGCCTGGCTCGCCCAGTGTGCCGAGGGCAGGTCCAGCCAGTGGCAGCGCAGCGGATATTCCTGCGGCAGCACTTCGCAGGCCCCGGCCAGGGCGCCGAGTTCCGGTCGCTGTACCTCGCCTTCGACCGCGCAGGCCTGCCAGGACAGCAGCCACAGGCGCAATCTTGTCGGGCGTGAGTCGCCCCAGGCCTGCATCAAGGCCGCCAGGGTGTCCAGGCAGGCCCACTGGGCCGCCGCCAGGCTCTGTTCGTTCACCGCGCCGCCGACCGACAACGGCAAGGCGTGCAGCCAATCCAGTTCGGCCACTTGCGGCTCGACGACATCCGCCAGCAGCGGCAGCAGCGCCTGCGGATCACTCGGGTCCAGTTCAAAACGGTCCGGCCCCAGGCGCCGCGAGCCATTGCCGGCACGCACTTGGACCACTCGCCGATAAACGCCGCCCAGTGCATCGAGCAAGGTGTTGTCCAGGGCCTCGTTGGCACAGACCACCAGGGTCTCGCGGCGCACATCGGCCGGCGTGGTGCTCAAGCGGCGCACCCGCAGCCACTGGCGCTGGTGGAACCACTCCGGCAAGGGCTTGCGGGCTGGCTCCGGCGGGGTTTCAGGGATCGGGGCCGGGTCCGGCGTCGACAGTTGGAACCGGCAGGTCTCCAGATCGAACGCCGATGGCCCGAGGTCCCAGGGCGGTGGCGCCGAACGTTTCGGCCAGTCGATCCGGGCGCCGTCGTACCAGGCTTGCAGGATCTCCCCGGGCGTCGCGCCATGGGCCGGCCAGCGCCGGGTCGACAGCGGCACTTCGCGGATCGACGTTTCGTCCGCCACCCACGGTTCCCCCGCTCGACACTCCACGCCGTAGCGCCAACGGTGCTGGCGGCGCCCCGATTGCAGGTAGCGCAACACCGCCTCAAGGCGATGTGGGAACTGGTCCAGGTACGCCTTGATCGTCGCCATGTTGCGCAGCAGTGCGCTGCGACTCCGGGCGCTGAGCAGCAGGCACGGGATGCCGGGCGCCGCCGCCGGCTCGGCCACGGGCGCCGCGCCGACAATCACATGGGCATTGGTGCCGCCGATGCCGAAGCTGCTGACTCCCGCCAGGCGGCGCCGACCCTCGGGCCAGGGCCGCGGCTCGGTGGGAATATGGAACGGCGTGTGTTGCAGGTCGATCTGCGGGTTGATCCGGTTGAACCCCAGGTTTGCCGGCAACACGCCGTGGTACACCGCCAGTGTCGCGCGGATCAGGCCTACCACGCCGGCCGCGGCGCCCAGGTGGCCGATCTGGCTTTTCACCGAGGCCAGGGCGCAACTGTTCGCCGGTGCCTCGCCGAAGGCCTTGCCCAGCGCCGCGACCTCGATCGGATCGCCCAGCAGCGTACCGGTGCCGTGGGCCTCGACATAGCCGATATCGGCGCCGCGCAGCCCGGCCTTGTCCAGGGCCTCGCGAATCACCGCGCTCTGGCCCGCCACCGATGGCGCGGTATAGCTCATCTTGTCGTGCCCATCGTTGTTCAGCGCCGAAGCCTCGATGACCCCGTAGATCCGGTCGCCGTCCCGTTGTGCCCGGTCCAGGGGCTTGAGTACCACCACGCCGTAGCCACTGGCGCCGAGGGTGCCGCTGGCATCGTCGCTGAAGGGACGGCACAGGCCATCGCGGGAGAAGATATGTTGCGGCCGGTAGCGATAGCCTTGCGTCAGGGTCGGGTCCACCAGCACCCCGGCGGCCAGCATCACGTCGGCGTCGCCCTGCCTGAGCAGCGCCGCCGCCAGGTGCACGGCGATCAGCGAACTGCCGCAGGCGGCCTGCACACTCATGGCCGGGCCGCCGAGATCCAGGTGATAGGCGGCCTTGGTCGCGAGGAAATCCTTGTCGTGATGCAGGGCCATCTGGAAGGTATCCGGCAGTTCGCTCGCATCGGCCTGGCGCAGCAGTTGCTGGAAGTAGGTGGTTTCGCCACAACTGGCGATCAGGCCGATCCGTGGTCCGTCCGCCGCCGGAACGATCGCCGCATGCTCCAGGGCCTGTACGCAGGCCATCAGCAGGTGGCGCTGTTGCGGGTCCATCAGCCGTGCTTCCTGGCGGCTGATGCCGAAGTACTCGGGATCGAAATCGAACATCCCCGCCAGTTGGCTGCGGGCGCCGACCCGTCCGTCTTCGGCGTCGAAGCGCTCGATGCCCGAGGCGCCCGTCTCGACCATCGACCAGAAGGCCCGCAGATCCACGGCCCCGGCGACATTGACCGCCATGCCGATCACCGCCATGGGCGAATGGCCGTTGTCGCGCCCGCGCAGGGGTTCGACCCTGCTGGCCGGTGCTGTCGCCAGATGGGCCGCCAGTCGACGCGGGGTGACCTGCTCGAACAGCTCGGCCATGGTCACTTGCAGCTCCGGTTCCTGGTTATAGCGGGCATGCAGGCGCATCAGCCCGAGGCTGGTGGCACCGGCCTCGAAGAATGTCTGGTCCGGGCTGATCGGCCGACCGATCACCGCTTCGAACAGCTCGCCGAGACGCTGCTCCAGCGGGTTCGACGAGGCTTCGGCTGCGATCATGGCCTGGCGTTCCAGCCGCTCGCCGAGGCCTTGCAGGGCCTTGCGGTCGATCTTGCCGCTGGGCGTGCGCGGCCATTGGTCGAGGCGTCGATAGCTGTCGATACGCACATGGGCCGGCAGTTCACGGGCCAGCCGACGGTCCAGCGCCTCGGCAGCGGGTGCCATACCGTCCACTTGCAGGTAGGCGACCAGGCGCAGCGGTTCGGCTTGGAGGGTGACGATGGCGCCCGTCACCTCGGGGACTTGCATCAGTGCCGCTTCGATCTGCCCGAGCTCCAGGCGATGACCGCTCAATTTGATCTGCTGGTCGTCGCGCCCCAGGTAATGCAGGCACCCCGAGGCATCGACCCGGGCCAGGTCACCGGTGCGGTAGAACAGGCGCTGGGCTCCCGTGGCATCGGGCAGTTCGACGAAACGGCTGACGTTCAACCGCGGATCGCCCAGGTAGCAGCGGGCAACCATCGGCCCCGCCACCAGCAGGTGGCCCGTCGCGCCCGCTGGCAACGGCCGATCGTGTTCATCCACCAGCAGCAGGCAGGCATTGCTCACCGCCCGACCAATGGGCGCGCGCAGTGGCCACTCCCGTGGCGCTCCCGCCAGGAGCAGGCCGCTCACCACATGGGTCTCGGTTGGTCCGTAGTGATTGAACAGGCTCGCCTGGGGCATGCCGGCGAACCATTGTCGCAGCGCCTCGGTGCACAGCAGTTGTTCCCCCGCCGTGACCACTTCGCGCAGGCGGCTCGGATAGAGCCCCCGGCTCACGGCGGTTTCTGCCAGGTGCTGCAGGGCCACGCAGGGCAGGAACAGGCGCTCGATGCCGGCGTCCAGCAGGTAGTCCAGCAATGCCGGTGCATCCTGGCGCCAGCCGGGGCTGATCAGGTGGTAGCAACCGCCACCGCACAGGGTGCTGAAAATCTCCTGGAACGAGACGTCGAACGACAGCATGGAGAACTGCAGGGTCCGTGCCCGGGCCGCCAGCCCGCCCTCGTCGCGTTGCCACTGCAAGAGGTTGCACAGCGTACGGTCCGCGACCTGGACGCCCTTCGGCGTGCCGGTCGAACCGGAAGTGAACAGCATGTACAACGGCCGTTCGCCCCGATGTGGCGTGCGGGCAAAGGGACGTGTCGGTGCATCGAGCCGCACCCGGTGGCGGGCGATGCCGTGTTCGCCGAGGCGCTCGAGGGCCGCTTCGGTCGCACGGCTGAACAACAGGCAGTGGGCGCCACACTGCCCCAGCACCTGGCGCAATACCGCCTGGGGGTAGCCGGGGTCGAGCGGCACCGCGGTGAGGTTGAGCTTGGCCAGGGCCAGCAAGGCAACGATATGTTCCACCGAAGTATCGAGGAACAGCACCACCGGCCCGGGCGCGAGGCCCAGCGCAGGCAGTGCCGGATCCTCGCGCAGGGTGGCTGCCAGGGTGTCGGCCCGTTCGTTCAGGTGCCCATAGCTAAGCCGTTGTTCACCCGCCACCAGTGCCGTGGCGTCGGGCGTGCATCGCACCTGGTACTCGAACCAGTCCGCCAGGGTGGCGAAAGGCGGCTGCCCCGCTCCACCCTGGCTGGCCGCCGGCAAACTGCGGCGATAGGGCAACAGCAGCGAATCGAGGGGCTCGGTCGGTGCCTGCAACAGCCGATCCAGTGCGCCACGGAACAGCCCGGCGGCCGTCTGCATCTGCGCCTCGGTGAAATAATCGCACTGGTATTCCCACCAGCCCGCCAGGCCTTCTGCACTGTCCACCAGCGACAGGGTCAGCGGGCACTTGGCCTGCAACGGCCCGGTGAATTCCAGGCGGGCCTGGAAACCCTCGAGTTTCGAAAAATCGGTGTTCTCCAGCACGAACATGAAGTCGAACAGCGTCTGGCTGCCCGAGAGGCGCAGGTCTTCCACCACATCCGCCAGCGCCACATCCTGATGCGCCAGGACCTGTCGCACGATATCGGTCTGTTCACGCAACAGTTCGTCCAGGGCGCGGGCGCCGTCGACGGCCGTCGGGATCAGCACGGTGTTGGCGAACATGCCCACCGCCTCTTCGAACTCGGCCAGCGGCCGGTTGGACACCGGGCTGGCGATGCGTGGACGCGACAGACCGGTCAGGGCGTGCAGGCTCCAGGCGAATACACTGAACAACACTTCGAAGCGCGTCAGTCGTTGTTGCCCGCAGAAGCGTTCGAGCGCCAGGCATTGCGTCGCTTCCAGCGCCTGGCGATATTGCCGGGCCCCGGCCCCGCCGCCGTTGCGCTGTGGCAGCAACCCAGGCGATGGTTCCGGCTGTTCGCGATGGAACTGTGCCAGGGTGCGACGTTGCTGGCGGTAGTGCGGCGCAACGCTCCATTGGCCCTGCCACTGGCCGAATTCCAGCGGTGTCAGGCGATTGCCCCGGTCGCCCGTGGTGCGCCCCTGGAGAATGTCGGTGTAGAGCATCTGCAGATCGTCGAACAGCAGGTTCAGCGACCAGCCATCGACCACGCTGTGGTGCAGATGCAGAAGCAGTCGCGCGCTGCCATCGGCGAATGGCAACAGCCAGGACTGGAACAGCGTGGGGCTGCCCAGGTCGAACGGCGTGGCAAATACCAGCGCGGCGAACGCCTGCCAGTTGTCTTCGGTGAACTGGCCGCGGGCAAAGGTCCGGCAGTTCGCTCCCTGTGCGGCGACCACCTGGTCGAGCCCGTCCGGTCCGGACTCGAATGCCGTGCGCAATGCCGGGTGACGCGCCGCCAGTTGCTCCAGGGCCGTGCCCAGGGCCGCCAGTTCGATGCCGGCCGGCAGCCATAGCACCAGTGGCACGTTATAGGCGGTGGACGTCGGCTCGCGCTGCTGCAACAACCACAACCGGCGTTGTTCGGCGGTCGCCGGCAGGCGTCGCGACGCGCTCGGCGGCGGTGCCGGCGGATACAGCGCGGGATGCGCCCGCGAACTGACCAGGAGCTCGGCCAGGCCGGTGAAGTTTTCCTCCAGCAACTGCGCCATGCTCAGTTCCACCTGCCACCGGCGGCGTACCGCCGAACGCAGGCGCAGGGCCTTGAGCGAGTCGCCGCCGCTGCGCAACCAATCGTCCTCGCCGCCCAATCGTGGCTGGCCCAACAGTGCCCGCGCCTGCTCCAGCAACCATGACAGCGCTGGTGTTTCCTCGCCCGCTGTGGCCTGTGACGCCCGCCATGGCTGACCACCCTGCTCCAGCAAACGCGCACGGTCGACCTTGCCATTGGCGGTCAGCGGCAGGCGTTCGAGCAGAAACAGCTGCTGCGGACGCATGTAGGTCGGAAGTTGCGCCCGCAGGTGGGCGTCGAACCCGGCAGGGTCCAGTTCGTCGCGGGGCACGATAAATGCCAGCAACTGGTGGTCCTCGGCGGCCTGGCGACGGGTGCAGACATAGGCCTGGGCCACGCCGGGATATTCGAGGATGCGTTGTTCGACCTCACCGGGTTCGATACGGAAACCACGCACCTTGACCTGACGGTCGACGCGGCCGATGTACTCGATCAGGCCCGCTTCGTTCTCGCGGACCCGGTCGCCGCTGCGGTAATGCAGCAATGGCTGGCCATCGGCGCCGGGCAAGGTGACAAAACAGCGCGCCGTCTCCTCGGGCCGCTGGCGGTAGCCGCGGGCCACGCCGCTGCCCGTCAGGTACAGCTCGCCCACCGTTCCCGGGGCGACCGGCCGTTGCTGCTCGTCGAGAATCCGTACCCCGGTGTCGGGCAAGGGGCGACCGATCGGCACCGAGGTCCCTTCGAAGTCGCGGGCGATCGGCTGGCACAAGGCGAACGTGGTGCACTCGGTCGGCCCATAGACATTGAAGATGCGGCAGGCGCTGTGCGGGTTGGCCCGGTACCAGTCGCGAACCGCCACGGCGCTGATCTGCTCGCCGCCGATCAGCACCTGGCGCAGGCTGGCAAAACAGCGCGGATATTCCTGGCTCAGGGTGTTGAACAACGACACCGTCATGAACAGTGTCGCCACCGCCTGCGTCTCCAGCACCTGGGCCAGGCGCCGCGCATCGAGCAGTTCGTCATCGGCGATCATCACGCAGGTGCCGCCATTGAGCAGCGGTGCCCAGAGTTCGAAGCTGATGGCATCGAAGGCCGGGTTGGACAGGCAGGCAAAGCGCTCGCCAGGTCCGATCTCGATGTAGCCGCCGGGCTGCACCAGGCGCAAGATCCCGCGCTCACCGACTTCCACCGCCTTGGGCGTCCCGGTGGAGCCCGAGGTGTAGAACAGGAAACTCACCTCGGCAGGCGTCCTGGCGAGTGGCAGTGCGCCCAGCGCCGGAGTGTCCAGCAAGGCCGCCACTTCGGCTTGCCACGGGCTGGCCGGCAGATCGGCGAAAGGCTCGTCCACCAGGAGCCCGACGCAGGCGCCGTCCTCCAGCATCCGTACCCGCCGTGGCGCTGGACTGGCACGGTCCAGCGGCACCACCACGGCCCCGGCCTTCAAGGCACCGAGCAGCGCCGCCAGCCAGCGCCAGGACCTCGGCATGCACAGCGCCAGGGTCTGTCCGGGGCGCACGCCACGCGCCAGCAAACCCTGGGCGATCCGTTCGCTGGCGGCAGCCAGTTCGCTGTAGCTTAATTGTATCTGCCGGTCGATCACCGCCAGGGCCTGGGGCGATGCCGCCACCTGTTGGGCAAAACGCCCGAGCAAGGTCGCCGGGGCAGTGTGCTGCACCCTGCCTGGCCGAGCACTCTCTTGCTGAAGAATGTCCATTACGCCTCCTGCGTCAAAGATTCAGCCGGCAAGGTCGCCGCGGATGCCCGCCCCGGGCCATCGAACCGCTTCAGTTCCTGTTCGAGGGTCCTGGCGACACGGCGCATTTCCACGGTCTCCAGCATGTCCCAGTGACCGCCGTTGACCAGCTTCGCCAGGTAGCCATCGCCAGCCCGGCGGCGCCAGAAACCGCGCAGTCCATGGAGCTGGGCACGGCTGAAACCCTCGCGTGCCTGGATCAGCACCACCCGCCCGGCCCTGGGTTGGCAGACGTAGTCCGCCACGGCCATGCGGTTGTGGTTGTAGATATGGAAATAGCGTTCGACCTGGGCGTCTTCGATGCCGGGGTACATGCCGTTGAAGCGCACCAGCTTGTCGCGGAACTCGGCCATGTCCACCGGGGCCATCTGCTGCCGGTAGGCGGCATTGTCCGAGCCCTGGGTATCGAGCAGCACCACGGTGACCTGCCGATGTCCCGCCGCTGTCAGGCGCCGGGCCATTTCGTAGGCCACCAGCCCGCCGAACGACAGCCCGGTGAGAACCAGGGGTTGCGTGACCAGCGGTTCGATCAGGCGCAGATAGGCCGCGGCCATGGCCTCGACCGTCGGTTCGGTGGCCTCGCCGGGATTGAGCCCCGGCGACTGCACGCCATAGACCCCCACCGATTCGGCGAGGACCTTGGCCAGCGACAGGTAGCAGAACGCCGTGCCGCCGGCGGGATGGATGCACACCACATTGCGTTGGCCGTCACCCCGGCGGAACTCGATCAGATTGCTCCGGGCCGCTGCCGGATTGGCTCCCGAGCGGATCCAGCCACCCAGTGCCTCGATGCTCGGATGGCCGATCACCACGCGGATCGGCAACTCGATACCGAAGGCCTGGCCGACCTGGTGGGCCATCTTGATCGCCGCGATGGAGGTGCCGCCGACATTGAAGAAGTTGTCGCGGATGCCGATCTGCGGGGCCAGCAGCAGGCCCTTCCAGATCTGATAGAGCTTGAGTTCGATATGGTCGCGCGGGCTGGACAGGTTGACCTGGCGGCTGGCCAGGTCCTGGTCGGCCAGGGCCCGCAGCGCGTCGCGGTCGATCTTGGCATTGGCGGTCAACGGCAGTTCTTCCAGCCACAGGTAGGCGGCAGGCAGGACCTGGCTGGGCAAGGTGCTGGCCAGGTGCGCATGCACCGCTGCTTCTTCAGGCCGCGCGCTCATCGACACGCTGCAACAGGCCACCAGTCGCTGGTTCTGCGCGGTGTCGCCGACCATCAGCACCACCGCGCGGCGCAGGCCGGGAAAGGCTTCGAGTCGTGCCTCGATCTCGCCAAGTTCCAGCCTCACGCCACGCAGCTTGACCTGGAAATCATTACGGCCGAGGAATTCCAGCTGGCCGTCCGGGCGATAACGCGCCAGGTCGCCGCTGCGGTACAGGCGTTCGCCGGGCACGAACGGGCTGGCGATAAAACGCTCCTTCGTCAACGACTCCAGTCCCAGGTAACCCCGCGCCACGCCTACCCCGCCAATGTGCAGGTGGCCGCTGACGCCCACCGGCAACGGTGCATCGTGGTCGTCGAGCACATACAGGCGGGCCTGGGCAATGGGCCGCCCGATGGGCAGTTGCCGTGCCGGCACCTCGGCACCGGGCTCCAGGGTCCAGAGGCTGTTGATCACCGTGGTTTCGGTGGGACCGTAGACATTGTGCAGCCGCGCGTGAGGCAAGACCTGCTGGAAACGCCGGGCAATCGACGGGGTCAGCTCGCCGCCGCCGCAGAACACATCGCGCAGCTCGACACAATCGCCGACCTCATCGACATCGAGGAACAGTTGCAGCATCGCCGGCACGAACACCAGCGCGCTGATCCGCTGCTCCCGCGCCAGCCGGACCAGGTAGGCCGGCTCGAGATGCCCGCCGGGGCGCGCCAGCACCAGCCGCCCACCCGCGGCCAGCGGCCAGAGCAGTTCCCAGGCCGAGGCGTCGAAACCGAACGGGATCTTCTGCAGCATCGCCGAATCCGCCCCCTCGCCACAGACCTGCGAACACCACAGCAACAGGTTGCTCAAGCCGCGATGGGCCACCATGGCGCCCTTGGGCAGGCCGGTGGTGCCGGAGGTGTAGATCACGTAGGCCAGGTGCTCGGGGGTCAGGCCGACCGCGCCTGGATCGGGATTGTGCGCGGGCTGCCCGGCCCAGATCGGCGCGTCGCTGTCGAGGTCGAACACCGGTAGTTCGCGGCCCGCCTCGGCGAAGGCGGCACGCAGCAGGTCACGGGTCGAGCCGTGGACCAGCGCCACCAGCGGCGCGCTGTCCGCCAGCATGTGGCCCAGGCGCCCGACCGGATAGGTCGGATCCAGCGGCACATAGGCGCCCCCGGCCTTGAACACGGCGAGAATCGCCACCGGCAGTTCCAGCGAGCGTTCCAGGCAGACCGCGACGCGCACGTCCGGCCCCACGCCGAGGCCGCGCAGATGATGGGCCAGGCGGTTGGCCCGGCTGTTGAGTTCGCCATGGTCGAGGGTGGTGGACTCGAACAGCACCGCGCCATCCCGTGGCGCACTCGCCGCCCGGGCCTCGATCAGGTGATGGACGCAACCGGGGACCTGGTCCAGGGGCGCACTGCGGTTCCAGTCAACGACGATCTGCTGGCGCTCGGCCTCGCTCAGCAGGTCCAGGGCGCCAATCGGTTGCTTGGCATCCTCGGCGACCTGTTCGAGCAGACGCCGGTAGTGACCCGCCAGGCGCTCCACGGTGGCGGCATCGAACAGGTCGGTGTTGTACTCCACCGTCAATTGCAGGCCGTTGCCCTGCTCCACCAGCTCGAACGCCAGGTCGAACTTGGCCGTGGCGCTGCTGGTGCCATGGGGCGCCAGGCTCAATCCCGGCATCTCGACGGCCGCGCCCGGCGTGTTCTGCAACACCAGCATCACCTGGAACAGCGGCGAATAGGCGGTATCGCGTTGCGGGTTGACCGCCTCGACCACCCGCTCGAATGGCACGTCCTGATGGGCGTGGACTTCAAGCATGCGCACACGGGTTTCGCGCAGCAGTTCGGCAAAGGTCTGCCCCGGTTCCAGGCGGTTGCGAATCACCAGGGTATTGACGAAATGGCCGATCAGCGGCTCGATTTCCGCCCGCCCGCGGTTGGCGAACGGCGTACCGATGGACACGTCCTGCTGGCCGCTGTGGCGCCACAGCAATACCGCCAGGGTCGCCATCAGGACGTTGAACAGCGAGCCCCGGGTCTGTCGCGCCAGGTCCTGCAATCCGCGCAGGGTGGCGCCGTCGAGGCGGCTGTGGCAGGTCGCGCCGGCATAGCCCTGCACCCGTGGCCGCGGCCGATCGGTGGGCAGGGTCAGCAACGGCGGCGCATCGGCCAGGGTCCGGCGCCAGTAGTCCAGTTGCTCCTGCAAGGCCTCGCCACCGAGTTGCCGTTGTTGCCAGCAGGCGTAATCGGCGTACTGCACCGGCAAGGGTGCCAGGCTCGACGACCGGCCCTTGAGGTAATCGCCGTAGAGGGTCACCACTTCGCGCAGCACGATAGCCATCGACCAGCCATCGGCGATGATGTGGTGCAGGTTGTACAGCCACAGGTATTCCTCGTCCGCCAGTTGCAGCAGCGAGGCCCGCAGCAGTGGCCCGCGGGCCAGGTCGAAGGCGCCACGGGCATCCCCGGCCAGCCGTTCCCGCACCTGCGCTTCGCGCTCCTCGGGCGACAGGCCGCGCAGGTCGCTGACCGGTAGCGCCACGGGCTGGTGCGGATGCACCACCTGGCACGGCTCGCCGTCGACATGGGCAAAGGTTGTACGCAAGACCTCGTGGCGCCGTACCAGCTCGTTCAGCGCCCGCTCCAGCACGGCGACCTCGAGCCGGCCCCGGAGCATTACCGCGTTGGGGATGTTGTAGAACGGATTGCCCGGCTCCAGCTGGTCGAGAAACCACAGCTGTCGCTGGGAAAACGACAGCGGCAGCGGCGTCAGGCCCTCTGCCCGCGGGGCAATGCTGTCGCCTGCGCCCAGCAACGCGATCAGCGCCTGCTTGTGCTGCTTGAGTGCCTGCAGCAGGTCCTCGCCGAGGAACCCCTTGGGCGCCTTGCAGCGCAGCTTGTCGCCATCGACCTCCAGGCTCACGCCATGACGACTGAACAGGTCCAGCAACTGATGGGCATTCATACTTCGATCTCCTCCATGTCGCTGTCGTCATCCGTGCGGGCTGTGGCGAAGGCCTCCACCCGGCTGTTGCGTTGCTCGCCGGCAGCCCGCAGGCCGCCGACCATCGAATAGACCAACTGATGACTTGGCCCCAGGTCGAACAGCGCCGGCAGCGACTGTTCGTCGATCGAGCCCATGCCGCACAGGCCCAGGCCCTGCTCTGCCGCCGTCATGGTCAGCAGCTGCGCCATGGCGCCGGCCTCGATATGGCAGAAATCCCGGCTGCGCTCGCCGTAGAGCGGGCGGATGGCCGCCAGGTCGGCGATCAGGAACAGTGCGAACGCGGCGTCTTCATACACCGGGCGGTTGACGAAGTAGTCGTAGGTGTCGGGGTCCAGCCGCGAAGCTTCGCCGAGCGCTTGCAACTGGTGCCGTACCGGGTCGTAGTAGAAGGCGCCGCCGGGCACACCGTGGATCCGCGTCGGCTTGATATACAGATAGGCCTGCAGCGGATAGAGCCCGCCGGCCGAGGGGAACTGGTACTTCACTTCGCCGTCCAGTTGCCCACGCGACAGTCCGGCCAGCCAGTGGGCGAATGCCGCGGTCGGGATCGGTTGCGGGTCGTAGCGGCGCACCGAACGGCAGTCGCTGAAGCGTCGGCTGAATCCGCTGTCCTCGGGCAACGCCAGGGCCACCGCCGGCAACGGCCGGGAAAAGCGCCGCCGGCCATGCTCGTCGGCCTTGAACTGCTGGCGCAGTTGCGGGTCTTCGATCACCTCGACGGTCTGCGCGAGCGGTGGCTGGACACGACTGACCAGTGCCTGGTGCTCCAGGCTGCGCCGGTACAGTTCCAGCAGGTTGGCCAGGGTCGGCTGGGCCAGCAGTTGCGCCAGGTGCGGGCGGAACTGCAACTCGGCGGACAAGGCGTTGCTGATCCTGACGATATCGATGGAGGTGGCGCCCAGGCTCAGCAGATTGGCGTGGCCTCCAATCCCGTCGTGCTTGAGCAGTGCCTCGACGATCGCCACCAGGCGCTCTTCCCGCGGACCTCGCGGCTCCAGCACGGGGCCGCTGTCCTCGTTTACCCGGGGTTCCGGCAGGCGGCTCTTGTCGACCTTGCCGTTGGCCGAAAGCGGCCAGTTTTCCAGGAAAGTGAAGGATGTCGGCACCATGTAGGCCGGCAGCTTGTCCGCCAGGTAGAGGGAGAAATCCCCGACCTGCAGCTGGGTATCGCTCTTGATCAGATAGGCCGCCAGGCGCTTTTCGCCGTGCTGCTGGCCGAGGATGCGCACCACCGCGCTGTGCACGCCGGGATGGCGGTTGAGCACGGCTTCGATTTCGCCCAGTTCGATGCGATAGCCCTGGACCTTGACCTGATTGTCCTCGCGCCCGAGGAATTCGATATTCCCGTCCGGTAGCAGGCGCCCGAGGTCGCCGGTGCGATACAGGCGTTCGCCGGTCAGCGGATGGGCGAAGAAGCTGGCGGCGCTCTGTACCTCGTCGCGCCAGTAGCCTTTTGCCAGGCCGACACCACCGATATACAACTGCCCAGGCACCCAGGTCGGGCGCTGTTGCAGCGCCTCGTCGAGGACATGGAAACGCTGGTGATCCAGGGCCTTGCCATAGGGAATGCTGCGCCAGTCGGGGTCGACCTCGCCGATCGGGTAGCAGATCGACCAGATCGACGCCTCGGTGGCGCCACCCAGGCTGATCACTTCGATGGCCGGCTGCAACGCCCGCGCACGGTCGGCCAGGTTCAGGGCAATCCAGTCGCCGGACAGCATCGCCAGGCGCAGGCTGGCCGGCAGCGTGCCGCCCTGGTTTTCCACCGATTCCAGCAACAGCCCGAGCAAGGCCGGCACCGAGTTCCACAGGCTGACCCGGTGGCGTTCGATCAGTTCGCGCCAATGCAGCGGATCGAGGGCCTGGCGGTGATCCAGCAGCACCACCGCCGCGCCCGCCGCCAGGGTGCCGAAGAAGTCATACACCGACAGGTCGAAACTCAATGAAGACACCGCCAGGACCCGGTCCCGCGGGCCCACGGCAAAGCGCCGGTTGATATCCAGCAGGGTGTTCACCGCTCCGGCGTGATCGATGACCACGCCCTTGGGCACGCCGGTGGAGCCCGAGGTGTAGATGACATAGGCCAGGTCGCCGGGCCCCGTCGCCACCGCTTGCAGCTCGGGGCCGATGCTCTTGTCAGTGTCGCTCTCGTCAGTGCTGCTTTCGTCGATGTCGCTCACGGTGATGATCGCCACTTGCGCCGACCATTCGCCGCCCACCTCCAGGCCGGGCTGGGTCAGCACCCAGCGGGCTTCGGCCCGTTCGAGGATATGCCGCACCCGCTGTTCCGGCAGCGCCGGGTCGATGGGCAGGTAGGCGCCGCCGGCATACAGAATCGCCAGGGTCGCCACCACCTGCTCCCAGCCCCGCTCCATCATCACCGCGACCAGTTGGTTGGGCACCACGCCGCGCGCCTGCAAACGGGCACCGAGCTGGCGCGCCTGTTGCCGCAACTGTCCGTAGCTCATCTGCCGCCCTGGCGCGATCAGCGCCGTCGCGGTCGGTGTCGCCAGCGCCTGGCGCTCGAACAGCTCATGCATCAGCGGCGCCGCGGCCGGGGCCGGCAGCGGTGCCGGCAGGCAGGCCCGAGGCAGCAACTGCGGGGTGCTCGCGGTCCAGGCCCGGGGATCGAGCAGGCGATCGAGCAGTTCATTGTAGGCGTCGAACATCTGTCCGATCAGGCCTTCGGGAAACAGTTCGTCGATGCTGTCCCAGTTGAACAGCAGGCGCCCCTCCAGCTCCAGCAAGGTATGGTCGATCCACACTTGCGGGGTCTGGGTGATACTGTGCACGTTCTCGGCTTGCAGGGCATCCGCCAGGTTGTATTCGGCCTGTTGCGCGGCACCTTCCGACAGGGTGCTGTTGAACACGATGGGAATCGCCGTCTGCTGGACGCCACGGGCCTGGGACAGTTCGCGCAGGACCCGCACGCCACTGACCACCGCGTGGTCGATGTCCTGCCAGAGTTGTTGCTGGATCGCCCGGGCCTTGTCGGTGAAGCCCTGGTTGCCGTCGATGCGTACTTCCAGCAGCACCAGCGAGGTGAAGTCGCCGATGATGCCGTCGACATCCGGGTGCAGTGGCAGGCGATTGAACAATGGCAGGCTGAGGGTGAAGCGCGGCTGGCGACTCCACAGCGCCAGGACCTCGCAGAAGGCGGTCAGCAATACCACCGAAGGCGTCACGGCAAACTGCTTGGCCAGGGCCTTCAGTCCTGCCCAGTGCTCGGCCGGCAATTGCCGGTCACGCCGGGTGAAGTGCGGCGCCGCAAGACTTTCCGGCTGGCGCACCAGCGGCAGGTCCGGGGCCGGCGCGAGGTCGCCGACGCGTTCGCGCCAGTACGCCAGCGCTCGTTCATAACGCACGCCGCCACGCAGTTGGTGTTCGGCCAGCACATAGTCGCGAAAGCCCAGGCCCGGCACCGGCAGCGCCCGTTGCGGCTCGATGTAGCAGGCCATCAGTTCGCGGGCGAGGATCTGGCTGCTGGCGGCATCGACGATCAGCGCATCGAGGCTGATATGCAGGTGGCTGATGCCATCGTCGAGCAAGGTCAGGCTGAACTCGAACAGCGGCCAGCGACTGGCGTCCAGTACCTGGTGGGACAGGCGCTGGCGGTTGTCCGCCAGGGCCCGGAGCGCCACCTCGGCCTCCAGGCCGCGCAGGTCGAGGCTGGGCAGGCGGTAGACCGGCACCTGCGCCAGTACCTGCTGGGTGCCGTCGCTGAGAAACACCGCACGCAACATGTCATGGCGTTCGATCATCCGGTTCAGCGCCTGCTCGAAGCGGGCGCTATCGAAATCGCGGATGCGCAGTTCCTCGTAGCCGTGGGCGCTGACGCCGCCCAGGCTGACCGTGGCCTCGCGGCCGAACCAGTAGGCCTGCTGGATATCGGTGAGGGGAAACGGCTGATGGCGGGCGGCGAAGTCCGGCTCGATCACGCTGAAGGCCGGCTCGGCCTCTATGCGCTCGTCACGGCTGGCGCGGACCGCGGCGATCAGCTCACCCGGCGTCGGTGTCTTGAACAGGCTGCTCAGGGACAGTTGCGCCGCCATCCGCTGGTTGATCGCGTAGACCAGCCGGGTGGCCAGCAGCGAATGCCCGCCGAGGTCGAAGAAGTTGTCCCGCAGGCCGACCCGCTCGCAGCGCAGGACTTCGGCCCAGATCGCCGTCAGCTGGATTTCATCCTCCGCCAGCGGTGCCACATAGTCGCTGCCGGACAGCCGTTCCGGCGCCGGCAAGGCACGGCGGTCGAGCTTGCCGTTGCCGGTCAGCGGCAGTTGCGCCAAGGTCACCCAGGCGCTCGGGATCATATACTCGGGCAGATGCCGGCGCAGTGCGTCGCGCACTGTCTCGACATTCGCCGGGCCGACGATGTAGGCCACCAGGCGTGGGTCTCCCGGTGCATCCTCGCGCAGCAGCACCGCGGCTTCCAGCACGCCCGGCTGCTGGTGCAGCAGGCTGTCGATTTCCCCGAGTTCGACGCGGAAACCGCGCAGCTTGACCTGCTGGTCGATGCGTCCCAGATACTGCACATTGCCATCGGCCAGCAGTCGCGCCTGGTCGCCGCTGCGGTACATGCGCGCCCCCGGCTCGCGGCTGAACGGATCGGGCAGGAAGCGCTCGGCAGTCAGTCCCGGCTGGTTCAGGTAGCCCCGCGCCAGGCAGGCGCCGGCAATGTACAGCTCGCCCGCCACGCCGACCGGCACCGGGTTCAGCGCCTCGTCCAGGACGTACAGCCGGGCATTGTTGATCGGCCGGCCGATGGGCGGCGCCTCGGGCCAGTCGTCGGCCTCGGCGCAGGCCAGGCGGAACTGGCTGACCACATGGGTCTCGGTCGGCCCGTACTGGTTGTACAGGTGCGTGCCGCCAAGGCCCAGGACGAAGGCGCGCAACTCGTCGTTGATGCGCAGGGCTTCGCCGGCGGTGATGATATCGCAGCCGCCCGGCGGCATCGGCGCGTCGGCCGGCGTCAGGCTGGCGACCTGCTGCAACACCGCGAACGGCAGGAAGGCCCGTTGCACGCCGGCCGCCACCAGGGTCGGACGCAGGGTGGCGAGGTCCTTGCGCTGCTCTTCGCTCAGCAGCACCAGGCAACCGCCCTGGCACAGGGTGCTGAAGATTTCCTGGAACGACACATCGAAGTTCAGCGAGGCGAATTGCAGTACCCGTTGCGGGACCGGCGCTTCGCCCGTGGCCTCGCTCAGTTGCCAGTCGATCAGGTTATCCAGGGCCTGGTGGGTATGCGCCACGCCCTTGGGCCGACCGCTGGAACCGGAGGTGTAGAGCACATAGGCCAGGTGGGTCGGCTTGATCGCGACGACGGGGTTGTCGCTCGGCTGGCTCGCCCAGCGCGCCTGGTCGCTGTCCAGGCAATACAACGGCAAAGCCGCGGCGCTGGCCGGCAGTTTGTCCCGCTGTTGCGCGCTGGTCAGCAGCAGGCTGGGCGCCGCGTCGCTGAACATATAGGCCAGCCGTTCGACCGGATAGGCCGGGTCGAACGGCACATAGGCGGCCCCCGCCTTGAGGATCGCCAGCAGGCCGATGATCATCTGTGGCGAGCGCTCCAGGCTCAGGCCGACCCGATCCTCGGGACCGATGCCCTGCCCGCGCAGGAAATGCGCCAGGCGGTTGGCCGCCGCGTTCAGCTCGGCGTAGCTCTGCTCCGCCGCGTTCCAATACAGCGCCGCGGCCTGCGGCGTCGCCGCCACCCGGGCCTCGAAACGGGCGAGGAAACCACTTTGCGGGACCCGCGCGGAGTCGCTGCGCTGCCATTGTTCGCGCAGTTGCCGGTGTTGCTCCGGGCTCAGCAGATCGAGGCTGGCGACCGCTTGTGCGCTGTCGGCGACCATCTGCGCCAGGATCCGACGCAGGTATTCGCCAAAACCGGCGACCGTGGCCGCGTCGAACAACCCCGAGGCGTACTCCAGGCCACCGACGATCTGTCCGTTGCACTCGCTCAGCGCCAATTGCAGGTCAAACTTGGCGATATGCCGTTGACTTTCCACATGCTCGACGGCGAGTCCGGGTAGCATCAGGTCCTCGCACTGTACCTGCTCCCAGGCGAACAGCACCTGGAACAGCGGGCTGTGGGCCAGGCTGCGCGGTGGATTGAGCAATTCGACCACCTGCTCGAACGGCAGGTCCTGATGTTCCTGGGCCTGCAACGCCACCGTGCGCGCCTGTTGCAGCCACTGGCCGACGCTGGGGTTGTCGGACACGTTCAGGCGCAGGGCCAGGGTGTTGACGAAGAAACCGATCAACGCCTCCAGCTCGCTGTTCGGGCGGTTCGCCGAAGGCACGCCGATTACCACTTCGGCCTGTCCCGACAGGCGTGCCAGCACCAGCGCCCAGCCGGCCAGCAGGGTCATGAACAGGGTCGTGCCCTGCTGCCGGCTCAGGGCTTTGAGGCCTCGGGTCAGTTCTTCGTCGAGTACCAGCGGCACCACACCGCCACGATAATCCTGTACCGCCGGACGCGGGTGATCCGCCGGCAGCTCCAGCAGTACCGGGGCACCCGCCAGGGTTTCACGCCAGTAGCGGCTTTGCCGCTCCAGCACCTCGCCGGTCAGCCAGCGACGTTGCCAGGCCGAGTAATCGGCGTATTGCAGGGCCAGTTCCGGCAACGGGTCGTCGCGGTCCTGCAGTGCCGCCGTGTACAACTGCTCCAGCTCGCGGGTCAGCACCCCCATCGACCAGCCGTCCGAGACGATATGGTGCAGGGTCAGCAGCAACAGCTGGTCGTCCTCGTCCAGGCGCACCAGGCAGGCGCGCATCAGCGGCCCGCGCTCCAGGTCGAACGCCCGGGCACCCTCCTCGTCCACCAGGCGGGCCAGGCGTTCCCCGGCAGGATCGGCACCGTCGAGCGTCAGTCGCTCAAGCTTCAGGCCCTGTCCGGGAGGGGCAATCACCTGGCGTGGCTCGCCCTCGACGCTGATAAAGGTGGTGCGCAGCGCTTCATGGCGCGCCACCAGTTGATTGAGGCTGCGTTCCAGCGCCGGCACCTGCAGGCGGCCGCGCAGGCGCAGGTTCAGCGGCATATGGTAGGCGGCGCTGCCACCGTCCATCTGCGCCAGGAACCACAGGCGCTGCTGGGCGAACGACAACGTTTGCGTGGCGCCGCGTTCGACCCGCTCGATCGGCGTGTGCGCAGCCTCCCGGGCATCGCCCAGGCGCAGGGCGAAGTGTTTCAGTTGCGGGGTGGCGAACAGGACCGAGGCGGCGATTTCCAGGTCGAGGTTGCGGCGGATCCGCGCAATGACCTGGATGACCAGCAGGGAATGGCCGCCCAGGGCAAAGAAGCCGTCGTCACGCCCTACCCGCTCGATACCCAGGACTTCGCTCCAGATCCGCGCCAGCTCGGTTTCCAGCGCTCCTTGCGGCGCGGCATAGTGTTGCTGGTCGAAGGCCATGGCATCCGGTGCTGGCAACGCGCTGCGGTCCAGTTTGCCGTTGGCGGTCAACGGCAAGGCGTCGAGGCGCACGAAGGCGCTCGGCACCATGTAGTCCGGCAGGCTCAGGGCCAATTGCGCGCGCAACTCGCCAGGGCCGAGGCGCCGTTCGCCGACCTCGCGGTAATAGGCTACCAGCCGCGGCTCACCAGGGCTGTCGCTGCGCAGCAGGACCAGGCTGTCGCGCACGCCCGCGACCTGGGTCAGGCGCGTTTCGATTTCGCCCAGTTCCAGGCGCAGGCCGCGCAGTTTGGCCTGGGAATCGTTGCGGCCGATAAATTCCAGGTTGCCATCGGCCCGATAGCGGGCCAGGTCGCCGGTACGGTACAGACGTTCGCCGGCAACGAAGGGATTGTCGACAAAGCGTTCGGCGCTCAGTTGCGCCTGGTTCAAGTAGCCACGGGCAATGCCGGCGCCACCGATATACAGTTCGCCGGCAACACCGATCGGCACCGGGGCGCCGGCGGCGTCCAGCAGGTAGACGCGGGTATTGGCCAGCGGCCGGCCGATCGGCAGGCTGCTGTCGAGCGGCGGCTGGGCCGCCAGTTCGAAGCAGGTACTGTCGATGCTGGCTTCGGTCACGCCGTAGGCATGGACGATTCGCACCCGCTCGCCGCAGCACTGGCGCAGTTGGCGGGCGCTGTGGGCGGTCCAGGTATCCGAGCCGCAGACCACGGTGTCGAGGAAGGACAAACCCTGGCCGCTGTCCTCGGCCCAGGCCAGCAATGGATTGAGCACCGCCGGGACGAAGTCGGCGAAATCGATCTGGCTGTCCCGCAGCAGCCGGTACAGGGCCGGCGGGTCCATCAATGCCTGGCGCGGGCACAGCACCAGTTCGCCGCCGAAACCCAGGGCGCGGATCAGGTCGGCACTGAACACATCGAAGGAAAACCCTGCCATCTGCAGGTGTCGCAGCCCCGGCCTCAGCCGGTACAGGCCTTCCCAGGCGGCGCTGACCGCCAGCAAGCCGCGGTGTTCGACCATCACGCCCTTGGGCTGGCCGGTGGAGCCCGAGGTGTAGATCACGTAGGCCAGGTGTCGCGAAGTCAGTTGCAGCGCCCGCGGCTCGGGATCGTGTTCCGGGCGACCGGCCCAGCGCGGCGCGTCCTGTTGCAGATCGAGCAGCGCCGGCTTGCTCGCCATCCCGTCGAGGGCGGCGAGCAACGCTGTGCGGGCCGGGCCATGGGTCAGGACCACGGCAGGTGCGCTGTCGCTCAACATATGCGCCAGGCGCGGCAGCGGGTAGCCCGGGTCCAGCGGCACATAGGCACCCCCGGCCTTGAGTACCGCCAGCACGGCGAGCGGCATGTCCGGGGTGCGCTCCAGGCACAGGCCGACGCGCACGTCAGGGCCGACGCCCAGGGCACGCAGTTCATGGGCCAGGCGATTGGCCCGGGCATTCAGTTCGCCATAATCGAGGCTGTCGTCGCCGCAACGCACGGCCACGGCCCGGGGATCGCGACGCACCTGGGCCTCGAACAGCTCATGCACGCAACGATTGCCGTCGAAGGCCCGTTCGGTACGGTTCCAGTCCAGCACCAGGCTGTCGCGCTCCTGGCCATCCAGCAGCTCCAGCTCCGCCACCGGCCGCTGCGGGTTCACCAGCATGCCGACCAGTACCCGGCGCAGGTAACCGGCGAAACGCGTCACGGTCGCCGCATCGAACAGCGCGCTGGCGTATTCCAGGCCGCCGCTGATCACGCCATCCTGCTCGGCCAGGACCAGGGTCAGGTCGAACTTGGCCGCCTGATGACCGCTGCGCAGTGGGCGGGTTTCCAGCCCGCCCAGTCGCAGCGCGCCCGGCTCGGTGTTTTCCCAGGCGAACATCACCTGGAACAACGGGCTGTAGGCCTGGCTGCGGGTCGGGTTGAGCTGCTCCACCACCTGTTCGAACGGCAGTTCCTGATGTTCCTGGGCGCCGAGGGTCACCGCGCGACTGTGTTCCAGCAACTGGCTCACCGTCGGAGAATCGGCCACCGACAGGCGCAACACCAGGGTATTGACGAAGAAGCCGATCAGGTCCTCGGTTTCCCGGCGCGTGCGGTTGGCGGTCGGCGTGCCGATCAGCACCTCGTCCTGTCCGGAGAGACGTGCCAGCACCACGGCCCAGCCGGCCAGCAGAGTCATGAACAACGTGCTGCCATGGTGCAGGCTCAGGGCCTTGAGTTGTGTGGTCAGGGTGGCGTCCAGCACCAGCGGTTCGAAACCGCCCTGATACGCCTGCAATGCCGGGCGTGGCCGGTCGGCGGGCAGTTCCAGCAAGGTGGGTGCCCCGGCCAGGGTGTCGCGCCAGTAGGCGCCGTGGTCGGCCTGGGGGCTCTCGGCGAGCCAGCGGCGCTGCCATTCGGCGTAGTCGGCGTATTGTAGGGCCGGGGCCGGCAGCGGATCGTCGAGGTCCTGGCGGAAGGCGTCGTACAGTGCGCCCAGTTCCCGGGTCAGGACCGCCATCGACCAGCCATCG
This sequence comes from Pseudomonas gingeri, assembly GCF_013386115.1. Lineage (GTDB taxonomy): Bacteria > Pseudomonadota > Gammaproteobacteria > Pseudomonadales > Pseudomonadaceae > Aquipseudomonas > Aquipseudomonas gingeri. Next base: position 561,601 of record NZ_JACAOR010000001.1, read on the forward strand.
CAGATAATGTGGTGCAAGGTCAGCAGCAACACGTGTTCCTGCTCGCCAACCACCAGCAGGCGCCCGCGAAACAACGGCCCCTGCTTCAGATCGAAAGGCGCATCCGCCTCTTCACGAGCCAATGCCGCGACCCGGGCCCCGGTCTCGGGATGGCCGGCGAGTTCGTGGACCTGCCAGTCGAAACCCCGTCCGGCCTCGGCGATCACCTGCACCACCTCGTCATCGTGGGCGGCGAAGGTGGTGCGCAGCGATTCGTGACGGGCCACCAGCCGATCCAGCGCCCGCTTCAGTGCCGTGCGGTCCAGGGGACCCCGCAGTTGCAGGCCGAGGGGGATGTGATAGGCGTCGCCGCCACCGGCCAACTGGGCGAGAAACCACAGCCGGCGTTGCGCGAAGGACGCCGCCGGCGGCACGCCCGAGCGCTCCATCGGGGTGATTTTCGGACGTTTGTGCAAGGCGGCGAACTGCGCCGGCGTCATTTCACGCAACGAGGTCTTGTCGAACATTGAGGGCTACCGTCCATGACTGCATTATTTTTGTAGGGCTGCGGGGCGTCTGCCCCGGGCATCGGTGCCCGGCCACCAGGGCCGGGCCGGTCGCCGGCTTTCAGGGTGAGGCGCGGGTTTCCTGCGCCTGGGTGAAGAGGTGGTCGAGCACCGCTTCGATCGTCGGATGGTCGAACAGCACCCGCATCGGCAAGTCGATGCCCAGCAGGTCTTCGATCCGCGCCACGATGCGGGTCGCCAGCAGCGAATGGCCGCCGAGATGGAAGAAGTTGTCAGTCAGGCCGACCCGTTCGCAGCGCAGCACCTCGCACCAGATCCGGGCCAGCGCCGCTTCGATCGGTGTGCTCGGGGCGACGAACCCCTGCCCGGTGAACGCGCCTGCGCCCGGCACCGGCAGGGCCTGGCGGTCGAGCTTGCCGTTGGCGGTCAGTGGCAGCATGTCCAGGCGGACGTAGGCGGCCGGCACCAGATGGCCGGGCAAGCGCGCCACCACATGTTCACGCAGCGCGGCGACGTCGACCGGCGTGTTTTCCGCCTCGCTGTAGTAAGCCACCAGGCGTACCTCACCCGGCTGGTCTTCGCGGGCGATGACCACGGCCTCGCGCACGCCGGCGCAATGTCGCAGGCAGGCTTCGATTTCACCCGGTTCGATGCGAAAGCCACGGATCTTCACCTGGAAGTCGTTGCGCCCGAGGAACTCCAGGCTGCCGTCGGCCCGGTAGCGGGCCAGGTCGCCGGTACGGTACAGGCGCTCGCCGGCGACAAAGGGATTGTCGATAAAGCGCTCGGCGGTCAGGGCGGCGCGATTCAGGTAGCCACGGGCGACCCCGGCCCCGCCGATATGGATTTCACCGGCGACGCCGACCGGCACCAGTTGGCCCAGGGTGTCGAGCAGATAGCAGCGCAGGTCCGCCAGCGGTCGGCCGATGGGGCTGGCGCCGGACCGTTCGGCATCTTCGGGGCGTAGCGCCAGGTAGGTGGCGTGCACGGTGATTTCGGTGATGCCGTACATGTTGACCAGTTGCGTATCGCTGTTGCGCGGGTCGGCATACCAGGGCTTGAGTGATGTCGGTTCCAGCGCTTCGCCGCCGAACACCACGCAGCGCAGGCTGTGGGTGGCCGGGCCGCGGGCCTGGGCAGCGATCAGGCCACGGAAGGCACTGGGCGTCTGGTTGAGCACGGTCACCCGCTGTTCGCAGAGCAACTGGTAGAAGTCCTGCGGATTGCGACTGGTCAGGCCCGGCACGATCACCAGGCGCCCACCGTGGAGCAACGCGCCCCAGATTTCCCAGACCGAGAAGTCAAAGGCAAAGGAATGGAACAATGTCCAGACATCGTCGCGATTGAAGGCGAATGCCCCGGCGGTGCTGGCAAACAGGCGGGCGACATGCCTGTGCTCGATCATCACCCCCTTCGGTGTGCCAGTGGAACCCGAGGTATAGATGACATAGGCCAGGCTGCTCGCACTGAGGCCCATCTCTTGGGCCTCGAGGTTATCCGTCGGGCACCCGGCCCAGGCCTGCGCGTTGTCCAGGTCGATGCACTCGGGGACCGCCGCCAGTCCTTGCACGGCGTCCTCCAGCACGCTGCGGGTCGCCTCGTGCCGCAGCACCAGCGGCACGCCGCTGTCGGTCAGCAAGTGCTTGAGCCGTTCGCCGGGGTACGCCGGGTCCAGCGGCACATAGGCACCGCCGGCCTTGAGGATCGCCAGCAGGCCCACGAGCATGTCCAGCGAGCGTTCGACACACAGGCCGACCCGCACCTCGGGCCCGACGCCGCGCCCGCGCAGATAATGGGCCAGGCGGTTGGCCCGGGCATTGAGCTCGCCATAGCCGAGGGTCGCGCCCTCGAAGCTGACCGCCGGGGCCTCGGGCTGGGCGGCGGCATGACGCTCGAAACCCTGGTGCAGGCAGCGGTGGTCCGCGACCACGCGGCTTGGTGGATTCCACTCTTCCAGCAACAACCGGCGCTCGTTCGCCGGCAGGATATCCAGGCGCTCGACCGCGCCCTGCGGTGCCTGTTCCAGGGCGGCGACCAGGCTTTCCAGGGCACGCTGCATCATCGCGCAGGTGCGTTGTGCATCCAGGGCCGCACAGACCTGGGCGCCGATCCGGAAGCCCTCGCCGCTGTCGTCCACGGCCAGCACCAGGGGATAGTTGGTGCGCTCTTCGCCGCCCAGTACCTCGATGCCCTTCCAGGCGCCGGAGGTCGAGTCGCCGCCTTCGGTGGCCCGCTCGCTGTGCCGGTAGTTGAGCAAGGTGGTGAACAACGGTGTTGGCGAGGCGATGCCACTGCAGCGCTGGGCCAGCGCCAGCGAGGCGTGTTCGTGCTCGAACAGTCGGGTCAGCAGCCGATGGGTGCGACGGACACAGGCCGCCACGCCTTCGGCGGCGAGATCGATGCGGATCGGCAAGGTATTGATGAATGGGCCGAGAATGCGTTCGGCCCCCTCGCCGCCGTACAGGCGCCCGAACAGCACCGTGCCGAACACCACGTCGTGGCGTCCGGAGGTATGGGCCACCACCTGCCCCCAGGCGACATGGAACAGGCTGGCCGGGCTCACGCCCAAGGCCTGGGCGGCCTGGCGCAGGCGCTGGCCGAGATCGCCGGCCAACTGCAGCCGGGCTTCGCCGACGCCGCTGCCGTCACCCTGGATATCGAGCAGGCCGAACGGTGCGGAGGGCTCGCTGACGCTGGCCAGCATGCCGCGGAAAAACTGCTCCTGGGCCTCCTGGTCGCCACCCTTCACCCGTTGCGCAATGAAGTTGCGATAAGGCAAGGCCGGCAACAGGCTGTCGGCGTTACCGCCCAGGACCGCCTCGACCTCGGCGTTCAGCTGTTTCAGCGACGTGTTGTCGTCGATGATGTGATGGAACAGGCGCAGGCCCAGCCAGCGGTCGTTGGCGTCGTCCCGGGCGACCATCATGCGCATCAGTGGTGCCCGGTCCAGGGGCAGGCGATAATGCCGGGGGTCGAAGCGCTGACGCAGTTGTCCGGCGATATCGCCGCCGGCCGGATCCAGCCGCAGTTCCTCGACCAGTGTGCCGACCTGGCGCCAGACCACCTGTACCGGCTGTTCCAGGTCGTCCCAGAAGATCGAGGTGCGCAGGATGTCATGGCGCCCGATCACCGTTTCCAGGGCCTGGACATAGCGCTCCAGGGTCGCCCGGTCGCTGAAGCTCATCAGGCTCCAGAGCAGATAGGGATCGCCATTGCGCGCCATCAGGTGGTGGAACAGCATGCCCTCCTGCAGCGGCGACAGCGGGTAGATATCCTGCACATTGTCGGAACCACCGGGCACCGTGGCGACAATCGCATCGATCTGCGCCTGGTCCAGTGTCGCCAGCGGCAAGCGCTCGGGCGTGATCGGCAGGCCCTGGACAATGCCGTTGGCCGGGATCGGCGCCGCGACTTCGGCCACTTCGACCCCGGCGGCCAGCTCGCGCAGCACCGGCGCACTGAACATCAGCCGCGCATCCAGTTCGATGCCCTGGCGGCGCAGGCGTTCGAGCACCCGCAGGGCCGACAGGGAATGGCCGCCGAGGGCAAAAAAGTTGTCGTCGCGGCCGATCCGTTCGCGCCCGAGCACATGGGCCCAGGCCTCGGCCAGGGCGATTTCCACCGGCCCCTGCGCGGGGCTGAACGGCCGGGTGCCGAAGGCGCTGTCATCAGGCGCCGGCAACGCCCGGCGATCGAGCTTGCCGTTGGCGGTCAGCGGCAATGCCTCCAGACCGACATAGGCGGCCGGCACCATATGCTCCGGCAGCGCCGCCGCCAGTTGCGCGCGCAGTTCGCGGACGCTGGGCACGGCCCCTTCGGCGGCCGTGTAGTAGGCCACCAGGCGCGGCTCTCCCGGCTGGTCCTCGCGGGCGATGACCACCGCTTCGCGCACGCCGGCGCAGCGGCCCAGGCAGGCCTCGATCTCCCCCAGCTCGATACGGAAACCGCGGATCTTCACCTGGAAATCGTTGCGTCCGAGGAACTCCAGGCTGCCGTCGGGCCGATAGCGGGCCAGGTCGCCGGTGCGGTACAGGCGATCGCCGGCGACAAAGGGATTGTCGACAAAGCGTTCGGCCGTCAGGGCTTCGCGGTTCAGGTAGCCCCGGGCGACCCCGGCCCCGCCGATATGGATCTCGCCTTCGGCACCGACCGGCAGCAACTGCCCGGCAGGATCGAGCAGGTAGCAACGCAGGTCCGCCAGCGGCCGGCCGATGGGGCTGGCACCGGGCTGCTCGGCATCTTCGGCGCGCAGGGCCAGATAGGTCGCGTGCACGGTGATTTCGGTGATGCCGTACATGTTGACCAGTTGCGTGTCGCTGTTGCGCGGGTCGGCGAACCACGGCTTGAGCGCGCTGGTTTCCAGCGCCTCGCCACCGAACACCACGTAGCGCAGGCTGTGAGCCGCCGCGCTGCGGGCCTGGGCGCCGAGCAGGCTGCGGAAGGCGCTCGGAGTCTGGTTGAGGACCGTCACACCTTGCTCGCAGAGCAGTTGGTAGAAGTCCGCCGGGGTCCGGCTGGTCAGGCTCGGGACAATCACCAGGCGTCCGCCATGGAGCAGCGCCCCCCAGATTTCCCAGACCGAGAAGTCGAAGGCGAAGGAATGGAACAGGGTCCAGACATCGTCGCTGTCGAAATGGAACTGCGCGGCAGTGCTGGTGAACAGGCGGGCCACCTGGGCATGCTCGATCATCACGCCCTTGGGCGTGCCGGTGGAGCCGGAGGTGTAGATGACATAGGCCAGGTGGTTCGCGCTCACGCCGGTTTCCCGCGGGTCGAGATTGTCGTCGGGACGCTCGGCCCAACGCGTGGCGTCGGCCTCCAGGTCCAGCAGCCGTGGCTTGTTCGCCAGCCCCTTGCAGGCGGCCGTCAGGCTGGGCCGGGCTGGCGCATGGGTCAGGACCACCGCCGGCGTGCTGTCGGCGAGCAACAGGTGCAGGCGCTCGCTCGGGTAGACCGGGTCCAGCGGCACATAGGCGCCGCCGGCCTTGAGGATCGCCAGCAGTCCCACCAGCATGTCCAGGGAACGTTCGACACACAGGCCCACCAGCACATCGGGACCGACGCCGAGGGTACGCAGATGCCGCGCCAGTCGGTTGGCCCGGGCATTCAACTCGCGGTAGCCGAGGGTCTGGCCTTCGCAACTGACCGCCGGGGCCCAGGGATCGCGCGCCACCTGTTCTTCGAACAACTGCTGCAGGCAACGCGGCGGTTCACTCGGCGGGGTCACCCTGTTCCATTCTTCCAACAGGCGATGGCGTTCCTCGGCACCGATCACCGAGTCACTGTCGAGATGACGCTCGGGTGCTTCCAGGCACTGTCCGAGCAGATCGAGGTAGTTGTCGCGCAGACGGGTCATGGTGTCTTCCTTGAACAGATCGACCGAGTAGTTCCACAGCAGTGACAGCGTGTCCGGATTGTCGGAGTTGCCGGTCCGGGTACCCCGGGGAATCAGCACCACCTCCAGGTCGAACTTCGCGGTCTGGTTGCTGTAGGCCTCGAACAGCGAGAGATCGAATCCCGGTCCCTTGAGCGCTGGGGTCTGCGAGTTGTGGAAACTGAAGGCCACCTGGAACAGCGGGTTGCGCGACAGCGAGCGGCTGGGCTGGAACTCGCGCACCAGCCTTTCGAAGGGCAGGCTTTCGTGGTCGTAGACATCCAGCGCACGCTCGGCGGTGCGCCGCAGCAGTTGGCGAAAGCTCGGCGCGCCCCTGAGATCGGCGCGAATCACCACGCTGTTGACGAACATCCCCAGGCAGCGTTCATGAGCCACCGATTTGCGGTTGGCCACCGCCGAGCCGACCAGGAAGTCCTCGATGCCGCAGCGCCGTCCCAGCCAGAGTTGGAACACTGTGAACAAGGTGGTGAAGACCGTGACCCCTTCGGCCTCGCTGAACTGGCGCAGTTTCGCGGCCAGGGCGGCGGGCAGCTCGCAGCGCAGTTGCCGGCCGCGGCCGCTGCGTTGGGCCGGTCGGGGAAAGTCGGTCGGCAACGGCAGGGTAAAGGGGGCGTCGCGCAGTTGCTCCTTCCAGAACAGCAACTGCCGGTCGTACTCGGCCTCGGCCGCCGCGCTCTGTTGCCAGCGAGCATAGTCGCCGTATTGCGCGCCCGGTGGGGGCAACGGGTCCTGGCGCTCGCCGTGATGAAACTGATAGAGGTGCAGCAGTTCCTCGAGAAAAAGGTTCGCGCTCCAGCCGTCGTGGACGAAATGGTGTTCGATATGCACCAGCGCGTAGGAATCGACGCCGCGCCGGACCAACAGCCAGCGCACCAGCGGCAGGCTCGCCACGTCGATGTCGCGCTGTACCTCTGCGCTGACCCGGGCGTTGAAGGCCGGCTCGTCGTCCGCGGGAATATCGATGCAGGTCAGCGCGGCACGGGCCTGCTCATGGATGCGCTGGTACGGCACGCCTTCACCATCGGCGTGAAAGGTGGTGCGGAAAATCTCGTGGCGGGCGACGATCTCGTCCAGGCAGCGCTGCAGCAGCGCCACCTCGATATGGCCCTGGATACTGATCACGCTCTGGGCGTGATAGGCACGGGCATCGGACACCTTGTTCAACCACCAGACGCCACTCTGCTGGTAGGACAACGGTGCGATCGGCGAGGCCCCGACAGTGGCCGGCGCTTGCGACGCACTCTCCGTCATCGGCTCACTCAGCCGCTGTGCCACCTGGTGCAGCGTGCTTTCGAGAAACAGGCTCTTGAGCGGCAGGATGCGCCCGCCCTGCTCGCGAACCCGCACGCTGATCTGCAGGGCGCTGAGGGAATCACCGCCGAGGGCGAGGAAATTGTCCTCGCGCCCGACCCGCTCGACCTTCAGCACCTCGGCCCAGATATCGGCCAGCCATTGTTCCAGCTCGCTCCGCGGTGGCACGTATGCGCTGCTGATCAACGCCGCGGCATCCGGCACCGGCAGAGCCTGGCGATCCAGCTTGCCGTTGCTGTTCAGCGGCCACCGCGGCAGGCGCACGCAGGCCGCCGGCAACATATGTGCGGGCAATGTCAGGCGGGCGTGCTCACGCAACCGGCGTGGGCTGATCTCGCTGTCCGCCAGGTAGTAGGCCACCAGCCGGCGTTCGCCGGGTGTGTCCTCGCGGGCGATCACCAGGGCTTCTTCGACTCCCGGCAGACGCTCCAGGCAAGCTTCGATCTCACCGGGCTCGATGCGGAATCCGCGGACCTTGACCTGGAAATCGCAGCGCCCGAGAAACAGCAATTGGCCGTCGGCGTCGAATCGGGCGAGGTCGCCGGTACGGTACAGCCGTTCACCCGCCACGAAGGGGCTGTCGACAAATCGCTCGGCGCTCAATTCGGCGCGGTTCAGGTAGCCCCGCGCCACGCCGATGCCGCCGATAAACAGCTCGCCGACTTCGCCCATGCGCACCGGAGCGCCCGACTCGTCCAGCAGGACAACACTGGCCCGGTCGATTGGTTCGCCGATGGGCACCGGGCAATCAGGGTCGTGCTGTTCATTGCAACGATACACCGTGGCCCAGATGGTTGTTTCGGTCGGTCCGTAGGCATTGAACAGGCGCCGCCCTGCCGCCCAGCTCGCCGCCAGTGCCGGGTTCGGCGATTCGCCGGCCAATACCAGCGTGGTCAGCGCCGGCAATGCGCCCGGTTCGCCCAGCCCGGCGAGTACCAGCGGTGGCAGGGTCGCGTGGCTGATATGGCGCTCGCGCAGCAGGCTCGCCAGGCTGTCGCCCAGCAGCAAGGTGCCGGGTTCGGCGATTTCCAGGCAGGCGCCGTGGGTCAGGGCCATGACCCATTCGAATACCGAGGCATCGAAACTGAACGAGGCGAATTGCAGCACGCGGGATCCGGGGCCGACCGCGAAGAGCGGGCCCTGGACCCGGGCCAGGTTGACCAGCCCGCGATGCTCGACCATCACGCCCTTGGGCGTGCCGGTCGAGCCGGAGGTGTAGATCACATAGGCCAGGTGGCGATCGTGCAGGCCGAGAGTTTCGGCAGGCGGGTTGTCCGTCGGGCACTCGGCCCAGGCGGATTCGTCCCGCAGATCCAGCACTGCCAGTTCCAGGGCCGCGGGTGCTGCCGCCAGGGACTCCAGGGCCGTCGCCAGGCCATCGTGCGTCGTCGCGTGGGTCAAGAGCAGTCGCGGCGCGCAATCGGCGAGCATGTGCGCCAGGCGTTGCGCGGGATAAGCGGGATCGAGGGGGACGTAGGCGCCGCCGGCCTTGAGCACTGCCAGCACGCCGACCAGCATCTGCGGCGAGCGCTCCAGGCACAAGGCGACCCGTGTGTCGGGCCCGACGCCGAGTGAGCGCAGATGGTGCGCCAGGCGGTTGGCCCGGGTATTGAGTTGGTCGTAGCTCAGGACCTGGCCCATGAAACCCAGCGCCGGGGCCGAGGGATCACGCAGTACCTGGGATTCGAACAGTTGCTGGATAAGCGCGGTGTCCGGTTCTCTGACCAATTCAAGCCTCTCATTCCATTGGAGGATCAACGATTGGTGACGAACCTGCGCGGGGATGACAGCGCTAGGGTCGACCCGATCGGCTGCGACTGCCCGGTCTGTGGCGACCTGTGGCAGTCCTTTACGCCGGCAGGGATTGTGGCCCTCGGCGCGGGTGGATAATAACCATGATTTTCACTGCCTGGGAATATAAAGTTACATTTGCCCGCGCAGTGTTTTGGCCGCCGGGAGCAACCCCCGGAATTTTCGATAACGGCTCTGCAAGACCGATCGTTGACCTGCGTCGGGGAAGTAGCGGGCCTTGACCGGCAGTCCCGCCTGCGACAGTTCGGCGCCCTGCCCCATGGCCAGGAAGCCGAGTTTGGCGGCCCCGATGCAGGCGCTGAGTTCACTGCCCTGCAGGGTGAATATTTCCCGTTCGAGGATATTGGCCAGCAACTGTGCCCAGTACTCGCTGCGAGCCCCTCCCCCGACCAGCGCGCAACGCTCCACGGTCGCACCGGCCGACAGTACGGCGTTCATGGCATCCAGCAAGCCAAAGCCGACCCCTTCGAGCACTGCATAGCCGAGCATCGCCGGCACGCAGTCATGCCCCAGGCCCATGAAACCGCCGCGCAGCAACGGGTCGTCATGGGGTGTGCGTTCGCCGGCCAGGTAAGGCAGGAACAGCGGGTTGTCGGACGGCACCGGCCGATCCATGGGCAGGGTTGCCTGGATCTGCTGCAACAGCGCGGCCTCATCGGCAAAGCCCAGCAGGCGCGTGACCCAGCGCAGGCAACTGGCCCCGGCGAGCATCGCGCCCATGGTGTACCAGCGTTGCGGCAGGGCATGGCAGAAACTGTGGACCGCACTGGCGGGACTGCCCGCCGCGTGGTCGGTGATCGCGACGATGGCGGCGCTGGTGCCGAGGGTGACAAAGGCATCGCCCGCGTTGACCGCGCCGATGCCGACCGCCGAGACCGGGTTGTCGCCGCCGCCTCCGGCGATCACCAACCCGGCCGGCAAGCCGATCTGCAACGCCGCCGGTGCGTTCAGTACGGTGCAGGCCGCCGGCCCCTCGACCAGTCGCGGCATCTGCCCCGGTTCAAGCCCGGTGGCGCGGAGCATCGGCGCGTACCAGTCGCGGCGGGCGACATCCAGCCACAAGGTGCCGGCGGCATCCGAGACATCGCTGATGCGTTCGCCGCTCAGGCACAGGCGCAGGTAGTCCTTGGGCGACAGGACACAATCGATCGCCTGGAATACCCGTGGCTCGTGTTGTTGCAGCCAGAGCAGTTTCGGCGCCGTCAGGCCGGCCATCGGCAAGCTGCCGGTGACTTCGGCAAACTCCGGGTAGTCGCGGCCCAGGCTTTCGGCCTGGGCCATGGCCCGCGAGTCATCCCAGAGGATCGCCGGGTACAGCACGCGGTCGTCGTCGCCCAGCAGCACCGCGCCATGCATCTGTCCCGACAGGCCGATGCAGCGGACGCGGCCATAGGCGTCGGGCTGGGCCTGGCGCAGTTGTGCCAGGGCCGCCAGGCAGGCCTGCCACCAGTCCCGCGGGTCCTGCTCGGACCAGCCGCCCTGTCGGCGCGCCACCGTCAGGCGGACACCGGCATGGCCCAGTACGCTGCCGTCGCCATCCAGCAGGATGGCCTTGAGTTCCGAGGTGCCGAGGTCGATGCCGAGGGAGACGGGACTGCTCATCTACATTCACTTCCATCCAGCGGGCCGCCTATGGGCAGCCACATGAGTTGCGAATCCGCAGGGTCGGGGCCAGGTGTACGGTCTGCCGTTGCGCCTCGGGGGTTTCAATGCGCTTGAGCAACAGGTTGACAGCCTCGGCCCCGAGGGCCTTGACCGGTTGGGCGATCAGGGTCAGGCGCGGGACGAAGAAGTCGGCCCAGTCGAAATCGTCGAAGCCGACCAGGGCCATCTGTCCGGGGACTTCGACCTGGGCATCACGCAAGGCGTGCATGGCACCCAGGGTCATCAGGTTGTTGGCGGCCATGATTGCCGTCGGTGGCGATTGCAGGGCCAGCAGTTGCGCGGTGGCCAGGCGCGCCGGTTCGCTGTTCGAACCGCCGTTGACCAGCAAGGCGCGATCAAAGGACAGTCCGGCCTTGTCCAGCGCCGCCTGATAGCCTTCGACCCGCTCGTCCGTGGTACTGAAGCCCGGGCGACCGGCAATGAAGCCGATGCGTCGATGTCCATGGTCGATCAGGTGCCTGACCAGTTCCTCGGTCGAGCGCCGGTTTTCCACGCCGACCTGGTCGAAGCCCGCGGTGACCAGGCGGTCGACCAGGACCGCCGGAATCTCGTTTTCCAGCAGGTAGTCGAGAGCGAGTGCCCGTGAACCGCTCGACGGCGCCAGCAGGATGCCATCGACCCGTCGATGATGCAGCGCCTTGACCACCCGCAGTTCCTGTTCGGGATCGTCATGGGTATCGACGAACAGCATCATGATGCCGTGCTTGGCGCACTCGGTTTCAATCGCGTGCACCGTTTCGCTGAAGTAATGGTTGGACAGCGCCGAGATCGCCACGCCGATGGTATGGGTTCGCGAACGCGCCAGCGAGCGGGCCAGCGTGTTCGGGATATAGCCCAGTTGCTCGATCGCCAGTTCGACCGCCCGCACCGTCGCCGGGCTGACCTTGCGTGTGCCGTTGAGCACATGCGAGACGGTCGAGGTCGAGACCCTGGCGATCTTCGCCACGTCATCCATGGTCACCACGTTGCTGCCTCCCTCCCCTTATCGACTCAATGCTTGCTGGACCAGCCGGTGTAGGCACCGACATTGTCGCGGGTGATCAGCTTCGGCGTCAGTTGGGTCACTTCCTGGGCCGGTGGCTTGTCATTGAGCAGGTCGTTGCCGATAGTCACCGCGGTCTGGGCCATGGCCCAGGGATCCTGGCTGGCGGAGGCCTGGATCGAGGTCTCGGTCTTCAGCGCGTTCTCGATATCCGGCGCGCCGTCCACCGAGGTGATGATGATGCCGCTGCGCTTCAGTTGCCTGGCGGCCAGGTCGCTGCCGATGGCCTGCGGGTCATTGATGGCGAACAGACCGTCGATTTTCGGGAAGCGCGTCAGGTAGCCCTGCATGGCGTTCAGGCCGCCTTCACGGGAGCCCTTGCCGTCCTGGTCATCGGACAGCACCTTGATCCCCGGTGCCGCGGCCAGCGCAGCCTTGCAGCCACTGACGCGGTCGGTGACCGCCGTTACCTGCGGGCCGTTCTGGATGATCACATTGCCCTTGCCGGCCAGCTTGTCGACGATGAACTGGCAGGCCAGCTTGCCGGCCTCGACGTTGTCGGTCTGCACCGTGGCATTCACACCCCGGGCGTTGACGTCCACGGCGACCACGACTATCCCGGCCTTGCGGGCTTTCTTGATGGCCGACTCGATGGCCGCCGGATCGACCGCGTTCAGCAGGATCAGGTCGACGCCGGCGGAGATGAAGTTGTCGATCTGGGTGAATTGCTTGCTCAGGTCATAGTCGGCCGAGACCGAGGTGACCTTGACATTCGGGTTCAGCTCCAGCGCCCGGGCCTTGGCGCCATCGGCCAGGGTCACGAAGTACGGGTTGCCGAGCGAACCGAGGCTGATGCCCACCGATTTCAGTTCACGGGCACAGGCGCCCTGGGACAGCAACGCGGCCAGGCTCAGGGACAGGACAGCGGGAAACATGCGTTTGAAGTTCATGATTGCTCTCTTGTGATTATTGTTGAAGCGTCTGTACGTCGGTATTCGTGAGGCCCGTCAGGTACGGGCTCCGGACTGGCGATAGCGATCCAGGGCCACCGCGCCGATGATGACGATGCCCTTGATGATGTACTGCCAGATATCGGAGACGCCGAGCAGCACCAGGCCATTGGTCAGCACGGCGATGATCAGCGCACCGATCAGGGTGCCGCCGATGGTGCCGACGCCGCCGGTAAAGCTGGTGCCGCCGAGGATCACCGCGGCAATCGCATCGAGTTCGTAGGATTGCCCCAGTTGCAGGCCGTTGGCGGCGAACAGGCGCGAGGCGCTCATCACCGCGCCCAGTCCCGCCAGGGCGCCGGAGAGTGCATAGACGAACAGCAGCACTTTCCACACCTTGATCCCGGACAGCCGGGCCGCTTCGGGGTTGCCACCGACTGAATAGATCTGCACGCCGATCACGGTGCGGCGCAGGATGAACCACGACAGCCCGACCACGCACACCGCGATCACCACCAGCCAGGGCACGCCGAGGATCGAGTCGTTGCCGATAAAGGCGAATGGCAGGTCGGGGTTGAACACGGTCTTGTCGTCGGCCAGCAGCCGGGCCAGGCCACGCATGGCGGTCAGGGCACCGAGGGTGACGATGAATGGCGGCAGACGCATGAAGGCGATCAACCCGCCGTTGACCAGCCCCAGCAACAGGCCGCAGCCGACCCCGGCGAGGATCCCGAGCATGCCGAACTGCGGCGACAACGAGGCCTGCAGGGCCACCACCGCCGAAGCGGCGAGAATCGAGCCCACCGACAGGTCGATGCCGGCGGTGAGGATGACAAAGGTCATGCCGGCGGCCAGCACCACATTGACCGAGGCCTGCTGGGTGATGATCGACAGGTTCTGCACGGTCATGAAGTTTTCGCTGGCCAGGGCGAAACCCACCAGCAGCAGGATCAGTACCGGCAGCATGCCCACCGTGCGCATCAGTTCACGCATGCGTTCCCCCTTGCCGATCGTTTGCAGCGGATTGCCTACGGTCAGCGCCATAGTGTTCGTCTCCACGGGTTTCTGTTGAGGGATGGGCCGTTGCGGATTGCCGGAGTCAGCCATGGGCGGCCACCTGCTCGCCACCGGTGGCCAGTTCGATAATGGCTTCCTGGGATATTTCCCGACCCGACGTGCCGCCCACTTCGGCCACCAGCCGGCCTTCACGCATGATCATCACGCGGTCACAGGTGCCGATGATTTCCGGCAGTTCGCTGGAGATCACCAGGATGCCGACGCCGGCCTTGGCCAGTTCGTTGATGATCCGGTAGATCTCCGATTTCGAGCCGATATCCACGCCCCGGGTGGGCTCGTCGAGGATCAGCACATGGGGCTTGACCTCCAGCAGGCGCGCCAGCAGTACCTTCTGCTGGTTGCCGCCGGACAGGGCGCCGACACTGACCTTGCCCGAGGCGACCCGGATCGACAGCGACTTGATCGCGGCCACCGCGCGCCGTGCCGCGCTGGCGCGGTCGAGCACGCCACCGGCATAGGCATCGGGGACGCAGGCACAGACATTGATGTTGTCGTTCACGCTCATGTCGAGGAACAGGCCCTGGGCCTTGCGGTCCTCGGTGAGGTAGACCACGCCGGCACGGATCGCATCCGTCGGGTGGCGCAAGGGCGTTACCGGCCGTCCCGCGACTTCGAGGGTGCCGGCAAGGCGCGGATCGGCGGCGAAGATCAGCCGGGCCAGTTCGGTGCGCCCTGCCCCCACCAGTCCGGCAATCCCCAGCACCTCGCCGGCATGCAGGTCGAAGCTGCATGGCTGTACGCGCTTGCCGTCCGCCATGTCGCGCACCCGCATGACCACGTCTCCGGGGGCGTAGGCCGCATGTTCCTTCTTGTAGAAACCCGACAGGTCGCGACCGACCATCATCTTGACCAGGGTTTCCGCCGACAGCCCGTCGCGCTCCAGCATGCCGACGTACTCGCCGTCACGCAGCACCGAGACGCGGTCCGACAGTTCGTAGATCTCGGCCATGCGATGGCTGATATAGATGATTGCCAGGCCCTGTTCGCGCAATTGCTTGATCAGCGCGAACAGGCGGTCGGTTTCCCGGGAAGACAGCGGCGTGGTCGGTTCGTCCATCACCAGGATCCGGGCGTGGGCATGCAGGGCCCGGGCGATTTCCACCAGTTGGCGTTCGGCGATGGACAAGCTGCTGACCAGGGTCGCGGCCTTGAACTCGGCACCGAGGCGCGCCAGCACTTCGACGCAACCGGCTTCCATTGCCTTGCGGTCGATGGTCCAGCCGTGGCGCAGCTCGCGGCCGAGATAGATGTTCTCGGCCACGCTCAGGTTCGGGCACAGGCTCAGTTCCTGGTAGATCACGGCAATGCCATGGGTCTTGGCCGTGCTCGGGTCGAAGCTGGCGATGGCCTGGCCGCCGATGCGGATTTCACCGCCGGCATCGGCCTGGTAGGCGCCGGAGAGAATCTTCATCAGCGTCGACTTGCCGGCACCGTTTTCCCCCATCAGCGCGTGGATTTCCCCGGCATAGACTTTCAGGCCGACGTTTTTCAGTACGCGCAGGCCGTTGAAGGTCTTGGAGATACCGTGCATTTCGAGCAGCGGAACAGGGATTGCGGCAGGGCTCATGGACAGGCCCTCGCGGCGACGGTCAGCGCGGGCGGCTGAGGAGAACGGCAAAAAAAGCGTAATACCTGATCCAGCAAGAGATCCATTTTTACACCCGGAATTTTTATTTTTATACCTGAGCCATACCGGGGAACATGCCCTGGCCGACCTGATTGAAATAAAATGTAATCAGATAAAATTGTTTACGCAAGCGCTTGCGCAGGCGATTTCATCAAAGGTTAAACGTTTCATCAGGGGATTTTTTGCTGAAGACCGTTGCGCACGGGCTGGGGCTCCGTGTCAGGGAAGCGGACGCGGAGCGTCCTGGGCGGCATTCCCACGCGGAGCGTGGGAACGATCGATCAGGGATTTTTGCTGAGGGGCGTTGGACGGGCTGGGGCTCCTCGTCAGGGAGGCGGACGCGGAGCGTGGGAGCGATCGATGGAGAGCAGGCGCTGATCGTTCCCACGCTCTGCGTGGGAATGCAGCCAGTGACGCTCCGCGTCACAAGATCGGAAGCGTTACCGGGCCAGTCGGGTGAAGACGTAGTCCCGGTCCTTTACCAGCGCCTGATGGCAGGCAAAGCAGGTTTCATGCTGGGTCACGTCCGCCGGCTTGCCGTTGATGAAACGGCCAAAACCCCAGCCGCCGGTGCTGGCATATTTCTTCGAGTCCTTGACCATGAATTGCACGGTGGTCGCCTCTCCCGGCACCAGGGCAGCCGCGGCTTCCGCCGATTGCATATGCTTCCAGGCCAGCTTGGCGAGCACGGTGCCGTCCGGAAACGGCAAGGTATCGTTCGCCCGGTAGGCCTTGAGCGCCGTGGGGTTGCCGAGTATCACGCGCAGTTCGTTCAGCGGCGGACCTTGCAGCGACGGTGCCACCAGCTCCCACTGGCGATAGCCGTCAGGGATGGTCACGCCATAGATGGGCGAGGCATTTTCCTGGGCGGCCTCACCGGACGAACCCGGCGTCGCCAGCACGATACCCACCGACAACGCCATGCCAGCGCCCAACAAACCTGCATAAAGCCATTTCATATCATCGTTTCCCGTTTGCCCGCCGAAGGTTGGTGCGCCGTTTCAGCAGCAACGTGTCGTGCACTTGCGGCTGTTGTAGCGCGCTTCCTGGCGCTCGCGGAAAAACACCTCGTAGCTCATCACCGGCTGTTCCGGGTGTCGGCTCGCCATCAGGGCGACATAGGCATCGT
The DNA here is from genome assembly GCF_013386115.1 of Pseudomonas gingeri. Taxonomy (GTDB): domain Bacteria; phylum Pseudomonadota; class Gammaproteobacteria; order Pseudomonadales; family Pseudomonadaceae; genus Aquipseudomonas; species Aquipseudomonas gingeri. The sequence goes on from NZ_JACAOR010000001.1 coordinate 578,055, forward strand.
AATCCGGCACGCCGACCATCGAGCGCGCGATCTGGCGCAGGGTCCGCAGGCTGGCTTGGGCTTGTTTGAACATGGACTGCACTCCGCATGACGGGAAAGCCCGAGGAAACTCGGGGCCTTGAACGGGAGCAGTTAAGCGCGGGAATGTATCCGGGAAGTGTCCCGGATCGCCCGATAAGTTGCATGGTGTATCAAAGGGTTATCTGTACACACTGTGATACAACATGAACGCGACGAGGGGCGATTCAGTTGTGGGAGCCGGCTTGCCGGCGAAAGCGCCGGGATAGACGCCGCAAGACCCTAGGGCCTCTTCGCCGGCAAGCCGGCTCCCACAGGGCAGAAAGCCTCAGTGCATATCACCATGATCATGCATGGGCATTTCGTTGAGCGCACGGGCGGTGGCCTTGACCTCGACCGACTCCTTGACCCCCTTGGCGTTCTCCACCACCAGGGTCAGTGGGACACTGTCGCCCTCCTTCACCTGCCCGACCAGGTCGATCAGCATCACGTGATAGCCCTCGGGGTCGATGCTGACCGCCTTGCCGGCCGGCAGCGCTACCGAGTCCACCGGCTCCATGCTCATGATGTCGTTCTGCATCTTGGATTCATGGATCTGCACGGTCTTGGCCACTGGCGACCTGGCCTCGAGCAACTTGCCGCCCTCGGTCGAGGTAATACGCATGAACGCACCGGTAGAAGGTTGTCCCGGCACCGTGGCACGAACCCAGGCATCTTCCACCAGGGTCTGCGCGGAAGCGTGCAAGCTGAGCGTTCCAAGAATGGAAAAAGCAATATATTTCAAAGAGTTCATTTCAATATCTCGAATAATTCTAGAGTCGGTCAGCAGACTGACATGACCGTGAGCAGATCGTCCGCGCATTGCTGGGCCGACAACGACGGCGACAGCCCCAGGCGCAGTTGGCCGCGGGTGTCGTAGACAAAGCTGGTAGCGGTATGGGACATGGTGTAGGTCGAGCCCGCAGGGATCTTCTCGTAGAACACCTTGAACTCCTTGGCCGTCTGCGCGGTTTCCTCCAGGGTGCCGTACAGGGCGACGAAGCTCGGGTCGAAGGCCTTGACGTAGGCGTCGAGCACCTGGGGGGTGTCGCGCTCCGGATCGACGGTGATGAACACCACCTGCAAGCGGTCGCCATCGGGGCCCATCAGTTTTTTGGCGCGGGCGGCACGGGCCAGTGCCGTGGGACACACGGCGGGACACTGGGTGAAGCCGAAGAAGATCATCGGCATCATCCCGCCGAAGCTGCCGAGCATGGTGACGTTGCCCTGGGTGTCCTTGAGCTTGAACTTGCGCCCGAGGATTTCGTCGCTCAGGTCCTTGCCGTACTTGTACGACAGTTTGGGCGAGCTGTCGCAACCGGCCAGCAATCCAAGACTCAGGAGCCCGAGGCCGGCAACGACCTGGCGGCGAGTCAGTAACTCATTCATGTAAAGGGCCCTCTAGGTAGCCTTTTTGTAACGCAGGTATGCAACGCAAGCTGTCGTGACGCGGGAACTCCGGCGAGGAGCGTTCGAGGTCGGGCGCCGACAGCGATGGGCAATGAAGGTCAGGCGCGCAACTGCGGTGGCGCCCGGGAGCGGGAGCCTGGAAAGATCGGCGCGGCGGCCTGTTGCGCAGTGAATGTCAGGGCCGGGAAGCTGATCGGTCGGATGCCCAGGTAACCCAGGGTGGCATGGGAGTCAGCCAGCGCCGGATGCTGGAACAGCAGCGAGCAGTAGCCGCACTTTTCCCAGAGCTGGATATGGTGGGGGGCCGGATCGGTACTGCGTTGGGACGCCAGGTCGGCGCCGGCGACGTAGCCCTCTGGCAGATCGCCGCAGATATCGCTCAGGTCCACCTGCGGGCCATGGGCCTGGCCCGCCCCCTGCCCGATCAACGGCCCGGCGAACACCAGCAGCATGGCGAGCAGGCTCAGCCAGGCTCCGGCGTGGCGCCTGAAGGTTCGATGGGGAAGAAAGGAGGTCATGGGCAGGCAATTTAACACTGTCACCCGGCCTGCGTCGGTTGGTGCGACAAAATGGCACATGAGCACGGGCGCTGCCCATGTACCCTTCGACACCGCGACAGGCTCAGGCCAGCTTGACGTTCATGGTGATCTGCGCGGCAAACACCTTCACGCCCGCCTCGTCGAACGTCTCGACGGCCACCACCTTGTCCCCCGGCGTTTGCCAGTCCACCGCGCTGCCGTCGGCGACAGTGCGCACGTCGGTCTTGGCCTTGGCCAGGTATTCGACGCTCATGCCCTTGGGAATCCAGCGCGCGCCTTCGGGAATCGACACATCGGTCATCACCCCAGCCGCCAGTTCGGCGGCGTTGCACAGGGCAATGGCGTGGACCGTGCCCAGGTGGTTGGTGATTTCCCGGCGGAACGGCACCTGCACCACCGAATGTCCGGCACGCAACTCGCTGATCAAGGGATTGATGGTGCTGAAGTACGGTGCCATCTGACAGGCCATCTGGCTGAATTTTTCCGGACCGGCAGCGGTGAACATGCTCAGGAACTGGCTCATTTTGTGACCTTCTTGGTGGGTGAATGGCTTTACAGAATAATATTCTGTAAAAGAACAATATTCTGTTAGCGGAAAAACTGTCAAGCTAGGCCATTCTTGAACCGGGCCCAGGGGCCCCTTTGCGAACGGTCAGGTTATTGCCCATGGAAAACCCCGATCTGCTGGAACGCTGCTACCCGGGCCGCAGGGCCGAACTGAAACGGGCGATCCTGCGCCAGGCCCTGTCGTGCTTCAACGAACAGGGCATCGAAGCCAGCACCATCGAAACCATCCGTGCCGCCTGCGATACCAGCGTGGGTGCGATCTACCACCATTTCGGCAACAAGGAAGGACTGGTGGCCGCGCTGTTCTTCACCGCGCTGGAAGACCAGGCGCGGCTGCGCGAAACCTTCCTGGCCGAGGCCCGGACACTGAAGGAAGTGCTGCAGGGACTGGTCTACAGCTATGTGGACTGGGTCGACGAACAGCCGCAGTGGGCGCGTTTTCAGTTCCAGGCACGCTTTGTCGTGAGCAAGGGCCCTTTCGCCGAGGAGCTGGCTACCCGTAACAAGGCCCGCAACCGGCAATTGCGCGACTGGCTGGGCGCCACCCGCGACGCGGATGAGGTCAGCGGCGTGCCGAGGGAGCTGCTGCTGTCGCTGATTGTCGGCCCGGCGGAGAACTACTGCCGGGCCTGGCTGGCCGGGCGCGTGCAGAGCTCCCCGCGAACCTACCGCAGTGAACTGGCCGAGGCCGCCTGGAAATCCCTGCAACCCTGACGGGCCGTGTCCGATAAGCGGGCAACCCCCGCCAGTGGCCAGCAACTACGCTCTACTGAGGGAAACCTCCCTCTTTTCAGGAGTGCAGGATCATGCGTAGCGCAGTGCTGGTTCTTTCCGTTGCCCTCTTGCTCCCCGCCGGCTATGCCGTGGCCGGGGTCGATGCGGGCGATGTGGCGACCTCGGCCGGGGTGTCCGCCTCGCTCTATTCCACCTTCAAGAAGGACAAGAAGATGGTGGCGCCTTCCCACGATGACGCCTCCAGCTTCATTGCCAGCGGCGGCGCGATTCGCGGTGCCTACCTGGAAGCGGCCCTGAAGCAGATCCGCCAGGAACATCCGGGCCTGCGGGCCAGTGACCAGGACCTGGCCGAAGCGATCCTGCTGCAACCTTGACCTTGAGGTGATCTGGCCGCCCTTCCTTTGGAGCGGCGGCCAGGGCCTGGTCTCGGCGCGGTCATCCCGACGCCCCCCTGCCAGCCTGTGCCAGGCGTTGCACGGCCCGGTGGATTTCATCCTGGTCCAACGAGGCGAACCCCAGGCGCAAGGCATTCTCCGGCTGGTCCATCGGTGAAAACAGGCGACCGCTGCGCACCACCAGGTTGTGTTCCAGGGCGTCCACCACCAGCCGGTCGACATCAAGGCTCTTGTCAAAACCGACCCACAGCGCCAGCCCACCTTCCGGTTTACGGATGGCGATACGCTCGCCAAACGCTGCCGCCAGGCATTCCTGCAAGGTTTCGCGGCGCTGGCGATAGGTCTTCGAGACCCGCCGCAGGTGCTTCTTCAGTTCGCCGTCATTGATCAGGTCGGCGAGCATCTTCTGCATCACCGCATCGCCCTGGGACAGGATCAGGGTGGCGCTGCGGTTGAGCACCTCGATCACATTGACCGGCGCCACCACGTAGCTGCAGCGAAAGGTCGAGCCCAGGGGCTTGGACAGCGAACCGATATAGATCACATGGCGTTGCCGGGTATCGCTGGCGAGCGGCAGGTAGGGCCGGCCCTCGAAATGGTACTCATGATCGTAGTCTTCCTCGATCACACAGAAATCGTGGCGCTGGGCCAGGGCCAACAGCTTCTGTCGACGCTCGGCGCGCAGGCTGACCGTGGTCGGGAACTGGTGATGGGGTGTCAGGTAGATCATCCGGACCCGGTGCAGTTGGCACAGGCCGTCGAGCTGCTCGACCTGGCAGCCTTCGTCGTCGATATCGACGGTAACCAGTCGTGCCCCCAGGGCCCGGAAGATCGCCCAGGCCGGCGGATAACTCAGGCGCTCCACCACTACCACGTCACCCGGCTTGATCAATGCACTGGCCGCCAGGTACAGCGACATCTGCACACCCTGGGTCAGGCAGATATTCTCCGCCGTCACCGACAGGCCGCGATTGTTGCGCAGCATATCGGCCAATGCCGCGCGCAACAGGTAACCGGTGCCCTCGCTGCCATGGCGTACGGTGTTGGAGGTAAAGGTGTCGCGTAGAGAATTGCGATAATAGCGATGTAGCACCGCCTGGGGCAGCAATCGATGATCGGAGGCGCCATTGTCGAAGAACAGGGCCTCGGGCAACCGTTGCATCGCCCTGTCCCGCGGGCCCGGGGTCAGGTACGGCACCGTCGGCTCCGAGAGCAGGCGCGGGACGAAATCCTGCGGCACGTCGCGACTCGACGGCGGGGTTTCCAGCTGCGTGTTGACGAAAGTGCCCCGGCGCGTCTCGCTGACCAGCCAGCCCTTGGTGATGGCCTCCTCATAGGCGAGGATCACTGTCTTGCGGTTGACGTCGAGCAGTTGCGCCATTTCCCGGGTGCCCGGCAAGAGGCTGCCGGGGGCCAGCCGCCCCTCGCGGATTGCCGTGACCAGGCCTTCGACAATCTTGCGGTAGGACGCCTGGCCCTGGCTGGCATCGAGGTTGAGCAAGGGGCGCCATTTACGTAGCTGGACCATCTGAATTATCCAAAACTGGAGGTTCTCATGGTCCTAGTCTATCGCAACAATGAGGACCTTATCCGCGCCGAGGTCCTTATGAACGAACATCGCCATGTCATCGAGCTGTCGCCTTCGGGCAAAACCTTCAGTGCCGGCGACGAGTTGCTGCTCGATGCCATGCTCGCCAGCGGCTTGCCGGTGCCGTTCTCCTGTCGCCGTGGTGCCTGCGGCTCCTGCAAGGTCAAGGTGCTCGACGGCCAGCACCGGGGCAAGATGCTCGGTGCGAACGAACCGGCGCCCTCCTACCCGCTGGCCGCGGATGAAATGCTGCTGTGCCAGAGCCATGCCTGTGCCGATATGCGCCTGGCGATCCCTGGCTGGTCGCTGGACACGCCGACCCTGGAAATCAGTGCCGTGGTCGCCGGCAAGCGGGCACTGAGCGACGATATCGTCGAATTGGTGCTGCAGCCCGAAACCGACGATCTGCAGGTACGGGCCGGCCAGTATTTCAAGTTCCGCCTGGCCGACGGCGACAGCCGCTGCTTTTCCGTGGCCAACCTGCCGCAACTGGAGCAGGGCCGACTGGTCTTCCATATTCGCCGGGTGCCCGGCGGGGTGTTTTCCGAGGGCATCCTCGAGGCCCTGCAAGGTGGCCAGCGCTTGAACCTGGAAGGCCCGTTCGGCGCCTGTACCTGGCAACCCGACGGTGAACGCCCGGTGCTGCTGTTCGCCACCGGCACCGGCTACGCCGGGATCAAGCCACTGCTGCTGATGGCCCTGGCCGAAGGTGCCGACGTCAGCCTGTACTGGGGCGGTGCCCAAGTGGCGGACTTCTATGATCGGGAATTCCTCGATGCCGCCTGTGCCGCCCAGCCGCGGCTGCGCTGGTTCCCGGTACTGTCGACGCAGGCCCGCTTGCAGGAAGCGGCCCTGCAGCACCCCCATCGCTGGGCGGACGCCCAGGTCTACGCCTGCGGCAACAGCCGGATGATCGCCGACGTGCGCGCACAGTGCCTGGCCGCCGGCTTGCCGGAGCAGCGTTTTGTCGCCGAGGCCTTCGTGCCCAGCGGCAGCCTGGGCAATGTCCGGCGGCTCAAGCCGCTGGACCCGGTCTGGGAAAAGGTCGGCCCGCGTTACTCGCTGGACGGTATGCTCGCCGCCCGTGCACAGTCGATGCGGGCCCTGGCGCAGATCGCCAGCAAGCTCAGGGTCGGCATGACCACCGCCGAAGCCCTGGAAATGGCCAACCAGCACCTGCAGGCCATGGGCGCTTCCCATACCTGGCACCCGACCTACGTGCGTTTTGGTCCGGACACCGTGCATGTCCCGCGCAAGGGCGTCGACCTGCAACGCCGCCTGCAAGCGAGCGATATCGCCGTGGTCGACCTCGGTCCGGTCTGGGACGGTTACGAAGGCGACTACGGCGACACCTTTGTCTTCGGTGAGCACCCGTTGCACCAGGCCTGCGTGCAAGCCTTGCACGAGGTCTTCGAGGAGAGCCGCGAGGCCTGGTGCAATGGCCTCAGCGGTCGCGGCCTGTATGACTTCGCCGAAGCCAGCGCGGCCGCCAGGGGCTGGGTGCTGGAACGCAATATCGCCGGCCATCGGTTGTCCGACTTTCCCCATGCCTTGCACGGCCCGGCCAACCTGGCGGATATCGAGATCGTCCCCAGCGAAATGGTCTGGGTCCTGGAAATCCAGCTGAGCCATCCCACCGAACCGGTTGGCGGCTTCTTCGAAGACCTGCTGATCGGCCAGCCCGGTGCGGCCAGGGACGCCACCACAGGTCGTGCCGTGGCCTGAGCGACGGGATGCGGCCCGGAGCCATCGAGGCCAAGAGCTGCTACCTTGCTACACAATGGCGCAGCTCCGGGCAACGCCGGCGTATTGCCGGTGCCCTGCCCGGCCTGTCGTGGCCGGCGACCTGACCGAATGCCGGAACGGCCCGGCAAGCCTTCGCCCACTCCCTGCCGCCCGCTGGCCGCCCGAGGGCTTCGCCGATTGACCGAACGCGGCACCGACATCGTTTATCCCCACAGCGCGATCCGACACTGGCGTGGAACCTGCGACCCCTGCCAGCGGCACGAAACCCATCGTTGCCATCATCCCCTTGAACGGAGAGCGTGTTATGCAACTTGCGTGGTTCGACGAAAACTCCCGCCCCCGGACGCCGGCCAAGGCCGTACTGGCCGGCCTGCTCCTGAGCCTGTTGCTGCTGTGCGGCATCGCACCGGCCCGGGCGGACATGGGCACCATCGATGACACCTCATCGATCAAGAGCAAGATCCTTTCCAAGGACGTCAAATACACCGTCTACCTGCCACCGGACTACCAGCAGTCGACGCGTTCCTACCCGATCCTCTACCTGCTGCACGGCGGCGATGACGGGCGCTACAACGACTGGTTCATGCAGGACAACCTGGGCAACCTGCTGGATCGGCTGATCCGCGCGGGCAAGATCCCGGCAATGATCGTGGTCACCCCGGATGCCTTGCGCAACGAGGCCAACCAGTACGCCACCTTCTACATGAACGACGCCGACGGGCAGTTTCGCTGGGAGGACATGTTCTTCAACGAGTTCATGCCCGATATCGAGAAGAAATACCGAGTGCTCAAGGAGAAACGCTTCCGCGCCATCGGCGGCCTGTCCATGGGTGGCTTCGGCTCGCTGATCTATGCCTTCAAGCATCCCGACAGCTTTGGCGCCGTCGCCGTGATGAGTGCGGCGCTACGCACCGACGAGCAGATCATCGACATGGACACCGCCGGTTACGAACGGCGCTACGGCCATGGCTGGGGTGTCGGTCTGCAAGGCCAGGCACGCATCAACCCGCACTATCTGGCCTACAACGCGCTGAACCTGCTCAAGACCCTGCCGGTCGAGGACATCAGGAAGACCCGCTACTACCTGGACTGCGGCACCGACGACCGGTTCTTCACCGGCAACAGCGTCCTGCATGCGGAAATGAACAAGCTGGGGGTGCCCAATCGCTTCTCGACCCGTCCCGGTGAGCACAACTACGACTTCTGGACCAGTGGTTCGGAAAACATGCTGACCTTTGTCGGACGCAATTTCCAGGAGTTGAAGGTGTTCCCCTGAGCTGAAAAAACCGCTCGCCTGATCGGTTGCCGCCTGCGACCCGCGAATCCGAATGAGACACGGCTCACAAACCCGACATCTTGTTCCGCGGGCCGCCGGGCGGCCTGGCAACCGTTTTCGACGGTTGTTGTCCATCAGGCAGTCGGTTTTCCGAACACGAATCATTTGTTCGATTCGGACTCCCGAACGAAAAAATATTCAACGCTTCACACCCGTGAAACTATTACTTTAAATTTCATATTGTTACTTTTTTGATACATGTTTTTACGCAATGGCACACAACCTGCTTTCTTCCAACCCAAACAAAAAACTCCGTTGCAAGCCCTCGGCCGACTGCTTCAGCAGAACTGGAAAAGCCGATTGATTGTGCGGAACGAAGGTGTTGATCATGACTCCTAATGGTCCAACATCTCACGGCGATCCCGTTGTTGCCACCCTGGCACTGCCCCGGCAAAGGTCGAAAACCGGCCTCGACGAACTGGATCCGCCCATGGAGGGTAAGACGATGAGCACACTGATTCCAGTAATACGCCACCTGTCCGTTTCCTTGTTGCAGCCGCCCGCCTCTCGCAGGTTTGTGGCCTCTCCACCCCGCCTGCCGCGCCGATCCTGCGGCAACGATTCGCCCTCGTCGGGCCGTCCGCCCGTCTAGCCGATCGATCCGCCTCAGCGGCTCCATGCGCCTGCGTAGCATGAACACATTCATATAAATGAAGCCTGCTGAGCTGACTCTTGGGCGTGTCCTGCGCCCTGTACACCATGCCAAGTACCAACAAAGGCAAGCGCCTGATTGCCGAAAAACTCAATAAACGGTGCCCACATGAAGTTGAGCAACAGCAGCCCTGTAAACATGGACGTCATTCCCCTCAGCCACGTGCAACAGCAAGGAGCGATCTGTTTCGGTCCCTTCACCTTGCTGGCGCGACAGCATCTGCTGTTGAAAGATGGCGAGCCGGTCACCCTGGGCAGCCGGGCCCTGGCCTTGCTGATCGCCATGGTCGAGCGAGCGGGAGAGTTGCTGGAGAAGACCGAACTGATCGCGTTCGCCTGGCCGAAGATGGTCGTCGAGGAATGCAACCTGCGAGCACAGATCGTCGCCCTGCGGCGCGCCCTCGGCGATGACGGCAACTTCGGCTATATCTCGACGGTGCCGGGCCGCGGGTATCGGTTTGTCGCGCCCATTACCCAATATGGCGGCAGCCGGCACACCGGCGTCGACGACAGTCCCGCAGTGGTCGAAGCGAAATCGGAAGTGAAATCCGAACTGCCCGGGTTGATGACGCCGGTCATCGGTCGCGACGAGATGATCCGCGAGCTCTGCGCCCAGGTGGTCAGCCGGCGTTTCGTGACCCTGACCGGCCCCGGCGGCATCGGCAAGACCACCGTCGCCCTGGCCGTAGCCAATGCCCTGGCCGACGAGTTCCCCCAGGGCAGCTGCTTCATCGACCTGGCGCCGGTGACCGCGCCGCACCTGATTCCCGGCATGCTGGCCTCGGCCCTGCACCTCAACGCGATGGCCGAGGACCCGCTGCAGGGCGTGGTCAGTGCCCTGAACAGCAGTCGCCTGTTGCTGGTCTTCGACAACTGCGAGCACGTCCTGGAAACCGTTGCCGGGCTGATCGAACTGCTGTTGCGTCAGGCGCCCCACTGCTGCGTGCTGACCACCAGCCGCGAGCCCCTGCGGGCTACCGGGGAATCGGTGCAGGTTCTCGACTCGCTGCCGCTGCCGGCGCCGGACAGCGACCTGGATGCCGCGCAGGCCCTGGCCTACCCGGCGATCCAGCTGTTTGTCGAGCGGGTCCAGGCCCACGATCCCGGCTTCGTCCTCAACGATGCCGACGTCGCGGCGGTGTGCGCCATCTGCCGCAAACTCGACAGCAGCCCGCTGGCGATCGAGATCGCCGCCGCGCGGGTCCGGGCCTTTGGCATCCCGGACCTGGTGAACCTGCTCGACGGCAGTTTCCGCCTGCTGATGACCGGCCGCCGCACCGCCATGCCCCGCCACCGCAGCCTCAGTGCCGCGCTGGACTGGACCTATTCGATTCTCAGCGCGGCCGAACAAGGCATGTTGCGGCAACTGGCCGTGTTTACCGGCGCCTTCACCCTCGCGGCGGTGCGGGCGGTGATCGGCCAGCAAGGACTGGAAGCGCACAACGCCCTGCCGCTGCTGGAAAGCCTGATGGACAAATCCCTGCTCAGTGCTCGCGAAGATGAAGCCGTCAAGCGTTACCGCCTGCTGGAAACCACCCGGGTCTATGCGCTGGAGAAGCTTGCCGAACATGACGAGGCCGGGCAGGTGCACAAGCGCCACGCGCTCTTTACCCGGCAACTGCTGGCCGAGGCCGGGCAGAAGCTCGATAGCCTTTCGCCCGCCGCCTGGATTGCCCTGTACGGTCCGGAAATCAACGCGTTGCGCAGTGCCCTCGATTGGGCCCACGGCGCCGCCGAGCACCTGCTGGCCGTTGAAATCACGCTGGTGGCGGTGCCCCTGTGGTTGCGCCTGGGCCTGCTCAATGAGTGTCGGGTCCAGGTCGAGCGCGGCCTGGCAGAAAACGCCGGGGCCGACGACCTGGCGATTCGTCGCCGGATGCAACTGATGACCGCGCTGGCCACCGTGCTGATGCTCACCTACGGCGCCGGCGAACCGGTGCGCGAGGCCTGGCGGCGGGTCCGCGAGGACGCCCTGGTCCTCGGCGACACCGAGCACAAGCTCAAGGCCCTGTGGGGATTGTGGTCCGATCGCTGCGCCGCCAACCAGTACCGCGAGGCGCTGGAACTGGCGGAACGCTACAACCTGCTGGCGGAACAGGAGCGGGTCGTCGACTATCCGTTGCTGGGCAAGCGCATGCGCGCCACGGCGTTGTTCTACATGGCCGACCTGCCCGGTGCGCGGCAGAATATCGACGAGGCGATCAGTGCGCCCTGCGCCTCGCATTCGGACGTCATCGAAGCGCACTTCGACCAGCGCATCGCCGCTTATTGCCTGAAGGCCAACGTCTCGCTGCTCGAGGGCCAGGTCGACGAGGCGTTGTTCACCATCGACAGCAATGTCGAAAAGGCCTTGAAACTCAATCATCCGGCGACGCTCTGGTACACCCTCTGCATGAGCACCCTGCCGATTGCCCTGCTGACCGACAACCTGCCCAGCGCCGCCTGCTACCTGAGCCTGCTGCAGGACAGCACGACCCAGCACGACCTGCATATCTGGCGGCTGTTCGGCGACTGTTTCGAAAGCGTCCTGCTGATTCGCCAGGACCACCCGGAACGCGGTGTGCGCCAGCTCGGCGAAGCACTGCGCTTGCTGCGCCTGCAGGCGGACAGCCCGTTGTTCAGCTTTTTCCAGGGCGAATACGCCCTTGGCCTGGCTGCCATCGGCCTGGGCAACGCCGGGCTCGAAGTGCTGGAGGAAACCCTGCAACTGACCCAGGGTCGTCACGAGCGCTGGTATCTGCCGGAACTGCTGCGGCTCAAGGCCCGCCTGTGCGCGGCGCAGAACAGCGCCACCGCCAACGCCCTGGCCCATTCGTTGCTGTACCAGGCGCTCGCCGAGGCGACCCGGCAGGGCGCGCGGTTCTGGATCGCGCGGATCAATCTCGACCTGGCGCAACTCGACGAACCGCGTCTGCGCCTGGCCAATTACTGAGGCCTGGCCTCAAGGGCCCTTTCGCGGGCAAGCCACCACGGATCTCCCTTCATCCGCCCTGCGCCCAGGGTTTCTTGACAGACGTATTTCACAGCCGTGAAACGTTGTGAGAAGTTGCCAAGAAACCCGCCCGCCGGCCCCTCCAGCACCTACCATCGCCGAAGCAGCACGCCTGCGCCCAGGAGCAGCAACCCCGCGGACTACCGCCAGGCCCTGCCGTGGGCCGACTGTGCGCCCCCGACCAGAAGCCCCCTTCTGGAACGCCAACTGCCTCGGACCTCTCTAGCACGGACTTCGCCATGATCAAACTCGACAAGCCCTCGACGGTTCCCGCCGAATCCTCCTCAAGAACCCCCAGTGTCTTCGACAGCCTGGTCGACAAGGTCAAGAACCTGGCACGCAACGCCGGCGAGGCCCCGGACGAAGGTCCGCAGAAGCACTTCAAAGTCCTCGCCGCCGACCACAAGCCGGCGCCGGGCAAACCGGCCACGGAAAAGCTCAGTGACGAACAGGCCAAACAGTACACGGACATTACCGCCCTGCCCGAGCCCCTGGATTTCAGCAAACTGAAGATCGTTTCCGAGGACGCCACGGCCGGGGTGATCTACTTCGAACATGAGGGCAACAAGTACAGGATCAGCCAGTCCGCCGCGGCAGAGGCCCAGGGCGGCTACGACATCACCGACAACCTGCGTTTCGGCCATGCCGTCACCGAACGCCCCGGCCAGGGCCCGGACCACGGCACCCAGCTCTACGACTTCCTGCACACCGTCAACGCCGCCCAGGGCACACCGGCCTACAAGGCCATCGCCGAAAGCTTCTCCGATCCCGACAAGCAACTACTGCGCAAGGACGAGGCCGGGATCGGCTTCGACGCGATCGAAGCGGTGGAGCCCGCTGCCGAGGGCGTCCTGGAGGTCACCCTCAAGGACGGCCGGGTGCAGGTAGTGGCCGAAGGCATCACCCCCGATGCCTTCGAGACCTACACCGCCATCGGCAAGGTCAAGGACACCCTGGCCGAAGGCAAGGCCAAGGGCTACGAGGAAATCAGCAGCCTGCCGGGCGACTTCAAGGGCGACCACTTGAAGGTCGACTCCCAGGACCCCGAGACCGGCGTGATCTTCTTCGAGGATGCCGGGCACAAGTACATGATGAGCGGCGCGGCGAACCCGGCCGACTACAACCTGCTGCACGGCCTGGCCGCCACCGAAGGCACGCCGGCCGGCGACCTGATCAAGGGCGCGCTGGCCGATCCGAACCAGGGGCTGGTGCGTGAAGACGGCGACGCCGCGAAGCTCACCGATATCAAGACAGTGGAAAGTCCGGCGGACGGCGTACTCAAGGTCACCCTCAACGATGACAAGGTCGTCACCGTCAGCAAGGACATCACCCCCACCCGCTTTACCCAGTACAGCGAGAAAGGCCAGACCCTGGCCGGTATCGAGAAGGCCAGGGGCGACGGCTACACCCTCGCCGGCCCCGACGACTACCTGCCGTCCACCGAGGACATCATGAGCGTCGGCGGTGCCGGTGATTACGGTCCCGGGCTGATCGCCTTCACCTACCACAAGCCCGGCGCCGACGAGCAGAAGATCGTCGTATCCCAGGAAAGCAACCCGCAGATGTTCGACCAGATCTCGGGCTATCGCGACGATATCGCCGCACAGACCACCGATATCGACAAGTTGCGCACCGACCATGGCCTGCCGCCGCTCAAGGACGTCACCGTCGACGGCCTGGCAACCACCGAGAAAGGCGACGACGGCAACCCGCTGTCGGTGCAGGACCTGACCATGAAGAGCCTGGTGGACGACTACCGGGCCGGCATGAAAGACGGCAGCATCGGCAAGGACGACCCTCGCGCCAAGTTCATCCGTGCGCTGGATGCCAAGAACATGGCCGACAACGGCATGTCGATCATTCCCGAACATGGCTTCGGCAACTTCGGCAATGCCCAGGACGCCATCGGTGTCACCTCCCGCGACGTGCGCGAGAATATTTTCGACGTCAAGGCCATCGACGAACAGATCGCCACCCTGCTCACCGACCAGGGCATCCAGGCCGACCTCAAGTCCCATCACGACGCGGCCCTGGGCAAGGTCGACGGTGGCCAGGCCAAGGTCGACGAAACCCGCCAGAAGCTGATCGACAGCACCTCGTCGGAGAACTTCATCAACTACATCGCCGACCTGCAGAAGGACGGCAAGACGGAACTGGCCGGCGAGGAAATCCGTTCGGCCTACCAGGGCCTGGCGGACATCGATCCGGCCAGGGCCGATCAGTTCCTCAAGGACCTGCAGGTCGACAGTTATACCCTGGAAATCGACAAGCTGATGAAGGACCCCAGCCTGATTTCCGACGAGGCCACGGCACAGGCGACCCGCGACGTCGCGCTGACCACCATCGGCGTGCTCAAGACCACCGGCGTGGATATCCCGCGCAACGGCCTCAACACCTACGAGAAGTTCGTCCAGGAAGTCCTGCTCAAGGACAAGGACTCGGCCCGTGATTTCGGCAAGGCGGCCACCGAGCTGGGGGACATCTGGCAGAAGAACGGCAAGATCACCACCGAGGACATCAGCAAGGTGGTCGACAACTCGCCGATGGACGCGACGAAGAAGTCGGCCTTTCGCGAACACCTGGGCACCCTCAACAGTGCCGGCATCCTCGGCTCCATCGGCGGCACCATCAGCGGCGCCCGCGCAGTCTACCAACTGATCAAGGGCGATACCCTGGGCGCCACGCCGCAACAGCGGCTGGCGATAGCCGGTGACTTCATCGGTTTCCTCGGTACCGGCAGCCATTTCGCCAAGCTCGGCGGCAACATCTACGACAAGCTCACGGGCACCGAAGCCAGCCAGATGCTCGGCCTGGACAAGTCCCTGCCGGATATCTGGAAACCCAAGACCAGCGATGTTCCGGGCATCGACGGCACCACCAGTGCCCTGACCCCGGAACAGAAGGCCGCGGCGGCCGAGAAGCTCAAGGATCACCTCAAGCGCGAGGACATCCAGTCGAAGATCTTCGACACCATCGACAATTCGATGCTCGATGGCGACGCCAAGAATGCCGGCAAGGCGCTGAACAAGGGGGCTGGGCTGTTCAGCGACGACAATATCGACAAGGTCAGGGACGGCATTATCAGCGGCGTGGAGAAGCGCGGCATCAATATCAAGGAGCCGGCACGCTGGCAGCGTATCGCCGGCAGCGCGATCAAGATCATCGGGGCCACGGCGGACGTGGTCGGCAGCGTGCTCGGCATTACCAGCGGGGCCCTGACCATTCGCGACGGCGTGCGCGAGAAGGACGATATCAAGATCGCCCAGGGCGCCCTCGGCGTGGCCGGCGGTGTCAGTGGCCTGGTGGGTTCGATTGCCGGGGTGACCGGTCTGTTCGGCACGGTCGGGCGGGTGATCGGCGGGCTCGGGCCGGCCGGTTTCCTGTTCAGCGGCGCGCTGTCGCTGGTGGGGGTGATCCTCGGTTCGATCAAGGAACACAAGCTGCACAAGCTGTCGATGCAGAACTGGGACCAGATCAAGGACTTCAAGGATGACGGCCTGCTCAAGCCTGGCGGCGACGATGCCTATGTCTGGTTGCAGACTTACCTGTCGGACTGGGGCCAGCGCGATGCGCCGACCAACCAGAGCGTGTTCGATTTCCGTGGAGAAGAATGGGCCCATCACTCGACGATCAAGGACAAGCCCTATCACCCGGACTATATCGGCGATGGCAACAACCGGCGCTCGGAGGACTTCAAGTACTCGACCCGCGACTCGGAGTGGATCGATGACGATCACAAGGTGATCTGGCGGACCACCGACGGCTATGGCACCTATCACGATGTCGACAAGCCGCTGGGGAGCTGATTCAGGTCGGTGATGTGTAGTAGTGATTTGCAGTGAGGCTGATGGCCTCTTCGCTGGCAAGCCAGCTCCCACAAGGTGTGTGTCGTACGCAAAAATCCTGTTCGACACGGCCTCTGTGGGAGCTGGCTTGCCAGCGAAGGCGGCATCAGCTCCCCCGCCGACCTCTCAGATCAGACGTGCATTCACCAGCAACAGCGCCACGGCCTGGAAGGTGTTCTCCGGAATCGGCTCGCCGACCACCGAGCGCCGGGCAATCGCTGCAGCCAACTCCACATCCACGGCCTGGGGAATATTCAACAGGCTCGCCTCCTCCAGCATCTGTGCCGCCTCCTCCGGCGCGGCCCGTGCCACCACCACCGGTACCGGCGTCTCGCCGCGGACATAACGCACGCCCACCAGCCAGCCATCGCCGGTGCCGATCATCAATGACGCCTGCCCCAGCCCCAGCTTGCCGGCCATGGCCTGCATTTCCTGGCGCTGGCGCCGCCGCTCGCCCTTGATCAGCGGGTCGCCGTCGACATCCTTGCGCTCGCGCTTGCTTTCGCTCTTGGTCATCTTCATGTCGCGACCGAACAACCAGCGCTGCATCATCACGTCTACCGCGCCCATCACCAGGTAGGTGGCGACCACGGTGAACACCAGCGGCTTGAGCATCAGGTAGAACGTGGCCTCGATACAGCCGGCGCCACAGCGCGAGGAATCCATCAGCGCCTGCAAGGCATGCCGCCCGACCACGTAGAACGCCAGCCCCAGCAGGCCGACCTTGACCAGCGCCTTGAGGAACTCCACCAGGTTGCGCACCGCGAACACCCGCTTGAAACCCTCCGCCGGGTTGATGCGCTTGAAATCCGGCTTCAACGGCTCGACCGAGAAGATGAAGCCGCGCATGGTCACCACGTTGGTCAGCACCACCGCCCCCACCGTCACCGCCACCAGCGGCAGGGTCACCGACAGCCACAGCTGTTGCGCGGTATCGAGCAGGCGCGGCCAGACGGTATTGAACGGTTCGATGTAGACCTGGGTGGTCAGGTCGATCAACGCGGTGACCTGGCCCTGGACCCGGGCAATGGTCGCCGAGATATACAGCGAGGCGCAGAGAATCACCATCGCCGAGACCAGGTCCTGACTCTTGGCGACCTGGCCTTTCTTGCGCGCGTCCTGGAGTTTCTTGTCCGAGGCCGGTTGCGACTTCTCCTCGCTGGTCTCGCTCATGGCGTCACTCCGCTCAAGGTCTTGAGTACCTCGAAAGCCCCCCGGAACTCCGCCAGCTGATCGAGCATCAGCGGAATCAGGAAGCTGATGTAGATGACCATCAGCACCGAGAACACCAGGTTCTTCACCGACAACGCCAGGTCGAAGATATGCAGGTTCGGCGCCATCCGCGAAAGGAACGCCAGCATCATGTCGGCCACCAGCAGGGAAATCACCAGCGGCGAGATCATCATCACGCCGATCCGCATCACCTGGTCGAGGATCGACAGCACCGCCAGCAGCGCCTGACTGGCGAACAGCGGCGTGAAGGCGGTCACCGGCCACAACTGATAGCTGTGGTAGTAACCGTCGACCATCAGAATAAAGCCGCCGGACATGAAGAACAGGGTGATCATCATCACCGTCAGCAAGGTCGCCATCACGCTGGCCTCGCCCACCGAGAGCGGGTCCACCAACTGGGCCATGGTCGAGCCGCGCTGCAGGTCGATCAGCTCGCCGGCGACCTCGGCGGCCCAGAACGGGATACCGAACAGCAGGCCGATGGTCAGGCCGATCAGCAATTCCTTGAGCATCAGGCCCACCAGGAACAGGCTGCCATGTTCGCCCATGGAGGTCAGGGCCTCGAACGCCGGCAGGAACATCGGGATCGAGATCGCCACGGCGACACAGCCACGGATCATGCCCGTCAGGCCCAGGCGGTTGAACGCCGGGGTGATCAGCACCAGTCCGGTGGCCCGGCATACCGCCAGGGCCGCCGAGGTGATCACCGGGTAAGCGACTTCGACAAAGGCACTGGCAAGGTTGGCTTCCATGCCGCTCACCGGGTCCAGAGCGGGAAGTTGTCCAACACCTGGTTGCCCAGCTCCATCACCTGCCCGGCCAGCAACGGCCCGACAAACACGATCACCAGCAACACCGCCACCAGCTTGACCACCTGGGGCAAGGTCTGGTCCTGGATCTGGGTCAGTGCCTGGAACAGCCCGACACTCAGGCCGATGATGATCGCCACCCCGAGTGCCGGTGCCGACAGCAGCAACACGGTCATCAATGCCTGTTTCATCAGGCCGAGAAATACGTCCTGGCCCATGGGTCAGCTCCCGTAACTGAGGATCAGGCCGTGCATCAGGCGTGACCAACCGCTCAATGCGACGAACAGGAAGATTTTCAGCGGAATCGAGATCAGCGTTGGCGAAACCATCGACATGCCCATGGCCATCAGCACATTGGCCACCAGCAGGTCCACCACCAGGAACGGGATATACAACAGGAAGCCGATCTCGAAGGCGCGGGTCAGCTCGGAGCTGACAAAGGCCGGAATCAGCACCACCAGGTCGTCGTCGCGCAATTGCTCACGGGCCTCCGGCGACCATATGGTCTCGGTGGCCTGGACGAAGAAACCGCGTTCCTGGACATTGGCGAACCGCGCCAGGTGCGCCTGTAGCGGCGGCCGCAGGGCATCGCCGAGGGCCTTGACGTCCTCGACGTGCTCCAGGTTGATGCTGTGCCCTTCGACCTGGCGGTACATGTCGCCGATCAGCGGCGTGGTGACGTACACCGAGAGAATCAGGGCGATGCCGTACAGCACCAGGTTCGGCGGCGTCTGCTGCACACCGAGGGCGTTGCGGATCAGGAACAGTACCACCGAGATCTTCATGAAGCCGGTCAGGGTCACCACCGCCAGCGGGATCAGCCCGATGGTAGCGACGACCAGGATGATCTCGATCAGATTGGGCTGGTAGCCGGTCATGGCGTGGCAAAACTCAGGACCCGCACGCCCAGGCCGTCGCCGATGCGCACCAGTTGCCCCTGGCCCAGCTTGCGGCCGTTGACCAGCAGTTCGACGCCGTCCTGCAATTGCGGGGTCAGCAACAGCAGGCTGCCGGCACCCAGTTCGCGCAACTGCGCCAGCGACACCTCGACGCTGCCGGCCTGGCACACCAGTTTCAGGGGCAGGTCGTCCAGTTGACTGTCCAGGCTGGCATTGCTGTCGACATCACTCATTGCATTCTCCATGTCAGGGGGCACCGGTTGCGGCGCTTCGATCAAACAGAAATGGCTGCCGTCACTGCGGCCACGGGCTTGCAGGCGTTCGGCCAGGGTCAGGCGCAACTGGTCGGCCGGGAGGTAGTCGAGCATCACCACGTCGCCCGGACGCAGGCTGCGCAGATCACTCAGGCTCAAGGGCGCATGGCCGGCTTCGATACGGCCGTCCAGGCGCAGTTGGGGCAGCGGGTCGGCCTGCTTCGGCAGGTGTTCCTCCAGCAGCGAGGCGACCCAGTGCGCGGAAATCGGGGTCATTTCCAGGACCACCGGAAAAGCCGGGGCATCGCCCAGGCGAATGCTAACCGTCAGGCTCACGACAAAATTCGGGTGCTGCGGCAAACGCGAGCGCACGGCGACCTGAAGCGTCTTGCGCAGCCGTGCCTCGAGCGGCTCGATCAGCTCCAGCAGGGCCATTTCCGTCAACAGGGTCAGGGCCAGCGGGTCGAGGCTGCTGGTCGGGGCCTGGCCCAGCAGATCGCCGAGCAGGCTGTCGAGGGGCTGGGCCGGCACCAGCAGGCGCAGCGGCTCCTGCCCCAGGGTCAACAGCACTTCCCTGCTGCCCTGCAGGGCGCCGCCGGGGCTGGCCCACTCCACCGCCAGCGCCTGGCCGGCCAGCTCACCAACCCAGGGCCGACGCCGCTGATGCAGGCGATTGTTGAGCTTGACCAGCACCGGGTCGACCGCTTCCAGGCTGTCGACCAGGGGTTTGACCGGACGGGCCTCGGGCCAGGGTCCGGGCTCCTTGCAAGTCATGAACCGGAGCCCACGGCAGGCCGCGCCAGATCCGACTCTTCACGGGTTTCGCGGGTACCGCGCTCGACCCGTTCGCGACGTTCCACCAGGCTCTGCCAGGCCTCGGACTGACGCTGGCGCATCAGGCGCTCGCGCTGGCAGGCATCGCGCTGCAGTTCTTCGACCTGCAGCTTCTGCGACACCTCGCCGACCTGCTCTTCCAGCACATCCTGGCCCTCGGCCAGATCCTGCAGCCGGGCCTGGGCGGCCTGCCAGCTGGCCACCGACAGGCCACCTTCGAGCGAGGCATAGATCGCTTCGGCTTCGCGGGCGATGGATTCGCGGTGCTCGCGCAAGCGTTCCCTGGCCTGGTCGCGTTCGCTGCCGGTTTCCCGGACCCGTTGCTGCTGGGCCACCAGGGCGGTGGCGGCGCGTTGTTCACGCAGGACCCGAAGGCTCTGCAGACTCTGCAAGGTTTTGGTTTTCATGACAGTACCTGGTGCAGGCGATGAAGGGTTTCGGCCTGACTGCTGGGTTCGTGGGGGCCCTGACGCAGGAAGTCCTCGATGTCCGCGTGCCGGGCAATCGCTTCATCCGCCAGGGGGTCGCTGCCGCTGGCGTATTCGCCGATGCGGATCAACATTTCGATTTCGGCATGACGGGCCATCAGTTCGCGGACCCGCATCGCCAGGCGACGGTGTTCTTCACTCGCCACCTGCTCCATCAGGCGGCTGCGGCTGCGCAGTACATCCACCGCCGGGAAGTAGTTGCGTTGCGCCAGCTCGGCACTCAGGACAATGTGGCCGTCGAGGATCGAGCGGGCCTCTTCGGCCACCGGGTCGGTGGCCGCATCGCCTTCGGTGAGCACCGTGTACAGCGCCGTGATGCTGCCGCGCGGCGCCGGTCCGGCGCGCTCGAGCAGGCGCGGCAAGGTGGAAAAGAACGATGGCGGATAGCCCCGGCGGGTCGGCGGTTCGCCCACCGCCAGGCCGATTTCGCGCTGGGCCCGGGCAAAACGGGTCAGGCTGTCCATCAGCAACAGGACATTGCGCCCCTGGTCACGGTGATACTCGGCCAGGGCCGTGGCGACGAACGCCGCGCGGACCCGTTCGGCCGCCGGCCGGTCGGACGTCGCCACCACCGCCACGGTCCGCGCCCGGGCCTTGGCATCGAGTTGCACGTCGAGCAACTCGCGGACCTCGCGACCGCGTTCGCCGATCAGGCCGATCACGATCACATCGGCCTCGCTGTTGCGAATGATGCTGGCCAGCAGCGAGGACTTGCCCACTCCCGGCTCGCCGAAAATGCCGATGCGCTGGCCCTGGGCCAGGGTCAGCAAACCATCGATCGAGCGCACGCCAAGGAACATCGGCCGCACGATCAGTTGCCGGGTAAACGGCGCAGGCGGCTCGGCGTGCAACGGGTAGGTCTCGAACAGGCCGCCGGGCAACTCGCCCTCGGCATCGAGGAAGTCGCCCATGGGACTGATGACCCGGCCCAGTTGGCCATCGCCGACCACCACGCCGAGGGATTCGCCGGTGGCGGTGATTTCGGTATGGGTCGACAGGCCTTCCATCGAGCCGATCGGCGACAGGATCGCTTCGTCATCATCGAAACCGATGACTTCCGCCGCCAGGCTGCGGCCGCTGCCGGGATCGCGCAGTCGACACAGTTCACCGATGCGCACCCCGGCGACACTGGCCCGCAGCAGCACCCCGCGAATACTGCGGATGGTGCCCTTGACCGGTCGTGGACGGGCAGCGGGCAGGCGCGATTGCAGACGCGGCAACAGGTTGTCGAGGGCCACGCCCGGGCTGCTCATGAGCGGACCTCTTCGGCCTGGGGCAACAGGCCCCGGCGCAAGCCGGCCAGTTGCGCGTCAAGGTCCAGTTCCACCGAGCCGACCGGACTGCTCAGCCGCGCCTGATGGGCCGCCAGTTGCTCATCGGCCTCCACGGTCACGCCCGGCGTCGGCAGCGGGTCGGCCGCCAGGGCCTGGCGCACTCCGTCGAGATGGACGCGCGGCACGTACAGGGTCAGCGCCTGGTCCTGGCGAAAGGCGCCCATGGCCTTGCGGGTACAGCGCAGGATGCGTTCGCCAGCGTCCATTTCGTCCATCACTTCACGGGCAATGTTCAACGCCAGGTCGGCCAATGCGCTTTCCAATCCGTTGAGGTAGGCATCGACCTGTCGGGCGGTGTCCTGAAGCAGAAGCGCCGCCTGTTGCGCCCCTTCCCGCTCGGCGCTGGCGAAGCCTTCGGCCCGGGCTTCGGCCAGCCACTGCTGGCTGTCGTTGCGGATCGCCAGGGCTTCCTCGCGGGCGGCTTCGAGAAAGGCGAAGCCATCGCGCCAGGCATCGGCTTCGCTGGCTCGCAGGATGCGCCCGCCCGGGCGGCTCGGCAGTTCACTCATCGCGGCTCTCCTTGTCGGGGTCTTCTTCGGCGGACAGCAGTGCGGCCGCGCCGCGCACGATTTCGATATCCCGGCTCAGGCGTGCCTGGTCGAACCGCGGGCTGTCCAGGCGCAGGCTCAACCAGCCCTTGAGCGATTCGGGTTGCAGGTGCAGCCAGGCGGCGACGCAGGTCTGGCCGTCACGCTCGATGGCTGCCACCAGCTCGGCGGGGTCGCGCAGCAGGTCGGCGGCACCGGCCAGGGCCGGCAGGCTCAGGGCCTGGGCGAACACTTCGGCGCCGAGGCG
This sequence comes from Pseudomonas gingeri, assembly GCF_013386115.1. Classification (GTDB taxonomy): domain Bacteria; phylum Pseudomonadota; class Gammaproteobacteria; order Pseudomonadales; family Pseudomonadaceae; genus Aquipseudomonas; species Aquipseudomonas gingeri. Next base: position 600,562 of record NZ_JACAOR010000001.1, read on the forward strand.
CTGGTGCAATTCGCCGAGCACTTCGCCGCGAATTTCCCGGCGCAGGGTCGCGCCATGCCAGATCGCCCCGCAGAGCCTGCTCAGGCGGGAAAACGCCAGGGGACTCAGGAGCAATACCGGCAGGTCCGCAGGGTCGGGCTCCGGCACTTCGGCCCAGGGCGACAATTCGAAACGCTCGCGCAGCAGGCGCAGCAGCCGGCCCTCGAAACGCGAGAGGTTGCGCAGGGCCTCCAGTTGCCCGGCCGGAACCGCACCTGAGAAACACTCGGCCAGGCTGTCAGGGCCGATGAAGGTCAGCGGGCGCGCCGTCAATCGCTGCCAGCGTTCGAGCAGATCCGAAGACGAATTCATGGGTTTTCCTTCAGCGGGTACAAGGCGACCGCGCCGCGTTGCTGACGCAGACGCCACAACAGCACGGCGGCCAGCCCGGCAATCGCCAGCAGCAATCCGCCGAACAGCAGCCAGGCCCAGGCAAGGTTGTCGGCGACGATCCACAGGCCCATGAAACGCGCCAGTGGCGGCTGTCCCTGGCCCTTGCCGGGCACGGCGGCAGCCTTGATCGCGGTTACCGAGACACCGTCATAGCTCAGCCCGGAAATGCCGTTCGCCACCAGGGTCTTGATCTGCGGAATCAGCGGATCGATAGCCACGCCGGGGTCGTAACGCACCAGCACCGAGGCCGATGAAGGTGAAATCACCCGTTTGAGCAGGTCGTTGTCCGGCAGCACCACATGCACCCGGGCCGAAAGAATGCCGTCGATCTGCGACACCGAGTGCGACAGTTCCTCGCTCAGGGCATAGACCATCTGCGCCCGCTCCTGGACCGGCGACGACACCAGGCCGTTGCCCTTGAACACCTCGCCCATGTTGGAGAAGTTCTGCTGCGGCAGGCCGGCGGCATCGAGCAGCGCCATGGCCTGGGCGAAGCGATCCTTGGCCACCACCACGGTGAGGCGGCCGTCATCCTGGACCTTGCGGCTGGCCGGGACGCCGTCGCGCAGCAGCACCGCGACCATCGCGTTGGCCTCGCGCTCGCCGAGGTTGCTGTAGAGGTCCATGTCACAGGCCTGGAGCAGGCAGGCGGTGACCAGGACGATGACGAAGCGCGACATGCGCTGGGCTCTGGACATCGGTTTATTGCCCTCGCAACAGGGTATTGGCGGCGCCGGAGATCTGCGTGGCGCCACGAACCACCATTTGGGTTTCGATGGAGTAGTCGAACATCCGGCTGAGGGAGTGCACGACCTGATCCAGGTGCTGGTCGGTGACCTTTTTCGGCGGTTCGCCGCCGCTGGCCGTACTGCCGCTGGCGGCGTTGGGACTGGCGGCACCGGGCCCGGCCACCGGCGGGTTGCTCGCCGGCGGACCGTTGCCCAGGGCATCGGCCCGTTCGGCAAAGGTCCGCGAGCGGTCGATGAAACCGTTCAGGCGCTCCATCAGGTTGCTACCGATCTGGTGCGGGCTCGCCCCTTCGGGCATGCCGCTCCTGGCGCTGTTGGCCATATGCTCGAACAGGTTCTGCGAAGCCTCGAGGCCACCCTGCCCTCCGGCAGGCGGCGCCGCCGCTGTCGCTGTTGTCGCCGCTAGACTCACTGTCATGGTGTCACCTCAGGTGGGTTGGAAGCCGGAGCCTGGATCATTCGTCGCCGTCGTCGTCCGCCATGGCGTCGTTGAGCAGCTCGTTGAGGCGCGGCATGATGATGAATTGCCCGCCGATCTGGATGGCGCCCTGGACCATGAAATCGGTGATCTTCTGGTCGTCGCTGCTGCTGTCGGCGGCCTTGTCGACCGCCGCGTCGAACTTGCTCTTGGCATCGACTGGAGGGGTGCCGCCGCCTTCGATTGGATTGACTGCCATGATGTATCTCCTTCAAGTGGGATTGCCTGGGGGTTCAGGGATTGCAGGGTCACTCGGTGCTGACCGTGTTGCCACGAAAGACCCGCACGCCTCGCTCCCGGGCCACCACGGGCACGGCGGCGGGACGCTGCAGGTCAAGGTGTTGCTGGATCAGGGCGAGATAGGCCGGGGGGCCGGAGACGAACAGTTCGTCGTCCACCGGCCCGGCGTGCGTCGACAGGTGTTCGCCGAACACATCGAGATCGTCCAGGTAGGCCTGCAGTTGCTCGCGGCCCACGCCACGGGTCTTGAACAGGCGGGTGGCGGTTTCTTCGTCGGTGCTGATAGAGAGCACGTTGCCGTCGAAGAACCAGGTCAGGCCGTTGGCGTCGGTGACCAGGTCGAGAAACTCGCCGGCGGTCCTGGCCCGCACATGGTTGCGGGCCTTGCCGCGGACCTTGTCGGACATCACCACCACAAGGTCGAGGTTGTGCCCGAACTCTTCCAGCGCGCCGCGTACGTCCTGCTCGATCAAGACATAGGCATAGGGCCGGGCGTACCAGACCGGCTCGTCCGCCGCCCGGGCAAGCCCGCAGGACAAGCTGCCCAGCAGCACCAGCACGGTCATCAGGAACCGCAGCGAATCAGTCATGGCACGGACTCCCGAAGACATTTTCCGGCAGCCTGGACATAAAGCAGCCGGGCCGCATTTCAGGGTCGATAAAATGACTTTCGGGTGTCACACTCGCTGTCCAAGCTGTCATGTGTTCCCCCTTGCCTGAGGAGTTCCAGTCTTGCCCAAGCCCTTCCCGTCCGCCCTGTTGCTGTTGAGCAGTCTGTTGCTGGTGTCCTGTGCCGGCGCCCCCGACGGAGCGAGCGGCAGCGGCGGCGACAGCTACCAGCGGTTCATGCGCCTGGCCAATGACGTCAACGGGCGCGGCGATCCGGGCACGGCGGCGGCGCTGTATGAAAAGGCCGCGGCGCAACCGGGGGCCGGTATCGAGGCCTGGCAGAAGCTCGGTCAGGCGCGCCTCGACAGCGGCGACGCCCGGGGTGCCGAACGCGCGTTCCAGCAGGGCCTGGAGCTCAAGCGTGACGACCCCACGGCGCTGCTGGGCCTGGGGACTGCGCAACTGCGCGAAGGCAAGCTCGACCGTGCAGCGGTTTCCCTGACTCAGGCGGCGAGCGCGCTGAACACGCCGCAGGCCTACAACCGGCTGGGTATCGCCCAGGTACTGCGCGGCCAGACCGGCGACGCCCAGGCGGCTTTCAGCAAGAGCCTGGGCCTGGCCCCCACCGATCTGGATACCCAGTGCAACCTGGCCCTGGCCTATGCCCTGGGTGGCGAGGCCGATCAGGCCCTGGGCAGTATTCGTCAGGTCAGCCAGTCGCCCCGGGCGCAGCCCCGGCACCAGCGCAACGAACTGCTGATCCTGGTACTGGCTGGGCATGAGGCGCAGTTGAGCACGCTGGCGCTGGACGATATCGCGCCGGCCGAGCAGCAACGGCTGCTGGTCGAAGCCCGACGCATCAAGGCCATCGCCGATCCAGCCGCCCAGGCGCGGGAACTGGGGTTGGTGGACAGTCACTGATCCGTCCCCCTGGGTTACGCTCTTGCTCATCGAGCGGCCCCCGTGCTGGTCTGGGCTTCCTGCGCCGCTTCGCGGCGTTCCTGCTTCTGCCGGTCCTGTCCGTCGATATAGATCCGTGCCGCCCGGCCTACCGGCGCGGCCATGGTCGGACCGGTGTCGCGGCCCCGGACCAGATCCTGGCGCTGCTCGACCATCTGCAACAGGTTCAGGTTATTGGCGCAGCCCAGGGGCAAGGTCGAGCTCAGGTCCGGCTCGTCGCCCACCACTTCGCGATTGGTCAGTGGCGGTTTCTGGCACTCCACCGGGATCAGCCCGGCGCGCCCGCTGGCATCGCGGGCACTGAGGTAATCCGGGGAATAGGCCACCGGTTCGAGATGGGTCTTGCAGGCGCTCAGCAGCACCAGTGATGTCAGGGCGGAAATCAACGACAGGCCTTTCATGGTCTCGGCTCCCGGATCAGTTCATGTAGAAGCCGAACGCGCCACCGCTGCGCGGTCCGGCGGAGGCCGTGGTGGTACTGCCCGGCATGCCGTCCAGGGGCGTCGCCAGGGTGCGGCCGCGCACCGGTTCCACCAGATACGGGGTGATCAGGATCACCAGTTCGGTTTCGTTGCGCTGGAAACGCTTGGAACGGAACAGGTTGCCCAGCACTGGCAGTTCGCCAAGCATTGGCAGCTTGTCGACGTTCTGGCTGGTCTCGCGCTGGAACAGGCCGGCGATGGCGAAGGTCTGGCCGCTGCCGACCTCGACCCGGGTATCGGCACGGCGAACCCGGAAGGACGGCACCTGGATCCCGGAAATGGTGACCGGGTTGCTGTCCATCAGGCTGCTGACCTCGGGACGCACCTGCAGGGCGATCCGGCCGTTGGGCAGCAGCGTCGGGTTGAACTGCAGCGACACACCGAACGATTTGTATTCGATCCCCACCAGGTCGCGGCTGACCGGCACCGGCACCGGTACTTCGCCACCGGCGAGGAAGCTGGCGGTCTGGCCGGTCATGGCGGTGATATTCGGTTCGGCGAGGATTTCCAGGATGCCGTTGCTTTGCAGGGCTTCGAGCATCGCGTCGATGTTCACGTTGCCGGAGTTCAGGCCGGCGCTGATCACATTGCTCGAACCGGCTACCGCATTGGCCGCCAGCGAACCGCCGGTAATCAGGCCGAAGGAAAAGGTGCCGTTGTTGAACAGCGCATTCCAGTTGACCCCGTAGCTCAGCAGTTCGGAGCGCGAGACCTCGGCGAAACGCACGCGTATATTGACCTGGGCCGAGCCCGGATAAGTGGCGCCGTTGACGCTGCTCTGGAAGCTCTGTCCGTGGGGATCGAGCAAGGCGTTCAGGTCGGCGGCCTCGGCAACGCTGCCGACACTGCCCTGGGCCAGCATCCGGTTGCCGCTGCCGCTGATCCGCGCGCTACTGGCGGGGTGCAGCTCGCGCAAGGGTTGCGCGACGGCCTGGCTGCCGGCGCTGATCGCCAGGTTCAGCGACGCCAGTTCCTTGCCGGCGCCGTCCAGGGTGATCAGGCTGGTCTGGCCGACGGCCTTGCCGAACACGTAGATCTGCCCGGGCGACACCACCTGTACGTCGGCCACCGCCGGGTCGGCGACCATCACCGAATCCACCGGCGCGCTGAAATGCAGGATGCGTCCTTCCCCGGCCGCCAGGTCGAGGTTGCCACGGCTGCCGGTGGCGATGTCCTGTGCCGCTTGCAGGCCGGGGGCAAGCAGGATCAGAAGGAGAAACCAGAGCTGGGGGAATCGTCTCATGAAGCGTTCGCCAAAGAAGTGACCGAGGCGCCGGCGGTGGTCCGGCGATAAGCGGCATCGGGCAGGCCCAGGGTGACCAGGGCCTGCAGGTTGTATTCGGTGGTCAGTTCGCGGAACGACAGCACCGGCAGTTCGACTTCCGCCCGTTGAACCAGGCGGCGCATGCCCCGGCGCAGGTCGGCGTGGACCAGCAACACCGTGCGGTTGTTGGCAGGGAGCTTGTCGCAGGCCTGGCGCAGCTGGCTGATCAGCGCACGATTGACCTCTTCCGGCACCAGTTCCCGCGCCGGCTCCGGCCGTCGCAGGGCGGCGCGCAGCTGTTCTTCCAGCTGCGGCGAGAGGACAAAGGCACTGATGACCCGGTTGCGGTCGGCGTACTGGTGACAGATCTGCCGGGCCAGGGCCGCGCGCATGTGCTCGCCCAGCCGGGCGGCGTCGTTTTCACGGGCGCCCCACTCCACCATGGCTTCCATCAGCGCCCGCTGGTTGCGGATCGAGACACCTTCGGCGACCACGTGGCGCAGGGTTTCGGCCATGCGCTGCAACGGCACCACGCGCAAGGCCTCCTTGACCAGTTCGCCGTAGCCGGACTCCAGGCGCCCGAGCAGTTGGCGGGTTTCCTGGATGCCGAGGAAATCCCCGGCATAACGCCGCAGGCTGCGTTCGAGTACCGCGCGCAGGATTTCGTCGGGAAACAGGAAAGCGCTGCCGGAGCTGCGCAGGCTCTCTTCGTGGCTCGCTTCGACCCACTGCGCCGGACGCTGGGACAGCGGCGAATCGGCTTCCAGGCCGGGAATTTCCAGGAGGTTCAGGTGGACCGAATCGTCCTGTAGCAGCAAGCGCCCGGCGGGAATCGCGCCCTCGCTGACCGGGACGCCTTCGAATTCGATGCGGAAGTGCTCGGCGCCCAAGGCTCTGTCGACATACACCCCGGGGAGCGGGATCTCCACGCCCAGGTCGGCGCGAATCTCATGGCACAGGGCTTCGATCTTCTGGCGCAACGAATGCAGCGACGAGACTTCGGCCAGGGCCGATCCCAGCACCAGCAGGACGCGGCTGTCGGGCACCGCTTCAGGCACGGGCTCCAGTGACGTTTCGACGTGTTCCTCGCTGATGGTTTCGACCGGTTCCTCGACCGGCTGGGCAGCTCCCGCGCGTTCACGGCGATGCAGGCCGAGCACCACGCCGCCGATGATCAGCGCCAGGCCGATAAAGATCGCCGAGGGGAAGCCCGGCAACAGGCTGACCCCGGCCAGGATCAACGCGGTCAGGATCAGCGCCCGCTGGCTGGCGCCCAGTTGCCGGAGAATCTCGGTGCCGAGGTCGCCCTGCACGCCATCGCTGTTGACCCGGGTCACCACGGTGCCGGCGGCTACGGAGATCAACAGCGCCGGGATCTGCGCGATCAGGCCGTCGCCCACGGTCAGCAAGGAATAGGTGTGCACGGCGCTGGCGAAGCTCATGCCGCGTTCGAGCATGCCGATGAGCATCCCGCCCAGCAGGTTGACCAGGAGAATCACCAGGCCGGCAATGGCATCGCCCTTGACGAATTTCATCGCGCCGTCCATCGCGCCGAACATCTGGCTTTCCCGCTCCAGGCGCGAGCGCCGGCGGCGTGCCTCGGCCTGGTCGATATCGCCGTTGCGCAGGTCGTTGTCGATGCTCATCTGCTTGCCGGGCATCGCGTCCAGGGTAAAACGCGCCGCCACCTCGGCCACCCGTTCGGCACCCTTGGTGATGACGACAAACTGCGCCACGGTGATGATCAGGAACACCACCAGGCCGACCACCACCTGCCCGGCGATCACGAAGTCGCCGAAAGCCTTGACGATATGCCCGGCGTTGCCGTCCAGCAGGATCAGGCGCGTGGTGGTGATCGACAGCGACAGGCGGAACAGCGTGCTGAGCAGGATCAGCGGCGGCAACGCGGAAAATTCCACCGAATGGGAAATGTAGAACGCGACGATCAGGATCAGGATGCTCAGGGCGATGTTCAGCGCGATCAGCATGTCCACCATGTAAGTGGGCAGCGGGATGATCATCATCACAATTGCCATCAGCATGAACGCGACAATGATCACGTCGCTGCGCTGGGAAGCGCGCCGGGCCAGGTTGTTGAGTTGCTGGCTGAAGTTCATTGTTCGGCCCTCCGCGCCGCCAGGTAACGTTTGAAACACAGGCGCGCATCGTCTTCGTTGCCGACCACCCAGAGCGCCCGGCTGCGCAGCAGCAATTCGCCGCGGGACTCGCCTTCGAGGTCGCGCAGACGGTCCAGCGCCGCCAGGGCCCGCACGCCATCGCCGCTGTCGGTGAAGGCCATGGCCAGATTGCGCAGCAATTCGCTGTCACCCGGTGTGACCTGCACCGCGATCAGCAGCATCACCAGGGCACGCTGGGTCTGGCCGTTGCGTCGGTACAACTCGCCCATGCTCTTGAGCAGCGCGGCCAGGTCTTCGTCTTCGCGGCTCATGACACCTGCACCTCGGCGCGCTGTTGTTCGAGTTGCTGGCGGGTTTCGATTTCCTCGCGGATAAAGTCCTCGGCCATCTCCCGCACCTGCGGTTCGAAATCCAGGGCCGGGAGAATCTGTTCGAGCACCCGCTCGAGAATTTCCAGCGAGCGACCGTTGCCGAACAGCTCGGGGCTGACGCTCGACGCCGCGTCCGCTTCGCTGGTCTGCCCGCGCAGGGCCTGGCGGGCACGCACCTCGCGCTTGCGCAGGACCGCTTCGAAGCTCGCCGCCTGCCGCTGGCTGACCGCGTTGACGCTCTGGATCGGGGCGGTTTTGTCGGTCAGTGGCACTGACGGACGATCGACAACTCTCATCGTTCACGCTTCCTTCGGGTGGCGCAGGTCATAAGGTGAAGGTGAAGCGTTCTTCGCCACGGGCGAGGACAACCTCGTTGTTTTCAATCCGCTCGATCACCCAGTTGTCCGCTAGCGCCGCACCGGGATAGAGGCGTTTTCCGGAATCGTTGACCACATAGGGATTGGCGCCGAACCAGACGGCCTGGAAACGCACCCGCGGTGTCGCCACGCTGTCGCGCACGCTGACGTTCTGGTGCAGGACGAAGGTACGGCCATAACGGCTGTCGAAGCCCTTCTGTAATGCGAGCCATTGCGCTTTCTGCGAAGCGTCGTACGATCCCTGGACCAGCAACTGGTCATCCTTGAGCTGCACGGTGATACCGTTCAGGCGGGCTGCGCGCAGGCCGTTGTCGAGATAACCCCTGGCCTCGGCCAGGGTCGCCGCGGGCTGGCCGACGGCGAGAGCCACGGGATCGACCACGCTGATCGAATCGACAACCGGTTGCGGCTCGTTGCGCAGGGCAAAGGCCGTGGTGGCGCACGCTGCCAGGAAGCCCAGGGCGGCCCAGCGCCAGCCGCTGCCCCCGCCCCTGCCCCTGGTCGCCGCGCCGGCAATCGGTGCGCGTGCCGTCGGCGCCGGCAGGGGATCGCCATCGACGGCCAGCCGCAACTCGACGGTTTCAAGGAGGATTCGCAGCGGCAGCCGCGTACGGTGGCCATTGCCGCGGGGGACCGTCACGCTGCGGGCGCTATCGCCGATGATCTTTATGTCACCGCCCAGAGCCTCGATGGCGACATGGACACCGTCGAAACGCAGGCGAAGATGCTCGGCGGCAATCCCCGGATCGCGCAGGATCAGGTCGGCCGGCACGGCGCATCCGATCAGGTAGGTCGGTGCTTCCAGGACCAGCGATACCCCCTGATGCACCCCTTGGGTGATGCTCAGAAGCGGCAAACCGCTGGCAGCGCTCGAAGGTCGGGATATCAGGGCTGTCATGACTGGACTTACCACCATCAACTCCGCCAACCGCAGCGGGCCATGTAGCGAATGCACCGATCAGGAACAGTGAACCGTCCGAGGTCGACCTGGGGTCGGCGCCGAGGACCATTCACATCAGATAAGGTGTAAGTTAAGTACTGTTGTGACTGTTGCTTTGAACAGGCGAGCGGCGCCGGGCGCCGCTCGCGAGCCAACTCAGTTGGACGGACGCTGTTTGGTGGCGTCGAGTTCTGCTTTTTTGGCAGTGGACAATTCAGTGATCTTTGCAGACTTCTCGATTGCCATATCGAAAGTTGCTTGCATCTTGGCGATTGCTGCGTCTGCGTTGCCGGAGCTTACTGGTGGGACGTCGCTCATTTGATATCTCCTAGTCTCGATCAGAAGTTCTTCAGCTGCACGATTGCAAACTGAAAGCTATGCAAACTGCCGGTAATCACGAACGAGGATGGCCTTCTCCTGAACCTGGCCCCGTTGGTCTGCATGCGTTGCATACTACTCAGGTGAAATTGCCAGCGGCTGTGAAAGCTTGTGAAAACTTGTGGGAAGCCAATACTTCACAGACAACTAGTGGCAGCGCACAAGTGCATATCCTGATATGCAACCGGCGAGACTACTCATTATCGGAAATAATCATTCGAGGCAGGACTGATTTGCAGCGGAGGGAATAAACCGGCAAGCACCGGTTTAAAAAGACTTGTTTGATGTCAATCCACACATTCCGGCTTTTGTGACACAGCCAACAAAACTGTTGGCTGTGTCATCGGTTTTGCCGGAAAGCCGTTAGTTACTTGATCGCCAACTTTGCATTCGCCTGGTTATTGCCCTGGCGAATCTCGTGCTGGGTTTCCAGTACCCGCTCCAGGGCACTGGCGGCCTTGTGATCCTGCATCGGCGCATGAATCGCGGCCGACACCAGACTGATCAGCTTGGCCATGACTTCGGCATCGGTGGCCGGCCTGCCGAGGCTCATCGCCTGCATCAGGAAACGCAGCTCGGTCCCGGCGATCACCCCGGAGATGGCCTTGAGGGCAAATTGCAGGCGCACCCCCACTTCATTGCGCGGCATATCCGGCAAGGCCAGGGCGAAGGCATTGAAGAAGCGCTCGAACACCGGCTGGTAATGTTCCTTCAGGTATTCCTGGATAAACGGCGACGTGTCGCTGTAGACCCGCCCGAGGAAACGCACGAAGGACCGGCCTTCCTCGCCGGAACCGGCGCGCTCCAGGCCCATGGCCGGGGCGAACAGCACGCCGAGCAGGGTTTCGCAGTCCAGCGGGCCGTCGCTCTGCTCCTCGCATTTGGCGAGCAGTTCCAGGCGCTGTTCGTTGAGGGGACCCAGGCGTTGCATCAGCAGTGCGGTCATCAGGGAGTCCTTGTCCCCGAAGTGGTAGTTCACGGCGGCCAGGTTGACCTGGGCTCGTTCGGTGATCTGGCGCAAGAGCACGGCGTCATAGCCGTACTTGGTAAACAGTGCCTCCGTGGCATCCAGCAAGCGAGTCTTGGTGACATTGGGAGCGCTGAGTTTCTTTGCGACCATAAGTGAGGAGCCTTTGCGAGAAGAAATCTGACCGAACGAACAGCGTTTTAAAAATAAATTTGATTTTTTATACCTGCGAAAGCCGCTGAAAGCAAGCCTCTCAAGGCGGTGTCACCCTCGCGCAAGCTAGTTGAAGACTCACGATTTTTCCGATCGGGGGCGAGGCGAATATGTTTCTTCTTGTCACAAGATCGCCGGCAAAACTCTGCGTATTCCCTGCGCTAGACGGCTGGCGTAGGATAGGGATCACGGTTACTATTCAAACAATTTTTTAAAATAAGAAAACAAAACCTGTGCCTACCCCTGCCCCGCAACACGCCTGGATGCCTGAAGCGCACCAGGGTCGTGGCCGGATCATGGACGAGCCTGCCGGCGCTATCAGCGATGACTGAATCGATTGTTCACAAAGGTTTCATTTCCCTGCAAGGCATCGGCAAGAGCTATCGCCTCGCCGAGCAACCGCTGACCATTCTCAAGGATGTCTCGCTGTCCATCGAGGTCGGCGAAAGCTGCGCCATCCTCGGGGCCTCTGGCTCCGGTAAAAGCACCCTGCTCAATATCCTCGGCCTGCTCGACCTGCCCAACAGCGGTCACTACCATTTCGCCGGACACGATATCTTCAAGGCCAGCCCGGACCAGCTGGCGGCCATCCGCAACCAGCAGATCGGCTTCGTGTTCCAGAGCTTCAACCTGCTGCCACGCCTGGACGCCCTCGATAACGTCGCCCTGCCCTTGAGCTATCGCGGCGTACCCCGGGGCGAATCACTGGAAAGGGCGCGCAAGATGCTTGCCCAGGTCGGCCTCGGCGACCGTGCCCACCACCGTCCCGCCGATCTCTCCGGCGGCCAGCGCCAGCGGGTCGCCATTGCCCGGGCGCTGGTCGGCGAACCCTCGGTGATCCTCGCCGACGAACCCACCGGCAACCTCGACAGCAGTACCGCCCGGGAGATCATGGACCTGCTGCTGGAGCTCAATCGTGTCCGCCAGGTGACGCTGATCATCGTCACCCACGACCCGCATATCGCCGAACGCCTGCACCGCCAGATCCGGGTCCACAACGGTGTGGTGCACGAGGCCTGCCCGGCATGAACCTGCGGGTCGAGCAGAGTGCCAGCCAGCTGCTGCACGAAGCCTTTGTCAGCCTGCGGACCCTGGGCAAGCGTTCGATGCTGGCGTTGCTGGGCATCGTCATCGGCAGTTCGTCGGTGGTCGCGCTGATCAATATCGGCCACAACGCCGCGCAGGAAGCCGCGGCGATCTTCAAGGACATGGGCACCGACACCATGACGGTGCAGTTCCCCGGCGACGCCACGGTCCGTGAACCGATGCCGGCGACCCTCGACACCGCGCGCCTGCAGGCGCTGCTGCCGGCGGTGCTGTACCTGGCGCCGATCGCGATTTCCAGCGGCCCGGTGCTGTTCCAGGGCCGCAACACCAATGCCAGCTGGGTCGGCAGTACCGAGCAGTTGGCCGGGGCCATGCGCCTGAAGCTGCGCGAAGGCCGCTTTATCTCCGACTTCGACCAGGGCGAAACCTATGTGGTGGTCGGCGACAAGGTCGCCCGTGCCCTGGGCAGCGCCGCCGCGCCATTGCGTCCCGGCGACCGCATCCGCATCAACGACTACCTGTTCCAGGTGATCGGCATCCTGCAGAGCCAGCCGCCGGCGATCCTGATTCCGGTACAGACCGATGACTCGTTGTTCGTGCCGCTGACCGGCATGCGCCGGATCACCGCCTCGCCGCAGATCAGCAGCGTGATCGCCCGGGCCGCGCCCGACCAGGAGATGGAAACCGTCGCCAGGGACCTGACCCAGGCGCTGAAAAGCAGCCTGCGTGGACGTGAAGTCGAAGTGCAGATACCGCAACAGATGATCGATGGCATGACCCGGCAGAGCCGCACCTTCGGTTACCTGTTGCTGGCCCTGGGGGGGATTTCGCTGGTGGGAGGGGGTGTGGGGGTGATGAATGTCATGTTGATGAACGTTTCCGAACGTCGCCGCGAGATCGGTATCCGCATGGCCCTGGGCGCCCGGCGCCGGGATATCCGGAACCTGTTCCTGCTCGAAGCCGTGACCCTGACGGCGGTGGGCGCGGTGTCCGGCGCGGTGCTGGGGGTGAGTGCCGCGTACCTGTATGCGCGGATGTCCGACTGGCAGTTCTCGCTGTCCGCCGCCTCGCTGCCCCTGGGGGTTGGCAGTACCCTGCTGGTGGGATTGTTCTTCGGCCTCTACCCGGCCATCTCCGCCTCGCGCCTGCAACCGGTGGAGGCCCTGCGCGATGAATAGACCGCAGCCATGGATGGCCACCCTGCTTTGCCTGCTCAGTTGCCAGTTCGCCGCCGCCGGCGAACTGGTCGGCCGCCCCTCGGCGCCGACCCTGCGCAATGAGCAGCCGCGCAGCGTGCTGCTGAGCGAACAGATGACCAACCTGACCCTGGGCGATGCGGTCTACCTGGGCCTGCGCAACAACCGGGGTATCCGCAGCGCCTATCTGCAGCGGGTTGCGCAGAAGTTCGACCTGCGGGTCTCCGAGGATGCCTTCAACCCCAAGCTGCTGCTCGCCAGCGAATACCGGGTGAACAAGGGTTCCCAGGACAACACGCGCAATGCCTCCCTGGCACCGACCACCAGCCTGCTGGGCGAGTACGGGACCCGCCTGAGCATGGCCTGGACCCAGCAGCTGAGCAATGCCGATGTCGCCGGGCGCTACCGCAGCGACGGCCTCAACCTGGCGATCATCCAGCCGTTGCTGCGTGGCGCGGGCTGGGACGTGACCACCGCCCCGCTCCGCCTGGCGCGCATCTCGGAGCAGGTCAACCGGCTCAACCTCAAGACCAACGTGGCCCAGACCATCAGCGATATCATCACGGCCTACCGGGAAATGCTCCGGTCCCAGGAACAACTGACCATCACCCAGGAAGCCCTCAAGCGCGCCAATACCCTGCTCGAGGTAAACAAGGCGCTGATCGCGGCCGGACGCATGGCCGAGTTCGAAATCGTCCAGACCGAAGCCGATATCGCCTCCCAGGAACTGGGGGTGGAGGAAGCCCGCAACCAGGTGGACATCAATCGCCTGACGCTGCTGCGCCTGCTCGCCCTGGACCTGTCGACACCGATCCGGGCCACCGAGGCGCTGGAAGCCTCGCGGGTCAATATCGACAAACGCGATGCCCTGCGGGTGGCCCAGGTCCAGCAGCCGGAGTACCTGGCCACCCTGCTCGGCAGCCAGCAGGCCGACCTCAACCTGGTGATCGCCAAGGACCAGGGCCGCTGGGACGTCTCGCTGGTGGCCGGGGCCAACCAGATCCGCGACCGCTTTGACAACGACACCAGCAACGGCGGTTCGCGACGCTGGGACAGTTATGCCGGGGTCCAGGTACAAATTCCCATCGGCGACCTCAGCACCCGCCAGGCCGAAGTGCATGCGCGGGTCGATGTGGAGAACCAGGAAATCATCCTCGCCGATGCCCGCCAGGCCCTGGAACGCAGCGTCAGCGACGTGGTGCGCGACCTCGGCACCCGCTGGCGCCAGTACGAGATCGCCCAGCGCGCCGAGGAACTGTCCAGGCGCAAGCTGGACATCGAGCGGGAAAAACTCAGTGCCGGACGGTCGAGCAACTTCCAGGTGCTGAGCTACGAAGGCGATTTGCGCAACGCCGAGAACGCCCGCCTCAATGCGCTGATCGCCTATCTGAACGCCCAGACCCAACTGGATCTGACCCTGGGCATGACTCTGGAGAGCTGGGACATTGCACTCAATGACTACTGACAAGCAGGTCCGGCGCAAGCGCTGGTTGCAAGGCGCCGGGCTGCTGCTCGTGCTGGCGGTGGCCGGGGTCGTCGTGACCACCTTGCGCGCGCCGGCCGCCGACCAGCCCAAGGATGGCCGCTGGATCGCGGTGCAGGCTTCGCCGCTGGTGCACCAGATCGGCCTGGTGGGCAAGATCGAACCGCAGAAGACCATCACCCTGACCGCGCCGTTCGAGGGCAATGTGCGTACCGTCCTGGTGGAACAGGGGCAGCGGGTGGACGCCGGGCAGAGCCTGTTGCAGATGGACCCGGGACTCCTGGAAATCCAGCTGCGCGACGCCCTTTCGGCCCAGCTCAAGGCCCGGCGCGCGGTGCAGGAACTGCAGGACTGGAACAACGGCCAGCAGGTAGCCCGGGCCCGGCGTTCGCTGCGGACCTCGCAGATGGCGGTGAGCAATTCGGAACGCAAGCTGCGCGAAAGCCAGAACCTGTTCCAGCGCGGCATCATCCCGCGCAACGAACTCGACGATCTGCAACAGCAGTTGCAGACCCAGCGCCTCGACCTGGTGGCCGCCGAGGGCGATCTGCAGCAGGCGCTGGACCAGGGCAAGGGCGAATACCGACAGATCGCCGATATGGAACTGACCAATGCCACGGTGAAATACGAGGCGTTGCAGAAGCTCCTCGAAGGCAAGAACGTGCTGGCGCCGTTTGCCGGCATCGTCGTGCCGCCACCGGGTGCCAACAGTACGCAGAACTCCACGGCCAACAACGCCGGGCCGGTCCAGGCCGGCAGCCGGGTCAGCCAGGGGCAGGTGCTGTTCGGCCTGGCGAATATCGAACAGCTGAAGATCGTCAGCAAGGTCTCGGAGCTGGACATCAACCAGTTGCACCAGGGCCAGAGCGTGGAGATCCTCGGTGACGGTTTCGATGGCGAACGGCTCAACGGTTCGGTCGATATCGTCAGCAGCCTGGCCCTGCCCAACGACTCGCCGGGGGGCAGCGCGCAGTTCCCGGTGACCCTGTCGGTGCCCAAACTGACCCGCGAGCAATTGCAGCGGGTGCGCCTGGGAATGAGTGCGCGCCTGACCATCATCACCTACCGCAACGACCAGGCGATCATCCTCCCGGCGGCGGCGATCCAGCGCACCGACAAGGGGCTGCTGGTGGATTATCGCGAGGCGGTGGACCAGCCGGTCAAGCGCCTGCCGATCACCACCGGACAGGCAACCCAGGAAGGTGTCGAGGTGTTTGGCCTGCAGCCGGGGTTTGTGCGGCTGGTGGAGTGAGTCGAAGCCGGCAGTAAAGGGCTGGCAGGTCCGGCCTCTTCGCGGGCAAGCCCGCTCCCACGGGGGCTTGTCGAACACACACACCTTTGTGGGAGCGGGCTCGCCCGCGAAGACGCCAGTACAGGCACAGCTAATCCAACCACACCACCCTCGCCTCTTGCGCGCTGAGCCGCGCGGCATCCAGTACACGGGTGGTTTCCAGCGCCTCCCGCGGCAACACCGGCACCGGCCCGCGCCCGGCCACCGCCTCCTGGAGCTGACGGTAGAACTGCGGCCAGTTGCCCCGCTCCGACGGCACCTTCTCGCGCTCACTGCCCCGCTCGAACCAGCCCCAGTTGCGGTGCTCCTCCACACCCCAGCGTTCGCCCTCGGTCTTCGGCGAACGCCCGCCCAGCACCGCCTCGCTCTGCACATCCAGGCCGTCGACGCTGTAGCTGCCGGAATCGCCGGTGACCCGGAAACGCGGCCCCGGCAGGTTCTGCACGGCATTGCCCCACAGATGCGAAACCACGCCGTTGCGATGGGTCAGCGAAAGGAAAAAATCATCGTCGAGTCCTGCGTGGGCCGCGAGAAAATCCACCTCGGCGTAGACCCGCGCCACCGGGCCGAACAGTTGCAGCGCCTGGTCCACCAGGTGACTGCCGAAATCTCGAAGGATCCCCCCGCCGCCCGGGTCGCCCACGGTAGCCGGGGCATAACGCTCCATGCGCGATTCGAAACGGCTGATCCGGCCCAGGGCGTTGGCGGCGATCAGTTTGCGCACGGTCAGGAAATCGGAGTCCCAACGGCGGTTCTGGTAGACGCTGAGCAGTACGCCCTTGTCCCGTGCCGCCCGGATCAGTTCCTCGGCCTCGCGGGCATCGACCGCGAAAGGCTTGTCGCTGACCACACCGATGCCGCGCGCGATGGCTTCGAGGATCAGCTCCCGGCGACCGGCGAGTGGCGTGCAGATCACCGCGATGTCGACGCCGGCCTCGACCAACTGCGCCAGGCTGTCGAACGCCGGCAGGCCGGGATGATCGGCGGCCAGCTGACGGCGCCGCCCGGCATCGCGACTGACCACGCCGACAAAGGTCGCCCCCGCCAGGCTGGCCAGCAGCGGTCCATGGAAATAACGGCCGCCATGGCCGTAGCCGACCAATCCTATGCGCATGACCTGGCTCCTTTGCATGAAGGGACGCGGATGGCTCCCGTTTCCAGGGTGACTGTGACGAGCTCTTCGCGGGCAAGCCCGCTCCCACCGTGGTCTGGTCGAATCCACGCACACCTTGTGGGAGCGGGCTTGCCCGCGAAGAGGCCGGCCCCGCTGAGGCAAATCAGTGATAGAACGCCGGCCGTGGCGGCAAACCGATCCGCACGATCGCACCGCTGTTCTGCGCCTCGATACAGGCATCCGCCGCCACCGCCGCGGCAAAACCGTCCCAGGCCGACGGCCCGCCGACCTGCCCGGCCCGCACACCATCGATGAACGCCTGCAACTCGACGTCATAGGCGGCGATAAAACGATCCTTCCAGTCCATCAGGATGGCGTTGGACAGCTTGGCCTGGCTGCGCAACTGCACCTGGGACGGCTCCGGCAACCGGGCGATACCGGTTTCCCCGACCACTTCGCACTGGATGTCATAGCCGTACTGGCAGTTGACGAAGACCTCGACATCGATCCGCGTACCACGCGCCGTCTCCAGCAGGACGATCTGTGGATCCTTGAGATGAGGGAAGGCCTTGGGCGACTTGCGCGGGAACACCACCTGCACCGAGACATAGTCATCGGCCAGCAGCCAGCGCAGCACATCCAGCTCATGGATCAGGGTGTCGGTGATCGCCATGTCGGTCTTGTAGTTCTCACCCACGGTCGGGTTGCGGTGGGCGCAGTGCAGCATCAGCGGTTCGCCGATCTGGCCGCTGTCGATCACCGCCTTGAGGGCCTGGTAGCCCTGGTCGTAGGGGCGCATGAAACCGACCTGGACCAGGCGCTTGCCATGGGCCACCTCGGCTTCGACGATCCTGCGGCAGCCGGCGGCGGTCACCGCCAGGGGTTTTTCGCAGAACACCGGCTTGCCGGCGGCAATCGCCGCCAGGACAAATTCCTCGTGGCTCGGCCCCCAGGAAGTCACCAGCACCGCCTCGACCTCCGCGGCCTGGATCAGTGCGTGACCATCGGGATAGACCTCGGCGACCAGGTCGAGCTCGGCCACCACCCTGGCCGCCTGTTCCAGGTTGATATCGGTGACCGCCACCACCTGGCTGCCCAGCAAGGCCTGGCTGCAGCGACGGATATGATCACGGCCGATGGCGCCGGTACCGATCACGCCAAGCTTCAAGGACGACATAGAAGTACTCCCGTTTATAGTCTTGTTGAGGGTCTGCAATCAGTACTGCCGGGCTTTCGCCAGCTGGGCATTGAGCTTTTCCACGACGGCGGCGGTGCGTTCGCCGGTCGACACCTGCGCCACGCCGACCCGCCACCAGGACAAGTACGAATGGATCATGGTCTTGGGCAGGACCTTGATATCGATCAGCGTCGATACCGTCTGCAATCGTGCATCGGCCAGGGCCGCGTGCAACTGCTCGAGGGTGCTGACCTTGTAGCTCTTGCAGCCATAGGCCGCGGCGCTCATGGCGAAGTCCACCGGCACGAAACCACCGTCGAGCCGTCCGGTCTGCGGGTTGCGGTAGCGGAACTCGGTGCCGAAGCTGTCCATGCCGTTGCCCATCTGCAGGTTGTTGATGCAACCGAAACTCATGTTGTCGAGCAGGATCACATTGATCTTGCGTCGTTCCTGGATCGAGGTCGCCAGCTCCGAATGCAGCATGAGGTAGGAGCCGTCACCGACCAGAGCGTAGACCTCGCGTGCCGGCTCGGCGAGCTTCACCCCCAGTGCGGCATTGATCTCGTAGCCCATGCACGAATAGCCGTATTCGACGTGGTAGGTATCGACCCCCTTGCTGCGCCACGCTCGTTGCAGGTCGCCCGGCAGGCTGCCGGCCGCGGCGACGATCACCGCGTCGTCGGCCAGGGTTTCGTTGAGGACACCGAGCACCCGGCTCTGGGTCAGGCAGGAGCCGGTCAGCTCGATGAACTCGCGCAGCACCGCCGGATCCGTGTGGTCGTTGACTTCCGGGACAAAGTCCGCGGCCTGGTAGTCGATCTGGTAGACCCGTTCGATTTCCTCGTCGAGCCGGGCCCTGGCCTGCTGCGGCCGATCGCCCCAGGCGGAGCGGTAGCCCGAGTCGGCCAGGGCCGCGGTGAGTGCCTGCAAGCCGCAGCGGGCATCGGCCAGCAGTTGCACGCCATCGAGTTTCACGGCATCGCACGGGCTGATATTGAGGTTGAGGAATTCCACCTGCGGGTGCTGGAACAGCCATTTCGACGAAGTGGTGAAGTCGCTGTAGCGGGTCCCGATGCCGATGATCAGATCGGCGTCCCGGGCCAGCAGGTTGGCCGCCAGGCAACCGGTCTCGCCGATGCCGCCGACATTCAGCGGATGCGCCGAGACGATCGCGCTCTTGCCGGCCTGGGTTTCGGCGAAGGGAATGTCGAAGCGCTCGGCAAAGGCCTGCAAGGCCGCACCGGCGCCGGAATAACGAACCCCACCGCCGCAGATGATCAACGGTGTGCGCTTGCCCTTGAGCAGCGCCACGGCGTCGTCGAGCATGGCGTCGGTGGCGGGCCGACGATCGATGCGATGCACGCGCTTGCGCAGGAAATAGTCCGGGTAGTCATAGGCCTCGGCCTGTACATCCTGGGGCAAGGCCAGGGTCACCGCGCCGGTTTCGGCCGGATCGGTCAGCACCCGCATGGCCTGGATCGCCGCGCTCATCAGTTGTTCGGGACGGTTGATGCGGTCCCAGTACTTGCTCACTGCCTTGAAGGCATCGTTGGTGCTGATGCTCAGGTCGTGGAACTGTTCGATCTGCTGCAACACCGGGTCGGGCTGGCGGCTGGCATAGACGTCCCCCGGCAGCAGCAACAGCGGAATACGGTTGGCGGTGGCCGTGGCGGCCGCGGTCAGCATGTTCGCCGCCCCCGGGCCGACGGAGGACGTGCAGGCGTAGATCCGGCGCCGCAGATGCTGCTTGGCGAAACCGATGGCGGCGTGGGCCATGCCCTGCTCGTTGCGGCCCTGGTGCACCAGCAGTTCGCCGCTGTCCTGTTCCAGCGCCTGGCCCAGGCCGAGGACATTGCCGTGGCCGAAAATGGTGAAGACCCCGGCGACGAACTTGCTCTGCACCCCGTCGACCTCGACATACTGGTTATCGAGGAATTTCACCAGGGCCTGGGCCATGGTCAGTCGTGTCGTGCTCATGCAGCCACCTTGCTGTTCAGATGATCCATGCTCGCGCCCAGGGCCTGGCGGATATCCTCCAGGCCGTGGACGCTCTCGGCGAACGGTTCGAAGGACAGGTGCCCGCTGTAGCCATGGGCGAGCAGATGGCGGATCTGCGCGGCGTTGCCGAGGATATCCGCCTCGCCCACCAGGACCCGATGGCCATCGCGAATGGTCGCCAGCGGCGCCTGGGCGTCTTCCACGCCAGAGATATGCACCAGGCCGGTCAATTCGGGAAAAAACTCCTCCTCACCCGCCAGATGGTGATGAAAGGTGTCGTGCACCAGGCGGAACACGTCCAGCCCGCCAACGGCCTTGATGGCATCCACGGCCTGGCGTTTGCGCCGCAGCGAGCATTCCTCGAACCCCAGGGGCTCGATAAAACCGAGAATGCCGTGTTCGCGCAGGATCGGCGCCAGTTCACTCAGGGCCGTGCGCAAGCCCGTGGTGCGTTCGGCGCCGCCGCGGGGGTCGGCGCGGTCGTTCAACGGACACATCACCAGCGCCTCGGCGCCGCAGTCGCGGGCATAACTCGCCAGCCGGACGGCCTGTTCGCGGCGCTGGTCATTCCATACGTCAAAGGGATACAGGGCATTGATTGACAGCACCCGCAGCCCGCCGGCGGCGCACAGGCGGCGAATGTCACGGGGCGAACTGCCGTCCTCGATCTCGATGCCAGCGAGATCGTTGCGGATCTCGATAGCATCCGCCTGGAGGCTCACTGCCAGGGCAATGAAGTCCGCCAGGGCAAGACGTGGGGCAACCATACGATTCAGGGCGAAACGCAGGGGCTGGCGCATTATTGTCGTTCTCCGTGGGCAAGGGCTGGAATTCGTCAGAGGTCCATCAGCCAGGCGTGTTGCGGATCGTTGTGGAACTGCCAGACCCGCTTGGGCCCGGCCATCACGTTCAGGTAGTAGGACTCGTAGCCGTACGGCACGCTGACCGGGTGATAGCCCTTGGGCACCACCACCAGGTCGCTGTTTTCCACGGCCATGGCCTGGTCGAGACTGCGGTCGTCGGTGTAGACCCGCTGGAAGACAAACCCCTGGGGCGGGTTGATCTGGTGGTAGTAGGTTTCCTCCAGGAAACTCTGGTGCGGCAGGTCGTCGGTGTCGTGCTTGTGCGGCGGGTAGCTGGAGGAATGCCCCGACGGCGTGCGCACCTCAACCACCAGCAGCGAATGGGCCGGCTCGCTGTCCGGCAGGATGTCGCAGACATACCGGGTATTGGCGCCCTTGCCGCGCACGCTGCGCTTCATCCCTTCGGGACGGATCAGGCGGGCCGGCAGTGTCGCGGACGCGGCGCCCGGTGCCGCGCAGACGGCGATCTGCACATCGCTCAGGGCCGTGACCCGCGCCTGACTGTGGGGCGGCAGGTACACGGCATAGGGCGACTTGTCCTCGAAGACCGAGTGTCGCTCACCGATATTGTCCCAGTGAAAGGCGCCCTGCCCCGGTGTCTCGCCCTTGATATCGACCCGGCCGGCCAGCAGCACCAGGCACAGCTCGCGGTCATCGGCACTGACCGGCAGGCTCTCGCCCAGGCTCAGGCGGTAGGCGGCAAACCCCACGTACTCCAGGGTCCCGGCAGGCAATGCGACCATCTGCTGGCCACGGGGTGAACTCTTGACCAGCAGGTTCATGGCGCGATCCTCTCGTTGAGCAGTGCCCGCAGGGTGTCATAGCCTTTTTTCGCGTAGACGTAGCTCGGCGCCACCGCCGGGTCCTGCTCCGCCTCGACCACCAGCCAGCCCTCGTAACCGGCGGCCAGCAACACATCGAGCAACGCGGCAAAATCGATATCGCCGTCGCCCGGCACGGTGAAGGTGCCGTTGATGATACAGTCCGGGAAACTCCAGAGTTGGTTGCGCGCCAGTTGCACCACCGGCTTGCGCACATCCTTGAAATGCACGTGGCTGATGCGCCCGATATGCTTGCGCAGGACATCCAGCGGTTCGCCACCGCCCATGTAGCAGTGCCCCGAATCGAACAGCAGGCCGACTTCCGGGCCGGTCAGGCGCATCAGGGTATCGATGTCCGTCGGCGACTCGACATAGGCGCCCATGTGATGGTGGTAGGCCAGGCGTACGCCCCGGGACAAGGTGAACCGCGCCAGTTCGGTGAGTTTGTCGGCGTAGACCTGCCAGGCCTGTTCAGTGTGAAAGCGGGGCCGTTCGACCAGGCGGATGCGCTGGCCCTGGATCGAGTCGGCGACTTCACCGTAGACCAGCACCTTGGCGCCGTTCTGTGCCAGCAACTCGACATGGCTGGCGATGGCGTCGATTTCCTCGGCGGCGGAACGCCGGGCCAGGCGGCTGGAGTACCAGCCCGAGACCAGGGCCAGGCCATAAGGACGCAGGACATCGCCGACCCCCTTGGCATCCTTGGGAAACTTGCCGTTGAGTTCGAAGCCCTCGTAGCCGATGGCCTGGCCTTCGCTCAAGGCGGTGCTCAGGGGCGTTTCGCCGCCGAGGGAAGGCAAGTCGTCATTGCTCCAGGAAATCGGGTTGATGCCAATACGGATAGTGGGCATGGACTGCACCTTTTCTTGTTGTTCAACACTCTGTGGGAGCGGGCTTGTCGGGACCCGCACCGCCGAGAAGCCGTTGGCGGTTGATCGTTCCCAGGCTCCGCGTGGGAATGCCGCCATGGACGCTCCGCGTCCAGCGTCGCGACCTACATTGCCACGCAAAGCGTGGGAACGATCACGACTGTTTTTCCTGCAGTCAACTGGCCCTGGCCTCACGCCAGGCATCGATCAACTGCACGAAAATCGCCTGCACCGCGCGAATCAGTCCTTCGTCGTCGATTTCCCCCGCCAACCAGGCCCGACTCGGTTCATGGTGGATCGTACGACCGACCGCGAAGCCGCGACAGGTGCTGCTGCGCCCGGCCTGGCGAAAGCCCTCGGCAAGGGCGTCGGCCGGCGCATTGAGGCCGAGCAGGACCACGCCACGACAATACGGGTCACGCTCCTGGATCAGGGCATCGAGGCGCTGCCACTCTTGCGCGCTCTGTGCCTCGATCTTCCACCAGGCCGGGAAAATGCCCAGGTTGTACAGGCGCTTGAGCGCACGATAGAGCACGTCGGGATGGGGCGAAGGGTGATCCTTGGGCGGAATGATCTCCAGCAGCAGCTCATGCCCACTGACCTGGGACGCCTGGTACAGACCGAGGATCTGCGCCTCCTGTTCCAGGCGCAGCATCGGTTCGTCATCGGGATGGTATTGCACCAGGCACTTGATGATCTGTTCCTGGGGCCAGCCGATCAGGTTGCTGCCAATGGAGCGCCCGTGTTCGAACGCCAGCGGCCGCGAACCCTGGACTTCCACCGGGCGCGCGACCCACCAGCCGCGGCCGGTCGCGGCGTTCAGGGCGTCCTGGCCGAAGCGCTGGTCCGCCAGCAGGCCGATATCCGCGGCCACGCCCTGGCGTTGCAGGTCGGCCTCTACCCGTTCCACGGCCTTGATGAACAGTAGCTTGAGGTGGCTGATGCAGGCCGGATCGCGCCCGCCCTGCTGCGCCAGTTCCACCAGTTGTCCGCGATGATCGAAGGCGAAGATGAACAACTGCTTCCAGGCTTTGCGCGGCACGCTGACCTGATGCAGGCGTTGCAGCAGCACGTCCTGGTCGGGCCGGGTGATCGGCACCGGGCTGCTGAACAGGTAGTCCAGTTCGGCCCGGGTCGGCATGGCCGGGGCACAGGCGTGCCGGGAAACCACCAGGCCCCCGCAGGCATTGGCCAAGCGGCAGCAGTGTTCATCGTCGGCGCCGTCCAGCCAGCCACTGAGGAAGCCGGCCATGAAGGCATCGCCGGCGCCCAGCACATTCAGCACTTCAACCCGCACGCCCGGATGGATCGCACCGTCCTCCAGCCGCTGCGGGATCGCCCCGTGAATCACTGTGCAACCCTGCGGGCCGAGCTTGACCACCAGGGTCGCGGCCGTCAGTTCGCGCACCCGGCGCAGGGCCGCGAGCAAGTCGGTCGAGCCGCCGGCGATGAGGAACTCCTCTTCGGTCCCGACGATCAGGTCGAAGCGCGGCAGGATCTTCTGCACATGGGCACTGACCTGCTGGTCGGCGACAAAGCGGGTTTCGCCGTCGGCCCTGCCGGCCAGGCCCCAGAGCACCGGCCGGTAGTCGATATCGAGCACGCGCCTGACCTGATGCTTCTCGGCATGGTCCAGGGCCCGGATGCTCGCCTGGTAGACACCTTCGGTGGAGAAATGCGTGCCGGTGATCAGCAGGGATCGGCTCGAAGCGATAAAGCCTTCATCAATGTCTTCGGCACGCAGCGCCATATCGGCGCAGTTTTCCCGGTAGAACACCAGGGGAAAGGTTTCGCGGTCCTTGAGACCGAGCAGGACCATGGCGGTCAGGCGTTGCGGATCGACGGTGATGCCACTGACATCGCAGCCCTCGCGGGCCAGGGATTCCAGGAGGAAGCGACCCATGTGATCGTCACCGACCCGGCTCAACATGGCCGACTTGAGTCCCAGGCGGGCGGTACCGAAGGCAATGTTGGCGGAAGAGCCGCCGAGGTACTTGGCGAAGCTGCTCACATCCTCCAGTCGCGCACCGACCTGCTGAGCATAGAGGTCGACGCCCAGGCGTCCGAGGCAGATCAGATCCAATTGACGCCCAGTGGCAAAACGAGTCTGGCCCATGCTGGCTCCTGTTATTTTTATTCAGTCGGCGCCCCTCGCCCGAGCGGCGAGGCACACGCTTGGTGGATGCAGACTAAAACGTCTGGCGAGGCCGATCAATATTTTTTCTATATATTTTTTACGTGGAATATTTTTTCCAATAAACTCCGATAGAGTCTCTCCAGGCAGGGTGCATCGATTCAGCCCGGCCGCCGGTCCCCATGGCGACGCTTTTTTTTCCGCCTACCCTGTAGACTGCGCAAGCCAACCTATTGTCAGGGGCCGGCCGGACAATCGCCCGCGCCCTAAAAGAACAAGCCAGAAGGATTCACTATGTCCCGCACCGATCAGCCGGCTTCGACCTCGCCTGTCGGCGACCTCCCCAGCCCCCCGATCAATGCCGAACGCCTGTTGCAGCTGATCACCGAGGAATACGAGGACCTGCCCCGCCAGCTCAAGCGCATCGCCAGCTACATGAGCCAGCAGAGCGATCGGATCATGGTCGATCGGATCAGCGATATCGCCCGCGAATGCGAAGTGCATCCCTCGGCCATCGTGCGCTTCTCCCAGCGCTTCGGCTTCAGCGGTTTCAGCGAGATGCAGACGCTGTTCCGCGAGGCCTACACCCACAAGACCACGCCGGTACAGAACTATCAGCAACGCATCCGCAGCATGATCGCCAACAAGTCGCAGAAAGCCAGCGGCGGCGACCTGGCGCGCGAGTGCGTCAACGCCACGCTGTCGGGGATCGAGCGGCTGGGCCTGGAGCTCGATGACGAAGCCTTCGAAAAGGCCGTGGACCTGGTGGTCAACGCCGACAATATCTATGTGGTCGGCGTGCGCCGCTCGTTCGCCGTGGCCGACTACCTGGTCTACAACCTGCAGCACACCAACAAACGCATCCACCTGGTATCCGGGCTGGGCGGCAGCTATCGCGAGCAGATGCGCAGCGTGCGGGCCAACGACCTGGTGATCGCCATCAGCTTCACGCCCTACGGCAAGGAAACCCAGCACTGCCTGCGCATTGCCCAGCACCACCAGGCCAAGACCCTGATCATCACCGACAGCAATCTGTCGCCCCTGGCCAAGCGGGCCAATACGGTGTTGTTGGTCAATGAGGGCAGCTCCTTCGCCTTCCGCTCCCTGAGCGCCACGCTGTGCCTGTGCCAGGCGCTGTTCATCGCCGTGGCCTACCGGCTGGAATTGAAAATGGATGAAATCCATGAACAGGCCGGGTTCGAGGACTGACGACTCGCCAGCGGCAAAAAAGCCTCTGGTAACAAGGCATTACCCGAGGCTTTCGGTTGGAAATATCAGCATTGGTAGTGCCCATCGAGGATTATTCCGACAGTCCATGTTTTGAGTACTGACTCGAAACTCCGTCGCCACAGAGCATTCTTTTTTCGACTACACGGTTTCCCACTTTCCAGCCGGGCTTAAACCTACACTCCAGCAAAAAACTAGAAAGTTCCTACGTATAAACCCGTAAATATGACGGGCACTAAAAGCCCCGCCCAGCCAACCCCTGGCGGACCGCTGACTTACAATAAATCCGTCGACTGTTCGAACTTGAAACGTGAGTTTGCGCTGCCGGGCGCACGCCACTTCCCGTTCCGTCGTGACACGCCCGCCCCCTTTGACCCGATGCCGCCGCAGTTGGCAAGGAACCGTCCATGTGCAAGAAAAACCACCCGCGGGACTCGGCCTGTCCCACCTCGCCAGTGCAACTAACGGCCGGATTGCCGCTTTCAGCAGGCATCACGCCACCCGTATTGAACGGCCTGATGGAACTGCGCGATGCGCTGGTGGCATTCAAGGGCCCTCTGGCCGATGATCCGGGCTACCGCCGCGTCATCGAAGGACTGCTGTTCGACAATGAAGTCCATGAACGCATCCTTGGCAAACAGGTTCGCGAAAGCCCCGGCAACTCGCTGTTCAGCCCATGGCGCCAGCTAGACCGGCGCCTTGAGATCAACGCCCAGGGCCTGGGCGAAAGCCTTGATCAAGGGGCCGCGCGCCGTGTTGTGGCGCAGAATCAGGTTGAATGAGGTATTGAAACGGATGGTTTCCGGCCGCAGGGCCCGCAACTGCCCACGGCTGACCAGTGGAGCGGCGTAGTGCCGTGGCAGGAAGCCGACAAAACGCCCGGTCTGGATCAGCATTGCCACGGCTTCGACCTGGGACGCGGAGGCCGAATAACTGTCGTGGCCGACAAAGTCGAGCTTGTCCCGGTGAATGGCATAACGATGATTGACGAACGCGTGGTTGCGCAGTACATCCCGGTCGATCAAGGCGTCGTCAAGATCGAACAACGGATGGCCGACACCGCAGTACGCCTCGGACAGTTCTTCATATAGGGAGAAGTAGTCGAACTCCTCTCTCTTCTGATACACCGGCACGATGCCGGCGACAAATCGCCCTTCAACCACGCCCCGCTCTACTTCATCCAATTGTGCCGCATGCAGGCGAAACCTTACTTTCGGAGATTCATCATTGATGATCCGCAGCGCGGCAACTAACGGTGAATTAAGATCGGAAATAGTGTTATCCACGACGCCAACACTAAGATCACCCACCAGTTCATTCTGCGCCGAACTAAGCCGATCGCGAAACTTGTCCACCGACGCAAATAACTCGATGGATGCCTGATACACCAGGCTACCCTCTTCGGTCAGGCAGAAACCTTCCCGACCACGCGTGCAGAGGCGCATGCCTATACGGATCTCCAGGTCGGAAATCTGCTTGCTAATGGCCGCGAGCCCCACATTCAGCTCATTCTGGGCCGCACTGAAGCCCCCGGCCTCGACCACGGCCTTGAACACCTTGAGCAATTTGAAATCCAGCCCGCTGAGGGCCAGCGGCGCTCTCTGGCCGGGTTTTGCCGATGGGTTTCCAGAAGTGGAAAGTTGGGTTTCCATAATGCTTATTGACCTCAAACCGCCTATTCACCAGGATTTGTCCCACAACAAGAACATAGCCGGTCAATAATAATGAACACAGAAAACAAGGCTTGGCAACCACAATCAATTTCTGCAAATCAGCGACAACTCGCTGATTGTACGCGTTTAAAAACTGACACTTCGATCAGTTCCCTTCACTTGCAACTGCCCTCCTGAAAACTGCACGACCCATCCCGCTTCCGGCTGGCCTCGCCCCGCCTGAACGCCTGTTGCGGTCCTGCCTTGAACATCAATCTGCGTGAGGAAAACAACAATGACCCAAGCCACCGATCGTCTCTGGGGAGCCCGCTTCAAAAGCGGTCCGTCCGCCGCCCTGGCCGCCCTGTCGCGTTGCCCGGAGCGCTACTTCCGCCTGACGCCCTACGACCTTGCCGGCTCCCGGGCCCACGCCCATGAATTGCAACGCGCCGGCCTGCTCGACGAGCAGGAAACCCGGACCATGGTCGAGGCGCTGAATGTCATCGGCGAGGATTTCCAGGCCGGCCGCATCGCGCCGACCCTCGACGATGAAGACGTGCATACCTTTATCGAACGGCTGCTGACCGAACGCCTCGGCGCCCTCGGCGGCAAGCTGCGCGCCGGACGCTCGCGCAACGACCAGACCGCCAACGACCTGCGGCTGTTCCTGCGCGACCATGTGCGCACCCTGGCGGTGGAAGTCCTGGCGCTGCAACAGGCCCTGGTGGAACAGGCCGAACAGCATGTCGAGAGCATCTGCCCGGGTTTCACCCACCTGCAGCAGGCTCAACCCATCGTGTTCGCCCACCACCTGCTGGCCCATGCGCAAGCCATGCTGCGCGACGTCCAGCGCCTGGTGGACTGGGATACCCGCACCGCACTGTCGCCCCTGGGCGCCGCCGCCATGGCCGGTTCCGCCATCGCCCGCCAGCCGCAACAGTCGGCCCTGGAAATGGGTTACAGCGGCGTGTGCGAGAACTCCATCGATGCCGTCGCCAGCCGTGACCACGTCGCCGAATTCCTGTTTGTCGCCAGCATGCTCGGGATCAACATCTCGCGCCTGGCCGAAGAATTCTGCCTGTGGTCGTCGCGCCAGTTCCGCTGGGTCGTCCTGGACGACGCCTATGCCACCGGCAGTTCGATCATGCCGCAGAAAAAGAACCCGGATATCGCCGAGCTGGCGCGGGGCAAGGCCGGTCGCCTGATCGGCAACCTGACCGGCCTGCTGTCGACCCTCAAGTCCCTGCCGCTGTCCTACAACCGTGACCTCAGCGAGGACAAGAACGGCGTGCTCGACAGCGTCGACACCCTGTTGCTGGTGCTGCCGGCCATGGCCGGGATGGTCGCGACCATGACCGTCAATGTCGAGGAACTGCGGCGCCAGGCGCCCCTGGGCTTCACCCTTGCCACCGAGGTCGCCGACTGGCTGGCGGTGCGTGGCGTACCGTTCAAGGAGGCCCATGAAATCACCGGGGCGCTGGTCAAGGCCTGCGAAGCCCGCGACATCGAACTCTGGGATGCCAGCCCGGCCCTGCTGGCCGAGGTCGACAGCCGCCTGACCGCGGGGGTACGCGACAGCCTGACCCTCGAAGCCGCCATCAATGCCCGCAGTGGCTGGGGCGGCACCGCGCCGCAACAGGTTCGCGAGCAGATCGCCCGGTTGAAAAGCGCCCTGGCGGCCCAGCAGCAATGGGCCGCCGAATACAACGGTTTTCGTCTCTGAATGCATTGAGCCGCGCCCTATAACGCTGTGGGAACACAGACAACACTGTAGAAACACATGACACTGTGGGGGCGGGCTTGCCCGCGAAGCTTCTGGCGATCCCGAGATCGCCTTCACGGGCAAGCCCGCTCCCACATGGAGAAACACCATGAGCCAGACCCAGGCAGAACGCCTCCTCGCCGAGCGCAAGCAGGCCGAGAACCAGTTCGACATTACCCAGTACGAGCACGTGCCCCGGCGTTACTACGGGCGGATATTCTTCGCCACGGTGATCGTCATCGCCCTCGTCGGACTGGCCCGCGCCTTTGCCAATGGCCAGATCGAATGGGCCTATATCGGTCAGTTCTTCACTGCCAAGTCAATCCTGACCGGCCTGCTGAATACGCTGATCATGGCCGTCCTCGCGATGATCCTGGGCATTGTCTTCGGCGTGATCACCGCGATCATGCGCATGTCGAGCAACCCGATCCTGCGCTACGTGGCGATCACCTACACCTGGCTGTTCCGCGGCACCCCGCTGATCCTCCAGTTGCTGCTGTGGTTCAACCTGGCGCTGATCTTCCCCACCGTCGGGATTCCCGGACTGTTCCAGCTCGACACCGTGAGCCTGATGACCCCGTTCGTCGCGGCGCTCCTGGGCCTGAGCATCAACCAGGGCGCCTATACCGCCGAAGTGGTGCGTGCCGGCCTGCTGTCGGTGGACACCGGCCAGTATGAAGCGGCCAAGTCCATCGGCATGCCACGCCTGCAGGCCCTGCGCCGGATCATCCTGCCCCAGGCCATGCGCATCATCATCCCGCCGGTGGGCAACGAATTCATCAGCATGGTCAAGGCGACCAGCCTGGCGAGCGTGATCCAGTATTCGGAACTGCTCTACAACGCCCAGAACATCTACTACGCCAACGCCCGCGTGATGGAGCTGCTGATGGTCGCCGGTATCTGGTACCTGCTCGCCATCACCGTCCTGTCCTTTGGTCAAAGCCGTCTGGAACGCCGATTCGCCCGCGGCGCCGGCAAGCGTTCGTAAGCGTCCTGGAGAATTCGAACATGAGAAGCATCGTCAAGGCCGTGAGCCTGAACAAATACTACGACTCGTTCCACGCCCTCAAGGACGTCAGCATCGAAGTCGAACAAGGCGAAGTGCTGTGCATCATCGGCCCGTCCGGCTCCGGCAAGAGCACCCTGCTGCGCTGCGTCAACCAGTTGGAGAAGATCGACAAGGGTGGCCTCTGGGTCGACGGCGAGCTGGTCGGCTACCGCATTGCCGGCAACAAGCTGCACGAGCTCAACGAAGCGCAGATCGCCCGCCAGCGCCTGGCCACCGGCATGGTGTTCCAGCGCTTCAACCTGTTCCCGCACATGACTGTGCTGGAAAACATCATCGAAGGCCCGGTCCAGGTCCTCAAGCGTTCGCCCAAGGAGTCCGTCGAGGAAGCCCTGGAGCTGCTGGCCCGGGTCGGCCTGGCCGACAAGCGCAACAGCTACCCCATCGAGCTGTCCGGCGGCCAGCAGCAACGGGTGGCTATCGCCCGGGCCCTGGCGATGCGGCCCAAGCTGATGCTGTTCGATGAACCCACTTCGGCACTCGACCCGGAACTGGTCGGTGAGGTGCTGTCGGTGATGCGCGATCTGGCGCGCACCGGCATGACCATGATCGTCGTCACCCATGAGCTGGGCTTCGCACGCGAAGTCTCGAACCGCATGGTGTTCATGGACGGCGGGCAGATCGTGGAGGAAGGAAGCCCCGAAGAAATACTAATAAACCCACAGAACCCTCGCACCCAAAGCTTCATTTCTGCCGTTCGAACCTAGGTTCACCTGGACCTCACAACACTCATAAGAGAACGACCATGAAGAATTACGTAATCCCAGCAGTACTCGCCGGCCTGATGGCTTCCAGCTTCACCTGGGCCGCCGAGTTGCCCGCCAGCATCAAGGCCAAGGGCTTTATCACCGCGGCGATCATGCCCAACTATCCGCCGATGGACTTCAAGGACCCGGCCACCAACGAACTCACCGGCGTCGACTACGAACTGGGCAACGCCCTGGCCGAGCGCCTGGGCGTGAAGATGCAATGGCAGGAAACCTCCTTCGAGCAGATGGTCAACGCCCTGACCACCAAGCGCGTGGACATCGTGCTGTCGGGCATGACCGACACCGCCGAGCGCCAGAAGGCCGTGGATTTCGTCGACTACTTCACCAGCGGTTCGCAGTTCTACACCCTGGAGAAGAACAAGGACATCAACCAGATGACCGATATCTGCGGCAAGACCGTCGGTACCAGTCGGCGTACCACCTTCCCGGCGGAAATCGCCGCCTGGAGCAGCGCCCACTGCCCGGCTGACAAGCAGATCAAGGTCATCGGCACCGAAGGTTCGGCCGACGCCCGCGCGCAACTGCGCCAGAGCCGCATCAACGCCGCCGTGCAAGGCAGCGAGACCCTGCCGTACCTGGCCACCCAGGAAAAGAACACCTTCAAGATCATCGGCACACCGATGACCGTGCAATTCACCGGAATCGGCGTGAGCAAGGAAAACCAGGAACTGCGTGACGCCATCCAGGCCGCCCTGCAGAGCATGATCGCCGACGGCAGCTACCAGGCCATCCTGAAGAAATGGGAACTGACGGTGGGCGCGATCGACACCGTTTCCATCAACAAAGGCCAGTAACCGCTGGTGTAGAGAAGGAATAGCCACCCATGTCCCCGACACCGACCTGGCCGGGCGGGCATAAAGCCTGCCTGGCCCTGGCCTTCGACCTCGACGGGCCCACCGGCGATGCCATGCTCGACGACTCGATCTGGCACAAGCCCGAGTACTTCGGCTTTGGCGGCTACGGCCCGTACCGGGCCCTGCCGCGGCTGCTGGACCTGCTGGAAGAGTTTCGCCTGCCGACCACTTTCTTCGTCCCGGCCTGGGTCGTGGAAAACTGGCCGCGCCAGTGCCAGGCGATCATCGAGCGCGGACATGAGGTGGCCTACCACGGCTACAAACACGAATCCTTTTACGCCCTTTCGCTGGACCAGCAGAAGGACGTGATGAAGAAATGCCGCGAGGTGTTCTGGCAACACCTGAATATCCGCGCCGAGGGCTTTCGCACGCCGTCCGGCGACTGGCATGCCGAAACCCCGGCGATGCTGGTGGAAGCCGGCGTGACCTACTCCAGCAGCATGCGTGGGGATGATCGGCCGTACCTGGTCAATGTCCCCGGCCACCGCCAGCCGCTGGTGGAGATCCCCGGTCGCTGGGAGATGGATGACTACGCCTCCATCGCCTACACCCGCGGGCCGGACTTCCCGTCCGGGCTGGATCGCACCGCCAGCTACGAGCTGACCCTCGACAACTGGTGCCGCGAGTTCGACGGCGCCGCGGACGAGGGCCTGTGCCTGACCACCCTGTTCCACCCCAAGATCACCGGCAAGCCGGGGCGCCTGTTGTTGCTCGAGCGGCTGTTCGAACATATGCGCCAGCGCGATGACGTCTGGTTCGCCACCTGCCGCGAGGTCGCCCAGTGGTGGCTCAAGGAGCATCATCATGGCTGAGTTCCAACGCACGCCAGTGCCAGGGCCCGCGTTCAAGAGCCCCTGGCCCGCGCCGTATCGCAGTGCGGTGGTGATCACCGTCGACTACAACGATATCCACGGCATCCTCACCCAGGCCCCGCAGGTGGCCGGGCGCGACAAGACCCTGTCGGTCTGGCGCTATGGCAGCCAGCGCGGGGTCGAGCGTCTGCTCGGGCTGTTCGACGAGTTGCAGGTAC
Organism: Pseudomonas gingeri; assembly: GCF_013386115.1. GTDB lineage: Bacteria > Pseudomonadota > Gammaproteobacteria > Pseudomonadales > Pseudomonadaceae > Aquipseudomonas > Aquipseudomonas gingeri. The sequence goes on from NZ_JACAOR010000001.1 coordinate 633,514, forward strand.
GCAGCAGCTGGTGCATTCCCGGTATCGTTGCCGAGGAAAACCCGGCGCATATTCAGGCGATCCTCGCCGGCGGCCATGAGATCGCCTGCGCCGGCTATCGCCACCAGAACTACGACCTGCTCAGCCTGGACCAGCAGAAGGCGGCGCTGGTCCGGGGTTGCGAGACCCTGGCGACATTGACCGGCCAACGGCCGCGAGGCTTCCGGATTCCCGCCGGCAACTGGCTCCCGGGTTTTACCGAGGCCCTGCAGGAACAGGGGATCCGCTGGTCGTCGTCATGGCGCGGCGACGATCTGCCGTTCGCCCACCCCACCGCCCCCCGGTTGATCGAACTGCCGTTGCACTATGAGCTGGAAGACGAACCCTACTTCGCCTTCAACCTCAGTCCCGCCGTGCCGCCAGCGCAATCACGGATCGCCTCCTACAGCCATACCCTGGGCAACATGCAGATGGACTTTGCCGGTTTCCACCGTTTCGGCCTGTGCTACGTGCTGCGCCTGCACCCGGAAATCATCGCCACCCCGGGTCGTATCGGGGTGCTGCGCGAACTGCTCCAGAGCATCCAACGGCACGAAGATGTGTGGATTGCCAGTGCCGAAGAGGTCGCCCAATGGTGGGCCGGGAGCGCCGCACCGATGACAGAGGACCACCCGGCCGCGGTCTACGAGCGGCACTACCGAACCTACCCGCCCAGGACCTCCCACCATGAGTGAACGCTTGCAGCGCCTGGTGCGCTTTTGTGTTGAAAGCCGTTTCGAAGACCTGCCCGCCGCCCTGGTCGAACAAGCCAAACGGCATATCCTCGACACCTTCGGCGCGGCCCTCGCCGGGGCCGACAGCGAAGTCGCGCTCGGCGTCCGGCGCGCCCTGGACCTGGCGCCTGATGGCCCCGCGCCAATCTGGGGCACCGGCTTGCGTACCCAGGCCAGCCAGGCCGCGCTGCTCAACGGCATCGCCGCCCATGCCCTGGAACTGGACGATACCGGTGGCTGCGACCATTCCGGCGCCGTGGTGTTGCCGGCGGTGATGGCAGCCGTCAGTGGCTGTAGCGAGCCCGTCAGCGGCAAGGAACTGCTCTGTGCCGTGGTGATCGGCTACGAAGTCGGCCGCCGGGTACTGGAAGCCTGCGGCGGCTACGAGCAGCACAACGGTGCCGGCTGGCACTCCACCGCGACCTGCGGGGTGTTCGGCGCGGCCGCGGCCTGTGGTCGGCTCTTCGGCCTGGACGCCGCACAGATGACGTCGGCGCTGGGCATCGCCGCCAGTTTCAGCGGCGGACTCTGGGCGTTTATCCACGACGGCTCGCAAAGCAAGCGCCTGCACAGCGGACGCGCCGCCGAAGGCGGGTTGCTGGCGGCGCGTTTCGCCCGCGAGGGCATCAGCGGACCCGGCCAGGTGTTCGACGATGTCTGGGGTGGTTTCCTGCAGACCCTGGCCGGGGAACAGGCGCGGCCCGCGGCGCTGGAGGACGGCCTGGGCCAGGTCTGGAAACTCGCGCGCTGTTCGATCAAGCCTTATGCCTCCTGCCGGGGTACCCATTCGGCCATCGATGCGGTCGGGCGGCTGCTGGATCAATTGCAGGTCGAGGTCCGGCAAGTCGAGAGCGTCGAGGTGTCGCTGTGCGGCTTCCTGGAGAATATGTGCGGCGCACGCGACGCCCGTTCGCTGGCCGGTGCGCAGATGAGCCTGCCCTACGCCCTGGCGGCGCGCCTGGCATTCGGGCATGTGCGCCTGGAAGCCTATAGCGAGGAAAACCGCCGCTCGCCGGACATCGCCCGCTGGATGTCGCGGATCCACCTGGAAGTCGACCCGCAACTGTCCGACGCCGGCGAACCCTGGGTGCGGCTGCGCACCACCGACGGGCGCGAAGCGCGGATCTGTGTCGAGGTGCCCCTGGGCGCGCCGGGCAATCCGCTGAGCGACGCCGGCTTGCAGGACAAGTTTTTCAGCCTGGCAACCCGGACGATGCCCAGGGCACGGGCCGAAGCCCTGCTGGAACAGGTGGGGCGACTGGAAGAACTGGAGTCGGTCAGCCTCCTGATGGAGCACGATGCGGCCTGAGGAAACGCGGACATTGTGGGAGCCGGCGTGCCGGCGATGGGTCCGTGAGCCTTGCATGGCCTGATCGGTCGCCATCGCCGGCACGCCGGCTCCTGCAAGGGCCGTGCAAGACGACACAATCAAACAAGGACATAAGCACCACCGTGGCCACCTACTCCCTCGTTATCCGCCGGCTGATGATCTGCTCCGTGACCATCGTCGTCAGCCGCGCGATCACCAGCCCGCTGCTGACCCTGTTCCTCAGCCGCAAGCTGGGCCTGAACCAGCAGGATGTCGGCCTGCTGCTGGGCATCGCGGTCTTTATCGCGACCTTGATGTCGCTCTACGGCGGTTATGTCATCGACCGCCTGGAGAAGCGCCGGCTGCTGATCCTGGCCATGCTCTCCAGCGCCATCGGCTTCACCCTGCTGACCTTTGCCCAGGACCTGTACCTGACCACCCTGACCCTGATCATCACCGAAACCGCCTCGGCGCTGTTCCTGATCGGTTCCAAGGCGATCATCAGCGAAAACCTGCCCATGGGGCAGCGGGCCAAGGTGTTCTCGTTGCGCTACACCCTGACCAATGTCGGCTACGCCACCGGCCCCATGCTCGGCGTGGTCATCGCCGGGGTCCAGCCGCAGGCACCGTTCCTGATCGCCGCCGGGATCGCCTTCTCCAGCATGTTCCTGATGTTCGGCATCGCCCCCCACGCCCAGGCCCTGATCGGCAAGCCGGCGAGCTTTCTCGGCACCCTGTCGACCCTGCGCGGCGACCGCACGCTGATCATGTTCACCTGTGGCAGCCTGCTCAACACTATCGTCCACGGGCGCTACACCCTGTACCTGTCGCAGTTCCTGCTGGTGACCCACAGCAACCAGGATGCCCTGACCACCATGTCGGCGATCCTCGCCTGCAACGCCATCAGCGTGATCCTGCTGCAATACCAGATCGGCCGCTTTCTCAAGCGCGAGCAATTGCGCTACTGGATCGGCGTCGGCACCACCTTCTTCATCGTCGGTCTGATCGGTTTCAGCTACGCCACCAACCTGGTGTCCTGGTGCATCGCGATGTTCATCTTCACCCTCGGCGAAATGATCATCTACCCGGCGGAGTATCTGTTCATCGATACCATCGCCCCGGAAAACCTGCGCGGCAGCTACCTCGGCGCGCAGAACCTGGCGGCCCTGGGCGGCGCCCTGAGCCCGGTGATCTGCGGCTATCTGCTGATCAACACGCCGGCCACCACCATGTTCTATGTGCTCAGCGGCCTCACGGCACTGGGCGGCTGCCTGTGCTTCCTCGCCGGTCGCGGCATCCCTTTACTGCAAAAATAATGCACTTAAGGCGCATTATTATGAATTAGCCAGCGGTTCGCCGGCGCGGCACACTGTGCTGGTTCCTCCCCCAAATGTTGGAACTTTGAAAGGGCTTTGCGCCAGGCGCACAAGCCCTTCTTTTTTTCCGTCGAACCTGAAGTGGACCGTTCTCGCCATGTTTGCCCGCTGGTCACGCCGCCTGTTGCCCGCCGCCCTCAACACCCGCCCCAGCGAATGGAGCCGTGCCGCCATCGGCGTCTCCCTCGGCACGCTGTTCAGTGTCTGGGCCTGTGCCCAGCTGTTCGGCCTGCCGGTGGCCCTGCACCTGATCGGCCCGCTGGGCGCCTCGGCAGTGTTGTTGTTCGCCGTGTCCTCGGGCGCCCTCGCCCAGCCCTGGTCGATCATCGGCAGCTACGGCTGCGCCACGCTGGTGTCGCTACTGGTGGTGCATTTCCTCGATCGCGGCCTGGGCAGCGCCAGCCTGGCGGTGGGCCTCGCCTTGCTCGCGATGTGCCTGCTGCGTTGCCTGCATCCGCCGGCCGGGGCTTTGGCCCTGCTGATGGTGATCGCCGACCCGGACACCGTGGCGCTGGGCTGGCAGGTCCTGGAACCGGTGATGCTCTCGGCGCTGTGCCTGTTGCTGATTGCCATCGGCTACAACAACCTGACCCGGGTGCGTTACCCCAAGGTGCATGTCGAGCCGCCGGGCACCTTTATCGCCAGCCATGTACCGGGCGAGCCACCGGGCATCACCCGCGCCGACCTGGAACACGCCCTGGCGCAGATGCAAGAGTTCATCGATGTCACCCCCGAGGACCTGGAGCAGTTGATCATCACCTGTGAAGCCCAGGCGAAACGCCGCAGCATCGGCGAGGTGTTTTCCGCCCGGCGCTGAGTTTTCTGCCCCAAGCTGGGGCGAATACCAAGTTGCGCAGTCGTCCACGGTGCAACTTGAGCCGGACGGCGCGGCGGCCATTCGCGGGCAAGCCCGCTCCCACCCCTTGCGCCGATCGTGCCCATGCTCCGCGTGGGCACGCCTCCCTGGACGCTCTGCGTGCGCTTCTGTGACGCAGAGCGTCACGGGCTGCATGTCCCACGCAGAGCGTGGGAACGATCAGAAGAATACTTGGCGCGAGCCTTGCAGTCATCGGAACAACCACCGTCAACGCTGACGGCTGATTTCACGACAAAGGCGCCGTGTTGCCCCGTTTCGACGGAGTGCGACACAGCGCCTTTTTCATTTCCGGGAACTGCTGGGGGAAACCATGACCCATACCACCGTGCGCAGCGTGTGTCCTTATTGCGGTGTCGGCTGCGGCATCGTCATGGAGGTCCGCGACAATCAGGTGATCAAGGTCAGCGGCGACAAGCAACATCCGACCAACTTCGGGCGTCTTTGCACCAAGGGCAGCACCTGCGCCCAGCCGCTGAACCATTCCGGGCGGATGGAGCAGGCCTTTGTCCGCCACGAACGCAAGCGCGACCCGGGCCAGGTGGGCATGGACCAGGCCATCAGCGAAACCGCTCGCCGGCTCAAGGCCATCCTCGAGGAACACGGCCCCGACGCGTTGTCCTTCTACGTCTCCGGGCAGATGTCCCTGGAAGCCCAGTACCTGGCCAACAAACTGGCCAAGGGGTTTGTCCGGACCAATATGATCGAGTCCAACTCGCGCCTGTGCATGGCCAGCGCCGGGGCCGGCTACAAACTGTCGCTGGGAGCCGATGGCCCACCGGGCTCCTACCAGGATTTCGACAAGGCCAATCTGTTCTTCGTCATCGGCGCGAACATGGCCGATTGTCATCCGATCCTGTTCCTGCGCCTGATGGATCGCCTCAAGTCAGGGGCACGCCTGATCGTCGTCGACCCGCGGCGCAACGCCACCGCCGACAAGGCCGACCTGTTCCTGCAGATCAGGCCGGGCAGCGACCTGGCATTGCTCAACGGCCTGTTGCACCTGCTGCTGAAAAACGGCCACACCGACCCGGCGTTTATCGAGGCCTTTACCGAGGGCTGGGAAGCCCTCCCGGACTTTCTCGAGGACTACGGCCCGGCACGGGTCGCGACGCTGACCGGCCTGCCCGAGGCGCAGATCCGCCAGGCCGCGCAGTGGATCGGCGAAGCCGCCGAGTGGATGAGTTGCTGGACCATGGGCCTGAACCAGAGCACCCATGGCACCTGGCACACCAATGCGCTGTGCAACCTGCACCTGGCCACCGGGGCGATCTGCCGCCCGGGCAGCGGTCCGTTCTCACTGACCGGCCAGCCGAACGCCATGGGCGGCCGGGAAATGGGCTACATGGGCCCTGGCTTGCCCGGCCAGCGTTCGGCGCTGGTGGCCGCCGACCGCGATTTCATCGAAGACCTCTGGCAGATCCCCCGTGGCAGCCTGAGCCAGACGGTGGGCGGCGGCAGCGTCGCGCTGTTCGAGGACATGCAGGCCGGCAAGGTCAAGGCCTGCTGGATCATCTGCACCAATCCGGTGGCCTCGCTGCCCAATCGGCAGAAAGTGATCGCCGGACTCCAGGCCGCCGAGCTGGTGATTGCCCAGGATGCCTTTCTCGATACCGAGACCAATGGCTACGCCGACATCCTGTTGCCGGCGGCCTTATGGGCCGAGGCCCAGGGGGTGATGATCAATTCCGAGCGCAACCTGACCCTGATGCGCAAGGCCGTGGACGCCCCGGGCCAGGCCCTGCCCGATTGGCAGATCATCGCCAGGGTGGCCTGTGAAATGGGTTATGCCGAAGCGTTCAGCTACGCCAGCGCCGCCGAGGTGTTCGAGGAGATCAAGCGGGCCTGGAACCCGAAGACCGGCTACGACCTGCGGGGCGTCAGTTACGAACGACTGGAGCAGACCCCGTTGCAGTGGCCCTGCGGACCGGATCAGCTACACGACCGCAACCCTATCCGCTATCTGAACGACGGCCTCGGCAAAGCCCGCCAGCCGGCCGCCGATGGCAGTTTCCCGCGCCTGCTGTTCCCCACCGCGAGCGGCAAGGCGATGTTTTTCGCCCGCCCCTGGCAGCCGGCGGCCGATCAGCCCGGCGACCGCTTCCCGATGGTCCTCAACACCGGGCGCTTGCAGCATCAATGGCACACCCTGACCAAGACCGGCAAGGTCGCGACCCTGAACAAACTCAACCCCGGCCCCTTTGTCGAGCTCAACCCGCTCGATGCGGCACGCCTGGGGATCGCGGCAAAGGACGCTGTCGAAATCCGTTCGGCCCGTGGCCGCGCGGTATTGCCGGCACAGGTCAGCGAACGGGTGTTGCCCGGCAACTGCTTCGCGCCTTTCCACTGGAACGATGTCTACGGCGAGGACCTGGCGATCAATGCCGTCACCAGCGATGCCGTGGACCCGATTTCCCTGCAACCGGAATTCAAGTTCAGCGCCGTGACCCTGAGCCGGGTCGAGGCACCCCAGCCTGATCCCCTGCCCTTGCCCTCGCGCACGGAGGCCCCGCACACGATGCAGACCCAAGCCCTGGCCCGGATCCTCGGGCTCGACACGCCGCCCAGTATTCAACTGGCTCCCAGCGAGAATCTCTACCTGCAAGGCTTCCTGTTGGGACTGCGCAGCAGTCAGGCCGTCGCCGGCGTGCCGGCGCTGCCGGCCAATGCGCCGTTGCAGCCGGGCAATCGGCTGATCCTCGAAGGCATCCTCGCCGGCCTGTTCGCCCGTCATGAGCCGCCCCAGGAACAGGTCACGGCGAGTTCTCCAGCAGCCGAAGAGCCACCCTTGCTGTTGCTCTGGTCATCCCAGACCGGCACGGTCGAGGCCTTCGCCAAGTCAGCCGCCGAGCGCCTGCAACAGAAAGGTCATCGGGTCCGGCTGGCATCGATGGACAGTATCCAGGCCCAGGAGCTGAGCCAGACCGGTCGTGCGTTGCTGCTGACCAGCACCTTTGGCGACGGCGATCCGCCGGACAATGCCCATGCCTTCTGGCAGGCCCTGGCGGCGGACAACGCCCCGAGCCTGGCGAACCTGCGTTTTGCCGTGCTGGCCTTCGGTGACTCCAGTTATGACCAGTTCTGCGGTTTCGGTCGCAAGCTCGATGAACGTCTGCACAGCCTCGGGGCGCAGCGCCTGGCCCCTCGGGTCGATTGCGAGCCTGACTACCAGGAGCCGGCCGGCGCCTGGCTGGAGAAGCTCGACTCGGCGCTGTCCGAAAAACCCGCGGCGGCTCCCGCCCCGACTCGCTACAGTCGCCAGCAACCCCTGGCCGCACGTTTGAAGCACAACCGCCTGCTCAGCGGCCCCGAGGCCGGCAAGGAGACCCGCCAGTTCATCTTCGACCTTGGCGACAGCGGCCTCGACTACCAGGCCGGCGATGCCCTGGGCGTCTGGCCCAGCCATTGCCCGAGACAGGTGGAACAGCTGATGACCTGCCTGGCGGCCCGGGTCGACGCCGTGGTGACCATCAAGGACCAGACCCCGATGCCACTGGAAGAGGCCCTGAGTCGTCATCTGGAAATCGGCCGGATCAGCCCGGCGTTGCTGCAACTGGTGTTTCAGCGTTCCGGCAGTGCGCAACTCAAGCGCCTGCTGGCCGACGAACACAAGACCGAACTCAAGGACTGGCTCTGGGGCCGGCAACCGGCGGACCTGTTGCGCGAGTTGCAGGTCGGCCTCGGCCCGCAGGAACTGGTGGATTGCCTGAAACCGCTGCAACCCAGGCTGTACTCCATTTCATCGAGCCCCAAGGTGCATCCCGGCGAAGTCCATCTCACGGTTTCCACCGTACGCTACGAACATGCCGGACAGTCGCGCTCCGGCAGTTGCTCGGGGTTTCTCGCCGACCGCGCCGAAGGCCTGGAGGTGCCGATCTTCGTCCAGAAGTCGGCCAACTTCCGCACGCCCGCCGATCCCCGGGCACCGATGATCATGGTCGGTCCGGGCACTGGCGTGGCACCGTTCCGCGCCTTTCTGCAGGAGCGCCAGGCCATCGGTGCCACGGGCAAGAACTGGCTGTTATTCGGCGAACAGCATGCCGCCAGCGACTTCTATTACCGCGAGGAACTGGAAGCATGGCTTGAGCAAGGCCATCTGCAACGGCTCGATACCGCGTTCTCCCGGGACCAGGCGCAGAAGATCTACGTGCAGCAACGCATGATCGAGCAAGGCGCGCAGCTCTGGGCCTGGCTGGAGGAAGGCGCGGGCTTTTATGTCTGCGGCGATGCCAGCCGCATGGCGCGGGATGTCGACGCGGCACTCAAGCAGGTGGTGCGCACTCATGGCGGTTTGGATGCCGACGAGGCGGTGGCCTATGTCAGCGCCCTGGCGGCGGACAAGCGTTATGTGCGGGATGTGTATTGAATGCTTGCTCGCGTTGAAACTGAATGTTGTGTACGACGCCAACCCTGTGGGAGCGGGCTTGCCCGCGAAAACGGCCGCAAGGGCGCCCCATAACTGGCGACCCGAGCGAAATACGCACCAACAAGGTTCACTTTTCAACCCGAGCCCGGCGCCAGTACTGAAATAACCCGGCAAACCGGCACTTGGCACGCTCCCTGCTTTTATCCCGTTACTCTCTGCCATGAATGACCAGGCAGACCGTTCAGGTGGTCAACGGCGATCACTCACAGAACAGGAACAAACACCAGGCAAAGGCGCCTGGAGCTTCGGCTCCAGGCGTTTTTTTTTGCATTTTTTCTGCTGGGCCAGCCGTGATTGGCCGTGATCCGAGGAACTTCCATGAACGCTATCGTGAATGTCGAACGCCGCAAGAAACTGGTGATCGTTGGCAATGGCATGGTCGGGCATCACTGCGTCGAACAACTGATCGAACGCGGTGCCCTGATGCACTTCGAGCTGCATGTCTATGGCGAGGAATGGCAAGCGGCCTATGACCGCGTGCACCTCTCCGAGTATTTTGCCGGCAAGGATGCCCATGCCCTCGCCCTGGGCGAACCGGGGTTGTACGAGCGCCACGGGGTCAACCTGCACCTGGGAGCCGAAGTCCTCGAAATCGACCGGGAGCACCAGGAGATCGTCACCCGCTCCGGACGCCAGGCCTACGACCAACTGATTCTCGCCACCGGTTCCTACCCCTTCGTGCCGCCGATTCCCGGCTCCGAAGGTGCGGCCCGCCTGGTCTACCGGACCCTCGACGATCTCGATGCGATCCGTGCCGCGGCCAGCGATGCCCGTCGTGGCGTGGTGGTCGGCGGCGGCCTGCTGGGACTGGAGGCGGCCAACGCCCTCAAGTCCCTCGGCCTCGAAGCCCATGTGGTGGAGTTCGCCACCCGGCTGATGCCGGTGCAACTGGACCATGACGGCGGCGCCGCGCTCAAGGCCCGGATCGAAGGCCTGGGCGTCGGCGTCCATCTATCCCGCGCGACCCAGGAAATCGTGGCTGGCGAGGACTATCGCTATCGGATGAATTTCGACGGTGGTGAATTTCTCGAAACCGATCTGATCGTGTTCTCCGCGGGGATTCGCCCGCAGGACCTGCTGGGACGCAACAGCGGCCTGGAGATCGCCCCGCGGGGCGGCATCGTCGTCGACTCGCACTGCCAGACCAGCGATCCGGCCATCTCTGCCATCGGTGAATGCGCCTCGTGGAACGGCAGCGTTTTCGGCCTCGTGGCGCCGGGCTACAGCATGGCGCGCAATGTCGCCGCACGCCTGGCCGGAGAAGCTTTCGACACCTTCACCGGTGCCGACATGTCGACCAAGCTCAAGCTGCTCGGTGTCGATGTCGGCTCCATCGGCGATGCCCACGGTGCGACGCCCGGTGCACGCAGCTATCGCTTTATCGACGAGGCCAATGCCAGTTACCGGCGCCTGGTGGTCGATGCCGAGGGCAAGAAAGTCATCGGTGCGGTACTGGTGGGTGACAACAGTTACTACGACACCCTGTTGCAGTACGTGCAGAACGCCATTGCCCTGCCCCAGGACCCCGCCGGCCTGATCCTGCCCGTGGGCGAAGGCGCGCCGGCCCTGGGTGCCGACGCACTGCCCGAGACCGCGACCATCTGTTCCTGCCACAACGTCACCAAGGGTGCGATCTGCTGCGCGGTGGACGCCGGTTGCAGCGATCTGTCGGCCCTCAAGGCGCAGACCCGGGCGGCCACCGGCTGCGGCGGTTGCAGCGCCTTGCTCAAGCAGGTCTTCGAGCATGAGCTGATCGCCCGTGGCGTGGCGGTGGACAAGAGCCTCTGCGAACACTTCGCCTACACCCGCCAGGAACTCTATGCCCTGGTGCGGGTGGGCCGGATCGAAACCTTCGAAGCACTGCTCGCCCAGCATGGCAAGGGCCACACCGGTTGCGATATCTGCAAGCCGGCGGTGGGCTCGATCCTCGCGTCGTGCTGGAACCGGCCGATCATGGACAAGGCGCTGGTGCCGCTGCAGGACACCAACGACACCTTCATGGCCAACATGCAGAAGAACGGCACCTATTCGATCATCCCGCGCATCGCCGCCGGCGAAATCACCCCGGACAAACTGATCGCCCTCGGCGCCGTGGCGAAAAAATACGACCTCTACACCAAGATTACCGGCGGCCAGCGCATCGACCTGTTCGGCGCCCAGTTGCATGAGCTGCCGCAGATCTGGGGCGAACTGATCGACGCCGGCTTCGAAACCGGCCACGGTTACGGCAAATCCCTGCGCACGGTGAAATCCTGTGTCGGCAGCACCTGGTGCCGCTATGGCGTGCAGGACAGCGTGGCCATGGCCCTGCTCCTGGAAAATCGCTACAAGGGCCTGCGCGCGCCGCACAAGTTCAAACTGGCGGTGTCCGGCTGCACCCGCGAATGCGCCGAGGCCCAGAGCAAGGACATCGGCGTGATCGCCACCGAGAAAGGCTGGAACCTGTACGTCTGCGGAAACGGCGGCATGCGCCCGCGCCACGCCGAACTGTTCGCCACCGACCTCGATGACGAGACCCTGATCCGCTACGTCGACCGTTTCCTGATGTTCTACATCCGCACTGCCGACCGCCTGCAACGGACCTCGGTCTGGCGCGAAAACCTGGAAGGCGGCCTCGATTTCCTCAAGGCGGTGATCATCGACGACAGCCTGGGACTGGCCGCCGAGCTGGAAAGCCAGCTGCAACTGGTGGTCGACCGCTACGAATGCGAGTGGGCCAACGCGGTCAGCGACCCGGAAAAACTCAAGCGCTTCCGCACCTTCGTCAACGACCAGCGCGGCGATCCGGACATCCACTTTGTCAAGGAACGCGAGCAGCGCCGGCCGGTGCGCGCACACGAACTCAACCTGATTCCCGCTCATGAGGAGGTGGTCTGATGGGCCAGCCGACAGCACAACACAGCTTTGCCAACGACTTCCAGTGGCAGGCGGTCTGCCGCCGCGAGGACCTGGTGGAAAACTCCGGCGTGGTGGTCTGGTTCCATTGCGCCCAGGTGGCCCTGTTCTACCTGCCCGACGAGGCGCAGGGCCGCACCCTGTATGCCATCGACAACCGCGACCCGCTGTCCGGGGCGAATGTGATCGGTCGCGGCATCGTCGGCAATATCAAGGGCCAGCCGGTGATCGCCTCGCCGTTGTACAAGCAGCATTTCAATCTCGAGGATGGCATGTGCCTGGAGTACCCGGAGCAGCAGCTACGGGTGTGGCCGGTGCGCTGGGTCGGCGATGCGGTGGAGATCGCGGTAGTCTGATCGTCCCCGGCGACGGGCATCCTGAAGTGGCGTTTCAGCTGTTCGATGGCAGGCCCAGGGACTCGATATGCCGGTACTCGGCCGCGAGTTCACTGGCCAGCTGCCGCGCCCGGCCCAGGCGGATCGGTGCTTTTTCCAGGTCGATCAGCAGGGTCGGGCAGTTGAACGGCGCCGGGGCCGTCCAGGCCTTGAGGCGGCCGTCGGTCAGCACCAGCACCCGTTGCTGCTCCAGGGCAAAGCGCTTTTGCCGCAGTGCCAACCACTCGCCCGCCTCCTGCAAGGCCGCCAGCAAGGGTGTGCCGCCACCCGCTCCCAGGGCCTCCAGCCAGCCGCGCAAGCCACTGGACGCCTTCAGGCCCTGGATCTGCCAGTGCGGTCGCTGACCGCTGGCGGTCAATAACGCCAGGCGCGCGCGCTGGCGATAGGCATCGTCGAACAGTTGCGCCAGCAGGCCCTTGGCATCGCTCAGGGCCTGATGTCGGCGGATGGACGCCGAGGCATCGACAATCACCAGCCACAATTCATGGGGCGAACTGCTGCGCGGACGGAAACGCAAGTCACGTCGCACTCGCGGCCGGCCGCCCAGCAAGGTCTCGACCCAACTGATCGCCCCGTCTTCCCCGGCCCTTGCCGCGCCCTGGCGTCCTTTCGGCACCCGGCCCGCACCAGCCCTGGCATTCGCCCCCGGCGTCGGTCGAGGGCGAATGCCTAAGGCTTTTTTGGCCAGCTCGGGATTTCCCGACGAGCCCCCACCGGCAATACCTGGGCGGGCAACTCGCCCCATTGACCCTGGCCCTTGGCCGGGCTCGATTCGCCTTGCGCAGCGCCGGCGGGGTTCGATGCCGGTGCCGACGGTGGGCTTTCCCGGCGCCGATGACGCAGGGCAAACTCGGCGACCGCTTCGATATCCTCTTCGGCAATCCGTTGCCCACCGCGCCAGGCGGCGTGGGCGCGCGCCGCCCGCAGCCAGACCAGATCGGCCCGCAGGCCATCGACCCCGGCGGCAAAACAGCGCTCGGTGATCTCGGCCAGGGCCTGGTCATCCAGGGCAATGGCCGGCAACAAGGCCCGCGCCTGTTCGCAACGCTGGCGCAGCACTTGCTGCTGTTGTTCCCACTGCTCGCAGAACGCCTGGGGATCGTTGTCGAAGTCCAGCCGGCGCCGAATGATCTGCCCGCGCTCGCCGGGCAGCGGCTGGCCGCTCAGCGCCACGTTCAGGCCGAAGCGATCGAGCAGTTGTGGACGCAACTCGCCTTCTTCCGGGTTCATGGTGCCGATCAGCACGAAACGCGCCGCGTGCCTATGGGAAATACCGTCGCGCTCGACCAGGTTGGTACCGCTGGCCGCCACATCGAGCAGCAGGTCCACCAGGTGGTCGGCCAGCAGGTTGACCTCGTCGACGTACAACACACCGCCATCGGCCTTGGCCAGCACGCCCGGGGAAAACTGCGCCCGGCCTTCGCCCAGGGCCGCATCCAGGTCAAGGGTGCCGACCAGGCGCTCCTCGGTGGCGCCGAGCGGCAGGGTGACGAACTGCCCGCTGGCGAGCAGATCCGCCAGCCCCCGGGCCAGGGTCGACTTGGCCATGCCGCGCGGGCCCTCGATCAGCACGCCACCGATCTTCGGATCGATGGCGGTCAGGCACAGCGCCAGTTTCAGCGCATCGGCACCGACCACCGCCGACAGCGGGAAATGCGGGGAGTCACTCATTGTCCATATACCTCAGGAATCTTCTTCTATATCCAGCAGCAGGTTTTCCAGGGCCTCGCGATAGTCCCCCGGCTCACTCCACAAGCCACGCTGCTGGGCCTCCAGCATGCGCTCGGTCATATCCCGCAAGGCATGGGGATTGTGCTCACGGACAAACTCGCGGGTATCGGCGTCGAGCAGATAGGCATCGGCCAGCAAGGCGTACTGGTGGTCGTCGATCAAATGCGTCGTGGCATCGAAGGCAAACAGGTTGTCGACCGTCGCCGCCAGCTCGAAGGCGCCCTTGTAACCGTGGCGCTTGACCCCGTCAATCCACTTCGGATTGGCTGCCCGGGAACGGATCACCCGGTTCAGCTCTTCCTTGAGGGTGCGCACCTTCGGCAGGTCCGGCTGGCTGTGGTCGCCATGGTAACTGGCCGCGCTTTCGCCACTGAGGCTTTCCACGGCCGCCAGCATGCCACCCTGGAACTGGTAGTAATCGTTGGAATCGAGCAGGTCGTGCTCGCGGTTGTCCTGATTCTGCAGCACCGCCTGCACCTGGCTCAGGCGGCGGGCAAACAGGTCCCTGGCGGCCGTGCCTTCGTCGGTGCCGCCGTAGGCGTAGCCCCCCCAGTTCAGGTAGACCTCGGCGAGGTCGTCGCGGCTTTGCCACAAGCGCCCATCGATGGCGTTCTGCACACCGGCGCCATAGGCCCCCGGCTTGGCGCCGAAGATCCGCCAGCCGGCCTGGCGCGCAGCCTGCTGCGCATCGAGCCCCTCGGCCTGCAGTTGCTCGCGTTCGTGGCGCACCTTGGCCGCCAGCGGGTTCATGCCCGCGGGCTCGTCCAGTGCCGCCACGGCCTGTACCGCCGCGTCGAACAGGCGGATCAGGTTGGCGAAGGCATCGCGGAAGAACCCCGAGACCCGCAGGGTGACGTCCACCCGCGGGCGGTCCAGCAGGCTCAGCGGCAGGATCTCGAAGTCATCGACCCGCTGGCTGCCCGTGGCCCAGACCGGACGCACGCCCATCAACGCCATTGCCTGGGCGATATCGTCGCCACCGGTGCGCATGGTCGCCGTGCCCCAGACCGACAGGCCGAGCTGGCGCAGGTGATCGCCGTGGTCCTGCAGGTGCCGTTCGAGAATCAGGTTGGCCGATTGGAAGCCGATCCGCCAGGCCGTGGTGGTCGGCAGGTTGCGCACATCCACGGAAAAGAAATTACGCCCGGTGGGCAGTACGTCGAGGCGCCCGCGACTCGGCGCGCCGCTGGGCCCGGCCGGCACGAAGCGCCCCTGCAGGGCCGCCAGCAGTCCTTGCATCTCGGCCGGACCGCAAGCATCCAGGCGCGGCGCGACGGTGCTCGACAAGCCCTCGATAATGCTGCGTACATCGGCCCAGGGTGGCGTATCCGGCACGGCGGCCGATCCTTCCAGGGACTGCTCGATCAGTTGCGCGGCATACAGCTCCAGGCGCTCGCGGCTGTCGCCGGCCGTACGCCAGGCTTGCTCGCTGAGCGCCTGCAAGGCCTGGGGACGGCTGCCGGTCCAGGGCTCGGCCAGGGCACAATCAAGCGGGTCAAAGCCCAGCTCGAAGGCCTTGGCCAGGGCCCGCAGCAGGCTCGATTGGGCGCCCCGGCCATCGCCACGGGGAATCCGCAGCAGCGCCAGCAGGGTATCGATGCGCAGGCGCCCGTCCGGCGATTCGCCGAAGACGTGCAGGCCATCGCGAATCTGCGACTCCTTCAAGTCGCAGAGGTAGGTGTCCAGGCGCGGCAGCCAGATCGCCGCGTCGGCTTCGCTGTCGAGCCCGGCATCCAGTTGCAGTTCGCGGTCGATGCGGGTCTCGCGGACCAGTCTGAGAATATCCCGCTGCAACTCCCGGGCGCGGCGTGGATCGAGCAACTGCGCTTCGTAGTACTCGTCGGCCAGCAGTTCCAGGTCACGCAACGGCCCGTAGGTTTCGGCCCGGGTCAACGGCGGCATCAGGTGGTCGATGATCACTGCCTGGGTGCGACGCTTGGCCTGGGCGCCCTCGCCCGGATCGTTGACGATAAACGGGTAGATATTCGGCAACGGCCCCAGCAGCGCATCCGGCCAGCAGTTTTCCGACAGGCCGACGCCCTTGCCCGGCAACCATTCCAGGTTGCCGTGCTTGCCGACATGGATCACGCCATGGGCACCGTAGACGTGACGCAACCAGAAATAGAACGCCAGGTAACCGTGGGGCGGCACCAGGTCGGGGTCGTGGTACACCGCACTGGCATCGACCTGGTAACCCCGGGCCGGCTGGATGCCGACAAAGGTCAGGCCGAAACGCAGCCCGGCCACCATCATCCGCCCGCCGCGAAACATCGGATCGCTTTGCGCGTCCCCCCAGCGGTCCAGCACGGCCTGGCGATTGGCTTCGGGCAGGCGCTCGAACAGCGCCTGGTAGTCCGCCAGCGCCAGGCTCTGGTGACAGGGCCGCAGGTCGAGGCTATCGAGGTCGTTGCTGACCCCGCCGAGCAAGGCCTGGATCAGCCCGGTGCCGCTGGCGGGCAACTCATCGCTCAACGGATAGCCCTGGGTCTGCAACGCCCGCAGGATATTCAGCGCCGCCGCCGGCGTATCGAGACCGACGCCGTTACCGATGCGCCCGTCGCGGGTCGGATAGTTGGCCAGGATCAGCGCGATGCGCTTGTCGCCATTGGCGACTTGCGCCAGTTCGACCCAGCGGCGCGCCAGTTCGGCGACAAAGTCCATGCGTTCGGGCTGCGGCCGGTAGCAGACCACATCGCTCTGGCTGCGCTCGCTGCGCCAGGCCAGGTCCTTGAAGCTGATGGGCCGGCTGATGATCCGTCCGTCCAGCTCCGGCAAGGCGATATGCATCGCCAGGTCCCGTGGTCCCAGCCCTTGCTCGCTGGCCTGCCAGCCGGGCTCGTTGTCCTGGGCGCAGATCGCCTGGATCACCGGGATATCGCGGCGAAACGGACGCAGGTGCGGAGCTTCGGGGCTCGACTGGGCGAATCCGGTGGTATTGAGGATCACCGCCGCCGCGACCTCGTCCAGCCAGTCCTCGACCACGGCCAGGCAAGCGGGCTCCTTGAGACTCGCCACGGCAATCGGCAACGGGTTCAGGCCGGCGTTCTGCAAGCGCTGGCAGAACACATCGATAAAGGCGGTGTTGGCCGCCTGCAGATGCGAGCGATAGAACAACACTGCCGCCACCGGCAGACCGGCCTGCCAATCGGCGCGCCAGTCCGCCAGTTGCGCGTCGCCCACCCGCGGGTGGTAGATCGCCGTGCGCGGCAATGTCCGCGGTTCCTGCCAGGGGTAGTCGCGCCCCAGCCAGGTGCTGGCCAGGCAACGGTACAACTGCAAGGCGTTGCCCAGGCCGCCCTGGCGCAGGAAGTGCCAGAGGCGTTCACCCTGTACCGCCGGGACGTTGCTCAGGTCGCTCAGTTCCGGGTCGGGGCGGTCGTCGCCCGGTACCAGGATCAGCGTCACGCCGCGCTCGGCCAGTTGCACCAGGCGCTCGATGCCATAACGCCAATAGCCGATGCCGCCGTGCAGTGACAGCAGGATGACCCTGGCGTGCTGCAAGACCTGGTCGACATAGAGGTCGACCGAGGCATGATTCTGTACCTGCATCGGGTTGGCCAGACGCAGGCTGGGGTAGTCGTCCGGCAATTGCCGCGCCGCTTCGGCGAGCAACGCCAGGCTGGAATCGCCGCTGCACAGGATCACCAGCTCGGCGGGGGTTTGTCCAAGGTCGGCGATATTGTCGTCCGACACGAAGCCGCCGGGCTGGGTCCTGAGCAGATGCATGGGGTCAGGCCGTCAGTGCGGCGCGCAGGGTCGATTCGAGCAGCGCGGCATCCAGTTCCTGGCCGATCAGCACCAGGCGGGTGACCCGCGGCTCGTCGGCGCCCCAGGCGCGATCGAAGTGTTTGTCGAAGCGCGTGCCCACGCCCTGGATCAACAGGCGCATCGGCTTGTTCGGGATCGCGGCGAAGCCCTTGATGCGCAGGATGCCATGTTGCACCACCAACTGGGTCAGGGCATCGAGCAGCAGGCTTTCGTCGGCTTGCGGCAGCTCGATGGAGATCGAGTCAAAGGCATCGTGGTCGTGGTCATCGTGGTCGTCACCGTCGTGGTGATGATCGTGGTGACTGTGGCGGCCGTCGATATGTTCCTCGGAGCCGGCGCCCAGCCCCAGCAACACGTCCAGTGGCAGGCGACCGCTGCTGGCTTCGATGACCTTCACCGCCGGCGGCAGCTCTTCGGCCACTTCCAGGCGGACCTTGGCCAGGTCTTCGGGGCTGATCAGGTCGGCCTTGTTGAGGATCACCAGGTCGGCGCTGGACAGTTGGTCGGCGAACAGTTCGTGCAGCGGCGACTCATGGTCCAGGTTCGGGTCAAGCTTGCGCTGGGCATCCACCTGGTCCGGGAACGCGGCAAAGGTACCGGCGGCCACGGCCGGGCTGTCGACCACGGTGATCACCGCGTCGACGGTGCAGGCACTGCGGATTTCCGGCCACTGGAACGCCTGGACCAGCGGCTTGGGCAGTGCCAGGCCGGAGGTTTCGATGAGGATATGGTCGAGGTCGCCGCGACGTGCCACCAACTCGCGCATCACCGGGAAGAACTCTTCCTGCACGGTGCAGCACAGGCAGCCGTTGGCCAGTTCATAGACACGGCCGTTGGCTTCCTCCTCGGTGCAGCCGATGGAGCACTGCTTGAGGATCTCACCATCGATACCGAGTTCGCCGAACTCGTTGACGATCACCGCGATACGGCGACCCTGGGCGTTGTCCAGCATATGGCGCAGCAAGGTGGTCTTGCCCGAGCCGAGAAAGCCGGTAACGATGGTGACGGGAAGTTTGGCCAGTGTTTTCATCGGATGCCCTTTGGCAAAAGTAGCGGGCATACGGGACGAAAGCCGCCGCCCTGAAGGGCACGGGAAAGTTCGTCTCCGGATCACCCCGCCCGGTTACGGGACTATCTGCAACTGCCTGCGCGACGATCATGCTGCGTTAAAAACAGGCTCGCAATGCTCATGTAGGCCCCTACACTCCGCTTGCTCGCCTGTTTCTGCCTTGCCTGATCGCCGCTCGGCCAGTTTCGTATAGTCCCTGTCAGAATCTGTCACGAGGCAGGTCTCCTGGCTTACGGCCGGGCGGGCGGAATGAATCCGATACGCCGATTCCCGCGCCTTCCCGCCCTAGGCAGTGGCTTTGCAGGATTATCGAGCCGTTCACAGTTGCGGGGGCAGCCGCGGCATACCGCGTTCCCTTCTTAGCTTCGGCCGGATGCCGAAGAACCTCGAACGTGCAAGGCTACGCAGTGCATGGGAACAGGTCAATCTCGGCAGCCGCTGTGGTTTAATTGCGCCCCTTCTCCTGCCCTGCCCGCTTCAAGGAATTGCTGCCCATGAGTGCCACCGACACCACCCACGTCCTGGTTATCGGTTATGTCTGGCCCGAACCCCGTTCCTCGGCCGCCGGTGGGCACATGATGCAGATCCTCGAAAGCTTCCTCGAAGCCGGCTGGCGTATCACCTTCGCCAGCCCCGCCAGCGTCGGCGAACACAAGGCCGACCTGCAAGGCCTGGGCATCGCCGAACAGGCCATCGAACTCAACAACAGCAGTTTCGACGGTTTTATCCGCGAGTTGCAGCCGGATGTGGTGCTGTTCGACCGCTTCATGATGGAAGAGCAGTTCGGCTGGCGGGTCGAGAAACATTGCCCCGGCGCCCTGCGCGTGCTGGAGACTTCGGACCTGCAAAGCCTGCGCGATGCCCGCCAGCAGCAGCTCAGGGAACGCCTGAAGGCCGATCCGGACCCGAACGATTTCACGGCGCTGTTCGCCCCCGACCTGGACGAAGTGTTCCGGCAGATGAGCGATACCGACCTGGCCCAACGGGAGATCGCCGCGATCTACCGCTCGGACCTGAGCCTGATGATTTCCGATGTCGAGATCAGGCTGCTGACCGAGCAGTTCAGGTTGCCAGCGGCCCTGCTGCACTGGTGCCCGCTGATGGTCGAGCAACCCGTGGCGTTCACCCCCTTCGAGGATCGAGCGCATTTTCTCAGCATCGGCAACTTCCGCCATGCGCCGAACTGGGACGCGGTGCTCTGGATGAAAACCACCCTCTGGCCGTTGATCCGCCAGCAATTGCCCGGCGCGCAGTTGCATGTCTACGGTGCCTACACGCCGCCCAAGGCAACGGCGCTGCACAACCCCGCCCAAGGCTTTCATGTGATGAACTGGGCCGAGGATGCCCTGCAGGTGATGAGTGCCGCGCGCATCTGCCTGGCGCCGTTGCGCTTTGGCGCCGGCATCAAGGGCAAGCTCGCCGATGCCATGCTCTGCGGCACGCCGAACGTCACCACGCCGATTGGCGCCGAGGCGATGCACGGTGACCTGCCCTGGCCCGGCGCTGTCGCGACCAGCGCCGAGGCCCTGGCACAGGCAGCGGTCCGGTTGTACCAGGATCCGTCTTCATGGCAGCAGGCCCAGGCCGACGGCAAGGCCCTGCTGGCCGCCCGTTACGACCGGCGCGTCCACGGTCCGGCCCTGGTGGCGCGTATCGAACAGTGCCGGCAACAACTGGTCCGGCATCGCCGCGATAATTTCACCGGCGCGATGCTGCGTCATCATCACCACAAGAGCACCCAGTACATGGCCCAGTGGATCGAAGCGAAAAACCGCACGATCTGAAGGCCATATCCGTCATCACGTCTCGGCGAAGAGCCGGGCGATCTCGATCAATTGCGGTTCCTGGTCCGGCACCAGGATCAGCGCCGAACGTGGCGGCAGTCGCCGTCCTTCCGGCGAACGCAGGCTTTTCTGGCTGAAGTTCACAGTGATCAGGGTGCCGTCGGCGAACACCGAACGTTGCAACTGGCGATCGGCCGACAACACCTGGAAATCGCTCATGCGTTCGACGAACAGGCGTTCGTGCAAGGGCCGGAATACCCGATCATAGGCGCTGATGAACGGCAAGTCGCGCGCCAGCACCCGATCATTGAGGTGATACAGCGGCGGCACCATGTACAGCAGTTGCAGCAATGCCGTGTGCTCGCGCTCGCTGGAAAACTTCAACGAGCTGTATTCCCAATGGTGCGTGCTGACCAGGCTGTCGTGGAGCACCAGCTGATACAGCGGCAGCCGGAACTGCGCGGAAGTCACGAAACGGGCAAGCGAGGGCTTGAGGGGCACGGGCTTGAAGTAGAGGGCCGGCGTTTCCGGCGGCCAGTAGCCGCCGCGGTAATAGGCCGACTGCTTGTTCTTGCCGATATCCGGGTCCATCCAGGCAAACGGCTGGGTCGCGATGCCATGGCTGTAGGCAATATTTGCCGCGTAGGATGCCAGCCCGCCTTCGCTACCCGTGACCAGGTCCAGCGCCCGGGCTGGATACAACAGCCGGCGGGTCCGGGCTTCGGCGTCTTCGCGTTCACTGGTTTCCCGACCGGGGGTGTAGTCCTTGAGTTCGGGGCCGGCCGCATCGACATCGAGGAAATAGCTGTTGAGACGTGCCGCCCGCGCCACCGCGGAGATCCGCCGTTGTGCGTAGGGTTCGACCAGCCTGGCGTTGACATAGACGCCCCGGCCACTGAAGCCGCGCACCTTGTCGCCCTTGCTGTCGCGATAACCAGCTGCCGCCAGCTCATCGCCCATTTGTGCCGTGGCCCAGGTCGCCCGTAGGTTCGAAGGGTGCGCGCTGCCATAGCTGTCGTAGACGGCCACCAGATAACCCGAGGCCTTCGCCGCTTCCACCGCTTCGGGATGCCACATGGCGTCACGCCAGTCATCCGCGCCGAGCCAGGCCTTGGTCAGGCCGGCTTGCTGCAGCGCGGCCACGGTGTCGAGCGACAGCCCGCCACCCCAGCGGCGCGGCGCCACCAGCCACGGGCCGAAGGCTTCGACCAGTTGCTCGCGGACCGTATGGCCCCAGGCGACGCTGGCCGCCGGATCGTGGTTGCCCGGCAGCGGCTCGATCGGTACCGACGGCAGCGCATGCTGCAACGCGCTGTTCAGTGCCCGGGTCACCTCGATCCTGCCGAAGGTCGACACGCCGGCGTCCCCCGCCTCGGCCTCCAGCAGCGCCGCGACAAAACTTTCCCGCGCCTGCGGATCGAAGGCTTCCCACAACCGCGAGGCCAGATGCCGGGGATCGGCCCGGCGCGCGGCAAAGAACTTGAGGAACGCCGGCCAGTCGGCGATATCTCCGGCTTTCAAGGGGCCGGCGCCCCACAGGTAGATATGCGGGGCGCCGCCCAGCCTGGCGACCTGGGGCTGGCGCTCGATTTTCCGTTTCAACGAAACGAAGCGGTCGTGCTCCAGCAGCCACTGGCGATAGAAACGCGCACCGTACAGCGGATCCCGTGGACCGATCGCCACGTTGACGGTATACGCCGCGCCCTCGGCCAGCCGGTTGAACTGATGGCTGAGTCGGGGCAGCGGCCGTTCATCCTGCTCGATCACGCTGAAGCGGGTATCGAACGGGGTTTGCACCAGCCAGGTCACCGAATGATCCGCGCGCAGTTCGGTCCAGAACGGCATCGACAGCCGCCCGTTCAGCGCATCGGGCTCATAGCGCCGTACCAGCCAGTCCAGCCATTGCCGGTCGTCGCCAGGAATATAGCTGCCTTCGCCGAACGGTATGGCATGGGCTTCGATGGCCCTCGCTTCCATGGGTCTGGGCCAATCCAGCCGGCCCGGCTGCTCGGCACGTATCGACAGGCGCAGGGCGTCCTGCTCGATCCCGACCTCGACCTGGAACCGCTCGCGGCCGTTGCGAATACGCCAGCGCCGGCCCGCCAGGTCGCTGGCCCTGGCGGTTTCGGGGAATGCCGGGGCACTGAGGGTCGAGACTTCGCCATTGTCCCGGAGCAAGGTCGTTTCCAGGGTGGCCGGGTCGATGTTGAACACCCCGCCGCTGTAGGACAACGCAACCTGCGGTTGCCCGAGCGCAGGCAAGCTGACCAACCCCAGGACAAGCATCAGGGGCAGCCATTGAAATCGTTCAATACCGAGTACGGTGCTCATGGCGTTATAGGGGTCTCACGGGCGATTTTCGAATGCAGCGGACACTAAACGACACCGCTTGCCTTCCTCTGTAAGAACCGTCTCGTAGAGATACAGGAAAACCGCCCGATCAATGCCGGAGTACTTACTAGCCCGGATTCAGGGGCCGTCGCAGCAGATAAGTGTCCATGATCCAGCCCTTGCGCAGCCGGGCGGCCTCGCGCAGTTCGCGAATCCGCCCCTGCACCTCATGCAGCTTGCCGCTTACCAGCAGTTCATCCTCGGTCCCCAGGTACGCCCCCCAATAGATCTCCAGCGCCTGGTCGGCGAACTGAGCGAAAGCGCAATGCGCATCGAGCATCACCACCACGTTGTCCAGGTCGGCGGCTTCCAGGCGTCGTCCCGTGGTGATGCGGATCGGTTCGCCGATGCGGTTCAGGGGAATCCGATGGCGCGCCGCCAGGGCCTGGACGCTGCTGATACCGGGAATCACCTCGACGTCGAACGCCGGACCGCCCAGGGCCACGACCCGATCGAGGATGCGCAGGGTACTGTCATACAAGCTCGGCTCGCCCCAGACCAGAAAGGCGCCGCACTCGTTCTCGGCCAGTTCTTCGTCGATCAACCGGGCAAACAGTTCGGCGCGCTGTTCATGCCAACGCTCGACACCGGCCCGATAGGACGCCTCGGCATCTTCGCGGACCGGATCGCTGACCTGCACCAGGCGATAACCCGGCTGCTCGATGTAACGCTGGCAGATTTCCTTGCGCAGACGCACCAGTTCATCCTTGGCCTCGCCCTTGTCCAGCAGGAAAAAGACCGAAGCCCGGTTCAGGGCCTTGATAGCCTGCACGGTGATCTGCTCCGGATGACCGGAACCGATTCCAATCAATAGAACGGTCTTCACTGTTTTGCTCCTGAATAAAGGGCCGCAAGGCCATGGCCGTCGGTCCGGTCCGCTGCGACCGTCCGCACAAGGCTGGCAGCCGGCTCGTGAAGGAGGCATTATCGGACAGCGATAACAATAAAAGCGCCTCCAATGACCCGAACAGCCCGCGTCACCGATCCTTCCTATGAACTGATGGACGACCATAATGGCCTGTCCATCATCTATCGCCAGCATGGTTTTCCCTGCCCGCTGGTGCGTTGGCATTTCCACAAGGAATACGAACTGCACCTGATCGTCGCCAGCTCCGGCAAGGTCTTCATTGGTGACTATATCGGCAATTTCTACCCGCAGAGCCTGTTCCTGACCGGCCCCAACCTCCCCCACAACTGGATCAGCCAGGTGGCCGAGGACGAAGTGGTGCCCAAACGCGACATGCTGGTAAACTTCACCGAGGAGCTGTTCGAGGAAGGACACCAGATCTTTGCCGAACTGAAAACCCTGGCGCCGTTGCTCGAACGGGCCCAGTACGGCATCGAATTCCGCTGCAAGGACACCATCCGCCAGGCCACGCAGCTGATGCAGCGTATCGCCGACGCCCAGGGCGTGACGCGCCTGGGGCACTTCCTGATCCTCCTGGAACTGCTCAGCGGCTGCACCGACTACCAGTTGCTTTCCGGTGCCACCACCCCGCAACTGGCCGACGAGAACAATATCGACCGCACCAACCGCGCCGTGGACTACATCTTTGCCCACTATGCCCGGGAACTGCCGCTGGAAGAGGTCGCCGAGTACCTGGGGATGAAGCCCACCTATTTTTCCCGGGTGTTCAAGCAGGCCACCGGGCGCTGTTTCGTCGAGTTCGTCAATCGCCTGCGGATCAGCAAGTCCTGCGAACTGCTGGCCGACGGCGACAAACCGGTGACCGATGTGTGTTTCGAGTCCGGTTTCAACAATATTTCCAACTTCAACCGGCGCTTCCAGCAGCTCAAGGGCATGACCCCCTCGCATTATCGACGCCTGGTGGTGCAGCGCCTGACCGAGCAGAACCTCGGCTAGGCAACCCCGATCGTTCCCAGACGGAGCGTTTGCAGCTGTGACGCTCTGCGTCACAAGAATGGACGCGGAGCGTCCAGTGAGGCATTCCCACGCAGAGCGTGGGAACGATCGGGCGCGCGGCTGACGCTTTTTTGCCGTGAAACCTGTACTGATTTACCCCTTCTCCGAGCCCCGATTGCGGGCCATCCCCTCCCGAACCACTGTTTCGCCGGCCTGCGACATTCCGCCTCAGTGCAAAAAAGTATCGATTGAAGTGTCGTCAAGGATTTGTCAGCACGGCGATTGAGGGCTGTAATCATCTGCAGATTCTTCCTGGACACCGGAAGACACAAAAACAATAAACCGACCTTCGACCGCCACTGCGCGCAAGAAGAGGAGTGTTCGATGAAAGCCATTGCAAAAGCTCTGCTCGTCTCTACCTGCCTGACCATCAGTGGCGTCAGTTTCGGCGCCCAGACCCTGACCATCGCCACCGTCAACAACAGCGACATGATTCGCATGCAGAAGCTCTCGAAGACCTTCGAGGCCGAGCATCCGGATATCAAGCTGAACTGGGTGGTCCTGGAAGAAAACGTCCTGCGCCAGCGCCTGACCACCGATATCGCCACCCAGGGCGGCCAGTTCGACGTGCTGACCATCGGCATGTACGAAGCCGCGCTCTGGGGCGCCAAGGGCTGGCTGGAGCCCATGACCAACCTCCCCGCCGCCTACGATATCGACGACGTCTTCCCGTCGGTCCGCGACGGCCTGTCGGTCAAGGGCACCCTGTTCGCCCTGCCGTTCTACGCCGAAAGCTCCATGACCTACTACCGCACCGACCTGTTCAAGGACGCCGGGCTGATCATGCCCGAGCGGCCGACCTGGGAACAGATCGGCGAGTTCGCCGCCAAGCTCAACCATCCCGAGAAGGAACAGTACGGCATCTGCCTGCGCGGCAAGGCCGGCTGGGGCGAGAACATGGCGCTGATCACCACCGTCGCCAACGCCTATGGCGCGCGCTGGTTCGATGAGAAATGGCAACCGGAATTCAACGGCCCCGAGTGGAAGAACGCCTTGAACTTCTACGTCGAGACCATGAAGAAGTCCGGCCCGCCCGGTGCTTCGAGCAACGGTTTCAACGAAAACCTGGCGCTGTTCAACAGCGGCAAGTGCGCCATGTGGGTCGATGCCAGCGTGGCCGGCTCCTTCGTCACCGACAAGACCCAGAGCAAGGTCAGCGATCACGTCGGCTTTACCTATGCACCGCACCAGGTCACCGAGAAGGGTTCGGCCTGGCTCTACTCCTGGGCCCTGGCGATCCCCACCAGTTCCAAGGCCAAGGACGCGGCGAAGACGTTCAGCAGCTGGGCCACCTCCAGGGAATACGGGGCACTGGTCGCCAAGGAAGACGGTATCGCCAACGTACCGCCGGGCACCCGGGCCTCGACCTACAGCGAGGCCTACATGAAGGCCGCGCCGTTCGCCAGGATCACCCTGGAATCGCTGAAAGCCGCCAACCCGAAAGACCCGAGCGCCAAGCCCGTGCCTTATGTCGGGATCCAGCTGGTGACCATTCCCGAGTTCCAGGCTGTCGGTACCCAGGTCGGCAAGCAGTTCTCCGCCGCACTGACCGGCCAGACCACGGTCGACAAGGCCCTGGCCGATGCCCAGACCTTCACCGAGCGTGAAATGAAACGCGCGGGTTATCCGAAGTAACAGGGACACACCGTCCCCTGTAGGAGCCGGCTTGCCGGCGATGAGGCCCTTGAGCCTTGCGGCAACCTTTCGGTCGCTATCGCTGCGATGCGGCGTTCCGACAGGCCAGCTCCTACAGATTGCCCGCTCCTTGCACCTAATCGGTTTTGAACACCATGAATACCTCCACTGCCAAAGCCCATATGGATATACCCCAGCCGTTGCGCAAAAGCCGTCTGCGCAATCCCGGCTGGTTCCTGGTCTCACCATCAGTCGGCCTGTTGCTGCTGTGGATGATCGTGCCCCTGGGCATGACCGTTTACTTTTCGCTGATCCGCTACAACCTGCTCTATCCGGGCGAAAACCAGTTTGTCGGCCTGGAGAACTACACCTACTTCCTCACCGACTCGGGCTTCCTGCCCGGCGCCACCAACACCCTGTTGCTGGTGGGCAGCGTGCTGCTGATCAGCGTGGTGTTCGGCGTGCTGATCTCGGCCCTGCTGGAAGCCAGCGAATTCCTCGGTCGCGGCATCGTCCGGGTCCTGCTGATCTCGCCGTTCTTCATCATGCCCACGGTCGGCGCGCTGATCTGGAAAAACCTGATATTCCACCCGGTCTCGGGGATTCTCGCCGCTCTCTGGCGCCTGTTCGGCGCCCAGCCGGTGGACTGGCTGGCCCATTACCCGCTGCTGTCGATCATCATCATTGTCTCCTGGCAGTGGTTGCCCTTCGCCATCCTGATCCTGATGACCGCCATGCAGTCCCTGGACCAGGAACAGAAGGAAGCCGCGCGCCTGGACGGTGCCGGTCCCGTGGCGATCTTCTGGCACCTGACCCTGCCGCACCTGGCCCGGCCGATTGCCGTGGTGGTGATGATCGAAACCATCTTCCTGCTCTCGGTATTCGCCGAAATCTTCACCACCACCAACGGCGGTCCGGGTTATGCCTCGACCAACCTGGCGTACCTGATCTACAACCAGGCCCTGGTGCAGTTCGACGTCGGCATGGCCTCGGCCGGCGGCCTGATCGCCGTGATCATCGCCAATATCGCCGCGATCATCCTGGTGCGGATGATCGGCAAAAACCTGACAGACAAGCCTTGAGGCCCGCGCCATGACCCTCACACTCAAACAATCCCGGCGCCTGCAAAGCGTGCTGCTCGGCATCCTGGCCTGGGCCATCGCGATCCTGATCTTCTTCCCGATCTTCTGGATGGTGCTGACCAGCTTCAAGACCGAGATCGATGCATTCGCCACGCCGCCGCAGTTCTTCTTCACCCCGACGCTGGAGAACTACCTGCATATCCAGGAACGCAGCGACTACTTTCACTTCGCCTGGAACTCGGTGGTGATCTCCTTCAGCGCCACGCTGCTGTGCATGCTGATCGCCGTACCGGCGGCCTACTCCATGGCGTTCTACGAAACCCAGCGGACCAAGCGCACCCTGCTGTGGATGCTCTCCACCAAGATGCTGCCGCCGGTGGGCGTGCTGATGCCGATCTACCTGCTGGCCAAGTCCTTCGGCCTGCTCGATACACGCATCGCGCTGATCGTGATCTACACCCTGATCAACCTGCCGATCGTGGTCTGGATGGTGTACACCTACTTCAAGGACATCCCCAAGGACATCCTCGAAGCCGCCCGCCTCGATGGCGCCACACTGCTGCAGGAAATGGTCCGGGTGCTGCTGCCCATCAGCAAGGGCGGGCTCGCCTCGACCATGCTGCTGTCGTTGATCCTGTGCTGGAACGAGGCGTTCTGGTCGCTGAACCTGACTTCCTCCAGTGCCGCGCCGCTGACGGCGTTGATCGCGTCCTACTCCAGCCCCGAGGGCTTGTTCTGGGCCAAGCTGTCCGCCGTCTCGACCCTGGCCTGCGCACCGATCCTGATCTTCGGCTGGATCAGCCAGAAACAACTGGTACGCGGCCTGTCCTTCGGCGCCGTGAAATAGACCGGCATTTTTGAACACCACAGAACCCCTGTAGGAGCTGGCTTGCCAGCGATGACGACCGAATGGTCGCCGCCAGGCCCAAGGGCCTCATCGCCGGCAAGCCGGCTCCCACAATTCAAGAGGAGCCTCACCATGGCCAACCTGAAAATCAAGAATCTGCAAAAAGGCTTCGAAGGCTTTTCCATCATCAAGGGCATCGACCTGGAGGTCCGTGACCGCGAGTTCGTGGTCTTCGTCGGTCCGTCCGGCTGCGGCAAGTCCACCCTGCTGCGATTGATCGCCGGGCTCGAGGAAGTCACCTCCGGCACCATCGAACTGGACGGTCGCGACATTACCGAAGTCAGCCCGGCCAAGCGCGACCTGGCGATGGTGTTCCAGACCTACGCCCTGTACCCGCACATGAGCGTGCGCAAGAACATGTCTTTCGCCCTCGACCTGGCCGGCGTGGCCAAGGCCGAGGTCGAGCGCAAGGTCAACGAGGCCGCGCGCATCCTCGAACTCGGCCCGTTGCTCGAACGCAAGCCCAAGCAACTTTCCGGCGGCCAGCGCCAGCGGGTCGCCATCGGTCGGGCGATCGTGCGCAATCCGAAGATCTTCCTGTTCGACGAACCGCTGTCCAACCTCGACGCCGCCCTGCGGGTGCAGATGCGCCTGGAACTGGCGCGGCTGCACAAGGAACTGCAGGCGACCATGATCTACGTGACCCACGACCAGGTCGAAGCCATGACCCTGGCCGACAAGGTGGTGGTCCTCAACAGCGGTCGCGTCGAGCAGGTCGGCTCGCCCCTGGAGCTCTACCACTCTCCGGCCAACCTGTTTGTCGCCGGCTTCCTCGGCACGCCGAAGATGGGCTTCCTCAAGGGCAAGGTCAGCCGCGTCGACGGCCAGGGCTGTGAAGTCGAACTGGAGGCCGGCACCCGTATCAACCTGCCCCACAGCGGCGCCAGCCTCAGCGTCGGCAGCCCGGTGACCCTGGGCATCCGCCCGGAACACCTGGAAATAGCCAAACCCGGGGACTGCACCCTGCAAGTCACCGCCGATGTCGGCGAGCGCCTGGGCAGCGACACCTTCTGCCACGTCGTGACCCGCTCCGGCGAGCCGCTGACCATGCGTATCCGCGGCGACCTGGCCAGCCAGTACGGCGAAACGCTCAACCTGCACCTGGACAGCACCCACTGCCACCTATTCGATGACGACGGTGTGGCGGTCGCCCGCCCGCTGCGCGCTGCCGCCTGATTGACGAGAGCACTTTGCAATGAACCTGAACAAACAGAACCTGCACAACCTGGCTCCTGAAGTGGCGCTGCCGCAGTACGCGGCGGCCAACACCCGGCAAGGCATCGCCCATATCGGCGTCGGCGGTTTTCACCGTGCCCACCAGGCCTATTACACCGACGCCCTGATGAACCTCGGCGAAGGCCTGGACTGGAGCATCTGCGGCGTCGGCCTGCGCAAGGAAGACCAGGGCGTACGCGATGCCCTGGCGGCCCAGGACTATCTCTACACGCTCTATGAACTGGGGGACGGCAACGACACCGAGACCCGCGTGATCGCCTCCATCAGCGGCATGCTGCTGGCCCAGGACGACGCCCAGGCGCTGATCGACAAACTGGCCTCGCCGCAGATCCGCATCGTGTCCCTGACCATCACCGAGGGCGGCTACTGCATCGACGACAGCAACGGCGAGTTCATGAGCCACCTGCCGCAGATCCAGCACGACCTGCGCCATCCTGACGCGCCACAGACCGTCTTCGGCTTCCTCTGCGCGGCCCTGGCCAAGCGCCGCGCCAGCGGCATCCCGGCCTTCACCCTGATGTCCTGCGATAACCTGCCGCACAACGGCGCGGTAACCCGCAAGGCACTGCTGGCCTTTGCCGCCCTGCGCGACGCCGACCTGCACGACTGGATCGCCGGGCATGTCAGCTTCCCCAACGCCATGGTCGATCGCATCACCCCGATGACCAGTGCCGCCCATCGCCTGCAACTGCATGACGAGCATGGTATCGACGACGCCTGGCCGGTGGTCTGCGAACCCTTTGTGCAGTGGGTCCTGGAAGACAAGTTCGGCAACGGCCGGCCGGCCTGGGAGAAGGTCGGCGTCCAGTTCACCGACGACGTCACCCCCTACGAAGAGATGAAGATCAAGCTGCTCAACGGCAGCCACCTGGCCCTCACCTACCTGGGCTTCCTCAAGGGCTACCGCTTCGTCCACGAAACCATGAACGATCCGTTGTTCGTGGCCTACATGCGGGCCTACATGGACCTGGATGTGACCCCGCAACTGGCGCCGGTGCCGGGAATCGACCTGACCGACTACAAGAACACCCTGGTCGAGCGTTTCTCCAACCAGGCGATTGCCGATCAGCTGGAACGGGTCTGTTCCGACGGTTCGTCGAAGTTTCCCAAGTTCACCATCCCGACCATCAACCGGCTGATCGCCGACGGTCGCGAAACCGAACGCGCGGCGCTGGTGGTGGCGGCCTGGGCCCTGTACCTCAAGGGCGTCGATGAAAACGGCACGACCTACCGCATTCCCGACCCGCGGGCCGAGTTTTGCCAGGCGCTGGTGGCCGATGACAGCCTGATCGTCCAGCGCCTGCTGGCGGTGGAAGAAATCTTCGGTACGGCCATTCCCCGCTCGGCGGCGTTTGTCGCCGCCTTCGAAAACTGCTTCAACAGCTTGCGGGAAGTGGGTGTGAGCAAGACACTGGAGCGTATGCTGGCCAAACGGGATTGAATGACCGAGTCACAACCACCAGGTACTGCCATGAACCAGAAACTCTACCTCGGCATCGATTGCGGCACCCAGGGCACCAAGGCGATTGTCCTTGACATCGTCAGCGGCCAGGTGCTCGGCCAGGGCTCGGCCCCCCACGATATGATCAGCGGTGCCAATGGCCGCCGCGAACAGGACACCGGCCAATGGCTGGAGGCCTTTGTCCTGGCCACCCGCCAGGCATTGCAGGCCGCCGGGGTCGACGGCCAGGCCATCCTCGGCATCGGTGTTTCCGGCCAGCAGCACGGCCTGGTGCTGCTCGACGAGCAAGGCCAGGTCCTGCGCCCGGCCAAGCTCTGGTGCGACACCGAAACCACCCCGGAAAACCAGCGCCTGCTGGAACACCTGGGCGGCGAAGCCGGTTCGCTCGAACGCCTGGGCCTGGTGATCGCTCCCGGCTACACCGTGTCCAAGCTGCTCTGGACCCGGGAACAGCATCCCGAGCTGTTTGCCCGGATCGCCCATATCCTGCTGCCCCACGACTACCTCAACTACTGGCTGACCGGTCGTGCCTGCGCGGAATACGGCGACGCCTCGGGCAGTGGCTACTTCGACGTGCGCAAGCGCAGCTGGGACCTGCAACTGCTGCGCGACATCGACCCCAGCGGGCGCCTGCAAGCGGCCTTGCCGGAGCTGCTGGAAGCCCACCAGCCGGTCGGTCGGGTACTGCCCGAAATCGCCCGGCAACTGGGGATCAACCCCGACGCCCTGGTGTCCAGCGGCGGCGGCGACAACATGATGGGCGCCATCGGCACCGGCAATATCCAACCGGGCGTGATCACCATGAGCCTGGGTTCCTCCGGCACCGTGTACGCCTACGCCGAACAACCGCTGATCAGCCCCGACGCCTCGGTCGCGGCCTTCTGCTCTTCCAGCGGCGGCTGGCTGCCGTTGATCTGCACCATGAACCTGACCAACGCCACCGGCGCGGTGCGCGAACTGTTCGATCTCGGGCTCGATGACTTCAATGCCCGGGTGCGCGAGGCCCCCATCGGCGCCGACGGTGTCAGCATGCTGCCGTTCCTCAATGGCGAACGGGTGCCCGCCCTGCCCCAGGCCACCGGCAGCCTGCTCGGCCTGACCCTGACCAACCTGACCCAGGCCAATCTTTGCCGGGCCGTGGTCGAAGGCACCACGTTCGGCCTGCGCTACGGCCTTGACCTGCTGCGCGGCAACGGCCTGCAGAGCCACGGTATCCGCCTGACCGGCGGCGGTGCGAAAAGCGCGGTGTGGCGACAGATGGTCGCCGATATCATGGACACCCCGGTGGTCTGTACCGAACAGGGCGAAGCCGCCGCCCTCGGTGCGGCGATCCAGGCCGCCTGGTGCGAGTCCGGGGCGATTCACAGTCTGGCCGAACTGTGCGAGCGTTGCGTCAGTCTCGATGCCGCCAGCGAAACCCGGCCGATCCCGGCCAATGTCAGCGCCTATCAACCGATTTATCACCGCTACCGCCAACAGGTCGCGGCCATTCAAGAGTAAGCATCCATGTATCTGGTCTGTGGTGAAGCACTGTTTGATTTTTTCAGTGAGCCCGACGCAAGCGGGCAGACATCGAAAGTGAACTTCAAGGCGATCGCCGGGGGCTCGCCGTTCAACGTCGCGGTCGGCCTGCGCCGCCTGGGCGTCGACTCGGCGCTGCTGGCCGGGCTGTCCACCGATTACCTGGGGCGCCGCCTGCAACAGGTCCTGCGCGAAGAAGGCGTGCGCGCCGATTACCTGCTGGACTTCGATGCCCCCACCACCCTGGCGATGGTCGCCGTGGGTGCCGACGGTTCGCCCCATTACAGCTTTCGCGGCGAAGGCTGTGCCGACCGCCAGTTGCTGCCAGGGCACCTGCCCAGGCTCGGCGACGAGGTACGTGGCCTGCATGTCGGCTCGTTCTCGCTGGTGGTGCAGCCGATCGCCGATACCCTGCTGAGCCTGGTACGTCGGGAAAGCGGTCGCCGGCTGATCACCCTCGACCCCAATGTGCGCCTCAACCCTGAGCCGAATATCGAACTGTGGCGCCAGCGCATCGCGGAACTGGCCGAGCATGCCGACATGATCAAGGTCAGCGACGAGGACCTGGGCCTGCTCTACCCCGATCGCGACCCGCGCAGCGTTGCCGAGGAATGGCTGGCCCAGCGCTGCCAGGTGGTCTTCCTGACCCGTGGTACCCAGGGCGCCAGTGTGTTCAGCCGCCGCCATGGCCACTGGTCGGTGCCGGCGCGCGAAGTCGTCACGGCCGATACCGTCGGTGCCGGCGACACCTTCCAGGCCGCCCTGATCGCCTGGCTGACCGAGCAGCGACTGGACTCGGTGGAGGGCCTGGAACGCCTGGACAAGGCCCAGATCGACGGCATGCTGGACTTCGCCGTCAGCGCCGCGGCGATCACCTGCAGCCGCACCGGCCCGGACCTGCCGTATCGGCATCAGGTGGCCTGACCGGCAAAAAGCGACAGACGGCGCTGCGAACTGTCATTTCTGACAGCAGACAAACCCGCCTGCCCTGACTCAACGTATGGGCTCCCCCCACGGACAGGGAGCCTTTTCCATGAAACATGCAACCCAGGTCGAACTGGTCCACCGCGCCTTCGCGCTGCTGGAACTGCGGGACCAGCCCGAGGCCGAGTGGGACTTCCTCAGGCATTCGGCGATTGTCTATGTGCTGTTCCCCAACGCCGTGCTGATCTGGCAAGGCGATCATTTCGAGATGTTCCGCTTCTTTCCCGATGAGGTTCGAGCCGACCGTTGCCGGGTGCAAGCCTCGCTGTATTGCCCGCAACCAGCCCTGACGGACAAGGCCAGGGCCCACTGGGACCGCAATATGGAACTGCTGGTACGCACCGTCGACGAGGAAGACTTCCCCCTGGCCGAGCAGATACAGCGGGGATTCGCCGCAACCACCCGCCAGGACATCGTGTTCGGGCGCAATGAGCCGGCCCTGGCCTATTTTCACCAGCAGATCCAGGCCGCGCTGCACGGCCCTTGAGGAGCCCCCCGCAGGCGCGGGGAAA
This sequence comes from Pseudomonas gingeri, assembly GCF_013386115.1. Lineage (GTDB taxonomy): Bacteria > Pseudomonadota > Gammaproteobacteria > Pseudomonadales > Pseudomonadaceae > Aquipseudomonas > Aquipseudomonas gingeri. The sequence goes on from NZ_JACAOR010000001.1 coordinate 667,547, forward strand.
TTCGATCAGCGGTCATTCGAACTGTCATTTCTGACAGGTGGCAAAAGGAAAGCAGTGGAGTTAACTGGATCGGTCACTTGTAGAAAGGCTGTCACAGGTGGGTCAAAGAACCTTTGCTCATCAGGGATGGATCAACCATGGAAAGCCGCCTGCCCCCCCCAACCGCCGCTCTCGTCATCACCGGTGCCTTGTTCGCCGGCCTCACGACCACGTCCACGCAAGCCGCCACCTTTCAACCCGTCGGGCCTGTCAGCGCGACCGCCAGCAGCATCGCGCAATCGGTGAACAGTTCCGGCAGGGTCGTCGGTGCCATCGGTTCCGATACCCCGGGCGGGCCGGATCGCGCCTGGGTCGATCCGGGGGTCGCGCTGACCCCGCTGAATCCCGGCAACTCGTGCCGGGCCAACAGCATCAGCAACGAACCGCAGACAGGGGCTGCCAATCGCATACTCGGCACTTGCACAACCCTCACCGGCGAGGAGAATGTGACAACCTGGTCATCCGCCAACAACAATCCGACGGAAAACAAGCCCCTGTCGCTGCTCGGCACCGGCCTGCTGCCCGATACCAGCGCCCAGGCCACCGCTCGGAGCAAAGTCACGGGTATTACCGCCGGCAGGAGCCTGAACAATGCAGGCCAAGCCGCCTCCGTCGCCTGGAGCCAGGGCAACGCCGTCGCCCTGGCCCTGCTTGGCGTGCCACTGGTGCGCGACAACTGCGTGCCGGTCGCCGTCAACGACCGGGCCTTCAACAACGTCGATATCGCGCTCAATTGCCCCAACCCCGATGGCTCCGTGACGCCAAAGCTTGCCACCAACGGACTGCTCGGCTTTACCGTGGCCAACTTGCCGCTCCCCGCCAACAGTCACTGCGAAGCCGTGGGGGTGAACTCGGTGCGCCAGGTCTTCGGCACCTGCGTCGACCCGGCGACATCCAAACCGACAGCCACCTATTGGGCAACCCCGTCCAGCGTGCCGAAATTGCTGAACATGTCCGGTCATCCGGCGAATCAAGCCAAGTTCGCCAACAACCTGGGTTATGTGGCGGTTACCTACCAATTGGCATCGGGCGGCTTCGGCGCCGGGCTCTGGCATCCAGCCACCAGCCAGATATTCCTCGTCAACCCGGCAGCGAACATCACCTCCCTCGCCATCGCCGCCCTGGCCGACAGCAATCGACTACTGCTGGACCAGACGAACACCGCCCAGGTCATCAGCGGTGCCACCTGGACCGTTGAAAACGGCGTGCAACCCCTGGGGGCCTACCAGGGGCAGCCTGTCAGGGGCATCGATATAGACACCAGCGGCAGCTATGCCGCCGCCACGGCCACTGTCGCGGGGAAAATCGTCGCCCTCAGGGCGGTACTCCCCTGAGCCACGCCCGGGGACGCTGGGTCGCCAGGTTCAACCCGGACCGCGTTCGCCATCGTCCACCAGGCCCCAATCCTTCACATCCAGCTCCCGTGCCGCCACCGGCGGTGCGGGCGGTGTGTTCTGCTGGGCGAGCGCGCCGTTGTCCTGATGCAACTTCAGGCGCAGGCGCAGGTTGTTCACCGAGTCGGCATTCTTCAGCGCTTCCTCTTCGTCGATCGCGCCTTCCACCACCAGGTGGAACAAGGCCGTGTCGAAGGTCTGCATGCCGCTGATCTCGGACTTCTCCATGATGCCCTTGAGCTCGGAAAACTCGTTGCGCTTGATGAAATCGCGAATCGTCGGCGTGCCCAGCATCACCTCCACCGCCGCCCGGCGCTTGCCGTCGGTGGTGCGCACCAGTCGTTGCGAGACAAAGGCCTGCAGGTTGTTGCCCAGGTCGTTGAGCAGTTGCGGGCGACGGTCTTCCGGAAAGAAATTGATGATCCGGTCCAGGGCCTGGTTGGCGTTGTTGGCATGCAGGGTGGAAATCGCCAGGTGCCCGGTGTCGGCAAAGGCCAGGGCATGCTCCATGGTTTCGCGATCACGGATCTCGCCGATCAGGATCACATCCGGAGCCTGGCGCAGGGTGTTCTTCAGCGCCGCATGGAAGCTGCGGGTGTCGACCCCCACTTCACGCTGGTTGATGATCGACTTCTTGTGCCGATGGATATACTCCACCGGGTCTTCGATGGTGATGATATGGCCGCTGCTGTGGCGGTTGCGGTAGTCGATCAGGGCCGCCAGGGAGGTGGACTTGCCCGAGCCCGTGGCGCCGACGAACAGCACCAGGCCACGCTTCTCCATGATGGTTTCCAGCAGGATCGGCGGCAGCTTGAGGTCCTCGAAGCGGGGAATCTCCAGCTTGATGTTACGGGCGACAATCGAGACCTCGTTGCGCTGCTTGAAGATATTGACCCGGAAACGCCCGACACCCGGCAATGACATCGCCAGGTTCATCTCCAATTCCCGCTCGAACTGCTGGCGCTGCTCGGCGTCCATGATACCGTCGGCGATCAGCGCCACCTCCCCGGCCTTGAGGGCTTCGGTGCCCAATGGCTTGAGCACGCCGTTGAACTTGGCACACGGTGGTGCCCCGGTCGACAGGTACAGGTCCGAACCGTCCTGGGCGGCCAGGGTTTTCAATAACGCGTGGATTTCCATGGCAAAGGTGTCCGCAATACAGTCAATTGAGGTTTGAACAATTAATCCGGTGTCATTTCGAATTGGCAATGGTCTACAGCTTGGCGGGATAATAAGCCGCCGCGCAACTCAAAGCTTCACCTTCAAGGCAGGTTTATGAACGGATCGATCCCCGACAACGACGTCGCCACTCTCATGGGCCACCAGGACTGGTCCCACGGCCCCCTGGGCGCCATCGATGGCTGGCCCCAGAGCCTGCGTACCGCAGCGGATATCGTCACCCATTCGCCCATGCCGATGCTGCTGCTCTGGGGCGCACGGCTGGTACAGATCTACAACGACGGCTTCGGGCGCCTGATCGGCGACCGCCACCCACTGGCATTCGGCCGGCCGGCAGACGACACCTGGCCGGATTACCAGGATTTCAACGCGCCGATCTTCCAGGCCGTACTGGAAGGCCAGACCCGCAGCCTGCCGGAGCAGCATTTCGGCGTGCACCACGGCGGGGTGAGAATCGACCTCTGGCTGGACCTGACCTACAGCCCGGTGCGCGATGAACAGGGCAAGGTTGCCGGCATCCTGGTCACCGCGATCGAAACCAACGAACGCCGGCGCCTGGCCCTCGAACTGCAACAGCGCTCCGAAGCCAGCATCAAGGCCCAGCAGGACAGCGAGGAGCGCCTGCAACTGGCAATGGCCGCCACCGGCACCCTCGGCACCTGGGACTGGGATATCGACCAGGACCGCTTCGTCACCGATGCGCGATTTGCCCGGCTGCACGGCGTCGACCCGGCACTGGCGGCGCAGACGCCCCTCAGCGTGTACATGGAGAGCGTTCACCCGGAAGACCGTGGCCTGGTGGCCCGCGGCATCAAGCATTGCCTGGAGAACAACACCGAGCACGCCGAGGAATACCGGGTCCAGGCCAACGGCCAGATACGCTGGGTGTTCGCCCGTGGCCGTTGCTACCAGGGCCCCCACGGCCGGGCCCAGCGCTTTGTCGGCGCGGCCCTGGACATCACCGAGCGCAAGCACAGCGAACAGGCCCTGCGCCAGAGCCAGACCGAGCTGCAACTGGTGATCAATGCCGTGCCCGCGCTGATCGGCTATGTCGACCGCGAGGAACGCTTTCGCCTGAACAACAGCGCCTATCTCGACTGGTTCGGCAAGACGCCCCAGGAACTCTACGGCAAGACCTTGCGCGAAGTGCTCGGCGAGCACGCCTACGCCCAGCGCGCCGAGCATATCGCCGGCGCGCTGGCGGGCAAGGCCTGCAGTTTCAGCGTCGACAGCCCGCACCGCGACGGCCGCGACCGGCATGCGGCGATGCGCTACCTGCCACGTTATGGCCAGGACGGAGCGGTCAACGGTTTCTATATCTTCGTCAGCGACGAAACCGAGCGCAAACAGACCGAAGAGGCCCTGCGCAACCTCAATGAAACCCTCGAAGAGCGCGTGGCCCAGCGCACCCAGGCGCTGGCCGAGTCGAACCAGCGCCTGCAGAACGAAATGTTCGAGCGCGAGCGCGCCGAAGATGCCCTGCGCCATGCCCAGAAGATGGAAGCGGTCGGCCAGTTGACCGGCGGTATCGCCCACGACTTCAACAATATGCTGACCGGGATCATCGGCAGCCTTGACCTGATGCAGCGCTACATCGCCGCCGGGCGCAGTACCGAGATCGGCCGTTTTGCCGATGCCGCGGTCAGTTCGGCCCAGCGCGCGGCGGCCCTGACCCACCGCCTGCTGGCCTTCTCCCGCCGGCAATCGCTGGACCGCAAGCGCATCGACCCGAACCAGCTGGTGCACTCGCTGGAAGAACTGTTCAGTCGCACCAAGGGCGCCCATATCGAACTGCAGGTCCGCCTGGGCCAGGATATCTGGCCGGTGAACACCGATACCGGGCAGTTGGAAAGCGCCCTGCTCAACCTGGTGATCAATGCCCGCGATGCGATGCCAGACGGCGGCACGCTGTTGATCGAGACGGCCAACAGCTACCTCGACGGCAGTGATATCAGCACCCTGGAGTCGGTCAAGGCCGGGGATTACGTGATGATCGGCGTCAGCGACAACGGCACCGGCATGAGTCCGCTGATCCTGGCCAAGGCCTTCGATCCGTTCTTCACCACCAAGCCCATCGGCCAGGGTACCGGCCTGGGGCTGTCGATGATCTATGGTTTTGCCCAGCAATCCGGCGGCCATGTCACGCTGCAAAGCGAGCCCGGTGCCGGCACCTGCGTGCGTCTTTACCTGCCGCGTTTCCATGCCATGGCCGACGAAGCGCTACCCGCGCCCGACCACCCGCAGTCGCCGACGGCCGCCGCCGACGAATCGGTGATGGTGGTGGAGGACGATCCGGCGGTGCGCATGCTGGTGCTCAACGTGCTGGACGAGCTGGGCTACACCGTCCATCCGGCCGCCGATGCGCGCACCGCCCTGCCGTTGCTGGAGTCGTCGCTGCGCATCGACCTGCTGGTGACCGATGTCGGCCTGCCGGGGATGAACGGCCGGCAGCTGGCCGAGATCGCCCGCCAGCATCGGCCGGGACTCAAGGTGCTGTTCATGACCGGTTATGCGGAGAAAGCCGCCGAGCGCCAGGGTTTTCTCGAAGAAGGCATGGACCTGATCGCCAAGCCCTTTACCCTGGATCTGCTGGCCAACCGGGTGCGCGACATGATCGGCCACGCGGACTGATCTTCAGGCATAATCGCGCGCCCTGTCGTCCGCCCCACCGTTTCAAGGTAACCCGTCAATGAAAGCCCAAGCCCGTCATATCCTGGTCAAGACCGCCGAGGAAGCCGAACAGCTCAAGCAGCGCATCGCCAAGGGCGAAGCGTTCGATGTCCTGGCCAAGAAATACTCCACCTGCCCTTCGGGCAAGCGCGGCGGCGACCTGGGGGAAGTCCGCCCGGGGCAGATGGTCGGCGCGATTGACCAGGTGATCTTCAAGAAGCCGTTGCGTACTGTGCACGGACCGATCAAGAGCAAGTTCGGTTATCACCTGGTGCAAGTGTTCTACCGCGACTGAAGCGCAGAACCGCGTCATCGTTCTTCGCGGGCAAGCCCGGCTCCCACGGATCGTAGTCGTGTGGGAGCCGGGCTTGTCGGGACGCCGCATCGCCGCGAAGAGGCCCGCAGGAACGACACTCAACTTCGGGGAATCAACGCCCCGCGCACCTGGATCACCCGGCTCGCCAGCCGATGCCCGGCCAGCGCGGCCTGCTGCGGATCGCCGCCGGTCAGGCGACTGGCGAGATACCCGGCACTGAACGAATCCCCGGCCGCCGTGGTGTCCACCACGGTCTCGACCTTTTGCGCGGGCACTTCGAACGCCTCGCCGTCACAGCGGATCAAGCAACTCTCGGCACCGCGCTTGAGCACCACTTCCGACGTGCCGATCTGCTCGTAGGCACTGAATACCGCCGTGCCGTCGGCATGGTCGAACAGTGCCTGCTCGTCTTCCAGGGTCAGCAAGGCCAGGTCGACATACGGCAGGATCGAACGATAAGCCGCGCGTGCCTGTTCGACACCCGTCCAGAGACGCGGCCGATAGTTGTTGTCGAAGACGACCCGGGTGTCGCCACGACGAGCCTCCTGCAGCACCGCAATCAGCTTCTCCCGGCCAAGCTCGCCGAGCACTGCCAGGGTGATGCCGCTGAAATACAGCACATCGTAGTCCGGCAGCGCCGCGAGGATCGGCACCGCCGCCGGCGTGGTGAAGCAATCGCGGACCGCCGCCTCGTTGCGCCAGTAGAGGAAACGGCGTTCGCCACGGGCGTCGGTCTGGATGCAGTAGAGGCCGGGCAACCGTCCGGGCAGGCGCTGGACCTTGTCCAGGCCGATCCCCTCTTCGGCCCAGATCCGGCACATGGCGTCGCTGAAGCTGTCGTCCCCCAGGGCCGTGACGTAATCCACCGAGCCGCGGCCGGCCAGTTCACGGCTGAGATAGACCGCGGTGTTCAGGGTGTCGCCGCCGAAGCTCTGCTGCAGGCTGCCATCGGCGTGTTGTTGCAGTTCGATCATGCATTCGCCGATCAGGGCGATGCGCGGTGGTGGCAGGTTCAGGGTGCTCATACGGAATAATCTCGCGGTATCGGGGCGGGGCTCTTCGCGGCAGTCCGGCAAGCCCGCCCCACAAGTGTCGAGCCTTGTGGGAGCGGGCTTGCCCGCAAAAGCGCTATTCCCTCAGAAACAGGTGTCGAAGGTCTCGATCACGCTCAGTTGCTCATCGACAATGCAGCCGACGCGCCACTTGTCGAAGGTCAGGCACGGGTGGGAGGTGCCGAACGAAACGATATCCCCGACCCGCAGCTCGCAGCCTGGCGCCACGGTCATGAAGGCATGCTGGTCCATCACCGCCGTGACCTTGCAGGCGCTGACGTCCTCGCCCGCTGCCGGCACCACGCCAGCCTTGTAGCGCAGCAACGGCACCGGCAGGCCGGCGTCGAACGCCACATCGCGCTTGCCCAGGGCGATCACCGCGAAACCCGGCTCGGGCATCGACTGCACATGGGCCCAGACTTCCAGTGCCGGACGCAGACCTTCGCCGAGGTCGCCACGACGATGCAGCACACAGCACTGGGCCTCCTTGTAGATGCCATGATCGTGGGCCACGTAGCTGCCGGGGCGCAGCACGCTGAGGAAACGCCCGTCGGCATCCTGGGCCTCGAACTCTTCGGCGATCAGGTCGTACCAGGCCGAACCCGAGGCCGTGATGATCGGCTTGCCGATATCGAACGAACCGCTGTTCTGCAAATGCACCGCCAGGCGCACCAGCGAGCCGGCGAAGGCGCGGATGCCGCTGACGGCCTCGTCGCCGTGGATCACCCCCTCATAACCTTCGATACCGGTCAGCGCCAGGGCCGGCTGGGCCTTGATCGCCTTGGCCAGATCCAGCACTTCCTGTTCGCTGCGGCAGCCGCAACGCCCGCCGACCACGCCATATTCGATCATCACATTGAGCCGCAGGCCGCGCCCGGCGAAGAACTCGCCCAGGGCCGCGACATTGTCCGGATGATCGACCATGCAGTGGAACTCGAACTGCGGATCGGCCAGCAACTCGGCGATCAACGCCATGTTCGCCGTACCGACCAGCTGGTTGGCCATCAGCACCCGCCGCACACCGGCGGCATAGGCCGCGCGGGTCTGTACCGCCGTGGCCAGGGTCAGGCCCCAGGCGCCCTGGGCCAACTGACGCTGAAACAGTGCCGGGACCATGCTGGTCTTGCCGTGGGGCGCCAGTTCGGCACCGCTGCGGCTGACGAAGTCCTGCATCCAGCGGATATTGTGTTCCAGCGCTTCGCGGTGCAGCACCAGGGCCGGCAGGCTGACGTCACGGACCAGTTGGGCACCGACGGCGGCCGCGCCTTTCTCCACGGCGGGAATGTTCATGGCAACAGGCATTTCAGACTCCTTGACAGGCACGGCCGCAGCCGCGGCTATTCGTTGATACGACGGGCCAGGTTGTTCGCGCTGTCGATCAGCACCCGGCGATAGTCGTTGTAGTTTTTCTTCGCATCGGCCCGTGGCGCGACGATACACAAGGTCGCGATGCAGATGCCGCGCTCGTCCTTGACGGGCGCGGCGAAACAGTGGGTAAAGGTGTCGGCGACGCTATCGAAGGAAAAGAACCCGTCGATACCGGCCTGGCGGATTTCCCCGAGGAACACCTCCAGTGGCAGGCGCTGGCCGTCCGGCAGGATAAAGTCGTCGTGGTCGATCAGGTCGATGATTTCCTGGTCGCTCAGGTGCGCCAGCAGCAGGCGCCCGGACGCGGTCCACGGAATCGGCGCGTTTTCACCGATATCCGAGGAGATACGGAAATGCCGCTCGCCCTCCTTCATCAGCGCCACGGTGTACTTGCGCCCGTTGAGCAGGCACATCTGTGCGGTTTCGTGGGTCTGGCTGACGATTTCCTGCAGGGCGTGATCGGCCTCGCGACTGAGATCGAAATGACGCAGGTGGGCCTGGCCGAGGAAATACAGCTGGCGGCCCAGGTAGACATGCCCCTCCTTGCCGACTGTTTCCAGGATCCGTCGCTCCAGCAGCGACGCCACCAGTTCGTAGACCGTGGACTTGGGGCTGCCGATGCCGCTGGCGATATCGTTGGGGCGCAATGGCTGGCCGATTTCCTTGAGGTAATCGAGGATATCGAACGCCCGGTCCAACCCTTTTGCCCGGCGCTTGATGGTGTCTTCGGTCATGTCAGTGCAATCCCATTGAAAAATTGCCGGGGAGTTTACCCATTGTCCCGCGCCGACCGTTAGGCCGCTTTCGCGGCCCTCAGGCGATCACTTCTTCTTGTACGCGATGCAGTCGATCTCGACCTTGCAGTCGACCATCATGTTTGCCTGCACACAGGCCCGCGCGGGGGCGTGTTCAGGCTTGAAGTACTCGGAAAAGACCTTGTTGAAGCTCCAGAAATCCCGTGGATCTTCCAGCCAGACGCCGGCGCGCACCACGTCTTCCAGGCCATAACCGGCTTCTTCGAGAATCGCGATCAGGTTCTTCATGGTCTGGTGCGTCTGCTCGACGATACCGCCGACAATGATTTCACCATTGAGTGCCGGTACCTGGCCGGACACATGCAGCCAACCATCGGCTTCGACGGCACGGGCGAAAGGACGAGGCTGACCGCCACCCGCGGTGCTGCCGGTGCCGTAACGAGTAATGCTCATGATGTTCTCCTTGAATGAAAGTTAAAAACGCGTGTTCTTGAGGAACTCCGCGAGACGCGGCGATTGCGGACGCTCGAACAGTTCTTTGGGTGGTCCCTGTTCTTCAATGCGCCCCTGGTTCATGAAAACGATCTTGTCCGAGACTTCGAAGGCAAAGCGCATCTCGTGGGTGACCAGCAACATGGTCATGCCCTCCTCGGCCAGGCCCTTGATCACCGCCAGCACTTCGCCGACCAGTTCCGGATCGAGGGCCGAGGTCACTTCGTCGAACAGCATCAGGCTCGGGTTCATCGCAATGGCCCGGGCAATCGCGACGCGCTGCTGCTGGCCACCGGACAACTGCCCCGGGAAGTGATCGCGGCGCTGTAGCAGGCCGACCCGGTCCAGCCATTTTTCTGCCAGGGCGACGGCCTGGTCCTTGGGCAGCTTTTTCACCTTGAGCAGGCCCAGGGTGACGTTCTGCAAGGCGGTCAGGTGCGGGAACAGGTTGAACTGCTGGAACGCCATGCCGGTCATGGCCCGATGCTGGGCGATGACTTTTTCCGGGTGGCGAACGCGCTTGCCGTTGACTTCGCTGTAGCCGATGGACTCGCCATCGAGGGTGATCTGCCCGCCCTGGAACTCTTCCAGCAGGTTCACGCAGCGCAACAGCGTGGTCTTGCCCGAGCCGCTGGAGCCGATCAGCGTGACCACGTTGCCACGCTGCATTTCCAGGTCGACGCCCTTGAGCACTTCGACCTGGCCGTACTGTTTGTGCAGGCCGCGAATGCTGAGCAGCGCTTGCTTGTCGTTTTGACTGGTAGTCGGAATCATGGCAACGCCACCCGCTTTTCAATATGCCGACCGAGCAGTTCGATGGCGTAGTTGATGATGAAGAACAAGAACCCTGCGAACAGGTAGAACTCCAGGGTCATGAAGGTCCGCGCGATCACCTGCTGGGTGCTGAGCAGCAACTCGGCGACACCGATCACCGACAGCAGGGTCGAGGCCTTGACGATCTCGGTCGACGAGTTGACCCAGGTCGGCAGGATCTGCCGCAGTGCCTGGGGCAGCAGCACGTAGCCGAGGGACTGGTAGAAGGTCAGGCCGATGGCCTTGCCCGCTTCCAGCTGGCCACGGGGGATCGCCTGCAGCGAACCCCGGACGATTTCCGCGACGTGGGAGCCGCAGAACAGCGTCAGGCCCAGGGCACCGGCCTGGAACGCACTGATCTGCCAGCCCAGCGCCGGGGCCATGTAGAAGCAGGCCAGCACCAGGACAAACACCGGGGTGCCGCGGATCAGGTCGACATACAGGCGGAACGGCACGCGCATCCAGAACCTGCCGTAGGTCAGCACCAGCCCGGCGACGATACCGATCAGCGTGCCGCAGACAATGGCCAGGGCCGAACACTGCACGCTGGTCAGAAAGCCCTGCCACAGGGTGTCCCGGGCGACCCACAACTCATGCAGCCAGCTTGGGGATTCGTACATGGGAGACTCCTAGCGGCGAATCGCCAGACGCTGTTCGAGGTAACGCAGCATCATGGCAATGAGGTAACAGGCAACCACGTAGAGCGCGGTGGTGACCATCCAGGTTTCGATCACCCGGTAGCTCTCCACGTTGATCTTGCGGGCGTAATAGGTCAGCTCCGGCACGGCGATGGCCGCGGCCAGGGAGGTGTCCTTGAACAGCGAGATGAAGTTGTTCGACAGCGCCGGCAACACGTTGCGCAACATCACCGGGACGGTCACGTAGGCCCGCACCTGCCATTCGCCGAGGCCGATCGCCAGCCCGGCCTCGCGCTGGCCCTTGGGAATGCTCAGCAGGCCGGAACGGAACACTTCGGTCAGGTAGGCACCGGCGTACAACGACAGGGTGATGATGAACGAGGGGATCTTGTCCAGCCGGATGCCCAGGCTGGGCATGGCGAAGTAGATCAACAGGATCAGCACCAGGATCGGCGTGTTACGGATCACCGTGACATACACCGAAGCCACCACCCGCAATGCGCGATGCCTGCTGAGCAAGGCAAACGCCATCATCAGGCCGATCACGCAGCCGATGGCAATCGACAGCAGGGCCAGTTCCAGGCCCAGGCCAAGCCCTGCCAGCAAGCTGGGGAAATCGCGCCAGACGGCGGCAAAGTTCAACTGATAGTTCATGGTTCAGAGTACCTTCGACAAGGCGCCGCCAGCGGCGCCCTGCCCTTGACGGATCACTTGAATTCGACGGGGAAACCGATCTCCGGGGACGGCAGGTCCACGCCGAACCATTTCTTGAAGGACGCCGCATAGGTCGGGAACTCGACGCCGGTCATGGATTCATGCAGGGCGGTGTTGACGAAGTTCAGCCAGTCCTGGTCGCCGCGCTTGACCGCGCAGGCGTAGGTTTGCGGGCTCCAGGCGTAGGCCGGGCTGCGGTAGCGGCCAGGGTTCTGCACCATCAGGTACTTGACCGAGGACTGGTCGGTGGCGGCGGTGTCGGCACGACCGGAGTTCACGGCCTGGTACATCAGGTCGACGCTGTCGTACTGGTCGACCTTGGCCTGTGGCAGCGCCTGGTGCACCAGTTCTTCGGCATACACGTTCTGCAGCACGGCCACGGTGACCTTGTCGCCGGCGGCCTTCAGGTCATCGATTTCCTTGTACTTGCTGTTGACGGGCAGCAGCAGGCCAACGCCCTCGCGGTAGTACGGCAGGGTGAACGCCACCTGCTGGGCGCGGCTGGCGGTCACGGTGATGAACTGGCAACTGATGTCGACCTTGTCGGTCAGCAGGTTGGGAATCCGTGCGTCGGAAGACTGCACCACGTACTCGACCTTGCTCGCATCATTGAACAGGCCCTTGGCGATCATCGCGCCGATATCGATATCGAAGCCCTGCAACTTGCCATCCGCACCCTGGAAGTGCCACGGCGCGTTGGTGCTGCCGGTGCCGACGATCAGGTGTCCGCGCTTGAGTACGCTGTCGAGCTTGCTGTCGGCAGCCTGGGCGGCCCCGGCCACGACCGCCGTGGCGGCAAAAAGAAAAGCACACGCTTTGAACAAGGAAGGTACGCGATGCATGACGTTGCACTCCGATGATGTGTATTCCGTTATAACGGAACTTAGTATGTAACAACGGAATAGAGAGCAGAAAGTGTGCCACAGGAACCTGACATCACCTAGCCATACGAAAAAGGCCATACGAATCAAACAGATAGAATTTTCCAGGAAAACACTGTTACGGGAGGTGGCAAAGCACAGTGCTACGGAAAGCAACGTGACAGTGGGTGCCAAGGCCCCAAAGCAGTGCGCAGGTGGGTGATTTCGGGGCGGGCGCCCCTGGGTGGCGAGGGAGGGTTACAGGTCGGGACAGGAGGGTTCGAAGCGCTTTGCGCGTGCACCCGGCGTTGAAGGCGTTCTCAAGCTGGCCGGCATTGCACAGGCACCGAAACAACCTCAGCCGAATTGAGCACTCACTGGGGCAAAACGTTCTGCAAGGGAGCGGATTGCCGGTGCTTCAACGCAGCACCATCACCAGCAACACGGCAAACACCAGCAGAACCGCTGCCATCCCGGCCATGTACAGTACGAATCCTCTAGCCACGCTGATCACCTGAATTGAATTTCGCCGGGGCCTGCCGTTTTTTTGACCCTATTGGCAGGCATTGGTGAATTCTAGCAATGAGCGGCATGTTTTTGACATTAACTTTCGTATGAATCCTTTGGTATTCCGATCAATGGCGATTGGCCACTTGCTGATTCCGTTAGCTACCTAATAAAAAGCCCTACACTTAATTCAGGGTTAATCCCGGCAATGGAAAGTGAAATCGACCGCGTCAGCGCAGAGCCTTTCTGTCGCCCTCCGCGGCATGTTCAACGCATCGGGTGTTGAACGGAACCTCAAGCCTGCTTCGGAGATACATCATGAAACTTCGTACCCTGCTGATGACCAGTGCCCTGGCCCTGACCGCCGTTGCCGGCGTGGCCCAGGCCGACACCAGCGCCGCGCCCCAGGCGGTGCCCTATCACTACGGCATGCCACTGAACATCGACAAGCTGATCTCCATGACCGAACAGCCCACTTCGGTCTGCAAGGTGATCAACGCCGATATGAAGTTTGTCGACAAGGCCGGGAAGATCGAGGACGTTACCTATCGCAAGATGTCGCAAGCCTGCGATTTCAATAACTGATACCAGCGCTTTCAGGAGTGGGCCCGCCCACGCAGCTTCCCTGATCGTTCCCACGCTCTGCGCGGGAACGATCGAAGCCCCTGTGGGGCGGCTTATCTGACGCTGTCAAAAGCCTTCAGCATGGACTTCTGCGTAGCCAGCAGACACTCGCGCACCTCATCGCGCGCGCCTTCAAGACGCACCGACGGCGCCACCACGCACAAGGCGTAGGCCGTCTGGTCGATCACCAGCTCGACGCCCATCGCACTGACGCCCGGCATATGCCCGTCGGCGTCGAACGCCACGCCCGTGCGCCGCACATGCGCCAGCTCCGCCAGCAGGTCCGGCAGGTGGGTCTGGGTCCTCGGCGTCAGACTCTTGAGATTTTTCCCCAACAGTTGCGTCACCGCCTCGTCGCTCATGCGCGCCAGCAGCACCTTGCCCCCCGAGGTCGCATGCATGGTCAGGAACGAGCTGGCATCCGGCACCACCCGCAACGGCTGGTTCGACACGGCCATCTGCAGGATCAGCAACTCGGCGCCGCTGGCATGCAACAGGACCACGGTCTCTCCGGTTTCACGGGATAACTGCTCCAGATAAGGCCGGGCCTTTTGTGTCACATCGACATGGCTGTGGGAGGCCAGGCGCATCAGGGCCGGCCCCAGCCGTACGCCGGCCGGTCCCTGGATTTCCAGCAACTGCTCCAGGGCCAGCGCGTCCACCAGGCGCTGGACCGTCGAGCGCGGCAAGTCGATGCGCTTGGCGATCGCTCCCAGGCTCAGGCCACCCGGTTCGTTTTCCAGGCAGCGCAGGATCGCCGCCGCTCGGGCGATGACCTGGATGCTGCCGCGTTCAGTTTCAGGCACTGACATGGATATTGCTCCTCTGTACCACTGAATGATACAGTGTACCGAATTATTGGCAGCGGTCACGTTTTCACGCAACCGCCTCTCACAGGATTTGCGTGCATGGTGTCCCCCCTTCCCCCGCCACCCGCGGCAGTACCGTTCGACCGGCGCCTGATCATCGGGCTGGTGGGCGTACTGATTGCGGCCTTGACCTCGGGTATCAACGATCGGGTCACCGAACTCGCCCTCGCGGATGTGCTGGGCGTGTTCGGCATCGGCCATGACGAGGGCACATGGATCAGCGCATTGTATGCAGCCGCGGAGGTCTCGGCGATGCTGATCGCACCCTGGCTGGCAGTGACCTTTTCCCTGCGGCGCTTCGCCATGGCCATGACCCTGGCCTTCAGCTTCTTCGGTGTGCTGTGCCCGCTGGCGCCCAACCTCGACGTGCTGTTGCTGCTGCGGGTGTTGCAAGGCCTGGCGGGCGGCGCCCTGCCGCCGCTGCTGATGACCGTGGCCCTGCGATTCCTGCCGTGGCACTACAAGTTGTACGGGCTGTCGGCCTACGCGATGACCGCGACCTTCGGCCCGAATATCTCCCTGCCCCTGGCCGCCGCCTGGACCGAAAACCTCGACTGGCGCCTGGTGTTCTGGCAGATCGCCCCCTTCGGTCTGCTCGCCACCGCCTTTATCGCCTACGGCATTCCGCAGGACCCGCTGCGCCTGGAGCGTTTCAGGCAGGCCGATTGGCGTGGCGCGTTGCTCGGCTGCGGTGGCCTGACGATGCTGGTGATCGGCCTGATGCAGGGTGAACGCCTGGACTGGCTGGAGTCGCCACTGATCTGCCTGCTGCTGGGCGGAGCGGCCATCTGCCTGCCGCTGTTCCTGCTCAATGAGTGGTTCCATCCGCTGCCGCTGTTCAAGGTGCAACTGCTCGAGCGCCGCAACTTCGCCTATGGCATCGCTACCCTGGCACTGTTCGTGATGGTGTCGATGTCGGGGGTCGCGCTGCCCGCCAACTACCTGGGCCACATCCAGGACTATCGGGCTGCCCAGACCATGCCCCTGGCGCTGCTGATCGCCCTGCCACAACTGCTGCTGGCGCCGCTGGTGGCAACCGTGATCAACCGCAACTGGGTCGACTCGCGCTACGTGATCGCCTGTGGCCTGGTCCTGATGACACTCGCCTGTCTCGGGGGCTCGTACCTGACCAGCGCCTGGGTACGCGAGGATTTCTATGGGCTGCAACTGTTGCAGACCTTCGGCCAGCCGATGATCGTCGTCCCCCTGCTGATGACCGCCACCGGGGTGATCCAGCCCATGGAAGGTCCCTTCGCCTCGGCCATGGTCAATTCGATTCGCGGCCTGGCCTCGGTGATCGGCGCGGTACTGCTGGAAAACTTCATCACCGCCCGCCAGCACCGGCACTCCAATGTCCTGGTGGACCAGTGGGCCTCCAGCCAGCAGGCCCTGGCCCCGCTACTGGAAGAACAACCGATCGCGGCCATGGCCGGCCGCCTGCGTGAACAAGCCTTCATCTTGAGCTTCAGCGATGCCTTCCTGGCAATCATCGGGCTGATCGCGATCCTGGCGATTCTCCTGCTGACCCTGCCGACCCGGCCCTTCCCACCTCAACCACCGAAAATGCCATGAAACCCAGACTCTCTCTCAGCCTGGTCGGGGGCGCCGTGCTCCTGGCCGTGGTGTATACCGGCTATCACCTGTTCCACAGCGATGGTGCACAAAGCACCGACGACGCCCGTGTCAGCGCCGACTCGGTGCTGATCGCCCCGCAAATCGCCGGGGTGGTGAGCAAGGTGGCGGTGGCCGACAACCAACCGGTCAAGGCCGGCCAGTTGCTCCTGGAAATCGACGCCCGCGATTACCAGGCCGCGCAGGCTGCCGCCATCGCCGCGGTCAACGCCGCCCAGGCCCAGGTGAAGAACCTCGCCGCGGAACTGGAGCGCCAGGCCACGCTGATCACCCAGGCCGACGCGACCCTGCGCTCGACGGCGGCGTCCCTGCGCTTTGCCGAGGCCAATGCGCAGCGTTATCGCAACCTCTCCAGTGCTGGCGCGGGAACCCGCGAAGAACAGCAAAAGGCCGACGCCGATCTGGCCCGCTGGCAAGCGGCGCGCGACCATGACGCGGCGGCCACGCTGGAACAGCAGAAGAACCGGGAGGTGCTCAAGGCTCGCCTGGAAATGGCCGAGGCGGCGGTGCAGCAGGCGCATGCGACACTGGTCCAGGCCGATCTGAATGTCTCCTACACCCATGTGGTCGCTCCCCGCGACGGACTGATCGGCCAGCGCAGCGTCCGGGTCGGGGCCTATGTCGCCCCGGGCAAGGCGGTGATGGCCGTGGTCCCGGTCAGCGATGCCTATGTCGTCGCCAACTTCCGCGAGACCCAGTTGGCCCATATGCGCCCCGACCAGGCGGTGGACATCAGTATCGACAGTTTCCCCGACCGCACCTATCGCGGCCATATCGACAGCCTGGCCCCGGCCACCGGGCTGAGCTTTTCCGCGATTGCCCCGGACAACGCCACCGGCAACTTCACCAAGGTGGTGCAACGGATCCCGGTGAAAATCGTCTTCGACCACGACCAGTCGGGCCTGGACGACTTGCGCGTGGGCATGTCGGTGATCGCCCGGGTCATCACTGAGGGGAGCCGATAGCATGCGTGGCTATTTTTGCCTGCTGGCCTTCGCCGGGCTCGGCGCCTGCAGTGTCGGCCCGGACTTCACCACGCCCCGTGCCGAACTGCCCGACGCCTGGAGCGTCGCGCCGCAGGACGTACGCAGCAATGCGGCGGCCCAGGCCATCGACGTGAACTGGTGGCGGCAGTTCGACGACCCGCTGCTGTCAGAGTTGGTCGAACGCTCTGCGCGCGCCAACTTCGATGTGCGCACCGCCAATGAGCGCCTGCTGCAAAGCCGCGCGGCCCGGCAAGTCGCCGGCGGCGAACAGTTGCCCGGTGTCTCCGCTTCCGGCAGTTACCAGCGTGAACGCAACAGCGCCACCGGCCTGCTGGATGCGTCGAACAACAATGGTCGCTCGCCCTTCGATCTGTGGACCCTGGGCCTGGATGCCAGTTGGGAAGTCGATCTGTGGGGCCATGTGCGGCGCGGCCTGGAAAGCGCCGATGCGGCGGTCGACCTCAGCCAGGCCCAGCGCAACGGCGTGTTGCTCAGCGTCGCCGCCGAGACCGCCGACGACTACCTGCGCCTGCGCGGCACCCAGGCACGCCTGGAGGTCGCCCGGCAGAACCTCGATATCGCCCGGCAAAGCCGCGACCTGACCCAGACCCGCTACGACAACGGTGTCACCACCCGGCTCGACACCGCCAACGCCGCCGCCCAGGTCGCCGATATCGAAGCCCGCCTGCCCCTGCTGGAAGCGCAACAGGCCCGGCTGATCAATGCCCTGAGCTACCTGCTCGGCGAACAACCGCGCAGCCTCAGCGCACGACTGTCGCCGGCGGCAGCGATTCCGCTGCCACCGACCCGGGTACCGGTCGGCCTACCCTCGGAACTGGCGCAACGCCGCCCGGACATCCAGCAGGCCGAAGCCACCCTGCACCGGGCCACCGCCGCCATCGGCGTGGCAAAGGCCGACTTCTATCCGCGGGTCAGCCTCGGCGGCAGTTTCGGCTTCCAGACCCTGGAAGGTTCGGACATCGGCAGTTGGGGCTCACGACAGTGGAACTTCGGCCCCAGCCTCTACCTGCCGATCTTCCAGGGCGGTCGCCTGACCGGGACCCTCGAACTGCGTGAACACCAGCAGCAGGAAGCGGCGCTGAACTACCAGCGCACGGTGCTCGGGGCCTGGCACGAAGTGGACAATGCCCTGACCGACTACAGCGCCGAACAGCGCCATCATGCCTCGCTGGAGGAAGCCGTGAGGCAGAACCGCATCGCCCTGGACAGCGCCCGGCAACGCTACAAGGAAGGCGCCATCGACTTTATCAATGTGCTCGGGGTACAGCGCGCGTTGATCGCCACCCAGAGCGCCCTGGCCGACAGTTCGACCAAGGTGTCGACCGATCTGGTGCAGTTGTACAAGGCTCTCGGTGGTGGCTGGCCGCAGACGGTGTTGTGACAGCAGGTTTTTGTCGGCACGGGTTTGTGTGAAAGAGCGCTTGTATGGGAATGGCCCTGTGTGGGAGCGGGTCACTGTGACGATGGATTACTGTGGGATTGGATCATTGTGGGAGCGGGCTTGCCCGCGAAGGCGTCCTCAAGAGCGCTGAAAAGCTTCGCGGGCAAGCCCGCTCCCACATAGAACCTCTTCTACATAGAACCTCTTCTACATAGAACCTCTTCTACATAAAACCTCTTCTACATGAAACCTATCCAACATGTCCCTCACCTACTCCCACAGAGGTTGTCTATCAACCCTGCCGGCGCAAGCGCGCCATATTCAGGGTGTCCACCAATCGGCCGTCGCGAATCGCGTAGTCACGCATCACGCCTTCGTCCTCGAAGCCGAACTTGCGGTACAGGCCCTGGGCCGCTGCGTTATCGGCATACACGCAGAGCTCGACCCGCTGCAGGTTCATCCAGTTGTCCGCCACCTCCAGCACCGCTGCCAGCAGTTGCGAACCGACGCCCTTGCCCTGCCAGGCGGTGGCAACGCCCATCGCGACGGTGCCGGCATGGCTACGTCGCACGCGGGCGTATTGCTCCAGCGAGCAACTGCCGATCACCACGCCCTCATGCAACGCCACCAGCGAAAGCAGGCGTTCGTTGTCCTGACGCTGGATCAGGCGCTGACGCCAGACCTCGACGGACTGGAACGGCATCTGCAGCACCTGGCGGCAAACGGCGGGCTCGTTGTAGAGCGCGGTGATGCCTTCGAGATGGGCTTCACGAAAACGCTCGATCACGATGGAGGGGGTGTCGGCAGGCATCGTTTTTTCATCCATAAAAACAACAAGGCCAGCCAGTGTAGAGGGATTGGCGACAGGCTGGCAAAGCCTGCACCCAGGATTGCGGGATCGTTCCCATGCTCTGCGTGGGCATGCAGCCTGTGACGCTCTGCGTCACAAGAACGGACGCAGAGCGTCCAGGGAGGCGTTCCCACGCTGGAGCGTGGGAACGATCAGCGTGACAGCATGAAAGTCTCGTATTCCAGGTCATCCAGCGCGGTCGACAACCGCGCCAGCCCCAGCAGTACGCAAACCAGCAGCGAAAAGGTGAAGCCATAGCCGAAGAAACTCGGGCCCAGGTACAGGCTGAGCAGGGTCAACGCCGCGTTGAGCGCCACGAACAACAGGCACAGTTCCAGTACGATCGCCCGTTTGTCGAGGTAGAAAAACACGTTGAGAATCGCCATGAACACCACCTGGATGCTCACGCCGATCAGGTCGATATAGAACAGCGGCAGGTAGTAGCTGGACATCCCCAGCCATTCCAGCAGGCGTGGGCCGAAGAGAAACAGCAGGACCACCGTCAGGCCCTGGACCTTGCAGATTTCCAGCAGGCCCTGGCGGATCGAGAAGGTCATCTCGGCCTTCAGCGAGCCGATATGCTGCAGGGTCTCGCCGTCGCGTACCGCACGGAACAGGCGGTCGTACCATTCGGCAAAGTCGGTTTCGATCCGGACCAGGAACACCGCCATGCCGGGAATGATCGCCAGGTAGGCGAGGAAGATCGGCAAATCGTAGAGAATCGAGGCACGCATCGGCCCGATCACCTGGCTCGACGTTTCCGGGTTGAACCAGAAGATGAACTTGTCGATCCAGATCCCCAGGTTGTAGCAGAGCCCGGTCAGCAGCAGGCTGACAAACACCTGGCGCCGGTCGAGGAAGTCGAAGGCCACCAGTTTCTCGGCCCGGTATTCGCGCAGGATATCGTAGAGAAACAGGAACAGCAGCGTGCTGTGGCCCAGCAACAGCGCCAGCAGCAGCCCTTCCATGCCCATGTAGCGCAGGAAGAACGCACTGCCGACCATCAGCGCATAGCCCACCAGCATCACCAGCAGGATGCGGTTATAGGCCTTCATCCCGGAAAGGAAGATGATCACCAGCCAGAGGTTGCACAGCACGACGAAATTGGCCAGGGTCAACAGCCGGTAGACCAGCGGCTGGTCGAACAGCGTGGTCAACAGGATGATGCCCAGCAGCCCGGAACCCAGGGTCACCAGCAACAGCACCCCCACCAGGTTCGGCAGGATCTGCTCGTACCTGCGTTCGAACAGGCGGTCGGAGACGAAGCGGGTGAAGAACAGCTGCAAACCGCCGGTGAGGATCAGCGACGTTGCCATCAGATAGGTCACGGTGATCAGGAACTGACGGATCAGCACTTCCGGGACCACCAGGCCGAGGCTGATGATCCCCACCAGCATCACGCTCAGAATCGACAGGACCCAGGGCCCGGAGCTGATCAGGCCCGCATAGACATAGGCGTGCAGCGTCGCCGTGTAGGAGTCGCGCGAGAGAATCTTGCGCAGTTCGAAACCGATGCCGGCCATTTATCCGATCTCCCTTTGTGCAGTGCCCATGGCCGTCTGATAAAGCGTGCGATAACGGTCGATCATCAAGGTCTCGCTGTAGTAACGATGAACCCGCAACAGGCCCGCCGCCTGGGCGGACTTCCAGCGTTCGGGGCTGCGCAGCAGGTCGATGATCGCCTGGGATGTGGCCTGCGGATCGGCGATGGCCACCACCTCCCCGGCCAGGCCGAGATCGCGGTCGGCCGCTTCGCCGCCCTCGATCAGCTCGCGGCAGGAACCGACGTCGCTGCTGACCACCGGGGTACCGGCGGCCCAGGCTTCGAGGATCACCAGGGGCTGTGCCTCGCTGATGGAGGTCAACACCATCAGGCCCAGTTGCGGCAGGATCTCCTGGATCTTCTGGAAACCGAGGAACAGCACCTTTTTCTCCAGCCCCAGGCTCGCCACCAGGCTGCGACATTCGGCGACGTACTCGGGGTCTTCCTCTTCCGGCCCGACGATCCAGCCCTCGACCTGGGGCATGACGCTGACCACTCCGCGCATGGCCCGCAGGAAAGTCTTCACGTCCTTGATCGGCACCACACGACCGATCAGGCCGACCACCGGCGCGATCCCCTCGGCCCGCGCATTGAGGGCCTGGGTCCAGAGTTCCAGGTTGATCCCGTTGGGAATCACCTGGGTTCGCTCGACCGGCGCACCATCCTTGATCTGCCGTTGGCGGTTGCCGTCGTACAGGGCAATGATCTGGTCGGCACTCTCGTACACCAGATGGCCGATGCGCTCGAAGAAACGTACCCAGAGCATGCGGATATAGCCGGAGCCGGCGTCCATGCTGTCGTTGAGCGCCTGGTTGCTGCTCTCGGCGATCCAGCTGGCCTGGGCCAGGTCGATCTTGCGCTCCTTGGTGTAGATACCATGCTCGCTGAGCAGGAACTGGCAGCCCCACAACTGCTTGAGGATGCAGCCCACCAACCCGGCATAGCCGGTGGAAATCGAATGCAGCACCCGTGCCCGCGGCATCCGCCGGGCGGCGTCGGCCAGCATCAGCAGCGGCGACTGCATGGTTCGCAGGGTCCAGAAGTAGTTGACGAAGGACGGATCGGCGCAATGCTGCTCGTAGCCTTCGGTCAGCGCCTCCCAACTGGGGCGACTGTAGAGCACGTCGTCCAGGGTGATCCTGCCTTGGGCCAGGGCATCGAGCACGCCAAAGCCCAGCTCGGCCGCGGGCTTCTCCGGATTGTGCAGGTAGCGGTAGAGGTTGCTCAGCTCCTCGAGGGAAGCGGTGTGAGCGATACGCTTGTGCTTGGGGTTGCGCCAGGCTTCCTCCAGGTACACCTCTTCGATATGCACCACGTTGGGCGGAATCTCGTAGCGGCGCTGGCCGTAGGCCTCGCGCTGGCCGCCGATGAACAGTACGGAAAAGGTCAGTTGCGGCAGCCCGAGGATCATCTGGTGGATCCAGCCGGACACACCGCCGCGCACATAGGGCCAGGTGCCTTCGAGCAACAGGCAGACATCGGCCATGGGGATCGGCTCAACGGGCTTTTTCATGTCCAGGTCCTTACCAGCCCGGCAAAGGGCGGACGTTGTTGCATCTCCAGCGGCAGGCTTTTCAGCAGTCCGGGAATCTCGGCATAGCGCCCGGTCTCAAAGGCGATTTCGGCACGGAACGGGACGACCTTGGCCGGGTCCATCCCCGCTTCCTGGGCCTGGTGCATATGCAGCCGCGCCTTGCCGATATCGCCGCGCTCCAGGGCGATACGCCCCGCCAGCAACAGCAGCTCGCCACCCTCGCCCGCTTTCAGCGCCAGTTCGGCATGCTCCCCCGCCTGGCCGAGCACGTGCTGCTGGACACTGCCCTGGGCCAGGCCCAGGTAGGCCAGTTCCCAGTACCAGCGGGCCAAGGTGCCGTGCAAGGCACCGGCCTTCTGCGCCGAGGCGCCGGCCAACTGCTCCAGGGAGGACTGGATCCGCTGGTTGATATCGCTTTCCTGCTTGTCCAGCATCGAGTAAGCCAACAGGCGCACGTCATCGCTCGGATCGCCCAGGGCCAGCTTGAGAATCGGCACCGCCTCCTTGCCCGGCATGCGCCGGGTGGCGAGCAATGCCGCCAGGCGCTGGTCCGGATCAGGGGCATGACGCAGCACATCCTGCAGGCCGCTGTCGCCAAAGGTCGGCGAGTGCAACTGGGTCTGCGCACGGAACGGCAGGTCGGGAATCCCCACTGCCTGCCACATCTGCGTTTCGCGCTTGCGCGGCAGGTACAGCGCCGGAAAGATCGCCGCGATCACCCCGACAGCGCCGATCAACGGCACAAAGAACGCCAGGCTGAAAATGAACAGCGGGCTCCACGGCAACGGCCTGCGATAGCGCGCCGGCAACAACAGCCACACCGCCGCCGTCAGCAGGCCGCAGGCGATGCCGTGGGTCATTGCGTACAGGAGCGCGATCTGCAGGTCGGGCAGCTGTGCCGTCAGACTGGCCCAGCTCCCCGCCTCGAAAAACAGCGCCCCGCTAAACAGCCACTTGCTGAACATTCAGGCCACACTCGTTATGCAGGAAGTTGCGCAAGCCGTCCCGTTGCCGGGCCGACTCCAGATCGTAAGGCAGCACGTTCACCCCCAGGCCGGCGAGGTCGACGGTCATGCCAAAATGCTCGTGGATCAGCTTGCCCAGACGGGCCATATAGCCTTCGGCGCCCTCGGCACTGGTCAGCGGCAGCAGCACCAGCAACAGCGCATGCCCGCGGTCGTTGACCAGGGTCAGGTGCAGGTCGAGACCACGCTGGCTGCGCTCGAACAACCGGGCCAGTTCATCGTTGGGCTGGGTCAGCTCGAACGCATAGAGGCAGCCGGACAGGCCATGGCGCTCGACATCCACCAGCGAACGCTTGAGCTGGCGGGTGAAGTGCTGGGCGTCGGCACTCTCCAGTTGCAGGACTTGCGGATCGTAATGCAGCAAATCGGCGATATGCCCGGCGAGCAAGGCCAGCAGGCTGAGGGTGCGCTCCTGGAAGGCAAAGAACGGCATCTGGCGCACGGCGAGAATCGCCAGCATCCGGCCGTGGGTATCCACCAGCGGAATACAGGCCTGCAATGACGACACCGCGGCCTGGCCGCCGGCATCGATCAGCTCTTCACGCACGCTCACCAGTTCCTCGCGTTCGAGGCACAGGCGCACCAGCAGGTCCTTGTTGTCCAGCGGGCCCATGGTCCCGGTGGCCGCCAGCAGGGTCAGCACCGGCGCGGTGCCGCGCGCCTGCTCCACCCGGTACAGCCCGGCCACCCGCAGCGAGCCGTACTGGCCGAGCAGGGTCAGTACCGGCTCGGCCAGCAGGATCAGCGAGTCATCGCCATTGGGCGCCGCGCGCAAGCGGTCCCGCAGGCCCAGCAGCGAACTGCGCAGGCTCTGGTCGCTACCGGCCAGACGCTGCTCCAGGCGATCGTGGGACACCCGCAGGATCTGGTGTGCCCGGGTGAAGTCGTCGAGCCGGTACTGGCGATACTCGTTGGCCATCTGCAAGCGCAGCAGCCGCCGTTCCCACAGGTCGCGCACTTCGCCCACGAGCATGCCGCAGACCAGCACCCCGACAATGTAGGACGGCGCAACCTGCGCATAGCCTTCCAGCCCCGCCTGGCGCAGGACGAAGAATGCCGCCACCAGCAGGCTGGCGCTGATCAGGCCACGGACAAAACCGTAGCGCACACCCAGCAACAGCGGTGCCAGCACCGACCAGGGAAATTCACCCTGTACCTGCAGCGGGTCCTCCGGCGTCAACCAGAGACCGAAGCCGATGACCAGCGCGGTCACCAGGAAGGTTTCCAGCCATGACGCCGGACCGCTGGCGCGGGGCGCCAGTACGTAGTCCATGTGGGGAGAGTTCATCGCAGTCACTCGATCCGCAGGCCGCCGACAAGTTTGTCGAGGACCTTCTGGGCCGCGCCGGCCAGGCTTTCGCGGGACCAGCCGGCACGGGCGCCGCTGTTGCTCCAGAGCACCTTGCCGGTGCCGGCCTCGACCACCCGCAGGCTGATGCCCACCGCCGGTTCGCCATCCAGGCCATTCTTGTACTGCCACTCCTCGACGCTACCGGAGACCACGTAGTCGAGCTTCTGCTCACGGGCCCAGTCCATCGCCCCGGCCAGGCGCTCGTTGTCGTCGAGCAACGCCTGTTCGCCCTGCCCCGGCGCGCCGGCATAGACCTGCGGTTGCAGGCCACGGCTGCTCAGCACGCTGAGCAGGATCTGCTCACTGCGCTCGCCGGCCTGGGGCGTCTGCGAATAGTTGACCAGCGGCAACACGCCCCACCGGGCCTTGCTGGACAATTGCGGGCTGCTTTGACCGGTAAAGCTGCTGCAGCCGGCCATCAATACCGCGACCATCGCCAGACTCACGCAACGAATGGATTGCATAAGGTTAACTCCTCTTTGAATTCCATGATCAGCGTCCGAAACGCACGCTGTAACTGACACCTGCGGTACCGCCGGACTTGCCCGTGCCACCTTCCGGCGCCGACTGGTAGCCGAAGGTCACTGCCAATTCGTCATCTCCCAGCACCTCGGTACCGACCCCGGTACTGATGGCATAGTTGATCGTGTTGTCGGTCCACTGCCAGCCCGAGCTGACATCCACCAGCCAGGTGTACTGCCCGCGTGTGCGGTTCAGTGCCCCCGGGAAGCCCCGTCGCCACGAGCTGCCGAAGAACAGCTGGCCGTAGCGTTTCTGCAGCAGGGTCTGGCTGGTGATCTCGCTCGGGTCGTCGAGCTCGACCCCGACCAGGTCGATCGCGCCACCCAGGGTATTGGCCAGGTTGGGCAACGAGCGGTTGTTCAGGCTGTTCTGCTGATAGTCGATACCGCTGCGCAGTTCCCAGTTCGGCCCCTCGAACTGCAAGGTGTGATCGAACTCGATCTTCAGGGCCTGGCCGTTGCCCAGGTCATCGCCGCCGCGAGTCGAGAACGAGCGCTGGGCCAGGTTCCACGACAGCTGGTCACGAGCCGAGTAGCGATGCCGCCCGCCCACCCAGACGTCGTCCTGGCGACCGAAGGCGCGCATCAGCCCGGTGTCCTCGTTCTTGCGGTGCCAGTCGGCGCCGACATCCAGTTCGTTGCCGCTGTCCACCTGCCAGGTGCGGCTGACCCCGAGGCCGTTGCGGTCATCGTCCTTGCGCAGGCTGCTGTCGAAGATCAGCTTGTAGTTGCCATTCTCCAGTTGCCGCTGCAAGGTCAGCTCGGTATTGGTCTCGCTGCCCAGGCGTGATGAGTCCAGGGTATCGCCACTGTATTGGCCCTGCTCCAGCACCAGCTTGGCGTACCAGTTGTCGTTCAGGTAGCGCGCGGTGGTCAGGCGCGGACCGTTGAACACCAGTCCGCCATAGTCCTGCCGCTGCCACGAGAACAGCATGCCCTGCGGGGTCCGCTCGGTCATCTCGATGGCCTGGCGACGCAGTTGCTCGCGGATCGCCGGCGGCTGCTCGTCACCCAGCGCCGACAAGCCCACGGCCAGCGCTTCACCGCCGCGACCAAGACTGTTGAGAGCCTCGACCTGCTGCGCCGGATCGAGGTCGCCGCTGGCCACCAGGCGTTCCAGGGCCTGGCGATTGCTGCCGCGCAAGGCTTCCTGGATCTGCTCGTAACTGTTGATCTTCAGGCCACGGCTGCGGGCCCAGGCCAACCAGTCGTCCTTCTGAGCCGACTGGTTGATATCATCCAGCCGCGCCAGCAACTGATCGAACCACAGTTGCAGCATCGGCTTGGAACCATCCAGCCATTGCATCGCCTTGTTCTGCGCCTTGCGCGACGAGTAGCTGCTGGCCAGCAGGCGCAACCAGGTCGAGTAGCCCTGCGGCGTCGCGCGAATCAGCTCCGGCGTCACCTCGCGGTTGAGCTTGAGCCGCAAGCGCTGGGCCGAATCGGCGTAGCCGGCACCTTCCAGGGCATCGGCGTAGGCCGCCTGGACCATCCAGTCCTGGGGATTGGCCTGCAGGTACAGGCGGTACCAGGCCAGGGCCTCGCTGTTGCGCCCGACCAACTGGCTGGCGGCGGCAAACGGCAGCCACAGGGTGCTGTCACTGCGCGCCAGGGCTCGCCATTGCTGCAGCAGCGGCTTGATCTCACGGGTGCGACCGAGGTCGACATACAGCCACATCAGGCGTTCGCGGAACGTGTTGTCATCCGGGAAACGGCTCAACCCCAGGCGATACAGACGCAGCGCCTCGTCGGTCTGCCCCTGCTGCACCGCCAGCGCGCCACGGGCGGCCAGCACCTGGGAACGATCGGAGGCATCCGGGTACGCCTCGGCCTCCTTGAGCAGGTCGATCACCAGCGGCCAGTCCTGCAGCTCCTGGGCCAGTTGCAAGGCCGCCACCAGGCGCTGCGGGTTGTGGCCCTGGCGCCAGCTGTCGACCGTCAACTGCAGGGCCTTGCGTGGATCGCGGGTACGATAGAGGGCAATCAGCTCGCTCTCGTCGCCGAGATTGAGCGAGCCCTTGATCGCCAGCATCTTCTCCAGCGCGACCCGCAGTTCCTCGTCCAATTCCAGGTCCCAGGCCAGCGCGGCGCGGGACTGCCAGTAATTGATATCGTCGATCTTGTTGCCATCGACCGCGGTGATCACCTTCCAGGCCGACTGGCTGTCGAACAGCTTGAGGTGGTTGTTGGCCCAGTCCACGCGCTCGGTGCTGCTCAACGGATAACGCTTGGCAAAGTTGTTCCAGACCTGCAGGCGCTCCGGGTACTGCTCGGTGTTTTCCAGGTTCTGCAACAGGCGGACCCAGGCCAGGCGGTGTTTCGGGTACTTGGCGACATAGCCGCGCAGCCACTTTTCCGCCTGCTCGGGCGTACCCCGCGATTCCTCGGCATAGACCAGGGCATCGAGCTCGACATCGGTCAAGGCGCGCTTGTGCATGATCCCCGCCAGGACCGGGATGCCCCGGTCGAAGTCGTAGGTCTGCATCGCCAGGCGCCAGGTGTGTTCGAACTCGGCCGGGTTGTCGCGCAGCTTGCTGAGGCTGATCCAGTAGCCCAGGGCCGATGCCGAATCGCCCTGCCATTCGGCGATATGCGCCATCTGCTCCAGCAGCAGCGGGTCTTCAGGGCGCTGTTCGAGCAGTTGCAAGCCCACGGTGTGGGCGCCCTCGAGGTCGCCGAACGCCAGGCGCTGCTTGAATTCCTTGGCCAGGATTTCCGGGCTGTCGGGCTGCAACTTGCGCCATGCGGTAAAGAATTGCTCGGCCAGGCCGACGCGGTTGTGGGCCACTGCCACATCGACGCCCTGGTCAAGCAGGACCGGATTGAAATCGCTCTCGGGATGCGCCAGCAATTCCTTGCCCAGCAATTCGGCGGCCTGATCGCCACGGTCCGCCGCCACCAGGCCCTTGAAGGCTTCCTCGAGGAACTGCCGGCGCTCTTCCGGTTTCTGGCTGCCCTCCAGCAATTGCACATAGAGATCGGCAGCCCGGCCTGGCTGCTCGCTGGCCAGGTACCATTTCCCCGCTTCGGCCAGCCATTTGTCGCGTTGCCTGGGATCGCGACGGGCCAGTTCGACATAGGCATCGGCCGCCAGGCCCGGGGCCTGGGCACTCAGGGCCAGCGCGGGCAGACGCTCGAGTTGCGGTGTCGGCAATGGCTTGTAGTCAAAGGCCTTGAAGCGCGCGGCCAGGGCCTGCAACGCGACGCTGTCGGTACTGTTGTTCAGGGCCAGGGCATCGAGCTGCAAGCGGTAATAGTTCTTCAGCGTCGGATCGGCCTGCGGCCAGTCGAGCAGATGTTTTTCCGCCCGCGGGTAATCGCCCAGCTGGATCAGCAGGTCGAGCAACTGGGTGCGCAATTCGCTGTTTTCCGGATGCGCCGCCAACAGCACCTCGGCATAGCTGGCCGATACCTCGTCCGGCTGGCCGCCCTTGGGACGGAATGCGTCCTCGTTGCGGAAGGTCGCCCACAGCAACACGCCGACAGCGATCGCCACCAGTAGCAGCGCCCAGGGATTGAGCAGCCGCGCGCTTTTGGCCTTAGTTGCAGAGGAGTTGGGCATCACTCACCTGCTTCATTGGAAGTTGGAAATGCCACAGGCCCTGTTCGGACTTGCCGGCGTAGCGCTGGCCCTGGACTTCGACCCGGCAGGTACTGGCCGAGCGCACCGAAAACTCCAGGTTGAACTCACCGGCGAAGGAGAACGTCACCTGTCGCTCATTGACATAACGCCAGTCCCGCAACGGAATATTCGCCAGCTCCAGCGCCGGGCGTGGGTCACGCTCAGGTCGCAGGGCCAACAGTGGGTGGTCGCTGCTCAGCGCCACATAACGGCCCTGTGGCAGATCGCGGACACCGGCCACACCCTGGGAGCGAGCGAGGTCCGGCCAACCGAGCGCAGGATCCAGTCGCAGGGTACGCAAGCCATCCAGGCCACGAACCTGCCAGTCGCCATTGACGGTGCGGGCCAGGCTGGCCTGGTACAGGCCGTGGACCCGATCCAGGTAATCGCTCATCCACAACGACAGCGGTTGCTGGCCGCGCATGAACTGGTAGATATCGGTCATGGCCTTGATCGAGGCCTGCTTGGTGCCCGAATAGAAGTGGTAGTACAGGTGGATACCACGCAGGCGCCGTGGGCTGTCGGTCAGCTCGAAGGTGTCGATCACATCGCGGAAACCGTAGTACGGGCCCTTCCACAGGTTGGTGTACATATTCTCGTTGATCACCGGCGCGTAGTACTGCAAGCCGCCTTCGGTGGGACGCAGCAACGGATAGAGGCCGGTCAGCGACGGATTGGCCTTGGTCAGGATGGTCTGCCCGCCATTGACGTTCTTCAGCCCGGCGTCGTAGGCCATCTTGATGGTCTCGGCGCTCGGCAACGCATCGCCCGGCCAGAAGATCATCTTCACCGGCTTCTTCGCGGTGGTCAGGCGGCTGTTGATGTAGTCCCGTGAGCCGAATATCTCGCGCTTGTAGTCGAGGGTCTTGTAGCCCGGGATATTCAGGCGCAGGCCGTATTCGGCGTGGAAGTCCTCGTCCTGCCTGGCCTTGTCCGGCTGCATGTAGAACGGATGGCTGTAGGTGTGGCTGGCGACCTCGACCTTGGAATCGGCAAAGATTTCCTGGGCGATCGGCTCCAGCTCCTTGGCCAGGAACGGCGACATGCCCTTGGGCCCGACCTCGCCTTCGATGATCGACACCGACGTCAGGAACGGGTTGGGACGAATATAGTCGTCCAGCACCTGGCGTCCGGAATACGGTGTACCACGGACTTCGGCGTGGGACGGGAAACCGTCGCCGTCGATATGCACCGTGGCGATCCGCCGGCCGTTCTCGGTGGTGGTGTCCGGGCGCGGCTGGACCGGCAGGCGCAGGGCTTTCTGGATAAAGGCGAACGGATCGAGAATCCAGCGGGTACGTTCGACGTTGGCCTCCACGACATAAGGCGCCAGTGCCATGCCGCCCCAGTTGCCGGTGACCACCGGAGCGAACTTGCCGCCCTTGTCGTCACCCAGCAGCAAGGCCGGTTTCGGTCCGTCGGGCAGCAGCGTCACCCGGGTCAGTTCACGGCTGCGCGCCACCACCGGCGCCTCGAAGGCGCCGATCAGCGCCTTGTCCTGGCTCAGCACATGGAGCCCATCGCGAGCCCCCGGCGCCGACAGGTTCAGGCCCAGGCGCTTGAGCAGCGCGCGATCCTCGATCGGCAGGCCGGCCATGATCGCCAGGGGCACCTGCTCGTCCAGGCGCTTGCCGATCCAGCTATAAAAGGCACGGCTGTCCTGGGGCGGACCGCTGGTCATCCACACCACCACTCCGGCGTACAGGCCGGCGAAGCCGTAGGACGGCAGGCTGTCGTCGACCGGCAGGTAATCCACCCGATAGCCGAGGTACTCCAGCAGGCCGCCGAGCATCCGGTGCCCGGCGTGGTCGTAGAGTTCGCCTTCGCGGGGGTCGTAGAGCATGGCGATGCGACGCGGCTGTACTTCCACGCTGCTCAGGCTCAGGGTATTGAGCTCCGGCGTGGTGACCACCGGGATAAAACCTTCCTGGCTCAACTGGCGGACCAGCTTGCGCGCTTCTTCGCGACGGTTGGGCGGCAGGTAGTCGATGGCCACCAGCGGGATATTGCGTGCACGCAGCGGCTTGAGTTCGCCTTCCAGCCAGTTGCGGTCGGATTCGGACACTGGCCGATAGCGCTTGGCCGCGGCATCCCAGCCGGCATGGATCGATTCGACGGCGACGGCCGCGGCCACGCCATCCAGTTCACCCAGCACTTCGAAACCCCGGTTGAAGAACAGCTTCAGGCCCGGCTGACGGCTGTGCAGCTCCCGCAGAAAGGATGCCAGCGCCTTGCGTTGCGGTTCGCGGCTGGCTTCGGGGAGCAGTTGGAAACTGTCGAGGGTATCGAGGAACAGGCCGGCATAGCCCTGCTCCTGCAAGGCCTTGGCGCGCTTGAACAGGTGTTCGCGCCAGGCCGGCGTGGCGATGTCCATGACCTGGCTGTCCCAGGCCTTGTTACGGGTGCTGCTTGCGCCCTGGCTCAGGGCTTCCTTGTCCAGGGCCGTACGGTCGCCGTCGAACTCGCCCACCGACAGGTAGGCAAACGGCTGGCTGCCGAGTTTACGCAAGGTGGCGACATCACCGCTGCTCATATGGCCGGGTTCGACCACGGCCCATTCGAACTGCGCCAGTTCCTCGAGCGGTGGCCGCTCGGCGTACCAGAACCCGACGCTGGCAGGTGCCGGCGGTGCGGCCTGTACGACCGAATGGGTCGCACACAATGCCAGCGCGGTGAACAGCCGCCGTACGGCTTTACAGATACGGCAGACACGCGCCCTGCGAAACTCGATTTCCATAACTTACTCTTCAGTAGATCAATCCGCACAACATCAGACTACCGACACCCCGCGAACGGGGCGCCTGCAAGGCGATAGAACTAGAGACTGCGGTAAAGTCGCGCCAGACCTTCGGCCATGACGGTCGGCGTGCCCAGGTCGAAACGCTCGCACAGGCGGCGGTTGTCGGCCCTGGAATGGCGAATGTCCCCGGAGCGGGCAGGCGCATGGCTCACCGTCAACGGCTTGCCGGCGATCTGCTCCAGGGCGGCAATCAGATCATTGAGGGTGGTTACCCCACTGAGGCCGACGTTGGTGGCATCCGGAGTCGGCTGCGGGCGTTCGAGGCCCTGGACCAGGATCTTCACCAGGTCTTCGACATAGACGAAATCGCGGGTCTGTCCGCCATCGCCGAAGACGGTGATGGGCTGCGCGTTTTTTGCCCGCTCGCTGAAAATGCTGATCACCCCGGAGTACGGCGACGACGGGTCCTGGCGGGGGCCGAAGATATTGAAGAAGCGCAGGATCACCGGCTCCAGGCCATGCTGGCGCCGATAGAAATCCAGGTAGTACTCGCTGGCGAGCTTATCCGCCGCATAGGGTGTCAGGGGCGATTTGGCCGTGTCTTCACCGATCGCCGTGCCCTCCCCGTTGTTGCCGTATACCGCGGCACTGGAGGCAAACACCACCCGACGGATACCGGCGGCGATCATCGCCTCGCACACCCGCAGGGTGCCGATGAAATTGCTCTGATGGGTGCGTACCGGGTCTTCGACCGAGGCCTGCACCGAAGCGACGGCGGCCAGGTGCACCACCGCGCTGCAACCCTGCATGGCTTCAGCCAGGGTGGCGGCATCGGCGACATCGCCGACCACCAGCTTGAGGGAGGCATTGTCCATCGGCAGGTTGCTCACCTTGCCGGTGGAGAGATCGTCCAGGACCCGAACGGCATGCCCCTTGGCCAGCAGCGCATCCACAAGATGCGAACCAATGAAGCCAGCGCCCCCAGTTACCAGTATCCGTTCGGCAGACATAGATCATCCCAAAAGAAAAAACACCGCAATCCCAGCGTTTGAAGCTAGCACTCCCGGGGAATAAGGCATGGCAATAAGCCGCAATCACTGACCTTCCCTGTAGTACCCACCCTCCCTCACAGGCTGTACCGCCTTTTCATGGAGAGTCTTCAGAACGCTGGCGTCAAAAAAACATGAGTAAAATCAAGCAATCAACGGAGACATAGTGTGATATTGCGGAGCCAGCGTCAACAATATGTCGAGATTTATGAAATTTCGGGCGAGACCCATGAATAAGCCAATATTTTGGCTGGCGAGGCCAAAATCGGCAAGGATGAGCGGGCAAGACGGATGCAGTCCGTGACGCACGGTGTCACGAAAGCGCACGCGGAGTGTCCTGGGAGGTATTCCCACGCGGGCGCTCAGACGCCTCGACGTGGGAACGATCGGCGGGTGCTACTCAAACCACTCTCGCCGTTCCTTGAAGGTGTGCAGGATCAGCTCGACAATCATCTGCACCTCCTCCCGGCCCCCGGCTTCGCGCTGGATGGCCAGCCAGGCGCGGCGCTGCATGCTCTCGTCGAACAAGCCGGGCAGCGCCGCCAGCCCGCGGTCGAAGCGGGTGATGTAGCGCGGCAGCAGGCCGATACAGGCGCTGCAACGGATCATCTCCAGCATCAGTTCGTAGGAATGCACTTGCACCACCCCGGCCAGGCGCTGTTCGACCAGGCTGTTCCACGGCTGGAAACCCTCGATCTGCCGGTCGTGCTGCCATTGCACGAGCATGTAGTCCTTCAGGTCGTCCAGGGAGTCCGGGCGCACCGCTACCCGCGAGTAACGCTTGGCGATATGCGGCAGATAGTCCAGTCGCGCCAGGGGCCGTGGTTCGCTGATGTCGAAGCTCGGTCCCGGCCACGGTGAATCGACGCCCGCCAGCCAGACCACCACGTCGGCGCTCAGGGCCTGCAAGGACAAGGCGCTGTCCACCGGGATGATTTCCAGCCGCACACTGGCATTGCGCCGCAGCAGACCGATCAGGTCACGGCCCAGGATGTCGTGCAGGATCGATTCGGCAATCGCCAGGCGCACCAGCGGTTGTTCCACGATCGGCAGGCGCCGTTCATGGGCCAGGGCAATCAGTTGCGCCTGCAACTGCTGGCCTTCGCGACTGAGAATCAGCGCGCTGCCCTGGTACACGAACAGCGGACGACCGAGCTGCTCTTCGAGCAAGCCCAACTGTTTGCGCAACTGGGTCGATTTGATATTCAGGCTGCGCGCCGCCTGCATGAAGCAGCCGCAACGGGCGCTGGCCAGGAAGAACTGCGCGGTTTGCGCTTCGATCCGTTCGGCCAGCGTCAACCATGAGTCGCGAGGTTCGGTCGCGCCGTGGTACTCCATGACGCCCATGCGCTGGGCGGATTCATTCAATGACATCATTCAGACTCCCTGTCGGCGCCTGACGGCGCCCAACCATCCATTGGCAGTTTCTTGTCAGCGTTTCTCTTCCAGCACCTGATTGAGGACCGCGCCGTCGATGCTCAGGGTCGCGGTATTGAACATGCCCTCCAGGTACGCCTTGGCAATCTGTTCCTGGCGCTGGCTGCGCAAGGCGTCACGCAGGCGGTCGCGCAGTTCGCCGAGGGTCGCCGTACGCGACGGCTGCAACTCGGTGAGCTTGACGATATGGAAACCCGCCGGGCTCTGCACCGGGTCCGCCACCGCGCCAACCTTCAGCCGCGACAACGCCCCGCGTATTTCCGGCACCAGTTGCTGCAAAGGCTGCAGGCCCGAGTCGCCGCCACGCCTGGCGGTATCGCGGTCCTGGGAATACTGGGTCGCCAACGCGGCAAATTCGGCCGGTGCGGCCTGGGCGCGACGACTCAGGTCAACGGCCTGCTTGCGCACGCTTTCCAGCGACTGCGGGTCGGGCACTGCCAGGAAGATCTGGCTGACCCGATACAAGGGCGGCGTCTGCCAGGCCGATTTGCCGCTCTCGTAGGCCTGCTGCAATTCCTCGTCGCTCGGATAGTCCGCCGGCACCTGGCTGACCGACGCCAGGTAATTGCGAAAGACGATCTGTTCGGTAGCGGCGCGGGTCTGCTGTTCGATCTCCGGACGCTGGCGCCAGCCCTGGGCATCGGCCTGTTCGAGCACCGCCTTCTCGGCCAGGCGACTACGGATCCAGCTCTCCAGCGCTGCACGATTACCCCGCAGTTGCTCACGCGATTCCGGCGGCAGGGTCGCGAACAGCGCCTTCAGTTCCTCGGGCGCCACGTGCTGGTTACCCAGGCGCGCGACGGCCGGGCCACTCGCCGCCGGCTGCACGACGGAGGGCGTCGGCTGTACCGCCGCCACCGGATCGTTACCCGGGCGCATGGCCAGGGCGACCGCCCCGACCAGCACGGCCAGCGCACCCGCGCCGGCCAACAGGTTGCTTTTTTTCACAGGGCCGCCTCCTCCTCGTGTGCCGCCGGTTCAACCGAAGCTTGCGGTTGTGCCTGCAACTGCGCGGCATGCTGGCTGTACTCGCGCAGGTAGACGATGAACTCCTGCAGCAGGCGATCCCACAGCTCCAGGTTGCCACGCAGGTAGTTCACGCTGACACCCGCGGCCACCACCACGTCCATCTCCATCACCAGGAACTCGCCCTGCACGGACAAGCGGGCAAAACGCCGCGACGCGTTCCACAGTTCCGCCAGGCCGGCTGGCAGCTCACCCTGGACCCGCAGCGCGCAGCTGTAGGTGAAGTCGACATAGTTGCCCTCTTGTGCCGCCAGGTTACCGAAACGCACGGCGTAGCCGATGCCCTGGCTGGCACTGAGCAGTTGCACGATACCGTTCTGGTCGGTGCGGTTGACGCGGTAGCCGGCACCTTGCAGCAGCTCGGTCAGGCTGTCCGGGGTGACGTGTTCGATCAGTTGTTCGCTCATGAAATGTGCTTCCTTGTCGATCATTGATTGAGAGATGCGTGGCTCGCATCGAACTGGTTCTTGTAGAGGTCATCGCCGAAGGCCTGGGCCATTTCCTCGAACTTGACCCGGGCGCTGCCAGCGAAGGGCTGGCGGATTTTCATCACCTCGGCCACGTCGATTTTTTCGTAGGCGGCGAGGATCTCCTTGGCGATCCCGTACATCTGTTGATTCTTGGCCGAACATTGCTGCACTTGTGTGTCACGCTCGCTCAGTTGTCCCTGTAATCGGGCGCGCTCGGCCTCCTTGGCCTTGGCCATCACCAGCAGGTCGTCATAGGCCTTCTTGAACTTGCCCAACTGCTCGTTGGCGGCCACCGAAAAGGCCTGGGCCTGGCTTTGCAGGGCCTGTTGCTGGCCGGCCAGCTGTTCGCTCAGGCCCTTGGCCTTGGCCAGTTCGGCGGTCAACTGCTTGATTTGCGCCTGGGCCGCCTTGGCCTGGTTTTCCGCGGCCAGCCGCGCGGCGCTGGCCTGGGCCTGTTCGCTTTGCAGCGCCTGCAATTGCTGGGTGGTGCTGCGCAACTGGGTGCGCAGGCGCTCTTCCATGCCTTCGGCACTGGCGCCGCTGGCCAGTGCCACGCCGACCACCAGCAACAACGTCGACCAGCGCACCTGGGCTCGCATGTTCATGGGACCTCCCTCGCGCTTAGAAGCGCGTGTTGATTTCAA
This sequence comes from Pseudomonas gingeri, assembly GCF_013386115.1. Lineage (GTDB taxonomy): Bacteria > Pseudomonadota > Gammaproteobacteria > Pseudomonadales > Pseudomonadaceae > Aquipseudomonas > Aquipseudomonas gingeri. The sequence goes on from NZ_JACAOR010000001.1 coordinate 703,669, forward strand.
GCTGCATGACATCGATATCGAATGGCGCGCCATACACCGTCTCCGAATTGAGCCAGCGCGCGGTGGCGATCACGTTCTTGTCCAGGCCGTAGTTGGCGCCGAGGAAGAAACCCTTGGCGTTGGTGCCGCCGAGGTGGAACGAGGAATCGTTGAAACCGTCCGGCAAGGCGTCCGGCTGGATGTACTTGTAGCCACCGAAGACGTTCCAGTCGCCCTTGCGCTTGAGTTCCAGCGCATTGCCGAGGGTGAACTGCACCATCATTGCGTTGGCGCCGCTTTCCACCTTGCCGTCGTTGTCCAGGTTGTTGACGATCTGGCCTTCGGAGCGCTTGGTCATCTCGCCTTCGTCGTAGCCCAGGTTATGCACGTAGTTGACGTGGCTGCGCAGCTTGAAGTCTTCCGGCAGTTCGCTGTCGAGCACCAGGTTCAGGTCGATCAGGTTGAACTCCGAAGCCAGGCCGACGAATTGCGGTTGCGGGGTCTTGGCCGGGTTCGTCGGGTCCGGGGTGATATTGCGCAGCAGGAACACCGTGTTGCCTTTCTGCATGAACGCCGAGCGCGTGCCGTCGGTGTCGCAGCCGGGATCGCCATTCCAGGGCTCGCAGGGGCTGGAGCGCTTGCCTTCGATATTGTCGAAGCGGTAGTAGGCCAGTGCCCCCTTGAGCCGGTTGTGCTGGCTGAACTGCCAGTTGGCGCCGATCTGGCCGCCATACAGCCATTTGTTGTCGCTGGCCTGCTTGTCCGAACCATTGCTGGTGAAGGTATCGTTGCTGTATTCCACCGGGAACGCGCCGACCGTGCCGAACAGGCCCCAATCGGCGTTCAGCTTGCGGTCGAAGACGGCGGCGATGCCGTCGAAGTTCAGGTCGGTGGAGTACAACATGTCGGTGGAGAAGAACGGGTTGGCCATCCGCCCGCCGGTGATGCTCACATAGTCGTAGGGCTTCCAGGTCAGATAACCCTGGTCGAGCCAGATATCCTTCTTGGCAAAGCCGCCGCCCAGGGTCTGGGTGGTGGACACCGGATTGTTGTCCGAACCGGTGCCGATCCGCACGCCGGCCATCCACTCCGGGGAAATCACTGCTTTCATGCCCAGCCGGGCTCTGATCCGGAACAGGTTCTCGCGGTCTTCACGGGTATTGAGCAATGGCGGCAGGCCGGTGGAACTCTGTGGGTTGACGTCATAGGGACCGTTGGCGTTGAGCTTGGCGAAATCGATGATTTCCTTGCTGTTGATGCCCGAGCTGCCGTTCGCATCGTTGTCATTGCCACCGGCGTAATAGCGCGACTCGTCGCGCAGGCGGATATCACCGTCGAAACTGATCCGCGACACCCAGTCCGGGAAGGTATTCGGTTGCGCCCAGTTCTCCTGCTTGGCGGTGGCCATGACTTCGGCCTTGACCTGGTCGCGGATCTGGTCGCGGACGATCGCCGGGACGTATTGCACCCGCACCTCACCCGGCGTGGCCGCCGGTGCGCTGGCTGCGACGGCGTTGGCCTGGCGTGCCTGGACCGCTTCCTTCTCGGCCTGGGCGATCAGGCCGTCGGCCTGCTCCTTTTTCAGTACGCCCTGCTGCACCAGCAGCCGGATCAGATTGATCGTGGCGTTCTCCGAAGGCGCGGTCTGGGCCGTCGCCTGTCCGACCAGGGTCGCGATGACCAGGCCGACCGCCAGGCTCAATCGATTCACATTGGAAACCATTTGCACTGAACTCCTTAGACAAGACTGCACATGTATGGGGCTAGCCGGGACGGCGGCCTTGCAGGGAAATGCGCACCGGCAAGGTCATCGAGGCCGGCGGCCGTTCGTTTAATCGAGGAGCGGCGCGCAACGCGGCCAGCACCTGTGTGTCGAGCCTGGGATCGCCGCTGGACTTGACCAGCTCGACCCGGGTGATATCTCCGGCGGCGCTGAGCCAGACATCGGTCTGCAGCGAAAACGCCAGGTTGCGCAGTTCCGGGTTCTCCTTGAGCACGCGCTGGAAGGTGTACGCCAGGAACTGGCTGTAGGTGCCGTTGCCCAGCCGCCCACCGCCCGCGCCCGCCATGCCACCGCCCTTGCCCGCGCCGATGTTGAAAGCGTCGCCACCGGCCTGGGCATCGCCGTCGATCTGCATCGGGTTCGCCAGGTCGTCCGCCGGCGATGGCGGGGCTTCCTCCTGGGGCTTGACCTCTTCGGGCTCGGGTGTCGGCTCGGGGACCTTCTCTTCCACCGGTGTCTCAGGCTCCTTGGGCTTTTCCGGCTCGGGAGGCGGCGGTGGTGGCGGAGGCGGCAACGGGATGATCATCGGCACCTTCGGCGCTTCGCGACGGACCCCGCTCATGTCGTGGGCCCACTGCCACAGGAACCACGCGGCGGCGGCACCCAGCAGCAATCCGGCGCCCCACTTCACCAGGCGCAAGGGCGACTTCTTCACGGGATCGGGGCTGATCGGTAATTTGGCGGTCATGGTCAGCCCTGGTTCGGTTTGCCGGTGACCAGCCCGACCTGGGACAGCTCCAGGCGTCGCAGCAGGTCGAGCACTTCGATCACTTTCTGGTACTGCACCGTGGCGTCGCCACGCACGATGATCGGGAAGTCCGGGCTCTGCGCCTTCTCGATGCGCAGGCGCTCCTCCAGCTCCGGCAACGTCACCGGGTAGGCGTCGAGGAACACCTGGCCGCCATCGTTGACCGAGATGGCCTTGGTCTTGGCCTCGGACAACGACACCGAGGCACTGGCCTTGGGCAGGTGGATCTGGATACCCGAGACCTGGGCCGTGGCGGTGAGGATGAACATCACCAGTACCACCATCAGCACGTCCACCAGGGGTGTGATGTTGATGCTGTCGACGGCGGCATCGTCATCGTCGTCATGGGAGGTGTTTACGGAAGCCATGGCAGTTCCCCTCAGATCGACAACATGTCGGCGACGTGATGATCGGCATGCGCGGCGCGCCCGCGAGCGTTGTCGTGGGACTGGCCCTCGCCATGCATTTCCGCCAGGCGCGTGATGAACTCATCGACGAACACGCGCATGTCGGCACTGACTTCCTTGTTGCGGGTGATCAGGCGGTTGTAGCCAAACAGCGCCGGGATCGCGACGAACAGGCCCATGGCCGTGGCCAGCAAGGCTGCCGCCATGCCCGGGGCAATGGCATTGATGTTCACATCACCGGCCATGGCCGTGCCGAGGAACACCACCATGATCCCCAGCACGGTCCCCAGCAGGCCGATGTACGGACCGCCGGCGATGGCGTTGGACAGGGTCGAGAGTTTCGAGCTCAGTTGCTGGTTTTCCCGGGTGCGCACGCCGTCCATCGAGCAGCGGATGGCCTCGATGGTGGCCGCCGAGACCGACGAGGTATCGGCGCCCTGGGCGCGACGGGTGCGGATTTCCTTGACCGCCACCAGGTACAGGCGCCACAGCGACGAGTGCTCCAGGCGCCGGGCCAGGTCCTGGTCGTCGGCGAACATCTCCAGGCGCGTGCCGATCTGCCCGAACTGCTCGCGAAACGCTTCGTTGGCCCGGCTGACGCGACCCAAGGCGCGGTTCTTGCGGATCATGATGAACCACGACTGGATCATCATCAGCACCAGTACGGCGATGATCACCCAGGCGTCCACCGGCACCGCCTTGAGCAGGAAGCCGAGGCTGCCGAAGCCGAAGCCCGACTGTTCTTCGTCGGCGCCGTAGGCCACCAGTTTCGATTCGGCGCCCTGGGCCGTGGCATCGGCCAGCAGCGCGGCGGCGGGACGCACGACCTTGGACAGGCGCAGTTCGTCGATAGCGCCGTTGAAGGCCTGGAAGGCGCTCGAAGCCGGTGCTGCCGGGTCGGCGGCCGCCACCGGCGGAACGTCGCCACCGATGGCGATCAGCGAGTTGAAGGCCGGCACTTCCTGGGCCAGGGTCGCGGTTTCGCGACCGTTGACGAACAGCGAGACCTTGCTGCCTTGAGCGGTCAGTGCCAGGTGTTGCCACTGCCCCGGATTCAGCGCCTGGGTCGATACCGCGCGCTGGCCGTTGATCTCCACGAACGGCGTGCCCTGGCTGGTGCCGAGCAGGAAGGCATGAGTGCCTTCGCGACGAGCCATCAGCAATTGCTCACCCGAAGCCTGGTCCAGGCGAACCCAGGCACTCAGGGTGAAAGCACCGCCCGCGGCATATTGCAGCGACGGACTGGCCGGCAGCATCAGCGGCTGGCCGCCGAACTGCAACGCCGCGCCGATCACGCCGTCGATACGGCTGCCGGTGGCGTTCTGGGCATTGTTGGAAAACGCCGTGGCGTCCCTGGGCGGCGTGGCGACCGCACCGTCGAAGTGGTAGACGGCGGTGTAGTTCGGCTCGAACGCCAGTTGCCCGTTGCTGGTGGCCGGGGCCTTCTGGTTACCGTAGTACATCCAGATATCCTGGCGCTGGCCGCCGTCGATCTTCGGGACATCGACCCAGATCAGCGCCATGCCCATCAGCGGATCGAAGCTTTCGATCTGGTAATTGAGCACGGTCTTGTCGTCGGCAGCGACAAAGCGCAGGTCCGAACCGTCTTCCTTGACACCGTCGAAGGTAAAGTTGCCGGTGTGCAGGCGCACCAGCAGGCTGGTGCGGCCCAGGGCATCGTTGATGGCCGCGCCCTGGGGCGTGGTGTCGACGGTGATCTGCTTGCGGTAGTGCCAGTCATCCTGCCACCAGGCCTGGGCGGTGGCCGGGAGCACGAAGCCCAGGCAGATCAACAGGAAAGTCATCAGGCGCTGCATGAAAAATGCTCCTTTTTATGGGTTCAGAAAGTGGCTTGCAGGCTGAAGTGCAAACGTGGGTCCTGTTTCTTGGTGTTCGGTCCGTCCAGCAGCGGGTAGCCCCAGTCGAGGCTGCCGGACAGCCAGTCGACCAGGCTGGCGCGGGTGCCCAGGCCGACGCTGGCGAGGCTGTAGTCCGACTCCTGTTCGATCAGCGGTTCACGCAGGTACAGCTGGGCGCCTTCGGCGAAGACATAGAAGCGCCACTCCTGGACATAACTGCCGAGGAACTTGGCCAGCGAGGGGGTGCGCAGCTCCTGGGAAAGCAGGTAGCCTTCGTCACCGGTGCGCTCGGCGGCCAGGTAACCGCGTACCGAGGTGGCACCGCCGGCGGACATCTGCTCGTTGGAAACCAGTGGGCTGGAGGTCAGTTGGAACGAGGCTTTCGAAGCGCTCTGCCAGTCGCCGAGGAAGTTCCAGGTGTAATTCAGGTCGCCCTTGAGCACGGTGAAACTGGGGCTGGCCTTGTAGCGTTTGCGGCCGAATTCCTGACCGTCGCTGCCATAGCCGAAGAACGCCCGGGTACCGGCCACCAGGCTCAGACCCAGGCCCAACTGGGAACTCTCGGTATAGCGATAGCCGTTGTAGCCCAGGGTGATCGGGGCATACTTGAGCGGCACGGTGTCGCTGCTGCCACCGAACTTGAGTTGCTCCTCGAAGTCCTTGAAGTCCACGCCCAGGGAAAACGAGTTGGCCCAGGCGTCCGCTGCCGGCAGGCTGTAGATCCCGGAAATCCCGTAGGAGTGGCCCTTGCCGAGGACGTTGCTGCCTCCGATGGTCGCGACGTTGCTGTCGGACTGGTAGCCGGAGAGCTGCACCGACCAGCGATCACTGAGCGGCGCGGTATAGGACCCTGACCAGACCTTGGCGTTGTCCTGGTCTTCCGGTGCGGTGAAATAGGTCAGGGAGACACTGTGGCCCAGTTGCCAGAGATTGTCGTAGCCCAGCGAAGTGACCGCCCGCAGCTCCTTGGTGTCGGCGCTGTAGTCGTTGTTCAGGCCCACGCTGGCGTGCCAGGGGTTCTTGTCTTCCACTTGCAGGTCGACGTCCATGGTGCCCGGCCGCTGGCCCTCGCGAACCAGGGGCATTACCTGCCGTCCCGCGGTCTTGTTCAACGCCGCCAGCTCGCCCTGGACGTTGGCGAAATTGGGCACCTCGCCCTCCTTCAGGGCCGGCACGTCATCGCGGATCTCGACCGGGGAATAGTGCCTGGCGCCGACCACGCGCACCCGTCCGACCTTGGTCTCGCTGACCTGCAGGAAGACGATGCCTTCCTCGACCTTCTGCTCGGGCAATTCGACGAAGACCGACTGATAGCCCTTGGCCTGATAGATTTTCTGCAGGGCATCCCGCGCGCCTTCGATATCGCTCAGTGCCTTCTGCGGGCCGAGAAACGGGTACACCGCTTCCTCGATATCCCGGGCATCGAGCACGGTATTGCCACGCACGACGTATTCGTTGACATCCACCAGGCGCGCGGCGGCTTCCTCGGCCAGCAATGGCCGTCCCAGCAGTGCCAGGGCCAATCCCGCGCACACCGGCAGCCAGCGCCCGGCGTTTATCGCTCGCGCCTCTTTGAAGAACAGATGCTTCACACCGCCCCCTAAATTCAGAAAGGTCTCGAATCAACTCGAAACCGTCGCGACGGTGTTTCCCGTCGCTTGTTCGATCAATTGCTCGACAGCGCCGTGACCGCGTGCCTGGCCAGCCAGGTGTGCAACAGGGCAAAGTTCAGGGAGAACTCCGGCATCTGCAGCAACGCGCCACAGAACACCTCGCCGATGATTTTCTGGATCAGCGTCACCGCCTGCGGGTTGTCCAGCAGCGTGGCGATGTCCTTGCTGAGGATGTTGAAGTTCCAGACCTTCTGGTTCAGGTCCAGGCCGACGAACCAGCGGAACAGCAGGTTGTAATTGAGCTGTTCGTACAACTGCTGCTCGCTGGGCACCGAATACAGCAGTTGCAGCAGGAGGATGTGCATGACCGTCTGCGGCGCGATAAGCATCCTGGAGTCGGCATTGAGCGCCAGCAGGACCTCACGGTGGTCGTCCAGCAGGTCATCGATCTGCGGGCGTAGCAGCACCAGCGAATGTCCCGGCGGGATGTAGCTGGAGACCTCCTTCAAGGCGCCCTGCCAGTCCTCCTGCGAGACGATCCAGACCCATGGCGCACCGTAGCGGTAGACCGACACCGGCTTCTTGCGCGCCGCTTCGACGATCTTCGACAAACGCTGATCCAGCTCCTGCATGCCCACTTTCGAGTAACGTTCCATAGTCCCCACCTCGATCTCCCCGCCTTCCCGTCATCCTCAGGAATCGTTGCCTTGCGGCACCTTGCACACTTCACATATCCATGACGGGGCTGGCCTTGTGCTACCGAACTTTTGTCATAAAAGCTTCATTCCACGACGGGCTGCCGGGCAAAAAAAAGGGCGGCCATCACGGCCGCCCCTGGGGTGAAACACCAGGTGATTACAAGGTCAGGTTGCCCCGTTCCTCTGCGGTCAGACGCTGGCGCGCCTGCTCGTCCAGGGGACCGGCGCCCAGCACTTGCACGGGGCTGTCGGGGTTGTAGGCCGGCGAGCGGCTGGCACCCTCGCGTGAAGGTTCCAGGCGTTCCTGGCCGAAGCTCAATACCTGCACGGTGAATACCGAAGGCTGGTTCTGCCGGGCATTGGCCTGCTGCTGCCGCGCCACGTCGTCCGCCGCCTGGGTCGCCGAGCTTGCCGCCGCGCTGGCCGAGGTGATCGCCCCGGTATTGACCGACGCCACCACCGGCACGCCCGAGGATTTACCCTGGACCTGGATGTTCGCCGCGTTCACCACATGCAGGGCGGCGATGTTGACGTTGCCCGAAACCCGGATCCCCGCCTCGCCCGCATCGATGGTGCCCAGCGGTGCGATCAGGTCGATATCGCCTGGCTTCACTTCAGGAATCGGGTTCAGGGTGGCGATACCGGCACCGGTACTCGGCACCGCCGGGGACAGGCTGACATTGCCCCAGTCGTCATAGACGCGCTTGGGCGGCGTGTACACCACGGTGGTCTTGGAGCCGCGTCCGGCGTTGATATCGCCCTGCGCCGACCAGCCCATGATCGAACCGCCGAAGGTGGTCATGATCCGGCTCTGGCCGAGCAGGATGCTGCCCTGGGAATACAGCTGGATATCCCCCGAACCCTGGGTGATGACCCCCGCCGTGGACGGTGGCGCGGCCCCCTCGATACCGAACACCTGCTTTCCGCCCGGCGTCAGCATCTGGATCGAACCACCGAAGTTGGTGTGTACTCCGGAGCCACCGAACAGCGTGATATCGCCCTGGTAACCAATCGGGTTGCCTGCCACATCGGTTTCCGGGAACAGCGCGGCAATCGCTTCGCGGCCGCGCAGGTAACTGCCCTCACGCGGCCCGCCGACCTGGTTGTATTCGCGGCCGCCGGCCTTGAGCTCAGCGAAATACACCTCGCGGGCAAACACCCGCTGCTGCTCCGGTGCCAGGGCCGCGTAGTAGGCCCGGGCCTGGCCGACATCACCGCTGAAGCCATAGCGCCCGGCCAGCCAGGCAACCAGTTGCGCTTCATAGGTCTTGGCCACCTTGGCTCCCTGACCGGACAAGGATTCGCCCGGCTGAGCGAGGTTGGCCGGATCCAGGTAGGCCGCGATGAAACGCGCATAGTCCGCCCCGTTGCTGCCCGCACCGGCCTGCAGCACGATGTCCGCCCCGGGTCGTGAATCGCCGGGTACCACGGCGCCCAGGCTGGTGATGCTGACCTTGTCCTCCATCAGGATATTGCGCCCGGCAGTGACCTCCAGGGTGCCGGGGCCGGCGACGTTGAATGCGCTGTACAGCAGGTCGCGACCCGCCTGGATCACGGAGATATCGGTCGGGTCGTTGTGGGCGAACAGGTTGCCGCTGGTCTCCCCGGCCGCCAGTCCCTGATCGGTCGGTATGCTCGAACCGCCAGCAGCCTTCCCGCTGCTGACGATATCGCGCCCGGCCATGATCCGTACCGGACCCGCGCTTTCGTACCAGGTGCTGCCATTGGCGAAGGAAAGGATTTCACCGGTGCGCAAGCCGACGATATCGCCGTCCCGGGCATAGAACCGTGCAGGCAGGACATTGCTGCGGGTCGAGGCGGTATCCGCGCCGAAGGCGAACAACGGGTAGCGCCCACCCACGGCCAAGGGATCTGCGACAATAGCGGTGCCGCCCTGATTATCGATCACCTTGTTGCCGCCGGCGTCATAAGCAATGAAAGCCGGCTTGAACGGCGTGGCGATGGCGCTGGCTGCCGCACCGGACTGGTTGATCGCATATCCGCCACCGTACAACGAATCAGCCGCGAGGAATTCGAGCTGCCCATTGGCCGATGGTGCCAGCAGCAGTGAGTAATTGTTGGCGTTCGCCAGGTTGCTCGCGCTGTAGAGCGCCGACGGGCCGTAGTAGAAACTACCGTTGGCTGCCACCGCACGCAGGATCGAGGGATAGACAAAGCGACCGTCGGTGGCTGAGCTGTTGCGTCCTTCAAGCGCAGCCGTGCCGGAGGTCTTGATCTCCCCCAGTTGGGTACTGGGCGTGAGGTTGCCACCTGCCGAGAACAGGTCAATGGCCGTGTGATCGGTCCAGAGCGAGAACCAGCTGTAGCCCATGCCCGAAAATGGATTGGGGGTAGCAGCAGCGGGATTCAGGTCGAGCGCAACACTGTTTGGCAGTGATACTCGGCCCGGATCAGTGGCGCCGCCCACGACCAGATCGCCACGCGTCGAAAGACTGATCGTGGCGTCGCCGGGAATCAGCACCAGACCGCCGGTGGAACTGGCCAGAGAGGCCGTGTAAGGATCAAAGGAGCGGGTGTCGGTCTTGTCGTGATCGACAGACACAGCCCCATAGTGCAGATCAATTCCACCCAGCGCACCGGCTTGTACCTGAAGGTTGCCACGCAGGTTGATCAAGGCCCCCTGCAAGTCATGGATCGGCGCCAGGGGATTGCCGTTCTTGTCCAGCGGGTTCCGGGCGGCCAGGGTCGGGTTCACACCACCACCGACCTGGAGATTCAAATCCCCGCCTCCGGTCAGCATAAGCTGGCCATCGGCCCCCACACGCCCCGTACTCCCAACGGCCAGTATCAACCCCTGGCTGCGAAGCGCGGCACTCTGGTTACCGGAAACGGAGTCACCCATTTGCACCAGGGTGCCGGCGTCCCCTCCTACACGAACATCGACATTACCACCGCCGAGCGTGCCGAAGCCGGTAAAGCCGGTCAGCGCACTGCCCGAGTTGAGACTGGTGTAGGTACCGAAGTTGATCCACCAGGCCGTCGGGATATTGTCCCCCCCGGCCAGGGGAGTGCCACTGCCCTGGCGCCAGAGCCAGTTACCCAGCGACGCGCTCGGTAATTGTGCGGGATCACCGCTTTGTTTCTCCCGCATGGCCAGGGCATCACCTGTCAGATTCCCCCCCACACTCAGCAGCAGATTGCCGCCGTGGTCTGGATACCAGGCCCGATAGAGACTGCCCGTACCGCCGTCGACCAGTGACTCGTAACCGCCCAACTGGTCGGGTAGAAGAGTGCCATTGCGTCCCCTGGGTCGATTGAACTCGGCACTGACAGGCGTCGATGAGCCCGCCGTGTAGACACCATACAGAGAGTTCATATTCAGGTTGCCCGCGCTCAGCAACTCCAGATCCCCGGTGCCAGTGCGCAGGACACTGAAGTTCGCCTTGCTCGGCTCAAGGGTATAGTCGGATGCCTGCGCCTTACAGAAGCCCGGTGAGTCCTCGCACATGGTTGGCCAACCAATGAGCGCGAAATCGATCGGTTGGCCCACCATGCTTTCGTCGCCATAGATATCCAGCGAACCTTCCCTGGTCCAGAGATAGACAGGCGGGGGGACGGCACAAAAACTCGGCGAGTCCTGACACATGGTCGGCCAACCGATGAGATCAAAATCGATCGGCTTGCCGACCATGCTCTCGTCACCGTAGATATCCAGCGAGCCTTCCTTGGTCCAGACCAATGCGCCTGCGGCAGGAACGGCGGTCATGCCATAGTGGGTGTCGGCCAGCCGGATAGTCCCGTGCTCGGCATACGGATCGGTCAATCGTGTATCCGCCGCTGCGGTATCGGCACCCGCCACCAGACGAATCGACCAGGACTGCGAACCTTCCGGCAACATCTGCGCCACCGCCCAGTTGCTGCCCTGGGCGCCGTCACGCAGGTCAATCGACTTCCCACCCAGCTTGAGATCGGTCATGGACGGAATCACCGAGCCCTTGAGCAGGGTGATCGAGCCCGCCAGCATGACGACATTGGGGTTGCTGTCGTTGATCGAAGCCAGCGGCCGACTTGGCAGCGGTACGCCGGCCGGCCAGGTCATGGCGCCGAGCGCGGTATTGCCGGCCAGCCGGGTGCCCGCCCCCAGTTTCATGCCCGCGACAACCACCAGCGGCTGATCGAGCAGCGTACCCGCCGCATAAGCCAGCGTGCCGTTGGCGTTGTAGATCGCCCCCGACAGCACCGTGCCAGCCGGCAGGCTGATATCGGCGCCCAAGGTGCCTGTGGCCGGCAGCACGGTACCCGCCGCCACGGTCAGCGCCTGGATCGGCAGGTCGTAGTTGAGTACCTTGCCCGCCGGGAAGGCCGTGTCCTGCTGCAGCACGATACCGCCCTTGGGCAGGACCACGTCGCCGCCGAACATCTGCTTGCCTTCGGTCAACAACCAGCCGGTGTCGTCCTGGGTTTTCGGCGGTGGGGCAAAGCCGTCGTTGATGCTGCCGTAGATATCCAGGTCGCCACCGGCCCGCATGACCAGTGCTCCTGCTTCACCGGCGCGCAGGCTGGCGTAGCGGTAGCCGGACAGGTCGAGGTCGCCCTGGACCACCAGGTCGCCCTTGGCGACGACCTCGACACCCGGACGCAGGTGGAAGACATCGTCATAGGTCGCGTTGTGCAGGCCCGCCAGTTTGTCGTCGAGCAAGGTGTTGTTGTGCACGGCGTTTTCGATGAACTTGGCGCTCTCCTTGTCTTTCTGGTCCAGGTAGTCCTGATCGATGTATTGATAAGGACGACCGCTGACCGCCGGATCGACGCCATCCTTCGCATCGGTGTAGCGCTGGACCGCATTGAGGGCGATGGACTTGGCGCCCTGGATGATCAGCCCGGTGCGGGCGTCGATGGCGATATCGCCATGGGTCGCCGCATCCTGGCCCTGACTGCCATCGGCCGAGGTCGGTCGGCCATCGCTGCCGATACGCGGCGCATTGAGTTCCAGGGTGCCACGGGCCTGGCCATCGCCCTGCCCCGGCTTGGCCGCGGTGCCGTGACGCAGGTCGATGCGCGCCCCACTGGCGAGGGTCAGGGTGCCGTCGCCGGAGCTCAGCTCGACAATGGCACGGTTGGGCGAATCGATGATCTTGCCGTAACTGTCCACCCGCAGCACGCTGCCATGGGCGTCGAGCACCGCGTTGCCATCCAGGGTCAGGCCATTCTTGCCGGCCAGGCGGATGCTGCCCACCCGCTCGCCGCTGGCGTCGATGGTACCGCTGACGGTGAGGCGGCCGTTATCGACGGAGACGTTGACATCTCCTGCCTTGATATCGCTGCCGATATTCAGGTCGCCCTGCTTGAGCTGGAAGCTGCGCGAGCCGAACACCTGGCCGTCGTTGAGACGCTGGTTGAGGGCGGCGAACTGGCTGTCCAGGGTGCCGGTGAGGCCCAGGCGCTGGGCGCGGATATCCACGCCACCGGACTTGTAAGGCACCAGGGTGCCGCCAGCGTCGTAGTAGCCGCTGCTGCTGCCGAGGATCTGCCCCTGCAGGTCCACCAGGCCGGCCGAAGGATCCAGTGCCACGACCTTGAGCGTGCCGGCCTGGTTGTTGACGGCCCGCAGGTCGATCACCGAACCCGCGGCCTGGCGGATGCTGCCGGTACGGCTTTGCAGGGTCGCGTCACCCCCCCAGCTGTACTTGTCGACATCGTTGAGGCTGACCTTGCGCCCGGACATATCGATCCGCGCCGCGTCAGTGAGGGTCAGGTCGCCCTCGGCGTCGAGGGTCAGCTTGCCGCTGGGCAAGGCGATCCGGGTGTCGAGCACGATGCTCTTGCCCGACAACGCCAGCTCGGCGCCAAGGGTCCCCGAGCCCAGGGTGGCATCGCCAGGAGTCGAGCCCGCCGGCGCCGACATCCGGATCGCTCCGCCGGCGGTGATCTTGTTGACCGAGCCAGCCTCGCCGGTCAGCAGCGGCGTCAGCATATTCAGGTTGCCGCCGCTGTAGCTGTAGCCCTTGCCCTCCACATAGGCGCCCTGGCTCTGGTACACCGCCAGGCTGCCCTTGTGGTTGGCGGTGATGCGGTCGCTGGCACTCAGGTTGACATTGGCGAAGCCCAGGGCCAGGCGATCGTAGGACGGCAGCGTGCCGGGCTGGGTGTTGGGCCCATAGCCGAACTCGATGCGTTCGGCCTGGATATTCAGATTGCCGCTGCCGGTCCCCGCGCCGCCGTTGACCACCGTGCCGGGCTTGCCCTGGGCACCGTTCCAGATCAGGTCGGCGGTGCGGATGGTCGCGTTGTTGGCACTGGTGCCGGCGCCATAGATGGCCGGCGTGGTCAGCACCAGCTCCTTGAGCCGCGATTGGCCGGTCACACTGTCGTAGGTGTCGAGGACCACGTCGCCGTAGAAGTTGAAGGCATCGCGGGCACTCAGTTCCAGGGTTTCCAGGGCCGGGGCGCCGGTGCTGGTATCGCCACGCAACAGGCGGTCGAGCACGCTCTGGTTAAGCGTCAGGCCGCTGGGCAAGGCGTTGTTGGCGGCCATGTCGGCCAGTGACTGGGCACTGCCGGCATTGATCGCGCCCACCGCCAGGGTCAGGTGGCGGGTTCCGTAGCGCACGGACTCGTCCAGGGCGAAGGTGTTGTTGGTCGCCATGACGATGGTGCCTTCGGAATACAGGCTGGTAGTGCCGGTGCACGTGGTGTCGCAGCCGCCGACACGAATACTGCCACTGCCCCCGGCTTCAGGAGCGAGCACATTCAGACGATCATTCGATACGGCCAACACGCTGACGGTCCCGGGCGCATAGATGTAGCCCGCGCCCTGACGGGCAGCCGCCCCTTGGCCCAGGGTGCTGATGCTGGCTCCCTGTTCTACCAGGACATTACCCAGCAGGAAAACTTCAGGCCCGACCAGCCCCGCACCGCTGCGTAAAGTCACGTTACTGCCGTTCTTGAAGGTCAGGTAGTTGCCACCCTGTCCATACACAGCCGTCGCCGCCCCGCCCAGTGCCAGGCTTTTGGAGCCAATGGCATTCAGGTCGGCATCTTCCAGCGTAACGCCAACGAACCCCGGTGTTGCAGCCGTGCCTTTGGCCACCACCTCGATTCCACCCTGGGTTGTCGTGATCGCAGTCGTGCTGCCATTGCCTCCGGCGCCCCGCTCGGCCAGCAACTGGCCGGAGAAACTGAAGCTGGGACGCCCGGTAGTATTGAGGTCCAACTTGAGGTCGAAGGCCTTGGCGTCGCGGGCCATCAGAATCGGTGGCACGCCAAGCTTGGCGGCATCGGCCAGGATAAAACTGCTGAGGCTGGTTTCGTTGTACTGGGAATAGCGTCGCAGCACATCGGCGGAAGTCACGATCACCTGGCTGGAGAGGCTGTCGCGAATGCCGGTGCCGGCGATGGACAGCGACCCGGAGGTCGACCAGGAGCCATTGCGCATGGCCTGCGCGCCCAAGGCACCGCCCTGCCCGGAGAGGCCATTGATCTCGACCCGGAATGCTCCCGGCAGCAGCGCATAGGACGACGGCAGCAAGGTGTAGATACCCGCCGGCAGGCCGGGCACGCCAGCGCCAATGGTGATCTGCCGGCCCACTACCGGGTCCGATGAGCCGCCAGGGGCATAGCCGGCCTGGACTCCGGGGATAATTGCATAGATCGGATTGGTCGACAGCCCCGGCAAGGTGAAACTGCCATCGGCATTGAACTGCACCAGCGGGTTGAAACGCGCATCGGTGGAACCGCCGCGCCCGGAGATAAAGCCGGCACCGGTGAGGTCGCCGCCGCCGGAGACATCGACCACCGCGCCCTCGTCCACCGCCACCGATTGGCCGCGCATTTCGATACCGCGCGGGACCTTGCCGTCTTCATTGCTCAACAGCGACTTGTCCAGGGGCACACCGTTGTACAGGTAGGTGATACCGTCGACCGTACCGCCATAGGGCATGATCAGGCCCTTGCCGCTGACCGAGGTCAGGCTGCCGGACAACAGGTTGACCTCAGCTGTGGCGGCAGGATTACCCGGACCGGCGTCGCTGCGGCCGAGAATCAGCGACCCCAGTGGCGCCCGCAGGACACCGCCCTGGTTGATCAGGTCCGCCTCGACGGTCAAGCGGCCGAATGCCGAATAAGGTACGCGTGGCGTGGTCGCCGTGGTACGCCCGATATCCACGCGCCTGGCGGAAATCAGCGCCTGGGCATTGGTATCCGGGTAAATCTGCGCGGCGATCAGGCCGAGCGCCGCGGGGGTGATCAGGGAGGTCGTCGGGATGGTGCCGGTGCTGGCGAGCAAGCGCATGTCGCCTTCGCTGCGCAGGTTCACCTGCTCGAAGCCACGGCGGTCCAGGGTCAGGCTGCCTGCCTGTTGAGCAATGGTGCCCCGGGCGCCGAAGCGAACCTGATCGCGGACATCCAGCAGCTGGCTTTGTACCTCGAATACGCCCTGGGTGGCTTGCGTGGAAGTACCAGTACGCAAGGTTGGCGAGGTATGGAAATCTTTGCCCATGGGCGCCAACCCGGCCAGGCGGACATAGGCCGCGGACAGCTGGATCCGCGCATTCGCCGCCGAGGATTCGGCCAGGCCCAGGGCGCCGGAATACAGCGACAGGCTCTGGTTCAAGGCCAGGTTCACATCACCGTCAAAGCTGAGCACGCCGTTGCTGAGCAAGGCCAGGTTGCCAAAACCGCCATCGCGGACCTGATCGGCCGCCAGCCGGCCATGACCGTACGCCAGGCTGTCGGCGACCGAGCCCGCATCGCTGCCGAGCGGCAACAGGCTGGCATCGCGATGCTGGCTGATGATCAGTTCACGTAATTGCAGGACCCGATCCGCCGCTGGCAAAAGGTAACTGTTCGACTCCAGCGCCACGGCGAGACTGCCGCCCGCGGCCCCTACACCCCCTGCCCGGGCAAACATGTCGCCGTCCAGATAGACGCCGTTACGCGAAGCGATGGAGATGCTGCCGCCATCGCTGGCGACCTGAATGGCGCCCTGCCCCGGAATATCCAGCGTGGCCTGTGCCCCCGAGGCATCGAGGGTCGCGCCTTCGCGGATAACCACGAACAGATCGGCGGCACTGGCCTGGCCCGTCGCGTGATCGATTTCACCTCCGATCACGATACTGCCGCCACGACGTACCTGCCCGTAGCGGTTGCCCCTCGCGTCGACGGCGGTGACTGCGCGGGCCGCCACATCCAGCACGGCCTGTTCGCCGATCCAGATCGAGCGACCATGGCCGGCGGCATTGGGGACTTCCGTCGTCGTGCCGGATTGCGCCACCTGCCCCAGGGTGATGTTCCCGCCCCAGGCATTGAGCCGGCCGTCCACCGTCAACTGGCCGATGCTGCGCACGGCAATGGATTGGCCGGGATCGACATTGATCACTGCGCCCTTGCCGATCACGGCCTCGACCGTGGCCATATCCGCCGCGGTGGATTGGAACGTACCGGCTTGCAGGCTCAGGCTGGCCCCCTTGCGCTGGGTCAGCACACCCTTGATCGCATCTTCCTGATAGACCGGCGGCGTCCAGGTTTCCAGCGCCGCGGACGGATCCCCGCCGCCAGGCGTCACCAGCGCCTGCTCGCCAAAACGGTACACCGGCATGCTGACATCGACCTGGGTGCCATCGGCAACGATCAGGCCCTGGTTACCCTTGATGTCATAGGCGGAGAAGCCCTTGTTGAAGAACCCGCCATTGAGCAGCAGGGTATCGGCGGGGGCGCCGGTCGCCGAGTCGCTGATCAGGACCTTGCCGGCCTGCATCGACAGGGTCCCGCCACCGTTCACACCCTGACCGCGAATCTCGCCGCCCAGGGTCAGCTTGCCGGTGCCGGTGGAGACATTGGCATTGGCCGCCAAGGTCACGTCACCGCCCTTGCCGCCCTGCTGCCGGTTCTTGAACAACAGGGCGCCACCTGAAGACACATCGACCACGCTGTCAGTGCCGAGGGTCAGGTCACCGCTGCTACGCAGCGAGATGGTGCCGCCATTCAGATAGGCCAGGCCGCTGTTATTGCCGGTCTCCAGCATCTGGTTGGTCCACAGGCCACGGGCATCGAGTTTCACTCCCTGCCCTACTGTTACCCGGCCCGCGCCGCCGAGCGTGCTGTCAGCCAGCCCGTTGCTGCCGAACTGCTGCAGCACGTTGCCGACCTGAATGCTCCCCGCGCGTGCGGTGAGGTTGGCGTTCACGTCGACCTGAGGACCGAACAGGGTGATGTTCCCGCCATTGCCGACCTGCACCGCGCTGTCGACGGTGATATTGCCGGTGGCCGCGACCTTCAGGGCGCCCAGGTTGAAACCATTGAGGCGGTCGGTATTGAGCACCAGCGTGCCCTGGCGATCCGTGGGCAAGGCGGTGTTCAGGTCCAGTCCGGCGGCGATCTGCTCGCTGCTCTGGTTCAGCACCACATTCTTCAGGGTGTTGGCATCGGCGCCCAATGCGTATTGCAGCAGTCCGCTGGACTTGACGTAATACGGCACGTAGTTGCCGACGACCAGCTGCGCGCCGCGTGCCGCGGCCTTTTGCGACTGGTTGTAGCCATCCAGGCCAGCCTGGGCCGCGCGGGTCTGGCGATCGCCCTGGAAGGTGTCGCCGACGACATTGCCCTCGAGCACCGCATTGCGGGTGCCGATCACCAGGCTGCCGGCATCGCGACCGACGACATAGCCGCTTTCATAACGCTCGCGAGGTGCCAGCAACGGATTGTAGAAGTATTCGGTCTGGCCCCAGCGGGTACTGGTGGACTCATACCCCTTGTAGATGCCGGTGTAGAGGATATCGCCGGGGGCGCTGGAGATTTCGTACAGGCGACCGTTGGCGCCCTTGAGCCAGCTTTGCTTGATCATTCCGCCCTGCACATCCAGGGTGCCACCCGACACGTTGATCTGCGAGCCGGCCTGGGTCACCACATCGTTGCCGGTGAAGTTGACCACGCCACCCTGGGCCATCCACTCGCCGATGCTGTGGGCCTGGGTGCCGAGGTAACCACTGACTTCCAGCAGGCCACCGGCGGTGTACCAGCGGTCGGTGGGGTAGCCGTTGGTGCCCGCCGGGACAAACACCAGGTCGCGGACATCGACCCAGACATCCGTGCTGTTGAGCTTGCCACCATCACGGTTGACCGCGGCATCACGCTGTTCGTTACCCTGGATATTGACCTTGATGCTGTTGGCTTCCATCGCCACCTGCACGCCGACAGCCCCCGACACATCGATGGTCGCGCCGTCGCGCACGAGGCTGCGCTGGCCGGCATTGACCATCACCTGGCCGCCGGTGGCGAGGGTGATGGAGCCATTGCGAAAATCGACGGTACCGTCGCTGTTGACCTCGACCCGTGACAGTGCCCGACGGTCGTTGCCGGCGCCGACGATGTTGTCGGTAGCGTTGGTGATCGGTCCGGTCTGTCCGGAGAGCTGGCTGTTCAGGGCGCTGCTGTTATCGATCAGGATCGCGCTGGTGCTGCCCTCCCCGAGGACCACGCTGGCGCCGTTGCCGGTGGCATTGAGGTGCAGGGTGCCACGGGTGTCGACCGAGGTACTGGCGAGCAGCACGCCGTTCTGCATGACTTCGTGACCGGCCAGGGTGATATCGCCGGTGGCAGCCATGACGATGCCGCTGTTGGTGACCTTGCCGGCGGCGCTGGCGTTGTCGCGGATAACGCTGACCTCGTTGCCACGGGTGGTCGAGTTGGGATTGCCGTCGGTGGAATAGCCCTTGCGGATCACGAAGCTGTCGCCGGCGGCCATCAGTGTCTGGCCCTTCTGCGTGCTGATGGTGCCGGCGTTCTCGACTTCCGAACCCAGCAACAACACATAGCCGCCACCTGCCGTGGAGGATGCCGGGGCATGGGTTTCGATCCGAGCCCCGCTTTGCACCTCGACCTTGCCCGCGGCGCCGGTGAATACCGGCTGGGTGCCGTTGTACAGGCCATGGTCGCGGAAATCCTCGTCCTTCATGGTGGTGGCCGCCACCACCAGGTTGCGCACGTTGACCTGGCTGCTGCCACTGAAGATGACGCCATTCTGGTTGAGTACCATCACGGTGCCGGCGCCCTTGATCTGGCCCTGGATCTGGCTCGGCGCAGTGGCGTTGTTGACCTTGTTCAGCACCGCCCAATCGGCGTTCTGCTGGAATTCCAGGGTGGTATCGCGACCGATGTTGAAGGTTTCCCAGTTGAGGATTGCCTTGTCGGCGGTCTGCTTGATCGACACATTGGTCTTGCCGTTGCTATCGGTCTGCACCGGTGCTTCGGCGTTGACGAACAGCGGCTTGCCGTCCGGCCCGATCACGAAGTTCAGGCCGTTGCCGCCCAGGCCGTTGTGGATGGTCTGCGGCGCGATCAGCGCGGCCGAGCGGCCGGCAGCCTGCGCCGCCTGCTGGGCGGCGATGGCCGCCACGGTGTTGTTGAGGTTGCTCAGGGAGCGTTGCAGGACCTGGTTGGCCCGTTGCTGTTGCGCCAGCGGCGGTGGCGAGCCTGGCGTCACCCCGGGCCGCGCCGCGCCCGAGGCCTGGGCCGCGCCCTTGGCCGCGAACCAATTCGAACTGAATGCCAGCGGCTGCGCCTGGGCGCCACCGGCGACCAGCAGCAGCGCAATGGCCTGGGCCAGCGGCTTGAGGTGCCAGGGACCGGTGCCCGTGTTGCCGGAAAACGCTTCGGATTGGTTTTTGAGGAGACGCATCACGACTGTTCCTTTTCCTGTTGCACGGAAATTGCTGAACACCGGCACCCGGGACGCAGGGACGGCTAATAAGAAGAAGGCGGTTGGCGAGGGGCGGGACCGAACGCTTGTCATGGAAAGTTCACGAAAACGTGAATGGCGGGGCCAGATCGATTGACCGGCACTGACAGGCTCCGGTCCGGAAATGAAAACACCCCTGATGGAAGAACCGGCGATAGCCTTGGGCTACCGCCGGTTCCGGGTGAAAACCGATGAAACCCGAAGGTTACAGCGGACGGCCGATGCCGTTGCAGACGCTGGTGTCGCCGACTGCCAGGCTGTTGGAAGTCAGGAAGGCACCGCGAATTGCGGATTTCCAGGTACCGCTCAATGGAATGAACTTGTGGGCGGTGATGATCGAGTCGTTGTTCGAGATCGCGCCGTAGTGCTTGGTCATGAAATCACGCACCGAAGTGGTGACCGCAGCATCACGGTAGCACTGACCGATATCCAGGAAGGTGTAGGCAACCAGGCTGTAGCCAGTGGCCGGGTTAGCCAACACAGGCGCCCAGTTGGCAGGGTTGTTGCGGGCAGTACCGGTAGGAGGAGCGATGGCGCTCAGGGCAGTGGTGACGTTGCCAACGGTTGGCAGCAGGCCGTTGACCTTGGCTACCACAGCATTGTTGGTGGCGTCGACGCTGTCCGGACCGACATAACCGATGGCGCCTGGAGTGGCGGCTACGGTGGATGCCATGTCGCCGCTGGTCGCCACCGCGATCCAGTTGGCTGGTTCTGCGCCAGTCTGAGCGGTAGTGAAGGTGCTGCTGGTGGTGAACAGGGTTGGGCACTGGCTGTTCAGGTGACGCGACAGTACTTCGGAAGTACCGCTGCTACCGGAACGGTAGACCACGACGATTGGCGTGGTGTCGGTAGTGCCGAGCAGAGCACCCCAGGTAGCGGCCTGGCCGGAGAAAGCCTGGCACAGTTGGGCGCTGGTCAGGTCAAGGTTGGTGATACCCGACTTGTTGTAAGGGATGGTGACCGAAGTGCCCACCGATGGAATCTGGATCAGCGGACCCCAGTTGGCGGCGTTAGGAAGACCAGCGGTGTTGTGAGCGGTGTTGTAGGTTTCGAGCTCGGCGGTGGAAGTACCGCTGCTGAGGATCGAGTCGCTACCGGCGTAGCTGACTGGCACGCCAGCGGCCTTGCCGAATTGAGTGGCGTCGTTTTTCAGGAAGGCCGTCTTGCCCGCGCCGCTACCCACACCGACGTAAACGTCGAAGGTCGAAGGACGGAATGCCGAGTCGTTGTACAGGCCTTCTGGCAGAGTGGCGCCGCCACCCACTACGGCGGCCATCGATTGGGCCGAAGCCAGTGCAGCAACAGCCAGGGAGGCGGCCATCAGAGTGCGCTTAAACATGAAGAATCTCCTTTCGTCGTGTTCGTACGTTGAGTTGTTTGCTCGTTCGTGACGCCATGGCACTCGATGCGTCGCCTTGGTTCCAGACGACTTGTGGGCTGAGGCCATGGGACAGAAGTTCTCAATTTCCGGTGACAGATCAGGGAAAAAACCTCGGGTGAATCTCATTGATTTTCAAATAAATTCTCGGGTGTTCGCAGCACTTTCACCCCGTAATGGCGGGGGTTTTACGGGAGTGGCAAAGAGCCCGTCGCTACAGGCGGCAAGACACGGGCGGCCCTTGAGCGGATATGACAGAACGAGGAACCCGAGTTCTGCCGGGGCCACATGCTAAGGTGCATGAATATTTTTCGAACACGAGCCTTTATGCCCCATTTAGCCCGCACCCATCCGCGCCTGACCATCGCCGCCCTCCTCGGCCTCGCCGTGGGTGTACTCGCCCCGGTCAGTCCGCTGCTGAACAAGATCCTGGTCGGCTGGAATGCCGGCGTCTGGGCTTACCTGGCACTGATGATGTGGTTGACGGTGATGGCCAGGCCCGAGGATGTGCAGCGCTTTGTCGAACGTGAGGATGAAAATGCCGGCCTGGTGCTGTTGATGGTGTCCATCGCGGCGATTGCCAGCCTGGCGGCGATCACTTTCGAGCTGGCCGGCAGCAAGGATCTGGACAGCCATGCCAGGGCCCTGCGCTACGCCTTTACCGGATTGACGGTACTGGGTTCATGGTTGCTGATCGGGGTGATTTTCAGCGTGCACTATGCGCGGCAGTTTTATCTGTCCGAGGAGAAGGCCCCGCCGCTGCGCTTTGCCGATGGCGAGCAGCATCCGGACTACTGGGACTTCCTGTACTTCTCGTTCACCATCAGCGTGGCGGTGCAGACGTCGGATGTCGGGGTCGCGACCAAGGCGTTGCGCAAGGTGGTGCTGGCGCAGTCGCTGATCGGTTTCCTGTTCAACACGGCGATCCTGGGGTTTTCGATCAATATCGCGGCGGGGTTGTTTGGCTGAAAACGCTTGCAAGACCCGGCAAGACCCGGCGAAAGCGCGGGTGTGTGGGCCTGGCTTGTGTGGGAGCGGGCTTGCCCGCGAAGAGGGCCTTGAAGGCGCTAAAAGCTCCGCGGGCAAGCCCGACTCCCACAGGGATCGTGTCGGACGTCACTCGGTCGCGAGCACGCCACGACGGACCTGGTCACGCTCGATGGACTCGAACAGCGCCTTGAAGTTGCCTTCGCCGAAGCCATCGTCGCCCTTGCGCTGGATGAACTCGAAGAACACCGGGCCCATCAGGGTTTCCGAGAAGATCTGCAGCAGCAGTCGCTTGTCACCCTCTTGCGAGGAACCGTCCAGCAGGATGCCGCGCGATTGCAGCTCCGCGACCGGTTCGCCGTGGTTGGGCAAGCGGCCTTCGAGCATCTCGTAGTAGGTTTCCGGCGGCGCGGTCATGAAGCGCATGCCGATCTTCTTCAACTGGTCCCAGGTCTTGACCAGGTCGTCGGTGAGGAACGCCACGTGCTGGATGCCCTCGCCGTTGAACTGCATCAGGAACTCTTCGATCTGCCCGGCGCCCTTGGATGACTCTTCGTTCAGCGGGATGCGGATCATGCCGTCCGGAGCGGTCATGGCCTTGGAGGTCAGGCCGGTGTATTCGCCCTTGATGTCGAAGTAGCGGATCTCGCGGAAGTTGAACAGCGTCTCGTAGAACTTCGCCCAGTAGGCCATGCGCCCGCGGTAGACGTTGTGGGTCAGGTGGTCGATGATCTTCAGGCCCGCGCCCTGTGGGTGACGGTCGACGCCCTCGAGGTAGACGAAGTCGATGTCATAGATCGAGCTGCCTTCGCCATAACGGTCGATCAGGTACAGCGGCGCGCCGCCGATACCCTTGATCGCCGGCAGGTTCAGTTCCATCGGACCGGTGGCGATATGGATCGGCTGGGCACCCAACTCCAGGGCACGGGCATAGGCTTTCTGGGCGTTCTGCACACGGAAAGCCATGCCGCAGACCGACGGGCCGTGCTCGGCTGCGAAGTACGAGGCCACGCTGTGGGGTTCGTTGTTGAGGATCAGGTTGATCGCGCCCTGACGGTACAGGTGCACGTTCTTGGAACGGTGGGTCGCGACCTTGGTGAAGCCCATGATCTCGAAGATCGGCTCCAGGGTGTTCGGGGTCGGCGATGCGAATTCGATGAATTCAAAGCCCATCAGGCCCATTGGGTTTTCGAAGATATCTGCCATGGTGGCGCCTCATCATATCAATCAAGTAACGGTCGGTTAGTTGCTGTCGATGCGGACGCTGGCGGGTGGCGCACAGGAAATTCCCCGCACGCTGCGGGCAAGAAAGTCGCCGTAGATCAGTTGGAACCCAAGTAGCTTCATGAGACTTTATTCTTATAGGCGTAAATTGATTCTACATGGCGTAAACCGTTTTGTCCGTATCCCTTTTGCATTACCGTTTGGGCAACAGCCGCGCCGGCCGGTTGCACAGGTAGATACCGGCCATGATCAGCACACCGCCCAGGCACATGATCGACGTCAACTGCTCCCCCAGCAAGAGTGCGCCGCAGATCACCGCAGTCAGCGGATTGAGGCCGATGAATACACCGGCGCGTGTCGCGCCGATACGCTGGATACCGTCGTAATACCAGATATAGGCCAGGGCCGAACCCAGGCCGCCGAGGTAGACCAGGCTCAGCAGTTGGGGCGCAGTCAAGGCGTCGATCACGTCAAGGCTCGCCTCCCCGCGCAGCCAGGTCGCCAGCCAGAGCATCGCCGTGCCGAGCCAGATCGAATACGTCACGGTGGTCAGCGGTCCGAGGGCCCGCGTCAGGTGGCGCGAAAACAGCGAGTAGACCGCCCAGGACAGCACGCAACCGAAGATCAGCAGGTCGCCGATCCAGGCCTGGCTCGCGCCTTCGAACAGGTTGCGGTTGCCGCTGACGATCACCAGCCCCGCTCCGCCCATGCAGACCAGGATGCCGAGGATTTTCAGGGGCCCCAGGCGCTCCTTGAAGAACAGCCACGAGGCCAGCCCGAACACCGCCGGGTTCAACACCACGATCAGCGATGCCCGCGAGGCATTGATGTAGTGCAGGCCGTAGAAGAAGCACAGGTTGTAGAGAAAGATACCGAACAGGCCCAGCACCGCCAGTTGGGCGAACTGCTTTCTGTCGGGCAGCACCAGCGGAATCCGGGCCACCGCGATAAACACCAGCAGGATCAGGCTGGCCAGCAGGAAGCGCAGGCTCGCCAGCAGCAACGGCGCGATATCGGCGGAAAGGAAACGCCCGGCGACAAAAGTCCCGCCCCAGATCATCGAGACCCCGGCGAGCTTGAAATACACCCACAGATCATGACTGGGGCTGAAGGCAGGTGCCTGGGTATGCATGTTTTCTCCTGGGCGTTGGCCCGACCTGTTGCTAACCTGCGCGCATTATTTTATTTATTCTCGATCATCGTAAAATGAGTAAACGCTCATGACTCTGACCCAACTGGAAGTGTTTTCCCTGGTCGCCGAGCTGCAAGGCTTCACCACCGCGGCCCAGCGGCTGGGGATCAGCCAGTCCGCGGTATCCCACGCGATCAAGGGGCTGGAGCAGGAATTGGGGGTGGAACTGATCCGCCGCCATCAGCACAAGGTCGAACTGACCGATATCGGCGCCCGCCTGCTGCAACGGGCCCGCGCCATGCTGGGCCTGGCCGACACCCTGAAACAGGAAGCCGCCGATGCCCGCGGCATGAAAAGCGGCACCCTGCGCATCGGTTCCTTTGGCCCGACCGCCTCCAGCAAGCTGCTGCCGGCGCTCCTCGAACGCTACCGGCGCGAGCACCCGGGGATCCAGGTGCATGTCGACGAGGGGCCGGACCGGCAAGTGCTGGAGTGGCTGGAGGATCGACGCATCGATATCGGTTTCGTGGTCCTGCCCGAGGAACGCTTCGATACCTTCGCCCTGGTGGAAGACCAGATGGTCGCGCTGCTGCCGACAGGCCATCCGCTCGGCCAGAAGGCGTCGGTCGAGTTGCAGGATCTCTGCGGGGAACCCTTCATTCTCACCGGTGCCGGCTCCGGTGAACTGGTCTCCAGGTTGTTCGCGGCCCAGCGCCTGGTGCCGGATGTGCGTTACCGCACCGCGCAGTTGCTCAGCATCCTGGCGACCGTGGCCCGCGGCGAGGGCCTGACGGTCATCGCCGAACAATCGTTGCCCGAGCACCCGGCCCCGGGCTATATCAGCCGACCGTTGTCACCGCCGGTCAAGCGCAAAATCGGTATCGCCGTGCTCGACCGCCGCGAGGTTTCGCCAGCGACCCAGGCATTCATCGATCTGGCGACCGGTTTCGATTACCGCTGAGCATACGCACGCCACAACCGCCAACTATCATCCGTCTACCGCTCCCTGCCCACACAGGTTTCCCGAATGCCACTGACCGTCAAGGGTTCTCGCTCCTGGTCTGCCCGTTACGGGCTGAGCCTGTTGATCGGCCTGCTGCCCATCCTCTCGGGCATCGCCATCCTTCACTGGCAGGCCGACCGGGCCTTGAACGCCCATAGCCGGGAAACCGCCGACGAAGCCCTGAAACAGTTCGAACTGATGCTCGACAATGCCGAGCTGTCGGCCCATGCCATCGTGCCGCTGGCGGGGCGGCCCTGCGCCGAGGTCGAGCTGGCCCTGCGCGAGCAGGTGACCCGCCGCCCGTTCGTGCGCGCCGCCAACCTGGCCTGGGACAACAACCTGTATTGCACCTCGTTGTTCGGCCCTTACCAGGAGGTGGTCAATCCGAGCGATTATGTCGGTGGCCGGCTCTGGTTGATGGATGGCAATCCGGTCACGCCCAAGTCGTCGCTGCTGGTCCTTCGCCTGCAGCAAGGCAACGGTGCGGCGATGGTCAGTATCGACGGTTACCACCTGGGCAATCTGTTGCGCCTGATCGGCCGCGAGGCCGGCCTGGTCCTGCAGGTCGGCAATGTCTGGACCTCCGGCCAGGGCCAGGTACTCGCCGGCAAGGCGCCCTCCTTCGCCGTTGCCCCTACCACCCTGCGCTCCACGCGCTTTCCGTTCAGCGTCAGCGCGGGCTTTCCCGAGGGAGAAACCTGGCGCTACGTCGGCAAGGAATATCCGGAACTGCTGGCCCTGCTCCTGGTATTCGGCGTCTTGGCCGGTCTCACCACACGCTGGCTGCAGAAACGCTCCGGCGCGCCGAGCCATGAGTTGCAGCGGGCACTCGAAGCCCGGGAGTTCATTCCGTATTTCCAGCCCGTGGTGCACAGCGACAGCTTGAAATGGTCAGGCCTGGAAGTGTTGATGCGCTGGAATCATCCCCGCGAAGGCCTGGTGCGCCCGGATCTGTTCATTCCCTTCGCCGAGCATACCGGCCTGATCGTGCCCATGACCCGTTCGCTATTGCAGCAGACCGCTACCCTCCTCGCCCCGCACTCGGACACCTTCGAGCCCGGCTTTCACGTCGGCGTGAACATTACCGCCAGCCATTGCCATGACCTGGAACTGGTGGAGGACTGCCGGCAGTTTCTCGCCGCCTTCGCTCCAGGGCAGGTCAGGCTGGTGCTGGAACTGACCGAACGGGAGTTGATCGAACCCAGCGCCATTACCCACCAACTGTTCGAACAGTTGCGCGGGTTGGGCGTGATGGTCGCCATCGATGACTTCGGCACCGGGCACTCCAGCCTGAATTATCTGCGCAAGTTCAATGTCGACTACCTGAAGATCGACCAGAGTTTCGTCGCCATGATCGGTCACGACGCACTGTCGCGGCATATTCTGGACAGTATTATCGAGTTGAGCGGCAAGCTCGAACTGGGCATCGTTGCCGAAGGCGTGGAAACCGTGGAGCAACGTGATTACCTGGCTTCGCGCGGGGTCGACTTCCTGCAGGGCTATCTGTTTGGAAAACCGTTGCCGGCCGCCGACTTTCTCAACAGTCTCAAGCAGCAACGCGCCGATTAGTCGGCCATGCAAAACACCGCGACGGTAACTCCAGTACTTTCGCGGTACTACTTTCGCTCTATGATTTACTCCTGAGCCGATAACTACTACACTTTTTCCTGCCAGCAGTAAATTGACGGGAAAGCCTCGGGTTTATACATAATGACCCAGCGTATTCAGGGCACTGTGGACAGTGTCTGGTGGGATCGACTGTAAGCGACGGCTTGTCTCTTTGTTATAGGTTCATGGCAACCGAATAGACTATTGGAGTAAAAATCTTGTCCAGACTCGCTGAATTTCGCGCCGCAGAAAAAGCCCTTCAAGAACAACTCGCTCAGCTGGAAGCCCTGAAAAACGATGCCGGGCTCAAGAAGGAAATCGAGTTCGAGAAAAAACTCAAAGACCTGATGAAGACCTATGGCAAGAGCCTGCGGGAGGTCAACGCCATCCTCGATCCACAGGCCTCCAGCGCCAAGGCCGCCCATGCGCCCAAGCAGCGCCGTGCTCGCGTGGTCAAGGTCTATCAGAACCCTCATACGGGAGAACTGATCGAAACCAAGGGCGGTAATCACCGTGGGCTCAAAGCCTGGAAAGAACAATACGGTGCCGCCACCGTGGACTCCTGGCTGCGCGGTTAACTTCTTTCCCCCTCCACTAAAAACCCTGCAAACGCAGGGTTTTTTTATGGAAGAACAACACGAAACAGGATTAACA
This sequence comes from Pseudomonas gingeri, assembly GCF_013386115.1. GTDB lineage: Bacteria > Pseudomonadota > Gammaproteobacteria > Pseudomonadales > Pseudomonadaceae > Aquipseudomonas > Aquipseudomonas gingeri. Next base: position 731,436 of record NZ_JACAOR010000001.1, read on the forward strand.
AGCCATACCTTCGCGCGACTCTTTCAAAGTGTGTCCCGCGCCAACATCACCGTAAACATGCGCAAGGACAGGTTGCGTCCGACGGAGTTCCATCGTGTTGCTACTTTCATCTCCCGCGTAACTAATGACAACTGGCCATTAAGTACCGCATATTCCTTGCACGCTGTCAGTTATTTCCATTCGAAGCAGACGCTGTAAAAAATCCCGCACAGATCCGTCCTTCACCGCCAGCCACGACGCCGGTCGGATAAAAGATACCCGTTCGAAGCCTTCACGTTTTTTTCACATCGACTCTTACAGGATGAAGGCTGCTAAAGGATTAGCGCCCCAATGCCCGCTTCGGCGGGCTTCTTTATGCCTCGATGTTTATCTGCCCGCACTTCATATAACTCATTACCCCCCTCTGAAGTACCCCGCTATTACCTCCGCGCCGGCACGAATGCCTAGAATCGAGCCACAGGATTTGGAGCGTGATCGCACTTTCCGTATCATCCTGTGTCCCACAAGGTCAGAGACCGGCCAGCCTGTGCTGGCGCCTCATCGATCGACCGCCTTCATCACCTTCGCGGAGGGCCTATGAGCCTGTACGACCTGAACACCTTCCCCGGCGTTACCGCCCAACCCGACACCGCCACCCAGGGCTTCGTGTTCAACCACACCATGCTGCGCGTCAAGGACGCTACCAAGTCCCTGGACTTCTACACCCGCGTACTGGGTTTTTCCCTGGTGGAGAAACGTGATTTCCCGGAAGCCGAGTTCAGCCTGTATTTCCTGGCCCTGGTGGACAAGTCGCAGATCCCGGCCGATGCGGCGCAGCGCACGCAATGGATGAAGTCGATTCCCGGCATCCTGGAACTGACCCACAACCACGGCACCGAGAATGACCCTGATTTTGCCTACCACAACGGCAATACCGATCCACGGGGCTTCGGCCATATCTGCATCTCGGTGCCGGATATCCGTGCTGCCTGCGAGCGCTTCGAAACCCTGGGCGTGGAATTCCAGAAACGCCTGAGCGACGGCCGCATGAAAAGCCTTGCCTTCGTGAAGGATCCGGATGCCTACTGGGTCGAGATCATCCAGCCGGCGCCGCTGCAAGACGCCTGATTCTCGCTCCTGAAACGCAAAAGCCCCATGGATCGTCGATCCATGGGGCTTTTTTGATGATCTGATGATCGTTCCCACGCTGATGATGATCGTTCCCACGGTCCCCGTGGGAATGCAGCCCGTGACGCTCTGCGTCACAAGAGCGGACGCAGAGCGTCCAGGAAGGCATTCCCACGCAGAGCGTGGGAACGATCAATCAAGCCTGATGGATCAAGCTGGAGCGGAGGTGCGGATCAGGTGATCGAAGGCACTCAGCGAAGCCTTGGCGCCCTCGCCTACCGCGATCACGATCTGCTTGTACGGCACCGTGGTGACGTCACCGGCAGCGAAGATCCCCGGCAGCGAGGTTTCACCGCGTGCATCGACAATGATCTCGCCCCGTGGCGACAACTCGACACTGCCCTTGAGCCAGTCGGTGTTCGGCAGCAGACCGATCTGCACGAAGATGCCTTCCAGGTCGATGGTGTTGAACTCGCCCGAATCGCGGTCCTTGTAGACCAGGCCGGTGACCTTCTGGCCATCGCCCTTGACTTCACTGGTCAGCGCACTGGTGATGACGTTGACGTTCGGCAGGCTGTACAGCTTGCGTTGCAGAACGGCGTCGGCGCGCAGCTTGCTGTCGAACTCCAGCAGGGTCACGTGGCTGACGATACCGGCCAGGTCGATGGCCGCCTCGACACCGGAGTTGCCGCCACCGATCACCGCGACACGCTTGCCCTTGAACAGCGGGCCATCACAGTGTGGGCAGAAGCACACGCCCTTGGCCTTGTATTCCTGCTCACCCGGCACGCCCATTTCACGCCAGCGGGCACCGGTGGCGAGGATCACGGTCCTGGCCTTGAGGCTGGCACCGCTTTCGAAGCGCACCTCGTGCAGCTCGCCGGCATTCTTCGCCGGCACCAGGGCACTGGCGCGCTGCAGGTTCATGATGTCGACGTCGTACTGGCGGACGTGCTCTTCCAGGGCGCTGGCCAGCTTAGGCCCTTCGGTTTCCTGGACCGAGATGAAGTTCTCGATGGCCATGGTGTCCAGTACCTGGCCACCAAAACGCTCGGCCGCGACACCGGTACGGATGCCTTTGCGGGCGGCATAGATCGCTGCCGCGGCACCCGCCGGGCCACCACCGACCACCAGGACGTCAAAGGCATCCTTGGCGTTGAGTTTTTCCGCCTGTTTCTCGATGGCGCCGGTGTCGAGCTTGCCGAGGATTTCCTCGAGGCCCATGCGACCCTGGCCGAAGTTCACGCCATTGAGGTAGATACTCGGTACGGCCATGATCTTGCGATCGTTGACTTCGTCCTGGAACAGCGCGCCGTCGATGGCGACGTGACGGATGTTCGGGTTCAGTACCGCCATCAGGTTCAGCGCCTGGACCACGTCCGGGCAGTTCTGGCAGGACAGCGAGAAATAAGTCTCGAAGTTGAACTCGCCCTTGAGCGAGCGGATCTGTTCGATCACTTCGACACTAGCCTTCGATGGGTGGCCGCCGACTTGCAGCAGGGCCAGCACCAGCGAAGTGAATTCATGGCCCATCGGGATGCCGGCGAAACGCAGGCTGATATCGGCTCCCGGGCGATTCAACGAGAACGATGGCTTGCGCGCATCGGTGCCGTTGTCCAACAAGGTGATCTGAGTGGAAAGACTGGCGACGTCTTTGAGCAGCGCGAGCATTTCCTGAGATTTCGCGCCGTCATCGAGGGAGGCGACGATCTCGATCGGTTGCGTAACCCGTTCCAGGTACGACTTCAACTGGGCTTTAAGATTGGCGTCCAACATGCGGGCGATTTCCCTTTTTCAATACGGTAGAAATAACAACGCCCAGGTGATTACCACCCGGGCGTTATTGGGCGGTGCGGCTGACTTATGAAGTGCGGATGACCGCCCTTGGCTGACTCACAGGCTTAAATTTTGCCGACCAGGTCCAGGGACGGAGCCAGGGTTGCCTCGCCTTCCTGCCACTTGGCTGGGCAGACTTCGCCCGGGTGGGCAGCAACGTACTGAGCGGCCTTGATCTTGCGCAGCAGCTCGGAAGCGTCACGGCCTACGCCGCCATCGTTGAGTTCAACGATCTTGATCTGGCCTTCAGGGTTGATCACGAAGGTGCCACGGTCGGCCAGGCCAGCTTCTTCGATCAGTACGTCGAAGTTGCGGGAGATGGTCAGGGTCGGGTCGCCGATCATGGTGTACTGGATCTTGCCGATGGCTGGCGAAGTGTTGTGCCAGGCAGCGTGGGCAAAGTGGGTGTCGGTCGACACGCTGTAGATTTCCACGCCCAGTTTCTGGAACGCATCGTAGTTGTCAGCCAGGTCTTCCAGTTCGGTCGGGCAGACGAAGGTGAAGTCGGCTGGGTAGAAGAACACTACCGACCATTTGCCTTTCAGGTCAGCGTCCGACACTTCGACGAAATTGCCGTTTTTGTAAGCGGTTGCTTTGAACGGTTTAACTTGGCTGTTGATGATAGGCATCGTTGACTCTCCGTCAGGGGTTAAGAAGTTGATGGGAGAATCCTAGCCATTCTTTTGCGTTCTGGCTCATTGGCAAAGCTGATGCTCGCGATTGGTTTTCGCTATAAGCCCACTGTATTAATAGAAGAAATCTTATGATCCCTGCCGGACCGGCTTTTCATCGAGCAGGCCCATGCCGGCAAACGGGCTGGCCTCAACGTAGCGCATGGCGGATTTCAGGTCTTTCCAGCCGACATAACTCATCAGCGACTTGAGGTCCCAGCCGCTGCGATGAGCCCAGGTAGCGAAGCCCCGACGCAGGGAATGGCTGGTGTAATGCTCGGCAGCGATACCCGCGCGCTCCAGCGCCTGGCGCAATAAAGGAATGACGCTATTGGCGTGCAGGCCCTCCTCGCCCAGGTTGCCCCAGCGATCAATGCCACGAAACACCGGGCCACGGACCAGCGCCGCGCAGTTGATCCACTCGATATACGCCTGCACCGGGCAAAGCCGCTGCAGCGCAGGGGTCTGGTAGGTGCGCCCGAGGTTGTCCCGGTCGCTCTTGCTGCGTGGCAGGTACAGGGTAATCCCGGTACCCGACTGCGCCAGCACGTGCTCGATCTCCAGCCGGCACAGCTCATCGCTGCGAAAACCACGCCAGAAGCCCAGCAGGATCAGTGCCGCATCGCGCCGCGCGCGCAGCAGGCGTGGCCGATCCTGTTGCGCCAGCGCGGCCTGGGCCTCGCCCTCCAGTGAAGCGATCACCTGCTCCAGATGTTGCAACTGCAAGGGGGCGGCCTGTTTTTCCTGCACCGGATGCAGGGCGCGAATGCCCTTGAATACCTTGCGCACCACCGGCGCCTTGGTCGGGTCGGCAAAACCCTGGCTGTCATGCCATTGGGCCAGGGCCGAAAGGCGCAGCTTGAGGGTATTGATCGAAAGCAACCCGGCGTGGGCCACCAGGTAGCGCGCCACACTGTCGCCGGTGGCCGGCAGGAACCCGCCCCAGCTCACTTCGAAGTGCTCGATGGCCGCCCGGTAGCTGCGGCGGGTGTTGTCCCGCGTGGCGGCGTGCAGATAGCGATCCAGCTCGCTCATGGGCAGATATCCCGACAGGTGTACGCAAAAAGCAGGGGAAAAACTGAAAACCGCTTCTCACAAGGGGTAATACCAGTATATCCCATGTCAAAAACCTTCGATATTGGCTTATCTGTTTTTAGTGATATGCTATGTAAATACAGGCTACATACCACAGTACGAAATCGTAGGAGAAGACATGGCTCGCGGCGGCGTGAACAAGGCGGTGGTGCAAACCGCACGATTGGCGATCCTCGCCCGTGGCGAAAACCCCAGCATCGATGCGGTACGTATCGAAATGGGCAATACGGGCTCGAAAACCACCATCCATCGCTATCTGAAGGAGCTGGCCGAAAGCGACCAGCGCCTGGCGGTGCCCCAGGAAGATCTCGAGGAAGAGCTCGCCGCGCTGGTCTCCCGCCTCGCCCAGCGCCTGCAGGAACAGGCCCGGGAACCGCTGGAACGGGCCGAGGCGCAGTGGCAGGAACAGCAGGCCCAATGGCAGGTGCGACAGGCGGAGGCGACACAGAAGCTGGAGCAGTTGCAGCAGCAGTTCGAGGTCCAGGCGGCGGCCCTGGAGCAGGAATCCCAGGACCTGCTGACCACCCGCTCCATGCTGCAGACCGAACAGACCCGCAATGCCGGCCTGAGCCAGGCCCTCAGCGACAACGAGCTGCGTCTCAAGGACAAGGAAGAACAGATCCGCTCGCTGGAAGACAAGCACCAGCATGCCCGTGACGCCCTGGAACACTTCCGCAGTGCCGCCAGGGAGCAGCGCGAGCAGGAGCAGCGTCGCCATGAAGGTCAGTTGCAACAGGTACAGATGGAATTGCGTCAGGCCCAGCAGAGCGCACTGGTACGCCAGGATGAAATCACCCAGTTGCACCGCGACAACGAGCGTCTGCTGGCGGAAAGCCGTGGGCTGATGAAAGAAGTGAAGCAGTCGCAGGAACAACTGCACAAAGCTGCCAGCCGCGAGGAACAGCTACTGGATCGTGCGATCCAGCTGGAAAGCGAACGCACCCTCCTCCAGGAGCGTCTGCGGGTGGCGCAACAGGCCACGGACGCGCTTCAGCAGACGAGCGATGCACAGCGCACGGCCAGCAAGGCGCTGGAACTCAAGCTCCTGGAGGTCGAGGCGGCACTCGACCAGGCCCGAGCCGCCCTGCCTGCGCAGTCCTGAGCGTCAGGCCTTGCGCCGATAGAGCATCAGCAGCACCAGGTACGGCCCACCCAACAGAGTGGCTGTCAGCCCGGCAGGCATTTGCTGGGGGAAGATCAGCTGCCTGCCCAGCCATTCCGCGACGATCATCAGGATCACGCCAGATGCCGCTGCCACCCATAGTTGTTGCAACGGCTGACGAGCGCCGACCAGCCGTGCGATATGCGGGGCCAGCAGGCCGATAAAGGACAGTGGTCCGACCAGCAGGGTCGCCATGGTGGTCAATACCCCGGCGAACAGCAGGATCAGCAGACGCGCACGGCTCACCGGCACGCCGACACTCGCTGCCGCGCCCTCTCCCAGCGAAAACGCCTTGAGCCAGCGCGAGAACAGCGGCGCCAGGCATAGGCCGAGCAGCAACAGCATGGCGGCGGCCCAGGCCAGGGCCGAGGGAATGTAGTAGATCGAACCCGTCACCAGTTGCAGCATCAAGGCCGCACGAGGATCGCCGCTGGCCAGGGTGGCACTGACCATCGCCTGGAACCAGGCACTCACCGCGACACCGATCAGCAACAGGCGTTGTGGAGTAAAGGCACCACGTCCCAGCCAGAGCAACCCACCCAGGGCGAGCAGCGAGCCCGCCAGGCACGCGCCGAAAAGAATGGCCGGTGACGGCTGGCTCACCATGAAGACCACCACGACTATCCCCAAGGCTCCGCCGGAGCTGACCCCGAGCAGATCGGGACTGGCCATCGGGTTGGCCGTGGCCCGTTGCAGCAAGGTGCCGGCCAACGCCAACAGCCCCCCGGACGCGGCTGCGATCACGCTATGGGGCAACTGCCAGAACAGCAGCGCCTGCACCTGGGTCGGGCCTGCGAGATGCCAGCCATCCAGCCCCTGGGACACGGCAAACGACAGAAACAGGCCGGCCAGCAACAGCGTCACCAGGCCCCAGCAGCGCCCCCGCGTCAGCCCCCTACCAGTCGGCCAGCCCGGTTTCCAGTGAGCGGCCCCACCGCTACGCAAGCGAGGCAGCATGACAAGCAGCAGTGGCACGCCCAGTAACGAGGTAACGGTGCCGGTCGGAATCAGGTGGGCCGAGAGCGAGTCTGCGGTCGACAGCAGCAGGACAATCTGGTCGGTGGCCCACAAGATAGCCGCGCCAATAGCACTCGACCACCACAGGCGCTGGTACAGGGTGCGTGCACCGAGCAGGCGCGCCATGGCCGGGGCCGCCAGGCCGAGAAAACCGATCACCCCCACCTGGGCCACCACCAGGGCCGTCAGGACCACCGCCGCCAGCAGTGCGATCAGTCGTGTCCGCTCGACCTTCGCGCCGAGGCTGCGGGCGGTGCTTTCCCCGCTGTCGAGCAGCGCCAGCGGGCGCCGTATGCTCCACACCGCCCACGCGCAAGCCAACACGCCGCTCGCCAGGTGCCGGCTGGGCTGCCAGCCGGCCTGCTCCAGCGCACCACCACCCCAGATCTGCAGCCCGAGCAGAAAATCGAAGTGCACCAGCGCGATCGCCAGGCTGACCGCCCCGCAGTAGAGATTGACCACCATTCCCGACAGAATCACCGCCATCGGCGACAATCGCTGAGGCCAGGCCAGCGCCAACACCACCAGCACCGCCAGGGCGCCACCACCGAGGGCCACCAGCTCGCGGCCAGCGGCCCAGCTCTCGGGCGCATAGAGGGTGTAGAGCGTCAAGGCCAGATAGGCTCCAGGGAAGATGCCCAAGGTCATCGGCTCGGCCAGCGGGTTGCGCAGCACCTGCTGGATCAGCGTGCCGGCCAGGCCCAGTGCGGCGCCACACAGCAGCGCCATTGCCACACGGGGCAACAGCGACTCATGCAGCAACACCTGGGACAGATCAGCAGGGTTCGGGCTCAGCAACGCCGGCAACCACGGCCGGCCCCCCAGCATCGCCTGCGCTTGCAGGACAGCCAGGATCGCCGCCACCGCCAACAGGCCGACCACCAGCAACAGGCAGCCTCGAGGGACGAAAAGTAGACGAACACTAGACACTGGCAGGCTCCTGATGGGCCGTTCGAGACAGGGCCGCCTCCACCGCACGGGCGAAGCGTTGCAGCGACGTCAGGCCGCCATAGGGTGCGATCACTGGCAGGCGCGCCACACGACCCTCGCGAACACAAGGCATGGCTTGCCAGACCGGGCTACGTCGCAGAGCCGCCTGTACGTTTGGCGCCACCGGCCCGACCAGCAGCAGGTTGGCCTCGGGAACACCGGCAAGACGTTGCAGGGGCACCAGGGCATATCCCGCCGAATTGCTGACCCAGCCACCTGGCGCGGCATCGACGGGATGGGCCGCATTGCTTACGCCAATCCTCGCCAGTACCGCATCGAACAGACTGCCGGCGCCGTACACCCGCAGGTGATACTCATCCACCGCATCGGCCACGAGGGTCGGCCGTGCGTTAATGCCAGGCTGCTCGGCTAGGAGCTGACGCACCGCTGCGAAGACCTCCTCGGTCTCGGCAAGCAGGGCCTCGGCGCGCACCGGGCAATCGAGCACCCGGGCCATCTGCCGAGTCTCCTGCTGCAAGGCCGGATAAGGTTGCGGGGCGCTCATGTAGCCGCCCAACGTGACCGTCGGCGCCAGGCGCTCGAGCATCGGTTTCAAGCCGATATGCCCGGGTGTCAGGATCAGCAGGTCGGGCCGCAGTTGCTGGAGCAGCTCGAAGTTGGGCTGGTATAGCAGGCCGATATCGATCACCCCGGCGGGTAACGGCGGCTCGACGATGGTCCGGGTGTACCAGTCGGGCAGCGGCAAGGCGACGGGAGCATGCCCCAGCGCCAGCAACGTTTCGCTCAGTTCCCAGCTCAGCGGAATGATCCTTGAAGGCGTGAAGGTCGATGGTGAAGTCCACGAAAGACTCATCCACAGTGCCGGAGGCGCGCCGGCCAGCCACTGCAGGATGCGCCGACGACTGAGCCGCGCACTCATCGCGCAAAACCTATCAGGCGCCCGCTGGCTGGATCGGCCACCACCCCCATCGGCACGCCGTAGACGCGCTCGAGATGCGCCTCCTGGAGCATCTCACGCGCCTGGATCTGCAATTGCAGACAACCTTCACGCAGGGCGATGACCTCATCACAGAAACGTGCGGCCATGTTGACGTCGTGCAGGATGATCACCGCGCCCATGCCGCGCTGCCCGCAGAGATTGCGGAGCAGTTCGAGCACCGCCAGTTGATGGCCGATATCGAGGGCCGAGGTCGGCTCGTCGAGCAGCATGCAGCGACAGTTCTGCGCCACCAGCATGGCAATCCACGCCCGCTGGCGTTCGCCACCGGAGAGGCTGTCGACGGGACGCTCGGCATATTGCGCGACATCGGTGGCGAGCATCGCCTGCTCGACCTGGTCCCGATCCTCGGCGCCAAACCGGCCGAGGGCGCCATGCCAGGGATGCCGCCCCAACGCCACCAGTTCCCGCACCAGCAGCCCATCGACTTCGGGCGGCTGCTGGGGCAGATAGCCGATCTGCCGGGCAAAGGCTCGTGACGACCAGCCATGCAGCGGTTTGTCGCCCAGTTGCAACGAACCGGTACTGGCCGACTGCTGGCGGGCCAGCAACTTGAGCAAGGTCGACTTGCCGGAGCCGTTATGACCGATCAGGCCATAGATACGGCCTTCCCCGAGGCGCAGGTCCATGGGCTGCAACAGGGTCCGGGCCCCCACCTTCACACTGACGCCATCCAGGCGGAACAGATCGGGCTCCTGGAGCGACCCGCAGGCCCCGACGATGGGATTGGACTCAAGCATACTCATCGAAGCTCCTCTGCACTGACGGCACCCGGCACATCGGCAACGATCTGGCCGGTGTCGAGCTTGATGCAGCGGTCGGCCAGGGAGAAATAACGATCATCGTGGGTGATCACCAACACCGCCTTGCCACGGGCCTTCAGGTCCGGCAGCAGGCTCTTGTAGAACACCTCCTTGAAGGCCGGATCCTGGTCGGCCGCCCATTCGTCGAAGACGTAGAAGGCTCGGTCTTCGAGCAACGCCACCAGCAAGGCCAGGCGCTTGCGCTGGCCCTGGGACAGATTGAGGGTGGTAAAGGCACCGTCCTCGATGCTCACCTTGTGCTCCAGTTGCAGCGCCTTGAGCAGCGTCCGGGCCTGGGGCTCCAGATGGGGTGGCATCACCCCCAACAGGGTATCGAACAGGAAGAAATCGCTGAATACCGTGGAAAAGCGCTGTCGGTAGGCATCGCGCGTCGCCGCCTCAACCGGTTCACCGTCCAGCAGCACGCTACCGCCCTCGCCTTCATACAGGCCCACCAGCAGCTTGGCCAGGGTGGTCTTGCCGCTGCCGTTACCTCCGATCAGGTAGGTGATTTCCCCCGGCGAGAACCGCAGATCGATGGGACCGAGCATGAAGTAGCTGTTTTCCTTCTCTCGAAAGTAACGGTGGCTCAGACCACGCAACTCGATGGACCGAAAGCCGCTGTCCTCCCCCTGCTCGCCCGCGATCTCGGCCGGCAGTTGCGCCTCCAGGCGGGCGATCCGCTCCAGGGCGATGCGCGCCGAGCCCAGGGTCGGCAGGGCCGCCAGCAGGCCCTCGATCGGCAGGATCATGTAGAGGAAGATCATCGCGTAGCCGGACATCACCTGATGGTCGACGTCATAGGTGCGTGACAGCACGAACAGCGTCAGGCCGACAAAGGCGAACAGGACCAGGTTGCCCCAGCTCGACGCGGCGCTGAACAGCACATAGCCCAGGGTACGTTGCACCCGCACCGACTCGATATGCGGCGCCAGCGTGTCGTCGATAAAGGTGCGACGGCGGGAGCGGTGCAGCTTGAGTTCCTTGGCACCGTCGAACAGGGCGCGAAATTGCTGGATCAGATCGTCCTCGCGCTGCCGCGAACCGCGCAGATGCTCCAAGGCCCGGCTGTTGACCAACAGGAAACCCACCGCGCCGATGGCGATGGCCACCAGCGCGAACAGCAGGATCTGCCAGGACAGCCAGCCCAGGTAGGTCAGGCAGCCGATGATCACCGTGCTCTGCATCATGATGGTCGGCAGATTAATGAACAGTACCACCAGCGTATCCAGGTCTCCGGTCAGGATCGCCAGGGGCCGCCCGCCGCCATAGCGCTCCAGGTGGGCATAGGAGGCGTTGGCGATATGCCCGATGGTGCGCAAGCGCACGCTGGCCTTGGCCCGTTGCCCGAGGTACAGGAACAGGGTCTGCGACAACAGGCGCAGCAGCAGCACGCCGATCCCCAGCAGCATGAAGCGCAGGCCGAGGGCACCCAGCTCATCGCCCTCGACCGACAGTGCCTGGTTGATCAACGCTACCATGGCAGCGCTGCCGAAACCGCTGAGCAAGCTCGCCACGGCCGCCAGCACAAGCCAACTGCGTGCGCCGTGGAGCATGCCCAGCAACAGCGCGAAGGGCGTGCTGGAATCTCCTGGCCGGGTGTCCTGGCCAGGAATCGAGGGGTTGGTTTGTCTGGTCGAAGTCATCGGTGATCAGTACTTCACTCGCAAGGTCAGCGTCGCGTTGCGTGGATCGCCATACAGCCCGTAGTAGCTTGAAGGCACCCGCGCATAGTAGGTACGGTCCAGCAGGTTGTTCATGTTGAGGGCCAGGTCCAGATGCTCGTCGATCTTGTAGCCGATCAGGCCATCCACCACCGCGTAACCGCCCTGGTAGCTGACTTCATTGCGGGTGGTACGGCTCTGGGCACGAACGCCGCCGCCGACACGCCAGTTGTTCAGGGCGTCACCCTCGAAGTGATAGGTGTTCCAGAGCTTGAGCATGTGCTTGGGTTCTTCCGGGTCCTGGATGCTGCCATCGCTGGCTGCCGATCCCAGCAGCTTGGTCTGCAGGTAGGTATAGCCGGCCTGTACATCCCAGTTCGGCAGGATCTTGCCGGTGACTTGCGCCTCGAAGCCGCTGCTGCGGGCCTTGCCCTGGGCCAGCCAACGACCGGGGTTGGCGTCGTCGGCCACCGGACGGTTCTGGTCGTCGATCTGGAACACGGCCAGCGAGGCGTCGAGGCGGCCATCGAGGAAATCGCCCTTGAGCCCGACTTCGGCCTGATGACCGGTGCGCGGCTTGAGCACGCTGCCGCTGGCGGTGGTCTGGAAGGCCTGCGACGGAGTGAAGATGTCCGAGTAGCTGGCGTACGCCGACAGCCAGGAATTCACGCCGTAGACCACCCCGGCATAGGGGGTGAACTTGTTCTGGTCAGGATCGTTGACCGTCGCTCCGTTCGAAGGTAGCAGGTTCTGCCGCGAGCTTTCATAGTGGTTCTGGCGGCCGCCGAGGATCAGCGACAAGTCGTCCACCGGCTTGAAGGTGACCTGTCCATAGACGCCATACTGGCTGGTGTCGGAGGTGGTACCAAAGCTGTAGGGAATATCAGTGTTGGGCACATTGATGTTGTCGATGTCGACCACCCCGCCACTGGTGCCGCCCGACAGGCTGTGCTGGTGACTCTGGGCATAATTGACCCCGAGCATCAGTTCATGGGTGCGACCGAACAGCTCGAATGGCCCGTTGACATAGGAGTCGACGCCAACCCAGCGATAACGGTCCTGCTGACGCTGCAACCAGTAGTCGGCCGAACGATCGGGATTGACCTGGCCATCGATGTAGCCGTACTTGGAACTCACCTCCGAAGTCCGGTAGTTGATCGCCGTGCGGTTCTGCCAGCCGTTGCCGAAGCGATGCACCAGATCGGCATAAATTTCGGTCATGTCGGTGTCGGCATAACTCCAGTCGGTGCCGTAGAAACCCGAACGTTTCGAATCGACAAAGCGGCCGTTGGTGAACGTCGACAAGCCGTAGTCCACGCCATTCAGGTTGATTTTCTGCTGGGCCATGCCGACCGTCAGCTCGGTGTCCGGATCCAGGTCAAAGGCCAGCGAGCCGTAGATCAGACCCTGGCCGGTCTTGCCGTCATCCTGAAAGCCCCGTTCATCCCGCCCGCTGAAACCCAGGCGCCCCTTGATGTTGCCGCTGTCGGTCAGCGGGCCGGTGACGTCCCATTCGGTCCGGTAGGTATCCCAGGAACCGGCCGATACCGCGCCAGTCAGGCCGAACACATCCTGGGGACGCTTGCGCACCAGGTTGACCGTGCCACCCGGGTTCCCGAAGCCTTGCAGAAGCCCGGCGGGACCGCGCAGGACCTCGACCCGGTCGTACATCGCGAGGTCGAACTGTGGCAGATACTGCAGGCCGTTGTTGGCCGGCAGGCCATCGAACTGCACCTCGGCGGCATAGCCGCGGGATTGGAAATAGCTCGTGCCGTCACCATAGGTCACGGCAGTGATTCCCGGTGTATTGCGCAGGGCGTCGTCCACCGTGGTCATAGCCTGGTCGTCCATGCGCTGGCGGGTGATCACCGAGACCGAACCCGGCAGGTCCTTGGGCTGCACCGGCACCTTGCCAACCGTCACCAGGGACGCTTTGTAGCTGTCGGTGCCTTCAGTCACGGCGGCATTCTGTGTAATCTGGTCACCGACGATCTGGGTTTGCGGCAAGACCGTCTCCGAAGACGATTGAGCCTGCGCCACTGCCGCAGCCAGCGCCAGGGGAGCAAACAGAAGGTGGTTAAACGTCAGCCGGCAAGGCGAGGGAACGTGTGCAAAGCGTTCAATCATACTTCTGCTCATGAGAATCAATGGCTCTGATGGTTGTAAATGCGATTGGTTTGCATTAATTTTGCCAGTCTGTTTACTTGGCTTCAGGACAACTTGTATCGATGAAAGGACAGAATTGGCGCTTTTCTGCCGCTCACGACCATCCCGCCCCAAAAGCAGCCATTACCCCCTACCGAGAATTTCCCGAGGACGCCCCGCCGCTGGTGGTCAGGGCCTATGACTATGCCTCGGGGGCCAGGCAGCAGCCCCACTCCCACGCCCGGATCCAACTGATGTATTCGCCACGGGGACTGATGCGGGTGACCACCGAAACCGGAGCCTGGACCCTGGCCCCCATGCGGGCGCTGTGGATACCGGCGGGGGTGACCCATGAAGTACGGATGGTCGGGGAAATCTCGATGCGCTCGGTGTATCTGGAGCCCCACGCAGTGCCGTGGCGCTGGGATGAATGCTGTGTGCTGACCATGACGCCGTTGATGCGCGAACTGATCCTGATGCTCAACGACAACCCGATCCTGGCCGAACAACCCCGCCAACAGGCTTCAGGATTGCTGATTCATCTGTTGGGCCAGGCCTCCCGACAGAACAACAACCTGCCGATGCCGCTGGATCGCCGGTTGCGGCGGGTCTGCGATGCCATCCTGCAAAGTCCGGACAACAACGACACCCTGGAAGAATGGGGTGAGCGCATCGGTGCCAGTTCACGAACCCTGGCGCGGCGGATGAAGGAAGAAACCGGCGTGACCTTTCACCACTGGCGCTTGCAGGTGCGGGTCGACGAGGCGATCTGCCGGCTGGTGGAAGGCGTGTCGATCAACGAAGTGGCCCAGGCCCTGGGTTATCGCAGTTCGAGTGCCTTTATCTACATGTTCCGCAGTTTGCTCGGAAGCACACCGGCGCAGTATGTCGAGCGGGTGCTGGCTGGCGGACAGGGACTGTCCAGCGCCGAAACCGGCACCGAGTTGCTCGGTGCCGGGTAAACGTCTTTACCGCAGACGCGATCAGGCCGGTTTTTTCACGCTGGGACGCTCACTGACCCTGGCGTTCCAGGCCGCCAGCGCCGTGCATTCCTCCGGGATCGCAATCTGGGCAAAACCGGCAAAGACCAGGCCCGCCCAGACGGTGATATCCGCCATCGAGAATTGATCGCCAGCCACGTACGGCCGGGTCTGCAGGACCTGGTCGAAATAGCGCATGCCGTTGAGTGCCTTCTCGCGATTCCTTTCTCCCCAGACCGCCCGCTCCTGCCACTCGGGGCTCTTGTAGGGTTTCAACTGCGGCCCGAGCCCCTCGGTGGCGTGGTGAAAGTAGATACCGATGGCGTCGATCAACTGGTCGTCGGCACGCTTCTGCATCATGTGGATCACGCCCTTCTCCTTCGGCGTCGTGCCGGTGAGCGTGGGCTTGCCGTCGAGGTTGTCGAGGTACTCGGTAATGGCCGTGCATTCGGCCAGGCAGGTGCCGTCATCCAGCTCCAGTACCGGCACCGTGCCGGTGGGGTTCTTCTCCAGGAAGGCCTTCTGCTTGTGCTCGGCGGCCGGCACGTCGACGCGGATGAACTCGACCCGCGAGGCCAGGCCTTTCTCGGCCAGGGCCACACGAACACGCAACGGGCTGGGAAAACCGGGCATATCGTAAATCTTCATTCTTGACTCCATTGCCATCTACCTATCGGAAGGTAGACAATGAGAGCAACGGCATACCCTTGTCAACGTATATCTATCGATAGGTAGGCAAAATTTTCATGAGCACAGACACCCGACAAACCATCCTGCAAGCTGCGCGCGCGGTGGTACAGGCTCGCGGCTACAACGCCTTGAGCTTTCGCGAACTGGCCAAGGACGTCGGCATCAAGAGTGCCAGCATCCACTACCACTTCCCCACCAAGGGCGACCTGGGCGCCGCACTGGCCCGGCGTTATACCGAAGACGCCCTGGGCTTTTTCGAACAGTTCCTGGCGGCGTCCCAGGATCCCTCCTCGGTCCTGAAGAACTACACGGCGGTGTTTCGTGCCGCCCTGGAGAACGGCAACCGCATGTGCCTGTGCGGCATCCTGGCCGCCGAACACCACGACCTGCCGCCGGAAGTGCAGGTCGAAGTGAAGGCCTTCACGGACGCCAACATTGCCTGGCTGGCCCGGGTGCTGGTCTTGAAACAGGCGGATGCGCAACCCGAAGCCCTCAGGCAGCAGGCGCTGTCGATCTTTGCCGCGATCCAGGGGGCACAACTGGTGTCGAGGGGACGCAACGACATCGCGATCTATGACCAGCTGATCGGCTCGTATCGGATGGCCGGCCTGATTCCCTGAGAAACAGGCCCTGATCGAACGCAAAGGCCCCCGAACGCCTTTTCCCATGACAGGAAAGGAAGTGGCTGACTAGCCGGTCCAGCCGCTCTGGAGGGATGATCTGATCTGGTCAGCTGTCATCGACAGCACCAGCCCAAGTGGTCGCGATCTTCAAGGCCACGGTGCGCTTATTGCGCATTGATCGCCCGAAGTTCGCCCAGCATTCGCAAGCGCGAACAGTCGTCGACGCCCTCGCCGACCGAATGCACCACGCCAACCCTGACGGAGACCAGCCGTCAGGGGGTGTCTCCGTCAATCATTTGATCAAGGAGACACCATGAGCCTGAAAATGTCGCTGTACGACGCGCTGATAGCCCTCAGGGTTCCACCGGAGAAAGCCAGGGCCGTTACCGAGGCTTGTCGGGAAGACGTGCAGATTCTTGCCCTGAAACCCGATCTGGCGCGAACCGAAAACCAGTTGAAAAAATCCATCTCGGACGTGGCCGGCGAGATGCGCGGTTCGATCAGGGGGGTTCGAAGTCAGTTCGAAGAACAGACCGCACAACTCCATAACCTGCTCGAACGGCAAAGTGAGCAGATAGCCATCTTGAATCGCGCTATCACCCACCAGGTCGAAGACCTTCGGTTGCTGGTGGAAAAACAGAGCGACGAGGTGTTTTCCGCAATCGATAAAAAAGGCAACAGCCTGCATGCCGCCATGAAGAAACAGGAGAGCCTGACCGACGAAAAAAGCACGTTGCTCGAGTCCTCCATCAAGGACTTGAAGTCGAAAAACAGATTCGTCTATTGGCAACTGGGAATCGTTGTCGCAAGTGTGCTCTTTCCGCTCCTCAAGATCGGCTTCGACCACATCCTTGCTCAATACATGTTCTGACCCGAAGCCCCGCTGGCCTGCCGACCGGCTTCAATCGATCGGCAGTCCGTAGGGCCCGGACAGGATAGGCGTTTCGCTACAAAACCGTTTCAACCCGCGCGGGGAACACTCCCCGTATGGGTGCGGTGTCTCTCCGCGCTCCATCTTGCAGGAGAGAACCATGAAACCAAGTGCTTGTACCCAACAGCAACTGGAACTGCTCAAGTTGCCGATTGTTATCACTGCCGATGTCTGGAGTGAAGCTGTAGACATTGATCGACAGCCGAGCATCGCCAAACATGGCTTTCGCCTGAGTTCGGTGCTGCACGCGGCTTACAGCGCAATCGTGTTCAAGACCTGGGTCGAGGTACCCCCGTACTTTGACTTCAGTCTTGACTACTTTGCCCCCTGGACATGCCAGTCGGGTGTCACCTGGCTGGATCTGCGGTTACTCGTCGTCCACGACGAAGAGACACCGATAGCGCTGAAAATCATGCTCAGGCGTGAGGCGCTGGTCGCTGATACCCCCATACCCCAGCTTCACTGAGGCTGCTCGACCCCTTGCTCGCCTGTCCGGGCGAGCAAGGGGTTTTCTTTATCGCCCTATCGTGTCACTGACTCACGGCAGCCAGCTTGTCTTCAGTGCGCGTCGCGAAATCGCTGGCGTCATGACGCTCACGCAATTGGCTGGAAGGCTCCCCGGACACGCGGTTGACCATCCGTCCGCGCTGCACCGCGGGACGTGCGTCGATGGCATCGGCCCAACGCTGGACATGCCGGTAATCCTGCACCGACAGGAACTCCGCCGCCTCATAGAGCCGCCCCTTCGCCAGGCCACCGTACCAGGGCCAGATCGCCATGTCGGCGATGGTGTACTCGTCGCCGGCAATGTATTCGCTGACGGCCAGGCGCTTGTCGAGCACATCGAGCTGGCGTTTGGTTTCCATGGCAAAGCGGTCGATCGCGTACTCGATCTTTGTCGGCGCATAGGCGTAGAAATGCCCGAAGCCCCCGCCCAGATAAGGCGCGCTGCCCATCTGCCAGAACAGCCAGGACAGGCATTCGGCGCGTGCAGCGGGCTCGGTCGGCAGGAACGCGCCGAATTTCTCGGCCAGGTATTGCAGAATCGCCCCCGACTCGAAGATCCGGATCGGCTTCGGCCCGCTGTGGTCCATCAGCGCAGGAATCTTGGAGTTCGGATTGACGTCCACGAAACCGCTGCCGAACTGATCACCGTCGCCGATACGGATCAACCAGGCATCGTATTCCGCGCCCTGGTGACCAAGGGCCAGGAGCTCCTCCAGCAGAATGGTGATCTTCTGGCCGTTGGGCGTTGCCAGGGAATACAGTTGCAACGGATGACGTCCGATCGGCAACTCCTTGTCATGGGTTGCCCCGGCGATGGGCCGGTTGATATTGGCAAACTTCCCGCCGTTCTCCGTAATCCAGGTCCAGACCTTGGGTGGCTGGTAATCCGATGAGTGGGTCATGCTCAATACTCCTTGGTTTCAATGGATGACTGCGGTATCGACTGCGCTGGCCCGATTGGCGGCGACATCGGCTGTACCGTTCAACCGGGCGATGTTCCAACCGCCGCCCAGCGCCTTGATCAGGCCCACGTTGGCACTCAACTGCTGGGTCTGCAACTCGAGCACCGAACGTTGTGCCTGCAGCGAAGCGACTTGTGCGGTGACAACGTCAAGGTATCCGACAGCGCCCTGGCGATAGCGTGCCAGGGACAGGTCCTGGGCGTACTGCGCGGCCGCGGCGGCGTCGCGCTGGTCGTCCAGCGCGCTACCCAGGCCGGCGATCAACGAGAGATTGTTCTCGACCTGCTCGAACGCGCCGAGCACCACCCCACGATACTTGGCGGCGGCCTCGTCGGTGGCCGCCCTGGCGATATCCACCTGGGCCTGGCGCGCACCGCCGTCGAACAGGGTCGTCACCAGCGAGGGGCCGATGGCCCAGAACAGGTTCGGCGCGGTCAGCAGGCGCGCGAACTCGTCGCTCTGGTAGCCGCCTTGGGCACTCAGGGTAATGGCCGGGAACCAGGCCGCGCGGGCCACGCCGATCCGTGCGTTGGCCGCGGCGATCCGGCGTTCGGCGGCGGCGATATCCGGGCGGCGCTGCAACAGTGTCGAGGGCACGCCCGTCGGTATGCCAGGCAGGGCGATAGGCGCGGTGCTCGGGGCAATGGCGTAGGTCGACGCCGACTCACCGAGCATCGCGGCGATGGCATGTTCGATCAGTGCCCGCTGGGCGAGGTTCTGGGTCAACTGCGACTTCACCGTCGACAACTGGGTACGCGCCCTCGCCACGTCCAGGCCGGAGACGATACCGCCGCCGTGCAGGCCTTCGGTCAGGCTCAAGGCCTTGGCATAGGCGTCGCTGGTTTCATGCAGCAACTGGTCCTGCCAGTCGAGCCCGCGCAGGCGGATATAGCTGTCCGCCAACTGGGCCTGCAGGCTCAGGCGCACCGAAGCCAGGTCGGCCTTGGCGGCCAGCGCCTCGCTGTTGCCGGCGGCGACCGTGTCGCGCACGCGGCCCCAGAGATCGACCTCATAATCCACCTCGATACCCAGGGTCGCGGAGTTGTAGACGTCCGGCGAGGTGCTCGAACGCAACGGCCGCGTGTCCGACTGCCGCAGGCGCTGGCCACTGCCAATGCCCTCGATGGTCGGAAACAGTCCGGAGCGGGCCTGGGCGACAAACGCCTGGGCCTGGAGGTAGTGGGCCAGCGCAGCGCTCAGGTCGGGGTTGTTCTTCAGCAGTTGTTGCTGCATCGCATCCAGTTGCGGATCCTTGTAGATCCGCCACCAGTCTTCACGACTGGCCTGGTCGTCGGGCGTCGCCAGCGTCCAGGGCGCCTGATCGTGAAACTGTCCGGGCACCGGAGTGGCGGGCACTTTCAACTCCGGCGCCAGCGAGCAGGCGCCCAGGCCGAGACTCGCCAGCAGCCACAGGCTCGATGACCACAGCACACGGGACTTAGCCATGGGGTTTGACCTCCGACGGGTTGTAGGCCACTTGCACCGCATCGTTGTCGGCCAGGCCATCGGGCGGCGTATCGATCACCCGGTCACTGGCCACCAGGCCGCTGCCGATCTCCACCGTGTCGCCAAAGTCACGGGCGATGCTGACGGTCTTGAACAGCACATGGTTGTTCGCATCCAGGGTCGCCACGCGCATGCCGTGGTCGTCGAACACCAGGGCGCTGGCCGGCAGGCGCAGCACATCGGCCTGCACCGGCAGGTCGAACTGCACGCTGGTATAACCACCCGGCAGCAGGCGACCGCCCGGGTTGTCCACCAACAGTTGCACCAGGGTACTGCCGGACGCCGCCGTCACCGCGTCGGCGGTGGCGATCACCTTGGCGGTAAACGCCTCCTGGCGGTACTCGGGCACCGTGAGCCGGGCCGTGGTACCGACGCGGATCTGTGGCGAGAAGGTCTGCGGTACCTGCACATAAACCCGCAGGCGGCTGACATCCGATACCGCGAACAGCTCGCGCCCGGCACTGCCGCCGGCGCTGATCAGGGCGCCGACGTCGGTGGAGCGTGCCGTGACCACCCCCTCGAACGGCGCGGTCAGGCGCTGGAAGCCCCTGGTCGCGACCAGTTGATCGACATTGGCCTGGGCCGCCTTGACCTTCGCCAGCTTGGCCGTCAGGTCACTGGTGCGCTCATCGACATCCTGGCGCGACACCGAGTCGGAAGCCAGCATCGCCTGCCAGCGCTTGGCCGTGGTTTCGGCCAGGGTGGCATTGGCCTGGGCCGAAGCCAGGTCGGCGCGGGCCTGCAGCAATTGCTGGTCGAGTTCAGGGGTGTCGATCTCGGCCAGCAGTTGCCCGGACTTGACGTGGCTGCCGATGTCCACTTTCCAGGACTTCAGGTACCCGTTGACCCGGGCAAAGATCGAGGCCCGCGAATAGGCCTCCAGTCGCCCCGGCAGGTTCAGCACCGGTCCCTGGGGCTGCACGCCCGGAGTCACCAGATTGACGCTGGGCAGCGCCTGGGTGTTGGTCCAGGTCTTCAGGTCGCGGGATTCGGTGGCGCGCACCGCGATGCCGAAGCCCACGATGGCGACCAGCAAGGCCAGTCCCAGCAGGAGTGCAACCAGGCCACGGGACGAGCGCCGACGCGGGCCCTGGTTGGATACGATGGTGTCGATGGACATGTCAAACCCCTTGAGTGACGGTGGTCGTAAGCGTGGCGTGCTGGCGACGCCCGTGCACAAGACTGAAAATCAGTGGAACCAGGAACAATGTGGCAATGGTGGCGAAACCCAGGCCGCCGATCACCGCGCGGCCCAAGGGGGCGTTCTGTTCACCGCCCTCGCCCAGGCTCAGGGCCATGGGCGCCATGCCGATGATCATCGAGATGGCGGTCATCATCACCGGCCGCAGGCGGGTAAAGCCGGCTTCCAGGGCGGCCTTCACCGGATCGCCGTGGACCGCCAGGCGCTCGCGGCAGAAGCTCACCACCAGGATCGCGTTGGCGGTGGCTACCCCCATGCACATGATCGCCCCGGTCAAGGCCGGCACCGACAAGGGCGTATGGGTGATGAACAGCATCCAGACAATCCCGGCCAGGGCCGCCGGCAACGCGGTGATGATCACGAACGGGTCGCTCCAGGACTGGAAGTTGACCACGATCAGCAGGTAGATCAGCACCACGGCGCCCAGCAGGCCGAACAGCAGCCCGCCGAAGGCCGCGTTCATGGTCTGCACCTGTCCCTGCAACTGCACCTTGGAACCGGTTGGAACATCGCCGGCATGCGCCGCAAGGATCTTCTGGATATCGGCGGCTACCCCACCGAGGTCACGGCCCTGGATCGACGTGAGGATCTCCACGACCGGCTGGATATCCGACTGGGTCACCACCGAGTTGCCATGGCTGCGCTGGATCGACGCCAGGGCGCCCAGCGTCTGGTCGGACGCCGCGCCGGCGCTGCCGCTCAGTGGCAGGTTGTGCAAGGCGGCCAGGCTGTCGAGGCTGTACTGCGGGGTCTGCAACACGATCGGGTAGGACACGCCGTTGGCGTTGTTGAGCCAGAATGTCGGCGCTACCTGGCTGGAGCCGGCCAGGTTGACCACCAGGCTGTTGGTGACATCGCGCTCGGTCAGGCCGACCAGTTGCGCCCGGGTGCGGTCGACATCGATCTTGAAGGTCGGTAGTTGCTGCGACTGCTGGATCCGTGCATCCACCACGCCGGGCACCCGGCGGATTTCCCGCAGCAGGCGGCTGGCATAGCTGAAGTTGGCCGCCAGGTTGTTGCCGGCGATCTGTACGTTGACCGGTGCCGAGGAGCCGAAGTTGAGGATCTGCCCGACAATGTCCGAGGCTGGGTACGAGAACACCGCATTGGGGAATTCCCGCGGCAGCACCTCGCGCAACTCACGCACATAGTCGGCCGTCGGCTTGTGGCCTTCCTTCAGGCTGATCTGGATATCGCTGTCCTGGGAGCCGACCGTACCGGTGTTGTTATAGGCGGTGTTGATGCCGCTGATGGACAGGCCGATATTGTCCACCAGCGCCGCCAGCTGGTCCGGCTCGATCACCGAGCGGATCGACTTCTCGACCTCGGCGATCAGCTGCGCGGTACTCTCCACCCGCGTGCCCACCGGTGCCCGCACATGCAGCAGGATCTGCCCGGAGTCGACCTCGGGGAAGAAGTTGCGCCCCAGCAGCGGCACCAGCGCGAACGAGGCGAGCACAAAAGCCAGCATCGCGATCACGACCACGCGTCGATGGTGCAAGGCGCTGTCCAGTACGCCGTGGTAATGCCCGCGCAGGGTTTCGAAACACGCCTCGAAGCCGCGCTGGAAACGCACCAGCGGATTGTTCGAGGGGGCCACGTGCGGCTGCCCGTCATCCCCGTGGACATGGGGCTTGAGCAGGTAGTTGGCCATGGTCGGCACCAGGGTCCGCGACAGGATGAACGAGGCGATCATGGCAAAGATCACCGCCTCGGCCATCGGCACGAAGAGGAACCGTGCGACACCGTCGAGGAAGAACATCGGCACGAACACGATGCAGATACACAGCAGCGAGACAAAGGCCGGCGTGACGATCTGCGCGGCCCCGTCGAGTATCGCCTGCTCCACCGGCTTGCCCTGCTCCAGGTGCCAGTTGATGTTCTCGATGGTCACCGTGGCATCGTCCACCAGGATCCCCACCGCCAGCGCCAGGCCGCCCAGGGTCATGATGTTCAGGGTCTCGCCGAGCACCGACAAGGTGACAATCGACGACAGGATCGCCAGTGGAATCGACACCGCGATAATCACCGTCGAGCGCCAGCTGCCGAGGAACAGCAGGATCATCAGGCTGGTCAGCGCCGCCGCGATCAGGCCCTCGCGGGCCACGCCGCTGATGGCCGAACGGACGAACAGCGACTGGTCGCCGATCAGGTCGATATTCAGGTTCGGCGGCAAGGCGGCCTTGTTGTCGGCCAGCTTGTCCTTGATCCCGGCGATCACCCCGAGGGTCGAGGCCGAACCGGTCTTGAGCACCGGAATCAGCACCGACCGGTTGCCGTTGACGTGGACGATGTTGCTCTGCGGCGGGTTGCCGTCACGCACCGTCGCCACGTCACGAATCAGCACCGTGGTGCCATCGGCGGTCTTGATCGGCAGGTTCTCCAGGTCATGGAAATCCGTGGGCGAGTTGTTCAGTTGCAGCGTGTATTCATAGCTGCCGATCTTCTGCGTGCCCACCGGGGTGATCACGTTCTGCGTCGCCAGGGCCGTGGCGACATCCTGCGCCGAAAGCCCCCGCGCCTGCATCCGCGCCGAGTCCAGGTCGATCTGCACCTGGCGGCTCTTGCCGCCGAACGGGTAAGGCACGGCCGCGCCGGGAACCGTGGTCAGCATCAATCGCACGGTGTTGAGGCCCAGGTCGCCCAGTTTCTGCTCGCTGAAACCATTGCCCGACAGCGCCAATTGCACGATCGGCACCGTCGAGGCGCTGTAGTTGAGGATCAGCGGCGGCACCGTGCCCGGCGGCAGGTTGCGCAGGATGGCCTGGGACACCGAAGTCAGCTGCGCGTTGGCGGTACTGATATTGACCCCGGGCTGGAAGAACACCTTGACGATCCCGTAGCCGGTCATCGACTGCGCCTCGATATGGCGGATGTCGTTGACCGTGGTGGTCAGCACCCGTTCGAAAGGCGAAGTGATCCGACCGGCCATCTGGTCCGGCGGCAAGCCGGTGTACTGCCAGATCACGGCGATCACCGGTATGCGGATTTCCGGAAAGATATCGGTGGGCGTGCGCCAGGCCGCGAGCGGTCCGACGATCAGGATGAGGATTGCCAGTACAACAAAGGTATAGGGGCGCCGCAAAGCAATGCGCACAAGGCTCAGCATGGAGGTGATCCAGACAAGGGGTTGGACAGTGAAGAAGGCGCATGACGCAGGCTCGCGGGGCGCTTCATACGGCGCTCTACTCCCGTCCCGCGCCCTCCTCAACCCGGGCAAACAGCACTGACATCCTGGTCATAAAGAGGCATATGCCACGATATAGATTTTAGTGGCATACGCAAGTATATTTCTTGCAGAACGCAGTCGAAGATCCAGTGTCAGAGGTGAAGGAGCCCTTCCGTCATCTGTGCAGTGATCTTTAAGCATCCATGGATTATGGAATCATTACGTGATCGGCCAGATCGCCGCCTCGGGAATGAAAGACCTTGTTCTCGAGACGGTCGCAGGCATAATTACCCCATCGACCCAGCCTTAAGAGAGTGATCAGCCCTTGAAATGTGCACCACCCGGTCCCGACAGCCCACAGGCCAGCAGTTGCGCGAACGGTGCCGTACGCCGCGCGTCCCGGCGCCTGGGGCAAATCTACGACGAGGCGTTCGCACCCTGCGGCCTGAAAGCCACCCAGTACTCCCTGCTGTCGCATATCGCCCGCTCCGACGAACCGCGCATGCGCGATCTGGCCCAGTCCCTGGTCATGGACCTGTCGGCGCTGGGCCATACCCTCAAGCCGCTGGTGCGCGACGGCTTGGTGCTGTTGCAGGTGGATGAACTCGACCGCCGCGGTCGTCGCGTGCTGCTGACCGAGGAAGGCCGGCGCAAGTACGAAGAGGCGCTGCTGGTCTCCCGGCAGATGTCGAGCCGCTTCGAACAGGCCTTCGGCGCGGAAGAAACCCTCCAGTTGCGCAAGACCATGGACTTCATTTCCTCGGACGACTTCGCCCAGGCCCTGCTCGGCAGAGCCTGAACCCCGCGCGACCGTCAGAGAATCGAGCGAATGGTCCCGCCTTCCACGCGCATCGCCATGCCATTGAGCGCCGGCGAGGCGGCCAGGTGCAGAACGCTGCGGGCGACTTCCTCGGGCTCGATCATCCGCCGGATCAGCGACGTCGGCTCGGTTTCGTCGAAGTAGTCGGCCACCACCTGTTGCGGGCTGATCCCCTTCTCTTCGGCAATCTCCCGGTGATAACGACGCACCGCCTCGGTGGCGGTCGGGCCCGGCAATATCGAATTGACCCGCACCGCCGTGCCCCTGGTCAGTTCGGCCAGGGCCCGGGACAAGCCCAGCAGGCAGGCTTTCATCGCGCCGTAGTGAACCATCCAGGGTTGCGGCTTGACCGCCGACTCACTGCTGATGAACACCACCGAACCCTCGCCGCGGCTGAGCATGTCGTTCATCACCAGGCGGCTCATGCGCACGCCGCTCATGACATTGACGTTGAAGTAATGCAGCCAGCGGGCATCATCGGTGTCGAAAAAGTCCCGTACCTCGAAGATACCGACGTTGTTGATCAGGAAGTCGATGGGCCCGAATTCCCGGGCCAGGGCCACCAGTCGCTCGGGCACGCCGGCCTGGGTCAGGTCGCCGGCCAGCCCCTTGCTGCGCGGCCCCAGTTCTTCGAGGGCCTGGGCGACCTCTTCTTCCAGCAGACCGCTGATGACTACGTTGGCCCCTTCAAGCAGGAAGCCGTGGGCGATGGCCTTGCCAATCCCCGTGGCGCCGCCGGTGATCAGCGCCGTCTTGCCGGTCAGTTGATAATCCATGAAATCCGCCTGGGTTGTTCTTGTGCGGATCATCATGCCCCAGGGCCGGGCGAAGGATTTTCAAGAATTGTCGAAGACTGAATTAAGCCTTTTTGCAAAACCGCGTTGCCCGCTCAGTCCTGGGACAGGCGCGGGGCGATCCGTTCCAGCAGGAAGTCGATAAACACCCGCACCCGATGGGGCAGTTGCCGTCCGGGGCCGATGAAGACCGCGTGGATCGCCTCGCTTTCCCCGCTGTCCCAGGTTTCCAGTAACGGCACCAGGCGCCCGGCCTCGATATCGGCGCCGATATGGAAGTTGGCCAGCCGGGCGATACCCAGTCCGGCCAAGGCCGACTGGCGCATGCTCTCGCCGTCGCTGAGGAGGATATTGCCCTGGGGCTCGATCTCGATGCGCTGGCCCTCGTCGCCGCGAAACACCCAGGCCTGGGAGTAGCGGTGGAAACCGAAGCTGAGGCGGTTGTGCCCATGCAACGCCTCCAGTGACTCGGGCTTGCCGAAACGGGCGATATAGCTCGGCGCCGCCACGGTGATCAGACGGCTTTCGCCGAGCCGGCGCTGGACCAGGCTCGACTCCTTCATCGGTCCGGTGCGGATCGCCACATCCGCGCGACGTTCGAGCAGGTCGACCACGGTATCGGTCAGTTCGACATTGAGGGTGATGTCCGGATAGGCGGCGAGGAAGTCCGGCAGCAACGGCAACAGGCAATGCAGGCCGAACGGCAGGTTGGCGTTGACCTGGATCAGCCCGCTGGGCCGGGTGACATTCGCCACGTCGCGCTCGGCGTTGTCGATCTGCTCGAGAATGCGCAGGCACTCGCTGTTGAAACGCTCGCCCTCGGCGGTGAGCTCCAGGCGCCGGGTCGAGCGATGCAGCAGGCGCGCGCCGAGCCGTTGCTCCAGGCGGGCGATCAACTTGCTCACCGCCGAAGGCGACATGTCCAGCTGGCGGGCTGCCTCGGAAAAGGTGCCGGCCGCAACCACCCGGGTGAACACTTCCATTTCGCCGGAGCGATTGATGTCTTTGATATTGAGCATGAATCGAGTTCACAGATGATTGGAGTTTCAGCAGTCTAGCTCATACCTGGGGTGGATCGTATCGTGAATGGATTCCAGCACCTGGAATACCTGCGCCTGCGCTTTTTTCCGCGCCAGGCCCCACGACAAGAAGAGGACATCTCAGTGAAAATTTTCGTTACCGGCGCGACCGGCTATATCGGCGGCTCGGTGGCCAGCTACCTGGTCAAGGCTGGCCATCAGGTCAGCGGGCTGCTGCGCAATCCGGATCAGCGCAACGCCCTGCTGGAACTCGGTATCACCCCCGTGCTCGGCACCCTGGACGATGCCTTTATCCTCACCGAGCAGGCGCGTGCCGCCGATGTGGTGGTCAACGCCGCCAACTCCGACCACCTGGGGTCGGTACAGACCTTTATCGACGCCCTGCGCGGCAGCGGCAAGGTCCTGCTGCACACCTCGGGTTCCAGCGTGGTGGGTGACGATGCCCGGGGCGCCTACGAGCGCGCCGAGATTTTTACCGATGAAACACCGTTCACGCCGATGGACATCCGCAAGGACCGGGTCGAAATCAACCAGTTGGTACGGCGCGCCGGCGTCGAGGACGGTATTCGCAGCATCGTGTTCTGCCCGACCATGATCTATGGCGAGTCCCTCGGGCTGCCGGTCAAGAGCGACCAGTTGCCCAAGCTCTATGCCAAGTCCCGTGAATATGGTGCCGGCGCCTACATGGGCGCCGGGCTGCATCGCTGGTCCAACGTGCATATCGAGGACCTGGCCGAGCTCTATCGCCTGGCGATCGAAAAGGCCCCCTCGGCTTCGCTGTTCTTCGCGGAAAACGGCGAGGCCTCGTTTATCGAGATCGCCACGGCCATCAGCAAGGCCCTGGGTTATGGCGGACGGATCCAGAGCTGGCCGGCCGACGAGGCCATTGCCCAACTGGGTGACTGGGCGCGCTTCGCCATCGGTTCCAACAGTCGTGTGCGGGCGGTGAATGCGCGGGTATTGCTCGGCTGGCAGCCCAAGCGCGAATCGATCCTGGAGTGGATCGAAAGCACGGACGTGCAGTGGTAAACCCCCGGCCGTATTGAGGTGATCGTTCCCACGCCGCGGCGTGGGAACGATCGGATGATCAGCCCAGCACTTCCCGCGCCACGCTCTCGATACCCGCCGCGTCCAGGCGATAGTGCCGGTACAGGTGCGTCGGCGGCGCGATCAGGCTGTACTCGTCGTAGATCCCGTGACGGCGCACCTTGACGCCGATGCCCTCTTCGGCAATCACCTCGCACACCGCCCCACCCAGCCCGCCGATGATGTTGTGTTCCTCGACGGTGAGAATTGCCCGGCTGTTGCGCGCCGCGGTCAATACCGCCTCGCGGTCCAGCGGCTTGATGGTGGTCATGTCGATCACGCCAACCGAACGCCCCGCCGTATTCAGTGCCCGCGCCGCTTCCAGCGCCGGGTGCACGGTGGAACCGGTGGCGATGATGGTCAGCTCGGCACCGGTGAGGTGCACCGTGGCCTTGCCGAAGACGAACGCAGGCACTTCTTCGTACACCACGGGGTCGCGCCCGCGCTGGATGCGGAAGTAGATCGGCTGCGGATGATGCACCGAGGCCAGGATTGCCGCCTTGAGCTGGTTGCCATCGGCTGGCGCGACGATAGTGAGATCGGCGATCGCACGCATGATCGCCAGGTCTTCGGTGGCGTGGTGGGAGGTGCCATAGAAGCCCAGGGAAATCCCCGCATGGTGGCCGATCAGGCGCACCGGCAGCGCCGAATAGGCGACGTCCATGCGAATCTGCTCGCAGCACAGCAACGGCAGGAACGAAGCGAAGGTGGCGACAAACGGCTGCATGCCGACCGCTGCCATCCCCGCCGCCGCCGAGACCATGTTCTGCTCGGAAATGCCGAACTGGACGAAACGTTCGGGGTGCAGTCCGGCGAATTTCGACAAGCCGTTGGAGTACTGCAGGTCGGCGGTACCGGCGACCACCGGATGGCCCTGATCGAGCAGTTCGATCAGCGCATCGGACAAGGCATTGAGGCTGGGGGTCTGCTCGTTGAGTTCACGGTACTGCCAGGAGTTGCTCGACTGAGGTGCGTTGTTCATGGCTTAGATGACCTTGCTTTTGATTTCTTCGACGGCACGTTGTGCATCTTCGGGATCGAGATAGCCCAGGTGCCAGCCCGGCTCGGTTTCCATGTAGGACACGCCCTTGCCCTTGACCGTATTGGCGATGATGCATACCGGTCGGGTACGCTGGGTGTCGGCTTTCAGCCGGCGCAACAGCGGGGTCAGGGTCGCCAGGTCATGGCCGTCCACCACATGGGTTTCCCAGCCGAAGGCGATCCACTTGTCCGCCAGCGGCTCGATGCCGATCACGTCGTCGACGCTGCCGTCGAGCTGGAAGCCGTTTCGGTCGATGATCGCGAACAGGTTGTGGACCTTATGGTGGGCCGCGCCCAGGGCCGCCTCCCACACCTGCCCTTCCTGCATCTCGCCGTCGCCGAGCATGACGAAGGTGTTGAACGACTGGCCCAGCATGCGCCCGGCCAGGGCCATGCCCAGTCCACCGGACAAGGCATGGCCGATGGAACCGGAAGAAAAGTCCACGCCCGGCACCTTGCGCATGTCCGGGTGGTCGCCCAGGGGATTGCCCAGGCGGGTGTAGTTATCGAGGATCGACTGGTCGAAGAAACCCCACTCCACCAGCACCGGGAACAGCCCGACGGCGGCGTGGCCCTTGCCCATCATGAAGCGGTCGCGATCCGGCCATTTCGGTTCGCCATGGCGCAGGTCCATCACGTCGTAATACAGCGCGGCGAACAGCTCGGCGGCGGAAAACACCGAGGTGTAGTGGCCGACCTTGGCGATCTCGATCAGGCGGATGGTTTCCAGGCGAATGAATTGCGCCTTGTCCCGCAAGCGGGCCAGTTCCTGCGCGGTCAGTTGGAAAGCCGCGTCGTCCTGCACGGACGATGGCCGCGGGTCGAGGCCTTGTCTTGTCAAATCAGTCATGGGTAGTGTCCAGACATATCACGGAAAAATCGGCCGCGGCGCTCAGGCGCGCGGCCGCACACGGACTCCGGCAGCCGGCCGGTTACTGCGCTTTCAGGCGCGGGGTCATGTAGTCGTTCAGGCGCGGCATGACCTGCTGCGCCGTCAGCTCCATCGAGCGCCGCCACAGCGCCTCGTCATCCCACTCGTGGAAAGTGGTCATCAAGGTGCCGAACGGCCCGGTCTGCTCGCTGAACGCCACCAGTTGCTCGGTGACCGAGTTCACGTCGCCGTAGATCACCATCTCGCGGATGCAGTGATCCACCGTCACTTCCTCGTCGGTCATGTCCGGGCGGGTCTTGAAGATCTTCGTGTAGTTGTTGCTCGACAGGTTATCGATCATGTAGTCGAAGTAGCGGCGCAGGGTGCAGCTGTCCTGGGCCAGGTAGTCTTCGGCCTGGGCCTGGGAGTCGGCGACGAACACCGAGCGCGCCACCCGCCAGTTGTTGGCATCGGCCTTGACCCCGGCCTCCTCGGCTCCCTTGCAGTAGGCTTGCCAATGCGAGGCGACGGTGGCCGTGGGGTTGAAGTTGGCCGACATCAGGTCCCAGTCCTTGCTTCCGGCCAGCTTCGCGGTGCTGGAGAACGGGCTCATGGCGGTAGTCGCGACCCGCGGGAAGGGCTTCTGGAATGGCGTCGGCATGTAGCCGATTTCCAGTTCATGGTTCACCGAGTCCTTGAGGCTGACCTGGAAGTGCTCGCCGGTAAACGCATAAGGCGCATTGCTGCCCCAGATGGCCCGGATCATCTCGTAGCATTCGACCATCATCTGCCCACGGTCCTTGCCGTTGCTGCCGAAGACCTCGAAGTCCGAGGCCAGGCCGCCCGGGCCGATGCCCATGATGAAACGCCCCTTGGCCATGTGGTCGAACATCGCGGCGTCGGCGGCGATGCGTGCCGGAAAGTGATGCGGCAGATTCAGCACGCCGGTGCACAGCTTCATGCGTCGGGTCAGCGGAATCAGGGTGGAAAGGAACTGCAGGGCGTTGGTCACCGGCTCCGTGCGCTGCGAGGTGTGCTCGCCCACCCACAGCTCGTCGAAACCGACGGCGTCGGCATGCACGGCGCAGGCGATGTCCTGGTCGTACATCTCGTGATAGTCCCAGCCCTTGTGGTGTAGCGGCTGCATGAACATGGCAAGTTTCATGTCGTTCTCCTGCGGTTTTCAATGAGCGCCACGGGACGAACCGGGGTTCGCGCCATGACGTTTTTCACACCGGGACGGTTTTGCGGGCATGCAAAGCCCCGCACCGCCCGGCGCGGTGTTCAAGCAATGAAGCGAATCGGGGCTGGCGCGACGGCCTCAGGTGTCGCACCGCCATGCTTGCGGGGCGGTCAACTGCCGTGCAGCAGCCACCCGCCGTCGACCAGCAGGTCGACCCCGGTCAGGTACGACGCCATGGGCGACGCGAGGAACAGCGCCGCATTGGCGATCTCGAAAGGCTCGGCCGGACGCCCCAGGGGAATGTTCCCCAGGACGTTGTTCTGCCGATGCTGTTCCAGCAGCTCCGGTTCCAGGTTGCCGGGCGTGGCGGTCAGCCCCGGCGACAATGAATTGACCCGGATGCCGAACGCGCTGAGGTCCTTCGCCAGGCTGCGGGTCATGGCCAATACCGCGCCCTTGGACGTGTCATAGGCGCAGTGATTGGCCATGGGTCGATGGCCGCAGATCGAGGACAGGTTGATGATGCTGCCGCCCCTCGCCTGCTTGCGCATCTGCCGCTGTGCCGCCTGCGCCCCCTGGAACACCGCACGGGTATTGATCGCCTGCAACTGGTCCCAGAAGGTCACGTCGATCTCGTCGATATTCCTGAGCGGGTAGATACCGGCGTTGTTCACCCAGATATCCAGGCTGCCGTAGCGCTCGACCGCGGCATCGGCCAGGCGCTGGATATCGTGCGGGTAGCGCACGTCGCAGGCCATGAACGACACCGCCAGGCCCGCCTCCGTCAGCTCTTCGCTGCGCTCGGGCGCCAGGCTGCCGATCAGCACGCTGGCCCCGGCTTCGGCCAGGCGCCGACTGATGGCAAAGCCGATACCGTTGCTGCCGCCGGTGACCACCGCGGTCTTGCCGCGCAGATCGAGCAGCTGGGCAAAGGGCGGGTAAGGCAAGGCTTGATAAGGATGGGACATGCTGAAACTTCCTCTAGGCGGTGGCCAGGGTCATGATGCGGTCGGGGGCGATCTGTCGGCCCTGCAGGACACCCTGGGCACGCCCGCGGGCCATGACCATGACCCGATGGGACAGGCCGATCACTTCATCCAGGTCGGAACTGACCACGATCACCGACACGCCGGTTCTCGCCAGTTCGACGAT
The DNA here is from genome assembly GCF_013386115.1 of Pseudomonas gingeri. Taxonomy (GTDB): domain Bacteria; phylum Pseudomonadota; class Gammaproteobacteria; order Pseudomonadales; family Pseudomonadaceae; genus Aquipseudomonas; species Aquipseudomonas gingeri. The sequence continues at coordinate 763,440 of NZ_JACAOR010000001.1, forward strand.
CAGTTCATAGATCGCCGCGCGGGCGCCCATGTCGATGCCCCGGGTCGGCTCGTCGAGAATGATCACCTTCGGACCCCGCGCCACCCACTTGGCGATCACCACCTTCTGCTGGTTGCCGCCCGAGAGTTTGTCCAGGGTCTGCCGTGCCTGGCCCTTGATACCCAGGGCGGCAATTCGCTCCAGGGCAAAGGCCATGACCCGACCGTTGTCCATGACCCCACAGGCACTGAGGCGGTCCAGGTTGCAGTAGGCCAGGTTCTCGGCGATGGTCTGGCCAAGCACCACGCCTTCGGCCTTGCGGTCCTCGGGAATCAGCACCACCCCGGCGCGGATTGCCGCCGCCACATCGTTGCCCGGCAAGACCTGCTCAGCGACCCGGACACTGCCGGCGGCCAGTGGGCTCAGTCCGGCAATCGCCTGGACCACCTCCGTGCGCCCGGCCCCGACGATACCGGCAATCCCGAAGATCTCCCCGGCACGTACCGCGAACGAAATATCGGCGAAGCGCCCTGCCCGGTCCGACAGCCGCTCGACCCGCAGCACCAGCTCTTCCGTCGGCTCGGGCAGCGCCGGAAACAGCCGCTCGATGGAACGCCCGACCATCTGCGAGACCAGCAGGCCGACATCCGCCGCGCCGCTGTCATGACGGGCGATCAGGCAGCCGTCGCGCATGACCACCACCTTGTCGGCGATCCGGGCGATTTCATCCATGCGGTGGCTGATATAGATAAACGACACGCCCTGGCCCTTGAGCGTCTCGATCTGCCGGAACAGCAGGTCGGTTTCCTCCTTGCCCAGGGCCGCGGTCGGCTCGTCGAGAATCAGCAGGCGCGAGTTCAAGGTCAGCGCCCGGGCGATTTCCACCAGTTGCTGCGCGGCAATCTTCAGCTGGCCGACCAGGGTATCCGGGGAAATATCCAGGCCCAGGCGTTGCAGCTGCTTTTCCGTCTCGCGGTACATGTGCCCACGGTCGACCAGCCCGCCACGGGTCGGCAGGTGGCCGAGAAACACGTTCTCCGCCACGCTGAGTTCCGGCAACAGGTGGATCTCCTGGTGGATCATATTGACCCCCAGCGCCATGGCCTCGGCCGGCCCACCCGGGGCATAGGGTTGGCCAGCGAGGAACATGCTGCCCTTCGACGGTCCCTGGGCGCCGGCGACGATGGAGGAAAAGGTCGATTTGCCGGCCCCGTTCTCCCCCAGCAGAGCGACCACTTCGCCGTAACCGATAGCGAGGCTGATGTCTTCCAGCACCCGCACCCCATGAAATGACTTGCCGATGTTGCAGGCCCTGAACAGCGGCTCCTGAACGGCTTGGCCCGAAGGCTCGATCGCGTGCATCACAAGCTCTCCTCCGGCAGTTCAAGGGTGCTTTTCAAGAAAGGCGGCCGCGTTTTCACGGGTGGTGACAAAGGCCGGCAGCAACTGGGTTTTCTCCACGCTCTTGCCCTGCTGCAGATCCACGGCGGTGCGCAGCGCGGTGCGCCCCATCTCCACCGCCTGCTGGGTGATGGTCAGGTCCATCTTGCCGTCGCGCACCGCTTCCAGGGCCGAAGGCAGGCCGTCATAACCGAACACCCAGATCTTGTGATCGATATTGGCGACCTTGACCGCCTGGGCGGCGCCGAGGGCCGGGGCATCGGAACGGCCGAGGAACACGTCGATCCGTGGATTCTTCTGCAACATGTCCTGGGCCACCTTGAAGCCGTTGTCCTGCAGCCAGTCGGTGGGCTTGCTGTCGACGATCTTCATCTGCGGCGCCTGCGTCAGCACCGCGTCGAAGCCCTTGGCACGGGTGACTTCGGTGGAGTCGCCGAGGGTGCCCTGGAGCAGGCCGATCTGTGCCTTGCCACCGGTGAGCTTGATCATCTGCCGGGCCAGTTCGCCGGACGCCGCGAGGTTGTCGGTGGAGATATAGGCATCGCACTCGACGTTTTTCGGAAAGTTGTCGACGCACACCACCGGCACGCCCTGTTGCCGCGCCAGGCGTACCGGTACGGCCGAGGCGGCGCTGCCGGTGGCGGTGTACAGCAGCACATCGATACCCTTGCTGAGCATGTCCTGGATCTGGCTGACCTGCCGCGCCGGATCGGCCTGGGCATCGGAGACCAGCACCTTCTTGATCCCCATACCGCTGGCCTGCTCCATCACGCCGTCACGCACCATCAGGTAGAACACCCATTGCAGGCTCGGGATCGACATCCCCACGGTGATCTGGTCCACGGCCTTGCCCTGGGCGTGAGCGCCACTGGACAGCAGGCAGGCGAACAGCGGCAACCACAGGGAACGCAGCACAAACGCGGAACGATTCATGTCTTTATCCTTCTTGTTATCGGCTCTGGAGAAAATCGGGAAGAGCGGCGACATCGCCTCAATCGCCCTTGCGCTTGAGCAGGTCGAGCATCACCGCGAAGGCGATCACCGCGCCGATCACCACCTGCTGCACAAAGGGTGAAATGCCCGCCAGGTTCAGGCCGTTGCGCAGCACGCCGATGATCAGCACCCCGACCAGGGTCCCGACCACGCTGCCCGCGCCGCCCTTGAGGCTGCCGCCGCCGATCACCACGGCGGCGATCACGTCCAGCTCATAGCCGACGCCCGCACCGGCGCCGGCAGTGTCCAGGCGCGAGGTCATGATGATTCCGCCCAGTGCCGCGCAGATGCCGGAGAGGATGTACACGGCGCTGGTGTAGCCCTTGACCCGGATGCCCGCGAGTCGCGCCACCTTGGCGCTGCCGCCGATGGCGTAGAGGCTGCGGCCGGCCACGGTGAAACGCAGCACGAACCAGAACAACAGGGCCAGCAGCAGGAAACACAGCACCGTCAGCGACAGCACGCCGCCATAGCGGATCACCGAGAGATTGCTGAACCATTCGGGAAAACCACTGACCTGGGCGCCATCGGTGACCATATAGGCCAGGCCGCGGGCCACCGACATCATCGCCAGCGTCGCGATAAACGACGGCAGCCCGGCTCTTACCACCAGCAACGCGGTGGTGGCGCCGCAAGCCGCGCCGACCACCAGGGCCGCGAGCATCGCCAGCCACATCGGCACGCCGAGAGCCTGGCCGAGCCAGCTCATGACCATGATCGCCACCGCCAGCACCGCGCCCACCGACAGGTCGATACCGCCGATGAGGATCACCAGGGTCATGCCCAGGGCCATGATGCCGAGCACCGTGACCTGGTCCAGTACATTGAGCAGGTTGCTCACACTCAGGAAGTTGTCTGTGAAGACCGTCAACACCACGCATAACAACAACAGTCCGAGCAAGGGGCCGGCGACACTGCTGTCCACACCGATCCACTTGGGCAGCACACCGCCAAGGCGTGTTTTCGCCAGCAACTGATTATTCATACCCACATCCGCTTATTATTTGATTGTTATAAGATCGAGCATCATTCTGACAACTAACCGCGCAACTCCCGATAGCGTCCGCCCATATACAGCAGCGGTTGTTCCAATGGCTGGGTCATGACATCGATGACATTGCCGATCATCACCGTATGAGTGCCGTGTTCGATTTCCCGCACCACTTCGCAGAAGATCGCCGCCTGGGCGTCGGCCAGATAGCGGATACCATGGATACCGGTCTTCCATTCACCCTCGACAAAGCGCCGTTCGCGCAAGTCGGGCTGGCTGAAGATCCGGCAGATCGGTTCATGCTGGCTTTGCAGCATGTTCACGCAGAACAGCCCGGAACGCTTGATGATCGGCGAGGCACTGGCGTTGCGATTGACACAGATCAGCGCCGAGGCCGGATCCATGGACACCGAGGAAAACGCCGTGGCGGCGAGGCCGTGGGGCAGCCCTTCGGCATCGATCGTGGTGACCAGGGTGATCGACGCGGCGAAGCGCCCCATGGCCGATTTGAACTCGCCCGCCAGGTTGGCCGAATGGGCGACTTCCTGATAATGCACACGCATACATAAACCCTCTTTCTTATGTTTTTGTCATCAGCCCGGGTCTCCATTATTAACAATCAGCCGTGCTTTTCTATTCATCTTTGAAAAATTGACTTTTCAACTTCAGCGAAAGGTGAAGCCAACAAAAAACACATTTGAATTAAATTCACCAATGCCCAGACAGCCCATTTCACGGGGCCGCGCAACAAATACGATTTATTCGGACAACATAAAGACAATAGCGTCACTTGAATAAACAGCCGATACTTCATCCACAACAAGAAACATTCATCGAGCAGTGGATTCAGTCATGGTTGATCGCTTGCAGGACATGCGACTGTTTCGCCTGGTGGTGCAGACAGGCTCCCTTTCCACCGCGGGTCGGCAGATGGGCCTGTCGCCTGCCGCCATGAGCGGTCGACTCAAGGCCATGGAAGAGTTTTATGGGCTGCGCCTGCTCAAGCGCAATACCCGTTGCCTGAGCCCCACGCCCGAGGGGCAGCTCCTGTTCGAGAATGCGCTGAAGATCCTCGAAGAGGTCGATGCCCTCGACAGCATCATCAAGAGCGGCCATAGCGACCTGCTGGGCACCATCGGCCTGACCTGCCCCACCGACCTGGGCCGCCAGCGGATCAGCCAGTTGGTCGACGCCTTTATCGGCGAGAACCCCAATGTCAGCATTCGCCTGTTCTTCACCGACCGGCTGCTGGACTTTGTCGAGTCGGGCTCGGATATCGCCATTCGCTTCGGCGACCTGCCGGACAGCTCGCTGATCGCCCGCCCCCTGGGGTTCGACCGGCAGATGGTCTGTTGCTCTCCGGCGTACCTGGCGCGTTTCGGCACCCCGCGTACTCCCGAGGACCTGCTGGAACACAATTGCCTGGTGCAACTGCGCGCCGACTTCGCCCTGGATCGCTGGCGCTTCTTCGAGAAAGGCGCCGCCACCACGGTGCAGGTCAAGGGCAATCGCCTGGCCAATGACGGCTTCACCCTGCGCCAGTGGGCGGTGCAAGGCCTGGGCGTCATCTGGAAGTCGGCCTGGGAAGTGGCCGAGGATATCCAGTCAAACCGCCTGGTGGCGGTGCTGGAGGATTACCAGTGTCCGACCACCGAGTTCCACCTGCTCACCGAAGGCGGCAAGAAGCTCCCGCGCCGGGTGAAGTTGTTCGTCGATTTCGCCGTGGACTACTTCAAGCACCTGGACACTCCGGCCCGGCACCTGCTCACTCCGCCCGTCCATGGACGCCCGATGCCCGTCTGCCTGTCCTGACGTGGCGCGCAGGTACGCATCGGCCCTAACGGGCCAGCTCGCTGGCGCTCCTGAGCGAGTAAAGACATTCCTGCTCGATGGTCGCCCGTAACTGTGCGGCCTCCTGTTCCAGGCGCTCGCACATGAAGTCGACAAACACGCGAATCTTGCGCGACAACTGGCGGCTCGAGGGCCAGACGATGTTCATGGTGTCCGGTGGGATCAGATAACCATGCAGCAGGCAGCGCAGCGAGCCATCAGCCAATGCTTCGCGGGCCAGGAAGTCGGGGATGGTCCCCAGGCCGAAGCCTTTGAGCAGCGCCCCCCGGACCATTTCCATGTTGTTGCTGACCATCACCGTGCGGGTCCGCGGCTCGCGCGTGCCTTCCTCGCGCAGCAGGGGGAAATCCAGCAGTTTGCCATTCTTGAAGTAGCGGAAACGCACCGCCAGGTGATCGTCCAGGTCAGCCGGTGTCAGTGGCGTGCCGTGACGCTCCAGGTACGACGGCGCGGCGCACAGCACCGGTTGCACACCGGGCAAGGTACGGCGCATCAAACGCGAGTCCGGCAGTTCGCCGCTGCGGATGGCGATGTCCACGCCTTCCTCGATCAGGTCCACCAGCTTGTCGCTGAAGTCGAGGTCCAGTTCGATATCGGGATACAGTTCCATGAACGCGATCAGCACCGATTCGAACAACGCATAGCTGGCCGCCGGCATGCTGATCCGCAAGCGCCCGCGGGGAACCTCCGTGGACTGCGACAGGGTCGCCTGGGCGTCGTCCAGGTCATCGAGAATGCGCCGGCAACGCTCCTGGAACACCCGCCCCTCGTCGGTCAGGCTGAGGCTGCGGGTCGAGCGCTGGAACAGCCGCACACCCAACTGTTGCTCGAGCCGGGTCACCCCCTTGCCGACCGCCGACGCCGACAGTCCCAGCGCCCTGCCCGCGGCAACGAAACTGCCCAACTCTGCCGTGCGGATAAAGGGCATCAAGCCACTGAGTCGATCCACCTGCGTCTCCCATTCGATCCTTTTATTCCGATATAGGCGGAATATTTACCGTTTTTAACTCGATTACTCGCTCTTTAAGATCCTTGCATGTTCTGCCGGCCCCGGTAAACCACCGGATCGCCGGCGCTGTCACGCTCACTTCCCGGGTGCGGTACTCGCCCGACGCAAGGATCTCGACCGATGTCCACTCCGCTTCTGCAACAACGCCTGATCTTGCTGGCCGTGTGCATCACGGCCATCACCATGCCCTTCAACTTCACCGCTGCCGCCGTGGCCCTGCCGGCCATAGGCCGGGCCTTCGGCGGCTCGCCCATGGAACTGAGCTGGGTCACCAACGCCTTCATGCTGACCTTCGGCAGTTGCCTGATGCTCGCCGGCGCCCTGGCCGACAGCTATGGCCGCAAGAAGGTCTTTATCGGCGGCGCCAGCGCCTTTGCCGTGCTCGCGGCGGCACTGCCCTTCGCCCCCGACCTGGTGGTGTTCGACATACTGCGGGCAGCCCAGGGCCTGGCCGCGGCGGCCGCTTTCTCCGGCGGCATGTCGGCGCTGGCGCAGGTGTTCGACGGGCCGGGGCGCATCCGGGCCTTCAGCTTCGTCGGTGCCAGCTTCGGTATCGGCCTGGCCTTCGGCCCTGTGCTGGCCGGGGCGATCATCGAGGCCTTCGACTGGCACCTGATCTTCCTGCTGATCACTGTGCTGGCAGCCATCTCGCTGGTCCTGGCCGCGCGCTGCATGCAAGAGTCACGCAATCCAGAGGCCGCCGGGATCGATTGGCCGGGGGCGATAACCTTCACCTGGGCGCTGGGCATCTTCACCTTCGCCATCCTCAAGGTGCCGGAAAGCGGCTGGACCGACCCGCTGTCACTGGGCTTGTTCGTCGTCGCGTTGCTGTCCTTTGTCGCCTTTGTGCTGATCGAGCAGCGTGTCGCGCAACCGATGCTCGACCTGTCGCTGTTCCGTTTCCCGCGTTTTGTCGGCGTGCAACTGCTGGCGGCGGCCCCGGCCTACTCCTTCGTGGTGCTGCTGATCCTGCTGCCGATCCGCTTCGTCGGCATCGAAGGCATGAGCGAAATCGCCGCCGGCTGGTTGCTGATCGCCCTGTCGGCGCCACTGCTGGTGTTGCCGATTGTCGCCGGTTACCTGACCCGCTGGCTGTCGCCCTCCACCTTGTGCGGCAGCGGCTTGCTGGTCTGTGCGGCGGGACTGTACTGGCTGAGTCACGTCCCGGTGGGCAGCGGCGCCTGGCAGTTGGCCTGGCCGATGCTGGTGATCGGTGTCGGCATCAGCCTGCCCTGGGGCTTGATGGATGGCATGGCGGTCAGTGTGGTGCCCAAGGAACGCGCGGGCATGGCCACCGGCATTTTCAGCACCACTCGCGTGGCCGGTGAAGGCGTGGCCATTGCCGTGGTGACCGCATTGCTCTCGGCCTTCACGGCCGGCAACCTGGCCGCGCTGCCTGCCGATGCCCTGCCGAATATCGTCGCCGCCGCGCAACACCTGGCGACCGGCGACCTGAGCGGCGCCGAACACCTGCTGCCCGCCGCCGGACGCACCGCATTGGCCCAGGGCTACAGTGCCGCTTTCAGTACCCTGCTGCTGGTATTGACCGCCATCACCGTACTGACGGCCGCCGTGGTGTTCCTGTTCCTCGATCGCGGCTCGGTCGAGGACGATAGCGATGATGAAATGCTCACTCACCTCAAATCCCCACACCAAGCGGAGCATTTACTCCCCCAACCTGCCGAATGTGACTGACAGACAGGTTCCAGCCGTTGCAAGCATCCTCCATGGAGATTGGAAACCCAGCGCCTTAAAAAATTAACCAACTTGCTAAATAGAACCTACCGGGTTAATTTCTCCATGGAAAAGAAAACGCCCCATTGCAGGCTATCGACCCTTCGAACATTGATAGCCGCAGGACGTGTGAAATCAACCTCATCAGCCCTCGTCAGCGCAGCTGCTCTGGGGTTGGGCTTCGAAGAAATGATCGGTATTGTCCTGACACTGACGGCCCGTGACTTCCATAAAAGCATGACTACTCATGCCGACCACCGCATCTGGCAGGATGTGTACCGCCCCAGCACGGTCGTTGGTCAGATTTACCTGAAACTCACGGTCATCGATGACGTCCTGATCGTGTCCTTCAAGGAGTTGTAAACATGAAATGCCCTGTGTGTACGGCCGCCGAACTGGTGCGTGATACCCGTGACATGCCTTATACATACAAAGGTGAATCGACGTTCATCGCGGCAGTTACCGGAGACTACTGCCCCGCCTGCGGAGAGAGTCTGCTGGATGCCGCTGAATCCTCGCGCGTCAGCACTGCGATGCTGCAATTCAACAAGCAGGTCAATGCTTCTATCGTAGATCCCGGCTTCATCACGGCAGTGCGCAAGCGGCTCGCCCTGGATCAGCGTGAAGCAGCCGAGATTTTCGGTGGTGGCGTCAATGCTTTTTCACGCTATGAGAATGGCCGAACCAAACCGCCACTGGCGCTGGTAAAACTCTTGAAACTGCTGGATCGCCATCCTGAACTGCTGGCGGAAGTAAGAGCGGTCTAGATCACCACCGTTCAGGCAAGCCACGACGCAACCGTGCGTTGTTCACAAAGGCAGTGAACGATCCTGAATCACGTTCTTCATCACCAGGGTCGATGTCAGGCGCTGGACATTCGGAAGCCTCGACAGGCGCTCGTCATAAAGCACCTGGAATGCCGGCAGGTCCCGGGCGATGACATGGAGCAGAAAGTCCGGCTCGCCAAACAGCCGTTGCGCTTCGACGATCTGCGGTATCTGGGTCAACGCCTGTTCGAAGGCCTCCACTGCCCGGTGGTCGCCTTCACGCAGGGTCACGAAGACCATCGCCGAGAAATTCAGGCCCAGCGCGCGTGGATCCAGCTGCGCGCGATACCCCAGGATCACCCCCGACTCCTCCAGGGCCCGCACCCGCCGATGACACGGCGACAGGCTCAGGCCAACCCGATCGGCCAACTCGGTCACCGACAGGCGCCCGTCCATTTGCAGCTCGGCAAGAATCTTCTGGTCAATCCTGTCCACTCGGAAAAATCTCCCCAAAACCATCAGGCACATTGGAATAATAGAGAAAATATTCTAACCGACTTTAATTATTCTTTTCGTGGGCTTCAGAGCTTCCCGGCCATCTGCGCGGGTTGAATCAGACGAGCTGCCTTCCCTCCATCCACGAGAAAGAACTATGCGAATCCCCCCTGAAAGTGCCTGCAACAATGGCTTGAAAACACTGCCCGACTGTCATCGGCAATCCACCCCACGCAATTCTCACAGGTAGGCGAACATGACTCCCAGTGTTCTGGCCGCCTTCTGGGCGGTGTCGTTTCTGTTCGTGGTCACCCCGGGGGCGGATTGGGCCTATGCGATATCGGCGGGGTTGTTCGGTCGTGTGGTGATGCCCGCCGTGGCCGGTCTGTTGATCGGGCATCTGATGGCGACGCTGATCGTGGCCGCCGGTGTCGGCGGGCTGGTGGCCAACCATCCTGTCGCCCTGTCCGTGCTGACCGTCGCCGGAGCCGGTTATCTGCTCTGGCTGGGCATCAACATGCTCCTGCATCCTTCCGTGCCCAGTGCCGCAGAGGGCCAGGTTTCGGGCTCCTGGGCGCGCTGGACCGTCAAGGGCGCCTGCGTCAGCGGCCTCAACCCCAAGGTCTTCCTGCTGTTCCTGGCCTTGCTGCCGCAATTCACCGATCCGAGCGCCGCCTGGCCGGTGCCGTTGCAGATCATGGCGCTGGGGCTGCTGCACACCTTCAGTTGCGCGGTGATCTATCTGCTGGTGGGGTTCGGCTCCCGCCTGGTGCTGCAGGCACGTCCCGTCGCCGCCAGGAGGGTCAGCCGCCTGTCGGGGGCGATCATGGTCCTGATCGCCGTGATCCTGTTGATGGAGCAACTGTCGCGCTGAGGGCTTCAGGCACCCTCGAGCCGATCGAGATAGGCACAAAACATATCCGCCATGGCCTCGGCATAAGCCTCGATTTCAGCGCCGGTGCGCGGGGTTTCCGAAAAGGACTTGCCCACCGAGCTGAGGGTCGTGGTGATCAGCTCGCAAGCCAACGCCCGTGTCGTCGGCGAGGCACCGGGCAGCACCTCGTGCATGAAAGCCTGGAAAATACCGCGCCCCCGGGCCCTGACCTCCCGGGCCTCGGGCGCATCGCGATACAGCGGCGCCGCATCATTGAGGGCGACACGGACCTCGGCCTCGTCGCACTCGGACTGGATGAACACATGGACCAGCCTGCGCAGCCTCGCCAATGGCGGGTGCCGCGAATCTTCAAGAATGCTGCCCAGCATATCGCTGGTCTGGCGCCATTCATCGCTCTGCAGGCGAAAGAGGATCGCCGCCTTGTTCGGAAAATACTGGTACACCGAACCGACACTGACGCCGGCCCGCTCGGCCACCCGCGTAGTGGTAAAACGGCGCATGCCCTCCTTCGCCAAAACCTGAACAGCCGCCTCCAGAATGGCCGTAACCAGGTCATTGGAACGAACCTGCCGTGGCTGTTTACGTGAGGCAATCTGCGGGGTTGGGCGCTCGGTCATGGGCAAGGCTCGCAATGCGAATAGAAAACATGAAGGTTTGTTCGCATTATAACCCCTCACCGACTTGCCAAGGAAACCCCCATGACCACCCTGACCCGCGCGCCTCTCGCGCCCCTGCTGGATCGCCTGTTCGCCCAGACGCAGTCGCCGATGACCAGCAGCGTCTTCTCGGATATCTCGAATGAAGAGCGCACGCGCCTGATGCGCAGCAAGACCGAATACCTGGACCTCTATACGCAACTGAAGGAATTCCCGCTGGCCGTTTCCCGGGAGACCGGCACCCTGCTCTACATGCTGGCCCGCGGTTGCAATGCCCGGAACATCGTCGAATTCGGCACCTCGTTCGGTATCTCCACCCTGCACCTGGCCGCGGCACTGCGCGACAACGGCGGTGGTCGGCTGATCACCAGCGAGTTCGAACCGTCCAAGGTGGAGCGGGCGCGCGCGAACCTGGAGGCCGGCGAGTTGCTCGACCTGGTGGAGATTCGCGTGGGGGACGCCTTGCAGACCCTGGCCAGGGACCTTCCCGACAGCATCGACCTGGTCCTGCTCGATGGCGCCAAGGCGCTGTATCCGGACATCCTGAACCTGCTGGAGAGCCGCCTGAAACCCGGGGCGTTGATCATTGCCGATAACGCCGACTACAGCCCCGAGTACCTGGAGCGAGTGCGTGCGCCTGGGGCGGGGTATCTGTCCGTGCCGTTCGCCGAGGATGTCGAGCTGTCCATGCGCCTGGGTTGAACGACTGACAGCATCTATCCGTATTGCCCTGACCGCCGGCTGTTGCCGGCGGTGCCGCAACGCCCCCTGGTCAAGGCTTCAATCCCAGCCGCTCCATGGCCTCATGGGCCTCGATGATCATCCCGGAGACCTCGGCGACCGTGACATGCAGGCTGGTGGCCCGTGAGCGCATATGTTCGTAGGCCTGTGTCTCGGTAAGATTCTGGCGTTCGACCAGCACCCGAATGGCCTTTTCAATCTGCCGACGCGACTTGATCGTCAGTTCAAGCTTGTCGATCTTGCCCTGCAACTTTTCCTGATAGCTGTACGAAGCCCGCGCCAGCACCAGCGTGCTGAGAATCCCGGAGGAACGAAAGGGTTTCGAAATCACCCCGTGGGCACGGGTATCGAGGAGCAACTTGAGGATGGTCGGGCTTTCGTAGTCGCTGAGGGCGATCAGCGCCGCGTTGACCGAGGCGCCCGACCAGATCCGGTTGCCTTCCAGCTCCTGCGTGATCTGAAAGAGAATGACATCGACGTCCGCGGGCGGCTCCGAGGGAAATGGCCATACGACCTTGACCCGGCAACCAATGCGTTTCAACTGCTGCATGACAATATCGCGGTCGTCCCCGGGCGGATAGACGAGGGCAACGCAGATACTGCGCAGATCTTCATAGAGACGGCGAAGACTGGAACTCATGGCGTTACCTCAACCAAAACTCGGAGAAGCCGAAAGTGGAGAGGTAAGGATCGGGTTTCACCGGGCCTGAACCTTCCCATACGACGTCGAACTGTCCGTCACTGCGACAGATACCGATCCGGGGAGTCAGGGCGCAATGGTTGTTTTCAGCATCAATGGCGATCGGCCCTTCCGGGGAGGCGAACTTGACCTTGTGCACGGCATCGACCAGTTTGCGCCGGTCCAGGCTGCCGGCGCGCTCCAGGGCCCGTGCAAACAGGTGGACCTGAGAATACGCCATTTCCGACCAGGTGCTGGTCGGGCGGTCGCCGAAGCGCTGGCGCCACAGTTCGATGAAGCGTTGATTGCTGTCGTTGGGCAACGAACCGAAATAGGTCGCCGCCGTGATGTGGCCCTCGCACAACGGTGGGCCGATCAGGCGGATTTCTTCCTCGGCCATGGACAGGCTGGCGATGGGGATCTTCTTCGGATCCAGTCCATGCTCGCCATAGTGCTGGTAGAAAGAACGGGCCGACTGCCCGACCAGGGTCGAGAACACCACATCCGGCTGCGCGTCGCGGATTTCGTTGAGGACGTCCTTGAGCTGCTCCAGCCCCGCGTCGATGGGCAGGTAGACCTCATCGACGATTTCACCGCCGTATTGTTCAACCACGTCCCTCATGATGCGATTGGATTCGCGCGGATAGATATAGTCCGCGCCCACCAGAAAGAACCGGGTGCCCTTGTTCTGCAACAGGTAGGCGGCGAGCTGGATGCTGTTCTGATTGGGCACGGCGCCGGTGTAGATGATGTTCGGCGAGTATTCGAAGCCTTCATAGAAGGAGCAATACCAGAGCAATGCATTATGGCGCTCGACCAGCGGCAACACGGCCTTGCGGCTGGAGGAACGGGAGCAGCCGAAAATGACGTTGATCTCGTCTTCGATGAGCAGCTTGCCCGTCAGGCGCCGGTATTCCTCCGGTGACCCCTTGGGGTCATACGCGGTGGGGATCAACGGCAGATTCAGCACGCCACCGAGCGCATTGATTTCCTCGATGGCCAGCGCGGTGCCGAAAAAATGCTCGGACTCGGTGACCGCGGTGGCCCCCGAGCGCGAGTACAAGATGCCAACCGGCCATCCCTGATCCCTGGTGACTGCTGTCCTGGTGCTGGGCATGGCGCTCACCTATCGATCAAAAATGGCTTGTAGTTCGGTCGAAGACCGGGGGACCTGCATAGCCAGCATCAACAGGATCCTGGCTTTCTGCGGGCTGAGGTCATTGGCGAAGATCACACCGGCATCTTTCAGCGTCACACCGCCCCCGGTAAAGCCATAGATGGGCCTTACCCGCCCGCGCGGCACACGGCTGGCGATGACAACCGCGATGCCCGCTGCGATGGCCTCGAGAATGGCGGCATACATCGCGGCATTCACATTGCCCGCCCCCAGGGCCTGGATGACCAGGCCCCGGGCACCCGCCTGCACGGCGGCGCCGAGCAACGCCCCGTCCGCGCCGGCGTACATCGGCACGATATCGACCCGCGGCAGCTCGGCATCCCCCAGCGGCAGAGACTGCCGACGGCAGGAGGCGCGATAAAAGGTGACACGATCGCCGTCCACCCTTCCGAGCAGGCCGGCGTCGCCGGAATTGAATGACTCGACGTCCGATGTGTGGGTCTTGCTGACTTCCCGGGCGGCATTGATCTGATCGTTGAGGACGACCATCACGCCCTTGCCCGCTGATTCAGGCGCAATGCATACCCGTGTGCCGCTCTTCAGGTTGCGCGGTCCGTCGAAGTCCGCCTCGGAGGCATTGCGCTGGGCACCGATAAGCACCACCGGCTTGTCGGACGTCAAGGTCAGGTCGAGAAACCAGGCGGTCTCTTCCAGGGTATCGGTGCCATGGGATACCAGTACCCCGACGATCGCCTCGCGCGCCAGCGCGGCCTCGATCTCCCGATGCAGCCGCCGCCAGCGCAGCGGCCCCATTTCGACTGACGGCACATTGGACAGGTTGTTGACTTCCAGTCGCGCCATCGTCGCCAGCTCAGGCACCGCCTTGAGCAAATCGCTGCCTGACAATGCCGGAATGGGCGCCGACGTCGAAGGGTCGACTTGCATGGCGATGGTGCCGCCCGTGGCGATGAACAGGCACGCCGGCAGCTCGCCAGAACTTGACAGGACCATGAGCGTCACACCCTCAGATGGTTGAAAATGGCTTCGGTGGCACCCGGCGCATTGGCATCGCCCTCCTCCTCGATTTCACCTTGCTTGAGTACAAGGTAGCGATCCGCGACCTTCAAGGCGAACGGCACATTCTGCTCGATCAGCAGCAGGGTCGTGCCATGGACCTCTCGCTCGTGCACCAGGGCCACGGCAATCCGCTCAATCACCGAAGGCTGCAGGCCCTCGGTGATTTCGTCCAGCAAAATAATCGCGGGACGCATCATCAGGGCCCGCGCCACCAGGAGCATTTTCTGCTCGCCGCCCGACAGTGTGCCGGCGTACTGCTTCAAGCGGTCCTTGAACACCGGGAACACCGGCTCGATCGCCGCGAAGCGCTCATCGAACAACGAATCCTTGTCGAGCCCCATGCGCAGGTTGTCGCGGATGCTCAGTTCGGTGAACAGGGCCTTTTCCTGGGCGGCATAGGCCACGCCGACCCGGGCGACATGATGCGGCGACAACCCGGTGATGTCGCCTTCATTGATCCGCACGGTGCCCTGCTGCTTCGGCAGGTAGCCCATGATGGTCTTGAGCAATGTCGTCTTGCCCATGCCGTTCTTGCCGAGCAAGGCCACCGCTTCGCCGGCGCGGACCTTGAACGACAAATCGCGGATGACCACCGAAGCCCTGTAGCCACTGGTGACCGCATCGAGTTGCAACGTAGCACCGTTCATACGACCTCCCGTGGGACGATTGCGGATCCGGCATAGATCGTCTTGACCAGCTCGGAGTTGACGACTTCCTCGAAAGTCCCCTGCATGACCATCCTCCCCTGGTGCAAGACCACGATACGGGTAGCGATCTGTTCGACGAAATCCAGGTCGTGTTCAACCAGCAGGCAACACAACTTGTAGCGGTTGGCGAGCAAGGACAGCACGACACCGATTTGCGTGCGCTCGGTCTTCGTCAGTCCCGCGGTCGGCTCGTCGAGAAGCACGACGCGCGGCTCAAGGGCCAGCACCATGGCCAGCTCCAGCGCCTGCTGCTCGCCGTGGGACAGATCGCGCGCGACCACGTCGAGCAGGGTATCCAGCCCGGTGACCCGCAGAACATCGAGGGCATAGGACGGCAAGGCCAGGGTATCGGCCCGACGGAACAACAAGGGGCGCCCGTGAAGGAGGCTCGCCATGCGCAGGCACTCGGCCACGGTCAGCGACTCGAAGATATTGGCATTCTGGAACTTGCGCCCGAGGCCGAAACGGACGCAGGCCTCGGCCGGAAGCCGGCGGATATCGTTGCCACACAGATGCACCGTCCCCGAAGTACGATCGGCGCCGTCGCTCATGCAACGCATCAGGGTGGTCTTGCCGGCACCATTGGGTCCGATCAGGCCGACCAGGTCACCGGCCTGCGCCGTGAGATTGATGCCTTGCAATACCTTGAGCGAACCATAGCTCTTGGTGACTTCGTCCATGACCAGGGCGGGAGCACCGCCCGACCCGGGCGCCTCTCGGGTGGCGCGCTCGACCAGCGTGGGGGCCTGCCGCGCACGAGCGCCGAAGCCGAAGGGCTTGAGCAATACCGGGACGATGCCCTGCGGGAGCAGGACGATCACCAGCACAAAGGACAGGCCGAGGATCAACTGCCACAGGAACGGCATCCGACTGCCCAGGTAGGCCGTGGCGACGTTGATCAGGATCGCCCCCGCCATGGGTCCCCACAATGTCCCGCGCCCGCCCAGCGCGACCCAGATGATCAGCTCGGTGCCCAGGACGAAACCGGATAACTCGGGGGCCACCACGCCGCTGAAGGCGCCGTAGCCAAAGCCGGCGATCCCGCTGATCGCAGCCGTCACGATCAGCAGAACGATCTTGATGGACGGGACATTGATGCCCAGGTACGCACACCTGGATTCGTTGTCACGTATCGACGCCAGCACCCGCCCCGCGTCACTGCGCACGAAGAGCCAGGCGACGATACCGGTCAGCGCGGCACCGCCACCGGCGATCCAGTACCAGGCCGGCAGCGACAGATCGAAGGTGTCATAGCCGGTCAGCCCCGAACTGGAACCGGTCCATTCGCCGCCGGACAGCAGCAGCTGCGTCATGACGATGGGCAACACCAGGGAAATCACCGTGGCAAAGAACGGCGATGCCCCCCGATAGAACGACAACCAGCCGACCAGGCCGGCCACCGCCATGGGGACGACAATCGCCAGCCCGATGGCGATGGCAATGGTGCCGGGCGAAAAACCGAAGTGCGTGAACACCAGCCCCGCGGCATAGGCCCCGATGCCGAAGAATGCCGACTGGCCGAAGGTCAGGTAGCCGGTATAGCCCCACAACACATCCACCGTGATGACCACGATCGCAAACAGAAAGGCCTTGATCAGCAGGTTGAGGACGTAGCTGTCGAAAATCCAGGGACCCACGGCCAGCAATACGAGACCGACCAGGGCCAATGCACCTGAGCGTCCCCATGCCCCCTGGCGAACGGATCGCGTGGATGGGCGGTTCGCCGCCTGCAACGTGGTGTTAGTCATGTGCGAACCCCTTTGGACGAATACGCAAGGTCAAGGCCGCCAGTACGGCAATCGTCAGTCCGCCGAGTACCGGGCTGGCGTAGGAGCTGACGATGACCTGGCACGCCCCGAAGACCGCACAGGTTGCAATCAGGCTGAGCATCGAATGCCCGGAGACCATGACCAGCATGAAGGCGGACACCAGCCAGGTGATGCCCATGCCCGGATCGATGCTCGACAGCGGACTGATCAGGGCACCGGCCAGGGTACCCAGGCCCGCCCCCAGGCTGAACGTGATGAAACGTATGCGCCCGGCGTGAATGCCCAGGCCACTGGCCAGTTCCTCGTTCATGATCACTGCCCGGGTCTTGACCCCGAAACGCGTGCCGTTGAGCAGCGCCGTCAGCAGTGCGCACAAACCCAGCGCCAGGGGAATCAGCAGCAACCGATACGAGGAGTATTGCGTGCCACCGAACGACCAGGTGCCTGTCAGGGGCACGTCCGCGAATTTCACATCCCGACCGAAGCCGATGATGATCAATTGACCGATGACGATACCCAGGCCCCAGGTTGCCAGGATGGCGTCCAGGGGCCGCTTGTACAGTGGCCGGACAATCAGGTATTCGATGACCGCGCCGACCAGCATCCCGGTCGCCAGGGCCAACGGCCAACCCAGCCAGGGGCTCCAGCCCAGTTGAGTGACGACAAAAGCCGCATAGCCGCCCATGGTCAGTAACGCACCGTGGGCAAAATTGACGATTTTCATGATGCCGAAAATCATCATCAGGCCGGCTGTCACAATGAACAGCATGGCGATAGTTGTTGTTATATCGAGCATCAGAACCATGACGTCTCCCTCCGGGGAGAATGCAACGTGAAGCAATGCCTGGTGATCAGGCCCTTGATCATTTCAGGCCCGGACATTGGTCACCCGGACTGACACCCTCCTGGGTTGCGAGGATGCGAATCGAGCCATCGGCCTGGATCTGGCCCAGGCGCATCGCCAGCGGGGTATGACGGCTGGCGTTCATCCGCACGACGCCACGGGGCCCGACCACCGATACCTCCTTCAGCGCCTCGACGACCGCGGCGGAGTCGGTGGAACCGGCTTTCTCAACCGCGGCCTTGTAGAGGAAAAATGCTTCGTATTGCGGCTCGGAAAGCTCGTTGGGCGTCGACAGGTTGCCAGCGAATTTCTGCCCGAGGTCCGCCAGGAATTTCTTGTTTTCCGGCGTATCGATACTGGTCAGGTACGAGGCCGACATATACATGCCCGTCGCGACATCGCCCATGGTCTTGCCCGTACCTTCGTCGATGGCCAGGTTGCCGTAGGGCAGCGTCAAGGCAGCCGCCTTGAGCTGTTTGGCCAGCGACACGTTCGGCGCGCCACCGGCCGTGGCACTGATCAGGGCATCGGGTTGCAGCGAGCGGATCTTGGAAATGACCGCGGTCCAGTCACTGCCATCCATCGGCAGGTATTCTTCGCCGATGACCTTGCCACCGTGTTGCTCGATATAGGCCTTGGTGAACTTGAGCATGCCGCGGCCGAAGGCGTAGTCATTGCCCACCAGGAAGTAGTTTTTCGCGCCGAGCTTCTGGCTGAAGTAATCCACCACCGGCGCTACCTGCTGCTCCGGCACCCAGCCGTTGACATACATCCACTTGTTGCAGGAGCGCCCCTCATAGAACGAGGTGTAGATGTACGGCACGCGACCGCGGGAAACGACCGGCAACGCGGCATTGCGCGCGGCGCTGTTTTCCATCGCGATGATGGCGTCGACTTTCTTTTCCAGGACCAGCGTATCGAAAGCCTTCTGCGCCCCGATGGCACCGGACGCATCATCGACAATCTCCAATTGCACGGGACGGCCGAGTATTCCTCCGCTGGCATTGATCTGCTCAACGGCGAGCTGCGAGGACTGCACGACGGCAGGCGCCACGACGCTGTTGGCGCCTGACAGCCCGACTGCCACACCTATCTTGACAGGCTCTGCGGCCTGGCCCTGGGCTGTCAGCAACGCAGTGGCGGCCAGAACAGCGATGCGGATGAGCGACTGAGTGGATTTCATCTGAATATCCTCGGTTGATTTTTATTGTAGGTAGGGGTTAGTAGCGAGGGAGTTGCCAGCCCGTGCCGAGCATGGGGTCGTAGATGTCGCTGCGTCGGTCACGCAGGACCGTGTTGAACAGGGTCAGGTGCCGGGATTGGCGGGACGCCTTGAGATTGATCTCGGCGTAGAGTATTTGCTGCTGGTCCGCACTGCCTGGGTCGATCAATGGCCAACCGTCGGCCCCGACGATGAGACTGTTGCCGATAAAGCGCTGGCCCCGTTCGGTGCCCACGCGGTTGGCGCAGATAATGTTCAGGCTGTTGGCGTGTGCATTGGCCATGGCCAGGGTATTGGCCATGATCATGGCGTCATCGCGCTGTCCCGCCATGGGCACCCAGTTGGTGGGCATGCAGACGATATCCGCGCCTTGCATGGCCAGCAGTCGATAGACTTCGGGGAACCAGCCGTCATAACAGATGATCATCGCCAGGCGGCCAAAAGGCGTATGGAAAACCGGCAGGCCAAGATCCCCGGCCTCGAAGTACAGGTGTTCGTCGCCCCACAGATGGAGCTTGCGATAAGTGCCGACGTAACCTTGCGGCCCGACCATCACGGCGGAGTTGTAGAGCTTGTTGCCCACGCGTTCCACAAGGCCGGCGATCACGTAGATGTCGCGTTGCCGGGCGATGTCTGTCCAGGCCTGGGTGCTGGTTCCTGCCGGTACCGGCTCCGCCAGGTCGAACGCTTCTTCGCGGCTGGAAAAGACGTAACCGCTGCTGGCCAGTTCGGGCAAGACAACGACCCGCGCACCGGCGCTCGCCGCCTCATCGATCAGGCGCAATGACACTTCCAGGTTGTGCGCCTTGCAGCCCACGCGTGGCTCCATTTGCACGGCGGCCACGCTGAGGCCGGGAAATTCCTGGGGTGAATCGGAGGGTTGCAAGGTCGACATATAAAATTTTTCCAAAAAAAAAGCCCCCGAATGCGCTGTTAACGCAAATCAGGGGCTTCTATAGCCGGTATGTACTCAGCACTATTGCTGAGGGTCTGCGATCTCTCGAAAAGAAAAGGCGACCTGTGAAATCAAATTACACAGGTCCACCGAATGCTGTCAACGCATTTCAATCGACGGCCATCGAACCCGCGAAGTCCCCGTCGACAGCGTCGGCACCTGCGTGTCACGGACGGAACCGTTCAGGGAAGAACGCTATCGAGTAATTCACGGACCCTCGCGCGATTGGCGCTGCCCCACTCACACAACGGCACCAACGCCGCCGCCAGGGATTGACCAAACGCCGTCATCTCGTAATCCACTCTGGGCGGAACTTCCTGATAGTCACGACGCACAATGATCCCGTCGCGAGCCAGTTCGCGCAGTTGTTGAATCAGCACTTTTTCGCTGATCCCGGTCACCAGTCGCTTCAACTCGCCATAGCGTCGTGGCCCACCGTTCAGGTGGAACAACACGATCGGCTTCCACTTGCCACCGATCACAGCCAGGGCCACTTCCAACCCGCAATCACGTTCAGTCGTGCTCATGAATTTTTCTGCCTACACACCTTTTGGTAGGTACTACCATATCAGAATGTATCCATGCACACTCATCCCGAACCTACCCACCGGGAGAAAAAACATGAGCAAGCTCGCAGGAAAAGTCGCGGTCATCACCGGCGCCAACAGCGGTATCGGCCTGGCCAGCGCCAAGCGTTTTGCGGCAGAAGGCGCGACGGTATTCATGTGTGGCCGTCGGCAGAAAGAACTGGATGCGGCGGTCGCGCAAGTCGGCGCAAATGCCCGGGGTATCCAGGCTGACGTATCGAGCCTTGCCGACCTGGATCGCCTTTTCGACATCGTCAAACAGGAAGCCGGGTTGATCGATATCCTGTTCGCCAATGCTGGCGGTGGTAGTTTCGCCCCACTGGGTGAGATCACCGAAGCACAGTTCGATGCCACCTTCGCCACCAACGTCAAAGGCACCCTGTTCACCGTGCAAAAGGCCCTGCCGCTACTCAAGGATGGCGCTTCGGTCATCCTCACCGGTTCAACCACGCAAATCACCGGCACGCCTGCGTTCAGTGTCTACAGCGCCTCCAAGGCAGCCATCCGCAACTTCGCCCGCAGCTGGATACTGGACCTGGCGCCACGCAGGATCCGCGTCAACGTGCTGGTGCCCGGCGCTACCTCGACTCCTGGCTGGCACGCACTGGCAGACAATGACGAAGCGCATCGGGAAATGGTCCGATTTGTCGAAGCCACCACCCCCCTGGGGCGCCTGGCGGAAGCCGAAGAGTCCGCGAACGCGGCGCTGTTCCTGGCCTCGGACGAAAGCTCGTACGTCAACGGTAGCGAGCTGTTCGTCGATGGCGGTGCGGCGCAGGTCTAGATGCCCAGGGCCCGGCCTAGTAAGACGCGAGGGTGGCGCAGCCTGCCGCCAGCTCAATGCTGACTGTATTTTTCGGCCAACGCCGCGTACTCATGGGGCTCGGGAAATCGCTCGAAACTGTGAGCCGCCCCGGTGGCGGCCCATGACAGTTTTTCGCTCGTCCAGGTTTCCATGAATGGCCTGAAGCGCTCGGGGTTTTCCAGCAAGGTACTGCGCACACCGATCACCGAATCGTTGCCGTCGGGGCGGGTGAACACCCAGGTCAGGCAATCGGGGCAAAACAGATGTCGTGTCGCGCCTCGCAAACCGCCGGTCACCGGGGTGCCCCGGGTGACCACGAAGTGCTCCGCCAACACCAGTGCAGTAAGGGAGAACGCGCTGGCCGTCATCTTCTGGCAGCCCGTGCAATGACAGGCAGTGGTAATGATCGGCTCGGCGCGCAGTTCGAAAGCGACTGCCCCGCAACGGCAACTGCCTGTGGTGGTGATCGAGTGGGTCATGCTGTCTCCGATTCGTGATGCTGCCAAAGCCTGCGGATGAGTCCCTCCGCCTGGCACCTGCAAACAGCATGGCGCAGATACTCAGACAAGCCTATTGGGCAAAACTGACCTGCTGCTCGTCAGGAATGTATGAGCCTCTCCCAACCCAGGCGAAGGAACCACCCCTCAGCTCTGCGAAGCCGTGTCCGATCCCTACTGCGTGCGAAGCACTACGCACTGACGACTGTTCGCCTCCTGTGCGCGTGGTTTGAGCATGGGTGTCAGGAGCAGCAGCGCCAGGGACGCGGCCACGAGCACGCCATAGGAGGCTTCGAAGGTGCCTGTCCGGTCACGCAGGAAGCCAAAGGCAAAGGGCCCCAGCGCTGCCGTGAGGTAGCCGACAAACAGCATGAAGGCCGTCCACTGGCTGGCCTCTTCCTGGGAAGTGGTGTTGTCCAGCGGCAGCGTCATGGCCAGGGCGAAACACGTACCCTGCCCCAACGCGATGACCATCACCGGTATCACACCCAGTGCGTGCGGTGACAGCCAGAGCAGCGCCGCCCCCACCGTGGACAGGACCGCGGCCCCGGTCAGCCACCCGCGACGATCCGGCGTGTTGCGGGTCATGATCCCCGACACGAGGCTGCTGGCCGCGACAATGGCGGTGAACAGGCCCAGGTTGCTACCGGGGCCCAGGCTGTTGATCGCCAGCTCCCGACTGCTTTCACCCACCCAGGCAAAGCAGGCGTAGCACACAAACTGGCTCAAGCCGAAGTACACCGCGATCAACCAGGCCCGACCAGTACGGGCCGGAGACTGGCTGACAACGGCTGTCGAAGCGCGTTCAGCGTGAGGCCGGGAGGGAAAGATCGAGGCCAGCCGTTGCCAACTGACAATGGCGAACACACAGAGGATCGCCCAGACACCCGCCGCCAGGCGCCAGCCACCCTCGGCGAGCGCCACGTACTCACTGCCTACGGCCGCCATCGTGGCACCGACACCCAGCCCGGCGGCATAGATGCCCATCAGCAATGCCGCCCAGCTCGCAAAGTGGCTCTTGATCCAGCCACCGATAAGCGGTCCCGAGATAGCGACCCCGACGCCCACCAGGAAGGTCGACAGCAGGAGACTGCTCGACGAGCCCGCCAGTGCCCGCAGCACCAGCGCCAATCCGAGCAGTACCAGGGAGAAAAGAATCACGCGATCGTTGCCGAAGCGACGACCGATGCGCGGGATAAAGATCGCGAAGAACCCCATGCACACATCCGGTATCGCGGTGAGCAACGCCGCCTGGGCATGACGCAGGGCAAACTCGACCTGAATGGCGTGAACCAGCGGACCGACCGAGACAATACCTGGCCGCAGGGCCAGGGCCATGATGAACAGGCCCAGGCCCGCTACCGATGCAACGGCCTTCGATTTTCGATTGACTTGGACTGACACGTGATCCCCCCGGGGCTCTATCGCTGAGTGCATTTGTGTGGCAAATACTAAGCTCGCCCCAGGACTGGACGGTTTTTCATGAATGCCAAGATTCGTCGCCAAAGTGACACCTTCAACGCACACGGCAAAAGCGACGACTACAACGACTACCAAGACGTGCCACGGCTGATCACCGCCTTCTCCCGAGACCAGAAGGCGGGCAGCTACAACGTGCCGCACAGCCACCCGAGGGGGCAGTTTCTCTACGCGAGCGAAGGTTTGATGCGGGTCGCCAGCGGCAATGGCATCTGGTCCATTCCACCGCAGCGGGGGTTATGGATTCCGGCGGGTATCGTGCATGACCAGATCATGCTCACCGACACGCGGATGCGCACCCTCTACATCGAACGCAGTCAGGCCGACCAATTGGGTACGCGGGTCAAGGTGATCGAGGTCGATACGCTGTTGCGCGAGCTGATACTGGCGCTGGCCGAGCAACCCATGGTTTATCCGGACGATGTGCACAACACAAGCCTGGTCGCGCTGATCCTGCACAAGCTCGAACACTCGCGAACCGTCCCGCTGGAAATTCCCTGGCCGCAGGACCGCCGCCTGGTCTCGATCTGCCAGCAGATCCTCGAGTCCCCGGCCATGCCCCAAACCATCGAGCAATGGTCCGAAGTGGTCGGGGCGAGCACTCGAACCCTGATCCGACTCTTCATCAAGGAAACCGGGATCACCTACCGCCAATGGGTACAGCAAGTGCGCCTGGCCCAGGCCCTCATCATGCTCGAGGCCGGCGAGCCCATCAATCGCATCGCCGACAGCCTGGGGTTTGCCAGCCCGAGCGCTTTCTCGGCCATGTTCAAGCGCATACTGGGCGAGTCGCCACGGGACTATCTGGATCGGGGCTGAGCGCACGGCAGGTGCTGCTCGCCCCTGAATCAGACCGGCTGGCTGTCCATCGCCTCGATCAGCGCGGACCTTATCTCCGGATCATTCGCGGTATGTCCGGCCTGTACGATCCTCAACTGCGCCTGCGGCCATGCGCAGGCCAGGTCATAGGCACTCTTCACCGGGCATATGAGATCGTATCGACCATGCACGATCACCGCCGGGATGTGCCTGATGCGGTCGACGTTGGCGAGTAACTGACCAGGCTCCAGAAAGAACCGGTTGCGGAAATAATGCGCCTCGGCCCGGGCGATGCTGATGGCTATCTCGGGTGTCTCGAACAACCCCGCGCCGTCGGGCTCGTGCACCAGGGTCATGATGCCGCCTTCCCAGTTCCCCCACGCCAGGGCAGCTTCCAGGCGCACCGCCGCGTCCGGGCTGTCCAGCCGACGCCAGTAGGCCTCGACCATATTGCCCCGCTCCTGCGCAGGGATGAAATCCCGGTATCGCGCCCAGCGCTCGGGAAATACCCAGGCAGCACCGGAATCCATTTCATTCAACCAGTTCACTTCCTCCTGCCGCGCCAGGAAAATGCCGCGCAACACCAGGCTGGCGACTCGCTCGGGGTGCGTCTGCGCATAGGTCAGCGCCAGGGTCGAACCCCAGGAACCGCCAAAGACAATCCAGCGCTCAATCCCCAGATGCGTGCGCAGGGCCTCGATGTCGGCGACCAGGTGCCAGGTCGTGTTATCGGTCAACTCCGCGGGCGGCAACGACTGACCTGCACCGCGCTGATCGAAGAGGATGACCCGGTAGCGCTCGGGGTCGAAAAAACGCCGGGCCGTCGGCGCCACACCTGCTCCCGGACCGCCATGCAAAAACACGACAGGCTGTCCGTCGGGGTTACCGACTTCTTCGACATAGAGCCGATGCAGGGCATCCACGGGCAGGTGATAGCTTTTGTAGGGAGTAATTTCGGGATAAAAATCACGCATGGGCGACCTCGCGATGGGCTGGAAAGCATGGCTTGACCAATATGTCGACGGCCATGGCTGCGCATGCATCATACTGCGCGCAAGCCATTGGCCGTCGATAAAGCCATATCAGGCCGCTATCACCACCAGCGCAACGGGATGACCTAGCGGGCACCTCTGATCAGGTCCGCCGCTTTTTCGCCGATCATGATGCACACCGAGTTGGGGTTGCCCGAGATCAGCGTCGGCATGATCGACGCATCGGCTACCCGCAGCCCGTCGATGCCATGCACCTTGAGGTCGGGCCCGACCACGGCCAGCTCATCCACGCCCATGCGGCAGGTCCCCGAAGGGTGTAGCGCGGCGTGGGCTTCCCGATGGCAGAACTGCTTCATGGCTTCGCGCGAACGGATGCCGGAGTCCGGCACATGACGCCGGGCCACATAGGGCTTGAAGGCCGCCTGGGCCATGATCTCGTCGCCCACGAGACAGCCATCCACCAGGCTTTCAATGTCGTAGGGGTCGGAAAAATAGTTGGGCACGATGCGCGGTGGCGACATCGGATCGGCCGAATACAGCCCGACATGACCTCTGGACCGTGGCCGGATCTGCCCCAGGTTGAGGGTGCAACCATTGCCGCCGGGCACGGAGTCCACCCCCTCCTCGATGCCGGCGCCCACCACCATGAAGTACTGGATATCGGGATGGCTGGCGGCCTTGTCGCCCCACCAGAAGGCCCCGCCCTCGATCAGGTTGGAGGCGGCCGGGCCCTGCCTGAACAGCGCGTACTGCAACCCCGCGAGCATTTTCCAGAACGGCTTCTTGTACTTGTCATAGCTGTGGGGACCGGTCAGTTCATAGACCAGCGACACTTCGATATGGTCCTGCAGGTTCTGCCCCACGCCAGGCAAATCCTGGATTACCTGGATGCCATGCTCTTGCAACTGCGCCGCGGGCCCGATACCGGACAACATCAACAACCGCGGAGAGTTGATCGCGCCGGAGGACAGCACGATCTCCTTGTCGGCATGCATCACCTGGCGCACGCCCTTCTCGATGTACTCGACGCCGACGGCCTTGTTGCCCTGCATCAGAATGCGGATCACCCGGCAACCGGTCTTGACCGTGAGATTCCCCCGCCGCCTGGCCGGTGCCAGGTAGGCCACCGCCGCGCTGCTGCGAAAACCGTTTTTGGCGGTGATCTGGTACAACCCGCAGCCCTCGGGCGTGCCCGAGTTGAAATCTTCGTTGTAGGGCAGCCCGTACTGCTGGCAGGCCCGCAGCCAGACTTTGGTCAGCGGGTGGATATTGATCGGATCGGACACCCCCAGCGGCCCGCCGACGCCATGCACGTCATTGCAGAAACGCTCGTTGTCCTCGGCCTTCTTGAAGTAAGGCAGCACGTCGTTGTAAGACCAGCCGGCAGCGCCCTGCTCCGCCCAGCCATCATAGTCGGCGGGCACGCCGCGGATATAGATCATGGCGTTGACCGAACTGCCTCCACCCAGCACGCTGGCCTGGACCATGGTCGGCGTTTCGCTGCGCTGCTGGTCCGCGGTGGGCTCCCAGGCATAGCGTTTGAGCAACGGGCCCTGGGCGGTCTTGTAGTAGGCCCCGGGAATATGGATATAGGGGCTGCGATCGCGAGGCCCCTCCTCGAAAAGGACAACGGATG
Organism: Pseudomonas gingeri; assembly: GCF_013386115.1. Taxonomy (GTDB): domain Bacteria; phylum Pseudomonadota; class Gammaproteobacteria; order Pseudomonadales; family Pseudomonadaceae; genus Aquipseudomonas; species Aquipseudomonas gingeri. The sequence continues at coordinate 790,137 of NZ_JACAOR010000001.1, forward strand.
CCGCCGCGTCCTCGCTCAGACGCGATGCGATCGTGCAGCCCGTGGAGCCGCCCCCGATTACGATGAAATCCACCATGACGACCTCAGATCTTTTTAGTATTGAGCCGAATGTTGAAACCTGACCGATCAACCCGTCCGATCAAAGCACCAGGCGGGTCAGCAGCGCCTTCAGCTCCCGGGCGACGGCATAGCTGTTCTGTTGCTGCTGCTTCTTGCAGAACAACTCACAGCTCCACCAGCCGACGTAACCGGTGGCCTTGACCGCCGAGGTCCATTCGGCCAGATCCAGGACCCCGCTGCCCGTGGGAACATCCCTGAGGACTTCTTCATTGGGAATGCCGCCCTCGAAGGGCAACGAATCGCAGACATGCACGCCGTAGATCACGTCCTTGTTCATCCTGGCGACGTCATCGGGGGTGACGCCCGAGGTAAAGCAATGCCAGTAGTCGATCACCATCCTGACGTTGCCGCGCCCGGTGCGATCAATCAGCCGCAGTTGATGCTCCAGGCTGTTGAGAGGCGTCCAGGACAAGGCTTCCAGGTAGAGCAGCAGATTGTATTGCCCGGCCAGGTCGGCCAGGGCGGCGAGGTTTTTCGCGGTCAAGGCGTACTGCTCGGCCTGATCGAATCCCAGCAGGCCCGAGTAATGGGCGCTCTTGCCAAACCGCTGGAAATCAAGCACCGCCTGGACATTGATGGGACCGGTAAGCACCTGCACGCCCTTGGCCCCCGCCAGGTTGGCCAGTTGAAACAGCCGCTCAGCTTCCTTCATCAGTTCATCGCGCTCGGCGCCCTGGCGTTCGATATCGCGCAGGTAACCGATGCCGGGCACCCGGACGTGCCTGAGTACTTCCTGAAGCTGCGACTCGGTATAACCGGCCTGCAGATACGCTTCCAGTTTGCTGCTGTTGATTTCCAGCGCGTCGAAACCCACCGTCTGTGCGATGTCGATATCCATGGCCAGGGTCGAGTGTTTCGCGACGGTGGAATGCAGGGTCAGGATGTTGTTCTGGGTTGTCATATGACACTCCTACCATTGCCGTTGATTGTAGGGAGATGAGGTCCACCTGGAGATTTCGCAGTCCCGCCAAATACGCCGCAACCTGACGCAGAAGCTGCGTCAGGCAGGATCATCTGGCGCCGAGCGGCAGGCGATTGGCCAAGCCGGAGACTGTCCGCGCCGCGGCATCCAGGCGCTCCTGCGACAAGGAGCCGTCGGCGACGGCCGCGACAATCGTCCGCACGACCTGCGCCATCTGCGGCATCGCCCCGGCGGAAATCAGCAGCAGGTCCGCCCCGGCCTTCAACGCCGCCACGGCCACCTCGCCGAGGGACAACTGCCCCTGGGTGGAGCGATGGTCCAGGTCGATGGTCATGACCAGCCCCTTGAAACCCAACTCCTGGCGCAACACACCGATCAGTTCGGGTGAAACCGATGCGGCCACCGGCGGGGTGCAGGCGGCAAATATCGCCGGCCCCATCATCACCGCATCCGCCCCGGCGTCGATCCCGGCCTGAAAGGCCGGCCAGTAACGACGCAGTTGCGCCATGGACTCGCCGACCAGCGCTTCTTCCGTCGCCGGCTGCCGCAACAACACCGGATGCCCGGGAAAGTGCTTGAGCGTGCTCGCCAGCCCGGCCCGGCGCACACCCCGGACATAGGCTGCCACCATCGCCGCGGCCTGCGGGACATCGTCGGATAACGTACGGCCCGCCAGCCAGACATTGGTACCGCCGACCACATCGGCGGTCGGTGACAACAGCAGGTTCACGCCGGTATTGCGCACCGCCGTCGCGACCTGAAAGCAAGCCTCCTCCAGCTCGGCGCTGTCCATGGCCCGAGCCACGTCCGGCTCGGGCAACGCCGGGGTGATCCCCTGCAAGCGGTGAACAGCGGAGATATCGGCATCGGCGGCCAGCAGCAGTGGCCCAGCCAGCTCGGTGGCCGTGCCGGCGAAGCGCTGCCATTTATCCAGGGTTTCCGACTGCAGGCGGTCCGCGCTCATTTTTCCGCTGACATACTCCTGGGCAGTCTCGCCAAACAACAGGCTACGCCCGCCATCGCCGAGAAAGCGGCGCACGTCATCCGTCATCCGCAGATCCAGCACTACCGGAAACAGGACGCCGTAGGCCTTGCGTTCATTGCTGTTCATGGCCCGCTCCGTCGCTGTCAGCATCGTGGGTGTCGGCAGCGTGAGTGGCGATGGCCAGTTGGCGAACCCTGGCGGCAGCGTCCAGCAACATCTGGCGCTCCAGCGTGCCCTCATGCACGGCAGCAACAATGGCCTCGGCGATGGCCTCCAGGCCCGACTCACTGGACACCAGCAGCAAATGCGCCCCGGCCAGCAGCGACGCGACGGCGGTCTCGGTGATGCCGTTGCCCCGCAGGATGGACACCGCGTCCAGGTCGTCGGAAATGATCAGGCCCTTGAAGCCGAGGGTATCGCGCAGCACCGCGATCACCTTGGACGAGGTCGAGGCGGAGTGATCGGGGTCGATGGACGGGATCACTGCCGGCCCTGGCATAACGGCTTTCACGCCGCTGGCGATGACCGTCTTGAAGACGTCGAGGTTGTCATGGAGCAATTCCAGCGGTCCCGGCACCGTAGCCTCGGCAATGGCCGGGTCCTGCTCGGTGACAGGGTGCCCGGGAAAATGCTTGGCCGTGGCAATGACACCTGCCCGTTGCACGCCACGGATAAAGGCACAGGACGCCCGGCTGACCTCAACCGGATCGGCTCCCAGGTGTCGGTTGAGCAACCACGGGTTGGCCCCGGTGACCACATCGACGATGGGCGCCAGGAACAGATTGACGCCCAGGTCGCGAGCCGCGCTGGCCATCTCGAAACAGCGCTGCTCGATTTCCCCGGCAGCGAGGCTCCGCAGCTGTGCCCGGGAAGCGACGGCGGGCACCAATTGGTGCAGGCGTTCGATGCCGCCCAGTTCCTGGTCCACCGCGATCAGTAGCGGCGCACCGGCAATTGCCGTGGCCTCCCGCACGATATCGATAAAATCGGCACGGGACTCGCCGGCCTTGCGCTCCGCGCTCATGTCGCGGCCGACATATTCTTCCCGGGTTTCACCCAGCAACAGGGAGACACCGCCCCGGCTCAGGTACCGGCGCAGATTGTCGTCCAGTCGCAGATCCCCGAATGCGGGAAGCAGCACCGAATACGCGGCGCGATGCAGTTCGCTTGACATTGTTTTTCCTCAGCAGCGTTAGGGAGAACCTGCCACCGAGTATCACGGGGGGTGTTTTCTTTCTCCATTTCGCACCCGATCGATACCTGACGCGAACTGAAGCACCCCACGCCGACAAGCAGTGTTACCCGCGCAAATTCAATGTGTTACCCACTCACCTCAGGCGTAACCCAATCATCAACAAATAAAAGTTTTTCCGCCCTGGCGCGGCAACTTCGCGCAGATTGCCAATGCCGCAAGACGATACAAACCGCTTACAATCTGACGCAGGCATTTATTCATGAAGCGCCCCGTTTCAATCGAACAAAGCGGCATGGAACATGCTTTATCCAACACCAGGACATTCAAATGCTTGAAGAGGTTATGTCGGTTAAGCAAAAGGTTATTCGATAACTGGGCTATAACTTTCATAACTTGCGTCTTAACCGAGCCGACCCGTCGAGAGAATCATGCCCAGTCGAGGAGAGACCCCCACCATGTCGTTAGCGGCCGCCACTTCGCACCCTGAGCGCCAGCAGGTACGCAGCGACTTGCAGGCCAATGTGCAAAAGAACCTGAGTACGCTCGTCGAGTCCTGCCGGTCGGTTGCTGATATGTGTCGAAAAGTTGATGTGAACCGCCAGCAGTTCAATAAGTACCTGGTGGGCCAGCACGTGCCTTCACAGAAGATCCTGCAGAAGATCGGCCGTTATTTCATGATGGAAGCGGAAGATCTTTTTCGCCCGCCCGCCGAGTTCAAGAAGTTCTATGAAGGTTATGAAAACGAATTGCCGACGGACTTGCGTGCTTCGGAGCAGTTCAATCATTTCCTGCCGCTGGCCAAGCAGTCGGCGGACTTGCTCGAAGACTATCTGGGTGTCTATTACCGCTACCACAACTCATCGATCTACAAGGGGCGGATCCTGCGTTCGGTCACCTGCCTGTATCGCGCCGACTCGATGGTGCAATACGTCACGATCGAACGTTTTCCGTTGCGCGATGGCAGCGGCAAGATCGGCTACTCCTTCACCTACCACGGGTTTTGCCTGCTGCTTGGCGACCGCCTGTTCATGGTCGACTTCGAGGGCAAGCAACGCAACGAGATGACCTTCTCGATCCTGACGCCCCAGCATCGCCGGCCGATCCGCTTCCTCTACGGGTTGGTCACCGGCGTGGCCTCGTCCTCGTTCCGCCAGCCTTTCTCCACCCGCATGGCCCTGGGGCTCGTGGACAAGGGCAAGATCCGCAAGCATCACTTGCGCAACGCTACCGTGGTGCTGCCCAGCGACCAGTCGATTCCCCTGGAGGTGCGCGAATACATGACCGGCGACAACGCCACCATCGTCTGGGGCGGTCAGGACTGAGCCGGGAGGGGCGCGTCGTGGCCCTCGCGCACCACCATCACCTCGACCAGCGAGGGCCCCTTGCTGTTCAGTGCCTTGACCAGGGTCGGATTGAGCTGTGAAGCGTGCTCGACCCGCCAGGCTTCAAGGCCGAAGTTGCGGGCGATGCCGGCGAAATCCGGGGCGTATGGCTTGCCGTCCGGCAAATTGAACTCGCCGGCCCGATGCTGCTCGACAGGCGAGGCCTGCCTGCCGCCCGCGGGACCGTCGGCACTGTTGTTGAAGACCAGGAACACCACCGGAATGCTGTGCATCACACACACGGCCATCTCCTGCATCGACTGCAACAGATCGCCATTGCCCACCGCGCACACCACCTGGCGGGCCGGCATGGCGAGCTTCGCCCCGATCGCCGCGGGGACGGCCCAGCCCAGGGTGCCCAGGGGGCCGGCGCACAAGTGACTGTGGGGATAGTGGACCGGGAACATCGCACTGACCCGGGCCTGGATACGCCCTGCCCCGACCACCAGGATCGCGTCTTTTTCCAGGACCGAACGCGACGTTCGCTCGTCGCGCAACACGGCTTTCCTGCGTGGGATCACCGGCGGTTCCGCGCGCAAGGTGGCCGGCGGCAGGCTGGCATCGATCGCGGCGTTCTGCACGGCGTTTTCAATCGCCAGGCTGACCGGGCCGACGCGCCCGCTGAACATGGTATCGAAGGCCTGGCGCAGGGCCTGGGGCAGTTGCTCGATCGCGGACACGGCCACCTGTTCCCGGGTAATGCCGCCCGTCACCGCTTCGCCACGACCACCACTGATCACCAGCAGCGCCGAGGACTGCTCGCGCGCGGCCGCTACGGCGCCCAGGGCCTTGGAAATACCTAGCGCGCCGGCCAGCACCACGGCCATGGGGCGCCCGCACGCGCGAAAGTAACCGTCGGCAAGGTGCACCGCGCTGTGCTCCTGCATGACGTGGATGAACGGAATATCCGTCCCCGGCGCCAGCAAGGCTTCCACCAACGCCCATGAACCGTCGCCCGGTATCCCGGCCACATAGTCGACACCGTTCGCTTTCAACGCTTTCGCAACAATCTGGCCACCAGTGAGCTTCACGCAATACTCCAGTCAAACAGGCGCGGGCGTCGGCGCGAATGCGCCGCGCCTCGCCCGAGGATCACCCCTGGAGTATTCGCCCAGCCAGGGCCCGGCTCAATTTCGCAGCGCACGCAAAAGAGACGCAGGTTGACGCAAATGATCGACCCCGACGCCGGCCAGGGTGAGAACTATCCTCAAGGGAGCCGCCTGCGCCGATTAGGTCACTTTGATGCGTCAGAGTGCGTCGCTTTTAAAAGGGCTGCGAAATTGAGTGCCTTGCCTGCCCGGCCAATACTCGATCCATGAAAACAAAAAGCCGAGCCTATCAAGCGCTGGGCGCGCCGCCTCCAGGCTTTATCCCGTAAACCGGGAAAAGCGCGCGTCGCCCAGCCAGGGAAGAGTCAATCGGTCCAGTAGAGGCCTTACCAACCTCTCCAGCTGCAGGGAATCAATGCTGGTCATAACACTGCCGATCCAACTGACTGCAGGAAAAGGGAGACGTCCGGCGACCACCGCCGGGCGCTCGCCTTGCCAGTCGCTCAACGTTTGCACACAACCACCCTAGGCAGGAACTCGAAATGAAAAAAGAAACAGAGACGGGTTATGGTTTGACCGGCATTGACCTCAACTCCATCAGCTTGAAACGGCGCTCGTTCCTGCTGGGCGCCGCCGCCTCTGCCGCGGGCTTGTATATCGGATCGTTCGTGCCCAGCGCCTTCGCCGCGAGCACAGGCCACCTGGAAATCCTCGGCTGGGAAGGTGAAACCGGCGAAGCGGAACTGGCCGATTGGCGCAAGCAGCGTGGCGTCACCGTCCGCTCCAGCTACGCCAGCAACCAGGACGACATTACCGCACGGCTGGCCGGCACCGATCCGGTGCAGCTCGACCTGACCATGTACGCACTGGGCTACGAGAAGATCTACAAGGAGATGGGCCTGCTCAAGGCCATCGACACCGCGAAGATCCCCAACTACTCGGCCGACAATACCCTGCCACTGTTCTACAAGGGCAGCCGCTGGTACTGGGATGGCAAGCAGTGGGGCATCCCGCTGCTGTGGGGGATGAACACCATCGTCTACAACCCCGGGAAAGTGAGCAAACCTGCCGAGTACAAGGATCTGCTGGACCCGAAACTCAAGGGCCGGCTGACCTTCGTCGACGACGGCACCTCGAACTGGTCCCTGATCGCAGCCATTGGCGGCTACGCCGACAAATACCCGAACCTGACCCATGCCGAGTTCAACGACGCCTTCGAGAAACTCAAGCCTTACCGTGATCAGTGCCGCGTGTTCGCCGCCTCCTCGGGCGACGCCGTGTCCCTGCTGGTCTCGGGCGAAGTGGACGTCGTGTTCTCGGCCTCTGCCAACACCCCGAGTGAAACCATCAAGCGTGGCATCACCACCGCCCTCTCCGTCCCCCAGGAAGGCGCTGCGCTCTGGTGCGACGCCCTGTTCATTCCCAAGACCGCCAAGGACATACCCCTGGCCCTGGAGTTCATCAACAAGACCCTGGAAGCTGAAACCCAGGCCAAGATGGCGACCACCATGTTCTCCGGCGTGGTCAACCCCAAGGCCATTCCCCTGCTGCCCAGCGACTTGAGGAACACCTTCGACTACGAGCACCTGGATAGCTTCTTCGAGAAATCCAAACTCTACGGCCAACCGCCGCTGAGTTCCGACCAGTACGTGACCTACGCCGAATGGATCGACCAGTGGGCGAACTTCAAAGGCTCGTTCTAAAGCGTTTGGCAAGCCGTCGCAGGGGGGCGTGTCCACGAACACGCGCTCTCTGACCCAAGCGCCACGTCATCGAAAAAAAAGCACAGGCAACTCATCATGACCGTAGTCAACAACAGCGAGCCCATCACCCTGGACGACCGGGATGCGAAAGCTGGCAAACGCGTGAAAATCGACCGGAAAACCCTCAGCGGATACTGGCTGGCATCGCCTCCGCTGTTCTTCCTGGTGGTGTTCTTTCTCATTCCATCGGTGCTGCTGCTGATCGCCAGCTTCTGGACGGCCAAGACCTTCAGCATGGAACCCGCCGCCACCCTGGCCAACTATGCCAAGGCGCTGAATGCCAGCGGCTTCTATGAATCACTCTGGATCGCCCTGCAAAACGGCTTCTGGACCGCCCTGCTGTCGACGGTGATCAGTGCGCCGGTGGCCTACTACATCGTCTACCGCACACGCTCCAACGCCGTGCTGTACCTGGCCCTGGTGTCGTGGTTCTCCAGCTACCTGGTGCGGGTCTATGCCTGGCGCTCGATCCTGGGCACCAACGGCGTGATCAACTCCACCCTGCAGCACTTCGGCCTGATCGACCAGCCACTGGAATGGCTGGTGTTCAGCAAGTTCTCGGTGGTGCTGACCCTGGTGCACATCATGCTGCCCTTTACCCTGCTGTTGCTGGTATCGGGCCTGCGCGACATCAAGCGCGACTACCTGGAAGCCGCCGCCGACCTGGGCGCCGGCGGCACCACCATCCTGTGGCGGGTGATCATGCCGATGGCGCACAAGAGCATCGTCAGCTCGTTCATGTTCACCTTCGTCCTGGCCGCCAGTGACTACGTCACCCCGCAATTGCTCGGGGGCCGGGATGCGATGACCACCGGCCTGGTGATCGCCAACCAGTTCCGCTCGGTCGGCAACTGGCCGCTGGGGGCGGCGATGGCCTATCTGCTGCTGATCGTCTTCATGCTGGTGTACGCGCTGTTGCTGGGCGTATTGCGCGCTGCAAACCTGGCACCCGGCAAGCGCTACCACGACTGATGGCCGTCCACAAAAAAGGTAACCTGCCATGATCCGGCTATTCACTTACGTCTACATGTTGTTTCTCTACGCCCCCATCGCGATTATCGCGTTGTTCAGCTTTCACTCGTCCGCATCGCTGTCGTTCCCGTTCGAAGGCTTCTCCACCCAATGGTACGAGGCGCTGTTCAACAGTTCGGACTTCATGACGGCCCTGACCAACAGCGCCATCGTGGCCGCCGGTTCGGCCATCCTCACCACGTTGCTGGGCACGTTCTCGGCACTGGCGCTGATGCGCATGAAAGGGCGCGTGAAGGCCGTGTTCGCCTTCATGAACTTCGCCCCCATCGCCCTGCCCGGTTTGTTCCTGGGCATTGCCCTGGTGATTTTCTTCTCGCTGGTCGGCCTGCCCCGTTCACTGCTGACGGTGATCATCGGCCACACGCTGTTCACCTTTCCGTTTTTCGTCGAGTCGGTGCGTTCGCGACTGGAGTACTTCGACCTGTCGTTCGAAGAGGCCGCGCGCGACCTCGGTGCCTCGCCCCTCAAGGCATTCTGGCTGGTGACGCTGCCGATCATCGGTCCGACCATCGCCGGTGCCGCGATCCTGGCCGTGGCCCTGTCCATGGACGAGTTCCTGATCACCGTCTTCGTCACCGGCAGCGACACCACCCTGCCGCTGATGATTCTTTCGATGATGCGTCGCGCAGTCAGCCCCACCATCAATGCCGCCTCGGTGTTCATGCTGGTCGTGACCATCGCCATCATCGCCATCGCCGGCCTGGTCATGACCCTGCGTCGTCGCCGCCTTGAACTTGAACGTGCTGAAATTGCAGAGTAATCGCCATGACCAACAGTATTGAACTGACCGGAATCTCCAAGAGCTACGGCAACCTGACCGCCCTGGGCAAAGTCGACCTGACGGTCAAGCGCAATGAAATCCTGACCCTGCTCGGCCCCAGCGGCTGCGGCAAGACCACCCTGATGCGCATCATCGCCGGCTTCGAGGAACCGACCACCGGCAAGGTGGTGATCGATGGCAAGGATTCCACGGCCCTGGCACCCGAACATCGTCCGGTGAACATGGTGTTCCAGAAATATGCGCTGTTCCCGCACCTGGATGTATTCGACAACGTGGCCTTCGGCCTGCGCCTGAAGAAGAAGCCCAAGGACGAAATCAAGCGTGAAGTGACCAAGGCCCTGGAGCTGGTGCAACTGGACAGCTTCAAGAACCGCTGGATCTCCGAACTCAGCGGCGGGCAGGCGCAGCGCGTGGCCCTGGCCCGCGCCCTGGTGAATCGTCCGGCGGTACTGCTGCTGGACGAACCGCTGGCGGCCCTGGACCTGAAGATTCGCCACCATATGCTCAACGAGATCAAGCGGATCCACGAAGAGACCTCGACCACTTTTGTCTATGTCACCCACGATCAGGACGAAGCGATGATCCTGTCCGACCGCGTGGTGCTGCTGAACAAGGGCGGCATCGAACAGATCGGCGGGCCGCAGGAGATGTACTGGTCGCCCCGTACGTTGTTCGCCGCGAAGTTCTTCGGCGATACCAATATCATCAATGGCACCTACGGCCTCGGCGACAGCCGTGACGGCTATGTGGAGCTGCCGTTCGGGCGCTACGCCCATGCGGCCAAGAGCGGCGTGGGGGCCGGACCGGTGAATGTCTCGATCCGTCCGGAAACCATCGGCCTGGAGCCGGCGCTGGGTGAGGCCCTGGCCAACGGTGCCTTCGCCGGCAAGGTCAAGGACACCTCCTTCATCGGCAACCGGGTGATCTACCGCGTCGCGGTGGCCGGCGGCACCCTGGACCTCAAGTGCCAGCAACTGCCGACGCCCGGCAGCCATGCCCTGCCGCCGGGCACGGATGTGGCGCTGACCTGCAAACCCGAGAGCTTCGTGGTGATCCCGGCCTGAATGACCAGGCGCTGAACGACAAGTTTGCGAACCTCTCCCTGACGCTGGCTCATGACCTCTTTGATGAGAGCATGATCCGGCGTTTTTTTGCGCCGGCGTTTCGTGTATTCCCGAAGGCAAAAAAAAGCTCCCCGAAGTGGGGAGCCTGGTGCTACCGAGTGACAAGCCTCAAGCGGGTTTCCGGTAGCGACGAATGCGGATATCGGCCTGCTCCTTGTGCCCGGCGAAACCTTCCATGCCGCACAGGCGCGAGCAGTACTCGCCCACCAGCACCGAAGCTTCATCCGTCAGCACACGCTGATAGGTGCAGGTCTTGATGAACTTGCCGACCCACAGACCGCCGGTGTAGCGCGCGGTTCCGGTGGTGGGCAGGGTGTGGTTGGTGCCGATGACCTTGTCGCCGTAGGAGACGTTGGTACGCTCGCCGAGGAACAGCGCGCCGTAGTTGGTCATGTGCTCGAGGAAGTACAACGGGTCCTCGGTCATCACCTGCACATGCTCGGAGGCTATGCGGTCGGCTTCCTGCACCAGCTCGTCGACGGTGTCGCAGAGAATGATCTCGCCGTAGTCACGCCAGGCGACCGAGGCCACGGGCGCAGTGGACAGGAGGGTCAGTTGGCGTTCGATTTCCGCCGGCAGGGTTTCCGCCAGCCCGGCGCTGTTGGTGAGAAACACCGCGGGCGAGTTGATACCGTGCTCGGCCTGGCCCAGCAGGTCGGCGGCGATGATTTCGACATCGCTGCTGTCATCGGCGATCACCAGGGTCTCGGTGGGGCCGGCGATCAGGTCGATGCCGATCTTGCCGAACAGTTGCCGCTTGGCTTCGGCGACATAGGCGTTGCCCGGGCCGACGATCATGTCCACCGGTTTGAAGGTGTCGGTACCCAGGGCAAACGCGGCAATCGCCTGCACACCGCCCACGCAATAGATTTCATCGGCACCGGCCAGGTACATGGCGGTCACGATGGCCGGATGGGGCTTGCCATCGAAGGGCGGCGCCGCGGCAACCACGCGCTTCACCCCCGCCACCTTGGCGGTCAGCACGCTCATATGGGCCGAGGCCAACAACGGGTATTTCCCGCCCGGGATATAGCAGGCCACCGAGTTCACCGGAATATTGCGGTGCCCGAGGATCACGCCTGGCAGGGTTTCGACCTCGACATCGTGCATGGATGCCTTCTGCACTTCGGCAAAACGGCGTACCTGGGCCTGGGCAAAGGTGATATCGCCGATTTCCTGTTCGGACAGACTCGCTACACACGCCGCGATTTCTTCGTCGGTCAATCGAAAGGACACCGGCGACCACTTATCGAACTTGCGCGAGTACTCACGCACGGCGGCGTCACCATTGCGGGCGACGTCGGCGATGATCTGCTCAACGGTATCGCGGACTTGGGCGGCGATCTCGGCTTGGGCTTCGACCGGTTTGCTTTTTTTCAGATAACGAATCATCAACGTACTCCAGGTGGTTCTGAGTGCATGCCAGACGCACTCGGCGTCAGCGATCATCTTTTCCCACCCCCCTGCCCCGGGCAATTTCGCAGCGCTCTTATTGATGACGCAACCTGACGCAGCACAGACGCACAGTTGAAGCACATCAAATGACCAATAAGTTATTCGTATAACTTTTTCTTTTAAAAACCTCCGACTCCCCGTACCAACGGCATGATTCCCCGCCCTTCTTTAGTGTTAAATCCCGGTAAACAGGGCTATTCGTAGCACGAAACGGTGCCTGCACGAAAAATATGAAAGAGCCATTGACTTAGAAATTCGGAGTGATAGTTTAAATAAACGGTTATACGTATAACCTAATAATCACACCCACTTGAAGAGGTGACCAACCGTGAGTCGAGTCTTGTATTTGTTCGGTGGCTGGCCCGGCCATTACCCCTATGAAATCGCGGCATGGGCACGGACCGTTTTCCAGGAGCTGGATTTCGAGGTCGAGGAGTCGACCGATATCTTCACCCTGGACAGGGACTTGACCGGTTATGACCTGATCGTGATCGGCTGGAACAACGCCGTCACCACCGAGACGCTGACCGCCTCCCAGGAAAACCGCCTGCTCCAGGCGATCGAGAGCGGCACCGGGCTGGTGGGTTGGCACGGTGCGGGCGCGGCCTTTCGCGCCAGCCTCAAGTACCACTGGGTCCTGGGCGGCTCGTTTCTCGAGCATCCGATGGGCGAAGGCTTTCCCCATCCGTACCAGGTCAACTTCATCGATCGCAGCCACGAGGTCACTCAAGGCGTCGAGGACTTCGAGGTGCGTTCCGAGCAGTACTACATGCAGGTCGATCCGAACATCCACGTGCTGGCCGAAACCACCTTCGACGGCAACCCGTTCCCCTGGCTGGAGGGCCATCGCAGCCCGGTGGCCTGGGTGCGCCAGTGGGGCGAAGGCCGGGTGTTCTATCACTCCATCGGGCACGACACCAGCAACCTGGCCGACCCGAATATCCGCCGCCTGACCAAGCAGGGCCTGAACTGGGCGACCCGCGGACGCGCCGCCGGCACTGACATCCCCAATGCATCCCACCCGACTTCATCAACCCAAGGAGTCCTGTCATGACCAAATTGACCGGCAGCCAGATCGTGGCGCAAACCCTGAAAAACTATGGTGTCGAATACGTCGCCGGTATCCCTGGCCACGGTATCTGGACCCTCACCGATGCCTTCCTCGAGGAAGACTCGAAGCTCAAGTTCATCCAGGTCTTCCATGAACAGAGCGCGGTACACCTCGCCGACGGCTACTACCGGGTGTGCGGCAAGCCGATGGCGGCCGTCACCTCCATCGGTGCCGGTGCGGCCAACACAGTGATCGGCATGGCCACGGCGTTCACCGACTCCACCAGCCTGATGCTGATCACCGGCGGGCCACCCACCCACATGCGCGGCCACGGTTTGCTGCAGGAGCTGGAGCGCTACACCGATAACGACTTCCCGAAAATCGCCGAAGCCGTGACCAAGCGCCATTGGGTGGCGACCCGCGTCGAAGAACTGCCGTTCATGATGCACCGGGCCTGGAGCGCGATGGTCACCGGCCGTCCCGGTCCGGTCCATCTGGAAATCCCGATGGATGTCCAGGCCGAGGCCGCGGAGGTGACCCTCCACGCCCTGGAAGAGCGTACTCCCATCGGCAAATGCTTCCCCGACCCGGCCGCCACGGCACGGGCGGTGCAAGAGCTGCAGGCCTGCCAGCGCCCGGTACTGGTCATCGGTGGTGGTGTCATCACCGGCGAAGCCAGCGCCGAAGTGTTCGCCCTTGCCGAAGCCTGGAAAATCCCGGTGGTCACCACCTGGAACGGCAAGAGCGGCTTCCCGGAAGATCATCCGTTGTTCGCCGGCAGCGTCGGCCAGACCGGCACCCTGTGCGGCAACAAGGTCGCCTCCACCGCCGATGTGATCATCGCCGTGGGCTGTCGTTTCACCGACTGGTCGTCGTCCAGTTATGCCAAGGGCGTGACCTTTGCCATTCCGCCGTCGAAACTGATCCACATCGACATCGACCCCCACGAAATCGGCAAGAACTACCCGGTGACCGTCGGTATCTGCGCCGATGCCAGGTATGCCCTGGCCGCTATCGTCGAAGGCCTGAAAGGCCAGACCGTCGAACGCGAGGCGTACCTGAGCGATCTGCGTGGCTACCAGGACGAATGGGAAACCAAGCTGGCGGGCCGACGCGATTCCGAGCGTTTCCCGTTTACCTCGCAACGCCCGCTGGGCGCGCTGCGCAAGGTCTTCCCCCGCGACACCATCGTGGTCGTCGGTTCCGGCAACACCCAGGGCGCGGTCAAGCAGACCTTCCCGGTGTACACCCCGCGCACGCACCTGACCTCCGGCGGTTTCTCCTCCATGGGCTGGGCCGTGCCCGCCGCCATCGGCGCCAAGCTGGCCGCGCCGGATCAACCGGTAGTGTGCATCCTGGGCGACGGTGATTTCCTGATGACTTCCCAGGAAATCGCGATCTGCGTGACCAACAACATCCCGGTGGTGTTCATGATCCAGAACAACGCCGGCTACATGTCGATCCGCGGTGGCCAGCGCAAGCAGACCAGTCGCCATATCGGCACCGAGTTCAACCACCCGGACGGTACGCCCTACAGCCCGGACTTCAAGGCGGTGGGCGAAGCCTTCGGCCTCAAGTCCTACCGTGTGGAGCGCCCGGAAGACCTCGAGCCGATCCTGCAGGAAGCCCTGGACCTCAACGTGCCCGTGCTGATCGAAGTCCCGACCGACCGCGACGCCGCAGGCCCTTGGGTGCCCGGCTGGTGGGACTTCCCGATTCCGGAGTACATCACCGACGAACGCCAGGATGAATACTGGGAAATCCGCAACTCCGAACAACACCTGTAAGCGCTGGAGCGGCTCAAATGAGTGATGCATTGATTTCGCATCATGCAGAGCTGAAGCCACAACCGAGGGCGCCTCGCGCCCTCGACGTGGTGACACCTGATGCAGATGGCACGGTCAATTGTGATGTGGTGATTATCGGCTCGGGCATGGGCGGTTCGACGTTCGCCCATGCCCTGCGCGATAGCGGGCTGGACGTCGTGGTGGTCGAGCGAGGCGACTTCCTGCCCCGCGAGATCCAGAACTGGAGCGCCGAATCGGTGTTCGGCCAAGGCCGTTACCGCAACGCCGAACCCTGGCTGGACCGGGACAACCAGGCATTTTCGCCGGGCGTGTTCTACTACGTCGGCGGCAATACCAAGTTCTACGGCGCCATGCTGCCGCGATTTCGCGAGGCGGACTTTGGCGAAATCCAGCACGCCGAGGGCGTGTCCCCGGCATGGCCCATCAGTTACGCCGAGTTCGAACCCTGGTACGCCGAAGCGGAAAGGCTTTACCGCGTCCACGGCCAGGCCGGCATCGACCCCAGCGAACCCTGGCGTTCGGGCCCCTACCCGCAACCGGCGCTGCGACACGACCCGGCCCTGCTCGCGCTGGAGCAGAGCATGCGGCGCTCGGGACTCAAGCCCTTCGTGATGCCGGCGGCGGTGGACCATGGCGATGGCGGTGGCTGCGTGCTGTGCTCCACCTGCGACGGCTACCCCTGCCTGGTGGAGGCCAAGGCCGATGCCGAAGTGTCGGCCCTGAGGCCCGCGTTAGCGGGTGCAAGCATCCGACTGATGACGCGCACCACGATCAGGCAGTTGAATACCAGCGCCGATGGCCGGACCGTCACCGAGGCACAAGGGGTGATGGATGGCCGCGAGGTGACCTTGCGCGCCAGGCGCTTTGTCCTGGCGTGCGGCGCGGTGAACAGTGCCGCGCTGTTGTTCAAGTCGGCCAACGCCAGGCATCCGGATGGCCTGGGCAACAGCTCCGGGCAACTGGGCCGCAACTACATGGTCCACAACAGCACCTTCATGCTCGCGGTGGACCCGCGGCGCAAGAACAAGGTGACCTTCCAGAAGACCCTGGCCATCAACGACTGGTACAGCGCCAGCCCCCACAATGCGTTCCCCCTGGGTAACGTGCAGATGCTGGGGAAGATCCGCGAGCCGATGATCACCGCGATGCGCCCCTGGCTGCCCAGGTTCGCCTCACGCTACATCACCGACCACAGCGTCGACCTGTACCTGACCTCGGAGGATCTGCCGACCCCGGACAACCGCGTCACCTACGACAAGGCGCGCGGCGCGATCAAGGTCCACTGGACGCCGAACAACCTGCAGGCGCATGAAGGCCTGGTCGACAAGACCAGCAAGATCATGCGCGCGGCGGGCTATCCGGTGATCCTGAAGGCGCGCATGGGCATCGCCACCAACTCGCACCAGTGCGGCACCGCCGTCATGGGCAGCGACCCGGCCACCAGCGTACTGGACCTGAATTGCAAGTTGCATGACCTGGACAACGCCTGGGTGGTGGACAGCTCGTTCTTCCCGTCATCCGCGGCGGTCAACCCGGCGCTGACCATCGCCGCCAATGCCCTGAGGGTGGCGGCGCATTTCAAGACCGGGCAATAGGAAAAGGCGGTGTGAACTTCACACCGCCGCTTTCAGGGGCTCAGGCGCCGGACGGCTGCACGCTGAGGGTCGACGTGCGCACCACCAGGCGGGTGGCGAATATCTTCTGCTGCGGTTGCAACGGTGCATCGGCCGGCGCGTTCAATTGCTCGGTCAACAGCCGGGCGGCGTGGAGGCCCTTCTCCACCATGGGCTGGGCGATGGTGGTCAGGCCAAGCTGCACCGCTTCGGGAATATCGTCGAAACCGATCACCGAAAGCGTCTGCGGGACCGGGCGATTGAGGGCGTGGGCCGTCTTCATGCAGGCGATCGCCATGACATCCGAACAGGCGACCACCGCGGTGACGTCGTTGGACGTCAGCAGCGTGAAGGCCGCCGTCTGCCCCGATGTTGAATCCAGCCCACCGGCCTCGATCACGCTCAGGTCCTCGAAAGCCAGGCCGGCGGCGCTGGCTGCCTCCACATAACCGGTGAGACGTTCGCGGACAATACGCTCGCTGGCGCTCTTGAAGCGTTGCCGATCGATAGGGCCGCGATAACCGTCCGGATTGAGGCGATCGATGATGACGCCGATCTTGCGATGGCCCAGGTCCAGCAGGTGTTGCATCTGAGTGCGGGCCGCGCCGCGATCGTCGATGCCGACAAAAAACGAATTCTCCACCAGCGGCGAATCGATCACCACGAACGGAATATTCTGCTTCACCACCGCCAGCACCGCCGGATGATCATCGGGCAGGGTCGAGATGATCAGCCCGTCCACCAGACCGCGCAGGGCCAGGCTGCTGTGACTGGCGGCCTGGGCACGCCCGACCAGGCGGTTGTTGTTGAGGGGGAACAACGTCAGCGCGACGTTCTCCAGCTCCCCCACTTCGCTGATACCCCGCAACAGGGCGATGGTGCACGGGTCGGCAAACGCCAGGGACAACTTGTCCATCATCATCAGCCCGATGGCCCCGATCTTGCCCGAGCGCAGGCTGCGCCCGAGGACATTCGGGCCCGGGTAGCCGAGTGACGCGGCGACCTCGAGGATGTGCTCGCGTTGCGCCGGGGACAACTTCGAGGGGCGATTGTAGGCGTAGGACACCGCAGGCTGGGACACCCCTGCCGCCAGTGCTACGTCTTTCATTGAAACGGCTGCCATCGCTTGCTTCCCACTCTCTCTGAATACCTCTGACGAGGTCCTTGAACTGTAACTGCGCTCAGTGTAACCGCTGCGGGGAACCCTTCGGAACCAGTCGCGTGGCACTGCCCATGATAGCGAACATCAACGAGGCCACGGCCAGCAGCGCCCAGGACAGATTGGTCGCGTGGGCGAACAGGCCGATGACCGCCGGCCCCATGAGGATGCCGAGGTAGCCGAGGCTGGTGGCGGCGGCAATGGCCAACTCGCCCGGCATCGTCCGTTGCGCGCCGGCCAAGGACAGGTAGACCGGCGCGATGTTGGCAAGGCCGGTGCCGATGACCGCGAACCCCACCAGGTTGACCAGCCAGTTCGGCGCCAGCACCACCACCAGGAACCCGAGGATCACGATCAGGCCGCCGCCGACCAGCACCGTCCGCGGACCGAGCCTGAGCAGGATGCGGTCACCATTCAAGCGCCCCAGTGCCATCATCACGGCAAAGACCGCGTAGCCCAGGCCGCCAATGGAATGTTCGACGCCGCGCACCTGGGTCAGAAACACCGCGCTCCAGTCGAGAATCGCGCCCTCCGCGAGAAAGGCGAACAGGCACAACACCCCCAGCACCAGGACTTTCGCGCTGGGCCTGAGAAAAGCCGGACCGCCCTCGTCGCCACTGCGCCCGAGCATATGCCGTCCACAGGTCAGGACAAAGGCCGCGAGTGCCGCCATCACCGCGGCGCTGGCCTGCAATGGCGTGGCGCCCAGCCAGAGCAAGGCGGTGATTCCCGCCGCACTGACAATCGTGCCCAGGCTGAACAAGCCATGAAAGCCCGACATCAAAGTGCGACCAGTGGCGCGCTCGACCATGACTCCCTGGACATTCATCGTCACGTCGACCGCGCCACAGCCGGCACCGAACACTGTCAGGGCGAACATCAGGCCGACGAATGAATCGATCGTGGCGAGGATGGGCAACGTCAGCAGCACCAGGGCGATGCCGACGTGCATGGTGAAGCGGCAACCCCTGCGTGCGTTGAGGATGCCGGCCAGCGGCATCATCACCAGCGAGCCCAGGCCCAGGCACAGCAACAGGATGCCCAGCGCGCCATCATCGACCCCGGCGCGGCTGCGCGCATAGGGCACCAGTGGCGCCCAGGCGCCCATGCACAGACCCGATATCAGAAACGTCAGCCGGTAGGCCGACATATGCGGCGTGGCGCACGGGACAACCAATTCTTGAGATGACACGCAACCCCCTGCGCTTGAACGACTTGAGTTATACGTATAACCCAAAACGATTCATTAGGCCAATAGCCCAGTGCACAGGTTATGCAGGCTGTCCAAAAAGCGTTGACAGGTCATGATCCACACGTTTTACTTTTCGAAAGGTTATTCGTATAACTTTGATGGCAAACCTGCAACCGTATCATCACCCAACAACAATAAAAGGGACCCTGCAGCGTGATAAACCGTATCCAGAAGACCGCCGTTCCCCCGCGTATCCGCAAGGCACGTATCGCCACGTTTCTCGGTTTCATGATGATCGGCGCCATGATGTACATCTGGTCCACGGGCGTGAGCGTATTCCGGGCCCAACTGGGTCTCGCCGGGGAACCGGGTGACAGCGACTTCGGCCTGATCGCCCTGGGCGTCGGCGTCGGTTCCGCGGCCGGCGCCCTGCTGGTGGGCCGCCTGCTCGACACCTTTGGCGCCAAACCGGTCATCACCGTGGGCGCCCTGGCCTATCCCCTTTCGATCATCCCGCTGGGGTATGTCAGCGGCTTCTGGTTCGCCCTGTGTTTCGGCACGCTGCTCGGGCTGTTGCGAGGCGCCCTGGACACCGCCCTGAATGCCCATGGCGTGCAGGTCGAGCGGTTTTACCAACGCTCGATCATGTCCGGTTTCCACGCGTTCTATTCATTGGGCGGCTTCCTGCTGGGCATGGCCTGCAGTGGGTTGACCGGTTTCTACACCGACAGCGTACAAGTCCCCTACACCTTGCTGGGCATCGCCATGCTGGTGCTGGGATGTGTATTGAGTCGCTGGCTGCTGGGCAAGCATGATGTGCCCGACCCGCAGGCCGCCGAATGGCACAACGCCGGGGTGGCCGATGAGTCCGGCAAAGGGCCCTCGGCCAGGACCCTGCTGGTCATGATCGCCCTCGGCACGCTGCTGCTGGGCAGCATGATGGGCGAGAACGCCATTGCCGACTGGGGTCAGGAATACATTCGCCGCGAGTTCTCGACGACCACTTCCACGGCGGGCATGGCTGTCTCCATCTTCGTCGGCGCCGCCTTTGTCGGGCGTCTTTTCGGTGACCGGCTGGCGGCGGCGTTCGGCAATGCGCAAGTGGTTTTCGCCTGCGGAACGCTGTGCGTCCTCGGCATGATCATCACCCTCGTCGGCGGCAGCGCCACGACCGGCATTATCGGCTTCGCCCTGTTTGGCCTGGGTCTTTCCTGCATTGCCCCGCTGATGATCTCCGCCGCCGGGCGCAGGGATCCCCAGCATGCCGGGCGCAACATCGGCATCGTCAACTGCATCGGCTTTTCCGGGATGCTGGTGGGGCCTGCGGTGATCACCCTGATCGTCAGCCATCTAGGCCTGGGTCGGTTGATGTTCTTCCCGTTGATCATGCTCGGCCTGCTGGCGACATTCGGCCCGCTGCTGATGCGCAAGCCGAAAGCCGTCGCCTGTGCAAAGGCGCAAACCAACGCCCTGTAGAATCAGGCCGGTCTTTTTTCCTTTTCATCAATGAACTTCAAGATGCTGACCCCGCCCCGCAAGATGTCATCGGCAATGGCCTTGCGGGCCTTGGCCGGTTTCTTGTCCCGCAGCGCTTCCATCAGCACCAGGTGCTCGTCGGCACCGATGTAGGAGTTGTGGCCGAAGGTGTAGAACAGATTCAGTATCGGCCCCATGGAAACCCACAGCCCTTCGATCTGGGCGGTGAGCATGTCCATTCCGGACAGGCGATACAGGGTGAAGTGGAACTCGCGGTTGTGATGCATCGCCGCGAGACCGTCGTTCTTGCGGTCGGCCTCTTCGAACAGACTGTGCAGTTGCGCGAGCTTCTGCAGGTCGGCCTCGGTGACATGCTGGGTGGCCATTTCCGCCGCCAGCCCTTCCAGGGCGATACGGATGGTACGCACTTCCAGGTAGCGCTCGCGAGTCAGCGCCGGCACTGTCGCGAACCGGCCGGAGCGCAGTTCCAGGCCACGTTCGCTGACCAGGCGCAGGCAGGCTTCCCTGACGGGCGTGACACTGGTACCCAGTCGCTCGGCCAGGTCCTGCATGACCAACCGTTCCCCCGGTTGGAAATTTCCGGCGATCAAGCCTTCACGTAGCGAGTAGTAGGCCCGGGCTGAAAGATTGCCTTGCTCCAAGGGTTGAATCTGCACACTTGACTCCTGATAGCTGCGGTCTTGGGTCGCGATAAGACACCACTTATAACATATAAGCCATGCAGTCCTGCCAGAGACGAGGCAACAAATGCGCCGTGTTTCGCGCACGTGCCGCCTCGCCGAAGCAACGGTCAGGCCAACGAGGCCAGGACACTCTCGATCACATCCAGCGACTCATCGAGGATCTCGCGGGTGTGTGCCGTCGAGAGATACAGGCGCTTGAGTTGCAGCGGCTGAAAGATGTGGTGCCGCTCGATCAGGCGCCGACGAAACGCCATGTCGCGCCTGTCGTCGTTGCGCAGCAGGTCGGTGTACTGACTGTAGGGCCCTTCGAAAAAATACAGCAGCCAGGCCGAACCATAACCGGCGCTCTGCGCGGGAATGCCCAGCCGTTGCACGATGGCGTTCAACTGCGCGCGCATGTAGTCGCCCAGGGCAAACAGCTTTTCATAGGTTCCCGGACGCGCCAACTCCTCGAGGGTCGCCTGGACCGCGGCCAGCGTCGATGGCGTGCCGTTGCAGGTGCCGCCCATGAACACGCCCCTGGCGCCGCTCTCGCCGATCAGGTGCATCAGTTCGCGCTTGCCGGCGATAAAGCCGACCGGATACCCCGACGAGGCGGCTTTGCCAAAGGTCGCCAGGTCGGGCGTGACCCCGACGATCGACTGATAACCGCCCAGCGCATGACGAAAACCGGTGATGACCTCGTCGAAAACGAGGACCACGCCATGATCCGTGGTCAGCCTGCGCAGATCCTTGAGGAAGGCGTCCGTGGCCGCCACCGAGCCCATGTTGTGAGCGATAGGTTCGACGATGATGGCGGCCACCTCCCCGGGGTGGGCCTTGAGAAACCGCTCGACCGCCTCGGCGTCGTTGTACGGCAGGACCGTGGTGAAGTCGGCGGCGGCCTGCAGGATCCCGTCGGACATGGGATCGAACTGGCCGATCCGTTCCCTGGCGGTCTGGCCGTTCATCGCCACGTAGTCGTGCCAGCCGTGATAACCGCCCTGGAACTTGATGATGCGCTTTCTGCCCGTGGCCGCTCGCGCAAGCCGCAAGGCATGGTAGGTCGCCTCGGAACCGCTGTTGCAGAAGGCAATCTGTTCGGCGCAGGGGATGTAACGGACCAGGGCCTCGGCCACCTCGACTTCAAGGTCGGTGATCCCCGCGCCGATCAGGTCGATACGCTGCGTGACCTCATACACGCGCTCGCGAATCGCCGGGTGCCCATGCCCGAGAACGTGGGCACCGAACCCGCAGTGAAAATCGGTATGGCGCTGGCCGTCGGCGTCAAACAGATAGGCGCCTTCAGCCCGCACAAACGCATAGGGCTGGCCCAGCTTGCGGCTTGGACTCAGATGCCCTCCGGGCAGCACTTTTTCCGCACGGGCATACAACGATTGATTAATCGACATGACGGCCCCCTGCGCTCTTCACTTTCGCCAGTGCTTCACGCGCGACGCCCTCGATGCCGATGGCGTCCAGGCGGTAGTGCCGATAAAGGTGCGTCGGCGGTGCGATCAAACTGTATTCGTCATAGATACCGTGGCGCACCAGACGGACCCCGGCCCCTTCCTCCGTCAGCACTTCCGCGACAGCACCACCCAATCCGCCGAGCACATTGTGTTCCTCGACCGTGATCAGCAGGTTCGAGCCTTCGGCGGCGCTCAAGATGGCGTCCCGGTCGATCGGCTTGAGCGTGTGCATGTCGATGACCCCGACGGAAACGCCACTCGCCGTCAGCGCCTTGGCGGCCTGCAGCGTGGGGTGAAGCATGGAGCCGGTGGCAATCAGGGTCACGTCGCGACCGGTGGAATGAACGATGGCTTTGCCGAACTCGAAAGTGACATCGTCCGGATAGACGTTGGGCTCCTGACCACGACCTATGCGGAAATAGATCGGCTGCGGATGATCAATCGAGGCACGGATCGCCGCGGCCAACTGCGGGCCATCGGCTGGCGCGACCACCGTCAGGTCGGCGATGCTGCGCATGATCGCGATGTCTTCCGTCGCGTGGTGCGAGGTGCCGTAGAAACCGAGGCTGATGCCGGCGTGGTGACCGATCAGGCGCACCGGCAGGGCCGAATAGGCGACGTCCATGCGGATCTGCTCGCAGCACAACAACGCCAGGAACGACGCGAAGGTGGCCACGAACGGCATGGTGTCGGTGGTGGCGATCCCCGCCGCGGCGGACACCATGTTCTGCTCGGCGATACCGAACTGGATGAACAGTTCCGGGTGCTTCTCGACAAACCGGTTGAGGCCGTTGGAGTACTGGAGATCCGCCGTGCCGACGGCAATCGCATGCCCTTGGGCAACCAGATCGATCAGGCCTTCGGAAAGGTAGTTGAGCCCGGGATTGATTGCGTTCAGTTGGCGGTATTGCCAGCTATCGGGGTTGATGGGCGCACTCATTGGACACCTCCTTTGGCTTTGATTTCTTCGATGGCAAGCGCTTCATCTTCTGGCGCGAGCCAGCCCAGGTGCCATCCGGGTTCGGTTTCCATGTACTCCACGCCTTTGCCCTTGGATGTCAGCGCGATCACGCAGACGGGGCGCTCGCGTTCAAGCTCGGCCTTCAGTTCGCGCAACAGCAGGGCAACGGCGGCGACGTCATGGCCGTCCACCTCGCGCACGTCCCAGCCAAACGCCCGCCATTTGTCGGCGAGCGGTTCGATGCCGACCACGTCATCGACCTTGCCATCGAGCTGATAGCCGTTGCGGTCGACAATGGCGATCAGGTTGCCGGTCTTGTGGTGCGCGGCGGCCAGGGCGGCCTCCCAGACCTGCCCCTCCTGCATCTCGCCGTCGCCCAGCAACACATAGACATCGAATGCCTTGCCCCGCAGCCGTCCACCCAGGGCCATGCCCAGACCGCCAGACAAGGCGTGACCGATGGAGCCGGAACTGAAATCCACGCCCGGCACCTTGCGCATGTCCGGGTGATCTCCCAGCGGACTGCCCAGCCGGGTGTAGTCATCGAGCCAGGACTTGTCGAAGAAATCCCAGTCGGCCAGCAACGGGTAGAGCCCCACGGCAGCGTGGCCCTTGCCCATCAGGAAGCGGTCCCGCTCAGGCCATTTCGGCTCGCCGCGCTTGAGGCGCATGGCGTCGTAGTACAGCGCGGAAAAAATCTCGGCACAGGAAAACACCGAGGTGTAGTGGCCGACCTTGGCGATGGAAATCAGCCGCACCGTTTCCAGGCGCACGAACAATGCGCGCTCCTTCAAGTGAGCAATCTGCTCGGGCGTCAACGGCGTTACGGGATCACGAACCGCAAGATTTGCAGCGGGCATGAGGGCACTCCTGAGTGGGTTGATCGAGGCCTGAAATGGCCTTCTTCTTACAACTTATAAGTTATATTTTGTAGAATCAACCACCGCCTGGCGTTTTTATTTTTTCTCGCCGAGGGCTTGCGCGACATCCATTTCAGTGCCAATCATATAAGTTATAAGTGATCAGTAACGCCAAACGAGGCTTGTCATGATGCAGGAAACCACCCTCCCCCTAACCGAACTGGCCCGCACGGACGTGCGCTTCCACCTGCATTCGCAGACCAATCTGCGGGCGCATCAGCAGCAAGGCCCGCTGGTTATCGAGCGTGGATCAGGGATTCATGTGATCGATGAACAGGGCCGCGACTACATCGAAGGGATGTCGGGACTCTGGTGTGCCGGGCTTGGATTCTCCAATGCGCGGCTGGTGCGGGCGGCACAGCGACAGATGGAAGTCCTGCCCTACTACCACACCTTCAACCACCGGGTGCCGAACGTGGTCGCGCAGCTGGCCGAACGTATCGCCGGCCTGGTTCCCTTCGAGCAGCCCAAGGTGTTCTTTGCCTGTTCGGGCTCGGAAGCCAACGACTCGATGATCAAGCTGGCCTGGGCCTACCACCGCGCACGGGGCAATAGCCGCAAGCGCCTGATCATTGCCCATCAGAAGGGTTTCCACGGATCGACGGTCATGGGGGCCAGCCTGTCCGGGCTGCCCAACATGCACGCAGCCTTCGGCCTGCCCCTGGAAAACAGCGTGCTGCACGTGCAGTGCCCGCATTTCTATCGCCACGGGGTCGAGGGTGAAAGCGAAGCGCAGTTCACCCAACGCTTGCTGCTGGAACTGGAACAGCGCATCCAAGCCGCTGGCCCGGAAAACATTGCCGCCTTCATTTCCGAGCCGGTCATGGGCGCCGGCGGAGTGATCGTGCCGCCACCCGGTTATTTTGCCGGCGTGCAGGCCCTGCTGAAAAAGCACGACATCCTGTTCCTGGCCGACGAAATCATCTGCGGCTTCGGGCGCACGGGGCAGTGGTTCGGCCATCAGACCCTGGGTTTCGCCCCCGACATGATGGCCTGTGCCAAAAGCCTGTCGTCCGGTTATCAGCCCATCTCCTGCGTCGTCGTCGCGGGCCACGTCTACCAGGCCGTCGAGGAGCAGAGCCAGCAACTGGGCGGCTTCGGCCATGGTTTCACCTATTCCGGGCACCCGGTGGCAGCAGCAGTGGCCCTGGAAACCCTGACGATCTACCAGGAAATGGACCTGCCGCAGCACACCCGGGAGATGGGGCGCGTCCTGCACCGGCAACTGGCACCGCTGCTACAGCACCCACTGATCGGTGAAATCCGCGGAATCGGCCTGGTGGCCGGGCTGGAACTGGTCGCCGACCAACACACCCGCGCCTCCTTCACCGCCTCCGTCAACATAGGCGCCCAGGTCGAACGGGCCACCCGCGAACAGGGACTGATCGTGCGCAACATGGGCGACTCGATTGCCCTGGCCCCGCCCTTCATCATCGAAGCCGAGGAAATTGTCGAACTGGTGGCACGCCTGACCCGCGCGCTGGATATCGTCGCTGTCGCCAACGGGTTGTCGCTGTGATGAACGCCAAGGCCGATGTACCTCATACCACCGAACCGCTGATCGAATTCAAGGGCGTGCAGAAAAGCTATGACGGCAAGTCCCTGGTCATCAAGGACCTCAACCTGGGCATCAGCCGTGGCGAGTTCCTGACCTTGCTGGGCGCCTCGGGCTCCGGCAAGACCACGACGCTGATGATGCTCGCCGGTTTCGAAACCCCGACCCGCGGCGAAATCCGCATGGGCGGCACGCCGATCCAGAAAAAGCCGGCCCATCAACGCGGCATGGGCATGGTGTTCCAGAACTACGCCCTGTTCCCCCATATGAGCGTCGAAGAAAACCTGGCCTACCCGCTGAGGATGCGCGGCCTGAACCGCAGCGACCTGCAAACCAAGGTCAAGCGCGCCATCGACATGGTGCAACTGCATGGCATGCAGCAGCGGCGCATCACCGAACTCTCCGGCGGCCAGCAACAACGCGTGGCGCTGGCCAGGGCCATGGTCTTCGAACCGGAAATCATCCTGATGGACGAACCCCTCGGCGCCCTGGACAAGAACCTGCGCGAGCACATGCAGTACGAGATCAAGCAACTGCACAAGTCCCTGGGCGTCACCATCGTCTACGTGACCCACGACCAGAGCGAAGCGCTGACCATGTCGGATCGGGTGGCCGTCTTCCACCAGGGCGATATCGCGCAGATCGGCTCGCCGACCGCCCTGTACGAACATCCGGAAAACGCCTATGTCGCCAACTTCATCGGCGAAAACAACGTCCTGGTCGGAACCGCCCGCAGCCTCGACAACCAGGTCTGCCAGGTGACCCTGGAGAACGGCCTGCAGGTCAGCGGCTCGGCGAAGGCCCTGAACGGTCGCCGGCCGGAGCGCGTGGAACTGGTCATCCGCCCCGAGAACATCCGCCTGGGCCCCGCCGCGGCCATGCCCTGGCAAGCCACCGTGACCGACAGCGTCTATCTGGGCGATCACCTGCGGGTGCATCTGCGCCTGGACAACCAGCAACCGCTGATTGTGAAAGTCGCCAACAATCTCGCTTCCAAACAACTGCAACCCGGCCAGATCACTGGCTTTGACTGGAGTACCGAAGACGCCCATCTATTCGAACTGACCTGATCCCGCGCACGCCCCCAAACCCAAAGTCTCGAAAATAACAATGACCCGAGAGGCAACCATGCAAACCACTTCCGACACCGTTTAGTTCGCTACTGCCCCGTTTGAACCTGGCTAATCCCTTACATCCTCAAACAGCAGGAGGGACAGACATGTCCTCGATATTCAGCCGTACCGTCCTTGTATGTTCGATTTGCGCCGCGACCTTTCTCACCAGCGAGGCCACCCTGGCCCGCGACCTGACGGTGGTGGGATTCGGCGGTGCCACCCAGGAAGCTTTCGACAAGGCCTATTTCAAGCCCTATGCCGCGCAAAGCGGCAAGCCTGTGGTGCAGGACACCTACGACGGCGGCATCGCCAAACAGAAAGCCATGGTCCAGGCCGGCAACCCGACGTGGGACGTGGTGCAGATGGACGAAAACGAGATGGCCCTGGCCTGTGAGCAAGGCCTGCTGGAGCCCCTCGACCAGAGCAAGCTGAGCAGCGCGGCGGATATCCCGCCGGACAAGTTCGCTCCCTGCGGCGTGGGCGCTATCGTCTGGTCGGAAGTCATGACCTATGACAACCGGAAATTCGCCAGCGACGGTCCGCAAACCTGGGCGGATTTCTGGAACGTGAAGAAATGGCCGGGCAAGCGTGGCCTGCGCAAACAGGCGCGGATGACCCTGGAAATCGCCCTGATGGCCGATGGCGTCAAGCCTGCCGAGGTCTACAGCGTACTGGCCACCAAGGCCGGGCAGGATCGCGCATTCGCCAAGCTGGATGAGATCAAGCCCTACATCCAGTGGTGGGAAACTGGCGCCCAGCCGCTTGAATGGCTGTCGTCCGGCAGTGTCGCGGTGACCGCCGCCTACAACGGCCGGATCGCCATCGCCAACCAGCAGGGCGCGCACTTCCCGCTGATCTGGAACCAGCAGCTCTACAGCATGGATTACTGGACGATCATCAAGGGCACGCCCAACCTCAAGGAGAGCTACTCGATACTCGACTACATGCTCAGTCCCAAGGCGCAGGGCGCCTTTGCCCAGGCCATTCCCTACGGCATCGTCAACGACAAGGCCCAGGCGGCACTGGACAAGCAGACCCTGGGCAGCCTGCCCACCGCCCCGGCCAACCTGGAACACGCGTTGTTGCTCAATACCCCGTTCTGGGTCAATTACGAAGAAGACCTGATGGCCCGCTTCACCAACTGGGCGGCGAAGTAAGTCACCCCCTGCTTGAACGGCGGCTTCGTGCGTGACGAAGCCGCCGACAGAGAATTTCGAGGTCTGTCGATATGTCCGCCATGGCGCTGGATTCACTTGCAAGCGCGCATCAGAAGTCGAGTCGGCAAAAACGACTGGTTTCCGTGATGCTGCTTTTACCCCTACTGATCTACACCGCGGTGTTCTTTGTCCTGCCCATCGGGATGATGCTCTATCGCGCGGTCAGCAATCCCGAGATGGTCCAGGCCTTTCCCCGGACCGTACAGGCGCTGGACCAGGAAAAACGCAGCGCCCCTCTGAGCGTACCCGGTGACGCCGTGTTTGCGGCCCTGGAACAGGATCTTGTCCATGTCGAGAACCTGGGCGCGGTCGGCGAAGCCGCCCGGCGCATGAACTACGAAAACAGCGGTTATCGTTTTCTCATCACCACCACCGCCCGCCGCTACCAGTGGCAGGCCAATCAACAGCCCGTCGCCGGTGACTCCGCACGTGCCCGCCTGACCGCCATCGACCCGCGCTGGGCCACGCCCGAACTGTGGGATGCCTTCGAACGGGCCTCCCCGGCCTATACCGCCTACTACTTGCTCAGCGCCCTGGATCTGGAGCGCACCGCCCACGGTATCCAGCGGGTCGAGCCGGACAAGCGGGTGTACCTGGACCTCACCTTCAAGACACTGAAGATCGCCTTCGTGGTCTCGCTGTTGTGCCTGGTGCTGGGGTTTCCATTTGCCGTGCTGCTGGTCAAGGCATCGCGGCCCTTCCAGGTGGTGTTGATCCTGGCGGTCATGCTGCCGTTCTGGACGTCCCTGCTGGCCAGGACCACCGCCTGGATTGTGGTGCTGCAAGAGAAAGGCATCGTCAATACCTTCCTGATGAACCTGGGCCTGATCGATCATCCACTACCGATGATCTTCGATGCGCTGGGGGTCTACATCGTGATGGTGCATATCCTGCTGCCCTTCACCGTACTGCCGCTGTACAGCGTGATGAAAGGCATTCCGGCGCACTACATGCGCGCCTCGGGCTCCCTGGGGGCTCATCCAGTGCGGGGTTTCTTCCACGTCTACCTGCCCATGACGCTGACCGGAATCGGCTCCGGCACCCTGCTGACCTTTATCGTCGCGGCGGGCTACTACGTCACGCCGACCCTGGTCGGCAGCGCGCGCGAACAGATGCTGGGCTACTTCATCGCCTTCTATACCAACACCACCGTGAACTGGGGGATGGCCTCGGCGCTGGGCCTGGTGTTGATACTCTGTGTAATGGCTATCTATCTGCTCGCGGCCCGACTGGTGGGTATCCGCCAGATCGCCGGGATCAGGTAATCGGGGAACGTCCATGAATCATTTCACCCTCTGTTTCATCAGCCGCAACCTACTGCGCCTGTTCGGCATCGCCATGATCGTGTTCATGATCATGCCCTTGCTGGCGGTGGTGCCCATTTCCTTCAGCAGCGGCACGTTCCTGTCTTATCCGCTGCCGGGCCTGTCCCTGCGCTGGTACGAAAAAGTCTTCAGTGCCGGACCGTGGATGCAGGCGCTGCGCAACAGCCTGGTCGTCGGAGTCGCCGCGACCGCGCTGGCGACCCTGCTGGGGACCTTGGCCGCGCTCGCTTTCGCCCGTCGCAACCTGCCGGGCGCGACCAACCTGCTGGCGCTGCTGATTTCCCCCATGATCATTCCGCCGGTGATTTCCGGCCTGGGCATGTACTTCCTGTTCGGCCAACTGGGCCTGACCGGCACCCTCAGCGGAATGATCCTCGCCCATACCGTGCTCGCCACGCCCTTTGTCCTGATCAACGTCGCCGCCAGCCTGCAGGGCCTGGACATGAGCCTGCTGCGCGCGGCGGCCATGTCGGGGGCGGCGCCGGTTCGGGCGTTCGTCACCATCGCCTTGCCGATCATTGCCCCCGGCGTGGTCTCCGGCGCCCTCTTCGCCTTCATGACCTCGTTCGATGAAATCGTCGTCGTGCTGTTTATCGGCGGCCCCGGCCAACGCACCTTGCCACGGCAGATGTTCGACGGCATTCGTGACACCATCGATCCGTCGATTGTCGCGATGTCATCGTTCCTGCTGGTGGTCGGCCTCGCAGGTTTGCTGAGCACCACCTGGCTTTCCCTGCGTTCGAGCAGAACCCTCAAACAACCGGCGGCGTAACCCAGCCCCATCCAGAACAGGAGCAACCCCTATGTATATCGTCACAGGCGGGACCCAAGGCATCGGCGCCGCGACCGTGGCTAAACTCGCCGGCCTCGGCCATCCGGTGGTCTTCAGCGGGCGCGACCAGGCATCCGGCGAGCAACTGGCCGCAAGCCTGCCCGGCTGTACCTTCGTGGCCGGGGATGTGCTGAGCGAAAGCGATTGCCGGAACGTCGTCGCCACCGCCCTGCAACTGAGTGACGGAAAGCTCTCCGGGCTGGTCAACAATGCCGGCATGTCCGGGCGCAAGGCCTTCGTCGAGACCACGCAGCAGGAGTGGGACACGCTGTTTGCGGTCAACACCCGTTCGGTATTCTTCTACACCAAGCATGCCCTGCCCGGGCTGATAGCAGGCAAAGGCGCGGTGGTGAACGTCTCCTCGATCGCCGGCAAGACCGGCGAACAAGGGCTGGCCACCTACTGTGCGAGCAAGGCCGCCCTCCTCGGGCTGACCCAGGCCCTGGCCCTGGAATATGGCGGGCAGGTACGCTTCAACGCCGTCTGCCCGGGCCAGATCGCCACCCGCATGATGGACAAGGTGGTCAACGACGCTTCGCGGCTGGCCGCCCTGACAGCCCGAATCCCCGAGGGGCGCCTCGCCAGTCCGCAAGAGGTGGCCGAGGCCATCTACTGGCTGCTGTCACCCGCTTCCAGCTACGTGAACGGCACGACACTCACCGTGGACGGTGGGGAGACAGCTGGATTGTTGACTCCCCGGTCCTAGTCTTCGGCAGTGATCCTGGACAGGGATGTCCAAGGCGGTGCCGCCGTCAGCCGGTCAGATAATCGCCCCACAGAGCAAAGCCACGCCGATGGCAACCAGGGCGCTGAGTACCGACCATTTCAAACAGAAGCGCTGCAATTCACCGACCTCGCGATTCAGCAGGCCGCTCATCAGGTAGCCGGCGGCCAGCAAGGGACTGAGTGCGTGCACGGGCTGGCCCAGTACGGCGGCCCGGGCCACGTGCATCGGGTCGATGCCGTACTGGGCCGCGGCCTTGGCCAGCAAGGGAACGATGCCAAAGAAAAAGGCATCGTTGGACATGAAAAATGTAAACGGCAGACTGGCAAACGCCGTGATGATCGCCAGGTGCGGGCCAGCACTGTCGGGCAGCACGGCAATAAACCGGTTCGACATGGCATCGACCATTCCGGTGCCGGTGAGAATGCCGGTAAAGGCACCGGCCGCGAAGATCAGCGCCAGCACACTCAGCACGCTGTCTGCGTGAGCCGCGATACGCCGCTTCTGGTCCTCCAGCTTCGGATAATTGATCAGCAGTGCCAGCGCGAACGCCACCATCATCAGCACAGGCAGCGGCCCCAGCCGCAACCCCATCGCCGCCACCAACGCCAGTGTCAGCGCCAGGTTGACCCAGATCAGACCGGGACGGTGGCTATCGACAGCACTGTCCGGCGTGTTATCTATCGATGAGGGGACGGCGCTTCCCTGCCAGTTCAAGCGCTTGCGCTCACGCATACCGAGCCAGCAGGCGACAACAAAGGCAAAGACCAGGCACCCCAGGATGACTGGAATCAAGCCAACGAAAAGCACCATCGCATCCAGGTGCAATGCGCTCGCGGCGCGGGCAGTGGGACCGCCCCAGGGCACCAGGTTGATCGGACTGTTGGTCAGCAACAACAGGACCGCGATGATCAGGGGGTTCATGCCCAGGCGCAGATAAATCGGCAACAGTGCCGTCACGACCACCAGGACTGTGGTCGAGCCATCGCCATCCAGGGATATCGCCGAGGACAGCAGCGCCGTCCCCACCGTGACCCGCAGGGGATCGTTGCCTACCGAGGCCACTACCCGCCTGATCAGCGGCTCGAACAATCCGGCGTCGTACATGATCGCGAAGAACAAAATGGCGAACATCAGCATCATCGCCGTCGGTGCCAATTGCCTGATGCCGTCGAGCACCATGGTCCCGGCCGTGGAGCCGAAGCCACTGGCCACGGCGAACAGCACCGGGACCAGGATCAGAGCGACAATCGCGGAAAGCCGCTTGCTCATGATCAGGTACATGAATGTGATGACCATGCCAAAACCTACCAGCGCCATGCCTGTATTCCTTATTGTTGTGGGAGCCAAGCCGGCACGACGCAAGCAAACGCACAGCGCCGTGCCAAGGCAGATTACGCCGGGACGCTGATGGACATCAGCGGCACATATTGCTGACCGCCATAGCAGTCACTGTCACGCAGTTCGCCCTGGAAGACCGGTCGGGGAAAAGAGGCTTTTATCGCCCGCGCCTGGTCGTGGTAGACCAGGGTGATGTCTTCCTCTTTCTGCCGGTAGATCTGCGCCAGCAGCGCCTTGGTGATCGGTCGGGTCCTGTTGACGCGTTCGTAGTTGGCCTGGTTGGTGAACATCAGGTCAAAGGTCAGCACGAAGGGCCCGGCATTCTTGGAGCGCACCAGGCTGCACAATTCGGCAATGGTCGTCATGGTCATACCTCCAGCAACTTGGTTCGGAACATTTCCAGCGGATTCTCCGGCAGCAGCACATGATTGACGCTGAAGCGGTAAGTGGCGCCGCGCTCCAGTTCCGGTGGCGAAAAGGGGTAGGCGATGGTGCTGATCAAGCCTTCGTACCCGGGCACCGGCAAGTGCGCGCTGACATGACTGACAAACTTGGCGATCTTGCTCGCCAGTTCCTGGGAGGGGGCGGTAATGGTGATAAGGATACCCACCTCGGTCGGTACGACAGCGGTCTCGACCTCCAGCGGGCCCATCACCGCGCCGCGGCCGTAGATGCGGAAATCGATGTCGTAGTCTTCCGGACTCAGTTGACTGCCATACAGCTCGGCGATGCGTGCCCGAAAATACACCTGGGCCTTGGGCAGCAAGGCTTCAAGGGCCATGAAGATCTTGGGATCGCGAATCCCGCCGATCACCACGGTCTGGTAGCCGACCAATTGCGAGCCTTCAAGCTTCAGGCTGTAGGTCGGCGCATGATGAAAATCCGATCCGCTGACCCGCACCGTACGTGCACTGGTCGCGTAGTACACGGCGTGCTCGGTATCGACCACGCCGGAGGGCTCGGTCAACAGGAACGGGTTGCTGTTTTCATAGAGCGTATGCGCTGCGACCGACAGAGGCGTGACCTGTGCCTCCAGATCCAGCGGCTCGATTTCAAAGTGATCGTCACGGATGTAGGCCATCAAGCCGTCAGCCGCCGGCGTGACGCAGCAGGCCGCGCCGCACTCGATGGTTTTTGCCGCGTGCCAGGTCAACCCGCGATCGGCCCCCATGCGCTCCGGCACCACGGCATACAACGCCGAGTCACTGGCACGGCCGGCCAGGATCACGTTGGCACCGGTATCCAGCGCGGCCGACAACGGCTCGGCCCCCATCATCGCCACGATGTGGCTGCTGTCGATCACCTGGTCATCCAGGTGTGGCGCAGGCACCAGGGGCTGGATCTTGCCTTGTGCCATGCGTTCCTTGAGGACTTGTGGCGACTGGTCGGCATAAATCAGCGCGAGCTTGAAATGCAGCCCCTCTTCATCGGCGATTTCCAGGGCGAGATCGGCCATCCAGTCCACCCCGATATCCCGGCCACTGGTGCCGCAAGAACCGATGATGAGCGGCACGTCCAGTGTCTGCCGGGCCAGCAGCAACAGCCGCAGGTCACGTTTGCAGGCATCCCGGGAAAGCTTGGCCTTGCCGCTGCCCAACGCGGCCGGACCGGAATCGGTGGAACCTGCGTCACAAGCAATGACATGCGGCCTCAGGGATACGCCCCGCTCCAGAGAGCTGGCCTTGAAACCAGCTCCGATCACGCCGGTGGGCGCCAATACTCTTACTTCCACGATATGCCTCCAAGCACTGCCATATATTGATCAATATATGTATTGTTATGATTGTTGACAGTACGATATACAGCCATATATCAAGTGTAAATCTGGACAAGATTCATCAACCTGAGAGCCCTGCCGATGGATGCGCAAGAAGAAGATCTGTACCTGTCCGCCGATGAAGCGGCGAGCCGACTGGGCATCAGCCTGCCGACGCTATATGCCTATGTCAGCCGCAAGAACCTGCGCTCGCTGAAGGTCGAGGGTTCGCGCAGCCGACGGTATTGGGCGGCGGATATAGATCGCTTGGGCAAGGGCAAGGAAGATGCCGGCGGGATGCCGGAGCTGCAGCGCATCGCGGCCAGCAGTGCGATCACCCTGTTGACCGACAAGGGCCTGTACTACCGTGGGCGTGACGTGGTGGAGCTGGCACAGCACTCGAGCGTCGAGGAAGTGGCGCAATGGATCTGGCAGACCCCCGGTGTGTTCGACAGCACGCCCCTGCCCAAGCGCCCCAAGGGCATCGGCGCCTTGCTCAAATCGCTGGAGAACATGACCACCGCGCAAAAAGCCATTGCCCTGTTTCCGCTGATCGAGCATGAGAATCCTCGGGCCCATGATCTGTCGCCCGAGGGCTACGCCCGTACCGGCGTCGATGTCGTGCGCTGGCTGGCAGCCCTGGCCGTCGGCGCAAACGGCCCGGATGCGCGGCCCTTGCATCAATTCATCGCCGAATCACTGGGAGTCGACGCCGCCTTCGCGGACCTGATACGTCGCGCCCTGATTCTCTGCATCGACCATGAACTGGACCCGACGACCTACACGGTACGGGTCGCCGCCAACGTGGGCGTAACGCCCTACTACGCCGCCATCGTCGGGCTCGCGGCCAGCCGTGGCCGGCGGTTGAGCACCGGACGCAGCGAAACCGTCACGCGGCTACTGGAAGAAATCTGCATGGCCAGAGACGCTACCGCGCCGATCCTGCAGCGCTTTCGCCAGGGCGAGTCGATACCGGGATTTGATACCAATCAGCACGCGCTGACCGATCCCCGTGCGCAATGCCTGCTCGACGCCATGTCGGAGGTATTCGCCGGCGATGCCGAATTCATCAAGCTGCTCAAGGCGATAGAAGTCGCCCGGGAGCTCACTCAACAGCCACCGGCGTTTCTGCTGCTGTTGAGCTTCATCGGCCGCAAGCTCAACCTCAACAGCCAGGAAGTAGCCCTCGGCGGCATTGGTCGCGTCATCGGCTGGCTGGCTCACGCCAACGAGCAGTATCAGCAACAACCCCTGCTACGCCCCAGGGCCAAATATGTCGGGCTGCTGCCCGATTGATCAGGCTTCGCGGGAGAACACGGCCCCCCCTGTAGGAGCCGGGCTTGCCCGCGAAGCTTTTAGCGATTTCACGGGCCTCTTCGCTGGCAAGCCAGGCTCCTACAGACTACGTGATGCTTTCAAGTGAATGGCATCAGCTCAGCGAATGCCGATATTACGCAAGGCAGCCGGTGTGAAATCCGAACTCTTGGTTTTCACTCCGAACTGGTAGGCATTCTTGATCGAGTTGATCAGGTAGTTGGCCAGGTAGCGACCGGATGTCAGGTCATAGGTCATTTCCGCCGCCGAGATCGTCAGTCGAGCGTCATACAGCGCCATAAGGTGGTTTTCGGACACGCGCCACAGATCGCCACGGCTGTCGTAATGATCCGCCTCGACAATGCTCCAGGTGTCCTCGTCGATGAACAGGTGCCGCTTGGAATAGACGTGGCGCTCACTGGGCTTGAGGGTGGCAATCACCTCCCAGACCCGATGCAACTCATAACGGGTTTTGTCCTGATTGAGATGACCGGGCCGGATCAGCTCATCAACGGTATTGGCCGGGTCTGCCAGCCGGTAGCTGTTGTAGGGAATGTAGAGTTCCTTCTTGCCCACCAACGTCCATTCGTAACGATCCGGCGAACCGTTGAACATAT
Organism: Pseudomonas gingeri; assembly: GCF_013386115.1. Lineage (GTDB taxonomy): Bacteria > Pseudomonadota > Gammaproteobacteria > Pseudomonadales > Pseudomonadaceae > Aquipseudomonas > Aquipseudomonas gingeri. The sequence goes on from NZ_JACAOR010000001.1 coordinate 826,076, forward strand.
CCATCTGATCATTGGTGCGCAGGTTGCCCGGTCCCGGGCTATCGTAGGCCACCTGCGGCGCCCGGCGAACCCGGCGCTGGCCCGAGTTGTACTGCCAGGCCATGCGGGGCTCTTTCACCTGGTCGAGTGTCTCGTGCACCAGCAGTACGCCCCCCACGTCGCGCGCGGGGGCGATATTTTCCGAAGTGAAGTAGTAGAGGATGTTTTTCTGCTTGTCCGCATCGTAGTCGCTCAACTGTTCACTGAAGGCCAGCGTGTCCCGCTCGGTCTTCCACGAATAATCCCCGGAGGGTGTCGTCATGTAGGTTGAAGTGACACGCACATAACTGTCGCCGCGATAGCGCGTGATATGGTTCCAGATCACTTCCAGGCCGTTCCTGGGAAGGGGAAACGCCAATGGGCTCGAATAGTTTTCCAACCCGTTGCCGCCGCCGATCATCACGGTTTGCGTCGCATTCTTCCTGATCTGTGCATAGGTCGACTCCGGCCAATTGGCACTGCGATGAGTTGTGTATACCGGGAGTTTGTAGGTGTCCGGATAGCGCTTGAACATCGCCAGTTGACCGGGCGTGAGGTTGGCCTGGTAACGGGCGACGTTCTTGCTGTCGATGATGAACAGCGGCTTCTCCGCGGCAAACGGGTCCTGGCGAAAGCCGTCAACGACCTTGCCGGCATCCTTGGGCAAGCCACCGGTCCAGGCCGGAATGCTGCCCGCCGCATTACCGGCTTTCTCGGCGCCCACGGGAGTGAGGGTCGTCCCCAGTTTCGCGGCTTCGCCCGCGTCCACGGCGGCCTGCAACGGGGTCGAAGCCAGTGATGCCCAGACCAGCAATGGGCCCAGGGTTCTTATTGTTCTGCTCATATCCAATTCCTCAGAACGTCACACCAACGCTGGCACTCACGAAATCCCGATCGGTATTGGTGGTGTAATCACCCCCGAAGAAATCGGTGTAACTGATGCTGGCGTTGTAGTTGGAGAGATAGGTGGCATTGATGCCGATACTGATGGCCTTGCTGCCTTCGGTGAAAGTCGGCCCGTAGCCGTCCACGTCATGGGAAAAGGCGATGTTCGGACTCAAGTCCAGACCGCCGATCACGCCGTTATAGGTAAGGCCGGCGCGCAGCCGGTAACCCCATGAGTCGCGGGTATAGAAACCTTTGTCATTGCAGTACTCCGGCCGCCCGCTCAGCACGGTCCGGCACAGATCGACACCGCCGGCCCCGGTGTATTCACCCGGACCGAAAACGCTGGCACGACCGAACCTTGGCTTGCCGTCCTGGCCTTCGGAGATACCCGAGATGTGGCTGTAGCCCACCTCCCCCAGCATCGTCAGGCGGCTGGCACCGAGGATCTGGTCCACCGTCTGGGTCACGCTAAGGGTGGCCTGGGTAAAGGGTTTGCGTGTGTAGCCCTTGATCGTATCGCCCGGGATGCCAGAGTTCGGAATGACCGAAGGCACCAGCGGCGACAGGCGCAAAGTGGCGTAGGTCAGGTCGTCATAAGCCAGCGGCATGTTCGGCCGATGGCTGATTTCCCCTTCCACGGAAGCGCCCGCCACCGTCGTATTGAAGCTCAAGCCGTACAACCGGATATCCTCGGGATAATCCAGGAAGTAGGAAGCATGCGCGGCTCCAAACGCCGGGCTGGTAAAGGGGTTGACGGTGGTCATCGTCGAGCTGCCGACCGGCGTTCGACTGTGATAATTCATGCCGTACAGACTGAATTCCGTGTCATTGAGCTCGGGCATCAGCCAACGCAAGGCGATCCCGAACTGGCCGCTGTCACGCGCGTCATGGTCAGGCCCGCGCGGCAGATAAATGGTATTGCCATTCAGACCGCTGTTATCGGAGGCCCCCGGTTTCATGTCGGCGCCCGCCACCACATAGCGGTCATTACAGCCCCTGGCGAGAATGTCGGAACTGGCGAAGAACGTTCCACAGTTATCAATCACGGTCTTCTGCCACTGCAACTGGTAGAAGCCTTCGACGCTGACGACGTCATTCAGCGACTGCTGGACATAGATCATGTTGACCGGAATCAACCCTTCCTTGAGCTCGGACCCGGGCCGGCGCAACGCACTGGCGTCCAGGGGGTTGATACTGTTGATGCCGCCGCTGATAAACGTGCTGCCGCCCCAGCTGACCACCTGCTTGCCGACGCGCACCGACCCCGTCTGATCCGCCAGTTCATAGTTGTGATAAACGAAGGCATCCAGCAGTTGCACACCCGAAGACTGGGCGCCGGCATCGCGATGATCATCCTGGATGTCATACAAATGCTGGTGGCCATCCTTGAGCTCGAAGTCGTACCAGTACTTGCCGCGCAGGAAGGCACCGGTATCGCCGCTCTTCAACTCCAGGTCGTGCACGCCTTTGAAGACCTGCGAAAAGACTTCTCCCTTGCGAAAGTTGAGGCGTCCGTCATCGGCCGTGCGTGAGTCGCCACGCCCGCCATTACCGATGCCGACAAAGTCCTTGTCCGGATTGCGCAGGGCCCAACTGGTGCCGAAGGTCAGTGAAGAGTCCAGTTTCCCCTCGATCTCACCGAGGTTGAAACTCACAGCATTGGCCGGCGACAGACAGACCAGCGCCAGTGCCCCGAGCCAACCACGACCGCGGCCTGGGCCGCCTTTTTTTATTGTGATAAGTCTCACGTCCCGTCCACCTTATTATTGTGTTTTTACAAGCAGAATGCGGAGGTCGTTCCAGTTCGCAGAAATACATTGATTTATAAATCAATATATACAAACAGAAACAAGATTGAGACTAATCAATCAATATTGTGATGTAAATCTGTACGAATTTCGTCAACACATGCCCCTATCGGGGTTCGATAGGCGCGGTCTTGTAAGGTGGGGGGATGGGGGCGCTGTTGGAACAGCAAGTGGGCAGCGCAGCAAACCTCACCGCGCACTCAACGCTTGCAGAAACCCCATGAGGAGGGATACAAAACCAGGATATTTGGCAGACAGGAGCGTCACCCAGTGAAACCGTTCAGCGTTCGCAAACTGGAGAGCACGGATGTTGAAGCCTTGCTGGCATTCGAATCACGTAACCGTGAGTGGTTCGAATCGCAGATCGAGGCCCGCGCGCCTTCTTTTTATTCGCCGCAAGGTGTAGCCGACCATATCGACTCCTACCTGTCCGGTTTCGCCGCCGGGACCTGGCATCCGTTTGTCATCGAAGATGCCAGCGCGAGAATCGTCGGTCGGGCCAACCTGAAAAGCATCAACTCACCCAAAGGCTCGGCGGAAGTCGGCTATCGGATCGATCAACATGTCTGCGGACAAGGCCTGGCAACCCTGGCGCTGAGGCATCTGATCCATGTGGCACAGACCCACTGGCAACTGACGCAGTTGGTGGCCACGGTGTACAAGGAAAACATGGGCTCGAAAAAGGTGCTGGGGCGCTGCGGATTCCTGCTTGAAGCGCCCTCCTCGCCGGACAGGGCCGCAGACGCATATCGACTTGCTGATTTGCAATGCCTGGCGGCGCAGTCCGTGCACTCTGCATGACGCCTTCCCCCAACTGGATTTTCAACCCATTGATAAATAATGAGAATTCAAGTAAAAGGGGCTGGCACAAGTCATGCTGCTTTCAACGGGAGAACACCGCGGCGTAGCCATCGAGCTGCCCGTGCCCTTCCGTGACAGCAGAGGCAACAACAATGAACGCCATCGACCTTCTGAAATCCGACCACGAACGTGTAAAAGCCATCCTGACCCAATTGAGCGAGTCCACCGACCGTGCCTTGAAAAAGCGCATGGACCTGGTGGCAAAGCTCGAAATGGAAATCTCCATCCATACCCGGCTGGAAGAAGAAATCCTGTATCCGGCGTTCAAGAAAGCCGGTGGAAAAGAGCAGGATGAAATGTATTACGAAGCCAAGGAAGAGCATCGCACCGTTGACTCGCTGGTACTGCCCGACCTCAAGACCACCGATCCCAGCAGCCCCGAGTTTGCCGGCCGGGCCAAGGTGGTCAAGGAACTGCTGGAGCACCATATTGAAGAAGAGGAAACCGAGATGTTTCCTCAAGCGAAAAAACTGCTGGGCAAGAAAACCCTGGATGCCTTGGGCGAGCAGATGGAAGCCATGAAGGCGCAGCACAAGAAAGAGCTGAGTGCCGCACAGATAGCCGCCTGATGCGTGCCACCCACCGAGAGCCCGGTCGCGTGCCGAGCTCTCGGTGCCCATCGGACAAGGGCCAGAAAATGACCACACGCGGCAGGATGTAACAAAGAATTTCACGAATGAGTTGATGTCCATATCTGGACACACAACAAGGAATCCCATCATGAAATTCGCCAAGTTTTGCCAACAGCTTTCAAAATGGGCGGGGAACTCGAAGACCTTCATGATCGCCGTGGTGCTGATCATCATCTGGGCCGCCACGGGCCCCTATTTCCACTACAACGATACGTGGCAGCTGATCATCAACACCTCGACCACCATCATCACCTTTCTGATGGTTTTCCTGATCCAGAACACCCAGAACCGTGACAATGACATTCTGCACATCAAGATAGATGAGCTGCTGCGAGTGACCAAGGACGCGCAAAACGCCGCCTTGTGCCTCGACAAACTGGAGAACCGCGAACTGCGTGAGTTGCGCAAGGAGTACAGCGAAATCGGTTCCGGTGAAGAGGCGGATCAGACGCTGCTCCCTAATCCGGTTTCCTCTTCGTCTGCGGAGGAAATGGCGGAAAAAAAGCCATCTGACTCATAGCGCCAGGATGCTTTACGCCAATGAAATTCTGCCGCCACAATCGGTAATAATCCTGGCCTTGTCGCTGTTCAGCCTGGGCACTAGGCTTCGGATGTCGCTGCTCATTCAGCGACCGGGCCTGGAAACCCGGCAAGAAATCAGGCGCTCGACGCCTCCATAGATTACGATTGCAGGCGTTTTTTTGTGCCCGCTAATCTGTCATGGCGGCTGTGCGCGGGAGGCCTTCGGGTCTGCCGGGGTCCTGATTTCCCGGTTTCCAGCCCGCGTACAGCTGCCACCCTTCGCCTGGAAACGAACTGTTGCAGCTCCTTGAAATCAGGAGTCATGCCATGGAAGTTTGTATTTTCTCGTTGTTTCGCACCAATGCTCGTTCTGCCTCCACCACTTCTGGAGGCTTCCAATGACCGACCATCCTCCCATCAAGACCCTCGGCGTCATTACCTTTGCCTCCTGCGGCGCGGGTGATCAGCAGTTGTTTCGGGTCAACGCCGATATCCCGATCAAGGACGCCATGGAGCACGCCTCCAACCTGTTTTACTGCGCCAAGCATCTGGCCCTGGACGCTGCCATGGAGAAAGATGGAGAGCGTTATGCCTGGGCGTCTCATTACCTTTGCGAAATGGGTAAGGCGGTGGTTGATGATCTGAATCAGAGAATATTGTCCGGCCAAAAGGTCTAGCCTAGGCAGTTACGGGCCGGCCACAATGGCTGGCCCATACAAAACAGGTGCTGTGGAGCATCCCTTCCAGCGGCGGCAACCGGCCAGAAGCGGACTGTTGCCCAATAAATAACTCTGTCCCCTATTCCGTGTGTCCCCTATTCCGTGGTCCCCTATTCCGTGTGAATGAGCGTTGGATCCAGACAGATCAGCCACTAGGTGGAAGGCAGCCAGCGGTGGCTGGTGACAGCAGTGGACACCCACTCAGCGCCTAGGCATATGATCTACTAGAAAAAACGGGGCTGCTACGCCCCGCAGGGGCTCTACCTCGGTCTCAAGCCAGGTTTGTACACGCCCAAAATTCTTTGTCCTCGCCTAAAGTAGTGTGGAAGGTGTTTCCGTCGTCGCCTATGCTCCTTGCTGCCAATAATAATGGCCCAAAGCCACTTAACAACTAGGAGTCAGGCTGTGATCACGGAATTGAACATAAATGGCGTCGCTAGCTACAAGTCCAAATCTATTCTCTCTCCAACCAGAAAGACATCGCTAATTTATGGGCTTAATGGAGCCGGGAAAAGCACTATTTCCGAGTTTCTATATAACCAGAGTGAGCCGCGGTTTGCTAAATGCAGTGTAAAATTAAGTCAGCCGTGTGATTTTCTAGTCTATAACCAAAGCTTCCTCAGCGACTACTTTTACGAAGAAGATAATTTAAAAGGAATTTTTACTCTTTCGAAAGAAAACAAGGTGGCACTCCAGCAAATTGAAGCAGAAACGAAAGAGCTGGACAAACATCGTACTGCGCAACAGGAAAACTCCGCGGCCTCTTCAGCAAACTCTGCCAAATTAGACCAAGAGAAATCGAAAGCGAGTACAAAGATCTGGGAAATAAAAACGAAGTATGCTGGTGGAGATCGTGTATTGGAGTTCTGCCTGGATGGCTTGAAAAAGACAGATCTTCTTTTTCAGCATGTTCTTGGGCTTCCCTTGCCAGAGGCTGCACCGGACTACACGGCAGATGATTTAAAGACAGAGGCCTCATCAATCGAGGGTGAAGGTGCTGTCACGTACAATAAAATCCCAAACATTTCTGCTGGTTGGCTAAGTATTGAGGGCAATTCGCTCTGGTCGAAGATCATTGTTGGCAGCCAAGAAGGTTCAGTAGCCGAGTTCATAGCCAAGGCAGGGAACTTTGATTGGGTGAAGGAGGGGCTCCAGTTCGTTTCGAATGACAAAGATCAACAGGAATGCCCCTTTTGCCAGCAAGAAACGATCACCAAAAGTTTTATTGACTCCGTAAGTTCAGTCTTCGATGAGGCTTACAAGGATGATGTTAACTCGCTGGAGTCAATGAAAAATACCTATGAAACACTAACCTCTAGCCTGAACCTCCAGGACATCTCAAACTCTGCGCTTGCGAGTAAAGAACTAGCAGAAGCATGGAATATCGCATTTGAGGCTTTGAAAGCGTCAATACGTGAGAACGTCCTGCTTATTGGCAACAAGATCAAGAGCCCGAGCGCGGCAGTTAGTCTTACCGACACCAAGGCAACTGTTGATGTGCTTAACGGTTTGGTCAACGACCTTAACACATTGATCGAATCGCATAATGACAAACTCACGAACAAGAAAAAAACTCGGGATGATATAAAGGCTCGTTTTTGGGCTTTGATGCGTTGGGACTACGATCAAACCATTTCTGCCTACTCTCAATCGGCCACTGGCATTCAAAATGAGGCCAGCCAAATCAGCCAAGACGCCAGCAAAATAAATAAATCTATCGAGGCCTCTAATCTCAAAATCTCTGATCTTAGAAAGCAAACTGTTAATATCGAAGAATCTATTGAAAATATAAATCGCGGACTGGTAGAGATCGGCATCGATGGCTTTTCTGTGATATCACATGGCGAGGACTTTTATCGTGTTTCAAGGTCCATTGATCAAGGGAATGCATTTCACTCGCTGAGTGAGGGCGAGAAAACAGTCATTAGCTTTCTGTACTTCATTGAGCTTTGTAAAGGGCAGAAGACGGCCAATGCTGTTCCGCAGACGAAAGTAGTGGTCATTGATGACCCGATCTCAAGCCTTTCCCACCTTTATGTTTTCAATATCGGACAGTTGATCAAGAGATATTTCATCAATGATAAAAGCTATGCCCAAGTGTTTGTCCTGACTCATAGTTTGTATTTTTTCTATGAGCTAACGCACACTAACAAAGAGAAACGGGCCGAGACGCAGCATCTTTTCAGGGTTATCAAAAATGCAAATGGAAGCTCTGTAATTTCAATGAGCTATGAGGAAATCCAGAATGATTACCAGTCTTACTGGTCAATTATAAAGGACCAAGCCTCACCACCTGCGCTAATTGCTAACTGCATGCGCAACATTGTCGAGTACTTCTTTAATTTTGTTCAAAAGAAAGACCTTAATAATGTTTTCCAAAAACCAGCCCTGTCAGGCGATAAATTCGTGACATTCTATAGATACATGAATCGAGAGTCCCATTCGTTGGGACAAAATATTTTTGATATCAAGGAGTTTGACCATCAAGTATTCAAGGACGGCTTGAGGTTGATTTTCGAAGAGTCAGGGTATGGAGAGCATTACCAGGCGATGAATAAGTAAATCCGACATGAGACGGGCATTCACCATATGGCGAGTACTCCGTCTCATCGGCTATTAGCCAGGCTCTCTCCTTGTCAGGACGGGTGAACCCAGCCCCATCACGAAACCAGGTGGGTGGAAAAGGGGGGCGGTGGAAAAGGGGGCAGATTTATTTACTGGGTGACCGTCCACTCCTGGCCGAAAGCAGACCTTTGCCCAATGCCTTCGCCAGACTGAATCGCCCGCTCGGCTGGACACCGCCCCCTGCCACCGACGCCCAACAACATCAGCCCTCCCCCAGCCATGGCACTCATTACCAGACACCCAACATTAAATTTTCTATATCCACGTTAATGACATAAAGCCATCACGCAGCCCTGCTACAACCGCTGGCGTAGTTCTCATAAGAGCCCGCGCCCGTGAACCTTCGTTTTGCCTTTCTCCGCAAGCCGTCCCACCGCCCCGCCCTGCTGCGTCGCCTGAGCATCGGCAAGCGCCTGCTGGCCAGTTTCGGCCTGTGCGCCCTGTTGCTGGCCGCCATCGGCGGATTGTGCCTGGTGGCGATGCAGCATATTCGCCATGAGGGCGAACTGATCGAGCAAGGACCGCTGTCGAGTATCGCCCAGGCCGACGCCATCGCCATCGACCTGGCCAAGATGCGCACCGAGGCCGCGCTGTTGCTGGTGTATGCCAACGACCCGGCCGAACTGGTCAACCGCAAGATCAACCTGCAACAGCTCAGCGCCGAGGTGGACCAGGGGTTCACCGAGTACCTGGCCAAGGTCCCGGAAGGCACGGAGCGGGACTCGATCAAGTTGCTGCAGGACGCCGCGCAGCAGTTTGTCACGCTGTTCAGGCAGGCCGTCGATCTGGTCGAACAGAAGAAGATCAGCGAGGCCACCACCCTCTCCAACAACGACCTGTCCAACCAGGGCTCGCTGATGGACATGCAGGTGCAGTTGCTCCGTGAACTGAACAAGCAGACCACCGCCCAGGCCCTGGAAAGCACCGCCAGCACCTTCCATCAGGTGCAGTTGTTGCTGCCCATCGTCATTGGCGTGGCGCTGGCCCTGATGCTGTTGCAGGCCTGGCGACTGAGCGTGAGCATCACCAGGCCGCTGCGCCAGGCCTTGCAGGTGGCCAAGACCGTCGCCGCCGGCGATCTCAGTCAGGTGGTGGTCGCCCATGGCCAGGACGAAGTGGCGCAACTGCTGCAGATGCTCGGGCATATGCGCGACCAGTTGCACGCGGTGATCCAGCAGATCGGTGGCGCCGTTGGCCGCCTCAACGCGGCAACCCAGGAGATGGGCGCGATCATGCATGACAGCGCCCAGGACTTGCAGCAGCAATGCGGCGAGATCGAACAGGCCGCCACGGCGGTCACGCAGATGAGCCAGGTGGTCGAGGAAGTGGCCCGCAACGCCCTGGAAACCTCCACCGAGTCGCGCGACTCAAGCACCGCCGTGCGCGAGGGCCAGCAACAACTGGACGAAACCATGACCGACATCGGCGCCCTGGCCGATCAGGTCGAACAGGCCAGCCTGCGTGCCCAGGCCCTGGCGACGGAGACCCAGGGCATCAGCAAGGTGCTGGAGGTGATCCGCAGCGTGGCCGCGCAGACCAACCTGCTGGCCCTCAATGCCGCCATCGAAGCGGCCCGGGCCGGTGACGCGGGGCGTGGTTTTGCCGTGGTGGCCGATGAAGTGCGCGGCCTGGCGCACCGTACCGATGCCTCGACGCGGGAGATCGAGCAGATGATGGACGGTATTCACCTGGGCACCGGCCAGACCGTCCAGGCCCTGGCCGAAAGCGCCGCCCAGGCGGGCCGCACGCGCGAGCGGGCGCAGGTGGCGAAGGATGTGCTGGGGAGCATTTCCCGCTCGGTGGCCGGCATTGACGAGCGCAACCAGGTGATCGCCACCGCTGCCGAGCAGCAGGCCCAGGTGGCCCGTGAAGTGGACCGCAACCTGGTGCTGATTCGTGATCTGTCCATGCAGACGGCCAGCGGCGCCGCCCAGACCAGCACCGCCAGCCAGGAGCTGGGGCGTCTGGCGGCGGAACTGGATGGGATGCTGGCGCGCTTTTCGCTGTAACGCCCGGGTTTTCCCGGGTCGTCAGTCCTGCCCCGTCACCAGGTACTGCAGGTGCTCGAAACCTGCCGCCCTGGCGAAGGCCGGCAGATTCCAGATCGCGCCGTTGGCGCCCCAGGCTCCGTCGGCCACCTCATTCAGCATCACCGACGTCATCAGTCGTCGCGGATCATCGGCGGGCTGTGCCGCGATGAAAGCCTGCTGTATCAACTCGACATAACGGCCCCTCGATGTCTCGTCGAGGACGCCGGCCGGCACATGAACCCTGGCGATGCACGGTACCAGCTGCGCGGTCATGTCGACCGAGCCGCAGGTCCAGTTGCCCGGCTCGACCTCCTCGATAACGACCCAGCACAAGAAGCGCTTGGCGGGATCCGCCGGAATCCGTTCGGCAATGGCGGCGGCTTCGTTGATGCCACGCACCAGGGTGGCACGGGCTGCGCCAGGAAAAGCGCCCTTGGGGATTTTCAACAGGATGTTAGGCATGGACGGCTCCAGTGGATGAGAGGCCATGCATTAGGCGGCGCAAACCTGTAGGCTGCCAGTGTCCGTTATGACACCTTTACGGCGGTTTATGACAATGCATGATTTCACCCTCCTGGTCCTGCCCGGCAGCTACGCCAGCAGCGTGGCGGCCACCCTGGATATCCTCGGTGCCGCGGTGGCGGTGGCGCCGCGCCTGAAGGCGGCGCGTCCCACCTGGCGCATCGTTTCCCCCGACGGCAAGTCGGTGGCCTTGAGTGGCGGCCTGAGCCTCGAAACCACAACGCTGCCCGACAGCGCCGCCGACGATCAGTCCACCTGGATCATTCCGGGCCTGGGGCTTGAGAGCTCCGAGGACATCGACGCAAGAATGGCGAGCGCCGATGCGCAACAGGCGATCCAGGCCATTCGGGCCCACGGCGCGCACGGGGGGTCGTTCGCGGCATCGTGCACCGGGGTGTTCCTGCTGCAAGCGGCCCAGTTGCTGGCCGGGCGTCGGGCGACAACCTCCTGGTGGCTGGCCGGCGAGTTGCGCCGACTGGAGTCGCGTTGTGTGGTCGACGCCGACCGCATGGTGTGCACCGACGGTCCGGTGACCACGGCGGGCGCGGCCTTTGCACAGACAGACCTGATGCTCCACCTGCTGCGCTCGCGGTTTGGCGCGCCGCTGGCCGACGAGGTGAGTCGGCTGCTGCTGATCGACGGGCGCCAGGCCCAGTCGCCATTTATCGTCCCGATGATGCTGTCCAACGGCAACGACCTGGTGACCCGCCTGACACAGCGCATCGAATCGGCCCTGCCGGACCTGCCCAGCGTGGTGGAGCTGGCGGATGAACTGGCGATGTCCACGCGCACCCTCTCCCGCCACGTCCAGGCCGCCACGGGCAAGAGCACCCTGGCGCTCCTGCAGAGCGTACGACTCAACCGCGCCCGGCAATTGATCGAGAGCAGCCGGATGACCATCGAGCAGGTCGCGGCGCACGTGGGTTATGAAGACGCGACCGCCTTGCGTCGGTTGATGCTGAGGGTGTTTGGGGCCAATCCGAGCCGCTTTCGGGCATCGCGGCCGAAAGCACCGCCAACACCCACGGATGATAGATATGGCAAAGCATCGCCTGCTCCGGCATAAAACCACTACCGCCTCGAGTCGAGTCATCTTATGCCGCACAATCCTGAAGAACGCCCACACTGTGGATCTGCCCAACACGTCCGGGAGAAGAAGATGCTGATCGGCGCGGCCAGCCCCAGGAAGCGTTTCAACGGCGAGGAGAAGGCAGGCTTTCGACGTGTGGATCAGTTGGCTGTTGATGAGTGCAAACCAGAGCTGCTGAAAGAGCCCCCATTGCAACAACTGGTGGAGGGCTTTTACTGCGATCACTGCGGCATCGGCTTTGTAGCCAGCGGTCTTTCGGCGTGAGCAACCAGGGGCGGCTGTTGCTGAACGCCGGATTGTTCCAGCTCGGCTGGTTTGCCTGCGTGCTGGGCGCGCAGCGGCCGTGGCTGCTGTTGATTGCCATGGCCTGCCTGGCTGCCCATCTGCTGTGGATTGCCGACGACCGCAACGAGTGGCGCCTGTTGTTGCAAGTGGCGGCGTGTGGCTGGGTCCTGGACAGCGCCCTGCTGCACCTTGGGCTGTTTGATTTCCCCGGTTCCCAAGTGGTGCTACCCCTCTGGTTGGCCATCCTTTGGCTGCTGTTTGCCAGTACCTTGCGTCACAGCCTGAGGTGGACCGCGCGCCCCTGGTGGCTGGGCAGCCTGTTGGGCGCCTGTGCCGGGCCGCTGTCCTATCTGGCTGGCGCCAAACTGGCAGGCATCGGCCTGCCGTTCGGGGTGTGGCCCAGTGCGGTGCTGCTGGCCTTGATATGGGCGATCTTGTTGCCGTTACTCCACCGACTGGCCGGACGCTAGGCCGCAGAACGTCGGCCTGCTAAAGCGCCAGCACCAGTCGTGGGGTTTTCGAGCGCGAACAACACGGCGTGAACTGGTCGTTCAGCGCATGCTCCTTATCGCTCATGAAGACATCCCGGTGATCCGGAACGCCGTCAATGACCGCTGTCATGCAGGCACCGCAAACCCCTTGCCGGCACGAAGCAGGCAGTTCGATGCCAGAGGCACACAGCACTTCAAGCACGCTCTTGTCCGCCGGCACCTGGAGCACCAACCCCGATTCCGCCAGCTCGACTTCGAAGGCCTGATCGACAGCGTGCGCCACGACCGGCGCCGCAAAATACTCGCGGTGAATCTGCTCGGTCGGCCAACCCAGGCGGTGCGCGGTGTTTATCACATGGTCCATGAAACCCTTCGGTCCGCAGACGTACAGGTGCGTATCAGCCTGGGGCGCAGCCAGCACCTGGTTGACGTCCAGCCATTGATCCCGCTCACCACTGTCGAAGTGCAGATGCACGCTTCTGGCAAAAGCGGACGCGGCAATCTGCTGCAGGAATGCCGCGCGTCGAGGCTCACGTACGCAGTAATGCAGTTCGAACTCAGCCTCCAGATGGGCAAGCTGAAATGCCATCGCCAGCATCGGCGTAATGCCGATACCACCGCCCAGCAGCACTGATTTACGCGCGCCCGCGGTGAGCGGGAAGTGGTTTCTCGGCGCACTGATCGACAGCCGGTCCCCCACGCCAATCCCCTCGTGCATGCCACGCGATCCGCCTCGTGACATCGGTTCATGCAACACGCCGATCAAATAGCGATCACGCTCCAACGGGCTGTTGCACAGGGAGTACTGGCGGGTGATCCCGGCACTCACGCCCACATCGATGTGCGCGCCCGCCGTGAAGCCTGGCAAGGGCTGCCCGTCTTCACGACGCAACTCGAAACTGCAAACACCTTCGGCCTCCTGGCGTTTTTCTACGACGATGACTTCAAACATCAATGCCCTCTCCTATCGGCTTGGCCTTCTGCGGGGTTCTCTGACCCGTGTTCATTGCACCCGGCAAAGAAACAGCGTGTCGTCGGGGCTGTAGCGGGCAATGAGTCGACTGATCGCGGCAACGTCTTCGCCCAGCGGACGGTCATCGGCGTAGCGCGTCACGCGTGTGCGCACCGCCTGATAAATGGCCAGCGTCGCGGGCGCCGGTTTCAGGTCCGGCTCCAGGAGGTCATAGCTTTGGCAGGCCGCCAGCAGTTCAATGGCCAACAGGCTTTCGAGGTTGTCGAGGATCTTGTGGGCTTTCAGCGCGGCCGGCGTCGGGTGGCACAGGATGTCTTCCTGCAATCCGGAAGTGACACCCCCATCGAGACTGGCCGGGGCGGCAAGGCGGCGATTCTGGGCCACCAGCGACGCGGCGGTGTATTGCGCGATCATGAACCCCGATTCCTCTCCGCTGCTGCCCGCCAGGAAAGGCGACAGGCCGCTCACCAGCGGATTCACCATGCGATCGATCCGCCGCTCGCAGATGGCCCCCAGTTGCGCCGCCGCAACGGCGATCTGGTCCATGGCCAGGCCAATGCCCGCCCCCACGGCATGGGCCTGGGAGTAGATCTCGGGTGCTTCGGGGCTGCCGCAAACCACCGGATTGTCGGTGACGCTGGCCAATTCACGCTCGACCACCGTCAGCGCCTGGGCCCACACGTCATGCACCGCGCCATGGACGTGCGGAATGCTGCGCAGGCTCAAGGGGTCCTGCGTCTTGCGTCCGGTGGCGGCCAGCAGAATGCCCGAACCGGCGAGCAAGGTGGTCAGCCGCTGGCCGACCTGCATCAGTCCCGGCGATTGGCGCAAGGCCATGGATACAGGGTGCAAGGCGCGGATCTGGCAACGCTGGGTCTCGAAGCTGAGCGCGGCCACGGTATCCGCCCAGGTCAACAGTCGACGCGTGCGCTCCAGCAGCAAACTGCCCAATCCCGTGACACAGGGCGAACCGTTCACCAGACACAAGCCCTCCTTCGCTTCCAGTACCAGGGGCTTGACCCCCAGTCGATCGAGCGCGACCGCGGCGGACATCCGCGCACCATCCAGCACGCATTGGCCCTGACCGATCAACAGCAAGCCGATATGCGCCATGTGACTGATGTAGCCGACCGAGCCGTGACGCGGTACTTGCGGGGTGCAACCGGCGTTGAGCAGCAGGACCAGACGTTCGACCACCGCCAGCCGCAAGCCGGAATATCCGTGCGCATAGTTGTTGATGGCGGCGACCATGATCGCCCGTGTTTCGCTGACACCCAGTGGCCTGCCAACCCCCACGGCGTGACTCATCAGGATATTGCGCGACAAGGCCTTCTGCTGCGCGGGCGGCACCACCGTATCGGACAGTGCACCGACGCCGGTATTGACCCCGTAGGCCCGCAGGTTGTTGTTCACCACGCTGCGCACGATGGCATGGGCGTTGTCGATACGCGTTCTGGCGGCATTCGACAACTCCAGTACCGCTTGCCGGGTGGCAATCTCGGCCACCTGCGCGACGCTCAAGGGCTGGTCAAGCAGAACCAGGCTCATCGGGCACCTCCTGCACGCGCAACGGGCGATCCCTGGTCGGCATACCGGCCGATCAATTCCCAGAGTTCAACAGGCACTTCGATGCCATTTTCGTTGTGTTGGCGAGCTTGCAGTCGACGCTCACCGGGCAGGCGTACCTGGGGTTCGGCCTGCAGCGCACTGAACAGGGCTTCGGTACGCGCCACGAAAGCCGCCCCACCGAAGACCGCGGGATCAAAAGCGATCACCAGTTGCCCGGTGCGTGGCGGCCCACCGTCGCAATCACCGAAAGAAGACGCCTCGAAGGAAAAGTTGGAACCGCTCAATCCACCGGCCAGGATGTCGATCAGCAAGGCCAGGCTGGCGCCTTTGTACCCGCCGATCGGGCTCAGGCTACCGGCTATTGCCGCCGCCGCATCGGTGGTCGGTCGCCCCTCGGCATCCAATGCCCAGCCAGCCGGCAACGCGACACCCCGGCGGTGCGCATCAATCACCGCCACCTTGGCCACCACACTTGAGGATTGATCGATCACCAGTGGCGGGCGCCCTTCCCGCGGGGTCGCAAAGGCCAACGGGTTGGTCCCGAAAAATGCGCGCTTGCCGCCATGGGGGGCAATCGACGGCGAGGCGTTGGCAACCATCAGGGCGACCAGCCCCTGCTCGGCCAATGCTTCGACAAAATAACCCAGCGAACCGCAGGCGTAGGACTGCCCTACCGCCAGCGCCGCGATACCCTGGCGCCGTGCGGACTCGACTAGCAAGGGCATACCCGCCGCCAACGCCGGGTGGGCGAAACCGGTGCGGGCATCGACGCGAATCAGCGAGGGCGTCAGCGCCTCGACACTCGGTAGCGCACTGCCATCAACCTTGCCGCACGCGGCGTGGTCGCAATAGGTAGGCAGGTAGGACAAGCCGACTATCTGCTGCCCGTCACGCTCGGCAAAGGCAATCGAGCGCGCCACCGCCCGCGCATTGCCGGGGCTGACATGGCTGGCAACCAGCGCGGCGGTGGCACGGTTTTCGATATCAGCCAGGCTGACAATCAACGTAGGGGTCATGCTGCACTCTCCCGATGAATAAGTTGCGTTTGAGCCAGCGGTGCCAGCTCGGCCAGGAACTGCTCGGCGTACCAGCGGATGAAGTCGCGTGTACCGCCTTCGATCAACTCGGAGTACGGACCGGGGCGATAGGCACTGCCACGAATCCCCAGGTGGTTGTTTTCGGCCAGAAGACGGTCCTGGTCATTGGTCACGGCCCAGATTTCCCTGAGCCGATCGACCTGATAATCCACGCCCTCGCGGGCATCCTTGTGCACCAGCCAGTGAGTGGTCACCAAGGTTTCTTCCGGGCCGATCGGCAGCACGCGGAAGGTCACGGCGTGGTCTGCCTGGATATGGTTCCAGGTGTTGGGCAGGCTCATCAGGCGCACCGAGCCCAGGTCAGGGTCGGTCAGGTCGCCCAGCAGGCGCGAGCATCCCGGTTTGCCGTCGGCCGTCATCGACACACGACCATCGGTGAAAGGCAGGCGCACGGCGCGGTAGCGGTCGTTACCCTGGGTATGGGCATGAGCAATACCCAGGCGGTCCCAGTCCGCCGCCTTGCGCTCGACCAACGCCTTGTATTCGGGCCTCATGCGCGGGTCGTTCGGATCGTCGAACTCGGTGATGATGTGCATCAGCTCCGGGTGTGAACCGACACAGTGGTAGCACTCGCGGTTGTTCTCGATCACCAGCTTCCAGTTGGCCTTTTCCACCAGTGTCTGGGTGCAGGCCACCTTGGCATCGTCCAGGCCGTGCGGCAGCAGGTAGGGTTCGACGTCCTGGCGAAACGGCTCGAAGTCGCTCGGCTCATCCGCGAAATTGATGAAGATGTAGCCACCGGCAACGCCCACCGCCACCGGCGCCAGCTGGAAGTCGCCACGGTCGAAATCATCGCCCATCAGGCGCGTGCCGATCAGTTGCCCGTCCAGGTCGTAGGACCATTGGTGATAGGGGCAGACCAGTCGCTTGGTACTGCCGCGCTCCTCCAGGCATATCCGTGAACCACGATGGCGGCAAGTGTTATGAAATGCCTTCACCTCGCCGTCCTTGCCCCGAATGACAATCACCGAGTCACGCCCCACTTCCACCCGCAGCCAGTCACCCGGCCTGGGGATCTCGCAGGTCATGGCCGCGAACAGCCACTGGCGACGGAAAAACACCTGCATTTCCAGTTCGAAGAAATCCCGGTCCACATAGAAAGGCTGCTCCAGCCCCCAGTCAGGGCGACGCTCGGACAGCAGCGCATAAGCACGATCAATCACATTCTGATGCATGGCGGTACCTCGCAAAAAAAGATCAAATGAGCGGCAGGCGGCGGAAGGTGCCGGGCTTTTCCGGATCGTGGTATTTGTTCATCGGGCCGTGTTCGAGGAAGTGTTTATGGCCGTGCGCCAGGCGCTCCTGGGACAGCGTCACACCCAGCCCATGGCCTTCTGGCACGCGTACGGTGTTGTTGCGTGGCACGAACGGCCCCTCTTCGATCACGTCGGTCACCTGCATGCGGAATAGCGACTGATTCGGCTCGCGAATCCAGCCCAGTGCGGCGCACAGATGCAGGTACACCGCGCTGCCCACCCCCGAATCGCCGCTGTAGCACCAGAAGTCGATGCCGGCGTGCTCGCAGGCGCCGATGAAGCGCAGCAGTCGGCCGATGCCACCAAGGACCGCCGGGTTGCCGACAATCGCATCGGGCACCTTGTGCACCATCGCCCGGGCGATGTCGGTGTTATGGGTGGAAAACGGAATCGAGCAATGGCGGCGCAGTTCGATCATTTCGTCGAGGGTCGAGACCGGGTCCTCCCAGTTGCGCACGCCCAGTTCTTCCAGCGGACGGATCAGCCGGCGCGCCGTGGCCAGCGAGTAGGCCTGGTTCGAATCGATGCGCAGCATCACGTCATCCCCCAGGCGCTGACGAATCAGCTCCAGCATGCGCAGGGAGACTTTCGGGTCATGGGTGGAGAACTTGCCCTCGAAAAACGTCGTGCCGTAGGTCTCGTTGAGCATCACGCAGTAGTCGGCCACCGCCTCCGGGGTCTGCTCGCCGCGCACCCGGCTTCCATCCCTTTGCAACGGGCCATCGTTGCGCAGGGAGAAGTAGTCGGTGAAGGGAATGTCCTTGCGCACCGCACCGCCCAGCAACTGGTACAGCGGCTGCTTCCAGGCCTTGCCGCGCAGGTCCCACAGTGCCATTTCCACGGCACCGAAGGCAGTGATCCGGGCGTTGTCGTTGATGCTCTGGACACCCGCGAAGTAAGGCAGGCAGAGGAACTCGGCACCGGCGATATCAAAGGCATCATGACCCATCAGTTTCGGTGCGATCTGATCGCGAATGATCGCCGCGGCCTGCCAGGAAGGTGCCTCACCCAGACCGACCAGGCCGTCTTCGGTTTCGACTTCGACAATGGTCGTGGAAAAGCCTGGCAGCTCACCGAAAACCCAGACGTAGGGTGCGTCCAGCGGCAGGTTGATGGGCGTGGCCTTGATGCTTTTGATCTTCATCGCGTAGCGGCTCCAGGGAATGAAAAGAGAAGCGGACTCACCGGGCTATCCATGCGATAAACAGCGTTATGTGAGTCGACCCAACTAAGCTAAGCTGCGCAGATACAAGAGTAAACGCGGTAAATTCTCATGCGATCCATGCTTTCAGATCATGTATTGGACAGTCCTGTCTTCAACCGTCGCCTGCCGCCCATGCACGCCCTGGAAGTGTTTGCCGCGGCAGCTCGTTGCGGCACCTTCAGTCGCGCCGCCAAGGCGCTGTTCGTCACCCAGAGTGCGATCAGCCGCCAGGTGCAACAGCTCGAGGAACACCTGGGCGTCGTGCTGTTCATCCGCCACAAGACCGGCCTGCGGCTGACGCCTGAAGCCGAAGCGCTGCTGCCCGTGGTCGAAGACGCCTTCGCGCGCCTGACCACCCTGTGCAACAGCCTGCGCAACGCCGGCCAGGTACTGACCCTGCGAATGCCGCCCACCCTGGCGACGCGCTGGTTCCTTCCCCTCTTGCCGGGGTTGCGCGCGGTGATGCCGGACATGGATGTGCGGGTGACGACCTACGATGCGTGGGAGCCGCGGTTCGAGGACAGCGACGTGGATGCCGCGATCATTCAGGGTCGCGGGGATTGGCAGGATGTCGAGGCCATCCCCTTGATGCCAGAGCGCCTGACGCCGGTCTGCTCGGCGGAACTGGGCAAACGCCTGGCCGTGCCCGCCGACCTGAAGCACTTGCCGCTGCTGCATTGCTTTCCCGTCCAGGGGTGGAGTCGCTGGCTGGAAGCGGCTGGCGTGGAGGGCGTGGCGGCCCATCGGGGGCAATCGTTCGACACCCTGGATCTTGCGCTGTCGGCCGCGACGCGGGGACACGGCGTGGCACTGGGGGATCTGAATCTGGTGCGCGAAAGCCTGAACGATGGCGTACTGGTCGCGCCGTTCGATATCGAGCTCAACCAGGGTATTTCCTACTTCTTGATTTACCCGGCGCACCGGGCGCAGTTGCCTAAGATTCGTGCACTGCGAGAGTGGCTGCAAGCGGCGGCGACCGGCAGCACTCCGACGTTGCATGAGCCGTTCGTTGCCCCGATGACGTAACGAAAGTCATCTGCCATCAGGGGGCATGAGCGCCGGAGTGCCGTGCAAGGACGCTATCGTTTTCTCAAACGAACCCGGTCACCGCATGAGGAACGTAGAAGTGCTCCATTCGCGCCCTCTCCTCTTGCGACAGCACGATATCGAGCGCCGCCACCGCATCGTCGATCTGGGCGGCCTTCGACGCGCCCACGATGGGGGTGGGTGCCCCGCGATGGCCCAGTACCCAGGCCATGGCGATCTGGGCCATCGACACCCCGCGCTCCCGGGCAATCTCCTGCACGACGCCGATGACTTTGCCGTCGACCAGGTCGGTCTTGTCCAGCACTGACTTGCCAAAGACGTCGGTCCTGCTCCGTTCGGTCTCTTGCCCATGAGGCCGGGTCAGTCGCCCTCGTGCCAGCGGGCTCCAGGGCATCAGGGCAATCCCCTGATCCATGCAGAGCGGGATCATTTCCCGCTCCTCTTCCCGATAAATCAGGTTGAGATAGTTCTGCATGGACACGAACCGGCTCCAGTTGTTGCGCCTGGCAACCTCCTGGGCCTTGGCGAACTGCCAGGCGAACATTGACGAGGCGCCGATGTAGCGGGCCTTGCCGGCTTTCACCACATCGTGCAGCGCCTCCATGGTCTCTTCGATCGGCGTGGTGTAATCCCAGCGATGGATCTGATAGAGATCCACGTAGTCCAGCCCCAGGCGGGTCAGGCTCGCGTCAATACTCGACAGGATCGCCTTGCGGGAAAGGCCCTTGTCGTTGGGTCTGTCCGAGCCCTGGCCCATGTTGGGCGGGTAGAACACCTTGGTCGCGACAACGGTTTCATCGCGGCGGGTGAACGCCTTGAGCAGCTTGCCGACGATGATTTCCGAGGTTCCCGCCGAGTAGCTGTTTGCCGTATCGAAGAAGTTGATGCCCCGGTCCACGGCATGTTTGAAGATGGGCCGGCTCGCCCCTTCGTCCAGTGTCCAGGAATGGGTGCCAGACCCGGCATCGCCGAAGGTCATGCAGCCAAGACAAATGCGCGATACATCCAGTCCTGTCTTACCTAGTTTGACGAATTGCATCGAGTGCCTCCTCGGGCTTGGTACGAACTATTATCGGGCGAAGAGCGGTTACCGGGTTCTCGGGCCAAATCCCGCGTAGGGCTTCAACGGTACGACCGACATGACTTCCAGCATCCCGGAATTGACCAGCGGCAGGGTTGCCAGCTTTTCCCGAACGGCGGCTTCGTTCTCGGCTTCCACCAACAGGCAAGCGCCGCCCATATCGCCACGGTGCCAGATGGTGCGGATGAAACCCTCCAGATACAGCGCCCGGGCCTGCTGTGCTTCGGCCTCGAGATGAGGGGCGAAGTCCGCATCGGAAAAACGTTCCGAGACACGGCGTGACAGCGTGATGAACTGCATGTCTGTTTCCTTCAAGATGTCGGTGGTTTAAATCGCTCACCGATAGTTGCAAAAAACATTACTCTGGTCCAAGACGCGTTCTGCATGACTTGAGACAAGATTTACATGACCCTGGATATTCGTTTACTGACTGCCTTTATCGCTGTCGCGGAAACCGAAAATGTCGGGCAGGCCGCCAGTCACCTGCATATCTCGCAGTCGCCGTTGAGTCGGCAAATCATGCAGTTGGAAGCACAGTTGGGCCTGAAATTGTTCGAACGCACGCGCCAGCGAATGCGCCTGACCGACGAAGGACGGCTTTTCCTGCAAGAGGCCTACAGCCTGGTCGCCCATGCCTCTGAAGTCGAAGCGACGGCACGCAGAATTGCCCTTGGCCAGACCGGCCATATCGCCGTGGGCTATGTCGAGGCCGCCATGCACTCCAGTGTATTGCCGCGGGCCCTGGCCGGCCTGCAATCAGGCCATCCTGGCGCCACCTTCGAACTCCATCCCCTGAGCTCCGCGGAGCAGGTCGAGGCCCTGCTGGGCCGAACCCTCGATTTCGGATTGGTGTATTCAGTGCCTGAGCGCACGGACATAGCGTCGATGGCGATCTCGACCGAAGCCTTGTTGCTGGCCCTGGGCAAACGACACCCGTTGGCCGCGCAAGCGAACCTCGCCCCCCAGAACTTGAACGGCCAGCGCTGGGTGGCCTTGGCCGGCGCGAAAAACCCGGCGGCCCGCCAGCGTTTTCTCGAGAACTGCTCGGCGTGCGGTTTCTTGCCCGACATCCAGGTCGAAGCCGATGACCTGCTGGCCGCCTTGCGGCTGGTGGCCTCGGGGTTGGGCATTACCTTTGTCCAGGCGAGTCTCAGGGATTGCCTGGTCGACAGCGTCATCTTTCGCGAACTGCCCTGGTACCCGTCACAGGTCAGGGTCCATGCCATCTGGCGCAAGGACGACCCCAAGCCACTGGTGGCGATGTTCCGGCGAGCGCTCATGGCCGTCGAGCGTTAATTCGGCCTCTGAATCGTCCTGACGGCCCTGCGGACGCTGAGCTCTTATGTTCGCTAGCGCACAGACATCCGCCTGCCTCAACGACGACACTTGAAGCCTGCGCCCAAGCCCATCATTGAGAGCTTTCGCCTGACCACCCCATGGCCGGCGATGCCTGCCTGCCCTTGGCTAATCAGCATTTGTCTAGGGCATGTCATGCCAAGGAAATCATGGACAGTCATTGGCCCATGCGACTGCTTCAGTTGTGGCGCTTCCCTGCCGTTCGCCTGCAACACTGGATCGAGTCCCGCCGTACCTTCGCCTACGAGCCACTGTTGCGCTCGGAGCTGTTCAGCGCCGAACAGATGGCCAGTCATGGCACCCTGCTCGCCCAACAACACCATCTCAACCGGCGTTCATCGAAAGACGCCCTGCTCGCTCGACTGGCCGACAACGAAGCCACCCTGGCCAGCAGTTGCCGAGCACTCACCACGGCCCCCGCATCCACTCGCAGAGCCACACCGGCGGCAGAATGGTTGCTGGACAATTACTACCTGGTGGAAGAGCAGATACGCACCACCAAGACTCACCTGCCGCGCGGTTACAGCCGCGAGCTGCCGTGCCTGGCCGCGGGCCCGTCGGCCGGCCTGCCACGGGTCTACGATATCGCCCTGGAAACCATCTCCCACGGCGACGGGCGTGTCGATGCCGAGAGCCTGAGCCGGTTCGTCGGCTGTTATCAGCAGGTCACCCCCCTGACCCTCGGCGAACTCTGGGCCATCCCGATCATGCTGCGCCTGGCACTGATCGAAAACCTGCGACGGGTGGCTTCACGGCTGATGGCCAACTGGGTGGACCGCAACCTGGCCAATGACTGGGCCGATCACCTGATCGAGACTGCCGAGCGCGATGCCAAGAGTGTCGTGCTGACCGTGGCGGACATGGCCCGTTCCGCCCCGCCCATGACGTCTCCCTTCGTTGCCGAACTGGCACGCCGCCTACAGGGGCAGAACGCTGCGCTGATCCTGCCATTGGCCTGGATCGAGCAGATGCTCGGCGAGTCGGGACTTAACATTGAGCGCCAGGTGCAGGTCGATGCCCAGCAACAGGCAGCGGACCAGGTGTCGATCAGCAACAGCATCACCAGCTTGCGATTGCTCGCCGCGACCGATTGGAAGGCATTCGTCGAAAGCCTGAGTCATGTGGAGCAGCACCTGCTCACTGACCCTTGCGGTGTGTATCCGCAAATGGATTTCCCGACCCGCGACCACTACCGGCATGTCATCGAACGCCTGGCCAAAAGGGCTGACCAGACACAGGAAAGTATTGCCCAGGCGGCCATCGCCCTGACCCGCGAACGTGCCTTGCCGCCGCTTCAGGATGACGTCGCCGGCCATGTGGGGTACTACCTGGTCGGGCCGGGGCTCGAGACTCTGGAGCGGCACATCGGCGCCAGCATGCCTTGGAGCGTGCGCTGCCAACGATGGCTGCTCAGTGCACCGCTGACCTTTTTCCTCGGACCGGTCGCTGCGGTGAGCGCACTGTTGGCCTGGCCGTTCTTCACGGAGCTGTATCGCGATCACCTGCCCGGTTACGCATTGGCGTTGCTGGCCCTGCCCGTCCTGCTGATCTGCAGTCGACTGGCAATCGACCTGGTCAACGCCTGGATCACACTCACCTTGCGCCCCAGCGTTCTGCCCCGGCTGGACTACAGCACAGGTATTCCTGCACGGGCACGTACGTTGGTGGTCATTCCCACCCTGATAGCCAGCGCCGGCGATATCGACGAACTGGTGGACAACCTGGAGGTGCGCTTCCTGGCCAACCGCGACGCCCATCTGCATTTTGCGCTGCTGACAGACTTCATGGATTGCACGACGCAGACAACCCCCCAGGACGATGCGCTCCTCGACCAGGCCCAGGGCTTGATCGAGGCGCTGAACCGCAAATACCCGCATCCCGATGAAGACAGGTTCTTTCTGCTCCACCGCCCCAGGCGCTGGAACAGCGTCGATCAGGTCTGGATGGGACACGAGCGCAAGCGCGGCAAACTCGCGGAACTCAATGCTTTGCTGCGCGGCCATGGTCGTGACCGGTTTTCCCTGATCGTCGGTGATATCCAGGTCCTGCAATCGGTACGCTACGTGATCACGCTCGATACCGACACCCAGCTGCCTCGTGATGTCGCCCGCCAATGCGTCGGTGCGATGGAGCATCCGCTGAACCATCCGCGGTTCGACTCGCGGGACGGACACATTGTCAGTGGTTATGCGATTCTCCAGCCTCGGGTCGGCATCAGCCTGCCGAGTACCGCCCGTTCCCCCTATGCCCGCCTGTTCGGCAGCGAAGCCGGGGTCGATCCCTATACCCGTGCGGTTTCAGACGTCTATCAGGACCTCTTTCTGCACGGTTCATTCATCGGCAAAGGCATCTATGCCGTCGATGCTTTCGAGCATGCGCTGCAGGATCGCTTCCCGGATAACCATATCCTCAGCCACGACTTGATCGAGGGGTGTTATGCCCGCTCGGGATTGCTCAGTGATGTGCAACTGTTCGAGGAGTACCCGGCCCGTTACACCGCCGACGTCAAACGCCGCCATCGCTGGATTCGCGGCGACTGGCAATTGTTGCCCTGGCTGATGCCCTGGACCCCGAAGGCCCCCGGTGGGAACGAGCGCAATCGCCTGTGTGCGGTAGCGCGCTGGAAGATCTTTGACAACCTGCGGCGCAGCCTGGAGCCGGCCGCCTTACTCACCCTGCTGCTATGGGGCTGGTCCGGCTCGACTCAACCGCTGTCCTGGACACTGGCCCTGTTGATGCTTGTTCTGATTCAACCGCTGTCGAGTTCGCTGCGAGAGCTGATCAATAAAACCGTCGATGTGCCAGTGGAACAGCATCTGATAGCGGCCATGAGGCTCTGCGGCCAACATCTGACCCGAGCCCTGCTACCCCTGCTCTGGCTGCCCTTCGAGGCTTTCTACAGCCTGGATGCCGTGGCGCGCACCCTATGGCGCATGACCGTCAGCCAACGCAGGCTGTTGCAATGGCAGCCATCCCGCGAGGTCGAGCGCAACGGTCAAAACCGCTTGCAGGATCTTTATCGGGAAATGTGGATTGCGCCGGTGTTCGCGATCGGACTCCTGGTCTTCTTGCTGATGACGCCGACGACACTCGCCCTGGCGGCGCCCTTTATCCTCGCCTGGCTAGCAGGTCCGGCCGTGGCCTGGTGGATCAGCCGCCCGTCGTCCCGTGCACAGCTGCAACCTTCGCATCAGCAGTTGCGCCTGCTACGTGCTTTGGCCCGCAGAACCTGGGCGTTCTTCGATCAATACGTCGGTCCGGCGGACAACTGGCTGCCACCTGACAACATTCAGGAGGCGCCACGTTTTCTCATTGCCCACCGCACCTCACCAACGAACATGGGCATGGCGTTGCTGTCCCATCTGGCGGCCCACGACTTCGGCTACCTGAGCTGCACCCGACTGCTTGAGCGGCTGGAGCAGTCACTGACCACCATGAGCGGCCTGGAGCGTTATCAGCGGCACTTCTACAACTGGTACGACACCCAGACATTGAAGCCCCTGCCAGCGCTGTACGTCTCGACCGTCGATAGCGGCAACCTGGCAGCACTGCTGCTGACGCTACGCCCGGGGTTATTGGAACTGCTCGGTGCGCCGCTGCTTCACCAGCGGCTGTTCAATGGCCTGAACGATACCCTGGAGGTACTGCAAGACACCCTGGTCAACGCCGGACTCGATGATCCTTCGGTCAACACCCTGAGGGAACACACCCTGTTGACCATGGCGCGGGCGACGGCCCATCCAGAGCAGTTACGCAGCCTGCTGCAGGAAACGCTGGAACAGATCATCGAGGTGGTTGCCACACCGCGCTCGGTGACCACCGATGAGTGCGAGTTCTGGTATGAGGCGACGCTCGCCCAATGCGTGGACCTGCTCGCCGAGAGTCGGCGCTTCGAGCTTCCCGACACCCAGGCAAATGACTGCCTGGCGAAGAACAGCCTGGACGAACTGGCCCAACTCGACGTGACGCGGTGGCTACCCGAACAGCGCAATCAGGTCGGCGCGGTACGCTCTCTGGCGGCGGCACGTATCGCCACGTTGACACGGCTGGCCGAGAGCGCCGCGCAGATGGCGGACATGGACTTCCGTTTCCTCTACGACACGCGCCGTGATCTGTTCGTCATCGGCTACAACGTCGATGAACACAGGCTCGATACGGGTTATTACGACTTGCTGGCCTCGGAAGTACGGCTGACCAATTTCGTTGCCATCGCCCAAGGGCAGATCCCACAAGAAGGCTGGTTTACCCTGGGTCGCCTGCTCACCAGCAACGGTGGCGTACCCGTGCTCCTGTCCTGGTCCGGGTCGATGTTCGAGTATTTGATGCCCATGCTGGTGATGCCCAATTATGAGGGCACGCTACTCGACCAGACCTGCCGTGCAGCGGTGGCCTTGCAGATCCAGCACGGCCATCACCAGGGCATTCCCTGGGGCGTATCCGAGTCGGGCTACAACACGCTCGACGCTCATTTCAACTACCAGTACCGGGCCTTCGGGGTGCCGGGACTGGGCCTCAAGCGCGGCCTGGGTGAAGATTCGGTGGTTGCCCCCTATGCCACGGTGCTGGCGTTGATGGTCGACCCCATCGCGGCCTGCCGGAACCTGCAACGGCTCACCGAACTGGGCCTGACCGGACGCTTTGGCCTGCATGAGGCGGTCGACTTCACCGAAGCACGCCTGCCACGCGGACAGGACTTTGCTATCGTCCAGTCCTTCATGGCCCACCATCAGGGCATGAGCCTGCTGGCCTTGACCAGTGTGTTGCTCGATAGACCCATGCAGCGCCGCTTTGAATCCGATCCACAGTTCCAGGCCACGGCCCTGCTCCTTCAGGAACGGGTACCGAAAACCGCCGCCCAGTACCTGCACGCTTCCAATGCGCCGGCGGCCGATGAAGCGGCACGCATCAATGAAACCAAGCTGCGGGTCTTCACCGACCTCGATCGCAAGCGCCCAGCCGTGCAGTTGCTGTCCAACGGCCGCTACCATGTGATGGTCAGCAGTGGCGGCGGCGGTTACAGCCGATGCAACGAGCTGTCCATTACCCGTTGGCACGAGGATGTGACCTGTGACAACTGGGGGATGTTCTGTTACCTGCGCAATGTCGAGAATAACGTGTTCTGGTCGGCGGCCCATCAGCCGAGCCTGAGCAGGACACAGAGCCAGGAAGCGATTTTCACCGATGCCCGCGCCGAATTCAGGGTGCGTGAGCAGGACTTCGACAGCCATACCGAAATCGTCGTGTCACCCGAGGACGATATCGAGTTGCGGCGACTGCACATCACCAACCGTGCACGGGTACGTCGCAGCATCGAGCTCACCAGCTATGCCGAGGTGGTGCTGGCACCCGCCATCAGTGATGCCGTGCATCCGGCCTTCAGCAACCTGTTCGTGCAGACAGAACTGTTGCAACCGCTACAGGCCATCCTGTGTACGCGCCGCCCACGCTCCACCCAGGAATCCACCCCCTGGATGTGCCATCTGCTGGCAGCCCATGGCGCGGGCATCGATGAGATTTCCTACGAAACCGACCGTGCCCGCTTTATCGGCCGAGGCCGGTCGGTGGTTCGGCCCGCGGTCATGGAGCCCGCGGTGCCGCAGCTTTCCGGCACGGCCGGATCGGTGCTCGATCCCATCGTCGCCATTCGCTGTCGCATCAGCCTGGAACCGGGCCAGACCGCAACCATCGATCTGGTGACCGGGGTGGCCGACAGCCGCGAGCACTGTGTGCAGTTGATCAACAAATACCGTGACCGGCACCTGGCGGATCGGGTCTTTGACCTGGCCTGGACCCACAGCCAGGTGCTGTTGCGACAGTTGAATGCCACCCTTGCCGATGCTCGCCTGTTCGAGCAGATGGCCGCGTCGGTCATTTACGCCAGCCCTTCGTTGCGGGCGCAAAGCACGGTACTGCTCGCCAATCGCCGGAGTCAGTCCGGGCTGTGGGGGCAAGCCATTTCCGGCGACCTGCCGATTGTCCTGCTGCAGATCTCGGAATTGGCCAACATCGAGCTGGTACACCAGTTGATCAAGGCGCACGCCTATTGGCGGCAGAAAGGCCTGGCAGTAGACTTGGTGATATGGAATGAAGACCAGGTGGGGTACCGTCAGCAACTGCAGGACCTGATCATGGGGCTGGTGACCTCCGGCAGCGAAGCGAGCCTGGTTGATCGCCCTGGGGGAGTTTTCGTGCGACCGGCTCAACAGTTGTCCAGCGAAGACCGCACCTTGATGCTCTCGGTTGCCCGGCTGGTGCTGAACGACGACAAGGGCAGCCTGGTCGAACAGGTCCAGCGCCGCCACGCAGATCCCCTGCTGCCTCAACTCGAGCCTCGGCTGCCACGGATCGCGCCCCCACCTTCAGCCGAGGCGGATCCGACAGACGATTCGTTGATCCTGGGCACGCCCTACGGCGGGTTCTCCCCCGAAGGAAATGAGTACGTGATGACGTTGCTGCCCGGCAAACCGACACCCGCCCCCTGGGCCAACGTGTTGGCCAACAGTCAGTTCGGCACGGTGATCTCCGAAAGTGGCAGCGCCTACACCTGGAGCGAAAACGCCCACGAATATCGCCTGACTCCCTGGAACAACGACCCGGTCACCGACGCCAGCGGCGAAGCCCTCTACCTGCGCGACGAAGAAACCGGGCACTTCTGGTCGGCGACGTCACTGCCCTGCCCCGGCCGAGGCGCTTATCGCACCCGGCACGGCTTTGGCTACAGCGTTTTCGAACACGAGGAAGACGGCATCTGCTCCGAGTTGTGGGTCTATGTGGCGCTGGATGCACCGATAAAGTTCTCGCGACTGAAAATTCGCAACACCAGTGGCCGGCCACGCAGGATATCGGCGACGTGTTACGTGGAATGGGTGCTCGGGGACCTGCGCAGCAAGTCGGCGATGCACGTAGCGACCGAAATGGATCCTTTCAGCGGTGCCCTTCTTGCCCGCAACGCTTATTCCATCGATTTTTCCAGTCGAGTGGCGTTTCTTGACTGCGATTCGCCACAGAGCAGTTTTACTGCCGACCGCGCGGAGTTTATTGGACGCAACGGCACACTGAGCGCACCTGCCGGCTTGAAACGGGCGCGCCTGTCCGGACGCTGTGGCGGTGGTTTTGATCCCTGCGGGGCGATTCAGGCAGGGTTGGCGTTGGCGGACGGGGAAACCCAGGAGGTGGTCTTCCGCCTGGGAGCCGAACAGGACGAAAAGTCGGCCTCCCGACTGGTGCAGAAGTACCGTGGCCTGAGGGCTGCGGTCAACGAACTGGACGCCGTGATCACGCATTGGCGCAAGACCCTGGAGGTCATCCAGATCCAGACACCGGATCCGGGCATCGATGTCCTGGTCAACGGGTGGCTGATGTACCAAGTGATCGCCTGCCGGTTTCAGGCACGCAGTGGTTACTACCAGTCCGGCGGCGCCATCGGCTTTCGCGACCAGTTGCAGGACAGTATGGCGATGATCCATGCGGACCCGGCGGCGGCACGCCGGCATCTGCTGCTCTGCGCCGCTCATCAATACCCCGAAGGCGATGTTCAGCACTGGTGGCACCCACCGCACAATCGCGGGGTACGCACGGCCTGCTCCGACGATTTCCTGTGGCTGGCACTGGCAACCAGTCGTTATGTCCTGATCACCGGGGACAACGGTGTGCTTGATGAGAGCATCGGCTACCTCGAAGGCCGGGCACTGAATCCTGGTGAAGAGTCCTACTACGATTTGCCAGGCAGCTCTCCACTCAGGGGGAGCCTCTACCAGCACTGTGTGCAAGCCATCGAAAAGAGCCTCGGACGTGGCGCTCACGGCCTGCCCCTGATCGGCACAGGCGACTGGAACGACGGCCTCAATCGTGTCGGGGAAAAAGGCTTGGGGGAAAGTGTCTGGCTGGGGTTCTTCTGTTGCGAGGTGCTGCAGCAATTTGCCGAGACGGCACGGATCCACGAGGATGCCGATTTTTCCCGTCGTTGCCGGGAGCATGCGGCCATTCTCGCGGCGAACCTGGACAGTCAGGGCTGGGATGGCGCCTGGTACCGTCGCGCGTACTTCGACGATGGCCAGGTCCTGGGTTCGAGCAGCAATGACGAATGCCGGATCGACTCCATCGCCCAAAGCTGGTCGGTGCTCTGCGGTGCCACCGACACGTCTCGGCAACACGCGGCGATGGCCGCCCTCAACCACTATCTGGTCAAACGTGACACGGGGGTGGTGCTGTTGCTGGACCCTCCCTTCGACAAGGGCGGGCTCGACCCCGGATACATCAAGGGCTACGTTCCCGGGATCCGCGAGAACGGCGGCCAATACACGCACGCTGCGGTGTGGGCTAGCATGGCCTTTGCACGCCTGGGAGACGCCGGCAAGGCCTGGGAGTTGCTGGGCATGATCAACCCGGTCAACCGCCGAAGCGCCGCTCAAATCAACACCTACAAGGTCGAACCCTATGTGATGGCCGCTGATGTCTATGGCACCGCCCCCCATGTCGGTCGAGGTGGATGGAGCTGGTATACTGGTGCGGCGGGCTGGATGTACCGGCTGATCGTCGAGTCACTGCTGGGACTGGTGCGCACAAGCCAGCAATTGCGTATCGAGCCTGTACTGCCGTCGGCATGGCCCGGCTACACCTTGCAGTACCGGTTCGGCACGACGCTCTACCACATTGAGGTCCGCAGGCAGGACACCGGGGCAAGCAGCCTCAGCCTCAACGGCCAAACACAGGCCGATGCCAGGCTGGCGTTGCAGGACGACGGTGGCGAACACCAGGTCCTGGTCCAGTTTTGCAGTCCCGCAGTGTATGTTCCCCCGCGAGTTGAGCGGCCCGTTCTGAGCGATCACGTACGGAACGAGCCTTTCTAAACTATGCTCGTCGGACGTTGGTTCATTCAGTCGATGGTGGCTTTTTAAATGGTCGTTGTACCCAAGCCACAACATAACCTTCTGCTGGCAGCGCTCTCCGAGGCCGTCCAGAATCGCCTTGTACCCGATCTTGAGCCGGTGCATCTCCCTCTCGGAGAGGTGCTCTATGAGTCGGGAGACACCTTGCGTCACGTCTATTTCCCCATCGACAGCATCGTTTCGCTGCTCTACGTCATGGAAAGCGGCGCTTCGGCGGAAATCTCGGTGGTGGGCAATGAAGGCCTGGTCGGTGTTGCCGTCTTCATGGGCGGTGAAAGCACACCAAGCCGGGCCGTTGTGCAAAGTGCCGGAAACGCGTTTCGTCTTCCCGGACAGCGACTCAAGGACGAATTCAATCGTCACGGCGAGTTGCTGTTGCTGATGCTGCGCTACACCCAGTCGCTGATTACCCAGATGGCCCAGACC
This sequence comes from Pseudomonas gingeri, assembly GCF_013386115.1. Lineage (GTDB taxonomy): Bacteria > Pseudomonadota > Gammaproteobacteria > Pseudomonadales > Pseudomonadaceae > Aquipseudomonas > Aquipseudomonas gingeri. Next base: position 857,464 of record NZ_JACAOR010000001.1, read on the forward strand.
GCTGTGTGTAACCGACATCATTCGATCGATCAACAGCTCTGCCGCTGGTTATTGCTGTCGTTGGACCGCCTGCCCGGTAACACACTGACCATGACCCAGGAGTTGATCGCCAACATGCTGGGCGTGCGTCGCGAAGGTGTCACCGAGGCCGCCGGCAAATTGCAGCGCCAGGGAGTCATTGAATACAGCCGTGGGCACATCAAGGTGATCGATCGTCCCAAGCTCGAGCAACTGAGTTGCGAATGCTATGCGGTGGTCAGGCAGGAAACCGATCGTCTGCTGCCCTACCTGCCCCAGCACAGGCATGAGTGAGCACGGTCCCTGCGGTTCTATACTGCAACATGCCAGTTCGGCCTGTTTACCCGAACTCGAATCCATCCTACCCCTCTCTGAACGCCGCTCCGGCCTCCTGTATCAATCTACGCCACTCATCGCTGCTAATGAGCTGCGCAAGTTCCATCGCGTCGGCCGCTCGTAGTAATGCGTCATAACGCTCTTCGGCATTCATAAGAGCTCGGGGTTGTGTCAATAACCTTCGCCAATTTGCCATCGCCTGCTGTCGTTGCTCATCGCTCATACAGAATCAGTACCGTTAGACTTTATATATTCAGGGCAAAGATCAGCCCGCTCGTGAGTCAATCTCAAATCTTCCTTGATTTCCTCAACCAGCTTTCCGATTTCTCTCACACCAATGAGCTCAGCCACGAACCCCACACTGACCAACAACTCAATCCGACCGGAATCAGGGTCGACTATTCTCACGGTCAGAGACCGGGAAGAGTCGATCTGGCATCGGCAAGAAAGAGGGAGGAAAGAGGGAGGAAAGAAGACTCAACAAGATGACGTAGCTGAATATCCGAAAGCATTTCGACTCCTGAAAAACAGGAGTCAGCCAAAATACTCATGCAAAATGTGATGATCAGAGAATAAAGAAATAGCCTGACCGCTTGATCTCAAAACACTTGGCGAGATGTCGGCACATATAATTATACTCCACATATAAGAGCGCCTAAGATCGTTTTGAACTAGGGGAGTGAGCATCTTCAGCTGCTTGCCGATGGGCCTCTTCCTGACGCCCCTCTGGCTTGACCGAGGCGCGTGATCATTTCACGCCCTCGGGCATTACCAGCACCCTGCTATTGTTTTTCGCTACGAAACCTTGATGACCACCTTGCCGAATGCGCCCTTGCCCAGGTGCTCATAGGCCTGGCGTGCCTCTTCGAATGAATAGACATGGTCAATGACAGGACGAATCCGGTTTTTCTCGAGGAACGCATTCATGCGATCAAAGGATGAGCGCGGAGCCACGGCGATACCCCGCAGAGTCGTCTGACGGAAGATCAGGGGCATCAGGCTCAACGCTGTCGTTTGTCCGGTCAGAAAGCCGATCTGGGCGATCTTGCCAGCGGCTTTCGTTGCGGCGATCGACTGGTTGAGACCATTGCCGCCGGCGACATCCAGAAGCAGATCCACGCCCTTGCCGTCCGTGAGTTTCAGAACTTCTTCCGCCCATTTTTCGTGGGTTCGGTAGTTCACACCCGCGACCGCACCGAGCTTCTTCACGGCCTCCAGGTTTTCATCGCGGCTCGACGTGACGATGACCTTGGCACCCAGCGCCGTGGCGAGTTGCACGGCGAAGATCGAGACGCCCCCGGTGCCCTGCACGAGCACGCTTTCACCCGGCTTGATCTGCCCGAAATCCACCAGCGAGTACCAGGCCGTCAGTGCCGCGATAGGCAGTGTCGAAGCCTCTTCGTCAGACAGGTTGTCAGGCGCGCGCACGGCGCTTTCCTGATGGATGATCATGTACTCGGCAAGGCCACCGGGCAGCGGCGAGCCGAAGCAATAGTCGGGTTCGTCCGGGCCTGGCGCACCGTCCAGCCACCGCGAATAGAGATGCGAGTTGACGCGGTCGCCGATCTTGAATCGGTCGACGCCTTCGCCTACCGCCACGACGCTGCCCGCTACGTCGCTCACGGGTATCAGCGGTTTCGGCACCTTGTGCGGCTCGTAGATGCCATCGACGATTGCCTTGTCACGGAAGTTCAGCGAAACCGCACCGACCTTCACCAACAGCTCCCCGGCCTGGGGTACTGGTGCGGGGGTTTCGCCGAGGATCAGGTTGTCGAGTCCGAAATCGTTGAGAAGCCAGGCTTTCATTGTGTTTCTCCGAAGGACACCAGGGATCTGGTGGAATGCCGCCATTGTTTACCCACTACCGGACTCGATAAATGCGTCGGCCATGACAAGACTGTTATGCTATTGAGCAACAATCATCTTCGGATGGAGATGATGATTGGCAACAAACAACCCGTCCGAGGCGCCATGGAACTGTTCCAGTCAATGCAGGTATTTGCCCGGGTAGCCGAGCTGGGCAGTTTCACCAAAGCGGCGGATTCCATTCAGTTGGGGCGGCCCCAGGTCACCAGGGCCATTCAGGAACTGGAGGCCTCGCTGGGCGTCAGGCTTTTCCAGCGCACGACGCGGCGAGTGAGATTGACCACCGAGGGGGAGCAGTTCTACGAGCGGGTGAAAGACATCCTTGGCAATGTCGCCGCCGCCACCTCCCTGTTCGATCTGACCGGCGCCTCCATGCGCGGCAAGTTGCGCGTCGACATTCCCAGCGCCTTTTCCCGGCCCGCCTTCATCGCCAGCTTGCAGGAGTTCACCCACCGCCATCCGGATATCGAAATGACCCTGGGTGTCACCGACAGAACCGTGGACCTGGTGGCCGAAGGCGTGGACTGTGTGCTGCGTATCGGCGAACTTCCGGATTCAAGCCTGATCGCGCGGCGCATAGGCTTGGCCACCATGGTGACGTGTGCCGCACCTTCCTACCTGCAGGCGTTTGGCAGCCCACAGACACCGGATGACTTGAGTGCCCACCGCGGTGTCAGTTTTCTCTCCGGACAAAACCATCGACCGCTACCGTGGCATTTCCTGCAGGAGGGAACCGAAAGGAGCTACGTCAATCGACGCGGCATCATCGTCAACGAGTCCAACGCCTACGTCCAATCCGGCGTCGCGGGATTCGGTATCCTGCAGGCGCCCGGCATCACGCTGGACAGCTGTCTGGCCGATGGGTCACTGGTCGAAGTGCTCAAGTCATTCAGGCCACGGCCACGCCCCGTGTCGCTGCTGTATCCAAGCCGCTCGCATCTTGCCCCCCAAGTGCAGGCGTTTATCGACTGGGTCAGCCGGAAATTCCCGAGTCTTTATGCCGATTGGCTGGAGCAATGAACGGCCCCTGACTCAATACGGGGCGCGCTCATCAAGGAGCGCCTGCACGGCCCCGATCACCTGCCATAGGGTTCAATTACCGATGCGTTGGTTACCGCAATGGATATTCGCATCAGAGATATCCGCTCCGAATCTTCCGGCTTCAGGGCTGGCGGAACGTTTACTTTTTTCCACCGGATAGAATTGTGCCGCCCAACGACGATATGTGAGTAGCGGCGCATCGGTAGCTGATGGCTTCGGGTATAGGGGGTAATTTCGTTTTTCCCAGATATCCATGTCTTGTTTCAGCTGTGGGAGATACCAAAGATGGAAAAGAGCAACAGAGAACACTCCGTATACAAGTTTCTGTAAAAACGCCGGCCATTTCACAAGCCAAGCGATACGCAGCCTCATGCTTTCCCGATATGTCCATTTCAAAGGACCAATCTGGGCGGGCACCACCAGGAATGTAGCGCGCACGTCGGCACGCTTCAGGCTCATTTCCACACGCATCAAGCCGAGGCCGTACAACTTGAAATCCAGGATGACCGGAAGCCCTCTTGCGGTTAAGCGAGTAAGCATATCCATGCGATGGCCATTGGCTGTCGGCTGTTGCGACACGGTGTTGCTCTCCCAGCGATGCAGCGTGTGCTGGTGAGCAGTGTCAAAGGCATTTTCGGTCGCATTCTGAAGACTGCCGGGGTGGGTACGCAGGCCTTTTATCGCCGGGCCGTAACCCGTCCAGTCGAACTCTGGTAGTTCCCACTCCGGAGGCAGCCCGTGTGCACTTTGCCAAACAGCAATGAAGCCATTCCAATCCCTTACGTGTCTGTTCTCCAACCGGGCTTGTGGGGGCTTGTCGCCGCAGCCAGTACGCACGCAGCGACCATCGGGCGCAAAGGCGAATTTATGATAAGGGCAAACAATATCCTCGCCTTCTACCTTGCCATCGCCGAGATGCGCACCCAGATGAGGGCAATAGGGGCCAACAGCGCACAAGACACCAGAATTTGTTCTATAGAGCACAACATCCCGCCCCATGAAAGGTTTGGTAATGACTGCACCAGGCTTGAGCTCATCAGTGGTGGCAATCACAAACCAGCCGTCTGGATAAGGAAATGATGAGAGATCGGTTTCGTTGGTGTGATCCGGAGCGTACATGACATCTACCCTCGAGGTTGATAGCAGTCCTGGTGACAATCACTTCATGCGGCCGGCCTGCTTTTCTGCAATATCCGCAGCGGCGATCTCATCGGTAGAGGGCAATGGTTTGATGGTCACTTCCCCGCAGATAAATCGTTTACCTTTGAAATCACTTCCGTGGTAACGCGTGCTGACCGCATGGAACTCCGCATTTCCCGAGCAGAGATGTTCCAGTTCCGTAAGGTATTCACGTACGTCGTTGCGCTCTCCGAGCGGTCCGGCAAGGACCTTGTCGCGAGAGGCAATAAGTTTCTTCTCATTTTCCAGTACGATGCCGGCTAATTTATCGAGTGCTTGCTGGAGAGTGATCCCTTCCAAGCGCATAAACAGCCAGACGGAGTTGACAGAATCGGCGATGTGTATTTCTTTTCGAAACGAATAAGGATCGTTCACCAACGTGATCGAGTCGATAGCAGCTGTTCTTACGGCAACGAGCGACTCATCGGCAGCCAAGGTGTCAGTCATATCCACATCAATCGCATATTCAGTCATCATGGCAGCCCACTCTCCATAATTATCCACGCGCCGTAGCTCCAGGTAGCGCTCAAAGGTCAGCGTGTCCATTTCCAAAGCCAGGGAGTTGGTTTGCCTGGCGATCAAGGTGTTCAATGACTCTTCCAATCGCCTCCATACTCGTGGCGTCGAAGACAGTTGCTGCTTGATGGGAAGCAAACCCTCATACAATAGCTGGGCAATTGGGAACGCTTCAGGAGGCCTGATACCTGCTATCGCATCGCAATAGTGCTGGCGAAGCTCGGCCTGCCGCTGTTGATCTGCGAGTATTCCGGGATTTGTAGTGGTGTCATCAATGAGCGTCGTGATGCTCATCATTCTTTCCAAGTTATAGATCCTGTCCTTTTTAGTGTGTGGATAGGCGAGGCCGCCATAGGCAGTCATCTCCATGGATAAATAATGGTCAACTGCCTTCTGGCTACCATAGTGAGCCAGGATATAGGGGCTGTCAGTGAGCGCGACCTGCCTGTTCGTCTCCTCGTGATCCGGATGCCACATAGGCTGTAGCGTCAAATTGAAATCAGGGTGATATATTTTATCTCCAGGCTTTGGCAGATTGGTTAGAGCATGCACAAAATTAGATGAATCACTCATGGACTTATCCCTCACGACAATCACACTTTCCTGGATGACTGATACAACAACTCAGCAACGCTTCAATATTGCGCTATAAACAGAAAATTTATTCTTGACTATCGCGACCGCCAAGCTTTCGCACATTACACGTAACTCTTCCAGCGCACCGGTGACACCGCTCGGAAAATTTCTTTCTATATTCGACCTTATGGCAAGCAACCAACGTATTGCGTCGGCATTGCTCGGCAAGACACGCATGTCCTGGGTGGAAAATCCGCTTTGCTTTATTACACTTAAAAAATATTCAGGAGTTTTCCGGTATTTACAGGCCAGTCTGTCAATGGTATCAGGGATGTCGGATGTATACCTTTCAAGCTCTCCACTGTAGAGATTTTCAGAAATAACAATCGTGCCACCTGTGGCGACGCGCCGCCATAGTTTTTCCATTACTGTTTTATACAAATCATCAGGAAAGTGTGATATCACCCCGCGTATGACTACCAAATCATAGGGCTCATCTGCCGCGGGCAACAAGTCAATATCTTGGGCATTGCACTGGTACAAGTTAATACGATCTGACAGGCCGTGCTCCATATGGAGTTTTGCTGCGTGCTCCAGCTGACGCCCGCTGATATTGATGCCATCCAGATGTGGGCAATCAGGAAAATATTCGGCCAGATACTTCAGGACCGAACCCCAGCCACAGCCAACATCGAGAATACGCTTGATTTCTTGGTTGCCGCCTTGTTCAAGGCCAGCCAGTTTCAGTTGCCTTTCGAAGTAACGAATACCAGATTCATCAAGTGTGACCGGCTGCGCAGAGCGTGGGTCATCATAGACACCGAACTGGAACCATAAGGCGTTGCCAATTGCTTTTCGCCAATTTTCAGGACTATCGCTATAGGCACATACAACTCTTTCCTGGTAGGGATTGATGTTCGCCCCCTGTATGACTCTATAAGGCGGGTGAAACTCATCGACGAGTGTTCTTGCAGTCTGTTTGTTCACTGGATTATTTCCTCATGGGTATTCTGCTCAGGTTCGTGTCCGGACTGAAGCGTTACCCGCCACGGCGACGGGGACGCAGGCGGCCGCAACAGGCGTTGATCCACAAACCTTGAGAAGGGTATTTGCCAAAGGAGCGTTGTTGCAGAAACAAACGACCTGCGCCTTCGAGAATGCAGTTCGAAAACGCTCGATGCGACTGGCCTTTTGGTGGGGCACTGTTTTTTTGAGGAGGCGGCGCAGCTTTTTTGCGGGCGTATTGGGCCCCGAACAAGTAACCCTGCCATAATGAAGACTCCATCCGTTGTGTCTTCGCTACTTGGTTGCTGCTGACCAGACGACGTAGGAAAAATCAGACATTTACATTGCCAAGGCGAAAATCTAGTTGGCAACTTTAGGGTTTTCAAGTTTTTAATAGAATCAATGTTATGTTTTTTTGCTGATTAATACTGAAAGGCTATATATTGGCCTGTCCCGCTGCCCAGAAACACCACCTGGGCAATGAACGGCCCCTGACTCAATACGGGGCACGCTCGTCAAGGAACGCCTGCACGGCCCCGATCACTTGCCAGCGGTTGCGTTCCATGAACACGCTGTGCGTGCCCTCGCCGATCTCCACCCAGCGTCGGTAGGCGGCATTGGTCAGCTTCGAAAACACCGCACGAGACAACTCCAGCGGACAGTCACGATCGCCGTCTGCGTGCACGATAAGCACCGGTACACGGATCAGTGAAGGATCATAAAGGGACCGGCCGGCCGCCCAGAATTCCCGGGTGTCCTGCACGGTGCCATTGGGTGCATCTAGTTGGCTTTCACCTGGCCCGAATGTCGCGTCGGCCCAGGCTTCGAACCAGGCCTCGGGCAGCACCGCTGTCTGTCGTTCGGCCGGTACGCCATTGAGCCAGCGGGCCTTGGCATCGGTGCGTTTCACTACGCGGTAGGCGCCCAGCGTGCCGCCGCTGTCTGCCAGGCTCGGCGTATCACGAGTCCACTGTGGCGCGACCAATACCAACTTGACCACGGCCTCATTGTGCTCGGCGGTGTACCTCGCCATCAGCGATGTGCCCCACGACCAGCCGATCAGGTTGATGCGACTGACGCCGCGACGCTGGCGCACGAATGCCGCGGCAGTGGCCACATCGCGGGTGGCGACGGGAGCACGCACCACCGGCGGATTGTGCTCTGCCGGCTGCAACATTTCCGGCGGTTTGCTTGAGCGGCCATACCCGCGGACATCGACCAGATAGGTGTCATAACCCTGTTGGGCCAGTTGGTCCATCCATGACAGGCCGTCAAGCGGCAGGTCAAAGGTGCTGGAGGCCGGGTAAGTCGAGCCGGCCACGAACAGCACGGTTTTCTCACCCGTCCAGGTCTCCCTGTCCGCTCGATGTTTATTGCGTACATACAGCTCGATCCCGGGCGTATCGCTGGGAATCCTGAATTCGCTGCAGATGATGGTGGACATTCAAAAGCTCTCCCGTGGATTCAGATAAACCGCCAGTCAAACTGACCGCCCGCCTCGCTCACAAGACCGGCGGAGGTGTGGGCGAAGTGGCTGGTGAACACCGTCAAGCCACGTTCTGCCGCCTGTTCCAGCAGCCAGCGGCGTGAGGCCCGGGCCTGTTCCGGGTGGCTGCAAAAGCAGCTGTTCCACTCGGGCCGAAACACCTGCAGGGGCTGGTGCATGATGTCGCCGCTGAACAGCCCGCCCTGGGTGTGATGCAACAACTCGATGGCCAGGTGGCCGACGCTGTGTCCCGGCGTCGGGTGAATCAGCAACGTGTCGCTGATCAGGCCTTCGTTATCGACGATCAGCGCCTGGCCCTTGCCTATCACGGGTAGCACGCTGTCTTCGAACACATTCGCGTTGAAGCCCTCCTGGCCTATCTGGTTGAGCCAGTATTCATGTTCGGCCCTGGAAAAAACGTACTTCGCATTGGGGAAGGTCGGCACCCAGCGTCCGTCCACCAGCCGGGTATTCCAGCCGCAGTGGTCGGCGTGCAGGTGGGTGCACATCACGTAATCCACCGACTCGGGCGTCACGCCGGCTTCGGCCAGTCGCTCCAGGAACGGCAGTTCCTGCTGATGAAAGCGCGGCATGCCGGGCCGCTCCTTGTGGTTGCCGGCACAGCTGTCGATCAGGATCGTGTGGTGTGGTGTCTTGACCACCCAGGTGTGAATACTGGCGATAAAGCGGTTCAACACGGGATCGAAGCAGTCCGGCACCATCAAGGTTCGGTGCCGTTCCAGCTCCAGGGAGTCCCAGTCGGGGTACAACACCTGTGGCGTAAATCCGGGGCCACGCTGCTCGGTCACCCGAGTCACCGAAACGTTGCCAAATGGGTAGGTATGCATGCGGTTGATTCTCCAAGCCGTTACCGGTCGATTGGGGAAAATGTTATATAGCCGCCCCTTGTTGGTGAAATCGACTCTCAGGATACGAGGCATAAGCACGATGAATATCACCGGTCATAACCTGGCGTTGCTGGCCTCCCTCAGTACCCTGCTGGACGAACGCAATGTCACTCGCGCGGCGGCTCGCCTGGCCATCAGCCAACCGGCGCTCTCGGCCCAACTGTCGCGACTGCGCGACCTGTTTGGCGACCCCCTGCTCACCCCGGCGCTCTCGGGCAAAGGCATGATCCTCACCCCTCATGGCGCCCGCTTGCAGGAGCCTTTGCGCCTGGCGTTACAAGCGCTGGAAGACGTGATCAACCATACGCCCGAGTTCGATCCCCACACCGCGCAGCGGACATTTTCGATTGCCGCCAACGACAATGCCGGCGCCATCATCGGTCCGCGCTTGATCCAGTTGACCCGTGAGGCGGGTTGTGCGGACATTCGTTTTGCGTTTCGCGGCCTCGACAAGAGCAAGCTGGCCGAACAACTGGAAAACGGAGAAATCGACGTGGCCCTGACCTCCAGGGACGCCGTCGCCAAAGCCTCTCAGCAATCGTTGCTGGAAGAGGAATTCCGGATGGCGCAACGCATCGGTCACTCCCGTGGCACCCACCCGCCGTCGCTGGCGGAATACACGCAGCTCGAACACGTGATCGTGTCGGGCGACGGTGGCGGCTTTCACGGATTCGTGGATGACGCGCTGTCGGAACAAGGCCTCAGCCGGCGTGTGGGCGTTTCCGTGCAGTACTACAGCCTGGTGCCGGTGATGTTGCAGGCGACCGACCTGGTCTGCACCTTGCCAGCACAGTTCCTGGCACGCTATGCCGAAACCCTGGAGTCATTCCCCCTGCCCGTGCAGGTGCGGCGCTACAACCTGTATGCCACCTGGCACTCACGCTTCGACAAGGACGCTGCCCACTGCTGGCTGCGCAAGATGCTGGGGGCCGCTGCACAGGCTTGAGCAGCGGCAGCAGGACTTACCCCAGCCTGACGATATCTACCGAGATCTCCACCGCAGTGACGGTTCCGCGGTTTTCGAGCCAGTGCGTGGTGTGCCTGTCCTCGGGCCAACCCACGCCCGGGCCGTAGTCCGTGGCGATGCCATCGCGATGATCGGTGAGCGTGCCTTGCAGGATGTAGACGGTGCCGGGCCGGTCCTTGTGATCATGGACGGGCCCGAAGACTCCTCCCGGCTCGATGGTCACCTTGCGCATGCGCAACTGGCGCCCGTCCATGCCTTCGATCTCGGGCCCCAGGTCAACCATTGTCAGTAACTCCACCGTGACGCCGCGCGTCGCGGGTATCGCCTGCTCATTGTTCATCGTCGTCTGCTCGCCGTGAGGGCAGCGTCTGATCGTGAGGGGAAAAGCCGGGCGCTGTCTCTATCAGTGAAGCCCCACTTTTGCACTCGGGACAGCGATACATCACTTGTCAGGCCCGGAAGCGACAAAAGGTCGGGCCGGTAAGGCTCAACCTGCCGGTACGGCGATCCGGCACCTCAGCAAGACGTCTTTGCTTTATCAGCATAACGCTGCAAGTTTTCCGCATCCATTTTAAATAGCGCAGTCAGTGCAAAGCTATAATGATCTGGATAGCGATCATAAAGATGGCGCATTGCTGTATCACCAAACAGACTGGGAAACCACCATGAATTCCCTTTGACATCCTGCAAAAGCCTGATCTGCTTCATACGCAGAAGTTGCTGATAATCAGGAAGGGTTTCATGTTGAGCGTGTAGATAACGGCTACCACGAAAATTGGAAATATAGATATCATGGCTACGAAGTACATAGGGTAGCCAATCATTAATAATATTCAGCAGTGTATTCCGCGCCTGATGCTCTAGCGAAGGCAATAAGCATATCAACGTTTCGATATCACGCCGCATATGAGTATCAGGATGCCCGACCAAACCCATTGCTTGCGATATTTCCTGAGTGCAGCCCAACGTCTCATTAAGCTCAAACTGGTTCCATAGCTGGTCTACAGCATGATCGTAACGTGGCGCCAAATTGATGCAAGCCTCGTAGCCATGAGGTGTTTTTGGGCTTGTCAGAGGTGATTTGGCAATAAATTCAGCATGTGTCCTGCAGAGCAGGCCGGTATTATTCTCGGTGAACAGCAAAGCCAGGTCTTTACCACAGTGTGCATTGTAGAAGCTGCGCATCACTAGAGAATTATTATCCTTCGGATCATATCTTTCATCACAACCCGGGTACTCGCAACGGGCTCGTGCTCGCTGAAACACACCAAGTCGACGCAACGGATGGACGATGAATTGCGTGCAGTCCTGGTTAACGAATTTATGACCCAAACCACCCAGTTTTATCCCATGAGGATCAAAAGCCTGCGCTTGCATCGGATCAAAAACATCCACCAGAGCCGGCAGCTTGGCCTGCAACATAGCAGGCGCATGCAAACTTAAAGCCTCGACCTTTCGAAGGGTGATCTTGAGAGTATTTTTTTGTCTAGGATTACCCTCCACCTGCTCGATCATCATTGGATAGGTCAATAAAATAATTCCATGCTCAGCGTAGATCCTATCAATCAATTGCCAATGCTGTTCGTGCAAGGGCATCTCGTTGCCAACCACCAGCAAATAGTCGACATCAAAAACAATGCAGTCACGCACATCACCGTTATCATCAAATACCTGCAGGGGGTATTTTTCAAATAGCGGACTGAGCAGCGCCAATAGAGCCTTGCGCGCATGGACGCTCGCCAGATAGGTTTTCCATTCCAGCACTTGATCGAGGGCTTTCTGCGCGCCGGCCTTCAGTCTGGAGCGCTGAGAAAAACTATTGCCAAACACACTGTGTGAAGACCGTTCTATCTCAACCAGTGTCAATTTCAGGGTGTTACCTGAGCAGGTCAGGTACATAAAGTCTGGAATAAGGCCGTTGGGCAATGGTCGCTGGCTGATGATGGAGTCAAGAAATACCCCACCCAGATAAAGCTTCGGAGTGTGCAGCAATACAGGGTCATCTTCTATGATCTGCTGCAACACTCGCTCATGAGGCAGTTCATCGAAACGGGCAAACCCGCGAGGTTTTTTCTTCTCGGTCGGTGCACCCACAGCCTTGCCTTTTTTGAAGCTCGCGCCTTGCACTTTATATTTGTTGGTAACGACAGGTTCACTCCCAACTGCGGTGTCAGCGAGTACCCGCTTCAAGCTTTGGCTATCCTTACTGATAGCTTGGCGAAATAGATCGACAAGATCTTCGAACTGAGCGCCGCTGGAATGGACCATCAAGAAATCCCTGTACGATGAAGAAGTTCGTGCCTGGTGGTAATAGGATCGATGTAGCCTCGGCCTAGGCCCAGCGCGTACCTGGCACATCCCACGCCAGGGCTCGCTGTTCGCGCAGCAACTGCCAGGTACCGTCGTGCAGGCGATGCATGGACATGCCCTTGAAGAATCGCTTGCTAGTGCCCTCGAACTCAACCAGCGATACCAGCAACGGCACGTCTGCTTGCCAGTGTCCTGAAATGTAGTCCAACTGTCTTTCGATAGTCCCCGTCGGCGCATAGCTGAACAGGAAACAGAACCGGGGGTTTTCTGTCATGGCGGCGTCGGAGAGTTTTTTCGGCTCATTGATTCTATTTTCACAGGGGCTCAACCACTCCCACTCGGCAAAAACCACAGCGGCTTGCAGTGTGTCGCGTATCACTGCGTCGGTGCGGTTGCTGGACTCGAAGTGAGCGAAATACCCCATCAGATCAGCGACTCGCCGCACGGTATAGCCGGTATGGATATTCCAATCAGAAGTCGAGCCCATGTCGCGGCTATAGCCATCCATGGGAAAGTCGCGGTACCAGCTGTAGGCAAACAAAGTTGCGAAATCGTTCAACAGACTCGTGTCAGGCATGCCTTGTATGATCCATGGTGAGTGAGACGCTGAAAGGACCCATCACTGTCTGGCACCCGTGTGCAGGCAGTGGCCCCCTCCAACCATGATACCGCTATGGCGGTTCATCACCACGCCCTGCCCTTCAGTCCTTGCCCGGCTTGGGTATCGCAATACGGCTGCTGGCCTTGACCTCGCGCAGGGCCAGGCTGGACTGGATGGATGCAATGCCCATCTGGCGCCTGAGCACCTGCTCGATAAAGTCACTGTAACTATCAAGATCCTCTGCCAACACCTGCAGCACATAATCGGCATCCCCGGTGATCTTGTGGCAGGACAACACTTCGGGCAACTGCGCGATCACCGCCTCGAAGGCGTCCGGAGCATGATCGGCGTGGGTGGAGAAGCGGATGTGCACGAACGCCATGATATCCAACCCCAGCATGCGTCGATCGAGGTTGGCCTGGTAGCCCTTGATGACGCCCGCCTCTTCCATTCTCTTACGCCGCCGCCAGCAAGGCGTCAGGCTCAACGACAAGCGCTCGCTGAGCTCGGCATTGGAAATGCTCGCATCCTCCTGCAGCAACGTGAGTATCGCCAGGTCGGTCTCGTCGAGACTGATGCGCCTGGATATTTTTTTCTGCATTGCACCACTCCTGGGTAAAAACGCCCGAACAACCTGGAAAACCACGAACATAAAGCAAAGAAATCGCACCCTGACCGGAACAAAATATTTGCACTGGCCTACATTAACGGATGCGCAGAATGTTTACAGTTTTCAGTGATTCACACCGCTTGCATCACGGCACCGAATTGAAGGATGGCGTGCTCAAGCCGTCGTTCGAACAACCCAGCCGCGCCGACACTGTCCATGATCGAGTCAAGCAGGTAGGCCTTGGTCAGATCGTCGAGCCGCGTGCGTTCGACCGCGCGTGTTATGTCAACGCGCACAGCGAGCGCTACGTCAGCTTTCTGGAAAGCGCCTGGACAGAATGGTGTGCCACCGGCCGGACTCATGACGCCCTGCCACTGGTTTGGCCAGTGCGGGATCTGGCCAACGAGCAGGTGCCGACATTCATCGACGGCAAGCTCGGTTTCTATGCCATGGACGCCGGCTCGCCCATTACCGCCACGACGTGGCAAGCGGTAAAAACCAGTGCCGATATCGCCCTCACAGGCCTGGCCCTGATCGATGAAGGCCACGACAGCGCCTTCGCCCTGTGCCGCCCGCCCGGTCATCACGCCGCGCGTGAATACATGGGCGGCTACTGCTACCTGAACAACGCCGCCATTGCCGCACAGCAGGCCATTACCCGAGGCGCCCGGCGTGTCGCGGTACTGGACGTCGACTTTCATCATGGCAACGGCACGCAGAACATTTTCTACGGACGCAGCGACGTCATGTTTGTCTCGCTGCACGGTGAACCGTCAGTGTCCTATCCGTACTACTCGGGCTACAGCCACGAAGTCGGCACAGGCCACGGCGAAGGCTACAACCTGAACTATCCGCTGCCCAGGAACACCACCTGGGAAAGCTACCGCGACGCCTTGCTCCACGCCTGCAAGAAACTCCAGCAATTCGCCCCTGAAGTGCTGGTCATTTCACTGGGCGTCGACACGTTCAAGGACGATCCCATCAGCCACTTCCTGCTGGAAAGCGACGACTTCATCGGTATCGGCGAGCTGATAGCGGGTGTGGGCTGCCCCACCCTGTTCGTGATGGAAGGCGGCTACATGGTCGATGAGATCGGGATCAACGCGGTCAACGTGCTGCATGGCTACGAAAGCAAGCGCGCCTGAGCCATCCCCTCAGTCGCAGCGTTTCACCCCCTGAACCGGAGAATAAGAACATGACTCTTTTTATCGATGTCGATCATGCCGCGCGCCTGTTCGCCAGCGTCGGAATCCGCCGGGCCATCCGCGAGATGGCCACCTATATCCACGCCGACTACTCACGCTGGGCGCAGTTTGATAAGTCGCCTCGCACCGCCAATCATTCGGCCAACGGCGTGATTGAGTTGATGCCGACCGACGATGGTCGGCAATACTCGTTCAAGTACGTGAACGGTCACCCGGACAACGGTCAAAGCGACCTGCTGACGGTCATGGCCTTCGGTGTCCTGGCCGATGTCCACAGTGGCTATCCCACCCTGCTCAGCGAACTGACCCTGACCACGGCCTTACGCACCGCGGCGACCTCCGCCCTGGTCGCGCAGTCCCTGGCGCGGCCGGGGTCCAGCACCATGGCAATCATCGGCAATGGTGCCCAGAGCGAATTCCAGGCCCTCGCCTTCCATGAAATGCTCTCCATCAGGGAGATCCGCATTTTCGATATCGATCGTGACGCTTCACTCAAGCTCAAGCACAACCTGTCGGCATTCCCGGCCATCGAGGTGATCCTGGCCGACTCGGTACAGGAAGCGGTCAAGGGCGCGCACATCGTCACCACGGTCACGGCGGACAAGGCCTATGCGACGATTCTGACGCCCGAGATGATCGAGCCCGGCATGCACATCAACGCCGTCGGTGGTGACTGCCCGGGGAAAACCGAACTGCATGCCGACATCCTGCGCAAGGCCCGGGTCATCGTCGAATTCGAACCTCAAACCCGGATTGAAGGCGATATTCAACAACTGGAGCCCGACTCTCCCGTCGTCGAGTTCTTCCGGATTGTTCAGGGCGAAGTCCCGGGCCGCGAAAACGACGCTCAGGTCACCGTTTTCGACTCGGTGGGGTTTGCCCTGGAAGACTTTTCGTCACTGCGCTACGTACACGACCTGGCGCGCGAGCATGCCATCGGTGAGCGCATCCATCTGGTGCCGACGCCGGCCAACATCAAAAACCTCTACCAGTTGCTCGACCAGCACCCCGAGGTTCCTTCACGCCTGCGCAGCGTCAGTTGATCGCCACCGGTGAGAGCTTCCGAGCCCAGTGCCGAGGGGCGGCTCGCCGCGCAGCAACCATCACCGTCAGTAGCCGTTGCATCTCTGACAAGAACGCTGGACATCCACTTTTCTGCCAAAACTCGAAAACATAAAATCAAGAGGGTTTGCAATGAAATCGACTTCTTCCGGGCGGGTTGAACAGCCCGCGCTGCAGCGTACGCTCAGCAATCGTCACATTCAGTTGATGGCCATCGGAGGCGCCATCGGCACCGGCCTGTTCATGGGTTCCGGGAAGATCATCGCCCTCTCCGGCACGTCGATCATCCTCATCTACATGATCATCGGTCTGTTCGTCTACTTCGTCATGCGGGCCATGGGCGAACTGTTGCTCTCCAACTTGAACTTCAAAAGCTTCGCGGATTTTGCCGGTGCCTACCTCGGCCCAAGAGCGGCATTTTTCCTCGGTTGGTCGTACTGGCTGAGCTGGAGCGTCGCCGTGGTGGGCGATGCGGTGGTGGTCGGTGGATTCTTCCAGTACTGGTTCCCCGATGTGCCCGCCTGGATCCCGGCCATCGCGATGCTCCTGACGCTGTTCGCCTTGAACGTGCTGACCGTCAGGCTTTTCGGTGAAGTGGAATTCTGGTTCGCGATCATCAAGATCATCGCGGTCATCACCCTGATCGGCGTCAGCATGGTGCTGATTGCCAGTTCCTTCGTCTCCCCCAGCGGCGTCACTGCATCCCTGAACCACCTGCTGGATAAACAGGCAGCCTTCCCCAACGGTCTGTTCGGTTTCTTTGCCGGTTTCCAGATGGCCATCTTCTCCTTTGCCGGCACCGAACTGATCGGCACCGCAGCCGCCGAGACCCGCGCCCCCGAGAAGACCCTGCCCAAAGCCATCAACTCGATTCCGCTGAGAATCATCCTGTTTTATGTACTGGCACTGGCCTGCATCATTGCCGTGACGTCCTGGCAACAGGTGTCGCCCAGCAAGAGCCCCTTCGTCGAACTGTTCCTGGTTGCCGGGTTTCCCGCGGCTGCCGGTATCGTCAACTTTGTGGTGCTGACATCTGCCGCCTCATCGGCCAACAGCGGCGTCTTTTCCTCCAGCCGCATGCTGTTCGGACTGGCCAGCCACAACAATGCGCCGGGGGCTTTTCGGCGACTGTCGGGAAATAGCGTACCTCTGCTGAGCCTGGGGTTCACTACGTTGTTGATGCTGGTGGGCGTGCTGTTGCTGTTCATCGTTCCGGAAGTCATGACCGCGTTCACCATCGTCTCTACCGTGTCGGCGATCCTGGTGATCTTCACATGGTCGACCATCCTCGCGTCGTACATCGCCTATCGCAAACGCCGGCCCGACCTGCATGCGCAATCGACCTACAAGATGCCGGGTGGCGTGCCGATGGCCTGGTTCTCCCTGGCGTTCCTGGGTTTTGTCCTGTGCCTGCTGGCGTTGAGACCTGACACCCGTATTGCCTTGATGGTCATGCCGGGGTGGTTCATCTGGCTGGCAATTGCCTTCCAGATCACCCGCGCCAGGATGCCCGAACTCGCTGGCGGTTCGACCGGCCAATACAGCTGATCCAGAACAGCGCCTGTCAGTGGCCAGCGAGACTGAATGCAGTCTCGCGGTCCTGTGGATGCGGCAACGCCACGGATGGCGTGCATGACCCTGATGGCGCACCAGAAAAATATCGAGCTTTGTGCTGTGGGCTACTTACCCAGGTTTTGATTCATCAGATTATCCAGGACAGGGAATTCGCTGGCGGCCTGCCATTCATGCAAATGCTTGCAACCTTCAGCATTGACTTCTGCGAGGTTGCTGCGCCGGTCACATACCGTCGACCATTTTTGTCGCAGGGACGGGTACTTTATGAAGTCTTCCCGAGTAGGCGGTTGGTAGCCGGATAAACGCAGGACTGACAACACCAAAAGTGCGGACGCCCCAACGCCAATAGAGCACTTTTTATAATTCATATATCGGCTTTCCGTGAAGTGGGAACTCCCGGCACCTTGAGTGGCAATCACAACCACCACTCACTGCTCAGGACACAGAGCGACTATATGAGTTGAATGGATCGACAAGAAGATCCACTTCCGATGCATTTCATGGAGCCATTTACCCTGGCTCGATGCCCGGAACAGAAACGCCCATCTGTTTTCGGCTGCCCGTCTTTTCCTCGGACGATTGCAGCTGTCACTCATCCAGGAATATCCCCGGGTCAAGCAGCGAGCGCTTTCAGTCCTGGAGGTTTTCAGCCAGGAAGGCCACCAGTTCCATGGGGCTGCGGCTGTTGATCACGTTGTAGATCAGGTCGCGCTTGCCCCGCGGTAGTTTCTTCACACAGCTCTTGGCGGAGGCCCGCACGGCTTCGTCCGTACCGTGGATACGGGCGGCCAGCAGCAGGATGAGGACAGCGTCGGTGAGGTTCATGAATCAGTGGCTCGGTCGATCTGGACGAGAGTGTATCGGCACCTCGATGGTTTTCTCCAGGCGCGGGCCGGGATTGTCACAGGGCCTCCCCGGGCCAGCAGATCGGCGCGAAACGTCTGATACCGAACTGATCCCGAACTGATACCCCTGTGGCCTGTCGCCATCAGCGACGCAGCCCCATATTGGCTCGCCCCGATAAGGCCAAGAACACACTCAATAACGCAATTATCTACCCACCCACTACTGGGCAGGAGCAAACCATGAATGGCGAAATGGACATAACCCACGTCATCAAATCCGCGGACCACAACGGCGATCTCGGCTACGGTCGAAACCGCCTCAGCGCGGCCCGGGCACCGGATGAACGCGTTTTTGACCCGGCCTCCGGCACAGGCATCCAGCGGCACGCGGATACACGGCGCGAAGATTACTCATCGTTCTTCAGATCGATCCTGGATTATCGCCACACCACAAAGGCCGAATTCAATACCACGGCCAGCTATGGTGAGTTCTCCGCCGAATTTCACCTCAACTTCGAAAAGAAATACACCTCCCATCAGGACAACACGGCCGCCGTACGGACCCTGCGTCTGGTCTTCGGCGGCGCGAAGCTCGATGCGGTTTCGGCCGCGGTGCTCTCGCCCAAGTTCAACGCAGAAGTCGAACGCCTGCCCACGGCGTTCAGCCACGAGGAGGCGCATAAGTTCTATCGGTTCTTCGACCTGTTCGGCACCGATGTGGTGACCTCGATCACCCTGGGCGGCAATCTGTACTTCCAGACCCTGGTGCAGAAATCCAAGGTGACGGAGCTCGAAAAGATCAAGATCGAACTGGAGGCCGAGTACGGCACCTTCTTCACGGCTGACGGTTCGATCGATGATACGGTCGAGCGCAAGCAGTACATGGAAAGCCGCGACGCCTCGGTCACCACCGAGGGCGGCGACAACAACATCTTCTCCGGCGTCATCTTCACAAAGCCGAAGAAATATGACGACAAGACCAACCAGTGGATCACCTCCGTCGGGAAAAAGCCGGTCGTCGTGGGGCGCGAATTCAAGCCTGTCCACGCCTTCATTGCCGACGACAAACGACGCATCGCCGCGCAGACGGCCCTCGATCATTACATGGGCCGCTATCTGAACGTCCATTCGACCTGGGTCCACAGCAGCCTCGTCGTTGGCAACACGGCACGGCGAGAGCTGAAAAGCGATGCCGCCGGCGGGCCCGGTATCAAGGTGCGCGTGATTGACCGCAAGACGCTGGAAGGACGCGAAGAGCATTTCCCGGCCCCCGCTATCGGTAGTGCCGCCGCCGACATCAGCCAGTTCTGGAACGGGTTCAAGTCAGGTGTCGAAGCCATGGGACTCGAACGCGCCATCGTACTGCTGGCGACGGAGTTCTGGCCGCGGGAAAGCCGCTACAGCCCGCCGGATCACATCATCGCATTCCTGAAGAACAAATGCGGCGGCTCGGAGGCGACACTGCATCGCTGGCGCGATGATTCCCTGCGCTGCGTGCCGTGCCCCTATGCCGGCGTCAGCTACGGGCTGATCGGCTACGGCAGCGGCACCTCACAGGACAAGGGTGGGGATGTCTACGTGATCGGCTTCGGCGATCCGCAGCGCACGCTGCGGCCAGAGCTCGAGATTTTCGCTGACATCTACACCACTGAAGACGGCACGGCGAAGTTCACTTGCAATGACATCTTCAAGGGGGAAGCCATCCCCTTCCTGAAGTTCCGCAGCCATCACTGGAACACCTGGCAGATGGCCGCCGATCCCCGTGTCCCGGAGCGCGTGATACTCGAGGACGATAGCGCGGGCGATGCCGCCAAGGCGCTGTGGTACGCGCAGCCGGCGGGGCCAAAATACGACATGCACCCCTCCTATTTGATCAACGCCCAGACCTGCGGCGTCCTGCAATGGGACAGCGGCGGCTCGGCCCTGGAGAGGGAAGCTGTGCTGCGGCCCTACGCGCCCAATCTCGACATCAACCTGTGGGACCTGCGCTACCCCTACATTTTGTGCCTGTCTTACAACCCCAACTGGGACCTGCGCGCCTTTGAAGATCGGCGCGTGAAAGTGGCGGAGTACCGTTCCAGGGACACGGAAATGCGCTGGTCGCCCATTAACGTCAGCCGTGTGATCTGACCCCTATCCGAAAGGAGTATTGAAATGCCCAAGGGATACCAATCGTTTCTGCAGAAATCGACCCGCATGACCTTCTGCAGCAAAGAGAAACTCGCCAATCACGACCTCTCCGCAGCCTGGGTTGCCAGTGCGTTGAGCCACTTCAAAATAGAGGCCTCGGACACCAAGGACTACAAATACCCTCTCGACCGCCAGCCGGCCCGGGCCAGGATCTGGCCGGAGTGACTGCAAGCGTTCCAGGCGCCTGAAACAGCACCTCGTCGCCAGACGGGGACGTAAAGAACCTGGTGGTCCATGCCGGTCAACCTGACTGGCATGGGCCGACGCGATACCGCATTTCCCTCCTCACCCATGTGCAAGTTCAGCATCTGCAGGTTATCGAGGTGCTGAATCCTGCTGCGGGACGCAGAAAAAAATCAAAGATCGATTGACTGATGTGCATATACACATATTATGTTCGTCATGAATAAAATTACCGGCCCAGATCTTTGCCATTGCCTTGCCGCACGGCGCAATGCGAGATACCTCACTCGTCTCTACGACCGACACATGGCGGCGGCGCATCTATCGGTGTCGCAATTTTCGCTGCTTGCAATGCTGGCCGAACATCCGGACATCTCAATCTCGGAGCTCACCGAAATCATGGTGATGGAGCGAACCACGCTGGTAAGGGCACTCAAGCCACTCCAGACCGCGGGCTTCATACACAGTCGCGCAGAGGGGCCACGCTCGGCATTACGGTTATCGCTCTCTTCCGAGGGGCAAGCCAGGCTCAAGGAAGCGGAGCCCTACTGGCATTTGGCTCAGCAAGAGCTTGAGGCGCAGGTCGGAGCGGATCGGGCCATATCCATTCGAGCGTCGTTGTTGGCGGTCATACCTGACACCTGAGGTTTTTTTTCAATCAATGTGTGTAATTGCACACATGATCATCTGTTACTGAGGAGACTGAAGATGAAGGTTTTTCCAAGAGTTGGGACGGGTGCGGGTGTTGACCCCGCCGATCGAATCAGCGCCATCGATTTTGTGAACCGGGTGAACTGGTGGTTCGAAACCTGGGACGTGGAATCCATGCTCGATGCGTTTCTGCCTGATGCAGTGGCTTATCATTTCCATGGCACGATCAGCGGGCATGAGGAAATGAGGCATTTCTTCGCCCATGACTACCCCTACCTGATCCCTGGAGTGAGTCGTCATGCCACCAACCACATCGTCGATCAGGACGAGGACGGCGTGGTGGTGCGCTATCAGAACCTGCTGGTGCGCTATGCCTCCCCCGAGTCCGCTGCCGCGCTTCAGGCCGGCCATGTCATGAACAGTCCCGATGATCTGCCCGCCATCTGGCTCTACTCGCCCATGATGGACCGCCTGCGCCGTACTCACGACGGCTGGAAAATCACGGAACGCTACATCGGTGGTTCGACAACCAATACCCGCCTGGATCCTCCAGTCAAATCCGCGAACGAGATCGCTCCCTACCTTCCACGGGTCGCGAGCATTTAGCCCTTCCGGTCGGGGCAAATGCCACGACCTTTCTGAAACAAAGGAGCATTCAATGAATATCGCAGGATCCGTTGTTTTTGTGACCGGCGCCAGCCGCGGACTCGGCCTGGCCTTTGCCAAGGTCGCGTTGGCTCAAGGTGCGTCCAAAGTCTATGCCGGCGTTCGCAACGTCGAAGGATTCAATGTCCCCGGTATTGTTCCGGTGCAGATCGATGTCACCGATGAAGCGTCGGTCCTTGCCGCTGCCGAGCGATGCCAGGACACGACCGTACTGATCAACAACGCCGGCATCGCCATCCTTCAGGACGGTGCGTTGGGGGCGAACATGATCGAACTATCCCGACACCTGATGGATACCAACACCTTCGGCATCGTTCGCACCGCGCAAGCCTTCGCCCCGATTCTGTCGAGCAATGGCGGCGGCGCAATGATCAATGTGTTGTCGGATGTCACCTGGGTGAGCCCGCCGATGCTGGCGGCCTATGCGGCGTCCAAATCGGCGGCGTGGAGCGTGACCAACGCATTGCGTCTGGAGCTGAGTGCGCAAAATACCCAGGTCGTCGCCGTGCATGTGGGCTTCGTGGACACGGATCTGACAAAAGGCTTCGACGTACCGAAAACCGATCCGCAAGTGGTCGCGCAGGTCGTGTTCGACGGCCTGAACAATGGTTCGCTCGAAGTCCTGGTGGACGAAGGCACCCGGTTCATCAAGTCCACCCTGTCGCAGGCCGATGCGGCCTATTTCCATCCACCACAGTCCGCCTGAGGCGCATGAGCGACGGTCCTGATGGGCCGCCGTCACGGAACCAACAGGATCAGGCGGGGCTCGAGGGCGGTTTCAAACACCTCGAGCAACGCCAGTGTGACCGGCAACTTGAAGCGACGCGGGCCGGCGCTGCCGGGATTCAGGTACAAACGCTCATAGCGGACAGCGCTTGCGAACTGTAGCCCTGGTCAAACCGTCTTGTGCTTGCGGTTGAAACACACCAGATCAATCTCTACCAGCGCCTTGCGTCCCAACCGGGTGACCCCCACGGTGGTGCGTGACGGTAGTTTTTGCGGGTTATTGAAATGCTCCACGTATACCCGGTTGAACGCCGCGAAGTCGTTGTCGTAGTCGCTCAGGTAGATGCGCACGAACAGCGTGTCATCCAGGCTGTAACCGGCATGATCGACGATGCGGCGCAGGTTCTCGAAACACAGTTGCGCCTGCGCCTCGATCCCCTCTCGCAGCTCGGCGGTGGGGTCGTCAGGGTCGGTGGGCAATTGCCCGGTGACGTACAGCCAGCCGTCGGCCTGGACCGCATGGGAATACATCGCCGAGGGCGGCGGTGGGCTGGCATTGGGCACAAAGTGGTGCAGCGTGTCCTGGGTCATTCGTAGGGTCCTCAAGCAAAAAAGTCAGAGCGCCTCTAGCGCGGTCTGAAAGCATTCCACCGGCGCCAGTGCCACGCCGATGCCAATCCAGCCCGTTACGCCGTCGCGGTGGGCGATGCCGGTATGAATCCGGACGGGCTCCGCCGCCGCGACCACCGCCCGGGCATCCAGCCCCGTCCCCACGCCCTCAGGACCGGCCAGCGCCGGGGCTAGCAGTGGGTGCTGGCCGACAAACAGCTGGCGCATGCGTCGCCCGCAGTCCCGGGCCTGTACCCAGTCCTGGCCCATCAAGCGCGCCAGTTCGGGGGCGGCATGGGCGATGGTACCGCCCAGTCCGTAGGCTTCGACGATGGCGCTGTCGCCCAGGTCGGGCTGGCCGTCGCGGGGCCGGTGCGGTGGAAAAAAATACCCCTGCGGCTCGCTGGCTGCATGGGTGAACCAGCGCTGCCCTGCCCCGGCGATGCGCACGCCACAGTGCACGCCATTTCGCGCAATCGCCGTGATGATCGACGAACCCGCGATGCCGCTGGCCCGGTCCAGGGCCAGCTTGGCTGCCGCCATGGCATAGTTCAGAAAGTGCTGCGGGTTGCCCAGCAGCCATTGCCGGCTTTCGGCTTCGAGGCCCGGCAACTGAGCCGCGAAGGCGTACATCGCGCCGACATTGCGTTGATGGGTGTCATCCCCCAATGCGATGCCCTGGGCAATCAGCGGCAACAGCGATAATCCTCCAGCGGGCAACGCCTTGATGATACTCGGACCGATCACCCGATCCAGGTAATCGAGTTGCTCGGCGACCACGCCATCGTAGCAACCAAAGCGCAACGCCCGGCGCCCGGACTCGGCGAGGGTGGCATGCACCACCTCGCTGCCCGCGCGGTTCTCGATGCGCATCAGCAACTGACCGGGACGCACCACGCCGGCCATGGGCGAAACGGTGCCGAGATCGTGGTTGGCATGCAGGGTGATTTCGCCGTCGAGAATCAGCCGCCTGGCGCTATCGACGTCACCCGCCCAGCCCTCGTGCAAGGTCGCACCGGCCAGGGCGTTGAGCACCACCGCCGGAATCTCCCCGGCATGTGCAAACGGTGGGCCGGCATGCCCCAGGTGGCCGGTTTCGAGACCCAGGGCCGAGGATGCCGGTTCAGACCCGACCAGCACCGGCTCGGTGGCGAGAATACGTTGCACGGCCAACGCATTGGCGTGAGCTTCAGACATGTTGGGCAACCGCCTCCGGGCGATGCTGGTGGGACAGAAACTCCTGCGCCCGACGGGTTTGCGGCGCACTGAAAAACGCGTCCGGGGTAGCGGTCTCGACAATCCGTCCATGGTCCATGAACACGATACGATCGGCGCTACGCCGGGCGAATTCCATTTCATGGGTGACCACGATCATGGTCATGCCCGCCTGGGCCAGGGACTGCATGATCGCCAGCACCTCGCTGACGCGCTCGGGGTCGAGGGCGCTGGTGGGTTCGTCGAACAACAGCAATTGCGGGCGACTGGCCAATGCACGGGCAATCCCCACCCGCTGTTTCTGCCCCCCGGACAGGGTGGCCGGGTAGACATCCGCCTTGTCGCTCAGGCCGACCTTGGCCAGCAGCTCAAGGGCTTCAGCCTGTACTTCCAGCCTGGGACGGCGCTGTACGTGCAGCGGCGCCTCCATGATGTTCTGCAGCACCGTCAAGTGCGGCCACAGGGCAAAATTCTGGAACACCATGCCGGTTCGGGTGCGGATACTGGCGATGTTGCGTTCCGACATCTTGCTGCCGTCTTCATTGAAGCCGATGCGCTGGCCGGCGACATGGATGCTGCCGTTATCGGGCACCTCCAGCCAGTTCAGGCAGCGCAGCAGGGTCGATTTGCCGGCGCCGGAAGGACCGAGCAGGCACACGGTCTCACCCACCGCCACGTGCAGGTCGATGCCCTGCAGTACCGGGCGCCCGGCGAAGCTTTTGTTCAGCCCCGCCACCTGCAAGGCAACGGGAGTGGGGTTATTCAAGGAAGTCATTGATAACGCTCCGCCTTGCGCCGCAGCATCGAAACGCCCAACTCGATGACAACGCAGATCAACCAGTAGAAAAACACCGCCGAGAACAGCGCGGCGAAGGGAATGTAGTAGTTCGATTGCAGGCTGTTGGCCGCCGAGGTCAGCTCGGGCACGGCGATGATGGTCAGGAACGAGGTGTCCTTGACCACCTGTATCATCTGGTTGCCCAGGGCCGGCGCACTGCTGGTCCACAGGTTCGGCAGGATCAGCCGCCGCGCCAGCAGCACACCGCGAAAGCCGAACGCCAACCCGGCCTCGATCTCTTCACGGGGTCGCGCCAGCCAGCCGGCGCGCAGAATCTCGGCGATATAGGCGCTGTGGTACAGCAACAACGCCAGCAACCCGGACTGGATATTGCCCAGGCGCAGCCCGAAGGATGGCAGGCCGTAGTAAACCAGGTACGCCAGCAACAGGAACGGCGTGCAGCGCATCAGCTCGATAAAGCCGCGCAACACCGACGCCAGCCAACGCTGACGCCCCATCAGCAGCAAGGTCAGGCCACAGCCGGCCAGCAACGACAAGGCCCCTGCCATTACTGACAACACCACCGTCAGTCCGGCCCCTTCGAGCAAGTCGCCCAGGTGCTCCCAGACCACCGCAAACTCATGGGCGATCATGCGAGGCGCGCCTTGTAGTGACGTTCAAGATAACGCTGCGCCGCCACCACCAGCCAGATGATCACGATGTACAGCAGCAGCGCCGCAATCAAGGGAGGCAACGGCCGGTAGGTATTGGCACCGATGCGTACCGCGGTGCGGGTCAGCTCGACAATGCCGATCACCGCCACCGCGGGGCTGTTCTTGATCAGGATCGTCATCTCGTTCACCAGCAGCGGCAACATCTGGCGTCCGACCTGTGGCAGCACGATACGCCGAAGACGCAATGCCGCGCCCATGCCACCGGCCTTGGCGGCATCGAGTTGATCGCGGGGAAATTGCGCAAAGCCACCGCGCCAGATTTCGCAGTTGAACGCCGAGGTGTTGAGGGTCATGGCGAGGACCGCTGCCGCCGGTGCCGAGATGTCATACCCCAACGCCGGGGTGATGAAGAACACGGCCAGCGCCAGGGTCAGCAACGGTGTGGCGCGCAGCACGCTGATATACGCCGCCAGCAGCGGACCGAGCAACGGCCATCGCTGGCGCCGCAACAGCGCCAGTCCCAGGCCGACCACCTGGCCGAGGGCGATCGATACCGCCGTCAGTCCCAGGGTCACCAGCGCCCCCATCAACAAGGGGCCTGGCTCCAGGCCCCATTGAGTGAAGTTCATGTGGGCTCAATCAGTATTCGGAGATGAAATGCGCTGGCGGCTCGGGGAATACCGTGCCAAACCACTTCTGCTGGAGTTGCGCGATATCGCCGTTCTTGCGTTCCTGGTCGAGGAAGTTGTTGAGGTAGTCGAGCACGCTCTGATTACCCTTGGCCACACCCCAGGCCACGTAGGTCTTGCTCGACACCGCCTGGCCCAGTTCGAACACACCAGGCTTTTCCTTGAGCAAGGCGTTCAGGCCCACGATGTTGTTGACCACATAGTCGGTACGGCCCAGCGCGAGGTCCTGGTACGCCTCGGGATACGAGGTGTACTGCACGATCTTGCCCAGTTTGCCACCGCTGGCCGCCAGCAGTTTTTCAAGCTCCGGCAAGCGCTGATACATCGCACTGCCCGCCTGGATGCCCAAGGTCAGGCCATTGAGATCGGCGACGCTTTTGATCCGGTCATCGCCCTGGCGCTTGAGGTAAAACACCGTGGCTTCGGCAATCGGCGTGGTGAAATCCAGCGACTGCTGGCGTTCACGGGTGATCAGCAAACCGGTGATGGCGGCGTCGTACTTGCCACTGACCACACCCGCCAGCAGTCCGGTGAACGGCATGATCTGCTGGTGTACATCCAGCGGCCCGGCAGCCTTGAGCTTTTGCACCAGTTCGTTATCGAAGCCTGTGGGCTTGCCGTTGTCCACAAACTCGAAGGGACGGAATTCATCTTCCGTGGCCACCGACAGGTAGCCGCGTTGCTTGACCTCGTCCAGCGTCGCCGCCTGCGTCAGGAAAGGAGTCAGAAGAGTGGTGAGCGCCAAAGCCATGCGCAAGGAACGTCCATGACCAGGCTTGCGTACTGTCGGTGCAAAGCGAAACGCTGTCATGAGGGATCGACCTGTGGAGGATGCTGCGATGTTGGGGAATGGCAGCGAGCGTAGCGGCGTTTTGTAAGTCCGGAAAAGAATATTGAAATCTATTGATATTCTAAAAATACATATCCAAGTCGAGCGAGGGATCGCGGCGGACGCGCCATGAGCACCAACGGGAAGCCTCGCTTCCCGTTGGTGCTTTTACGGTTCACATCACTCGCGGCATGATGATGCTTGGGGCCGGCGCCAATCCGATACCCGCGGGATCCGCGCTCTTGCAAGTGACCCTCGGCGCACCGTTCAACCTTGCCGCCAGACGTTGTCCATCCCCAGGCTCAACGCCACTTCATAGACGTTGACCGGGAAGATCACTTCGAAACTCTGATTGACGTCTGTGGCATCCAGGACAGTTCCGGCGTGCACACCTGTCCCGGCGGCAACCCAGTAGCGCGGTGTCGACGGCGGGGTGAAGACAGAGGTCAGATTCGGGCCGGCTTGCGTGACGAAGGTCCCGGCGCCGCTCATGCTGATACCGACGGAAAATACCTGGTTGGGCACCGTCTGGTCGGTACTGATGACCAGTGAGCCGGCAGGGTTGCCCGTGAGTGCCGCCTCAAATCTGGGCGTATTGTTGCTGCAACTGAACTTGATGGTGTTGTTTTCCAGCAGCCCGCCCGGAACGCATTCGGAGGCCGAGAACGTCACCCCCGGCATGACCACCCCGACCTCATCCCATATGAAACCGTAGTCCGTGTTCCAGTTGAAAGTGATCTGCGCACTTGGCGCTATGCTGTAGGGACTGGCGAGCCAGGCCAGGGGAAAAACATTATCGATCCCTGCGTTGGGCTGCACCTGGTAAACATAAAAGGTCCATGCCCTGCTGGAGTTATTTTTCAGGCTCAAGCTGTACGACCTTGCCATGTCTGTCGCTCTCCAATTGCGCAAATAAGGGTGTGGTCCCAGGTCAGGAAAGGCTCCGTCCGTTAACGCCACCAGCCGACAGAATCCTGTGCTCCGGGAACTTGCGAACACTAGTCGGTATTTGAGGACATTGCACTGACAAGCCGTGCCAGGTTTCAGCTCCGAAGCGCCTTCGGCCCCGTGAGCAAGGCGATAGCGGTTTGATTTAGCATGGGCTACCGACCCGACTCATCGAGCCGGTAGCCCCTCCCCGCGTTACTTCATTTTTTCAATGGACTCGATCTTTGTCGCAGTGCCCGAGAGACCGAAGCTGAAGGTGACAGGGTCGTCTTTGCGAAGCCCCGCCAGTTGCGCCGGTGTCGCAGAAAACGCCATGGTCATGGCTGGCCATTGGATGGACGCGATGGCGCCGTGGGCAATGGTCACCGTGTGCTTTTCGGCGTCTATCGCCTTGATCACACCTTCTGCCTTGGCCACGGCCACCTGATTGGGCGCCCGGTTCCTGGTCATGGTTTGCATCGACTCTCCGCCCATATTCATCTCTTCCGCATAGGCATTCAAAGAGAGCACGGCCATGGCGGTTACAACGGTAATCAGAGTACGTTTCATCGGTTTTTCCTTCAAAACAGGTAGATTCGGCAATTTGTTGTTCCTGTGTTCTTCCATTGCGCGAGCCAAAAGACAGGCGCAACAGTCCTCTTGCGCAAACGCGGCATGAGGCTCAATGAGGGACAGGAATCAAACCCGTGGCGGGCGCCACACCCCGGACGGGGTCTGCTGGGGCAGCAAATCGCTGGAGAAGGAAATGACGGCAGGGAGGGATAGGCTGATCGGCGGCTTGATCACCGAGACTTGCAGCATGCTTGCGGTCTTGCACTCCTGGCCGGGCTTGCACAACTTGCCGTGCTCGGTGGCGCCGTTCTTCGCCTCCTGACAGCAGTCCGGGCCCATGCCATCCATCGTCGTCTTGTCCGCCATCTCCATCGGGCACGGTTCTGCCGATACGCGAACGCCCGCCATCCCGCTGAGGGGAAGCGCCAGGCTGATCACGAGCAGGAGACAAAACCGCAGATAACGCTTCATGGAGTGCCGGGCAATCTCGCAAAAGGCCGTTCAACGTCATGGACAGACATCACCCACACCCCATCAAGGGTGTTGAGTGAAGGCCATATCGCCAAACCTGCATTAAGCCAGTGTTATCAGTCCGGTTTTTTCACGATGCTGCGCGACTTCCACCCTGCCCTGCGCCTGGAGTCTAAGGCAGATGCAGCCTGGCATGGGCGGTGAGCCTGTCGAGAAAGCGGCTTACCGCGCTCTTCTGCTCAACCCCTTGGCGGGTGATGCAATGAAAGGCCGAGCGATAAGCCAGGCGCTGCGGCATGATCGATCGCAGCCGGCCTCGCTCGACCCAGCTCGCTGCGTAGTGCGTGGGCAAGTAACCGATGTAGGTATCGGAAAAAATCAGCAGTGCGATAGCCTCCATCGAGAAAGCGCTGACCGCGCTGGCGAACCGAAGCTCGCACGGTCGTTTGTTCTCGGCGACATAGCCTCGGTCGACATAATCCGCCGCGCTCAGCTCTTCATACGTCAGATCCTGATCGGGCCGCTGGAAAAACGGATGGCCGCGGCCGCAATACAGATGCTGTTCCTCTTCAAACAACGCCTGGTAGTGAAGCCCGGACAAGCGGTGGTGAAAGGCACCGACGGCCACCTGGATGCGCTCTTCGAGGACCGCCTGTTCAAGCTCGTCGGGCCGCATGACCTGCAAATCGATATGAACGCCGGGATGCCCCGCACGCAACTGGGCAATGGCCGCCGGTACCGGACTGTGTTCGAGGGTGATCAGGCTGTCGACCGTGCCGATGCGCAACAACTCCCGATGGCGCCCGCTGAGCACTGCCGTGCGCTGGCGGAAATGGCCGATATTGGCGAACAGTTCCTGCGCTGCCGCGTAGGTTTCTTCACCTTCTTCGGTCAACTGGAAACCGCTTTTCCCGCGTTTGCACAACGAGTAGCCAAGCCTGACCTCAAGGTCGCGAACAAGCACGCTGAGACGCGACAGACTGGTGTTCAACGGGACCTGCGCCGCCGTAAAACCACCGGCATCCACGATCGCGCAGAAAATCCGCAGCATGCGCAGATCCACATCCGTCAGGTTCACCAGCATGCCGCCCTCTCCTCGTGTTTTTGCGTACGAGCACAATCAGCCGTTCATTACACCGCCGCCATTGACCCCCAGAATCTGCCCGGTCATGAAACTGGCCTGCGCCGAGGCCAGGAAGATCACCGCGGCGGCGATTTCCTGTGCCGTGCCCAGTCGCAGCATCGGGTAACGTAACGCTTCCTCGCGAATATAAGCCTCGCCCAGGCGTTCGACCATCGGTGTCAACGTGCCGCCGGGGGCAACACCATTTACCCGTATACCATGGGCCGCCAACTCTCGCGCCAACGATTTGGTCAGGGCAATGATTCCACCTTTCGCAGCCGAGTAATGGCAGAGATTGGCGCACCCGAGTTGCCCGAGATCGGAGGCGATATTGACGATAGCGCCGCTGCCCTGGCGGGTCATCAGGGCAGCCGCCGGTTTGCAGAACAGGAACGCCCCATAGAGATGCACGCGGATCATCCGGTCCCACGCCTCGAAGCTGAGCTCGCTCAGCGGCGCTTCCTGCAAGAACCCCGCGTTGTTGACCAGCACATCCAGGCGTTGCAGACCGGAAAATGCGCGCTCCGCCGTTGCCGGATCCGACACATCGCCCAGGGCAAGACGCACCTCCACCCCTCGCGCCTTCAGCTCATCGGCCAGGACCAGCAGCGCCGGGCTTTCCTGCAGGTCGTTAAGCACGGCAAGACTGCCCTGTTCACCGAGCGCAAGCGCGACCGCGCGGCCGATGCCTTGTGCAGCACCGGTTACCAGATAGGTTTTCATCAATCACCTCGGCTTTCAGGCCATTAGTAGGGATGCTGTTCCAGCCACTGCGCATACATGGCAATGCCTTCCTCCAGGGAGAACCGGGGGCGGTAGCCCAGTTGCCCGCCCGCCGCCGAAATATCGAAGCGCGCATTGTCATCGAGCACGCTCAAGCTACCGGGACCGATGCTGAGCTGGGCCTGGGGGTAGACCTTGCGAATCCGTGCCGCGACGGCCCGGTAACTGTCCTGCTCGCCGGCCGTCACATTGAACACCCGTTGCTGCAAGCGCTCTTCCTGAACATTGGCCGCCAGGACACAGGCGTGGGCGACGTCCACCACGTGCACGTACTGAAAGCGGTAATCGCCACCTTCCTCCTCATGCCACGGCTCGTTGTCGATCGCGCTTCTGAGCATGCTCTTGAGGTAGCACTGCATGAACTGCCCGGGACCGTAGATCCAGCCCGGACGCAGCGACACCACGCTGACCTGATACAGGTCGCTGTAGACCTGGCCGAGCTTTTCGGTGAACACCTTGGTACAGCCATACGGCGTGGTCGGCTCAAGGGGCGCGCGCTCGTCGATCACGTCCATTTCCCGATTGGGTCCGTAGGCGCATTCGGAACTGAGATTGACCACCCGGGCAATACCGCTGAGCCGGGCGCATTCGAAGACATGGGTGGTGCCCAGGGCATTGGTCAGCACCGTTTGCAGCGGAATGCGCCGCGAGTCCACCGGGTGCGAGATCGCCGCGGTATGAATGATCACGTCGACCGGGCGGCTGCGGCAGCTCTCCAGCAAACTCGCCAGGTCGGCCAGGTCACCTTGCACGTAGCGATACGCCGCGTGCTCGATGGCGCACACCAGGCTGCGGTCGTAGCCCACCACCTCGTCTCCCCGGGCCAGTAACTGACGCACCACTTCCTGACCAAGAAACCCGTTGGCCCCGGTTACCAGTATGTTCATGATCCGTCCTCAGTAAGGGTACAGCGGCAGCACCAAGTCGCCCGCCTGCCAGCGAGCGTAGACATCATCAGGCGTACAGATCCAGGCATCGTCATAACGCTGAATCTGCTGGATCAGACGCTCCAGCATCGCGATGCGCGAGGCGCGACCGATCAGTTGCGGGTGCATGGTCAGAATGAAATGGCTGGCGTAGTGACGCATGCCTTCCAGCTCCGCCGACCAGAGTCGCAAGACCTTGTCCGGGTCTTCGATCACACTGCCCACCGCCGGCTCCGCCGAGTAGGCGAACTGCTCCCAATCGTCCAGCAGCCAACTGACGGGCAGCTCCAGCAGGCTCTTTTCAGGACTGCCGACACGATACGGCCGGTCATCGCCCATCAGGCTGCTGTCACTGTGAAAACCCAGGGCGAGAAGTGAATCGACGACGTCCGGAGTCAGCTCCCACAAGGGTGCGCGGTAATGGGTGACCGGCCGGTCGATGGTGGCTTCCAGGAGGGCCTTGGAGTCTTTGAGAATCTGCAGGTTCTGCTCGGGCGTCTGCTCGTCGACACGCTCATGGAAGTAGCCATGGCAGCCAATCCCGTGCCCGGCAGCGGCAATGCTGCGCACCCCCTCGGGGTCGATCTCGGCCACTCGGGCGGGAATATAAAACTGCGCGCGGATACCGTAGCGGGCAAGCAGCTCCAGCAGGCGCGGCACTCCGACACGGCGGCCATAGGCCCCCATCGACAGCAGGGAGAGCCGGCGCCCGGACAGGCTGGATGGCTCCCAGGCGCTTTCTGCATCCAGGTCGAAACTCAAGGTCACGGCGAAGCGTTTGTTCTCAGGCCAGGCGATCATCGATGCGATTCCTTCTACGAGCGACGCTTGATCGAGTCGGCGAGAATGCACAGCAACTCGAACATCATGGTTGCCCCCACCAGCGCCGTGGCCCCGCCCACGTCAAAGGGCGGCGACACTTCCACGACATCGGCACCGACCAGGTTCAGGCCTTGCAGGCCTCGAATCAGTTGCTGCGCCTGCAAGGTGGTGACGCCACCGATCTCGGGGGTGCCCGTCCCCGGGGCAAAGGCCGGGTCCAGCACATCGACATCGAAGGTGACATAGGTGGGCTCGTCACCCACGATGCGCCGCGCCTCGGCAATGGTTGCGGCAACGCCGATGTCGGCGAACTCCTCCATGTGGATCACCCGGATACCGCAGTCCCTGGCGAAGTCTTCGTCTTCTGCGGAATAGATCGAACCGCGGATACCAATCTGCACCGTGCGCTTGGGGTCCAGCAGCCCTTCCTCGATCGCACGGCGAAACGGCGTGCCGTGAGTGTAGAGGTTGTCACCGAAATAACGGTCATTGGTGTCGGAGTGAGCGTCAAAATGGACCATGCCGATCGGCCGGTCCCGGGCGATGGCGCGAAAGATCGGCAACGTCACCAGATGATCGCCACCGACGGACAGCGGCACGGTGCCGACCTCATGGACCTGCCGATAGAACGCTTCGATACGCTTGAGCGAATCGAGCAGATCAATGGGATTGACCGGCGCATCCCCCAGGTCGCCAACCCGCACCAGGTCATAGGGGGCAATATGACTGACGTGGTGCACCTTGCGCATCATGCTCGACTGGTTGCGCACCTCCCGCGGACCATGCCGGGCGCCTGCGCGGTTGGTGGTGCCGCCATCCCAGGGGATGCCCAGCAAGGCGATCTGCACGTCGGCCGGGTCGGTGAATATCGGCAGGCGCATAAAGCTCGGCATACCGGCAAAACGGGGGATGACGGCAGCGTCCAGAGGTTGCGGAAAATCGTTGGCCATCAATATTGCTCCTGGTTGTCAGCAGATGAATGGGCGATAAGAAAGGGGAAGCTCAGGGGACGGCTTCACGCCTTCGCCGGTATCGCTCCGGCCACTTTGCGGCGGCGCTTGCCCGAGACCACGATCAGCACGCCGGTCACCAGTGACAGCGCACCCAGGTACCAGGCGGTATGAAGATCTTCCGGGGACACGGGGTTGGCTCCGGCGGTGTAGCCGATATAGGCGAGCACAAACAGCGCCAGCAAGGCGGGGATCGAAAGCAGGATTGCGGTGGGCGCCTTGTGCTGTTTCCAGGTCATGACCATGAAGGCCGCCAGCGCCGAGATGTAGGACATCACCAGGGTGATGGTGACTACGTCGTAATACCAGACGATCTTGTCCAGCGGCTTCCACCAGACCAGGGCGATACCGGCAAGCGACACCAGGCCCAGGGTGAACCACGGCGCCTTGAAACGGTTGACCGCGCGAAACGTACCGGGAAGATGACCCTCTTCACTCATCCGATACAGCGTGCGCGCCGATGAATTGGACGAAATCTGCAGGCCGGCACAGGCCGAGGTAATCACCACGAACAGCGCCAGCCAGGCCATGGCCGGTGGCAGGTAGACATTGGCGACCGCGGCGATGGGCCCGCCGTTGCCGTTTTCAACAATCGCGGCCAATTGCTCCACCGGAACCGCGTACTGCCAGCCGATGGCCGCCAGGCTGTAGATCACGAACGCCGAGGTCAGGACGATCAGCAGCGAGCGCTGCACGGTACGCACCGGCACACGCGCCTCTTCGATGTAGTTGATGGCCGAATCGAAGTTCGCCAGCATCCACACGCCAAACAGCACGCCCGGGCCGATCGCCGCCAGACCGCCGGCGCCTTGCAGCGAATACATCGAGGCAAAGGACAGGTTCTCGACCTGGGGATGGATCAACCCCATGAAGCCGAGGCCGGCGACCACGGCTATCTCGAAAACCAGAAAGGTACTGGCGAGCTTCGCGGTCACTCCGACCCCGCGCACCGACACCGCGAAGAAGGTTGCGATTAGCAACGTACCGATGATCTTCGCGTTGAGCTCGCCGGCCAGCGAAGGAATCAGCGCCTGGATGTATTCGGAGCCGATCAGCGCGCACATCGGCGTGACGGCAATGCAGGCGACGGCGTAGGTCCAGCCCAGGATACAGCCGACGTCCGGGTGCAAAAAGCGCGAGCAGAAGGTGAAGATGCCCCCCGCCGACGGTGCCTGGCGTGTCAGCGACACCATGCACACGGCCAGTACCAGCATGGGGAAGAAGAAGGCGATCAGGATCGCCAGGGGCGCTTGATGGCCGGAGATCGAATAGAGGATCGACATCGAGGATGCGGCCACCCAGGCCGGCGCGTTGAAGCCCAAAGCAGAAAAGCTGACGTCCTTGGTATTGAGTTTTCCTTTACTGAGCGCGGTGTCGAGTTCGCTGACAACACCGTGGCTGTCATAACCGAAAAGTTCGTAGAGTTTCATGATTCATCCCAGGCTCGTTTTTTATTGGCAGGTAGCGAAAACGCTTCTTGTAGGACGGAGCTCTTGAGCAATACCCGATGCATGCCGGGCATTTACATCGATTCAAGATAGGGAGTCGGCTGCGCAGCAACAATTACCAAAGACGAAAGCTGACTTGCGCAAATCCGCACGGATGCCGCGCGACGTCATCTCGACGGCCAGCGGTGCGGTCGCGGCCTGGCTGGCAGGCCTGTCAGGAAAAAGGAAGCAGGCATGCGCGGTGGAGCAGCGCTATGAAACACTCAAACGTTTCGAGCCTGATTGACGATCCAGTCGATGAACAGCATGACTTCGGGCTCAGCGCTGCGCTCTTCGTTGCAGACGCAAAAGTAGTCCATTGCGGTCGGCACCTTGAGCGCAAAAGGCTGCACGAGCGTGCCGTCGCGCAGATCCCGCGACGAGCAGATTTCATCGCTCAGGGCAACGCCGAAACCGTCCCTGGCCGCCTGCAACGCCATGCCGAAGTCCTCCAGGTGCACATCCGCATCACCCGGGTACGGTATACGCGCCTCAACCAGCCAGCGGCGCCACTGGGAACCATCGTCCTCGTGCAAGAGACGGTGGTGCATGAGGTCTGCGGGATGCTTCAGCCCATTGCGTCCATGCAGCAGTTGTGGGCAGCAGACCGGGAACATATGGAGGTTGATCAGGGGCCTCCACCAGAACCCTTCCCAAGGGGGCGCGCCGTAAAGAATGGCGACGTCTGCCCTCTTCCAATCCACGTTTGTCAGGCCATCGGCGGCGAGAAGCCTCAGGCGGATCTGCGGGTGTTCCGCCCTGAAGGCAAACAGTTTGGGCATCAGCCAGGAAGCCCCGAAGATCGGCTCGGTCGATACCGTCAAGACGGCAGGCGCAGGCAGGGAATGCGCAGGGTCACTGGCCAGGCGAACACCCTCGGCGAACTCGGTCAGTCCGCGGGCCACCGCCTGCTGAAGTGCCAACCCCCTTGGAGTCAGTACCAATGACCGACCTTGCTTGACCAGCAGCTTTGTTCCCAGGGCATCGGTCAGTGCCCGTAACTGCTGGCTGACAGCGCCGGGGGTGACATGCAGTTCAGCAGCGGCGGCGCCGACATGACCCAGTCTGGCCACACATTCAAATACGCGCAGCGCCTTGAGTGGAGGAAGGTTCATGAGCTTACCGTTTAGTTTTTTTATCGATTTTTCCAACACTTTATATCAATTTACTATCAATCATGCGGCGTTCAACAATCGTAGTCCTGAATGACCCCACCCCTCAGGAAGGCACGTCCATGGAACACCCCGTCATTGATCAGGCCATCACCCGCGCAAACCTCTATGGAACCCACGCGGAAAGTACATTCGGCGGTATCACCAGCTTCATGCGGCGCCGTTACAGCAAAGACTTGTCCGGCGTCGACCTCGTCGTCTCCGGCGTTCCCTTCGATACCGCCACGAGTAATCGGCCAGGCAGTCGGTTTGGCCCCCGTGCAATTCGCCAGGCCTCGGTCCAGTCCGCATGGGCGCGCCATTGGCCCTGGAAAGTCGACCCTTTCGATGTCCTGGCCTGTATCGACTATGGCGATTGCGATTTTGACTACGGCACCCCGCAAGACACACCGGAAGACATCAGGGCCCACGCGGAGCATATCCTCGCCGCGGGTGCGGGCATGCTGACGCTGGGTGGAGACCACTTCATCACCTACCCGCTTTTGCAAGCCCATGCGGCCAGGCACGGGCCGTTGTCCCTGATCCATTTTGATGCGCATCACGACACCGAGTCAGACGGCGTCAACAAGCGTATCGATCACGGCTCGATGTTCTACCACGCGGTGCGCGAAGGGCTGGTTGATCCCTCCCGTTCCACGCAGATCGGACTTCGTGTCAGCAACGATGAACCGATGGGGTTCCAAGTCATCAATGCGCGCCAGGTACACACGCTGTCGCCCTCTGAGATTGCCACCGCCATCTGCGCGCGCGTTGGAAATCACCCCGTCTACCTGACCTTCGATATCGATTGCCTGGACCCGGCGTTTGCACCGGGAACAGGTACTCCGGTCTGTGGCGGTCTTTCCACGCACCAGGCCTTCGAAATTCTGCGTGGGCTGCAAGGCATCAACCTGATCGGCATGGATATCGTCGAGGTAGCGCCTCCCTACGATCACGCCGAGATCACCGCGCTGGCCGGGGCGGCGATCGCGATGGAAATGGTGTGCCTGTACGCGGCAAATCCCAACCGCTGAAAGCACGGACAGCCAGTCGGACCCAGGCCCCGGCCGGTTGACCCTGGGTCCAGACGGCACACTCTGATGTCGATCAACAGCGCCTTTTCTCTTTCCCGTCAACGCTGGGTCCGGAACGAGGACCAGATCCGAGTGCGCTCACGCATGAGTCGTAACGTCATCGGCTCCTCCGCAAAGAGCTTGTCGCGCACGGCGGCCAAGGGGTAGATGGCCAGGTTTTCAGCAATGTCCTTGTCGACATACCGGGTCGCGGCAGTGTTGGCGTTGGCAAAGAAGAAGTTGTTCGTGAGTTCTGCAAGTGATTGCGCGCGCGTAATGAACTCGATAAAGAGTTTGGCCTCTTCGGGATGCGGTGCATCGACCGGGATGGCCAGTGTGTCAATCCAGGTGAGCGTACCTTCTTTGGGAGAGACGTACTCCACCTTGGCGGATGACTTTGCGCCTTCAGCCATGGCCTCGGCCAGGACGGCATCACCGCTGTAGGTAAGCGCCACACACAGATCGCCGTTGGCCAGATCACTGGGTTGGGTGCCCGAGCCAATGTAGCGAACCGATGGTCGTAGCTGATCCAGTAGTAGCTGGACAGCCTTCAGGTCTGCCGGGGCCTGGCTATGTGGCGGTTTTCCCAGATAGTTCAAGGCGATACTGATCACTTCCTGAGGAGCGTCGAGGATCGAAATGCCGCAGTCCTTCAGTTTGCTCACGAACTGTGGCTTGAACAGCAGATCAAAACTGTCCAGGGGGGCATCGGCAATACGCTTCTCGATTTCCTTGCGGTTGATCGCCAGGCCTGTAGTGCCCCAGGTATAGGGGACCGCGTAGACATTGCCTTTGTCCAGCGCCGCCAGTTGTGACAGCAGCACAGGATCAAGTTCACTCAATCGATCCATCTGTTGCAGGCCGCTGGGCTGAAGTGCGTTTGCTTTCAACAAGCGGTCCAGCATGGCGATGCCGGGAACCACGACATCATAGCCACTGCGTCCGGCCAGCAGCTTTGCCTCTAGAATATCGGCACTGTCGAAGACGTCGTACTGGACCCGGATCCCGGTTTGCGCTTCAAAATCCTTCAGGGTCTTCAGACCGATGTATTCCGCCCATCCGTACACCCGCACGACCCTTTCCGTAGCAGATACAGGCACTGAGAAAATCGCAAGCACAACGACAAAAACAATCGCCCTGAGCCAACCGCCAAAGGCAGATAGCAGGCTTTCCAAGCGAGTCGTATTCAGCGCGTTCATGAAACCTGATTGAGTGGCTATCATCCAACTTACCCTTATCATTATTCTAATCGCGCAGTCAGTCTGTTTGTCGCGTCCGCCATACATTCAAGTACCTGCTCATAAAGTACTCTCTTGATTTGAAGACAAATAACCCCCTTAAACAATTGACATTGTTCAATAGAATGTTTATCAACTTCACTGGCACAACGTTTCAATGTACTGACTGCATTGCCCCTCCGATTATTCAGCGCCCCCACACATCAATCAATTGATATAAAATCGCTGACGATCGATTAACAAAACTAAACGATGCAATCATTTCACCCGTAAAAAACCAAAGCCACCAAACGCTTCGGCGGTTTGCTGGCCTTCGCTACGGCCTTATTTCAACGAACCTTCCTCACATGATTAACGAGAACAAAGGCATACAGTCCGTCGAGCGCGCGATGATGATCCTTGAAACCCTCGCGGCAGCAGGGGGCGAAATTCGGTTGGTGGACCTTGCGATGCAATCCGGTTTGCACAAGAGCACCTTGCACGGTTTGCTCAATACCCTGGCCGCCATGGGCTACATTTCCCGCCGCGGCACCCACTACGCCCTGGGGTTGCGCTTGCGTGAGATCGCCCAGCCGCTGAACGACACGGATGCGATGCTGCGTGAAACCTTTGCCCCCGCATTGCGTGCGCTGGCCGAACTCAGTGGCGAAACGTGTTTTCTGGCGGTGCCCTGCGGTATGCGCGAGTACCTGTATATGGATGCCCTGGAGGGCAGCGGTACCTTGCGCGTCGCCAGTCCACGAGGGCGTCGCGCGGGCCTCACCACTTCGGCCATCGGCAAGGTATTCCTGGCGTTCGACGAGGACCTGCGCCGATCGGGTCTGCTGCCCTCGGAACTGGAAACCGAGTTGGGTGGCATCGTCCGCGAGGGTTACGCGCTCGATCTCGAAGAGGCCGAGCCAGGCTTGAACTGCGTGGCGCTGCCCTTGCGCTTGCAAGGTCGCGTAGTCGCGGCACTGGGTGTCGCCGCCCCTGCGCCACGCTTGCCCGAAGCAGAGCTGCGCAAGCTGGCGACCCTCGCCATGAGGAAAATGTTCGACATGCTCAAACTTTAGCCGCCAGTGGGTGTGGCCGTGTTCCCTTGAAAAGCAATCGCCGGGATCATCTGGATTCTGTCGTTTGATTCAAAGGAATTTGCGAATGTTTGAGCAACTGTCCCAGCAAGTCATCAATCGTGCAAAAGCATTGGCGAGCGATCAAGGTTTCGCCGTCTGCATCAGCGTCGTGGACGATGCCGGGCTTCTACGTCACTTTATCCGCATGGATGAGGCAGTTCCTGGCGCCATCGATGTCTCGCTCAAGAAAGCGCGCACCGCGGCATTGTTTCGTACCGACAGCGCCCAACTCGGTGCCGAAGCACAACCCGGTGGCGCCATTTACTCGCTGGAGGCCACGAATGGCGGGCTGATCAGCTTCGGTGGCGGCGTGGTGCTGTGCGATGAGCACGGCAAGGTCATCGGTGCCGTGGGCGTTGCGGGAGCCACCGTTGAGGCCGATCAGTGGATCGCCCTGCAGGCGGCGGGTCGTCCATGAATCGAACCACGCCACGTATTCATCCAGGCGTGCTGGCGTTGGCGGTGACGGCCTTCGCCATTGGCATGGCCGAGTTCATTGTCGTCGGCATTCTCCCGGCGATCGCCTCTGACCTGGACATTCCCCTGACGCGCGCTGGAAGCCTGGTGGGGCTGTATGCCTTGGCGCTGGCGCTCGGTACACCGCTCACCGTCCTGGCTCTGGCCCGCCTGCCGCGCAAGCCGGTACTGCTGACCCTGGTGGCCGTGTTTCTGGGCGGGAACCTGATGGCTGCGCTTTCCACCGATTACCCCTGGTTACTGGCCGGACGCCTCATCACCGCGCTCGCCCATGGCAGTTTTTTCGCCATCGGCGCCACCGTTGCCGCCAGCCTGGCACCAAAGGGGCAGGCCAGCAAAGCCATCGCGGTGATGTTCGCCGGCCTGACACTGGCGATGGTCATCGGTGTACCGATTGGCAGCTTCCTGGGCAATGCGCTGGGCTGGCGGTTGCCGTTTTATGCGGTGGCGCTGTTGGCCGCATTGGCCTGGATGGCAACCGCCCGGTGGCTGCCCCCTGCACCGACGCCATCGTCGGGCAAGGCGAGCGCTCAATGGGCGGCACTCAGGCATCCGGCGATTCTGGCAATGATGGCCGTGACGGTACTGGGTTTCGGCTCAAGCTTTGCCGCCTTCACCTTCATTACGCCCCTCCTCACAGGCATCAGTGGCTTCTCCAGCGCGAGCGCCAGCCTCCTGTTGATCGTCTTCGGCCTGGCGACCCTGGCGGGCAATCTCGCCGGGGGTCGACTCGCCAGTTCGATGGGTTGGCAAGCGGCGCTGCGAACGATCTTCATGCTGCTGACACTGGTGCTGGCCGCGCTTGCGCTGCTCCTGCCCTATCAGTTGCCAACGGTGGTCATGCTGTTTTTCTGGGGGGTGTTGGCGTTCGGCCTCTCCCCTGCGGCCCAGGCCGGCATGCTGGCGACCGCCGAACGCTACACCCCGCAGGCGGTGGCCTTCGCCTCGGCACTGAACATTTCGGCCTTCAACCTGGGCATTGCCCTGGGA
The DNA here is from genome assembly GCF_013386115.1 of Pseudomonas gingeri. Classification (GTDB taxonomy): domain Bacteria; phylum Pseudomonadota; class Gammaproteobacteria; order Pseudomonadales; family Pseudomonadaceae; genus Aquipseudomonas; species Aquipseudomonas gingeri. The sequence continues at coordinate 898,946 of NZ_JACAOR010000001.1, forward strand.
GAAACCAGCGGTAGTGCCCTGGTCGATCACGGGCAAATCGCCCATACCCCTTGGGCGGGCGTCGTGACAGTGATCATTGCCCAGTTGCCATTGGCCTGGCTGGTGTCGCTCGACCGAAAAGACCAGCGCCTGCATCGTCCCCGCACGACTGCCGGTTGAGGCGATGGGTGTTCCCGGATAGACCTAGACGATTAATCGAACCGCTGGCGACCCCATTTGCCCCCACGACCCTACATAGTGTCATTTTATCCCCAGCAAACCTGCAGGGTAATGAGATCAGCAGGCTGATTTGGCACTTGTGAGCGCCAAGGTCCTGCCAATATTCAAACTCGGACAGAATCAACCAGTATCCCGCATGAAAGAACGATAGCAAAACAACATAACGTTAATGCTGCATACGCACTACTCGGTCTAAGCAATTCTTGAAATAGCGTTCGGCCACTGCTATCAAGAACCCACGCTATTTCAGGATCACCTCTCAGCAAGTCCCATTGAGACAGTTGAGCATGGGTTTCATTTAATCCTCACTCTATTGAAACTACGAGTAAATCCTGCATCTGGCTCATTGAACCATGTCTACAAGGCCGAACCGCTTTTTCATGAGGGTCATACAGGGAGGTATAGATATGGGTACGCCACAGACGGCAAACATCTACATCACCAATGCCACGGACGGGAACGCCAGCATCCTCCTGTTCCACAAAAATACGGGTGGGGAGCAGCGCGGGGAATGGCCGGCTCAACCCGGACAGACCGTTGGCCCGCTGATTGTCTCTTTCGAGACGGGCTTTGGCACCGAAGACATATTGGACTACTGGTCGGTGCTGCTACGCGTCACGGACGGCACATCAGCCGGTTACTACATCAGTTCCGGTAGTGCCGCAGACAGCGACTGGAAAGAATGCCAACTGCAAAGCGCGGATGCCGGGCACGACATCACGCTGTCGGTCAGTGCCAGCACGTTCAACGTCGCACTGAGATCCGGTGGCTGTACCAACCCCATGACCAGGCTGGCACCTGCCTCCCCCGTTACGCACGTGTTCGTACTGATGCTGGAGAACCATTCATTCGACAACATCTTCGCCATGTCCAGGATCCCCGGTATTCAGGCCGCCACACGGGATGACTTCAACGCCGTTGGAGAGGAGCGCTATAGCGTTCAGGACGGCGCGCCGCTGAACCTGACGACAGATCCCGGACACGAGTTTGCCGACGTGTTCCAGCAGTTGACCGGCCAGGTCACTCCGCCGAATCCCTGCTCGCCCTATCCCCCCATCAACAACTCAGGGTTCGCCCAGAGTTATGCTACATCGACCTCGGAAGCGCCTCACAAACGTCCAGACTCCGCAGACATCATCAACATCATGTCCTGCTTCAACACCCCCAGCCAGTTGCCGGCGATCTACAACCTGGCGACTGAATTCGCGATCTGCGATCACTGGTATTCTTCACTGCCGGGACCGACATGGCCGAACCGGTTCTTCGTGCATGGCGCCTCATCCTCCGGGCTCGATAACAGCCCAACCTATGCCGAGATGCTTGAGTGGGGTGTCAGCGGATTCCAGTACCCCAACGGGTCGATATTCCAACGTTTGGACAGCGCCAACATCCGGCACCGTATCTACCACGATATCGATCACAACAATTTCCTGAGTCTCTACAGCGACGATCCGCAAAAGGGATCAAAGCTCGGCGCAATCCCCCAGGTCTGTTCGCTCAGCGGCGTGAGCCTGCTGGATGCTCAGTCTTTGCAGACCTTTCATGACGACCTGCAAGGCCCATATCCCTATTGCTACACCTTCATCGAGCCGCATTACGGAGACCTGACTGGCAACTATGAGGGCGGCTCCTCCCAACACCCCATGGATGATGTCTATGGGGGCGAGCATCTCATCAGTGCCGTCTACTCGGCTATTCGCAACTCCCCTTACTGGGACACCAGCTTGCTGGTCGTCATCTACGACGAACACGGTGGCTTCTATGATTCTGTTCCACCTGCAACCGTTCCAGCACCCGGGGATAACCCGCACAACGACTACAACACCCACGGTTTTGACTTCACCACCGCTGGCGTTCGGGTACCGGCTGTCATCGCCTCGCCCCTCATTCCAGCTGGCACCGTTGACTCGACCCAGTACGATCACGCTTCGGTACCTGCGCTGCTGGAAAGACTCTGGGGCCTCAAGCCTCTGACACAGCGCGACGCCCAGGCCAACTCACCGCTCGGTCTGCTTTCGCTGTCCACACCGCGTGACACCCTCAGCGCATTGCCCCTCCCGACACCGTCGATCAAACAGACCATGACACCGATGGCCCTGACCGAGAAAGCCGCGCTTGCAGCCGCGCCTGTTCCCCCATCGGGCAACCTGGCAGGGACACTGGCAATTCTGCGCAAGACAGAAGCTGAGCTGGCAGCGGCTGGAGTTCCTCCCGCGCCCACCGACGTGCCACTCGTGTTTACCGCGGGTCAAAGCCGTAACAGTGCGGAACGATATGCCGGATCCATCCTGGAAAGGGTTCGTCTGGTGAAAGAGCAGCGACGGTTGGCGAAAGATAAAGGCGGGCAACCGTAGGCAAATGATCGGGTCTACAGGCGCGTCCAACCCATCCAAGTCAACCATCGGCTGACAGGCTCCTGCCTGTGGCCTGCCAGCAGCAACAGGCACAGCTACTCGAACTGCCTATCGTTTTCACCGCAAGCGCCTGGCTTGAAGCCGGGAAAAGCAGTGGTTTCACCCATACCGAGCATCGCAACCGTCGCAGACTCTTTGCAATGAGACCGGCCCTTCGGCCGTCAAAGCATTGCGAACCTGCTGGCGATGTTGCACATGCACACTGCAGTAGATTTTTCCGCAACTGCGGCAGTGATGCTTTCGGTTGGCCGAGGAAAACACCACATTGCATCCTTGATGCGCACATTGGTTTTTCATCTCGTCAGGCACCCAGCGGGCACCCGGCACGGGCGCGATCACGCCACCTTGAAAGTGGCAACCCGCACATACTTTCTCCTCTGAAACCTGATTGGCCTTGAGCGGATTACGTACAGGACGCGTATGGTTTGAATGGTCAGCACAAAAGACATTGCCACAGAGACGGCAATGATGAGCTCGCGTCAGCCCCCCAAAAGGACGGTTGCACGTCATGCACCCAACGGGGTCCGGTGTCACCCACGCAGCTGCGGGAGCCGGTGCAAGCGCCTTGTTGAACGCCGAGTGGTTGGACAACGCGACGGTCCATTGATCATGAAGCAGATTGTCCAGATCGTTGATGTCAGATCTACCCAGGCTCCAACCGGCCAGACGCAGGCTGCAAATGCCGCAGAAATGAAGATTAAGGGCATTGGTAAAGTTGTAACTCATGATGCAGGCACTGTCACCAGCATCATGTTGAAGGGGAGAGATTCCCCCCGCAGACGGGTTAAGCGTGGTCGATTTCGCATGGGGCATGCCCAACTGATGCCCAATTTCGTGGGCAATCACCAATGCCGCGCTGGTTCTGCACAAACCTCCCGCTCGGATCTTGGCACGCTCCTTAAAGTTCAGGTTAGCTTTCGCCCAAGGATCCAGCACACCGTTCATGTAGCGAAACGGTGCGTAACTGACAACCATTGCACTCTCGTCCAATCGGCAACCGCAAACGTTGTTGTTGACGATGTTGTTGCACACACGATGGTCCTGATCTTCGATGACCGTCGCCGTTGCTACCCCACACCCGGGGCAAACAGCAAAATTGGTGATGGTCGTCACTGCCTCTGCCACCATATTCTGCTGGTGCCACTGATCGGCAAAGTCAAAGTGGTAGAAATGAATACCTGCCATATCCTGGCTTCTGGCGCGGGCGTGTTGGCTGCACAGTTCGGCGATGATTGTCCCACCCCATTCTCGGCATTTGTCCTTGTAGGTTTGCTCGCTGGTGATACCAAGCCCTGCAAGCAGAACGTCCCGACGCTGATCAGCTGTACCGGGAAGGTCGGCCCGGGTAGGAAAAATCAAGTCTGTCCCGTAATAGCCGTTAGGCCTTTGCAGGTTCAAATGGTGTATCTGTGCCAGTCTAAAAGCGTTATCGGTAGCAAATACTTGGCCCGCAAGGGCCCCAGCCAGCGCGATGGCGTGGACACCCACCCCGGCACGGAACGCGGCATAGTCAACGAAGTTGATGCCATGTTCGCCGTTGGGTTGATTGATCGCAGGTCCCAGCGCAATTTCCAACGCGGGCCCCAGATTCGCAAGACCGGCGTTGACAGCATTCTGGTAATCCAGCGCTACGATATTCTGCGTCCCAGCAGGCGGCCTGAGGTCAATGCACGCCGCCGACAGGTAGGCCTGAACCTGCCGCCAGTCGAGCAGTGCGTCATCCGCCTGGGCATTCTTTCTCCACTGGCGGATGACATCGATGCGATGGCGTACGGTCAAGGTAGCCGCGCTTCTCACGCACACAGAGTTGCCAGCGGCTGTCAGTAGGTCATCGTCTGTTGCCACATCAAAAGCGGCCAGTGCCGGATACCCCAGATAAACCCGCAGGCGATAGGTATCACCAGCAATGCGCGATGGCAGAAACAGCACGCCTGCCTTCCCGCCATTGACGTTGGCCGAGTCTGCCACCAATCCGGAGGACGTCGCCCAAGGACGATTGTTGATGCCAGCAATGGCGTCCGCCGGCGCAACCAGCGTGCCCGGATGCAATGCCATGAAATGCGGATGCGGCCCACCACCCCCTACTCCACGCTTACCACCGTGATCAATGTGGCAATTGGACCGTGCACCAGGCCACTCCGTGGTTTTATAGGCCAAGGCATCGGCGATAAAAGCTTGAGCGGTGGGGTTGGGGTGGACAGGCCGCACACCGCTCTCCCAGTCCCACAGCAACCTCAGATTACCCAAGGCACTTGCACACGCCTGAACCGCTGCCGCTGCTCCATTCGATAGGCGCAGGCGCACAGTGGCGCTAAGCGGAAGCGTGGGACCATCTCGAAAGCGCAACTTCTTGGCCGTGAATAACGCGTTCGAATAGAAGTCATTCGACGTTCGTGAAAAGACATTCATTTCCAATGGCACATTCACGTTGGCTTGGGCATCCACCCCCAGGTCACGGCCCTGCAGTTGCGCGGCCACCGCATTGACGGTGTCCACCGTGAGCCTGCGATAACGTACATCTGCGTACGCGGCTGCAGCGCCTGCAGGAGGTATCCAGCCATCGTTTTCCAGGGTAAGCGTAATACCGTGGACGATGACATCCAGGTAAATCCACCTTGCCGCACAGGTAACCCGAGTGTTGGGCTGGACTTCCTGGATTCGCATCACCAGCTTGTACGGTGCATGTTCCGCAGTGAGCACCTGCATGGGAAAATCGCCCCCCCCTGGCGCCCCAACAGCCACTTGCGAGACAGGTAAGCTCGCCAGATGCACATTGTCGTGCAGGTCACCGTTGAAGTTCGTGGAACCTTCGGCAGCCGGTGCACCCTCTCCGTAATCCAGGGTCTTGCTCCAGAACGCTACCGCATCACCGTGCCGGTAAAGTTCCAGGCGCAGGCGTCGGACATTCTCATGCCCATCCAGCGTCCAACAGATGGGAAACTGCTCAGCAAGAGGCGCCAACACATACCGCCCGCCAGCGGCGGAATCCAGGGGCGCTCCAGCGGGTGCATCAAAGTGGGTGGGCGCCGAAGGGTGCCCATCAAGCGATAACGCGGTGAGAGCGCAAGTGTTCACTCCATGTGGGCAAGCAGCAACGATGGCGACGACGGGTGGTGCCGGAAACATGAGGGCATCGTCGATCAGTGGCGGATAAGGCATTAATGCATCCTCTCAGGGCACTTGGCCAACTGATCCAGACGATGGTCAGCGTCCCTTGTGCGATCACTCAGGATACGGGCCGGCTCAGCCCCTGCCAGGAATTCAGGAGGCGCCTCAATGACAATCAGGATGAGACGAAACAACAGACGGGTGTCCTCAATCCCGACGGCCAGGCCACGCTCGCATGTCGCCTCGACGCACTGGCGCAGGGCAACCTCGTCGCACGCCCTCCCACCGAAGAAACGAGGTGCAGATTGCCTGGTGGCTGATCTTGCATTCAGATAAGCGATGGTCCACGAAACAAAGGTTTCGAGAAAGGCGACTCTCTGTGCGTGGCGGATGACTAGCATCGGCACGAACAGCTTAATGCCGAAAAAAAAGAACGATCAGCGCTCAGGGTGACAGGAACGCACATCGTTGTTGTCGCATGATTCAAGAAGGCCATCGTATCCATGCTCAGGCTACCCGTAAGATTAACGAAGCTCAGAGTGCGTTGCGCAGCAGAACCTCTTTGGCCTGGGTATCTGGATACGCGCATCCAGCCTCCCGTACGACATACGGTTCAGGTTGCAAGCCATTCCAATTGAAGATCAGCCTACACCTTCGAAAAAAGATGTTGACGCTATTGTTCGGCAAGCTCTAATGACTCGATACCGCAGTTTTGATACCACTATCTTCAGGCATCATCGTCTCACACCCTAATTACTTAGTCTGAACCTCTAGTTTCGTACTGCAAAGCTGATATGAATTGTAGGCATCTATAATCGCATGAGCCTTGCCCAATGTCGAAGATACCTCCTGAGAGTTAATTAATGACTGGGCGTCACCACTGCCCAGACTCGAAGGGACGGATAATTTTGGCGCTATTTCGATCACCGATTTTTTGGTATCAAACGAGCTATCTGATATTGCCTTTGAAACTCTTTCCTGCAGATCCGTCATATCCGCCAAAACCCTATTTTTATGATGGGCAACAATCTCGCCCGCCTTGACAATATCGGCCACTTCCGCCTCTGCAAGAGCGTTGGCACTGACAGCTTGTTTCAAGGTAGGAATAACGGAGCCCGAACCATCAGGAAGGCTATATTTAGATGCATCCACCAAGCTTTTTTCCGGAACATCCCCCATGCTTTCGACAGCGGCATTACCGACGCCAACGCCGTATGCTGAACTTATATTACCCGAACTTGAGCGAAGCTGATTAACGGCACGCTGAAACTCACTCACATCAGAATTATCAACTATGGTTAAAGTATACGTTTTTACACAAGCCAGATAACTCACAGCACCATTATAGATATTGAACTGCCCTTTAAAATTGCCCCAGCTTTCCAGCCCGAACGCCGTTGCGATAATGGCAGCGGATGACTTATACAGATCCGTGTGAGAGTCAGTCGCCAGCCCAATTGCAGCGACTCCGGCACCGCCAAGAGCAACCGAACTCAATGTTGCCTTGTTTGTAGCGGCCCCATCCCGATAGGGAATGTATGCGTGCAACATATTGGAGATAGGGGCTACTCGCGAATCCTCAAACTCAACTTCTCCGCTACTGTTTTTTCCCAGCGCCACGGGTTTGAATATATCCACGTAATCTGGCTCTTTCAGATTTCTGGTTGAGCACCCAGCGGTGATTGTCATGCCAACCATCAATGCGACTGTGCCTGCCCGATGCATGGGAACATCCCTGTAGAATTAGTGGCCTTTTGGCATCCTAGCACCGGAACGCAGGTTCGCAAGGCGGGAGGGTATGGCGCTGATGCAAACCAGACCGAAAAGTCTCTGCTGAGGTACCGTTCGAGGGCCTCAAGCACGCCCCAAAGTTGAACGTAACAGCGCTTAGCTACTGGAAGCACGGGAGCCTGGCTGCCCTCTGGATCCTGAGCCGCCTCTGGTAGTGCAATTGATCGACTGCCATTGCCGCCGATGGAAGCACTGCTGTCGCTTCACTGTTTCCCCCCTACGGGCCTCGCCCGTAGGGCCAGGCCCTCCAGAAAATATGGAGACTACAACGACAGTCCGGGGTACTTCCCAGCCAGCAACGAGCCTGCGTTCGGCACAAGCGCCTCCAGATCCAGGTGATCGAGCATGCGCCTTACCGTACACACGGCGGTCGAGATGGTCGGGATGCCTAGCCTGTCTTCAATGAGCTGGATAGCTGCAAGCGAAGGCATCTGCACACAGGCCGAGGCGACTACCACATCAGCCCCTTGGGTGTTCAGCCGCTTGACATCCTCGAGCAGTTGCAGGGGATCGCGTTGCCCAACCTCCAGGTTATCCGGGATTTCAAAACTGAGCGCATCGATCACCTCAATGCCCTCGTGCTGGATATAGTCCACCACCAACTCAGTCAACGAGCACATATAAGGTGCCATCAGGGAAATCCGCTTGGCCCCCATGATCTTCAGTCCCTCGATCAGCGCTCCTGCAGAAGTCATCACTGTCGCCATGCACTGGTTTGCACGTGCGATCTCCAACAACTCATGCTCGGTCTGCCGGTGATAACCACGACCACTGGCCATGATCGCCACCAGGCAGGCAGTGCTCATCACATCTACCCGCGCATCCGAAAGCTCAGCCGCACAACGCAGCGCTTCCTTATTCATCGCGGCCAGTTCTTCCTTCGTCACCTTATGCATGCGCATACGGCTGGAATGAAAGGTAAAGCGTTCCGGCAGCAGGGCTTCGCGAGCATGCAGCATGGCGGGGATCTCAGTCTCCATCGTGGTGTTGGAGCTCGGTACGATCTGGCCGATTCGATAGGGACGAACGCGTGTCATGGATTTCTCCGGAAGATGGGCAGGGTTGTCATTTCGAATCTATCAAAATCGACATAAATGTCAAATATAAAACATATTAGTCAAATAGAGACCTAACCCCCAGTGGCCCCCATTGCAGCAGGAGCAGCGTTCAGGAAAGAAACGGAATCCGGTGGCTCAGAAAGTCAATCAGCACACGCAACTTGGGCGCCACAAGACGCCCGGACGGCCACAGGATATTGAACACACTGGTTTCACTGGTGTACTCATCCAGCACGCTCACCAGCTCACCGCTCGACAACGCATCTCGTACCATGAAGTCAGCCGCATAGGTGATGCCCAATCCCCTCACTGCGAAGCAGACCCGGCCCTCGACCGAATTGCAGATAATCGAACGTGGCAGATCCAACTCAGGTTCATCGACGCCACCGGTGAAGGTCCAGCCTTGCAGCTTGCCGGTTTGCGGAAAGCGAAAATGGATGCAACTGTGCGCCTGGAGGTCGCTTGGCCGCAGTGGTTTTCCATGGGTGGCGAAATACGTTGGTGCCCCCACCACAATCATTCGATAACTGCCCAGGCAACGGGCCGACAGGCTTGAATCCTTCGGCGTACCGCTGCGCACCACAGCATCAAACCCCTCAGTGATCACATCGACCAGGCGGTCGGTGAATTCCAGGTCCAGCTGAATGTCGGGGTAAAGCGACTGGAACTCGGCAAAAACCGGCAGGAAATGGTTGCCCACCATGGGCAAGCTGACACGCAAGCAACCTTGCGGGCTTGATGACGTCTGCTGCAGTTCCTCCCCTGCCGCTTCCAGCTCGGCGATCACCCTTCTGCAACGCTCCAGAAAGCGGGCACCTTCAGCGGTCAATGAAATATTGCGCGTACTGCGGTGAAACAGCCTCACACCGAGCTTTTCCTCAAGCCGGGCAACGCTTTTACTGACCGCGGAAGCTGAAACCCCCAACACCCTGCCAGCGGCTACAAAGCTTCGACTTTCGGCAGCCTGAACAAATACGCCGATCGCACCCAAACTGTCCATGAATTCTCCATTGATGACGTCGAGGTCCTTTGTGAAGGGACATTCAGCCCGTTTTTCTAAGGCGTCCACCCCATTAGGGTGAAAGCCGGCTACATCAGCCGGTGATGCCTCAGGAGGCCCCCCCATGAATCAAGTTACCGAAACGGACCTGTTCACCCTGGCCACCGAACTTGAAGACAAACGATTTCGTCTAATGATAGACGCAGACGTCAATAGTTTTGAACAACTGCTTTCCGATGAGGTGGTCTACGTCCACTCCAGCGGCTTCACTGATGACAAAACCAGTTATCTGAAGAAGTTCCGCGAGGGAGCATTCGTCTACCACAGTGCCGAACAGCACCTGGAACAAGTCAGCGCCTTGGGCGAGAACGCGCTCATGGCCACCGGTAGCGTGCGCATGATCGCCACGGTAGCCGGCACACTGAGGAACCTGCACACCTTGTTCCTCGTCGTCTGGCGCAAGGAGTCGGGCACCTGGCGCTTGCTGGGTCACCAAACCACCTCGCTGCCACAAAGCTGATAGCCAGGAGCCGTGCATGACCCAGTTACTCCCCCCCGCGCTGTCCGGACATCCGGGCTTTACACGCGTCTTCCGCCCCGGCCACTTGAGTATCGGTTTCATTGCGCCCCTGGAGGGTTACCCCGACAGCCCTGCACCCACCCTGGCCAACCATGCCGCTATGGCGCGGTTGGCCGACGACGTCGGCATCGCCGCCCTGTGGTTGCGAGATGTGCCGTTCTTTGACCCGACGTTCGGTGATGTCGGGCAGATTCTCGATCCGATGGTCTATGCCGGCTGGTTAAGCGCCGTGACCCGCAATATCGCTATCGGTACTGCCGGTATCGTCGCCCCGCTGCGCGATCCTCTGATCGTTGCCAAGCAGGCAGCCAGCGTCGACCAGCTACTCGGTGGGCGCTTGCTGCTGGGTTTGTCCTCCGGTGACCGGCCGGCCGAGTATCCCGCATTCGGGCAGACGTTCAATCAGCGTGCAGCACGCTTTCGCGAGGCGCTGCAGATCATCCATACCGTCAGCGAACAATCATTTCCCAGCTACCGTTCGCAGTACCACGGCAATATGGACGGTAACCTGGACCTGATCCCCAAACCGGCTATCCAGCGTTTTCCGTTCATTGCCGCCGGGCGTGCAGGACAATCCCTGGAATGGCTCGCCGCCCATGTTGATGCCTGGATCTGGCATGGCTTCGACCCGCGCGGCATGACCGATATCCTTCCACAGTGGAACGATGCCTGTGCCGAGCACGGCTACAAGCCATACGGCTACGGCTGCTGGTTCGATCTTGACCGCAACCCTGACGCTCCGATCCAGGGCGGCCAGGTGCTGCGTGGCGGACGTCACGCGCTGATCGAACTCTGGCAGGCGCAACAGGCCGCCGGCGTCACCCATCTGGTGCTCAATCTCAAACCGACCCGGCGGCGCCCGGAGGATATTTTCGAAGAGCTGGGCCGACATATCCTGCCACTGTTCCCGGCGCACACGGCAACCGTTCGGGAATCTGCGCGATGAGTCATACCACCGTGTCCCCACGCGGGGATATTCTCGATCGGCTCAAACATTTCCTCTCTGCCTGGGCTACCGCCACGCCGGTCAGCATGGCCGGCACCCTCGCCCCATCGGCGAGACTGTCCAGCAGTGCCCACGGCGAGTTGCAGGGGCCCGCCGCAGTGGCCAAGGCGCTTGCACTGGACTGGCCTCATGGGCACATCGTGCGCATCGAGTCCACCAACCATCATGTCGGCGTCGAGGATGATCGCGCCGTACTGGGCGCCTACCTGTATGGACGGATCAGCCCTCCCGGGACGTCGATCGCACCCTTGTTGTTCGGTGCACTGCTGGTAGGTGAACTCGCAGCCACCGATGGTGGGTGGCTGTTCAGCCAACTGCAACTGACCCTCAACTGGCTCGATGGCAATCATGCCCTCGTCCCGCGCTGGAATCCGCCGCGATCAAGGCGCTTCTGGGAAGTTGGTGACCCAGCGCCTCATCTGCTCAATGAACTGGATTCGCCCTGGGCACGCCTGCCCTTTGCCCGTGTCGCAGGGACTGCGCAAGATGAAGTGGCCGAGGTATTCATGCGCTACATCTGGGCCATGGATCAGGCAGATTTCGGCCAGATGCGCGACACCCTGGCGCACGACATCGCCGGCGCCTTCCCCCCCATCGGCGATCTCAACGGCCGTCATGAAGTCATGGGCCAACTCAAGAATTTTCGTCAGCCCTGGCCGTGGATGCAGCACTTCTGCGTGCCGCTGCGAGTCGATATCGAGGGCAACCAGGCGCAGATGCTGCTGGGCCGGGTCATCGCGCAACAACCCACTACCCCGCAAGGTTTGCCACTCTACGGCGCTCATTACCGCATCAAGTTACGCCGGGAAAACCAGCGCTGGCGCATCTTCTGGTTCGAGTACGTCGAAGGCTGGATCACCACCCCCTCGTCGATATGACCGCGAGTCTTTTTCCTCACCAGGACACCCTCCAATGATCCACGCTCCACTCATTACCCTGAACGACGGCACCCAGATTCCCCAATTGGGGCTGGGCGTCTGGCAACTCGATAACGCACAGGCCTACACCTCGTCAAAAGCAGCCTTACAGGCAGGTTATCGGCACATCGATACGGCGATGATCTACGGCAACGAAGTCGGGGTGGGTCGTGCCGTCGCTGAAAGCGATATCGCCCGCAACGAGATTTTCATCACCACCAAGTTGTGGAATGCCGAGCACGGCTACGACCAAACCCTGCGTGCATTCGACGAAAGCCTCAAGCGCTTGCAACTGGAAACGCTGGACCTGTACTTGATCCATTGGCCATTGCCGAGCAAAGGCGCCTACGTCGACAGCTGGCGGGCCATGGTGCGCCTGCGTGACGAAGGCCGTGTACGTTCGATCGGTGTCTCCAACTTCCACCAGGAACACCTGCAACGCATCATCGACGCCACCAGCGTCATCCCCTCGGTGAACCAGATCGAGATCCACCCGGATTTCGTTCAGGCCCCCCTGGTGGCGTTCTCACGCCAGCACGGTATCGCCACCGAATCCTGGAGCCCACTGGGCCAGGGCGGCGCGTTGCTGCAGGAACCCCTCCTGGCTCGCATCGCCGCCAGGCTCGGCAAGAGCAGCGCCCAAGTGGTCCTGCGCTGGCACCTGCAAAGCGGCCATATCGTCATTCCGCGCTCGACCAACACCGAACGCATTGCCGCCAACATCCATGTCTTCGACTTCGTGCTGGACGCCGAAGACATGCTGCAAATTTCCCATATCCCGCAAACCGGACGTCTGGGCCCCGACCCCGACACCTTCGAGATGGGCGCCTGATTTCTCCAACCCCTTGAAACCGAGGTTTTCATGACCACCCCAAGAACCTATGTCATCACCGGTACGGCATCCGGAATTGGCCGGACCACGCGGCAGTTGCTCGAGTCCCAGGGCCACCGAGTAATCGGTGCCGACCTGCGCGATGCCGAGATCATTGCCGATCTGTCCAACGCCGAAGGTCGTCAGACGCTGATCGACAAGGCCAGCGAACTCAGCGGCGGTATCGTTGATGGCGTGCTGGCCATCGCAGGTGTCGACATCGCCGGTCCCGCTACGGTTGCGATCAACTACTACGGCGCGCTGGCCACGCTGGAAGGCCTGCGACCGCTGCTGCTCAAGGCCAAGCAACCCCGTGCGGTAGCCGTGTCATCCATCGTGTCGATCCATGCATTCGACTCGCAACTGGTGGACGCGATGCTCGACGGCACAGAAGCTCAGGCCATGGCCCGCGCACAAGAAGCCCCTTACGCCTACGCCAGCACCAAACAGGCATTGTCGCGCTGGATTCGCCGTGTGGCGGTGAACGCCGAATGGGCCGGCGCCGGGATTCCCTTGAACGCCATCGCCCCGGGGCTGGTCAAGACCGAGCTGTTGTCCCGGCTGTTCGAGGACCAGGCCACCAAGGACCGGATCAACGCCGGTTGCCCAATGCCATTGAAAGGCCCGTACGAGCCGATTGAGGCCGCCGAACTGCTGGCGTTCCTGGCCAGCGAGAAAAACGGACACATGACCGGCCAAACGATCTTCATCGACGGTGGCGCCGATGTAGCGCTGCGAGGGGATTCGGTCTGGTAGTAAAGGATGCCCGTGCCCGCTTCGCCGGGCACGGGTAGCGAATCAACGAGGGGCGATCATGCCCTCAAGACGATCGATGTCTTCGCGCAACAATCCGATCATCTGGGAAATCCCGCCGGCACCCGACGCATCACGCCCGGCCACCAGGCCTTCCAGCGCAACCGCCGTCAGCTGGCTGGCCAGCTGTTCGGGGGTCAGGTCGCTGGTCTTCTCGCCATGGGGATACCAGAAAGCCACCCAGTTACAGACACCCAACAACGAGAACGCCGCCATCTCATCGTTCACTGCGCGGCAGGAGCCTTCACGGATCGATTGCGCCACCAGCTCGGTCAAGGCCGCCAAAGTACGCTTGCGGGCGGTACGGTACTGTTTGGCCAAGGCTTCCGGGAAGGCCCCTTCACTGGTCAACAGCAAACGAAAGCGCTGTGGATGCTGGGCCACCTTGCAGGCCATGTTACTCACGCCTTCGCGCAGCCGATCGATCGCGTTGCCACTCTCGGCTGCCGCCAGGCGCTCCAGATCCCGTGCGGTTTCCAGCGTGAAACCACGCACCAGCGCCTCGAGCATTTCATCCTTGCCCTTGACGTAGTGGTAGATACCGGTGCGCGTCAGGCCAACGGCCTCCGCCAGCTCCTGCAGCGAAGTACCGGCCACGCCTTTCTGCGCGAACAGGCGTTCAGCGGCTTCCATCAGCTGGTTCATCACCAGCTCGTAACGGGCTGGCGTCTTGGTTTTTGCGGTATTGGACATGAGGTGCAGTAAATCCCGTACAGAGTAGCCGCAGCATGCCAGCGCCAGCGGCTCAGAACAAGATCAGTCATGTCCGCCGCGCCCTTGTGCAGGGCGCGGCGGAGCATCGCCTAGAGCGTCCAGCCACCATCGATCGCGATTTCAGCGCCGGTGATAAAGGCACTCTCATCACTGGCCAGGAACGCCACCAGGGCTGCGATTTCCTCGGGAGCCCCCTGGCGCTGCAAGGGTGTCGCCAGTGTACCGGCGTTATTGCTCGCCTCGCTGTTGGCCTTGAGCATCTCGGTGCTGACATACCCTGGATGCACCGAATTGACCCGGATCCGGTGTTCGGCGAACTCATTGGCGGCAACCTTGGTCATGCCGCGCACCGCCCATTTTGTGCTGCCATAAGCCACGGTCGCGGCCGAACCGCGCAAGCCGACCACCGATGAGATATTGATGATCGACCCACCGCCCCGGCGCCTGAGCGGTTCCATGGCGTACTTCATGCCCAGCAGGACGCCGAGCTGATTGACACGGAACATCTTCTCCATCAACTCGCTGTCCGTTTCAGCGATGGTCGCTGGGCGATAGATCCCGGCATTGTTGACCAAAACGTCGCAGCCACCGAAGGTCTGCTCGACCTGACCGAACAGTTCACGCCACGAGCCCTCGCTGGACACATCGTGCTCGATGAACATGGCCCGCTCGCCCAGGCTGGCAGCGAGCGTCTCACCGTCATCGACCAACAGATCGCTGACCACGACATTGGCGCCTTCCTGGTGAAATCGCCGGATCTCTGCCGCGCCCTGCCCTCGTGCCGAGCCGGTCACAACCACCGTCTTGCCGTTGAAACGCGTCATCTGGGTGTCTCCCTTTCTTATTGTTTACACAGCGATGGGTTGCCTTGCGGCAGGTACGATCGGCCCCGGCAAACCGCCTCGGGACCAGAACACCAGGCTGGCCAGCATCGCCAGCGTGGCTGGAACGGCGGCTGCCAGCAGCAGCGCCTGCGGGCTCCAGCCCAAACGCATCAGCTCGCCACCAATCAACGGACCGAGAATCGATCCCAGTCGGCCGATGCCCAATGCCCAGCCGGCCCCCGTGGAACGAAGGGTCGTGGGATAAAACACAGTGGCCAGGGCGTTGAGTGCGCTTTGCCCGCCTAGAATGCAAAACCCGGCGATGGCGATCACCACGCACGCACTGACCATTGACGTTGCCACTTGGCCCAGCGCGGCAATCGACACCGCGGCCACGGCGAACATGCATAGCAATACCGGGCCAAAGCCGCGACGATCGACAAACCACCCCAGGACCAGATTGCCGACGATGCCGCCCATCCACAGCAAGGTGCCGGCCAATACCGCCGAAGAGGTGTCATGACCGGCGCCGTGCATGATCACCGGCAGCCAACTGGCGAGAAAATAGGCACCCAAGAGGTTCATGAACAGGATGATCCACAGCATCGCCGTGCCCAACCCACGTGAGTCACGCACCAGATCCAGCATCGACGATCGCTGGCCTGCTGGGGCATCGCGCATCTGCAGGCGAGTAGCCTGGTCCAGTCGCAGCGTGCCATCGATACGCAGCAACCAGGCCTTGACGCGGTCCAACTGGCGCTGGCGCAGGACCATGAATTGAATCGATTCCGGCATCAGCACCAGCATCACCCCCGCCAGCAGCAACGGGGCCAACGCGCCGACCAGAAACACCGAGTGCCAACCCAGAGGCTCGATCATGACCGCCGCCAGGGTGCCGCCCAACGCGCCTCCGACGACAAAACCACAAGAGGTCAGCATCATCAGCGTGACGCGATTACGCGCCGGACTGAACTCTCCGGCCATGGCCATGGCATTGGGCACAATGGCGCCCATGCAGAAACCGGCGAGAAAACGCAGCACCAACAACTCGCGGACACTCTCGGCCGTCGCGGTGGCGGCCATGCCAACACTCAAGCCGACCAGGGCAACGAGTAAAACCAGCTTGCGTCCAAAACGGTCGGCCAGCACACCGGCCAGCGGCGCGCCCAGGGCCATGCCGATCAGCCCTGCACCGAACACCGGCCCCAGGTCTGACTTGTTGATACCCCATTGCTGGATAATGGCCGGTGCGACGTAGCCCATGGCCTGGACGTCGAATCCGTCAATGATCATGCAGAACCCGCACAACACCAGCACCAGCACTTGCAAACGGCTCAGTCGACTGTTGTCGATAACCTCGCCCACGTCGATCGTGTTCATGAGTGGCTCCATCAAGCATTGTTTATTGTTGTTATTGGTTGATACGCGCCGCCCCTTTGACAGCGGGCGACGCTACAGCCCCCGGGCTCAGCCCGCCGCGACCTGCGGTGCCGCCATGCGCTTTTCCACAGCGGCGATAAAGTGCGGGTCGCGCTGGCGCAGATCGTCATGGGAGACTTGGCCGGTACGTCCCATGTAGTCGTAGGCGAAACTGACAGGGTCCAGGTGCAACTTGTTCGCGACGTTTTCGTACCAGTCCAGACTGCGCGACGCCGCACTCTGGAAGCTGGTGGAAGCGCCCCGCCGTGCGGACTCGAACAGGTCGAATGCCGCGCGCACGTCGGCAGGGTGCTCCACCAGTGCCCGATGCAAGGCAATAGCGTCCTGCATGGCCATGCGCGTTCCCGACCCGAGGGAGAAATGCACCGTGCGCAAGGCATCACCCAGCAGCACGACATTGCCATGGGTCCAACGTTCGTTGCGCACGACACTCGCCTCGAACCACAACGAGCGATTACTCAGCAATTCGTTGGCCCCTAGATCAGCGGCAAAAATCTCGCCACAAATACGGCGACTTTGCTCCTCGTCGGCATGATCCAACCCGGCTCGCCGCCAGGTCTGCGGATCGACCTCGACCAGGAACGTGCTTAATTGCGGGCTGTACTGATAGCTGTGGGCGATGAACACGCCATGCTCGCTCTCGCGAAAAATCAGTGACACGGGGTGAAAGCGTTGCCGTGTGCCGTACCAGGCAAACTTGTTGCGTCGGCCTTCGAAACTCGGCCGAAAGTGTTCGGCGTAGTGGCCGCGGACCCGGCTATTGGTGCCATCGGCTGCTACCAGGATATCGACCTGGCTGGCCAGTTGGTCAAAGTCGTTGATGCGCTGGCCATAATGGACCTTCACCCCGGCACGTTCGCAGGCGCCTTGCAGGGTGCGCAGCATATCGATACGGGAAGTACGGGAAAAATGATTGCCGTGAACCTGCACATGAGTATCGCGATGGACGATTTCGAGAAAATCGCATGCCACATGGTGGGCAATGAACTCCCGATGAAACTCCGGATCTGCTTCGGCGAAGGCAGCCAGGCCGACATCAGAAAACACCACCCCCCAGCCATAGGTGGCATCGCGAGGATTCTGCTCATAAACGTTGATGTCATGACGCGGGTTGTGTTTTTTTGCCAGCAAGGCGAAATAAAGGCCGGCAGGTCCACCGCCAACGATTGCGATTTTCATGAGGACACCTCACCCGCCGGGGCCTTGTGCACCCGGGCATAACTACTCTGATAACTCAGCAGGGCTTCACGGAACACGTCCGGAATAACGATGCCCTTGCGCTCGTCACGGGCGACGCACACGGGTGTGTGGGTGGCCACGAAGACAATGTCGCCGACCTGGGTCCGCGCGGTCAGCGTCAACACATAGCTGCGACTGCGGACTTCACTGACCTGCACCTCGATATCGAACTCATCATCGGGGCGCAGCGAACCGCGAAAATCGAACGCCAGCGCCCGGGTCGGCGTGCCAAAGCCATGGAACTGCTTGGCATGCTGGGGCGACATGCCCAGCAACTCCTCGTAGAACAGTTCGGCGGTAGAAATCACGTACTCCCCGAACACTGGCGTGTAGACCACACCAGCCGGATCGCAATCGCCCCACTTCACCCGGCGCCGGACAATGAACGGCATCCGACTGATCACCGCTTCAGTGGTTTTCATGATGCACGGGCCTCTTCCTGGATCATGCGCTCGGCCAGAATTCGTTTGAGCGCGGGTTTGTCGAGCTTGCCAACCTTGGTCACCGGAAAGACATCGATCAACTCAATGCGCTCCGGTGACTTGTACTTGGCCAACCCCTGCCCGACCAGAAAGTCACTGAGCCCCTTGAGATCGGGCAGCACCGCGTCGGTACGCGGGATGATGAAAATGCAGCCTTTTTCGCCGTAGATCGGATCGGGCATGGCCACCAGTTTGGCGTCAGCAATCGCCGGATGCCGACAGACAAAGCCTTCCACCTCTTCACAGCCGATCTTCTCACCACCGCGATTGACGTTGTCGCGCAAACGGCCTTCAAAGGTGTAATACGTCACCCCGTCGACCACATGGGCTGTCATCATGTCGCCCGAGCGATAGAAACCATCCGAGGTAAACGCGCCCTGATTGGCGACGGGGTCATTGAAATAGCCATTGAGAGTCGATGGCCCGCGAAAGCACAGTTCCCCCATTTGCCCGGCGCCGACCGGTTGTTCACTGTCAGGATCGAGCAGGCGCAGCTCGTCGTGGGCACAGCCCGAGGCGCCCTGGGTCTGATGTCGCACATACAGCGGCGCATCCGGGGCCGAACCGAACAGCAGGCCTTCGGTCAGGCCGTAGAGGTTTGAACAAGGGACATTCAGATGAGCTTCGAGAATCTCCGAGCGGCTCATGGTGGCAAACATCTTCAGTGAACTCAGGTCGTGTTTGCCGACGTCCTGATAGGCCAGCAATTGCGGGGCAACCGGACCGATGGACAAAGCATGGGTCACCTGGTGCCGTTCGATCAGCTCAAGCATCAGTGCGATATCGACCCGAGACATCAGGACTGTGGTCATGCCGAACAACAGCGGTGGCAGCAAGGCATAAAGCTGCCCGGCGTTATGCAACAGCGGCAGTGACCAGATCACCTTGCTGCGTTCGTCGACCTGATACAGCCCGGCCAGGTCACGTGAATGCCCCAGGTATTCGGCGTGGAACCGTGGAATGATCTTGGGCGTACCGGTGGTGCCGCCAGACAGTTGGAAACTCAAAACATCCTGGCTACCCAGCTTGATTCGCGCCAGGCGATGGCGAGCAAGATCCAGCGGCATGTTGGCAATCAGCGACTCGACATTGGCCAAGCCGGTCAATTCGCCACGCACGACAATCAGATGCTCAAGGGTACTGCTCTGGGCCAACATGCCGCGGGCGAATGCCACCAGATCGTCGCGGCCGAAATCGGCCTGGACAAAATAGCCCCGGGCCGAGGCCTTGACGGCCAATTGACCGATTTCGACTTCCCGATGCTGCGGCAACGAGCAGACCGGCACGATACCTGCCTTGAAGCAGGCCATGAGCACGATCACGGTTTGCAGTGAGGTACCGAGCTGGAAAATCGCCCGGTCACCGGTGTTCAGCCCCATCTCCAGCAAGGCTGCACCCAGTCGCTCGCTGGCGGCATCCAGTTCGGCAAACGTCAGGTTGATATCGTCACAGACGAACGCGATGCGATCAGGGTGACGCGCGGCTGTGTCACGCAAGACCTGACCGACGGTACTGTCGACCCAGGCGCCATTGGCGAAATACTGGTCGGCGCGTTGCGCCACCGGATAAACGACCCCGGCGATGGGGCTGTGTATACCTTTCATTGACTTCTTGCCTCCTGCCCGGGAAAACCTTCCCGTAGCGGTTACTTATTCTTATGCAAGTGCACGGTGTTCAGGGCATGTGTTCAGGGCATGGCTGGGACGGTTGCTTTCATGTCAGGCAGACAACTCGATGTCCCAAAAACCCTCAGTTCGCCAGGGCCGGTACGATCCGCACGTGCTCCCGATCCAATAGTTCAATAGTGCCGTGAACGCCACCGGTGAACAGGCCGTACCAGATAGCCGGTTTGATCCCCAGTACGCTGCGACGGAACTCGATCGGCGCGTCGGCGTCGATGCGGTCGTAACCGGCCATCGCTACGATCCGACAATCGGTGCGCTGCGCGGCATCCCGGACAATCGAGGAGAACTCTTCGAGCTGCGGGATATATAAACGGATCGGCGCGCTGGCGCCGGCGTTGCGGGCATCAATCAACTGCGCCTTGCGCGTCCAGACCTCGTCGATATCGGTCACCCGCCGACCTTCTTCCCGTGCCTTGCTCTCGGCGTCCAGCGCAGCCTGCAGGGTCAACGCACCGTCGCTGGCATCCAACTCGCCCAGGGCCCGTAACTTGCGGGTGAACTCAATGAAGTAACCATTGGGATCGCGTACATAGATCGATTCGATGACTTCATGCCGGGTTTCCACCGAGACGCTCAATCCGTGGCTTTCCAGTCGCTGTTTCCAAGCCTGCAACTCACCTTCGCTCCGGACTTCCCAGGCGGTGTGGGTGGCATCGAAGACATGATCGTCCGGTACTGGGCGCATATCGCTACGACCTTCCAGGGCGTCCGGCTGATCCGAGCCCAGGTAATAGAAGAAAGCGATGGTGCTGCCCTTTCCACTGTCGAAGAAAAAGTGCAGGAAGTCGGGATGGGTATCGGGCCCCCAACCCCTTGCAGAAATCACATGAATCAGCGGCAAGCCGAGCTTGTCACGGTAAAACTCGATGGTTTCGCGCAACTTCCAGGTAGGTCGCGCGGTGTGGTCGACACCGTGCAACTGCAACGTGACGGGTGTGGGTTCCAATACAGTCATGGACGCCTCCAGCGTGGTTCGAATGGGATAGGAAGGGGTTAGCGCGCAAAGGTCTGTAGCAGCCAGGTCGACAGTCGCTGGCCGGCTTCCTGGCGGCCCAACGGACCGTCAGGTTCAATCGAGCGGCCGTGATGATCGCCACTGACGCGATAGTGTTGTTTGTCGCTGGAGCCCAGCGCGTCGAAGATCTTCTGCACATCGCCGGGGAAACACGCCTGATCACCGGTGTACTCGATCACCAGTATCGGCTGCGTCAGCGCGTAGGCCGTGCGCGCCAGCGAGGCATTGGACGACAGGGCCGACCAGGTGGAGAGCCAGCTTTCCGGTGTGCACTGGCGGGCAAAACCGACCGCTCCGTAGTTGGACACATAAGGATCGCTGCCCCACAGGGAGCCGAAACGGCGCTCGGAGCGATCCAGGCTCAGGTCGAAGCAACGCAGGTCCGCGTCGGTGCGCCAGACGTTAATGATCGGCGTGTGCCCTGCCACCCGGCGGTCCGCGGCGCTGGCGTCACGGCCCAGTTCCTTGACCCGTTTGCGGGCGGCCTGGCGCCGCTGGATCAACTCGCGGGCCCGCTGATCGAGTCGCGCCACCCGCTCACGTTGGGCCGCGCGATAGCGTAGGACAAAATCAGCCGAATAACGGGTATCGCCCGGGCCGTTGAAGCCGTTGGCCGGGCTCAGCGGGTCCAGGTCGGGGTCGATCGACAACGGGTCATTCTCGTCGCTCACCGATGGGTCGATGCAGTTCAGCAATAACGCCCCTTGCCCGGGATGCGGTCCAACGAACACCAGGCCCGCCGGAACCGGCATGTTCAATTCGGTCAGCAAGGTCGGACGACCACCCGGGGTCCTGGCTATCCGCTCATGCCCCGGCAACGAAGCCTGCTCTGCATAGAACGCATACAAACCGGCACCGCCAGAATTACCCAGCAGGATGATGCGTTTGAAACCGAGGGATTGCAGATGATTGAGGCCCGCGGCCACATCGTGCAGGGCGAGTTCGTGCTCCAGACGCAGGTCATTGCCAACCGAACGAGGCGCTTGAGACCAAGCGGCGAAGCCAGCCTCGACAATATCCGGAATCAGGTAGTGACAAGCCATGAACTCACGTGGGTGCATGACACAGACGACCGTGTCGGTAGCCACGGCGGGTTGGTACAGGGAGCCAGAAGTCGCCGCCTTGTCGGCCGTGCGCAACACCACATTGGTGGTCGTGGTGCCGGCCGGTACGTTGCGTGGATTCCAGTCGGTATTGAGGAATCCGGCAGTGGCCTGGGAAGAAGCGTGGTGGTTCATGGTGTTCTCCAAACATCCGGGCAGCGGTGTATGTGAATCTAAAATCGCTTAATTCGACACATATGTCAAATATAAAACTAATACGTCAATTAAAAAGCAAATGTTCATCACGCCTCGATCCGTCAGGACGTAGCGACCGGACGGACCGGGCATCAACCACAGACGAGGACGTCAGGCATCAGTCCCCTGCTTCGACTTCCAGCCGGTCAGCGGTGTCTGGTAATGCAGCTCGAAGCGGCGTACCACGATGCCCCAACGGCCATTGCGGCGCTCAAAGGTGTCGGTGTAGAGCCCACCAATCTGCGTCGGGCCATCCGTGTTATCGATAACGAAACAGTCCAGCGCGGCCCGCGAGGTGGCCTTGTCGCCGTCGATATCGATGATGACGTCAGCCATCCAGTGGTGCATGTGGCGGATCTGGCTCCAGAAGCCATCGGCGGCCTTGACGATGGCGTCAAGTCCTTCGTAGTTGCCGAACGAGCCCATCAGCAGCTTGGAATCGTTAAACCATAATGACCTGACCAACTCCGGATCCCGGCTGTCGAAGCCCTGGGCATAGGTATTGATCAGGCGCTCGATAGCAACGCGGCTTTCCAGGGCGTCCAGGCGAGCGAGCAGTGCTTGATCGGTCATGATGTTTTCCTCACTTTATTATTGAACATCAGGTTTATTAATCGACTAAATCGTCAATTTGTGGGTGCAAAAACTCGACGGCTCACTGCGCGGTATAGCCACCGTCGATGTACAACTCCGTACCGGTAATGAACGCGGCCTCATCGCTGGCGAGAAACAACATGCCCGCCGCGATGTCCTCCGGTCGCCCCATATGCCCCATGGGTGTTTGGGCGATCACCCAGGCGTTTTTCTCCTCGGCCTGCTGGTCGACGATGGGCGTACGGATCAGTCCCGGATGCACGGAATTGACCCGGATGCCGCGCTTGGCATAAGTCAACGCCGCGTTTTTGCTCAAGTTTCGGACCGCGCCCTTGCTGGCGTGGTAACTGGCGACCCCCTCAACCGCCACGGTGCCCCATATCGAAGAGGTGTTGATGATCGCGCCCTTGCCCTTTCTCAACATACCGGGGATGACCGCCCGCATGCCAAGCATCACGGCGGTCTGATTGACAGCAATGACTTCGTCCCATTTATCCAGGTCGACTTCGTGCAACGGCGTGTGATCGATAATCCCGGCATTGTTGATCAATATGTCGATACTGCCGTGAGCCCCCTCGAGTTCAGCAACCAAAGTGCCCCAGAACTGCGGATCGGAGACACTGCCCTGGCGGAACGTTTGACCCGGGCGCAACTCGTAACCGGGCTCGGCCCTGTCAACCACCACCACAAGTTTCGCCCCCTCAGCGGTGAAACGATCGCAGACGGCGCGCCCAATGCCGCCGGTCCCTCCCGTGACAATGACTACTCTTCCTTCAAGTTTCATCATGAATACCCTCTTGTACTGATGACCTGTAAATTCAAGCCGGACCAGGACTACAAACGCACCAGGCCCCCATCAGCCATGATGGTCTGGCCCGTCACCCAGGCGCTGTCCTCGCTGGATAGGAACATCACCGTGCCGACGATATCTTCAGCAGTGCCCGGGCGTTTGATGGCCTGGGTTGCGGCGAGCGCCTGAATCACCTGAGGGTCGATTCCTGACTTGCCGCCAGGGGTCAGCGACGCAGTAGGCCCCACGGCATTGACCGTGATGCCATGTTCGGCAACATCGGTGGCCAGGCCACGGGTAAAGCCGATTACCCCGGCTTTGCTCGACATGTAATGAGCCAGCCCGGGCGCTGCCAGCCCTAGCGAATTGCTGGTGACATTGACGATGCGGCCCCAGCGGTTGCGGGTCATCGCCGGCAACACCGCCTTGACCATCAGGAACTGTGAGTCGAGGTTGACACGGTGTACCCGTTGCCACAGGGCGAAATCGACCTCGGCAAAGGGCTTGTTCGGATAGATACCGGCGTTGTTGACCAGGATGTCGCAGCGACCGAACGCGCTGTCGATCAACTGCTGCAGCGTCGCGGTGGATTCGGGGCTTGATACGTCGGCTTCCAACCCCACGAAGCGAGCGCCCAAGGCAGTCACCTCTCGGGCGGTTTCATCGCAATCGGACAGATCGACGCCGATGACATCAACGCCACGCCTGGCGAAACCGACACTGATCGCCCGACCAAATCCCTGGGCAGCGCCGGTCACAACGGCCACTCTACGGATATCACTCATGATACGTCTCCAATGAAGGCCGACCTTCGGCCGGCCGATAATGATCAGGCTGAAAGGCCGGGGGACTTCTGGGTAAGCGCTGCCCGGATAGGCTGCTGGGCCGCGTTGATTCCCGCGACATAGCCCAAGGTGATGATCGGTCCCAGCGTGGCGCCCCCGGCCCAGTAGCTGCCACCGGACATCGCGCCCGCGCAGTTGCCCACGGCATACAGGCCGTCGATGGGTGCACCGGAACGGTTCAGGACCTGTGCGGTGATGTCAGTACGCGGACCGCCTTTGGTATCGAGGGTCGCGGGCGCCAGTAAGGTCGCGTAGTAAGGTCCCTCTGCGGAGATGGGCCAGAGGGTTTCGTTCTTGTTGTTGCCTGGTCTCGCCCCCATGTTGAAATACAGCTCAATGGGCGTCTCACCTCGATGAAAGTCCTCATCGCGACCGTTCTCGGCAAAGCCGTTGAAACGCTTGATGGTGTCATGCAGGTTGTCGAGAAAGCTGTCGTCCAGGTTGAAGCCGCCGGTATGGGCGGCAAAGCGCTCCAGGCGTTGGCGAATCTTGAGCTCCAGCTCCGCCAACGTGGCGCCTTCAAGAATATGCGAGGTGTCGCCGCCGTCGGGGCCCGTACCGCCGGAACTCTTCGCTCGACCAATGGGATTGCCGTATTTGTCGCCGGCGTGAAACTGCCGAGTGGCTTCGTCCCACAACATCACCAGAACCAGATTCGGGTACTCGGCTTTCTGCGACTCCCAAGCCCAGAACGTCGGCACGATATCTTGGTAGGGTGCCTTCTCGTTCACTACACGTCGGCCGAATCGATTGACGAAAATCATGCTGTCGCCGGGAATGCTGAACGAGCAGGTGGCATCCGGCCGATTGGCGATGGCGCGGTCCAGGACCATAGGCGCCAGCCAGGAACCGTTCATGTTGACCAGTTCAGCGCCCAAGGCCTGGGCGATAGGAATAAAGTCACCGGTATTGGACTTGGCCGCACAACCACCGAACACCGGTCCGGGCAGCGACTGAGTACGCAACTCGACGTTATGGGTGAACCCGCCGCTGGCAAAGATCACTGCCCGGCGGGCTCGAATAGCGACGCTGCCGGCATCGGTATGAGCAATCACGCCCACCACCTGCTGCTGGTCGTTGACCACCACCTGGCTCACCTGGTGCCCGGTGCGCAGGTCAATACCCTGCCCCGAAGCCGCCCGGGCGAAGACCTTGATCATGTCCGTGCCGTCACCGACCTCATCGACACCACCGTCAAACAGATGCGGATAGATGATCCGCCCATAGGGGGCCTTGTTCTCCGGCATCTGCGCATAGTAGTCCGGCTGGATATCCCAGCGTACCGGCTCAAGGGCGCCCCACTCGGTCAATTGTTCGATAGCCACGCCAGCGTAGTCATAGAACGCCTCGGTCAGGCGGTATTCCCATTCGGTCAGGCCCAGGCAGGGCTTGGCAGGGTCATAGGAGGCAGGGCGAGTCAACCGAGCCATGTACTTCAGGGCATCGGCCTTGGGATCTTCACGACCATCACCGCGCATGAAGTGGTTATTCGGCACCCAGTAGGCGGCAGCCGCCTTTTTGGTCGTGCCGCCAATTTGCGCAGCTTTCTCCAGCTGGATCACCGAAGCACCGTGCTTGCTGGCGGTAATCGCCGCAGAGAAGGCACCGGCACCGGAACCGACAACCACAATGTCGGCTTCGTCATCGAAGCGAATATCGGATTCGTGCATCAATTCAGTGGCAAATCCTGAAAGGGACATGGCTCTTCCTCGTTATTCTTGTTCTCAGGAAGGCTGGCCTGTCGAGCCAGCCTGACAGCGTGCTCTCGTGTCTTGTTCAGATACGTGACTCAATACGGGTAAGGGGGCACCTCCATTCGGGTGGTTACCCATTGCCACTCGGTGAATTGATCGGCATTGGTCAGTGTGCTGTGGTTGAACCCGTTGCCGGACACACCGACACCGCCGATGGGGCCGTAGACCTCATGCAGCACGGTCTGATCGTTGATATGAATGATCCCTGAGTGCAGGCGATCAGCGATGCGCTGAGCCCGCGCCAGATCGGGGGTAACAATGGCTGCACTGAGGCCGTAGTCGGTCTGGTTCGCCAGCGCGATGGCCTGCTCGTCGTCACTGAACGAGGTGATGGCGGCCACTGGCCCGAAGATCTCTTCGTCAAACAGCGACATGCCGGGTACCACGCCGCTGATCACGGTCGGTTGATAGAACAATCCATCGCGCGAACCACCGGCCACCAGCTTGGCGCCTTTGGCCAGCGAGGCGGCAACAATGCGGTCGACACCCGCAGCCTGGCGCTCATTGACGATCGGGCCCAGGTGCACTTCGCCTGCTGCCGGGTTGCCCACCAACAGTTTCTTCGCACGAGTAGCCAGCGATTCGACGTACCGGTCGACAATCCGCTCATGCACCAGGTGACGACCGGTGGTCAGGCAGATCTGCCCCTGGTGGAAGAACGAGCCCCAGGCGCCAGCACTGGTGGCGGCCTCGATATCGGCATCGTCGAGGACGATGTAGGGATTGTTACCGCCCAGCTCCAGCGAAACCCGCTTGAGCATTTCGCCAGCGATCCCGCCGATCTGGCGGCCGACCTTGGTCGAACCGGTGAAGCTGATCATGTTCACCAAGGGCTCGCGAACCAGTGCATCGCCGGTTTCTGCCCCGCCTGGCAAGACATGGAACAGCCCCTTGGGCAGTCCGGCCTCCTCCAGTAACCGGGCGAAGAACACTCCGCCACAAATCGGCGACTGCGGGTCCGGCTTGAGAATGACGGCATTGCCCATGGTCAATGCCGGAGCCACGGCGCGCGAGGCCAGCAAAAAGGGTGAGTTCCAAGGCGTGATGATTCCGACCACACCGATGGGAATGCGCCGGGCTACGCTCTGCCGGCCGACCTCCGCCGAGGCCGCCAGTACACCACCCGGCTGACTGGCCAGCGCTGCGGCTTCCAGTACCTCACGAGCGGTCATGTGCACTTCCCATTGCCCTTTGGGTCGGATGGAGCCGGTTTCACGCACGATCATCTCGGCAATTTCATCACCATGCTCAAGGACCAGTTGCGAGAAACGCCGGATCACATCGCCGCGCTGTGGGGCTGGCAAGGCGGCCCAGCCTACTTGGGCGGCTTTGGCGCTAGCGGCGGCAGCCGCGACATCGCTGGCAGAGGCAAAGCCGATTCGACCCAATTCGGCACCGGTGGCCTTCTCATAGACCGCTTCGACACCCAGGCCAGGTTCGACCCAACCTGCGCTATAGATCTTGCCACCCCACAAGGCAGAGGGTGCAAGCTGTTGGTGACTCATGGTTCAACTCCTTTCGCTGTTATTGATCGCGGGGTAAAAATGCCCCGTTGAAGTCGTTGTGAAATGATCTTGCTCCCCTGAAAAATCACTGTCAATCACATAAGTCTAATATTTGACGATATAGTCAATTCGCAAACCCAAGAAAATGCCGCGGCTCAGAACGAGATCGGGTAGTCGATGATCACCCGCACTTCATCCAGGTTGGGCAGGTCCGCGCGTTGTACCGCGACATCCGAACGCAGCGTGGCTTGTCGAACCCGAAACGACAGATCTTTCACCGGCCCGCTCTGCACCACATACCGCACCTCCAGGTCTCGCTCCCAACGACTGCCGTCGTTGATGGTCTTGAAACGCGAGTAAGCACCCGTGCCATAACCGCTACCGTCGATGCCATCGCTGGTGAGATAGCGTCCCATCAGGGTCAGGCCAGGAACGCCAAACGCCACCATGTCCAGGTCATAGCGCAGTTGCCAGGAATGCTCATGGGGCAGGTTGAAATCGGCGTTTTGCGACTTGTTGGCGAGAAAGCCCACCGCATCACCCGGCATGCTGCCAAACCCGAGGTAGTCATAGGGCTGATCACCGTTGACCACCTGTCGCGCCAACGTCAATTTGTGCGGGCCACGCTTGTAAGCCAAGCTGGCCGACCACGTGGTGTTATCGATTTTCCCTGCCAGGGATTGGCCGCTGTCCCGGGTATGAAAACCGGCCAGGGACAGGCTGACGGCCTGCAGATTATCGATGGCCCAGAGATAGTCGGCGCTGGCGAAGTACTGCTTCCAGATATCCTGGTAGTTAGCGGCGAAGGCTCCCAGCTTGAGGGAATCAGTGGCCTTGTAGAAGCCTCCGAAGTAATCCACGCGCGTGGCGTCGATCCGGGCATAGAACGCACTCAGAGGCCCCTCATGACTGGTGGCGTTGACACCGTTTCCCGAAGTGAAATGCCCGGCGTCAATGCTCAGACGCGGTATATCGCCGCTGAGCAGTTGAAAGCCCTCGGCGCTGGAAGGAAACAAACGGGCATTGGCCATGGCGAACACTGGATTGAGCGGCATCAAGTTACCGTATTTCAGTTCTGTCGCGGACCAGCGAACTTTCACCGCCCCACCGCCTTCGGCCCATTGATCTTTCGGATCGCCCTGCTTGTCGATCGGCAGCAGCATCAGGGGCGAGCGTCCGGGGCTACCGTCGAGCTTGATGCCGAGCATGCCGTAGGCATCGAGACCGAAGCCCACGGCCCCTTGGGTGTAACCGGACTTGTAATCCAGGATAAATCCCTGGGCCCACTCCTGGCGCAGGCTGGTGGGACCGTAGTCGCTACGAAAATCACGGTTGAAGTAGAAGTTGCGGCTGAGCAGCTTTGCCTTGCTGTCTTCCAGAAAGCCGGCGGCATCGCTTTGGTCCAGAGCAAACGAGGCGTGTGAGAAACCAATGAGCACCGCGGCCCAGGTCATCTTTGAAGAGATAACGGTCAT
Source organism: Pseudomonas gingeri (assembly GCF_013386115.1). Taxonomy (GTDB): domain Bacteria; phylum Pseudomonadota; class Gammaproteobacteria; order Pseudomonadales; family Pseudomonadaceae; genus Aquipseudomonas; species Aquipseudomonas gingeri. The sequence continues at coordinate 928,383 of NZ_JACAOR010000001.1, forward strand.
GTTCGGCGCATCCTGTATTTTTTGGATTTGTTCAGGATTTATGTTCGGAGTACGGCCGGGCCATCAGGGTTGCAATGCCTCGGCACGCCACTCCCCTTGTTTGTAGGGTCAAGCATGTAACGACACCCATTACCGTTGGGCGCCCGGCAGGCCTTCCCTTCTTGCCGAAATCCATCTTGATCTCGAGTGACCGACCAGTCAATCACATACGTCTAATATTAGACGTATTAGTGAATTTTCTCGCATGCGGCGGACGCGCTGAACGCTCTGCATCACATTGATGACATCAGTGTCATTTATCAGACGACGCTTCCCCCCCTTAATCCGCCCTACCGATCACCGATAGATTGGTCCACATCGAGGCGCCCTGGGGCGCCGTCGGATTCAGTCATCAACCCAATGAGGTACACATGAGCATTTTCCTGACAGGCGCCAACGGTTATGTGGGCGGAACCGTCGCCCTGCGATTGATCCGGGCCGGCTACGCCATCCGTGGCTTGGTTCGCGACGAAGAAAAAGCCCGCCAGGTAAAGGCGCTGGGCATTGAACCGGTGGTCGGCAGCCTCGACGACACCGACCTGTTGCTGCGTGAAGCCAGCGCCAGCGACGGCGTCATTCATACCGCCGACAGTGACCACCCGGGTGCCATCGAGGCGTTCATCAAGGCGCTTGCCGGTACCGGCAAACCCCTGCTGCACACCAGTGGGTCCAGCGTGATCGGTGATGACGCACAAGGCCTTGAGGTCAATCCCTCGGTGTTTGATGAAGACACACCCTTTGTGGTGGCTTGCTCCAAGCAGCCACGTCGCGACATTGAGCTGCAGGTACAGGCAGCCGCCGAACAGAATATCCGCTCGGTGGTGATCTGCCCGAGCACCATTTACGGCACCGGTACCGGCGTGCACAAGGAAAGCGTACAGATTCCCTGGCTCGTGCAGCAGGCCCGGGAAAGTCGCGTGGTTCGCATCGTCGGCACAGGGGTGAATCGCTGGTCCAACGTGCATGTCCTGGATGTCGCCGAGCTTTATCTGCTGGCCCTGGAAAAGGCCCCCGCTGGCGCCTTCTACTTCCTGGAAAACGGCGAAGCCGCCTACCTCGATATCGGCCAGTCGATCGCCCGCCGCCTGAAGCTCGGCCCGGTGCAGTTCTGGACCGTTGACGAAGCCTCGCAGCGTTGGGGCGCCTTGCACGCGCACTACACCTTCGGCAGCAACAGCCGGGTCCGCGCCAAACGCGCCCGCCAGGAGCTGGGCTGGGCACCTGAATTCAACTCGGTACAGGATTGGATCGAGCAGGAAATGCCGCTATGAGCAGGGTCTGGCTGATTACCGGCTGCGCCGGTGGCATCGGTGCCGGTATCGCCCTGGCCGCGCTGGCGGCGGGTGACCAGGTTGTCGCTACCGACCTCGACCTCGGGCGACTGAACGCAACTTACGGCGGCTACGGTGACCAGGTGCTTTGTACGCCATTGGACATCCGCGACCAGGCCCAGGCCCATGCCGCTGTCGCAGCCGGCCTTGAGCGCTTCGGGCGTCTCGACGTGCTGGTCAACAACGCCGGCTATGGCCAATTCGGACCGTTCGAGGAGATTGAATCCAAGGCCATAGAACGCCAGTTCGCCACCAACGTCCTGGGGACATTCAATGTCACCCGTGCTGTGCTACCGGTGCTGCGAAAGCAGCGTGGCGGGCACGTGATCAACATGTCGTCCAACGGCGGTTTCAAGGGCGTCGCGGGAGCCTCGATGTATTCGGCCAGTAAGTTCGCCCTGGAAGGCTTCTCCGAGTCTCTGGCGCAAGAAATCGCCGGCTTTGGTATCAAGCTGACCCTCGTCGAACCTGGCGCGTTTCGCACCGACTTTCTCGACAGCCGTTCGTTGAAACTGGGCAGCGGCGAAATTGCCGACTACGACGAATACCGGGCCAGGGCCCAAGCGGTCTTCGCCGCCCGCAACCACCAGCAGGTGGGCGACCCGGCGCGCCTGGGTAGCGCTGTGGTGCAACTGGTCAATGAACAACATCCGCCCCTGCGTTTTATCGCCGGTGCCGACGCCCTGAAGGTCGTCGAAGACAAGCTGGCCGCCGTCGCCGAGGAAAGCGCTCGCTGGCGAGCACTCACCCTCAGCACTGATTTTCAACACTGATCAAGAGGCAACATCATGAGCAAGCAAGCGCTGGAAGCCCGTCTGGACGCGATAGAAAGCGAGCTGGCGATTCACCGCCTGGTCGCCGAATACGGGCACGCGTTCGACAGTCGCGATGAAACCCTGCTGCGCAGCATCTGGCACGAAGGCGCGATCCTGGACCTGGGCGATGCCTTCGGCTATTTCGAAGGTATCGAAGCCATCATCGCGTCCGCGCACCAGAACTGGTCGCATATGCCACACATGCATCACTGGATGGCCAACACTTTGCTTGAGCTGGAAGGTGATCGTGCCACCGCCAAGGTCGCCGTGGACTGTCTGGTGATTCACGTGGAGATGGGCCCGACGCAGATCAGCGGGTTGTACCACGACCACTTTGAGCGACGAAGCGGGCGCTGGGCTTTTGTCGAGCGTCGATTTGAACTGCACTACCTGACGCCATTGGAGAAATGGAAGCCGGTAGCCGGTAGCGAAGCGACTGGCCTCTGACCACCGACAAGGCCGGGCGCGGGTGACCAGCGTCCGGTCTGACTCAACTCGACAGCGCGCGACGCGCCATTGCCTCCACCAGAAAATCGATGAATACCCGGGCCCGCCCCGGCAGATGGCGTCTGGCGGCATAGCAGATGTACAGGTCGATGCCATCACTGGCGAACTCCGGCAGGCACTCCACCAGCCGACCGGCAGCCAGGTCTTCGGTAATGTCATAAAGCATCTTCACCGCAATACCGTAGCCGCTCAACGCCCATTGATGAGTGACCTCACTGCTGTTGGTGAGCATGCGGCCGCGCACTTGAAGCTCATAGGCTTTGCCATCTTCGACAAAACGCCAGCGATCGAACACCCGCCGTCCACGTACCAACAGCAGGCAATCATGTTTGAGCAGGTCCTCGGGCACCCGTGGCGCCCCCTTGCGTTGAAGGTAGTCGGGCGAGGCAACGATCACTCGACGATTCACCAGCAAGCTACGCCTGACCACCGATTGTGAATCTGGCTCGCCAACGCCAATCACGATGTCGATCTCTTCTTCAACGAGATTGACCTCGGCATCCGTCAACACCAACTCAACACTGACATGGGGATAGCGTTGCGTGAATTGCGCCACCCACGGACCGATGTCCGTTCGACCGATATGGACGGGAGTACAGACCCGCAACCGCCCGCTCGGCTGGCTGCCGACGCTGATTTCAGCCTCGACTTCATCCACCTGCTCCAGGATCGACAGTGCCCGTTCATGCAGCAGCGCCCCCTCTTCGGTCAGGCGAAAACGCCGGGCGTGACGATCGATCAAGCGCACCCCGAGGCGATTTTCCAGGGCCGTGAGACGACGGCTGACAGCCGCTGGCGAGCTGTTCAGGGTAATCGCAGCCTTGGTGACTCCCGCCGAGGAGACCAACTGAACGAGCAGCCGCAGATCGTTGATTTCATCCGCCATGAACATGCTTCCGAAAATCGGAAGCATAGCCATCGCCAGGCCCGGCGCCAAGACCGCAGCACCCGTGATGTCATGTACTTCGCCTATTCTTGCTGGAGCATCTGTGTTGGAACACTCCCTATCTTCCCCCTCCCCTACATCATCGAGACGCTACTTGCGGTGGCTGCTCATTGTCCTTGTCGCTGCTGTCTGTCTTGCCTTCGTCGCCTATGCAGCGATCCGCTACTGGACCAGCGGGCGCTTCATCGAAGGCACTGACGACGCCTATGTGAAAGCCGATTTCTCGGTCATTGCGCCCAGGGTTTGCGGTTACGTAGCCTCGGTCGATGTCGAGGACAATCAGGTGGTCCGGGCCGGTCAGGTAGTGGCCCGGCTCGATGACCATGACTTCCAGGCGGCGCTCGCCGCAGCCATTGCCGCACGAGATGCGGCAGCCGCTGCCCTCACCAGCCTGGACGCGGGGATCCGGGAACAATCAGCCCGCATCGACGAGGCCAACGCCCGGGTTGCCGCCATGGCCGCACAACTGGATATCGCCTCGCTCAACCGTAATCGCTCACGCACCCTCAATGGCATCGGCTACACCTCGCAGCAGAGCGCCCAGGAGGACGACGCGAAACAACAGATCGCCGTAGCCCAACTGGCGCAGCAACGTGCATCAGCCCGCGCCAGCCAACGCCGGGTCGAGACACTGACGGCCGATAAAATCGTCGCACAGGCACGATTGCAGCAGGCCGCAGCCGCGCTGCAACAAGCCGAACTGAACGAGACCTACACCCGAATCATCGCGCCCTTCGACGGAACGGTGGGCTCACGGACTGTTCGTCCCGGCCAATGGGTGCAACCGGGCAGTGCCTTGATGGCTGTCGTGCCGCTGCAAGCGGTCTATGTCATCGCCAACTTCAAGGAGACACAGTTGGAGAATCTGCGCGAAGGCGATGGAGCACGAATTCACGTGGACAGCTTTGGCCGCGAAGACCTCAGCGGGCATGTACAGAGCCTCTCCCCGGCCAGCGGGCTGGAGTTCAGCCTGCTGCCCTCGGACAACGCCACTGGCAACTTCACCAAGATCGTTCAGCGTATTCCGGTGCGGATCACCCTTGATGTGCCCAGCCAATTGCAAGGCAGGTTGCGTCCGGGCATGTCGGTGCAGGTCGACGTCACGACAGGCCACCAGGGGTAAGCCGACCATGCCTCATCCACATCTAAAGTACCTGGGAGCATGCCATGACTGTCGCCAGCCGTGACTCGGCCTCACAGGAAGCCTCCAGCCCGCCCGCCGGTGCCTCGCTGAAAACCTGGATCGCTGTCTGCGGCGCAGCCCTGGGCGCGTTTCTCGCCATCCTCAATATCCAGATCGTCGGCTCTTCATTGGCCGACATCCAAGGTGCCATCGGCGCCGGAGCCGACGAAGGCGGTTGGATCACCACGTCCTACCTGGTCGCGGAAATCATTGTCATTCCCATGAGTGGGTGGCTGACACGTATTTTGTCGATGCGTACCTACCTGATCGGCAGCGCCGTGGCGTTCATCGTCTTTACCGTTGCCTGCGCCTTCACCCATACCCTGGGGCAGATGATCGTGATGCGTGCGATCCAGGGGTTCGCCGGAGGGGCGCTGATCCCCCTGGCCTTCTCCATCATCATGACCAGCCTGCCCCGCCATCAATTGGCAATCGGCATGGCGGTGTACTCACTGGCCGCAGTGCTCGCCCCCTCCATCGGACCGGTGGCCGGCGGCTATTTCAACGATCGGTTCGGCTGGCAATCGATCTTCTATATCAGCGTACTGCCAGGCTTGCTCACCGTGGCGATTCTCTGGACCACGATTGCCGCGACGGAGCGCGAATGGCATTTACTCGCCAAAGGAGACTGGTGGGGCATCCTCACCATGGCAGTCGGCCTGGGCTGCCTGCAAACCGTGTTGGAAGAAGGCAATCGCAAGGACTGGCTGGGCTCGTCCTATATCTTCAATCTGTCGGTCATCGCCACAGTGTCGCTGATCATCTTCACCGTGATCCAGTTCTGGCGCAAGGAGCCGTTGTTGCATCTGCGCATTCTTGGCCAGCGCAACTTCGGCCTGGGTACGGTGCTCAACTTTGTGTTTGGCTTCACCATGTACGGCTGGATCTTCACCTTGCCGATGTACCTGGCGAGGTTGCACGGATACAACTCGCGGCAGATCGGCGCAGTGATGATCTGGCTAGGGCTGCCGCAGCTGTTGTTGATTGCGTTTCTGCCTCGACTGATGCGCCTGATCGATCCGCGCATGCTCGCCGCACTGGGTTTTCTCCTGTACGGCGTCGGTACCGTGTTCGCCACGCCGCTCTCACCGGACTTCTCCGGAGAACAATTCATGTTCTCCAACATTATCCGCGCGCTGGCCCAGGTGCTGGTGATGACGCCTCTGGCGGCGCTGGCCACCGGTAATGTCGAACGTCGGTTCGTCGGTTCGGCTGCGGCGATTTTCAACATGATGCGCAACCTCGGGGGCGCCATCGGCATCGCTTTGCTGCAAACCTTTATCACCCACCGCGAACAATACCACTCCGAAGTCATGACCACGCAGGTCACGCTGTTTTCCCCGGCCACCAGCGCCCGGCTGCACACCCTGACCGAACACTTCATGAGTATCGCCAGTGCCGATCCGCTCCGAGCCCAGCATCAAGCCTACATGACCCTGGGCGAACAGATCAGGACACAGGCCTCGCTGCTGGCCTACGCGGACACCATCTGGCTGCAAGGCACCTGCCTGTTCGCTGCATTCGTGGTGGTGCTGTTTTTCAAACGTCAGCATGACTGACGCTGCCTCAATGACTTCGATGGGATTATCCACCATGAGTTTGAAGACCGATAGAAAACTGTCCGTGTGCGTGAGGCTGCCCCTGGTCGGCGCAATGCTGCTGGGCGGCTGCGCCGCGGGCCCGGACTTTCAGCCGCCCCAGACGCCTGCGACAGCGACGTACCTGGCAACACAACCGCGGCGCATTGGCACGCAGACGCTGCACGACACCCGCGCGGTGGGCTGGGGTTGGTGGCGCCCCTTCGGCAGCGTCGAGCTCAACGACAGCGTCGAGCACGCCTTGCAAGGCAACCTGGATATCCAGGCCGCTCGTGCTCACCTGGAACGTGCGGCCTATATCACGCAAAGCGTGGCGGGGCGCGCAAAACCGCAGGTGGATACCAACGCCGGCATCGGCAGAACCCGCATCGGGGCTGCCGAGCTGGGTCCGGACTACCGCCAGACACCGACCTTCAGCGCTTACTCGGCGGGGCTGGCAGCCACCTTTGATCTCGACTTCTTTGGTGCGATCAAACGCACCGTCGAGCAGCATCAGGCACAGGAAATCCTGGCCAGCAACGAATTGGATGCGGTGATGCTCAATGTCAGCGCGCAGGTCGTCTATCAATCGATTCGAGCGGCTTCAGCCACCTCCAGGCTCCGCATTATCAACACGTTGCTGGAGATCGAGCGCGACCGACTGACACTGATGCAACAGGCGATGCTCAGCGGCGTGGCCACCCAGGACGAGCTTGATCGCCAGTCGCGCCTGATCGCCGACACCGCAGGGCAAGTGCCTCTACTCCAGCAAGAGCGAGCACAGGCACAAAACGCACTGGCCGTGTTGTCCGGAGCACTACCGGCCCCAGAACACTCCAACGAATTGGCCCTGGAGGATTTGGTATTACCGGCTGATTTACCACTGACCCTTCCCTCGGCACTGGCCAGCCAGCGCCCGGACATCCTTGCCGCCCAGGCTCACTTACATGCCGCCAGCGCCAGCGTGGGCATCGCCACCGCGAATCGTTATCCGCACATCGAGTTGCGCGCAGCATTGAGTGAACAGGGTGTTTTTTCCGGGCCGGCAGGTCTCGCCTGGAATGCCATTGGCGGGCTAACGGCGCCGCTGTTCGATGGCGGCAGTTTGCACGCGGCCCAATACGCCGCCAAGGCTGACTATGCAGCCGCCCAGGCGGACTACCAGCAGGTGGTGATCAAGGCCTTCGGACAGGTGGCCGACAGCCTTCAGGCGCTGACCCACGATGTTGCGCTCAGTGAGGCGAGCGACACCGCGCTGACCTCGGCCGCAACCTCCCTGGCACGTACGGAAAAAGCCTATTCGGCGGGCGGTGCCAGCCAACTGCAACGCCTGGACGCGCAGCGGGAGTGGCAGTCACGGTGTTACCAGAACGTCGGAGTGCGAGCACAACAGTTAGCCGACAGCGCCGTCTTGATCGTCAGTACCGCCGGTTCGATCACCCAGGCGCCCCTCCCCAAGACACATCAGCCCCGTTGATCGGCTGATCGCCAGGGCTGGAGCGCCCTGGCGGGTTTCATGAGCCCGTCAGCCCATCATCGATGCGATGTGCTCGGCGGCCGCAATGGTGGTCACGTTGGTGGCCGCCGACATGGCGTCCGGGAAAATCGATGCATCCACGACCCGCAGTCCGGTGATGCCATGCACACGCCCCTGCAGGTCCACAACCGCCGCTGGATCGCTGGCCAGCCCCATAGGTGCGGTACCGGCCGGGTGCTCGTAGCTGTCCAGCGTGGCCTTGATGGCAGCGAGTATCTCCTCATCACTGCGGGCGTCCTCGCCCGGCATCAGTTCGCTGGCGATCATCTCGCTCAGCGGAGGCCGCTGGGCAATCCGACGCGACAGCTTGACCCCCTCAAGCAAGCGCTGGCGATCATGCTCCTGGGCCAGGAAGTTAAGATCGATACGCGGCGCGGCTGACGGGTCTAGGCTGTCCAGCCAAAATTTGCCACGTGACAAGGGCCGTGTCAGGGCGACGGCCAGCACAAACCCCGCCCCGGTAGGACTCTTGTCCTGAGGAAAAAGGTGCGTCGCGGTGATATGCAGGTCCAACTCTCCCCGAGCAGCCGTCGAGCTGTGCGTCCAGAGAAACGCACCAATCGCCGGCGATTGCGCACCGAGCTTTTCCGGACGAGCGGCATAGGCGTTGTAGTAGAACGGATGGTCAACCAGGTTCTGTCCCACGGGCAGGTCCACCAACACCGGCAAGCCCAGACGCCGGGAATGGTCCGCAGGCGCGATACCGGAGCGCATGAGCACGGCAGCGCTGCCATAGACGCCAGCAGACAGAACGACTTCATGACCGCGATAAGACGCTCCGTTGGCCAACTTGATGCCGTTTGCACGTTTGTTGTCGAACAACACCTTATCCACCAGGCCATCCGAGATGATGGTCAGGTTGGGTCGGGTGCGCACGGCGCTGGTCAGGTAAGCCATCCCGGTATTGATACGCTCGCCGTTGACGACGTTCATGGCATAAGGGCCGACCCCGTTGGCCTCCTCCCCATCAAAGTCAGCAATTGCCTTGAATCCTGATGCGACTGTTGAATCGATAAAAGCACGTTGCATCGGGGTGACATCGGCACGGGCCAACTGATGGACCGGCAACGGCCCCTTCGCGCCATGCCGGCCTGTCGCACCGCCACTGTGGGCCTCAAGCTTGATAAAGGCGGGAAGCATGTCCTCGTAGCTCCAGCCCGGGAGGTTCCAGCGGGCGAAATCTTCAGGTCGGGACCTGACGGCCACGGCGCCATTGATCGCGGAGCTTCCGCCCACAACCTTGCCGCGGATGGCCAGGATCGGATGGCCGACATAGCCCGGCTCGGTCTTGTAGCCCCACTCGAAGCGCGGATCCAGGTTCGCGCCCACTGTGTCCGACTTCACCAGTTCCTTGGGATAGCGATCGGGCGCATAGTTGTTGCCCGCTTCAAGCAACAACACCCGGCGCCTGGGGTTCTCACTTAAACGCGCAGCCAGGACCGCGCCTGCCGATCCCGCCCCGACGATGATCACATCGAACGGCGCCTCCCCCTGTCCCTTGCCGGCGGGCTTGTTGTCCGCATAGGCATCACAACCAATACCCAGGCCCGCACCGACCAGGGTTGCGGCGGACAGCGCCAGCGTCTGGCCAAGGACTTTTCTTCGACCAGGATTGATCAAATCGCTTGAGTCACTCATGAAACCACCTCGTTAAGTCAGCTTTTCCGGGAATAATCAAGGCGGAATCTAGGCGCGACCGGCTATCGGAAACAGGCAGTAAAAATCGATCCGGCGTTCGGCTTTTAAGAACCATCCCGGGGCAGACCGAACAGAAGGTCATGGCATAGACTGATACGTTTAAGGCCCTGCTCCCATCGGGGCCCGCGTTGTCAGGCCATCCGAATAAAGGGCTCAGGATTTGAACAAGCTGGTCGAAATGAGCACGTTCGTGGCGGTGGTCGATGCCGGCAGCCTGGCAACCGCCGCACGCGCGCTGGGCACAAGCAAATCCGTGGTGAGTACTCGACTCGCCGCACTGGAGTCGCGCTTGAAGGTCGCGTTGTTCAGCCGCGACCGGCAGTTGCACGTCAACGAGGCGGGCCTGCGCTTCTACGAGCACTGCGTCAGCATCCTGGATGATGTCGCCAGTGCCGAAGACAGCCTGCAATCCTCCTGCGCCGGTTTCAGTGGCCATCTGCGAATTGCCACACCCATGGTGTTGGGGCTTCGCTATCTGTCCCCGATCCTGACCGAATTCGCCGTGACCCATCCCGACCTGCACCTGGATATTCGGGCCAGTGACGACTTCGTCAATCCGTTGGACGAAAGCTTCGACCTGATCATTCGTGCAGGGCGAATCCCGGATGGCGCAGTCGTCGCCAAACCGTTGCTGCCCAACCGCCATGTCATCTGCGCCAGCCCACAGTACCTGGCCAAACGTGGAGTGCCCCTGCATCCCAGCGACCTGAGCGATCACGACGGACTGTTCTACAGCCTGGGACAAAACGACCGTTTCTGGAATTTGCCCGTGAGCGATGAACTGCAGCGATTCGCTATTCACTCCAGATTGCGAAGTGACAGCGGCTTCCAGTTGCTTGATGCCGCAAAGGCCGGATTGGGAATCACCATCATGCCAACCTTTATCGTGGCCGATGCCATCGTGGCCGGTGAGCTCGTGATCGTCCTGGAGGATTACGCGCCAAAGGACAGCATGATCTCGGTCATTTTCAAACCATCGAAACGTGGCTCGAAAAAAATCAATGCACTCGTCGAGTTGCTCAAGGTGCGCCTCGGCAATCCGGCGACCTGGGATCTGGCGATCGAATCGGTATGTGATGCACAGCAGGTCCTGTCGGCGACATGAGCAGCCCCCCCTGTACAGATGACGGCTTCGATTCGATTGGGGTCTTCAGAAAGCGCTGGCAGCGCACCGCTATGGAGACTCAGTCGCACACGTGGCGAGGGCGATACGGATGATCCTGGGCGCTGGAAGCTGCCCATTATCTTCAGGCTCTATGCCGATCCCTCCCTGCGCACCTTGCAGTTGAAGCGGGACCTGCCCGGCATCTCGCAGAAAATGCTGACGCAGCATCTGCGCGAGCTGGCAGAGGATGGCCTGATGAGAGCTGCGATGCGCCAGGAATCAGAGCATGGGAGACAAGCCACCATCGACCCGCAAATTGATGCCGGTGATGTACCCGGCGAGCGGGCTGCGGAGGAATGCGAGTAACTTGCGTACATACCTTCCCCTTGGAAGGCGCATGTCATGCCTCAGATGCGACTCAACCCTTTCCTTGTCCATGCGTAACTCCTTGTATGGTTTGAGTGCCATACCAGAAACACAGCTCGAAACGAGAAAGAAGTGAAAAATGGCCATTGGCCACATCACAGAGCTTAGCAGCGTATTCGTGAGTCCCTATGGGTCGACAGCAGACGGCCCTCAAGCCTGGCCTCCCGTTTGTGGATCAGGTCGTACCCTCTAACCCAATCACCGGTTGCGGATAACGCAGCCTCTTTTTCCCGTGCCCTCGAAGAAACGCACGGCAGCAACCAAGCGCCGCCGTGCGCCAGGATCATTTGGCCTGGAAGTCGAAGTTCCACAGCCCATGCTCCCGGGTCAGGATGACATCCACCTCCGTGGCGGTGATGGGTAGGACGTACTGGGTCGTATCAGAGAAGTTCTGCACGATATAGGTCTGCCCAACCCTCGGTGGTGTCGCCACCATGAAGTAGAAGTTCGGCAAGTATTCGAAGCTCACTGTCATCATTACATCCACCTTGGGCATGGTCACCACCGGGCTTCCGTTGACGTACCAGTTGCAGTCAAACTGGAAGTAGGGGTTGGTCTTGTTGATTACCCCGCACTGCTGGGGGGTCAGTTTCTCCATCGCCAGCGAGGTCGGGGCCGGTTGCAAAAGCGGCGACAATCCGTTCGGACTGATCGCCTGCAACAGCGCGCCAGGAGTCATAACCCGGCGCTCCGAGACAATCCTCTTGTCATCCCTTCCGCCGAATGTAGTCACATCGGTTTCGATGATCGCCTCGTAGTTGAACGATTCGGTAGCGCCCGGCGCCCCCTCCAGTACCTGCCAAGCATGAATCTGGTAGTCGCGCTGCGGTTGTTGCGGCTTGAGGAAGACCAATACAGTCCGGCCTTCCATGTCGTCGACAGCGAAGTTCACGTTAAAAATGGTCATGGTCCCTCTCTTTTTATTCCGTTGGTTGGACTTTCCTCTGTACTGTAGAACAGTTCAGTCACTGAGATTTTCAGCCAGAAAGGCCACCAGTTCCATGGGGCTGCGGCTGTTGATCACGTTGTAGATCAGGTCGCGCTGCCCCGCGGCAGCTTCTTCACGCAGCTCTTGGCGGAGGCCCGCACGGCTTCGTCCGTACCGTGGATACGGGCGGCCAGTAGCAGGATGAGGACAGCGTCGGTGAGGTTCATGAATCAGTGGCTCGGTCGATCTGGACGAGAGGCTATCGGCGCCCTCGGGGTTTTCTCCAAAGGCCGGGCGGATCGTCCCTCGGTCGGCAGGCGGGATCAGCGCAGAAGCTGAACCAACTATTGCGCAATCACCATAAGCAAAAGCTCCCTTTGCATATCAGTTTTCCGGCTGTGATCCTGCGACGTCTTGAGGAGGATTCGAGGCTTCTTTCTCAGGAGCCACGCCATGCCTCTACCCTGCTTTCAACTCTCGATCTCCACTGTTGCTGTTGCATCGATGAAGAGGGTCTGGTCGCCGGCCAGCGTCATCAAGCGCTGTTCTGCCCTCCTCGTACCGACCTTCAGCGCTGCATTCAATTCGCCATTTGAGGTCGCCGGCCAGCGCTCGCTGACTGCCGACTATTGCCATGTCTCGCTCGCGTGCAAGCAGGCGGTGAAATGATGATCACACGCCAATATGTGCAATTGCTCGGGCTGATTCTCTTCGGGCCGATGGTGTTCGCCCTGCTGGCCCTCCTCGTCGCCACCCTCATGAACGTGGGTGGCCTTTCCCTGATGCATCTCACCGCCTGGCAGGGGTGGCAAGTGGATACCTACTGGCACTTCCTGGTTTCACGCCTCACGTTGTACGGCCTGGGCGTGTTGGGATGGATGCGCTTTCGCAAGAAGCTGCTCAGGGCTCAGCCGGCCTTTCTCAAGGGGCTGAGACGATCCGAAAAGGCCGTTGCTCTGGCGCTGCTAGTGGTGGAGATACTGCGGGCGTACGTCCAGTGGGACGTCCTGACATGACGCTCTACACCAACGATTATCTGGAGTACTACCTGACCCTGGTGGGCTGGCTGGTCGGTAACGGGATCTGGAACGTGCTGATGGAGTCAGGCCTGTTCGCATTACCCTTTGTGGTGATCATGCTCCAGGAGTGGCTCAAGGCGCGCCAGGAAGGCGGTGACGGTGACAGAGCACTGGCCGCCAGCGCCAGCATCGAACATCGCTTGTGGTTGGCGACGGCAGTGATCCTGTTTGCCGGGGTACCGTTCATTCAGCTAGACCTCAGCACCTTGCAGTTCGACAAGAGCCGTTCAGAGCAATGTCAGTACCTGCAACCCGATCCTCAGGACACCGGCTGGGGACGGTCCTTCACCACCCTGAACGACCAGAGCGCCAAGGTGCCGGTGTGGTGGTTCTTCGTGCATTCGATGTCCAAGGCGGTGAGTGGTGCAGCAGTCGCGGCCATCCCTTGTGGAACGGATCTGCGGCAAATGCGCATGCAGGTGAACAACACCCGCTTGAACGATCCTCTGCTCGGTCAGGAGGTCGCCGACTTCACCAACGACTGCTACGGCTACGCCCGGGCGAAGCTGTTCATGAACCGCCCCACCCTCACCGAAGAGATAACCAACGACATCAACTGGATCGGCTCCCGGTACTTCCTGGAGCAGTCAGGGTACTACGATACCTACCATTCCAAGACCCCGCGTGCTGAGTGGCCCTATGACCCGGATCGGGACATGGGCCTGGCGCAGGTCAGCAATGGCGGCGGATACCCGACCTGCAATCAGTGGTGGAATGACGGTGACAAAGGGTTGCGCAATCGGCTGCTTGCCGAGGTGGACAGCAGCCTGCTGGAGCGTTTCGCCCGATGGGCCAGCTTCGCCAGTCAGGATGAGGTGAACGACTCGATCATCCGGCAGGTTGTTTCTCCCAGTAGCCAGCGCATGACCCAGGGCAACGTCTATACGGATTACGGCGGGCGGATCGGGGCGTCGATACCCGATACCGCCATCCGTGTGACCGGGGCTGTGGGAACGGCCACGGGCAGTCTGGCGAACCTTCCCGCCATGGACGTTGTGCGTCAGGCGCTACCGATGGTGATGGCGGCGTTGAAGATGGCGTTGGTGATCTGCATTCCGCTGGTGTTGGTGTTCGGCAGCTACGACCTGAAAGCAGCCATTACGATATCGGTGATGCAGTTCGCGATGATTTTCGTGGACTTCTGGTTCCAGCTAGCACGCTGGATCGACAGCACCATCTTCGACACCCTGTATGGGTTCACCTCGCCGCATGCGAATTTGAATCCGTTGATGGGATTGAACAATCAGCAGGCGGATTTTCTGCTGAACATTGTGATGGGGGCGATGTTTCTTTTGATGCCCTCTTTCTGGATGACATCACTGACTTGGGTTGGGCTTCAATCAGGACAAATTTTACGAGGTCTTGCAGAAGGAACAAATAGTGCACAGCAGCTCGGAGGCCAAGGCAAAGGCATAGTGCAGAAATCCTCAAAAAAATTAATAGCTAAATATAAACAAAACTAAATTTATTGATTAGACGTCACGATAAAATGCAGGATCATTGATATTTTCCGGCGAGTAAGGATCAGGGAATACTTCATCAGCATTAAAGGTAACTATTTCCTCAGTAGGGTCCGAAGAAAAACTACAGATCACTATCTCCATGAGTACAACAGATACAATAATCGCGACCAGAACCCAGAACGCCAGGTACAAAAAAGCCCCAATCAACGCCAGCCGTACCAGCCCGCTCAGCATGCCCGCCAATGTGGCGGGCATGCCCTTCCTCATTGCCCAGCGAATCACTGGTTCCTCATACCTGCGGTAACAACCGGAGAGCCAGCCGTAGACACAGCCCAGGCGGTAGATGAGTCCTTTCTTCTTGGTGTCGGCAACCATGCTTCTGACCTCGTAACTGATGATTTCGCTCCTCGGACGCCCCGAAGGGGCGACGCTCAGGTCAGCTTTGCAGATAGTCGACAAAAAACACTGTAGGGCCTTTCGTAAACAAGAAGCTGATTCGCCAACAGAACGTGGCTGCTTTTTGAGGGACACGCCGGTTTGAAGAATTGCTCTGAAACAGCACTGAAAAAATGGGAGGACACTCGTTCAAAACCGTCAAATGTTACAACATGTTTTATTTGTCCCCTATGGCCAGTGATTTCGAGCCGCCAGCAGGATAGAACTCTTTCCATTGAGTGAAATTTCCTAGAAAATCCTGACCGCTTGTTTGCGCCTGATCACCTCGCTAGGCTTCAACTCGTCACTGCTCATCAGTGATCGGGTTTAGTAGCCCGCCGTGTGACTAGGCGCAAAGTGCCCCCTTCTGCAAGGTATGTTTCTTCGACCTGGCTTTATGGTGGCCGTGCGCAGGGCGCCTTCGTGCGCGCCGGGCCTAGTCACCGGTCTACTAACCTGCGTTCGGCCGCCACCCTTACATCGTTTAGTAGCGATGGTGGCGGCTCCCTCGTTGACTGACTTGGAGTCACGCCACATGTTCAAAGTAACCCCCAATCCGCCTGCATCACCCAACGCCGTAAACATCGACTCTCGTATCGCCGACCTGGCCTTGTCTCACTATGACCTTGGGCCCAAGGCAGGTTCGAAGTCCATCCCTGTCACCGTGCTGCTGGAGGACTTGCCTCTGCCCAGGGATCGGGAAACCACCCTGCTCGACGTCTACTCGATTCTGCAATCCGCGGCAGCCACGGCCTATGAAAACGCCGACAACCAGACCGGCCCGAATCGCAAGGTAGCGATGGGCGTGGTGCACCTGATTGAGCTGGCACAGCTGAGAATGGATACGATGCTCAATGAGTTGAGCGTTAGCGCCAACGGCTGACAAGGCGCTGCACCGAACGGGAGGCCTGGCTTCCCGTTTTGCTTATCGCCCAACGCTGGGCGCGCCCTGGCGCCGAGCAGCCGGTAATCGCGCCCCTCCCCCGGTCGCTCCGTGAGCAAGGAAACTTTCACCGCGTTCTACAATGGGAGACGACCTAGTGAAAACTCGGCTTGATCGTACGAGGGCGTCCAGGTGGGCGTGGTCGGTTCAGGAGCATGGCCGTGTGCGCCTGCATATGCTGTAACTGCCACGCAGCCAGGTAGGCGGGAATGTCATGATCCCATTGAGGCACCCAGGTGCCGGCCTGGAGCACGCTCTTGCAGATCTCGAACTGCTCGTCAGGTGTCAACCCGTAGGGTGTCAGCAGGGGTTTTATCCGTGCCATACCGTCGGCAAGGATCTTGACCTCATGAGGCTGTACGGCCCCATAATTCAGGGAAAGAAAGTCATAGGTGTCCTCATACTCCGCAAAAAACGCATCGGCGGCGCGCTTGAGTTGATCAGCGAATTCACTCACGCCCTGAAGAATACCCACATCCAAATCGCGCACTTTATGCGCCACGACCGTATCCCCATACCCGACCCCGACAAGACTGACCAGTCGTCTGAGGCCATACAGTTGAATGTGCAGAATGGTTTCGTTGGTTACGAACAGTCCGTGCAGATGCAGGCACGGTAGCGCCATCTCGCAGGAGACCGTGGAGGTGGTTCCGCCCAGGTCCTTGACGAAAACCACATGGCATCGAAAGCCGCCATTGTCGGTAAAGAAGCGTTCCAACGAGGTTCGCAAGAACAGCAGCCGCCTGGCCCTGCCCTTGAACATGAACTGGAAGGCCAGCATCGGACAGGCAGAGGCGATATTGATCTGGGTTGCGAACGCCCGCACATCCTCAGCGGCAAGCGGTTCGGGAGTAGCATCATCAGGGATGGCTTTGCGCAAGGCTTCAGCAATTTTCTCAAACGCGACCTCGACACCGCCGCCACCTTGCCAATTGTCCACAAAGACAAAAGTGTCGATCCGGCTGGCTGAGGAGAACAATGCGTTGGCGATGTCAGCGCCCGAGCCCGGATACAGGAGAGTGCCACCCTGCGCCGGAGCACACGTGCAAAGGTCATTGACGTAGGTATCAATGACATCCAGCACCGCGACCCTGACTTCGTTAAGCCCCCAACTGCACATTGAACTCCCTCCCCAACAGCGTCCATGGTGACGCCCCGGGGCGCCCTGTCGAGTGGAGCGTAGTTGACGGCAGGCGTATCAGCTGCCTGAAAGGCGACCTTTCTGTGAGGCACGGACCGCAGCCTCCACGCCGCGCCGCGCCCACAGCAGCAGCTCATCGCGGTCATCCAGCGCACTATGGGGAATGGACCAATACGACAAAGCCACCTCGCGACCGCGTGACTGATAGGTAAAGGGATAACACTGCGCGGCCTCGAAAAAGCCTACGCTGTCGGCGTCGGATTTGACATACACACCGTCGTCGCCATCAATGAGTGCGAACATCAGGCCGTTCAGGTAAATGCCCGTGCATCCAAACATGCGCTTGCTGGCCACCGAGCCCAGAGGCTCCAGTTGTTCCAGGACAAAATTCAGATATTGGCGAGAACTGGACATGACGGTGCCTCCCTGTGGCGTCACTGATGCTTGTACCCGGCGTCTTGCTTGAGGAAGTCGGCCGCCGTTTTTCCGCGCTCTTGTCGGAATGGCTCATCGAGCACTGACATCTCGGCCATGCGATCCAGGCGGAACACCCTGAATGCGTTCCTCATTTCACACCAGGCCGCCAACAGCCAAACGGGGCCATAGAAGGCCATGATGAGCGGGCGAACGGTGCGAACAGAAGCGACGTCTTGCAAATCGACGTAAGCGAAATTGATCTTGCGCTGGTATCGAATGGCCGCTCTCAGCGCCGCACGGTCGATGGAAATCGACTCCTGTTGAGGATCGCCAGGCGCCCACAACGATAGCGCGTCGATATGCGGCCGCAGCTTCTGTGGCAATACTGCGCGTATCTTGGCGATCACGTCGTCCGCAGCCCTTCCCAATTGCGGGTCCGCACAGGATTGGAGAATTCGAGCGCCCAGCACCAACGCTTCCAGTTCCTGCTCGTTGAACATCAACGGCGGCAAATCATACCCAGCGCGCAACGCGAAACCGATGCCGGCTTCGCCCACGATAGGCACACCATTGGCCATCATGTCCTGGATATCCCGGTAGACGGTTCGGCGCGACACCTCCAGCTCTTCGGCGATGCCCGCAGCCGTTACCGTTCCTCGCCTGCGCAATATCTGGATGACCTGAAATAAACGATCTGCTCGACGCATGACACTCCTTATACGCGATGACTGCGCTGAACATGAACCCGCGATGACACAGGTTATCGACACTGTTGCCACAAGGGTGGCAACAGGCCAATGCTAGGATTTTATCCAGTTTGAAAAATAGAGATTGGGTAATGTCGATCAACAGAAGAGACGCGTTAAAAATGACGGCTGGCTTGGCTGTCCTGAGCGCCATCAGAACCACGATGGGCGCCGAGCATGCAACCCACATCGCAGACCACCTGAAGACTCGAGATGAGTTTATGACATTCAACCTCGGTATGCCGACACCCGATGCCGTTGAGCACCTGTACGACGAGATGGATTTCCAACGGGCCACCCAGTGCTACCTGTGGAGCGTGCCCATCGTCGGCATGGAGAGCGCGCGACAAATGCTCGTCGACAATGCAGGCGCCCATAGCGGTGATCTTGTGCTCGTCCATGGTTATCGTGAGGTCAGCGTGATGCTGGGCTCGAACGTCACAACCCCCTATGTCTTCGCCTACTTCGATCTGTCCCACGGGCCGATGATGCTTCATTACCCGCCCGGCGCCACGGCGGGTTCGCTGATTGACTGGTGGGATCGCCCACTGACCGATGTCGGCATGACCGGCCCGGATGCTGGCAACGGCGCGGTGTATGTCCTGGTCGGGCCGGGCCATGTTGCTCCCGCTGCCGTCCCTGCCGACGCACATATCCTGCACTCACGCACCTGCAAGGTAATGATGTTCTGCCGTGGTCTGGATACCGACCCCGACAAGGTGGCGACGGTGTTCTCAACCACGAAAGTGACCTTCTACAACAGCGGCCAGGTGCGGCAGTCCGCACGCCTGCTGCGTTTCAAGCCTGAAGGCGAACTCACCAGCATGGCCCATCCTGGCGGCATGGCTTACTGGTCCAGACTGGCGAACGCGCTACGGGACGAGCCCGTGGAGGAACGCGACTGCTTCTTCGCGGCCATGCTCAGACCTCTGGGTATCGAAACGAACCGCGCCTTTGCGCCGGACGAACGCCAGCGGCTTATCCTGGAAAAAGCTGCATCGATGGGCGAGGCCATGGCCAAAGTGACCGCTTTCAGCAAGCGCCTGGCCGGTATCCACTATCGCGAGGACACTCGCTGGGAGTACCTCATCGCCCCCCATTACGACAATGAACAAGACGGGCCTACAGGAGCGCTGCTGGAGGAACGGACGGCATTCTTTTACGAAGTCACCGGGACATCGGCCGCAGTCCTCACCCAGACGCCAGGGGTGGGCTCCGCGTACCTCGCCGCTTATCAGGACAAATCAGGAGCAGCGTTCGACGGCGGCAGAACCTATCGCCTGCGGGTACCGGCGCATGTCCCGGCAAAACTGTTCTGGTCCATCACGCTGTACGACACTCAGACGCGCGGCCTGATTGGGAACACCCGGGAGATCGCCGATCGCTCTTCACGCCAGGACCTGCTCAAGAACCCCGATGGGTCCATAGACATCATCCTTGGCCCTACTGCGCCGGCCGGCTATGAAAGAAACTGGATTCCGACGACACCGGCCAAGTCCTGGTACACCTACTTTCGCCTCTTCGGCCCACTCGAACCTTATTTCGAACGATCATGGGTACTGGCGGATATTGAGCCCGTGCTTCAGATACAGGCTTAGGTCACTGCTCACAAACCCACAGTTCTGAGGGGGCGGCTGGCTTCGATATGGCTATAGCCTTGATCGAGCACGAGGCCTGCGGCCTCGCGTTTGAATTCAGCGGAAAAGGAACGACGTTGCTTGGTCATCAGACACCTCTATCTGGCGAGTATTCTCGCCTGAATGGGTGGCCGGTTTCATTGGACCACTACACTGCAACCAGGCGCGGCGATGTCAGAGATCTATGGAGTGTCAGCGCGTGGGCGGAGCAATCTCCGGCACATGCTTGATCATCAACTCCATTACCCAGTCCATGAACACACGTAATTTTCGGCTAACATGGCGGTTCGGTGCATATGCCATATATAGCGGCATCGACGCGATGTCCCAGTCCTCGAACAGCGGCACAAGTTCGCCACTCGCCACTGGTTGCAAAGCCATATATCGCGGTAGCCATAGTACCCCCAGGCCAGCCTGTCCGGCTGCTAGATAGGCATTGCCATCGTCTACGGCCAGCACATGTCGGCCGTGCACTTCCAGCTGTTCGCCCATGCGCCGCAAGGTGTAAGGGAGCGCTTTGCCTGTTCGCGCCCATCGATACCCCACGACACGATGCTCGCCTTCCTGCAATTCGCGTGGATGTGCCGGCACGCCATAGAGAGCCAGGTATGAGGGTGCTGCGTACACTCCCAGCAGCAGGTCGCCGATGTGCCGCGCGACCAGGGAGGTGTCGGTGATCTCTCCGCCGCGAATCACACAATCGACGCTCTCATCTATCAGGCTCACATGACGGTCGCTCACGCCCAGATCTAGCTGGATATCCGGGTAGAGCTCATGGAATGCCGGTAGCGCCGGAATCAGTAGCAACCGGGCCAGCGGACTGGGCACATCCACCCGCAAGCGCCCACGCGGCGCAGCTGCGGCACTGGATAGCGCGGTTTCAGCATCATCTAACGCCGCCAACAAGAATTGCACCCGCTCGTAGTAGACGGTGCCATCGGCGGTCATTTTCACCTTGCGCGTGGTGCGATTGAGCAGCTTCACGCGCAAGCGCGCCTCCAGTTGCTGGACAAGTTGGCTCACTGTGGTTTTGCTCATGTGCAAGGTGTGGGCGGCCCGAGTAAAGCTGCCGGTTTCTACCACCCGCGCGAAGGCTTGCATGGCATCGAAACGATCCATGGGGGCTCCATATTGTTTGGATATTACAAACAGTGATGGCCAGCATTACCTGTTTATTGCACCCGAGCAAGCTCCGTAAAGTGTTCATGTCGCTTCCCAACTGCTGGAGTTTTCTGATGAACCAACGAGATGTTGTATTCCCCGCCCGCCGTCAGGCCCTTTACGAGCGCAATCGTTATTCAGCTGCGGTACGTGCCAATGGCTTGCTCTTCGTTTCCGGGCAAGTGGGCAGCCGTGAAGATGGGTCACCAGAGCCAGAGCTCAAAGCACAAGTTCGACGCGCTTTCGAGAATCTCAACGCGGTGCTGGCCTCAGCAGGTTGCAGCTTTGATGATGTCCAAGACGTTACCGTCTTCATGGTTGAGCCGCAGAAGATTTTCGAACAGGTGTGGGAGGTCGTGCCGGAGTATTGGGGCGAGGCGCCTTTCCCCACCGTAACGGCGGTAGGGGTCACTTGGCTGTACGGTTTCGATGTTGAGATCAAGGTTGTCGCTAAACTCCCTAACGACTGAGTCTACGCCTGCTCCCCTTAAGCGAGCGGGCATCACTCAACGACTTCAATCGCGCGCTGCGTTGGCAGTCGCTCCAGAACGCCCTTCAAGTAGTCATACGGGTCATGCCTACTAAGCTTGGCCGGATCGGGAAACCATCCTGCTCGACGCCTACTCGATTCTGCAATCGGCAGCGGCTACGGCCTATGAAAACGCCGACAACCAGACCGGCACGAATCGCAAGGTCGCGATGGGTGTGGTGCACCTGATCGAGTTGGCGCAGCAGAAGATAGATTCAGTGCTGGATATGCGGGAAGCCCGCGTCAGAGGTTGACGCGCCAGAAGCACAAACGGGAAGCCTCGCTTCCCGTTTTTTGGAATGACCAACAGTTTTTAGTCGATGAAGCGAGTATCCGGCCTGTCACTATCGACTTCGTATATCAGCTCACTCACTCCATTCAGTGCGGTTGTTGAACGTCAGAAAAATACATCCTTGCTCACAAACCGGTGCGCAACATCTGACTGTGCTGCATTACCATTGCGGCGCCCTCCCCGGGCACAGCCGAATCGGCTATCGCACGTCAAACCATGGAGCAGCACCCATCTGCGATTGGCCTTGTAGAGCACGCCGCGTTTATTCAGCTTGGAGTAAGTGCTGCAGCGAGCCGCCACTTGCCAGATCACATTAAGATTTTCGTGCTCTTCACGCTTCTCGACACCGGTGTATCCAGCGTCCGCATACAACGCCTGCTCTTAAGCATGCTGATATCGGTACTCCTGGGTAACCCCTTCATAACCATAGGCACTGGCTCGGCAGTCGATGATGTGCACATTGGAGTGCGGATGCAGGTTGCCTATCAACTCGGCTAATAGCACGTAGGCTTCACGATGGAAGCGCGCTTTTTGCGCTTTGGTGTTGGTCTCATCGGTGACGGTCACTTCCAGGCGGAATGCATTACGTCCATGTTCGGCCAGCGAGCGGTCATGAATGAACCACTGCTCATGAGGCACAAAATCGAGAATCAGCAAGGTCTGTTCCGGACGCTTCTCAAGCACTTCGCACGTCAGCGCGGTGAGCTGCGGGACGAGTTGGCGGACAAGCTCGGGATTGCGCTCGCCGGAAATTTTCAGGGTGATGCCTGGCATGGGGAATTCCTCGTAAGGATAGGGTGAGGCGCCAGAGTAAAAAAATTATCCGGTTCTGAAAAACGGGAAGATATAATGGTATCTATCGGAAAAAACGCAGGATAGATATGCGCCCGTTTGATCTCGAGCAACTGCGCTCCTTCGTCACGATCCTGGAGTGCGGCAGCCTGTCGGCGGCCGCGCCCAAGCTATGCCGCTCG
Source organism: Pseudomonas gingeri (assembly GCF_013386115.1). GTDB lineage: Bacteria > Pseudomonadota > Gammaproteobacteria > Pseudomonadales > Pseudomonadaceae > Aquipseudomonas > Aquipseudomonas gingeri. The sequence goes on from NZ_JACAOR010000001.1 coordinate 951,292, forward strand.
CAGTCAGCACTCAGTGAACAACTTCGCAAGCTGGAAACATTTACCGGTGTGACGCTGCTGGAGCGCGGGAAAAAAGGCGTGAGTCCCACCCCCGCCGGAGAGCGGTTGTTGGTACATGCGCTTGAATTGCTCGCTTTGAGTGATTGTGTGCTGGAGGACATGCGCGGTGTGACCCTGACCGGGGAATTGCGCCTGGCCATCACCGACTATTTTTTGCCGAGCGCCATCGCTGGTATGTTGAAGGGGTTGCGCACGCGCTATCCGCAGCTTCGGTTGCATGTTTCGGTGCGCAAAAGCCTGCAAATCGAAAATGGCTCCAACAGCGGCGAATTCGATATCGGCCTGTCGATGCGCATCCTTGACGGGCGCAGCCTTCCCGAAGGCATCCCCGTGCGACGAGAGGCCCTGCGGTGGGTGGCACTCAGTGGGTTTGACGCGCAGCGCGAGCACCTGGCGCCGCTGCCGTTGGTGGTGCTTCCCCAGGATTGTAGTTTGCAGCGATTCACCATCGATCTACTGGATGCGCGTGGTGTACCGTATGTCATTGCGCATTCAGCGTCGGGTGTCGGGGGCCTGCAATCGGCGCTGATGGCAGGGCTGGGAGTGGCGTGCCTGAACAGCTCAGCGGTGCCTGCTGGAGCCGAAGTCTACCGGTCGACTCAATCGCTTCCGGCGCTGCCCGATGTTGAGTTCAGCCTGTTACCGCCGCGCCCTGGTGAGGCGCCGCTGGTCAGCGCGGTTCGAGAGATGTTGGTCACGCACTTCTCCTAGGGGCTCAGCACCCGCCAGTGTGCTCCCGGCGGCTGCCCAGAGACTAGGTTCCTGTCTGAGTCGGTGGCATGACCTTGTTTTTCCAGTGGTTCACAGCGGCATGGCTAACGGAGCAAATGCAGGTGGCTGCGCCAGGCTGTTCTGCGCATGCAGCTGAATCCATTTGTGGACGAGGTTCGCGTTGAGGCAATGGCCGAGCGCGATGTTGGCAATCGAAGTGCCGGGCTGGGCACACTCTTGAATGACTTGGGCCTTGAAGGACTTGGAAAACGGGAAGTTATCACCTTTTAGAACAAAGGGGCTTTCCATTTAAGGAGTGCTTCAGGGTGCGCCTCCAACCAGTCGTGGGCAGCCTGATCGGGGCTTTTTCCCTGACGGTTAATGGCGTAATCGAGTTCTGCAACAATGGCGTTGGAGAGACGGATATTGTCCAGCACGTCAAGCTCAGCATCGGTAAAGATGTCCAGGCGATCAGTACGCGCCAATAAAACCGCCTTATCAATTTCGCCCAGCAGCCCCTTGGGATCTTTGAGATCGCGGATCCGATGGCGATGGTGGAGGAATTGGGGCTGCCAAAGAGGTACTACCCCCCAGCGTTGCGCATCCACCAAGTCTTCAAATGCCGCAATGCATTCGTCCTGCGTACCCGTGCGGAACGAATAGCCCGCGGCTTTCAAGCCGTAGTCATCCATCATTCGCAGGGAAAATCGAGTAATACCCGCACCAGGACCAATGCCCTGGATAGTGGTACAGATGCGAGCAAGAACCTGCGGCTTGAGCAGATCCTCAATCGTTGAAAGCTCTTCCTGTGGAACGTAATCCGGTACTCCCCACAGTGCGTATGGCTGATAGTGAAGACCGAGTTCGCGGGTCAAAACCACCTCCTCCACCCGCGCCTTGTAGATCCCATGACTTGAGGGTATCCACGCGGAGGCGACCATATCGATCTCCCCTGTACGGAGTTGTTCGAAATTGGCCTCATGCAAGGCGAAGCTGCGTTTTACCGTAAACCCCATCTGCTGTAAAACCACCGCAACGAGTGCCGCGGTTGCTCGATGAAACGATAAATCCGTAACCCCCAACCGGACCGTGCGGCGTTTGGGCGTCCCGTGATCGAAAAACGGAGTCGCAAGGGCTGCACCGTTAGCGATCCGTGCGCTGTTCGTTGCATTTAATTTTGGCATAGCTGGCCTCTAGATGGCTGATATGTAACCCGCTCATACATAATTTGCCCAGCAGCTTGAATGTTTATTTTTACGAGAAAAAGCACGCTTGGGAGCGATTTAGTTTCTTCAAAAAATTGATAATCGCCAGTTGCAAAAAGAGATTAGGGTACGTTCGAAGGCAAGTAGCCCAACGCCCCCCACCGTTCTCTAGTGGATCCAAGGCCAACCAGTGCGATTATCTAAGGACCCGCAGGAGCTTAGAGCCGACAACCCCTCTCACAAGTCGGCCTGGCGTATTTCCATTGCCGCCTAGAGGAAAATCATGATGTCCTGAAACCATGAGACAACGACGCCCGGTGCTGTGGTAGCCTCACGGCTCTGGAACGTCGATTTACATCTGGACAAGTCGCCCGATGGGTACAGAAGTGCACCACTGTCAGGAACGTTTTATGTCGCTCAAAACAGCCTTTGCCACCGTGCTCAAAGCCATGCGCGCCGCTCGAGGTCTTTCACAGAAGAATCTCGCCGAGGTCAGCAGTCGGACCTACATCTCGAAGTTGGAACGTGGCCAGTGCTGTCCGACGATGGAGATGATCAGCGCCCTGAGTGTCCCCCTCAACGTGAGCCCGCTGACATTGGTCGCTATCACACTGGGGGCAGAGACCGGACAGTCCATCAAGATGTTGGCCAGTCGCATGGAACGGGAAGCCGCCGAGTTGGCAGAGTCGGGCGTACTCAAGAAACTGCAGATCCCGTTCAACGAGGAACCACCGATGCCACAGCGTCGCCCTCAACCCCGCAGCAGAAGCTCGGCAATAACCCTTCAGCAGATTGAGTTCAGCTTTGCCGAGTAACCTCTTTGCCAGTCCAGAGAGCGGTTTTCCCTCAGTGCGCTGACCCTTCAAGCGCACTGGGAGGGCTGCCTACATTCACGACGCAACCGGACACTTACGTCTCACAGCAGCTGGGAATACCCTTGCGCTCTACTGTCAGCGTTGTGCTCGTCTCCACGCGCGACACTGCAACACAGGCAAATCACCAATAAATCAGAATACTGCCCCCCATGTGGAGCCTTGTTCAGGCTACTCAATACCTCGCTTAATTTTTTATCTCCAGTCAGGCACACAATCCCCACATCGTCCAAACCGCCGCCATCAAGGTAATACTTGGCCAGCATTCTTTCGCAGAACGCCACGTTGAGGTCCTTTGGCGTCAGGCTGATATCAGGGATTACACTCTTTCGCGTGGAGAGCAATGGCGTTTCATTGGAAGCCCCTTTGGAGGGAGTCGCCACTTTCTGGATATCGTAGCTAGAGCTAGGCGTACGCCCCATTTGGCCGCGTCGGCGGTAGCAGTTGTAAATCTCGAGTAGTGGAAAACCAGTATCCGACTCATACCATCCATAGTTGTCTATTCCCCATGGAAAATACACACTCATGTCGGCAATGAATCTTTTATCAATTTTTGTCCCATGCCCGACAATATAAAAAATGGACACCGTGTCAAAATCAACGCCATCCATTATCAGAGCCATGACATTTTTATCGATGGATATTCTTTGAGGCATCGAATCGCTCCTTGAGATTTGACCTGCTTCATTAGCGCCAGCGCCACTGACTGACAGGTGTTCGAATGAACCCAGCCTGCTCATCAGCACGACAAACCGGTATGAGGCAAGGCAGGAACACTACTCTCCTGGTCGATGCCTTCCGAGAGCGTAGATCAATAGCCAAATGCCATGATGTAACAAACGAAGATTTCTTGAGAACTCAGGTTGATTCATCGTGCAGCAGCCAGGCGACTACCCAATGTGTGCCCTTTGGCACCAGGCGAGATGTTGACCAAAGTTTCTGAGCTGCCTACACCACAGTGAACTAGAACAATCAGAAGATAACCCATCGTCCACAAAGACAAATGACCCGCGACACCGCCTCCCCTCTTTTCTGCTCCGCTATAACCAACTGATTTTTCAAGGTCGTGTTTCACATTGAAAAAAGAAGATCTGCGCCCTGGAGAGATGGCCAGTTGCAACTAAACTCGAACGAACACCATGACCACGGATCGGAGGCTGCTATGGCACATCGTTCTTGGCTCTCAACCACGGTATGGGGAATGACCTCTGCGATGTGCCTGATGGGCTGCACGACTCCCTATAAACATCCGATATTGCTCACCCACGACAACTCAAAACCCAGTATTCAGGGCATCAAGCAAATTCTGGCCAGCCAGCATAAAGAGCGGCCGGAGATGGACATTATCGCCGTCCATGGCATGTGCACCCACGATTCATCCTGGGCGATAGAGTCCATCAACGCCCTCTCGGAACAGTTGGGCGCCGCTCCTGTTGAATCCATCGCTCCTACCCAGGTAGAAGCATCGGATGCCCTGATCTACAAACGGTCCCTCAACCTCAGCGAGGGAACGGTCAATATCGCCGCCCTGGTGTGGTCACCGGTGCTGACGCCCCTCAAGGCCCAGTTGTGCTATGACCAATCGAATAAAACCGGCGTGTGCGGCCGTGGCTCTGACAAGCCTGACTTTTTGCCCAAGGAGATCACCTCACCCGACTTCAAAGAGACCCGCGCCCTGGTCAATCGCCTGGGCAAGGACCGGTTGATGGACGACTGCCTGGCAGATGCCGTGGCCTATCAGGGGCGTGCCCGTGAAGGCATCAGCCTGCAAGTCCAGGAAGCAATCCTGGCTGCTGCAGTGCCCGGCAAGCACACCCGCAAGCATGATGAACTGAGAACTGAAGTCGCTGCCCGCCACACGCCACTCGTCATCTTCACTTCAAGCCTGGGTAGCAAGGTGGGGTTCGATGCCATCGACGCCCTCAGGGCCCATGGCGGAGCAGATAACGCCGCGGCTGAAGCGCTTTTCACACGCGTGCAGAGTATCTTCATGTCGGCCAACCAGATCCCCATCCTGCAACTTGCCGATCAAACACTCGAAGAGGCCGGCGATCTGAACGTGAGGCAGCAGCCAGTGGCCGACGATTCACTGGCCAGACTTCTCAGTACCTATGCACCGCGGATGAGACTGACCACTGAAGGCACCGACCTGAAAAGCAATACGCCGCTGGTGGTTTTCCTGTCAGATCCCAACGATCTTCTTTCCTATTCGCTTCGAAACTCACCACGACGGCCAGCCTATGCCACCGTGGACGTCGTGGTCTCGAATGCCCGGACCTGGTTTGGGCTTCTGGAGAACCCACTGGTAGCCCATACGGGATACCTGGCACAGCCAGAAATCGCGGAGATCGTCGTGAACGGCTACAAGCCGGATGCGGACGACCATTGAGCTCTGCCCCCGCGACAGCGATGGCAGAATCACGACAGCTCTCGGCCAATCGGCTTCAAGCCTGGCGAAACTCGCTGGGCGTGACGCCTGCTTCGCGGCGAAACACCTGCGAAAAATGACTGGGGCTGGAATAGCCGACCTCCAGCCCTACATCGATGACGCTGCGGTGGGTCTCGAGCAACAGATGCCTTGCACGGGCCATGCGCAAGCGGATGAAGTACTGCGAAGGCGACAGCCCCGTCGCACGTTTGAACATTCGACTGAAGTGGTACGCGCTGAGTTCGGCAAGCCCGGCCAGTCGGGCCAGGTTGAAGTCGTCAGCCAACTGCGCGTTCATCGCGTCGATGACCCGGCGCAACTTGTAAGCCTGCAACGCGTTCACCCGCCGCCCCGGACGGCGCGCAGCGAGATAAGTACGCACCAGATGGACAGCCAATGCCTGTGCCAGGCTCTGGGCGAACAGTGGGCTCGGCGAGCGCTCATCTACCAGTTCGGTACGCAGCTGTTCCATGACAAACGCCACGCGAGCGTCTCGTGCACCCGATAGATCGCGAAAGGCCACGGGAGCAGCCCGTTCTCCCAACAACTCGCGCGCGGCATGGTCGATCAGCGGCAATCCCAGGTACAGGTGCATGACTTCGAATGTATCGCCGCCCAGGGTCTGCCAGCGCATCTCATAAGGCTCAGCCGAACTGGTGAGGAAAAAGTCGCCGGCACTGACTTCAGCCACGTCCCAGTCCCCGCCGAGGGCGCGCTCCTCCACCCTCGCCGCCCCGGCAAGAACAAGCACCAGCAACGGCTCAACCACGGCGGGCACCAGAATGGGCTCGACGATGCTGTGATGGCTGAACAGCTGTATCACTACGTCCTGGATCTGTGGTCGCGACGGCTGATCCCTGGATTCTCCCGGCAGATAGTCGCACATCGACTCCCCGGTAATGCGTTGATCCGCACAGGGAGTCGCAGTCTGTGTCGTGCCTTGTCGCCTGGCTTGCACCATCAGAGCCTGCCCTCGTTGCACATGCCGATCCATGTGATTGGACGAACAGTATGGGGCTTTCGCCAATCGACAAGCGAGGGACAAGCGTCCCCCCAACGACATCCGGCGCAAAACCCCGACAGTCTCGGCAAGTCGGCGAAAGCCCCCTCTCCAGCGTTGCGAGACAGTAGGCCTGTCGCTGACGACAGCACCTTGCAGGTGCCGATCGGGTGAATATCTCGCCGGATCACAACGCTGGAGAACAGCATGATCGATATCAAGCACAACATGCCTCGGGAAGTGGAAGGCAAAGTCGCCCTGGTGACCGGTGCCGCCAGCGGGATTGGCAGGGCCATCGCACTGTTGCTGCACGCCCGTGGCGCGAAAGTGATTGCCGAGGACCTGAACCCCGCGGTCGAGGAACTCGCCCTCCCGGGCCTGGTGCCACTGGTTGCCGACATCACCCGGGACGGCGCCGCCGAGCGTGCCGTCGCCCTGGCCGTCGAGCAGTTCGGCCGGCTGGACATCCTGGTCAACAACGCCGGCATCATCCTCAACAAACTCGTCATCGACATGACCCGTGAAGACTGGGAGCGCATTCAGGCGGTCAATGTCACGGCGGCGTTCCTGCACAGCCGCGAAGCGGTCAAGGCGATGATGCCCAACCAATCCGGGGCGATCGTCAACATCGCGTCTTATGCGTCCTATTTCGCCTTCCCGACCATCGCGGCCTATACGGCCTCCAAGGGCGCACTCGCCCAATTGACCCGTACCCTGGCCCTGGAAGTCATCGAACATGGCATTCGGGTCAACGCCATCGGCGTCGGTGACGTGGTGACCAACATCCTCAACGATGTCGTCGATGACGGCCCGGCCTTCCTTGCCAAACACGGCGAAGCCGCGCCAATCGGCCGCGCGGCACAACCCGGGGAAATCGCCGAGGTGGTCGCCTTTATCGCATCGGATCGCGCCAGTTTCATGGTCGGCTCTGTGGTCATGGTCGACGGCGGCATGACCGTCACTGCCGGGTAGTCAACCTGCATTCCAACGGATCAGGGCGCAAACGGGTAAGGTCAGCAACTTCTGGCGCGTATCGATTCGACTCCAGCCAACGCACTGAATCAATCGCCGCACTCGACGCCCTGAACAACCTTGGCTATACATGACCCGCATATCCCGACAGGAGCTTCCCGCATGAGCATCATCACCACCGAAGTGGAATTCACCCTGCCCATTGGCTACCGCGACGGGGACGGCAATCTGCACAAGAACGGTGTCATGCGCCTGGCCACGGCAGGCGATGAAATCCTGCCGCTGAAAGACCACCGGGTCCAGGCCAACCCGGCCTACCTGCCGATCATCGTGCTGTCGCGGGTGATCGTGCGGCTGGGCAGTCTCGAGATGATCAATACCAGGGTGATCGAAGAGCTATTTTCCGCCGACTTTGCCTATCTGCAAAACCTGTACAACCGCATCAACCAGGTCGACGCCGACGACAAACCGATATAGCGCAGGCCCTTATCCAACCAGCGACAGCAGATAGAGCCGCAGCATCTCCCTGGCTTCCGCCAATAACACCCGCTGCCGGGCCGGCGCTTCCTGACTGATCAGACCCACCCCCTTGAACTGGATCAGCAGCGTCCCGGCCACGGCCTTCAACCTGACGGCGGACAGGGCCGGGATCACCTCGCGTACCACCGCCTCGATCCCTTCCAGCATGGCCTTGCGAAAACGCTGGCGCTCGCTGTCACTGGCCCCGCCGATATCGGCCAGGTTGATGGCGAAGCGACGCTGGGACTGCAAGCCGAGGCTGAAATCGATAAACGCCGTCGCCAGTTCGTCCGGGGTCATTGCGCGCGCCTGCATGGCCAGCGCTTCAAGGGACGTCAGGGCGTGCTCGACATAGTTCAGCAACAGCGCTTCGGCAACGGCTTGCTTGGTCGGAAAGAACCGGTACAGCGAGGCAATCGCCGTTCCCGAGCGGGCAGCGATCTCGGTCATGGTCGTCGCGTCGAAACCCTTCTGCGTGAACAGTTCGACGCCGGCCTCGAGGATCGCCGCCACGCGCAAGTGCCCCCGGGCACGCTGTGGCTCCTGCCCCCTGGCGGGTGGTTTTGTTGACATATGAGAGGATGCCCTTCACTATCTTAATAGAGGATATCCTCTCATATTAGCACTCCCCCAACCCGAAGCAACGCCCGGCAACCACGCCGGCTCACTCAAGGGGCCTTTCATGTCCAACGCGGATAATCATGCCGCCAGTGCCGGAGCCGGCAAGTACGTCTCGGTCTGGCAGTGGGCGGTATTGCTGGGGTTGTCGGCGTTGCTGGCCATGTTCCTGACCTGGAGCGGTATTCCGGCGGCACTGCTGCTGGGACCGATGCTTGGCGCAATCATGGTGGCGATCACCTTTGTCGAGAACCGGCTACGGATTGCCCGGTCAGCCTCGGCCTTCGCCCAAGGCATCCTGGGTTGCATGATCGGGAAAACCCTGGTGCAGTCGCTGTCCGGCGCGGCCATCGGCAACTGGCCGTTGTTTATCGTCGGTGTACTGGCGGTGATCGCCATCAGCGCCGCGCTGGGCTGGCTGCTGACCCGCCTGCGGGTGCTGCCGGGGACCACCGCCGTCTGGGGCCTGAGCCCGGGGGCCGCCACGGTGATGATCCTGATGGCCGAGAATGCCGGCGCCGACGCGCAACTGGTCGCCTGCATGCAGTACACACGGGTGATCCTGGTCGCGGTGATCGCCACGCTGATTACCCATTTCACCGGTGCCGGCGTGGTGCATGCGGTGCACACCCTCATCTGGTTCCCGGCCATCGACTGGCTGGCGCTGGCCCAGACTCTGGGACTGGTAGCCGCCGGCCCGCTGGTGGCGCGCCTGAGCAAGATCCCGGTCGCCTCGCTGCTGGTGCCGCTGCTGGGCGCAATTGCCCTCACCCACTTCGGTTTGATCACCCTCGAGATGCCGCACTGGCTGCTGGCACTCGGTTACGCCGTGATCGGCTGGCGGATCGGCATGCCCTTCACCCGGCCCCTGGTGAAATATGCCCTGAAGGCCTTTCCGGCGATTCTCGCCAGCACCCTGGCATTGATCGCCGCCTGTGCCGCCCTGGCTGCGGTGTTTGTCTTTGCCGCCGGTATCGATCCTCTCACCGCCTACCTGGCCACCAGCCCCGGCGGCGCCGATTCCGTCGCGATCATCGCCGCCTCCAGCCAGGTCGACATGCCCTTTGTCATGACCATGCAGATGGCCCGCTTTGCCGTCGTGTTGCTGGCGGGTCCGGCGATTGCGGCGTTTATCTCCCGACGCCTCGCCCCGTCGGGCAGTCGTGTGGATACCTGAAAACCCAGTCGCTACCTACTCTTCGTTACGGAAGGTGATCCATGTACATTCCAGCATTCCTTGCCGGCGTATTCATCTGCAACGCCCTGCCACACCTCGCCGCCGGATTGCGCGGTGAAATCTTCCCCACGCCCTTTGCCAGGCCGCGCGGGAAAGGTCCCTCCTCGCCGCTGGTGAACTTTCTCTGGGGCATGTTCAACCTGCTGGTGGGTCTGGTGCTGTTGTCGAGGCAACCGGTGACGATCGGTTACGACCCGGCGTTTATCGCGCTGATGGCGGGAGCACTGGCGATCGGGACCTACCTGTCGATCCATTTCGGCAAGCAGCGGCGCCCTTCTGCCCCGGACTGATGACCCAGGGCCCGTGGTCGGCTTCACGCCAGTGGCGATAAACGAGCGATGCCCCTGCGCATCATCGCCCACCGACAGACCGCAAATCCGACGACAACCTCGACGGCCTACCACTCGGCGGCTGCCGACGAAACGCCTTGCACTCGATAGGCCACCGACTATGCTCCAGCCGCTGCCCCCCAGGATATTGATCCCGGCAGCAAGGCCTGCGGCTTGCCCATCCCGGAAACCGCCTCGCTGATCAGCAGGAAGTTCACCCTGACGACGCCCATGCGTTCGCCGCGCGGTGTTCCCCAAGGAGGGAGCCATGCCAGTACCAGGACGGTACCTGATCGCAATCCCGGTCTATAACGGCGTCGATCTGCTCGACGTCTCCGTGCCCTATGAGCTGTTCAACTGGATGGCTCTGCTCGAACCGCAACTGCCCGATACACCGACCCGAGAGGTGCGGCTGGTCTCCCTCGACGGGCCGGCCATCACGACTCGCGATGGCCTGACCCTGGGCGGCAACTTGCCGAATTTCGTCGATACCCACGAACAGATCGACCTGTTATGGATTCCCGGCGGCGATCCCCGGGACTTGCAACGCCTGATGCTCGATCAACCGCGCATGGACTGGCTGCTGCGCCAGGGCCAGGCCGCGCAGTTGGCCGCCTCGGTCTGCGAAGGCGCCCTGCTGGCCGCCGCCGCGGGACTGCTCGATGGCTACCAGGCCACCACCCACTGGGCCTTTATCGCCTGCCTGAAACTGTTCCCGGAGATCGAGGTGGTGCCCGGCTATCCGCGTTACAAGCGCGACAGGCAGCGCATCACCGGTGGCGGCATTTCGTCGGGGCTCGACGAGGCGCTGGAAATCATCGCGAAAATTTCCAGCGACACCGTGGCGCAAAAGGTCCAGCTGAACATCCAGTACAACCCCTGCCCGCCCTTCAACAGCGGCGATCCCTCGGTTGCCGAACCGCCGGTCTACACCCCTGGGGACGCCAGCCGCTGTGATGTTTCCGGCATGGCCGGAACCATCGCCCAGGTCCTCCGACGCAGAGGCCACGCCCCGTGAACCGCTGGTAATCCGGGACCTGATGTCGGCTCCGATAACACTCGAATGATCAAGGGACACGCGGCCGCGATGGTCGTCGCCGTTACTCGCGCATTGCGCAGGGAGAACAACATGGCTTCACTTCGCAGGGTCCTGGCTGGACTGTTGGTGTGTGCAAGCTCTTCGGCGGCACTCGCCGACCTGACGTCCCAAGCCTTCCTCACACCGCCCAGGCTCCTTGAAAAAGGGGCGCTAGGTCCCCTGAAGACCACCGAACTGGAACTGGCGGGCACAGGGTGCAACCCGGCGGGCGATATCACTCGCGATGGCCAGACCGTCGAGCTGAACCTGCAAGTGCAGAAGCGCGAGAACCAGATCAACAACCCGAACAATCCCGACGGCGCGAAAGACACCGTCAAGCTGCGCTCCTACGGCGGCTGCCTGGGCGGCCCACAGATCGACGTGCGGCCGGGCAATACCTTGCGCGTGCACCTGGACAACCAATTGACCAAGGACGATCCCAGCTGTCCGAACGGCGGCGATCCGGCGGATGGCTCGCCGGGCTGTTTCAACACCATCAACCTGCATTACCACGGGCTGCACGTCTCGCCGGCGGGCAACAGCGACAACGTGCTGCTCAATATCGGCCCGCAAACCCGTTTCGAGTACGAGATCAATATCCCCACCGACCACCCTTCCGGCACGTTCTGGTACCACGCCCACCGCCACGGTTCCACCGCGCTGCAAGTCGCCAGCGGCGCTGCCGGCCCCCTGATCATTCGCGGCGACCGCCCCTACACCGGAGGCAAGCCGGGAGACATCGATACCATTCTCAAGGATGCGGCAGGTCAGCCCATTCCCGAGCAGGTGCTGCTGTTCCAGCAGATCCCCTATGCCTGCTTCGATGACCAGGGAAACATTATCCAGGATCAACTCGGCACCTGGATCTGCCCCAACGGGAAAACCGGCGTGATAGAGAACTTCGACGCGCAGCTCTCCTCACCCACCGTGTGGGACAACAGCGGGCGATTCACCAGCATCAACGGTGTGGTGCAGCCGACCATCACACAGACATCTGCCGGGAAAAACATCCAGGCCGGCGAGATAGTGCGCTGGCGCTTCATTCACGGCGGCATCCATGACACGGTGAACCTGCAGATCGTCCCCCTCGACACCACCAGCCCCAAGGCCAAGCTCGCAAACGCCATGGCCCCCCTGGTTGGCACCCCGAAAGAACAGGCACAGCGGATTGCCGATCTCTGTCCGATTACCGTTGCGGACAGCAAGGCGCCCGTCGAACTGGTGCCGCAGTTCGAGATCGCCGCCGATGGACTCACCCGTACCTCGATCCGCCCCATCGGCGTGAACAGGAAAAGCGTGAGCGGCGGCATCGGCAGCAACTTCCTGCAGCCGGGCTACCGCAGCGATGTCCTGCTGATGTTTCCCCGCGAGGGCACCTACTGTGTGCTGAACCAGGCGGCGACACCCGCCGAGCGCGCCAATGCCGGTGGTCCCGGCAAGGGCCCGGGCGGCCAGGGGCCGAACGAAACCCAGTTGCTGGCGACGGTCGTGGTCAAAGGTGGCAAGGTCGTGACGAGCGATCCCCAGGCGTACATCCAGCAGGCGCTCTACGACGCCAACAAGGCCGACAAGGATCTTCCCGCCGCCGCCCTGGAAGGCCTGCGCAGCGGCAACCTGTCGCCCTGGCGCGGGATGCCGGACCTCAAGGACGAGACGCCCGACAAAGAGCTGCAACTCGCCCATTTCTTCATCGGCAACCCGCCCTCGCCACCGTCGCCGGCTGCCACACCACCGGCCAAGCCGGGCGACCCCTGGACCGGGGCATTTGGTTTCTACATCAACCACAAATCCTATGATCCGGATCGCATCGACTTCACCCGCCAGGTCAACACCACGGACGACTGGAAACTGACCTCAGGGGGTGAACCCCATATCTTCCATATTCATGTGAATCCGTTCCAGGTGATGGATGTGCTCTACGGCAAGCCCGGCGAGACGGCCAGGAGCATCTTCGGCCCCAACGGCGAATGCCTGGTGCCCGCCGACGAACTGGGCCTGCAGAACCAGTACTGCGGCATGTGGCACGAGTTCAAGGACACCATCTTCGTCCAGAACGACTATCAGGTTCTGGTACGCACCCACTACGACCGCTATATCGGCGAGTTCGTCATCCACTGCCACATCCTCGACCACGAGGACGGCGGCATGATGACCAACATCCAGATCGTCCCGGACCTCAGTGCCGCCGGCGGCGGCATCGGGATGGCCGGCATGAAGCACACCGCGCATCAACACCCGGACAAACCGTAGCACTGATAAGGAGATGTCACGCATGAGCAATCCCTTTGCTGGAAAATGGACCTACAGAAGCTTCCTCAACAACCCGGCGCTCACCGACGGCGACCCGGCCAAACTCATCAAGTTGCTGTTCGCCGAAGGCGTGTGGAACGTGGAGAACACCGCCGACAATACCTTTATCGGCGTCCTCAGCTTCGGCACCGACGCCATGGACCTGAAAGGCGTCATCACCCCGGCCCACGGCAATGTGGCCGCCCACGTGCATATCCAGGGCAGCGGACGCCCCGGCACCGCGACGAAAGATTACTTCTACGACTATGACGGCTCGCTGACCGAACACTGGCCGAATGGCGTGAACCAGGTCGCGGCCATCACCGGCTCGGTCATCCGCGTGAAGCCGCATGATGGCGCACCGGCGGGGTTGGTGGCCTCGTTCATCAGCGTCAAGGCTGGCTAGACACCCTCTGCGCTCCCCACTCCCGGATCGCCAGGGCACTGGCCTCCGGGATTCGTGCCACGGGAGCGCCCGAATGCTGTTGACGACAAGGAGTTGGACATGCCATCGACCACCAAGACCGCCCCGATCGCGAACCCGACCTGGTACGGGCAGATCCGCGATATGTTTACCTCGGTAGACAGGAACCATATGGCCGCGCAAGGCCTCGACCTCGCCAGCTACGACGCCGTGATGACCCATGCCGGCGACATCTACCAGCAGGTCGCCGGCGGCAACATGCCACCGCACAATCCCTGGCCCGCCGACTGGGTCGGTACCTTTCTCAACTGGATGAACAACGGTTACCCGAAAGGCACGCCTCCGGCGAAGTCCGGCGTGACGAACTTCACCGCCCGCGCCTGGTTGAGCGCCGCGGCTCCGGCCGGTCGGATCCGCAAGGACATCACCACGTTATCCAGCAAGGAACTCGACCTGCTCAAGAAGGCGTTTTCCGCCATGGTCGCCAAGGACCCCAGCGACCCCAACAGCTTTTTCGTCCAGGCCGCCTACCACTGGTTTCCGGCGCCCAACACCTATTGCATGCACCATGTCCCTGGCTACAACCCCTGGCACCGGGCCTATCTGGTCAGCTTCGAAAATGCCATGAGGTCGATACCCGGTTGCGAGAACGTGACCCTGCCGTACTGGGATATCACCACGCCCTTTCCCGACGTGCTCAAGAGCGCCCCCTTCGACCGCTATGTGCTGCAGAAGGACGCCAGCCCCAAATACCCGCAGGGCTACACCACCCAGCGATTCGCCTATGACGAGATTGCCCGGAATCTTGTGACGTATGACGTGACCGGCGACGTCAACCGCGCCATGAGCAAGACCGACTGGGAAGACTTCCACGGCTTCTGGTCCGGCGCCGCCTACAACACCATCATTGCCGCCCACGACGCCGGCCACAACTCGATCGGCCCGACCATGCAGGACCAGGGGATAGCGGCCTTCGACCCGGTGTTCTGGTTCTTCCATTGCAACTGGGACCGGCTGTTCTGGGAATGGCAGAAGAAGATGGAGGCCACCGACCTGCATGGCCTGCTCACCACCATCAACGAAGCGATCGACCCGGTCAGCTACCAGATTTTCACCGTTCCGGCACTGCAGTTGCTTAACCCGTTCACCAACGATCCGCCGAAACTGAACACCGTGACGATCATCGATTCGGTGGCTCAGCTCGACATCGACTACCACTCACCGGCGGTGGCGTCGAAGGTGGCTTTCCTGACCAAGACCCAGCGCACGTTGCCCGCGTCAAAACGTTTCACCGTCGCGGCCGATCGGGTCAATGTGCGGGTCAGCGGCATCAACCGCCTGAAAATTCCGGGCAGTTTCTCGGTGCACTTGCAGAAAGACGGCAAGACCATCGCCTCCAAGGCCTTGTTTCAGCCGGAGGAAGCCCAGACCTGTGCCAATTGCGTGGCCAATGCCCTGGCCCATTTCGACTTCGAACTGCCGTTGGCCACGGTGCAGGGTGGCAAGCTCAGTGTCTGGGTGGAACCGGTGAACCAGGACTTCGTCGGCGACCGGTTTCCGCAGAAGCTGATGGGCGACCCCACTATCGACGTGACCCTGCTGCTGCAAACCGAGTGAGCGTGCCGCCGGGCCCGCACGATGACGACTTGCGGGCCCGGCACCCCCTTCAATCAGGGCTTGGCGACATGCCAGACCTGGTTGACACCGTCACCACTGGTGTCGCCCGGCTTGCTGTCCTTGACCCAGCTGTACAGCGGCATGTTCTTGTAGGCCCACTGCTGGCTGCCGTCATCACGGGTGACAATGCTGTAGCCATCGGAGGCCTTGGCACCGGCAGCGGCTGGCAGCGGCGGCCAGTTGCTCGCGCAAGGACCGTTGCAGGCGGACTTGCCCGCGCTGTCCTTGGCGAAGGTGTACAGGGTCATGCCCTTGGCATCGACCAGGACCTTGCCCGCTGCGGTGTCGACGACCTTGGCCGGTGCGTCGGCAAAGGCCACGCCGGAAAGACAGGTCATGGCGACAGCAGCAGCGAGGGTGATTTTCTTCAGCATGGGAAGCTCTCTGTTTTCAGGTTAAGTGGCCGTATGGCGGTGGCGCAGGCAGGCGCCACATACGGCAAACACATCACCCGGCGTTTTATTCGCCCCCTCTGGAAAATATTTATACCCGGTCGCGCTTCATCTGCATGACCAGGGTGAAACGATCGCTGGGATAGACCGTCTCGGACACGGCAATCAGCGCCCCGTCCTGGTCCCGGTACTGGCGAATGATGTTCAGCCCGAGGGAGCCGGCCTGGGCCTTGAGGCTGCCCGCCAGCTCGGCGCCCAACTGCACCGGTCGCACTTGCTGGTCGACCACATCGATCTGCCGTGCGAACGCCTTGCCGATCAGCGCGGCGATCAGCTCGTCGGGATGCTCCCTGGCCTGGGGGATCACTTCGGCGAAGGCCTGCTCGGCATAGACGTCGGTCCAGCACAGCGGCGCATGGGCCTCGCTGTTGTCGACCTTGATGCTCGACACACAGAAGTAGTGCCCGCCCGGCTCCAGGCCCAGTCGCCGCGCCAGCGCGATATCGGCGACGAAGTGCCGGACATCCTGGATATCCCGGACATGGGTTTCCGCCACCTGCACCAGGTCGGCCACCGAGGCCAGGGCCTGGGAATAACCGCCCTGGGGCGATGCCGCCTCCACCCGCGTCCCCACCCGCTTGCGCCGGGACACCATGCCCTGCCCCTGCAACTGATCGATGGCCGCGCGCACCGTCTGCCGGCTCACCTGATACAGCGCACAGAGCTCGAACTCTGTCGGCAGCAACGAGCCGACGGGGTAACGGCCATTGCCGATACCGTCGATCAGATCCCGAGCCACCACCGCATAACGCCTCTGATTCACGCCTTCCATTGGTACCTCGCTATCGAGTTGACAGTGTATCAGCAGTCAGGCAATCATAATGTACGGACATAATATATATGTACTTAATAAAACATACAAATCAGGATTGCCGCCATGTCGAGTACCGTCTTTGATTCCGCCCTCTTTCGCGACATGTTCGGCACGGCCGAAATGCGCGGTGTGTTCTCCGATCGCGCACTGATCGAACGCTACATCGAAGTGGAAGTCGCCCTGGCCCGAGCCGAAGCTCGCTGTGGAGTGATTCCCGCCGAGGCCGCCGAACAGATCGCCGCCCTCTCCACCTACGACGCCCTCGACCTGGCCCTGATGCAGCAAGAGACCGAGATCGTCGGCTACCCGATCCTGCCGCTGGTGGAACAACTGTCGAAGATCTGCGGCGATGCCGGTCGCTACGTGCATTGGGGCGCCACCACCCAGGACATCATGGACACCGCCGTGGTCCTGCAAGTCCGCGCCGCCCTGGCTATCGTCGAGCGCGATATCCAGGCGGTGCGCGGACTGCTGGCCGAACTGGCGCTGCGTTATCGCGACACGCCCATGGCCGGCCGTACCCACCTGCAACATGCCCTGCCGATCACCTTCGGCTACAAGTGCGCGGTCTGGCTGAGCATGTTCGACCGCCATGCCGAGCGCCTGGTGGAGCTGCGTCCACGGGTGGAAATCGGCCAGTTCGCCGGCGCCGCGGGCACCCTCGCCTCGCTGGGCGACAAGGGCCTGGACGTCCAGCAGGCATTGATGGCCGAGCTCGGTCTGGGAATCCCGCAGGCCACCTGGCACGTGGCCCGCGACGGCCTGGCCGAAACCCTGAACTTCCTCGGCCTGGTCACCGGGTCCCTGGGCAAGATCGCCCTCGACGTCATGATGATGATGACCAGCGAGCTGGGTGAAGTGTACGAACCCTTCGTCAAGGGCCGCGGCGCCAGCAGCACCATGCCGCAGAAACGCAACCCGATTTCCTGCGAGCTGATGTACGCCGCCGCCAAGGGCGTGCGCCAGCATGCGGGCCTGATGCTCGACGCGATGATCCAGGACTTCGAGCGTTCCACCGGTCCCTGGCAGGCGGAGTGGATCGCCATTCCGGAGGCCTTCGCCCTGAGCGCCGCCTCCCTCGGCCAGGCCCGGTTCATGCTCGCGGGACTGGAAGTGCGCACCGAGCGCATGCGCAAGAACCTCGACATGACTCAGGGCCTGATCGTCGCCGAAGCCGTGATGATGGGCCTGGCCCCGGCACTCGGACGCCAGGTCGCCCACGACGTGGTCTATGCCGCCTGCCGCCTGGCCAACGACCAGGGCACCAGCCTGCTCGATGCGCTGCTCGCCCAGGGCGAAGCCACCGCGCAGCTGGACATCGAGGAACTCAAGCGCCTGACCGATCCGGCCAACTACCTGGGCCTGGCCCCACGGATGGTGGACATCGCCCTGGCGCGCGAAGGCTCCGTCAGACGCTGATCGTCAGGGGCTCATGACGAGCGAGCCCCCGACCCGACTCTCGCCAATAACAACAATGAGATCGCGACATGACTACTCTGAGCAAAAAACCGTTCTACAAGGACCTGACCTTCCAGGTCGTCGCCGCCATGGCCCTGGGTATCGCCTTCGGCTTCCTCGCCCCGGAGCTGGCCGCCAAGTTCAAGATCCTCGGCGATATCTTCCTCAAGCTGATCAAGACCGCCGTGGCCCCGCTGGTGTTCTTCACCGTGGTCCACGGTATCGCCTCGGCCGGTGATATCAAGCGGGTCGGCAAGGTCGGCCTGCGGGCGCTGATCTACTTCGAGGTGGTGTCGACCGTGGCCCTGGCCATCGGACTGCTGTGGGGCAACCTGCTGGAGATCGGCGCGGGCATGCACAACGCCCATCCCAGCACGGCCACCGCCGCCGCGGCCTCGGCGGCCGTCGCCAAGGGCCATGCCCCGGCATCGACCCTGGAATTCATCTACGAGATCTTCCCCGACAACTTCGTCGGCGCCTTTGCCGGTGGTCAGCTGTTGCAGGTACTGGTGATCTCGGTGCTGTTCGGTTTCGCCTTGCTGGCGCTCAAGACCGAACGCCGTGCCGTGATCGAGGACGGCCTGAGCCGGATCTCCGAATGCTTCTTCGAGTTCATCAACCTGATCATGAAGTTCGCCCCGCTCGGTGCCTTCGGCTCGGTGGCCTACGCCGTGGGCAGCAACGGCACGGCAGTGCTGATGTCGCTGGCGAACCTGGTGCTGATGTTCTACGTGGCGATCCTGTTCTTCATCTTCGTGGTACTGGGACTGGTGTGTCGCCTGTGGGGGTTCAGCCTGTGGCGTTTCCTCCAGTACATCAAGGACGAGATCTTCATCGTCCTCGGCACCGCCTCCTCGGAAAGCGCCTTGCCGCGACTGCTGCAGAAACTGGAGAAGTTCGGCTGCTCCAAGCAGAGCGTCGGCCTGGTGCTGCCCACCGGCTACGCCTTCAACCTCGACGGCACCTCGATCTACATGTCCCTGAGCGTGCTGTTTATCGCCAACGCCTATGGCGTACCCATGAGCTGGGAACAACAGTTGGGCGTCATCGCCATCATGCTGCTGACCTCCAAGGGCGCGGCGGCGGTCTCGGGCGGCAGCTTCGTGGTGTTCGCGGCCACGGTGACCGCCATCGGCGTGCTGCCGGTGGAAGGCCTGGCGTTGCTGTTCGGCGTGTATCGCTTCATGTCCATGGCCATCGCCACCTGTAACACCATCGGCAACAGCGTGGCGACGGTGGTGGTGTCGAAATGGTCCGGCGAGTTCTCCGAGCAGGCGGCCCAGGTCGAGTATGAGCGCACCCTCGGCCGAGCGCCCGGCGCCGCGCTCTGACCTTTTGCGGCGCGGGTCGGTTCGGCCCGCGCGATCTCCTTCGAAACCCTTTTCCCGGAGTCATCTTCATGTCCAGCATGCGCATCGAACACGACGCGTTCGGGCCCGTATCCATCCCCGCCGACCGTTACTGGGGCGCCCAGACCCAACGCGCCCTGGCCGTTTTCGGCAGCGGCAGGGAGCAGTTTCCAGCGTGTCTGGTACGCGCCTTCGGCCAGCAGAAACTGGCCGCCCTGCGCGCCAACGTGCAACTCGGCGCGCTCCCGGCCGACATGGCGGCGGCCATCGAGCAGGCGGCCGGAGAACTGATCGATGGCCGGTTCGACGAGCACTTCCCGTTGTCTATCTGGCAGACCGGGTCGGGCACCCAGACCAACATGAACGCCAACGAGGTCATTGCCAATCGGGCCAACGAGATACTGGGCAACGCCCTCGGCAGCAAGTCCCCGGTGCACCCCAATGACCACGTGAACCGCTCGCAGTCCTCCAACGACAGCTTCCCGACCATCATGCACCTGACCACCCTGCTGGAACTGTGCGGCCGCCTGCTGCCGGCGCTGGCGAGCCTGCGTGACGGACTGGACGAAAAGGCCGTGGCCTGGCGTGACGTGCTGAAGATCGGCCGTACCCACCTGATGGATGCGGTGCCCATGAGCCAGGGCCAGGCCTTCGACAGCTTCGCCCGGCAGATCGGCCATGGCATCGCCCGCGTCGAAGCCTGCCTGCCCAGGTTGCGCAGCCTGCCCCAGGGTGGCACCGCCGTCGGCACCGGGCTCAATACCCCGGTCGGTTTCGATGTGGCGTTCTGCAAGGCATTGAGCGAAATAAGCGCTGAGCAGTTCGAGCCGAACCCGTGCAAGTTCGAGGGCATGGGCACCCATGATGCGCTGGTGGAAGTCTCCGGGGCCTTGAATGTGCTGGCCGTGTCCCTGACGAAAATCGCCAACGATATCCGTCTGCTGGGTTCCGGTCCGCGCTGCGGATTCGGCGAACTGCTGGTGCCTGACGACGGCCTCACCTCCTCGATCATGCCCGGCAAGCGCAACCCGACCATCGCCGAAGTGCTGGTCCAGGCGGCCATGCAGGTCATGGGCAACCACACCACCATCACCATTGCCGGCGCCTCGAGCACCTTCGAACTGAATGTGGCCAAGCCGGTGTTGATCCACAACCTGCTGCAGTCCATCGACGTGCTGTCCAACAGTGTCGGTATCTTCACCGAGAAACTGATCAAGGGCCTGGAAGTCGATCGTGAACGGCTGGCCGGCAATGTCGACAGCTCGTTGCTGCTGGCAACGGCCCTCAACCCGGTGCTGGGTTATGACAAGGTGGCGCGGATCACGCGAAAGGCCGCCGAGGAAGGGCTGACGCCGAGGGAGGCTGCCGTGCGGTTGGGCTTCATGACGGCGCAGGAATACAACCAGTGGGTACGCCCCGAAACG
Organism: Pseudomonas gingeri; assembly: GCF_013386115.1. Taxonomy (GTDB): domain Bacteria; phylum Pseudomonadota; class Gammaproteobacteria; order Pseudomonadales; family Pseudomonadaceae; genus Aquipseudomonas; species Aquipseudomonas gingeri. The sequence continues at coordinate 972,208 of NZ_JACAOR010000001.1, forward strand.
ATGATCCATCCAGCGTAACGGGGCGTTGTCGCGATCAGATGCCCTGGCCGCCGGAGACTTCGATCCGCTGGGCGTTGACCCAGCGATTGTCCTCGGACAGCAGGCTGGCGATCATCGGCCCGATATCGTCCGGCACACCGGCACGGCCCAGCGCGGTCATGTCGGCGAACAGCCGGTTGATTTCGGGGTTGTCGCGCACCGCGCCGCCCCCGAAATCGGTTTCGATGGCACCCGGCGCCACGGTGTTGACCGCGATGCCACGACCTCCCCACTCCTTGGCCATGTACAGGGACAGCACCTCGACCGCCGCCTTCACCGCCGCGTAGGCGCCGTAGCCGGGGAACGATACCCGGGTCAGCCCGGAGGACAGGTTGACGACGCGACCACCGTCGGCCATCAGCGGCAGCAGCGCCTGACTGAGGAAAAACACGCCTTTGAAGTGTACGTTGACCAGGCCGTCGAACTGCGCTTCGGTGGTCTGTTCGATCAGTGCGTAGTCGCCGTGGCCGGCATTGTTCACCAGATGGTCGAAGGTCTCGCGTTGCCAGGTTTCCTGCAGGGCCACGCGCAGGCGCTCGGCAAAAGCCGCGAAGCCGGCGACATTGCCCGTGTCCAGTTGCAAGGCCACGGCCTTGCGGCCCAAGGCCTGGATCTGCGCGACCACGGCCAGCGCGTCTTCGGCCCGGCTCTGGTAAGTTATAACCACATCGCCGCCATGGCGGGCGATACTCAGTGCAGTGTTGCGGCCCAGGCCACGGCTGGCGCCGGTGATGATAGCGATCTTGGTCATGTGACAGCTCCTGTGTGGGGTGTGATGCCATGATAGGGAGCGCGCCACCACCCGGTTTTGCCGAAAAATGGACGTTCCCTGCCCATTTCTCCAAATGTTGAACACCGCCGTTGCCCCACCTGAGGAACGCTGCATGAGCGATACCTTGCTGACCGCCGTTCGCCGCTACGTCGAAGCCAATGCCGACGCCACGGGCATTGCCCAGACACCGGTGCCCGGCTTGACGACAATCCGTACGACCAGCCCCAGCGGCCTGGTCCACGCGATTACCCGGCCACTCGTGTGCCTGGTGCTGCAAGGTTCCAAGCGCGTGGCTATGGGCGCACAGAGCTTCGACTTCCATGCCGGCGATTCACTGCTGATCACCGCCGATGTGCCGACCGTCAGCCAGATCACCCGGGCCAGTGCCAGCACGCCCTACCTTTCCCTGGTGCTGGACCTGGACCTCGCGGTGATCGCCGAGCTGGTGTTGCAGATGAAGGAAACCGCGGTCGCCGATGGCGGCCCGGTACGGGTCGAGCCCACCGACAGCGAGGTGGCCGACGCGGCGTTGCGGCTGATGCGCCTGCTGGACCGTCCGGAATCGGCGGCGGTGTTGCACACCCAGTTGGTGCGCGAGCTGCATTACTGGTTGCTGGCCGGCGAGCACGGCCCGGCGATCCGCCGCCTCGGCGGTGCCGGCGGCCATGCCCAGCGCGTGGCCCGGGCGGTGGCGCTGCTGCGGGCCGAGTTCACCCAGGCACTGCCAGTCGAGCGCCTGGCTGCGACGGCCGGCATGAGCCTGTCGTCGTTCCACCAGCACTTTCGGGCGGTGACCTCCCTGACCCCGCTGCAATTCCAGAAACAACTGCGCCTGATCGAAGCCCGCCGGCTGATGCTCTCGCAAAACACCTCGGCCAGCAGCGCCGCGTTTGCCGTGGGCTACGAAAGCGTTTCGCAGTTCACCCGCGAGTACGGTCGGATGTTCGGTCTGCCGCCAGCGAAGGATACCGAGGCACTGCGCAGCTGGGCGCAGGAAGCCTGAGCGCCATGGCTCAGACCGACCGCGCCTCGCCGAGGAACTGGCGGTACTGTGCCACCGTCTGCTCCGTGCGCTCGACCATCGGCAGATGGCCCACGCCGTCCCAGCACTCCAGGCGGGCATGGGGAATCCCGGCGATCCAGGTCTGTGCGCTGGCCAGCGGCACCATGCGGTCCTCGCGTCCCCATAGCAGGAGGGTCGGCACCTGGATATGGCCCAACCAGGGCTCCATGCGCGGGCTGTCATGAAAGTCATCGAAGATTTCCGCCAGCTCGCTGCGTCGATCCATATAGAGCTGCGCCTCCGACGCCAGCAACACCCCCGGAATCCACGGCGGCGAAGCCATGGTCATGGCGAAGAAACGGTCGAACTCCGCCCGCGAGCGGATCAGGAACGGGTTGCGACCCTGCTTGACCAGCTCTTCCACTTCATTGGGCTGCGGCAGGTTGACCCCCACCGGCCCCATCAACGCCAGGGACAGCACCCGCTGCGGGTAATGCGCCGCCAGCCAGGTAGCGACATACGCGCCCATGGAGCTGCCGACCGCATGCACCTGGTCGATCCCGCAGGCGTCCAGCATTTCGACCATGCGCTTTGCCTGGGCGGCGATACTGTAGTCGCCGCCGGCCTTGAAGCCGCTTTTGCCGTGGCCGGCCAGGTCGGGAATGATTACCTGGTGGTCGGCGACAAAACCGCGGGCGAAGCGGATCCACAGGTTCTTGTCGGCACTGAAGCCGTGGATCAACAGCAAGGGCGCCGTATTGCCCGGGGTGCCGCCCTGGAAGGTCGCCAGGGTCATCGAGTCGATCGACACCGGGATCTGTGTCAGGCGTGAAAGCCGCGCCTCGATCGCGGTAATCAGGTCGAACAGCAGCCCTCCTACACGGGGATAGGTCCACCACGCCCAGGCAACGGCCAGAGCGATGAGGGCAAGGATCAAGAGCATCAAGGCTTCTCCGGGGCTGGATTCGCGGCAGCATGTTCACCACTGCCGACTCATGGCAGCAGTCTCCCCGCTGGCGTGCCGGCAACACAAGCAGAACCGCCTGCGGCCCCGCAAGATTCATGTTCGGCACAACAACCGTCATAGCGCTTCTGCTAGGCTGCCAGGCCGGACCCTCAACCCCACCAGGCCCCCTCCGATGTTCACTATCCGTACCATGACCCTGGACGATTACCCGGCCGTCATCGACCTGATGCGCAGTACCCCCGGCATTTCCCTGCGCGAGGCGGACTCCCGCGAGTCGACCGCCCGCTACCTGGAACGTAATCCCGGGATGAGTTTTGTTGCTGAAATCGACGGCGAACCCGCTGGCTGCATCATGTCCGGCCATGACGGGCGCCGGGGCTACCTGCAGCACCTGGTGGTACTGCCGCGTCACCGCCGCCAGGGCATCGCCAATGCCCTGGTGCAGCGCTGCCTGTCGACACTGGAGTCCCACGGCATCCTCAAGTGCCATCTCGATGTGATCAAGACCAACACCAGCGCCGCCGAGTATTGGCACAGCCAGGGCTGGCAACTGCGCCAGGATATCGACCGCTACTCGTTTACCCGCTCGGACAATCACAACGTCTAGGTGCACGGCCCACGGTCAGTTGCCCAGCTTGTCCACCATCAGGTCGATAAAGCGCCGCACACGCGGTTCGAGGAAACGTCTGGTCGGGTAAATCACCAGGATCTCGACCTCGCCGGCATCCACCGCCGGCAACACCGGCACCAGGCGTCCCGACGCCAGGTCCGCGGCCACCAGGAAATCCGGCATTTGGGCAATACCCAATCCGGCAAGGGCGGCTTCACGTAGCGCCTCGGCGCTGTCCAGGCGCATGCGGCTGCGGCCCTGGGCCTTGACCCAGGTGCCGTCGCTGTCCCGCAGGCGCCAGCTCTGCTTGCGCGTGCGGCTGCTGAAGAACAGGCAGTCGTGGCCGACCAGCGAATCGATGTTCGACGGCTGCCCGTGCCCGGCGATATAGCCCGGTGCGGCGCACAGCACGGCCTTGTAGCGGGTAACCACCCGTGACACCAGTTGCCGGTCCAGGTTGGCACCGCCGACCCGTACCGCCAGGTCGAAGCCCTCCTCGACAATATCGGCCATGCGATCGCTGAAGCTCACCTCGACCTGCACCTCGGGCCATTGCTCCAGGTACTGCTGCAACAACGGCAGCAGCACCAGCCGGCCAAAGGCATCGGGCACGGTCAGGCGCAACAGACCCCGTGGCGTGCCCGTCGCCCCGCCGACGCTGGTCTGGGCGTTATCGACCGCCGCGAGGATCTGCAAGCCCTGGTCGTAGAAGATCCGCCCTTCCTCGGTCAGGCTCAGCGTCCGGGTGGTGCGGTTGAGCAGGCGCACACCGAGGGTTTCCTCGAGGCGCGTCACGGCCTTGCCGGCCGCCGAACGGGTCAGCCCCATCGCCTGCCCGCCACCGACGAAGCTGCCAGCGTCGACCACCGCCATGAAGATCAGGATTTCATTCAGGTTGGTGCGCAACATCGAAACGCCCTCCTCTGTAAGCAACGGGTGGCCGGGCACCCACCCGGCACCGACTACCCCTTGGCCAGCGAGCCCGACACCGGCAGGCTGTCCAGCAGTCGCAGGCCCGTGGTCTTGACGAAGGTGGCGTAGTCCATCGGCCGCTCGATGGCGGTTTCGGCGTTCGGCAGCACATAGGCCCAGGCCCGCCCGGACGCACTGTCATAGACCAGCTTGAACAGCCGGGTCGGCACCCAGACCCGGTTGTCGCCGATGGTGCCGTGGCCCTCGTCGAACAACGGGCCGGTAAATACATAGACATTACCATTGGCGCGCATGGCGAACTTGCGCACATCCGCCTCGACCTTGCTCCAGATCTTGCGGTTGTTGGTCGGGTCCTGCGGCACCATGTTCGACAACGCGAAGGACTGGGCCATGGCATTGGGGCTCGGCGCATCGGCCGCCGGCGACTGATGCCCGCGGTCCACCGCCGGATGCTGGCCACGATAGTCACTCAGTTCGGCCCGGCCGCCCTTGGGAATACGCGGGTCCGGGTAGAACTGGTTGGTGCGCTCCTCGCCCTTGGCGTCCTTCAGTTGCGCCGAACTCAGGCGTTCGACTACCACCAGCGGGGTCTTGCTGGTTTGCGAATAGAGCACGGCAAAGTTGTCGGAACACAGGGCCAGGGGCTTCATGGTCGCCGGCACGCTGCCGGGATTGATCGGCCTGGCGTTCGGGAACAACTGCGCACAACCGTCGAACGAGGGCTGGCGCTCCTGGCTGGAATACAGGTCGAGCGCCGCGTCCTGGCTGATGGAGCCGGAACGGTGTGCCTGTTTCTCGTGCTGGGCCGGTGGAGCGATGAGATCCAGCAGGCTGCGCGCTTGCGCCGTGCCGCTGGTGAACAATAAAAGGGCTGACAACCCCACTGCGATCTTGCCTGGGTGCATGCTTGAAATCTTCGAATTGGATGGCCGGAAACTAACGAAAAAGCCCTCTGGATCGGGGTTCGGAGGGGCTTTTACCATCTACCGCAGGCAAATGACAGCGATTCCTCGATGCCGTTTTTTCGCGGGAATGGGGTTAAAATGCCGGCCCTTTCAGATTGCCGACCCTGCCCGATGAATCCCCAAGCCCTTTCCACCCTCCACGCTCACCTGCTCGACGCCCTGGCGGCGGCCCCGGCCGAAACCCGGCGCCTGTTCCACGGGCGCGGACGCTGCTGGCCGGGACTGGAGCAACTGACGGTGGACTGGCTTCAGGGCGTGGTCATGGTTTCGCTGTTCAAGGAACCGGAGCCCGAGCAGTTGGCGGAACTCAAGCGGGTGCTGGGGGAACTGAGCCAGTCCGCGACCTGGACCGGCAGTGGCGCCCATACCCTGCTGCTGCAACACCGCTACCTGCCATTGAGCCCGGCCGAATGGCTGCTCGGCGAAGCCATCGACGAATGGACCCTGACCGAAGGCGGCCTGCGCTATCGGGTGGACCTGGGCAAGAAGCAGAACAACGGCCTGTTCCTCGACATGCGTTACGGCCGCGACTGGGTGCGGGCCAATGCCGGGGGCAAGCGGGTGCTCAACCTGTTCGCCTACACCTGCGGCTTCTCGGTGGCGGCCATCGCCGGCGGCGCGCAGCATGTGGTGAACCTGGACATGTCCCGCGCCGCCCTCAGCCGTGGCCGCGACAATCACCGCCTGAACGGCCACGACCTGGGCAAGGTGAGCTTTCTCGGCCACGACCTGTTCAAGTCCTGGGGCAAGGTGATCAACAGCGGGCCCTATGACCTGGTGATCATCGATCCACCCTCGTTCCAGAAAGGCAGCTTCCTGCTGACCAAGGATTACCAGCGGGTCCTGCGTCGCCTGCCGGAACTGCTGACGGCCCAGGGCACGGTTCTGGCCTGCATGAACGACCCGTCCACGGGTTCGGACTTCCTGATCGACGGCGTCACCCGCGAGGCGCCGAGCCTGCGCTTCGAACAGCGCCTGGACAACCCGCCGGAGTTTCCCGACAGCGATGTCGAAAGCGGCTTGAAGGCCCTGGTGTTCCGTCAGCACAAGACGGGCGACACGCCTTCACACTGAAAGCGACGCCGATCCCTGGCCGCGCCTGGAAAATGGCCGGCCGGTTTGCCTCGACCGCTACAAAGTATCAAGCTGTCGACTATAAGAAACCCATGTTTGCCCACCCGTGAGGCTGTTGTGTCCAGAGGCATTGTTCTATCGGTATTGGCGTCCTGCCTGTTCGCCATCATGTATTTCTACACGTCCTTGCTCGAGCCCCTGAACGGCGAGGACATCTTCGGCTGGCGCATGCTGCTGACCGTGCCTTGCATGACGGTGTTCATGCTGCTGTCCGGTGACTGGAAACTGGTGCCGGCGATCTTCATCCGCATTCGCCAGCAGCCGATGCTGCTGGCCAAGTTGCTGCTGTCCTCGGCGATGCTCGGCGTACAGTTGTGGATATTCCTCTGGGCGCCGCTCAACGGCCATAGCCTGGACGTGTCCCTCGGTTACTTCCTGCTGCCCCTGACCATGGTCCTGACCGGGCGTATCGTCTACGGCGAAAAGCTCTCGCGGTTGCAGACCATCGCCGCCCTGCTGGCCCTCTGCGGCGTGCTCAACGAGTTGTACCAGGTGGGCAGTTTCTCCTGGACCACCTTGCTGGTGGCCCTCGGTTACCCGGTGTACTTCGTGCTGCGTCGGCGCAACGGCACCGACAACCTGGGCGGGCTGTGGCTCGACATGGCGTTGCTGTTGCCGGTGGCCTGGTGGTTCGTGCAGCACGGCGAACAGGGTTTTGCCGTGCTCGACCGACGCCCTTCGCTGTACGTGCTGATTCCGTTGCTGGGAGTGATCAGTGCGGCGGCATTGATCTGCTACCTGCTGGCAAGCCGCTTGCTGGCGTTCGGCTTGTTCGGCCTGCTGGGGTATGTCGAACCGGTGTTGCTGGTGATCGTCGCCCTGCTGCTGGGCGAAAGCATCCGCGCGGGGGAATGGCTGACCTATATCCCGATCTGGCTGGCGGTGGTGGTACTGGTGCTCGAAGGCGTCAAGCGCCTGCTGGGACAGCGCCGCTCACACTGACCACAGCCCGAGCAGGCTCAAGACCAAGGGGCTGGCCTTGGCGAACGCGAACGGCAGCAGCACACGGCTGCCGTTGAAACCTGCGCTCCCTGACTCGTCGTACTGTCGAGGCTTTGCGCGCACCTCCCACCGTGGGCTGACCACTCGTCGCCACTGTCATTTCTGACAGCTAGTCAGCCACTGCCTCCCGGCGTTGAATGGTCTTTACGACTCGCCATCCGGGCTTTCGGGTCGCCTTTTTCCGTGACCTGTCAGGAACCCCGACCATGAACGACAGCCTCGATCCCACACGCCTCGCCGACAACCCGCTGCCCGTGCGCACCTTCGATCTGAGCCAGCCAGAACCTATCACCCCCGTGCCCTTCAACGAGCTCGATCTCTACATCCCCAACATGACCGCGCCCGTGGTCGGCTTCGACGGCGGCATCAACCGCGCGGCCCTCGATGCCCACCGGGACAAGGGCCTGCAGTGCATCCTGCTGCCCTACCGGCCCATGGCCGAAAACGACTTTATCGAGTTGTTCTGCCGTGACACCGTCACTCCTGTGGCCTTTCATACCGTCAGCGATATCGAGGCCGCCAACAACGCGCAGATATCACTGTTCATCCCCCGCGCACGCCTGCCCGACGGCCCCGCCGATCCGGTGTTCTTTCACCTGACCCGGGTGAGTGGCAACGACGATGAAACCGCGCGCTTTCGCCTCAAGGTCGATACCGTCTCCCCAGGCGGTCGCAATCCCGTCGCCAGCACCTACTACAACGAAAACCTGGCCATGCCGGTCTTTCCCCAGGACCTGATCGACTTTGGGGTCGGCGAAGGCGACATCATCGCCCCGGTCCCGGTCCGCATCGATTTCTACCCCGCGGTCAGCAACCCGGCACCGGACATCAACCGCGCCGTACGCGATCGCATCCGCCTGAGCATCGGCGGCCATATCATCGAGCACCGGGTCACCGAGGGCGAAATCGAAAGCACCGACCCGATCACCCTCTGGGTCAATACCGGCGACTGGCAAAAGATCGGCAGCGGCGAGCATGTCTGTGAATACGAGGTGGTCGACGAGGTCGGCAACTACTCCGATGGCTGGTCACCGGCGCAGCTACTTGAAGTGCGTCTGGACGATCAGGCCGAGCCCCTGCTCTACGAACCCTATGTGGAGGAATCCGACGAGCACAATGAACTCGATGCCGATGCGCTCGACGGCGCCGATGCCACCATCGTCGTGGTGGTGCACCGGGATGATTTCGCGGTTGGCGATACGATCCGGATAAAGCTCAATAGCAAGACTTCGACGGGGCTGCCTGTCATCCGCTATATCGATCATCCCGTCGCGGCCAACGAAGTGGGACGCAGCGCGAGAATTCCCTGGGACAACGCCGAGATCAGGTCGCTGATCAAGGGCCGGGTACAGATTTCCTATAAACGTATCCGCCCCTCCGCGCCGGAGCGCGGGTCGCGTAGCGTCATCGTCTATATCACCGGCACCCAGGTCGGTACCGGCCTGCCCGCCCCCACGGTCGAGGGCGCGCCCGGCGATGTATTACCGCCGGATATCGCCTTCCTGATCGTCCATATCAAGGAATATGTGGGCCAGGATCCTTTCGACCGGGTCATCCTGGTGCTCGACGGCACCTATGCCAATGGCCGGTCGTACTACAAGGAAGTCGACGATATCGCCGGCACCGGCGATATCGTCTTCCACTTGCAGAACGGTCCCAATGGCGATATCGCCCGGCTCGAAGGCGGGACCTTGCGCCTCTACTACTGGGTGGAAAACGAGAGGGGGAAATTCCCGTCCGAGGACCTGCTACTCGATGTCGGCCAACCCCAGGCTTCTCTACCACCGGTAGAGGTGGATGAGGCGCCACCCCCCGATCACATTTTCGACCCCCAGGTGTCACCGTTCGATGCCAGGGTACTGGTCAAGGCGAACGTGGACATCATCGAAAACGACATCATCAACCTCCACGCCGAGGGCAGCGTCGCCGGGGGCAGCGCGCCGGTATTCGTCTTCCCTGTCACCGCGACCTGGGTCGGTCGGGACCTGCCCTTCACCCTCAAGCGCGAGTACATCCTGCCCAACCTCGACCGCTCGATGCACCTGTACTACACCCTCGCCCGGGCTGGCGCACGGCCCCGCTTTTCCCATCCCTTCATCATGAAGGTCGGCGGCGCGCTGGACCTGCCGATGCCCCATGTCCTGGAAACCACCGAGCCAGGTGGTCACCTGCTCAACCCGATCCATGCCCAGCACGGGGCGACAATACGGGTTCGCTATGACGGCATGAAGAACTCAGACAATATCCAGGCGTTCTGGAAAGGGGTTGCGGGATCGATAGGCAGCCCGGACATTGTTCCCAAGCCGGGGAACGAGAGCCAGCAATACGTCGACTTTGACGTCCCGGACACGACCGTCGCGATCAATATCGGCAAGCAGGTGGAAGTCAGCTACGCCATGACCCGCGCCGGTACCACCACGCCTTCGGCTCCGCTGAACCTGACCCTCCAAAGCCTACCGGACTCAGGACTGCCGCCCTTGCAGATACTGGAGGCTGGCTCAGGCCAGGTGGATGTCAACGGCACCGTGACGTTCCGGGTCGATGCCTGGCCGTTCTATCGCCAGGGTGACCGGGTCTGGCTGGCCCTGGAAAGCGACAACCCGGATGGCACGCTCAATCGGTTACCGATCTGGACCGCTTCGCCGATCAGTGCCGCGGAATTCGGTCAGAAATTCCTGACCCGGGTCATTACCAGCAATCCCGACTACGCCACATGGTTGCGAGCTCTGGCGCATGGCAGCGAATTGCGCGTCACGTTCAAGGTCGTCTTTGGCGGTGGCTCGAATGAAGCCGATGCGCTGACTTTCCCGGTGCGCAGCTATATCGTCCGTAACGCGGTGCAGGTAGAGGCCCCGACCATCACCTCCGTCAAGAACGCCGCTAACGGTGAAATCACCAATGGCTCCACGGTGGTCACCACAACAGTGACGGTCACAGGCACCGCCCCCAATGGGCAACAAGTGCAAATTCGGGACGTCAATAACGTGATGGGCACCGCCAACGCCAACGGCAGCGGTGTCTGGACCTCATCCGCATTGACGGTGACGAACAAGGCCTACAGCATCAACGCGCGCGGCGTCTATGACAGCAACCCGGTGTCCACGCCGCCGCGCACCTTTACCGTCACGGCGCTGGTGGCCCCTAGCTTGACTTCCGTGAAAGATCCCAAGGGGGTTGAAGTCGAACAAGGGACTACTACCCGGGAAAGGGTTTTCACCCTGACAGGGGTCGCCAGCAATCTTCAACGCGTCCAGATCGAAGACGGCAACGGCCCCTCAGCTCAAGTCCTGGGCACCGCGGCTGCCAACGCCTCGGGTATATGGACCTTCACCACATCCACCCGACCAACCGGTGAAAGAAGGTTTTATGTCCGGTCGCTCTATCACCCCTCCACGGTTTTTTCGAACGTACGCACCTTTAACGTCACCGACGAGGTGAAACCGAATATCACCGGCGTACATACTTCCTCAGGACTTTCAGTCCCCCACAATGGCACCACGAACCAGACGAGCCTGACACTCTCTGGCACCGCAACGCCCAACTCCACGATAGAAGTACGAAATGGTGGGGATATCCTCTTGAGCACCGGTGTCAACGGTTCCAACGCCTGGAGCGACCACATCCATAACTTATCGGAAAAGAAATACGATCTTGTCGCTAAAATAGTGGGTGGGACACTTTCATCGGATATCAGGACTTTTACGGTGCAATTACACCCGCCCCTGGCCATGAACACCTCACCGATGGTTCTGAATGGGAAAGCCATCCGTACCAGCCTCGGTTGGCCGCAGACCGGAAACGATTTTCTCAACAACACGGCTACCCGCACCCCGACGGCAGGTTCCGGCTCATACACCTACAGCTCGAACAACATCAGCATCGCCCCCGTATCGGAAACAGGCAAAGTCGTAGGCCTGAGAAACGGCAGTGCACGGATCACCGTCCGGGACGAACGGACCGGGCAAACCCTGGGATATGACGTGACGGTCAGCAATGTGTGGGAATTGAATATCAACAACTCACGACTGGCATCTTATGAAGCGAATACCTGGAGAATCAACAGGAGAGGAAGCAATTTACCTCAGAGTGATATGGACTTATTGAAAAGGTATTACACCAGCCCATTTCCACGGAGTAATTTACTGCAGAATGCATATTGGTGCGACACCTCAGGCGCCGGCTGTAGCCTGGGCCAGAATCTGATCTACTCATCGACCACTGGAAATGTTTCCTGCAGCCCGACATCTGCCAGCTCGTGGGGAGCATTTTGCATAACTGAATATAATTAACAAACCATCCGTGACTGTTTTGAAACGGATTTAAAACCTTGTAAAAAGGGGAGCCCCGCTCCCCTTTTTTTGTATCAGCCCCCCGCCAGGCAACCTCAACCACTCGTCGCCACTGTCATTGCTGACAGCTAGCCAACCCCTCACGGCGTTGAATGACCGTCACGACTCGCCATCCGGACTTTCGGGTCGTTACCTGAATGCGCAAAAGGTTGCCTGCCCCCAACTCAGAGCGCGGCAAATCCGCGTTGCAGATCCTCGATCAACGACGCCACGGCCTCCAGGCCGATATGCAGGCGGATCACCGGGTTGCGCGACGGTACCGGGAACTCGCGATCTTCCAGGTCGGCCAGCGTCACCAGGCTTTCATAGCCGCCCCACGACGCCCCCAGTCCGAACAGGTTCAAGGCGCCGATAAAGCGCTCGGCCTGCTGCGGATCGGTCTCGGCGAACTCGAACGACACCAGTCCGTTGCTGCCGGTGAAATCGCGCTGCCACACCTCATGCCCCGGATGCTCCGGCAACGCCGGATGAAAGACCTGCCGGACCTGCGGTTGTGCCTGCAGCCAGCGGGCGATTTCCAGGCCCTGGCGCTGGTGCACTTCCAACCGCGCCGCCAGGGTCCGCGCACCGCGCAGCACCAGGAAAGCATCGTCGGGACTGACCGTGTTGCCAAAGCTGTCGCTCATGCGCGCCAACGGTTGCCAGGCGACCTCGTTGGTGCAGACGCTGCCCATCACCACATCGCTGTGGCCGGCCAGGTACTTGGTCAGGGCCATGATCGAGATATCCGCGCCCAGTGCCAGCGGCCGATACTGGTACGCCGAACCCCAGGTGTTGTCGACCGCCACCAGGATATCGCGCGGCTTGCACAAGGCGACGATCGCCGGCAGGTCGCTCAACTCATACAGCAGCGAACCCGGCACCTCGCAGTAGACCATCCGTGTCGTCGCCCGCAACCGGGATTCGAGATCCCGGCCATCCGCCGGAAAATACTCGACCTCGATGCCGAACGGCGCGAGAAACTCCTTCGCCAGCCGGCGTACCGGTCCGTACACGCCATCGGTGATCAGTACATGATCGCCCGGGCGCAGGTACGCCAGCAGCGTCTGAGCCACCGCCGCCAGGCCGGTGCCGAACAGCCGCGTGCGGTAACCGCCTTCCAGCTCGGTCACCAGGTCTTCCAGGGCAAAGGCCGTCGGATTGCCACGGGCGCCGTAGCTCAGCACCCGCTCGCTGTCGCGTCGGGTACGGGCGTCGCGCATCTGCGCCAGGTTGTCGAACAGCACCGTGCTCAGACGCGTCACCGGCACATTCACCGCCCGCGCCCCGCTACCCTCGCGGGTCCGCGCGGCGTGGACCAGGCGGGTGCGCACATCGACCGGCGCGCTGGCCGGTGCCAATGGACTCAGGCTGGCGATCTCGGCCTCGGTCATCTGCCCCAGCAGGCCGGTTTCCCAGGCCAGGTACTGGCGCGCCGCGTCCTTGTTGCCGGAGTGACGGTCATGGGTGAAGAACAGGAAGTCGATGCACTGCTCATCCGGCAAGGCCGACGCATCGGTGATCAGCTTCAGGCCGGCGTCCTGCCAGGACTGGATATCTCCCGACAGCACACGGGCCTGGGCGCGCTGAGCCGGCGGCAATTCCAGCAACGCCAGTTGCGCCACCGCCAGATCGTCAGCGACCAGCACCAGCGGCCGTGTCTCGGCGGCCACTTGCGCCGCCAGCAGCGAGCGGATCGACCATTGCGAACCGGCCAGATGGCTCTTGCGGAAGGTCATGCCCGGACGCAGGTCGATCAGCGCCACGCTGTCTTCGGCCAAGGCCCGCGCCAGGCTCACCGCGTCGATGGCGGGCAGTTCGGAGAATGCCGGCAACGTCGCCACCGGCAAATGCAGGCCGCTGTGCAGGCCTTCGTCGAGGACTCGCGCATCGTGACCCAACTGGCGCAACCAGCTGGCCACGATCGGTGCACGCACGCCATCGCCGTCGAACACCACCACCCGCGCCTTGCGCACGCCGATATACAGGTCGGTGGCCTGGATCAACTGGCCGCCGGGAGTGTGTTGCGCACCGGGCAGGCTGCCCAGGGCGAACTCTTCGGCACTGCGCACGTCGCAGAGAAACAGGCTGCCCTCGCCGCTTGCGGCCCAGGCACTGACCTGCGCCGCGCTGACGCTGGGCACGCCGGCACGCCGCGCCAGTTGCCGGGCCGCTTCGCGCTGCTGCTCCAGACCGGTCGGCGCCACCTCGTCGCGATAACGCCGGCTACTGCCGTGCTCCAGTTGCAGGTCGGCGAGAAACCAGCCCTGGGTACCGTTCTCCAGGGCATAGACCGGGTTCTTCACCCCCAGGTTGATCAGGGTCTGCGCGCCGATAATGCTGCGGGTACGCCCGGCGCAGTTGATCACCACCGGCGTCGACTCATCCGGCACCAGGTCGTGCAGGCGATAGCCCAGCTCGCCGTTCGGGCAGCAGATCGAACCGGGAATGGTCATCTTGCGGTATTCGTCGAACGGCCGACCGTCGAGCAGCACCAGGGGCTTGCCCTCGGCCTGCCAGGCCGCCAGCTCGCCGGCGCTGATATGCGGTGTGTGACAGGCTTCTTCCACCAGCTCGCCAAAGGCCTTGGACGGCACATGGACGCCGGCGAACAGCTTCAGGCCGGCAGCCTGCCAACCCTCGGCGCCGCCTTCGAGGCGGTGTACCTGGCTGTAGCCGAGTTCGGCCAGCCGCCGGGCAGCCCGCAATGACAGATCGCCGCCGTCCTGGTCGTAGATCACCAGGCGTACCGCCGGATTCGGCGCCAGGCGCCGGGCTTCCAGCTCCAGGCGGCTATAGGGCAGGTGCACGCCGTGGAACAGGTGCGCCGAGCCGTACTGCCCGTGCTCGCGAATGTCGAACAGGGCGATTTCCCGGCCATCGAACAGCCACGTCTGCAACTGTGCCGGGGTAATGGTTGTGCTCACGAAAGCCTCGCCTCGGGATAAAGAAGTCATTCCAGCACCAGTGAACGTTCAGCCGGTGCCAGCTCGCGGCCGCGGGCATAGGCCCGCTGCACGGCCGGACGGGCCTTGATCCGCTCGCGCCAGGCACTGATCGCCGGGTAGTCGAGCAAGTCGAAACCCTGGCGCTGCGGCTGGATCCACGGAAAGATCGCCATGTCGGCGATGCTATAGTCACCCGCCACGAAGGCCCGTTGGGACAGGCGCCGCTCCAGCACCTCATACAAACGGGTGGCCTCGCCCTGCAACAGGTCGAGGGCAAAGGGAATCGGCTCGGGGGCCTTTTCCCGGAACAGTTGCCACTGGCTCAGGTACGGCGTGATATGCCCGACCTGCCAGAACAGCCACTCCTGCACCCGCTGGCGTTCGACACTGCCGGCCGCCGGCACGAAGCGCCCGCTCTTGTCCGCCAGGTAAGTGAGGATAGCCCCGGACTCGAACAGGCTCAGCGGTTCGCTGCCGGTGTTCGGGGCATGGTCGACAATCGCCGGGATCCGGCCATTGGCGCTGATCTGCTGGAAAGCCGCGTCACGCTGCTGCCCGGTGCGGATATTCACCGCCTGCAGGCGATACTCCAGCCCCAGCTCCTCAAGCAGGATGCCGACCTTCAAGCCATTGGCCGTCGGCCAGTAGTGGAAGTCGATCATGCGTAGGCCTTGATCGAAGGCGCCATCTGCGACTTGTTGTAGTTCAGGACGGTGCCATCGTCCTGCACGCCGTAGCGGCCTTCGAGGGACTCCAGTGGACGACCGTAGAGGTGGAAGTGCAAGGTGGCCTGTTCGCCATCGACGCGGATGCTGTGCAGGTCTTCGCCGAGGAAGGCGATCGAGGTGCCGGGCTGCACCACCACTTCACGTTCGAGCGCCAGTACCGCGCGCTTCGGGTCGGAGCCATCGTCGCTGCGGGTGTACACGCGGTTCAGTTCCTGGCCTTCGATGGCGCTGATCACCGCCCAGGTCTCGTGGTTGTGGGCGATGGTGTTCTTGCCCGGCAGCAACGAGTTGAGGTACAGGGTCGGGGTCTCGCCGTCATCGTTCAGGCGGTAGCGGAAGGCGGTGTTGCCCTCGCCCGCCACAGGTGCCGGAAAATACTCGAAGTTGAACAGGTCGCGGCGCTCGGCCAGCTCTTCCAGCAAGGCGACGATGTGCTCCAGGGCCGCGCGATCGACGCCGCGCTGGTGGATGGCGCGGATCTTCACCAGGAAAGATTCGATCACGTTGGCGCGTTCGGTGGTGCTCATGGGCAGGCTCCTTATCAGGTGAATCACGGTCAGATGGACAGGCTAAAGGGACTGATATTGCTCAGCCGGAACGGGTCGGCCTGCACCGGGCGGCGGTTGGCGTCGCCCAGGGCATGCCGGAGGAACTCGCGGGTGCGTTCGCTCTGCGGCTCCTGGAAAATCTGGTAGGCACTGCCGGACTCGACGATCCGGCCGTTCTCGGTGAAATACACCACGTCGCTGATGTCCTCGGCGAAACGCATTTCGTGGGTCACCAGCACGCAGGTCATGCCTTCCTCGGTCAGTTCGCGAATCACCGTCAGCACTTCGCCGACGGTTTCCGGATCGAGGGCCGAGGTCACTTCGTCGAACAGGATCAGTTCCGGACGCATCGCCAGCGCCCGGGCAATCGCCACCCGCTGCTGCTGGCCACCGGATAGCTGGCCGGGAAAGGCCTCGGCCTTGTGCTCCATGCGCACCTTGGCCAGCAGTTGTCGGGCTTGCTGCTCGGCGTCCGCGCGGCTGCGCCCGAGCACCTTGCACGGAGCGATCAGCAGGTTTTCCAGGACCGACAGGTGCGGGAACAGGTTGTATTGCTGGAACACGAAGCCGACCCGCTTGCGCAGCTCGATCAGTTCGGCCTCGCGCTGCAACTGGTGCACCTCGGTGCTGCCGACACGGATGCTGCCGCGCTGGGGCTTGAGCAGCCCGGTGATGCACCGCAGGATGGTCGACTTGCCCGAGCCGGACGGGCCGATGATCGATACCGCCTGGCCGCGCTGGACATCCAGGTCGATGCCCTTGAGCACCGGGTTGGCACCGAACGACAGGTGCAGGTCGCGCAGGCTGACGAGCGTTTCAGTAGAAGGCATAACGTCGCTCCAGGCGTTGGGTCAGACGGGAAATCGGGTAGCAATAGGCGAAGAACAACGCCAGTACGCTGAAGTAGATCAGGACCGTGAATCCGGTGCGGTTGACGGTGTTGCTGGCGATCTGCGCGGTGTCGATCAGGTCATGCACGCCCACCAGCGACGCCAGGGCGGTGCCCATGGTGATCACCGCATAGAGGTTCATCCACGGTGGCAGCATGCGCTTGAAGCACTGCGGCAGGATGATCGAGCGAAACAGCTGGCCGCGACTGAAGGCCAGGGAACGCGCGGCTTCCCACTGGGTGGCGGGAATCGAGCCGATCGCCCCGCGAAAGATCTCGGCGACGTTGGCACTGGCCGGCAAGGCCAGGCCGATGGTGACTTTCAGCCAGTCGGGAAACGGCAGGTAGTGGCTGCCGACATGGATTTCGAACGGGAATACATAAGTGGTGAAGTAGATCAGTACCAGCCACGGCGCGTTGCGGAACACCTGCACCCACAGCCGCGCCGGCAAGCGCAACAGGCGCAGTGGCGACAGCCCCAGGGCGCCGATCAGCAGGCCCAGGACCGAGCCGATGGCGATCGCCAGCAGGCTGATCAGGATATTCTGGCCAAAGCCCACCGCCAACGCCGGGGACCAGCGCAGCAGCGATTCGATAACCGGCAATTCAATGGCCATAGCCGGGCATCCTCAGGCGCGCTTCGAGATAGCGGCCGACACAGTTGACGATAAAACTCAGCAGGCCGAAGAAGCTCAGGATCAGGATCATCAGCTCCAGCACGTTGTCGCTCTGGGTCCAGATCATGATCGAGGCGTAGGTGATATCACCGACGGCGATGGCCGAGGCCACGGCAGTCATCTTCACCAGGTCGATCAGGTTGTTGACCAGGGACGGCAAGGCAAAGCGCAAGGCCAGCGGCAGTTGCACGTTCCACAGCAACTGGCGGCTGCTGAAGGCCAGGGAACTGGCGGCCTCCAGGGTCACCGCCGGTACCGCCTCGATCCCGGCCCGCAGCGCTTCGGCGTGAAACGCGCCCTTGTGCAGGGAAATCACGATCACCACCCAGGCGAACGGCGTCAGCGGGTTGGCCGCGCCGACGGCCTGGGTCAGCAGCATGTTCAGCACCAGGAACGCGCAGTACAGCTGTACCAGCGTCGGCGTGTTGCGGGTCACTTCGACAAACACTCGCGCCGGGCGCGCCAGCCAGCTGTTGCCGCTGGTGAGCATCGCCGCCAGGGCCAGTCCCGCCAGGAGGCTGCCGACAATGGTCAGCAGGCACAGGAGGATGGTGGTCCAGGCACCGTCGATCAGGCTGCCACGCTGATAGGCATCCAGCAGGAACCGGTAGTTGAGGCCCAGGTGCGCCGCCCATTGCACAAAGCTTTCCATCAGCCGTGGTCCTCGACCAGCCTGGCACAGGCCGCGGCGATACGCCGGCCGGCCTCGCGGACACTGTCGGTGGCGGTGGCGATCGACAGGCGGAACCATGGCGACAAGCCATAGGCGCTACCCGCGACACCGGCCACGCCCTCTTCCAGCAGGTAATCCACCAGGTCATTGTCGCTGCCGATCAGGCGCCCGTCCGGACGCCGCCGACCGATCAGCCCGGCACAGCGGACAAAGACAAAGAAACCGCCCTCGGGGGTCAGCACTTCCAGGCCGTTAACGTCCTTCAGCGCCGCCAACAGCAGGTCGCGACGCTCGCGATAGGCCGCCACCTGCGGTTGCAGAAACGCCAGGCCGCCTTCATAGGCGGCCAGGGCCGCGGCCTGGCTGACCGACGAGGCCCCGGACGCCGACTGCGACTGCACGACCGCCATGGCACTGGTCAGCACCTGCGGACCGGCACCGAAGCCGATGCGCCAGCCGGTCATCGCGTAGGTCTTGGATACCCCGCCCACCAGCAGGCAGCGCTCCTGCAGGTCCGGCGCGACATTCAGCAGGTTGAGCGGCGGCTGGCCGTCGAAGCGGATATGTTCGTAGAGTTCGTCCAGCAGTACCAGCACCCGGGGATGGCGACGCAGCACCTCGGCCAGGGCCAGCAGCTCGGCCGCGCTGTACACCGCGCCACTGGGGTTGCCCGGGCTGTTGAGGATCAGCCAGCGGGTGCGCTCGCCGATCAGCGCCTCCAGTTGCGCCGGTTGCAGCTTGCAGCCCTGCTCCAGGCCCGACTGCACGAACACCGGCTCGCCGCCGTTGATCCGCACACTGTCGGGAAACGACGGCCAGTACGGCACCGGCACCAGCACCTCGTCGCCTTCGTCCAGGGTCGCGGCGAAGGCATTGAAGATGATCTGTTTCGCGCCATTGGCGATGACGATGCCGGACAACGGATAGTCCAGCCGGTTTTCGCCCTTGAGCTTGCGTTGCACCGCTTCGCGCAGGGCCCGCACGCCCGGGGTGGCGGTGTATTTGGTGGCGCCGCCGGCGATGGCCGCGTAGGCCGCCTGCTTGATATGTTCGGGCGTGTCGAAATCCGGCTCGCCGGTGGTCAGGTCGAGAATGTCCCGTCCGGCCTCGCGCAGTGCAGTGGCCTGGGACTTGGCGGCGGCATTGGCCGACAGCGAGACTTTCTGCACCCGCCGGGAAAGTTGAACGGTCATGGCAGCACCTTGCCTGGGTTGAGCAGCCCGCGAGGATCGAGGGCCTGTTTGATCCGGCGCATCAGGTCCAGCTCCACCGGGCTCTTGACCTCGGCCAGCAACGCGCGCTTGCGCTGGCCGATGCCGTGCTCGGCGCTGATGGAACCGCCGAAGGCGTGGGTATTGCGATGGACCAGGGCGCTCAAGGCGCCGTAGTTGGCCATGTGCGCCTCGACCGACTGGCCGATGGGCGCCGCGACGTTGTAGTGCAGGTTGCCGTCGCCCAGGTGGCCGAAGGTCAGGTTGCGCACGCCGGGGAAGTGTTCTTGCAGCAAGGCATCGGTGCGGCTGACAAACTCGGCGATCCGCGAGATCGGCAGCGAAATATCGTGCTTCATGTTGCGCCCTTCGCGGGCCTGGGCTTCGCTCATGTTCTCCCGCAACTGCCACAGCGCGTCGCTCTGGGCGAGGCTTTCGGCGATCAGCGCATCGGCCAGCAGGCCGGCCTCGAACGCTTCGCCCAGCACCCGTTCGAACGACTCGCGGGCATGTTCGGCGCTGTGGTTGTCGGAGAGCTCAAGCAAGGCGTACCAGGGCTGTGCGGCCCCGGCAAACGGCTGCGGGCCGTCCGGGAACTGCTCGCGCAGCAATACCAGGCAAGCCGCGGACATCAGTTCGAAAGCCGTCAGGTCGGCGCCGAACCCGCCTCGGGCATGGGACAGGAAACCGACCGCCTGCTCCAGCGAATCGAATGCCAGCAACGCTGTGCTCTGGGCCCTGGGCAGGGGAAACAGCTTGAGGGTCGCGGCGGTGATGATGCCCAGGGTGCCTTCGCTGCCGACGAACAGGTCGCGCAGGTCGTAGCCGGTATTGTCCTTGCGCAAGCCGCGCAGGCCGTTCCAGATTTCACCGTCGGCGGTGACTACTTCCAGGCCGAGGGTCAGCTCGCGGGTATTGCCATAACGCAACACGCCGGTACCGCCGGCATTGGTGCCGAGGTTGCCGCCGATGGTGCAACTGCCCTCGGCCCCCAGGCTCAGGGGAAACAGGCGTCCAGCCTGGCGCGCGGCGTCCTGCAGGTTCTGCAGGATGCAGCCGGCCTCGACGGTGAAGGTGTCATTGTCGGTGTCGATCTGGCGGATGCGGTTCATCCGGTCCAGCCGTACCAGCACGCTGCGACCGCTGTCATCCGGGGTGGCCGCGCCCATCAGGCCGGTATTGCCGCCCTGCACCACCAGCGGCGCGCCATGGTGGGCACAGACGCGGACCAGCGCGGCGACTTCCTCGGTGCTGGCCGGATGCACCACGGCGACCACCTTGCCGTGATAGACCCGGTGCTTGTCGCTCAGCCAGGCGGCCGCGTCGGCCCCCTCATGGACATGGGCGGCGCCCAGCAATTGCTGCAACTGCGTGAACAAAGCACTCATTGCGCGGCCGCCAGGGGTGCTGCGCCACGATATTGCTCATGCAGCTTGAGCAGGGCCTGGGACGGCGGCATGCCGGTACGCTTGCCCAGCTCGATCAGCCAGCCGCTGCGGTGCCAGTCACGCACGATGGCGTCGAGACGGGCCTGGGTGTCCTTCTCGCCCTTGCGCACCCAGATCACCGACGGCGACGGGATCAGGTCGTCGGGCAAGGGGATCTCATAGCCGCTCCACTCCGCTTCGTCGAGCAGGCTGTGCATGGTCGGGCTGACGTGCACCGCCGCCACGCAGCCGTTGCCGCGCAGCGACAGCAGCGACTCGGACTGGCTGCGGAAGGCCTTGATCTGCGCGCCATAGGTTTCCTGCAGCGGCTTGATGAAGTTGCTGCCCTGGGAAACGCAGACCGGCTTGCCCTTGAGGTCTTCCCAGCGGCTGATACCGGCGCCCTTGCGGATCAGCGCGGCGCCGCCGACTTCCTCGTAGGGGGTCGGCACGTAGTCGAGGATCTCGGCGCGTTCTTCGGTCAACTGCATATTGGCGATCAGCACATCGACCTTGCCCTGCTGCAGGAACTGCACGCGGTTGGGCGCCAGCACCGAGACGGTTTCCAGCTCGACGCCGAGGCGTTCGGCGAGGCCCTTGGCGAGTTCGACGTTATAGCCCTGGTGGGCACCGGTGGCCGGGTCGATGGTGCCGAACGGCGGACCACTGAGGATCACGCCGACACTGATCTTGTGGCGCTGCTGGATCTTGTCCAGGGTGGCATCGGCGTGGGCCAGGCCGGTCAGGAGGGCCAGGGCGACGGGGAGGTATCTGAACATGTGGAATATTCCTTGATGATCGTTCCCACGCTCTGCGTGGGAATGCCTCACTGGACGCTCTGCGTCCTTGTTGTGACGCCGGGCCTCAGGGGCTGCGCGCCGTTGCTGCGCGTGGGAACGATCGAAGTGAGGTAAGGGTCAGCCCTTGAACTGGTTATGCAATTCAACCAGCGCAGGCGATGCCGGGGTGATGTGATTGCGGCTCTCGGCCTCGATCAGCCAGCCACTGCGATGCCATCCCTGGACCACGCTATCGAGGCGCTTCTGGGTGTCGGTTTCGCCGAGACGGGTCCAGATCACCGACGGCGCCGGGTTGAGTTCCGGCGTCAGGGCACGGTAGTCCTTCCACTCCGGGTTGCCGGCGAGCAACGGATTGATCAGCGTCGCGTCATGGACCGCCGCCACGCAGTTGTTGCCACGCAGCGCCAGCAGGGATTCCGACGAACTCTTGAAGGCCTTGAGGTCGGCACCCAGTTCGCTCAGCGGCTTGACGTAGCTGCTGCCCTGGGAGGTGCACACCGGCTGGCCCTTGAGGTCTTCCCAGCGGGTGATCTTGCTGTCCTTCGGCACTGCCGCGGTGCCACCGACCTTGTAGAACGGCGTCGGCACATGCCCCAGCAGGGTGTCGCGCTCGGCGGTCCACTCCATATTGGCGATCAGCAGGTCGACCTTGCCCTGTTGCAGGAATTGCACCCGGTTGGCCGGCAATACCGCGACCAGCTCCACCGCCACATCGAGGTCCTTGCCCAGGGCATTGGCCAGGTCGACGTTGAGGCCCTTGGGGTCCTGGGTTGCAGGGTCGATGGAACCGAACGGCCCGCCGGACAGCAGCACGCCGACCACCAGCTTGTGCCGCTGCTGGATCTTGTCGAGGGTGGCATCGGCCTGGGCGGCACCGGCCGCGCCCAAGGCGAGCACCGTTCCGAGCACGGCGGGTAGGAAACGTTGGATCGATGTGCGCGTGAACTGCATGAATATCCCCTCGGTGGCGATCGGCGTCTCCCGACCTCTTTGCCCGCATGCTAGGGAGCGCTCCACCGGAACGGAAATGCAAATATCTAATATTGTTATAACTTTCTGGTTATTAGCTTTTGAGAAAAACGGCATAACCCCTGTTTACTGGGACCTTTCAAGCCACCTGTAATTTCCTCTCGCCAAATACATAAGAATACGTAATCTATTGAGGATCGCCCTTGATATGAATTCGAGCCGCCATGCCCTCCCCGACCCTGGACCTGGAACTGCTGCGCACCTTCGTCGCGGTGGTTGACCATCACAGTTTTGCCGAAGCCGGCCAGCACCTGGCCCGTACCCAATCGTCGGTGACCCAGCAGATGCAACGCCTGGAACATCAGGTCGGGGTCAGCCTGTTCCAGAAACAGGGCCGGCAGAAACAGCTCACCGAGCCCGGCCGGCAACTGCTGCGCCATGCCCGGCAGATGCTCTCGCTGAACGATGAAGCCCTGAACTCGCTGCACGAAAGCCACCTGAGCGGCGTGCTGCGCATCGGCTCGCCCCACGATATCGCCGACACCATCCTGCCGCCGATCCTCAGCCACATCGCCCGCTCGGCGCCACGGCTGCGCCTGGAAATCGATGTGGGACGCAGCCCCTACCTGATGGACGACCTGCACCGGGGCAAGATCGACATGGTCATCTCCACCCGCGAGGACTCGCGCCTGCAAGGCTTTGCCCTGCGCACCTCGCCGGTGTGGTGGATCTGTTCGGCGCAGTACATCCATGTGCCCAGCGAGCCGCTGCCGTTGATCCTGGTGGAGGAACCGAGCATCTATCGGCGTTATGCCATGGAGGCGCTGGAGCGGGAGGGCATCGCTTGGCGCCAGGCGTACCTGGCGTCAAACCTGATCGGCATCAAGGCGGCGATTCGTGCCGGACTCGGAGTGACGCCCCGCAGCATGGAGTTGCTGGGCCCGGATATGCGCGTGCTGGGAGAGAATGACGGCCTGCCACGGCTGCCGGACGTCACCTATCACCTGTGGATCCGGCCCAACACGGTCAATCCGCTGGTGCGCCGGGCCTATGACCTGATCCGCGCCAGCCAGGGGCTCTAGGAAGATGGATGCCGCCCTCCAGGGCCTCTTCGGGGGCAAGCCCCCTCCCACAGTATCCGATCAAACTTTTGGGAGGGGGCTTGCCTCCCTTCCACATGGCTACTCAACCTTGTGGCAGGAGACTGACTCCCTTCCACATAGCCGATCAACCTTGTGGGAGGGGGCTTGCCTCCCTTCCACATGGCTACTCAACCTTGTGGCAGGAGACTGCCTCCCTTCCACATAGCCACTCAACCTTGTGGCAGGAGACTGTCTCCCTTCCACATAGCCACTCAACCTTGTGGCAGGAGACTGCCTCCCTTCCATGTAGCCACTCAACCTTGTGGGAGGGGGCTTGCCCCCGAAGGCGGACTTGAGGTTGCCAACGACTTCAGACCGCCGGCAACCAGAGGCGGAAACGCGCGCCGCCCAGCGGCGACGGTTCGGCGGTCAGGGTACCGCCCTGGGCCTCGGCCGCCCGGCGGCTGATGGCCAACCCCAGGCCAAAGCCGCCGGTGGAACGGTCACGGCTGCGATCCAGGCGGTAGAACGGCTCGAAGACCCGCTCGCGCTCCTGCTCGGGAATGCCAATGCCATCGTCGTCGACCCACAGTTCGCAGCCTTCGGCATTGGCGCGGATACCGATCTGGATCCGCCGCTCGCAATACCGGGTGGCATTGCGCAACAGGTTCTGCACGGCCCGCGCGGTCAGTCGCGGATCGAGGGAAAAGCGTTCCAGGGAGCCGTGCATCAGCACATCGATAACGATGTCCGGAGCCTCCAGTTCTTCGTCGAAACTGCCAAGGATGCTGTCGACAAACTCGTCGAGCGACACCATCACCCGCTCCGGCGCCCGCCCCGGGTTCTGCAGGCGACTGTAGGACAGCAGTTCCAGCACCAGCTCGTCCAGTTCGCGGATATGTCCCACCAGCCCTTGCAGGCGCTCGCGCGAAGGCTGCGGCAAGTCATCCGAGAGCGCCAGGGCCAGGCCGAAATCCAGCCGGGTCAGGGGCGTGCGCAGTTCATGGGAGACGGCATTGAGCAGGTCGCGCTGCTGGTTGAGCAGGCATTCGATATCGCCGGCCATGGTGTCGAAGACCGACGCCAGCTCGCCGATATTGGAGCGCGGCGAAATATGCGTGCGTTCGCTCAACTGGCCCTGGCCGATGCGCCGGGCGGTCTGCTTGAGGCGCTCCAGGTCACGCCAGTGCGGGCGCAGCCAGAACAGCAGGCAGGCCAGCAACGCCGCGCCGATCAGCACGTTCATGCTCCAGTACAGCAGGTTCACGTCCAGCGGATCGGGCGGCACCACCAGTTCCACCGCCAGTTGCCCGTCCAGCGGCGAGGCCACCAGGTTCGGCGCTCCCCAGTCGCCCAGGCGGATCACGTTCTCGCCGCGGCGCAGGCGCTTCTGCTCGGGCTCGCTGAAGCTGATGTCGTCGATACGGATCAGCGCCACCCGCAGCGGCGCGAAACGCTTGTCCAGCTCGATCGCCAGGGCCGGCCACTGGCCGTTGGGCACTTCGTGGAACTGCTTGACCAACAGCCCCTGCATGCCCCGGGACTGGTCGATGTTGTAGCTCATGAAGCGCTCGCGAAAGAGCCCGATCACCAGGTCGGGCACCAGGTAGATCGCCGCGCTGAAGGTCACGATGGTCACCAGGTAGAGGCGGATCAGAATCTTCAGCATCGACTCAGCATTCCCACTCGGAACGGCTGAACAGGTAGCCCTTGCCCCACACGGTCTTGATCTTGCGCGCCTCGCCGGCATGGTCGTCGAACTTGCGCCGCAGCTTGGAGATCGCCACGTCCACCGAACGGTCGGTGCCGTTGAACTCGATGCCGCGCAGGCGCTGCAGGATCTGGTCGCGGCTGAGCACCTCGCCGGCATGCCGGGCCAGCACCACCAGCAGGTTGTATTCGCCGCTGGACAGTTCCACCGGCTGCTCGCGCCAAGTCACGGTGCGCTCGGACAGGTCGATGCACAGGTTGCCCATCAGGATCTGGTCGCTGGCCACCTGCGGCTCGCTGAGGCTGCTGCGGCGCAACAGGGTCCGCACCCGGGCCAGCAGCACCCGCGGCTCGCAAGGCTTGGTCACGTAGTCGTCGGCGCCCATTTCCAGGCCCAGCACCTGGTCGTGGCTGTCGTCACGGGCGGTGAGCATGAGGATCGGCAGCGTCGCCGAATCGGCCCGCAACAGGCGGCACACCTGCAAACCGTCGAGGCCCGGCAGCATCAGGTCGAGGATCACCAGGTCCGGCGGATTCTGCCGGGCCCGCTCGCGCACCTGGTCGCCACGGGCCAGCACATTGACCTGATAGCCGTTGCGCTCCAGGTAGCTGGCGATCAGTTCGGAAAGTGCGGTGTCGTCTTCGACCAGGAGAATCGTCGGCATAAATAACTACAGGTAGGTGGAAAACCGTGAAGGATATACGCCCTTTCGCGTGCGCGAGCACAAGCTTCACACTTTTTCACCAACGACCTACATAGCTTCACAGCACCGCTTGACAGCCGCCCTTAGCATGCCCGGGTCATTACTGGGACTCGATTATGTTGAAGAAGCTGTTTGCCCCGCTCTGCCTGTCGGCCCTGGCCCTGGCGTTGAGCGCCTGTGACAAGTCCGCGGGTCCGCCCGAGGCCCCGCCCGCGCCCAAGGTCCGGATCGAGACCATCCGTACCCAAGCCCTGTCGATCAGCAGCGAACTGAGCGGGCGCATTGCCGCGCCACGGATCGCCGAAGTCCGCGCGCGGGTCGCCGGCGTGGTGCTCAAGCGCCTGTTCCACGAAGGCAGCGACGTCAAGCAGGGCGATGTGCTGTTCCTGATCGATCCGGCACCGTTCAAGGCCGACCTCGACAGCGCCGTCGCCAGCCTGCAGAAAGCCGAGGCCAATGCGTTCCAGGCGAAACTGCAGCACCAGCGCTACCGCGAACTGGTGGACAGCAACGCCATCAGCCGCCAGGACTACGACAACGCCCAGGCCGCCGCGCGCCAGAGCGCCGCCGATGTCGCCGCCAACCAGGCCGCGGTGCAGCGGGCGAAGCTCAACCTGGGCTACGCCACCGTCACCGCGCCGATCTCCGGGCGCATCGGCCGGGCCCTGGTCACCGAGGGTGCGCTGGTCGGCCAGAACGAAACCACCGCCCTGGCCCTGATTCAGCAACTGAACCCGATCCACGCCGACCTGACCCAGTCCACCCGCGAGTTGAACGACCTGCGCCGGGCCTTCCGCGCCGGCCAGTTGCAACAGGTCGGGCAGAACCAGGCCAAGGCCACGCTGATCCAGGACGACGGCAGCGCCTACCCGCTGCCGGGCAAGCTGCTGTTCACGGATATCAGCGTCGACCCGAGCACCGGGCAGATCATCCTGCGCAGCGAGTTCCCCAACCCGGACCTCGACCTGCTGCCGGGCAGCTTCGTCCGGGTCAAGGTCGAGCAGGCCTTCAACCGCGAAGGCATCAGCGTGCCGCAACGGGCGATCCTGCGCGACAGCGCGGGGATTCCCCAGGTGCTGCTGGTAGACGCCGAACAGCGCGTGAGCCAACACCCGGTCAGCCTCGGCGCCGTGCAGAACGACCGCTGGATCGTCAACGACGGCCTCAAGCCCGGCGACCGCATCGTCGTCGAAGGCCTGCAGCACGCCCGTCCCGGCGAGCTGGTGCAGGTCGATGACAGCCCTGTTTCCCTCGCCCAGTCCAAAGGACAGTGAGCATGCCGCACTTCTTTATCGACCGCCCGATCTTCGCCTGGGTGGTCGCGCTGTTTATTCTCCTCGCCGGTGTCCTCGCCATCCCGCAATTGCCGGTGGCGCAGTACCCCAACGTCGCCCCGCCCAAGGTGGAAATCTACGCGGTGTATCCCGGCGCCTCGGCACAGACCCTCGACGAAAGCGTGGTCAGCCTGATCGAGCAGGAACTCAACGGTGCCGACCACCTGCTGTATTTCGAATCCCAGAGCAGCCTGGGCAGCGCCACCATCACCGCGACCTTCCAGCCCGGGACCAACCCGGAGATGGCCCAGGTCGACGTGCAGAACCGCCTCAAGGCAGTAGAACCACGCCTGCCCGCCGCCGTCACCCAGCAAGGCCTGCAGGTGGAGAAGGTCTCCGCCGGTTTCCTGCTGCTGGCGACCCTCACCTCCAATGACGGCCAGTACGACGACACCGCGCTCAGCGACTACCTGGCGCGCAACGTGATGAACGAGATCAAGCGCCTCGACGGTGTCGGCAAGGCCCAGCTGTACGGTGCCGAACGCGCCCTGCGGATCTGGATCGATCCGCAGAAGCTGGTGGGTTTCAACCTCACCGCCGCCGATGTCAGCGCCGCCGTGGCCGCGCAGAACGCCCAGGTATCGGCCGGCAGCATCGGCGACCTGCCGGGGCCGTCGACCCAGGAAATCACCGCGGCGGTGCTGGTCAAGGGCCAGCTGTCGACGCCCCAGGAATTCGCCGACATTGTCCTGCGGGCCAATCCGGACGGCTCCAGCGTACGTATCGGCGATGTCGCCCGGGTCGAGGTCGGCAGCCAGGAATACCAGTACTCGACGCGCCTGAACGGCAAGCCGTCGACCGCCTTCAGCGTGCAACTGGCCCCCGGCGCCAATGCCCTGAAGACCGCGACGCTGGTACGGGCGAAGATGGATGAGCTGTCGCGCTACTTCCCGGCGAACGTGGAATACAAGATCCCCTACGACACCTCGCCGTTCGTCAAGGTCTCGATCACCAAGGTGGTCTACACCCTCGGCGAAGCGATGCTGCTGGTGTTCGCGGTGATGTTCCTGTTCCTGCAGAACATCCGCTACACGCTGATTCCGACGCTGGTGGTGCCGGTGGCGCTGATGGGGACCTTTGCCACCATGCTGGCCCTGGGGTTCTCGATCAACGTGCTGACCATGTTCGGCATGGTGCTGGCCATCGGTATCCTGGTGGACGACGCCATCGTGGTGGTGGAGAACGTCGAGCGGATCATGGTCAATGAAGGCCTGTCGCCGAAGGAAGCGACGCGCAAGGCCATGGGCCAGATCAGCGGCGCGATCATCGGCATCACCCTGGTGCTGGTGGCGGTGTTCATTCCCATGGCGTTCATGCAGGGCTCGGTGGGCGTGATCTACCAGCAGTTCTCGTTGTCCATGGCGACCTCGATCCTGTTCTCGGCGTTCCTCGCCCTGACCCTGACCCCGGCCCTGTGCGCCACCCTGCTCAAGCCGATCGCCAAGGGCGAACACCATGCCAAGGGCGGCTTCTTCGGCTGGTTCAACCGCCGCTTCGAACAGATGAGCGCCGGCTACGAACGCTGGGTGGTCCAGGCCCTGAAACGCAGCGGCCGCTACCTGCTGCTCTACGGCGTGCTGGTGGTGGTCCTCGGCCTGCTGTTCAGCCGCCTGCCGGCCTCGTTCCTGCCGGTGGAAGATCAGGGCTACACCATCACCGATATCCAGCTGCCGCCGGGGGCGAGCAAGAACCGCACGGTCAAGGTGGTGGAACAGATCGAGGCCAATAACGCCACGGAGCCCGGTGTCGGCGATACCACGATGATCCTCGGCTTCAGCTTCTCCGGCAGCGGCCAGAACGCCGCGCTGGCCTTCACCACGCTCAAGGACTGGTCGCAGCGCAGTGCCCAGGACTCGGCGGCGGCCATCGCCGAACGGGCGAATATCGCCTTCGGCGACCTCAAGGATGCGGTGGCCTACGCAATCCTGCCGCCACCGGTGGATGGCCTGGGCACCTCCAGCGGATTCGAGTTCCGCCTGCAGGACCGTGGCGGCGTCGGCCACGAAGCCTTGATGCAGGCCCGTACCGAGCTGCTGGCGGCGGCGACAAAGAGCAAGGTACTGGCCAATGTCCGCGAAAGCGCCCTGGCCGAGGCGCCTCAGGTGCAGCTGGAAGTCGACCGCAAGCAGGCCAACGCCCTGGGCGTGTCGTTTGCCGATATCGGCAATATCCTCTCCACCGCGGTGGGTTCGTCGTATATCAACGACTTCCCCAACCAGGGACGCATGCAACGGGTGGTGATCCAGGCCGAGGGCGACCAGCGCGCCCAGGTCGCGGACCTGCTGAAGATCCATGTGCGCAACAGCAACGGCAAGATGGTCCCGCTGTCGGCCTTTGTCGAAGCCCGCTGGACCCAGGGCCCGGCGCAGTTGACCCGCTACAACGGCTACCCGGCGATTGCCATTTCCGGCGAGTCGGCGCCCGGCTACAGCACCGGCCAGGCCATGGAGGAAATGCAGCGCCTGGTGACGCAACTGCCGGCGGGCCTGGGCCTGGAATGGACCGGGCTGTCGTTGCAGGAGCGCTTGTCCGGCTCCCAGGCACCGATCCTGCTCGGCCTGTCGCTGCTGGTGGTGTTCCTCTGCCTGGCGGCGCTGTACGAGAGCTGGTCGATTCCGACCTCGGTGCTGCTGGTGGTGCCGCTGGGCGTGCTCGGCGCGGTGCTGGCGGTAACCTTGCGCGGGATGCCCAACGATGTGTTCTTCAAGGTCGGCTTGATCACCATCATCGGTCTGTCGGCGAAGAATGCGATCCTGATCATCGAGTTCGCCAAGAGCCTGTACGACGAGGGCCATGACCTGCTGGACGCGACGGTACAGGCCGCACGGTTGCGTTTGCGGCCGATCATCATGACCTCGCTGGCGTTCATTCTCGGCGTGGTGCCCCTGGCGATCGCCACCGGGGCCAGCTCGGCGAGCCAGCAGGCCATCGGTACCGGGGTGATCGGCGGGATGATCAGCGCGACCCTGGCCGTGGTGTTCGTGCCGGTGTTCTTTGTGGTGGTGATGAAGCTGGTCAAGCGCAAGGAGCCTTGATCAGGGAGTGATCCCGAGGGCCCCTTCGCTGGCAAGCCAGCTCCCACAGGGAATCGGGTCGTGCCCATTGTTTGTGTCCGACTCGGGCACTTATGGGAGCTGGCACAAGCCAGCTCTCACAGGAAATCGGGTCGTGCGCATCGTTTGTGTTCGACTCGGACACTTGTGGGAGCTGGCTTGCCAGCGAAGAGGCCGGCACAGGCAACACTCCTGTCTCGGCTATTGCACCAGCTGGTTGATCTCGATGATCGGCAGCAATACCGCCATCACGATCACCAGCACCACCCCGCCCATCACCACGATCATCAGCGGTTCGAGCAGCGCGGTCATGCCCATGGCCCGCCGCTCGATGTCCCGCGACAGGGTCTGTGCCGCGCGTTCCAGCATCGGCGGCAACGAACCGGTTTTCTCGCCACTGGCAATCAGGTGGATCAATACCGGCGGAAAGACCTTCTCGACCTTCAGCGCCGCTGCCAGGTTCACCCCTTCCCTGACCCGCGCCGTGGCCTCGCTCACACTCAGGCTCAGGCGATCGTTCGACACCGTCTGCCGCGCCGCTTCCAATGCCCGCAGCAACGGCACCCCGGCACCGCCGAGAATCGCCAGGGTCGAGGCGAACCGGGCGGTATTGAGTCCCAGCACAAAACGCCCGATCAGCGGCAGGCGCAGGATCCGGCTGTGCCAGCCCAGACGTGCCGCGGGTTTGCGCAGGTACAGGCGCCAACCCCAGAAACCACCGGCCATGACGCTGAAACAGAGCCAGCCCCAGGCGCGGATGAAGTCACTGGCGTTGAGCATCACCAGGGTCAGCCCCGGCAGATCCTGGCGCGCCTGGGAAAACGCGCTGACCACCTGCGGCACCACATAGCTGAGCAGGAAGATCACGATGGCCACCGACACCAGCCCGACCACGCCCGGATAGATAAAGGCGGTGAGGATCTTGCCCCGCAGGTTGTTGCGTTCCTCGATGTAGTCGGCCAGTCGCTCCATGACCTGGGCCAGGTCGCCGGACTCCTCGCCCGCGGCTATCAGCGCCCGGTAGATCTCCGGAAAGTCCCTGGGGCGCTTGGCCAGGGCTTCGGCCAGGCGCATGCCGCCCCGGACATCGGCGCGCACCGCGCTCAGGGTCTGGGCGATATGCTTGCGTTCGGCCTGTTCCACCGTGGCGCTCAGCGCCGCCTCCAGTGGCAGGCTGGCACCCAGCAGGCTCGCCAGCTGGCGGGTGGCCCAGGCCAGGTCGTTGTCCGACAGCTTGGCGCTGAACAGACCGCCGCCCGCCCCGCCACTCTCGCCCCCGTCGGCCTTGACCGACAAGGCGGTCAGGCCGCGACTGCGCAGCACGCCCATCGCCGCACTCTGGCTGTCCGCCTCCAGATGGCCGGATTCGATCTTGCCGAGAGCGTCGGCGGCTTCGAAGCGATAGCGATTCATCAGGCGTCCCGTGTCACGCGAAGGATTTCTTCCGGCGCCGTGGCACCGCTGCGCACCCAGCGTTCACCGTCCTCGCGCATGCTCAGCATGCCGGCCGCGCGAGCGGCCAGGCGCAGGGCCTGTTCCCCGGCTCCCTGGTGGATCAGGGTGCGGACGTCATCGTCGATGCAGAACAGTTCGTGGATGCCGGTACGGCCGCTGTAGCCGGTGTGATTGCAGGCGCTGCAGCCCACCGGACGCCAGGTGCCCGGCGTGGCCGGGTCCTCCTCGCGACAGTGCTGGCACAGCCGTCGCACCAGCCGCTGGGCCAGTACCCCGAGCATCGACGACGCCAGCAGGAACGGCTCCACGCCCATGTCGATCAGGCGGTTGACCGCCGACACCGCGTCATTGGTGTGCAGCGTCGCCAGCACCAGGTGACCGGTGAGCGAGGCCTGCACGGCGATCTGCGCGGTTTCCAGGTCGCGGATCTCGCCGATCATGATGATGTCAGGGTCCTGGCGCAGGATCGCCCGCAGGGCCAGGGCAAAGGTCATGTCGATCTTGGCGTTGACCTGGATCTGGCTGATGCCCGGCAGGTCGTATTCCACCGGATCCTCGACGGTGAGAATATTGCTGGTACTGGCGTCGAGCCGGGCCAGCGCGGCATAGAGGCTGGTGGTCTTGCCGCTGCCCGTGGGACCGGTGACCAGGACGATGCCGTGGGGCTGGCGGATCAGGTGATCGAGCCGGGCCAGCACGTCGGGGTCCATGCCCAGGGTTTCCAGTTGCAGGCGCCCGGCCTGCTTGTCCAGCAGCCGCATCACCACCCGCTCGCCATGCCCGGTGGGCACGGTGGAGACGCGGATATCGATCGGACGCCCGGCCACCCGCAGGGCAATCCGACCGTCCTGGGGCAGGCGTTTTTCGGCGATGTCCAACTGCGCCATGATCTTGATCCGCGACACCAGCGCGCCATGCAGCGCCTTGCGTGGCGACACCACGTCGCGCAGCGTGCCGTCGACCCGGTAGCGCACCACCGAATGGGTCTCGAACGGCTCGATATGGATGTCGCTGGCCTCGTCCCGTGCCGCCTGGGTCAGCAAGGCATTGATCATGCGGATCACCGGCGCGCCGTCCTGGGTGTCCAGCAGGTCGGTGATTTCCGGGATGTCCTGCATCAGCCGGTCGAGGTCCACCTCGTTTTCCGCCGCGCCGACCACCGCCGCCGCGCTGCCGGTATCGGCGTAGGAGCTGGCGAGCAGGCCGTCGAGTTCTTCGTCGCGCACCCGCTCCAGGCGCGCCGGACCGAACTGGCGGCGCACCTCGCTGATGGCCCAGCCCGGCGTCGAGGGACAGGCACTCAGCACACCGTCGCACAACACCACCCGCTGCGCCTTGGCCCAGGCATACGGCAACGCACTCATGGTGAACACTCCCTTCGCGCCGCTTGCGCCCTACCTGTGGGAGCGGGCTTGCCCGCGAAGAGGACCTCGAGGACGCCAAAAGCTTCGCGGGCAAGCCCGCTCCCACAAGGGTTCATGGCTGCGACCTGTCATTGAGCGACACCGGCACCGCGCGGATCGGCGCCCGTGGCGTCTGTGGCACGGGCGACGGCTGCGAACCGGGGATCGCTTCGGCGGCATTCGGCAACTGCGGCGCCTGCATGTCCGGCATGGCCCAGTTGCGATCCGGCTGCAGGCTGCCCTGGGCGCGGCGGATAAAATCGTAGCGATTCAAGGTGATCGCCCGCCCGGCTGCACCATCGCGAATGATGTAGGGCCGCAGGAACACCATCAGGTTGGTCTTGTTGGTGGTACGTCGTTCGTGGCGAAACAGCGCGCCGATGCCGGGGATGTCCGACAGGAACGGCACGCCGTCGTTGCTCTGGGTGTAGCCGTCCTGCAACAGGCCGCCGAGGACCATGATCTGCCCGTCGTCGAGCAGGATGCTGGTGTCGATCGCGCGCTTGTTGGTCACGGTGCCGGCGGCCGTCGCGGTGGCGCGATCATCGACGCTGCTGACTTCCTGGTAGATATCCAGCTTGACCGTGCCGCCCTCGGAGATCTGCGGCCGGACATTGAGCTTGAGACCGACTTCCTCGCGCTGGATGGTCTGGAACGGGTTGTTGCTCGAGTTGCTGCCGTTGGTCACGTACTGGCCGCTGACAAAGGGAATGGTCTGGCCGACGAAGATGCTCGCCACTTCGTTGTCGAGGGTCAGCAGGTTCGGCGTTGACAGCACATTGGAGCCGCCCTTGCTTTTCAGGGCCTTGGCCAGCACCTTGAGGTCCATCACCCGGCCGATCCCGGGAATGTCCACGGCGCCGCGGACCACGCCGACACTCAGGCCCTGGGGCAAGGCATCGATGCTGTTCTTGGCGGTGGTGACCAGCCCGGTGCCGCCGAGGTTGACGCCACCGATCACACCGTTGCCACCGAGGTTGCCGCTCTGCCATTGCACGCCGAACTCATTGGCGTCGTCTTCGCTGACTTCGACGATCAGGCTTTCGATCACCACCTGGGCGCGACGCTGGTCGAGCAGGTCGATGACCTCGCGCAGGTTGCGGTACAACGGCTCCGGTGCGGAGATCAGCAAGGTGTTGGTGGTGGCATCGGCCTGGATGGTCACGCCACCGGCGGAAAACGCCACGTTCTGCTCGCCGGACGCCGTCGCGCCACCGGCCTGGCTGGCGCCGGAGCGGGCGCCCTGGCCGTAAACCGAGCCGCTGCTGGCGCTGGTGGCGGTGCTGCCCTGGGTGCTGCCATTGGCCTGGCTGCTGTTCTGGTTGTTCTGGCTGCTGCTGTTGCTCCCGCCACCGCTGAGCATCGCCCGGGTCGGGTCGCCCTGCCCTTCGCCGCTGTCGCTTTCACCGGTGAGCAGGCCGCGCAGGGCCTGGGCCAGCTTGCCGGCCTGGGCGTTGCGCAGGTAGACCACATGCAGGTTGCTCGGATTGCTCTGGGCATTGTCGAGCTTGTAGATCAGTTCCCGCACCAGTTGCGTACGCTCCGGGCTGCTGGCGCGGATGATGATCGAGTTGGAGCGCGGGTCGCCGAGCACGCTGATCTTCTGGGTCGGATCGTTGCCCTGGTTCTCCAGCAGCTCGGCGACCATGCTGGCGATATCGCTGGCGATGCCGTTCTGGATGGTCACCACATCGGTGTCGATGGCGCTCGGCGTATCGATGCTGGCGATCAGGCTCGCCACCCGTTGCAGGTTCTCCGCATAGTCGGTGATGACCACGGTGTTGTTGCCCGGATAGGCATTGATCGGGTTGTTCGGCGAAACGATCGGCCGCAGCACCGGGATCAGGTTGACCGCATTCTCGTATTGCAGGCGGAAGGTGCGGGTCAGCATGCCGTTTTCCGCCGGGCGATCGGCACTGTAGATCGGCCCACCCAGCAGCTTGGCGTCCGCTTCCGGCACCACCTGGCTGACACCGCCGACATCGACCACGCTGAAACCCTGCATGCGCAAGGCCGCCAGCAACATGTCATAGGCCCGGTGGGCCGGCACTTCGCCTTCGGAAACCAGGGTCAGGTTGCCCTTGACCCGCGGATCGACCAGAAACTGCCGCCCGGTGGAGCGCGACAAGGCGCGGACCACCGCCTGGATATCGGCGTCGACAAAATTCAGTTGCACGGGCTGGTCACCCAGGGGGTTGCTCGCCGGCAGGCTTTTACCGGCAGCACCCTTGCCTTTCCCCGTGGTGTTCAGCGGATGTTGCACGCGCCGTTGCTGTTCGACCTGGGCCTGGACCCGCTGCCGATCCGCCACGGCGTCGCCGCTCTTGACCGTCGAGCCCAGTGGCCGGCCCAGCTCGCTTTCCACCAGCAGCGGAGCCTGCGGTGTCGTGCCGCTGCTGCACGCCGTCAACGCCAGCAGCAACCACGGGGCCGCCGCTTGCCGGCAACGCAACCCATACAAAGAACCTGACCACTTCATGAAGCTTCCTTAGCGCCACGCGCCTGATCCATGCGAACGGTTCCGGACAATCGGCCGGCCGAGCCATCGGGTTCGGTCGTACCCGTGCGTTGCAGACGGGCCTCGACCACTTCCAGGGTGAAAGAACGGGGGTTGCCCAGCAGCCAGCCCACCAGCGCATCGGCCGGGGCGTCGTCGAAGGTCAGCAGCCAGCCTTCGGCACTGCCCTGCAATTGGTAATGCCCGGCCAGCCCGCTGGCTTCGAGGCTGGCGCGCAGGCCCGGCTCGACACCGTCGACGCCCGGCATCGCCAGGCCTTGCAGCAAGCTGTCGAGGGTCTGGGCCTGAGTGCGCAGCCTGGGAGTTTCCAGCGCCCAGAAATCGATTTTCTTCAGCGGCGGCTGGATCAGTACCAGCCAGACGAACAGCGCCGAAACACCGAGGGCCATACCGCTGACCAGGCGTTTTTCCCGCAACGCCAGGCCGCTCCAGTACGCCTGTGCCTGACTTGCCAGGACCTGCCAGCGGGCCCGGTACCGGTTCAACCAGGGGTTACTCATTTTCCGCCTCCGCCACCGGTTGTATCGGTTCGGCCTGGACCCTGAGGGTCCAGCCTTCGGGCGCCGGCGTGGCCAGCACGCCAGCCTGGACCAGCGTGGCCTGCCAGGTACCGCCGTTGCCCGGCTTGCGCATGTCCGACAGGGTATCGAGGTGCAGTTCACCGTTGTCGAACACCAGGCTTTGCACGCCACCGACCATGAACGGCATCGCCAGGCCGGCCTGCTGGACCAGTCGGGAGAAATCGCTGTCGCCGTCACCGGCCGTCTGCCGCTGGGTCAGTTGCTGACGGGCCTGCTGCAGGGGATTGAGCACCATCGGCAGCGCCGGAAAGGCCTGCTTGACCCGCTGTACCATCCACGACTTGAGCTGCTGGCCCTGCTCGACCTGCCGCGCCGCATAGAGGTTCAAGCCCACCGCCCAGACCACCACGGCCAGCGCGCAGCAGGCCAGCGCCCGGCCCCAGTGACCGCCTTCGGCTCCCGGCTGACGCAACGCACCGTGCAAGCCCCAGGTCGGTGTCGGGCCGCTCCAGCGCCGATTGGCGGGCAATACCTGGACCAGGGCATGGCTCAGCGGCGGCTCGCCCAGCCAGTGCAGCACTTCGCCCCGTCCGAGCAGTTGCGCCAGCGCCTGATCGATATCCGGATGCACCTCGGCCCGGTCGGTGCCCAGGCGGATCAGCAGGTGTTCATCCAGGGCCTCCACCACCGGCTCGCCGGCAATCACCGGCAGGCAACCGGCGGCCGGATACAGGCCGCGCAGCTTGATCCCGGCCTGTCGCAACAACGCGCCGAAGCGTTCCAGCGCAGCACGTTGCAGCCAGGCGATCTGGACCTGGCCCTCGGTGTCCCGTGGGCCATGGACGATATGCATCGACTCGCAGCCGCCGAGGATCAACGCCTGGGCAGCGCAGTCGACCGCTGCGCGAACCTTCGCCGGCGCCAGGACCGGCAGTTCGAGACTGGCCAGCAGGCTGTCCCGTGGATGCAGGTAACACTCCACGGCCAGGCCTTTATGCGCCTGGGCCAGGCGCGCCAGGCTGGCCTGGCCGGTTGCTTCGACCTGGCCCTGGCGATCCAGCCGGGCAAAGGCCAGCGGACTGTCGAGGTCCAGGCTGTCCAGGGGCGACAGCGCCACGCGTAGCAACGTCATACGCCCACCCGCGACCAGATCACCTGGGGCATCTGCTCCTGGCTGCGGTGCAACAGCGCCGCCAGGCTGACGCGACGCCGCTCGCCACGCGATTGCCCGGTGAGCAGGAACCAGTCGCTGGTGATCCCGACCTTGATATCGGTGACGATCAATTGCGGCATGCGCAGGCGATTGACGAAGTCGCCGCGGTTGATGAACCACTGCCCCGCATCGCGCTCGTTGATCAGGCCCCGGGCACGTTGCGGTGACAGTCCCGGGACCTGGGACGCCAGCACCTCGGCGGTCGCGGTATTGCCGTTGACCCAGGTGTTGGCCGGCAGGATGGTCACATGGGGCGCGAGCAAGGCCAGGGTCTGCTCATCCACACCCTCGACGCTCCTGAGGTCCTGCAGGCTGCGCAGCATCGGCCGGGTCGCCGGCAGTGGCTTGAGGGCGGCTCCGGGCGAGGTCAGCCGGCCACTGTCGAAACTGCCGCGCACGGTCGTCGCCGGCACGCGGTCGGGGTCCGACACCCGTGGATAGGAGGCAATCACCCGCTGGGCGATACGCTGGCCTACCGCCGCCTTGACGCCGAGCAACTCGCACAGGCGGGCAAAGCCCTGCATCTGTTCGGCGTCGACCCGCTCGTCCTGCACCAGGTTGCGCAGGTTGAACTTGCCCTGCTCGTCCTCCAGGCGGCCGTCGAACTGGCCGCCACGCTCGCCCGACGGCGAGGCGACGAAGGGTTGGGCCCAGGCTTGCGCCAGATGGGTCAACGGATCGCGCTGGCGGGCTTCCCACAACAATTGGCGACTGAGCTCAAGGCCGCCGCGCAACTGCCAGGAGCCCTGGACCCGCAGTTGCTCGGCCTCCAGGCCACGGGTAAAGACCGTCTCGCGAGTGAGCATGCCGCCGGCGATCACCGCCACCACGGCGGCGATCAGCAAGGCGCTGATGATCGCCATGCCCTGTTGCTTCGCCGCTGTCAGCGAATAGGCGTTCATGGCTGGCGCTACAGTTGCCAGGAGCCGATATCGGCATTGACCCCGTCACCGTCCGGCTTGCCGTCGGCACCCAGGGAAAACACGTCGACTTCGCCATTGGCGCCAGGATTGAGGTACTGGTAAGGACGCCCCCACGGATCGTTGGGCAGGCGCTCCAGGTAGGAGCGCCAGTTGCTGTCCTTGGCGTTCGCCGGACGCTCGGCGAGGATCTTCAGGCCCTGGTTCTGGCTCGGATAGCCGCCGTGATCGAGGCGATAGAGCTTGAGCGCCTGCATCAATCCGCCGATGTCCTGCCTGGCCGCGGTGGCCCGGGCCTGGTCGGGACGATCGAGGACCTTGGGTACCACCATGGCGGCGAGAATCCCGAGGATCACCACCACCACCATGATCTCGATCAGCGTGAATCCCTGTTGTGCCCGACGAGTGCTGGAACGGGAATTGATGCGCGCGATATCCATCTCGACAATCCTTGGCTTGATTCGATTCGCGGCGGATTGTTGCAAGAAGATATGTCACTGGTATTGAAAATCCTCGGGTGAACAGGGCCTTGGTTTGAAGATCGTTCCCCCGCGCTGCGTGGGCATGCGGCCCGTGACGTTGCACGTCACGAGAGCGGACGCGGAGCGTCCAGCGAAGCGTTCCCACGCAGAGCATGGGAACGATCTGGTAGAGTCCGCTACCGCCTGAAAAGCTCGGGAGCTTTGGTCAGCAAGCGGTCAAACAAGCGCGCTAGGCTCCTGCCTCGGTTTCCCGTTCCGAGACGCCCATGCAACGCCCTCCCCGCCAACGCGGCTTTACCCTGATCGAAGTGCTGGTGGCCCTGGCAATCATTGCCGTGGCGATGGCCGCGGCGATCCGCGTGGCTGGTCTGATGACCCAGAGCAACGGTCTGTTGCGCGACCGTTCCATGGCCCTGCTGGCGGCACAGAGTCGCCTGGCCGAGCTACGCCTGGAGGGCCGCCTGCCCCTTGGGCGCAAATCCTTTGAATGCGATCAGGGCCGCATGGCCCTGCGCTGCGACCAGACCATCGGGCCGGGGGGCGGTCCGCGGCTGTTCAGGGTCGAGATCCTGGTGCTCGATCGACGCCACGAGGCGCCGCCGCTGGCGCGGCTGGAGACCCTGTTGAGCCCGCCGCCGGCGGTGTCGGACCTCAGGGTCGGGTCAGTTTCGGCAGGAACGGCGCCTCGCTGAGACGGGTCACGGTCAGGTGCAGTTTTTCCGTGCCACGCTCGATCAGAATGCCATCGCCCTCGATTGCCAGCAGCTTCACCCCCTGCCCCAGGCGCTCGCCGGCCAGAAAGCTGCGGGGCGGACCGTCGTTCAGGCTGAGAATCGCCACCGCGCCGCGCACGCCGGCCATCACTCCGGAAACCTTGATATCGAGCTGCGCCGGCTGATTGGAAAACCACTGCAGCGCCGGATTGTCACTGCGCACGACCGCGCCCGGCGACTGGCCCTCGGGCACCTGGGACACGGCCGGGGTCAGCAGCAGCGTCGACCAGACCACCGCGCCCGCCAGGGCCGCGAGCAGGCCCACCGACTGGACAATCTGGGGCTGGGAAAAGCGCGGGGTCCATTGCATCGTCGAGGCTCCTTTTTCGTGGGTGATCCGAAACCTTTTCAGCCTAACAGGCAATTCTCACGTTTTTATTTCACACGCCCATCATCTTTGCCGCGCAGCATGCAAGGAGACTCAAGGAGCCTTGTCGAATGGATGCCCCATACCCTGCCCAGGCGGGTTTTACCCTGATCGAACTGATGGTCGTGCTGGTGATCATCGGCATCGCCAGCGCGGCCATCAGCCTGAGCATCAAGCCCGATCCGCTGCAATTGCTGCGCAAGGACGCCGAGCGCCTGGCCCAGGCCCTGCAGGTGGCCCAGGCCGAAGCCCGCGCCGATGGCCGGCCAATCCGCTGGCTGAGCGACGCCAGGGGCTATCGCTTCAGTCGCGCGGATATCCAGGGCGGCCTCGAACAATTCAACGGCGACCCGCAACTGCGCCCGACCCGCTGGCAAAGCACACCGATGCAGGTGCAACTCGACCGTGGCAAGAGCCTGGTGCTGGACGCCGAATGGATCGCACCACCGCTACGTGTCTCGCTTTCCGACGGCCAGCACAGCATCGGCGTGGTGCGCGCTGCCAATGGCGAGATTCGCGTGCAATGAAGCGCCAGGCCGGCTTTACCCTGATCGAAGTGATGATCGCGATCATGCTCATGGCGGTGGTCAGCATCATTGCCTGGCGTGGCCTGGACAGCGTCAATCGCGCCGACGAACACCTCAAGGCCAGCGCCGGACAGACCCGTCAACTGCTCGCGGCGCTGGGCCAACTGGAGCGCGACGTGGCCTTGCGTGCCGGTATCGAACTGGTGGAACCGCCGATTGCCGACAAGGAGCCGCCACCGTCGCAGGCCCCCGCTGCCCTGACGGTGCGCAGCCCGGAGGGCAAGGGCTTTCGCCTCGACCTGATTCGCACGGCCGCGGAACAGGACGGCAGCCTGCAACGGGTGCGCTGGTGGTTGCAGGGCGGCACGCTGTATCGCGCGGTGGCGCCTGCCCGTACGCGCTTCCCGTTGCCGGCGCCCAAGGACGGCGTGGCGGTACTGGAGCAGGTGACGTCGATGGAACTGCGGGTGTGGCAGCCCGGCAAGGGCTGGCGGCGACTGACCGGCACTCAGCAGGACAATCCGACGGGACTGGAGATCAGCCTGGTGCGCAATACACCGCAAGGGCTGGAGCGCTATCGGCAGGTGCTGGGGCCGCTGGAGTGAACTCGGGAATGGGTGGCAAACCTTGAGAGCCCTTTCGCGGGCAAGCCCGCTCCCACAAGGGAACACGGGTGAATCAGGAATTTTCAGGGGGGGCTGAGGGCCTCTTCGCAGGCGAGCCCCCGCAATGGGAGTTTTAACCGTGGGAGCGGGCTTGCCCGCGAAAAGGCCCAACAGGCACTACAACAACACTAGCTGAGCAACACCACCCCGCCCGGCAATTCGGTGCACTTGGCACCGTAGGCATCGCGGATCAGCAAGGCCACGCCCGCCAGTTGATCGAGACTGAAACGCGCCTGCACCTTGCGCTTGCCCAGCTCGCTGTTGAGCAACACCAGCATGCCCGGTCGGTAGCGGTTGATCTCGCTGATCACGCTGGCCAGGGTAGCGTCGTTGAACACCAGCATCTTGTTGCGCCAGGCGATCACCGCCGACGGATCGGCATTCTGCAGCTCGCCGACCTGATGGGCGTCGTACACCAGTTGGCGACCGCTCTCCAGACGGAACCGGCGCCCCTGCACGTCGACCGTCAACAGGCCTTCGATACAGGTGACGCAGACGCTCTGGTCGAGATTGCGCAGGTTGAACCGCGCCCGTTCCGCCGTCAGCAGGCCGCTGCCGGCCTGGACCTTGACCGGCGCCTGGGTCCGCGCCAGCACTTCCACTTCACCGCTGACCAGTTCGATCTGCGAGTCACCGTTGACCGAAGGCAGGCGATTGATCCGGGTCTGGGTATTGAGCTCCAGGCTGATGCCATCGGCCAGGTCGACCCGCCGTTGCTCGCCGACCTCAGTGGTGTAGTCGGCGCCCAGGCCGGAGAAACCGCCCGGCACCGTGGCGCGCACCAGGAAAAAAGCCGCCGACGCGGCAATCGCCCCGCCGAGAAACGCCCGGCGCCCGAAATGTCGGGCCCGCGGCGGATGCTGCAACTGTTCGAGGGCCGGCTTGAGGGACTGCCACAACACCTTGGCCTGTTCAAAGGCCCGGGCATGCTCGGGGCTTTGTTCGCACCATTGGCGCAGGGCGCGCGCATCGGCGCCGGTGGCCTGGCCGGAGGTCAGAAGAATCAGCCAATCCTGGGCTTCGCTCTGCAATCGGGCGGTCTGGCCGCCCGGCAATTCGGTGATGGAAGTCGTGTTCAAGCGCACAGGTACTCACGAAGATTTCGCTGATGTATTACTAAGACGGTTTTCCCGCCCCGGGACCGAACCGCTGAATCACTTTTCTTTCCAGGCGGGCCGCGCAATGGCCCAGCGCGGCCTTCAACTCCTTCTCGACCATGCGCGTGGAGATGCCGAAACGCTGGGAGATCTCCAGGTGCGGCGCCTCTTCCAGGCGGGCGGCGATAAAGATCCGCCGGCGCCGCGGGGGCAATTCATACAAGGCCTTGAGCAGCGACTGGATTTCCTTCTGGCCCCCCACCACCCGCTCCGGGTCGAGGGCTTCGTCGCTGAGCTGCAACAGTTCCTCCACTTCCTCGCCGGTCAGCAACCGGGCATCGGCCTGGCGCCGGTCCGCGGCGATATTCAGGGCCATGCGGTACAAATAGGCATTGGGTTGGGTCAGGTTCAGCGGTGCCTCCATGCGGTCGACCCGCAGGTAGGTTTCATGCAGGACGTCATTGGCCAGATCCTCCGAACCCAGGCGGCGCCGCAGGCGCACCTTGAAGTCGTCGTAGGAGGTCAGGAACAACCGGACCATCGGACTGTGCCCGATATTCTTCATACTCCGGCGGCTCCTTTGCGTTCTGTGCAATCCATGCTTGTTCCTGCTGAATCCGGCATTAAAAGTAGGGTCACGGGCTGGCGCAGCGACGACGGTGCCGGACGCTCTACCCGGACCGTGCGCAAGCGCTCCACCAGCGCCCCGTCGCGCTGAACATCTCCGGTCGAACTGACCAGGCGGCTGTGCTGCAACTCGCCGCCCTGGCCGATCCACACCTGCAACACCGCCCGGTAGGTCCCCGGCCGGGTCAACGGCAAGGCACACAGCGCCTGCTCAATCGCCAGCTGGATCGCCCGGGCATAACTGCTGGCCAGTGCCGCTCCCTTGCTGCCGCCAGGATCCCGGGGCGACGGTACATCGCTGACCTGCGCCACCTGCAAGGTAAAGGCATCGGCCCGGGCATAACGCGCCATCAGCCCGCTGCCGGTGAGCAACAGGCTCAAGGCCTCGCTGGCGCGATAACGCCCGTGAACCGCCAGCGAACGCCGTGCGCGGGTCAGGTCGCGATCCACCAGCACTGCCATCCCGGTCTGGCGACTGAAGGAATCCAGTGCGCCAGCCAGGTCCTGGGCGGCAATATCCAGTTCGACGCGGGCCTGGGGATCGACCATGAGCGGCTCGGCGGCCAGGCAGGCGGACAACCCGCCACCGACCAGCCAGGCCAGGACGACGGTCACCAGGCTCAAGCGAAAAAACGACAGACGCATGGCCACGGATCGAAGTCCCTGCACTGCTGACGTGTCCCTCAAAACCGCTATCCTGATGGCTGTTTATGAACCTGTTGTTACGGCGTCTCGGGTGGCCGTTGCGGTTTGCCGATATCCGAAGCACGGCAAAGTGCCGAGGTTACTGCCCCTGCCGATGCCTGGTGGATGTATCGTCAATTTTGTCCCTTGATTTCAAATCGATGAACCGCAACCAGATAGGCCAGGTTTTCGACTGGATGGGTTTCAAATCTGAAGTGGCCCGCCAGGTACAATTCTGGCGCGCGATTGACCAGTACGAACTCGCCACTCTTGACGGGGTAGGTCTTGATTGCACCTTCATTATTCGGTTGCGTTGCGTAGAGGACGTTTTTTATTTTTTCGCTGGGAAGGGGGTAGGTGCCCGACGGCAGGTCCGCTTCAGACAGGGTGAATTCCAGTTTACGCCTACCCGTACCCGCGTCACCGATATC
This sequence comes from Pseudomonas gingeri, assembly GCF_013386115.1. Taxonomy (GTDB): domain Bacteria; phylum Pseudomonadota; class Gammaproteobacteria; order Pseudomonadales; family Pseudomonadaceae; genus Aquipseudomonas; species Aquipseudomonas gingeri. The sequence goes on from NZ_JACAOR010000001.1 coordinate 1,016,397, forward strand.
CACCAGTACGCGAGTGCCGCCCGATACGACTGTGCCCCGATACATTGACGTGGTCTCAAAATCCAGGCTGATGCCCAAGGAGGTGAGCGTACCGACCAGTTCCCCGGTGGTTGCCTGCGGTGTATTCGCCGCGCTTTCTCCCGTTTCAAAATCCTCGATGTCTGCCATGTGGGTTCACCCTTGCGTTTAAATCGTGAAAATGCGGATTTTCAGTCCTGGCTGATGTGCAGGGGAAACAGCCCACGACTTTGCACGTCGGACCGATAAATCAGTCTCTACCTACCTGGAGAGTGATGCCTACTGTCAGAAATGACAGTTCGAAGGACCTTTGATCGGAAACCGGCCGTGGAGCCGGTGTCATCGGCAGGGCCTGGACAGGCTATCTGGCATTCGGCTACTGCAAAAAAACCATCACCCAACCGGCGCGGCCTTTGCACTAGACTCAGGGCTCCAGGACCCCACTTCGGGGTCGGCCAGGAGGGCCTTATGAAGTACCTGTCGAGTTATGCCTGCATCCTTCTGCTCGCCGCCGGTGTGTCCGGCCCGGGCCAGGCCGCGGAAGCCACGCCGGTCGGCTGCGTCGAAGTCAGTGTCGGTGGCTACAAGGCGCCGGACTACAACTGCCTGAGTCAGCAGATGAGCAGCCCGGAGAGTGCCGAAGCCAATCAGAAAAACCAGGAAGCCCTGAAAGCCGGCATCAGCAAAAAAGCGCCGAACCAGGTCGGCCTGGCCACCCCGGCGGCGACCAGTATCCGCATGGGCAATACCTTCGGTACCTCGGTAAAGCCACAACGGCCGCCATCGGGGCAGTAGGCCCGGCGGCCTGATCAGGCGGCCTGCAGCGCCCACTGCCGGGCCACGACCGCCAGCTCTGCCTTGGCCCGCTCCAGGGCTTCAAGACGAGCCTCGGCATCGGAAAACTGCAATGGCTGCGCGTCGACGAACTGCGGGTCCCGCACGCCGATAAAGGCAAACGCCGCCTTCAGCGCCGGGGTCAGCGCATCCATCCAGGCCATGGGATTGCCCGGCCGCAGGTCGGCGCCGCGACTGGTCAGGAACAGCACCTTCTGCCGGGTCAACTGGCCGACGATGCCTTCCGGGGTATTCAGGTAGGTCAGTTCGGTACGGGTGATGCTGTCGATAAAGGCCTTGAAGGTCGAAGGCATCGACCAGTTGTACATCGGCATCGCGAACAGACAGGCATCGGCCGCCATGACCCGCTTGCACAGGGCATCGGAGGACGCCAGCGTCTGCTTCATCGCCTCCGTGCGAGCCTGCGGATGGGTATAGGTCGCCACCGCGAATGCCTCGGTGACATGGGGCGGGGTTTCGACGCTCAGGTCCAGGTAATCGACTTCCAGCTCGACCCCCAGCTCGCGCAACTGCTCGATAAAATGCCGGGACAACGCCCGGGAGTTGGACCATTCACCTTTCGCGCTGGCGTCGACGTGCATCAGTTTCATTGCAGATAACCTCTTTGGTACAGATGTAAGAGAAGAAGGTGGCTTCAGACCGCCAGCGGTTGGCGAAACGCCACGGCCAGGCGGTTCCAGCAATTGATCGCGGCAATCGCCATGCTCAGGTCCACCAGTTCGCGCTCGCTGAACTGCAGGCGGGCCTGGGCATACAACTCGTCACTGACCGGATCGTGGGCCAGCAGGGTCAGGGCCTCGCTCCAGGCCAGCGCGGCCTGCTCGCGGGCGCTGTACAGCGGCGAGTCGCGCCAGGCCGATATGCCGTACAGGCGCCGTTCGCTCTCGCCCCCGCCGCGGGCCTCCTGGCTGTGCAGATCGGCGCAGAACGCGCAATGGTTGAGTTGCGAGACCCGCAGCTTCACCAGGTCCAGCAGCGGCTTTTCGATGGACAGGCCGAAGGTGGCCTCTTCCAGCAACAGCAACCCCTTGAGAGCCTGGGGTGACGCGGTATAGAAATCCAGGCGTGGCTCCAAGGCGCGACTCCCTCGTGGTTCATTGACGTGATTCAGTGACGCCCAGCCTAAGGCCCGGACGCCAAATGACGGATAGCCAATCCCGGCTTTTTTGCGGAGGCCAACTGCGCCCCCGGATTGGCCCGTGGGATTTGCCGGGAATTGGCTATAGGTCCGGCCGGCCCCGCGCCCTACTCTTTGTCGACACCGCCCTGCCGTCGGGTCGGCCGTCACACAGGAGAATCCAGAATGCCCGCTCACGTGATCAACATTGTCCGGTTCAAGGCGGTCCCGGGGCATAGCGAAGCGCTCGGACAGCAGTTGAACGCCCTGGTCGAAACACTGCGCTCCGCACCCGGCTGCCTGGACTATTCGGTGGTGTGCGGCGCTGAGGCGGGCGACTGGACCGTGACCGGGCACTGGCACTCTCCCGCGGCGCTGCAAGCGCATTTCCAGTTGCCGGCGTTGCAGGGCTTTATCGACCTGCTGGGCGGCCTGGCTTGCGGCATCGATTTCCAGCACTGAGCTCTTGATTTCCGAGTGCCTGATTTCCGAGCGCTCAGGTCATGAGCGCTCCAGCATTCACTTCCCACGCGAGAACACATCATGAAAACCCTGAAGTTCGTCACCTCGACCCTGATCGCCGCGACCCTGCTCGCCAGCACCGGCGCCTTTGCCCATGAAGCCGGTTCCAGTCAGGAAAAGATCACCGTGCTGCAGGAACACCCGCTGCTCAATGCGCCGGGCAAGAAAGCCATGATGCTGACGGTCGACTACCTGCCGGGACAGTCCTCGATTGCCCACAAGCACCAGGGCACGGCCATGGCCTATGTGCTGGAAGGCGAGATCACCTCCCAGGTCAAGGGTGAACAGGCGATCACCTACAAGGCCGGGCAATCCTGGTACGAACCGGCCGGCTCCGAACACCTGGTATCGAAGAACGCCAGCGACAAGAAGCCCGCCAGGTTGCTGGTGTTCATGTTCATGGACGAGAAGGACGCGGTGCTGATTCCGCTGAATCAGTAAGGAACCTGATTCACGCTCCCGACCACTCACCGATACGCAAGCGGCATTTCTACAGGCTCTGACCTCGTTCCGATGAGCCTTCCAGATCCGCTTGCGTGACGGGTATCTCACCACTGCGATAACAAGGGAGCACACATATGTCGTTATCCGTAAACGGAGGATCTGCGTTCATTCCGCAGAACCTCACGCCACACGAACATTCCGCAACGGCTGGCCACAACGGACAGAACAACCTTGCCGCCTCCTTGCTGTTCGGCAGTGGCAACGGTGGTGCGGTGAACTTTGCCCCGCCCTCGTCGCGAATCGAGGGCACACATGACGCCTCACACGCCTCGGCAGCCCATAACCGCTCGGTGCAATCGCCCGGCAACGAGGGCGAAGCCGGTGGCATGGACGAAGTCATCAAGCTGCTGCAGTCCCTGTTGCAAGCCTTGATGAAAATGATGGGCGGTAGCAACGCGGACGATAGCGACAGCGACTCGGACAAAGCCGGGGGCGCTGCCGGAGCCGGCAACAGCCGTCCATCAGGCAGCGGCGCTTCGCCCGCGCCGCAGAACCTCGCGGCTCAACCCGGCAACAGCCCGCAGAAAGCGCAAGGTGCCGACGGCGCCGCCAGTACGGCCGATGTCGGCAACGCCCCCAAAGGCATGCCCCAGAGCCTCTGGAAAGATTGCGTGGAGTCCGGCAAGAAATTCGGTGTCGACCCCTACGTACTGGCGGCGCAGTCGAAGCAGGAAAGCAACTTCGGCAAGGATCTTTCCGGCCCCAGCGGCGGCGACGGCGTCATGCAGGTGGAACCGAGCACACGGGCCGCCTACGCCAGCCAGTTCCAGGAAAAGACCGGGCACGCCTACAACCATGGCAGCCAGTCGGATCAGGTGGCAATGGCCGCGCTGATCATGGGCAGCAAAGGTGGCGACACGACCTCCCAACTGCAGAAGTACAACGGCGGTGATAACTGGAAGCCGGGCGCGACGGACTCCTATGGCCGGGTGATCAAGGCCGACGAGTACGCCGCCAGTGTAGAAAAGATTGCCCAGCAGTTGCGCAACAACGTAGCTTGAGGATACCCGCCGTCCCATAGGTCCTGCCGGCATTTCGAGCCCGTTGAAGTGCCGGCGTGGCGCTACGCCCGGGACGCGATCCGTGGCTGCAGCAGCATGCCCGTGTAATGGATCAGGAACAGCGCGAACGACAGGCTCCAGAGCGCTGCGGCGATCCCCAGGCCGAGATCGAGGAACGGCACCAGGACAATGCGGCACAGCGCCCCCAGTTGCAACGCGGCAAATGCCCAGCCCAGCGCCCTGGGCGGCTGCAGGGCACGTCCGGTATGCCCCAGGCTGACCCGGGCGATCATCGCCAGGATCATCCCACCGATACCGCCAACCGCCAGGCCATGACTGACCAGGCTCTGTTGCACCAGCCACCCCAGATGCCAGGCGGCCATGCCCAGCGTGGCCATCAACAGCCAGCCATAGGCCAGGTACAGCGACCAGAGCAGCGGCACCCGCCAGAGTCCGCGATCATGCCAGCGCCACAGGCGCAGGCCATGCAACCCGGCCAACGGCAGGTAGAGCGCCGCCAACCATGAATGGGCAGACTCGCCGAGACCACAGGCCGTCAACAAGGCCACCAGCAACGTGCCGAGCAACAGCACCTTGTCCTCATGGGCCAGGGCCACGAACGGCACGCTGCTACCGAGCCCGCGCTGGATGAAGAACGGTATGACCCGCCCGCCGATCACGCTCATAAGGGCGGCAACCAACCATATTCCGGCCAGTACCCCACGACGCTGCAAGCCGTCGTCCTGCTCCACGATGCCCCACAGCGTCAGTCCCTGACAGACAGCCAACAAGCCCAGCACCGCGACAATGGGATAGTTGTTGCGCTTCTTCGCCGCCAGCAACTGCTGCCCGAGCAACCAGGCCAGCGTGGGCAGGAACGGCAGTTGCAGGGCAATCACCCAGGTACCGGGCAGCGGCAGCCACCAGGCGATACGCGCCAATGACCAGAGCGCGAACAAGCCGATCAACGGCCAGCCATGGGTACCAGGGCCTCCGGTCCAGTTGGGCACGGCGGTCAGCAGAAAGCCCGCAATCAGCGCGCCGGTGAAGCCGAACGGCATCTCGTGCCGGTGCCAGGCCAGTCCGCCGGCGAACGGCTGCCAGTTGCCGAAACCGCCGTACAGCCAGACACCCCAGCCCGCCAGGGCGATACAGGCGAACAGCGCCCCACCGAGAAAGAATGGTCGAAAGCCCAGGCTCCAGAGCGGTAGCGACTTCATGCAATTTGCAGCCGCTGGCCGGCAAGACCCAACTGGCGCTGGGCGAGCAGGCGCATCACATAGCCGATCTTCAACAGGGTCGGGCCGAGAATCACCATCGCGTGCATCGACACCAGCACCGGCAGGCCGAGATGACCGTCGTAGAGGTAGGCACCATAGATGCCCAGGCTTAACAGGAGCAGCCCGAGGACAAGGATACGAGTGGACAGGTGCAGGACATTCAGCGGGGATTCGAGAAAGGCGAACATGACATGGCACTCCCGGTGCAGTTCAGTGACACCTGAACTGCATCACGAATCGTGCCAGTCATATAATCAATTAAAATCAAACAGTTAGAGGCATACAAGTCAATTTGACCACAACCGAAGAGTAGTCATAAAGACACGAAAAGAGGTCACTATGACTCTACCCCATTCAACCGCCGCCACCGAATCCGGCGATTACAAGCGACCCTGCCGCTTGTCCTCGGCCAGCTTGAGCAGCGGTGGCGCGGTGTACAGGTTTTCCGGCTGGAGCCGTTCCCAGAGGCCGCCCTTGCCCAAAGCCCTGCCCGCCTGATCTTCGCGCTGGAGCCATTGCTCGACGCTCTTGATGCGGTTGGGATGGATTTCATCCAGCAGCGCGTAGTCGCGCTCGACGATTCCATGCTTCCAGACATTCCAGAAGCCGGTGAAGTTGTCGCGGAAACTCATGGTGCTTTTGTCGTTGGGATCGGCGTTGTAACCGGCAGGCAACTGGGCGGCCATCTTCAGCGGACCGTTCCAGTAGGTTTCCAGCTCCGTGTCGATGTAGCGCGCCGGATGCCCGGTGACCTTCTCGAACGCCGCGGCCAGGGCGTGATAGTCGACATGTTCGATGGCAACCTCCAGGTTCATGCCGTTCGCCTGCTGCTGATTGTCGAACAACCAGCGGGCGTAATACCCGCAGTCCTCGAGTGCTACATGGGGTATGGCACCGGTGCCGAGCGGCACCCGCCAGGTCACCACACCGTCTTCTACCGAAGGCGTCATGGGTGTCATCGCCGAGATCGCCATTTCCATGTAGGGCCCCGTGGTGAACACGGCCGCCCCCATCCGGTCCCTGTTGACCTGGTTCTGGAACAGGATCCACTCACCGATTCGCCCCTTGCCGTCGTAGTGACCGGTCCGGAACCTGGAGTCATAACCGGCCTTCTTGAGCGCGTAGTCGAGATTGCCGTAGACGAAGAAGCGGACGCCTTCTTCGATGGCGATCTCATAGCTGCGGATGGCCCAGTAGATCTCGGTCTTCTCGCCGGTGTTGAACCCGTCGATGTTGATATAGGCGCCGTCGCACCCGCGAAAGCCTTCCCGCAGGGTGGCCTCATCGGCAAACGTGCCCTCGAGGATCGAAACATTACCCAGCGCGAGCAAGGCCTTGGCCCGACGCGAGTTGGCATCGCGACTGAGGGCCCGGACGGTGTATTTACCGTCGGCGACCAGGGCACGGATGACGGGCAAGCCCTGGGCACCGGTACCGCCGACAACAAAGATCCTGGAAGGGGTTTGGGAAGGCATCGATATCTCCTTGAACATGACGAAAAGGGGCATCCGGGCATTCGCGGCGAGGGTTTCATCGGTAACGGCCCAAGTCGATCTTATAATAAGAGTTACTAGGTGAACAAGCACCCTTTCTGCTCGAAGAAACTCGAACACGATCCACGTCCTGGGCCGGCATGCCTGTGTCGGCACCGCGAATCAGTTAGACTCTTATGAAGAGAGTGATGCACCGAACCTCCCCTGCCCCCCGAGGAAATGACTTATGCGTTCGAAAGGTTTCGACGGAATGGTATGTCCGATCGCCGGCGTGATGGCCGCGATCGGTGATCGCTGGGGCCTGCTCATCCTGCGCGATCTGGTTCTCGGTCTCAGCCGCTATGACGACTTTCGCCAGTCATCCGGCGTGACCAACGCGACGCTCAGCGACCGCCTCAAGCACCTTGAGGCTCACGATCTGGTCGAGCGGCAGCGTTACCAGACGAATCCCGAGCGCTTCGAATATCTGCTGACCGCAAAGGGCCGGCAGATCGCCGTGATCCTGCCGATACTCGCGCAGATCGGCGATCGCCTGGGAGTCTCGGGCGCTTCGACACCGCCGCTGAAGGTCGTGAATCGAAAGACCGGGGGCGATGTGGGGTGGAGTTTCATCGACCAGGATACCGGCGAGCCCATCAGCCCCAGGGACCTGGCTATCGAGGCAGGCCCGGGAGCGGACGAACTGATCCGCTGGAGGCTGTCCCATGCCGAACGCCGCCACAAGGTCGACGACACGGTCGCCTCGCCAAGCGTTTGACCCGTGGAGCCCGGCCGGTTTCCGACCGGCGGCCTTTTGAACTGTCATTTCTGACAGTAGCCCTTGCGCGGGAACGGGAAGAAGCTGGGCTTCTCGGCTCGAAGCAGAAAAAACACTTCGCCGTTCTTCAGACATGAGCCGGGCATCAACATCATCAATATTTCAATTGAAGGGTGAAACGACATGTCTGACTTCCAGAACGCCAAGCACAAAAAGGGCTCCGCCAAGGCAGAAGGCGTCATGATCGGGGTGATCGAAAATCTGTTTGTAAGCGACGAAAAGAACTTTGTCGCTGACGATGTCTTTCGCGACACGCAAGGCACACGCATCCTCGGCGTCATGCTGGAGGGGGGTGTCCGGCACTCGGTAAGCTTCACACTCGGCAACGGACAACTGCCACCGGGTGAGTATGAGTTTCCCGGCGACGAAGTGGATCACATCTACTACATGATGGTGCAGCCAGGTTTTCCCGAGCTGATCTACCGGGCCGAACGCGCCAGATTGACCATCAGGGAAAACGACTCGAGGCCCTACATCTCGGGCGACTTGATCTTCGATACCGAAACGGTTGATTCCTTTCATTATCAGGTAAGGATCAACAATTTCGAAATCACCGGGTAACTCCGAAAGCCCGGTAATACAGCTGTCGCAAAACGCAACCTTGCGCCATGCCTGTCGGCATACCAGGCAAAATCGCCGCCAGCAGAGCCTGGCACTCTGCTGGCGGCGATTTCGATCAGCCGATAACGCGCGACTTTTTCACGGCATCCCCAGCCAGTGCGGCAGGGCCAGCGAGATGATCGGCACGTAGGTCACCAGGATCAGGAACGCCAGCAGGATCATCAGCCACGGCAGCGCCGCGCGGATGGTCTGGCCGAGGGTCAGGCCGGTCACCGCCGAGGTCACGAACAGGTTCAGGCCCACCGGTGGATGCACCAGGCCGATCTCCATGTTGACCACCATGACGATGCCCAGGTGGATCGGGTCGATGCCCAGCTTCATGGCGATCGGGAAGAAGATCGGCGCAAGGATCAGCACGATGGCCGACGGCTCCATGAAGCTGCCCGCCACCAGCAGCACGACGTTGACCATCAGCAGGAAGCCGATGGGCGTCAGGCCTTCGGAGATCACCCAGTTGGTGATCTGTTGCGGGATCTGCTCGGTGGTCAGCACGTGGGCGAAGAGGATCGCGTTGGCGATGATGAACATCAGCATGATCGCCAGGCGACCGGATTCCATCAGCACCTTCGGGCAATCGCGGATCTTCATGTCCTTGTAGATGAACAGCGCGACAAACGCCGAATACACCGCCGCCACTGCCGCCGCTTCGGTCGGGGTGAACAGGCCGCTGTAGATCCCGCCCAGGATGATCACCAGCAACAGCAGGCCCCAGAACGCCCGGCGCGCCGCCGACAGCCATTCACGGAAGGTCGCCCGCGGTTGCGCCGGCAGCTTCTTGATGCGCGCGACGATATAGATCGCGACCATCAGCATCAGGCCCAGCAGCAGCCCGGGAATCACCCCGGCCATGAACAGCTTGCCCACCGAGGTTTCGGTCGCCGCCGAGTACACCACCATCACGATCGACGGCGGAATCAGGATACCCAGGGTGCCGGCGTTGCAGATGATCCCGGCGCCGAATTCCTTCGGGTAACCGGAACGCACCATGCCCGCCACGGCAATCGACCCCACTGCCGCCACGGTCGCCGGCGACGAACCGGACAAGGCCGCGAACAGCATGCACGCCAGCACCGCGGCAATCGCCAGGCCGCCGCGAATATGCCCGACGCAGGCGTTGGCAAAATCGATCAGGCGCTTGGCCACGCCGCCGGTGGTCATGAAGGCCCCCGACAGCAGGAAGAACGGAATCGCCAGGAAGGTGTAGGCGTCGGAGGTCTCGAACAGCTTGATCGCCAGGGAACTGAGGGAGTCCTGGCTGAAGATCAGGATCGATACCGCCCCGGACAGGCCCAGGGAAATCGCGATGGGCACCCCGAGGAACATGAAGGTGAACAACAGCAGGAACAGACAGAGTACGGCCATCAGTGCTGCTCCTTGTGCTCACCGGCAAGCTTGCTGGCTTCGCCGGCTTCATCGGCCAGGCCGAGGCCGCTCTGGCGACGGGTAAAGATGCGATAGAAGATTTCCAGGTAGCGGATCAGCACCAGGGCAAAGCCGATGGGCACGATCACCACGATGTAGCCGACCTTGACCCCGAACTGATCGAGGTCCTCGGCGCCGATACCGGCAGTGAGGACCGCGCTCAGCCACTTGTAGCTGGCCACCATGAACAACCCGGCGTAAGCCAGGCAGCAGGTGCAGGCCAGCAGCGCCAGGTAGCGTTGCACCGGGCGTGGGGTGAGCTTGACCAGCGCGTCCACGCCGAGGTGGCCGGCGGTGCGCACGCCATAGGAGATACCGAAGAAGATCAGCCAGCCGAACATGGCCTTGGTCAGCGCCACGCTCCAGGTCATGTCCTGGGCCACGGTCATGGTCGCGTCGCCCAGGGTGTTGAAGAAGCCGCTGCTCCAGGCCCAGCGGTCGGCCAGGCTGAAGAACAGGGTGTAGACGTTGTTGGCCATCACGTAGACGAAGGTCACCAACGTCATGGCGGCCAGGAGAAAGGCGATCAGGCCTTCCTCGAAATGTTCCCAGATGCGTCGCAAGGATTGCGCTTGCATGGACAGGACTCCGCGAGAGAGAAAAGGAGGTACCGGGGCGTGGGCCACGATGCCGATCAATCAAGGCCGGACACGATCCCTTGTGGGAGCCGGCTTGCCGGCGATGGGGCCCGTGAGCCTTGCGGCGCATGATCGGCCACCATCGCCGGCAAGCCGGCTCCTGCAGGTGTTCGGTGTTCGCAACTGCGTATCAAGGCTGGTTGGACTTGTCCGCCGCATTGATCAGGTCGGCACCGATTTCACCCTCGAACTTCTTCCACACCGGTTTCATCGCTTCGCGCCATTGCCCGCGCTCCTGCGCTGTCAGCGGAATGATCTCGCTGGTCTTGGAGTCGATGATTTTCTGCCGGGCGGTCTGGTTCAGTTCTTCGGCCTGCTTGTTCACCTCGACGGTGACTTCAGCCATGGTCTTTTCCAGCACGCCGCGGACATCCGGTGGCAGGCTGTCCCAGAACTTGCTGTTGGTGATCACCATGTAGTCGATCAGGCCGTGGTTGGTCTCGGTGAAGTACTTCTGCACTTCGTTGACCTTCTGGCTCTCATAGTTCGACCAGGTGTTCTCGGTGCCGTTGACGGTACCGGTCTGCAGGCCCTGGTAGACCTCGGCGAAGCTCATCTTGCGCGGGTTGGCGCGGATCGCCTTGAACTGCTCTTCGAGCACGCTGGAAGCCTGCACGCGGAACTTCAGGCCACGGGCATCGCCCGGCACCCGCAGCGCCTTGTTCGCCGACAGTTGCTTGAGACCGTTGTGCCAATAGGCCAAGCCGAGAATGCCCTTGTCCGTCATCGAGGTCAGCAGCGCCTTGCCCTGGGCGGCCTGGAAGCGGTCGACGGCGGCCAGGTCGTTGAACAGGAACGGCAGGTCATAGATCTGCACCTGCTTGGTGTACTGCTCGAACTTGGCCAGGGACGGCGCCAGCATCTGCACGTCGCCGAGCAGCAGGGCCTCCATTTCCTTGCCGTCGCCGAACAGCGAGGAGTTCGGGTAGACCTCGACCTTGACCCGACCCGGCAGGCGTTCTTCGGCGAGCTTCTTGAACAGCAGCGCGCCCTGCCCCTTCGGGGTGTTTTCCGCAACCACATGGGCGAACTTGATAACGATGGGATCGGCCGCCTGCGCGAGGCTGGCGGTGATCAAGGTGGCGGCGCAGAACAGCGCCCGGGTCAGCTTGAGCATGGAAATCACCTTCTTATTGTTGTGTTGTCAGGCAGGTTGCCTAAAGCAATGCGTGTAGTGAATTTCGAATTTTGAGTACCTGCGTTCGGTTCAGACGAACGCCAGCAAACGACGCGCCCGCAGCAGCACCGGCGCGTCGACCATCTGCCCGTCGACCTGATAGGCGCCGGCACCGTGACTGCCGGCATCCACCACCCGTTGCGCCCAGGCCAGGTCCTCGGCGCTGGGGGCCAGGGCGGCATGAATCACCGGGACCTGGCGGGGATGAATGCACAAGGCCCCGGCAAAACCCATCTCGTAGGCGTGACGAATCGACTGGCGCAAGCCCTCGGGATCATCGATCGCCGGATGCACGCCGTCCAGCGGCGCCACCAGGCCAGCGACCCGCGAGTGGACGATCAGCGCCATGCGCGCCTGGTCGAGGGCGAATTGCGCGGCGGCCGAACCGCTGCTCAGGTTGAGGTCCAGGGCCAGGTCGAGACCGCCGAAGGACAGGCGCTCGACCCCTGGTGCCGCGGCGATCTGCGCCAGGGCCAACAGTCCACGGGCACTTTCGATGATCGGCCAGACCGCCTTGCCGGTATCCGCCACGGCCTGGACCTGGGCGGCGCTTTCCACCTTGGGCAGCAGCACGCCGGCCACACCGGGATGCTGTTTGCAGAAGGCCAGGTCGGCCCTGTGTTCGGCGTGATCCGGAGCATTCACGCGCACCAGGACCCGGGCCTGGGGGTTGGCCGTGAGGAACTGCCCGAGGTGATCGCGGGCGATGCGCTTGAGCGGTTCCTCGACGGCATCCTCGAAGTCGACGATCACCGCATCGGCGCCACTGGCCAGGGCCTTGGCAAAACGCTCGGGACGGCTGCCGGGCACGAAAAGCGCGGAGCGGGCAATGGATGAAGACATGTCGTGTTCCTTGTTGTTCGGTTGTGCGGGGTATCCGGGAGACCGCGTTATCGTTCTTCGCGGGCAAGCCCGGCGCCTACAAGGTTCGAGTCGGACTCAAATCCTGCGAACGGCATAAAACCTGTGGGAGCCGGGCTCGCCCGCGAAGAGGCCAGTGAGAGCAGCACATCAATCAGACCACCCCACCCGCCCGCAACTGCTCCACCGCCTCGGCGGAGAAACCCAGTTCGCCGAGAATCGCCTCGGTGTGCTGGCCCAGCCCCGGCACCGCGTCCATCCGCGGCGCGAAGGCGGCATTGCGCGCCGGCGGCAGCAGCGACGGCAGTTTCCCCGAAGGGCTGTCGACTTCACGCCAACCATCGCGCGCCTTGAGCTGCGGGTGATCCCATACGCCTTGCATGTCGTTGACCCGGGCATTGGCGATCTGCGCCTCCTCCAGCCTGGCGATCAGTTGCTCGACGCTGAGCCGGGCAAAGCTGTCGACGATGATCTGGCGCAGCACTTCACGATTGGCCGAGCGCTTGAAGTTGGCCGAGAAACGCTCATCCACCGCCAGTTCCGGCATCAGCAGCACCTTGTCGCAGAACGCTGCCCATTCGCGCTCGTTCTGCAGGCCGAGCATCACCGTGCCGCCATCGCCCGCCGGGAACGGGCCGTAGGGGTAGATCGTCGAATGCGCCGCGCCGGCCCGTGGTGGCTGCGCCGCGCCATCGAAGGCGTAGTACATCGGGTAGCCCATCCACTCCACCAGGCTTTCCAGCATGCTGACGTCGACCCGGCTGCCCTCCCCGGTCTTGCCCCGCAGCAGCAGCGCCGAGAGGATGCCGCTGTAGGCATACATGCCGGCGGCGATATCGGCGATGGAGCAGCCGGCCTTGGCCAGCTGGTCGTCACCCGGGCCGCCGGTCACCGACAGGAAGCCGCCTTCGCTCTGGATCAGCAGGTCGTAGGCCTTTTTCTTTTCATAGGGACCGCCTTCGCCATAACCGGAGATATCGCAGACGATCAGCCGCGGAAAACGCTCGTGCAGCGCCTCGAAGGACAGGCCCATGCGCGCGGCCGCACCCGGTGCGAGGTTCTGTACCAGCACGTCGGCCTGGCCCAGCAGGTCTTCGAGAATGTCGCCGGCCCGGTCCTGCTTGAGATCCAGGGTCAGGCTTTCCTTCGAGCGGTTGGTCCAGACGAAATGCGAGGCCAGGCCGCGCACCCGCTGGTCGTAGCCACGGGCGAAGTCACCGCTGCCGGGACGTTCGATCTTCACCACCCGCGCACCGAGGTCCGCCAGTTGCCGGGTACAGAACGGCGCAGCGATGGCGTGTTCCAGGCTGATGACGGTGATGCCGTCCAGCGGACGGGGGGCCGGGGTGTTGCCTGCTGCCGTGTTCATCAGCGCAGCTCCTTCAGATCAGTGGTGTTGCGCAGGTCCCAGACCTGGCGGATCAGGGCTTCGCCCTGCTCGGGTGTGCGCGCGCCGGAGAACTGCAGCAGGCGGCGGAACTTGTCTTCCAGTTCGGTCCGCGACAGGCTGTTGCCCGGATCGCCCTTGGGTTCGTCGATCGCCCCGTGCAGCGTGCGGCCATCGACCGTGGTGACCCGTACCCGGCCCAACCAGCGCTGGGGATAGGCACCATCGACCTCTGGGTCGAGCGTCATGCTGACCTTGTCGCGAAAGGCCGAGACAGCCGGATCGGTCAGGGACAACTGGTGGAATTCCGGCAAGCCGGCCTTGCCATGCACGGCGATCAGGCCGAGCACGGTGCCCATGGAGAACTTGGCCTGGTGCACGGTCTGCGGCACCTCGACCCGCCCCAGGACATCGATGGCGCCCTGGTGCACGCGGGTTTCCACGTGCCGGATCTGCTGGTGCTCCAGACCTTGCTGCCACATCAGGTCCAGCAGCGCATCGGCGGCCGGATGGGTATGGCGACAGGAGGCGTGGAACTTGAACGAGGTTTCCACCAGCGCCCAGCGACTGCCCAGGCGGTCGGACAGCCGGGTCGGGTCGGCATCGCTAGACATCCCGGCGGCCATGCCCTGGTCGCCTTCGAGGATATTGCGCGCACCGGTCAGGCCGTCCGCGGTCAGGTAGGCGGCCAGCAGGCCATCGGCGGCGGCCTTGGCGGTGTGCAGTTGCTTGGAGTCGGCGGCATCGCGCAGGAATTCCCAGAGCCCGGCGGCCTGGGTGCCGGCGCTGCCGAGCAGGTTGATGAATTGTTCCTCGTCGAAGTCCATCAGCTTGCCCACGGCCACGGCGGCCGCCAGGGTGCCGACGGTGGCCGTGGTGTGGAAGATCCGGTAGTGGGAACGCCCCAGGAACTCGCCGATGCGAATCCCCGCCTCGTAGCCGGCAACCGATGCCAGCAGCAGTTCGCGACCGGACTTGCCAAGGTCCTGGGCTGCCGCCAGGGCGGCCGGGAAGACCACGGTGGCCGGGTGCAGCACGGAGCTGTTGTGCAGGTCGTCCTGCTCCACCAGATGGGACGAGGCGGCATTGACCAGGGCGGCGAAGTACGCCGAACTGCTCTGGCCGTTGACCAGGATCCGCGCCGGACCGCAGACCGGGCCCATCTTGCGCGCATAGGCCTCGAACAGCGGGATCGGATGGGCGCCCTGGCTGGCCAGGGCCGAGGCCAGCCAGTCGAGGAACAGGTCTTCGGTGCGTTCGAACACGGCCTCGGGCACCTGCTCGTAACGCAGCTCGGCGAGGAAGGCGGCCAGGACTCGGGTATGGCTCATGGCGTGCTCCTCAGAAGCTGCGTGGCAGTTCGAGCAGGTGCTCGGCCACGTAGGACAGGATCAGGTTGGTGGAGATCGGCGCCACCTGGTACAGGCGGGTCTCGCGGAATTTGCGCTCGACGTCGTACTCGCAGGCGAAGCCGAAACCGCCGTGGGTCTGCAGGCAGGCATTGGCGGCTTCCCAGGAGGCCTTGGCCGCCAGGTACTTGGCCATGTTGGCGCTGGCCCCGGCGTTCTGGCCCGAGTCGTACTCCTCGCAGGCGCGCCAGCGCATCAGGTCGGCGGCCTCGATCTCGATATGCGCCTCGGCAATCGGGAACTGCACGCCCTGGTTCTGACCGATGGGCCGGCCGAACACTACGCGGTCGCGGGCATAGGCGCTGGCCTTCTCGATAAACCAGCGACCGTCGCCGATGCATTCGGCGGCAATCAGCGTGCGCTCGGCATTGAGGCCGTCGAGGATGTACTTGAAGCCCTTGCCTTCCTCGCCGATCAGGCTGTCGGCCGGCAGTTCGAGGTTGTCGAAGAACAGCTCGTTGGTCTCGTGGTTGACCATGTTGGCGATCGGCTGCACGGTCAGGCCGTTGCCGATGGCTTCGCGCAGGTCGACGAGGAAAATCGACATGCCTTCGGACTTCTTCTTGACCTCGGCCAGGGGCGTGGTGCGGGCCAGCAGGATCATCAGGTCGGAGTGCTGGATCCGCGAGATCCATACCTTCTGGCCGTTGATCACGTACTTGTCGCCGCGCTTGATCGCGGTGGTCTTGATCTTGGTGGTGTCGGTGCCCGTGGTCGGCTCGGTCACCCCCATCGATTGCAGGCGCAACTCGCCGCTGGCCAGCTTCGGCAGGTAGAAACGTTTCTGAGCCTCGCTGCCGTGGCGCAACAGGGTGAACATGTTGTACATCTGGCCGTGCACGGTGCCGGAGTTGCCGCCGCAGCGGTTGACTTCCTCGAGGATCACCGAGGCTTCGGCCAGGCCCAGGCCGGAGCCGCCGTACTCTTCGGGAATCATTGCCGACAGCCAGCCGGCGTCGGTCAGGGCCTTGACGAAGGCTTCGGGAAACCCCTTCTCGTCATCGATCCTGCGCCAGTAGGCGGCATCGAATTCGGCGCACAGGGCGCGCACGCCCTCGCGGATGGCATTGAGTTCTTCGTTGTGATTCGGATTCATCGGTGGATGTCCTTTTTCTTGTCAGTCGAAGTGCACTTCGGCGCGCTGGGCGATACCGCCGGCATTGCCGGCCCAGAGTTCGGCGACGCCGGGGCTGACGATCCGCCCGCCGACCTCGAAGGGCTGCGGAGCGATCAGGGGGCGCAAGCCGCGATAGGCGAAGCGCCGCAGGTTCGCCTCGGGATGGGCCCGGCAGAAGGCCCGCAGGTTCAGGGTGGCGATCATCGGCCCGTGTACCACCAGGCCCGGATAACCTTCGGTGGCGGTGACGTAGGGGTAGTCGTAGTGGATGCGATGGCCGTTGAAGGTCACGGCGCTGTAGCGGAACAGCAGGGTCGGTGTCGGCTCGACGGCTTCGCGCCACTCGCCTTCGACCAGCGCCTCGCCACTGCCCTGCTTGGGCGGCGTGGGTTCGCGGTAGACGATGTCCTGTTCCTCGCGGATCGCCACCCGGCCATCCTGGGAATACTCATGCTGCACGGTGACGAACAGCAGCGAACCGGTACGCCCCTGCTTTTCCTCGATCCGGGTGATGGTCGAGACCCGGGTGGCATCGTGACCCGCGCGCAGGTCGTGGAAGAACTCCAGGCGACCACCGGCCCACATGCGGTTGCGATTGTCCGCCGGCGGCAGGAAGCCACCGCGGGCCGGGTGACCGTCGCCGCCCAACTGGCTCTCGGCTACCGGATCCTGGAAAAAGCACCACTGCCAGAGCGGCGGCAGGGCCTCGCCGTGGGAAGGCGCGCTTTCACCAAAGGTCGCGGCAATCCGCTTGAGCAGGTTGCGACTCAGTTGGTCGTGGGCTTCTTCGGTCCGTCCCAGCCAGGCACTCAGATCCGTCACACTCATTGGAAGGTTTCCCCTTGCCGATTGTCGTTGTGTGCCGATGATGCAAGCTGATCGCCGTTCCGAGAATTTGCATTTCAATAAGCCGGCGTTCAGTTATGCTGAACGCCTAGCCGTTGACTGGAGTCGCCCATGCATTTCGACCTGGCGGATTTGCGTCTCTTCATCCATATCGCCGAATCGCCGAGCCTGACCCAGGGCGCCAGGCGTGCCTTTCTTTCGCCGGCCGCCGCCAGCGCGCGGATCAAGGCCCTGGAAGCGCAGCTCGACACCCGCCTGCTGTACCGCGACAGTCGCGGCGTCGAAGTGACCCCGGCGGGCCAGCGGCTGCTGCAACATGCGCGGCTGATCATGCGCCAGGTCGACTACCTGAAAAGCGAGTTCACCAGCTATGGCGGCGATTCCGCCGGACATATCCGGATCTTCGCCAACACCACGGCGGTCACCGAATTCCTGCCGGAGGTGCTCGCCGGGTTCCTCTCGAAACGCCCCGGGGTGACGGTGGACCTGCAGGAGCGCCTGTCGCGGGATATCGTGCGCGGCGTGCTCGACGGCACCAGCGACATGGGCATCATCGCCGGCCCCGTGGAGGCCAGCGGCTTGCAGGTGATGCATTTCAGCACCGACCGCCTGGTGCTGATCGTGCCGGTGGATCACCCACTGGCGACCCAGCAATCGGTGACACTGGGCAAGACCCTGGCCTACCAGCATATCGGCCTGCATGAAGGCAGCACCCTGCTGAGTTTCCTGCGCGAACACGTCGAGCGGCTGGGCAAGACGCTGTCGCTGCGGATCCAGGTCTCCAGCTTCGAAGCGATCTGCCGGATGGTCGAGGCCGGCGTGGGCATCGGCATCATTCCCGAGTCCGCCGCCCTGCGGCACAGCCGGACCATGCAACTGGTGACAGTGACTCTCGACGAACCCTGGGCGATCCGCGAGCGCAGCATTCTGGTGCGTGAACTGGAGGCCCTGCCCGGCACCATCCGGGCCCTGATCGCGACCCTGATGCCGACGACGCCCGCATGAATTGTCCGACGTTTTGGGTTGCACAACACCTGCGTTCGGCGGCATTCTTGGGATATTCCCCCGACAGAACTTTTTACGCCACAGGCACTCAATCAGTGCATTGATCCACGCCCTTCCCGACAGAGACGCTCATGACTTCGAAGCTGGAACAACTCAAGCAGTTCACCACCGTGGTCGCGGACACCGGCGACCTCGACGCCATCACCCGCCTCAAGCCGGTCGACGCCACCACCAACCCGTCCCTGCTGCTCAAGGCCGCGGCGCTGCCGGGTTACGCCGAGCTGCTGAAAAGCGCCGTGGCCCACGCCAAGGGCGATGTCGGCCTGGCCTGCGATCACTTTGCCGTGTCGGTCGGCAGCGGCATCCTGAAGGCGATTCCGGGGCGCATCTCCACCGAGGTCGATGCCCGCCTGTCGTTCGACGAAGCCGCCCTGCTGAGCAAGGCCAACCAGCTGATCGAGCTGTATGACAAGGCCGGCGTCGGCCGTGACCGCGTGCTGATCAAGCTGGCGTCCACCTGGGAAGGCATCCGTGCCGCCGAGAAACTGGAAAAGGCCGGTATCCAGACCAACCTGACCCTGCTGTTCTCCTTCGCCCAGGCCGCCGCCTGCGCCGATGCCGGGGTGTTCCTGATCTCGCCGTTCGTGGGCCGCATCTACGACTGGTACAAGAAGTCCACCGGCAACGAATACACCGGTGCCGACGATCCGGGCGTGCAGTCGGTGACCCGCATCTACAACTACTACAAGTCCAATGACTACAAGACCGTGGTCATGGGCGCCAGCTTCCGCAATATCAACCAGATCGAACAACTGGCCGGTTGCGACCGCCTGACCATCAGCCCGGACCTGCTGGAGAAGCTGGCCCAGGACCAGGGCACCCTGGCCCGCAAGCTGGCTCCGGGCAATGCCGGCGAAGCGCGCCTGAACCTGAGCGAGGCGCAATTCCGCTGGGCCTCCAACGAAGACGCCATGGCCACCGAGAAACTGGCCGAAGGCATTCGCCAGTTCGCCCGCGACCAGGAAAAACTGGAAGCCCTGCTCTCCAGGTAATCCCTGCCCTGTTCCCACGCTCCGCGTGGGAATGCGTCTGTGCATGCTTTGCGTCTGCTCTTGTGACGCAGAGCGTCACGGGCTGCGTTACCACGCGGAGCGTGGGAACGATCTATGGTGCTTTGCCCTGAACGCAAAAGCGTTGTTCCTGTTCCTGCATTTTTCTCACAAACGAGCCCTGTGATACTGGCTGTCATCTCCAGTCACCTACAGGCCCGTGTCATGCACCCTCGCTTTCAACGGCTGCTCGGCAGCCAGCAATTCTCCATCGGTCTCGAACTGCCCCTGGACAATGACTGGTCCAGTCACGGCCAGCGCTCGCGCAACGAACAGCAACGCCCCTTCGGCGTTCCCGACCTGGCCCTCCATGCCCAGCTCGCCCGTGCGGCGGACCAGGCCGGCTTCCGCGCCCTGTGGGTGCGCGACGTGCCGGTCTACGACCCGAATTTCGGCGACGCGGCCCAGGTTTTCGAAACCTTCTCCTACCTCGGCTACCTGGCCGGCATCACCGACCAGATCATGCTCGGCACCGCCGCCGTGGTCCTGCCGCTGCGCCAGCCCTGGCTGACCCTCAAGGCCGCCAACAGCATCGACCACCTGAGCGGCGGCCGCTTGTTGCTCGGTGTCGCCAGCGGCGACCGGCCGATGGAATACCCGCTGTTCGGTGTCGATTACCAGCAGCGTGGCGAATCGTTCCGCGACACCGTCGAACTGCTCCGCAGCCAGGGCCGGGAACGCCTGCCCGAGGGTGCACAATTGCTGCCACGACCCGAGCAAGCCCTGCCGCTGCTGGTGGCGGGTCTCGGCCAGCAATCGCCGGCCTGGATCGGCGAGCATATGGACGGCTGGCTGAGCTACCCGGGCACCCCGGAAGACCATCGTCGGCGCGTCGGCCTGTGGCGCGAAGTCGGCGACGACAAACCCTATGTCACCTTCTTCCACCTCGACCTGGCGGCCAATCCCCACGCGCCGATGCAGCGCCTGCGGTTTGGCGGGCGCGCCGGGCGACTGGCCCTGATCGATGAATTGCAGGCACTGCGCGAGGTCGGCGTACAGCATGTCGGACTGCATCTGCGCTACAGCGAACGCCCCCTGGACGAGGTGATCGAGGAACTGGCGGAACACGTGCTGCCGATGTTTCACGACCCGCGTTGAGTCCCACCTGCCCCGATCAGCTCCGTCGTGCCGCGCAGTACGCCACGATCA
This sequence comes from Pseudomonas gingeri, assembly GCF_013386115.1. GTDB lineage: Bacteria > Pseudomonadota > Gammaproteobacteria > Pseudomonadales > Pseudomonadaceae > Aquipseudomonas > Aquipseudomonas gingeri. Next base: position 1,036,745 of record NZ_JACAOR010000001.1, read on the forward strand.
CTTCGCCGAGGGCCGCGATAATGGCCTGATCGGCCTGCGGCGAGGCGAACAGGCGAAACTCCGCGTCAGGCAACGCCGGCAGTCCTGATTCGGGGCCCAGTATCGACAAGCCCGGACCGAGTTGGCTCAAGGCCATCGGGGCCACGGCGAATCCCGATACGGCAGCGGCGCGCAAGGCATTGTTGCTGGTGCAGAGCATCGCGGTGCGCTGGGCGATGCCGGCCTGGGCCAGCCGGGTCAGCGCCACCTCGCGATACGGACAGGGCTCGGGGAACAGCGCCAGCGGCAAGGGCGTGGGCAAGGTCGTCGACGCCTGGGCGGAAGCGGCCCAGACCAGGGGTTCCTGCCAGAGCAGTTGCCCGGCCTGGCGGGTTTCGCACAAGGAGCCGATGACCAGCTCCAGCTCCCCCTGCGCCATCAGCCCCAGTAGCGTGCCCGGAATATTCACCTGCACTTCGATGTCGATGCCCGGGTACTGCGCGGCAAACTCCTGCACCGCGCGCAACAACCGGGGTTCGGCAAAATCTTCCGAGACGCCAATCCGCACCCGGCCCTGGAACGGCGAGCGCGTGAGTTCGGCCCAGGCATCGCGATTGAGGGAAAGAATGCTCCGCGCATAGGTCATCAGCCGCTCCCCCTCCCCGGTCATCTGCTGGGAACGGGTGGTGCGCTTGAGCAGAGGCTTGCCGACCTGGCCTTCCAGGCGACGCAGGTGCCCGCTGACCGCCGACTGGGTCAGGTGCAGCTTCTCCGCGGCGCGGGTGAAACCGCCTTCATCCACCACGGCGACGAAGGTGCGCAACAGCAAGGGGTCAAACATAGTGATAACTGTGATCAATCATTCATATATTTACGATTTATAGAATGAAAACAACTATGTTGCAATGTCCGCCTCCTCCCACCGAACCGAGGCCGTCATGACCACCCTGCTGCATATCGAATGCTCGCCGCGCAAACACCGCTCCGCCTCCCTCGAAGCGGCCCACGGCTTTATCGAACGCTACCGGCACCACCGCCCCGCAACCGAAGTGATGACCCTGGACCTGTGGAGCGAGCCGTTGCCGGACCTCGACCAGCCCGCCATGGACGCCAAGTACGCCGCCCTTGCCGGCCTCGCCCTGAGCCCGGAACAGGCCGAAGCGTGGCAACGACTGGAGGCACTCGGCGCGCCCCTGCTCAAGGCCGATCTGATCGTATTGTCGGTGCCGCTGTGGAATTTCGGCATTCCCTACAAGCTCAAGCACTTTATCGACCTGGTGTCCCACAAGGGCATCCTGTTCGAATTCGGTCCCGAGCGCGGGCTCGAAGGCCTGCTCGGCGGCAGGATCGCCGTGGTCACCTACGCCCGCGGCCTGGACTTTTCCGCGCAATCGGCCACCCCCGCCGAACGCTTCGATTTCCAGAAACCCTATGTCGAGGCATGGCTGCAATTCGTCGGGATTACCGAGGTGCATTCGGTGACGGTCGAAAAGACCCTGCTCGGCCAGGACATGGATGAAGCATCACGCCGCGCGGGCGCGGAACAGGCGCATGCCCTGGCGGACAGGCTGGCCGGACAACGCTGATGAACTCACCCCGGCGTCATCGGCAGATCCTTGCACTGACGCCCCCGGGTGATGCGCTTACATCCTTGCAACAACCCTTCACAACCCCACTACAATCTCACCATTGAGCCCGGCACCCGCGGGTGCCTACACTCTCGCGCCTGCCCCAGTGAGAGATCATCATGACTGCCCCCGATACCCCTGCCCACGACGCCCGACAACGCTGGATCGCCCTGATCGTGCTGTGCCTCGGGGTCCTGATGATTGTGCTCGACACCACCATCGTCAACGTCGCCCTGCCGTCGATCAAGACCGACCTGCAGTTTTCCGAAACCTCCCTGGCCTGGGTGGTGAACGCCTATATGCTGACCTTCGGCGGCTTCCTGCTGCTCGGAGGACGCCTGGGCGACCTGTACGGGCATCGCCGGCTGTTCCTGCTGGGGATCGGCTTCTTCACCCTGGCCTCCCTGGCCTGCGGCATCGCCCAGACCCAGGCGGTGCTGGTCTGGGCCCGCGCCTTCCAGGGCCTGGCCGCTGCCGTGGTCACCGCCGTGGCCCTGTCGCTGATCATGGACCTGTTCAGCGAACCGGCCGACCGCGCCAAGGCCATGGGTGTCTATGGTTTTGTCTGTGCCGGCGGCGGCAGCCTGGGCGCGATGCTCGGCGGGGTCCTGACCAGTACCTTGAGCTGGCACTGGATTTTCCTGGTCAACCTGCCGATCGGCGTGGCGGTGATCCTGCTGTCCCTGCGCCTGCTGTCGAAAACCCTCAACGAACATCCCTCCCGCGACCTCGACGTGGCCGGCGCCCTGACGGTGACCGCCGCGCTGATGCTGGCGGTGTACGCCATCGTCAATGGCAACGAGATGGGCTGGGGCTCGACCCGCACCGTCGGGCAACTGGTCCTGGCCGCCGGCCTGCTGGTGGCCTTCCTGGTGATCGAAACCCGGGTCAGGGTGCCGCTGATGCCGTTGCGCCTGTTTCGCCTGCGCAACCTGGCCATCGCCAATGTCGTCGGCGTGCTCTGGGCCGCGGCGATGTTTGCCTGGTTCTTCCTCTCGGCCTTGTACATGCAACTGGTGCTGGGCTACACGCCGCTGGAAGTCGGCCTGGCCTTCCTGCCGGCGAACCTGATCATGGCGGTTTTCTCGCTGGGTATCTCGGCCAGGCTGGTGATGCGCTTCGGTATCCGCCTGCCCCTCGCGGCAGGGCTGGCACTGGCGACCATCGGCCTGCTGCTGTTTGCCCAGGCGCCTGTGAACGGCACCTTCATGCACCATATCCTGCCGGGCATGGTGCTGCTGGGGCTGGGGGCCGGCATTGCGTTCAACCCGCTGCTGCTGGCAGCGATGAACGATGTCGCGCCATCCGAATCAGGCCTGGCGTCCGGAGTGGTCAATACCGCGTTCATGATGGGCGGCGCACTGGGCCTGGCCGCGCTCGCCAGTCTCGCGGCGGCGCGCACCCACTTGCACCTGAGTGCCGGGTTGCCGCCCCTGGATGCCCTCAATGACGGCTATCAGGCAGCCTTCCTGGCGGGCGCGCTGTTTTCCGCGCTGGGCGCCGGCATCGCCGCGACCCTGATGCGCACGAAAACCGGCAGCAGCCTTGGCGGCGAGGCTCCGCTGGTCAGCGGTCATTAACCCAGCACCTTCTGCTGCTCGGCCCGGCTGATATCCGCCATGAAGCGATCGGCCGGCAACGGGTGCCCCAGCAGATAACCCTGCAGGGAATCGCAGCCCAGCCGGGTCAGGAAGTCCTGCTGCATGTCGGTCTCGACACCTTCGGCGACAATCCGCAAGCCCAGCGCCTGACCCAGCGCGACAATCGCCGAAACGATCGCCGCGTCGTCGGTGTCGTGCTCCAGGTCGCGGACAAAACCGCGGTCGATCTTCAGCTCGTTGGCCGGCAGCCGCTTGAGGTACATCAGGCTCGAATAGCCAGTGCCGAAGTCATCGATGGACAGGTCCACGCCCATGTCCGACAGTTGCTGCAACACCGTCATGCTCGCGTCGGCATCGCTCATGGCGGTGGTTTCGGTGATTTCCAGGGTCAGGCTGTTGGCCGGCAACCGGTGCCGCTCCAGGGCGCCGGCAACGCTGGCGACCAGGCCGCCATGACAGAACTGCAAGGCCGAGAGGTTCACCGCGATACGCCAGTGCTGGTAGCCCTGTTCGTACCAGAGCCGCATCTGCCGGCAAGCCTCGTTCAACACCCACTCGCCGATGGGGATGATCAGGCCACTCTTTTCCGCCAGGGTGATAAAGGTGTCGGGTGGCAACAGGCCCTGCTCGGGATGCTCCCAGCGCAACAGGGCTTCGGCACCGATGGGCAAGCCGCCCCGCGCATCGAACTTGGGTTGGTAGTGCAGGCGGAACTGATCGCACTCCAGCGCCTGGCGCAGATCCTGGAGCAATTGCAGTTGCTTGCGTGCATTACCGTTCATCGAGGCATCGAAGAAACTGTGGCCGTTCTTGCCCGCGCCCTTGGCGTGATACATCGCCGCGTCGGCGTTCATCAGCAATTCTTCGGCGGTCTGGCCGTTGCCGGGGTACATCACGATGCCGATGCTGGCGGAGATCTGCAGGTCATGACCGGATACCCGGAACGCCTGGGACAGCAGATTGACCTGGCGTGACGCCACCTGCAGCGCATCGTCCGGTTCCGCCAGCTGCGCCAGCAGGACGAATTCATCGCCGCCGATCCGCGCCAGGGTGTCCTGGGTCCGCAGGTCCTCACGCAGGCGCAGCGCGACTTCACGCAACAACTGATCGCCCATGTGGTGGCCGAAGGCATCGTTCACCGGCTTGAAGCCATCCAGGTCGATAAACATCAGGGCAAAACAGCCGCCATCGGCGCTCACCTTGTGCATCGCCTGGTCGATGCGGTCCGCCAGCAACACCCGGTTCGGCAGGCCGGTCAGGGTGTCATGCAGCGCCAACTGGGTCAGTTCCTGGTTGGCCAGGGTCAGCGAATCGGCCAGATCGGCGGTGCGCGCCTCCAGCCGGGCATCGAGGATCGAGGTCAACAAGGCGATCGACAGCACCGCCAGACTGGTCACCAACACCAGCAGGTCCAGGCCCTTCAGCGCCAGGCCGCTGGCAGCCGCGCCACAGAAGCTGCCTTCGGCGAAATTCGCCGCCGCCATGCCGGTGTAATGCATGCCGACAATCGCAATCCCCATGACCACCGCCGCCCCGCTGCGCGCCAGGCGTACATGGGGAGTGTTGTGCCGCAGGTGGAAGGCAATCCACAGTGCCGCCGCGGAGGCCACCACCGCAATCACCAGCGACGCACTGAACAGGGTCGGGTCGTAGTCGATGCCGGGCTGCATCTTCAATGCCGCCATGCCGCAGTAATGCATGGCACTGATACCGGCACCCATGACCAGCGCGCCAAATGCCAGCTGCCACAACGGCAGGCGCGGCTGGCTGACCAGCCACAGGGCAAAACCGCAGGACAGGATCGCGATCAGCAGCGACAGCGCGGTGAGCGGCGCGTCGTAGCCGAGCTCGATCGGCAGGCGGAATGCGAGCATGCCGATGAAGTGCATCGACCAGACCCCGACGCCCATCGCCAGGGCGCCGCCGGCCATCCACAGATAGACGGCGCGGCCACGGGCGGTGGCAATGCGCCCGGTCAGGTCCAGGGCGGTATAGGAGGCCAGGATCGCCACACAGAGCGAGATGAAGACCAGCGCGGGGGAATAACTACCAATGAGCATCGAAATTCTCTGGAGCAGCGGACCGGACGGCATATCAGCCCGTTAAAACCCCGGATTGTACCTGCTTCATTTACGAACGCACGGGTTTAGAAATTCGCTGCGACGTGCTGCATCATCCGGTGCGAGCCCGCAGGCCGGGGAATGCCGGCTAGGGGTGCCCGTCGCGCTCGATGGCATTGATGCGCTCGACCTTGGCTCCGGACCGCGCCGCCTCGAACTCCGATTCCAGGAACGACTTGACCACGCTCTTGGCCAGCTCGGCGCCCACCACCCGCGCGCCGATGGACAGGATCTGCGCATCGTTGCTCTTGCGCGCGCGCTCGGCGGAATAGGTGTCATGGGCCTGGGCCGCGCGGATTCCGAACACCTTGTTGGCGGAAATGGCCATGCCGATTCCCGTGCCACAGACCAGCACTCCCAGTCGATGGGCGCCGCCCTTGATCGCATTGGCCACGGCCAGGGCGATGTCCGGATAGAGCACCGGGTCGAGCGAATGGGTGCCGAAGTCTTCAACCGGATGCCCCAGGGTCTCGATATACCGCTTGAGCACCTCCTTGAGCTCATAACCCGCTTCGTCACACCCGATGGCCACCGAGAATGCTGTATTCATGGCGTTTCACTCCGCTGCCGTGATGAGGCAAAAACTGATCATATGATCTTCATATGAGAATTTGATCAGTCATTTCTCAGGCATTACACCCCCTACTGTCAAGCATGATTTGCTTTAGCCACTAGAAAACAGGGCAAACCATCGACATGCCGCCTTTGGCAGCCCTTCATAATTTTTTGAACAAAAACCCATTGACTGATCAGAATTTCATTTGATACACATAGATTCACAGCGAGACATGACGCTGCGACCCACAGGAATTTCACAGCAAGAGAAAACGCTGACCCGCCATTTGCCTTCGCCAAAAACGAACGACAACAACAATAAAGGTGTTCTCCATGAAGTCAGGTAAAACAGTACTCGCCCTGCTGGCCGTCTCCCTGCTCGCCAGCAGCGTCAGCTTCGCCCAGGGCAAGACCTACAAGATCGGTGCCGCCGTCTATGGCCTCAAGGGTCAGTTCATGCAGAACTGGGTCCGCGAATTGAAGGAGCACCCGGCGGTCAAGGACGGCACGGTGCAGATCACCGTGTTCGACGGCAACTACGACGCCCTGACCCAGAACAACCAGATCGAGACCATGGTCACCCAGCACTACGACGCGATCATCTTCGTGCCGATCGACACCAAGGCCGGGGTTGCCACCGTGGCCCGCGCCCAGGAAAGCGACGTGCCGGTGATCGCCTCCAACACCAAGGTCGCCAGCGCCAATGTGCCCTACATCGGCAACGACGATATCGAGGGCGGGCGCCTCCAGGCCCAGGCCATGGTCGACAAGCTCAAGGGCAAGGGTAACGTGGTGATCATCCAGGGCCCGATCGGCCAGTCGGCGCAAATCGATCGGCAAAAGGGCGAAGTCGAAGTGTTGCTGAAGAACCCGGGCATCAAGGTCATCGAGATGAAGACCGCCAACTGGTCGCGCGCCGAAGCCCTTTCGTTGACCGAGGACTGGCTCAACGCCCACCCCAACGGCGGCATCTCCGGCATCATCGCGCAGAACGACGACATGGCCCTGGGTGCCCTGCAAGCGGTGAAATCCCGTGGCCTGTCGCCAAACGACGTCCCCATCACCGCGATCGACGGCATGCCCGATGCCATCCAGGCGGCGAAGAAAGACGAAGTCACCACCTTCCTGCAGGATGCCCAGGCGCAGTCCCAGGGCGCTCTCGACGTGGCCCTGCGAACCCTCGTCGGCAAGGACTACAAGCCGCAGTCAGTGATCTGGCAGCGCTACGCCAAGGACCTGAAGTGGGGTGACGGCACCGACAAGACCTACATCCTGCCATGGGTTCCGGTCACCAACGCCAATGCCGACGCGCTGTACCTGCAGGTTTCCGGCACCGCCAAGTAGCCCCGAGCCATCAGGAACCACCGAGCCCAGCCCCGCGCAGTCACCGGGCTGGTGCCCCCCGCGTCGCGGCGCCGGTGATCGCCCGTGCAAACCGACCGATCGACCACTGCCGCACGCCGTCACCCCGTGTTTTCCGAGGTCCACTGCCATGACCCGTGTTATCGAGCAACCTTCCCGCCACGACCAGCCGGTCATCCCCGCCACCATGCAGGCCGTGGTCTGCTACGGCCCCGAGGACTACCGCCTGGAAGAAGTCGCGGTACCGACACCCGGCCCCGACGAGATTCTCACCAAGGTCGAGCTGTGCGGCATCTGCATGGGCGACATCAAGACCTTTCGCGGCGCGCCGTCGTTCTGGGGCGACGCCGAACAACCGCGCTACGTCAAGCCGCCGATGATCCCCGGCCATGAGTTCGTCTGCCGCGTGGTCGCCCTCGGCCCGGGTGCGGAAAAACGTGGCGTGAAGATCGGCGACCGGGTGATTTCCGAACAGATCGTGCCGTGCTGGGGCTGCCGCTTCTGCAACCACGGCCAGTACTGGATGTGCCAGAAACACGACCTGTACGGTTTCCAGAACAACGTCCAGGGCGCCATGGCCCAGTACATGATCTTCACCAGGGAAGGCATCGTGCACAAGGTGCCGGACAGCATCCCGCCGGACGAGGCGATCCTGATCGAACCCCTCGCCTGTTCGCTGCATGCCGCCGATCGTGCGGATGTCGGTTTCGACGATATCGTCGTCGTGGCCGGTGCCGGGACCCTCGGCCTGGGCATCATCGGCGCGGTGCGCTTGCGCAACCCCAAGCGCCTGATCGTCCTCGACATGAAGCCAGAACGCGCCGAACTGGCCTTGCGCATGGGCGCCGACGAAGTGTGGAACCCGGCCCGTGAGGACGTCCTGGAAAAGATCCGCGCCATCACCGACGGCTACGGCTGCGATATCTATATCGAAGCCACCGGCCATCACAAGGCGGTCAACCAGGGCCTGGCGATGCTGCGCAAGCTCGGACGCTTCGTCGAATTCAGCGTGTTCAATGACGAGGCCACCGTGGACTGGTCGATCATCGGCGACCGCAAGGAACTGGATGTGCTCGGCTCGCACCTGGGGCCCTACATGTACCCGCGGGCCATCGACTTTATCGGCCAACGCAAGATCGACATGCGCGACGTGGTGACCCACAAGTTCGCCCTGGCGGACTTCATGGATGCCTTCGCGGTGATGGAGCGCGGCGATCGCTCCCTGAAAGTCGTACTGGAACCCTGAGCCGTACTCGACCACCCGGCTTTCGTGGACCGGGTGGTCGCGGCACCGCCCTTGGGCGATTCGGTCAAGGCTGTGCATCCACCTCGCGGGGCGCTCCCTGGCACAACTCCGAGGCCAACTGTTGCTTATCCAGAGCGCCTTCCCACCTGGCGATAAACAAAGTCGCAATGCCATTGCCTATCACATTGATCAGCGCGCCACCTTCGGAAATGAACCGGTAGATCCCCAATACCAGCACCAACCCCGCCGCCGGGATCACCCCCAGGCTGCCGAGGGTCGCCGCCAGCGTGATAAACGCGCCACCGGTGACGCTGGCCGCGCCCTTGGAGGTCAACAACAGGATCAGCAACAGCGTGACCTGCTGCCCGAGGGACAACTGGATGTCCAGGGCCTGAGCAATGAAGATCGCCAGCACCGTCATGTTGATGCAACTGCCATCCAGGTTGAAGCAGTAGCCCGACGGCACCACCAGGCCCACCACTGACTTCTCACAGCCCAGGCGTTCCAGCTTGCCCATCAGACGTGGCAGCGCCGACTCCGATGAAGAGGTGCCCAGCACCAGGAACAACTCGTCGCGAATGTACTTCAGGAAACTCCAGAGGCTGAAGCCGGCGAGTCGCGCGACGAGATTCAGAATCACGAACACGAAAAACACAGCCGTCAGGTAATAGCAGAGCAGCAAGCTGCCGTAGTGGCCGAGGGAACCAACCCCATACTGGCCTATGGTAAACGCCATACCGCCGAAGGCTCCCAATGGCGAGACATACATCACGATCCTGACCATGCGAAAGAACGCCTGGGCGATCAGGTCGATCAACTCCAGCACAGGTTTGCCGGCTGCCCCCAGCATCTGCAGGGCAAAGGCGAAGAGGATCGAGATGAATAGCACCTGCAGGACGTCACCCTCGGCAAAGGCACCGAACACCGTGGCAGGGATGATGTGGGTGAGAAAGCCCACCACGGATTGTTCATGGGCCACCTTGCTGTAGGACTCGATGGCATGGACATCGAGACTGGCCGGATCGATATGCAGGCCGACACCGGGCTTGAGCAGGTTGACACCTATCAGGCCGACCACCAGGGCCAGGGTCGTCAGTACTTCGAAGTACAGCAGTGACTTGAACCCGACCCGACCGATGCGCTTGAGACTCTGCATGCTGGCGATCCCACTGACCACGGTGCAGAAAATGATCGGCGCGATCAGCATCTTGATCAGCTTGATGAACGAGTCGCCCAGGGGTTTCATGTCGGCCCCCAATTGCGGATAGAAGTGCCCGAAGAGGATACCCAGGACAATGGCGACGAGCACCTGCACATAGAGATGACGCAGGATCGAGAGCCAGCGGAGTCGACGGGGTATGGCGGCAGTCAGCGAGGGAGCGATTGTTTTTGTCATGGTAGGTCCTCGTCAGCATGGGCGTTCCCCGGGCAGCAGGGGGCCGGGCCCTGAATCGGCCAACCCCGTGGGGAGCACGCTTGTTATTGTTTTGAAGACGGGTGCCGCCGGGCCACTCAGGCCACTCGGTTGATCGGCGCTCCCGCCTGGAAGGCTTCCAGGTTGGCGACAATCGCCTGGGCCAGGCGTCGCAGACTGCTCTGGCTGGCCCAGGCGACATGAGGGGTGATGATCAGGTTCGGGTGCCGGCAGGCGAGCAGCGCATGATTGGCCTCCGGCGGTTCGACCGCCAGCACATCCAGCGCCGCACCGCCCAACCGGCCGCTGCGCAAGCTTTCCAGCAGTGCCGCTTCGTCCACCAACGGCCCTCGCGCGGTATTGATCAGCAAGGCCGTGGGTTTCATCTGCCGCAGTTCGGCGGCCCCGATCAGATGGCGGGTGTGCTCGGTCAGCGGGCAATGCAGGGAAATCACATCGCTTTGCTCCAGCACCGCCTCGAACGGTAGATAGCCCTGGCGGACCTGGCTCGCGCCACGATGCTCGGCAAAGATCACGCGCATGCCCACCGCCTCGGCGATACGTGCGGTCAACGAACCGATGCCGCCCTTGCCGACGACGCCCAGCACACTGCCACGCACATCCAGGATCGGCTGGTCGTGCACGCAGAAGTGACGGGACTCCGGCCATTGCCGCAGGGCCGCCTCACGGTAGGCGAACAGCTGTCGACGCAGGGCGAATATCGAGGCAATCACCGCCTCGGCGACACTCTGCGCCGAATAGGCCGGCACATTGGAGACCATCACGCCACGATCCCGACAGGCCGCCAGGTCGATGCAGTCATAGCCGGTCGCGGCGACACAGATAAAGCGCAGCTTCGGCAGGCGCTCCAGTTCCGCGGCGCCCAGACGGACCTTGTTGGTAATCAGTATTTCGGCGTCGGCCGCCACCCGCGCCAGGAGGTCCGGGGCGGTATCGGGCCGATCGATCCAGGAGGTGACCCAGGCCGGACGAGCGATACTCGACGGCAAGCTGGCACTGTCGAGAAAGACGATGTTCATCGGGCGTCACTCTCCCCGGCCAGTTCGGAAATCTCGATCAGGTTCAGGTCCGGATCGCGCACATACACCGAGCGGATCGGCGCGGTGGCGCCCGTGCGCATCACCGGCCCCTCGATGATCGGCCAGTCGGCCTGGCGCAACCGTTCGATCACCGCCTCCAGGGGAATCGCGGCGATAAAGCACAGGTCCAGCGCACCCGGTACCGGCAGGTGGGCCTTGGGCTCGAACTCATGGCCACGCACATGCAGGTTGATCTTCTGGTTACCGAAGCGGAACGCCTTGCGTCCTCCGGCGAAGGTTTCCAACTGCATGCCCAATACCCGGACATAGAAGTCCTCGGCGGCAACGGGATCGATGGTGGTCAGCACCAGGTGGTCGAGATGGTCGATCATGGGTTCAACTCCTGAAGGCGGTTGGAAGGCAGTTGTTTATCGAGGCTGGCGACGTGGGCCGGAATCGGATGCAGGTCCAGGCGCTTGCCAGCCTTGAGTATCTGACTGGGAACTTCATGACCCACCAGTCCGGGCAGACGGGCCGCGGCCGCCAGGACCCGGTCCAGGTCGAGACCGGTGTCGAAGCCCATCAGTTGCAGCATGTGCGCCAGGTCCTCGGTACAGACATTGCCGCTGGCCCCCGGTGCATAGGGACAACCGCCAAGGCCGCCGAGGGATGCATCGAAGCGATCGATACCGGCCGCAATCGCCGCCAGGGCGTTGGCCTGGGCCATGCCCCGGGTGTTGTGGAAATGCAGGGTCAGCTGCAAGTCGGAAAAACGCTCGCGCACCACCCGGCACAGCGCCTCGACCTGGCTAGGATAGGCCATGCCCGTGGTGTCGCAGAGCGTCACGCCACGCACTCCGAGACGGGCAAAACGTTCGACCCAGCGCAGCACCTCGTCGATCTCGATATCGCCCTGCATCGGGCAGCCGAAGACCGTCGACAACGACACATTGACCGCCACCGGCCCCGCGCCGATCACCTGGACCACTTCGCACAGCTGGCTGAAAGACTGCTCGCGACTCATGCGCAGGTTCGAACGGTTATGCGCCTCGCTCACCGACATCACCAGGTTGGCCTCGTCGATGGCGCACGCCAGGGCCCGCTCGGCGCCCCGCACATTGGGCACCAGCACGGTGTATTCGACCCCGGGCCGGCGCTGGATACCGGCCATCAGCGCCTCGGCGTCGCGCAACACCGGTATGGCCTTGGGCGAGGTGAACGAGGTGACTTCGATCTTGGCGTAGCCACACAGGCCCAGGGCGTCGACCAGGGCGATCTTGTCGGCGGTGTCGATGAAGCGGGCTTCGTTCTGGAAGCCGTCGCGGGGCGCGACCTCCTGCAAGTACAGGCGTTGCGGATGCATGGGATGGGGCTCCTTGTGATCAGATGATACCGCGCTGGCGCCAGTCGGCCTGCCGGTCCGGTTCGATGCCGAGTGCGTCGAGAATCTGCGTGGTGTGCTCGCCGAGTCTCGGTGCCGGACGGCTGACCTCCCCCGGCGTAAGGCTGAGCTTGGGCACGATGCCCGGCAAGGTCACCGGCGTGCCGTCATCGAGGTGGCTGTCGAGCAGCATGTTCCGCGCCCGGTAATGCGGATCCTGGGCGATGTCGGCGGCGTTGTAGATCTTGCCGGCGGGAATCCGTGCCTCGGTGAGAATCGACAGCACCTCGTCGAGGGGCAGCCGCGCGGTCCATTGGGAGATCGCCGTATCGATGCGTTCCACGTGAAGTACACGACCGTCGTTCTGCGCCAAGCGCGGATCGGCGGCCAGGTCGGGACGCCGGATCACCTCCATCAACCGCTGGTAAATGCTGTCACCATTGCCGGCGATCAGCGCAAACCCGCCATCGCGACAACGATAGGCGTTGGTCGGCGCGATCCCCGGCAGGCTGCTGCCGGCCGGTTCGCGCACAGCGTTGAACACCGAGTATTCCGGCAACAGGCTTTCCATCATGTTGAACACCGACTCGTAGAGGGCGACGTCGATCTGTTGCCCTTCCCCGTCCTGTTGATCGCGGTGACGCAAGGCCAGCAGGATACCGATCACCCCGTGCAGCGCCGCCAGTGAATCGCCGATGGAGACGCCCACCCGCACCGGGGTCCGCCCCGGCTCGCCGGACAAATGGCGCAAGCCGCCCATGGCTTCACCGATCACGCCGAAGCCGGGACGGTCGCGATAAGGTCCGGTCTGGCCGTAGCCGGAGACCCGCAGCATCACCAGGCGCGGGTTCAAGGCATGTAGCGCATCCCAGCCGAGCCCCCAGCCTTCCAGGGTGCCGGGACGAAAGTTCTCGATCAGGACATCGGCATCGGCGATCAGGCGCCGAACCAGTTCCTGGCCCTCGGGCTGGCGCAGATCGAGGGTCAGCGAGCGTTTGTTGCGCGACTGCGCGGCCCACCACACCGAGGTGCCGTCGTGCAGCAGGCGCCATTTGCGCAGGGGATCGCCGGTGACCGGCGGTTCGATCTTGATCACCTCGGCGCCGAACTCGCCGAGTATCCTGGCGGCGAACGGCCCGGCGATCAGTTGCCCGAGTTCGATCACCCGGATCCCCTGCAACGGCTTTTGCATGGCGCCCCCTTTAACCTGTTCCTGAAGAAGTGAGGGGGATTGTCAGCGGGGACAGGCGACATGAAAATCCGTGATTGATCCATGACCCTTTCCATTCAGGAAAGGGTCATCGGCCACCCGCTATGGCGGCGTGCGCAGGAACTCGAACAGGCGCAGGGCCTCCGGCGCCAGGCCGGCCCGGGACTTCACCCCAAGGTACAAGGTCCGTCGCGACCAGGCATCGCTCAATTCGATCGCGTGCAAACCCGCGCCCAGCAGTTCGGCACGCACCGCGGCCCGGGGCAGGATGCCGATGCCCAACCCGGCCTCGATCATCCGGCAGATGCCGTCGAAGCTGCTGACCTGGATTCGCACGTTGAGCACCCTGCTCGCCCGATGGGCCGCATCGGTAATCCGGCGCAGCAATGAACTGCCCTGGTTCAGCGCTACATAGTCGAAGTCCAGGGTGTCGACGAAGGCGATGCTGTCCAGGCCGGCCAGCGGATGAGCCGAGGGCACCAGCAGCACCAACTGGTCGGTGCGGTAGGCAAAGGTCTCCAGCCCCGGGGACGGGACATTGTCGGCAAACACGCCGATATCGGCCCGGCCGGTTTCCACCGCGTCGATGGTCGCCTCGCTCAGCGCTTCCTCCAGGCTGATTCGCACCTGCCGGTTGTGGGACAGGAACCGGGCCAGGTCCTGGGGCAGGAACTGCACCACCGCGGAGGTGTTGGCCCAGACCTTGATATGCCCGCGAACGCCGACGGCGAAATCGCCGACCTCCACGGCCATGCGGTTGACTCCGTCGAGAATGCTGCGCACATGGACCAGCAATCCGTGCCCCGCCGAGGTCAGCTCCAGCCCCCGGGGCAAACGGGTAAACAACGGGCAGTCGGTGGTGCGCTCCAGTTCGGCGATCCGCTTGCTCAGGGCCGACAGGGTCATGTTGGCGTGTTCGGCCGCCTTGGTCAGGCTGCCGTGCTCGGCGGCCAGCAGGAACACCCGCAGGGACTGCAGGTCGAAATGCGCGGGATTAATCATGCTGCTTCTCCGGGAATTCACGTTTGACCCGCTCGATGTAGCGGGCCACGGCCGGTGCCTTCTCGAAGCGGCGATGGATCAGCGACAACCAGGACGTGGCCTGGCAACCCTCGATGGGCCGATAGACCACATTCGGCAGGTTGATATGGCCGATCACCGATTCCGGCACCACCGCCACACCCTGGCCCAGGGATATTGCGGCGATCACCGCCACCAGCCCGCCGGGCTGCGGCCCCAGCTTCGGCGCGTAACCGCCCTGGGCAGCGACCTGCAGGGTACCGCTGATCTGCTCCGGCAGCACGAAGGTCTCGTTCTGCAGGTGCTCGGCGCCGATATTTTTCAGGCGGCACAACCAGCTGTCGTCGGCCATCGCCAGCACAAAGCCTTCGGTATTCAGACGCACGGCGTCCACGCCCTCGGGCAGGGACATCGGCGAGCGCACGTAACCGATATCGAAACGCCCTTCGGCGATCAGCCCGGGCAATGTCGCCATGGGGGTTTCCCGCACATTGAGGCTGACATCGGTGAAGGCCCGGACAAAGGCCTTGACCTGGCGCTGCAACACCCCGGAATACACCGCCCCGGCGACATAGCCCAGTTCGATATGACCGATCTCGCCGCGCCCGGCCCGCTGGGCGTTGCGCTGCGCGTGCTCGAACTGGCGCACGGTCGCCTCGGCCTCCGGCAGCAGCGCCGCGCCCGCCTCGGTCAGGCTGACCTCGCGCTGCCCCCGCAGGAACAGCCGGGTGCCCAGGGCATTTTCCATGTCCTGGATCTGCCGGCTCAGGGTTGGCGGGGCGATATCCAGCTGTTCTGCCGCGCGGGTGAAATTGCGCTGCTGGGCAACAGCCAGGAAATAACGGAAATGGCGGATTTCCATACGGGCATTAGCTCAAAGGTAATGAAGTACCAGGACTGGCCTAACAAAGCCGGGCCGACCCCGCGTTAAGCTGTCTTACCGTCACAGTAGAGAGCCTTGAGCATGTCCGTCAACTTCCTTGCGCCGTTGCCTTGTACCTGTTCGGGCATACCGTTGGTCGCGGCGGCTGATCCGACGCCCATCGTTGCCCCCGAGGCAATCTTCCGACGGCAACCGGACCGCCGCCTGGTCGGGACAGCCACGACCAGGCTGCCGGCGCAGGTACGCCCATGAGCCGGGTCAGCCCGCGCCGGACGCTGCTGACGGCGTCCGGCGTCTGCTCGCTGATTGTCCTCGACACCAATATCGTCGCCGTCACCCTGCCGAGCATCGCCCGTGACCTGGTGGCGAACTTTGCCGATATCGAGTGGGTGGTCAGCGCCTATATGCTGGCGTTCGCCGCCCTGCTGCTGCCCGCCGGCAGCATCGCCGACCGCTTCGGCCGCAAGAAGACCCTGCTCTGGGGCCTGAGCCTGTTCATTCTCGCCTCCCTCGGCTGCGGCGCCGCGCCCAGCAGCCTGTTCCTCGATATCGCCCGGGCGATCAAGGGCGTCGGTGCCGCGCTGCTGCTGACTTCCGCCCTCGCCTCCATCGGCCACACCTTCCACGATGAAGTCGAGCGGGCCAAGGCCTGGGCCTTCTGGGGCGCCTGCATGGGCGTGGCGATGACCGCCGCGCCGACGGTTGGTGGACTGATCACCCAGTACCTGGGCTGGCGCTGGATCTTCTTTATCAACCTGCCCATCGGCCTGCTGCTGATGGCGATGGTCCGGCATGCGGTACCCGAGTCCCGCGACAGCCAGTCGGCCCGTCTCGACCCCTGGGGCAGCCTGGCCTTCAGCGGCGCGCTGCTGTGCCTGATCTGGGGCCTGATCGAAGCGAACCAGATTGGCTGGAGCCATCCGCTGACCTACGCCCGACTGCTGGGAGGGGTCGCTCTGCTCGGTGTGTTCGTGGTGGTCGAGCGGGTGCAGCAACGCCCCATGGTCGACTTGCAGTTGTTCCGTTATCCGCGCTTTATCGGGGCCTTGCTGGGGATGTTCGCCTACGCCGGCTGCGCCCAGGTGATGATGACGCTGCTGCCGTTCTACCTGCAGAACGGCCTGGGCCTGTCGGCCATCGCCTCTGGCCTGGGCATGCTGCCCTTTGCCCTGACCATGCTGATCTGCCCGCGTATCGGCGTGCGACTGGCCTCGCGCCTGGAGCCCGCGACCGTGATGGCCAGCGGGCTGACCCTGGTCGGCTGCGGCAATCTGCTCAGTGCCTGGGCGGTCAGCAGCGGCGGCTACCTGGCCTTCGGCCTGGCGATTGCCGTGACGGGCGCCGGTGCCGGACTGCTCAATGGCGATACCCAGAAAAACATCATGGCCTGCGTCCCCCGGGAGCGCTCCGGCATGGCCTCGGGCATGAGCACCACCATGCGCTTCAGCGCGATCATGCTGGCCATCGGCGTGTTCGGTGCGTTGCTCGCCGGCCATACCCAGGACCTGCTCCAGGCCAGTCTCGGCGCGCAGGCCGCACCGTGGCGCGATCAGGCCCAGGCCATTGCTTCGCGGGTGGTGGCCGGCGATATGCCGGCGGCGATGGCCGTACTGCCGGAGTCGGCACGCGCCGTGGTGCAGCCACTGGCCCGCCAGGCTTTCGTCGGCGGCTTTGGCACGGTGCTCTGGGTCGCGGGTCTGCTGGCGCTGTTCGGCGCGCTGGTGGTGGGCACATTGATGCGCAATCCGCTCCCCGGAGCGCAACCATTTTCCCTGGCCGGGGAATAACACCGGCGCGCTGAGGGAAAGGCGCGGTTCGACGAGCTACTGCTCGACGCCGCGCCCCTTGGCGTTTACCTGCGGCACATTCAGCGACGCCATCAAGCGCTCGGCGTTTTCCGCGCACGGCATGTCCGCCGGCTTGCTCCTGATACTGTTCACCACCCCGAGCAGTTGCAGCTTGCTCTGGGCCAGACGGGCCTGCATGGCCTCGATCTGAGCGATCTTGCGTTCCAGGCTCTCGATCATTTCCGCATGATCCCAGACTCCCGGTTCGGAAGCCGGCACCAGCGCTCGCAGCTCCTCCAGGCTGAAGCCAGCCTGCTGGGCGCACTGGATGATCGACAAGGTCTGCAACACCTCGGACGGATACTCCCGATAGCCATTGGCCTGGCGATGCACCTTGCGGATCAGGCCCTGGGCTTCATAGAACCTGATCTTCGAGGCCGCCAGGCCACTGCGTTGAGCCAGTTCACCGATCTTCATGGAAATCCTCGTATCGGGGCTTGACATTAAAGTTTACTTTAAGCTTAGCCTGAACTCCCTACTACCCCGGAGTCAAGCATGTCACCCTTCCAAGCATTGCCGCTACCCAACGGCGTACAGATCCCGAATCGCATTGCCAAGGCTGCCATGGAAGAGAACATGGCCGACCTGGACAACGCCCCTTCCTCCCACCTGATGGAACTCTACCGCGCCTGGGCCGATGGCGAGCCCGGCCTGCTGCTGACCGGCAACGTGATGATCGACCGGCGCGCCATGACCGGCCCCGGCGGCGTGGTGCTGGAAGATGAGCGGCATCTGCGCAAGTTCCGCCAGTGGGCTGAGATCGGCCGGGCCAAGGGCGCGCAGTTCTGGATGCAGATCAACCATCCCGGGCGCCAGACCATGGCCAATCTCGGCCAGATCGCCTGGGCTCCCTCGGCGGTTCCGCTGGAGCTGGGTGGATTCTCGAAGATGTTCGCCGAGCCGCGCCCCATGAGTGAAGCGGATATCGAGGACGTCATCGGACGCTTTGCCCGCAGCGCCCGGCTTGCCGAACAGGCGGGTTTTACCGGCGTGCAGATTCATGCGGCCCACGGCTATCTGCTGAGCCAGTTCCTCTCGCCGCTGAGCAATCAACGTACCGATCGCTGGGGCGGCTCCCTGGAAAACCGCGCCCGTTTGCTATTGTCGGTGGTCAAGGCGGTTCGGGCCGAGGTGGCGCCGACCTTCTGTGTGGCGGTCAAGCTCAACTCGGCGGACTTCCAGCGCGGCGGCTTCGATGCCGACGATGCGCGCCAGGTGATCGAATGGCTCAATGAGCTGCCGGTGGACCTGGTCGAACTCTCCGGCGGCAGCTACGAGGCCCCGGCCATGCAAGGCGAAGCCCGGGATGGCCGGACGCTGGCGCGGGAAGCCTACTTCATGGAAATGGCCGGCGAACTGGCGAAGGTGGCGACGATGCCGGTGATGGTCACCGGCGGCATCCGCCGCCTGCCCGTTGTCGAGCAGGTGCTGGACAGCGGCATCGCCATGGCCGGTATCGGTACCGCCCTGGCGCTGGAACCGCACCTGCCCCGGCATTGGCGCGAAGGCCGTGACACCCATCCGCAGTTGCAGCCGATCCGCTGGAAGCAAAAACCACTGGCCTCGCTGGCGAGCATGGCGGTGGTCAAATTCCAGCTCAAGCGCCTGAGCAAGGGCCGCCGCCCGCAGCCCGAGGTTTCGGCGGTGTGGGCTTTGGTGCTGGATCGGTTGTTTATCGGTCGACGGACGAAGCAGTATCGCCGCGAGATGAGCCGATTGAAGGCCGGTGCCTAGCCGACAAAGGAGTAGCGGCGGGCAATGGCGGCGTATTTTTTCAGCAGCCTCATCCGCCGCCCCTCAATCAGTTGAGACGTCTTGAAGTAGATATCCAGGATATTGGCGACCTGCCTGATCTGCAGGCTGCGTCCCTCTTCCTTTCCAAGCAGGTCATGACGCAGCTCCGTCCAGCCAACATCCTCAACCAGTAACGAACACGACCTTTCGAACGTATCCGGGTGGCCTGTAGCCAAGGCAATCTGTGCCATGAGTGCGATGAACCCATTGTCCTCAAATTCCTTCAGGTCAATGCTTTTCAGGCTGACCTTGATCAACCGGTAGATATTCAAGAACCTCAAGGTTCGTCTGGGAGAACCGCCGATATAGGGAGCCAACTGATTGAACAGGTCGATTTCACGATTGTTGATCGACAAGTTCCTGGTAACACGATGCACCGCCTCCTCCCGCGTGCTCCCGGAATCGTTCGCCAGAGGAGGCAGCCCCAAGGAGGAAGGTGTAATGCCTTGCAGGCGATCGCTCAGGAAGAGTCGGCTCGCCGGCTCGTCCATTGGCCTCATCCAGTAGGGTATCTGGAAAATTTTCTCCAGGTAGTCGGTAGCCGACGCGATGTCTTTTCCTGAGTCTCGAACACCGGACATCATTCCCCGATAGTGCTTGAGCAGCGCATTGCTGACCCAGCGCACATCCACGGCGACCATGACGACAAAAATCGGAAATGTCAGCAACAGGTGAACCGCCTGCAGCACATCCACGACCTTCTCTGGCGGGCAGCGATCAAGGTCATCGATGTAAATCACGATCCGCTTGAAAGAGATCTCGTCTGCAGTTCGTGAAGACAAGGAAAGAGGTTTGCGCAGTTTCAGAAGCTCATCCGCTTCAAGCTCATGCCGATAGCGCCACAGGAATCGGCCCATTTCTGCCCTGAAAGCACGCTCCGCAGCCAGGACCGCAGAGGGAGGTTTTTCCCGGCTTCCATCGCTACCGGTGGCGACAGCATTACCTGCAAGTTGGGCGATATTGGACGCCAACTGCTCAAAGTCCTTGCGAATGGTTGCGATCAAGCCAAGGTGCTGCGCATAGCGCCCATCAGCCCGCTCACGAATGAACTGCTTCAGGCGCCCGGCGCCGGTGCCCTCCTGAAAGTCCTGCGTTGCCTGCGCCAGCTTCGCACTGGTTACTTGCACACGGGCCTTGGCCGCTTCCACATCGGCGCTGATCTTGCCAAGGTTCGCTTGCGCCTTCTGCACCTGCGCCACTTCAGCCTTGAGTTTCTTCTCTACGGCAATATCCAGCGCACGCTTGGATCTTTCCAGTTTATCCAGGGAGCCCCTGACCGTTTTCAACAGTTTTGTGGCCAACCCGGTCACGCCTGCCAATCCGAACGCCAGCGCGAAAACGCCCTCGTGCAATCCCTGTAGAAACGGAATGAGCTTCACTGCCGCCGCCGCAACAAAGGGCGTCGCCAATACGATCACTGCGAAAAGTCCGATGAAAAAACCCGATTGCAATTGGTACTTGAAGCCGTCAAACAAGAGGCGAGCCCGTGTAGCTTCGCCCTGCAGTGACGATGAGACCTTTTGGAAGCTTTCAACCTCTCCGGCCAGATGTGCAATACCCAGCTCGCTTACCGCCGCCTTGAATTCAGTCTTGATTTCTTCGATGCCCGGATCAGACTCAGAATCAGACTTCGGATCAGCGAATACAGAGATCACGGCTCCCACATAGAGGTCAGCAGACGTTTTCAATGACGCACGGGCCACCGCCAGTTGCGTCTCGGCCTCACTCAACCGTTGGGAGGCCTTGCGCTGCTCGAGCCGCTGCTCCACCAGTTCTTTCGCGGCCTCCAGCGTCAACGCCCTTGCCGTTGACAAGCCATCGAGGAGTGCATGGGGATCATCGTGATGGTTGGCGCCATACCAACGATCCAGCTCCGTAAAAAGGTGCTCGACCAGGCTGGCCCACAAGTTGGTCTCGGCGTAGTGCCAGGCATTGAAGCGGATCTGCACCACCTCACGGTGAAAGTCCGATGAGCCAGCCTCTGGCGCGCCCTTGACCGGAAGCGTCGCTGAGGTCAGACGCTCGATATGCTCGTACACCAACCTCATGAAAAACGACTTGCCGCTGCCCCAGTCGCCAAACAAGCCGATGGCCAAGGGCGGTGTAAACGCCTTGGCTAACGCCATGCGGGCAAATGCCTTGGCTTCTTCAGCCACTCCCAGACGATCATCCAGACCTGCCGACCAGGGATCATCATTGTGCGTGGTGACGAAGTGAACGGGGGCAAGAGCCGGGTTTTTCTCGACGTTTTCCTTATCCTTGGGGACCGGGTAGGAAAGGCCGCTCAGAACGGTATTTTTAATGACACTGCTGAGTGGAATCAGCTCTTCATTGCCACTCGATCCATCACTGCTGTCCATGCCTGGCGATTCCTTGCTCGATTGCCGGGCAAGGCCCGAAATAAAAATGGCCCTTTAATATCATCCAGTCTTGAACCTGGCAATCATCGAATCCACTTCAACGCCCGGCAAACCGCAACCGCGACAACATCTTCAGGTCCCCGTCCTGGTAATACCCGTCGCTCCAGCTATTGTCCGGCGACAGCGGCTGGACCTGCTTGAGCGCCAGTTTCTTCGCGTAATAGCGAAACCGGTAATGCTCGTAGAAACGCAGGATCTCCAGGCCATAACGGTCCGCCAGGTCGACATCGCCACGTATCACCAGGAAATTCTCGTCATTGCCGTCACTGGCGCCGACGCTGAGGTTGTGGCTGCCGCTGATGATGGTCGGCGAGTCGGTGGTGAAGTCGGTGACGATGGCCTTGGTGTGCACCAGCAGCCGCCCCTTCTGACCGTTGAGCCCTTCCTTGATCCAGCCTTCCAGGCCGGTATTGAGCAGCGCCGTGGCGACAAAGTCATCGGTGCGGTCGGCGTGGATGCCGGAAATACTGCTGGCCGTGTTCTGCAGGCCATAACGCAAGACATCGTCATGGGGCTGGCCGAGCAAGGCATCGAGAATCTGCTGGGGCAAGGCGAAGGCCGTGGCGAACAGCAGGTCCTTGCGCGCCGCGGTGATGATCTGCTCGAATTCCTTCAGGTCGCCCTGGCCGGTGCGCGGGGAAAACCCGGCGAACAAGGGCTGGGCCGGGTCCATTGGGTTGTTCTGGGTAATCCACTTGCGGGTCGCCGCCACATTCGCCGGCGCCGCCCAGATCTGTTCGAAGACCTGGATGTATTCGCCGGCCAGGCGACTGTCGTCGAGTATGTGCACCACGTTGGCCTGGCGGTAGACGCCATTGGCGGTGAAGTTGGTACTGCCGCACAGCACCGCCTCGGGCCGATACTCGCCGGCGGCATCGCGCTGGCTGAGGACGATGAACTTGTCGTGGAAGATATTGCTGGTCACCCGCCCGCGCTTGCCCTCGGCGGGAATCGCCGCCAGGTTCTGTTCGTTCAGGGTGGTGTCGTCGTCACCGACCTTGGCGTGGTACAGCACACGGATCCGCGCGCCGCGCTGTTGGGCGGCGTTGACGGCATCGACAATCGCCTTCAACTGGTACTCGTAGATGGCGATATCCAGCCCCCACTGTGCATCCGTGGCACGGGCGATAAAACCGAGCAGTTCTTCCAGCAGGCCATTCTCCAGCCACAGGCGCGCGGCGTCGGGCCAGGCCTCGATAGGCAGGTCTTTCTGGGTGGTGAGCTGCTTGTCCAGGTCGGGAAACTTGCGTTCGAAACCCTGGCTCGCCGCCACCGCGCGATTGAAGATCACCCGCTGGTTTTTCGGCAGGCCGTTGTCGGTGGTTACCGTGACCGCCAGCGACTCGCCCAGTTGTGGCGCATCGGGCGTGCCGTAGGCCAGGTGCACGCGGTAATTGCAGGTGGTGCCGGGCTCGACGTTGTAGTCGGCCCAGCGGAATTTCTGCAACGGCGCCAGATCGCTGGGGGTGGCGTGGTACTGGGGAAAGGTGTGCTCCTTGCCGGGAAAGGTCAGGCTGTTGAAGAGAAACAACCAGGGCTTGGTCCCCACCTGGCGCTCGATGGCAAAACCCAACAGGCCAGCCCGCTTCGACTCCGCCAGGTCCATTGCCAGCAGCACCCCGCTGGTGCCGGCATACGCCTTGACCCGGAAATCGTCCTGGGCGTTGGTTTGCAGTACGCGCATGAATCACATCCTTGAGCCGTTTGCTGTGGCCATCGAGCGTAGCGAATTTTCATAGCGCCAGGCAGTTCACACGCCTATTTCTTCCATGAAATCTTCCATGAAACGCTGCAGACGCTCATGCCTGATCGCCGCCAAGCGTGCCCCCGTGGCGGTCTGGAAACCCGAGGCCAGGTGCAGCAGCTTGGTCTGGAAATGATCGAGGCTGAAGCGTTGATCGTCATACCCACGGTGTTGCGCCAGCGGATCCGCCGGATCGTACAGGCTGAGCCCAAGGCGCCCGCCGACATGGAAACAGCGCGCCACGCCGATCATGCCAAGCGCGTCCAGTCGGTCGGCATCCTGCAGGATCCGGGCTTCGAGGGTGGTCGGGGCGATCGCCGCCGAGAAGCTGTGGGCTTCGATGGCATGGGCGGTGGCGGCTATCTTCGGTTCCGGCCAGTCCAGTTGCGTCAACAGGGTCGAGGCTTTTTCCGCCGACAGGCGCGAAGCACGGGCCCGCAGCGGCGAGTCTTTCTCCACCGCCACGCAATCGTGCAACAGCGTCGCGGCGATCAGGATGTCCAGGTCCCCGCCTTCCTCGCGCTGGATCGCACAGACGTTTTTCCATACCCGATGGATATGCGACAGGTCATGGGAACCGTCCCCCTGGACCACGGGCAACAGTTCCAGCAAGCGCCCGGCCAAGGAGTGGCAGGGAGCAAAACACACGGCAGTCATTCACGGGCCTCGAAGTGGCAACGACACAGGAGCCGGACTCTACCTTGATCGACGACCAGCGGCGAGTTACCGTCTGCTGCCACCCGGCAACCCCGATCAATCCTGCGTCACCCAAACCCGAGGACAGGCCATGGAATCCCCCTTGCACCCCAGTGTGGGCCCGGCCCTCAGTTTCAACGGCGGCTTTGTCGACACCCTGGGCTTCCTCGCCCTGCAGGGCCTGTTTACCGCCCATGTCACCGGCAACTTCGTGACCCTGGGGGTGAGTATCGTCCATGGCACTTCCGGCGCCTTGCCCAAGTTGATCGCCCTGCCGGTGTTCGTCCTGGTGGTGGGACTGACCCACCTGGCCGCCGTGGCGATCCATCGGCGCGGATGGGTACCGCTGCGCCTGTTGCTGATCGCCCACACCCTGATGCTTGCGGCCTTTGCCCTGCTGGCGATTGTCTGGGGGCCGTTTACCGATGGCGACAGCGCCACGGCGCTGGTCACCGGCATGACCGGGGTCACCGCCATGGCGATCCAGAACGCCATTTCCCGCCAACATATGAAAGGCACGCCACCGACCACATTGATGACCGGCAATGTCACCCAGTTCGCCGTCGATGTATTCGCCCTGTGGACCGAGCATGATGACGCCCAGCGGCTCGTCATCAAGCAACGCCTCAAGCCGATCTGCACCACCCTGCTGGGTTTTGCCCTCGGCTGTATCGGTGCGGCCCTGCTCTACCTGGCCTGTGGCTTGTGGGCACTGATACTGCCGGTACTGGTCGCCACCGGCGTCTGCCTGCGGGTTTACCGCAGCGACCGGCGCCAGCCCCAGGCGTAACGGCTGCAAAGGTCCTTTCAACGCATCGAAAGGACCTGATTCCCCTCTCTCTCCCAGCCTTTTTTCGTCCATCGACGGACAGGTGACCCGCCGCCTCGAAACCCCGATGATGGCAAACTGGCATTCCGCCAAAACTCGACGATACTAGGTCGCGACCGGAAAACGCGGTCCCTCTCCTTCCCGAAATGGAGTTCGTCATGAAGTCGCAAGAACTGGAACTGGACGTTGCCGTGATCGGCGGCGGAGTGTCAGGCACCTACAGCGCCTGGCGTCTGCAACAGACCCATGGCGATACGCAGGACATTGCCCTGTTCGAATACAGCGACCGCATCGGCGGCCGGCTCTTCAGCATCAATCTACCGGGCCTGCCGAACGTGGTCGCCGAGGTCGGCGGCATGCGTTACATCCCCGGCAAGGACGGCCACGTACTGGTGGACAACCTGGTCAAGCACCTCAAGCTGCCAAGCCAGGACTTCCCCATGGGCGCGCCCAAGCCGGTGTATTCGAAGAACAACCTGTTCTACCTGCGGGGCAAGCGTTTCCGTTACCGCGACTTCGTCGAGGCGCCGGAAAAAATCCCCTATGACCTGGCCTGGTCGGAGCGCGGCTTCTGCCCCGAGGACCTGCAGGTCAAGGTGATGAACTACGTCTATCCCGGTTTCGACAAGCTCAGCCTGTGCCAGCAGATGCAGGTCAAGGTGTTCGGCAAGGAGATCTGGAAGTACGGCTTCTGGGACCTGCTGTACCGGGTGATGAGCAACGAGGGCTACCAGTTCATGAAGGACGCCGGCGGCTATGACGCCAACGTCGCCAACGCCAGCGCCGTGACCCAGTTGCCGGCCACCGAATACAGCGACACCACCGAGTTCCTGACCCTGACCAAGGGTTTCCAGAGCCTGCCGCTGACCCTCGCTGCCAAGTTCGCCAAACTGCCGGGCAAGCTGCCGGGCCAGCAGCGGGTGCAGATGAACCAGCGCCTGGCCAGTATCCTCTACGCCAAGGACGCCGAATTCCCCTATCGCCTGCATTTCCAGAACACCGTCAGCGTCGACGGTGCCACTCGCGACAGCAGCGGCGGCCAGGTGGTCAAGGCGAAGAAAATCATCCTCGCCATGCCGCGCCGCGCACTGGAGTTGATCGACTCGCCGTTCTTCAGCGACCCGTGGCTCAAGGAAAACCTCGGCTCGGTGCTGGTGCAATCGGCCTTCAAGCTGTTCCTGGCCTACGAACAACCCTGGTGGCGCGCCCTCGGCCTGGTGGCCGGGCGTTCGGTCACCGACCTGCCGGTGCGGCAGATCTATTACATGGGCACCGAGTGCGAGCAGAAAGGCGGCGAACACACGCTCAACTCGCTGCTGATGGCCTCCTACAACGACATCGGGACCGTACCGTTCTGGAAAGGCCTGGAGGATGGCGCCCCCTTTGTCGGCTTCACTCCGGCCAGCCTGGCCGGCAAGCTCAAGGCCGAACCCGTGGTGCCCAGGACCCAGTTCCCGGTCAGCGACGAAATGGTCCGCGTCGCGCAGATGCAGGTGACCCAGGTCCACGACCAGGTCGAGCTGCCGCGGCCCTATTCGGCGGTCTACCACGCCTGGGACAGCGATCCGTATGGCGGCGGCTGGCACGAGTGGAAGGCCAACTACCGGATCGACCGGATCATCTGCCGCATGCGCCACCCGGTGGAACAACAGCAGATCTATATCGTCGGCGAAGCCTATTCCATTGGCCAGGGCTGGGTCGAAGGCGCGGTCACCGTGGCCGAATCGACGCTGCAGGATTTCTTCGGTCTCAAGCGTCCGGCCTGGCTGCCCAAGGACTATGCCCTGCTGCCGGTGCCGACACCCGATGGCTGCAACCTCGACCCGGACCATCGTCCGCCCTGCAAGGATTGCGCGAAGACGCTCAATGACGTGACCGAGTTCGCGTACAAGGGGATCGATCATGGAAAAGACTGATGATTTCAGCGTCGCCGACTACCTGCTGGCCCGCCTCAAGGAACTGGGGGTGGACAAGGTCTTCCAGGTGCCGGGCGACTATGTCTCGAAGTTCATGGATGCCCTGGAGCGCGATCCGGATATCCACCCCGTGGGCGAAATCAATGAAATGAGCGCCGCCTATGCCGCCGATGGCTATGCCCGCTACACGGGGATTGGCGCAGTTTCGCTGCAGTATGGCGTCGGCACGTTCAGTGCCGTGAACGCCATTGCCGGCGCCTATGTGGAACGCAACCCGGTGGTGGTGATCAGCGCCAGCCCCAATGCGAAGAATCGCCAGCGGATCTGGTCCGAGGATGTCCTGTTCCATCACTCCACCGGTGATCTCGAGGTGGGGCGCAAGGTCTTTGAAAACATCACCGTCGCCTGCGAGTTGCTCAGTGACAGAAAGACCGCCCCGGCCCTGATCGACAAGGCCCTGGTCGCCGCCATCAGCGAGCGGCGGCCGGTCTACCTGGAAGCCTGGCAGGATGTCTGGGGCGGCTGTTGCGAGCGCCCGGTCGGCAGCCTGCTGCCGCTACCGACGCGGTGCAACGAGACGTCCCTGAAAGCCGCCGTGGAAACCTCGGTGGAACGCCTGAGGGCAGCCGGCAAACCGATCATCATGCTCGGCATCGAGATCGCTCGCTTCGGTCTGCAGCAACAGGCCCTGCACCTGATCGAAGCCAGCGGCCTGCCGTTTACCACGTCGCTGGAAGCCAAGACCGTTCTCGACGAAAGCCATCCGCAATTTATCGGCACCTATGCCGGCACGGCGTCACTGCCGCAGACCCAGGCCCTGATGGAGCAGACCGACTGCATCCTCGCCCTGGGGGTGATTTTCACCGACGACTACCTGCAACTGCTGGACAACAAGTTCGACAAGATCACGCTGGTCAATACCCAATTGGCCCGTACCGGCTTGCAGTACTACCCCCATGTGCCGCTGCCCCAGTACCTGACGGCCCTGACCCGGGCCCTGGGCCTGGATGACGAGTTCCCGCAACCACCCGTGCTCCGTGAGCCCGTGCCGTCCTTGTTGAAAGCCGCCCACGGCGACGACCCGCTGCTGGGCTACACGCGCTTTCTCGAAACCCTGGACGGCTTCGCCCGTGCCCATGGCTGGTGGAAAAACGGCAGCCTGATCCTCGGCGAGAGTTCGTCGCTCTATGCCGCCAGCAACCTGATGGACATGCCCCGGGACAGCTTTGTCGCCGATGCGATCTGGGGCTCCCTCGGCCATGAGACCGGTTGTGCGCTGGGCGTGGCCATGGGCAGCGGCCGCCGGCCGTTCGTTGTGGCCGGTGACGGCGGCTTCATGATGATGTGCCAGTCGCTCTCGACCCTGGTGCGCAACCGGGTGAATGCCGTGGTGTTTGTCATGAGCAACGAGGTCTATGCCATCGAGCAGGCATTCGTGGATATCGATGCGTTCAAGGAGGACGGAGAGTTCGCTCCGTTCGATATCCTGCCGACCTGGGACTACCTGGCGCTGGCCAAGGGATTCGGCGCCGAGGGCCATCGGGTCTCGACCCAGGGCGAGCTGGACGAGTTGTTGCCGAAGCTGCTCGACAACCGCAAGACCGTGCTGGTACAGGTGGTCATTCCACAGAAGGACCTGGCGCCGCAGATTGCCCGTCTGGCCGGTTAGACAGTGTCCACCTTGCGGGCCCTTTCGCGGGCAAGCCCGCTCCCACAGTGTCCGAGCCCGTATAACCGGGCACTGGTGGGAACTGGCTTGCCAGCGAAGAAGCCGGCAACCCTCTGCATACACAACTGACACCCCGTTCGGAGTAATTGCTGCATGGACGTCCGCAACCTGATCCACCCGCCACTGATGGCCCTGCTCCTGCTGGCCGGCACGGCCCAGGCCCACACCCTGGGTCATGAGGCCCCCGCAGAACCGAAAAGCTTCATCCCGGCGACGCCGGACGAACCCTACCTCGATGTGCTGCACGAGTGTGTCAGCGAGCAGGACACCGCCAAGGATCACCTGCTCTCGGGCCTGGGCGGCACCCGTTATCCGTTGGTCAGCTTCAAGGACGCCGACCAGGTCGAGGCGTTCTACAGCCAGGGCATTGCCTTGCAATATGGTTTCAACTTTTCCGAAGCCATTCGGGCCTTCTACCAGGCCAGTCGCTTCGACGAAGGCGCGGCGATGCCCTACTGGGGGATCGCCTTGTCGGCCAACTCCAATATCAACAGCGATGCCACCACCGGCTGCGATCGCCTGGCCTATCGCTCGGCGCAGATCGCCCGGGACAACGCCAGGGCCCGCCTCAAGGACCCGGCCGGCAAAGAGCGTTTCAGCGACCGGCAATTGCAGCGCGAGGTCGACTACGCCGATGCCTTCCTGACCCTGTACACGGCCAGGGACGGCAAGGTATTCCTGAGCAAGGAAGGCAACCAGCGCTATGCCGACGCCATGAAAAACCTGTCGCAGACCTATTTCGACGATCTCGACGCCGCCACGCTGTATGCCGACGCCCTGCTCAACCTCACCCCGTGGAAATGGTGGCAAGGCGCCGAAGCGATCTCCGATGAAGTGCGTCCCACTCCCGCGGCCTACGAGGCCTTGCAGGTGCTCAACCGGGTACTGGTGCAGGACCAGTTCCATACCGGCGCCAACCACTTCTATATCCATGCCATAGAAGAGTCGCCCTTCCCCACCAGCGGCCTGCCCATGGCCGACCGCTTCCGCGACCAGAACCCGGCGATCGGCCACCTGGTGCACATGGCCTCGCACATCTACCAGCGCACCGGCAACAATGCCCTGGCCAGCGTCGCCAACTACACCGCGGTCTCGGTGGACCGTGCCTACACCCACCAGGTCAACCCGCAGAGCCCCTACCCGCTGCATTACCTGGGGCACAACATCCACTTCCTGGTCTGGACCCTGTCCATCGAAGGCCGGCAGAACGAAGCCATGAACATGGCCGAGGAACTGGTGGAAAACACCACCCGCTACGCGGCGCTGGATTTCCTCTGCAAACAGTATCCCGATGAGATCCGCGTCAAGTCCGACTACTTCTATGCGGTGCCCTATTACTTCGCCGTGCGCTTCCAGGACTGGGACACGCTGCAGCGTATCGAGCCGAAGATCAAGGCCGGCCTGCAGACCATCAACGACACCTGTACCGCGGCCAACAAGGACAGCAAGACGTCCTGGAAAGCCTTGACCAATCCCTACACCCAGGCCATGGCCGCCTATGCCGAAGCCTATCGGCAAGTGGCGAAGCCGGGGCTCGACACCGCCGCCGCGCGCGACGCGCTCAAGGGTTACTGGCAGGCGGTCAATGCCAGCCTCAAGGACACCCCGGACTTGAACTACGGCAGCAACAAGGCCATCGAGCTGTTTCGCATTGCCGACCTGATCCTTCTGAACAAGGCCCAGGACAGCAGCCAGGGCAAGCTGGACCTGATGGCGCTCAAGGAGGCCGCCGTGCAAGTGTTCACCAAGGATTCGCCACAGGCGCTGCTCACCGACCTCAAGGCCCTGCAGGGGGACAACAAGGCCCAGGTGATCGACGCCTGGCGCAAGGCCGTCGAGATCCAGGACAACCTCAGCTACAACGAGCCACCGGACTGGTACTACACCCTGCGTGAATCCCTCGGCTACGCATTGCTCGACCAGGGCCAGTATGCCGACGCGGAGCGGGTGTTCCGCGAGGACCTGGCGGGCAATCGTCTCAGCGGTCGTTCGCTCAATGGCTTGAAACTCAGCCTGGAGAAGCAGCCGGGGAAAAGCGTTCCGCCCCTGCTGAATGAACAACTGCAGACCGCCTGGCGCAACGCGACCATCAGTGCCGCGCCCTACTGACTATTTGCGCTTGTAGCTTTTACTGCCACCGGGCGTCAGGCAATAGACCCCACCCCGGGGCCCGGTGCAGTAACTGCCGCTGCCACACTGGCAACCCTCGGCGCCCTGCAGCAAGCCCTGCGGGCGCGCCGGCCGGGCGTCCTCGCGGATACCCAGCACCGCCGAGCAGTTCTTCTTCGAGCCACTGATCGAGCCGTCATTGCACAGGAAGGTCTCGCCATCGCACCCGGCGATCCCGCCCTTGCTGCCGGAACAGGGTGTATTGGCGGCCAGCACGGCGCTGCTGCCCAGCAGCAGCGCTACCAGGGTCAGGTGACGCAGTCGGGAAAACATTCGGGAACGAGAAGGACAGTTCATGGCGGCGCATCCGTGCAATAGATGGCCTTACGATATCATCTCTGCTTCAACGCTCGCGCCCTCAACGCATCGATCTCGGCCAGAAAAGGCCAGCGCCAGTGTGGAGGTCGATTTCTCAGGAAACGCTCCAGCAGCATCCAGACCATGACGAACGCCATCAAGACCAGATGCCCTTGTTCCATCAACATCGGCAGCAGCATCAACGCCCAGCACGAACTCACACACCAGACACCACTGACAACTCCGAACCTCAGGCAGTCCGTGACGAAACCAAAACCGAAGGCCGAAATGCGGGGTTGATGATGGCAACGATTCAGGCTGTGCTGCTTGACGGGAGAGGCCTGCCATAACAGGCAGATCGACAAACCAAGCAGAAAAACGCCTGAGGGCTCGATACCCAGCAGCACCCGCACGCTCACCACCAGGCTCAACAGCCCCACCCCCGCCAGGACCCAGACGCTGCCGAAACCGATCACGAACAGGCCCAGCGCCTGCCAGCGCTTTCTCGACAGACTGGTCCGCCATAGATACTCCAGCGGATGCACCATCAACAAGGGCATCATCGCCACCAGCATCAGGCTCCAGCCGCCCAGCAGTTGCCCTGGCGGGTTGAACAGCAGCGCCTGTTCAATACCTTGCCAGCTTGCTGCATAACCCAGGGTAGGCCAGGTCCCGCAGAACGCCGGGACCGAAAGCCTCTGTACGCCCCCCACCAGCCAGCCCCAACCGGCCAGGCTGATCACTATCAGCCACGGCCGGCTGCCCCGGGTCAGGAAAAGCAGCAGATACCGTCCCATGCTCAATCGCCTTGACGGTAGAGACTCACTCGACCGATCGTGATCTTGTCGTCGGGACCGACAGGCGTGACGGGCACAAAACGTACATTCAGCTTGCTCAGGTCCTGGATTCCGCCGAGATGCAGGGCATCCACCACTTCAGTGATATCCAATACCTGGCTGACACCATTGCCAGCATGGTGACCATCGGCCTGGCTGGCCTGCTCGACACCGAAGAGCGAGATCGTCCCGACATGCAACTCCGGATGCTCGTCGGGAACGGCCTCCGGAGCGAGATTGACGTAGACCTCAAACAGCGCCGAATCCTTGTTGCCGCGGATATGCTCCAGGTTCAGGAACACCCGATCCGGCAACGTCGGAACCGCCAGGGAAAAATTCGCGACCGATCTCAGGCTGTTCAGCACTTTCTGCGAGCCTGGTTTGTCCAGGTGCACGGAGGTGTCGACGCTGCCGCCCGAGAGGTTGAGCACCGAGGAATTGGCACCGATCAGTTCGACATCGGTATCACGGGTCATCAGCACCTCCGGGATCGGCGCTGCGATTATGGCTCCAAGATTCAACAGACGGCGCTGGAGCAGGGGGTGTTTATCCTGCGGCGCGGTCGTGTCTTCATAGGTGTAGTCCAACTTGGGCACACGTGTATCCAATACATCGCGCACTTTGTATTTCCAGGGCGCGGCACCACCGGCCTGCGGCATGATGAACGGTGGTCCGGCATCCAGGGGACCGTCCACCCAGTCCGGATTCGGGGGGTTGTGATTACCGCCATAGGCTTTGAGCCAGACCTCCCAGAGACGATCGATATTGGCGTGGTGCAACCAGAAAATCGGGTCCAGCGCCGCGGTATTGGGATTGCTCATCAAACCACTGGTTTTGCCTGAACTGCCGCCCACGACACCGTGGACGTTGTTATGGGGCTCGGACTCGAGCAGTCCGTTGGCGACGCCATGCTGGATAAAGAGCGATTCCGGCCCACCAAAACCGGGAGGAACGCCGGTTTCAGAGCCGGCAAAGGTGTGATCGCGCAGTGCTTTCAGCCGGATGTACTGCGCAGGGATGACAATCGGGGTCTTGTTCAACCCATAACGACGCTCGACATACAACGGGTTATGCGCACCGTCCGGCCAGTTCTGCTGTGCAAAGCACTTCGGCAACTCCTGTGCCTGGGTACTGCCGTTGTAGTTCCAGTAAGGTAGCGACCAGCCTGGCGGGCCTCCGAGATCGACGATAGTGGCGCGCACGATCTGCTCGAACGCACCGAGGTACCCTCGGTGCCAGGGAAAGAAGTACCAGTTCTGATGCTGGCACTGGTTCCAGTAGAGCTTCTGCTGCGCTGGCGGCGGAAACGGCGTCTGCGCGGTTACATAACCGGCATTTTCCCAGAGCGGCCGGGTAATGCCATGTATCGCCGCCAGGAACAGCCAGCTGGCAGGATCGGTGATCGGTTTTTTACGCAGTGCTTCAACCGCACGGGCATACCACAACAAGGTGTCGTTCCAGCCCGGCTCCAGCTTCCATACATCGCGACGTACATGTGCCATGATCGATCTCCCTGAACCTCCATCGGGCCGGGGACTGGCTGGCCCGAGAGCAACAGTAGATCAGGTGATGTCAATCTGCCTTGAGCGCGCCCATGAACCAGACCGGCGGTCCCCGCGGCACATCAGGCGCCCGACGACCTCAGCCCGGCATGCACTGGAAGTCGCCGGTGTCCGCCACTTCCTTGCCATGGGAATCCATCAGCCGTGCGCTGACTTCCTGGCCCAGGCTTGA
Source organism: Pseudomonas gingeri (assembly GCF_013386115.1). Classification (GTDB taxonomy): domain Bacteria; phylum Pseudomonadota; class Gammaproteobacteria; order Pseudomonadales; family Pseudomonadaceae; genus Aquipseudomonas; species Aquipseudomonas gingeri. Next base: position 1,070,195 of record NZ_JACAOR010000001.1, read on the forward strand.
TTCCACCAGTCTGTAGTGCTCACCGGCCTTGAACTGGTCATAGGACACCTGCCCCGAGCAGTCTTCCTGGTTGGCGTCGCCCGTGGGGATTTCCACCAGCATCACATCGAGCTTGTGCGCCCCCGGGCTCACCTCGAAAAAGCGCCCGTCATCGATCGACTTGCCATCGACCTTTTCCGCCAGCAGATCATTCGGTGTCTCCTGCTGCAGCCCGATCCAGGCCTGGTTCGGATCGGCCTTGGGCATGGGGCCGGCACAGGCCGACAGGAGAAAAGCCAGACCCAGGGTTGGCAGCAACATCAGGGGTTTGAGTGTCATGACGCATTACCTCGAATGGAAAATTCGTTGCTCAGATACAGGAGAAGAGATGGGACTCGGCCACTTGCTTGCCGTGGTCATTCATCAGCACCGCGCCGACATCGGTGCCCGAGCCCGACTCCACCAGGTGGTACTGCCGACCCGCCTTGAACTGGTCGTACACCACATGCCCGGAACACTCGGGCTGGTCGTCGTCACCGTTGGCGCCCTGGATCAGGGTCACTTCCAGGTTGTGCTTGCCCGGTGTCACTTCGAAGTAGCGGCCATCATCCACACGCTTGCCATCCACACGCTCGGCCAGCAAGTCGTCGCTGGACTCGCCCTGCAGGCCGATCCAGGCCTGGCTCGGGTCGGCCTTGGGAACGGGACCGGCGCAGGCGGACAGCAGGCAAACCAGGCCGAGGGTCGGGATCAGCATCAGCGGCTTAAGTGTCATCGTATGAATTCCTCTCACATTGATCTGTTGTTTTCGTGGACGGACCGGCCGTCGAATCGAGGTCAAGAGTGGCGAGGCAGAGCGTTTTGAACAAGTGAATAGAGATGAAGGGAATTTCAGTCCTTATCTAAAAGATCCTTCATGTTGGTGAAAGCCAAACGTTAAGTTCCAGCGGCAAGACTGCCGGGGTCTGCAATTCCACTCTCCGGAGGTTCAACGCATGCTCGGGCTGGTAAAGACCGCATTGCTCAAGCCGTACACATTTATCGTGTTGGCGATTTTCATCTGCATCATCGGGCCACTGGCGGCCCTGCGTACCCCCACCGACGTGTTTCCCGACATCGGCATCCCGGTGGTCGCGGTGGTCTGGCAGTACAACGGCCTGTCCCCCGAGGACATGGCCGGCCGGGTGATCTACACCTACGAACGCTCCCTGAGCACCACGGTCAACGACATCGAACATATCGAGTCGCAATCGCTGCCCGGCATGGGCATCGTCAAGATCTTCTTTCAACCGGGAGTGGACATCCGCACCGCCAACGCCCAGGTGACGGCGGTCTCGCAGACCGTGCTGAAACAGATGCCACCGGGTATCACCCCGCCGCTGATCCTCAACTACAGCGCCTCGACGGTGCCGATCCTGCAGATGGCGTTTTCCAGCCCGACCCTGTCGGAAGCGAAGATCCGCGACCTGGTACAGAACAACATCCGCCTGCCGCTGACCGCCGTTCCCGGCCTGGCGATCCCCACGCCGATGGGCGGCAAGCAACGCCAGATCACCCTTGACCTCGATCCCCAGGCGCTGGCCGCCAAGGGTCTGTCGGCCCAGGACGTGGGCAATGCCCTGGCCGCGCAGAACCAGATCATTCCGGTGGGCACCGCCAAACTCGGCCCCTACGAATACACGGTGCTGCTGAACAACAGCCCGAAAGTCATCGAGGAACTCAACGACCTGCCGATCAAGACCGTCGACGGCGCCCTGATCACCATCGGCCAGGTCGCCCACGTGCGTGACGGCTCGCCGCCGCAGACCAATATCGTGCGGGTCGATGGTCGCCGCGCGGTACTGATGCCGGCGATGAAGAACGGCAATATCTCCACCCTGTCGATCGTCGACGGCATCCGCAACATGCTGCCGCTGATCAACGAAACCCTGCCGCCGGAACTCAAGACCTCGCTGCTGGGCGACGCCTCGGTGTTCGTCAAGCAGTCGGTGGGTAGCGTCGCCCGCGAAGGGATCATCGCCGCCCTGCTGACCAGTGCGATGATCCTGCTGTTCCTCGGCAGCTGGCGCTCGACCCTGATCATCGCCGCCTCGATTCCCCTCGCGGTGCTCTCGGCCATCGCCCTGCTCGCGGCCACCGGCCAGACCCTCAACGTCATGACCCTGGGCGGGCTGGCGCTGGCGGTGGGGATCCTGGTGGACGATGCCACGGTAACTATCGAGAACATCAACTGGCACCTGGAACAAGGCAAGGCGGTGAAGGACGCGATCCTCGACGGCGCCAGGCAGATCGTCGGCCCGGCCTTTGTCTCGCTGCTGTGTATCTGCATCGTGTTCGTGCCGATGTTCATGCTCCAGGGCATTGCCGGCTTCCTGTTCCGGCCGATGGCCCTGGCGGTGATCTTCGCCATGGCCTCCTCTTTCATCCTCTCGCGGACCCTGGTCCCGACCCTGGCGATGTTCCTGCTCAAGCCCCATGTCGTCGAAGGCGGTGCCGGCCATCATCCCGAGGATGAATTCATCAACCATCACGAAGGCGAGCAGCACGCCCGCCCACGCAATGCGCTGCTGCAGGGCGTATTGAATTTCCAGCAGGGTTTCGAACGCGGCTTCTCCAGCGTGCGGGACGTCTATCATGGCCTGCTGACCCTCGCCCTGGGCTGCCGCAAACGTTTCCTGCTGGGTTTCCTGGCCTGCGTGCTGGCGTCCTTCGCCTTGTTGCCGAGCCTGGGCCAGGACTTCTTCCCGGCCACCGACGCCGGCGCCCTGGCCTTGCATGTGCGCCTGCCGCTGGGCACGCGGATCGAGGAAAGCGCGGCGGCCTTCGACCGCATCGAAGCACGCATCCGCGAGATCATTCCCGCCGAGGAACTGGACAATATCGTCGACAACATCGGTATCCCGCTGAGCGGCATCGACATGGCCTATAGCAGCAGCGGCACCATCGGCCCGCAGGACGGCGATATCCAGGTCACCCTCAAGGCGGACCACCAGCCGACCGCCGACTACGTGAAGAAACTGCGCAGCGCCCTGCCGGAAAGCTTCCCCGGCAGCCACTTCGCCTTCCTCCCGGCAGACATCAGCAGCCAGATCCTCAACTTCGGTGCCCCGGCGCCGCTGGATGTGAAGATCTCCGGACGCAGTGCCGAGGAGAACCGCGTGTTCGCCCTCGAACTGCAACGACGCCTGCAACATGTGCCGGGCATCGCCGACCTGCGAATCCAGCAGTCGGTGGGTTATCCATCGTTGCAGGTCAAGGTCGACCGGATGCGCGCCAAGGGCCTGGGCATCACCGAGCGTGACGTGACCAACAGCATGGTCGCCTCCCTGGCCGGCAGTTCCCAGGTAGCGCCGACCTTCTGGCTCAACCCGGCCAACGGCGTGTCCTACGGCGTGGTCGCGGCCACCCCGCAATACCGTCTCGACAGCCTGCCGTCGCTGGAAGCCTTGCCGGTCACCGGCAGTAACGGCCAGTCGCAGATCCTCGGCGGCCTGGCAACCATCAGCCGGGTGCAGAGCCCGGCGGTGGTCACCCACTACAACATCCAGCCGACCCTGGATATCTACGCCAGCGTCCAGGGCCGCGACCTCGGTTCGGTGGCCCATGACATCCAGAAGATCCTCGACGATGCCTCGTCGCTCCGGCCCAAGGGCGCGATTGTCAGCCTGCATGGCCAGATCGACGCCCTGCATGAAGCCTTCAGTGGCCTGAGCTTCGGCCTGCTCGGTGCCGTGGTGCTGATCTACCTGCTGATCGTGGTCAACTTCCAGTCCTGGGTCGACCCGTTCGTGATCATCACCGCCCTGCCCGCGGCCCTGGCCGGGATTGTCTGGATGCTGTTCCTCAGCGGCACCTCGCTGTCGGTCCCGGCATTGACCGGGGCCATCCTGTGCATGGGCGTGGCCACCGCCAACTCGATCCTGGTGGTGAGTTTCTGTCGCGAACGCCTGGCCGAGCACGGCGATGCCCTCAAGGCCGCGCTGGAAGCCGGCTATACCCGTTTCCGCCCGGTGTGCATGACCGCCCTGGCGATGATCATCGGCATGTTGCCGCTGGCCATTTCCGAAGAACAGAACGCCCCCCTCGGACGCGCCGTGATCGGCGGTCTGATCCTGGCGACCACTGCCACTCTATTGTTCGTCCCCGTGGTGTTCAGCCTGGTGCACGGACGTCACCCTACTCGCGCCGTTGCTGGAGAAAGTACCCATGACTGATCGCAAACCCTCAGGCAAACGCCTGCTCTACATGGGCGTTGGCGGCCTGACCCTGGCCGCCCTGCTGGTGGCCAACGGGATTGCCGCGCGAACCCGCCATGAACAGGCGGTGACCGCCTGGACCGAAACCGCCGCCGTGCCCCTGGTCAGTGTGTTCCAGCCCAGGCAGAACGCCGCCGGCGACACCCTGCGCCTGCCCGCCCACCTCGAGGCCTGGAGCAAGGCACCGATCCATGCACGGGTCAGCGGTTACCTGAAGGAGTGGAACAGCGATATCGGCAGCCAGGTCCAGGCCGGCCAGGTGCTGGCCCGGATCGACAGCCCGGACCTCGACCAGCAGGTCGCCCAGGCCCATGCCCATATGCTCCAGGAACAGGCCAATGCGCGCCTGGCGCAAACCACCGCGACCCGTTGGAAAAACCTGGTGAGCACCCACTCGGTCTCGCAACAGGAAGCCGATGAGAAGAGCTCCAACGCTGCGGCCGCCCAGGCCAATGCCGAAGCCGCCCAGGCCGACTACGCCCGACTGTCGGCGCTGGAGGCCTACAAGACCATCCGCGCGCCGTTTGCCGGCACCATTACCGCGCGCAACACCGATATCGGCCAGTTGATCAAGGCCGACAGTGACAGCGACCCGGAACTGTTCGATATCGCCGACACCCACCAGTTGCGTCTCTACGTGCCGATCCCGCAGAACTACGCCAGCGTGATCCGTCCCGGCCTGCAGGTGCGGTTGAGCGTGCCGGAGCATCCGGGCAAGACTTTTACCGCGCGCCTGGTGGGCAACTCGACCGCCGTCGATTCGCGCTCCGGCACCCTGCTGGCACAGTTCGTCGCCGACAACCCGGACAACGCCCTGCTGCCCGGCGACTACGCCGAAGCGACCATCCCGATCCCCGCCGACACCCATGGGGTGAGCATTCCCGCCAGCGCCCTGATCTTTCGATCCGCCGGTACCCAGGTGGCGGTCATGGACACGCAGCAGCATGTGCACCTGCGCGATATCCATATCGGCCTCGATCTCGGTGAACGCCTGGTCATCGACCAGGGGCTGAAGCCGGCCGATACCGTGATCGACAACCCGCCGGATGCGCTGCGCGAAGGCGACCAGGTCAAGCTTGCCGACGCCGGAGGCCAGCATGTCCCCAAGGCTTAAGCGCAGCGCCTGGCTGCTGTTGATCGCCAGCTTGCAGGGCTGCTCGCTGGCGCCAACCTACAAGCCACCACGGATCGACCTGCCGGAGCACTACCGCGAGCAGACCAGCGACGGCCCGTGGCACCTGGCCAGGCCCGGCAATCAGTTGTCCGGGCAATGGTGGCTGCTGTTCCAGGATGAGCACCTGAACGACCTGCAACAGCGGCTGCTCAAGGCCAACCCGGACCTCGCCGCCGCCCTCGCCCACTATGACGGCGCCCAGGCCTTCGCCAGCCAGTTGCATGCCGGGCTGTTCCCGCAGATCACCGCCAGCGCGCAACCCGAACGCCAGCGACAGTCGGACACGCGACCGCTGCGCGGCAGTACCCAGCCGTCGGTGTACAACAGCAACACGGCGGGTTTCGCCCTGAACTTCGACCTCGACCTGTGGGGCCGGATCCGCAACCAGGTCGCCGCCGGCGATGCCCAGGCCCAGGCTTCGGGCGACGACCTGGCGGTGGCCCGACTGAGCCTGCAACAGCAACTGGCGACCTTGTATATCCAGCTCAACGGCCTGGATGCCCAGAGCCGGATTCTCTCCAGTTCGCTGGACGACTACAGCCAGGCCCTGCAACTGACCCGTGACCGGTATGAAGGCAAGATCGCGTCCGAACTGGACCTGACCCGCGCCCAGAGCCAACTGGCCGAGGCCGAGGCCCAGCTGGATGAAGTGCGCGGTCAGCGCAACCTGGCCGAGCATGCGATTGCCGAATTGGTGGGTGAGTCGGCGAGCGATTTCCAACTGGCGCCGACCGTGCAGATCCTGGCGATTCCCAAAGTGCCGGCTGCCTTGCCCAGTAACCTGCTGCAACGCCGTGCGGATATCGCCGCCGCCGAGCGCCGGGTGTTTGCCGCCAACGCCGGGATCGGCGTGGCCAAGGCAGCCTGGTACCCGGACTTCAGCCTGACCGGCCTGCTCGGCGGACAGACCCAGGGGGTCGGCAACCTGCTCTCGGCCGGCAATCGCTATTGGGCGCTGGGGCCGCTGGTCAACCTGCCGATCTTTGACGGCGGTCGGCTCGATGCCCAGGAACAGCAGGCCAGGGCCGAGTTCGAGGAAGCTTCGGCGCAGTACCGCAGCCATGTGCTGCGGGCCGTGCGGGAAGTCGAGGACAACCTGGCGCAACTGCGCGACCTGCAACAGGAGGCGCAGGATGAACAGGCCGCCGTGAACGCCGCGCAGCATACCCAGACCCTGGCGATGAACAGCTACCAGGCCGGAGCCGTGAACTACCTCGACGTGGTCACCGCGCAGACCGCCGCCTTGCAGGCGCAGCGGCAGTTGCAGGCCCTGCAGACCCGGCAGTTGCAGGCCAGCGTGGGGTTGATGGCGGCGCTGGGAGGTGGCTGGCAACCGGACGCCTGAGTTGAGCGTTCCCACGTTCGCGGCGTGGGAACGCCCATCACCCAGGCCGGGTGCACGGCAGAGCACCTGGGGACCTGCCTGCACACGACCTCAACAGGCGCAGGCAATCCCGTCCCGGGGTTGCGCCGGCGCCTCTCCCGCCAGGGCAAAGCCCTCGTCCAGCCAACCGGTCAGCCCGCCGATCATCTCTTTCACGGAATACTCCAGTGCGGCCAGCTTCAACGCCGCACGCTGGGCGCCGTTACAATGAGGCCCCGCGCAATACACCACGAACAAGGTGCCTTTCGGGTAGTGCGCGAGGAACCCGGCGGTCATCAGCCGGTGCGGGATATTGATCGCCCCCGGCACATGCCCACGGGCGAAGGCGGCTTCGCCGCGCACATCCACCAGGACAAAATCGACCTCGCCGCCTTGCTGGCTGGCCTGTACGTCAGAGCAATCGGTTTCGAACGTCAGGCGACTGCTGAAATGCATCAGGGCAATCGCCGAAGGCGCCGCGGGGATACTGCGAACCAGGCTGGTCATGGTGTGAACCTTTTCAATCGGTGGGTGTGGAAATACTTTATCCAGCCCGGTGTTATCGCTACAGTGGCGGACAAGACACTCACTGGTAAGTTTCCGCCAAATGCCTGTTTTCCCCGGTCTGGTTGCGATCCTGGCCTACGATGGCCTCTGCACCTTCGAATTCGGTATCGCCGTGGAGATCTTCGGCCTGCCGCGTCCGGAGTTCGACTTCCCCTGGTATGAGCACCGGATCGTCGGTGTCGACCCCGGCCCGATGCGCGCCATGGGCGGCATCCAGGTGCTCGCCGATGGCGGCCTGGAAACGCTGGAAGATGCCCGCACGCTGATCGTGCCCGGCTGGCGCAGCCGCAGCGAGCCGCCGCCGGCCGCATTGCTCGAAGCCCTGCAACGGGCCCATGCCCGTGGTACGCGGATCGTCTCGATCTGTTCCGGGGTCTTCGTGCTGGCCGCCGCCGGGTTGTTGAATGGCCGCCAGGCGACCACCCACTGGCGATACACGCAGGAGCTCTCCGAGCGCTTCCCCGCCATCGAAGTGAATCCCGACGTGCTTTACGTCGATGCCGGGCAGGTCATCACCTCGGCCGGCAGCGCGGCCGGTATCGACGCCTGCCTGCACCTGGTGGCCCGGGATTTCGGCACCCAGGTGGCCAATACCGTGGCCCGGCGCCTGGTGATGTCGCCCCAGCGCAGCGGAGGCCAGGCGCAGTTCATTCCCGCGCCGGTCGGCCGGACCCCGCGCAATGATCTGTCGTTGATCATGCAGTGGGCCCGCGAACGTCTGCATGAACCACTGGAAGTGCGCCAGCTCGCCAGCCAGGCGGCCATGAGCGAACGCACCTTCCTGCGCCGCTTCAGCGAAGCCACTGGCATCACCCCAAAGACCTGGCTGCAGCAGGAACGGCTGGCCAGGGCCCGGGAATTGCTGGAAAGTGGCGACGAAAGCAGCGATCGTATCGCCGAGCGATGCGGTTATCGCTCCGTCGAGAGTTTCCGCGTGGCCTTTCGCAGCGTGGTGGGCCTGCCCCCATCGGTTTATCGCGAACGCTTCGGGCGGGCGCAAAAATCTTGAACAGCACCGAGATCCCTACCCCATGGATACCCAGCACCTGATGTATGCCGGCCCCCTGATTTCCCTCGCCCTGCTCTGGGCGGTCGCCGTGGTGACGCCCGGCCCGAACTTCTTCACCACCGCCCAGCTCGCCGCCGGCAATTCGCGCAAGCATGGCGTGGCCTGTGCCCTTGGCGTCGCCACCGGCACGGTGCTCTGGGGGCTGGCCGGTGGCCTGGGTATCAAGTCGTTGTTTACCGCGGCGCCGGCCCTGTACCTGATCCTGAAGATCGCCGGCGGCGCTTACCTGGTCTATCTCGGCGTGAAGCTGTTCCTGCGCCGGCAACCGACCGTGGCCGGGCAGCAACCGACCCTCGGCGAACCGCGCCGCAGCCTGGGTTACGCCTACATGCGCGGTCTGCTGGGCAACATGACCAACCCCAAGTCGGCGCTGTTCGTCGCGACGATCTTCGCCACCACCATGCCCAGCTCCCCCCCGGCGCCGTTGCTGGCGATGGCCGTCGCGACCATGGCGAGCCTATCCTTCTGCTGGTATTGCAGCGTCGCCCTGGTGTTTGCCAGCACGCGTATGTCGGCGTTCTACAGTCGCTGCCGCAAGGGTCTGGACCGCTTCGCCGGCACCTGCTACCTGCTGTTCGGCGCCCACCTGATGGCCAATCGCTGAATCAGGATTGCAGCAACTCGCCGTCCACCGCGTCGCCGATCTTCAGGAAATGTCCGCCGGCGACGTGGTGCAAGGTCCGCAAGGCGTCATGCCCTTCGAAATGCCAACGGCCCTCGCTGAACACCCGTGAGTCGGCCTGGGCCGCGATCACTTCGGCGAGGAACAGGTCGTACTGTTCATGGTTGCGTGGCTCCGGCAACAACCGGCACTCCAGCCAGGCCACGCAGCCCTCCAGCATCGGTGCAGCGATTTTCTCGCCGGTAAAGGTTTCCAGGCCGTAGGCATCGAACTTGTCGCGACTGTGACTCTGGGTCAGCTCAAGGCCGGAAGTGGTGCCCACGGTCTGAACGATATCGGCCTGGGCGACACAGGGCACGTTCACCACGAAGGTTCCCGAAGCTTCCAGCAGGCGTCGGGTCCAGGTCGATTTGTCGACCACCACCGCGATCTTCGGTGGCTCGAAATCCAGCGGCATGGCCCAGGCGGCCGCCATGATATTGCGCTGGCCGTCGTGGGCGGCGCTGACCAGTACGGTCGGGCCGTGATTGAGCAGGCGGTAGGCTTTGGACAACGGCACGGCAAGACGATGGGCGGCGGACATGGACGAGGATTCCTGGCAAGGGTACAGAGCGAGCATCCTAGGCGAGCGCGCCGGGGAAGCACAGCCCCCCTCGATCCAGACGCCCTGACATTCATCTTGCGCCGATATCCCTGCGTCACCACCACAGCGTCAACATGACGTTAAAGATCTCCGATTTTTACCAACCTGAACTTCTGGCTTGCCGTTCCAGCATAGGGCCAGCCGATAATGTCGGTATTATCGGCCGTATTCGACCCTTTCACCTCCATTACATGGCCATAGGATCTATTTTCGATATACATATAACCATTACCCGCATTCTTGAAAAACCAATAAAAGGCAGAAAAACTGATTGGGGATGCCTGATATTCAGCATATATATTATTTCCGCTGACCTGGCGGATCGCCAACTGAGGCATTTTTCCGTTGCGCATCAAATAGGCATCGTTGCTCAGGGGGCTGATACTCCAGGTGGACTCCGCAGCGCTGCTATCCTGATACAACCTGACATTACGAGAATCCGGGTCGTTTCCGCTCAAAGACATGCTAACCAGCTTGCTGCCACTTAAATGGGTGTAAATCTTGTAGACGCCCTGCTGGATTTTTACAGGCGACCCTGGGGCGCCCTGAATTGCCTGCTCAGGGTTTTCACGATCATCTGGGGTATGTTCATCTTGCATGACAGTGCTCCTTGTTATTGTGCCCGAGAGATAGTTACTGAATATCTTGGTCACGAGTTACAAGTCGATCTACTGTCAGAAATGACAGGTTTATAGACAGTTTCCGAATAGCACGTAGTATCTTTCCCTATAACTGGCCCACTCCTGCCAATTCGACCGCAAGAGTCGGAGTGTTCGCGCCCCGTCAGCTCGCCAGACTGCCGGTTCCGCAGACAGTTCGAGGCCACCTCATCATGCACAGCCGAATACGCGCCCTGGATTGGCAGGCGATCCGCGACGACCTGGACCAGCAAGGCAACGCGCTGCTGCCCAGCCTGCTCAGTCCCGAAGAATGCCAGGAACTGGCGGCCCTTTACCCGCGCAAGGAGGTATTTCGTTCGCGGGTAGTCATGGCCCGCCACGGTTTCGGCCAGGGTGAATACCAGTATTTCGCCTACCCGTTGCCGGACCCCGTGCAGCAACTGCGCACGGCGCTTTATCCGCCGCTGGCGCTGATCGCCAATGACTGGAACCAGCGCATGCAGGTCGCCACTATCTTTCCCGTGACCCACCCGGCGCTGCTCCAGCATTGCCATGAAGCCGGCCAGCAACGTCCTACACCGCTACTGCTGCAATATGACGCCGGGGACTACAACTGCCTGCATCAGGACCTGTATGGCGAGCAGGTGTTTCCCTTGCAGGTGGCGATACTGCTGTCGCGTCCGGGAGATGACTTCAGTGGCGGCGAGTTCGTCCTGACCGAACAACGTCCGCGTATGCAGAGCCGCCCACAGGTGGCACCGCTGAAACAGGGCGACGCACTGATCTTTGCCGTGTCGCAACGACCGGTGCAGGGCAGTCGCGGTTCCTATCGGGTCAACATGCGCCATGGTGTCAGCCGCGTGCACACGGGTCGACGGCATACCCTGGGCATCATCTTTCATGACGCCACCTGACATCCTGCTCACAAACAGTAGAATTCAACCGCAAGACTCGGAGTTTTCCGGTCTCGTAGCGCCCTTAAGCTGAGCGAGAACTGAATCTTCCGATAGGAGAGCACCATGAATACTTCGATCCAGGCAACCCCGGTGGAACGCGATCCACGCTGGCAGGCCGTGCTGACGCGCGACGCCAGTGCCGATGGCGACTTTGTCTATGGCGTGCGCACCACGGGCGTGTATTGCCGGCCCAGCAGTGGCGCCCGCCGGCCCCGGCCGGAGAATGTCGAATTCTTCGACACGGCCGAGCAGGCCGAGGCCGCCGGCTACCGGCCCAGCCGCCGCGCCGCCGCCGACCAGACCTCGGCCAATGAGCAGCACGTGGCCCTGGTGACCCGTGCCTGCCAGTTGATCGAGGCGTCGGACAGCACGCCTTCGCTCAATCCCCTGGCGGAACAACTGGGCCTGAGTCCGTTTCACTTCCACCGGGTGTTCAAGTCGGTCACCGGCCTGACGCCCAAGGCCTACGCAGCGGCCCACCGGGCTGGCAAGCTGCGGGCGCAACTGGCCCGCGGCGGTTCGGTCACCGAGGCCCTGTACGAGGCCGGCTTCAATGCCAGCAGCCGTTTCTACGAAGCTTCCAACGGCGTGCTCGGCATGAAACCCTCCGACTACCGCGCCGGCGGCGCCAATACCGCCATACGCTTTGCCATCGGCCAGTGCTCCCTCGGCGCGATCCTGGTGGCACAGAGCGAGCGCGGCGTTTGCGCGATCCTCCTCGGCGATGATCCGGATGCCTTGGCCAGGGACCTGCAGGACAAGTTCCCCCAGGCCCATTTCATCGGCGGCGACGGCGAGTTCGAGCAACTGGTGGCCAAGGTGGTGGGCTTTATCGAGGCGCCGGCCATCGGCCTCGACCTGCCACTGGACCTGCGCGGCACAGCCTTCCAGGAACGGGTCTGGCAGGCATTGCGCAGCATTCCGGTGGGCAGTACCGCGAGTTATGCCGAGATCGCCCGGATGATCGGCGCGCCGACCTCCTTCCGCGCCGTGGCCCAGGCCTGCGGCGCCAACAGCCTGGCGGTGGCGATCCCCTGCCATCGGGTGGTGCGCAGCGATGGCGAGTTGTCCGGTTATCGCTGGGGGGTGGAACGCAAGCGGCAGTTGCTGGACCGCGAAGCCCGTTGACACGACAAGGTCGCGCCGCCGACCCGGCGCGACCGGCCCGGGAACCGCGATTGCGCCGGATCGCTTTCTCATGAAACATCGCGGGTAAAGATTGCAAGCTAACGATCTCCCCCTTTACCCTTCCCCACCCACCCGCGCATGTCCAAGGCTTCCGCTTCAATGTCTTCCGTATTAAGCGTTCTGCTGCCCATCTTTGCCCTGATCCTGGTCGGTTTCATCTGCCGTCGCACCAATCGCCTGGGGCCCAACGCGGCCTCCGAGATCAATCGCATGGTGGTCTGGCTGTGCCTGCCGGCCTTGCTGTTCAAGGCCACGGCGACAGCCACCTGGGAGCAGATCTGGCACCCGGGTTTTGTCCTTGCGTTCACTCTCGGTACGCTGGCGATGTTTGTCCTGACCCTGTTGCTGCGCTGGCGCAAGGCCGGGCATTTCGCCGATGCGAGCATCGACGCCCTCAGTGCGTCCTATGCCAATACCGGCTATATCGGCATTCCGCTGTGCGTGATGGTGCTGGGTCAGAATGGTCTGGAACCGGCATTGATCGCCTCCCTGCTGGTGGTCTGCGTACTGTTCGGACTGGCCCTGGTGTGTATCGAGATCGGCCTGCAGACCGAGCGTCAGGTGCATCGGATCATCTTCAAGGTACTGCTGGCCCTGGCGAAAAACCCGCTGGTGGTGTCACCGCTGCTCGGCGCGCTGTGGGCCTGGGGCGGCGCGCCGTTGCCGGCACCGTTCGAGAAGTTCCTCGGCCTGCTGGGCGCCGCGACCATTCCGTGCGCGCTGATTTCCCTCGGGCTGTTCCTCGCCCACAAGCAACAGGGCCCTCGTCAGGGCGTGACACTGCTGGTGCTGATCAAGCTGATCGCCCACCCGCTGCTGACCTGGTTCCTTGCCTTCAAGGTCTTCCACCTGCCACCGCTGTGGGCCAATTCGGCCCTGTTGCTGAGTGCCCTGCCCACCGGCACCGGGCCGTTCATGCTGGCCGAGTACTACAAGCGCGAAGCCTCGGTGGTATCGAGCGCGATCCTGATTTCCACCCTGGGATCGCTGGTGACCCTGTCGATCTGCCTCTACCTGATCGGCAACTGACGACCACGTCCCGGCCACTGTCGAGACTGAACAAGGCCCATCAGGCTTGCGACATCGCTTGCGCCTCATCGGACAAGCGGATGCCTGGCAATCGCTGGAGTCGCCCCATCAGCACGTGATTGAACGCCAGAGTGGCGGCGGAGAAAGAGCGACCGCGGCGCCAGCGCAATGCCGCGATACGACTCAGGTCGCCGTGGTCGATTTGCCGCACCTCAAATCGCTCGACGTCATCGATGGCCAGCGGACTGGCAATGATCGCCCAATCGCCTCGGTCAACCAGCCGCACCAGTGAATCGACGTTGGCCGCTTCTACACGTACATCCAACGGCAGTCCGGCTCGCGAGAACGCCGAGTCGATTTGCCGTCGCATGGCAAAGTTGCGATTGAGCAAGGCCAACCGCATGCCTGCCAACTCTTGCATCGAAACGCGCGCACCGCCACTGTCGTTATCCGCGCGCAGGCGGATCAGCGCCAGGACCTCTTCGAACAGCGTGCACTGGCTGATGTCGGGACTGGACAGGTTGGAAAACGCCAGACCAATGTCGATCTCGTTTTCAATCAGCGCCCTGTCGATCTGCGCAGCGGGCATTTCTTCAATCGAGACTTTCAGTTCCGGGTGAGCGACCAGCAGTTCGGCGACCGCCGGAATCACCAGCGCCCGTGAGTAGGTGTCGATGGCCCCGATCCGCAACCGTCCCTTCACTTCCCTCGATAACCCGTGCACCGAAGCCAGGGCCGTGTCCAGATCCTCGAGCAACGGCTCCACCAGGCCAAACAGCTCGATACCCGCCGGCGTCAGGGCCACGCCGCGCCCGACCCGATCCAGCAGCTGCACGCCCATCAAGCCCCTCAATTCACGTAGATGCTGCGACAGCGCCGGCTGGGTCAGATGCAGCAGGTCGGCGGCCCGGGTCACGCTGCCCAGGCGGGCGGTGGCAATAAAACTGCGCAGCAGGCGAAGGTCGATAGCGGCGGTATTCATAAGGCAGCCTTATATTTCAGCAAGACAGACATAATTTTATTATGCGGTGCACGCTTGCTTAAATGAAGCCTCACCTGCCGTTCGAGAGAAAGTCGCCATGCCCCACATCGTCGTTGAAAGCACGGCCGGACTTTTAAGCCGCCTGGATTTCATGCAGATCATGCACACGATCCATATCGACCTCGCCGCGACCGGCCATGCGCAGTTGGGCGATTTCAAGAGTCGCGTTCATGCCTGCCACGCGGCACTGGCCGGCAACGATCCGCACGCGGAATTCGTGATTGCCAGGCTGATCACCACCAACCCCCGCCCCAGGGAAGTCCAGCGGCAAATGGCGCAGATCATCCACGACCGCCTGGTGGCGGCGATCAACGCATTCGATAGCCCTTTCTGGTGGCAATGCTGCGTATTCATCGAAAGTGCCGAGCGCTCTTCCTACCTGAAAACCGATTCGCGACAACAGAGCGGCCTGACATTCAACGCCGCGCCGATTTCCTGACCTACGCCCCTCTTGGAAAGTCGTCATGACATACAACTCGAATAATTCGTCATTCTCCAGCGATCCCTTGCTCCCACCCCAAGACGGCAGCCCGGATACCGTCTTGCCTCCCAGCGAGCCGTCCCGGCGACTGGACCCGGTGTACCTGCGTATCACCTGGCGCTTGATGCCGGTGTTGCTGCTGGCTCAGGTCCTGGCGTTTCTCGATCGAGTCAACGTCGGCACGGCAAAATTGCAGATGGCGACCGACCTGCAACTCAGTGCCAGTGCCTATGGACTCGGCGCCGGGATTTTTTTCCTCGGTTACTTCCTCTTCGAAGTGCCGAGCAATCTGCTGTTGCACCGCCTGGGCGCGCGGGGATGGATCGCCCGCATCATGCTGACCTGGGGACTGGTCTCGGCCGCTGCCATGTTTATCCAGACACCGACAGCTTTCTATCTCCAGCGTTTCTTTCTCGGTGTGGCCGAGGCCGGTTTCTTTCCTGGGGTGATCCTGTACCTGACCTATTGGTTTCCGGCACAGCGGCGTGGCCGCATGACCACCCTGTTCATGACAGCCAGCGCGCTGGCGGGAGTGATCAGTGGCCCGGTCTCGGGTTGGATCATGTCGGTGACGGACGGAGCCCACGGCCTGGCAGGCTGGCGCTGGATGTTCCTGGTCGAGGGGCTGCCATCGGTACTGGTGGCGGGCCTGGTCTACTGGCTGCTGCCAAGCACGCCCAAGCAGGCCGCCTGGTTGTCGAGTGAAGAAAAAGCCCTGCTGCTGAACGACCTGGCCACGCCCGACCGCCAACCACATGCCCATCGCTTCAAGGAACTGCTCAACCCCATCACCCTGATGTTTTCACTGATCTATTTTCTGCTGCTGATGGGGTTGTACGGGATCAATTTCTGGCTGCCCACGATCATCAAGGGCGCTGGCGTCAATGACACGCTGACCATCGGCTGGCTATCGGCAATCCCGTACCTGTGCGCGGCGGTGGCGATGAATCTGGTGGCACGCAGTGCCGACAGGACCCGCCGCTGGGGCCTGCATGTGGGACTCGCGGCATTGGTCGCCAGCGCGGGCTTCCTCGTCACGGTCCTCAGCGACCAGCAGATGGTCCTGTCGCTGTTCGGCCTGACGCTGGCCAGCGCCGGCATCCTGTCCGCATTGCCGCTGTTCTGGAACCTGCCCACCCAACGCCTGAACGGTGTGGCGGCCGCAGCCGGCATTGCGTTCATCAACTCCGTAGGCAACCTTTCCGGGTTTGTCGGCCCCAGCGTCATGGGCTGGCTGATCGACCGAAGCCAACACACCGGCACCGCCATCGTGTTCCTGAGTGTCACGGCGCTGCTGGCGGGCCTGCTGACGCTGGGCCACGGCGCGAACAACAGGCCCGCACGCACCCCAGCATTCAAACCGATGTCGTGACAGTGCCTTGTCACGCCCAACCCCGAGGCAACCCCATGAAACCGAACGACTCGACCACCGACGCCCAGCACCTGCCCGAAAATCCCCAGCGGCGGACCTTCATCCAGCAGGCCGGGGCCGGGGCGGCCATTCTCGCGGCCGGCACGTTGATATCTCCGGCAATGGCGGCGACGGGCAGCACCGCCGCCGGCAAGGCGCGAAGCGGCGAAGGCCGGTTCTGGCCCGCCGATGCCCGCCTGGTGGTGTCGGTGTCCATGCAGTTCGAAGCCGGTGGCCAACCGCCAAAAGGCACTGACAGCCCCTTCCCCCGCGTCGACTTTCCCGACAGCGTCCCCTCGGACGCAGCCACCAATACCTGGTTCGCCTACGGCTACCGGGAGGGTATCCCACGGATGCTGGACCTCTGGGATCGTCATGGGGTCAAGGTCACCTGCCACATGATCGGCGAGGCCGCCCGACATCATCCCGAACTGGCCCGGGAGATCGTCAGGCGCGGTCACGAAGCGGCGGGGCACGGGCCACGCTGGAGTTCGCAATACGCCATGAGCCGTGACGAAGAGCGACTGTTCCTGCAACAGGCGCGGGACATGATCGAAGAGGTCACCGGCCAGAAACCCGTCGGCTACAACTGCAACTGGCTGCGACGCGGCCCGAACACCCTGGCGCTGCTCCAGGAACTCGGCTACCTCTACCATATCGACGATCTCAGTCGCGACGAACCCTTTATAGAGCCCGTGAACGACAAGGATTTCGTGGTGGTGCCCTATACCCTGCGCAACAACGACATCCTCCTGATCGAAGGTCGCAACTACTCGCCGAGCCAGTTCCTGGAACAGGTCAAGCTCGACTTCGACCAGCTTTACGAAGAAGGCAGCACGCGCCGTCGGATGATGTCCATCAGCGCCCACGACCGCATCAGCGGCTCACCCCAGATGGTCAGGGTCTGGGATGAGTTCCTGAAATACGCCAACAGTCATCATGGGGTGAAGTTCATGCGCAAGGATGAAATCGCTCGCTACACCCTGGGCAGCCCGCTTTCGTTCAGGGAAACCGAGACGATCTGAGGCTTGCGCGCGGCAACGGGCGAGCGCGTTCAGATCGGGCGCCGCTCGGCCTCCAGGGATTTCCACAACTCGCGCATGGTCGGGTTGGCATTGGCCACCGAACAATAGGAACGGATTTCCAGGTCGGCGCTCCAGGCCGGGCCGCCGGCGCGGACCAGCGTGCCCTTGTGCAACTCGTCGAGCACCGCGCTCTCGGGCAGCCAGGTGATGCCGTAGCCTTCCTGGGCCATCTTCATCAGCAGCATGGCCATGTCGGCTTCATAGCAGCGGTTCAGTTCGCAGGGGCTGTCGGCGTTTTTCAGGATCACCTCCACCACCCGCCCGAGAAAGGTCGTGGCGGTGTAGGCCAGGTAAGGCAACGGCGCGCTCTTCTTGCCGGGCAAGGCATACAGCGGCGCCCCGCGCTTGTCCGGCGCCGACACCGGGATGAACGAGTCATGCCCGAGGGTCAGGCTGATGAACTTCTCCGGGTCGAGCAGGATCGGCGCCTGGGGATGGTGATAACCGATCATCAGGTCGCAGCCGCCTTCCGCCAGCGCGATGACCGCGTCATGGATATTGGCCGCCACGACCCGGGCATTGAAGCCGGCGTTGCCGCGCTGGAAGCGCATCAGCCACTTGGGCAGGAAGGTCATCGACAGGCTGTGCCCGGCCGCGACCTGGATCGAACGCCCGGGCATGCGGTCGCCATGGCGCAGGGTCGAGCGCAGTTCCATGAGGTCGGCGAGGGTTTCCCGGCCCTGCTCGCAAAAAGTCCGGCCCGCCGGGGTCAGTTGCACCGGATAGGTGCCGCGATCCACCAATTCCACCCCGACCCACTCCTCCAGGGAACGAATCCGCCGCGACAGCGCTGACTGGGTGATGCAGCGCACTTCAGCCGCGCGGGAAAAGTTCTTCAGTTCGGCAACCGCGAGGATGTCGTCTATCCACTTGATCTGCATGGTGGCTCCCGACGATGGCTATGGGGCGATGATGAGGACGGGTAGTCGGAGACAGGCGCCAGTGTCGGGCAATCAGCGCCGGCAAACTATTCCGATTACGCATGAGTGTATGGCATTTACTCATCATCGAGTCCCGCGGTCGCCCATAGACTGGCGACATCGGCCCTTGCCACACACAACAAGAACAAGCGGCCGCTGCTTCGACTTGCCCCTGCTGAAACCCCATCCAACGTGTCGCCACGTGATGAAAAAAACAACGATCTGTCCTTGAGGGTGTTCCTGTGAACAGCAAACGACTTCCAAAACAAATCGCCCTGGCGATTGTCCTCGGCATCCTGGTGGGCTGGGCGTGCCACCGCTACGCCGGCGACGCCAAGGCCGCCAGGGAACTGGCCGGCTATTTCAGCCTGGTGACCGATATCTTCCTGCGCATGATCAAGATGATCATCGCCCCGCTGGTATTCGCCACCCTGGTGGGCGGGATCGCCAGCATGGGCAGCTCGCGCTCCGTGGGCCGGATCGGCCTGAAGGCGATGACCTGGTTTGTCAGCGCCTCGGTGCTGTCCCTGCTGATCGGCATGTTGCTGGTGAATCTGTTCCAGCCCGGTGCGGGCCTCAACCTGCAAGTACAGGCCGGCGCGGCCGCGGTACCAGTGAATATCGGCGACTTCAGCCTCAAGACCTTTATCGGCCACGTGTTTCCCCGCAGCATCGCCGAAGCCATGGCCAACAACGAGATCCTGCAGATCGTGATCTTCTCGCTGTTCTTCGGCTTTGCCCTGTCCTTCCTCAAAAAACAGGGCCACAGCGGCATCGGCAACCTGGTGGATGAACTGGCGAAAATCATGTTCCGCATCACCGACTATGTGATGTGTTTCGCGCCCATCGGCGTGTTCTGCGCCATTGCCGCCGCAATCACCACCGAGGGTCTTGGCCTGTTGCTGGACTACGGCAAGCTGATCGGTGAGTTCTACCTCGGCATCCTGCTGCTCTGGGCCCTGCTGTTCGGTGCCGGCTACCTGTTCCTCGGCCGTTCGGTATGGCGCCTGGGCAAGCTGATCCGCGAACCGGTCTTGCTGGCCTTCTCCACCGCCAGCAGCGAATCGGCCTATCCCAAGACCATCGAGGCCCTGGAGAAATTCGGCACGCCCAAGCGCGTTTCCAGCTTTGTATTGCCCCTGGGTTATTCGTTCAACCTCGACGGTTCGATGATGTACCAGGCCTTCGCGATCATGTTTATCGCCCAGGCCTACAACATCGACCTGAGCTTCACCCAGCAGGCACTGATCCTGTTGACCCTGATGGTCACCAGCAAGGGCATGGCCGGCGTGGCCCGGGCCTCGGTGGTGGTGGTTGCCGCGACCCTGCCGATGTTCAACCTGCCCGAGGCCGGCCTGTTGCTGATCATCGGCATCGACCAGTTCCTCGACATGGGCCGTACCGCGACCAACATCGTCGGCAACAGCATCGCCACCGCCGTGGTGGCGAAGATGGAAGACGGCGCGCAAACGGACACGCCCGCCGATACCCCCGTTCGCAGCGCACCCACCGTATCGTCCCTGGCTTGAGTCTGGTCATCATGAAAGCAAACAACTCCAGCACACCCGGCAAGACCTTCGGCATCGTCGGGGGCCTCGGCTCGCTGGCCGGAGGCGACCTGTTCTTCAAGCTGATCAGGAGCCGTTCGGTACTGGCCGACCAGGGCCGCTATCACTTTCTGTTCGAGCAACACCCGTTCAAGGATGTGCTGCTGCCACTGGACCGCGACGCCAGCATGAGCTCACGCAAGTTCTATGCGTTCCAGATGTGCCAGTCCCTGGAGAGTGGCGGTGCCGATGCCATTCTGCTGCCGTGCTTTGCCAGCCATACCTTTCGCGAGGAGATCCAGGCCGAGCTGGACATCCCGGTATTCGACCTGCTCGGCGCGTTGCGCCAGCAGGTCGAGCGGACATTGCCCCGGGGCAGCCGGCTGGGCGTGCTGACCTCGGACTATGTGCGCCATGGCGGGTTGTTCGAGCGCTACTTCGGCGCCGACCATGAACTGGTCTATCCCGGCGATGCCACTCAGGCCCGCCTGATGGACGCCATGTACGGTGTCGACGGGATCAAGGATGGCTGTTTCGACGGACCGCCCCTGGAACACCTGCACCAGGCCTGCCTGGAACTGCTGGAGCAGGACGTGGCGCTGATCCTGCCAGGCATGACCGAGCTGTCGCTGGTCAGCCTCGATCTGCAACGCCGCGGCGTTCCGTTGCTCGATGCCAACCAGCTCTACGCCGACTACGCGACCCGGGCCAGCGACCAGGGTCCGCCGCCGCGGTTCAAGCTGGGCATCGTCGGCGGTGTCGGCCCGGCGGCGACGGTCGACTTCATGGCCAAGGTGATCCGGCACACACCGGCGGACAAGGATCAGGACCATATCAGGATGGTGGTCGAGCAGAACCCGCAGATTCCCGACCGCACCGCCAACCTGCTGCACCAGGCCACCGACCCGAGCATGGCGCTGTACGCCACCTGCAAACGCCTGGAGCAGGAAGGCGCCCACGCCATCGCCATTCCCTGCAACACCGCCCATGCCTTTGTCGAGCGCATCCAGCCTTACCTGCGCACGCCGATCATCAATATGCTCAGCGAGACCGTCCGCCATATCGCCGATCGGCATGGCGCGGGGAAAATCGTCGGCTTGCTCGCCACTTCAGGCACCCTGCAGAGTCGTGTCTACCATGAGGTTGCGCAGCAGCTGGGGCTGCGGCTGATCGAGCCCGAACCTGCGGTGCAGGCGCTGGTCATGGCGGCCATCTATGGCGAACGGGGCGTCAAGGCCGGGTACACCGACGGCCTTTGCCGCGAGCAGTTGCTCGAAGCCGCCGACCATTTGTGCCAGGCCGGGGCCTCGGTGCTGATTCTCGGGTGCACCGAACTGCCCCTGATCCTGCCCCATGCCGAGCGGTTTGCCCTGGACAGCGGCGTGGTCAGCCTGATCGACCCGACCACCCTGCTCGCCCGATGCTGCGTGCGCCAGGCACTGGCCTGCGAGTCGCAACCCGAAGCCTGAGCCGTCAGGCGGGCCGGTCTTTCTCCAGCAACCAGTCGCGGGTGTCCTTGAGTAGTTCGTCGGCCATCAGCGGATCGTCACACACCCGCGCCAGCACCATGGCACCGACCATCGCCGCCCAGTTGCCGGTGGCGGCGCGGCGTTTTTCCCCGGCCGTGGCGCCGGGCAGGCCTTCGCTCAGGCGGGCGATCTGGCGCCGGATGCTGCTGCTCATCTGCGCCCGCGCCTCGGGGGCCTGGCGGCTGGTTTCCGAGGCCAGGCCGGCCATCGGACAACCGCCGGCACAGTCTTCGCGGTGCGCGGCACTCAGGTACTGCGTGACATAAGCCGCCACATCGGCTCCCGCCGGCGGCGCCGTGGAAAACACATGGGCCAGGGACTGGGCCACCAGATCGTCCTTCGAGGCGAAATATCCGTAGAAACCGCCATGGGTCAAGCCCGCGGCCTTCATCACCTGCGCGACCGTGACCGCCTCATAGCCGTGGGCCCGAAACAGCCGGCTGGCGGCCTCGAGGATATTCACGCGGTTTTGCGCAACCTGCTCGCGACTGACTTTCATCCGAACCTCCGCTGATAGGCTTGACAGTATACATGACAGCGATCATATTTACTAAACATGACATTCATCATGATTAAATCAACGCAACGAGGATTACTTGCCATGACCGTCAAACCTGCCGTTCTGATCACAGGCGCCTCCACCGGTATCGGCGCCGTCTATGCCGACCGTTTCGCCAAGCGTGGACACAATCTGGTCCTGGTTGCCCGGGACAAGGCCCGCATGGATGTGCTGGCCGAGCGCCTGCGCGGCGAAACCGGCGTGACGGTGGACGTGCTGCAGGCCGACCTGACCGATGCCAACGACCTGGCCCGCATCGAAACACGGGTCAAGGACGATGCCAGCATCGGTATCCTGGTCAACAACGCCGGCATGAACGGCACCGGCACCTTTATCGAGCAGACGCCGGACGTGGTGAGCCAGATCATCAACCTCAACATCACCGCCCTCACCCGCCTGACCAGCGCCATCACCCCGCGCCTGGTCAAGGCCGGTGGCGGCTCGATCATCAACGTGGCGTCGGTGGTCGGCCTGGCCCCGGAAATCCAGTTGACGGTCTACGGGGCGACCAAGGCCTTCGTGCTGTTCCTCAGTCAGGGGCTGAATATCGAACTGGGCGCTCAGGGCCTGTATGTGCAGGCGGTGTTGCCGTCGGCCACCCGCACCGAGATCTGGGAGCGTTCCGGCAAGAGGGTCGAGGATCTGTCAGCCGTGATGGAGGTCGATGACCTGGTAGATGCGGCGCTGGTGGGCTTCGATCGCCGCGAAACCGTGACCATTCCGCCACTGCCGGACGAAGGCCAGTGGCAAGCCCTGGAAGCCGCGCGCCTGGCGATGTTGCCGAACTACATGCAGGTGCTGCCGGCGGCGCGTTATCGCAACTGATTCAGGGGCATGATCGTTCCCACGCTCCGCGTGGGAATGCAGATCGTGACGCTCTGCGTCACAAGAGCGGACGCAGAGCGTCCAGAAAGGCATTCCCACGCTGGAGCGTGGGAACGATCAGATGCGCCAGCGTGGGAACGATCATTATCCGCGCGCTGCAACCCGGCGTGCCCAGGGCGTCCAACCCTGTTGCATGCCCGCGGCCGCCAGCAGGATCGCGATCACGCCGAGCCACTGCAACAGCTCCAGGCGATGGCCGAAGGCGAACCAGTCGACGAAGATCGCCGCAATCGGATAGATGAACGACAGCGCTCCGGTCAGGGCCGTCGGCAACTTCTGGATCGCCCCATACAACAGCACATACATCACGCCGGTATGGACGATACCCAGGGTCAGCAGGCTACCCCAGGCACTGGTCTGCGCCGGCAGTCCTGACACATTCGCCCATGGCGCCAGCAACAGCACGCCGGTACAGACCTGGATCAGTGCGATCAGATGCGGCGGCGTCCCCGCCAGGCGCTTGATGATCAGCGCGGCAAAGGCATACAACAGCGCCGCCCCCAGGGCCAGACCGATGCCCAACAGGTAGTCACCGCCACTTTCCCCCTGTTGCCCATGGGCACTGACAATCGCCAGCATTCCGGCAAAGGCCAGGGTCAGCCAGAACAGTTTCTGCACGGTGATCTTCTCGCCGAGAAACAGCGCGGCCAGCCCCACCAGCATGAAGGGCTGGACGTTGTAGACCGCCGTGCCGATGGCAATCGAGGCCCGCGAGTAGGAAGCGAACAGCAGCACCCAGTTGCCGACGATCGCCACCCCGCTGAGCACCGCCAGCAGGAAAGTGGTCCGGGTCAGCATGCCCGGCCGCAAAAAGCCCATGGCGGCGCAGATCGCCAGCAGGGTCAGCGCGCCGAACAGGCAACGCCAGAACACCACGTCCAGTACCGGCTGGCCGGACACCAGCACGAACCAGCCGATGGTTCCCGAGATCAACATGGCCGCGACCATTTCCAGCGACCCGCGATGCAGTGATTGATGCATGATTCGACTCCTTGGCAGATGACAAAAGTATGCCAAGCGGGCCTGGCGCTTCTCCAGCGCCTATGACAGGCTGAATATCGAACTTGCCTTTTTTATCAAGGCAGAATCTTCATATCACCTTACGAGGCCAGTATGACTGACGCGATTGACCAACTCTTGCTCACGGCGCTGATGGAAGACTCGCGGCGCTCCCTCAAGGCCCTGGCGCAGATCAGCGGGCTGTCCTCGCCCAGCGTCGCCGAACGCCTGCGTCGCCTGGAGGAACGCGGGGTGATCAGGGGCTACACCGTCGAAGTCGAGCCCAAGTCCTTCGGTTACCTGTTGCAGGCCATCGTGCGTATCCGGCCGCTGCCCGGGCAGTTGCAGGTGGTGGAGCGACAGATCCAGGCCATCCCGGAATTCACCGAATGCGACAAGGTCACCGGCGACGACTGCTTTATCGCCCGCCTGCATGTGCGTGACATGGAACAGCTGGATACCCTGCTCGACCGCCTCAACAGCCATGCCGAGACCAACACCGCCATCGTCAAGAAAACCCCGGTCAAGCGGCGCCTGCCACCGATGACCTGATCCCGCACAGGTTTTGATCGTGGCCATGCTCCGGCGTGGGCATGCCTTATGGGACGCTTCGCGTCCGCTCAAAATCTTCGCGGGCAAGCCCGCTCCCACGGTGTCAAGCCGGCAAGCCCGCTCCTACAAGGCTTTCGGCGGGGAATGACGTGGCGAAGGCCAGGGCCTGGGTTATCATTCACCCATCATCCTTCACTCGCTTCCGGACACCGCTCCCCATGACTTCACTTACCTCCACCGCCCCTGCCCGGGGTTGGTCGCTCTGGTGGAAACCGTTGCTGTTTCTCGCCATCGCCGCCATCGGCCTGTACTACGTCAAGTGGTCGCCCTATTACGCCAAGGCCTTTGTCGCCGCCGACAGCCACAGCATCGGCGCGTCGATCATCAATGACAATCCGGCCTCGCCGGTCGCCGCCGCGCTGGCCTATGCCCAGGTGTATTTCCTGGCGATCTGGAAAGCCGCGGTCCTGGCGGTGATCCTCGGCTCGTTGCTGCAGGTGCTGATTCCCAGGGACTGGCTGCTGCGCCTGTTCGGTCGCGCCGGCTTCGGTTCGACCCTGCGCGGCGGGCTGTTCGCCCTGCCCGGCATGATGTGCTCGTGCTGCGCGGCCCCGGTGGCCGCGGGGATGCGCCGGCAGAATGTCTCGGTCGGCGCGGCACTGGCGTTCTGGATCGCCAACCCGGTGCTCAACCCGGCCACGCTGGTGTTCATGGGCTTTGTACTGGGCTGGGGCTTCAGTGCGATCCGCCTGGTGGCCGGCCTGGTGCTGGTGCTCGGGGTATCACTGATCGCCCAGCGCATTTCGCGCCCGCAAACCCTGCCCGAACCGGCCGTGGAAGCGGTGGCCGAAGCCAGCAACGCGGACACCCGGGGCTTCTTCGCCCGCTGGGGCAAGACCCTCTGGCAATTGTTCTGGAGCACCATTCCGATCTATATCCTGGCGGTCCTGCTGCTGGGCGCGGCACGGGTCTGGCTGTTTCCCCATGTCGACGGGGCGATGGGCAACAGCCTGCTGTGGCTGGTGCCGCTGGCGATCATCGGGACATTGTTCGTGATTCCGACTGCGGCGGAAATCCCTATCGTGCAGACCATGATGACCCTGGGCCTGGGCACCGCCCCCGCTGTCGCGCTGCTGATGACCCTGCCGAGCATCAGCCTGCCGTCGCTGCTGATGCTGCGCAAGGACTTCGATGCCCGGGTCCTGGTTACCGTGGCCGTGCTGACCATGCTGGTGGGGATCGTCAGCGGCCTGGTGGCGGTGGTGATTCTCTAGACCCACCGAGAATCCGTGTGGGAGCGGTGCCTGCCCGCGAAGCTTCTGGCGGCCTCCAGGCCCTCTTCGCGGGCAAGCCCGCTCCCACAGGTTCTGCTCCGACACAAGCCCGTTCCCATAGGCGGCATCTTCAGACTCTCAGGTGCGCCGACGGGCCCTGAGGTACTCCAGCACCGCCGCCTGCTCGCCGGCAAACTCGATGCGCGCACCTTTGCTTTCCCGCTGGAAGGCATACATCGGGTCGTAGTATTCGTTGAGCAGGCCCTGGATCCAGGCGCGGTGCAGGTCGACACTGCCGCTGCGCTCCTGCTCCGCCAGGGCATCGGCCATCAACCCGCGCATGCGCTGATGACGCTCGCCGCCCAGGCGCTTGTGGATGTTGTCGAGGCTCGCCAGCAACCGCTCGGCGAACAGCTTGAACCCCTGCTCCCCATGCACCGCGACAAATTCCGCGCAGAGCTGCACCACATAGTCGCGCAGGATCCGCTCGACCCGGCTTTCCAGGCTGTCTTCGAGCCAGACCATGGAGAACTGCTGCATGCCCTGGTACAGCGCCAGCGGCAAGGCACAACGTCCGACCATGCGGCTCTCGTCTTCCAGCACGAACTGCCCGATACCCCGGGCACGCTTCTTCAGCAGGTCCACGGCCAGGCGGTTTTCGAAGTCGATATTGGATGGCTGCCCGGTGGCGCGCTTGCCGAAACTGGAACCGCGATGATTGGCGTGTCCCTCCAGGTCCAGGCTGTTGTCCAACTGGACGATCACATCGGTCTTGCCGGTCCCGGTCATGCCGCCCAACAGCAGGAAGTCGGCTTGCGCCACCGCCTGCTCGATACTCTGCAGCAGGAAGGTACGCATGGCCTTGTAGCCGCCGGTCACACGCGGATAGTCGATCCCGGCTTCCTTGAGCCATTGCTGGACGATCTTCGAGCGCAGGCCGCCACGGAAGCAATACAGCACGCCATCGGGATGGGCCCGGGTGAAATCGGCCCAGGCCTGCAGCCGGTCCGCCTTGATATCGCCGGACACCAGCTGGTGACCGAGGACAATGGCCGCCTGTTGGCCGTGCTGCTTGTAGCAGGTGCCGACCCGCTGGCGTTCCAGGTCGGTCATCAGCGGCAGGTTGATTACGCCGGGAAAGGAACCCTTGGCGAATTCGACCGGGGCCCGGGTGTCCATCATCGGCACATCGTTGAGAAACAGTTCGCGGTAGTCGGTGATATCGCCGGACATCAGAGCACCTCTACCGCGTGGCTCTGTCGCTCCACCAACTGGCCGATGGGCTCCAGGGCCAGGCCCAGTTCGGCGGCGACGGCAAGAAACTCCGCCTGGCCTTCGGTCGTCACTGCTACCAGCAGGCCGCCGCTGGTCTGCGGGTCGCACAGCACGCGCTTGTGCAGTTCGCGCAGGGGGCCGACCTTGCTCGCATAGCTGTCGAAATTGCGCAGCGTACCGCCGGGCACGCAACCCTGGTCCAGGTAGTACTCCACCGCCGGCAGGCGCGGCACCTGTTCATACACGATGCGCGCGGTGAGACCGCTGCCGTCGGCCATCTCCACCAGATGCCCCAACAGGCCGAAGCCGGTGACATCGGTCATCGCGGTCACGCCCGCCAGCTTGCCGAAGCGGCTGCCAGGCTTGTTCAGGGTGCACATCCAGTCGCGGGCCACGCCGACGTCCTCGTTGCGCAGCTTGCCCTTCTTTTCCGCGGTGGTCAGCACGCCGATGCCCAGGGGCTTGGTCAGGTACAGGGTGCAACCGGCGGTGGCGGTGTCGTTGCGCTTCATATGGCGCTTGTCCACCAGGCCGGTGACGGCCAGGCCGAAGATCGGCTCGGGGGCATCGATCGAGTGCCCGCCGGCCAACGGGATACCGGCGGCGTCGCAGACGGCGCGGCCGCCACGGATCACTTCACGGGCGATTTCCGGCGCCAGGACATTCACCGGCCAGCCGAGAATGGCGATGGCCATCAGCGGGTCGCCGCCCATGGCGTAGATGTCGCTGATGGCATTGGTGGCGGCAATCCGACCGAAATCGAAGGGATCGTCGACGATCGGCATGAAAAAGTCGGTGGTCGAGACCACCCCACGTTCCTCATCAATGGCATACACCGCCGCGTCGTCGCGGGAGGCGTTGCCGACCCAGAGCTTCGGGTCCAGGTTCTGGGCGCCACTGCCGGCGAGGATCACTTCCAGCACCTGGGGCGAAATCTTGCAACCACAGCCTGCGCCGTGGCTGTACTGGGTCAGGCGAATCGGTTCGCTCATCGGTACACCTCGCGATCTCAAATTCACCGAGTCTAACAGAGCCGCCGTCGCTCAGCCCGTACGAGCCATGGCCCAATCGTGAGCATGGCCGGCCCGATCGGCATCCATGAGTGCCGATCCGAAGCTCAACATCGAACTGCGCTACCGCTGCACGGCACAAGCGGCGAGCCTCTGCTCACCCCGGCGCCCCGCATCTACATCTAACAACATGGGAACCCACCTACTATGACCAAGGCAAAACTGAGCCTCGCCTGGCAGATCGTGATCGGTCTGATCCTGGGCATCGCCGTCGGCGCGCTACTCCATCACGCAGGCAGCGACAAGGCCTGGTGGATCGGCACGATCCTGCAACCGGCGGGCGACCTGTTTATCCGCCTGATCAAGATGATCGTCATCCCGATCGTCATTTCCTCGCTGATCGTCGGCATCGCCGGGGTCGGCGACGGCAAGAAGCTCGGGCGCATCGGCTTCAAGACCATGGTCTATTTCGAGGTCATCACCACCCTGGCTATCATTGTCGGGCTGGTCCTGGCCAACCTGTTCCAGCCGGGCCATGGCATCGACATGAGCCTGCTGGGCACCACCGATATCTCGCAGTACGAGAAGACCACCAACGAGGTCCAGGCCAACCACGCCTTTATCACCACCCTGCTGAACCTGGTGCCGTCCAATGTCTTCGCGGCCATCGTGCGCGGCGACATGTTGCCGATCATCTTTTTCTCGGTGATGTTCGGCCTGGGCCTGTCGAGCCTCAAGGACGAGTTGCGCCTGCCGCTGGTGAGTGTACTGGAAGGGGTTTCCCAGAGCATGTTCAAGGTCACCCACATGATCATGCGTTATGCCCCGCTGGGGGTGTTCGCGCTGATTTCGGTGACGGTCGCCAACTTCGGCTTCGCCTCGCTGTGGCCGCTGGCGCGCCTGGTCGGCCTGGTCTATGCCGCCATCGCCTTTTTCGGCGTGGTGGTGTTCGGCCTGGTGGCCCGCGCCTGCGGCTTCTCGGTATTCAAGCTGATGCGGATCCTCAAGGCCGAGATGATCCTCGGCTATTCCACCGCCAGTTCGGAAACCGTGTTGCCACGGATCATCGAGAAGATGGAAGCCTACGGTGCACCGCGGGCCATCAGCCGCTTCGTGGTGCCGACCGGCTACTCGTTCAACCTCGACGGTTCGACGCTGTACCAGAGCATCGCGGCGGTCTTTATCGCGCAGTTGTACGGCATCGACTTGTCCCTGGGGCAACAGGTCACCCTGGTGCTGACGCTGATGGTCACGTCCAAGGGTATTGCCGGGGTGCCGGGGGTATCCTTCGTGGTGCTGCTGGCGACACTGGGCAGCGTCGGGATTCCCCTGGAAGGACTGGCCTTTATCGCCGGTGTCGACCGGATCATGGACATGGCCCGCACCGCCCTGAACATCGTCGGCAATGCCCTGGCGGTGCTGGTGGTGGCCCGCTGGGAAGGCATGTACGACGATGCCGTTGGCGAGCGCTACTGGAAATCGCTGTCGAAGCCACAACCAGACGACGAGCAGGCGTTTGTCCCGGTGCGTTAACGGATAGACTAGGCTCGCCACAGAGGCCTTCGGTGTTCTGACGGGCCCTATCGCCAGCAAGCCGGCTCCTACAAGTTTTACCCACGACACTATCTTCGTGGTGGAACGCCAGCCTGTAGGAGCCGGCTTGCTGGCTCCTGCAAGTCTTGCCCGTGACACTATCTTCGTGGTGGAACGCCAGCCTGTAGGAGCCGGCTTGCTGGCGATGGACGTGAACGATGACGCGATCCCCCTGAATGACCACCCTGGAGGTCAATCCCATGGCCCATTTATCGCCCAAGCTCAGCGGCATGTCGCCCAATGTGTTCCGTTTCGAGATCAGCGAAAGCACCGGCTATGCCCAGGACTGGCACGCCCACGACTGTCATATGCTGCTGTTGCCGCGTCAGGGCGGGCTGTTCCTGTCGACCGAAAGCACGAGCAACGCGGTGCACGTCTCGCGCCAGGCGTTTTCCCTGGTACCGGCGGACTTCGCCCACTCGACCCAGGCCGCCCCCGGCCGGGAAAGACACATCACGCTGTATATCGACTCGAACTACATCGCCCACCATGGGCAGCTCGCCGGCTACGACCGCTTCGCCACCCAGGCCACGCGCTCCGGGATCTGGCAGGGCAGCGAAGCACTGGACAGCATCCTGCGCCTGCACGACCAGCTCGCCCGGGCCTCGTCCGCCGAAGCCTTCAATCGCCAGTTGCCGCATCTCAATCACCTGCTGTTCGAGGAATGCGCACGACTGATCGCGCGCCAGCAGCCGACGCTGCAAGGCACCGAGAGCCATCGCAACGCCCTGCTGGTGCGCGACATCCAGATGTACGTGCGCGATCACCTGCAGGACAACCTCGATGTCGACACCATCGGCTACCAGTTCCACTTGTCGCGCCGCCACCTGACCCGTCTGTTCAAGGCCTTTGCCGAGGAAACCCTGGTGGACTTCACCAACCGCACGCGGGTGGAGACCGCCGCCCGGCTGATTTCCAGCACCTCGCTGTCGATCCTGGAAGTCAGCCTGGCGGTAGGCATCGATTCACCCTCCTACCTGGCCCGCCTGTTCAAGCGTTACCTGGGGCGGGTGCCCAGCGACCTGCGCAAGCCTCATTGAGGCATGGCCCAAATGTCCGCATCGTCGACCCGATCGACCTAGAGCCGTCCCGGCGCCATTGCCACAATCGACCTCGTCTCCCGTCTTTCGAGGTCTGGTATGAGTGATGTACAGGTTGTAGAAGTGTTCAAGTCCAAGCGTGGCGGCGGCAATCCGGCGCCCATCGTCGTCGATGCCGAAGGCCTCGCGGCCGAGCAGATGACCGCCATCGCCCGCGCCTACGGTCATGAAAGCGGTTTTGCGTTCAACCCCGAACAACCCGGCGCCAACGACTACCGCTTCCGCTTTTTCGTCCCGCTGCACGAAATGAACATGTGCGGCCACGCCACCATCGGCACGGTCTGGCTGCTGCACAAGCTCGGCAAGCTGGACCGCAGCCG
Organism: Pseudomonas gingeri; assembly: GCF_013386115.1. Lineage (GTDB taxonomy): Bacteria > Pseudomonadota > Gammaproteobacteria > Pseudomonadales > Pseudomonadaceae > Aquipseudomonas > Aquipseudomonas gingeri. Next base: position 1,101,243 of record NZ_JACAOR010000001.1, read on the forward strand.
GCTGTCCATCGAGACCCTCAGCGGCACCGTGACCGCCCATGTCCAGGACGGCGGACTCGAAGACCCGTTTATCGAGATTTCCCAGCCCTTGGGCACCGTGGAAACGCTGCAGCGTCCGGAGCTGCGCGGGCAGATCATTGAAGCCATCGGCCTGCAGCCCGCCGATATCCTCGACCTGCCGTTCCTCAACGCCGCCACCAGCCGGGTCAAGACCCTGATTCCGGTGAAAAGCCCCGAGTTGCTGGATGCCGCCCGGCCTGACTCGCCACGGATCGAAGCCTTGTGCGAGCTGCTGGACTCCACCGGTTTCTACCTGTTCTGCCCGCATCCTGGCGTCGAGCGCCAGTTCGACAGCCGCCAGTTCCCCAAGGCCTCGGGTTACCCCGAAGACGCCGCCACCGGCATCGCCGCGACGGCCCTGGCCTTCGGCCTGCTGGAGTACGGCATGATCGAGGCCGGTGAAACGCCGATCCTGGTGCATCAGGGCCGCGCCATGGGGCGTCCCTCGGATATCTACGTACGCTTCGACCTGGGCCACGGCGGCACCACACCGACCGGCTGTTTTGTCGGCGGCTACAGCGCCTTTGCCACCGAGCAACAGCCGGCGGGAGACGTTCATGGCGCCTGATCCGAAGCCCCAGTGGCTGCCGTTCAGTGACCTCCTGCCGCCGTTCAAGGCCCGGCTGGAGGCACTCTACCCCGATCCGCCGCAGCGTTTCGTGGCCCCCCTGCACTTCCAGCTGGGCCTGCGCGAGGGCAACCTGCTGTGGGTGTCCGGCCAGGTGCCGCGCTACAACGAGGAAATCCGCCATACCGGGATCGTCGGCCAGCAACTGTCGATCGAGCAGGCCCGGGAAGCGGCGCGCCTGTGCCTGGCGAACTTCCTGTCGATTGTCGCGGCGGCCTGTGACGGTGACCTGGAACGGGTCGGGCAGGTGGTGCGGATCACCGGTTACGTGCGTGCCCAGGCCGAGTTCGGTGCCCAGTCCGAGGTGATCAATGCCGCTTCCGAGGTGCTGACCCAGGTATTCGGCGAGCGCGGCCGGCACGCCCGTTCGGCCATCGGCGTGCATTCCCTGCCCGGTGGCGCGGCAGTCGAGATCGAGGGGGTGGTGCGCCTGCGGGACTAGAGGGCGGCACTGGAGCTTGGCGCCAAGCAGCGCCCGGCATTTTCCTTTACTATCCGAGGACGCGGACATTCGGCCAGGCCGATGCCGCGTATCTCGGTCAGGAAAAGGGCAGACAGGGCCATGGGCAAGCAAACGCCGAATGTCGACTGGGTGCAGCGCGCACCGCAGTCCAGCCAGATGGAACGCTTCGAAGCGTTCTTTTCCGGGCACGGCTTCACGCTCCACCGCCACGACACCTACGCCATCGGCCGCACCCTGAGCGGCGTGCAGAGTTTCAAGTATCGCGGCAGCCAGCGTCACAGCCTGCCCGGCGGCACCATGGTGCTGCACCCGGACGAGGTGCACGACGGCGAGGCCGGAACCCGCGACGGCTTCAAGTACCGGATGATCTACCTGCAGCCTTCGCTGATCCAGTCGGCCCTCGGCGGCCAGCCCCTGCCCTTCGTGCCCGGCGGGCTGAGTGCCGATCCGCGTCTGCGGGTCGCCACCGAAGCCTTGCTGCAGAGCATGGACAACGCCCTCGACCCGCTGGAAGAACAGGATGCGATCTTCGACCTGGCCCAGGCCCTGAACGCGGTCTGCGGTGCGCCGGGCAAACGTCGCAGCTTCGACTACCAGGCGGCGGAGCGGGCCCGCGAGTTCATTCACAGCGCGCTGGACCGCACCGTAACCCTCGATGAACTGGCCGAGCACAGCGGTCGCGACCGCTGGAACCTGTGCCGCGACTTCCGCCTGCTGTTCGGCACCAGCCCCTATCGCTACCTGAGCATGCGCCGGCTGGACCTGGTCCGTTCGCTGCTGGTGCAGGGCCACTCGCTGAGCGAGGCCGCGCTGATGGCCGGGTTCACCGACCAGAGCCACATGACCCGCCAGTTCCGTACCACCTTCGGCCTGGCCCCGGGACACTGGCAGAAAATGCAGCGACTGGCCGGCAACCCACGCCGCTGAGGCGTTGCACGATCGTACAAGAATCCCCGGGTGGACGGCGCTAGGCTGGCGGTTCGTGATTTCCCCGGAGGCCGGTCCCATGAATACCCCGCAGACACTCGTACCCGTCAACTTCGCCGAAAAATTCAGCCTGTTCGACGAACAGTGGCAGGCCAAGGTCGTGGCCGAAATGAACGACTATCAGTTCAAGGTGGCCAGGATCGAGGGTGATTTCATCTGGCATGCCCATGCCGACACCGATGAAACCTTTATCGTCCTGGAGGGCCTGTTGCGCATCGACTTTCGTGATCGCCAGGTCATGCTCGGACAGGGGGAGATGCTGGTGGTGCCCAAGGGAGTCGAGCACAAGCCGTATGCGGAAAAGGAAGTGAAGTTGCTGCTGGTGGAACCCCGTGGGGTACTGAACACCGGCGCCGAAGTGGGCGAGCGCACGGCGGCCAACGACGTATGGATCTGAGGCGCCAGGGTTGACGCCGCGGATCATCATCGGTCGACGGCTTGCGGGGCGGATTCAAGTCCGCGCCCGCAGGCCGTTGGCTCAGGCCTGGATCACGTTGGGGATAACCACGTCCGGGCTGGTGTCCGCCTCGTAGTCCACGCCTTCGATACCGAAGCCGAACAGACGCAGGAACTCGGCCTTGTAGCCGGCGAAGTCGGTCAGTTCATTGAGGTTGTCGGTGGTCACCTGGTCCCACAGCTTGCCGACCAGATCCTGCACTTCAGGCGCCAGTTCCTTGTAGTCGGCACGCAGGCGACCGTCTTCGTCGAGAATCGGCGTCGGCGAGTACAGGCTGTCCTTGTACAGGCCATAGACCTGCTCGATGCAGCCTTCGTGGACGCCCTGCTCCTTCATCACCTTGAACAGCAGCGACAGGTACAGCGGCATGATCGGGATCGCCGAGCTGGCCTGGGTCACCACGGCCTTGAGTACCGATACCCGTGCGTCGCCGCCCTTGGCCGCCAGACGCTCGCGAATCTTCAGGACCTTCTGGTCCAGGTCCTTCTTGGCCGCGCCAATGGAACCGTTCCAGTAGATGTCGTGGGTCAGCTTTTCGCCCAGGTAGGTGAAGGCGGTGGTTTTTGCGCCGTCAGCCAGCACGCCGGCTTCGTCCAGGGCATCGATCCACAGTTGCCAGTCTTCGCCACCCATGACCTTGACGGTGCCGTCGATTTCTTCCTGGGTCGCCTGCTCCAGGGTGGTCTCGACAACCACTTCCTTGTCAGTATTCAGGCCACGCTGGGTGATCGACTTGCCGATCGGCTTGAGTGTCGAGCTGTAGACTTCGCCGGTCTTCGGGTCGGTACGGCGTGGTGCCGCCAGGCTGTAGACCACCAGGTCGATCTTGCCCAGGTCGCGCTTGATGGTTTCGATGGTCAGGCGCTTGACCTCGTCGGAGAAGGCGTCGCCATTGATACTCTTGGCGTACAGGCCCTCGGCGTCGGCGAACTTGTGGAACGCCGCGCTGTTGTACCAGCCGGCGGTGCCGAGCTTGCCTTCATCGCCTTCACGCTCGAAGAACACCCCGAGGGTCTTTGCGCCGCAACCGAACGCGGCGGTAATGCGTGCGGCCAGGCCATAGCCGGTGGAGGCGCCGAGCACCAGGACGTTCTTCGGTCCATCATTGACCGGGCCTTGCTGGGTGACGTAGTCAATCTGTTGCTTGACGTTGGCTTCGCAGCCCACCGGATGGGTGGTCACACAGATAAAGCCACGAACGCGTGGTTTGATGATCATAAGGTCCCCTTTTCTCTTAGGCCGATATCGACACTGACGATTGCAGCGTCGCGGATTCTAGTCATAGACGTTCAAAAAGCCGATGCGTCACTGCTTTTACAACACAGGCCCGCGCGGGGAAAGCAAAATCCCTTGCCTTGCATCGCCTGGATCTTGATTCCGCGCCGTGTGCGCAACATTCTAGCGCCCATCTCCGCCAGCGAAGCCTGACCCGACCATGAGCGCCACGCCTTCCGCCGAAACCGATAGTGACGTGTACAAGACCCTGCTTGAATCCACCAAGGCGATTCCCTGGCGAATCGACTGGCGGACCATGACCTTCAGCTATATCGGCCCGCAGATCGAGACCTTGCTGGGCTGGACCCCGGACAGCTGGGTCGGGGTCGATGATTGGGTGGCACGCATGCACCCGGATGATCGCGAATATGTGGTGAACTTCTGTGTGTCGCAATCCAAGGCCGGCGTCGACCACGAAGCCGATTATCGCGCGCTGACCAGCGGCGGCGACTACGTGTGGATCCGTGACGTGGTGCATGTGGTGCGCAAGGACGGCGAAGTCGAGGCGCTGATCGGCTTCATGTTCGATATCAGCGAGCGCAAGAAGACCGAAGAACACCTGATCCGCCTGCAGAAGCAATTGGAGGAATACTCGTTCCAGGACGGCCTGACTGGCATCGCCAACCGCCGCATGTTCGACACCGTGCTCGCCCGCGAGTGGGAGTATGCCCAGAACAACCAGTTGCCGCTGTCGCTGATCATCCTCGATATCGATTTCTTCAAGCAGTACAACGACCACTACGGGCATATCAAGGGTGACGAAGCCCTGCGCCAGGTGGCACAGACACTGTCCTTGGCGACCAATCGACCACGGGACTTCATTGCCCGGATCGGCGGCGAGGAGTTCATCTGGCTGTTGCCGGAAACGCCGGCGGACAAGGCCCGGCAAGTGGCGGAGAAATGCCTGCAACTGGTGCGCCAGCAGCAGATCGAGCACGAGAAGTCAGCGGTTTCCGGGCTGTTGAGCCTCAGCCTCGGGGTGGGCACCATCCGCCCCGCGGTCGATGAGGCGGCACTGAGCTTTGTCGAGAAGGTCGACGAACTGCTGTACCGGGTCAAGCGCAACGGCCGGATGGGTGCCGAGTACGGCAATTTCAGCGACTGACGAGCATGCCCGGAATGCAGAACATGTAGGAGCCGGCTTGCCGGCTCCTGCAGGGACGTGTCGGGCGCGCCAGCGGTGCGCGCCCGTCAATCCATCACAGAATGGAGATCGGATAGTCGAGGATCAGGCGGAACTCCTTCACGTCGCCCTCGGCCTGGTCGTTATTGGCGGTATGCCAGGCCTGGCGCATGCGCACCGAGAGATCCTTGAGCGGCCCGGCCTGGACGATGTACTTGGCTTCCAGGTTGGTTTCGTGATGGCTACCGTCCTCACCGTACTGGTAGTTGCGATACGGGCTGTCGGCGGCCATCTTCGTACCGTCGATATCATCGCCGTAGACATAACGGACCATGAAACTCAGGCCCGGCACACCGTAGCTGGCCATGTTCAGGTCATAACGTCCCTGCCAGGACTTTTCCCCCGGACCGTTGAAGTCCGAATACTGCACGGAGTTGGCAAGGAAGATCGAATCGCCCGTATCGCCAGGGCCGTTAGTGCCAAAGGCCACATAATCGAAAGGTGTATTGCCATGCACTTTCTGATAGGCCACGGTCACTGTATGGGCCGTCAGGAAAGTATAAGCGGCCGCCAGCGACCAGGTGGTGTTATTGATACTGCCGGCCTTGGCCTGGCCTTCGTCATTGGTGCGGTAGATATTGAAATCGAAGTTCAGCGAGTTGCCTTCGGAGAATGGCAGGGTGTAGTTGGCGTTCGCGTAGTACTGGCGCCAGATATCTTCCAGTTCGGAGCCGTAGAGACTGAACAGCAGATTGTCATTGACCGTGTACTTGCCGCCGACATAATCGATGCTCTTGGCGGCTATATTGGCGTAGGAAGCAAACAGGTCATGGTCGTGGTTGGTGGTGACCGGACCATTGCCTCCGGTGAAGTGCCCGGCGTCCAGGTCCAGCCCGGCGATCTCGCTGCTCAGCAGGTTGAAGCCGGTGGCGGTCTGCGGCATCAGGCGCGTGCCGCCGGCGGCGAACACCGGCGCGGTGGGTTGCAGGTCGCCGAAACGCAATTCGGTCTTGGAGATCCGCACCTTGAGTGCGCCACCCGCCGTACCGTAGTCATCTTCCGGCGAACCGTCGCGTCGTACCGGCAGGTTGCCCGTGCCAGAGGTCCCGGCGCCCCCGTCGAGCTTGATGCCCCAGAAGCCGTAGGCGTCCACGCCAAAGCCGACCGTGCCCTGGGTGAAGCCGGAACTGAAGTTGCCGAGCACGCCCTGGGTCCAGTCCTTGCGGTCCGCGTTGCCGTTCTTGCGATCGCTGTTGTAGTAGTAGTTCTTGAGATGAAGATTGAGGCTGCTGTCTTCCACCAACCCCTTGCTATCGGCCTGATCGCTGACCGCGGCGGCGCTCGCCATCTGGCTCAGCCCCAGTGAAACCGCCAGTGTGACCAGGTTCCATTTTGCCGACTTGATTGCGCTCCTCATTACACTTCCCCTTGGTTCTATCAATAAGGCATCCAGCGCCAACCGTGGGCTGCGCAAGAAGGTTGCGGGTCCGGGCGGATGGTCGAAGGAAACCGGGTAATGGCAGGCGAGCTAATACAGCGATGTCGTGCTCGATGGTCACGACGCAATGACAGGCTCATGCCCTTCTTGTTGTATCGGGTGCTCCCCGAGTGGCGATTTTTTAGCATGAGCGCCGATACAATCCGGCAGGTTTGTATCAATAGTGACTATTGATACGGGTGATAAGCGATCATCGAACGACAGTGGTACTGTTCTCGCCGATGGCAAAGTTATGCCTCAATTATTTTCCGGTGCGTTGCTGGAACAGTTATTGGGCCATACTCTTCTTCATCATCCTTTGGTTAAGACTTTAGCTACTGTACCTGGTGCAGTAGCTTTTTTTAACCGGAAACAATAATTCATAACTTGATCAATTCAAGGAACTCGTCATGGGCGCTATTCCTGGTTGCCATGTAAATAACAACATTTACCCGCGCTACCCTCTGGTCGTCCGACCAAACGCCGACAGGCACCACAGCGGAAACGGCAAGGTCACCAGCAGCAGCAACCAGAGCAAGGCATAGACCGCATCGACCCCGTCGTTCTGCAGGTTGACGAACAGTTTGACCGGAATGCCCTGGGGGAAATAGGCAAAGACCATGACGATGCCGAACTCGCCGATCACCCGGACCCAGACAATCGCCAGCCCGGCGGCCAGCGCCCGCGCCGCCAGGGGCAAGGTAACGCGCCACAGCACCTGGACACTGGAGCAACCCAGGCCACGCGCGGCCTCTTCCAGGGACAACGGCACCGCCTCGAACGCCCCACGGGCCGCCAGGACAAAATAGGACAGGCCGCCATACAACTGGGCCAGGATAAACGCCGGTGCATTGTTGGTCAGCGATACGCCCAGTCGCGCCAGCGGCCCGCCCAGGGTGCCATAGGGCCCATAGGCCGAAACCAGGAGGATGCCCATGGCCAGCGGCGGGGTCAGCAGCGCCATCAGCACCAATGATTCCACGCTCCGCTTGAACGCCGAGCGGGTCCGCGCCAGCCAGCGGGCCAGGGGCAGGCCCAGCAGCACGATCAATGCGCTGGATACCAGACTCAGCCCCAGCGACACACCCAGCGCACTCCAGTCGCCATAAGCGAGTTGCAGATGACTCCAGGCGGTTTCCCGTACCAGCGCCAGAAACGGCAGGCCCAGCAGCAGGACCGCCGGCACGCACAGCCAGGTCGACAGCCGCAGGCTCAGGATCGACATCGTCAATTGACCAGCGCATCGCCCTTGGGCCGGCCATAACCATCATGGGCAAACAGCGCCTGGCCTTCGGCCGACTGCATGAAAGCGACAAAGGCCTTGGCCTGCGCGGGATTCGGCGCGTTCTTCAGGACCGCCGCGTAGAACACCAGCGGTTGCGGACGCAGGACCTGATCCTTGCCGGCCTTGTCCTTGAGACTGAGGCTGACCGTGTCATACCAGTCCTTGGCGAACGCCGGGTTGCTCAGGTTGATCTCGTCCGGCAACGCCACATAGGGCAGGCCCGCCGACAAGGTCGCACTCTCGTAGCCCGAAGCCGCGTCGACCTGCCCGGCCTCCAGGCGCGTCAGCAAGCCACCTTCGCCAAACACCTGGGCCGGGTTCTGTACATCGCCGAGCACCCGCTGCGCCAGGCCGGGCTGACGGTAGTATTTTTCCGCCAGTTGCATAGCGAACACGATGTTCTGGCCCTGGGGATCGGTCGCCGCGTCGGTCCGGCCAAAACGCAGCCCCGGCTGCTGCAGCACCTGCCACCAGGATTGCTCGGCATTCGCCGCCTTGCTCGCCTCTAACGCCTTGGCGAACGAACTCCTGGGGTTATAGGCGATCACCATGCGCGTGCTGGCCACCGGCACCGCCTCATCCACCAGCCCGGCCTGGCGAAGAATCTCGATGGGCCCCGGAGTGATCGAGACGAACACATCCGCCACCACCGTCTTCGAGGCGAGCATGCGCGCCAGGCCATAGGCGCCCTCGCCCTGCCCCTGGTAAGTCAGCTGGTGCTGCCGGGCAAACGCCGGCCCCAGGGACTTGTCCATGACCACGCCCATGGAGCCGGCATAGGTGACGTGCAGGGTCTCGGCTGCCTGGACGACCAGGGACATCAACAACGCCAATCCGCCCAGGGCCATTTTCCACAGATGCGTGCTCATGCTGTCGCTCCACCGCTATAGGGTCATGTATATAGCGGCGCAGCCTAACGCCCCGCACAAAGGCAGGGAACGGGGCTGGCGCGGGAAAGCACGATATTGAGACTTGGGCGCTATCTTTTGTCCGTTAGCCTTGGCCGGCGACCCGGGCGCCCGGCACTCGGGGCCGGGACGCTGGGTCAGCGGGAGCCGTTCAGGCCTGGGCACTGGCCTGTTGTTCCTCCAGATAACGGCCTTGCGGCGTACGGCTGGAACCGTTCTCGCCCAGCAAGGGCGCAGACGGCTGGGCGGCCACGGGTGTCAGCTGGAAGCATACGCCGTCCGGGCATTGGCGCTTTTCGGTAGCGGCATCGGCGTGCACCGCGGCACCGGCCAGGGAGAAAGCAATCGCGCTCAGGTAGGTTTTAATATGGTTCATGGCATGCACTCTCGTATCAGGAATAGAAGGCAAAACAGGGCAAAGGCAAAACGACGCAAGGCTTATCCCCCTTCGTGGCAGATATCGGAAAACTTGCGGTAGTCGAGGATGTGCGGCTGGCCCTGGGAGTCGAGGTAGCTCATCCGGGCATTGACCACGCCGCACTCCGGACCGGCTTCCTGGGTCAGGGACAGCACCTTGCGTACATCCAGGTGAGTGCCGTAGCTGTAGGTTTGCGGCTGCACCTGGGCTTCGGCCCGGGCAGACAGGGTGCAGATGTTCAGGGCGGCAAACAGGCAGGCGGCGTAGATGGCTTTGGTGTTCATGAGGGACTCCCGTCGGTAGTTGGATTCAGTGGGGCGAGCGCTGTTGTCTCGATGGGGCCCATTGAATGCCCGGCAGGTATCCCGAGTGTGTCGCGAACCGGTGGCTGTTAAACCTCAAGTGTCTGGAGCCGCCTGGGATACACAGCGATACACACCGACGAAAAAAGTACGGCGAACAACATGCGCGCTGGAAATATCCTGGATACATGACTGCGGTGAACTGCATCACCGACATGATCGACGCAAGGAATCAGACAATGCCTTTCCCGAAAAACCTGCTGCTGGGCGCGACCCTGTTCAGCCTGCTACTGGGCAGCGGCGGCCTGCTGGCCGCACAGGAAACACCCGCCCCCGCCGCGCTGGAAATGCTGGTACTGGGTTCCGGCGGCCCCGGTGCCAACGGCCGGGCAGGCGCGGGTTATGCCCTGCTGCTGGATGGCACGCCACGCATCCTGGTGGATGCCGGCCCCGGCACCTTCGCCCGGATCGGCGAGGCCAGGCTCGACCTGCGCAAGCTGGATATCGTGCTGCTGACCCACCTGCACGTCGATCACGCCGCCGAGTTGCCGGGCATCATCAAGGCCCGCGCCGTGAGCACTCGCACCGATATCGACTTCCGGATCTTCGGCCCCGGCGCCAGTACACCCACCACCGCCGGCAACGGCAAGCCTGGCGCGCGCTTCCCCGCCACCAGCCAGTTTGTCGACCTGCTCTTCGGAACCTTCGGCGCCTTCAGTTACCTGGAGGATTTTGCCGGGCATGTCAATTTCGACGTCACCGACCTGTCCGCCCCGACCAGTACCGACGACGATACGCCCCAGGTCATCCTCGACCAGGACGGCCTGCTGATCAGCGCAACGATCGGCCATCACGGCGACGCGCCAGCCGTGATCTACCGGGTCGACTACAAGGGCAAGAGCATCACGTTCAGCGGCGATATCGACACCCACGGCCATGCCGCGCTGGCCCGCATCGCCAAGGGCTCGCAACTGCTGGTGTTCAACGATCCGGTGCTCGACCCGCCCAGCGCCCCGCCGATTCTCTACACCCTGCACAGCGCCCCCGTCGATATCGGCAGGATCAGCCATCTGGCCGGGATAACGCACCTGCTGCTCAGCCACCTGCCCAACGACACCGACGAGTTCCGTGACGCCGCCAGCCGCTCCATTCGCCAGAACTATCGCGGCCCGCTGGATTTCGCCGAGGATGGGCAGCGAATCCGTCCCTGAGCCGGCTTTTTTGAATATCCATGTATCCGCCGCCCACCAGATACACTGCAATACAAAGCACCGCAGGCAAGCATCACGGCCCCGGTTAGACTGGGCCATGACTCATTTTTGACAGAGGTTGAAACGATGGAACATGTCGATCACATTCTGATCGTGGACGATGACCGGGAGATCAGGGAGCTGGTGGGCAACTACCTGAAGAAAAACGGCCTGCGCACCACCGTCGTCGCCGACGGCCGGCAAATGCGCGCCTTCCTCGAAACCACCCCGGTCGACCTGATCGTGCTGGACATCATGATGCCCGGCGACGACGGCCTGCTACTGTGCCGTGAGCTGCGCGCCGGCAAGCACAAGACCACCCCGGTCCTGATGCTGACCGCCCGCAACGATGAGACCGACCGCATCATCGGCCTGGAAATGGGGGCCGACGACTACCTGGTCAAGCCGTTCGCCGCCCGCGAACTGCTGGCCCGGATCAATGCCGTGCTGCGCCGCACACGGATGCTGCCGCCCAACCTGGTGGTGACCGAAAGCGGCCGCCTGCTGGGCTTCGGCCGCTGGAAACTGGACACCACCGCCCGTCACCTGCTGGACGAGGACGGCACCCTGGTGGCCCTCAGCGGCGCCGAGTATCGCCTGTTGCGGGTGTTTCTCGACCACCCGCAGCGGGTGCTCAATCGCGACCAGTTGCTCAACCTGACCCAGGGTCGCGACGCCGACCTGTTCGACCGCTCCATCGACCTGCTGGTCAGCCGCCTGCGCCAGCGCCTGCTGGATGATGCGCGGGAACCGGCCTATATCAAGACCGTGCGCAGCGAAGGCTATGTGTTCTCCCTGCCGGTGGAAATCCTCGGTGCCGAGTCATGAAACGCGTCCTGCACTGGCCGCGAACACTGGCGTCGCGGCTGTCGCTGATTTTCCTGATCTGCCTGATCCTGGCCCAGGCGCTGTCCTTCGCCGCACAAGCCTATGAGCGCTACGAAAGCGCGAAGAACGCCATGCTCGGCAATCTGGAAACCGATGTGTCGACATCCATCGCCATTCTCGAGCGCCTGCCGGCGGTGGAGCGCGACAGCTGGCTGCCCCGCCTGGCGCGGCACAACTACAGCTACCTGCTGGACGAAGGAACCCAGGGCGTGCCCATGAGCGCAGGCGACCTGCCGGTTGCCGTGCCCTCGATCGAGGACGCCCTGGGCCCGGACTACCCGGTGACCTTCAACGATATCCCCGGCCCGCAGAAACACTTCCAGGCGCACCTGACGCTCAAGGATGGCAGTCCGGTGACCATCGACGTACGGCCGGCGATCATGCCCATGCTGCCCTGGCTACCGGTGGTCCTGCTCGGGCAATTGCTGCTGATGCTCGCCTGCACCTGGCTCGCCGTACGCATCGCCGTGCGTCCGCTGACCCGCCTGGCCCAGGCCGTGGAAAACCTCGACCCCAATACCCACGGCGTGCACCTGGACGAAGCCGGCCCTTCCGAGGTCGCCCATGCCGCCGCCGCGTTCAACGCCATGCAAAAACGAATCGCCGACTACCTCAAGGAACGCATGCAACTGCTGGCGGCGATTTCCCATGACCTGCAGACCCCCATCACCCGCATGAAACTGCGCGCCGAGTTCATGGACGAGTCCACGGAAAAGGACAAGCTCTGGCAGGACCTGGGTGAAATCGAACACCTGGTGCGCGAAGGCGTCGCCTATGCCCGCAGCGTGCACGGCGCCACCGAAGTCAGTTGCCGTATCGACCTGGATTCTTTCCTCGACAGCCTGGTATTCGACTACCAGGACACCGGGCAGGCAGTGGAATTGATAGGCAAGAACGGCGCGCTGATCGACATTCGCCCCCATGCCCTGCGCCGGGTGCTGGTCAACCTGGTGGACAACGCCCTGAAGTTCGCCGGTTCCGCCCAACTGGTGGTGACTTCGAAGGACAACCAGGGCCTGTCGATCCTGGTGCTCGACCGCGGTCCGGGAATTGCCGAGGACGAACTGCAGGAAGTGCTCAAGCCTTTCTACCGTGTGGAAAGCTCGCGCAATCGCAGCACCGGCGGCACCGGCCTGGGGCTGGCAATCGCCCAGCAACTGGCGGTCGCCCTCGGCGGTGCGCTGACCCTGAGCAACCGCGAAGGCGGCGGCCTGTGCGCGGAACTGCAACTGGGGACGGCTCAGCACTGACCGTTCCCGCGACGGCGTGTCTCGGACCGGCGAGGCACACCTGGGCGCCTGATTTAGCTATGCTAGGGCACTTTTTGAGTGCCCGCTTCCAGCATTATCAGGAAAACGCCCCATGACAGACCGCGAGATCATCATTCCAGAATCCATGCGTCCGATCGTCGAACGCGCCGGCTACGCGCCCGCCGTCAAGGTCGGGGCGACGCTGTACTGTGCCGGCCAGGTGGGCCGTACCGCACAACTGGAAGTGATCGCCGATCCCGAGGCGCAGTTCGTCGCCTGCTGGGAAAACCTGCGCCTGGTCCTCGCCGCCGGCGGCTGTACATTTGACGACGTGGTCGAGATGACCACCTATCATGTCAATATGAGCCAGCACATGGCAGTCTTTCGCGAGGTCAAGAATCGTGTGTTTCCACGCGGGCACTGTGCCTGGACGTCCATCGGCGTCGCGGAACTGGCACACCCCGGCCTGCTGGCGGAGATCAAGTGCGTGGCGGTACAACGCAGCGCATGATCGCGCCTTGCCTCACCCCTGGCGTACGACCACGGTCGACGCCGGCCTTTCTGATGCCGCCGGCACCTTGTCGCCCGGCCGCGTCGCTTTCATGGAATAGAGAATGACCCAACGATCCGTAATCAATGCTTCGGTCAGCCCCAAGGGCAGCCTTGAAACCCTTTCCCAACGTGAAGTGCAACAACTGAGCGAGGCCGGCTCCGGCAGCATCTACACCTTGTTCCGCCAGTGCGCCCTGGCCATCCTCAATACCGGCGCGCATGTCGACAACGCCAAGACCATCCTCGAAGCCTACAAGGATTTCGAGATCCGCATTCACCAGCAGGACCGCGGCGTACGCCTGGAGCTGCTGAACGCCCCGGCCGATGCCTTCGTCGACGGCGAGATGATCGCCAGCACCCGGGAAATGCTCTTCAGCGCCCTGCGCGATATCGTCTACACCGAGAACGAGCTGGAGAGCCAGCGCATCGACCTGGACAGTTCCCAGGGCATCACCGACTACGTCTTCCACCTGCTGCGCAACGCCCGCACCCTGCGTCCCGGCCTGGAGCCGAAGATGGTGGTGTGCTGGGGCGGTCATTCGATCAGCAGCGAGGAGTACCAGTACACCAAGAAAGTCGGCCACGAACTGGGCCTGCGCAGCCTGGACATCTGCACCGGCTGCGGTCCCGGCGTGATGAAGGGACCGATGAAGGGCGCGACCATCTCCCACGCCAAGCAGCGCATCACCACCGGCCGCTACCTGGGCCTGACCGAACCGGGCATCATCGCCGCCGAGGCGCCGAATCCGATCGTCAACGAACTGGTGATCATGCCCGACATCGAGAAGCGCCTGGAGGCGTTCGTGCGGGTCGGCCATGGCATCATCATCTTCCCGGGCGGTGCCGGTACGGCCGAGGAATTCCTCTACCTGCTGGGCATCCTGATGCACCCGGACAACCGTGACCTGCCGTTCCCGGTGATCCTCACCGGACCGAAAAGCGCGGAAGCCTACCTGCAGCAACTGCACGCCTTTGTCGGCGCCACCCTGGGCGAAGCGGCGCACCAGCACTACCAGATCATCATCGACGATCCGGCCCAGGTCGCCCGGCAGATGGCCCTGGGTCTCAAAGCCGTCAAGCAGTTCCGCCGGGAACGCAACGACGCCTTTCACTTCAACTGGCTGTTGAAGATCGACGAGGGTTTCCAGCGTCCGTTCGACCCGACCCACGCCAACATGGCCAGCCTGAAACTGAACCGCAACCAGCCGGCGCACCAGTTGGCGGCCAACCTGCGCCGGGCGTTTTCCGGGATCGTCGCCGGCAACGTCAAGGACAAGGGCATTCGCCTGATCGAAGAACACGGCCCGTACGAAATCCACGGCGATGCCGAAGTCATGCGGCCGCTGGATAAACTGCTCCAGGCCTTCGTCGCGCAACACCGGATGAAACTGCCGGGCGGCGCAGCCTACGAGCCTTGCTATCGGGTCGTTACCTGAAATCGGCTGATCCGCCAGGATCATTCTGGCGGCTGCTCCAGCCGCCAGCTCCCCATCCCCGCGAACGCTCGCAGCACCCTTTCCTCAAGGCCTGTAGGAAACGTAAACAGCGCCTGATCCCCTCTTGATCGCCTGGGCAAACCCACTCATTCTTGACCCTCAACATCAGTGCAACTATATTTAGTTGCAGGCAGGAGGCCCGGTGTCCAGGAATGAAAAGCTGCTCGCAAAACTGCTCAACCCATGGATGGCCTTCACATGGCCGGAACTGGTCACGCTGCTGGGCCATTTCGGCTACCGCCGGCTTGAAGGTTCAGGCAGCCGGGTCAAGTTCGACAACGGCGATCCGCTTGCAGCGATCAGCCTGCATAAACCTCATCCAGGCAATGAGCTGAGAACCTATATCAGGCGTCAGGTGATCGACCATCTACGCTCAGGAGGACTGATTCCGTGACCAATCAGATGCACTACAAGGGCTATTACGGCTCCATCGAAGCCAGCGTCGAGGACAACTGCCTGTTCGGCAAACTTCAGTTCATCCGGGCGCTGGTGAGCTATGAGGGGCAGACCGTGGCGGAGCTGGAAACAGCCTTCAAGGAGGCGGTGGAGGACTATCTCGACAACTGCCAGCGCCTCAAGCAGTCTCCCGAAGTACCGTGCAAGGGTTCGTTCAACGTCCGTGTCGGCCATGACCTGCACCTGGCCGCCGCCCTCAGCGCCACGCGCCAGAAACTGACATTGAACGACCTGACCCGCCAGGCACTGAGCGAATACCTGCTGCGCCACGCCTGACTCAGGGACGCCTCAGGCCCTGGCGCAGTTGCTCGATTTCAGCCCGGCAGGCACAGTCGGCGAGGTGGTCGTTGACCATGCCCGTGGCCTGCATCAGGGCATATATCGTGGTTGGGCCGACAAAGGTCCAGCCGCGTTGCTTCAGGGCCCTGGACAAGCGGACGGAGGCCGGCGACGTCGGGTTGGCCTTCCAGTAGTCGAAGTCCACCACGGCGGGCCGCTCATCCGCCGAAGGCTCGAACGACCACATCCAGGCCGCCAGCGACCCGCTCTCCTCCACCAGTTCGCAGGCGCGGCGGGCATTGTTGAGAACCGAAAGGATCTTGCTGCGATTGCGCACGATACCGGGGTTATCCATCAGCCGGGCCACGTCGGCGTCGGTGTAGCGGGCCACACGCCGGAAATCGAATCCCTCGAAGGCTTCACGGAAGTTCTCGCGCTTGCGCAGGATGGTGATCCAGGCCATGCCCGCCTGGAAACCTTCCAGGCAGATTTTCTCGAACAGGCGAATATCGTCGGTGACGGGACGCCCCCACTCCGCATCGTGGTAATGGACATACTCCGGCATGGAAGAACGCCAGAGGCATCGGGTGATGCCCGACTCGTCGACCATCAGGCCCGGGGAAATCGTGTCCATGCACTGCCTTTGCTTGCCAATGGTAGTGGTCAATCCTGACACGACGGGCAACGCCGTTGCGAGGATCTTGTGCGACAACGGCCCGCCTTGTTGCCAGGGCGGGCCGCAGCACGAACGCACTCGCGGGGATCAGAAGCGGTAGTTCAAGCCCACTCGCAGCATCTGTCCGTCGTTCTTGAACCTGGAATCATAACCGGTGCCGGCCCCACCGCTGCCCGGGATGACCTTGACGTTGAGCTTGTCTTCACCCAGGTCGTAGTAGAGGTATTCGGTCTTGAGCGACAACTGGCTGGTCAGCATCTGCTCGATACCGGCACCGACGGTGTAGCCGACCTTGAACCGGCTCTGGCTGCCGCTGAACTGGGTGTTGCCGGTCGGACCGAACATATCGACGCTCTGGCTGGTTTCGCCATAGGCCAGACCGGCGGTGCCGTAGACCAGGGTACGGTCGAAGGCATAGCCGAAACGCCCACGCAGGGTACCGAGGTACTTGATCTTCGATTCGAACTTGTTGTTCAGCGCGGCGCCGGTGTTCAACTGGCGGGTGCCGATATTGCGGCTGTCATTCAGGTCGGTATAGGACAGGTCGGTCTCGACACCGGCCACCCACTGGCCGAACTGGTAGTTGTAGCCCAGTTGCGCGCCACCGACAAAACCGTTGCGATCCAGGTCCACCGAGCCCGGACGGGCACCACCGGCAATATTGGCGATGTTCGGTGCCGCCTGGCCCTTGGTGTGCACGCTGGTGTCGCCGCCGAAACCGGCGCCTGCGTTGACGCCGCCGTAGAAACCGGTCCAGTCCACGGCAGCGTTGGACGATGCATGGCTAGACGGGGCCGAGGTCGGCAGATCGGCGGCCTGGGCGGCCAGGCTGCCCAGCAGGGTCACGGTCGTGGCAACGAGAAGACGATTGATCATGTGAAAGCTCCTGGTGTGTCGGTCAAGTGTTTTTTGGGCACAGCGTTGCCCGCACACGGGCCTGGGCCCGCATGTGGGGATTGAACAAAGGGGGTGTTTTGCCGGCCCGTGCCTGAGCGGCGCGGACCACGGCTATTCAGCGGTAAGGGTTATTCGGCGGTAAACAGGTAGTCCGCGCTGTAGGGTTCGACATGGATAGCCCCGGCCTGGGTGCAGGCCCCGGAGAAGACTCCGCCACGGGTGTTGAGGCGCTGGACCGAGACCACTTTCGACAAGGCACCGCTGCCCTGGTGATCGACCACCTCCAGCTTGAGCAGCGCCAGGTCTTTCTTCGTCGCGCCAGGTTGCTGGGACACCACCTTGGCGACCACCGCGCTGCGGTCGGCAAACTCCCAGGTCGGCCCGGCGAAGTGCCGTCCGACGGTCTTGCCGTTGAAGATCAGGGTGGCGAGAGGTTCGCGAAACTGCCAGGTGAGTTTGCCCGAGGTGTCCGCGGCGCAGTTGTAGAGCTGCACGCCTTCACCCCGCACCGAGAGCACCGTGGCATCACCGGCTGTCAGCAGATTGGGCGCGGCATCCGCCGCGCAGGTGGTGCCGGTAATGAACCCACAGAGCAGCAGCCCCAGGATGGCCAGCACCCGGACAGCCCCTGAAGGACCATGGCTGCGCTTGTGAGCGAGTTGCATCGGGACGGTGTCGTGCATGAGTGAGAGTTCCACTTGTCAGGATCGCGGTCAGTGTGGCGGCGTCTGGAAGGAGAACAACTCACTCGTGATTTTTATTCGCGACTTTTTCCGCAATCGATGCTCAACGGGTCGCGACCACGAACAACCGAGGGAACGGCAACAGCACCGTACCGTCGGCCAGCGCCGGATAAGCCTCGCTGATCGCCGCCAGGTAACGTTGCAGGTAAGCGGCCTTTTCCGCCTCGTCGAGCGGTGCCAGGTAAGGTCGCAAGGCGGAGCCCTTGAACCATTCGACCACCGCCGCATGCCCACCCGCCAGTGGATGGTGATACGTGGTGCGCCAGACATCCACCGTCGTGCAGTGCGGCCGCAGCAGCTCATAGTAGAACGTCGCGTCGTGCCGTGGTGGATGGCGCACCGTCCCGATCCTGGCTGCCCACGGCCCGTCCGCGGCCACTTCGCGGGCCAGCCGGTGGGACGGCTCCTGCATATTGTCCGGGGTCTGCACCGCCAGGCTGCCACCGGCGACCAGCTTGCTCACCAGATGGGGGTAAAGGGTGGCGTGATCCGGCAGCCATTGCAGCGAGGCATTGGCCAGGATCACATCGAAAGCCTGGTCCGGGTTCCAGGTCGCGATATCCGCCAGTTCGAAATTCAGCGCGGGCAAACGCTCCCGGGCACTGACCAGCATGTCATCGGAACTGTCCATGCCGGTAACCCGTGCCTCGCTGAAACGCTGGGCCAGGACCTCGGTGGAATTGCCCGGACCGCAACCCAGATCGACGGCCACCTGCACCGAACGCGTCGGGATGGCAGCCACCAGATCACGGACGGGACGGGTTCGTTCTGCTTCAAAGGTCGAATATTGCTTGGCTGACCAGGTCATCACGCTTCCTCTTGTGTGTGGGAGTGAGCACAGCGTAGGTTTTGCAAACCATGATGACAAATGCCAATAATGACAAGCTGCCATACTCCAAAGGTATTGAAATGCTAGAGCTGCGTCGTTTGCACGCGTTTGTCGTGATCGCCGAGGAAGGACATATCACCCGGGCGGCGGAGCGTCTGCATATGCAGCAACCGCCGCTTACCCGCCTGTTGCAGAAGCTCGAAGCCGAAATGGGCGTGGCGCTGATGGAGCGCCTGCCCCGTGGCGTGCGCCCGACCACCGCCGGCCTGGCGCTGCTGGAGGAAGCCCGTGCCGTGCTGGCCAGGGCCGAAGGCGTGACCGAAGTGGTGCGCCGCGCCGCCCGTGGCGAACAGGGGCGGCTCGGCGTCGGCTTCACCAGTTCGGCGGCCTTGCATCCGTTTGTACCGGGGGTACTGCGGCACTTTCGCGAAACCTTTTCCGGCGTCTCGGTGGCCCTGGAAGAAGCCGGTACCGGCGAGCTGATGGACGCCCTGGTACACGAGCGACTGGATGCGGCCTTCGTGCGTTCGCCATTGAGCGGCACGCCGACCCTGCAGGCCGAACCGATCCTGATCGAACCGATGCTGCTGGCGCTGCCGATGGATCATCCCCTGGCCCGGGACAGCGCAACCGCCCTGCCCTTGTCCGCCCTCGCCGGCGAAGCCTTTGTCCTGTATCGGCGCCGGGTCGGCCTGGGCCTCTATGACGCCATCCTGGTGGCGTGCCGCGAAGCCGGCTTCAGCCCGCGGGTGATCCAGGAAGCACCGCGCATGGCCGCGACCCTGAGCCTGGTGGCGGCGGGACTGGGCGTATCGATCGTGCCGGCCTCGATGCAGCGCCTGCGGGGCGACGGTATCGCCTATCGCGCCCTGACGGAGTGCCCGGGGCTGATTGCGCCCTTGCACCTGGCGACCCGCGTGGGTGACAGCTCGTCAGTGTTGCAGCGTTTCCGTGAAATGGTCATCCAGGCTGCAGCCACCGAGTGCTGAACAGCTTGCAGGAGCGGGCTTGATCCGAGCGGCAGTAAGACGAAGATTTCAGCGATCTTGCGGGCCTCTTCGGGGGCAAGCCCCCTCCCACACAGGCAACGCCCATCCAGGAAATGTGTTCAATTGCCCCGACCGCCGGCAAACGACCAGTCATCCGAAGCGGTGGTGGTGATCACCACCATCACATCCTCCGGGTCCAGCCCCGGCGCCGCTTGCAGACGCTCCACCAGCGTGCGGTAGAACGCCTGCTTGACCGAAGTCTGCCGCTGTCGGCCGGCGGTAATGGCGATCAGCACATAGTCCTGGCTGCGCGGACCGCCAAGGTAGTGTGGGTCGAAGATCAGCTCTCCCACCTCATGCTGGTGAATGACCTGGAAGCGATCGGCGGGCGGCACCTCGAAACGCTCCACCAGGGCATCGTGGACACTTTGGGAAAGCTGTTTCAGGTACTCGGGCGACTTGCCCCGGTGCAGTGAAATACGGGTGAAAGGCATGACAGACAGCTCCGCTGATCGGGTTGACGGAGAGAAATTAACAAGCGAGGATCGTTCCGAATATCAGATTAAATAGAACCCATCATCCCGATTTAATGGACATTCAAAGCATGCGCCGTCCGACCTTCGACCTTGATGTCCTGCGCACTTTTGTCACCGGCATCGAGTTCAACAGCTTCGCCAAGGCCGCCGAACGGCTCGGCCGCTCGACCTCGGCGGTCAGTGCCCAGTTGAAGAAACTCGAAGAACAGGTGGGCAGCGCAGTGCTGGCGAAATCCGGACGCGGGCTGGTGCTGACGCCCCTGGGTGAAGCCCTGCTCAGCCACGCCCGCCGTTTGCTGGAACTCAACGACGATATCTTCGCGAGCCTGCACGAAGCCCAGGTCGAAGGTTGCGTGCGCCTGGGCCTGCAAGAGGACTTCGGCGAGCATCTGCTCAGTGAGATCCTGCGGCGTTTCGCCAGGGCTCACCCGCGGGTCAGCCTTGAAGTACGGATCGGCCGCAATGCCGAGCTGCTGGGGCTGATCGAGCGCGGTCAGCTGGATCTCGCGCTGGCCTGGGAAACAGCGGCCAATACGCCCTACTCCAGCCGGATCGGCAAGACGCCGATGCAATGGATCGGCCCGAGGGACATGCCCTTGTCCACGGACCAGGACAGCACGCCGCTGCCCCTGGTGATGTTCGAAGCCCCCTGCGTGCTGCGCAGCGCCGCCACCCTGGCGCTGGACCAGGCACGCATCCCCTGGCGGGTGGCACTGACCAGCCCGAGCGTCGGCGGGATCTGGGCAGCGGTCACGGCCGGCCTCGGCATCACCCTGCGCACCCGCATCGGCCTGCCCGCCCAGCTGGCGGTGCTGCCGGGACTACCGGAGGTGCCAAGCCTGGGTTATGTCTTGCATCGTGCCGTGGAGGAACCAGCGGCAGCGGTCCGGCAGTTGGCGGCGGCAATTCAGGCAAGCCTGGAGGAACAGGCATTCCATACCCTTGCCCAACCCTGGAAGCCAACCCTGTAGGAACCGGCTTGCTGGCGATGACGATCTAAGAGCCGACACAAGACTCAACCGTCTCGTCGCCGGTTCTCAAGCCTCAGTCTTCCTTGCGCAGATTGGCATTGGCCCGCTGCAGGAAGTCCACGAACAACGCCACCTCTTCGGCACTGAAACCCACCAGCGCCTTGTCGTTGCCGTCGCAAAGGATGTCCTTGGCCTGCGGTATCCGGGCCAGCCCCAGTTCAGTCAGCTCGACGATCTGGATACGCTTGTGCTGCGGATCGGGCCTGCGCCGAATCAGGCCGTCACGCTCCAGACGGGCCAGGGTCTGGGCCATGGACGGCTGCTCGACCTGCAACAAGCGCGCGAGCTCGGCCTGGGTCCGCGCCTCTCCCCGCTTCAACGCGCCCAGCACCGGCATGCTGGCCATGCCGATGGCCAAAGGCCGCAAGCGTATTTCAGCCTGACGAATCAGTTCCTGCGACACGCGCTTGATCAGGAAAGAAGGCACCTGATACAGATCCACATCATTCATGTTTCGCCCCCTTGTCATAGGCACCTATGCTAATACATCATAGGTGCCTATGACAAACAACGCTCCGGAATGACACCATGGTATCGAATCCGCGTATCGCCATCGTCGGCGCCGGTCTCGGCGGCTTGATGCTGGCTCGGATGCTGTATCTCAAGGACGTGCCCTTTCTGATTTTCGACCGTGACGAATCCGCCTCGCACCGCCCCCAGGGCGGCATGCTCGATTTGCACGTGGAGACCGGCCAGTACGCGCTCCGCCGTGGCGGCCTGTTCGAGGTGTTCCTGCAGTTTGCCCGCTACGAGGACCAGGGATTTCGCCTGTTCGACAAGCACGGTGCGCTGTTGCTGGAAAAACCCGATGCCGCCAGCGGCGACCGTCCGGAGATCGATCGTGGTCAGCTCAGGGAACTGCTGCTGGAGTCGATCCCGGAAGACGCCCTGCGCTGGGGCCATACCCTCAGGGACGCGGAGCAACAGGACGATGGCTACACCGAACTGCGCTTTGACAACGGCCTGAGGCAGCGCTTCGAGCTGGTGGTCGGCGCTGACGGAGCCTGGTCCCGGGTACGCCCACTGGTTTCGGCGGCAGTGCCCGACTTCACCGGACTGACCCTGCATGAGCTGTCGATTCCCGACGCCGATACCCGGTATCCCGACGTCGCACAAAAGGTCGGGCACGGCATGCTGGTGGCCAAGGGCGGGCAGCAGACGATCTTCGCGCAACGCAATGCCAACGCCCATATCCGCGTGTATGCAGCCTTGCACCGGCAGGCAACCCATCATGGGGAAAAAACCAAAGCCGACCTGCTCCACGACTTCGACGGCTGGGACGCTTCATTGCTGCAACTGCTCCAGGTCGCGCAAGAGCCGGTCAGACCCTGGCCGATTCACGTCCTGCCGGTCGGCCATCGCTGGGCGCACCGGGATGGCGTCACCTTGCTGGGCGATGCCGCGCACCTGATGCCGCCCGCCGGCGAAGGCGCCAACCTGGCCTTGCGCGACGCGGTGGACCTGGCTGAAGCGCTGCTGGACGACGAGGACTGGAAAGCCGCGGTACGCGCCCATGAGCAGGTGATGTTCGAACGCGCCGCCTTCTCGGCCGCCGAAGCCCACAAGATGCTGCTGGGGGACTCGGCCGAGCAGGTCCAGGAACTGATGCAAGGCCACCTGGGCGCCGAGGCAGAAGAAAACCTGTCGAAGATTGACAAACCTGGCGCCAGCTTTTAAAACTGGACGCCTGATCCAGGGTGTAAACAGATATGTCCGCAACGCTCAACCTCATCACTGTCGCGATTGGCTTGAATGTCAAGGCGCCGGTATGCGTTGCGTTTGCCCCTAAATCGAAGAAACAGTCGCTCATGTGACCGGGGCGCGCTGTCCCGTCAGATGAGCTGACAGGACATTGAGCGCGACGGACCACCCTCCCTCCTCCCAACTTCCTTCTACGCTTCTGACGGTGACGAAACGGTCAACCATCAGGAGAAAGTGCATGTCATCGTTTCAAGGTATCTGGGTTCCCATCGTCACGCCGTTTATCAACCAGGCCATCGACTTCGTCGGCCTGCGCCGCCTGGTCGGCCATCTGCTGGAAAGCGGTGTCGACGGTATCGTGGTCTGCGGCACCACCGGGGAAGCCGCCGCGCTGGGCAAGCATGAACACCTGGCGGTGCTCGACGCGGTGCTGGAACGAGTTCCACCGCAGCAGGTGGTGATGGGCCTGGCGGGCAACAACCTGACCGAACTGCTGCAGTTCCAGAGCGAGATACTCAAGCGTCCCCTGGCCGGCCTGCTGGTGCCGGCGCCCTACTACATCCGCCCCTCCCAGGCCGGTCTGGAAGCGTTTTTCAAGACGGTCGCCGATGCCTCCAGCGTGCCGGTCATTCTCTACGACATTCCCTATCGCACCGGGGTGAGCTTCGAGCAGGCGACCCTGCTGAATATCGTCGCCCACGAGAATATCGTCGCCATCAAGGACTGTGGTGGCAACCTGAACAACACCCTGGCACTGCTGGCCAGCGGCCAGGTCGATGTCTTGTGTGGCGAGGACAACCAGATCTTCAACGCCCTGTGCCTCGGGGCTACCGGGGTGATCGCCGCCTCGGCCCATGTCCATCCCGAGCTGTTCGTGCAGTTGTATCGTCAGTTGCGGGAGCAGCAACTCACTGCCGCCAGAACGACGTTTTTCCGCCTGACACCGCTGATCCAGGCCCTGTTCGTCGAGCCCAACCCCGGCCCGGTGAAAGCCGCCCTGGCCCTGCAGGGACTGATCCGCGACGAGCTGCGCGCGCCCATGCAAGCCAGCGGCGAAAGCACCACGCGGCGCCTGCGGGAGATCCTGGCGGCACTCAGACATTCTTCCCGGTAGAGGCCGAGGCAGCCACCCGAGTAGGATGTCCGGACTGACACCATGGATCAGCAGAGGGAATCGCGATGTTCTACCGGATAGCGGCCGACGGGCTGGTGTCGTTTCACCTGCTGTTCATCCTGTTCGTGCTGTTTGGCGGGCTGCTGGTGTTCAGGTGGCGCCGGTTGATCTGGTTGCACCTGCCCGCCGCCACCTGGGGCGTGGCGGTCGAAGTCCTGCATCTGGAGTGCCCGCTGACCCGCTGGGAAAACCTCTTTCGCCAGGCCGCCGGACAAGGCGGTTATGGCGAGGGGTTTATCGAGCACTACCTGATTCCGCTGATTTATCCCGCCGGGCTGACCCCCACCCTGCAGCTGGGCCTGGGCGCCCTGGTGTTACTGCTCAACCTCACGATCTACCTGCGCGTGTTCAAGACCCGACGCCTGAGAGCCGCCTTCTGAACGACTGGCCGAGGGAACTGCAACGAAACAGCACTGTTGCCTTTTCCCGGATTGACCCTCTGAAAAAACCACCATATAGTGTGCCGACACCAAAGAAAAACACTACATGATGTGCCATGCTTCTCCTACGGCACCTCTCATCCCCCTGGAAAACCAGGGTTTTCCGATGCCTGCTTGTGCTGTGAATCCTGTTGACCGGGAGTTGCAAACGCGCGTCTACCTGCCTGACAGAACGGCAGTGAATCAGGCCTACAAACACCCCATACAAGGAATATCCGATGCTCAGCTGGGACGAATTCGACAAGGAAGAAGGCGAAGTAGCGATCAAGGGCGCCAACGCCGGCCATGCCGCCGAAGCCTACATGGACCGCCTGGACAGCGCCGGTGGTGCCGCCGCCCTCGAGGCCCGTGCCGTGACCGCGTCCGACTCGGCCGCCATCGCCCGTGCCAAGGCTGCTCTGGACGCTCTCGACGTTGCCGAAGGCCTGGCCGAACTTGAAGGCGCCTCGGCCCGTGTCGCGGTCGATGAAAAGCGCATGATCAACTGCCGCGCCGACCTCAACCAACTCGTCCCCTTCAAGTACGACTGGGCCTGGCAGAAATACCTCGACGGTTGTGCCAACCACTGGATGCCGCAAGAGGTCAACATGACCGCCGACATCTCTCTGTGGAAAAACCCGGAAGGCC
>NZ_JACAOR010000010.1:0-265635 GCF_013386115.1 Pseudomonas gingeri
ACTGGTCGATATTGTTGGCGTTGAGCCCGGCGCCTTCGATGGACACGCTGCCCTGGTCGACCTGATAACCCGACACCTGGCCGTTGCTGATCACCGGTTTACCGGTGGTCAGGGTCGCCTGCGGCGTGTTGATAAAGCCGCAGCCACTGCAACTGATGCCGTAAGGGTTGGCGACGATCACATGGGCCGACTGCCCCGCCACTTCGGTGTAGCCACGCAACTGGCTGGGGCTACCGCCGTTGACTTCGTTGAGGATGGTGGTGGCGGCACGGCCGTTGAGGTTGCTGTTGCCGAGGATGATGCCGCCCAGTTGGGTGGACTGGGTCCGGGCCGTGGCGTTGTTGAGGATGACGCCGTTGGCCCCGACGTTGTAGTCGTGGAACTGGTTATGGGACAGGCCGCTGCCGTTGGGCGCGGCGATATTGACGATGGGCACGCCATTGCCCGCCTGACCGAGCGTGGTTCCCGGCGCGCTGACCACGATACCGTCCGCCTGGGCCCACAGCGGCTGCCAGAACATCACGTTCGCCAACAGGAACGCCATGCCGCGCTTGGGCAGTCCCAGGAAGTGCCCGCGGGTTTTCAGGGCAGCAGAAGGTTGGCGCGCAAGGAAGGCGAAGTGGCGAACGTCCATGTCAGAAAATCTCGAATCAGATACAGCGGAAAATTAAAGGAAGAAATCCAGGCGGAAGTAGATCGGCGCTTCACGCTCAGTGATCGGCCCCGGTCTTTCCAGGGAATGGGCAAAGGTCACGGTGGCCGCCACGTGTTGCCCGCGGGCAAACAGTTCCAGCGAGTCGCTGGTCATGCGCCCGTGCTGCTCGGCGTTGTAGCGGTCGCGACGGATCACGCCCTGGTCGTAGCCGAGGCTGGTGCCATACTCGGCGAACACCGGACGCATCCAGTCCAGGGTCACCGGCCGTGTCCAGCGCAGGTCGTTGCGCCAGTAACCGCCGCTGTCGCCGGACAGGGTCTGGTCCTTGTAGCCGCGAATCGACGACTGTCCGCCCAGGCTCATGCGCTGCGAGCTGAACAGCACGTCTTCGCTGCGCTGGCCGGTCATCAGGCTGCTGAAGCTGAAGGACTCGCCCCACAGCTTGAATGGCTGCAGGTAGCTCAGCGTCGCGGTGTATTTGCGGTAGCGGGCATCGGCCTGGCCCGGTTTCGGGTCGTGATTGCCCTGGGCATCGAACGCACCGATGCCGTCCTGCATGCCCAGATCGACGTTGACGAACGCCCCGCCGATCCGCCGGCCGTGGTTGATGCCGAACTGGGCTTCGCTGATGCGGTTGCTGCTGACATCCAGCTTGCTGTCTTCGATAAAGTTGTTGGTGCGCAGGTAGGACACGCCGGTATTGAGTGAAGTCTTGCTCAGGGCATCGCGGTAGATGACCCGCTCCAGTTTCAACTGATGGTTCTGGCTGTCGCCGGTCTGCTTGAAATCGAAGCCACTGGCCTTGGCCAGCGAGCGGTATTCACTCTCGCTGTAGGTGTAGCTGAGGTTCCACCAGCCGAACGGCAGGTTGTAATACAGCATCGCATTGCGCGAGGTTTTCTGGTGATCGCTGAGGGCATCATGGCCGCCGCGCAGGGACAGCTGGTCGGCCAATCCCAGGGGGCTGTCCCAGTCGAGGCTGGTGCCCCACTGCTGTTCGCCGGTGCTGCGCTGGCCGTCGTTGTGCCGGGCCAGCCCGACCCGCCAGGGTTTCTGCGGAGTGTTCTTGACCAGCACTTCGCTGCCGCCGACCTCCTTGCCCGGGGCCAGCTCCATCTGCGCCTGGTTCGACGGCAGGCGATTCAACTGGTCGACCATCTGCTCGATTTCCCGCAGGTTCAGCAGATCCCCCGGCTTGCCGGGAAAAGTCATTGCCAACTGGCGGTCGGAAATACCACTGCCCTCGTCCCCCTTCAAGCCTTCGAGCCGACCTTCGACCACCAGCACCTTGAGGTTGCCGCTGGACAGGTCCTGCTGCGGCAGATAGGCACGGCTGGTGACCAGGCCTTTCTCGATATAGTGGTCGGTGATGACCTTGAGCAACTCGTTGAGCTGCGGCACACCCAGGCACTGGCCGATGTAAGGCTTTAACAGACGCTCGCGCTCGGCCTCGGACAGCGAGTCGGCGCCCTTGAGTTCGATGGTCTTGATCGGGAAGCAGCGGGTGTCGACCGGAGTCGTCGGCGCCACGGGGGCCGCGGCTTTGCCGGGCAGGTCCTTGAGCTCTTCGAGACGGCGGCGCTGTTCTTCGAGGAGGCGATCCTGGCGATCGCGGATCAGGTCGGTGACCCCGGGGTTATCAGCAGCATGAGCGGTATTCAGGGCAGAAACACACAGCAACGCAGCGCACAGCCTCGTCCCGAAGGCGAGTGGAGACATGATCGATCCCTCGAAATACAGCTGATATCAAAATAATGGCGCGATGGTAGAGAGACGACTCTATGGCGTCAACAAATGTAGCTATTTATTTCAGTCTCGATACGGACGTGAAAAAGCATCCGTTCCAGTCGAAACGGATGCTTTCTGGCAGGTTGATCAGGCCCTGGTATTGACCGTCACGGCAGCTCCGGTGCTGCCGAACTGCTGCAGGTTCTGCAGGACGTTGATGGCTTTCTTGTAGGCAGGGACCATGTAGTTGGAATACTGGTCGTTCTTCAGGTTGCGATCCTGGATGGTGTTGATCTGCGTGGCGAAATACTCCAGGGCATTGAAGTTGTCGTCCGGCTTCGTCTGCGCCCCGAACTTGTCGAAATCCTCACCGGCATTGAGCATCAGGCTCGCCGTGAAGGTATCGATCAGGCCGTTATCCTTCAGGAACGTACTGATCTTGCCCAACTGCGTGGGGCTCACCTGCTCCGGATTGAAGTCCTTGAACCTCGGCCGCAGCTTGGCACTGGCCATCTTGCCGGTGTCGAGCGCCAACGGATCCTTGCCGATCGTCTGCAACAACTGCTTGGCCTTGTCGCTCTGGATAGTCGACTTCTGTGCTGGACTGGCAGCATCCGGAACGAAGATCCTCAGCCCCGCCGCCGTGGCCCAGGCCCCCACCGCGCCCATGCTCATGACTGACCTCCCCGGCCCAGGCGCGTGAAAATCCGACCATGCTGCTGACGTGCGGTGGAGACGACCATGGAAAGTATCCCTGAACGATTGGATTTAGGCGCCCGGCGTCCCGATCGGATCAGCGTGGCGGCGGCTTATATTTCAATTGACCTATAATTTACCTACACAGTATTACATTTAGTTACATTTAAACAGCCATGTCATCAACGTCGCCATGAAGGCGCGCGCGACCGAGCCGCCCAGGAAAGTTGGGCACAAGATGGGTGTCGATCAGGCGGGAAAGGTCGGGCGAGTCGCAGCAAGAGGGCGGCGCGAAGACCGCGAAACACCCGCTCCAATCCGAAACGGGTGCTGGCAAGAGCCCTTGTCAGGCCTTGGTGTTGACCGTCACGGCAGCGCCGGTGCTGCCGAACTGCTGCAGGTTCTGCAGGACGTTGATGGCCTTCTTGTAGGCGGGAACCATGTAGTTGGAGTACACGTCCTTCTTCAGGCTGCGATCCTGGATGATGTTGATCTGGGTGGCGAAATACTCCAGGGCGTTGAACTTGTCGTCCGGTTTTTTCTGCACCCCGAACTTGTCGAACTCCTCGCCGGCATTGAGCATCAGGCTCGCCGTGAAGGTATCGATCAGGCCGTTATCCTTCAGGAACGTACTGATCTTGCCCAGTTGCGTAGGCGTCACTTGCTCCGGGTTGAAGTCCTTGAACTTCGGTCGCAGCTTGGCGCTGGCCATCTTGATGGTGTCAATCGCCAGCGGATCCTTGCCGATCGTGCGCAAGAGCTGCTTGGCCTTGTCGCTCTGGATCTTGGACTTTGCTGCCGGAGTGGCATCCTTGACGAAAATCTTCAGGCCTGCCGCGGAGGCCCACGACCCTACCGTTCCCATGCTCATGACCGTACTCCCTGGCTCAGGCGATTGAAAATCTGATCATGCTGGTGACTTGCTGATGAGGCAGTCATAGGAAACGTCCCTGAACGATAGGTATAAGAACTCCGGATTCTAGTCAGATCGATCTGACGGACAACCGATATTCCAATTCAGTTACAATTTATCTACATTTCATTACATTAAAATGGCCACCCCCTCGATCAGGCCGCTATCCCTCGCACCAGAGCCTTCCGAACTTCTTGTACGAACGTACCTAAAGACCCTCCATACAAAGCCGATAACCTGTCGAAGCCCTGAAAAGCTCACGAACAATAAAAGCCGCTTTGCAAGGACAGGTCCCATGCCCATGTTCCGTACGATCCAAGCCCGCTACACGCTGTTTCTGGTCCTGTTCATCCTGCTGCTGTTCGTACTGACCGTCGTTGGTATCAGCCAACTGGTCGCGCCGAAACTGCGGCACACCGAGGAACAGGTGGCACTCAACCGCATTGCCGAAGTGGCGGAACAGATCCAGGGCGAACTGAACAAGGTCCAGGCCCAGCAACGCAGCATCACCCAGACCATCCCGCTGCTCGACAGCGATGCCATCGACAAGGTCCTGCCGGGACTGGTGGATCAGTACGGCGAGCTGAA
Source organism: Pseudomonas gingeri (assembly GCF_013386115.1). Taxonomy (GTDB): domain Bacteria; phylum Pseudomonadota; class Gammaproteobacteria; order Pseudomonadales; family Pseudomonadaceae; genus Aquipseudomonas; species Aquipseudomonas gingeri. The sequence goes on from NZ_JACAOR010000010.1 coordinate 4,581, forward strand.
GGTCTTCGGCGGGGGCATCTGGCCCCTGCCCGGCCAGCGCACCCCGGGGCAGAACAAGCACAGCACCTTCTGGCACCGCGATGCCAACGGCCAGTTGAAGGTCAACACCTTCTGGAACAGCGCCGAAGCCCCCAACTATTACGACCAGCCCTGGTACAAGGGCGGCATGGCCACCCCGCGCGGCCAGTGCGCCTGGGCCGCGGCCTACAAGGACGACGCCAGCCAGGAGCCGCGCACCAACTGCGCCATGGCGATCCAGCGCAATGGCGTGCCTTACGGCGTGTCGACCATCGACGTGACCCTGGGCTTCTTCAACGACCTGGTGGCCCGCAAGGAAAAAGACCTCGGCGCCGAGATGCTGATCGTCGAGGCCGACGGCAAGATCATCAGCAACAGCACCCATATCAACAGCCCAGTGGTCCTGAAGAACATCAATGACCTGGCGGGCAACTCGCCCTTCGCTGCCCAGGTCAAGGCCGGCCTGCAGGAGCGCGACAACGGCCGGCGCCGGGTCGAGTTCGATAACGAGGGCGTCGCCAGCACCTTCTTCATGCGCCCCATCGAAGGTTCGCCATGGTTCCTCGCCACTTCGCTGCCGACCCAATCGATCACCGCCCAACGCGATGACGTGCTCAAGACCCTCAGCCTGCTGCAGATCCCGATGATCCTGCTGCTGGTGCTGCTGCAGATCTACGCCATCCGCAAGCTGGTGCAACGCATGCAGGCGCTCAAGGCCAATATCGATGCCCTGTCCAGCGGCGATGCCGACCTGACCCGGCGCATCACCATCCGCGCCGAAGACGAACTGGGCGCCATCGGCCATTCGGTGAACCGTTTTATCGTCTACCTGCAGAACATGATCGGCGAAGTCACCCAGGCCACCGGCGACATGGCCGGCAGCCTGGAAAAACTGCAACAGACCTCGGCCCACACCAACCAGATCCTGACCCGCCATGCCTCGGAAACCGACCAGACGGTAACCGCCATCACCGAAATGAGCAGCACCGCCGAGACCGTGGCGCAGAACGCGGCCGAAACCGCCGCCTTCACCCAGCGCGCCAGTGAACACGCCGACCGTTCGCGGGTGGTGGTGGGCGAGGCGTCCGGCAGCGTGATCGCCTTGATCGACGAAGTGGCCAGTGCCACCCACAAGGTCGAAAGCATGCAACAGGACGCCCAGCGCATTACCGAGATCCTCGGGGTGATCGGGGCCATCGCCGGACAGACCAACCTGCTCGCGCTGAACGCGGCCATCGAAGCGGCACGCGCCGGGGAACAGGGCCGCGGTTTCGCGGTGGTCGCCGACGAAGTGCGCGCCCTCGCCGCCCGGACCCAGGCCAGCACCTCGGAAATCAATGAAATGCTGACCCGCCTGACCCAGGGCGTCAGTTCCTCGGTGGCGGCCATGGAAAACACCCAGGCCAGTTGCCAGTCCGCCGCCGATGCAACGGCTCGGGTCAACTCGGGGCTGGATGAAATGGCCGGCTCCGTCAGCCATATCAACAGCCTGAGCACCCAGATCGCCACGGCCGCCGAGCAGCAGAGCGCGGTGACCGAGGAAATCAACCGCAGCATGGTGCAGATCCGCCACATGGTCGAAGAACTGGTGAACAGTGGTCATGCCACCGACAGCAACACCCGCAGCCTGCTGGAAGCCAACAACCGCGTCAGCGTACTGATGGGCCGTTTCAAGGTCCGTTGAACCGCGCACTGCCCTGCTCCCCCGTGCCCCGCACGGGGGAGCATCGATTGATTGTCACCCAAACGGGTGGAATCACCCGGCATCGCCTATGCTGACTCCTGCTTCGCCCTCCAAACAAGGAATGCAGCAGGAGTCGACATGGAACAGCCCTCTTTCCAGACTTACGCCAAGACCCTGAGCAACGAGATCTATATAGAAGCCGATATTGCGATGCTCTACGCCTACGTGACGCAGCCGGACCGCTGGCATGAGTGGCACCCGACCTCCGTCAGCGCCGAGACCGGCATCCGCGGCTCGCTGCCCAAGGATCACCGTTTCACCGAAGTCATCGACCTGCTGGGACTGCGGGTCGACATGAACTACCGCGTGGTCCTGGCCGACCCGCCCCATGCCTTCAAGACCGCCTTCACCTCCGCCGTCGTCGACGGCTGCATCCAGTACCAGTTGCAGCGCCAGGGGCGAGGCACGCATTTCACCCGCACCCTGCAGTACATCACCGAACTCAACCTGAATGGATTGCAGGGCCGCATGATCGACCTCTCGACCCAGGCCATGCACAACCTCAAGCGCGTGATGGAAACCTCGCCACACACCCTCGCCTGACAAATTCGTCATCTGTCCCTCAGGTTGCCGACAGCCACGACGGTGCACCCTGGCTGCCCGTCGTCGCCCGCCACAAGACTGTTTCAGACTGTTTCGCAAGCCGGACAACACGGTGTTATCGGCGAGAATACCCGGCCTCTCACTTCGCATCCCAGGACGTCCCCATGAAAAACTCCTTGCGCCTGGCCGCCCTGTCGGCCCTGTTCATCAGCAGCCTGGCCCAGGCTGGCGAACCGCTGTCCATCGATGTACACCGCGACGCCAGTTGCGGTTGCTGCAAAGCCTGGATCGCCCACCTGCAAGCCAATGGCTTCAAGGTCAACGACCATGTCGAAGCGGACATGAGCGCCGTGAAACAACGCCTGGGCGTGGCGCCACGGCTCGCCTCCTGTCACACGGCGGTGATCGATGGCAAGTTCGTCGAGGGCCACGTCCCGGCCGAGCAGATCATTGCCCTGAGCAAGCGCGCCGACCTGCGGGGCATCGCGGTACCGGGCATGCCCCTGGGCTCCCCCGGCATGGAAATGGGTGATCGCCAGGACGCCTTCCAGGTGATCGGCCTGACCAAGTACGGTACCGACCAGGTGATCGCCGACTACCCGGCCCGATAATCCGCGGGCCCTGGCACGGGGCCTGGCGCACGAAGGAGGCGCGCCCGTTAATCCAGGGTTAATCGCGCCTGAGCAGCATCGGGGGCAGATTCTTCCGGAGGTCCCGCATGTCCACTTCACGCTCCCTTGTCCTCGGCAGCCTGTTCCTCGCTGCCTCCCTGCCCGTGCTGTCCCATGCCGCCGAAGGCCCGTCCTATGGTCCGGAGCTGCAAGGCTTCGACTACCCCTACCCGGTCGAACACTTTGCCTTCCAGTCCCAGGGCAAGTCCCTGCAGATGGGTTACATGGACGTCAAGCCCAGCGGGCCGGCCAATGGCCAGAGCGTGGTGCTGATGCACGGCAAGAACTTCTGCGGTGCCACCTGGGATGAATCGATCAAGGCCTTGAGCGCCGCCGGCTACCGGGTCATCGCCCCGGACCAGATCGGTTTCTGCACATCCAGCAAGCCCGATAACTATCAGTACAGCTTCCAGCAACTGGCGAGCAATACCCACGCCCTGCTGGAAAATCTCGGCATCCACAAGGCCGTGCTGCTCGGTCATTCCACCGGCGGCATGCTAGCCACCCGCTACGCCCTGCTCTATCCGCAACAGGTCGAGCGCCTGGCGCTGGTCAATCCCATCGGCCTGGAAGACTGGAAAGCCCTGGGCGTGCCCTACCGCACCGTCGACCAATGGAACGAGCGCGAGTTGAAGCTGACCGCCGAAAGCATTCGCAACTATGAACGCAACACCTACTACGCCGGCCACTGGAAACCCGAGTTCGACCGTTGGGTCGATATGCTCGCCGGCCTGAACAAGGGGCCCGGGCATGTCGCGGTGGCCTGGAACTCGGCGCTGATCTACGACATGATCTTCACCCAGCCGGTGTACTACGAGTTCAAGGACCTGCGCATGCCCACCCTGCTGCTGATCGGCACTGCCGACACCACGGCGATCGGCAGCGATATCGCGCCGCCGGAGGTCAAGACCCGCATCGGTCACTATGATGTGCTCGGCAAGCAGGTGGCCAAGCTGATCCCGCACTCGACCCTGGTGGAATTCCCCGGCCTGGGCCATGCCCCTCAGATGGAAGAGCCGGCCCGCTTCCACAAGGCCCTGCTCGGCTGGCTGGCCGCCAAACAATAAAAGAGGAAACAGACAATGACGTTGCAGATTGCGGTAATCGATGACTGGCAAGGCGTGGCCGGCGACGTGGTGGACTGGTCCGCGCTCGAAGGCATCGGCCAGGTGCATTTCCTCCACGACTACCCGGCCGACAACGGGGTCATGGCCGAACGCCTGGCGGGCTTCGATGTGATCTGCGTGATGCGCGAGCGCAGCACCTTCAACGAAGCGCTGCTGCGCCAGTTGCCGCGCCTGAAACTGCTGGTGACCGGCGGCATGCGCAATGCCGCCCTGGATATCAAGGCCGCCACCGCCCTGGGTATCCAGGTCTGCGGCACCGACAGCTACAAGCACGCCGCCCCGGAGCTGACCTGGGCGCTGGCCATGGCCCTGAGCCGCAATCTGCTGAAGGAAGCCAACTCCCTGCGCGCCGGGGATTGGCAGCAGGGCCTGGGCAGCGATCTGTATGGCAAGACCCTGGGCATTCTCGGCCTGGGCAGCATCGGCCAGAAAGTCGCCCGCTACGGCCAGGCATTCGGCATGCGGGTGATCGCCTGGAGCGAAAACCTCACGCCGGAACGCGCCGCCGAATCAGGTGTGGAATACGTCGGCAAACAGGCCCTGTTCGAACAGGCCGACCTGCTGTCCGTGCACCTGGTGCTCAGCGAGCGCTCCCGCGGCCTGGTGGACGCCCGGGCACTGGGCTGGATGAAACCTTCCGCGTACCTGGTCAACACCGCTCGCGGGCCGATCGTCGACGAACAGGCACTGATCACCGCGCTTGAGCACGGTCGACTGGCCGGTGCCGCCCTGGACGTGTTCGAACAGGAGCCGTTGCCGGCCGGGCATCCCTTTCGCACCCTCGACAATGTCCTGGCCACGCCCCATGTGGGCTATGTCAGCCAGAACAACTACCGGATGTTCTACAGCCAGATGATCGAGGATATCCAGGCGTGGGCGGCCGATAAGCCGATCCGCGTGCTCGGCTAGACCATCAGGTGGACCGTGCCCGCTTCCATTCGGGCACGGCCGCACCGGGCCCGCGCACTTTTTTTGCTCCTGCCACGCCCCCTCCTCGAACACCCACCCCACCCGTCTGCGCCAATCGGGTGCAGCCGATCACGAACGATCGTTCCAAAAAAAACGCCAGCCATTGCCCCATATACCCGTCCGGTGTTTTTTTCCCATTTGTCGTCTAAACAAGGCCCTTCGCATGGGCGACATCTCTCCTACACTGTTTTTTGGGCCTACTGACCACTCAGTCATTTCATCGAAAAAAAGTCGAAACTTCTGAAACAGCGGTCGGTCAGGTTAAAGGTAAGGCGTCTGTTGCGGGTGTCATGGGCACAGACGCTTCCCACCCTTTCTTGTTCCGGTGCGTTGCGCGGTATTCGCTCAATCGCCCTGAACGGGTGTGTCCGACCAAAGGATGTGGTTTCGGCACACTGTGTGAAAGGCAGGGATCAGATCAAATAAAACGGGAGAGACACATGATCAGCGCTGCGTTGGAAATTCAGGGAGAAGGTTTGATTCAGGCCAGCGAATCGGTCCCCGTGTCGACACCCTTGACCGGAGGGAAGCCGTTGTCACCGGCAGTGGCCGCCAACCCGAACAAGAAGAAAGTGCTGTTTGTCACCTCCGAGTTCGCCGATCTGGTCAAGACCGGCGGCCTGGGCGACGTCTCCGCCGCACTGCCACGGGCCATGCACCACCTGCATGATGTCCGCGTGCTGATTCCCGGCTACCCGCAAGTGCTGCACAGCGACAACCCGATCCATATCATCGGCGAGCTCGGTGGTCATGCCGCCTTGCCGCCCTGCAAGATCGGCCGCATGGACATGCCCGACGGCCTGGTGATCTACGTGCTGATCTGCCCCGAACTGTTCGAGCGCGAAGGCACGCCCTACGGCGCCAACAACGGTCGCGACTGGCCGGACAACCATATCCGCTTTGCGCGCCTGGGCCTGGCCGCCGCCGATATCGCCGCCAACCTCGCGCAGATCCACTGGACCCCCGACCTGGTCCACGCCCACGACTGGCCCGCCGGCCTCGCCCCGGCCTACATGCACTGGCGCGGCCAGCGTACGCCGACGCTGTTCACCATCCACAACCTCGCCTACCAGGGCGTGGTCAGCCTGGCCTGCTGCCCGGAACTGGGGATCCCGCCCCACGCCCTGCAACAGGAAGGCATGGAGTTCTACGGCAAGCTGTCGTTCCTCAAGGCCGGCATGGCCTATTCCAGCCATATCACCACGGTCAGCGCCACCTACGCAGAGGAAATCACCACCCCGGAGTTCGGCTGCGGCCTCGACGGTTTCCTTGCCAGCAAAACCTACCAGGGCCTGCTCAGCGGTATTCCCAACGGTATCGATGAAAGCTGGGACGCGGCCACCGACAGCCATCTGGTCTGCCCGTTCAACATCGGCGACTGGGACGGCAAGGCGGCCAATGCCGCCCATGTGCGCCAGTTGTTCGGCCTCGAGCCCTCCAGCGGTCCGCTGTTCGCCGTGGTGTCGCGACTGGTCTACCAGAAGGGCCTGGACCTGACCGAAGCGGTCAGCGAATTTATCGTCCGCGCCGGTGGCCAGATCGCGATTATCGGCCGTGGCGAACCGGAAGAGGAGCAGGCCATGCGCCAGCTGGCCCTGCGTTTCCCGGGCCAGATCGGCGTACGCATCGGCTTCAACGAAACCGATGCACGGCGGATGTTCGCCGGCAGCGATTTCCTGCTGATGCCTTCACGCTATGAACCCTGTGGCCTGAGCCAGATGTACGCCCAGCGTTTCGGCTCCCTGCCGGTGGCGCGCAATACCGGCGGCCTGGCCGACACCATCGAGAACGGCGTGACCGGTTTCCTCTTCGACGAATCCACCGTGGAAAGCTACGAAGAAGCCCTGAGCCGGGCCTTCAAGGTGTTCGCCTACCCGCCGCTGCTCAATGCCATGCGCTGCCGGGCGATGGCCGCGCCGTTCAACTGGTGCAAGGCGGTGGAACCCTACGCACAACTGTATGAAACCTTGGTGGCGAATTCCCGGAGCAGATCGGGCAAGCACTGAGGAGGTCTTCATAGATGCCGTTACGGACTCTGGAAACCTGGCCTCATGGTGCTGTCATGCTGGACGCGGAGCATACCCGCTTCGCGCTGTGGGCGCCGGACAGCTATTACGTCAGCGTCGATCTGGAAGATGGCCGCTCACTGGCCATGCTGCCGCAGAACGATGGCTGGTTCACCCTGGAAACCCGCTGCGGGGCCGGTACCCGCTACCGCTACAACATCGACGGCGAACTGCAGGTCTGCGATCCGGCTTCCCGGGCCCAGGCCGGCGGCGTGCACGCGCCGAGCGTAGTGGTCGATCCCCTGGCCTATCACTGGCAACACAAGGACTGGCAAGGGCGGCCCTGGCATACCGCGGTGATCTACGAGCTGCATGTCGGCGCCCTCGGCGGCTACCGCGCGGTTGAGCAGCATCTGCCGCGCCTGGCCGCGCTGGGGATCACTGCCATCGAGCTGATGCCCCTGGCTGAATTCCCCGGCGAGCGCAACTGGGGCTATGACGGCGTACTGCCCTATGCGCCGCAGTCATCCTATGGCTCGCCCGAAGACCTCAAGCACCTGATCGACAGCGCCCATGGCCATGGCCTGATGGTGATCCTCGACGTGGTCTACAACCACTTCGGCCCGGACGGCAACTTTCTCGGCCGCTATGCCAAGGACTTCTTCCGTGACGACTGCCAGACGCCCTGGGGCGCGGCCATCGATTTCCGCCGCCGGGAAGTGCGCGACTTCTTCATCGACAACGCCCTGATGTGGCTGCTGGAGTACCGTTTCGACGGCCTGCGCCTGGATGCGGTGCATGCGATCAACGACAGCACCTTCCTGCGCGAACTGTCCCAGACGGTACGCCAGCAGGTCGACCCGGGGCGGCATGTCTGGCTGACCGTGGAAAACGAATTCAACCAGGCCAGCCTGCTGGAAGAGGCCTACGACGGCCAATGGAACGACGACGGCCACAACGCCCTGCATGTGCTGCTGAGCGGCGAAACCGAGTCCTACTACGCCGACTACGCCCGGGAAACCACCACCAAGCTGGCACGCTGCCTGAGCCAGGGTTTTGTCTACCAGGGGCATCCCAACCGCCACGGCCGCAGCCGCGGCGAGCCGAGCGCGCACCTGCCGCCCACCGCCTTTATCCTGTTCCTGCAGAACCACGACCAGATCGGCAACCGGGCACTCGGCGAGCGTCTCAACCAGCTCTGCCCCGCTCCGGCTTTGCGCGCGGCCACCGTGCTGTTGCTGTTGTCGCCGATGATCCCGCTGCTGTTCATGGGCGATGAAACCGGTGCCGAGCAACCCTTCCTGTTCTTCACCGATCACCATGGCGAGTTGGCCGATGCCGTGCGCGAAGGCCGGCGCGCGGAGTTTGCCGAATTCGCCGCTTTCGCCGATCCGGAGCGGCGGGCGCATATCCCCGACCCGAACGCCCCGAGCACCTTCGAGGCCTCGCGCCCGGACTTCGACGCCGCCGCCCACTTCACCCGCGAGGCCACGGCGCGGCTCTACCGGCAGTTGCTGGAGATTCGTCACCGCGAACTGGTCCCCCGACTGCCCGGCGCCCAGGCCCTGGGTGCCGAGGTGCTGGCCGAGGGTGCCCTCAGCGCGCGCTGGCAACTGGGCGATGGCAGCCTGCTGCGCATCGACCTCAACCTCAGTGCCTCCCCCGTCGCGCATAGCGCCGACAGCACCGCCCGCTGGTTGTTCGAAAGCACCGCGGGCGCCACCCGACAGCTGGACGAAGGCAGCCTGGCGCCCTATTGCGCCCTGGTCAGCCTGAGCAACGATGAAGACTTGTCGTCCCTTGATGGAGAGTCACGATGAACGATGCGCAGCTGGAAATTCTTGCGAGCCGAGCGGGCCTGGCCGTTGACTGGGTCGATGCCAATGGCCGGCCGCAGAAGGTCCGGCCCGAGGTCCTGCGCAAGGTCCTGGCCGGTCTCGGCCATCCGGCCGATGACGATGCCGCCATTGAACGCAGCCTGCTGGAACTGCAACGGGTGCAACAGGACAAGCACCTGCCGCCGCTGCTGACAGCGGACTTCGGCCAGGGGCTGGACCTGGCCCGCTACTTCAGCGCCGATACACCTTGTGAGATTCAGCTGGAAGACGGTGCGGTACTCAATCTGCGACTGGACCAGGACGCGGTGCTGCCGGGCCTGGTGCCGGTCGGCTACCAGGCCGTGAGCATCGAAGGCCAGCATTTCACCCTGGCCGTCGCCCCCGCCGCCTGCCACAGCATGGCCGACGCCACCGATACCCGGACACCCCGGGCCTGGGGCCTGAGCGCCCAGCTCTACAGCCTGCAACGTCCCGGCGATGGTGGCTTCGGCGATACCCTGGCCTTGGAAGACCTGGCCCGGGCAGCCGGCGAACGGGGTGCCGATGCCCTGGCCATCAGTCCACTGCATGCGATGTTCAGTTGCGACCCGCAACGCTACAGCCCGTACTCGCCCTCCAGCCGCCTGTTTCTCAACAGCCTGTATGCCGCGCCGGGGGCGATCCTCGGCGAGCGAGCCCTGCGCATGGCCATCGACACCGCCGGCCTGGCCGATGAACTGCAGGCCCTGGAACAGTTGCCGCTGATCGACTGGCCTCGGGCGGCGCGCGCCAGGCAGCGTCTGCTACGCGCCTTGTACGATGGTTTCCGGCTGGGCGACCATCCCCTCGGCGAGGATTTCAACAGCTTCCGCCTGGCCGGCGGCGAAGCCCTGGAAAACCACTGCTGTTTCGAAGCGCTGCAAGCCTGGCGAGTCGCTCGCGACGAAAGCAGCGACTGGCGCCATTGGCCCGAGGAATGGCGCCATCCACGCGGCGCGGCACTCGCCCGCTTCGCCGAGGAACAGGCGCAGGAAATCGGTTTCTATGCATTCAGTCAGTGGCTGATCGCCCGTTGCCTGGAACGCGCACAGAACGCGGCCCGGGGCAGCGGCATGGGCATCGGCCTGATCGCCGACCTCGCCGTCGGTGCCGATGGCGGCGGCAGCCAGGCCTGGAGCCGGCAGGACGAGCTGCTGGCCGAACTCACCGTCGGCGCGCCGCCCGATATCCTCAACCGCTCCGGGCAGAGCTGGGGCATCTCCGCCTTCGCCCCTGAAGGCCTGAAGCGCCATGGTTTCCGCGCCTTTATCGAAATGCTGCGGGCCAACTTCGCCCACGCCGGGGGCCTGCGCATCGACCATGTGATGGGTCTGCAGCGACTCTGGGTGATTCCCCTCGGTTCGCCACCGAGCGACGGCGCCTACCTCTACTACCCGGTGGACGACCTGCTGCGCCTGCTGACCCTGGAGTCCTCGCGACACCAGGCCATCGTCCTCGGCGAAGACCTCGGCACGGTGCCCGACGGCCTGCGGGAAAAACTCAGTGCCCGCTCGATCCTCGGCATGCGCGTGCTGCTGTTCGAACAGGAGTACGACCATCGCTTCAAGCCCATACTCGACTGGCCGGACAATGCGCTGGCCACCACCAGCACCCATGACCTGCCCACCCTCAACGGCTGGTGGCATGCCCGGGACATCGACTGGAATATCCGCCTCGGGCTGATCGATACCCCGACCGCCGACCACTGGCGCCAGACCCGCCAGCATGAACGCGAAGGCCTGCACCGGGCACTGAGCGCGGACCCACAGAATTTTCGCGACGAGTCCCACGAGACCGACCAGGTGGTGGATGCCAGTATCCGGTTCCTCGGGCATACCCGTGCGCCGCTGGTGCTGTTACCGCTGGAAGATGCCCTCGGGATGGAGGAACAACCGAACCTGCCCGGCACCATCGACAGCCACCCCAACTGGCGCCGCCGCCTGCCGGGCAACAGCCGTGGGCTGCTGGACGATATCGATGCGGCACGGCGCCTCGAACTGCTGGCCTGCGCCCGTCTCCAGGCCGCCGAGCGGGATCGATGAGCGGCCCGGCACAAGCGCCACTGCGCGCCACCCTGCGGCTGCAATTGCACAAGGGCTTCCCGCTCGACGCGGCCACCGCGTGGGTCCCTTATTTCGCCCGACTGGGTATCAGCCATCTCTATGCCTCGCCGCTGCTCAGCGCCCGGGCCGGTTCGATGCACGGCTACGATGTGGTCGACCCGACCCGGGTCAATCCGGAACTGGGTGGCGAGCCCGCGCTGCGGCGCCTGGTCGCCGCCCTGCGCGAACACGGCATGGGCCTGATCCTGGACATCGTCTCCAACCACATGGCGGTGGGCGGTGCCGATAACCCCTGGTGGCTGGACCTGCTGGAATGGGGGCGACGCAGCCCCTATGGCGAGTTCTTCGACATCCAGTGGCATTCGCCGGACCCGCTGCTCGAAGGCCAGTTGCTGATGCCGTTTCTCGGCAGCGACTATGGCGTCGCCTTGCAGGACGGCACGCTGCCCCTGCGTTTCGATGCCGCGAGCGGCGGTTTTCACGTCGAGCATTACCAGCACCATTTTCCGATCTGCCCCCGGGACTACGGGCAGATTCTCGCCGACCTGCCGGGCCTGGACGATCTGGCCGTGCGCTTCAAGGCCCTCAATACCCTACCCGACGCCTACGGCCAGGCCCGGCAACTGCGCGCCGCGCTGGCCAGCCGCACGGAAAGTCACCCGGCGCTGCTGGCCAGCCTCGAGCGCTACGACTCCCGTGAACCGGAGGGATTCCAGCGCCTGCACCGGTTGCTCGAACGCCAGCATTACCGCCTTGCCAGCTGGCGTACCGCCGGCGACGACATCAACTGGCGGCGCTTCTTCGATGTCAACGAACTGGGCGGCCTGCGCGTCGAACGCCCGGCGGTGTTCGAGGCCACGCACCAGAAGATCTTCCAGCTGATCGGCGACGGCCTGGTGGACGGCCTGCGGATCGACCATATCGACGGCCTCGCCGATCCCCGCGGCTACTGCCGCCGGCTGCGACGCCGGGTCGATGCCCTGGCGCCGGACAGGCACCTGTCGATCCATGTCGAGAAGATCCTCGGCCAGGGCGAAAACCTGCACCGCGACTGGCAGGTCGACGGCACCACCGGCTACGAGTTCATGAACCAGCTGTCGCTGTTGCAGCACGATCCCCGTGGCGCCGAACCGCTGGCCGAACTCTGGAGCCGTCTCAGCGAGCGCCCCGCCGAGTTCGCCCAGGAAGCGCGACTGGCGCGCCAACAGATGCTCAACGGCTCGCTGGCCGGCGATTTCGAAAGCGTCGCCCAGGCCCTGCTGCAGGTAGCCCGCGACGACCTGATGAGCCGCGACCTGACCCTCGGCGCGATTCGCCGCGCCTTGCAGGCACTGATCGTGCATTACCCGGTATACCGGACCTACATCAATGCCTGCGGTCGCCCAACCGAGGACGAGCGTTTTTTCCAGCAGGCCCTCGCTGGCGCCCGCACCACCCTCGGCGAAGCCGACTGGCCGGTGCTCGACTACCTGCAACAGTGGCTGGGCGGCCAGCGCTGGCGTGAGCGCGCGCCCGGCCGCGAGCGCAAGCTGCTCAGGCATGCCTGCGTGCGCTTCCAGCAACTGACCTCGCCGACCGCCGCCAAGGCCGTGGAGGACACCGCGTTCTATCGTTCGGCGGTGCTGCTCTCACGCAACGACGTGGGCTTTTCCACCGAGCAGTTCAGCGCGCCCGTGGAGGACTTCCACGAGGCCAACCGCCAGCGCCTGCGGGATTTTCCCGACAACCTGCTGACCACCGCCACCCATGACCACAAGCGCGGTGAAGACAGCCGTGCACGGCTGGCCGTCCTGAGCGAATGCAGTGCGACCTATGTCGGCTGGATCGAACAATGGCGCACGCAGGCGGCAACCTTGCGCGATGACCCGGCGGCGCCCTCGGCGGGCGACGAACTGATGCTCTACCAGGCCCTGCTCGGCAGTTGGCCGCTGGACCTTGCGGCCGATGACCTGCCCGCGCTGCGCGAGTACGCCGGGCGCCTGCGGGAATGGCAACGCAAGGCCCTGCGCGAGGCCAAGCTGCAAAGCAGCTGGAGCGCACCGAACGAGGCCTATGAAAACGCCTGCCACGGTTTTCTCGACACCCTGCTGCTCAAGCCCGAGGGCCTGGCATTACGCAGCGCCATCGCTGCCGCCGTGCAATTCATCGCCGGCGCCGGCGCGCTCAACAGCCTGGCCCAATGTTTGCTGCGAATGACCGTGCCGGGGCTGCCTGACCTGTACCAGGGCAATGAGTTCTGGGACTTCAGCCTGGTGGACCCGGACAACCGGCGGCCGGTGGATTTTGCCGTTCGACAAGCGGCGCTGGAGGCTTCGACGACAGCGCAGGCACTGCTCGCGGACTGGCGCAGCGGCCGCATCAAACAGGCGCTGATCGCCCGTACCCTGGCGCTGCGGACCAGCCACGCCAGCCTGTTCAGTCGTGGCGACTATCAACCCCTGGAGGTGTCCGGCGAACACGCCGGGAAGGTGTTGGCGTTCAGTCGCGCGACAGCGACGCAAACGGCCATTGTGATCGTGCCGAGACTGGCGCTGTCCCTGTTGGCCACTGACGATCCGCCGTGGGTAGCGGCACCGGTTTGGGGCGATACACGGGTCAGACTGCCGTTCACCACCCCGACCGGCAAATTAAAGGGACTTTTTTCAACCAGCGCAGTCACAACCCTGGGAGAACTGAGGGTCGGTGACGCGCTTGGAGACTTCCCGGTCAATCTCTTTATCCAACCTTGAGTTCACTTCAGGAGCATGGCGATGAGTACCGACGAAAAACGCATTCGTGAGTTTGCCTATCAGATCTGGCAATCGGAGGGACAGCCCGACGGCCAGGAAGCCCGTCACTGGGAAATGGCCCGCAAGCTGGCCGAAGCCGAGGCCCTGGCACCGAGCAAGCCGGCCACCGCCAAGGCCAAGCCGAAGGCCGCCACCCCGACGGCCAAGAGCGTCGCCAAGCCGGCGGTGAAAGCCGCTGCCAAACCGGCAACCCAGGCAGCAGAGCCGGCAGCTAAAAAGCCGCGCGCGCCACGCAAGCCGGCCAGCTGAGCAGCGGCTGACGCTGCGCACCACGCAGCGGACGCAAAGCGCGCCACAAGACATTCCCCCCACGGAGCATGAGGGCGATCGACCGTGGGAGCGGGCTCGCCCGCGAACAGCCCTCCAGGTCGCTGAAAGCACAGGAGCACCACATGACCAAGCCCAAGCAAACCACGCCGACACCCGATGGCGAAGCCTCACGCATCCGCGAAGGCCTGCCCTTCCCGCTCGGCGCCACCTGGGATGGCCTGGGGGTCAACTTCGCGCTGTTTTCCGCCCACGCCACCAAGGTCGAACTCTGCCTGTTCGACGCCACGGGCGAGGTCGAGCTGGAACGCATCGAACTCCCCGAATACACCGACGAGATCTATCACGGCTACCTGCCCGACGCCCACCCGGGGTTGATCTACGGCTATCGGGTGCATGGTCCCTACGACCCGGGCAACGGTCATCGTTTCAACCCCAACAAACTGCTGATCGACCCTTACGCCAAGCAACTGGTCGGCCAGCTCAAATGGTCCGAGGCGCTGTTCGGCTATACCATCGGCCACCCGGACGCCGACCTCAGCTTCGACGAGCGCGACAGCGCACCCTTCGTCCCCAAGAGCAAGGTCATCGATCCCGCCCACACCTGGGGCCAGGACCAACGGGTCAGCGTGCCCTGGGACCGCACGATCATCTACGAAACCCATGTGCGCGGCATCAGCATGCGTCATCCCGCCGTGCCCGAGGCGGTACGCGGCACCTTTGCCGGGTTGATGGTCGATGACGTGCTGGAACATATCCGCAAGCTGGGCGTTTCTTCGGTGGAACTGCTGCCGATCCATGCCTTCGTCAATGACCAGCACCTGCTGCACAAGGGCATGACCAACTACTGGGGCTACAACAGCATCGCCTTTTTCGCCCCCGATCCGCGCTACCTCGCCAGCGGCAAGATCGCCGAGTTCAAGGAGATGGTCGCGCACCTGCACGAAGCCGGCCTGGAAGTGCTCCTGGACGTGGTCTACAACCATACCGCCGAAGGCAACGAGCAAGGTCCGACGCTGTCCATGCGCGGTATCGACAACGCCTCCTACTATCGGCTGATGCCGGACGACAAGCGTTTCTATATCAACGACTCGGGCACCGGCAACACCCTGGACCTGAGCCATCCGTGCGTCCTGCAGATGGTCACCGACTCGCTGCGCTACTGGGCCACGGAAATGCACGTGGACGGCTTCCGCTTCGACCTGGCGACCATTCTCGGGCGCTATCACGATGGTTTCGACGAGCGGCACAGCTTCCTCGTCGCCTGCCGCCAGGACCCGGTGCTGCGCCAGGTCAAGCTGATCGCCGAACCTTGGGACTGCGGGCCCGGCGGCTACCAGGTCGGCGGTTTCCCTCCGGGCTGGGTCGAATGGAACGATCGCTTCCGCGACACCGTGCGGGCCTTCTGGAAAGGCGACGATGGCCAGCTCGCCGACTTCGCCGGGCGCATGACCGCCTCCGGCGAACTGTTCAACCAGCGTGGCCGGCGCCCCTACACCTCGGTCAACTTCATCACCGCCCACGATGGCTTCACCCTGCACGACCTGGTGTCGTACAACGACAAGCACAACGAGGCCAACGACGAAAACAACCAGGATGGCAGCAACAACAACCTGTCCTGGAACCATGGTGTCGAAGGTCCCACCGACGACCCGGCGATCAACGCCCTGCGCCTGCGCCAGATGCGCAACTTCTTCGCGACCCTGCTGCTGGCCCAGGGCACGCCGATGATCGTCGCAGGGGACGAATTCGCCCGTACCCAGCACGGCAACAACAACGCCTATTGCCAGGACAGCGAGATCGGCTGGGTCAACTGGGACCTGGACGACGACGGCAGGTCCCTGCTGCGCTTCGTCAAGCGCCTGGTCAAGCTGCGCCTGGCCTACCCGATCCTGCGCCGGGGGCGCTTCCTGGTGGGCGACTACAACGAGGAGATCGGCGTCAAGGACGTCACCTGGCTGGCCCCGGACGGCAATGAAATGACCACCGAGCAATGGCACGACGGTCACGGCCGCTGCCTGGGCATGCTGCTCGACGGGCGGGCGCAGGTTTCCGGCATCCGCCGCGCCGGTGCCGACGCCACCCTGCTGATCGCGGTCAATGCCCACCATGACGGGGTCAATTTCCGCCTGCCCGAAGTCCCTCAGGGCATGTACTGGACCTGCATGGTCGATACCAACGACGTGGTGATCAAGGGCCAGGAGCGCTTCGCGTTCAACAGCGAATACACCCTCACCGGACGCTCGCTGGTGATGTTCGAATTGCAACACGATGAAGAGGACTGAGGAGCCGGCGAGTCCGTAACAATAAAAGTCGCATTTCGGACAACTTGAGCGATACTTGCCGTCGGCGCTCCAGGATGGGGGCGCCCGCACCTGCTGTCTGAATCAACGTGCACACTCTCACCACACAAGGACGTGGCCACATGAAACATCAATCCGCAGCCCGCAACGAGGCTGCGCCGCTGATCTGGAACGCTTCGCGGCAACTGGCCCGGGTGCCGACGCTGAGTCTCAATCGCCTGGTCGAACCGGGTAGCCGGGTGGTGGTCATCGCCCCCCATCCCGGTGACGAAGTCCACAGCTGCGGCGGCCTGCTGCAGATGCTCTCGACCCTCGAACATCCCCTGCAACTGATTTCCATCACCGATGGCAGCGCCACCTATCCGGGTTCTCGGATCTGGTCGGAGCAGCGCCTGAGCGTGGTCTGTCCACAGGAAACCGCCGAGGCCCTGCGCCGCCTGGGCATCGAATTGCACAGCCTGAAGTGGATTCGCGGCGGCTTCCAGCATGGCGCCCTGGAACAACAGGAAGATGCCATCTACCAGTGCCTGCGGCGCTACCTGCGCCCCGATGACGTGGTGTTCACCACCTGGCGGGAAGATGGCGATGCCGATCATGACGCGGTCGGCCGTGCCAGCGCCCGGGCCTGTACCGCCACCGGCGCGCGACTGGTCGAGCTGCCGGTCTGGGCCTGGTTCCGGCCCCTGCGTGACGAAGGCCTGATCCCCTGGCACCGGGCACGCAAGGTGCGCGTCGACACCTGGGGCGTGGCGCGCAAGCTGCACGCGATCCATGCCTATCACAGCCAGTTGCAGGGCGACCCCGAGCGCGGCATCCAGCCGATCCTGATGCCGGCGTTGATCGAACGGGCGCGGCAGCCCTTCGAGATGGTGTTCATCTGAGTCAAACGGGCCGAAAAGTACGCTTTTCAGGCCTGTTCAGAATCAATGCGAATAGACTAAATAACCTTATGATCAATGGGTTGAAACCGCTGATTCAGCCCGTCTGTTTATTCGCTATTTTCTTGACGCAACCCCACACCTCTCCTTAGCTACAAAGTGACTATCCCCGGTTTTAAAACCCAAGGGACAAGCCCTCGGATGCCCGCCTGGAGCGGGTCGCCGAGGGTTTGCCCCGATGATTTCGGCCGCCCCTCGTTCGGGGGTAGGAGAGACGCCAGTGCAGGTATCTATGCGACAGCAAGGAACACCCGATGAAAACGTTCATGATCCACCCCACCCTGAGGACAATGGTCAATCTGGCTTCGACTTCCCTCCTGCTGTGTTCCGCCGTGGAACTGCAGGCGGCCCCGGCCGGGGACGATCCGCAGCTCTGGCTTGCCAGCAACACCCCCTCCCTGCTGCCTGCCGGCCAGCCATGGGCGCTGGACAACAGCGAGCGCCTGCCCGGAGCGCGCTTTGCCGCCATCGTGGCGAACAATGGCGACCCCGAAACCTACACGGGATTCCATGACCGGGCGCTGGGCCTGAACGAGGCCGGCAACCTCGACCCGTTGTTTTCCGGTGCCTTCGGCGACCTGCTGATCATCCCCGGCGCCTATGCCAATCGCAGCGGCGGGCACACTGTCAGGGCCGGGGTATTCACCGGACAAAGCGGACCGCTGGACCAGGTTGACGGATTTGTCATGGCGCCCCGCGATCCACGCGCCGACGGCCTGAATGCCGCGGGCAACAATGTCGGGGCGTTCTGGAGCCTGACCGGACAGCAGGGCTGGCACGTCAATCTCACCGCCATGAACAACCAGGGCACGACCTATATCCGCTCACCCCAAGGCACCCTGCAAGCCACGTCCTCCAAGGGCCAGACGTTTTCCCTGGAAGGTGGCTTCCCCATCGGCCTGGGGAACAACTGGGTCATAGAACCCCAGGCACAACTGGTCAACCAGCAAGTCAGCGGCAATGTCGCCGGCCTGACGGAGGCCTCGGCGGACCAGTCGCTCTGGAGCGGCAGGATCGGCGCCCGCCTCAAAGGCGCCTACGAGGTCCGTGGCCTGCCGGTGGAACCCTACCTGCGCACCAACTTCTGGCACACCTTCGGCACCGGCAACACCTTGAGCCTGGAGCAGGTAGACAAGATCAGCAGCAGTCGCAATGCCTCCACCGTGGAACTGGGACTGGGCCTGGTGGCCAGGGTCTCGCCGACCGTCAGCCTGTATGTCAGCGCGGACTACAGCGGCACCTCCGATGACAATGGCCTCAATGGGATCATCGGCAATATCGGCGTAAGGATGCGTTGGTAGGCACCGCCCCCTGTGGGAGCGGGCTTGTCGGGACGCCGCGCCGCCGCGAAGCGCCTGGCGTCCTCGCCGACCTCATCGCCGGCAAGCCGGCTCCCACAAGGATCGCGACCTCAGGAGTGCCCCTGCGGCTGCAGCATCAACACCGCCAGCGGCGGCAGGTTCAGCACCAGCGACGTGGCCTGTCCATGGCTGGCGTGGTCCTCGGTGAAAGCCCCGCCCCCATTGCCATAATTGGAACCGGCATAGATCGCCGCGTCGCTGTTGATCACCTCCTTCCACTGCCCGGCAAAAGGCACGCCGATCCGATACGCCTCGCGCGGCACCGGGGTGAAGTTGGCGACCACCAGCAGCGGTCGCCCTTCGCGGCTCCAGCGCAGCCAGGCGTAGACGCTGTTGGTCGCGTCATCGCCGATCAACCACTGGAAGCCCTGGGGGGCACCGTCCTGGTCGTACAGCGCCGGCTCGTCGCGATACAGCTGGTTGAGATCGCTCACCAGCTTCTGCACACCGAGGTGCTCGGAGTATTGCAGCAGGTACCAGTCCAGTTGCTGGTCGTGATTCCACTCGCGCCACTGGCCGAACTCACAGCCCATGAACAGCAGCTTCTTGCCCGGATGCCCCCACATGAAACTCAGGTAGGCCCGCAGGTTGGCGAACTTCTGCCAGCGGTCGCCGGGCATCTTGTCGATCAGCGAATGCTTGCCGTGCACCACTTCATCATGGGAAATCGGCAGGATGAAACGCTCGGACCAGGCGTACACCAGGCCGAAACTCAGCTCGTTGTGGTGATGCGCACGGTACACCGGGTCCTGCTGGATGTAGTGCAGCGAGTCATGCATCCAGCCCATGTTCCACTTGTAGGCGAAACCCAGGCCGCCCTGCTGGGTGCCCTGGCTGACTCCCGGCCAGGCCGTGGACTCCTCGGCGATGACCAGCGCGCCCGGGGCTTCCAGGGCTACCACATCGTTGAGATGACGGAGGAAATCGATGGCCTCGAGGTTCTCGCGGCCGCCATGCCGGTTGGGTACCCACTCCCCGGCCTTGCGCGAATAGTCGCGGTAGAGCATCGAGGCCACCGCATCCACCCGCAGCCCGTCGACATGGAAATGCTTGAGCCAGTGCAGCGCCGACGCCAGCATGAAGCCGTGCACCTCGGTGCGTCCGAGGTTGTAGATCAGCGTGTCCCAATCCTGGTGAAAGCCTTCCAGCGGGTTGCCGTACTCGTACAGCGCCGTGCCGTCGAATTGCGCCAGGCCATGGGTATCGGTGGGAAAATGCGCCGGTACCCAGTCGAGAATCACGCCGATACCGGCCTGGTGGCAGGCATTGACGAAGGCGGCGAATTCGTCCGGCGTGCCATACCGGGCACTGGGCGCGAACTGCGATAGCGGCTGATAGCCCCAGGAGCCACCGAAGGGATGCTCCATGATCGGCATCAGTTCGATATGGGTGAAGCCCAGTTGCCGGACATAGGGAATCAGCCGCTCGGCCAGCTCGCCCCAGCTGTACTGGCGGGACACCTCGCCCACCTCATCGATCTCGCACTGCCAGGAACCGGCGTGCAGTTCATAGATCGACAGCGGGGCGTCCGGCCGTTGCCGCTCGCCGCGCGCCTGCATCCAATCCTGGTCCTGCCAGTCGATGCGCAGCGGCGAGGCCACCCGCGAGGCCGTGTCCGGCGGCAACTGGGTCGCCAGTGCCACCGGGTCGGCCTTGAGCGGCAGGATCGCGTCGGCGGCGAGAATCTCGTACTTGTAGGCCTCCCCCGGATGCAGGCGCGGGATAAAGATTTCCCAGACCCCGCTCGAATGGCGCAGGCGCATCGGATGGCGACGGCCATCCCAGATATTGAAGTCACCGACCACCGACACCCGCCGGGCGTTCGGCGCCCAGACCGCGAAGCGCACACCGTCGATGCCGTCGACCGTCATCACCTGGGCACCGAAACAGCCGCTCAGGTCGCGATGATTGCCCTCGGCGAACAGGTACAGGTCCATCTCCCCCAGCAAGGGGCCGAAGCTGTAGGGGTCTTCGCAGATCTGCTCGCCGCCGGCCCACTGGATCCGCAGCAGGTAGGGCTGGCGATCGGCGAAACGGCCGACATACAGGCCCGGCACCGCGTTGCTGTCCAGGCGGCCCAGCACCTCCTCGCTGCCACGGGCCAGGACCTCGACGCTCAGCGCCCCCGGCAGGAACGCACGGATGAATTGCCCGCCCGCACCGTCGTCGTGGGGGCCGAGAATGGCAAACGGGTCCTGGTGTTCGGCCCGCACCAGCGCTTCGATATCGTGGCTGGCGGGTAACAGGCTGGCCTTTGTCTTACCTTGTTCCTTACTTGAACTCATTGCTGCTCTCCACCGGACAAGGATTTCACCTCACTCAACAACCCGCTCAAGCCGTGCAGGGGCACGGGTAGCCAGGTCGGACGGTTCTCCGCCTCATAGACAATTTCGTAGGCAGCCTTCTCCAGACTGAACAGGGCCAGGGCCGCTTGCGCGCCCGCCGGGTCCTGCCATGCATGAGCAAGACTAGTCGTTGCCTGCCGATATGCCCGGATAAACGCCTCGCGTGAATCTTTCAGGTAACGCTCGGCAACCCGCTGCAGCGCGGCTTGCGCCTCCGGCGAGGAGTCGCCGGCGTGGGAGCGGTCGAGCGCCATCGCCGCGGCATAGTCGAACGAGCGCAGCACCCCGCTGACATCCTTGTACGGGCTGTGCTTGCCTCGACGCTCCTGCAACGAACGCGCCGGTTCGCCCTCGAAGTCGATCAGGTAGGCATCGCCCTGCACCACCAGCACCTGACCCAGATGCAGGTCGCCGTGCACGCGAATGCGCAAGCCGCCCTGCACCTGCGCGGCAAGCGCCTGGACATGGGCGACGATGGCCTTTTTCCGGGCCGTCAGGTGCCTGACCAGGGCCTGGTCCGCGGGGGCCAGTTGCGCCTGATGCTGTTCGAGCAATTGCAGGGCCCGGGTCATCTGGCTGCCGATCTGCTTGCCCCAGGCCTGGCTGTCCTTGGCCGTACTCACCTGGGCGCTGAAATCCGCATTGGCGGTCGGCGCGGACAGCACCTGGTGCATCTCGCCCAGGCGCTGGCCCAGCAAGCCGGCGAAGTTCGCCAGTTCGTCGAGGGCATTGAACGGCTGCGGGTGCTCGACCGTGCCGTCGGCCAGTTCATCGCGGATCGCCCGCTCCAGGTTGTTCTGGGTCCAGACCCAGGCATCGCCCTGGTTGTTCAGCAGGCCCTGGGCAATCATCAGCAGGCTTTCCCCGCCCTCCGGATCACGGCGCACCACCGACCCCAGCAACGGCGAAATATGCCTGAAGCCGGCGGCACTCAGGTAGGCACTCATTTCCAGTTCGGGGTGAATGCCGGCGCTGACCTTGCGGATCAGCTTGAGCATCACCCGCTCACCCACCACCACCGAGCTGTTGGACTGCTCGGCGGACAGGTAACGCACCTCGGCATCCGCCGGCAACGGCTGCGCCAGCAGTTCGGCGCTGGCCTGGAAATGCAGCTCGCCGGCGCTGCCGCTGAGCACGCTGCCGGCCTGCAAGCCCTGGATCACCGCCCGCACAAAACTCTCGAGACTGAAGGCATCGGTGATCAGACCCACCTGGCGCCCGCGCCGGACCCGGGCCAGTGCCAGTTGCTGGGGCAGCGCGGCATTGATGTGCTCTTCGGCCAGCAGGCCGAAGGGTATCTGGTAGCGGCTGACCTGGCCGCCGACCGTCACCTCGACTTCGCCGAGCAGCACCGGTTGCTGGGCATCGCCGAAACGCAGGCCATAGAGCAGATGCACCTGTTCGATGGCGGCATCCTTGTTGGCGAACCAGCGCCGCTTGGGCAGCCACTCGGGCAACGACACCTGCTCCAGGGTGGTGCGCGAAGGGGCTTCGAGCAATTCTTCGAGGCGCTTTTTCAAGACCAGGGTGGTGAAGTCCGGCAGGCTCTGGGGGGCTTCCACATGCCAGCTGGGCATCTGCGTCTCGGCAGCCAGGAGGAACCAATAGAAGCCGTAAGGCGCCAGGGTCAGCAGGAAATTCAATTGCCCGATAGGCGGAAAGGCGTTGCCCCCGAGCATCTCCACCGGCACCTTGCCAGCAAAGTGCGACAGGTCCAGTTCCGCCGCCTGGGCGGTACGCGAGACGTTGGCGACACACAGGATGATTTCGCTCTTGCCATCCGCCCCGGTGTATTCGCGGGTGTAGGCGAGGATCCGGCGATTGGCCGGCGATAGCATTTTCAGGCTGCCGCGACCAAAGGCCTTCTGCTGCTTGCGCACCGCCAGCAGGCGTCGGGTCCAGTTCAGCAATGAATGGGGATCGCCGGCCTGGGTCTCGACGTTCACCGACGGATAACCGTAGAGCGGGTCCATGATCGGTGGCAGTACCAGGCTGGCCGGATCGGCGCGGGAAAAACCGCCGTTGCGGTCGATCGACCACTGCATCGGCGTACGCACACCATCGCGGTCGCCCAGGTAGATATTGTCGCCCATGCCGATTTCATCGCCGTAGTACAGGGTCGGCGTGCCCGGCATCGACAGCAGCAGGCTGTTGAGCAGTTCGATCCTTCGGCGGTCACGCTCCATCAGCGGCGCCAGGCGCCGGCGGATACCGAGATTGATCCGCGCCCGGCGGTCGGCGGCATAGTAATTCCACAGATAGTCGCGCTCACGGTCGGTGACCATCTCCAGGGTCAGTTCATCGTGGTTACGCAGGAAAATCGCCCACTGGCAGTTGGCGGGAATCTCCGGGGTCTGGCGCAGGATGTCGGTGACCGGAAAGCGATCTTCCTGGGCCAGGGCCATGTACATGCGCGGCATCAGCGGAAAGTGGAAGGCCATGTGACACTCGTCGCCGTTGTCGCCCTTCTGGTCACCGAAATACAACTGGGTGTCTTCCGGCCACTGGTTGGCTTCGGCCAGCAGCATGCGGTCGGGGTAATGGGCGTCGATTTCGGCACGGATCTGCTTGAGCACCTGGTGGGTCTCGGGCAGGTTCTCGTTATTGGTGCCGTCGCGCTCGATCAGGTAGGGAATGGCGTCCAGGCGCAGGCCGTCGATGCCCATGTCGAGCCAGTAGCGCATCACCGACAGCACCGCCTTCATGACCTGCGGATTGTCGAAGTTCAGGTCCGGCTGGTGGGAGTAGAAACGGTGCCAGAAGTATTGGCCGGCGACGGGGTCCCAGGTCCAGTTGGACTTCTCGGTGTCGAGAAAGATGATCCGGGTCTCGTTGTACTTGTCATCGGTGTCGGACCACACATAGAAGTCCCGCGCACTGGAGCCCGGCTTGGCCTTGCGGGCCCGCTGGAACCAGGGGTGCTGGTCGGAGGTGTGGTTGATCACCAGCTCGGTGATCACCCGCAGGCCGCGCTTGTGCGCCTCGGCGATGAACCGCCGGGCATCGGCGAGGGTCCCGTAGTCGCTGTGGACCCCGCGATATTCGGCGATGTCGTAGCCATCGTCGCGGCGTGGCGAGGGGTAGAACGGCAGCAGCCAGATCGTGTTGACGCCGAGGTCGGCGATATAGTCGAGCTTGGCAATCAGGCCGGGAAAGTCGCCGATACCATCGTTATTCGAGTCGAAAAAGGACTTTACATGCACTTGATAGATGACCGCATCCTTGTACCAGAGGGGGTCATTGATAAAGGTTGCTGGGCGGGATTTCTTCGCCATGCTTCATTCCTCTTTTGACGATCGTTCCCACGCTCCGCGCGGGCATGCATCCGGTGACGCTCCGCGTCACCAAAGCGCACGCGGAGCGTCCAGAGCCGCATTCCCACGCCAAGCGAGGGAACGATCATTGATCATCAGATCGTGCTGATCCGCCAGATCCCGAACGGCTGGTGCCAGGGTTCGATGCGCATCCACTGGGTCTTGCCGTACCAGGTCCAGGTATGGCCATTCATCAGGTCTTCACCCCGGGTCGGGGCATCGTCAGGCAGGCCGAACTCCCACAGCGGCAGTTCGAAATGCGCCTCCTGGGCGTTGTGCGGGTCAAGGCTGACCGCCACCAGGATGAAACTCTTGCGGTCGGCGGTGCGTTTGCCGAAGTACAGGATGTTGTCGTTCCAGGCGTTGTAGACCTGCAGCCCCAGGTGCGTCTGCAACGCCGGGTGCTGGCGGCGGATACGGTTGAGCTGGGCGATCTCGGCAATGATATTGCCCGGCGTGTTGAAGTCCCGCGGGCGGATCTCGTACTTCTCCGAGTCCAGGTACTCTTCCTTGCCCGGCACCGGCGCCGACTCGCAGATCTCGAATCCCGAATACATGCCCCACAGGCCAGAGCCCATGGTGGCCAGGACCGCGCGGATGAGAAAGCCGGCGCGGCCCGACTCATGCAGGAACGCCGGGTTGATATCCGGGGTATTGACGAAGAAATTCGGCCGGTAGCACTCACGCCAGGGCGACTGGTTCAGCTCGGTGAAATAGCTCGCCAGCTCGGCCTTGGTATTGCGCCAGGTGAAGTAGGTGTAGCTCTGGGAGTAACCGACCTTGCCCAGGCGCGCCATCATCGCCGGCGTGGTGAAGGCCTCGGCGAGGAAGATCACCTCGGGATGACGACCGCGCACATCGGCAATCAGCCACTGCCAGAAGGGCAGCGGCTTGGTGTGCGGGTTATCGACGCGGAAGATCTTCACGCCCTCCCCGACCCAGCCGAGGACGATATCGCGCAGCTCGATCCACAGGCTGGGAATGGCGTCGGCCGCATAGAAGTCGACGTTGACGATATCCTGGTATTTCTTCGGCGGGTTCTCGGCGTATTTGATTGTGCCGTCCGGCCGCCAGTTGAACCAGCCGGGATGCTGCTGCAGCCAGGGGTGGTCCTGGGAACACTGGATGGCGAAATCCAGGGCGATCTCCAGGCCATGGTCGGCGGCGGCGGCCACCAGCCGCCGGAAGTCCTCGCGACTGCCCAGTTGCGGGTGAATCGCCTCGTGCCCACCCTCCTCGCTGCCGATGGCATAGGGGCTGCCCGGATCGTCGGGACCGGCCGTCAGGGCGTTGTTCGGGCCCTTGCGATGGCGGCGCCCGATGGGGTGGATCGGCGGGAAGTACAGCACGTCGAAGCCCATATCGCGGATCGCCGGCAAACGCGCGTGCACATCATTGAAGGTGCCATGGCGCGACGCACGGTCGGTGACGGAACGGGGGAACAACTCGTACCAGCTGGCGAACTGCGCCAGGCCGCGCTCGACTTCCAGGGGAAAATCATAGCTGCGGCTGAGATAGGCATGATGATCCGCCAGACGCATCAGCACCGCCGTGGCCGGCTTGAGAAAACACTCGACCTGGCCGTCGTTGGACAGGTGGGACAGTTCCTCATGCAAGGCCGTCAGGCGCTGCACCAGGTCGCCCTGGCTGCGTTCGATGGCCTGGTGCACATGTTCGCGCCCTTCCTGCAACTCCAGGTCGATCGGCACCCCGGCCACGAATTTCTTCTCCAGTTCGTAGCAGAAGCTGCCGAACTGATCGATCCAGGCCTCGATCCGATACACATAATGGCCCTGGCCGCCGACCCGCAGCCGCCCCTGCCAGGCGTTATTGCCCTGGTCGGTCATCACCGAGCGCTGCCAGTCGGCGGCATCGGCGGCCTTCCAGGCCAGCATCACCGCCAGCTTGTCATGCCCATCGGTAAACACCTTGGCGTTCACCGTGAGTTCCTGCCCGGCCACTGCCTTGACCGCGAACTGCCCACCATCGACGGACGGCGTCACGTTCTCGATGGCGATGCGTGGCAGCAATAGCGCCTGGGACAAAGGCAGGACTTCGGTGATTTCCTCGTCCAACGATTTATCAGCTGTCATCGAGCATCACTCCTTACGTCCTGTGGACGCTCTACCCTGCATGATCATGGTTCGTCGCGACTGGCTTCATCCTGAAAGGCCGCTCAAGTTCGGAGCCGGAGGCCCGCTGAAAAGTTCAGACGGATTTGCCGGGAACGTCCACTCGTCCAAAAAGTGCAGTCAACCGCGAATGCACAGGGTCAACCGCTACACACGGTGCCCGGACCCTGCAGGCCCGGACCACGCATAAAAGAGGCCACTTCATGAATATTCCGATTCCGGCAGAAACGCCCGATCCCAATATCGACCAGCCGACCTTGCCGCCGACCGAGCCGCAACCGGTGCCGGAGCAAGAACCGCCCGGCACCACCCCGCCGCCGAAGATCGAGCCGCCGACCACCATGCCGCCGGTGATCGCGCAGCAAGAATAGACAACGCCTAGGGCGCGGGCGGCTGTTTTTCCAGCAGCCGCACGACCCGGGGCATCAGGCTGAACACCCCCAGGGCCAGCAGTGTGCTCAGCACCGCCGTCGACTCCCGCCCCAGGCCCGCCGCCACGCCGATGGCGGCGGTCATCCACAGGCCGGCGGCGGTGGTCAGGCCCTTGACGTGCTGGCCTTCCTCATCGGCATGGCCCTTGAGGATCGTTCCGGCACCGAGGAAGCCGATGCCGGCGATCACCCCTTGCACCACCCGGCTCATTGCATCGGCCTGGGCCCCGGACATCTGCGGCACCAGCACGAACAGCGCCGCGCCCAGGGCGACCAGCATATGGGTGCGCACACCCGCGGCCTTGCCCTTCTGTTCCCGCTCGAAACCCAGCACCCCGCCGAGCAGGGCGGCAATCAACAGGCGCAAGGTGATCCGGGTCACCTGCTGGGCATCGCCGATATCGGCGAATTCAGCTTGCAGCGTCATCCATACGGTGTGCCACCAGGCCTGCATGATCCTGCCCTCTTTGCGGTCGATAAGGGATGGACACCCCCGCGAGTGCGCCAGTTCGGTCCATGACCGCTAATCGGCTGCGACGAACGATGGCCGGCCCCGGCGACCTAATGTCTGTCAGCCAGAGAAAAAGGAGAACACCATGCCCGTGAAGATCGATCCAAGCAGCCAGACCTGCACCCTGGAAGGGGACCATGAAGGGAACCCTATCGAGGTCCACGGCTCGGCACGGGACGTGACCATCACCACCGATGACGCCCTGAGGATGTCCCGCGCGGAACTCGACGGCCAGTCGATCGTGATCACCGAACAGGAAGCCGATGCGTTGACCGTCGCAGGTGCATTCGATGGCCGCCACCACGTGAAGACCACTTCCAGTGATTCGGTGATTTGATTGACCCGTGTCAGCGTGCCTGCCGCGCCCTTGTGCCAAACGGCGGCGGGCACGCCGTTCGTGGCGTCGCAGGCGGTGAGGCAACTTGTCGCAGGCAGTCGCTCGCGGCCATCTGATCCGCTTTTTATTCAAATACCTGAGTCTGTTATGCAAACAGTTCGCTCGGCATAGTGCCCTGGCCTGATGGAGGCTGACGAGCGACAGACCATGAGCGAACGAATCCCGGTCCAGATAGTTGAAACCTTCGAACCTTTGCCGTCCGATTTTCAGCGCAGGAACATAAAGGCCAAGTCCAGCGACAACCTGATCCATACCCGCAGCTTCACCGGCCTGTTCCGCAACCTGCGGCTGAGCGGCGCGGGCTTTCTCTTCCTGCTGTTCTTCGGCACCGTCTGGCTGAACTGGGGTGGGCGCCAGGCCGTGCTGTGGGACCTGGCGAACAGCAAGTTCCATATCTTCGGCGCGACCTTCTGGCCCCAGGACTTTATCCTGCTCTCGGCATTGCTGATCATCTGTGCCTTCGGCCTGTTCGCAATCACCGTGTTCGCCGGACGGGTCTGGTGCGGCTACACCTGCCCGCAGAGTTCCTGGACCTGGCTGTTCATGTGGTGCGAGAAAGTCACCGAGGGCGAGCGCAACCAGCGGATCAAGCTGCAGGCGGCGCCCTGGGGGCCGAACAAACTGGCCCGGCGGGCCGCCAAGCACACCCTGTGGCTGGCCATCAGCCTGCTGACCGCACTGACCTTCGTCGGCTACTTCACGCCGATCCGGCCGCTGGTCCATGAACTGGCGACCTTGCAGATCGGCGGCGTCAGCCTGTTCTGGGTACTGTTCTTCACCGGCGCCACCTATATCAACGCCGGCTGGCTGCGCGAAGCGGTGTGCATGCACATGTGCCCCTATGCGCGATTCCAGAGCGTGATGTTCGACAAGGACACCCTGACCATCTCCTACGACGCCGCCCGTGGCGAGAACCGTGGCCCGCGCAAGCGTGAAGTGGCCCCGGCCAGCGTCGGCCTCGGCGACTGCATCGACTGCCAGATGTGCGTGCAGGTCTGCCCCACCGGCATCGACATCCGTGACGGCCTGCAGATGGAATGCATCGGCTGCGCGGCGTGCATCGACGCCTGCGACTCGATCATGGACAAGATGGGCTATGCCCGCGGGCTGGTCAGCTACACCTCCGAGCATCAGTTGCAGGGTGGCAAGACCCACCTGCTGCGGCCACGGCTGATCGGCTACAGCGCGGTGCTGCTGATCATGATCGGTGCCCTGGTGGTGGCGCTGGTCGAACGGCCGATGGTGTCGCTGGACGTCAGCAAGGACCGTGGCCTGTTCCGGGAAAACAGCCAGGGGCAGATCGAGAACATCTACAGCCTCAAAGTCATCAACAAGACCCAGCAACGCCAGCAGTACCGCCTGGAACTGCTCGACGGCGAAGGTTTCCAGTTGCAGGGCAAGACCGAGCTGAGCCTGGCGCCCGGCGAGATTGCCGACTTCCCCGTTTCGGTGGCGATGACCACCGACAAACCGGCGAGCAGCTCCCGCGAACTCGGTTTCCGCGTGATCGATGACGATGAGCCCGGTATCTACAGCGTGGCGAAGACCCGCTTTGTCGCCCCGCTGAATCGCTGATGACATAGAATCCCCGGGCGCGAGAAGCCCCGGGAACGCCCCTCGAACAAGACTTGCGTGCCTGCATCGAATGAGCCAAGCCACCATGAAACGCTACGAGAAATTCGCCGACGATATCGCCGAACTGATCCGCTCCGGAGTCCTCGGGCCCGGGCAGCGGGTGCCGTCGGTGCGATATGCCAGCCAGACCTACGGCGTCAGCCCGTCCACGGTGTTCCAGGCCTACTACCTGCTGGAGCGCCGCGGGCTGATTCGCGCCCGGCCGCGCTCGGGCTACTTCGTCAACACCCATGCACCCAGCCCGTTCTCGGAGCCGGTGATCAGCCACCAGGTCCACGAGTCAACCGAGGTCGATGTCAGCGAACTGGTGTTCTCGGTGCTCGATTCGATCAAGGACCCGACCACCGTGCCCTTCGGCTCGGCCTTCCCCAGCCCGATGCTGTTTCCCCTGCAACGCCTGGCCCGCTCCATGGCCAGCGCCAGCCGCGAGATGGACCCGCGCATGGTGGTCACCGACCTGTCGCCGGGCAACCCGCAACTGCGCCGGCAGATCGCCCTGCGCTACATGGTCGGCGGGCTGATGCTGCCCATGGAGGAACTGCTGATCACCAACGGCGCCCTGGAAGCGCTGAACCTGTGCCTGCAAGCCGTCACCGAGCCCGGCGACCTGGTCGCCATCGAAGCCCCGGCGTTCTACGCCTGCCTGCAGGTACTGGAACGCCTGAAGCTCAAGGCGGTGGAAATCCCCGTGCACCCACGGGACGGCATCGACCTCGGCGTGCTGGCGCAGACCCTCGAGCGCCACCCGATCAAGGCCGTGTGGTGCATGACCAGTTTCCAGAACCCCATGGGCGCGACCATGCCCGAGGCGAAGAAACAGGCACTGGTGGAACTGCTGCGCGAGCACCAGGTGCCGCTGATCGAGGACGATGTCTACGCCGAACTCTATTACGGGCAGCAGGCCCCGAAGCCGGCCAAGGCGTTCGACAGCGAAGGCCTGGTGATGCATTGCGGCTCGTTCGCCAAGAGCCTGGCCCCGGGCTACCGCATCGGCTGGGTCGCGGCGGGACGCTATGCGCAGAAGATCGAACGGCTGAAGCTGATGACTTCGCTCTGCGCCTCGATGCCAGCCCAGGCGGCCATCGCCGACTACCTGCAACACGGCGGCTACGACCGGCATCTGCGCCGCCTGCGCTATGCCCTGGAAGAACAGCAGAGCGCCATGCTCGCGGCCATCGCCCGCTACTTCCCGGCACAGACCCGGGTCAGCCAACCGGCCGGCGGATACTTCCTGTGGCTGGAGCTGCCGGAGCAGATGGACTCGTTGAAGCTGTTCCAGATGGCCCTGGCCCAGGGCATCAGCATTGCCCCGGGGCCGATCTTTTCACCGGCCCGGCGCTTCAGGAACTGCATTCGCCTGAACTACGGCAGCCCCTGGGACGACGCCTCGGAGAAAGCCATGGAAACCCTGGGACGCATCGTCCGTTCGTTCTGACGCTCAGGCCGGCACCTCGGCGGACCAGTGCATCAGGTACGCCGCGCCGGTCACCCGGATCAGCGGATGGGGCACCACCTGGCATTCACCGACAATCCGGAAACCGTGGCGGGTGTAGAACCGGCAGGCGCCGCTGTTCATCGCATAATCGATCAGGCTCAGGCCCTTGAGCCCCAGTGCCGCGCAGCGCTGACGGGCGAGCGCGAGAAAACGTGCGCCCAGCCCCTGGTTACGCCAGCCTTCGTGCAAGGCCAGGCTGGAGATATACAGCGTGTCGGGAATTTCCAGGTCGGCATAGGGCGCCAGGACCGGGTCAGTGGCCGGCGCCGGATCGGGGTCGTGCAGCATCGGGTAGCTGTGCAGCATACCGATGACCTGGCCGCCGGCCTCCGCCATCAGGCAGTTTTCATAGGAGAACTCCACGCCTTCGCGGCGGTAGCGGCGCTCGCCGACATCCAGCAGCGACTCGCCCTCCTCGGCGATCCGGCTCCAGATATAGTCGGCGGCCCCCTCCGAGGATATCTGGAACAGCCGGGCAATCTCGCGGGCATCCGTGCGTAGTGCCGGACGGAAGGTGACGGTCATCGGACAATCCTCTGTGACGGCTGAGCAAGTCAGCGCAGACGGTGAATTTCAGCCGTCACATACTGAGGATACGGGCGGAACGACGAGTGCACCGGAACGACACCCTGGCGACCGAAACCGACTCAGCGGCCGCCGGCCAGGTCGATAAAGGTCCCGGTGGCATAGGAAGCCTTGTCCGAAAGCAACCAGACAATCGCCTCGGCCACTTCTTCGGCGCGGCCGCCACGGCCCATGGGAATGGCCGACTCCAGCTTGCTGACCCGATCCGCGTCGCCGCTCAAGGCGTGGAATTCGGTGTAGATATAGCCGGGGCGCACCGCGTTGACGCGGATGCCCTCGCCCGCCAGCTCCTTGGACAAGCCGAGGGTGAAGGTGTCCAGCGCGCCCTTGGAGGCTGCGTAGTCCACGTATTCGTTGGGCGAGCCGAGACGGGCCGCCGCCGAAGACACATTGACGATATTGCCGCCCTGCCCGCCATGGCGCGGCGACATGCGCAACACCGCATGCTTGGCGCAGAGGATCGGCGCCAGGGTGTTGACCTTCAGGGTTTGCAGAATGCGGAACTCGGACATTTCATCGACCCGCGACTTATGCCCGACGGTCCCGGCGTTGTTCACCAGCGCGGTGACCGGGCCAAGCTCGGCGTCCACCCGGCTGAACAGGCGGATCACCTCGTCCTCGATACTGACATCCGCCCGCACCGTGATGGCCTGTGCGCCCAATGCCCGGACCTGCTCCAGTACCGCATGGGCGGCGTCCGTGTCGCTCATGTAGTTGATGCAGATCCGATAACCCTGCCGTGCCGCCAACAACGCAGTCGCCGCGCCGATACCACGGCTGCCGCCGGTGATGACGATGACTTTTTCCATTGATCCCTTCCCCCGCCAACTGGTAACCCTGTGCCCTCCAGAATAACCGCGCCGGACGCGGTTTGTGTAGCCATCAAACGTCCTGGAGCCGACCCGGGCGCTGCCACCGGGCCGTTCAGCCCAGTTCCCGCAGATACGCCCAGGGATAGATGCCCTGCTGGTGCCCGTCGTCGAACACCAGTTGCACACCATAGCCCTGGGGGTTGATCCCGACCAGGCGCACCTCGGCCGTGACCAGCTCGATACGCCCCCGCAGGCGCGCCGCCCGGCACTGGGCGCAGGGGCATGCGGCACGCAAGCGGGCATAAGCCAGGGACTGCTCGCCATCGGTCCAGGTCAGCACCAGTTGCCCGTCACTGCGCGCATGACGCACTGCCAGGGGCTGCATCAGGCGCCACCGACGCCCAACTGGGCCAGGGCGATACGCACCGATTTGCGCACCTCCGGATCACCGTCATGCTGCGCCGCCTGCAACGGCGCAATCGCTTCGCGCTGCCCCAGCTCGCCCAGGGCCAGGGCGGCTTCCTTGCGCAGGTTGCTGATGCTGTGACCGAGCAGTTCGATCAGCGCCGCCAGGGCTCCGGCATAGCGCAGGCGCCCCAGTGAGCGCGCGGCACGCAGGCGAACCTGCCAGTAGTCGTCGGCCAGCGCCGCTTCCAGCGCCGGACCGGCCTGCCCGAGACCGACCTTGCCCAGGGTGGTCGCCGCCTCTTCGCGAACCTGCCAGGCCGGATCCAGCAAGGCCGACTGCAACGCCGGCAACACCGCGGGATCACTGGCCAGGCCCAGGGCTCCGGCCGCCACGCGGCGCACTTCCGGCTCGGGGTCGGCACTGGCCAGGTGCGCCAATGCCGGCAACGCATCGAGTTGCTTGAGCCAGCCGAGAATCCCCACCGCCTCACGCCGGACGCTGGCTTCGGGGTCCTGCAGCGCTTGCAGGGCCACGGGGGCACTTTCAGCCAGGCGCAGCTCGCGCAGGGCCCGCAAGGCGCTGCCGCGGACAAACACATCGGGGTGGCCCGCCCACGGCAGGATCACGTGCCCGGCCTCCTCGGTCTTCAGCAGGCTCAGGCTCTGGGCCGCCACCACCCGGACCTTGTGGTCCCAGTCGAGCAAGGCCTTGCACAGGGCACTGACCACCTGCGGTTCTTCCCAGGCTTCCAGCAGGCGCGCAGCCTCGGCGCGCACGTCACCGTCCGGATCGGCCTCCAGGGCGTGGATCAGCCAGGGCAAGGCGTCCGGGTCTTCCAGGTCGGCCAGCTCGATCAGGGCGATGCGGCGAACGCCGGCATCTTCATGTTCCAGGCGCGGTTGCAGGTCGAGAATGTCGGGGTTGTCGCTGATCAGGTCGGTCATAGGGCAAATCGCGGTTGGGTGTTTTCAAGGGGCAGCCCGAGTGGGGTCAGGCGCGGTAGTTGACGGCCATCCTGGTGCCGCAGCAGTTCCAGGCAGTGGCGCTTGAGGCGGACGAATTCGGGGCTGGTCAGCAGTTCCGGCTGGCGCGGCCGGGGGAAGTCCAGGCGCAGGTCTTCGATAAACCGGCCCGGGCGCGGACTCATCACCAGGATCCGGTCGGCCAGGAACAGCGCCTCGTCGATATCATGGGTGACGAACACCACGGTGGTCTGGATCCGTCCCCAGATATCCAGGAGCAATTCCTGCATCTGGCTGCGGGTCTGGGCGTCGAGGGCACCGAAAGGCTCGTCCATCAGCAGCAGTTTCGGCCGGTTGATCAGCACCCGGGCAATCTCCACCCGTTGCTGCATGCCGCCGGACAACTGGCTCGGCCAGTGCCCGGCAAAGCCTTCCAGGCCGACCCAGCCGAGGAATTCGCGGGCCTGGCGCTGGCGCTCGGCCTTGCCGATGCCCTGCATCTTCAGGCCAAAGGCAACATTGTCCAGCACCCGGCGCCAGGGCAACAGGGTGTGTTGCTGGAACACCATGCCCCGGCTCGGCGAAGGACCGTCGACCGGCTGGCCATCGACCTGCAACGAACCGCCACTGGGCGCCAGGTGGCCGGCCAGGGCGCCGAGCAGGGTCGACTTGCCACACCCGGACGGCCCGAGAATGCAGACGAACTCCCCCGGTGTCACATCGAAGCTCAGGGCCTGCACCGCCTCGAAGGCCTCGGGGCCGTTGCCCAGGTGAATCGACAGGCCGTCGATGGCGATCCGGCCCGCGGCGGAAAAGCGTTCGGCGACACTCATCAGCGTTTCTCCTGCGGGCGATACCAGGGCGTCAGCCGCGCCCCGAAACGTTTGACCAGGCCGCTGCTGGCCATGCCGAGCACGCCGATCAGCAGCATGCCGACGATGATGTCCGCGTAGTTCTGCAAGGTGTAGGCCTCCCAGGTGTAGTAACCGATGCCCCATTGCCCGGAGATCATTTCCGCGGTGACCAGGCAGAACCACGAAGTGCCCATGCCGATGGCCAGGCCGGTGACGATGCTTGGCGCGGCGCCGGGAACGATCACCTCGCGCAGGATCGCCAGGCGCCCCGCTCCCAGACTGCGGACCGAGGCGATCAGGCGCCGGTCCACTGATTCGACGCCATGCACGGTATTGAGCAGGATCGGGAACAGCGCACCGGTGAAGGTGATAAAGATCATCGACAGTTCCGAGGACGGGAACATCAGGATCGCCAGGGGAATCCAGGCCACTGCCGGAATCGGCCGCAGCACTTCCAGCGGCGGCAGCAACAGGTCCTCGGCCCACTTCGAACGGCCGATGGCCAGGCCCAGCGCCACCGCGACCAGGGCCGCGGCCAGATAGCCGCTGGCGACCCGGCCGAGGCTGCTGAGCAGATGCCGGGGCAGCGCGTGGGAGTTGAACAACGCCCACGCCGCCTGCACCACCTCAAGCGGCGACGGCACGTTGCGAAAGGTCACCAGCCCGAGATCGAGATGCATGCGCGCCGCCACCTGCCAGGCTCCCAGGCAGAGCAGCAATGAAGCGAGGCGCAGAGTCCAGCGGCGCCCGAGATCGACAGACAAGCGACTCATGTTCCTCACCTC
Source organism: Pseudomonas gingeri (assembly GCF_013386115.1). Lineage (GTDB taxonomy): Bacteria > Pseudomonadota > Gammaproteobacteria > Pseudomonadales > Pseudomonadaceae > Aquipseudomonas > Aquipseudomonas gingeri. The sequence continues at coordinate 39,903 of NZ_JACAOR010000010.1, forward strand.
AACGCTGGGCCAGGGCCTGGCGGCTGGCATCGGCGAAATCCCGAACCTCGCCGCCATGGGCCTGGGCAAACTGCCGGGCCTGCTCCTTGAGCAGGAAGGCGTTCAGGCGGCCCTTGGCATCGCTGACAAACCAGGCTTGCGCAGCGAGCAGCTTGATCCCGCTGTCACTGGCCTGGGCATAGACCGCGCGCACTGCCTTGCCGGCCTTCTGCAGATTCGCCAGGTCGGCGAGCGCCGCCTGGGGCGAGGCGTAGCTGCGCACCTTGGGTTCGTCCTTGAGCCAGATCTGCGCGACCTGCTTCGGATCGGTGATCGGCTTGCCGCTCAGCGCATCGTTGGCAACCAGCGGCTGCTGGGCGTAGTTGGCCAGTTGCTTGTCGTAGTCGAGACCGGACTCCTTGAAGGCCTGGCGAATGAAGTGGTCATCGATAAAGGTCTCGGTGTTGAGTCCCCGATCCGCCTTCTTCAGCAATTTCAGGGTGTCGATGGCCGTGGCCACGGCCTTGCGGTACTCGGGTTTCCAGGTCAGGTCGCGGGTCTGCAGGCCCAGCGGGCCATGGAACAGGTAATTGACCTCGGCCTCGACCCCGGCAACCTTCTCGATCAATTGGCTGTACTTCTCCGGATCGGCCGCGAGCAACTGGTTGGCCTCGATACTGGCGCGCAGGTAGGCGACGACGATTTCCGGGTAACGCCTGGCGTAGTCGCTGTCCACCAGCGCACCATGGAAGGTCGGTGCCTTGGCCTGGGAGCCGTCATAGATTTTGCGGGCGAAACCACGGTTCTCGAACAGCTCGGCGAACGGCACGAAATCGGCATGGGCGGCGATCTTGTTGGCCTGCAAGGCGGAACCGGCGACTTCCGGCGGCTGGGCGATCACCGTCACGTCCTTGTCCGGGTCCCAGCCCTGGGCCGCGATGGCCCGTAGCAACATACCGTGGGCGGTCGAGGCGAACGGCACGGAAATGGTCTGGCCCTTGAGTTCGCTGAACGACTGCACCGGCGAATCCTTGGGCACCACGACGCCGTTGCCGCTGCCTTCGATGCTGCCCGACAGCACGCTGATAAACAGGCTGTGCTTGCCCGCCGCCTCATGGGCCACACCGTTGAGTGCTCCGGGGAAATCGGCCATGGCACCGAAGTCGAGTTTGCCGGCGACCATTTCATTGGTCAGCGGCGCGCCGCTGGTGAAGTTCTTCCACTGGATATCGTACTGGGCGTCCTTGTAGGCGCCGTCCTTGGGCAGGTACTTGTCGAGCAGCCCGAGTTCGCGGATCAACAGGCCGCCAGTGGCGCAGTTGATGGTGCTGTCCTGGGTGCCGATGGCGATGCGGATAGTCTCGGCCTGGACGCCAAAGGCGCTCAGGGCCAGGGCCAGGCCGGCAAGAGTGATGCGTGCACGCATGGGTGTTTCCCCTCGAATCATGAAAGATGGAGTCGTCTCCGCCGCCGGGAACCGGGGTGGGAAACGAGGGGGTGCTGGATCAGGCGTCCGGTGGTGGGCCGGTGGCGTTTTTTTTCTTGTGAGTCTTGCAAGTGTGGCGTTTGTCGCCTCAGCGCAGCAGGTAGGGAATCTCCACCTTTACCGCACCGGTCGGGCAGTCCTTTTCACAAGGCATGCAGTACCAGCACTCATCGAAGGCCATATAGGCCTTCTGGGTCGCCGGATTGATTGCCAGCAGGTCCATCGGGCAGACATCGACACAGACGGTGCAGCCCTTGTGGGCGATGCACTTGTCCTCGTCGACGGTGACCGGCGCATTGCTGCGAAAGAATATTTCCTGGGGCTGGAAGGCCATGGCATGGTGTCCTCTATATTCTTGTTAACAGTCGCTCAACCTGAAGAGATACACTCCTTGTAGGAGCCGGCTTGCTGGCGATAGCGGTCTGTCAGTTGAAACTTCCTGACCTGATCCACCGCCATCGCCAGCAAGCCGGCTCCTACAGGTTGTGGGTTTCAGGCCGCTTCGTTGGCGACCCGCAAACGGTTGTAGGCTTGTTGCTCATCGGCATCGAGGGCGATCAGGTAGGGTTCGACCGGCTTCTTGAAGCTGACCATCCGGCCGTTTTCATCCTTCTTCAGGTGGCAATGGCAGAACCACTCGGCGTCATCGCGCAACGGATAGTCGACCCGGTGGTGGTACAGGCCCCAGCGGCTTTCCTTGCGAAACAACGAAGCGCGAGCGGCCATTTCCGCGCAGTCGCGGATCACCGAAACCTCCAGGGCACGCATCAACTCGTGAGGGTTGCCGGCCTTCATCTGGTCGAGATCGGCCTCGATGGCAGCGAAACGCTCCAGGCCGATTTCCATCTTTTTCGTGACCTTGGGCGGCTGCAGGTAATCGTTGACGAAGCGCCGCAGCTTGTACTCGACCTGGGCTGGCGGCAGACCGTGTTCACGCTGCAACGGCGCGTAGACCCGGGCCTTTTCCCTGGCGATCTGCTCGTCGTCCAGCGCGGTGAAATCGCGTCCGGCGACATAGTCGGCGGCGTTGAAACCGGCGAACCAGCCGTAGGTGAAGGCACCGAGCATGTAGTTGTGCGGCACGGCGGCCATGTCACCGGCCGAGTACAGGCCCTTGACCGAGGTTTCCGCGCGTTCGTTGACCCAGACGCCCGAGGCGCTGTGACCGCTGCAGAAACCGATCTCGGAGATATGCATCTCGACCATCTGCTGGCGGTAGTCGGTGCCCCGCCCGGCATGGAACTGGCCGCGGCTCGGACGTTCGTTGCTGTGCAGGATTTCCTCGATGTTCTGGATGGTTTCCTCGGCCAGGTGATCGAGCTTGAGGAATACCGGACCGTTGCCGCCTTCGAGTTCCTGGTGGAACTCCCACATCATCTGGCCGCTCCAGTAGTCGCATTCGATAAAGCGCTCACCCTTGTTGTTCGCGGTGTAGCCGCCCAGGGGACCGGTGACGTAGGCGCAGGCCGGGCCGTTGTAGTCCTTGATCAGCGGGTTGATCTGGAAGCATTCCAGGTTCGCCAGCTCCGCCCCGGCGTGATAGGCCATGGCGTAGCCGTCACCGGCATTGGTCGGGTTCTCGTAGGTGCCCATCAGGTAGCCCGAAGCCGGCAGGCCCAGGCGGCCGGCGGCACCGCAGCAGAGAATCACCGCCTTGGCCTTGATCACATGGAAGTCGGCGGTGCGGCAATCGAAACCCATGACGCCATTCACCGTGCCTTCGGCATCGGTCAGCAGGCGGGTCGAGATCAACCGGTTGGTGATCTGCACCCGGGCGCGCTTGAGCTGGCGATACAGCACCTTCTTGATATCGTGGCCCTCGGGCATCGGCAACACATAGGCCCCCATGTGGTGGACCTTTTTCACCGCATAGTCACCGGTCTCGTCCTTCTCGAACTTGACGCCCCAGCGATCCAACTGCTGGATGGTTTCATAGCTGTATTCGGCGTAGGCCAGGACCGCCGCCTGGTTGACCACGCCATCGTTGGCGACGGTGATTTCCTTGGTGTACTGCTCCGGCGTGGCGTGGCCGGGAATCACCGCGTTGTTCAGGCCGTCCATGCCCATGCTGATGGCGCCGCTGCGCTTGACGTTGGCCTTGTCGATCAGCAGCACGCGCAGGTCGCGGTTCTTTTCCTTGGCCTTGATCGCCGCCATGGGTCCGGCGGTGCCGCCGCCGATGACGACGATGTCGTATTCCTGTTCGAGGGTATTGATCGGGTTCATGGGCGCGCGTCCTTCTGACGGTCGATACGCAGGCGGTACTGGAAGGAGTCGCCGCGGTAGTAGAGGTATTCGAAATCCAGCGGAGCGCCTTCGGCATCGTGGGTCAGGCGCTCGATGCGCATGATCGGCGCGCCCTCCTCCACGTCCAGGGCCTGGCCCAGCTCGGCGTCGGCGAGCACCGCGTCGACGGCCAGGTCGGCGTGGCCGAGGGCGATACCGCAGTCGTTTTCCAGAATCAGGAAGATGTCGCGCGTGACCAGGTCGGCCTTTTCCAGCTTCTCGCCAACGCTGTGGGGCAGATAGGTAATTTCCAGGGACACCGGCTCGCGGTTGATCAGGCGGACCCGCTTGATCTCGCTGACCAGACTGCCTTCGGGCAGCGCCAGGCGCTCGGCAACCCGTGCCGAGGCCGGCACCTGCTTGAAGCTGCGCACCCGGTTGAGCACTTCGTAGCCCATCTGCGTCACCGACTCGGCCAGGCCCTGCAGGGTGGAAACGTTCTGGAACGCCTTGGGCTTGGCGACAAAGGTGCCCTTGCCGTGGATCTTGAAGATCAGCCCTTCCTTCTGCAGATCGCCCAGGGCCTGGCGCACGGTGATGCGACTGACCCCGAAGGCCTGGCCCAGGTCGTTCTCCGATGGCATGCGCGCCAGGGGCGGATAGGTGCCATCAAGGATGCGGGTACGCAGCAAGTCCTTGAGCTGGCTGTAGAGCGGGACGGGAGACAGTGGAAGCAGTTGCGCCATGGGCTGGTCCTGACTTGTTATAACAAGATATGGCGTGAACCATATAGGAAATAACCCTGGCCGCTGAAATACCCAATTTATATATGGTTAGAAGAAAATACCGAACGGCCCGCCCGTCATGGGCAGGCCAGCCCTCAGTGAATGCTCAGGCTGCGAAGCCGGCTGGTGGCCACGTTGACATGGAAAAGCCGACCCTGGCGGTCGCTGAGAATCCAGTCCGAGCCACTCTGGCGGATGCGTAGCGTCTCTTCCTCGGGCCAATCCAGGATTGCGCATAATTGCGAGGTGTCGCGGTTCACGAAGTGAAAGCGCCGTCGTTTGCCATACACCGAAAAACCCGTCACCAGCCAGTGCTGATCGGCGTATACGCTGGCCTCGGTATCCTCGGTGATCTCGGGAAAACGAAAGCGCCGCAGACGATTCTGGCCGTTGACCACCAGTTCCTGTTGATCATCGGCCGGGGATTCGAACCAGCATTCGATGTATTCACCCAGGCAATACAACTGCCAGGAGATACTCGCCCGGATCGGCTTCGGTTGCGGATCACGGGACTTCAGCCGGCGCTCGGGCAAGCTGTAGGTCCACTGCTCCAGCGTGCTGTCAGGCAACCGCAGCAGCCAGTACTCATGGTCCGCCGTGACTTCGAGGGACACCAGGGGGCCGGGCAGATCGCCGACATGCCAGAGCGTGGCCAAGTCCCTGTCGATATCCACCACTCGCACCTGCCCATGGGTCACGATGGTCCAGGCCACCCCATCGAAACGCCTGGCAAAAAGCGCCAGGGGCAGAACGCCCAGATCCGTGGCAGTCCCAGTCACCAGGTCAAGCTTGCTGATACGCCACACCGAATCGCGCTGTATCAGTGCCAGGGCGACCCGGCAATTGTTGCCGATCACCAACTGACTGGCCGGTACGGTGAAACGTCGACCGATACTGCCCTGGCGATCCACCACCGCAACCCCCGACTCACCCAGCGCCACCAGGTAATTGTCATCACGCAGCGAGACGGCGTCGTACAGTGCATAGCTGCCCGGTGACGGTGCCGACCAATGCGGCACGGGGATCACTGACTGCAAAGCCTTCGATTGATTGGGGGTAATCACCCCGGCGGGCATATCGAGCTTCAGCAATTCGTCGCCGCTGAGCTTCACCAGGGCGTTCAGGTCCCTTGCCGTCACGCCGGGATGGCCGCCGGCATGATCGGCCAGCACCCCATGGACCATCGCCGCCGCCATCGACCGCACGCTGGGCGACGACGCAGACACCCTGATCAGCTCGATGGCCAGGACGGCACGCTCGTCAGCGCGCTCGCAATCGTCACGCAGTGCACGGACATAGGACTCATAGACCGCCAGGGTGTCGGGCAACAATACTGCTCGCTTGACCAGTGCAGCCGCGGCCAGGGTGCCGCCTGCGGCTTCGGCGTTGAGCAACCATTGCCGGGCCCGTTCGCGCTCGCCGGACAGCGGCCAGATCACTTCCACGGCGTCCAGCCAATCACCTTGCCCCACCAACATATCGGCCCACTCCAGACGCAGGCGCTCAGCCGCTTGCGGCCATTGGGCCTGGAGGCTCAGGACTGCCTCGGCGAACGCCCGATCCCGACGGGCCACCTGCAACGCCCTCTGCCAGTCGCCGGCCAGGCACAGCAGGCGAACAATCACCGCCGGCCGTGAATCCCAGGTCAACGCCAGTTCCGCCGCCTGCTGGTAGCGCTGGTGCTTTTCCAGATAATCCAGCGCTTCCTGGCGCACGTGCAGAAGCTCGGCGAGGACATACACCGCCTCTTCGATACGTCCCTGGCGGTCGAGGCGCTCGAAGGTCTGGCGGTAGAGCTTGCGCAGATGAGCCTGGAAATCCTCCGCCAGATTGAAGGTCAGTGTGGCCCCCCTGGACTGGCCCATCGTCAGTTCATCCCGTGGCTTCGGCGCGCCAAATGCCTGCCCGGCGGAAGGCTGGTCGCTGTCCAGGGGGATGGCATGGCGCAGGGCCTGGGCGATATCGCCTTGCTCGAACATATCGAGCATGCGCTGCATGTAGGCGGCCTGGCGCCGATCCAGCAAGGTCTTCAACTGTGACGCCATGGCCATCCGGCCCAGCCACTGGCGCCAAAGCGATGGTTTGCGGTGATTGGGCGGCTTGCGCTCGGGGACCGGGGTGTCGTCCGCGGGAGCAGTCGGCGGGGCCTGTTTCTTGTGGGCCTGGGCGGCCAGGGCCTGACGCTCGATTTCGATACGTCCGTGGAGCACGCGTCGCAGCAACCACAGGATAAAGGTCAGCACCGCACCCGAGAGAAAAAACCAGACCGGGTCGAAGCCTCCACCGGCCGACGCCTCGACCACCCGCATGGGCACGGTCTGGCCAGGCACGACAGGCGGGGAAAGTACCGCGCTCTCCCAATAGATAACCAGTACCGCAACGACAGCCAGTCCCGGTACCCACCAGGCCCGCGCCGAGGACGTTTCTCGTGGTTCACGGGATTTGCCTGCCGCTGCGGCGGGCATCTTGGCCCTGGCGGCAGCGGCAGCCTTGAGCGCCTTGCCCATCACATCGCGCTCGGCACTGGGGGCACCGATCACATCGCCCAGCACCTGGTGAATATCCTGCGGCTCCCAGACCTCCAGCACCGGTTCGGGCAGGACTTCACGGCAGTCGTAGGTTTCCAGCAAGGAATAGTGATCGATATCGAACCATTGGCCCGGTTGCAATTCGACCCCGTCAGCCAGGTTCAACGCCTGGACACGGGCATCGCGGATCAACCAGAGATCCGCCAGGGGCAGCGCGCTGATTTCAGCCGGTTCGAGCCTTGCCGAACACAGCGCCCTCCCCTGGCGGACCAGCGGCCAGGGCCTGAGACGATCGCAGGCCATCGACGTGGCCTGCTTGAAGCACAGCACATCGCCCTCGGCAAAGCGGTAGACACGGGCCCCCGGCTGCCAGTGCCGGACGATCTGCGCCTGGCTCGTCGCCTCATCGAACCAGTCACGGGGAAACCACAGCGCATCGACGGGCTGCCAGCCGACCAGTCCGGGACGCCGGATGGACATCGCAAGGACTTCACTCATTGGAAAGCTCCTTGCGGGCGGTCTGTATCTGTAGCCGTATCTGGCGTTCATTCACGTCGTAGACCACCAACTCACGCGTTTCGGTGATCAGGGCCAGGATCCCGGAAGCCGGGCAGAAACTGCTTTTCAGGATTCGCGAGGTCGCCGCGTAGAGTGTTTCCGTCCCTTCGGAACTGACCAGGAGGATACCGGTGCCCCCCTCTACGCTGACCACCAGGGCGCATTGCCCGCTCTTGTTCTCATGAAACAGACCGATGGCCCGATAACCTGGCCTCAGGTCGATGCGGGTCATCGGCTGGGGATGGCTGCTGGGAGTGAACACTGTCCAGCTCTCCCGCTTGCCATGACCATTCTGCACGGCACAGGCACCAAAACGACGACGCCAGAATGGCAGGAGAGAAAACAGTACCTGTGTCGCCTCGCGACCATCGCCCAGGGCGAAGGGTTCGTAACGGGTTGCGTTGAGAGTCACGTGACGAACAGACAACTGGCCCGCACTGCGACTGGCATACACCAGCGTATCGTCATCGATCCGCGCCATGCCCAGCACATCGCGATCACGGTAATGGGTGATATTCCCCGAAGAGCCCGGCGTACCATCCTTCTCGGCGGCCATCCAGAACGCCAGGGTGCGATTGCTTGTCAACAGGAAGACCCGGCTGCTCTTGGACGAATGCAGCCACACGACAGGCCGCAACGTAGCCGTGGCGGCAGGCACCAACAGTTCTTCCTGCGGAGGCCGGCTGGCCGGCGTGATGCGCGGTATCTGCCAGAAGCGCAATTGGTCGCCCGCACTCAGGATCGCGCCGATTTGCCGGTTCTGAAAGGTCATCCCCAGTGGCGTTGCCTCACGGGGCCAGAGTTGGCGAATGACCTTCGCGGCTTTCTTCTGCCCGAACCTGGGAATCGAGAAAACCAGCACACCGGGATCATCGAGCAGGCGCACAGCCACATGAGACCCGGTAGTGGAAATCATCGGCGGCAAGGTCAAGGCAATCCTGGCGGTCGTGGTCCTGTGCGCATCCACCGGCACGATATGATCGAACTGCCCCTTGAGCAGTCGCCTGGCCGCCGCCTCGTCGGGCAGAGGCAAGACAATCGGCACACGCCCCGCAGGCTGCGCCTGCAACTCCAGCGCCTTGCCGAACAGGCCCTGCTGGATCTGCAGGCGACGTACCGCCCGGTCCTGCGGGCCCGGCGCCACAGGCAGGCGCTGGCCCACCAGCCAGCACTCGCTTATCGACTCCTCCTGTTCACCGAAGAAATTCTGCCAATGCTGCCAATGCTGTGCGGTCACCGTCGCATAGGTGCGGGCGTCAAGCAGGCGGCGCAGTTGCGCCGGCGAATGCAGTTCGAACAGCCCTGGTTCCTGTTGCAATACACCCCAGCGGAACTGCGCACCATGCTCGCCCGCCCGCCGGGCCAGCAGGATCATCAGCGCCAGGTGAACCAGCCGTGCGCCTCCCAGTTGCAGGGGCCCGGCATCGAACAGTACGACGATCAGCCGCGACGCCTGCTGCGCCCGCAGTTGCGGCGCGAGAAACAGGTGCTCGCCACTGGAAGCCCGGCGCAGGAACTCATCGGCAAACTCATCGGCCAACAGCCACTCACTGGTCAGCAGCCGCTCATAGGAGCCCCGCCGGCGCAGGTCGCCCAGGCCATCCGGCTCGGGGACACCCCCCTGTTGCGTGCCCTTGAAGGGCCCGAGCACAGGGCTGATGCAGCCCAGCAAGGCGCCGAGGGTCGGCACCAGTTCCGGGGCAAACCACTCCAACCATTGGCGCCAGGGTTGCAAGGATTCGGGTAATTGCATGACAGACCTATGGCGCCGGACGAAGACAGGGACTGCGTGAAAGAAAAAGAACCGGCATGCCACTAGCCCCAGTACGTATCAATGCGTGCCAGCAGCTCGGTGCTGACCGGCAGCAAGCGGTCCAGCGGCACGCAGGTTGCCGGTTGATGCCAGACCAGCAGCGGCTGCCGATCGAATTTCGCCAACAAGGCCTGGGCCAACAGATCCAGCGCCGCATCCGGCTGCCACAGGCTGGGCAGCCAGAGCTGCGGGGCATGCTCACAGGCGCAGGCGTAATCGACACCCGGGACCCAGGGTAGACGTGAGGCCTCGCCACTGACGATCAATACGTCACGATTGGCCGTGGCCTGAAGGCCCCGCCGCTGCTCGCCGCTCATCGACGACAAGCGTGCATGCAGTTGCCTGGCGACGGCCCCCCAGGCCACCGCGGCAACCGGTGGCGCGGGATCGGGTTGCACAATCCAGCCCCAGGTCACCAGGGAGGACAAGGTCATGTCGCCGGCATCAGTTGCTTGGCCAGCAGCCCCCGCAGGCCGAGCAGTTCGGGAGGCATGCTGTCCTGTGAGAAGTTCGCATCGATCTCGCGCAATACCGCTTCGGACTCGGCCGGATCGAGCACCTGCCCGGAAGCCACGCGCATCAGGCAATTCTGCGCTGCTTCCACCAGGCGACTGGCGCGGGACAGCGGCTGCAACGTCGCCTCCTCCACGGCACTGAACAGGTTGCGATTACTCGACAGTTGCAGGACATCGCGCAGCACCTCACGGCCATGCTGTTGGGCTTCCTTGGTCGCCAACGCATACAGCAGCGGCCAGAGGTCCGCCTCGCTGGCCTGCAGGCGGCCACCCAGCAGTGCGGCGGCGGCAATCAGTCGCTGGGACTTGACGATGCGCCGGTCGGACAACTGGATGCCCGCCGCACGCAAGCGACGAATCGAGTTGGCCAGTGCAGGCCGAACCGTCTCCATGTCCACTTGCGGCACAGCCTGGCTGAGGGTGTCGAGCTCACCGAGGTTCATCAATTGCCGCACCGGCAGCCGGTCCGATTGCCAGCCGCCACTGAGCAGCGCCTCGAGCTGATTATCCGCAACCGCGTCGACAAACAGATGCAGCAGGAAACGGTCGCCGAATGCAGCCAGCGCTTCGTCGTCGGGTAAGCCGTTGGCGGCGCCGACGCAGATGCGCAGTGGGCAGTGGATCTGGGTATGCCCACGACGGAAGCGGCGTTCGTTGAGCACGCCGAGCAAGGTATTGAGGATCGCCGTAGAACCGAGAAAGACCTCGTCGAGGAAGACGATATCGGCTTCCGGCAGCATGCCGCTGACATCGGTCTCGACCGTGCCTTCTCGCAGCTTTTTCAGATCGACCGGGCCGAACAGCTCCGACGGCTCGGTGAAACGCCCGAGCAGATACTCAAAATAGCGCCCGCCCATGGCCTGGGCCACGCGACGTACCACGGCGCTCTTGGCCGTTCCCGGCGGACCGACCACCAGCAGATGCTCCTGGGCCACGGCGGCCAGCACGATCAGCTCGGCCAACTGCTCACGCCCGATCAGTCCTTCGGTTGCCGCCCTGACGCCCTGACGAATGTGTTGCGCGGCTAGCTGTATGGCGGCCAACATACGACGGATCCTTCCCGAAACAAAAGTGCGGATCTTGCCTCAAACATAGCTGATAGCAAAGCGCCTTCATGCTTTTTCCTTGCTTCGGCAGGCACGGGTGCAGTCGACTCTATGGTTATGCGAAGAGGTTATTTAACCAAAGCCCCCCGCCTCTCATAAGCTCCACCCACCGGACCACCGGCCCCACCCTTCTCACTGTTGTTCCTGCGAGGTGTTCATGGTCGCCCCGGTTCCCGGCATTACCCGTTCCCGCCTGTTGCTTTCAGTCCTGGCCGCCACGTTGTCCCTGGCCGCCTCCTGCGTCGACGCCAACGAGACCCTGCGCATCGGCTATCAGAAATCCTCGACCCTGATCACCTTGCTCAAGAGCCAGGGCACCCTGGAGAAAGCCCTGGCCAAGGATCATATCGATGTCAGCTGGCACGAGTTCCCCAGCGGCCTGCCGCTGCTCGAATCATTGAATGTGGGCAACGTCGATATCAGTGCGGATGTCGCCGATACGGTGCCGGTATTTGCCCAGGCGGCTCAAGCCAGATTGACCTACTTCGCCCAGGAGGCCGCGTCGCCCCAAGCCCAGGCGATCGTGGTCAGGAGCGATTCACCGGTCACGACCCTGGGCGACCTCAAGGGCAAGAAAGTCGCGGTGACCAAGGCCGCCGGCAGCCACTATCTGCTGATCGCGGCGCTGGCCAGGGCCGGGTTGAAATTCAGCGATATCACCCCCGCCTACCTGACTCCCGCCGACGGCCGTGCCGCCTTCGAGAATGGCAAGGTCGATGCCTGGGTGACCTGGGAACCTTTCCTCAGCGGCGTCCAGCGGCAACTACCGACCCGCACCCTCGCCGACGGCCAGGGCCTGGCGAACTACAAGCGTTATTACCTGGCGAGCACGCCTTACGCCCAGTCCCACCCGCAAGTCCTGAAGCAGGTGTTCGCCGAACTGCAGAAATCCGGAACCTGGATCAAGACCCACCCCAAGGAGGCCGCCGAGATTCTGGGGCCGCTCTGGGGTGGCCTGGATACGGCGACGGTCGAGGCCGCCAACCGCCATCGCAGCTATGAAGTGCAGGCGGTCAAGGCCGACCAGCTGGGTGAACAGCAGCAGATCGCCGATGCGTTCCTCGCGGCTGGCCTGCTGCCGCAGAAGATCGATACCCGGGACGTGGAGATCTGGCAGCCCTGAGTCAATGACGGCCACTCGCGAGGTCGGGTGACAGCTATCCGCAGACGCGGGTCAAGGTCACCTGGCCCGCGACATCGCACAGCCCACCGCACTCAGGGCAATCGCCAGGCCGGCCAGGGCATAGACCCAGCTGGCCGAGGCCACCGGCAACAGCACACCCGCCAGCAACGGCCCGACCCCGGCACCGATATCGCGCCACACCGCATTGGATGCCAGGGCCTGGACTCGTCCGGCACCGGGGTTACGCCGGGCTACCAGGGTCACCACCAGCGGCAGTTGCAGCGCCCGCAGGATCAGCACCGATCCGGCCCCGAGGATCAGCCAGTGGCTGCCGAAAGCCGCTAGGGCCAGGCCGCTGAGGATCGAGAACAGCAACAGCATGCGCACCACGCCGTAGCTGTCGGCGGCCCGTCCACCCAGGGGGCTGAGGAGCATTTCCGAGACATAACGCAGGGCCATCAACGCCCCGGCGATAATCACCGCGTTACCGCCCAGCACGGCGGAGGCCTGCAACGACAGCCCGAAGATAAACAGCCCGTCCAGCGCCACGCCTTCGACAAACGACCAGATCGCCACACTGTCCGGCCAGTTGAAACGCCGCCCGGAAGGTGCCGACAGTTCATGCCCCACCGTCGGCAAGCCACGCGCCACCCACAAGCCGATCAGCGAGGCCGCGCACAGCAGCAGGAAAATCAGCCTTGGCCCGAACTGCAGGCTCAACCAGCCGCCCGCGACCAGGGCGATCATCGGTCCGATGGCGATCACCGCCCGCGAGCGCCCTGCCCGGCGCGCCGCACCACTGGGTTCCAGGGTCGCCAGTACTTGCGTCGAGAGGTTCAACGCCGCATAGGACAGGCCCCAGCCCAGGCGCAGCAGCAACAGCCAGAAGAAACCGGAGATCAGCGAATTGCCCAGGGCGCACAAGGCACTGACCCCGGCCGCCAGCATCAGCGTCGAACGATCGCCGTGGCGGGCGTAGTAACGCAGCACGTACCCGTAACCGAAGATCCGCACCAGGCGGTTGGCCGCCAGCAGCACCCCGGCCTGGGCCAGGGTCACGCCAAAGGCCGCGGTGTTCATCGGCAGCAGCAGGTAAAGCAGGACATCGCTGGGCAGGCACAGGGCCAGGACGATGGCGGAACGACGGGAGGCGGAATCGGTCGGGTGAGCAGCCACGGCAGGCATGTGGGACGGGTCTCTACGACGAGGAGCAGGAGCCGGTAAGCATGCCGGTTTGAAACAATCTCTGACAATGTTTTTGTAGCCCCGCGGCCGATGTTGCTGGAGCAACAGTGCTTCAACAGAGTGTTCGCAAGACGACACTTACCAGCCTCGCCCAGCCAACAGACCGGCTTCCCCCTGTCGATCGTTCCCACACTCCGACGTGGGAGCGCAGCTCGTGACGCTGCGCGTCACACCGGCGGACGCAGAGCGTCCAGGGAGGCATTGCCACGCAGAGCATGGGAACGATCAGTCACGCTCGACAGGCAACTGGCACAGAGCCTGCATTATTCCATTTAAGCAGTTCATCGGAGCCATGACTGCTTATTCAGAAATAAGCACCGCCATCCCTCTCCTGGAGCATCCGATGAAAGCCCTCAACCCCATCACCCACGCCGCCCGCCTGCTGGCCGCCGCCACGGCCCTGGTACTGGGCCTGCAACCGCTGGCCCAGGCCGGCGAAACCGTCCCGGCCGAAGTCCATCTGGATTATGCCTATTACTCGCCGGTAAGCCTGGTGCTGCGGCATTTCGGCTGGCTGGAAAAAGCCCTGCCCCAGAGCAAGGTGACCTGGGTCCTGAGCCAGGGTAGCAATCGCTCCCTGGAATACCTGAACAGCGGTGGCGTCGATTTCGCCTCATCCGCCAGCCTGGCAGCGGTGCTGAGCCGCGCCAACGGCAGCCCGATCAAGTCGGTCTATGTCTACAGCCGCGCCGAATGGACGGCCCTGCTGGTACGCAAGGACTCACCCTACAAGACCCTCGCCGACCTCAAGGGCAAGAAGATTGCGGCCACCAAAGGCACCGATCCATACCTCTTCACCCTGCGCAGCCTGCAACAGGCCGGACTGGGCAAGGACGACGTGGAACTGGTCCACCTGCAACACCCGGATGGTCGCATCGCCCTGGAAAAAGGCGATGTCGACGCCTGGGCCGGACTCGATCCGCATATGGCCGCCAGCCAGATCCAGGCCGGTTCGCGCCTGCTGTACCGCAACCCCGACTTCAACAGCTACGGCGTGATCAGCGTCACCGAGACGTACGCCAAGGAACACCCGCAGACCATTGAGACGGTGCTCGGCGCCTACGAAAAAGCCCGTGAGTGGGCCCAGAAAAACCCCGACGAACTGGCCCGGTTGCTGGCGACCGAATCCGGCCTGCCACTGGATGTCGCCAAGCTGCAACTGTCGCGCACCGACCTGAGCAACGCCCGTCTCGGCCCGCAGGACCTGGTGTCATCAAAGGCCGCGGCACCGATCCTCGTGTCCGAAGAACTCGTCCGTCGTGGCGTCAACGTCGACCAGGTGATCGACCAGTTGATCGATACCCGCTTCAACAACGTCGCCGTCGCCAAGCAGTGACCCGGGCAACCCGCGTGCGGGCCAGGAGCGTCCATGACCAGCAAGAGTAAATCCCTCCCCCGCGTCGTTCCGGCCGGTTCCCTGCGTACCGGCAGTTGGCAGCGCAACCTCAAGGGACTGGTCGTGCCGCTAGCGATCATCGTCCTGCTGGAGTTCGTGGTGCGCATCGGCTGGGTGCCGTCCTACCAGATGCCGGCTCCCAGCGAAATCGTCCTGACCCTGCGCGACCTGGCCGAAGGCGCCTTGTGGAAACACATCAGCGCCAGCCTGCTGCGGGTACTCAGCGGCTTTGCCATCGGCGCCGGCCTGGCCCTGGTGTTTGCCGCCTGGGTCGGCCTGAGCCGGGAAGCCGAAGCGTACCTGGAACCGACCTTCGCCGGTTTGCGCTCGATCCCGAGCCTGGCCTGGGTGCCGCTGCTGCTGTTGTGGCTGGGTATCGACGAAACCTCGAAGATCGTCCTGATCGCCATCGGCGCGTTTTTCCCGGTGTACCTCAACGGCGTGGCGGCGATTCGCGATATCGACCGCAAGCTGGTGGAAGTCGGGCAGATGCTCGGTTTCAGTCGCTATCGCCTGGTCCGGCGGATTCTCCTGCCCGCCGCCCTGCCCGGCCTGTTCACCGGCCTGCGCAGCGGCATGAGCCTGGCCTGGATGTTCCTGGTGGCCGCGGAGCTGATCGCCGCCACCCGCGGCCTGGGTTATCTGCTCAGCGACGGCCGGGAAACCTCGCGTCCGGATATCGTGCTGGCGGCCATCATTGTCCTGGCGCTGCTGGGCAAACTCAGCGACGGCCTGCTGGCCGGCCTGGAAAAACGCCTGCTGGCCTGGCGCGACACTTTCAACGGTCAGGACCGGGAGTCATGAACATGAGCGAGCCATTGCTGGATCTGTATGTCGAACGCAAGGCGTTTGCCGAGACCACGGTACTCAAGCAGGTCAGCCTGCAACTTCATGAGCGGGAAGCGGTGAGTCTGCTGGGCCCCAGCGGCTGCGGCAAAAGCACCTTGCTGCGGATCGTCGCCGGACTGGAAAAGGACTTCCAGGGTGAGCTGAAACACAGCACCGCGCCCATCGCCTTCGTATTCCAGGAACCACGCCTGATGCCCTGGTTGACGGTGGAACAGAATATCGGCTTCAGCGAAGACGACCACTACGACCGGGCCTGGGTCACGCAACTGATCGAGGAAGTCGGGCTCGCCGGTTTTGCCCAGGCACTGCCCAAGGCGCTGTCGGGCGGCATGGCACAACGGGTGGCGATCGCCCGGGGACTGTACAGCAAGCCGCGGATCCTGCTGCTCGATGAACCCTTCAGCGCGGTGGATGCTTTCACCCGCATGAAACTGCAGGACCTGCTCCTGCAACTGGCCAGGCGCCACGGCATTGCTCTGCTGCTGGTGACTCACGACGTCGACGAAGCCCTGTACCTGAGTGACCGGGTGCTGGTGATGGATAACCGTCCCAGCCGTATTCGCCAGACCCTGTCGGTCGACCTGGCCCATCCCCGTGATCGCCGCGACCCGGTGCTAGCCTCCCTCAAGGCACAATCGCTGACCGAGTTGCACCTGGCCCAGGTGATCTAGTCCCACCCTGCCGGCCCGGAAGGATCCGAGCCGGCCCCTGTTCCCCCGCCTTTGCCCACGCCTTTTGGCGGATCCTCCATCAATAAAGCCCCTAAATCCGGCGCTTCTTGGTATCGTGTGCGCCGATTTAAGTAGCTACCTATTTATTTTTTCTATCAGCCATACCTTTTATCGTCAATTTTTCTTGCACAAAACAGGTTCCTCATGAGCGATCCCATTCATCTCAAGGATCACGAGACCGAAAAACGCCTGGTCAACAAGCGCCTGATCGCCTGTGGCCTGCTGGTACTGGGCCTCGCCGCCGCCCTGGTGGGCCGCCTGTATTTTCTCCAGGTCACCGAGTTCTCCTACAACTCCACGGTCTCGGAAAACAACCGGGTCCATGTCCTGCCGATCCCGCCTGAACGCGGGCTGATCTACGATCGCAACGGCGAAGTGCTCGCCGACAACCAGCCCAGCTTCAACATGACCCTCACCCGCGAACGCGCCGGTGACGTCGGCCAGGTGCTGGACACGGTGATGAGCGTCCTCAACCTGCCGGAAGAAGACCGGACCCTGTTCGGCAAGGCACTCAAGCAGTCGCGCCACCCCTTCGAGCCGGTGACCCTGCTCTACGAACTGACCGAACAGCAGATCGCCCTGCTGGCCGTGAACGAATTCAAGTTGCCGGGGATCGAGGTCGAACCGCAGTTCGTCCGGCATTACCCGCTGGGCGACCATTTCGCTCATTCGGTGGGTTACGTCGGCCGGATCAACGAGAAGGAAACCAAGCAGCTCGACCCGGTGGAGTACCGTGGCACCCAGTCCATCGGCAAGACCGGCATCGAGCGTTTCTACGAGAACGAACTGCACGGCCATGTCGGTTACGAGGAAGTCGAGACCAATGCCCAGGGCCGGGTCATGCGGGTGCTCAAGCACACCGATCCGATCCCCGGCAAGAACATCGTCCTGAGCCTGGATATCAAGCTTCAGGAAGCCGCCGAGAACGCCCTGGGCGACCGCCGCGGCTCGGTGGTGGCGATCGATCCGAAGACCGGCGAAGTGCTGGCGATGGTCAGCAAGCCGAGTTTCGACCCGAACCTGTTCGTCACCGGCATCCGCGCCAAGGACTACTCGGCCCTGCGCGACTCCATCGACCGCCCGCTGTTCAACCGTGCCCTGCGCGGGCTCTACGCTCCCGGCTCGACGATCAAGCCGGAAGTAGCCATCGCCGGCCTCGACAGCGGCGTGATCTCGCCCTCGACGCGTGTGTTCGACCCGGGCTATTTCCAGTTGCCCAACGTCGATCACAAGTACCGCAACTGGAACCACAGCGGCGACGGCTGGGTCGACCTGAACGCGGCGATCATGCGTTCCAACGACACCTACTTCTATGACCTGGCAAGCAAGCTGGGCATCGATCGACTGCACGATTACCTGAACAAGTTCGGGGTCGGGCAGAAGGTCTCCCTGGACATGTTCGAAGAGTCTTCGGGGCTGATGCCGTCCCGCGAGTGGAAACGCGCCACCCGCCGCCAGACCTGGTTCCCGGGGGAAACGGTGATTCTCGGGATCGGCCAGGGCTATATGCAGGTCACCCCGTTGCAACTGGCCCAGGCCACCACGCTGATTGCCAACAAGGGCGTGTGGAATCGCCCGCACCTGGCCAAGTCGGTAGGCCAGGTGGCGCCGGTGGACGAGAATCCGATCCCGAACATCGTCTTGCGCGACCCCAAGGAGTGGGAGCAGGTCAACTACGCCATGCAACTGGTGATGCATGACCCGCGCGGTATCGCCCGCGCGGCGGCCGTCGGCGCGCAGTACCGGATTGCCGGCAAGAGTGGTACCGCGCAGGTGGTGGCGATCAAGCAGGGCGAACGCTATGACCGCCTGAAGACCTCCGAGCGCAACCGCGACAACGCCCTCTTCGTCGGCTTCGCCCCGGCGGAAGACCCGCAGATCGTGATTTCGGTGATGATCGAGAACGGCGAAGCCGGTGGCCGGGTAGCCGGCCCCGTGGTGCGCGAGATCCTCGATGCCTGGTTGCTGGACAAGGACGGCAAGCTCAAGCCGCAGTACGCGCACCCACTCAAGCCCCATGAGGATCCCAAGGTCTGATCGAGGGCTGCACGCGCGACTCACGTTGCCATCCAACCGGGCCTTGAGCCCGGTTTTTTTATGCCCGCGCATTCTCCAGGGCGCCCGTTCAACGCGGCACTCCCATCAATAAAAGCGATTTGTTGAGCGGAGTATTTGTCGCTTTTTTTGCAGATTCACAATCATTACTTTGGCCGGACAACACCGATAAAAAAACAAGGTCTGCCCTCATGTCTCTGCCTGAAGTCATAAAACCTGCCGTGCGCAGTCATTACCGCTGGGTGGTGGCGGCGCTGATTTTCCTGATTTACACCATCGCCGCCGCCGACAGGGCAAACCTGGGTGTTGCCCTGCCCTTCATTCGCAAAGAGTTCGACATGAGCAATGCCGAGGCCGGTGGCCTGGTCAGCCTGTTTCTGCTGGCGTATGCCTTGGCACAGATCCCCTCCGGCTTTGCCTTCGGCCGCTTCGGCGTCAGCAGGATCCTCCCAGGCGCCATGGTATTGACCTCGCTGCTGACCGGCCTGGTGGGGACGGCCGGCTCGCTGCTTGCGCTGAAGCTGTACCGCCTGGGCCTTGGCGTTGCCGAAGGTCCACTGCCGATCAGCATGACCACGACCATCAACAACTGGTTTCCCCCACGGGAAAAGGGCACGGCTTCGGGAATCTTCCTGTCCGCCGTCAAATTCGGCCCGGTGATCGTGCCGCCACTCTGCGCCGTGATTATTTCGGTCCGGGGCTGGCGCGAAATCTTCTACTTTTTCGCCGTGCCCGGCATCGTCCTCGCGGTGGTCTGGTATTTCATGGTTGCCGATCACCCGTCCCGTAGCCGGTTCGTCAACAACGCCGAGCTCCACTACATCACCGAAGCAACCGACAACATCCAGACGGCTCAACCGACCCGCCCACGGCAGACCCCAGCTTGGCTGCACAGACTGGATCGCGTCATACGGGCTCGTCATGAAACGCCCCTGGAAACCAACAAGCAGGTGTTCACCTCCTGGAACATCTGGGGTTGCGCCACCAGCTACTGTTTTCAACTGGGCGTCTCCAGCGTATTGCTGGCATGGATCCCGACCTACCTGATGACCGTCAAGCAATTCTCGATCATGAACATGGGGCTGGTATCGGCGGCGCCATGGGTAGGCGCGGTGCTGGGCAACCTGATCGGCGGCTTCTGCTCGGACCGGCTGCTGGGCGGGCGGCGCAAGCCCGGCATGCTGCTATCGGCACTGGGCACGTCGCTGATGATGTACCTGCTGATCAATTCGCCTGCCGAACCGCTGCCTTACGGGCTGCTGCTGATGCTGACCGGCGTTGTCCTCAGCCTCGGTTTCTCTTCCTACATGGTCTACCCGATGGGGCTGGCCACCAAGAAAACGTTCCCCATCGCCAACGCCATCGTGAACATGATCGGGCAATTGGGCGCCGCGGCCACGCCTTTCATTACCGGCCTGCTGCTGGATAACTATGGCTGGGGTTATGTATTTGCCTGGCTGGCAATCGGCTCGTTCATCAGCTTCATCCTCTTGCTGACCATCTCCGAGCCAAAGGCAGGACCGGGTCACCCCGGCTGACCTCCCCTTTTGCCCCCACGGCCTGCCCACGACAGCGCAATGGGGGCTTTTTTCATGCCACAGCATCCAGCGCCTTTGCCAACAATCGGGCTAAGGCACAAGCGCCTCGCTGCTCCACTCACCATTCACCAAGCGCTTCACTTGCAGGGGGTTGGCGTTCTGCAACGCAGCGGGCAACAGGTCGTCCGGGTAGTTCTGGTAGCAGACCGGACGCAGGAACCGATCGATCGCCAGGCTGCCGACCGAGGTCCCCCGAGGATCGCTTGTCGCCGGATAAGGGCCGCCATGGACCATCGCGTCACAAACTTCCACCCCCGTCGGATAGCCATTGACCAGGATACGGCCAACCTTCTCCTCCAACAGGGGCACCAGCCATTGATACTTGCGCAGGTCGTCCGGCTCACCGATGAGCGTCGCGGTCAGTTGGCCGCGCAGGGCCAGCAACGCATGCTCGAGTTCGGCGTCGTCAGCCACTTCGATCAGCACGGTGGCCGGGCCGAAGACTTCTTCCTGGAGCAAGGGATGTCCCTCCAGCAGCAAGCCGACGTCGGCCTTGAACAGCTGCGCTTGCGCCTGGCTGCCCTCCTGCGGCTGACCTGCCAGGTGCGTGACGCCCGGGCATGACCTCAAGGCATCGACGCCCTTGCGGTAGCTGCCCAGGCCGCCCGCGTTGAGCAGGGTCTGCGGCGCCTGTACCGACAGGTGCTCCCTGAGCTGTTCGGTGAACGCCGTGAATGCCGCGCCACGGATACCGATCACCAGGCCGGGGTTGGTGCAGAACTGCCCTGCTCCCAGCACCACCGAGCCCGCCAGTTCGCCAGCGATTGCCGCGCCCCGGGCGGCCAGGGCTGCTGGCAGCAGGATGACTGGATTGATGCTCGACATTTCGGCGAACACCGGGATCGGCTGCGCACGCTCGGCGGCGATCCGGCACAGCGCTTCCCCGCCGTGCAGCGAACCGGTAAAACCCACGGCCTGGATCGCCGGATGCCTGACCAGGTCCGCACCGACACCCTGGCCAAAGATCATGTTGAACACGCCCGCGGGCATGCCGGTGCGCGTGGCCGCCCGCTCGATGGCGCAGCCCACCAGGTCGGCGGTCGCCATGTGTCCGCTATGGGCCTTGACGACCACGGGGCAACCGGCCGCCAGCGCCGAGGCCGTGTCGCCCCCCGCCGTGGAGAATGCCAGGGGGAAGTTGCTGGCACCGAACACCGCCACCGGGCCGACGCCGATGCGGTACTGACGCAGGTCGACGCGTGGCAGGGGCTGACGGTCCGGCAGCGCCAGGTCGATGCGCACACCGAGGAAGTCACCACGGCGCAGCACCTGGGCGAACAGGCGCATCTGGTTACTGGTTCTCAGGCGCTCGCCCTGGATACGCGCGGCCGGTAGTGCGGTCTCCCGGCAGACGATGGCCACGAAATCCTGATCCAGTGCATCCAGTTCCTCGGCGATTGCCTCGAGAAACTCGGCGCGCCGCGCCGGACTCAGTTGCCGATAGGGGCCGAAGGCATTCTTCGCGGCGAGGGCGGCCTGCTCGACTTCTTCGAGCGTGGCCTGGTGGAAAGCACAGGACAGGGCTTCCCCGCTGCTGGCATCAAAGCTCTGGTGACGGGGCTCGCCAAGGCCGCTGCGGGCACCCGCGATGAATTGCTGACCAAGTACAGGAAGCATTTTCAACTCTCTCTATGTCATCGGCGCCTGGCCGAAACCTATGAAATCAACAGGCCCAGCCGCCCCGGCTGCCTCTGTTCATGCCGGGGCACCCGGTTTACCTACCCCATTGCAACGCAATCGGATTGGCCGCCCTGGCCAGTTCGAGCAGGCCCTCACGTGTCTGCGGATGCAGTGCTTCCAGGGGATGGCGAACGCTGTCGGAGCGGATCACACCGCCCTCCTTCATCACCGTCTTGGCCGCACGTAATCCGCACTGGCGGTTCTCATAGTTGATCAACGGCAGAATCCGCTCATAAGCCTGGATCGCGTCCTGGCGACGGCCTTCTGCATGGGCGCTCATCACCGGACGGATCAGGTCCGGAATCATTGCGCTGGCCATGACCCCACGCGCACCGGCATCCAGATCGGCCATCAGGGTGATCGCCTCTTCACCGTTGAAAGGCCCCACGATGCTGCTGCCGCCCAGCGTGATCAGCTCGCGCAACTTGGCGGCGGTGCCGGGGACTTCGATCTTGAAGTAACGCACCAGCGGTAGGGTACGAGCCACTTCCGCCAGGAAAGCCGTGGAGAGCGTCACGCCGCTCAGCGGCGCGTCCTGGATCATGATCGGCAGCTGGCACGCCTCTGCGACGCGCTCGAAGTGCTCGCGGATCAGTCGCGGTTCGAGCTTGATGCCCGCGCCGTGATAGGGCGGCATCAGCATGATCAGCGCCGCCCCGTGCTCCGCCGCGTGACGCGCACGCTGGCTGGCGACCTGGGTACTGAAGTGGCTGCAGGTGACCATCACCGGCACCCGCCCCTTGACGTGCGCCAGGCAGAACTCGGTCAACTGCCGCCGCTCTTCATCCGAGAGCAGAAACTGCTCCGAATAGTTGGCCAGGACACAAATGCCATCCACGCCCTGGTCGATCATGCAGTCAAGCACCCGCCCCTGCCCCTCGAAATCGAGCTCGCCGGCGTCGCTGAATGGCGTCGGGGCAACAGGAAACAGCCCCGAGTACGGCCCAGTCGTTTGCATCGCAAAAACCTCTTCCATTGGGAAAACGGCAGGCCGGGCAACGGCCCGCCGCAGACATGAGTCAGCCTCGGCCGTAGGCCGTCAGCACTTTGCGGATCGCGTGGGCGATGCCTTGCAGGTGTTTCTCCTCGAAACGGTCGGTCCACCACATGCACACCGTTTCCTTGCAAACCGTTTCCGCCACCGGACAGACGCTGCTGGAGAAGTCCTGCGGGCTCGCGCCCGGCAAGGTGAAGGGCAGCCCCGACGAGCCGAACGTCTTGCGTTCACGGATGACCGGGTAGCTGTAGAGCGGCACCTCGCCCGGGTAACCGATGAAGCCATCGATCCCCTCGGCCACCAGCGCCTTCATGACCTCGCGCAGCGGGACCGTCAGTTGCGCGGTGTCCACGCGGAACGAATAGAAGAAGTAAACCCCGCGGGTGTCCGGCAACGGCAATACCGGCTGGATAGGCAACCCGTCCAGCAACCCGGTCAGGCGATCGGCCGAGGCGACGCGCGCCTCGACGAACTGATGCAGTTTCTCGACCTGCGCCAGGCCGACGGCAGCCTGCAATTCGGTCATGTGGTAGTTGGGTGCCAGGAACAGGTGGTCACGGCCACCGCGCTCGCGCGGCCAGCCCTTGTCGCTGCACGCGCGCAGGCGACGACCGTTGTATTCGTCGCGGTTGCTGATCACCAGGCCGCCATCACCGGTGGTCATGTGCTTGGACTGCTGGAAACTGAAACAGCCCACATCGCCGAAAGTGCCGCACAACTTGCCCTTGTAGTAAGCCAGGTGCGCCTGGGCACAGTCCTCGATGACGAACAGGTCGTGCTTGCGGGCAATAGCCATGATCGCGTCCATGTCCGCCGGATTGCCGAACACATGGGTCACGATGATCGCGCGGGTCCGTGGGGTGATGTTCTTCTCGATGGAAATCGGATCGAGGTTCTGCGTGAGCGGATCGACATCGGCGAAGACCGGCACCGCCAGTTGCGCGAGCACTGGAATGACCGTGCCGATATCCGTCACCGGCGACAGGATGATCTCGTCGCCAGGCTCGGGATTCAGGTAGATCACCGCGGTATGCAAGGCTGCCGTGCCGTTCGCCACCGCCACGGCCGTGGACACCCCATAGATCTCGGCAAAGCGTTGCTCGAACTGCCGGGTCTTGGGGCCGACCAGGAAGGACAGGCTGCCTGAGCGGATCACTTCCAGCAGCAGTTTTTCTTCCTCGGCACCGAACGTGCGCCCGGATGCGTCACGGAAGCTGGGCAGCGTCCCGTCTATGGCGCGTGGTCCGCCATGGATGGCTAATTCGTTCATCATCAATCCTTCTTGTGAAATGAGTGCGGCCCGTTACAGGCCAAGGAAGTCCGCCATCGACTGCACCTGGTGCTCCAGCATGTGGCGCCCCAAGTGGACCCGGCAGCCGATACCCTCGGCCGCGATCAGCAACGCGGTGCGCTCCGGTTCCTGGACCACTTCCGCCACGGTCATCTGCGGCGTCAGCCCGGCGACATCCAGCGGCAACGGGTCCGTGGCCTGCATACCCAGCGACGTACCGTTGATAATCAGTTGGTGGCCGCTGGGATCACGGCTGCCCAGAGAGACGTCCAGGGCCGGATAGTGACGCAGGAGCCGTTCCTTGAGCTCAAGGCTCTTGTGCTCACTGCGGTTGGCCAGGGTCAGCCGGGCGATGCCGGCCTGGGCCAGCGCGAAAGCGACGGCGTTCGCCGCGCCACCGGCACCGACGAGGTAGACCGACTGGCCGGCCACTTCGATACCGGCATGCTGCAACCCGCGCAGGAAACCGATGCCATCCAGTTGATCGCCGACCAGGCGTCCATCGGCCAGGCGCCGGATGACGTTGGCGGCGCCGACTGCGGCGGCCTGTTCACTCAGTTCGTCGCACAACGGCAGGATGGCCTGCTTGAAAGGCACCGTGACAATGGCCCCATCGAAACTCAACAGTGTCCGCAGACTGTTGACGAAACGCTCGAAGTCTTGCGGTGCAACATTCATGGGCACCATGATCGCGTCACAGCCACGCTCACGGGCAATCCTGTTGATCTTGGGCGGTGCTTTCACATGTTCGGTCGGGTGAGCAAGAATCCCCAGTACCCGGGTTCTGCCCGTCACTTCTTTATTGTTTTCCAGCCTGTCAGGCATATACGTGGCTCCTCTGTTGAAACAACCCGATCCCGTCGCGGCCTGCATGACGAAACAATAAACACCGCGAAACCGGCTGAACCCAAAGTACTGCACTTCATGCGGGGCGAGTAATGAGAAGTACACCCCTGTCGATAACCGTTGGCTATCGCCGGGTGCAGCGGCGTTTCCACAAGGGCTGGCGGCAGGACCGGAGGCGGCTGGAGTTTTCCCGCCTGCTGATGCCTAATGCGGGTCATCTCTTTGAAAAAGCGCACCCTGACGATGATGCCAACCCTGGAAACCATCTCCTCGCGCCTTCGCCTCAAGCAGTTGCGCCTGTTGATTGCCCTGGACGATCACGGCTCCATCCACCGGGCCGCGGAAATCATCGGCATCACCCAGCCCGGCGCGACCAAGGCCCTCCACGATGTGGAGGAAACCCTCGGCGCGACGCTGTTCGAGCGCACCAGCAAGGGACTGAACGCCAATGCGATGGGCCGTTGCGCGATTCGCTACGCACGCTTGATCCTGACCGACCTGGCGCACCTTCGGCAGGAGATGCACGGGATCTTCCAGGGACATGGGGGACGCATCACCGTCGGCACGATCATGGGCGGCGTGCCGCTGCTGACGGCCGGCCTGCTGCGGCTGCGCGAGCGTCAACCCCAGGCGACCATCGAGATAGTCGAAGACACCAGCGTCAAGCTGCTGAGCCTGCTGGACCAGGGCCGCCTGGATATGGCGCTGTGCTACCCCAGTGTGAGCCCGCGCCCCACGGCCTATGACAGCATCAGCATGAAACCCGAAGCCTTGATGGTGATGGCCAACCCCAAGCATCCGCTGGTGGGGCACACCTCGCTCACCCTGGAGGACCTGGCGGATTCCGGCTGGGTGATCTTCTCGGCGAACATGCCGCTGCGCCAGACGCTGGAGCGCGAGTTCCATGAGGCCGGCGTGAACTTTCCGGCCCACCCCATCGAAACCTCGTCCACCTTCGCCACGCTGCTGTTGCTGATCAGCGACCCCCACCTGGTCGCGGTACTGCCTACCGACGTGGCGGAACTGCCGTTGTTGCAGGCCATGTTGACGCAGTTGCCCTGCACCATCACACCAAAGACCGAGCCGTTCGCCATCGTCACGCGTACCCAGGTGGAACTCTCGCAACTGACCCACTTGCTGATCGAAGAACTGACGAAGTAATTCCCCTTGTCGACGCAACCGATATCAGTGCCACCGGGTTGGATATCGCCTGGTCTCGCTCGATTCGGTCACACAGATAACGCTCGGTTATCTCAAGCCTCCGGATTTTCATTACCCGCCCCGCCGGGCCGGCGCTAGGATCGCGCCATGAACCCTGCAGCAAAGCATCCGCTTTCCCCTCCAGTAAGGTGCCGTAATGGAATTGATTGCTAAAACAAGTGCGCAAAGCCAGATTGTGGCGGCCACGATCCGGCTGGATCCGCATGACGACGTGCTGATCGCGCGCCAGCCGCTCCCTGCCGGTCTGTTGCTGGAGGCGGAAGGCGTCGTTGTCCGGCAGGCGATTCCCGCCGGCCACAAGGTGGCCGTACGGCGTATCGAGGCCGGCGAGAACGTTCGCCGTTACGGCCAGATCATCGGGGTCGCGTCGGCCCTGATCGAGGCCGGCGCACACGTCCACAGTCACAACCTCGGCATGGCGCACTTTTCCCGCAATCATGAGTTCGGCATCGACGCCAGACAGACGCCGCATCGGGAAGCGACGTTCATGGGTATCGTTCGCCCGGATGGTCGCGTGGCGACGCGCAACTACATCGGCGTGCTGACCTCGGTGAACTGTTCGGCCACCGTGGCGCGGGCGATCGCCGACTACTTCCGTCGCGACATCCACCCCGAGGCCCTCGCAGAGTATCCGGGCGTCGATGGCGTGGTAGCCCTGACCCATGGCATAGGCTGTGCCGTGGACCCGGGCGGCGAGGCCCTGGCGATGTTGCAGCGAACCCTGGGGGGCTATGCGGTTCACGCCAATTTCCATTCCGTCCTGATGATCGGCCTGGGCTGCGAGACCAACCAGATCGACGACCTGCTCAAGGCCCGCCACCTGCAAGCAGGCCCGCACCTGCGTGTGTTCACCATCCAGGGGACCGGCGGCACGGCGAAATCCATCGCCAACGGCATCGAGCAGATCAAGGCCCTGCTGCCGACTGCCAACCAGGTACACCGGGAAGCGGTCAGTGCCAGGCATCTCATCGTCGGGCTGCAATGTGGCGGCTCGGATGGCTACTCCGGGATCACCGCCAACCCGGCCCTGGGCAATGCGGTCGACCGGCTGGTGGCGGCAGGCGGCACGGCGATCCTTTCCGAGACCCCGGAGATCTATGGCGCCGAACATCTGCTGACACGCCGCGCGGTGAGCAGCGAGGTCGGTGAAAAGCTCATCGCGCGGATCCGCTGGTGGGAAAGCTATTGCCAACGCATGAATGCCGAGCTCAACAACAACCCCTCGGCCGGCAACAAGGCCGGTGGGCTGACCACCATCCTGGAGAAGTCACTCGGCGCCGTGGCCAAGGGCGGCTCGACGAACCTGGTCGATGTCTACGAGTACGCCGAAGCGGTCACCGCCCATGGCCTGGTGTTCATGGATACCCCGGGCTATGACCCGATCTCGGCCACTGGCCAGGTGGCGGGAGGTGCCAACCTCATTGCCTTCACCACCGGCCGCGGATCAGCCTTCGGTGGCGCCCCCTCCCCCTCGATCAAGATCGCGACCAACTCGCACATGTTCAACCATCAGGAAGAGGACATGGACGTGAACTGTGGTGGCATCGCCGACGGCACCGATACGATCGAGGATCGGGGCGCCCATATCTTCGACATGATCCTGCGCGTGGCTTCGGGAGAGCGCAGCAAGAGCGAACGCCACGGCTATGGGCAGAACGAGTTCGTGCCCTGGCAGATTGGCGCGATCACCTGAGAGACAGGAACGTACTGTTCCACGCTGAAGGGGTGCATGGGTGATCAGCTTGAGATCCCATGCACCAAGACACTTGGACCACCAGAGCCCCTCGACGTGACAGAGCGTCCATCCGAGGGGCTGTGCCGCCGTCAGTTTCCGCCCAGGTTGACGGTGCCCTTGCGGATGATGACGTTGCCGTAGAACAGCGTTTCACCCGTGGCGATAATGGCAAAAGCTTCCTTGGCCCGGTCGTAGAAAGCAAAGCGCTCAATGCGACAGAGAGTCGGCGATTCGCCTGGCAGTGCGTCCAGTGCGTCCTGGATCACCGTGTGCGCCCTTACGAGGGTGTCGGGTTCATCTATCACTTCCATCCCCACGACCGGATCGGGTTCGGACTCATCGATCGGCATGACCGAGAGCACGGCCTTCAACATCCGTGGCAGGTCCGCCGCTTCCATGCGGATCAGCCGTTTGGCCACCGTCTGGGCGGGAAAGCTGCCATCGACAATGACGATCTCGTCACCATGGCCCATGGATCGCAAGGCAAAGAGGATGTCAGCGTTGAGGATAGGATCGATACCAATCAGCATGGGAACTCCTTCAGCTCAAGTCGTGGAGGTTTTTGGTGGTGGCCGGGCCGATGGAGAACGCTGAAAAACGCACGGTCAGGCCGCTTCGTTCCGGCGTGCAGGCGGTGGGGCCTACCTGATAACTTTCCGCCTCCGGGAATGGGGCAAGACGCAACAGCGGCCAGAAGACACCGTCACGGGAGGCCTGGATCCGCATCGTGCCTTTGGCCACGGTGACTCTCAGGTAGAAGTCCTCCAGTTCCTTGAAAGGTTGGGAGACCGACCAGTCCGACTGGCCGTCGGTGATGACGGTGCTCAGAAACAACTCACCGTCCGTGAACTCCACGCCGGTTTTCATCCAGCGCGTTTCGTCAATCCGCACCATCAGGCCAGCCTGGTCGTAAAGCGTCCGAAACGCCCCCTGGATCCGAATCTGCGCGGTGAATTCGCTCCCCGTCGGGAAACCGAGAAAGTGCCCCGTATCGCGGATGAAGCCGTAGTGCGTTTTCCGCCAGAAATCGGTTTTCTCGTCAGTGGTCAGGGTGAGGCCGGCGTCATCCGCCACCCAATGGGCTGGCGGGTTCAGCCAGGTTCCGGTACCGAGGTCGATGCTCATAGGGTTATCCTTTTCTTCCAGGGCCTCAACGCAGGTTATAGGCGTCGAGGGCGTTCAGTTCAAAAAAGCGGCTGGCAATCTCGGGGTGCGTTTCGACGAGTCGCTCGGCGATCGCCTTTACCCCGGAGTAGGTAGCCGCCAGGGTGCAAACGGGCCAGTCCGAGCCGAATAGAATGCGCCCGGGGCCAAATACCGTCAGTGCAGTGCGTGTATAGAAGTCGAAGGTTTCTGCTGCACATGACTCGGCGTCCGCCTCGGTGACCAGGCCAGAGACCTTGCACCAGACATTGTCGCTTTCGGCGAGAAGCTCGAACGCTTCGCGCCAGGCGGGGCTGAACCCTTCGGCGATCGGAGGCTTGGCAAGATGGTCAAGGACGAAGCGTCCCTGCGGATAGCGCCTGGCGAGCAGCGTCGCAGCCGGTAGCTCCCTTGTGCGAACCAGCAGATCGAACGTCAATCCAGCCTCTATGACCGCGCCAACCGCTTCCTGTACGCGGGAGCGACACAGCCAGTCAGGATCCGGCTCGTCATGAACGTTATGGCGTATTCCGACGAGCTTGTCGCCACCGGGCATTGCGCGCAAGGCGGCGATCTGCGCCGGCACGTCGTCCGACTGCAGATCGACCCAGCCGACAACGCCCATGACAAAATCATGGGACGCGGCTATCGCCAGGAGGTCCCGGGTCTCTGACAGATCATGCCGGCATTGCACGACGATAGTGGAATCGATGCCATTATCGGCCAACAGCGGCTGCAGGTCGTGCGGAGCGAAATTGCGGCGAAGAGCGCGCATTTCATCGCCCGCCATCCATGGATAGGATCCGGTGGTCAGATCCCAAAAGTGCTGGTGGGTATCGATTATCTGATTCGGCATGCTTTTCTTCATGCTGTTGGAGCATCGGCAGAGATCAGGCCCTGGGTCTTGAGGTCCTGCCACAGGGCACCTGGAATGGGCAGGCGGAACAGCTCAGCGTTTTCCAGCATTTCCTCGGCGGTTCTGGGCCCGGTGAGAACGCTGGCCACTGCCGGGTGAGCGAGGGGAAACTGTATGGCCGCCGCTTTCAAGGGCACACCATGGCTCAGGCAGACCTTCTCCAGCATCAACGCCCGCTCTATGAGCGCCCGGTCTGCGTCCTCGTAATTGAATTTCGCGCCGGCACTCGGATTGGCGAGAATGCCGCTGTTATAGACCCCGCCAATAATGATCGATATGTTTTTCTGGACGCAAAGAGGCAGCAGTTCCGTAAGGGCACCTTGCTCCAGGAGGGTGTAGCGGCCTGCCAGCAGAAAGCAGTCGAAATTGCCATTGCGAGCAAACTCGGCAAGCATCCGGCTCTGGTTCATGCCGGCGCCGACGGCACCGATGGTGCCGTCGGAGCGCAACCGGTCGAGCGCTTTATAGGCACCCTCGATGGCCTGCTGATAACTGGCGTCAGGGTCATGGATATGCAACACGTCAATGCGATCGAGGCCCAGCCGGGCCAGGCTCTCCTCCACCGACGTCATCACGCCGTCATAACTGAAGTCGAAGACCGGGCGCTCGGGCGGAGTGTCCTTGTAGTAACCATCAACGACCGGCGTTTCAGGCACCCGCAGAAGGCGGCCGACCTTGGTGCACACGACATAGTCATCGCCAGACTTGCGCTTTAGAAAAGCCCCCAGACGCTGTTCAGCCATGCCGTTGCCGTATTGCGGGGCGGAGTCAAAGAAGCGAACACCCAGGTCCCAGGCAGCCTCCAGCGTTTCTTCGGCGCTGGTGGCGCTGGTCGGCGAGTAGAGACCACCAATGGCCGTGGTGCCTACTCCCAGCCTGCTCACTCGAAGTTCGGTCAGTCCAAGAGGCACGGCCTCAAATATTTCCTTCATGAAATTTTTCCTCTCATATGCACAGCCATCCAGCTGTGACTTCTTTCATCACAGCAGGAAATAATAATGGCGGGGACTTCTTGTCTTTATTGATGCATCGACCCCACTACACGGCCGTTGCCTTGATTTCATTCCATAGTTCGATACGCCGACCAAAATCTTCAGGCGCCTGCAGGAAGACCAGTTTTTCCGAGTAGTTCAGACCTATCTTGATGTTTGCAGCTTCGTTCGTAGAGTTGCCATAACCGGTTTTTTCACTGATATAGGTGCCGACATCTTTCTCCAGCATTGCATCGACCCAGGCGTGTGCAAGACCGCTATCGCGGGCTTTGGCGCTGATACACCAGCAATCTATCCAGCCGATGGCGCCCTCTTTGGGAATAGTGAGCGCCGCATTGACGTTTCGCTTCTTGAGCATCGCGGCCTGGGGCTCGCCCATGGACATCATCAAATCGATGCCACCCTGGGCAAAGATGCTGACCCCATCGTCAAAGCCGGAATAAAAGCTGGCGATATTGGCTTTCTGAGCCAACAACTTCGTTTTGATCAATGCGAATTGATCATCCGTCAGATTGAAAGGATCCTTGATTCCCAGGGTCAGCGCCGCCGTCACAATGGCGTTGTTGGCATCATCGACGATGATCATCCGCCCCTTGTATTTCTCATCCCAGAGCACCGCCCAACTATCAGGGGCGACCTTGAATACATCAGCGTTGTAAATCAGCGGTATGGAACCCCAGGCGAAGGGCGCCGCGTAAGTCTTGCCATCAAAGACGATGGCCGAGACATTCTGAAAAGTGGGCATCAGGTTCCTGGCGTTCTGGAGCCTGGCCAGATCGAGAGGCTGGATCAGCTTTTCCTGGGTCAGACGCTTGTAGGAAGAGGTCTCGATGGCGATCACGTCATAATCGGCGCCCTGCGAAGCCGTCATTTTTGCGAAGATCTCGTCGACACTGGCAGCATAAGTAACGCTTACCGAAGAGCCTGTTTTTTTCTCGAAGGCCTTCACCCATTGGTCGTCAGCGTAACCTTCCCAGGTCAGCACCCTCAGTTCCTTGCCTGCCGCACTGGCCGAACGCATAAAACCCGGAGTAATTAGCGCACTTGCTGCGACGACTGTGCTCAAAGCCAAAAAGTCACGTCTTTTCATTTCGCCCTCTCTCGATATTTTTAAAGTTATTATGTGCAATATTCCATGGGCGCAATGTTCCGCCCATCCTAAGTTGCTACAACAAGAACGGCAGTCGCGAAGCAATTTTCCAAAGTTCCCCACGTCCATTTATCATGGTTTTATTTTTGAGTTGACGCCCTCTTCTCTCCTCATGCCTTGCGCTCGATACTCTGGCGCAGGGATATCGCGCCTAGCGTTGCAAATACCAGCGTCACACAGAGCACCACCGAGACCAGCGCGTTGATTTCGGGGGTGAAACCGGTTCGCATCATTGCCCATAAGCGCATTGGCAGTGTGCTATCCCCGCCGACCAGGAAGAACGTCACCAGCGTTTCGTCGAAAGAAAGGGCAAACGCCAGCAAGGAACTGGTCACCAGCGCTGATCGCAGCTGCGGGAAAACAATATAGATAAAGGTCTCGAAGCCATTCGCGCCAAGATCGAGCGAGCCTTCAATCTGCGAACTTTCAAGTGTATCCAGGCGGATCATGATCATCCGATAGATCACCGCCAGAATCAGCACGACGTGCCCGATGGTGACGGTCACCAGACTGCGTTCCAGGCCAACTTCCCGAAAAGCCACCAACAACGAAATACCGGTGATGATCGCAGGCAGCACGAACGGCAGGAAT
This sequence comes from Pseudomonas gingeri, assembly GCF_013386115.1. Taxonomy (GTDB): domain Bacteria; phylum Pseudomonadota; class Gammaproteobacteria; order Pseudomonadales; family Pseudomonadaceae; genus Aquipseudomonas; species Aquipseudomonas gingeri. The sequence continues at coordinate 72,458 of NZ_JACAOR010000010.1, forward strand.
ATTACAAACTCGATATATTTCTGCCCTTTGCGCGCCCCGGTCTTCATGTAATACGCAAGGGCCAGCGAAATAATTGTCGCGATGACTACAGCACAGGCACCGACAAGCAGTGAGTTCCCGAGCGATTCCAGCAACTGGGAATTCTCGGAAAACTTGCCATACCACTGCAAACTGAAATCAGACCAATCAACCTGGTGATCCTTGACACTGAAGAACGAGAGTGTGACCACTATCGCTGCCGGCGCATAAAGCACGGCGAACGCGAAAACCCCCATGATCCACAGTACAGCAACGGTGATACGTTCCATGGGTGTCATTTTACTCTCCCCGCGCGGGAAATCAGGGACGCAAGCCCGATGATGGCTATGACGGCTACAAGCAGCACGACTGCGAGTGCCGCACCGAACGGCCAGTTGAATGCCATGCCGAACTGACTCCAGATGGCGCGACCGAAAGTGAACCCCTCGCTCCCCCCTACCATTTGCGGAGTAAGGTAATCGCCCAGGGCAATGACCATCACAAATAGCGCCCCGGCAATCGATCCGGGCAGGCTGAGCGGAAGAATGACCGTCATGAAGATCCGGCCAGGCTTGGCCCCAAGATCAGCCGCGGCCGCAATCAACGAGGGTGGAATACGGTCTAGCGCGAGGAATATCGGCAATATGCCAAATGGCAGATAGATGACCGCCATCGCAATCATCACGGCTGTCTGGTTGAATATAAAAAGCCGACTGGGCACATCAATGATTCCCAGGGACAACAAAACCGAATTCAAGAAGCCGTTGTAGCCGAGAATACTGCGCATCGCGTAAATCTTTACGACGTAATTCATAACCAATGGCAGTGCACTGAACAAAAGCAGCAGGTAACGGGCCGAGCCTTCCAGACGCCAGATCAGGTACGAAATGATATAGCCAAAAACCAGGGCGACAAACGCAACGAAAAATGCCAGCTTCAGCGTGCCCAGAAAGACCTTGAGATAACTACCTGCAAAAAAGCCCGCGTAGTTGGCCAGGGTCAGGCTGCCGGTAAGGACACCGCCTTTCTGCTCCAGAAAGCTGTAGGCCAGGAAGGACACCAGCGGGACCAGAACCATCACCGTTGGCACGCCGTAGATAACCAGCTTTACCATGATCTTGGCGAGCTGTAGCCGATTCGGGTTGGCGGCTTCCATATTCAGGATCAGGGCTGTCATCTAGGATTCTCTCGGCACGAAGCTGATATCGGATTCCGACCAGCGCAGCGAGACCTCTGCGCCAACGCCGAGATTGTTCGTCCACAGTGCGGTCGGTATGCGCACTTTGATTCGGTGCGCCGCCGCTCCCAGTGAAAGCGATAACTGCGTGGTAGGTCCCAGGAATGTCACACCCTCAAGCTTTGCCGTCGTGACCTGCTGATCCGGCTTGCACTCGCTCCCATCATGCAGGCTGAAACTTTCAGGCCGGATCGCCAGTTGAAAACCCTTGCCCTTGGGCCCTGGCGACACGTGCCTGCCCAAGGGACTCTCAATCATGGATGCGCCACCTTGGGAATCCGTGATCGTGGGAAGTAAATTATTTTCCCCAAAGAACTTTGCTACAAACTCGCTTTTCGGCCTGTAGTAGATTTCCTTGGGCGTTCCAACTTGAACAAGATTGCCATGGTCCATGACCGCGATACGATCCGACATCGAAATCGCCTCTTCCTGATCATGAGTGATGAATACGAATGTTGTCCGGATTCTGCGCTGCAGATCCTTGAGAAACTCCTGCATCGATCGACGCAACTCGGCGTCAAGTGCCGCGAGGGGTTCGTCGAGCAAGACCACTTGCGGCTCACAGACGATGGCCCTTGCCAGCGCCACACGTTGCCGCTGGCCGCCGGAGAGCGCGGCAGGGTATCGATCCGCCTTGTCCGCCAGATTGACGGTCTCAAGTACGGCCCTGACCTTGGCCTTGATCTGATCGGCAGGCATGCGTCGGATACGTAGACCATATCCCACGTTGCTCGCCACGGTCATATGGGGAAAAAGCGCGTAATCCTGAAATACCGTATTGAACGGTCTTTTGAATATCGGCAGGCTTACAATGTCGGTTCCCCGCAGGAGAATCTGACCGGATGTAGGCGCCGTGAATCCGCCAATCATTCGTAGAATGGTGGTTTTACCGGACCCGGACGGGCCAAGGATAGTAAGAAACTCACCGTCCTTGATGTCCAGGTCAACGGGTTTTAATACATTGATGCTACCGTATGACTTCGTTACACCAACAAGACGAATCAAGTCCGATGTGACGGTGGACAAAACAGGATTAGCTAAAACAGTCATTTTTCTTGTTCTCACCCTAGCCTTAGACAAATACCAACTCACCTCACCCACCTTACCGACTTACTTACCCCATCGCAGGGCAATCGGATTGGCCGCCCTGGCCAGTTCAAGCAGGCCCTCACGTGTCTGCGGATGCAGCGCTTCCAGGGGATGGCGAACGCTGTCGGAGCGGATCACACCGCCCTCTTTCATCACCGTCTTGGCCGCACGCAATCCGCACTGGCGGTTCTCATAGTTGATCAACGGCAGAATCCGCTCATAAGCCTGGATCGCGTCCTGGCGACGGCCTTCTGCATGGGCGCTCATCACCGGACGGATCAGGTCCGGAATCATTGCGCTGGCCATGACCCCACGCGCGCCGGCATCCAGATCGGCCATCAGGGTGATCGCCTCTTCACCGTTGAAAGGCCCCACGATGCTGCTGCCGCCCAGCGTGATCAGCTCGCGCAGCTTGGCGGCGGTGCCGGGGACTTCGATCTTGAAGTAACGCACCAGCGGCAGGGTACGAGCCACTTCCGCCAGGAAAGCCGTGGAGAGCGTCACGCCGCTCAGCGGCGCGTCCTGGATCATGATCGGCAGCTGGCACGCTTCTGCGACACGCTCGAAGTGCTCGCGGATCAAGCGCGGCTCCAGCTTGATGCCCGCGCCGTGATAGGGCGGCATCAGCATGATCAGCGCCGCCCCGTGCTCCGCCGCGTGACGCGCACGCTGGCTGGCGACCTGGGTACTGAAGTGGCTGCAGGTGACCATCACCGGCACCCGCCCCTTGACGTGCGCCAGGCAGAACTCGGTCAGTTGCCGCCGTTCTTCATCCGAGAGCAGAAACTGCTCCGAGTAGTTGGCCAGGACACAGATGCCATCCACGCCCTGGTCGATCATGCAGTCAAGCACCCGCCCCTGCCCCTCGAAATCGAGCTCGCCGGCATCGCTGAATGGCGTTGGGGCAACAGGAAACAGCCCCGAGTACGGCCCAGTCGTTTGCATCGCAAAAACCTCTTCCACTTAACACCGCGAAACCGGATGAGTTGAAAATACTGCACTTCATGCGGGGCGAGTAATGAGAAGTACGCCCCCGCCGATAACCGTTGGCTATCCCCGGGTGGAGCGGCGTTTCAGCAGGCGCTTGCGGCAAGGTCGGGTGATGCGGGTGCGGCTTTGCACTGGGTGCGGGTCAAAGACAGTGTCAGATTTTTTATACTGAGGCGCAAAAACACCTTAAACGCTTGAAACTTTGGCATTTGTTTTTGCGGTGCACTTTATGCTCGGTATCATTCAAACTTCACTGATTCTGCACCTACCCCCCCACTCAAGGCTTAATCAGCATCCTTTAAGCAATGAGTTCCTGAGCGGTAATCATTAGCTCAGTACCTACTCGACTTTTTAACGTATCGATGAAGCGAGTAATTTTTGCATCGATAAACTGGCGTGATGTGTAGACGGCATAAACGTTGCGCTCGTATGTATGATACTCGGGCAAAACACGGACGAGCCTGCCTGAACGCAAGTCCTCGATGGCTGAAAAACCGGCCAGCAAACCTATGCCTGCGCCCTCTCGAACGGCAACCGCCATCGCGTCCATATCATTGACGCTGAAACTCGGGCCCTTGGGGGCAAATGTGGCATCCCCGGTCTTGCTCTTCAATTGCCACTCATCCCGCACATAATCGACGGTGCCCAACAGCAAACACTGATGATCATTGAGATCTTCTGGCGTCATCGGGGCGGCGTTTAGCTCCAGATACTCTGGAGACGCAACCAGCACACAATGGCTAACGCCGATCTTTTGGCTGACATACGCTGAATCCGGCAGTGTTCGGGCAATCAGAATCGAGACGTCCAGTTGGTCTTCCAGGAGGTTAGGCATTCGCTGAGAAAGCATTAAGTCCACGGTGACATCGGGGAATTCCTTACGGTACTCCAGCACGGCACCGGTGACCAATTGCCGCGCTAGCCCAGGCACACAATGCACCCGCAAGGTTCCCCTGGGCCGCAAAGCGGCGTTGCTCGCTTCGGCTTCTGCATTCTCAAGATCCGCCAGAATTTTGGTACAGCGCTCGTAGAAGCGCCGGCCAGCATCTGTCACCGAAAGACGACGGGTAGACCGCTGCAACAGGCGGGTGTCGAGTACGTTTTCAAGCGCGGACACCGCACGCGAGACATTGCCGACCGTAGAGTCCAGATGGTTAGCCACAGCCGTAAAACTACCCATCTCGACAACTTTTACGTACACGGACATGTTCGTAAGCTTATCCATCCAAATCTACCTGTCGATCTGATTCCAAGCGTTCTTCACTGCCGAAGTGCGCCCCCAAAAAACATTAAAGCCTTCAACTTCGAGCCAGATTACCGTTGCCACGTAACGTGGCTCGTATTTGCAGATGCTACACGCTCCTGCCTGGGCTCGATATTACCTCCAGACACAACAATGATTCCCTCCTGGCCGGCTAAATCAAACGGCTCGTACTCCATAGACTCGGTTACACAGGGCGCCTGGACAGTCCCGGCAACCCAGGCGCCGAGTTTTGTACGAATTTTTGATAAACCAACCGAAGGGCAACCCCATGAACACATCTTACGACCCCCTTTATCTTTTTATCGGTGGTGAATGGATCAGTGCCGAAGGGCGCGCAACCGCCGCCGTCGTCAACCCCGCAACCGCACGTGAGATAGGGCGCGTTCCACTCGCCACCGCAGTCGACCTCGATCATGCACTCGAAGTGGCTCAACTGAGCTTTGAACAATGGCGCCAAACCGTACCAGACCAGCGCGCAAAAATTCTCAAACGCGCTGCGGATCTCATCCTGGAACGGGCACCACACATTGCCGAGCAAATGACGCTTGAAGAAGGCAAACCGCTTGGGGAAAGCATGGATGAAGTGACGCGTGCGGCTGAATACTTCGAGTGGTTTGCCGAAAGCGCACGCCGTATCGATGGTCGTGTAGTCCCAGCCAACCGTCCCGGCGTACTGCAAATGGTAAAACGCCAGGCCATCGGCCCTGTCGCTGCGTTCACGCCGTGGAATTTCCCTGCCATTACTCCCGCACGCAAGCTCTCGGCGGCGTTGGCTGCAGGTTGCAGTGTCATACTCAAGCCAGGGGAAGAAAGCCCCTCTACAGCACTGGCTCTGGCGCGTGCTCTCGACGATGCAGGATTGCCTAAAGGCGTGTTGCAGGTAGTGTTCGGCGTACCGGATCAGGTTTCTAGCCACCTGATCGCTTCCTCCATCATCCGCAAGGTGACCTTTACGGGTTCGGTACCCATCGGTCGGCTGCTATCAGCCCGCGCCGCCGAGGGTGTCAAGCCCATTACCCTTGAATTGGGAGGACACGGGCCGGTGCTGGTATTCGATGACGCGGAAATAGAAAAAGCAGCCGTCGAAGGTGTTGCCAACCGGTTTCGCGGGACGGGCCAGGTCTGCATCTCGTCCACGCGCTTCCTGATTCAACGTAGCGTCTATAACCGGTTTGTTGATCACTTCGTGGCAGCCACCCTCGTGTTGAAAATGGGCGATGGCTTGACGCCCGGCATCCAGGTTGGGCCGCTCGCCAATCCAAGGCAACTGGCCAAGATGGAAGAGTTGGTGGCTGATGCTGTCGCCAAGGGTGCGCGCGTATTGGCCGGTGGTAAGCGCCTGGAATGCAGCGGCTACTTTTTTGAGCCCACCGTGTTGGCGGACGTGCCTATGAACGCCCGAGTCATGCATGAAGAACCCTTCGGGCCTATCGCCGTGCTGATGCCATTCGATCACTTGGCTGATGGTTTGAAGGAGGCTAATCGCCTGCCCTACGGGCTTTCAGCCTATGCGTTCACTTCTAGCGCTCGAACCGCCATCGACGTCGCTGACGGGTTAGAGGCCGGGATGATCGGTATCAACCAATACCGCATCGTCGCCACAGAACTTCCCTTCGGCGGCATGAAAGAAAGCGGTCACGGTTCAGAAGGTGGCGTTGAAGGCATCGAGCACTACCTCACCCACAAATTCATCAGCCAGGTTTGAGGAGACATCGTCATGTCCAATATCAATTTCAGCAGCCCTCGTGAAGCGGCGCGGGCGTTTACACCAAAGCTGTCGCACTTCGTCGATTCGACGCTGTACCCGCAGATCTGGAGCGATCCGGCATTGTCCCCGCGCGACCGCAGCCTGATCACAGTGGCCGCATTGATTGCCGGTGGTCACTCGGAAGAGTTGCCCGCGCATCTGCGGCGGGCCGTGAGCAATGGGCTGACCCATGACGAAATCGCCGCCGCGATCACCCACCTGGCGTTCTACGTAGGCTTTCCAGGCGCCATTACGGCATCCGCTATCGCCAATGCCACGTTCACCGAAACCGAGAAAAACTGATCATGAAAGCCATCAACATTAGAGAGTTCGGCGCGCCGGACGTGCTGGAACTGGCAGATGCTCCCAATCCCGAAGTACGCCCGGCTGACTTGCTGGTACGAGTCCATGCCGCTGGTGTGAACCGTGCGGATCTGACCCACCGCACCGGCGGCTATGGTCACCCTAACTTTGGTGATTCACTCATCATCGGCCTGGAGATCGCCGGTGAAGTGATTGCCAAAGGTGATTTGGTCACGGGTTTCGAGGTCGGCGATCGAGTGATGGGCGTTGTCGGAGGGGGGGCCTATGCCGAGCTTGCACGCATCGACTACCGCATGGCCATGCATATCCCTGCGCAGTTGGACTATGTACGCGCAGCGGCGATTCCCGAAGTCTTTGTCACTGCCCATGAAGCAATGATGCACCTGGCTCGGCTCAAGTCCGGCGACTCGGTATTGATCCACGCCGCAGCTGGAGGCGTGGGATCTGCTGCCGTACAGTTGGCCTACGCCACAGGGGCCACGGTGTATGCGACAACCGAAGGCAGCAAGCTGGCACGCGTGGAGCATTTAGGAGCAGATATCGCCATTGACTACAAGACGCAGGATTTTGCCGAGGTGATCGCAGACAAAACCAACGGTCGAGGTGTCGATGTCGTCATTGATTTCGTTGGCGAACCCTACTTTTCACGCAATATCGCATCTCTTGCCAAGGGAGGCCGGCTTATTCAGGTCGGTATTTTGGGCGGAGGCGGTAAGGTGAGCGTAGAACTGGAGCATATCCTTTACCGTCACTTGCAAATCATCGGTACTGTCATGAAGTCCCGTACACAACCAGAGAAGCACGACATGATCAGGCGCTTTCGCGAGCATTGGCTTGATCGCTTTGATGGCGCTGGAAGCCTGGAGCCGGTCGTTGACAGCACTTTCCCGCTGTCACGGGCTGCCGATGCCCATCGCCGAATGGAGTCGTCCGAAAACGTTGGGAAAATCATCCTGACGATGACTGGGTTCGAATCCTAGTATGTCGAAGTAGCGAAAAACTGGAGCAACGGCTATATCCACCATGCTGAGCTTCGTACCAGCGAAGTCATCGCCGTCCGATTTTTCAAGCTCGAATCGCTCCAGTTTGTGAATACCTACTGTTATTTCGACAACTCCCGCTTCCGGGCAGGAAGCGGGATGTACAGACTCGAAGGCGTGCCTATCTCGTTAAAGCGAGCGACCACCATCAACAATAATTTCCGTTCCCACCGTCCAACGAGACTCGTCCGACGCGAGGTACAGCACCGCCTTGGCTACTTCTTCAGGCGTGCCAAAACGGCCAAATGGGATGGTCGCAACAATATCTTTGTTGACCTGCTCGCGGTAGGCATCGGGGATACCCGCCTTGTCGTACAGCGGCGTGTCGATCGGACCAGGGCAGACCGCATTTACTCGAACACCCCGCGGTAGAAGCTCGCTAGAGAGCGTTTTCGACATGTTCAGGAAGGCAGCCTTTGTTGCGGCATAAATGGATGAACGCGCGGCGCCCAGGTGCGCACTGACCGAGGTGTTAAGAACCACCGAAGCAGGGTTGGAGAAGACCGGCAGCAGTGCTTGCAGGAGGAAGTAAGGGCCTTTGACATTGATGTCAAAGGAGCGGTCAAACATCTCCTCGTTCCAGTCTTCGATTGGCATCCAGACGGATACGCCGGCATTGAGGAAGGCAACGTCGAGCTGCCCGTAATGAGACTGAACAGCATGGGCCAGCTCCTTCTGGGCTGTGACACTGGCGGAGTCGGCTCGCAACACCAGAACCTCGCTGCCAAAGACAGCTTGGGCGTTTGCAATGGACTCAGGATTGACACCCGTGACGATCACCCGAGCGCCTTCTGCGAGGAATTGCTTTGCGGTCTCCAGACCAATGCCACTGGTACCACCAGTGATAAGCGTACGCTTGCCTTGTAAACGGGACATGTAGATTTCCTCTCAGTTGTGACGACCAGTCGGACGACTGACCTTCTGAGAGCAACTATGTATTCATGCCAGGGCGCTGATAAGATAGCCAGATAGAATACATCTCATGCAAAATCTGCATGAAAGAGGACGTGTGATGGATCGGTTGTTACTGATGAACTGTTTCGTACGCGCCGTCGAGACCGGCAGTTTTTCATCTGCGGGACGTGATCTCGGACTCGGACAACCGAACGTCAGCCGTTACGTCGCCGCACTCGAAGATCATCTGCAAACCAGGCTGCTTCACCGATCGACAAGAAAGCTGACGCTCACACCGGAAGGTGAGCGGTACTACGCAGATGCGCGGCGTATTCTGGAGTCAGTAGAAGAGTCAGAGTCCTCTCTGAGAGGGAGCGTGGCACCGTCTGGGTTACTGCGCGTCGCATGCCCGACTGCATTGGCGCACACCTTTATCGTGCCCCATGTGGCTAGCTTTCTGGAGCTCTATCCAGAAGTGTCGCTCGATCTCCAGATCAATGATCGCTACGTCAATCTGGTCGACGAGGGAGCCGAGCTCGCGATTCGCATTGGCCACCTGGAGGACAGCGCAATGCGTGCCCGGCCACTAGCATGGTTCGAGCGTGTGTGTGTGGCCAGCCGCGAGTACTTGGAGAAACGTGGCTCTCCCTCTTCGCCTGATGACCTGAAGGAACACGACTGCCTTGTTTACACTCTGCTATCTACCGGTACTAACTGGCGGTTCAAAGGCATCGATGTCCCGGTCTCCGGTCGCCTGCGGGTCAATTCACCCGAGGCGATACGTGAGTACGTCAATGCAGGATTAGGAATCGCGCAAGGCCCTCAATGGCTTTATGAGGAAGGGCTAAGAAGTGGCAATCTTCAGTTGCTGCTTAGGGACTACGTAGCACCACAGGTGCCGATCCAGGTCGTTTACCTGGCGAATCGGCTGCTGCGCAAGCGAGCCATCGTTTTCATGGACTTCATGGCGGATGTGTTTGCAAAAAGCTCTGCATTCCATGTGTAGCGGTCAACTGATCCCGAAGCAGAAAGGGAGCAGAAAGGGGACTGATTTATTTCCCACGACTTTACGCTCCGCTTTTGCCCGATTGCTGACTCTCACTTAACGCAAAACTGCCATGTTTTCCCTAAGCGATGGGTGAGCAATCGTATGGTCAGTAGGTAGTAATAGCGCGTCGATTCAGCGTTCTGGTTAACGTGGTGATTTAGAAACCATACGAGATGCTTTTGCTGCCAGGCCCATGGATTCTCTCGATGCCATCGGTTAGAGATTGCTGCCTGGATTGTATTCGCTTGGCGAAGGTGACGCTGACGAGTGGCGTACGACCCGGTCAGGACGCCCCGCAGGAACAGTTCCATATCGAATGGTTTGCTGACGAAACGCCACTCGACTGAGTAGCGTTTTTGTCAGTTCTAAGCGGGAAACGGGCTACCGCCCCCCGCTACAATCCACTGATTCCGAACGCTTTTGTCGTGCAACAACCTTGCTGATAAGCGAGATCATGGACAGCGGGATTGCGGCTGGCAAGTGCCTTTCAGTTCACGGCGGCAGCCGGTCAGTAGCCTGCCTCTCGCTGATGCCGGAACGCCAATACGTACACGGCTTCTTCCGGGGGAACAAAACGGTAAAGCGCGACATAGCCGGCGTCACCAAAGGCAATGACCAACTCTCGCAACTCAGGCAATTCATCAAAAGGTCGACCGATGTTGGGGTCGGTTTCCAGGCGAGTCAGTTGCTGCTCAATGGTTTGAGCCGCCCTGCGCGCGACCTGCGGGTCTTTCTCCAACAGGAAACGACGGCAACGCTCCAGCCCTTCACCAGCACCCGCGGTGACAATCAGTCGTGGCACTTGGGAAGCTCCGACTCTTCCTCAGTCCCCCAGGTTTTCAACCACTCACGGGTCTCGGCCCCGGTCAAATGCTGGCCCGTCTCCTGGTAGGCCCTCCATGAAGCGAGCGCCTCTTGCTTGAAGCTTTCGCGGGCCTCTTCACGCTCTACATACTGAGAGAGGGCTTCACGCATGATCCAGTGAGCCGAACGTTGCCGGGCGCCCGCCAACAGCTGGATGCGGTGCTTCAAGTCCTCATCGATTTTGATCGACGTCGCCATGCTGGCCTCTCCGATATTCATAGGTATTACCTTTGAATAAGGTAACAAGCACTATGAAACCTGTCTATTCAGCGGAATGCCTTGAATGGGCTTGCAAGCTGTAGCCTGACGGATGGTCACTTTGGCCACTACAACTGATCCCGGACACGACGTTAAGTTTTTCTCGGAATGCACCAATGCCGGCTTGGCGCCTATCACCGCGAAGCGAACTCAATCCTGCCGCTAGCCTAGTCGCGCCACAGTCAATCCTGTGGCCGGGTGTCGCAATCTGATGTGTGTCTGAGGCGCGGTTTCGCGTCATAGTTCTCTAGCTGGCGCTTTTAGCGTTCGGCTAGCGTATCTCTATGGCGAACCGTGCGGGGCAGGCTTCGGTCTGGCCGGTTTCCTCAGACGCCGGTTTGCGACCCTCGTACAGTCTGCCACCCTTTGTCCGTGTCGCAACGGTGGATGGCAGTTCCTTAACCCGTCTGAGGAGATAAGGATAATGGCCTACCCCCCTTTTACGCACGGGCACAGCCAAAAGCGGTCGCTCGCCGGTTAACGGTGTGTCATCGATTCGCACAGTAGTGTCAGAGCCGCACGTAGCTCTCGGTCGCTACCGCCTAACGCATTGCTGGCGATGGCTGCGTTTCTCAGCAGGATCGTCGCAGCATGTTCGACATGCTCTTTCAACAGACGCTCGGATGGGCCGGATAAGGTCAGCGCCCCTTTCAACTCATGGCCCATGGCAAACACCGGCACTGACACGGCGGTGGTCTCAGGGTCCCGCTCGCCGAAGGAAGAGGCCCAGAAGCGCTCGCGGACCTCAGCCAACGCAGGCTCTGCATCACGGGAGAATGCCCGAAGGATCTTGCCTGATGCCCCGGCCTGCAACGGAAAGCGTGCGCCCTCTAACACCGACACCCGCACCGCACGCTTGGGCTCGACCCGAAACAATACGACGCGACTGCCGTTCTCCAGCACATAAAAAGAAGATGTTTCGCCGCTTTCTTCGGTGATCGACTCCAGCAACGGATGAATCACGTCGCGCAGTCGGAACGAGGTCTGGTACAGCTGCGACAAACGCAGAGGCTCAGGGCCGACCGAGTAACGACCATCGGTCAGGCGACGGACGAACCCGGCTTTTTCCAGTGAGGCGATCAGGCGCAGGATTGTGCTTTTGTACAACCCCGTCCGCCGCGCGATTTCGGCCAGGGTCAGACAGTCCTGCTCGATATTGAAGGCTGACAAAATGGCAAATGCGCGGTCGACGGCCGCCACCCCGCCTTCAACATTGGCGGCCGGGTCGGAAATGTTTTTTTCAGATTCGGTAGTCATAGACACTCATTATCGATTCGTCGCTCGCAGGTGGGAGATGATTCACGAACCACCCCGCCAACCCGCAAGACAATATCAGAGCCGCCCGATCCCTTCTGAAAAAAGTGCAGCCGCTGCTCACTACTCGCGTAGGAAAAAACGAAGCAACACCACCATTCCTGCGGCGATGAACATGATGCAGCCCATGACCATCAGCCCAGCGGTGAACGAGCCGGTGTAATCCTTCAAAAAGCCCATCAGGTACGGCCCGACGAATCCGCCAAAAGCGCCAATGGAATTGATCAGTGCGATTCCACCCGCTGCGGCTTGCCCGCGCAGAAACTTGCCCGGCAGGGTGTAGAAAATGGTCTTACCAGCGATTGTGCCGATCAGCGCCAAAGTGATCCCTGCCAGTGCGGGAATCAGTGCATCCATTCGCAGCGCCAGGATTAACGCAAAGCCTGCCAGCAGCATGGCCACGGTCAGGTTGAAAATGCCTTTGCCGGTACGGTCCACATGTTTGGCCCATATCAGCAATGCTACGGTGGCGAAGAAGTACGGAATGGCTGCAACCCAGCCGATCATGCTGACTTCGACGCCGTGGGCCTTGAGCATCTGCGGTAACCAAATGCCGATGCCATAAGAGCCCAGGGTGAAGCTGAAAGTGATCGAGCTGAGAATCCACACGCGCGGGTCTTTTAGCGCGACCTTGAAGCCGTGGCTGTGCTGCCCTTTTGTCCGTTCTTCAGCCAGCATGCCGGTCAGCACATCGCGCTCTTCGGCGGTCAGCCATTTGGCCTCGGCCGGGTGGTTGCTCAGCACCTTCAAGGTGATCAGGCCGAGGATGCACGCTGGTACCCCCTCGATAAGAAACATCCACTGCCAGCCCGCAAGCCCGAGCAAGCCGTGCATCTGCAACAGCCAGATCGACAGCGGCCCGCCCACCAGAAACGAGATCGGCGTGGCCACGGTAAACCAGGCCAGCACCCGCGTGCGGTACTGGGCCGGGAACCACAGGGTGAGGAAGAAGATCACGCCGGGAAAGAAGCCGGCTTCGGCGATGCCGAGGATCAGGCGCACGATATAGAAGCTGTACGGCCCGACGATCATCGCGGTGGCGGCCGCGGCCAGGCCCCAGGTGATCATGATCCGCGCCATCCACAAACGGGCGCCGAAACGGTACATCGCCAGGTTGCTCGGCACTTCGCACAGGCAGTAGCCGAAGAACATGATGCCCGCTCCCAGGCCAAACTGCGTGGCGGTCAGGCCCAGTTGCTCGGTCATCTGCAACGCGGCGTAACCGACGCTGGTACGGTCCAGGTAATTGAAGAAATACGCCAGCGCGAGCAAGGGGATCAAGCGCCAGGCGGCCTTATGCAGGACGCGGGTCTGCTCGGCATCCAGAGACCGCACGCTGCTAATGTCGCTGCTGTGCGGGGGTGTCGTGACGATGGTCATGACGGGCTTCCTCAGCATTTATTTTTATAAGGCTGACGGCGGGAATGTCCGTCAGCGACAGGAATCAGGAGTCCCTTCCAGCGGTATCAGCGGACGATGCCACGCCCGCGCAACGCCTCGATGTCACCCGACGCGTAGCCCATTTCTTCGAGCAGCTCGGCAGAGTGACTGCCCAGCTGCGGCACATTGAGGCGGGTATCGAAGCGACGACCATTCATCTCGAACGGCAGCATTGGCACCTTGACCGCGTCGCCATTCTCCAGCGCCAGATGGGCCAGGCCACCTGACTCGTTCAGATGCCGGTCCTCGAACAGGTCCTGAGGACGCTGGATCGGCGAAAACGGCAGGCCCGTCTGCTCGCACAGGTCCATGACCTCCTGCTTGCTCATTTGCGCCAGACGCTCGCGGACCTGCGGCAGAATCTTCGCCCGGGCCTGCACGCGCTGGGTGTTTTTCGTAAGTTCAGGGTCGCGTCCAAGCTCTGTAAAGCCAAAACTCTTGCAGAAATTGACCCACTGGCTGTCGCTCACAACGCCCATGAACACCTGCTCATCGCCCAGGGTGTTGAAGACGTCGTAGATGGCCCAGGCCGACAAACGACTGGGCATCGGCGCGGCTGGCTTGCCAGTGGTCGCCATCTGCATCATGTGCTGGCCCACCAGAAACGCCGAGTTCTCGAACAGCCCGGTCTGCACGAACTGCCCTTCCCCGGTGTTCTTGCGCTGCCACAACGCCGCCAGAATCGAGATGGCGCTGAACATGCCGCCCATCACGTCGTTAACCGACGCCCCTGCACGCAGCGGACGACCTTCCGGGCCGGTCATGTACGCCAGGCCAGTCATCATCTGCACCACCTCGTCCAGCGCAGTGCGATGTTCATACGGTCCCGGCAGAAAGCCTTTCATCGAGCTGTAAATGATGTCCGGCTTGATCGCCTTGACCTGCTCGTACCCCAGGCCGAGTTTTTCCATGGCGCCGGGGCGGAAGTTCTCGGTGACCACATCGGCGCTTTCAATCAGCTTGCGCACCGCGGCCATCCCTTCCTCGGTCTTGATGTCGACCGCGAAGCTTTTCTTGTTGCGGTTGTAGGTCATCCAGTAGCCCGCGCCGGAACCGGTCAGGCGACGGGTATTGTCGCCTTCCGGGGTTGGCTCGACCTTGATCACCTCGGCACCCAGGTCCGCCAGCACTAGCCCGCAGGTCGGGCCCATGACCATGTGCACGAACTCGACCACACGCACGCCTGCCAGCGGCAGCGCCTGAAGGCTCTGATTGAGCAGGCTCATTGCCCACCTCCGGCGTAATGGAAATTCTTGCCGACGCCTGCGTCTGGGATGAAGCCATACAGCGGCTCACCCGGCAGGCCCTGTTTCAGCCAGGCGCGAGCGGCCACCAGCTTGTCGATGTCCACGCCGGTGCGCAGGCCCATGGATTCGAGCAGGTAGACCAGATCCTCGGTCACTATATTGCCCGACGCCCCCGGCGCGTAAGGGCAGCCGCCGATGCCGCCTTGAGAGGCATCGATAGTGGTGACGCCGACGTCCAACGCCGCGACCACATTGGCCAGGCCCTGCCCGCGGGTGTTGTGAAAATGCGCGCTGCCGGCCTTGCTGCCGATCTCGTTGCGCAGACGGGTGAACACGCGACGCACCTGGGCTGGATTGGCGTACCCCACGGTGTCGGCGAGCCCCACCTCATCGACGCCCAGCTCGACCATGGTCAAGGCCATGCGCAATACGTCGTCTTCGGGCACCTCGCCCTGAATCGTGCAACCGAACACCGTCGACAACCCGGCCTCGACCTCGACGTGCGGGAAGCGCTCGTTGCGCAGGGCCATGACCGCGCGCACTTCGTCGTACACCTGTTGGTGGGACTTGCGGATATTGGCCAGCGAATGGGGCTCACTGACGGAAATCGGCAGGGTAATTTTCTGCACGCCCGCGTTGAACGCCGCTTCGGCGCCCTTGAGGTTCGGCACCAGCGCGGTGACGAACACGTCCGGACGCTGACGCATGTGCGCCACCAGCTCGGCGGCATCGGCCATTTGCGGGAGCAGTTTGGGGGACACGAAGGAGCCGACCTCGATCTCTTTCAAGCCTGCATCAGCCAAGGCCGTCAGCCACTGAAGCTTGAGCGCCGTGGGCATGGTCGCGGTGACGCTTTGCAGGCCATCACGGGGGCCGACCTCGCTGATCAGGATGTCTACGTTGTTATTAGGATTCATCGCCGGTTCTCCGGGTGTGGAAATGCGCTAGTTCTATCTAACAGAACGACGTTCTAAAATAATCATGAGCCGATAAAATCCCACTGTCAACGCCCGTCATCCCGGGCGATGGGCGTGGCGCTCCTGAAAGTCTGAGAGTGTCCGGTGATCAACTGCGAAATGAAAAACAGACAATCCCGGCGGGTTGACAGCTGAAAAAATAAAGTCGAACCTTGTTCTGTCAGTAAACACAACGTTCTGTTAGATAGAACGATAACAATATGGCGAAATGGCTTCGTCACCGTCAAGATCGGTGCTTTCCGTTCGCCCCCGTAGGAGCTGATCCTGTGAGCCTGTACGCCCCGCCTCGCGATCTGTCGACCCGCGTGTTCACCGCGCTGCCCGAAGAATTCTGGAAAGACGGCGACTCCGACTGGGTACGTGCCAACAAGCCCGGGCAGAAGGTCAAAAGCTTTCTCGAAGGGCCGTCCTTCGACCGGGACGGCAATCTCTACGTCACCGACATCCCGTACGGCCGCATCCTACGCATCGATCCTCAGGGCCACTGGACCCTGATCGCCGAATACGATGGCTGGCCCAACGGTTTGAAAATCCACCGCGACGGGCGAATTTTCATCGCCGATTACAAGCAAGGGATTCTGAACCTCGATCCGCACACCGGAGCGGTGACCCCCTTCCTCACCCACAGCCGCAGCGAAGGCTTCAAGGGCGTCAACGACCTGTTCTTCAATGCCAGTGGCAAGCTGTACTTCACTGATCAAGGCCAGACCGGCCAGCAGGACCCGACCGGTCGCGTCTATGCCTATGACCTGGAAAAGCATACCCTCACGCGCCTGATCGACAACGGCCCGAGCCCCAACGGCCTGGTCATGGACCTGGCGCAGAACGCGCTGTTCGTGGCGATGACCCGCGGCAACGCGGTCTGGCGCCTGCCGATCCAGCGCGACGGCGGCACCAGCAAGGTAGGGATTTTCACAGCCATGGCCGGAGGCGTCAGTGGCGCCGACGGCATGGCACTGGACAGCGAAGGCAATCTGTATGTTTGCGATGCCGGCAACGGCTGCGTCTGGGTGTTCGACCCTCACGCCGTGCCGCTGTACCGCATCCGCTCGTGCACCGAAGGACGCACCCTGACCAACCTGGCGTTCGGTGGCGAGGATAATCGGCAATTGTTCATCACCGACTCCTCCACCGGTTCCATCCTGGTCGCCGACTTGCCCCACAGCGGTCAGCCGATGTTCTCGCACCGCTAGACCAATAACCCGCAGAACCCTGTGCGCCAGGCGCACGGGCTTCGCTCGGCCCGAAGAAAGCGAGCCCTGCTGCGCTCGCGCCCTACAAAACCAATAAAAGGGATGCCTATGTTGATTTTTCTGAGCTACGCGATGATCGCCTGCTTCATGTACCTGATCATGAGCAAGCGCCTTTCACCGCTGGTAGCGCTGCTGCTGGTACCGATCGTCTTCGGTTGCCTGGGCGGCTTCGCCACGCAACTGGGCGGGATGATGTACGACGGCGTGAAGATGCTCGCCCCCACCGGCATCATGCTGACCTTCGCGATCCTGTATTTCTGCATGATGACCGACGCCGGGCTGTTCAACCCGCTGATCAAGGTGCTGTTGCGGCTGGTCAAGGGCGACCCGCGCAAGATCGTTGTCGGCACCGCCGTGCTGGGGTTGTGCGTTGGCCTGGACGGCGACGGCGCGACCACCTACATCATCGCCACGGCGGCGTTTTTGCCGCTGTATCGTCTGACCGGCATTCGTTTACAGGTCATGGCAACCGTGCTGCTGCTGGCCATCGGAGTAATGAACATCCTGCCGTGGGCCGGGCCGTTCTCGCGAGCGGCCAGTGCCATGCACGTCGACATCACCGAGCTGTTTTTACAGATGGTTCCCATCATGATCGCTGGCGGTGTGTGGGTGATTTTTGCCGCCTGGTGCCTGGGTCGAATGGAATACCGCCGATTGGGCATTGTCAGCGTCACCGAAGACAAAGTGCTCGAAGGCTACGCGCACGTTCGCCTGAGCGATCCGAAATTTCTGTTCAACATTGTCCTGACGGTCGCCCTCATCAGCTCGATGATGCTCAGCCTGATGCCGCTGCCGATCCTGTTCATGGTCGCCTTCGGCCTGGGTTGCCTGATCAACTACCCGACTCTCAAACAGCAGAAGGAAGTCATCGGTCGTCACGCCGACAACGTGCTGGCCGTGACCCTGCTGATTTTTGCGGCGGGCATCTTCGTCGGCATCATGGGCGGCACCGGGATGATCAAGGCAATCTCCGATAACTTGATCGCCATCCTGCCAGAGCAGGCTGGCCACGGCATGTCAGTAATCACGGCTCTGCTTAGCATGCCGTTCACCTACGTGCTGACCAACGACGCTTTCTATTTTGGAGTGCTGCCCATCCTCGCCGAAACCGCTGCCCACTACGGCATCGGCCCCCACGAAATGGCCATCGCATCGTTGATTGGCCAGCCAGTGCACCTGCTCAGCCCGCTGGTGGCTTCCACTTACCTACTGTGCGGGCTGCTGGACATCGACTATGGCGATAACCAGCGGGTTTCGCTGAAATGGACCTTCGGCACTGTTTTGGTGATGCTGATCGCGGCCATCGCAATTGGCGCGATCACGATCATAAATTGAATTAAACGCAAAAGCTGCCAGGATTTTGGGGGATCCAGAGAGCGTACGGAAGCTCTATGGAATGCAAGATGGTGCCCGAAGCCGGGGTCGAACCGGCACGCCCTTACGAGCGGGGGATTTTAAAACCTTTATCTTTTCCTTATTATTCAAGACCTTAATATTGAATTCCTTTCCGCAAAACCCGGCAAATAGGCTTTATTTTACCCAGTAAAATCAAAGGTCTGAAAGTTTATAGCGGAAAGGAAAAATCCCTCCCCCGGCGTCCTGCCGAACGAACACCATTCCACCATCCCATGCATCTCGTCGCCTCACCCTCGCTGAAACCCGCCGCCTCGATTACTGTACATAAAACCAGCATCAACAAGGCGCGCACCAATGAGCATAGAAGAGGAAGATTTCGGCTTCCTGGGCTTTCCTTCGCCAGAAGGTGCGCAACCTCGAAGAGGTCTGCGCATACCGCGACAGCCTGAACGAGGATTTAGCCGGTAAATCCCCGCAAGACCTACCCGTTATCTGCGCTGAGAACATATATTTTCAGCGCATCATAGGCAGCCTCACAGACAAGCCCCCCTCACTCGGGCAGTATCAGCGATCGCTGCCAGTTCCCGATTTCGCTGGACAGATTTGTCGAGCACGACGGCGAGCAGATCGCCGGGGTTTGGCCCTGGTGTGCAGCTTCCGGAAGATCCGGGATTGCCGCGTGCGCTACTGGCCGCGTGTAGGAACTCTTGCACTCGCTGGCGCAGCCAGTCAGCAGCATTGGCACCAGCAGCATCAGTGCGGGCCTGTTCAAGTTTTTGAGTCGTATCACGTTGTACCTTCTCGGCTGATTGCTGGCGTTGCTGCTCAAGGGCACAGGCATCTGCCTCGGCGGTGACCCTCGCGTTAGCGTCTGCGGTGTCGCGGTCGTTCCAGCGGTGCCACTGTGCGTCCTTCACGCTTTCGCCGAATTGGTAGGCGCCGAACAGCGTAGCGCCCACAAACAGCAGGCAGACGAGATAAGGCGCCGCCCCAGCAGTGTCACAGCAGCACCTTCAGCGCGCGGGAATACAACTCGGCACGATCCGCGGCGCCATTCTGGCTACCGTTGATCCGACCGGTGATCTTCGTGAACTCGCCGGCGTCAGCCAGGGTGTTCCAGCCCCTGCTGCCCCAGAACCAGGCGATGGACATACAGGCCGGCCCGGCTTGCTCGAGCAGTTCCGGCTGGCTGACAAGACCCAGGCCCAGCACTTCGCCACAAGCTCTGTAATTTGCAAGCCCGGTGATCTGGATCAGCCCGCGCCCACGATAGCGCTGGCCATCTCCGTCGGCGTCCGAGGTGTTGCCCAGGCGGACGGCCAGGGCGCCGGTGTCATATTTCTCAGGTACTGGTCGCTGCCCAGTTCACGAACGTATTGACCGGACTCATGGTCAACCTGAGCGATGAACGCTGCAACACGCAGCCGGCCGATGATTCCGTACTTGCTCATTGCAGTGTTGAGAGTATGAACAAAAACGCCGGTTTGGCGGCCGGCGTTGGGAACGATCTGCAGCAGTTGCTGCTGGGTGATCGGCATAGGGGTTTCCCCAGGCAAAAAAAATACCCGTTCATGGCGGGTATTTTCAATTACTATGACGCTGTTTAAATACTAAACCGCATAGGACTCATTTTTAGCCAATCGTTTATAACCATGAACTCCTGCCCACTTCTGTATTTTTCTTCGGCAAGGCTCTTCGACGAAGTGATGTCCAAGCGCGGAAAGAAAAACGAGAATTACAAAGGCAAAAATGCACAAAAACCAGTTCATATCAAATACAGGGAATGCATCGACCAAATTTTTGTGAAACTTAATCAAAAGCAGCAACACAAGAGCCTGAAAGGAATAGAAGCAATAACTGATTTTTCCGAACCAAACAAAAACCCTAGATGACAATGCTCTTGAAATACGTCCATTAGATTGACATAGAGAAATTATCAGGCCGACCACCACTGGCATCACCATCCAGTTATAACCAATATACTGAATTCCTAGCGCACGCCGCTTAATCAAAAGAACGAACACTATCAAGATAACAACAACGGCAAAATTAGGGCGAGAGAACCTGAATCCTCTCTGAACGGCCAAAAACCCACAAACGCCCAAAAGAAACTCGGAAACCCTGAAAGCTGGCAGTGCATAGAAAAACGAAAATGGCAGACCAGGCCAAATTCGGCCGAGTTGCCCGGGCATAACTGACCAGATATATAATATAACTGCAAACGCTGCCAGACGCTTGCTTGAGAGCCTTGACATCCAAGGAGCTACAAATGGGAGTATTGCGTAGCAAAACACCTCAACAGAAATTGACCAACTACCGCCATTATTCCAAAAGTTAAAATAACTCGGAACCCATGCCTGCATAACAAATATATTCGTCACAACAAGAGATGTTGTTTCCCACGCAGTAAATACTTCCCCTCTCCACATCCACGGAATTGTGCTCAATGCTGCTATAACATATATTGGATATATTCTTGCAATGCGCTTCACAAAGTAATCTTTCTTATCCTCATACCGATCAGCATATTGATATGCTAGAAGAAACCCAGAGAGAATAAAAAAAATTGACATCCCTACAGCGCCTTGCTCAATGACTTTTTTTACTATTCCACTTGGCGAAAATGGCCAATTAATCTGCATATGAAATAGAAAAACATACAGAGCAGCGATAAACCTTAATCCAGTTAGCGGTAGTATTTCATTTTTGGTAGACAAGCCTAGCACCCCTCAAAGCAAAACTCCCTTAGAGATGTATCCTATCAGATACATAGGCGCCGGGCCATCATTCAACTCGTGTAGACGGCTTGATTACGGGTGCAGGTGCTGGTCCAGAAAATCAAGACGGAGGCTCTGGCCAGTCGATTGTGGAGGGGAATCCATCCTGTGTAAGCGTCTTAAGGCTACGTGGTACTCTTTCCAAAGCTTCAGGTTTGCCGTGTCGTCGTCGGTAGCCGTGCCAAGATCCACCGCATCTTGCAGCGGAGCAACGCGAAGACCGGCAGAAGCCAGAAGCGTGTTAATTTGCGCATTCGCCTCTGCAATCATCTGTTCGGCTGTAGGGGCATTTGCTGCTGCCTGGGCAGCTCTAACTTCCTCCAGGCTGGCTTCATCAAGCAGCTCAAAATCAAAACTTATAAATGCATCCTGAGAACCGGCAGACTCACATGCATAAATATCATTAGTAGATCTATCGGCGTAACATTTCACTACCTCAATTCTATCCAGTTAGTAATATTTCCTGCGGCGACATTATAAACACATGTGATGCCGCCAGGAGCAATCGCTGTAACTTGACAACCTAGACCGCCCGTCCCCTGAGCGACCCGCCCAACTTGAACGCCACTTACAGATAATATGACTACCGATCCAGCCGCCAAGTTAATTGATACCAAAATTGGTCGTCCAGTTGATTTTTTATATGTAGCACCAATTGCCCTCGATTAAGTAAAATCCTGCCATGCCTGACCAAAGCCGATTCCGACAATATCTACCGAACACCAACTGCTTGAGCTGCTTGACACAAGAACAATCCATGCACCAGTTTGAACAGAAAAAGTAGCTATAGCTGGAGACAATAAAATATTGCCAAACCCGCTTACAACAATAGTAATTATTCCAGCACCAAAACTTAATAACCATCTCAGCTGGCATGGCTGACGCAAGCGGAAAAGTCACATTTATCGCCGACAAGGCAGTGCTTACAATAATTGAGCGCGCATGCGCAGATGCTGTAAGACCAATATCCACAGACGCAGTTACCACGCTTCTAAATTTAAATCCAACACACTGGGAAAAATCGGTTGTTGCAATGCCCGTTGAGTTATCAAACTGCGCAGGAGTTACGCTCGTAGTGCTTGATAGCTGTCCGAGAAGGACAAAATCGACGCCATCGTAAACCACATCGCCAACCTAGTCGGCGAAAAACACTGCAGCAACCTTAGCGCCTACTGCGTTGTATTGCTTGAGGAACTTCGCCCCCTTGGCCGAGGCGTTCAGCGTTGGGTCTACGCCACTGCTCACATGAAACTTCACGCTGAACCGCTGGTTCGGGGCGTATGCAGAAATCGCAGGCGACGGGGTCAGGGTAAGCGCCGTTCCAGTCCCACCCGTGGCAAACGCCTGCGCGATCTGATTCTGGGCCAATTTATAAAGGGACTGAAGAATTTGGTTTTGGATGCCTTTTACGGGCGTCAACCCGGCGGCCGCCAAGACGCTCATTAGCTCTTCCTGAACATCATTCAGGAAATCATCAGTGACCACCGTTGCCTGGATGCCGCCGACCGGATCGCCTTCCGTGAAACTGTTGTCGACCGTGGCGCCCGGGCAGTCAATTCTATGCATGCGTCAATCTCCGTAGGAGAAGAGCGCGTTCGTGTGCGCTGGCTTCAATTGATTTATTTTGCATTCGAGGGTGTCGTTACCCCAGGTGCGCAGCCGTTCACCTACCGCAGACACGCCAGCCCTGAAGGAAATTACTGATGTCTCTGGAACGCGAATCAGCCAGGTGAAGACCCAGTCGCCATTGGTGACCGCTTCCCCAGCGCGAGAAAGCCCCGCGCGGAACGGTCGGTACTCTTGGATCGTAACTGTGTAACCAAGCACCCGGGCCAACTCGATGAAGTAGGCAGCAGAGTGCCCGCCAGTACTGGATAGTTTCTCCAATAGGGCGTTCTTCCGGCCTTGCACCGTTTCCTCGAGAACACCTGAGCATTTATCGGGGAGGCCTGCGCCCCTCTCCCAGTCGCTCAGCATCTCGCTGGTGGTGGACGGGTTAGCCTCCATTGGAAGCGCTTCGCCCCGGACATCTACCCGAGCCAGTTCAATCGACATGCTATCAAGCAGGCTGTGAAGCGTGGTTCCAGATTCCCACGGGAATGCTTGTCCAGGAGGCAGCAGCGTTTTCAACTGCTCCAGGTAGTCGGCAGCTGTCGGCATTACGCCTCCTTAAAAGCTGGAGTAGGTTATGGTGCCTGGCACCGCCATATGCCCGGTGGGGTGGGCGATATCCGCGGTCGGCGCCGTTATCTGATTGTCCGCTTCGCCTGCCGCAATGGAGACAGATTCGCGTAGGCGGCTGATCAATATCGGGCTGCCCGGTTTCGAGTCGCGGACAATCAGGTCGGCGACTTCTGCGCGCACCGCGGACTGGACAGCCGCGGTGTTCGGCGAAAGCTTCACCGCCAGATTGAGCGGATCGGCGATAGGAGCCGCAACAAACACCTCTGCTGTCACCGATGGAAGACGGCCAACCGATGACCGTGAGTATGCTACGCAAGCGCTTTGATGACGCCCGGGAGGCCGCCGACACTCCGAAAGCTGCGTTCCAGCTTCGGGATCTGCGTACCAAGGCCGCAACGGACAAAGAAGAGTCGACAGGTAGTGTCCGTGAAACCCGAGACCAGCTCGGGCATACGACCGTTGGCATGATAGAGCAGTACATCCGCAAGCGCCGCGGCGCAAAGGTCGCTCCGACGAAATGAGCGGATTGCGGAAAAGATTTTCTGATTGCGGAAAAAAATAAAAGGGCCTACCAGCTAAAAATACTGGTAAGCCCTTGATATATATGGTGCCCGAAGCCGGGGTCGAACCGGCACGCCCTTACGAGCGGGGGATTTTAAGTCCCATGCGTCTACCAATTTCGCCATTCGGGCGGCAGCGCGGTGAAGCGGTCAACACAGCGGCTCCTCGGCGGGAACCCCATGGCCTCATAACCTTTTGACGGTCCTGATGCCTGCGCGACAAGGGGACGAATATATACATCCCCTCCCCTTGAAGCAAGTTTGCCGGCGTCAATTTTCGGCAATCGACCTATTTCGCAAGTTTATGATTTTCAAAGGATTGCCTGTTGTTTCAGGTGAGTCGACGGAATATCGCGACGCATGCCGACTGCCATTCGTGCTTTCCCACACCATCACCGACACTTTCAAGGCGGCAACACAGGTCCCTTCTGATCCAGTTCGAGGAATTTTCCCTTGAGGAACTGGTACAAGGCCTGCACCGACGCCGAGATCTGCCGGCGGTGCGGGCACACCAGCTGGAGCCGGGTATGCTCGCCGTGGTACCCGGGCAGAAGCAGCTCCAGGTGGCCCGCCGCGATATCCGCCCGCACTTCCAGCCAGGCCTTGTAGGCAATGCCCTCGCCCGCCACCGCCCAGCGCCGGACCACATCGGCATCGTCGCTGAACAGCGTGCCCGTCACCGAGACTTCCCGGCGCTGCCCATCCTTGTAGAACCCCCACTTGTCATAGAAGCGCCCCTGCAACACATAACAAAGACAGCTATGCCCGGCGAGGTCCTCCAGGCTTTGCGGGCGACCGCGGGCTTCCAGGTAGGACGGCGCCGCCACCAGCACCCGGCGATTCTCCGCCAGGGGCAAGGCGACAAAACTCGCATCGCTGATCTGTCCGTAGCGCACCGCGACATCCACCGGATCGCGGAACACGTCGGAGACCTGGTCGGACACGAACAGCCGCAGAATCAACCGTGGATGCAGGCGCCGAAACTCGATCAGCCAGGGCGACAGCAGGTTGCGCCCCAGATCGGAAGACACCGCCATCTGCAGCGTACCCTGCAACTCCAGGCGCTCGACATGCAGTTGCTCATGGCCTTCGCGCAAGGTGTCCAGCACGCCGCGGGCATACGGCAGGTAGCGCTCGCCCTCGGCGGTCAGGCGCAGGCTGCGGGTGGATCGGGCAAACAGGCGGATATCCAGCTCACGCTCAAGGCGCTGGATCGCCGCGCTGACCTGACCAGGCAACAGGTCCACTTCCCGCGCGGCATTGGAAAAACTGCCCAGCACGGCGGAACGCACGAAGAGCGCCAGGTCATCGATTCGAATCATTTTCACACCCAGAGTGAAAGAGCTACCCGATGCTACCTCTTTATCCCTTTGATCGCGAAGATCAGAATCGCCGCCAACGCCTCAACCCATTCCCTGGAGCACCTGATGAACCTCGCGCAGATCACCACCCAGCGCTACACCACCAAAGCCTTCGATGCCTCGAAAAGCATTCCCCAGGCGACTATCGACGAGCTGCTGACCCTGCTGCGCAACGTGCCGTCCTCGGTCAACTCGCAGCCTTCGCACTTTATTGTCGCGTCGACCGCCGAGGGCAAGGCACGCCTGGCCAAGGGTGCCCTGGGGGCTTTCCCCAACAATGAGCCGAAGGTGCTGAACGCCTCCCATGTGATCGTGCTGTGCACGCGCACGGCGATGAGCGATGCGCACCTGGACACGATACTGAAACAGGAGGAACAGGACGGGCGCTTCTCGACCGATACGGCCAAAAGTGGCCAGCAGCAGATCCGCTCGCACTTCGTCAACCTGCACCGCTACGACCAGAAAGACCTGCAGCACTGGATGGAAAAACAAACCTACCTGGCCCTCGGCAGCCTGCTGCTCGGCGCCGCCGCACTGGGTATCGACGCCACGCCGATGGAGGGCTTCGATGCCAAATCGCTGGACGCCGAACTGAACCTGCACGAACAGGGACTGACCAGCGTCGTGATCGCCTGCCTGGGCTATCGCAGCGACAGTGATTTCAATGCCGCCCTGCCCAAGTCGCGCCTGCCGCAGGACTATCTGTTTACCCACCTGGCTTGAGCACCTGAGCAGTCCTTGACAGGGCCGGACTGCCTGACTCTCGTGAGCAGGCGGTCCGGCCATGCCGATATCATCGCCCGGGAGTTAACAAGGCAACCCTTGCGTTCATTATATTTTACTGACGCCTCCAATGAGGCTTTTGCTACTCCATGAAAATATTGATTTTTTTCTAGTCTCCGGTTTCAGCCCGCCTAAAATCAAACTAACCACGAACATAATATCGAACACCAACATTATCTTTTCCACATTGACAGTTACAGCTTTACGACTTTATGATTCGAAACAAGGACACGATACTTTCATGGAATGAAATCAATGCCCCGCCATATCCTTTTGTGTATTTCATCGCCTCATGATTCCCCCATCGCAACGCGATTCAGCAACACTTCCTAGTTGGAACAACCGTACCTGATCCCTCCGCACTGCGGCATCTTATGGATGCCTGAAATCTATTCGCATCGACTTCCCGCCGAGATTCAACTCAGCGAATGTCATTACTTGCGGGTGCAATATCTACAACGCCAATTAGCTTGAAACTTGCGCCGGAATAAAGCGCAGGAAAAGTTTCGCCTATAAAATGAAAGGATCTCTATGAAGCTTCTGGACAATGCTATCCATCTTTCCTATCCGCTCCCCAATGGGAAAACTGTAAAGCTCAATCTTGCAACAGAGGAACTCCTGGGCGCTCGCATGAATAAAAATGTGAAACGCCTGCTTGGTTGCTACGAACAGGACATGCTATTCCTGAACAAGGAAATCGAAGGAGACATCCAGCAGCATCTCGACGAACGATATGGTCGTGATAAAAGCAAGAAAGCCCTGGATGAGCTGAGAACCCTCGAAGCCGTCGTATTTGCACCGATCAGTTCGCAACTGGATAAAGTCGACTTCTCGGTTTCGGCAGAGCAGTTGAAGTCGTTCTTCGGCATACAGCTGGATGAGGAGTTTGGTCGACTCAAGAATGGCGAGTTTGACCCTACGCTTTCCTACATCCTCAACGACCCAAACGGCCAGGCACTGATGAGGAGCCTGTTGACGCAGTTCTCGATCGAGTTCCTTATCGAAGGCGCGCCGATGGGACTTTACGCAACAGGCGCGTTCGGCACCTTGCAGTCTCATTTGCTGCGGGTCTACCAGGACGAGATGGGCAATGGCGTCCCTGAGGACAAACACAGCCATTTGTATGAGAAGACGATGGTGGATCTTGGTCTGAGCGATACACCGGATGCCTACCAGGACCACTTCCTCACCAGCAACATGCTGGTCTCGGCTTATACCTACCAGATCTGCCACGATAAAAGTAAGTTCCTGCGTTACCTGGGCGCATTCTTCCGCAATGAAGCGTGCTTCATTGTATGGCAGAAACAACTGGGTGAATCCGTTCGCGAAATCTACAGCGGAAAAGTCGACTGTCACTACTTCGACGTTCACACTTCGGTCGACCAGGCACATGGTCGCTGGGTTCTTGACAACCTTATATCCCATGCCCTGGATCGCTTTGGTGATGATGCCGCGCCTCATATATTGCGCGGTTTTGTAGAGTTGATGATTTACCAGGATATTTTCGGGCTGGAGCTTGACCATCAGATATTGACAGGCACAACCGCTGACTCCACGGAACTGACAAGCTCGGACCTTAAACTTTCGAATCATGTCGCCTCCGGCCAGACCGAACATCTTTTCTCTGCTCAGGAGCTTCTAATCAATCTTCAGGGCGATGGAAAACTATTCCTCACTGATCCCTTGGCCGCCAGCACTTCGTCAGAACATGGACTGATTCGCCTTCCACCCTTTACTGCGGCCCATATCAAAGCCGGCAACAACGGCGCGTACTACAACTAATAACACGTGGCGCGCAGTTGATCCTCCATCAATCGCGCGCTCACCGAAACCTGATGACACAAGCGCTTGCATAACAAGCGCAAGGATTCCCCATGTCTGTAGAAAAGTCCCTGTCTGAACACGACAATACCTGGCTGCACTTCTTCCCTTCCGATCAACTTGGCAAGACCGATGCTTTTCCCTCGTCCCTGGTCAAGGCACAAGGCATCTACGTAACGGATTCGCAGGGCCGCCAGTATATGGACGCCATCAGCGGTGCGTACTGTGTGAATGTCGGATATGGTCGTGACTCGATTGTCGATGCCGCCAGCCAGGCAGCCAAGACGCTAGCATTCTGCTCTCCGTTCAGTTTTTCCAACCCCTATTCCACCCAGCTGGCTCAGACCCTGGCAAACCTGGCGTCCCCCGTCGTCGGCGCCAATGCACGGGTGTTCTTCACCAACAGCGGCTCGGAGGCAGTAGAGACCGCGCTGAAAATTGCCCGGGCCTTTGCCGTCAAGAGTGGTGAAAGCCAACGCAAATGGCTGATCTCCCGCGATCATGCCTACCACGGGGTTACGCTGGGCGCGCTGTCGGTCTGCGGTTTTGCATCGTTGAAAGAAGAGTTCGGTCCACTTCTGCCCATGACCGCGACCATTCCTTCGATGCACGACAGCAATGATCCCTTCAATGACCTCCTGAAGGCCACCCCAGGTCGTGGCAAGGATGTGGCAGGCGTACTGCTGGAAACCATCGAAACCAGCAACGGCATGGTGACGCCCGGCACCGAGTATCTTGATGGGCTACGCAGGCTGCGCGAGGAGACCGGCGCCCTGTTGATCGTCGATGAAGTCATTACCGGATTCGGACGTATGGGCAGCTGGTTCAGCGCTGAACACTATGGTCTCGAAGCAGACATCATCGTTTGCGCCAAAGGCCTCACAAGTGGATACGACTCCCTCGGGGCTACAATCGTCAGCGAACGTGTCGCTTCTGCCTTCGCCCAGGGCAACGACAGCATGTTCACCCATGGCGCCACCTTCGGTGGTCGTCCAGCCGCGGCCGCGGCCGCGTTGGAAAACATCAGGATTCTCGACCACGAGCAACTGCTCGGGAACGCCTCGTCCATGGGTGTCTACCTGAAAGACAGGCTGCATGGTTTGTTCGCAGGACATCCAAAGGTCTCCGGCCTCACCGGGACGGGCCTGCTCCAGGCCATCCACCTGAAGTCACCTGGTTCCCCGGCTCCCGCCACGACGGAAGAAGTCGCGGTGATTCGCGATCGTTTGTTGAACCATGGCGTGATCACCTCCCTGTACTACACCCGCAACGATCCGACGATCGAGATCGCGCCCCCGCTGTGTATCAATCAGGAACAAATCGATCATCTCTGCCTGGTTATCCAGCAAGCACTGAAATAACTGTCATTGAGCCGAAAACATAAAGGACTATAAGAGATGACATTCGATGAAATCGAACACACAGATTCGGTGCGCGATACACAAGTGCCTGGCGTGGAAAGCGAAAGTTCGACAGTGAGCCAGGCAGCGGTCAGCCTGGAGCGAGCGGACGCCGTGGGCACGACCGGCGCCGAATTCGAGGCCAGCCTGCTCACCGCCTGGCTGGTAGCCGCTTGCTGGTACGCCAACTGGGCGGAAGAAGTGAGCAGCGTTGTCGTCTCTCGCGCAGGGCATCTCGACTGCCCGAATGTGGATCCGCTGGCATCGGCAAGCGCACTTCGTGCTGATTGCAGAAAAGCCCTGAACGACATGTCCGGTGCACAGCATGCGCCCTGGCAGGTACGGGCCTGGTCGGACACCGAGCAATGCCAGGGCTTGTTCGGTGCCGCCCAGCTGCAGATGAATGTCCGCGAAGCCTCGGTCGAATTGTTGTTCGACAGGCAGGTGCTTGAAAAAGACCTGGCTCACGAGATCCTCGATGCGCTGCTGGCCATCGCGATGGCTCTTCAGAGTGACAATCATCTCACTCCACAACAGCTCGTGGAGTTCGCAAGACCTGTACAGTCGAACGCCGAGTTGCTGGGCAAACTACAGGGCGTCGTGGATCAGGATGTGCTGGAGGCATTCGAGAGCCATGCAGGTCGGAACCCTGAAAAAGCAGCCATTTGTGATGCCGGCACAACGATCAGCTACGGACAGTTATCGGCGCAGGCCCGCAAGCTCGCCACAGAGCTGGCACGCGAGGGGGTAACCGCCGGCAGCCGTGTCGCACTACGCCTGCCACGCTCAAGCGGTTTTATCATTGCCGCGCTGGCGTTGCTTTCGCTGGATGCCATCTACATTCCAATAGACCTCGAACTGCCAGCCGAGCGCAGCAAACTGATGCTCGAGGATGCTCGGGCGGGATGGATCATTGAGGGCGATGGGGTAATAACGAGGATTCGCTCGATGGCCGAAACCGAATCCGAAGGCAACTCGGGTTGCGGGTACGTGCTGTTCACCTCTGGCACAACCGGACGCCCCAAGGGAGTGATGGTTTCACGCTCATCGCTTTCGTACTACGCCAGCGTTGCCAGGTACACCTTCAGTCTCACGAGTCATGCCAGGGTCCTGCAATTTGCCACCGTCTCGTTTGACGCCTCCGTTGAGGAAATCTATCCCTGCCTGATGGCCGGCGGAACGTTGATTATCCGTGATTCGGAGGTCGATCTGCGACCTGCCAGGTTTCTGCAGTTCGTGCATGAACAACGCATCACTTTCCTGGACTTGCCCACCGGCTACTGGCGAGAGCTCAGTCTGGCCTGCCTATCGGAGAACCTCCACTTTCCACCCAGCGTCAATCTGGTTGTCATTGGCGGAGAAGCACTCTACAAATCCGATATCCACGCCTGGTTCCGTCTCCCGCCACCTCGTCCACACCTGATCAACTCCTACGGCCCAACCGAGACGACGGTTGTCACAGCCCTCCAGCGCGTGCGACAGCCCTGTGCCGGCGACGAGATAAAAAACGCTATCTCCATCGGTCGCCCCATTGCCGGCAGCAGGATTGTCTTGCTCGACCGGTTTGACCGGCCGGTACCGCTCGGGGGCATGGGGCAGATATGCATATCCAGTCCGGGCGTGGCCACCGGATACCTGAACAGCCCTGAAATGACCGATGAGAAATTCTTCATCCGGGTCGAGAGCGATCGAAGCCAGCATCGCTATTACAAGAGCGGCGATCTGGGACGCATCGGCGCCGACGGCGCATTGGAGTATCACGGCCGCATGGACAATGTGGTGAAACGCCAGGGCTTCAGGATTAGCCTGGGTGAAATCGAGTCGATCGTCCGAACGCTGCCCGAAGTATCGGATTGCTGTGTGCTCATGACCGACGCAGGTAGCAATGCCAAGCTGCTGTGCGCCGTGCAACTGATGCCTGGTATCGAGGCGACACAAACTGACTTGCGTCACCAGCTGAGCCTGGATCTTCCGTCCTATATGGTTCCGAACAGCTTCGTCCTGCTCGACGAAATGCCGCGCACTCTCGCTGGAAAGATCGATTACAACAGGGTGCGGGCTCTCGCGACGGCCATTGCCAAGACAAGCGAGAACAGCGATCTCGACCCACAACCAGAAAGCGAGCTCATGACAGGCATACGCTCGATAATGGGCGCACGCGAGCTGAACTGGGATGCCAGCCTGGCGGAGAATGGCGCCGACTCACTGGAGATCGTGCGATTGGCTGTCTTTCTGGAACGGCACAGCGGTCGGGAATGGCCGGTATCGACGCTGTACCATTGTGCGAGCCTGCGCACGATTCTCACCGACGCCGGTAAATCGGTACATGTACAACACAGGGCCCGACACTTCCGCGACTGGCGCGATGCGGAACTCGATCGGCTCAAGGGGTTGCTCCGGGTCGGCACGCCCCCCTCCACTCGTATCGCAGAAGGCATTCTTGTGACAGGTGCTACGGGGCTGCTCGGACGCCATGTGGTCAAGGACCTGCTGAAAAGAACGCTACGTCCAATCCACTGCCTGGTTCGCAGTTCGACCGCTGAAAGCCCCGAGGCCCTTCGTCGAAAACTGATGCAAACGCTCAACGTGCGCCATGAAGAGCGGCAAAGACTGCATGTCATCGTGGGCGACCTGAACCGCGACCAACTGGGGCTGGACAAGGATTGTCTGCACGCGCTGCAACACAGCGTCGCCGATATCGTGCATTGCGCCGCCGATACCCATATGTTGTCACCCTATTCGAAGCTGATGACGACCAACGTCCTCGGAAGCCTGAACCTCATCAACCTGGCTCTTGCAAGCGGCGCCGGCTTCCATTTTGTCTCATCTCTTGCCTTGTTTGACACCAAACCGCGTCTCGCGCACCTATCCCCCAGCACCAAAATGGCGGAAGTGGATAACGTGACCTCCGGTTATCTGCAAAGCAAATGGATGATCGAAATGTTGCTGGAGCAGCTCCGGGCTGAGGGCCTCAAGGCAACGATCTATCGCTGTGGTCGTCTGTGGGGCAGTGCCACGAACGTGGGTGAAGCCAGCAATGACTACGTCTTCCAGTTCTTGAGTGTCTGCCAGAGAATCGGACAATTTCCGATCATGCCCATGCAACTGGAAGTCTGCCCGGCGGATCGCATCGCGGGCCAGATTGCCTCCCGCGTAGTAAACCCGGCGAGCCTCCCCACGACGGCCACAAGCACCTATCATCTATGCTCCAGCAAAAGCTACACGATGGACGAAATCCATCAAGCCATGCGTCAGCAGGTGAAAGACCTGGTCCTGGTGAACTCGGCAACATGGCTGGCAACGCTGAACGCTCACATTCTGGCGTACCCGCAGGATGTCCCGGCACTGAGAGTGTTCGCTGTCGTGAAGTCGCTGTCGCTTTCCGACTGCATGGATGACCTTACGATCACTGAAGCGATCGCCTCACATGAATGCTGGGGGCAAGAAGAATCTCCAGGCCTCACGCCGGAGCAGATGGCCTATACCGTGATGGCTGGATCAGTTCCCCCATCCTTACAAGCTCAAACCGTCGCGCATGGATGATGCCGAACCGCGAGTTTCATTTAAAAGGGAGATACCGAATTGACGCGCTACATCAATTTTCTACTGCTGGCCTTGATGGGCAGCACCTGGGGGCTCCACTTCGTACTCGTCAAGAAAATCACCAGCGTCGGGGTTCATGCAGATCTGATCCTGTTCCCGACGCTGGTCGGTGTGGCCATCGCGTTTCTGGCAATGATGGTCGTCACACGCAGCTCGTGGCGCACCAACCGGTCATGGTGGGTCTTCCTGATCATCTGCAGTGTACTTGGCTATGCATTCCCGATCTGGCTCGAACTGGTGGTGGCGCCTTACATTGACTCGACCTTGCTTACCCTGATCGTTACAAGCACACCGGTTTTCTGCATTTGCCTGGGCTTTCTGCTTCGTCTGGCAACGGTCACGTTCTGGCATGTGCTGTGTGCCGCACTGGGTATTGGTGCAGCCATGATGCTCCTGCTGCCCAGTGCAGCGCTTCCGCAGGGATCGTCCCGTTTTTGGCTGGCGGTGGCCATCGGGGTCCCGGTGAGTTACGCGCTGTACAACCTGTACGTCGCCGCGGCCTGGCCGAAAGGTCTGGGGGTGTTCACCATGGCCGCCTATGAGTCGGTGCTGGCTGCGTTGTTGGCACTCCCATTGTTCTTTACATCGACGTCGGAAGCGGGCTACCAGGACCTCGTCCAGCATGGATCGGAAGTGGCACTACTGGTGATCGTCACCGCAGTTGAGGTCTGGTCCTTCTTCGAACTGGTACGACGGGCAGGTGGGATATACGTTTCGTTTGCCAGTTTCGCAGCACTGGCGGCGGGGATTGCGTGGTCTGCGTTGTTGCTGGATGAGCAGATCACTCCATGGATGAATGTGAGCATCGGAGCGATCGTGCTTTCGCTGGTGCTGTGTCTGATCGGGGACCGAAGCCAGACCCAGAGGACGTCCCTGGGCTGAGCCTCAAACCGGCTCCGGCCATGATCCGACAACCCCGTATGACACGGGGCTGTCGGACGCTCGTCGAAAGGAACTCAGTAGCGACGATGCGGATCGTTGTAGGCGCTCCAGTCGAAACTGAAATGGCCGCTTACGCAACCTTACTGCCCAGTCATTCCCTCCCCGACCGCAATCCGCTTGCCGTTCTGCTGGCCCACTTCCTGCGCCTGCCCATCGCGTTGCTTGCCTTGTCGGGCAAGGCCCACCAACCGTGGAATCAGCGGCCCTTCCGGCAGGTGCCGCCAGAAACGACCGGGCATGTGCTGGCGCATCGCATCGGGGTTGACCCGGGCCGGATTGAAGATGTGCCGGTAATAGGTCAGCCACAACTCGGCGCCCGGATCGTCGGCATGGCTGGCCCACTGCCGCCACTCCTCGGGGCAACGGCGTCGATAGTCCAGGACCTGACCATCGAAACGGATGCCGTCGCGGGAGGTTGCGATCAACCAGCGTTGCCGGCCCAACCGTTCGGCAAAATGACCGCTGGCACTTTCCAGGATGTCGTGGGCCGGTTCGTGGAAGGCCACCAGATCCAGTTGCAGCCGTTCGGCGAGCGCTTCGGGCAACGGCACGAAACGCACGAAGGCATGCAGGTGATGGGCTTCGCGGCTGACCTGGCGGATCCGCCGCTGCAGTTCGCTGCCCAGGCGGTCGCCGGCGAGCATGGCGGTACGGTCGCCGTGGGCAACCCGCCAGAGCACCTCGTAGAGCAGGCTCCAGCGCTGCTCGCCACGATAGCGCGCGGCCTGTTCGAGCTGGGCCAGCAGGGCCGCCGGGACTCGCGCGCAGAACAGCCCCGGCCCCGTAGGCAAGGGTGTCGCTACGGCCAGAAGATCGTCCATCGGGCCTTGCGTCCAGGTCACATCGACCGGATCGATACCGTGTCCGAGCAGTCTGCGGGCCTGATCGCGCCAGGTGCCGAAGTCGTCGTCACAGTCCAGCGCGATCATCCCCACAGCCCCATCTGCAACGGTGCCTGAGGCTCGCGCAGGCGCACCCGCAACAGGCCGCTGCGCATCTCCGCCTGGGGTGGCCGATAGTCGCTGGTGACGATAAAGGGCCGGGCCTTGTCCAGCACGCAACGCATCTGGATCAGGTCGTCATAGCGGATACGCCGCTCGCGGCGCAGCGCCACCAGCCGTTGCACACTGCGCAGGCCGATCCCCGGGATACGCGCCAGCAACGCCGGCTCGGCGCGGTTCACATCCAGCGGGAAAACCTCGCGGTTGGCCAGTGCCCAGGCAAGCTTGGGGTCGATGTCCAGTGCCAGGTGGGTGGATTGGGTCAACAGCTCACCGGCCTTGTAGCCATAACCGCGCATCAGGAAATCGGCCTGGTACAAGCGGTGCTCGCGCAACAGCGGCGGCGCAGCCAGAGGCACGCTGCTGGGGCTGTCGGGAATCGGGCTGAACGCCGAGTAGTAGACCCGCCTCAGGCCATAACCCTGATAGAGCGATTCGGCGTTGCGCAGGATCGTACGGTCGTCGCTGGCATCGGCGCCGACGATCATCTGCGTGCTCTGCCCCGCCGGGGTAAAGCGCGGCGCCCTGACCTCGCCGGCCACCGCCTGCTGGCCGCGGTGGATGGTACCCATGGCCTGGCGAATGGTGATCAACTGCTTCTCCGGCGCCAGCAGCTTGAGGCCCGCCTCGGTGGGCAACTCGATATTCACACTCAGGCGATCCGCCAGACGTCCCGCCTCCTCGATCAACAGGGGATCGGCATCGGGAATGGTCTTGAGATGGATATAGCCCCGGAACTGGTGTTCCTCACGCAGCAAGCGCGCCACCCGCACCAACTGCTCCATGGTGTAGTCGGCCGAGCGGATGATGCCCGAGCTCAGGAACAGCCCGCTGATGCAATTGCGCCGATAGAAGTCGAGGGTCAGGCGCACCACCTCCTCCGGCGTGAAACGCGCCCTGGGCACATTGCTGGAGCGGCGATTGACACAGTACTGGCAGTCGTAGAGGCAGAAATTGGTCAGCAGCACCTTGAGCAACGACACGCAGCGGCCGTCGGGGGTATAGCTGTGACAGATGCCCATGCCATCGGTGGCACCGATCCCCTCACGGCCACGGGAGCTGCGCTTGGGTGCGCCGCTGCTGGCACACGAAGCGTCGTACTTGGCGGCGTCGGCGAGGATGCCGAGCTTGGCGATAAGCTGCATGGGATCTATCTCTATACTGATTATCCATACAGTATTCCGAGATACGTCCGCGTGCAAGCGTCATCGGGCCAGCAAAGCGTCGAACCGATAAAAGCCCTGCCAGATCAAGGAGGCCTGTATCGCCGAGGTAGAAAAATTGAATTAGCCGCCTGTCCTCCTGGTCAGGAATTATGAACGCAGTCAATCTGACGAGGTAACAGCAATGACTATCGAAGCAGAGACACTCGTACAACTGACCGAAGCGCTGCAAGAACGCGGCATGATACTGGTAGCGGACGTTGCGTTTACCCGGGCCCCCTACCGGCACAACCATCGTTGGGTCTGCACCGTGGAGTAGCGATGCGGTCTTTCGAACGGATTCATGCCTGCCCGATACAGAAAGCCCGGCGAACGGCCCGGGGCCTGTTGCCCGACAGGAAACCTACCTGCCCGGCCAGATGACAGCCTGCGCCACCACCACAAACTCGCCGTTGAACGTTGCCGCTGGCGAGCCATAAAGCTGGTAGCCCAGGGCAAGGGCTTCAGACACTCGATGGCAGAATGACGCGTCATCCTTGCCTGTCAGGATCCGATAAATGGGTAAGCCTTCGGGAGGGGTCTTCTGCATGGCTGCACCTGTATGAATGGATAAGGAAACCTGCCTGGATTACTTGGCCTGGGTTTGTCCGATGATGCGTGGAGGGAGCGAGACTGTAGCACCAAGGGCGGGCTTGCCCCGGCCCAGCATCCAACAGCCAGGCCAGAACGTGCAACTACAGCATCACCGTGGAAAGCATTCCCAGAGCCCCCAGGCAGAACCCGATCAGTGCACCTCGCCCCGGTACCTCACCGAACAGAGACCAGACCACGATCGGCTCAAGAATCAGCAACGAAGTCACGGAAACCACAGTGACGATCCAAATGTCACCGACAGCCACATAACCCAGCCAATAGGCACCCAGCAAGCAAAGGCCTGCAAAGCACATCAGCACGACCGGAAGTATGAAGGCCTCCCCTGAACTGCTGCCCGTCTGGGCAAGCCTGGCAGTGACCACCTCGCTGTAGATTGCACAAAACTCACCTACTACCATCAGCCCTAGAGCAAAAACTCCGAGTAATTCTTTGGACATATCAAAAACTCCTTCGTATTCAGCGCACTGTTTTTCAGCTCCCAGTCGGCGATGCCGCCATCCAGGGATTCGTTGCAGTGATACGAAGCAGCCTTGAACAGGCCTGAATTACCGAAGTGCTTTTCCATGCTCTTGTCCTTTTGAAGGGGCGAGTCTCAGCGACTCGAACCGATCATACGTGCGTTGATTCCTGTGAACAATTTGTGTCGGAACGCTGCACCACCGCGCTGGGGCGCGAAGCGGCCTTGAAACAAGCAATCCAGGGGAATGCGATGACGCGATTAAAGCGCCTTGCACACTTTCGCGGCGACAGCATCGTCCGGGATAAACGAGTCCGGCGCACCAGGTTTCAGGACCACATACCCACGCCGCCAGGGTTGATCGTCAACCAGCTTCCAGCGATGTCCTGAGCCGGTATTGTCTTCGGCGACCAGCACTTCCCCCGGATGCAGGGTGAACTTCTCGCCGGTTCGGGTCACGAACGCCAGGGTGCCGGACAGCGTCATCACGTACTGGGGCTCCGGGTCCTTATGCCAATCATAGGAAGCATGTGCCGGGGTTTGCTTGAAGTGAATAGCTGTCACGCCGTTGCGCATGCTCTGGTCGATGGTTCCCTCCAGCACGTGCGAGTTGTTATCCACCCCCGTGCACAACTTGAACGCCTTGATGGTATCGGTGGCGGGAGTGGCCGCTTGTGCGCCGCCCAGGGTCGCCAGGGTGATTGCGACAGCACCTGCCGTACATAGGCTCATGCCGCACAGACTGTGGATGACAGCATGCCGCGGTGAGCGTTTTTTCTGATGCATGGAACAGATTTCCCTCGTGTTGAAATAGCATGATTGCCGTTGATTCCGAACCATGGTCCGTGTCGTAGCGATTCGGAACAACTAACAAATATTTCATTGGCGCTGATGAGCTTTAGCTGGTTTGGCGCAGGCTGTTGAATCACAGAAACAGGCGCCCCTACCAACAAAGCTCAATAAACAACCCAACGCTACAAACAACTAAACATATAAACACGCCTCGAAAAACACCACCACGCGAACCATCTACAGGTATCGAGACGCCCATAGCACATAATCAGCATCCAACAAAAAATAAAACGCTATATGAAAAAATAGCAAAAATTCTAACAGCCAAAAATCGAGCGATTATATTTTCCAGGCACCTGCTTATTTTCATAACTTTCTGAGGGAACCAGAATGAGCAATTTCGCTGAAGAACTTAACAGTATTCCTACTGGTGAATACCTTCGTATCTGGGGGCAATTTCCTGGAGCCATGTCGTCCCAATGCATACAGGGCAAGCTGAGGAATGTGGACACCCTGGCAGGAAAGGCCTTTCTTGAATCGACGACCTACAGCGGCCAGATCAATGAAGTCCCAATAAGCGGAATCACCTCGATCCAAAGGGGCTACACAGGGTCTGGAGCGTCGGGATCAGTGCAGAAACCGGACAAGGTGTACAACCCCAACTCCGGCGAATGGCAGGACAAGACGTTTAAGGACTACAGCTGATATCAATAGAAAATGGGGGCAGTTTTACTCTCGCACCTATAATAATCGCGAAAGTAAATCTGCTCCCTTTTCGTATATAAGGACAGTTGTGCGACTCAATATAATCAACGATTCCACCAGGTCACTGGCGGTCTTTTAGTCCAGCGAGCGCTTCGTACGAGCCGACCTGCGTTCATCCAGAACCGCTTGCACTAAAGCCATCGCTTGGTCATGCGGAATACCAGGCCCCGGATTATCAAGCGACGCCTGCACCTTGGCACGAAACCAACGGTCATAACTGGCCGCCTGCTCTTCTGTCTCGAACTCCGAAACGACGGGGGAAAGTCGAGTACTCATGATGGCCTCCTATGGAAAGGGATATCAGCCCTCGGGCGATGCCTGACCAGACGAGGAAGAGCCCTCAAGCAGCGCATCCACCACCGCACGCGCCACTTCCACTGAATGCAGCATGTTCCAGAACAATGCCCGTTCGACGGGATTGGCGTGCAGGCTGATTTCATCACCGTTGAGTTCTGCCGCTTCGAGCAGATGGGAAACGTAGGTCAGTGCATCCTGGGCATTGATGCCCGGTTGGATGGCGAACAATGAAGGTTTATCCCGGGCTTGTGGCGTAACAGCCTTGGAGCATGTGAACGTGAGGGTATCGAGTAAACGCAGTGTGTTCGCCAACTCCGACTCGTCAAGCCTCGAAGGGTCGTTGAGGATCTGACACAGGAACACATCCTTGTCGTGGGTGCTTGGGGCTTTGCCAGCAGTAGGCGGATCGGGCGTAATTTTCTTGGTCATGGTGACCTCCCTATTCAAATGTAGGAGTTCGCCATATTCGTTTCCACGCGAAGGGTGGCGAACTGTACGCGGGGTGGAAAACCGGAGAATAGGAACCCGGCACACCATAGGTGTCCCACGCACAGCCCGCCATAAAGCGAGTACAAAAATGCCGCTTATGCGCCGATTCCTTTACGAGTTTCCACACCCGTGTCGCTGAATTTGCAGCGACCTTCGGACTGTAGCCTCGGTGTGTGGCGCACACAATATTGTCCCATGCCTGAAGCATGTGGGAAATATGAGTTTTTTCGGCAGGCCGCTTCGCACCTTGATTAAGCGCCGCTCGGTCGTGCTTGAGGGATTAGAATTCGCCAGCATTAAGTCACCTGACGAGACCATTCTCAGTAGACCGGAGAGTCCTGGGAAGGCCAACGAACATTACTGTCAGCCCACAATAAAGACAAAGACTGTGGCCTATCCCTGAATCCGATCAGTAATTCGAACCTGTCGACCTTGTCGAGCAGGCGCCGTAGATACTCCATGCGCCTAGCCCAGTGAGCACTTTAATTTTCAGGCTTTAGAAATAGGTCTACGCTCAAAAAGTGGCGTTTCGCCATAATAAAAAAGGAGCGCAACATGTTAAGGTCAGTGCTAGTTATATCAGTACTCTTGGCTCTATCCGGATGTGGACTGTTTCAACAGACGGCGAAACCCAGCGAAATTACTCTAGTAAAAGCTATGGAGGATGTCGGCGCAGGGCTCAAAGCCATGCACGATAAGCAGGAAGGCATGACAACCGGCCTCATCCCTGCGTCCGTGGATGTAACCTTCAATATTGCGGCCAGCGATAAAAAAGGCGGGAATCTGACAATCGATCTATCGAAGTCGATAACCGGAGATGTTGCCAGGAGTCAATCTCTAGGTGGTGGCCTAACAAGCTCAGTCGAATCAAGCAGAGGAAATACAGTTACTGTCCGGTTCATAAACCTAATGACCGTCCCAAAGGAAACTATCGCCTATACACGATCACCAGCTGATATAGAGCTACTTTTCAAGGCGCTGCCTGGAGGACCGCAGTACATGATCGAACAAACGCAGGGAGCTAGGAATAGATAGCCGACTCAGTCAAAGGAGCTCGCTACATTTCATTACCAAGCGAAGGGGGTGGCGAACTGTACGCAGGTTGGTAAACCGGTGAATAGGAACCGGCAGGCCGAAGCCTCCTGCGTACAGCCCGCCATAACACGAACATAAAAAAGCCGCTCTCGCGGCGCTGTGCGTCTACTCAAATCCGGGTTACCAAGCCCGATCGCTGAATTTGCAGCGACACTTGAACAGTAGCTCCCGCGTTTGGCACACGCAATATTCTCCCACGCCTGAAGCAAGTGGGAAATATGATTTTTTTCGGCGAGTTGCTTCGCACATTGATTGAATCCTGCGCGGTTGTGCTTTGGAGATGAGAATCCATCAGCATCAGATCGCCGAGCGAAATTTTTATCATCTGACTGGAAAGCCCTTGGAAATCAGAGAATATAGCGGTCAGACCACGAAAAAGATAGAAATCGTGGCCTGCTTACACAAATACTCCTATTCCAGCTTAACAAATTTAGGCTTAGGAGATATTACCGTTGGCTGCATTTTCTTTACATGCAACCAATGAGGAGCATTGACGCTAACAAGCTTATGATTAGCGTTTAGCAAGTCCTGTTGCGCCGCTTCGTTTAAAGCTTCTACAACCTCAAGTGCCGTTGCGTCCTGATACTTTATGATCTGCTCCATTAGCTTCAGTGCTTTTGCACTAGGAATGGCCCAGTAATTTGCGGGTTCATGCTTACCCATCTTCAGAAAAGATCGCGCAAC
Organism: Pseudomonas gingeri; assembly: GCF_013386115.1. Taxonomy (GTDB): domain Bacteria; phylum Pseudomonadota; class Gammaproteobacteria; order Pseudomonadales; family Pseudomonadaceae; genus Aquipseudomonas; species Aquipseudomonas gingeri. Next base: position 113,646 of record NZ_JACAOR010000010.1, read on the forward strand.
TGCGCTATAACCGTCATTAAATAACCCCATAAATCCATTGGGATCAGCTAACGACACCACCCATAGCCCCTTCGACTCGTCGAAAGAGACCTCTTTTCTATATGCTGTAGAGGCATGTTCTGGGACGATACCTATCCGTAGCCCTTGCCCACCCTCCAACTGCATTGCATTAGATTTTACTGTTGCCGCAAAGTATCGCGGATCATCCTCTACCGATAGGAAAAGGTCTGTCTTCCAGATTTTTTTGATCCTTTGGGTTAAACGCTCTTCGGCGGCGTAGCCTTCAGCAGCTACAGAGACCCAAGGACCAAAGCGAAAAGGACGACCACTACCTTGTGGAAGAAGGAACGACTCGGTCCCAGCCTCATCAACCATCGCATCAAGAAATCCTAGATATTTCGCTCTCTCTTGCCCAAAAAGCAGTGAAGTAGGAGCCGCATCTTTAAGTATCTTAGTAGAAGCACGATTCAGGGCATGACTAATAGGATTAATAACTTTTGGTTCTTTTCCAAGAATAGCTTCATGGACAGCCCATTCGAAGCCATCACCGCGCATCCCTTTATCCCTATCCAGCCGCGCAATCTTAGCAAGTTGCCGCAGCCTTACCTTATCAAGAGGGGTGTTGATGTCGGCCAAATCCTCTTCAGAAAGAGAATCTATAAAAGCGCGAATGACCGAGCGTGCAACAGCGTAGAGCGCTCGACCATAGTCATCGATAGGTGAATTTTGCTCAAGAAAAGTCACCTTTGCTTTACTGCCTGCTTTCCCTGCTTTTTTTCCAACCATGCGTCGTACTTCCAAAGGATTAAAGTTCAATTCGGCCTAGCCTATGTCGATGCAATTAATACCTTATTTCCTGGCGAATTGCCACCATCTAACACCTGCCATGACGGGTGCACATGTAGTGGTCAACTAATCCCGGACACGACATTAATTTTTTTGGCTTGACTGACGTCAGCCCACCGTTGAATTGGTGCGGTCAAATCCAGTTATACTGATGCATCAGATAGTGGCTGATGTCTCGGTGCGCTTTTTGGAGCGTCATGTAATCCACTCAGTGTTCAAACTCCGGAACACGCGCTCCGTCGGTCTATTATCCCAGCAGTTTCGACGACTCATGCTTTGGCGCATGCGGGTTGGCGAAACTGTCGGTTGCCATATTCGCGCGCCCTGATCCGAGTGAAACAACGGTCCCAGAGACCTATCTCGCTGCTCGTACGCCATATCCAGCGCTTTTGCGAAAATGGTGCAAAAATGGAGACAGATTTATTTCCACCCCCTACTCCAATGGCAAGAATTAAATCTGTCACCTTTTAGCCGTGTCACCTTTTAGCCGTCACCTTTTAGCCCCTTATCAAATCGCCCCATACTGCTTCTGCAAAGCATCCAACCGAGCCTGCTCGCTCTCACTCAGACCACTGGCATCAAACAGCGCCTTGCCGTCCGGACCATCAAGCCGGTAGACCTCGACAGACAGATACGCTCCGGCAGGCGCCTGGATATTGCCCCACTTGCCGAACTTGTCAGGCAGCAGCTTCCAGACAGCACCTTCGCCCGGCTCCAGTCCACCACCGATTTCATAGTGGAAAGCATCGACAAACCACGGGATAGCCCTTTCCGGACTGGCAATGGTTGCCTTGAAATAAGCCCGCAAGATCGGGTAGGACGTACCGTTTTGAACCGTGAGTTCAATAATGGGCTGGGGGATTTTCGAGTACTTTTCAGCTTGACTCAATATTCTTGACTTGGGCACGGTGAACTTCAAGAGCTCAGCCTTGGCGGCCTCCGCAGACGCTACTCTGGTCTGCAACTCCTTGATCTCCAGCAAAGCCTGTTCCCGCTGCCTCTTGTCCTTCTCGATACGAATACCAGTCGCCATCGTGTTCAGTTCGGCGGCTGTCTTGCCGTTCAAACTTGCATTGATGTCCTTCTGCATTGCATCAGCCGACTTGTTCCTGAGATCCACGTTGCTCAATGCAATAAGCATCAGGTCGGCAGCGAACTGCTTTTTTTCCTCGGGAGAAAGCTTTTCGGCTACTTTTTTCGTGGACTCCTGCAAGGTTGCCTCTGTGGTGGCATCGAGTTTGGGGTCCCCACAGCCGGCCAACAATGCAGCAACAAGTCCAACAAGCAACATCCGTTTCATCTGATTCCATCCATAAAAAAACGGACTCTAGCAAAAGGCCATCACCTCGTCGCCTTCAACAGATGCTCTCATGATGGTCAGGGAGGCCCAGCGGCAGAAAGAGCTGAAAAAGCTCACAGGACGGGGCTTTCTCCAGCCCAAAGAAAAAGCCCCGTAGACGCTAATCTACGGGGCTTTCGAAGAGTGGAGGCCGAGGTCGGAATCGAACCGGCGTAGATGGATTTGCAATCCACTGCATAACCATTTTGCTACTCGGCCTCAGGTCGAATCGAGCGCTCTTGCAAGCCAGGCTTGCCGCAACTCCTTGATTCTTCAGCGTTCGCGACGTTGCCGTCCGAGCTGATGGCGCGCATTATGTCCTAGTTGAATGACACTGGCAACCCCCTGAATTCTAATAATTTTTAGGTCAGCCCAGGTCTTTCTGCGCAACCTCCAGGTGCACCAGGCGCGCCGCCAATGCCTTGGCCTGGCTCGCCACATCGGTGACCGCCGTGCTCTCCCACCACTGGCCCCGCAGCGGCGGCCCCATGGCAAACAAACGCGTGGACGTATCGCCCCCGGCATCCACCACCGCGCCGCCCGGATCAGCCGCGATGCCCAAGGCCAACGGCCCCGGGCGGATCAATCCGCGTGCCAGCAGTTGCTGGGGCAACGGGCGATCCACCCGGCGCCAGTCATATTCAATGCCCGTGGAGTTGATCAAGGCCGCGCCGCTGATCGTCAGCGTCTGCGACTCGCCCCGGGGCCGGATGGCGATACTCACCTGGCCGTCCCGGGGCTCGCCCAGGCCCTTGAGGGAAGCGGCCTCGATGGTCAGTCGCCCTTCCCTGTGCAGGCGCTCCACCAGTTCGGCGCTCAGGGGCGGCGAACGGTGGTGATGGCTCTCCCACCACGGACGGACGTGACGGACGAACTGTCGGCGCTGGACATCGCTGGCCTGGCTCCACAACCGACCGATGTGCGCCCGCACGGTGTCCAGCGGCGCCTGCCAGTCGATCCCGGCCTCCACCGCCAAGGTGCATTGGCGACGCACCTCGCGCAGCAATTGCCGGGGGCTGCGGATACCGTGATCCGCGGCGAGGAAATCCACCCAGGCCGGTGGCTGGCGACGGACATGGGGCAGCAGCCCGTGCCGGGAAATGACCCGGATCGGTCCGCGATGCCCGGCCTGCTCCAGGGACACCACGGCATCGACCATGGTCAGGCCGGAACCGATGATCAGCACCGTGCCTTGCGGATCAATCCGCGACATGGTCGCCACATCCCAGGGGTCCACCGCCGCCGCGTTCAAGCCACTGGATTGCTTCTGGCGGGTGCGCGCCGCCGGGAACATGCCGGTGGCCAGCACGGCACGGGTGCCTTGCAGTTGCTGGCCGTCGGCGAGGGTCAGGCGTACGCCGTCGCTGTCGCTTTGCAGATCAACCACCTCGCCGTGCACATGCTCGGCCGTCGAACCCCGGGTCGCGCCCTGCTCCCGGGCTTCGGCCAGACGCTGCTGCACGTACACGCCAAAAAGCCCGCGAGGCGGAAACAGCTCGCTGACCGGCACATGCTGCCGGTCCGACTCGGGCCAGCCTCCGGCGGCGATATGGGCCTGCAACCACTGGGTCAGGTCATCGGGATTGTCCGGGTCGACGCTCATCCGCGCCGCATTGCCGTTCAGCGTATGGCCCAGTTCCGTGGCGCTGTAGGCCTCACCCCGCCCCAACTCGGCACGCGGCTCGACGATCAGGATCCGCCGCCGGCCCGGCAGGCGCAGCAACTGCACCGCCAGCATCGCACCGCTCAGGCCACCACCGACAATCAACACATCGGCCGCCGGGATGGCGTGTGTCGCCTGTCCGCTCAGGGTTTCACTCATCATTCGCTCTCTTGTTCAGTGCTTGCCCAGGTAGAAATCGTGCAGGTCGCCCCGGGCCAGCAATTCATCCGCCGTACCGCTGAGCACCACCCGGCCGGTGTCGAGCACATGGGCCTGGGTCGCATACTTCAACGCTACGTTAATGTTTTGTTCGGCAATCAGGAAGCTGACCTGCTGTTCGCGATTGAGCTGGGCGACGATTTCGTAGATTTCCTGGACGATAATAGGCGCCAGGCCCATGGAAGGTTCGTCGAGCAAGACCAAAGCAGGCCGGGTCATCAGCGCCCGGCCGATGGCGACCATCTGCTGCTCGCCGCCGGAGGTCAGCCCGGCCTGGGTCTTGCGCTTGGTTTTCAGGCGCGGGAACCAGGCATACACCCGCTCCAGGTCCTCCTGCATCTGCCGCCGCCCGATGCCGCGGACAAAACCGCCGCTGCGCAGGTTGTCCTCCACCGTCAGTTGGCCGAACACATGGCGACCTTCCAGTACATGCACCAGGCCGTCACGCACGCGCTGGCTGGGGTCGACCGCCAGGCTGTCCCGCCCCTGGAAGTGGATGCCGCCGCGCGTGACCTGCGCCCGCTCGGCCCGCACCAGCCCGGAGATGGCCTTGAGTGTCGTGCTTTTGCCGGCGCCGTTGGCCCCGAGCAAGGCGACGATGCCGCCCTTGGGCACGCTCAGGGAGACGCCGGACACCGCGAGGATCGTCCGGTCGTAGATCACCTCGATGTCCGTCACCTGCAACAGCGGCGCAGCGCCCGCCTCGACCGCCGGCTGGCCCATGGCTTATTCGCCTGCCGCGCAGGTGCGCGGGGTCAGGTGTTTTTCTGCCGCGAAGGCCGCCGATTTCTCGTCGATCAACGGCCGCAACAGCGCCCGGTCCGCCGCGATCCAGTCGCTGACCAGGCTCCAGTGCGCGCCGTCCCACTGCTGGACCCGCGCCGAGCCGCCGCCTTCATGGTCGCTGCAGGACAGTTTCAGGTTCTGCATGAGGCCGTAGAAGCCCATGGCCTTGAGTCGCGCATCGTCGATATCCAGGTGCTCCAGGCCCCAGCGCCCTTCCTCGCCATGCAGCGGCCGCTTGCCGAACTTGCCCTGGCCGGTACGAATCGCCTCCACGGCAATCGCCGCGTTCACCAGCCCGGAGTTGTAGTAGACGCTGCCGAAGTTGTTCAGGTCCTTGAGGTCGCTCTTGCCCTTGTCGAGGATGTACTGCTTGAGGCGCTTGTGGATCTCGAAATCAGCGCCCGCCGGATACGGTGTCAACGCCAGGTAGCCCTTGGCCGCGGCGCCCGCCGGCAGGACGTCTTCGCTGGAGCTGGCCCAGATATCGCCGACGATATGGTCCACCGGGAAGCCGAAGCGCGCAGCGGTCTTGACCGCGACCGGCGTCGACACGCCCCAGGTGCGCAGGAACACCCAGTCCGGGTTGAGCTGGCGAATCTGCCGCCATTGTGCCGACTGTTCGTTGCCCGGGTCGGCTACCGGAATCTGGATATTCTCGAAGCCGTATTTTTCCGCCAGCAGTTTCAGCGGGCCGAGGGTTTCGCGGCCATAGGCCGAGTCGTGGTAGACGGTGGCGATCTTCTTGCCCTTGAGCTTGTCGAAGCCGCCTTCGCGCTGGGCGATGTAGTTCACCAGGGTCGAGGCTTCGCTGTAGAAGGTCAGCATCACCGGGAAGTTGTAGGGGAACACCTTGCCGTCGGTGGCCTCGGTGCGTCCGTAGCCCAGGGTGATCAGCGGGATCTTGTCGACTTCCGCGCGTTCGCTCAGGGCATAGGCCGCCGGCGCGCCGTTAGGCTGGTAGACCGCCACCGGCGCGCCATCGAGGCCGTTCTTGAAGCGCTCGTAGCACTCGATGCCCTTCTCCGCCGTCCATTCGGTCTCGCACTCCTGCCACACCAGCTTGACGCCGTTGATGCCGCCTTCCACTTCGTTGATGTAGTTGAGGTAGTCGATCATCCCGGCCCACACCTGCACGCCGCTGGAGGCGTAGGCGCCAACCCGGTAGGTGGCCAGGGGAAAGAACTGCTGGTCGGGCGAGGCCTGGACCATCGGCGCGGTACTGCCGAGCACCGTCAGGGCCAGGGCCGCGACGGTCAGTGAACGTTTGAAAAGTGCACGCATGGTGGAATCGTTCTCCAGGGATGGGAAGTCGGGAAGTCAGAAGCGCAACGGCCAGTGCCGCAGGCGGTCGCGGGTATTGCCCAGCAGGCGGATCAGTCCCTCCGGTTCCTTGATCAGGAACAGGATGATCAGCACGCCGAAGATGATTTTCTGCAGGTTCTGCAACTGCCCGGCATCCACCGCACCGCCCAGCAGGGCCTGGCCGAGGTGGCTGAGCAGGATCGGCAACAGGCAGATAAAGGCCGCGCCGACGAAGTTGCCGGCGATGCTGCCCATGCCGCCGATAATGATGATGAAGAGGATCTGGAACGAGCGGTTGATATCGAAGCTGCCGGCGCTCGCCGTGCCCAGGTAGGCGAATGCCCACAGCGCCCCGGCGATGCCCAGGTAGAACGAACTGATGGCAAAGGCCAGGTGCTTGTAGCGGGCCACCGGAATACCGATCACCGCGGCGGCGGTGTCCATGTCGCGGATCGCCATCCAGTTGCGCCCGGTCTGGCTGTTCACCAGGTTGCGCGCGACCCAGGTCAGCAGCAGCACCGTGACCAGGGTCAGCAGGTAGCGCCCCAGCGGCGTGTTCAAGTCATGCCCGAACAGCGACAGGCTCGGCGCGGAAATGGTCCCGGACGATCCGTAGTTGTAGAACCAGGGAAACTTGACGAACAGCCACTCCAGGAAGAACTGCGCGGCCAGGGTGGTGACCATCAGGTAGAAGCCCTTGATCCGCGAACTGGGCAGGCCGAACAGCAGGCCCACCAGGCCGCTGATGATACCGCCGCCAAGCAGAGCCAGCGGCAGGCCCAGTTCCGGCAGGCGTAGCAGGAAGCCGTAGGTGGCAAAGGCCCCTACCGCCATGAAGCCGGCCGCGCCGACCGAGGTCTGCCCGGTGTAGCCGGTCAGCAGGTTGAGCCCGAGGCCGGCCAGGGACAGCACCAGGAACGGGATCAGGATTGCGCTGAGCCAATAATCGTTGCCCACCAGCGGCACCACGCCGAAGGCCAGCACCAGCATGCCGAGCAGCGACCACGGCAGGCGCCGTTCGATCAGCACCCAGGGCGCCGTTTCATTCATCACGGGAACAGACATGCTTCAGACTCGCTCGATGGCCCGCTCGCCGAACAGGCCGGCCGGGCGGATATACAGGAAGGCCAACGCCAGGACATAGGCGAACCAGGGAGTGATGCCGCCGCCGATCAGCGGGCCGATATAGACCTCGGCGAGGTTCTCGGCGGCGCCGACGATCAACCCGCCGACAATCGCCCCGCCAATCGAGGTGAAGCCGCCTATGATCAGCACCGGCAAGGCCTTGAGCACCACCAGCGACAGGGAAAACTGCACCCCTTGCCGTGCGCCCCAGAGCAGCCCCGCCACCAGGCCGACGCAGCCGGCCACGGCCCAGACGATCTGCCAGATGCGATTGAGGTTGATGCCGATGGACAACGCCGCGGTGGTGTCATCGGCCACCGCCCGCAGCGACACGCCGATGCGGGTCTTGTTGAACAGCAGCGCCAGGACCACCACCAGCACCACGGCGGTGGCGGCGGCAATCAGGTCGAACTGGCTGAGCATCACCCCGTGGATAAACAGCGGCACGTCGTCGATGCCCAGGTCCAGCGCGCGGACCTGCGAGCCCATCAGCCCCTGGGCCAGGCCTTCGATAATGAACGACAGGCCGAGGGTCGCCATGAACAGGGTGATCTGCGAACGGTTGACCAGCGGCCGCAGCACCAGGCGCTCGATCAGCAGCGCGCCGATCACCATCACCCCCACCGCCAGCAGCAATGCCAGGGCAAAGGGCACGCCCTGATCGTGCAGGCTGACAAAGGTCAGCGCGGCGAACAGCAGCATCGAGCCCTGGGCGAAATTGAACACGCCGCTGGCCTTGTAGATCAGCACGAAGCCGATGGCGACCAGCGAATAGAGGGTGCCTGCGAGCAGCCCGCCGATCAGGGTTTCGAGGAAAAAGCCCATCAGTGCACCGCTCCCAGGTAGGCCGCGATCACCTCGGGATTACCCTGCACTTCAGCCGGCGTCCCGTCGCCGACCTTGCGCCCGTAATCGAGCACCACCACATGATCGGACAAGCCCATCACCACCCCCATGTCATGTTCGATCAGCACCACGGTGGTGCCGAGGTCGCGATTGACGTCGGCGATAAACCGCGCCATTTCCTGTTTTTCTTCGGCGTTCATGCCGGCCATGGGCTCGTCCAGCAGCAACAGCGTGGGCCCGGCGATCAGCGCCCGGCCCAGTTCCACGCGTTTTTGCAGGCCGTAGGACAAGGTGCCCACCGGCACATCGCGCAGGGCCTGCAATTCAAGCAGTTGGAGAATGTGCTGGGCCTTGCGGCGAAAGGCCTCGGCCTCGCGGCGGGCGCGGGGCAGTCCCAGGGCCTGTTCGAGAAAATGGCTGCGCATATGCCGCGACAGCCCGGTCAGCAGGTTGTCGATCACGCTCATCTTCTTGAACAGCGCGTTGTTCTGGAAGGTCCGACCAATGCCCTGGCGGGCCGCGTCCAGGGGATCGATACGGCGCAAACGGCGCTGCTCGAAGACGATCTCGCCGCTGTCGAAGCGATAGACCCCGTTCAACAGGTTGAGCAACGAACTCTTGCCCGCCCCGTTGGGCCCGATCAGGGCGCAGATCTCGCCGCGACGCACGTCGAACGACAGTTCATTGATGGCCTTGACCCCCTTGAACGACAGCGACACACCACGCACCTGCAGAATCGGCTCGACCACACTCATGCGCTTTTCCGTCCGGGGGCATCCACCCGCCATTGATTGAAGGTCGCCGGCACCTGTGACGGGCTCGACGGTTGCCAGATGTATTGCAAACGCTGGAAGCCCAGCAGGCGCCGCACCCGTTGCTTGAACAGGCGGGCCACGAGCCGCTCGGGATGGGCCAGCGCCCATTCGCACAGGCGTCGACGCCAGCTGTCCCGGGGAGCCAGGCGTTGTTCGATCTCGTCCGCCAGGGCCTGCAGGCGCTCGGCCGACAGCAACAGGCCGGAGGGAGCCACTTCGCGCCGATCACGGCTGGCGCTGTCGCGGCTTTCCGGAAAAGCCAGGCTGTGACCGGTGTTCAGCCATTGCTCCAGCAGCACGCTCAGGCCGCTCTGCCAGCGGGTGTCCTCCTCGCTCCACAGCTGCGGTTGGGTGCCTGCTGTGCGCCACAGCACCAGTGGGCGGGGCTTCTGGCTGTCGCCCGACAGCGTGGCGAAGGCCAGTACGGTTTGCCGTGGCGAACCCGGCAGGCGCCCCGGCAACTGATTGCCGATCAGCACCCCTGGAGCAGCGCCGGAATCGCCGACAGCCAGCCAGTCGAGCAGTTGCTGGCGGCTGTCGACAAATCCGTGGCTCGGTTGCAGACGCCAGAACGCCTGGCCGAGGGCTTCGGCGCCCAGCTCCGGAGCGAGGACCAGCACCTGACCGCCGATGGAATAGGCCGCCAGCGCCAGCAACAACAGGTTGGGCTCCAGCGCACCGCTGACCGCCAGGCGCGAATCGGCCGTGAAATCCTGCTGGCGCAGACCATCGGCCAGGCGCTCGACCTCGCGCAAGGCATCGATCCAGCGCCAGCTGTGCCATTGCCCGTGGCGCTTGTGGCGCAAGGCGCCCTGCAACGGACTGACCTGGGCCCAGTGGCGCAATTGCTCAAGGGCACCGGGAAAGATCGGGACCGTTTCGCCGTGGGGCGGATGGATAAGCGGCGGACGCTTCAGTTCGTGCACGCTCATGGGCTCACCTCGTTCAGTCGTTTGGCGTGCGGTGGTCCGCTGGCGGATATGGATACATCTGTAAAGTTGTCAGTGCGCTCGCCATCAGGCCGAACGCAAGCCTTTCTCCCGCAGCGCCGCCAGATCCCGGTACCCCGCTCCCGGATGGATATCCGCCAGCTTCGGCCCGGCGCCGAACAGCTTCTCGCGCAAGGTGCCCGGGGCGTACTCGGTCTTGTACACACCGCGCTTCTGCAACTCCGGCACCAGCAGCTCGACCGCGTCGACAAAGGTCTCGTGGGTCAGTGCATAAGCCAGGTTGAAGCCGTCGACATCGGTGTCCTCGACCCACTCCTGCAACAGGTCGGCGACAGTTTCCGGGCTGCCGACAAACAGCGGGCCGAAACCGCCGATGCCGACCCAGTCGGCCAGTTCGTTGGGGGTCCAGATCCGATTCGGGTCCGCCGTGGAAAAGGTCTCCACCGCCGACTGGATGGCGTTGGTGTGCACATGCCGCAGCGGTTCGTCCGGCTTGAACTGGCTGAAGTCGATCCCGGTCCAGCCGGAGATCAGCGCCATGGCGCCCTCGTAACTGACGTAGGATTTGTATTCCTCGAACTTGGCCTTGGCCTTGGCGTCGGTTTCGCCGAGGATCACGGTCTGCAGGTTGAAAATCAGGATGCTGTGGGGATCCCGCCCCGCCTCGGCCGCGCGCCGACGGATATCGGCCACGACCTTCTTCAGCAGCACCTTGGACGGCGCGGCGACGAATACGCATTCGGCATGCTCGGCGGCGAACTGCTTGCCCCGGCTCGACGCACCGGCCTGGTAGAGCACCGGTGTACGCTGCGGCGACGGCTCGCACAGGTGAATGCCGGGCACCTGGAAGTGTTTGCCCAAGTGCTGGATCTCGTGGATCTTGCTCGGATCGCTGAACAGCTTGCGCTCGCGATCGCGCAGGATCGCGCCGTCTTCCCAACTGCCTTCCCAGAGCTTGTAGCAGACCTCCAGGTACTCTTCGGCATAGTCATAACGCGCGTCATGTTCGGTCTGGGCGCGCTGGCCGAGGTTCTTCGCCCCGCTCTCCAGGTAGGAGGTGACGATATTCCAGCCGGCACGGCCCTTGGTCAGGTGGTCGAGGGTCGACAGGCGACGGGCGAACGGATACGGGTGCTCGAACGACAACGAAGCGGTCAGGCCGAACCCCAGGTGCTCGGTCACCAGCGCCATCGGCGGGATCAGTTGCAGCGGGTCGTTGACCGGCACCTGTGCGGCCTGGCGGATCGCCGCGTCACCGTTGCCGTTGTAGACGTCGTAGATACCCAGCACATCGGCGATGAACAGGCCGTCGAACTTGCCGCGCTCGAGGATTTTCGCCAGGTCGGTCCAGTACTCCAGGTCCTTGTACTGCCAGGAACGATCCCGTGGATGGGCCCACAACCCCGGGGACTGGTGTCCCACGCAGTTCATGTCGAAGGCATTGAGACGGATTTCACGGGACATCGACAGCACTCCTGGAACGGTCAGGCACCACGCCGTTGAGGCGGAAGTTGCCAATCAGCGTGTATTTCAGATGCAGGGGGTCTTGCAGCGGATCATGGCCGGACGTCAGTTGCGCCCGCTGCCCGGTCAGCGCCCATTCGACATTGCCGACCTGTTGCAGGGCATCGGCACTGGCAATCGCCGCTTCGGTGGCGGCAATGATCTTCTCGGCGTCGTCCTGCGGGCCGACGGCAAAGCGCTCGGCGCGCTCGATCAGCGCGGCGGCCACCTCGATGCGAATCTGCAGGTCGCCGAACTGGCCGATCACCTGCGGGTCTTGTGCCTGCCGCGGCTGGGCACGCACGGCGGCGAGGGTACGCTCGAGCCCGGCGCGGGCCGCCAGCAGGTCATCGCCGGCACGGGTCAGCGAGGCATCATGGGCAATCGAATGATTCAATGCGTTCATCACGAACTCCTAGTTCCAGGCATGCCGGGCCGGCTTGACGCCGTTGAGCAGGTAGTTGCCGATCAGGTGGTACTTCCAGCGCGCCGGATCATGCAGGGTGTGGGTCCGGGCGTTGCGCCAGTGGCGATCGAGGTTGTGCTTGCCGAGCACCGAGCGGGTCCCGGCCAGTTCGAACAGCTTGCTGCTGGCGAGCAACGCGGTTTCGGCCGACAGCACCTTGGCCTGGGCCACCACCACGGAAGCCTGCGCCACACTGTCCGCACTCGGCTGTGCGAGCGCGTGGTCCACCGCCCGCCCGGCCTTTTCCAGGATCGCTTCGGTGCCGTGCACCCGCCATTCCAGGTCGCCGATGGCCGCGAGGCTGAACGGATCCTGCCAGCCATGCTCCTGCTGGCTGTCGATCCAGGGTCGGGCCTGGCGGGCGTGACGCTTGGTTTCTTCGAGGGCACCGAGGGCGATGCCGGTGTCGACGGCAGCCTGGATGATCTGCGAGATCGGGCCGTTGGCGGTCGGCTGGTCAAAGGCCTGATGGGCCGGGATGACGCTGCTGCGCGGCACCCTGACGTTGACGAACAAGGCATTGCCGCTGGCGGTGGTGCGTTGGCCAAAACCGTCCCAGTTGTCGACGATGGTCAGGCCCGGGGCATTGCGTTCGACAAAGGCGATCTGTGCGTTGCCCGCTTCGTCCAGGCCGACCACCGGGACGATATGGGCGAACAAGGCGCCGGTGCAGTAGAACTTCTCGCCGTCGATATAGGCCGTGTCGCCCTCGAAGCGGATACGGGTATCGAAGGTCCCGGCATTCTTGCTCTTGGCTTCGGAGAAGGCATTGCCGAAGCGGTAGCCCTCCAGCACCTTGGCGAAGTAGTGACGCTTCTGCTCCTCGCTGGCGGTCTGCAACAGGATATCGAGTACGCCGAGGTGGTTCTGCGGGATCTGGCCGAGGGACGAGTCGGCTGCCGAAATGATCTTGATCACTTCGGCCACCGTTACATAGGACACCCCGGCACCACCGTAGGCCTTGGGCACGGTGATGGCCCACAGGCCGCTGGCGGCGAATTCATCGAGTTCGGCAGCGGGCAGGCGTCGTTCACGGTCGCGTACGCCCGCCTCGACGGCGAAACGCGCGGCGAGGGTCCTGGCGGCGGCAATCGCCTCTTCATCCGAACGGATGACATGGGCGGTGTAGGTGGGTTTGGCGGCAGTTGTCATAGACCGACTCCAGAGTCCTGGTGAGTGCGAAAAACGCATGCACAGGACATAGCAGGAGCCATGCCATAACAAATAATCAATAAAAATCAGCTAGTTACAATTAAAACCTAGAAATCACTACAAGCAAAAAACAGCAAACTGTCCATCAACTGTTGCTGGGCCAACAGCACCCGCGGTCTAGATCACCACATTGCGCACAAACCGCGCTGCCACCTCGCCATCGTTGCGATAGCCATGGGGTTGGTTGCTGGCGAACATGAAGAACTCGCCGGCATGGATCTGCTGCTCCTGTTCGCCGAGCAACAGTGTCAGGCATCCCTCGAAAACGTACAGTTGCTCGCTCCAGCCATCGCCGTCGGGCTCGGAGTGGTAGCGTTCGCCCGGTTCCAGGCGCCATTCCCAGAGTTCCACCTCGCGGCTGGCCACCGCCTTCGCCAGCAGTACCGCCTTGCTCCCGGGAATCAGTCCGGCCCACGCCAGCTCGTTGATACGGCTCGGGTCACGGGCCTCCGGGGCCTGGATCAGGTCGCTGAAGGCCACGTCGAGGGCTTCGGCCACCCGGTCGAGGGTGGTCAGGCTGACGTTCTTTTCCCCGGCCTCGATGGCCACCAGCATCCGCCGGCTGACCCCGGATTTCTCCGACAGCGCGGTCTGGCTCAACTGGGCCTCATGCCGCAGGCGTCGCACATTCTGACTGACGTGCTGCAGGACCGAGGCGCGTTGCGAAGTTTCTTTGTGCACTATATTGCTCACTTAGTGGGTTTGCGCAGTATACTGCCCAGCTCCGGCGCATTGTGCGTCTCACCCAGGTAGCGCGCAAGGCCATGACTCCGGTGAAATCCAACAGCTTGTTACCTTCGACCCTGCGGTTCAGCAAAGCCGAGTGCGTGCTGATCCTGATCACCATGATCTGGGGCGGCACTTTCCTGCTGGTGCAGAACGCCATGACCGTCAGCGGGCCGATGTTTTTCGTCGGCCTGCGATTTGCCGCGGCGGCCTGCATCGTCGCCCTGTTTTCGGCGCGCAGCCTGCGGGGCATGACCGCTTTCGAGATGAAGGCCGGGATCTTTATCGGCACCGCGATCATGCTCGGCTATGGCTTGCAAACCGTGGGCCTGCAGAGCATTCCCAGCAGCCAGTCGGCGTTTATCACCGCGCTCTATGTGCCTTTCGTGCCGCTGCTGCAATGGCTGGTGCTGGGCAAGCGACCGGGGCTGATGCCGAGCATCGGCATCATGCTGGCCTTTACCGGGCTGATGTTGCTGTCCGGGCCGAACGGCGCCCAGCTGAAGTTCAGCCCAGGGGAAATCGCCACCATCATCAGCGCCATCGCCATTGCCGCCGAGATCATCCTGATCAGCAACTATGCGGGCAAGGTCGATGTGCGTCGCGTCACCGTGGTGCAACTGGGCACCGCCTCGGTGCTGGCGTTCCTGATGATCGTCCCGACCCAGGAGCAGCTGCCGCAGTTTTCCTGGCTGCTGCTGGTCAGCGCGGTCGGCCTGGGCGCGGCCAGCGCGGCGATCCAGGTGGCGATGAACTGGGCACAGAAGAGTGTTTCGCCGACCCGCGCGACCTTGATCTATGCCGGCGAGCCGGTCTGGGCCGGGATCGCCGGGCGCCTGGCGGGTGAGCGCCTGCCGGGGCTGGCGCTGGTCGGGGCGGCCCTGATCGTCGCGGCGGTGATTGTCAGCGAGCTGAAGACCAAGGGCAAAGCGGCCGAGCCAGCCGAGGACGAGGTCGAGAGCGAGGCGCTGGACTCGAACAACCCCTAGCCTTTGATCGTTCCCACGTCGAGGCGTTGGCGTGGGAATGCCTCACTGGACGCTCCGCGTCCGCCCTTGAGGTGACGCAGAGCGTCACAGGCTGCATTCCCCCGCAGAGCGTGGGAACGATCAGTTGCATGTAAGTGATTTCAACCATGCATATCAGGCATTTACCGCCTACCTTGTAGGATTCTGCGACAGCTTGTGGGTTGGTGATCCGGAGCCAGCCACGTATGATCCTTCGCAAACTCCTGCAGATTAGAAGCCTATGTCCCTGATAGTTCTACTGCTTCTGCCTTTTGTCGGCAGCTGTCTGGCGGCCTTGCTGCCGCATAACGCACGCAACAGTGAATCGATCCTGGCCGGTGTGGTTGCCCTGGTCGGCACGATTCAGATGGCCTTGTACTACCCGCAGATCGCCCATGGCGGCGTGATCCACGAGACCGTCACCTGGCTGCCCAGCCTGGGCCTGAACCTGGTCCTGCGCCTGGACGGTTTCGCCTGGCTGTTCTCCATGCTGGTGCTGGGCATCGGCACGCTGGTGTCGCTGTACGCCCGCTACTACATGTCGCCGGAAGACCCGGTGCCGCGCTTCTTCGCGTTTTTCCTGGCGTTCATGGGCGCGATGCTCGGCCTGGTGCTCTCGGGCAACCTGATCCAGATCGTGTTTTTCTGGGAACTGACCAGCCTGTTCTCGTTCCTGCTGATCGGCTACTGGCACCACCGCTCCGACGCCCGCCGCGGCGCCTACATGGCGCTGACGGTCACCGGTGCTGGCGGCTTGTGCCTGCTGGCGGGGGTACTGATCCTCGGCCATGTGGTCGGCAGCTATGATCTGGACGCCGTGCTGGCAGCGGGCGACCTGATCCGTGCCCACGCCCTGTACCCGGTCCTGCTGCCCCTGATCCTGATCGGCGCCCTGAGCAAGAGCGCGCAGTTCCCCTTCCACTTCTGGCTGCCCCATGCCATGGCGGCGCCCACCCCGGTTTCGGCGTACCTGCACTCGGCGACCATGGTCAAGGCCGGGGTGTTTCTCCTGGCCCGGCTGTGGCCGTCGCTGTCCGGCAGCGAAGAGTGGTTCTGGATCGTCGGCGGCGCCGGTGCTGCGACCCTGTTGCTCGGCGCCTACTGCGCCATGTTCCAGAACGACCTCAAGGGCCTGCTGGCCTATTCGACCATCAGCCACCTGGGCCTGATCACCCTGCTGCTGGGCCTGAACAGCCCCCTGGCCGCCGTCGCCGCGGTGTTCCATATCCTCAACCACGCGACCTTCAAGGCCTCGCTGTTCATGGCCGCCGGCATCATCGACCATGAAAGCGGCACCCGCGATATCCGCAAGCTCAGCGGCCTGATCAGGCTGATCCCGTTCACCGCTACCCTGGCGATGGTCGCCAGCGCCTCGATGGCCGGTGTGCCGCTGCTCAACGGTTTCCTGTCCAAGGAAATGTTCTTCGCCGAAACCGTGTTCATCAATTCCACCGCCTGGGTCGAGATGGCCCTGCCGATCATCGCCACCATCGCCGGGACCTTCAGCGTCGCCTACTCCCTGCGCTTCACCGTCGATGTGTTCTTCGGGCCGCCGGCCACCGACCTGCCCCACACACCCCACGAACCGCCGCGCTGGATGCGCGCGCCGGTGGAGCTGCTGGTGTTCACCTGCCTGCTGGTGGGGATCTTCCCTGCCCAGGTGGTCGGCTCGATCCTAGCCAGCGCCGCCCTGCCGGTGGTGGGCGGAACCCTGCCGGAGTACAGCCTGGCGATCTGGCACGGCCTGAACGCGCCGATGATCATGAGCCTGATCGCCATGTCCGGCGGCGTGCTGCTCTACCTGCTGCTGCGCAACCAGCTCAAGCGCGGCCGCTTCAGTCGCCCGCCGCTGATCGGCCGCTTCAACGGCAAGCGCCTGTTCGAACGCAGCCTGGTGATCATGATGCGTTGTGCCCGGCGCCTGGAGCGCCGCATCAGCACCCAGCGCCTGCAACCGCAGCTGTTCCTGCTGGTGCTGGCGGCCGTGGTGGCCGGGATGATTCCGATGCTGCACAGCAGCCTGAGCTGGGGCGACCGGCCGAAGATCCCCGGCTCCATCGTCTTCGTCACTCTCTGGCTGCTGGCGATCGCCTGCGCCCTGGGCGCCGCCTGGCAAGCCAAGTACCACCGGCTGGCGGCCCTGACCATGGTCAGCGTCTGCGGCCTGATGACCTGCATCACCTTCGTCTGGTTCTCCGCGCCGGACCTGGCCCTGACGCAACTGGTGGTCGAAGTGGTGACCACCGTGCTGATCCTGCTCGGCCTGCGCTGGCTGCCCCGGCGGATCGAAGAGGTCTCGCCGCTGCCCAACAGCCTGCGCAAGGCACGCATCCGCCGCCTGCGCGACCTGTTGCTGTCGGTCCTGGTCGGTGGCGGCATGGCATTGCTGTCCTACGCCATGCTGACGCGCCAGACGCCCAACGACATTTCCTCGTTCTACCTCAGCCGCGCCCTGCCCGAGGGTGGCGGCAGCAACGTGGTGAACGTGATGCTGGTGGACTTCCGCGGCTTCGACACCCTCGGCGAAATCACCGTGCTGGTAGCCACGGCGCTGGCGATCTTCGCCCTGCTGCGTCGCTTCCGCCCACCCAAGGAAAGCCTGCAGTTGCCCAACCAGCAGCGCCAACTGGCCAGCGACGTGGTCACCGACCTGGTCAACCCGCGCAGCGCCAGCGACACCGCGCTGGGCTTCATGATGGTTCCGGCGGTCCTGGTGCGGCTGTTGCTGCCGATCGCCTTCATGGTCTCGATGTACCTGTTCATGCGCGGCCATAACCAGCCCGGCGGCGGCTTTGTCGCCGGCCTGGTGATGTCGGTGGCGTTCATCCTGCAATACATGGTCGCCGGCACCCAGTGGGTCGAGGCCCAGATGAGCCTGCGACCGCTGCGCTGGATGGGCACCGGCCTGCTGTTCGCCACGGTCACGGGACTTGGGGCCATGGCTTTCGGTTATCCGTTCCTGACCACCCACACCGCGCACCTGCACCTGCCGCTGCTGGGCGATATCCATGTCGCCAGCGCGCTGTTCTTCGATATCGGCGTGTACGCGGTGGTGGTCGGTTCGACCCTGCTGATCCTCACGGCCCTGGCGCACCAGTCGGTCCGCGCCCATCGGCCAAGCCAGCTGGCCCTGCCGCACGCCAGGCCACAGCCGCAACCCACGCCAGGAGCCGCCTGATGGAAGAAGTCATTGCAATTGCCATCGGCGTGCTCGCCGCCTCCGGTGTCTGGCTGATCCTGCGGCCACGGACCTTCCAGGTGGTGATGGGCCTGTGCCTGCTGTCCTATGGGGTCAACCTGTTCATCTTCAGCATGGGCAGCCTGTTTATCGGCAAGGAGCCGATCATCAAGGACGGCGTGCCCCAGGACCTGCTCAACTACACCGACCCGCTGCCCCAGGCCCTGGTGCTGACGGCGATTGTCATCAGCTTCGCCATGACCGCGCTGTTCCTCGTGGTGCTGCTGGCCTCGCGCGGTTTGACCGGTACCGACCATGTCGACGGCCGGGAGCCCAAGGAATGAACCTGATGCCGCACCTGATCGTCGCCCCCATCCTGCTGCCGCTGCTGACGGCGGCCGTGATGTTGATGCTCGGCGAGAAACACCGCCCGCTCAAGGCCCGCATCAACCTGGTGTCGAGCCTGCTCGGCCTGGGTATTTCCGTGCTGTTGCTGATCGGCGCGCAACAAACCTCGGAGCCGGCCTCCATCGGCGTGTACCTGCCGGGCAACTGGCAGGCACCGTTCGGCATCGTGCTGGTGGCCGACCGCCTGTCAGCATTGATGCTGGTGCTCACCGGGATCATCGGCGTCAGCGCCCTGCTGTTCGCCATGGCCCGCTGGGACCGCGCCGGCGCCAGCTTCCACGCGCTGTTCCAGATCCAGCTGATGGGCCTCTACGGCGCCTTCCTGACCGCCGACCTGTTCAACCTGTTCGTGTTCTTCGAAGTGCTGCTGGCGGCTTCCTATGGCTTGATCCTGCACGGTTCCGGCCGGGCACGGGTGTCTTCGGGCCTGCACTACATCGCGATCAACCTGCTGGCCTCGTCGCTGTTCCTGATCGGCGCGGCGATGGTCTATGGCGTCACCGGCACCCTGAACATGGCCGACCTGGCCCTGAAGATCCCGCTGGTGCCGGAAGCCGATCGCGGCCTGCTGCATGCCGGCGCGGCGATTCTTGCCGTGGCGTTCCTGGCCAAGGCCGGAATGTGGCCGCTGAACTTCTGGCTGGTGCCGGCCTATTCCTCGGCCAGCGCGCCAGTGGCGGCGATGTTCGCGATCATGACCAAGGTTGGCGTCTATACCCTGCTGCGCCTGTGGACCCTGCTGTTCTCCGGCCAGGCCGGGGCTTCGGCGTATTTCGGCGGCGACTGGCTGATCTACGGAGGCATGGCGACCATCGCCTGCGCCGCCGTGGCGATCCTCGCCGCCCAGCGCCTGGAACGCATGGCCAGCCTGAGCATCCTGGTATCGGCGGGAATCCTGCTGTCGGCGGTCGGTTTCGCCCAGCCGAGCCTGACCGCGGGCGCGCTGTTCTACCTGGTCAGCTCGACCCTGGCGCTGAGCGCGCTGTTCCTCCTGGCCGAACTGATCGAGCGCTCGCGTTCGGCCAACGAGCTACCGCTGGACGAGGATATCGACCCGCTGCCGCGGCCACTGGAGTCCCTGCATCCACGCCCCGGCACCAACCTCGACGACGAACAGAATGTGGTGGTCGGCCAGGTGATTCCGTGGACCATGGCCTTTCTCGGCTTGAGTTTCATCGCCTGCGCGCTGCTGATCATCGGCATGCCGCCGCTGTCCGGCTTCATCGCCAAGCTGAGCCTGCTCAGCGCCCTGCTCAACCCGCTGGGCCTGGGTCATGAGGCGCCGATCTCGCCGGCGGCCTGGGGCCTGCTGGCGCTGCTGGTGTTGTCCGGCCTGGCCTCGCTGGTGGCCTTCTCGCGCATGGGCGTGCAACGTTTCTGGACCCCGGCGGATCGTCCGTCGCCGACGCTGCGACGCTTCGAGTGCCTGCCCATCGTCGCCCTGCTCGGCCTGTGCATCCTGCTGACGGTCAAGGCTGAACCCCTGTTGCGCTACACCCAGGCCGCCGCCGACAGCCTGAACAACCCCGAGCAGTATGTCATGGCGGTACTGGCGACCCGTGCGGTGCCCAGTCCGCAAAGCCAGGTCGCGGCGCTGGAGGTGCAGCCATGAAACGCCTGTTCCCCGCGCCCTGGCTGTCCCTGGCGCTGTGGCTGCTGTGGCTGGTGCTGAACCTGTCGGTCAGCCCCGGCAACCTGCTGCTCGGCGCCGCCCTGGGCTTCTGTGCGCCACTGATGATGGCGCCGCTGCGACCGCTGCCGATCCGTATTCGCCGGCCCTGGGTGATCCTGCGCCTGTTCCTGCGGGTGGGAGTCGATGTGATCGCCTCCAACCTGGCCGTCGGCTGGGGCGTGCTGAATGCCGGACGGCGTCCGCCACGCTCGGCCTTCATCAAGGTGCCGCTGGACCTGCGCGATGCCAACGGCCTGGCCGCGCTGTCGATGATCTGCACGGTGATTCCCGGCACGGTGTGGTCCGAACTGGCGCTGGACCGCAGCGTCCTGCTGCTGCATGTGTTCGACCTGGACGAAGAGACGGCGTTTATCCGGCACTTCAAGGCCACCTACGAACGCCCCCTGATGGAGATCTTCGAATGAGTGACTTGCTCGCCAACGCGATCCTGTTCAGCCTGTTCATCTTCAGCGTGGCCCTGGTCCTGACCGTGGTCCGGCTGTTCAAGGGGCCCTCGGCGCAAGACCGGGTCCTGGCCCTCGACTACCTGTACCTCATCGCCATGCTGATGATGCTGGTGCTGGGCATCCGCTATGCCAGTGACACCTACTTCGAGGCGGCGCTGCTGATTGCCCTGTTCGGCTTTGTCGGCTCCTTTGCCCTGGCCAAATTCCTCCTGCGCGGCGAGGTGATCGAATGAACGAATTGTCCCTGTGGATCGAGATTCCGGTGGCCGTGCTGCTGGTGCTCAGCAGCCTGTTCGCCCTGTGCGGGGCCATCGGCCTGCTGCGCATGAAGGACTTCTTCCAGCGCATGCATCCGCCGGCCCTGGCCTCGACCATCGGCGCCTGGTGCGTGGCCCTGGCCTCGATCCTGTACTTTTCGGCGCTCAAGTCGGAACCGGTGATCCACGCCTGGTTGATCCCGATCCTGCTGTCGATCACGGTGCCGGTGACCACCTTGCTGCTGGCCCGTACCGGACTGTTCCGCAAGCGCATGGCCGGCGACGATGTGCCAGCGGAAGTCAGCAGCGGCCGTACCGAAGGCGGCAGCTGATTTGTCGACTCCCCCCCTCTTCCCTGCGGCACCTGGGTTATCGATGCAACACCTGCCCCTGTGGGAGCGGGCTTGTCTCCCACAATAAGGTCGATGCAAAGAACCATCGACCTTCGAACTTTACTCCGCAGAGCCGTAGATATTTACCGCGCAGTTCTCGCAATGCTCTACCGCACGGGCGCCGGCGGGATCGGAAGTGGCGGGAACACGCCCGCCTTCCAGCAGACGCCGCCGATGGGACTCGGCATAGGCCGCGCCCCGCGCCAGCAGCAGCGGATCGTTGGACGGCTCGATGCCGGGCGGCAGCATCAGCGGGTTGAAATCGACGTCACGACAGGCACCGTCGACCTGGGACTCGACCTTGTCGATCACCAACACGCCCGCCTCGATATGCGTGCGCCGGGCCGGCCACTCGCGGGTGGCATCGTCGGTCGGATCACCCTGCTCGGCCAGGGTGATGATCAGGTGCCAGCGCACCGGCCCCTGGGCCAGCCGGGTAGACAGGCCGTAGGAAAGAAAGTCGGGGTCGCCGCCGCCGGCCTGCTCGGCACTGACGGGTTCGTAGGTCGACTCCGGGACCATGGCCCAGCGCACCGCGCGAACCTGCTGGTGGCGGTCGATGAAATGAAAGGCATTGACGCTATAGAAGGTGCTGTTATCAAACCCCGAGGACGGCGGGTGGTTCACCAGCCAGCGGGCAAAGGCCCGGTCTTCCGGATGCGCCTGTCGGAAAGCCTCGACCTTTTGCGGATCGGCATGGCCCGTGGACTTGTCCGGCATGAAGGCCTGCATCTGTTCGAACAGGGCCCGGGGCGTGCGTACCGGAAACACTGGCGTCGAGTTCATCGCCAGGCGCCAGAGTTCCCCGCTCTCGGTCTGCAGGCTCAGGGACAGGCTACGTACATCGCCCCGCGCATCGTTCAGCGTCGGGTTACCCCCAGCGATCGACAGACGGCCGATCACCGGCACCACGCCCGGCCTGAAGGCGCTGGCCAGCGATAACTCGCTGACATTGCCATTGCCCTGGAAGTAACCACTGATGCAGGTGCCCTTGGCGTGGTTGCGGCGAAATCCCGGATGCGGGCCGGCGGACGCCTCGAACTCGTCAACCATCTGCGCGGCCGTCGGCGGCGCCGAGGAGGATGACGCGGTAGAGGCGAAGTCACGGGCTTGAAAGAGCAAGGTACCGACGCAAACGATTGCGACGACAAGGGGAGCGATACGCCAGCGATGGTGGTAATTCATTGAGCCTACCCGGAATGACGAGGCATCGGTTTCGCAATGCCTGCCCGCTCCCGCCTGATTATTGCTGGAGAGCGGCGATCCACAGCGGCGCGGGGGATCCGGCGAACAACTGACCGGTGCTACGGTTGGCGACCAGCCGCGCAACGGCATTCAAGTCCACGCCCTTGGGCTCGCCGATCAGCGCGTAGCCCAACTCGGACTGTCGCCAGGTCACAACGTTCATCCCCGACACCTGCTGTTGCGCAGTCGATTGATCGGGCATCAGTTCCTTCATCACGCACAGGGCGACGGGTGCCCCGTTTGCGGGCAGGTAGACCAACTGGATCAGCGCTTTGTCATTGAAACGCAGGCGCTGCACTCTTTTGAACGTCAGGCCGACGGATGTCAAGTCGGGAATACGCAACGACAGGTCATCTTCCGAACGTATATCGGCGAGGGTCTTTTTCACCACTTCCGAATCCGGCGTGATGTAACTCACCGTATCGCGGGTATACAACTGCTGATAATTGGCCGCCTGCCGAACCCAGGGAGATGCCTGTACAACTGTTGGGCCACGCAACTCGGTTTCGCCATGTAACAAGACGGTGACAATTCCACTCTCTGCAACCAGGCCATAACACACTGCGCCCGCGGCAAATGTTGTTATCATCCAGGCAAACTTGGGTCGGCCCTGACCGAACACACGGGTAAAAAAACTGTCTGCTCCAGGCACCGGTTGAGCCTTGAATGCCTGGGACGGATTCGCCGCACCAGCAGGGTCACGCTGTCCGGTCAACGCTTCGATCTTGTGCACGAGACTCTCGGGCACCGGCGGCAGGCTTTGACGAGCAAAGGCCTGATCGTAGGGGAGGCAGGAAGCCATCAAGTGCGAGACGCGCTCGGCCAGGTCCGGCGATGCGTCCATGAGACGCTCCAGTTCCTGGCACTGCTGCGGTGACAACTCACCGTCAACGTAGGCCATCAGCAGGGCATCATCCACCACCATGGAATCGAGTCTCCTTTAAAGATTCATTGTGCACTTTGGGGAACAGGCCTTGTGGGCCAGAGGGGCGACTTGAGCGGGTAGAAAAGCTGCCACTATATTGACATTATCGCATTCATTAAAACAGCCATAACATACTGATGCTGAAGCAATACCGAAATCAATTCAGATACATTATAAGTCTTTTTTTCAGTGCAGTATCACCGTAGGTTTTTATCGATTCGAGTGGCACAATACTTGTCTGCGCCATTGTATCCATTCTGTTACAACGGAATATGAAGTACGTAATACATCCCAGGGATTGGCACCGGTCACGGGATGACCTCGCAACTCGACGCTGTATTTCAGGCTGGCATGTTAATAAAAAGAGGGAATATGTCGATCACCGGTGCAGATTTACCCGCACTGCTTCCTGGGCTGCTACCGCGCCTGTGGGCATTTGCGCTGCGGATTTCGGGCGACAGGCACGACGCCGAGGACCTCGTGCAACTGGCCTGCGTGCGCGCCCTGGAGCGAGCCCATCAGTTGCAGCCGGATACTTCGGTGTTGAGCTGGATGTTTTCCATTGTCCATTCCACCTGGATCAACGAGCTGCGTTCACGCAATGTGCGCAGCCGCTCGCGCCAGGACTGGAACGACGAACTTCTCGAGACCGTCAGCGACCCGAACGCGCAGACGCCGGAAACCGACCTGCTGCACCATCAGATCCTCACGGCGGTCGAGCAGTTGCCCGACACCCAGCGTGAAGTGATGCTGCTGGTGGGCGTGGAACGCTTCAGCTACAAGGAAGCCGCGGAGATTCTCGACCTGCCCATCGGCACGGTGATGAGTCGCCTGTCACGTGCCCGCCAGGCCATAGGCGCCCTCTTCGGCGCAGAAAAATCCGCCGCGGCCAAACGCAGCGCTCCCCCACTGCGCACACGCCCCGTGCCGCAACCGCAGTTCAGTCACCCCGGCAGCACCTCGATCTCCTGACACGGACAGAAACGCGACCGCTCCCGGATGGATCCGAAGGTATTCAGGCCCCGCCCCAGGACCCGCACAGTCGATTATGTTGCTGCTCCGCGAGCAACTTCGCTTCAGGCAGTGGCTGGACGCACCAGCGGCCGCCGCACGACATACAGCAGCAGGCTGACCGCCACCACTTCGCAACAGGCCGCCACCCAGCCCAGGTCAGCCGAGGTCCCGGTCACCAGGGTAAAGGAACCCAGCGCGGCCCCCAGGGAGATCCCCAGGTTGAGAAACGAAGCATTCAGCGACAGCGCCACCGGCGCCACCCGCGGACCAGCCGCCTCCACCAGGCGCGAAAGCTGCGACGGGAAGAACGCCCAGCCGGCCAGCCCCCAGCACATGAGCACCAGCAACACCGGCACCAGGGCCTCGCCCGGTGGCAGCCAATGGGCGATCAGCGACAGGCTCGCGAAGCTGGCGACCAGGACCAGCAAGGCCGCCACACCAACCTTGCGATGCCCCAGCCGATCGGTCAGGTAGCCGCCACCGAACATGCCGATGGCCGCCGAGATCCCCCAGACAAACAGCACCTCGCTGATGCTCGAACCGGAAATCCCGGTGGTCCTGGTCAGGTAGGACGCCAGGTAGGTGTAGTTGCAGAACGCGCCGGTGGTCCACAAGGTGGTGACCAGGATGATGCGCAACACTGCCGGATCCTTCGCCACGGCGATGCGTTCCGCGAGGCTGGCGGTGGGCATGCCCCGCCCGACATGCTGGTGCAGCCCCAGCAGCAAGCCGCCGAGTGCGATCACCGCCAGGACCGCGACACCGGCAAAGGTCATGCGCCAGCCCAGCTGGTTGCCGATCAGGGCGCCCAGCGGCACGCCGATCACCAGGGCCAGGGTGGTCCCGCCGTTGACCACCGCGAGCGCCGAACCGCGTTTTTCCGGCGGCACCAGCGCGGCCGCCAGGGCATTGGCATTCGGCGCATACAACCCGGCGGCGAAGGCCAGCAGCAGCCGTGCCCCCAACAGCGTCCAGTAACCCTGGGCCTCGAAGGCCAGGAGATTGGCAAAGACAAACGCCAGCATCGAGCAGATCAGCACTTTTCGCTTGTCAAAGTGACCGGTCAGCGTAGTCAGTATCGGCGAACTGATGGCATAGGCCAGGGCAAAGAAGGTCACCAGTTGCCCGGCCTGCTCGATACTCACCGAAACATCACTGGCGATGCCTGGCAGCAACCCGGCGATCATGAAGCCTTCGGTGCCGATGGCAAAGGTGCCAAGCGCCAACCAGAACAGGGAGGAATAGCCGGGTGTTCCAACAGACGCAGAAGTCATGGCGGGGTTCCGAACGAGAGCAGGAGGAAATCTCGGAATCAATATGACCATTTGGTTTAAAGCAGTCAATTAGCTTTAAGAGAATCAGAAAAACGATTCGGCCATCAGGTTGAATTTCGCACGGGCCATCGAGGCGTTCGAACGGGCGGCGGACAAGAGCCAGGCGATGAAAGTGCTGCTGGATTTCGGCGCCCCGGACTGAATCCGCGCCCTGCAAAAAATATATACATATGACTTAATGGTATTTATAACTTTCTATTCGCAACGATAAAGTTATAACCACATTCCAGACACGCCATGGCAGGCAGGCTCCCCGTCGGGATCGCGCCTGTCGTGCGCGCTTGCGTCACCCCCGATGCAGCCGCCGACCTCATACCCTCTTTGATACCAGGCTTACTTGATGAACGTCCTCAAATCGCTGTCGCTTCCGGCCGTGCTGTGCTCTGCCGCCTTGTTGAACGTCGCCCTGTCCTCCAGCGCCATGGCCGCCGGCCTGCTGGAAAAAGGCCGTACCGAGGGCCTCAGCGCCGGGATCGCCAATGAACAGCCGTACGCCTACATCGGCACCGACGGCAAGGTCACCGGTGCCTATGTCGATGTGCTCAAGGCGATTCTCGAACCCCTGGGCATCCACAAGCTGGAGACCCCGATCACCGACTTCGGCTCGCTGGTGCCCGGTGTCACCGCCAAGCGTTTCGACCTGATCGGCGAAGGCCTGTTCATCAATACCAACCGCTGCAAGGTCATCGGTTTCTCCAACCCGATCACCCGCTCCGGTGGCGCCTTTATCGTCAAGGCCGGCAACCCGCTGAACCTGCACAGCCTCAAGGACGTGGCCAGCAATGGCAAGGCACGCCTGGCCACCCAGGCCGGCACCAACCAGGTCCAGGAAGCCAAGGACAGCGGCATCGCCACGGCCAACGTGGTGCTGTTCGACAAGGACACCGAGGCCCTGTCGGCCCTGGAAGCCGGACGCATCGACGTGGTGTATTTCCCCGATGCCGAGATCATCGGCCTGCTGAAGAAAGCCGCCAACCCGGCCATCGAACGCGCCCTGCCCTTCGCCCAGATCCCGGATGCCCAGGGCAAGCCGAGCTGGAACTACCAGGCCTATGGCCTGCCGAAAAACGATCCGGCCTTCACCCAGGCGTTCAATGACCAACTGGCCAAACTGCGGGCTTCCGGCGAGCTGCTGAAGATCCTGCAGAAATACGACTACACCGAAAACGAACTGCCCGACGCGGACGTCACCGCCGCGCAACGTTGCAGCCAGTAAGCCCTGCCCACGCTTTCGCTGAAACGGCCTCAAACCCACACGAGTACAGGCCATGCCAATCGATACCCCGGCCGTGGATACGGCCCTGTTCATCGCGCGCCAGCTGGCCCATGGCGCGTGGGTGACCCTGCAGATCACCTTCCTCGCCGAAGTGCTGGTGCTGGTGCTGTCCCTGGTGATCGCGCTGATGCGCCTGTCACCCTGGCGCGCCCTGCGCTGGTTCGCCACCGCCTATGTCGAATTGCTGCGCGGCATCTCGGCACTGGTGCTGCTGTTCTACCTGTTCTTTATCCTGCCGCTGTTCGGCATCAGCCTGTCGCCGATGACCACCGGGGTGATCGGCCTCGGCCTGACCTTCTCGGCCTACGGTTCGGAGATCGTCCGGGCGGCGCTGGTCAATGTCAGCGCCGGGCAACGCGATGCCTTGCGGGCACTGGATTTCGGCCCGCTCGCCGCCTTGCGCCGGATCATCCTGCCCCAGGCCCTGCCGTTCATGTTGCCGCCACTGGGCAACCAGTTGGTGGAGCTGATGAAGACCACTTCGCTGGTGTCGCTGATCACCCTCAGCGACCTGACCTTTGCCGGCAACCAGTTGGTCACCACCCTGGGCCAGCAGACGCTGATCTGGAGCATCGTGCTGGTCTGCTATTTCGTCATGGCCTGGCCACTGACCTGGCTGGTGCGGCGCTACGAACAACACAGCTCGGCCTGGCGCCGGCTCTCGAAATAGCTAACGCGGGAACAACATGGAATTCGATATCGAGTTTGCCTGGTCGATCCTGCCCGACCTCCTGCGCGGCCTGCTGGTCACCGTGCAGGTGGTGGTGCTGGGTTTTCTCCTGGCGGTGCTGCTCGGACTGATCCTGGCGATTGCCCAGCGCTCGCCCTTCGCCGCGCCGAGGCGTTTCTGCCAGGGCTACCTGAGCTTCTTTCGCAACACGCCGCTGATGGTCCAGCTCTATGTGCTGTTTTTCGCCCTGCCTTCGGCGGGCATTACCCTGCCGGCGATTTCCACCGGGGTGATCGGCCTCGGGCTCTACTACAGCGCCTACATCGCCGAGGCCTATCGCGGCGCCATCGACGGCGTGCCGGCGGGCCAGTGGGAAGCCGCCCGTGCGCTGGACTTCGACACGACCACCACCTGGCGCCGGATCATCCTGCCCCAGGCCCTGAAACCGATGTTACCGGTGCTGGGCAACTACCTGATCGGCATGTTCAAGGAAACCCCGCTGCTGGCGGTGATCACCATTCCGGAACTGTTCCAGGCCGCCAAGCAAGTGGCCGGGATGACCTATCGCTACACCGAACCCTACACGCTGATGGCTGTGCTGTTCCTGATCATCAGCGTTCCGACTTCCCTGCTGTTCAAGTACCTGGAAAGGCGCAGCCATGTCTGATATCGCACCCCTCCCGAGCACCGCGCTGGCGCAGATCCGTCTCACCCAGGTAGTCAAGCATTTTGGTGCGACGCGGGTGATCGACCACCTTGACCTGAGCATTCCCCAAGGCCAGAAAGTCGCGCTGATCGGCCCCAGCGGCTCGGGCAAATCCACTGTCCTGCGCCTGATCAAGGGCCTGGAGCCCTACCAGCAGGGACGTGTCGAAGTCGACGGCGTGGCCGTCACCGCCAAGGCCTCGGGCTGGCGCTGGCCCGGCACGAAAAAGCCGGTGGTGGAACATCGGGTCGGCATGGTGTTCCAGCAGTTCAATCTGTTCCCGCACCTGACCGTGCGGGAGAACATCACCGAAGCACCGCTGCAGGTGCTCAAGGTCAGCCGCGAGGAAGCCCTGGAGCGCGCCCATGCCTACCTGGCGATGGTTGGCCTGGGTCACAAGGCCGATGCCTATCCCGCCCAGTTGTCCGGCGGCCAGCAGCAGCGGGTAGCCATCGCCCGGGCCCTGGCGATGCGGCCGAAGGTGATGCTGTTCGACGAAGTGACCTCGGCCCTTGATCCGGAACTGGTGGGCGAAGTGCTGGCGGTGATCCGCTCGATCGCCCACGAGCACCAGATGACCATGTTGCTGGTGACCCACGAAATGAAGTTCGCCCAGGACATCGCCGACCGCGTGCTGTTCATGGAAGCCGGACGGATCGTCGCCGACGGCACGCCACGGCAGATCCTGGTCGAACCGGATAACGAGCGTACGCGGCGCTTTCTCAATCGGGTGGAGCAGCGTTGATGGGCAAGTCCCTGCACACCCTCAACGCTCGCTGAAAAACGCCCGGCCATCGCGCTTGAGCAGGTCGAGCATGGTCTGCGCGGCCGGCGACAGATAGCCGCCGGCCCGCACGGAAACCACCAGAGTGCGCTTCATGGTGGTTTCCTTGAGGCGTACTTCACGCAGGTGCATCGCACCCCGCACGTCCTCCAGGGTCTCGCGTGCGAGGAAGCTCAGCAGCCGGGTCTGGCCGATCAGGCGCGGCAGCAGGGAAATCGTGTTGGTCTCGATCTGCACCGAAGGCAGCGGCAGGTCGTGAGCAAGGAACACATTGTCGATCCAGCGCCGCGATGACACGCCGGCCGCCGGCAGCACCCAGCGATAGCGCCCCAGCTCGCTCAGACGAATCGGCCCGTCGAAGATCGGATGATTGCGACTGGCGACCACTACCGCCTCGTCGTCGAACAACGGGTGGGACAACAACTGCGAGTCGTCGAACAGCGGACAGATCACCATGTCCAGACGCCCGGAACGCAGGGATTCGCGCAGCATGTCGTCCTGGCCGATCGCCAGGTTCAGGGTGATCTCCGGGGCCCGTTCGAGCAAGGCCGCAGTCAGTTGCGGCAGCAGGTATTCGGCCATGCTCGCCGCACAGCCCAGGCGGATATTGCCCAGCACGCCACTGGCGAAGTCGCGTACCTCCCGATGGGTCTCGGCAATGCTCTGCTGCAACTGCCGGCCGCGCTGCTGCAACAGCATGCCGACCGGTGTCAGCTTGATCCGCCGCCCCTCGCGCTCGAACAGTTTGGTGCCGAACGACTCCTCAAGGCGCTGGATGCTCTTGGTCAGTGCCGGCTGGCTGCGATTGAGCTTTTCGGCTGCCCGCCCCAGGTGCCCCAGGTCGGCAATCGTTTCGAAATAGGTGAGATCCCGCAGATCCATAATTGATCAACCAAAGTTATCGTTTCATCACAATTAGAGTCTGGACTTGATCGATTGCGTTATCAATAATTTATCTGCCGCGCCGATCCCAACGCCCTGCAACAGGCGCGTCCAGCGCTCTGGAGTGTGTTTCTTGCCTGCATCATCCTCGTCATCACGGTTCTCCCTGACCACCTGGCCCCGCCCATTGCAATGGCTGGCCCTGATCATCCTCGCCGGCACCGCCGGACAACTGCTCAAGCACGCCAGCCTGCCGGCCGGGCAATTTATCGGGCCAATGCTGGTGGCCATCGGCTTTGGCGTCAGTGGTGCCAACATCCGCATTCACCGGCAGGCGTTTCGCTTAGGCCAGGGCTGCATCGGCCTGCTCGCCGCCCACTCAATGACGCTGGCGGTACTGACGTCGATGGCCGAATCCTGGCACCTGATGCTGTTCGCCACGGTGCTGACGGTGTGCCTGAGCTCGCTGGTGGGCCTGGCGATGGTGCGTTTCGGCGGGATCCAGGCCAGTACTGCCGCCTGGGGCACCTCACCGGGCGCGGCATCGGCCATGGTCCTGATGGCCGATGATTTCGGTGCCGATGGCAGGGTCGTGGCAACCATGCAATATGTCCGCGTGGTTTGCGTGGTGGTGATCGGGGCGCTGGTCAGCCATGTGCTGGAGGCCCCTGCCAATGGCACCGGACTGCATGCCACAGAGGCCGTCCTGCACGGTTTCAGTCTGGTCGACCTGGGGCTGACCCTGGCGACCGCGGTGCTCGGCGTAGTCCTCGGTGCGCGCATCCCCGCCGGCGCCCTGCTGGTGCCGCTGCTGATCGGCGGGGCCCTGCAGCTTTCCGGACTGCTGCACATCACCCTGCCCGCCGGACTGCTGGCGGTCGCGTACGGGGCCATCGGCTGTTTCGTCGGCCTGCGGTTCGACCGACCCACCGTGCTGTATGTGTGGAAACGCCTGCCGACGATGATCCTCGGCGCCATCAGCCTGATCGCCCTCTGCGCCGCCTCGGCCTGGGTCCTGGCGAAGTGGCTCGGCCTGGATTTCCTCTCGGTCTACCTGGCCACCAGCCCCGGCGGGCTGGATACCATGGCGATCATCGCGGTCGACACCCATTCCGATATCGGCCTGGTCCTGGCAATGCAGACCCTGCGCCTGCTGGCGGTGATCTTCACCGGTGCCTTCTTCGCCCGACTGGTGATCCGTTTCGCCGGGCAAGACGCTCAGACCAAGCCGCGACTGCCGGCATAGGCCACCACCACCTCATTCAGGGCAGCGGCGATCAGGCCGCTGTCGGCGGTGCGCAAGGCTTCGTCAAGACTGTCCATGTAACCCAGCAACTGCGCCTGGATCTGCTGGGCAAACTCCGGACGAACTTCCTGATCTTCATAGAACAGCACATAGGCCCGGCAGAACTCGCCGATGACAAAACAGATGGCCGCCTGCTCGGGCAGCGTGCGGATGATCTGTTCGCATTGCACCCGTACGCGCTTGAAGGAATCGGTGCCCGGCAAGGCATTGCGGAACTCCTGGACAACAGCTGAAAAATTCATGGTTCGTTCCTTATGGTCATTGAATACAAGGCAGGCTTCAGCGATCGAATGCCAGGCGCTGTCCGTGAATGCCAGGAACAATGGCGCTACCGTCCCAGACCCGCTGGCCGTTGACGAAGGTGCCGACAATCCGCGACGAAAAGGTCGTGCCCTCGAACGGGCTCCAGCCGCATTTGGACAAGACCTGGGAGCGCTCGACCCGATGCGGCGAATGCGGATCCACCAGGACCAGGTCCGCCGCGTAGCCCTCGCGCAGAAAGCCGCGTCCGACCACGTCGAACAACCGGGCTGGCGCATGGCTGGTGACCTCGACCACCCGTTCCAGGCTCAACTCCCCGGCGAACACCCGCTCCAGCGCTGCCTGAAGTGCAAACTGCACCAGCGGCAGACCCGAGGGTGCCTTGGTGTAGAGCGCCTGCTTTTCTTCCAGCAGGTGCGGTGCATGGTCGGTGGCCAGCACATCGATACGCCCATCGGCCAGCGCCCGGACAATGGCCTGTCGGTCCGTCTCGCTCTTCACCGCCGGGTTGCACTTGAGCAGGAACCCCAGCCGCTCGTAGTCCAGGTCATTGAAATGGAGGAAATGCACGCAGGTTTCGGCGGTGATGCGCTTGCTCGCCAATGGCCCCGGTTCGAACAGCTCCAGCTCTTCGGCAGTGGAGATATGCAGCACATGCAAGCGGCTGCCATGCTTGCGAGCCAGGTCGATGGCCAGCCGGGTGGACTGGATGCACGCCTCGCGAGAACGGATCAGCGGATGCTCGCGGGCCGGGATGGCCTCGCCATATTCGAGCGTGGCTCGGGCCAGGTTGGCGTCGATCATCGGTGTGTCTTCGCAATGGGTGATGATCATCACCGGTGTGTCGCGGAAAATCCCGTCCAGCACCTGCGGATCGTCCACCAGCATATTGCCGGTCGAGGCCCCCATGAACACCTTCACCCCCGGCGTGCTGCGCGGGTCGATGCGGCGAATGGCCTCCAGGTTGTCGTTGCTGGCCCCCAGATAAAAGGCGTAGTTGACCACCGAGGACCCGGCGGCGATCGCGTACTTCGCTTCCAGGGACGCCTGGTCCAGCGCCGGCGGCCGGGTGTTGGGCATTTCCATGAAGCTGGTGATGCCGCCCGCGGCGCAGGCTCGCGACTCGCTGGCGATATCCGCCTTGTGGGTCAGTCCCGGCTCGCGAAAATGCACCTGGTCGTCAATCATCCCGGGCAGCAACCACAGGCCGCCTGCCTCGATCACCGGGGTATCGGCAGGCACCTCGATGACCGGAGCGATCCGTGCGATGCGGCCGTCGCGGACCCACAGGTCGCTGATAAAACGCTGCCCTTCATTGATCAAGGTGGCGTTGCGGATCAACCACGAATTGCCTTGCTGTGTCATGGATTCAACTCCTGGCTGGCGAGATAAAGTACTTCGGTCGCCCTGACGAAATCGTCGACGTCCATCGCTTCATGGGGGTTATGGGAGCCATGCTGGTTCCGGATAAACAACATCGCGCTGGGAATCCCTGCGTTGGCGAACACCGCCGCGTCGTGTCCCGCGCCACTGGGTGTCTGCATACCGGCCCAGCCCTGCTCGCGGGTCAGGCGGCTGAACAGTTCGACCCAAGGTTGATGCATGGCGGCCGGCGCGGTGTCGACACGCTCGTCGAACTCGAAGATCACCCGGCGCCGCGCTTCGATCAACCGCACCTCATGCAGGATCAATGCATGGAAACGCTCCAGCGTCGGCTGTTGCAGGCTGCGGATCTCCAGACTGAAACTGACTTCGCCGGGGATTCGCGACACCGCATGATGAGCGCTGTTGGTGCCCAAGGTGCCGACCGTCACCACCAGGTCCTGTCCGGCGGCCAGCCATTGCTCCCAGCATTCATCGATCCGTGCCACCAGCTCGCTGACGGCGAACACCGAATCGTGACGATCCTCGCGGGACACCGCCCCGGAATGGCCGTCTTCGCCCAGGCAACGGACCCGGTTGTGGCGCAGGTTGCCGCGAATGCCGGGGACAATGCCAATAGCCTGGCCGGCTTTCTCCAGGGACTCGGCCTGTTCGATATGCACTTCCAGGTAGCCGGCGAACTGCTCGCGCTCGATCAACCATTGCTGGCGGCGGATCGCGTCGAGGTCAGCGCCGACCGACTGCAGGGCATCGCCCAGGCTTTTTTGGCTGAAGCGGTTAACCCGCTGCAAGTCTTCCCCGGTGAGTCCGCCCATCACCGCCCGCGAACCGATATAGGACTTGCCATACCAGGCACTCTCCTCGCCCCGCAAGCCGAGGACGCGAAAAGGCCATGCGGTGCGCACCTGCTCCTGGTCCAGCCGACACAGGCACAACAGACCAGCCACTACCCCGGCCAGACCATCGTAGTTACCACCTTGGGGGACCGAGTCCAGGTGCGACCCATACCAGATGGCCGGCAAGCCGGAATCGTCACGACGCTGAAAGATCACATTGCCGGCGCGGTCGCGATTGACCTCAAGCCCGCGCGCCAGGGCGTAGTCGCACAGGTAGGCAATCGCCGCGCTTTCGCCGGGGCCGTAGCTTTCCCGGGTAATACCCTCCTTGGGATCGCGTGACAACTCGGCGATATCGGCGAATATCCTGCTGGCCTGGGCCTGCCACAGTGAGTTCATGGCAGTGCTCCAAACGGCTCGGCCGGCGCATCGTCGAGACTGCCGATCAAGCTGCTCAGGCGACTGACCCCCTTGCGCCGGCAATACACGTCCAGTTCGTCGACCATCAGGTTCATGGTCCGGGGATGGATGAAAGTCGCGGTGCCGACCTGCACTGCAGTGGCGCCGGCAAGGATGAACTCCAGGGCATCGTCGGCGGTGGAAATACCGCCGCAACCGATCACCGGGATGCGCAGGGCCTGCGCACACTGATAGGTCAGGCGGACCATCAGCGGCTTGATCATGGCGCCGGAAATCCCGCCCATGAAATTGCCCAGGCGGGCACGACCTTTCTCGATATCGATGGACAGGCCCAGCAGGGTATTGCCAACCACCACTGCGTCGGCACCCTCCTCTTCGGCCGCCAGGGCGATCTCGACGATCTCGCCGCTGTTGGGGGTCAACTTGACCCACAGTGGCAATGCCGTTGCCTTGCGCATCAACCGGACCACCTGCCGCGTGCTGTCGGCCTGCATGCCAAATGACTGGCCGTGGGCCTCCAGGTTCGGACAGGAAATATTCGCTTCGATCCCGGCGATGCCCGGCACATCGCCCAGGCGCGCGGCGAGGTCGGCGAAGCCTTGGGCGGTGGGCGCGGAAATGCTGACAATCAACGGTGTGTCGTAGTCGCGATAGAACGGCACCACCTTGTCGATAAAACTGTCAGCGCCTTTGCTGGGAATACCGATGGCATTCATCATCCCGTCGGCCAGTTCGCAGACCCGCGGCATCGGGTTTCCACTGCGTTTTTCAGTGGTGATGGTCTTCGTCACCAGCGCCCCCAGGGCGTTGAAATCCAGCAGGTGGCTGAGTTCCTCGGCGAAGGTGCCCGAGGCCGGCATTACCGGATTGCGCAGGTGCAAACCGCCGATCTTCACGCTCAAATCAATCATTCCACCACCTCCGCCAGGTCGAACACCGGCCCTTCCAGGCAAACGCGCTTACCGATCTTCAACCCTGCGACTTCAAATACATCGACGCAGCACTGGCACATGCCCAGGCCGCAGACCATCTGCTGCTCCAGGGCCACCTGGCCGCTCAGGTGCAACTCGCCGCACAGGCGCTTGAGCAGACGCGTCAGGCGTCTGGAGCCACAGGTGAACAGGGCATTGCTGCCCTCGCGAGCGATGACGCGGCGCAGCAACGCTTCGATGTGCTCCAGCCCGCTACTGCCATCCTCATCGAGGACGCTGATGACCTCGGCTCCCAGCGAAGCGAAACGCTCGCGGGACAGCAGGCTTTTTTCGCTGCGGGCACTGAGCACCGCCGTCAGGCTGATGCCCAGGGCATGGGCTGCTTCCGCCAGCGGTGCGAGCGTCGCCAGGCCCACGCCACGGGCGACGATGATCATGTGACGCCAGTCGGGGTCGAGGTCGAAGCCTTTGCCCAGGGGCCCGAGGATCTCCAGGGTCTGTTGCGGCCGCAGCGTATCCAGGCCATAGGTGCCCTTGCCGGTCACCTTGTAGAGAAACTCCACCTCGCCACTCAGCGGATCGGCCTTGTAGGTGCTCATGGGACGACGGAAGAACGGCTTGTACTCGCCGTCGCTCGGACACAGCAGATTGAAGAACTGTCCGGGCCGGGATTCACTGGCGGCACCGCCGGCCTGGAGCACCAGGCGCTTGTACTCGTCATTGACCCATTCGTTGGACAGCACCACCGCCAGCGTGTCGTTGGGCGGTGTGACGGCGATAGCCTGGCAGCAGCTGGAGACCACAGTCATTGGAAGGACCTCTTCTTGTCTAATTTTTGATACACAACAATCAAAAGAATGCGATACCTCCTCTGATCAAGGCGGTATCCGCTGTTTTCCACTGTTCTTCTGAGCTGACTTTACGCCAGCTCGTCATACATGTCTAATTTTTGATACGGTGCTTTCGCAAATATCCGGGCGTCCTTACCCTTACCGGCTATTGCTCCTGCGGCGAGAGCGGCGCGGCCGGCGCCTGCCCCTCATCCCCCTGACTGCGTGGCAACAGGAACAGGGTCGCCGCCATCGCCAGCAGATAGATCGAGGCCAACAGCATGATCGCCGCCGAGAACGAATACGCCAGGGCAATCGCGCCGACCACCAGCGGCCCGAAACCACCGACACCGCGTCCGACATTGAACAGCACGTTCTGCGCGGTGGCACGCACCTGGGCCGGGTACAGGTCGGAGATCAGGGCGCCGTAGCCGCCAATCATGCCGTTGACGAAGATGCCCATCACCACCCCGGCGAACAGCATCGTCAGCGGATCGGTGAGGTTGGCGTACAGCAGCACCATCAAGGCGGCGCTGCCCTGGTAGAGCAGAAAGATCTTCCAACGCCCGAAACGGTCGGCCAACTGGCCGAACAACCAGATACCGAAGGCCATGCCCACTACCGTCGCGGCGGTCCAGGTCCCCGAGGCCGTCAGGGAAAAACCGAACTGCCGGGACAGATAACTGGGCATCCAGATCATGATGCCGTAGTAGCCGAAGTTCTGTACCGAGGTCAGCACGATGACCCCGAGGCTGGCCTTGGTGGTCTGAACGTCCTTGAACAGTTCGGCAAAGCGACGGGTAAAGGAAATCGGATTGCTTGCCGCCTTGAGAAACGCCTGCGGCTCGCCCATGGTATGGCGGATGCAGAACGACAACAGCGCCGGCACCAGCCCCACCAGGAACATGCCACGCCAGCCAATGTGCGGCAGCAGCAACGGCGTCAGCAACGCCGCGGCCAGGACCCCGGCCTGCCACCCCATGCCGACATAGGACGAAGCCCGGTTGCGCTGGCTGGTCGGCCAGGTCTCGGCGATCAGCGCCATGCCGATACCGAACTCGCCGCCCAGGCCGAAACCGGCCAGCGTGCGATACGCCAGCAGATCCCAGTAACCCTGGGCCAATGCGCACAGTCCGGTAAACACGGAGAACACCAGGATGCAGGCACTGAGCATCTTGACCCGTCCATAACGGTCACTCAATTGACCGAAGACCAGACCACCGATCACCGCGCCAAGCAGGGTCCAGGTCACCAGCGAACCGGCTTCGGAACTGCTCAGGCCCAGGGCCAGGGTGATGGTCGGCAACATGAAACCGAGGATCAGCAGGTCGAAACCATCCATCGCGTATCCCGTTACACTGGCAACCAGGGCCTTGCGTGGTGATGCAGCCGCGTTTGCGGCAGTCGAATCGTTTTGCGCCGTCACGATCATAACCTCTTGTTTTTCTGGATGTTGTTGGCAGTACGCCGATAGAGGCGAGCTTGCCGTTACCCCGACTCATCCTTACTGGCATCACGCACGCTTCATGAAGCAAGCGCCGTGCCGCAGTCTACGAACAAATGAGACGAGCTGTCTAATTTTTGATACTAATTCATCAAAAAAAATCACAAGTGCCACTCGATATTGACCGAGAGCGCATCGGTATCCACACCAGGCCGGTCATGATTACCGAATTTGTTTCGCCAGTATTCGTAGCCCGGACCGATCCACAGCACATTGCTGGCGCCCCAGCCAAGTCGGCCGACATCCAGCATCAGCGAGGCGCGCATCAGTTGCTCGGGCGCCGTGGACTGCTGCTGGTAATCGTCTCCCTTGCTGCCGTTGAGCAGGTAATAACCCTGGAACTTGAGCGGTAACCCGGCCACGGCAAAGGGCACGCCCCAGTTCACATTGAACTGGTAATACGGGGCGAACAGGATCTCGTTGTGATTCCCCGGCCTGTCGCACGCATCCAGGCCGCAATGATTCCATTCCCTGGCGTAGTAGAGGCTGGCGTCGACAAACCCGGCCGGCAGGGCGAACTTGACGGTCGGACCGAACACCAGCATGCGCTTGTTGGGGCCGAAGGCGTTGTCCTTGTCGTTGTAGTCAAAGCCGGCCGTCAGGGCCAGGTCCCGCACCGGACCGAACGCCAGTGGCGTGCCGAAGACCTTTCCATACTGCATCTGGTTACGGTAAGTCACGTAGACCTCGGTGGCACCGCTGCCGCCACCCTTTGCCGGATCGCTGCGATCGGACTTGAACACATCCAGGTTGACGAAATTCTGCCCCAGCGAATAACCGCTCACATGGGACACCTGCAGAATCTGCTTGGCGACATCTCCGCCATTGCCCGGCTCTGTGTAATGGGCGCTGTAGCGATAGCCGACCAAGGTATCGCCCCAGGCCAGCGGAGCCAGCAGGCAAATCGAGGGGACAAGGGACAAAATCGAGACGAACGAAGGCACTGCGAATACATGACGCATGGGGTGAGCTCCGATTTCTTATAGTTATGGGCACAGCGCGACGAGCCAATCAGATAGACATGGCCAAGCCTTTTTTGTATTTTTTAGACGAGTAAATTTATCTCGTCTAAATATTGATACAGACAAGCCCGATACAGGTCAAGAAATTTCCTTGTGCGTGCCGCGACCTTTTCCTTGACGGTCGCCACCGCAACAGATGGAGCTATTGGCTGCCACCCACGGACGCGTTCAGACTTTCGGAGCCACAGTGAGCCAAATCGACTACCAAGCCATCGGCGAGCGCCTCAGGGCCTACCGGATCGGACGCCAGATGAATGCCGACCAGGTGGCGGAAAAACTGGATATTTCCAGGGCGGCGGTGTATCGCCTGGAACTGGGCAAGATCGTCAAGCTCGAAACCCTGGAGCGGTTGGCCGAACTGCTGAACGTCTCGTTCAACAGCCTGCTGGGTTCGGATACCGAGTACTTCGACAACGCCCTGGGCTACTTCGAACGGATGCGCCAGCTCGAAGCTCGCTCCACCCGCATCCAGTCCTACTTCGACCCCTTCTCCTATCTGCTGACCACACCCGAGTACTCCGAGCTGTTCAGGACCATGCTCGATGAAGCGCGCCCCAACGACTTCGATGCCCGCCAGGACGCCATGCAGACGCAGATCCTCGATATTCTCAACGAGCGCAAGGCAACCTTCTCCAAACAGAATTTCGAGGTCCACTCGATCATCAGCCTGCGTCAGATAGAACGCTACCTGCACATCGGCCTGGTGGGCCGGCTGGACCTGCCCACCAGTGTGAGAATGGAAAGAGCCCTACTGGCCCGTCGTGAGATAGAGCACCTGATCGAGAAGATCGGCAGCGACGGCGGCCGCGTGAATATCTACCTGATCGATGAAACCCTGCCCAGTGCGACCTTCCAGATTTTCCAGCAGGCACACACCAGCTATGTCGCCGTCAGCCCCTATCGGCTGGGCGAACTGCCCAATATTCATACCGGAATCGCCAGCGTCACCTCTTCCCCAGAAGCTGTGGCGATGTACAAGAACATGACTCAGGGCCTGCTCAAGCGCGCCCACAGCGGTGACGCCGCGAAAAACCAGTTGAGCCGGCTGCTGGCCAAGCTCTGAGTCTCAATCAAAATACAAACGACATCGATTAACGGTTTATTTGACGTTTTTTTCTCATCTCGCGCTCTACATTCCCGCCCGGACAAACATGCGAATGATTCCTATTGTTTAACTGGACCGGCGAATCGGGCGCAAACGCACCTGCCAACGCCTGCCACACATTCAACAAGACCGCAGGAGCTTCCTCCCAATGATTTCCCGTCTCCCCTCGTTTCTCAAGACTGCCCTGGTGGCCACCGCGTTGCTGAACGCCGGTCACGTCTACGCGGCGCCCAGTGCCGATGGCATCGTGGTCTACAACGCCCAGCACGAAAGCCTGACCAAGGCCTGGATCGATGGCTTCACCAAGGAAACCGGGATCAAGGTGACCCTGCGCAACGGCGATGACACCGAGATGGGCAACCAGCTGGTGCAGGAAGGCGACAAGTCTCCGGCGGACGTGTTCCTCACCGAGAACTCCCCGGCCATGGTCCTGGTGGACAACGCCAAGCTGTTCGCCCCGGTCGCGCCGGCCACCCTGGAACAGATCGGTGCGGCCTACCGTCCGGCCCACGGCAACTGGGTCGGCATCGCCGCCCGCTCCACCGTGTTCGTCTACAACAAGAGCAAACTGACCGAAGCGCAATTGCCCAAGTCCCTGCTCGACCTCGCCTCGCCCGAGTGGAAAGGCCGTTGGGCCGCGTCACCGGCCGGTGCCGACTTCCAGGCCATCGTCGCCGCCGTGCTGGAACTCAAGGGTGAAGCCGCGACCCTGGACTGGCTCAAGGCAATGAAGACCAATGCCTCGATCTATCGCGGCAACAGCGCCGTGCTCAAGGCGGTCAATGCCGGGCAGGTCGAAAGCGGCGTGATCTATCACTACTACAGCTTCGGCGACCAGGCCAAGACCGGCGAGAACAGCAAGAACACCTCCCTGCACTACTTCAAGCACCAGGACCCGGGCGCCTTTGTCAGCACCTCGGGCGGCGGCGTGCTCAAGTCCAGCAAGCACCCGGAAGAAGCCCAGGCATTCCTCAAGTGGGTCACCGGCAAAGGTGGCCAGGCAGTCCTCAAGAACGGCAACTCGTTCGAATACGCGGTGGGCGTCGACGCCGAGTCCAACGCGAAACTGGTGCCGCTCAAGGATCTCGATGCGCCGAAGGTCGATGCCTCGAAGCTCGACAGCAAGAAGGCCGTGGAACTGATGACCCAGGCCGGAATCCTGTAATTGATCCAGGAGTCCATTCCCCCTCTGGACCCCGCCGCAGTCGCTCACGCGCCTGCGGCGCTTTCGCGTCTGCGCTCCAGAAAACGCTTCGGGCACCAGGGCAATCCCTGGATCATCGGGCTGTCGCTGCTGGTGTCTTTGCTGGCGTTACTGCCCATCGCCTTCGTGATCCTCTCCACCTGGCAAACCGGCTGGGCCACACTCGAAGCACTGGTCTGGCGCCCGCGAGTGGCCGAGTTACTGGTCAACACCCTGTTGCTGATGGTCATCACCATCCCCCTGTGCGTGGCGCTGGGACTGGCCCTGGCCTGGTTGACCGAACGCACCGACCTGCCCGGCCGCCGCGCCTGGTCGTTGCTGGCAACCGCACCGCTGGCCGTGCCGGCGTTCGTCCACAGCTACGCCTGGGTCAGCCTGGTGCCACCGATCCATGGCTTGTTCGCCGGTGTGCTGGTCTCGGTGATCGCCTATTTCCCGTTTCTCTACTTGCCTATTGCCGCCACCCTGCGCCGTCTCGACCCGGCCATCGAGGATGTCGGCGAGTCCCTGGGACTCAAGCCCCGGGCGGTGTTTT
Organism: Pseudomonas gingeri; assembly: GCF_013386115.1. Taxonomy (GTDB): domain Bacteria; phylum Pseudomonadota; class Gammaproteobacteria; order Pseudomonadales; family Pseudomonadaceae; genus Aquipseudomonas; species Aquipseudomonas gingeri. Next base: position 154,999 of record NZ_JACAOR010000010.1, read on the forward strand.
TCCGCATCGTCCTGCCGCAACTGCGCCTGGCGATCTGCGGCGGCGCGCTGCTGGTGGGCCTGCACCTGCTGGCCGAATACGGCCTCTATGCGATGATCCGCTTCGACACGTTCACCACGGCGATCTTCGACCAGTTCAAGTCGACCTTCAGCGGCCCGGCAGCCCATACCCTGGCCGGTATCCTGGCGCTGTGCTGCCTGTTGCTGCTGACCGTCGAATCCGCCGCCCGGGGCAAGGCGCGTTATGCCCGGGTCGGCTCCGGCAGCGCGCGACAGCAACGCACGGTACGGCTCGACCGCACCACCACCGTACTGGCCATGAGCATTCCACTGATCAGCAGCGTGCTCGCCCTCGGCGTGCCCTTGATCACCCTTGGCAACTGGCTGATCGCCGGGGGGCGTGAGGTCTGGCAACTGGACGAATTGCTGCCGGCCCTGGAACAGACACTGCTGCTCGGTGCCGCCGGGGCGCTGCTGACCACCTGTGCGGCGGTGCCCGTGGCCTGGTTGTCGATCCGCTCGCCGGGGCGCCTGCACCGCCTGCTGGAAAGCTGCAACTACATCACCAGCTCCCTGCCCGGCATCGTGGTCGCGCTGGCCCTGGTCACGGTGACCATCAGCTTTGCCCGGCCGATCTACCAGACCTCGCTCACCGTGCTGCTGGCCTACCTGCTGATGTTCATGCCCCGCGCTCTGGTCAGCTTGCGCGCCGGTATCGCCCAGGCGCCGGTGGAACTGGAAAACATCGCCCGCAGCCTGGGGCGTTCGCCGGCCCGGGCCCTGTGGTCGATCACCCTGCGCCTGGCCGCGCCCGGCGCCGCCGCCGGAGCGGCACTGGTGTTCCTGGCGATCACCAACGAACTGACCGCCACCCTGCTGCTCGCGCCCAACGGTACGCGCACCCTGGCTACCGGCTTCTGGGCACTGACCAGCGAGATCGACTACGCCGGGGCCGCGCCCTACGCCTTGATCATGATCCTGCTGTCACTGCCGCTGACCGGGCTTCTCTACTACCAATCCAAACGCACGGCGGGCCGATGAACGCTCTGGAACTCCATTCCCTCTACAAATCCTTCGGGACGCAGTCGGCCCTGGAAGACATCAACCTGTCGATCGCCACCGGCAGCCGCACGGCCATTGTCGGGCCTTCCGGCTCGGGCAAGACCACCCTGCTGCGGATGATCGCCGGTTTCGAATTTCCCGATGCCGGCAGCATCCTCCTCGACGGCCAGCCGCTGGTGGACGCCAGGACCCAGGTTCCGGCCCACCAGCGCCTGATCGGCTATGTCCCGCAGGACGGCGCGCTGTTCCCGCACATGACGGTGGCCGACAATATCGGCTTCGGTCTTTCCGGCAAGCCGGCCACGAAACAGCCGCGTGTCGCCGAACTGATGGAACAGGTGTCCCTGGACGCGCAGATGGCCGGACGCTGGCCCCACGAGCTGTCCGGCGGCCAGCAGCAACGGGTCGCCCTGGCCCGGGCACTGGCGCAACGACCACGGCTGATGCTGCTGGACGAGCCCTTCTCCGCCCTCGATACCGGGCTGCGCGCGGCGATGCGCAAGATGGTCGCGCGACTGCTGTCGGACGCCGGTGTGACCACCATCCTGGTCACCCACGACCAGGCCGAAGCGCTGTCCTTTGCCGACCAGTTGGCGGTGATGCGCAAGGGTCGGCTGGTGCAGGCCGGGCCACCGATGGATCTCTACCTGCGCCCCGACGATGCGGACACCGCGCTGTTCCTCGGCGATGCGGTGATCCTGCCCGCGCGGGTCGATAACGGCTGGGCAGACTGCGACCTGGGACGGATTGCGGTGAATGACGAAGGCAGCCACGGCGAGGCACGGATCATGTTGCGCCCCGAGCAGTTGCAACTGAGCACGCCGGGAGCGGGCCAGGTCGATGGCAATGCCTGTGCCGCCGTGGTGACCGACTGCGATTTCGGCGGCAACACCTGCACCTTGACGGTGGAACTGCGGAGTCCGGACAAGCGCGAGCTGCTGGTGCGCAGCACGGGCATACAGGCCCCGAGGGTCGGCAGCCAGGTGCTGGTGTCGACCCTCGGGCATGCCCATGTGCTAGGGGCCGGTTAACAGATCAGCACCCCGCTCGCCGCCCGGGCCGGCCGGGCCCAGGGCGCAATCAGGCGCTCGGGAGTGCCGCAGGCTCTGCGTTTGAGCACGAAGTTGCGGCACTTCTCGGCGAAGTGGTGACGGTCCTGCACCATGTCCTGCTGCATCTGTGCCAGCTCCAGGTCACGGCAGTACTCCATCGATTCCAGATCCGGTGCAAGCTTGTCTTCCCGCGCCAGTTGCGGCTTGTCGACCAGGCCCTGGGCCTCGGCCATCAACCACTCGCCGAAGGCCCGCGGACAACGCGGTCCGACGCCCTGGACCAGGCCCATCGCCAGCGCCTGGGCGGTGCCGAGCGGCAGGCATTCCTGGGTCAGTTGCAGGGCGCGCTCGCTGCCCACCGCGCGCGGCAGGCTGTAGGTCCAGTATTCGGAGCCGTAGAGGCCCATGGTCTTGTAGTGCGGATTGAGCACGATGCCGTCGCGGGCCAGCACCACATCCGCCGCCAGCGCCAGCATCACCCCGCCGGCCCCGGCACTGCCGGTCAGGCCACTGATCACCAGTTGCCGGGCCCCCAGCAGTTCACGGCAGACATCGTTGATCGCGCGGATATTGGCCCAGGCCTCGAGCCCCGGCACCACGGCCGCCTGGATCACGTTCAGGTGCACGCCATTGGAGAAACTGCCGTGGCCGCCGCGAAACACCAGGACCCGGGTGTCCTGCGCCTTGGCCCAGCGCAACGCGCTGACCAGCCGGCGACATTGCTCGGTGCTCATGGCGCCGTTGTAGAACTCGAAGGTCAGCTCGCCGACCGCGCCGACCCGGCGATAACGAATCGGCTGGTAGGCCTCGACGCACTGCGGATCGCTGGCGATCGACCAGTCCAGGGTCGGCACCTGGTCCAGGCGTCCGGCCAGCACATGCCGGGCCGGGCGCTTGAAAGTCTCCTCGCCGGCAGCCGGTTTGCGCCGCAACGCGCCGATCCACAGGCTGCGATCACCGGTGGCGACCAGCACGGCATCATCATGCACCGCCAGCAATTGGCCCGGCGTGCCGCAGCGGCGGTCCAGGTGAGCGTCATACAGGTAGTACTGTTCGCCCTGAAGGCTGGCAAGCACGCCCGGCTGACCATCGGCGGCGTCGATGCGGCGCTTGATGAAGGTGGCGCTGTCATGCCAGTTGAAGCTGCGATCGCTCTGTTTCATGTGCGGCTGCAGGCGCCCGAATACCCGCGGCGAGCCGTAGTCCAGCGGGGTCGGCACAAAGTCCGTTGCCTGCTTCGCCACCACCTCGTGTATGCATGCCAGGGCGGCATCGGCCACGGGGCCGTTGTACAACTGCGACTTGCGCACTTCCTCGGGCATGTCGAACTCGCGAGTCGCCCAGATCGCGCCGCTGTCCATCTCCTCGGCGGCCTGCAAGGCGGTTACGCCCCAGCGCGGCAACTGCCGGGTGATGGCCCAGTCCAGGGCACTGGCCCCCCGATCGCCGACGATTCCCGGGTGGATGATCACCACCGGACGCGTGGCGTCGCGCCACAGGCGTTCGGGGACGCGATCCTTGAGAAACGGACAGATCACCAGGTCCGCCCCGGTGTGTTCGATCTGCCGGCACACCTCATCCCCATGGGTGAACAACACCACGCTGGGTTCATGACCGGCCTCACGCAGCGACAGCCAGGCACGCTGGGTAAGACCATTGAACGCCGACGCCAACAGAATGATTTTCAATGAACGCATGACTACCTCCTCCTTGAGCGTGTACCGGGCCCCTTGCTCCCACGAGCAATCCCTGGCCCGGCTGGAGTGGCTACAGTAGCGCTGTCACGGGAGTCGGCCTTGATCGAAGTCAAGGCCAGGGGTTCAGCGATGGCGGGCGCGGGCCTCGCTGGCGGTATGGCCGAAGAAGTCGCGGAAACAGCGGCTGAAGTGCGCCGAGCTGACAAAGCCGCACGCAGTGGCGATGGTGATCACCGATTCGTTGGTCTGCAGCAACAGTTGCCGTCCCCGGGTCAGGCGCAGTTCCAGGTAATAGCGCTTGGGCGAGCTCTGCATGAACTGCTGGAACAGCCGGTCCACCTGGCGCCGCGACAGATTGACGTAGGCGGCCAGCTGGTCGAGTTCCAGCGGATCCTCGATATTGTTTTCCATCAGGTCCAGCAGTCCTTGCAGGGCCACCGGCAGGCGCGGATCGCGGGACACCCGGGCCAGCGGCATGTTGTCGGTCTGCTCGCTGCGGTCGCAACTGAGGATGGCCTCGATACCGCGCACCAGCTCATCGCCCTGCTGCGCGCGAATCACATTGAGGATCAGGCCCAGGGCACTGTTGGCCCCCGCGCAACTGATCAACCCGGCGTCGACGACATAGGGCTGCGGCAACAGTCGCACGGTGGGGCAGATTTCCATCAGCCCGGCGCGGTTCTCCGGGTGCACGGTGCAGGCCCGGTCGTCCAGCAGGCCGGCATGGGCCAGCTGGAAGCAACCGTTCCACAGACTGCCCAGTTGCATGGAACGCTGGGCACACTGGCGCAGCTTCTCCACCAGCCTGCCAGCCGGCTGCAACGGGCTGCGCAAGCCGCCGCAGACGATCAGCAGGTCCGCGCCATCGGGACGCAGGTCGGCAATACAGCCATCGGCGGCAATGGTGATGCCCAGGTCGCAGGTGATCTGCGGGTGATCGATACCGAAGGTCTTCACCTCATACAATGCGGCCCGCCCCAGCAGATTGGCGGTGACCAGGCCATCCAACGCACCGGTGAAGGCCATCATCGAGAAGTTGTCCAGCAGCACAAAGGCAATCCGCCGACCGAGAACCGGCGCGACCTTTTCCTGGCCCGCCTCGTTCAGATAGGCGAGATTCAGCGTCTTGAGGCTGCGACTGAATTGGCGATGCCCCGTCGGGGGTGATTCGGACATGAATGAAGGCGCTCAGGGAAGACCGGGAAAACTGGCATCGGCCAGAATATCGCGTTCGCACCGTGGGATGAAAGCCGTCCGGAAAACGCTCATCCCGTCCACCTGCAGTTTTTTTTGACAGCCGCCGTCGCGAAGAAAACAATGGCCGTCGGCACGCACCCCCTCGTGCCCACCGGAGACTGTATGAGCAAGATGATGTCAGTGTTGTCGGGCCTGGTGCTTGGCCTGATGCTGACCGGTTTCACCAGGCCGTCTGTCGATGCCCCGCTCAAGCTGGACGACTACACCCTGGGCAAGATCAAGCTGATCGAATCGCGGCTGGGCCGGGACACCCACACCGATCCCGGCGAGAGAATCAACGAGATCTCCGCCAGCTTCCTCGGCACCCCCTATGTGCCGCACATGCTGGTCGGCTCGGCGACCTCGGCGGAACAGCTGGTGATCGACTTCCGCGGGCTGGACTGCTTCACCTACCTCGATTACGTCGAAGCGCTGCGCAAGTCCGACAGCGTGCCGCGCTTCATCGAAAACGTGGTCCGCACCCGCTATGAACAGGGCGATATCAGCTACCTCAAGCGCAAGCACTTCTTTACCGACTGGGCCCACGCCACGCCTCTCAATGCCCGCGACGTGACCAGCGAAACCAGCCCGGCCGCCACCACCGTCACCAAGGTCCTCAAGACTCCGCTGGACAATGGCCAGTCCGGCCAGTCGGCGGCGCAGGTGACGCGGGCGATCAGCTACATCCCCAGCGAATTCGTCGACGACGCGGTGATCAGCCGCTTGAAGACCGGTGACTACATCGGCATCTACACCCCGGCCGATGGCCTGGACGTGACCCATACCGGGATCTTCATCATGACCGACAAGGGCCCGGTACTGCGCAACGCCTCCGCCCGGTCGAGCAGCTACAAGGTGGTGGATTCGCCGTTCCTCGCCTATGTGAAGAATACCCCGGGGATCGTGGTGCTGCGGGCGTTTTAGACACAGCGCCCCCGGCCTTTTTCTGCCTGCCCCGCGACCCGGCTGCGCCTGTCCCCTGCGCCGCGATCGACGCCAGCCCTGCCCTCGGGCACACCCCGCCCCCGCCCCACTGCTCCTTCCGACCGGTCGGTGATCTGGATTGAACTCCTGAATCGGCGACCTTTCACAATGCTTGGAAGGGGCAGGCTTTATCCGCCAGCCCGGTATCGAATCGGCACCCTCGCGTGCCGGGTTCCGGAGACGCGCCATGGGCAGATCCTTGCAGACCTATCAGGACAAACGTGATTTCGCTGCCACACCGGAGCCCAGTGGCGATGCCCGTGAACAGGCGCGTCAGGCGGCCCATGCCCTGAGCTTCTGCATCCAGAAACACGATGCCAGTCATCTGCATTACGACTTTCGCCTGGAACTCGATGGCGTGCTGAAAAGCTGGGCGATTCCCAAGGGGCCGTGCCTGGACCCGACGGTGCGCCGGCTGGCCGTGCACGTCGAGGACCATCCACTGGACTACGCCGACTTCGAGGGCAGCATCCCGCCAGGACACTACGGTGCCGGCGAGGTGATTGTCTGGGACCGTGGCCTGTGGCTTCCCGAGGGCGACCCGCACCAGGGCTATGCCCAGGGCAGACTGAATTTCACCCTGCAAGGCGAGAAGCTCGGCGGTCGCTGGACCCTGTTCCGCACACGACTGCCGGGCAGGAAGGAACAGTGGCTGCTGGTGAAATCCCAGGACTCGACCGCCCGTTCCCAGGACCAATACGACGTGCTGAAGGCGCGGCCGGACAGCGTCCTCAGCCAACGCACGCTGGTCGAACGCCCCCATGGCAAGCCGCACCAGAACCCGAACGCGGCAACGGACAAACCCTCGGCACTGAAATAGTCGCCACCTCCAGGAGCATGACCATGACGGTTTTCAAGGATGAGCTGGCGGCGTCCGGCGAATGGCTCGAAGCCTTCGGTGAGCGCAAGCAGCCCCTGCAACTCGACACCCACCTGCAAGAGATCATGCAACGTTGCCTGGCTTCAGGCGAGGCCGACCTGCCCTTGCCGGGCAGCGGGCATACCCTGCAACGCTGGCGTTCATTGGCGCGAGTCGCCGGTATCGACCTGGCCCTGGCCAAGCTTTACGAAGGCCATACGGATGCCACGGCGATCCTCGCCGAACTGGGTGCGCAGGCTCTGGACCGCGGCGGTATCTGGGGCGTCTGGGCCGCCGAACCGCCCACGGCACGAGCACGCATCGTCTCGCGCGATGACACCGGGGTACGGCTCGCCGGCAGCAAGGCCTGGTGCTCCGGCGCCCTGCAGATCGACCATGCACTGATCACCGCCTGGGATGAAGATGACCAGCCTCAACTGGTGGCCCTGTCCCTGGAGCAACCGCAGTTGCGCTTCCAGCGCGAGGACTGGCAGGCCTGTGGCATGGGCCTCACGGCCAGCATCACGGTGGAGCTGGAACAGAGCCTCGGCCGCTGCGTCGGCCCCCGCAACGGCTACCTCGAGCGGCCGGGTTTCTGGCAAGGCGGTGCCGGGATCGCCGCCTGCTGGTATGGCGCCGCCCGGACCCTGGCCGACTACCTGCGGGCCCACTGCGCCGGACCGCGCGAAGATCCTCACGCGCTGGCTCATCTCGGCGCCGTGGAGGCGGCCCTGCAAGGCGCCGCGGCGACCCTGCGCGAATGCGCCAGCTGGATCGACGGGCATCCGCATGCGGATGCCGAGTTTCGCGTACGGCAGACCAGGGCCACCGTGGAGGCCGCCGTGGAGCAAGTGCAGTGGCATGTCGGCCGGGCGTTGGGAGCCACGCCTTTCTGCCGCAGCCCACGCTTTGCCCGACTGAGTGCCGATCTGCCGGTGTTCATTCGCCAGAGTCACGCGGAGCGCGACCTGGCGCAACTCGGCCGCCTGGCGGCGCAAGGCGCGCCACGGGACTGGCAGCTATGAACCGGCCGGCACCGCTCGTGCCCAATCCCATCCAGGCCCCCGGCACGTCGCTGCAGCAATGGCAGGGATCGCGGCGCTTGCGCTCGGTCCCGACGATCACCCGGGAAGCATTGCTGGAACCGGGTCGGCGCCTGGTGATTGTCGCCCCGCATCCGGATGACGAAGTGCTGATGTGCGGCGGGCTGCTGGCCAGCCTCGCCAGCAGCCCAGCCGACCTGTTGCTGATCTCGGTCACCGATGGCGAAGGCAGCCATCCACACTCGACGCTCTGGCCTGCCGCTCGCCTGCGGGCGGTGCGTCCTCGCGAAAGTACCGAGGCCCTGGCGCGGCTCGGTATCGATTGTCGGCACCTGCCGTGGCTACGACTGGGCCTGGCCGACGCGCAGGTCGCGGCCAGCGAAACCAGCCTGGTGCGCCAACTGCGAGACATCCTGCGGCCCGGCGACCAACTGCTGACGACCTGGCGCCACGATGCCCACTGCGACCATGAAGCCGTCGGCCGGGCGTGCGCGGCAGCGGCGCAGGATTGCCACGCGACGCTATTGGAAGTCCCGGTCTGGGCGTGGCACTGGGCAAGCCCGGAGGATCCACGGCTGCCCTGGGCACGGGCCCGCAAACTCCCCCTGGCCCCCCACGCCATCGCCGCCAAGAGGCGGGCCATCGAGGCGCATGCCAGCCAACTCGCCGCCGACCCCAGTACCGGCGCCACGGCCATCCTGCCACCGGCAGTGCTGGAACGCCTGCTGCAACCCTTCGAGTTGTTTTTCCGATGAGCCTGCCCGCCGATTACTTCGAACAGCTCTTCAGCGCCAGCCAGGACCCCTGGGCCTTTCGTACGCGCTGGTACGAGACCCGCAAGCGCCAGTTGACCCTGGCGACGTTGCATCACCAACGCTACGCCCGGGTCTTCGAACCGGCCTGCGCCAACGGCGAACTGAGCGTCGCCCTGGCGCCGCGCAGTGACCACCTGCTGTGCATGGACGCCAGCCCCACGGCCACCGAACTGGCGCGGCAGCGCCTGCAAGGCCAGGCCAACGTCGAAGTCCGCCACGGCTACCTGCCCCGCGACTGGCCCGAAGGCCGCTTCGACCTGATCGTCCTCAGTGAAATCGGCTACTACCTTGATCCGGCTGACTGGCAGCACGTCATTGCCAAGGCCTGCGACAGCCTCCGCGTCGGCGGTTCGATAGTCGCCTGTCACTGGTTGAACCCCATCGCCGGCTGCCCCCAGGACGGACGACAGGTACATCGCCTGCTGGAATCGCATCCGGCCCTGCATCGCTCGGTACGCCATGAAGAAGCGGACTTCCTGCTCGAACACTGGTGTACCGAACCCTATGTCATCGACCTCGAAGAGGAAACCTTATGATCGGTGTTGTCATCCCCGTGCACAACGAACAAGCCCTGCTGCAGGCCTGCCTGGAGTCATTGGCCGCGGCCGCGCGGGAGGCACGGGATGCCGGTGAAAAAGTCGAGATCCTGGTAGTCCTGGATACCTGTAGCGACGACTCCGGACTGATCGCCCAGGCCTGCGGGGTACGCACCCTCGAGGTCAGGCAGGGCAATGTCGGCTTCGCCCGGCGCGCGGGCGCGGCCTACATGCTGGAGCGCGGCGCCCGCTGGCTGGCCTGCACCGATGCCGACAGCACCGTGCCGCAGAACTGGCTGCTGCGCCAATTGGCGTTCGACGCCGACGCGGTCTGCGGTACGGTCAGGGTCGACGACTGGGCGGCAGAACACAGCCCCGCGGTGCGCCAGCGCTACCAGCACCTGTATCACGCCGAAGAAGGCCACCGGCATATCCACGGGGCCAATCTGGGCATCCGCGCCGACGCCTATCGACGTGCCGGCGGCTTCAAACCCCTGCCCGCCCATGAAGACGTGCACCTGGTGCAAGACCTGCAACGCAGCGGCGCCCATATCGTCTGGACCGCCCTCAACAGCGTGAAGACCAGCAGCCGCCTGGACAGCCGCGCCCGCGGCGGCTTCGGCGATTACCTGAAGTCACTGGGCGAAGACAGCTCGCTACCGTCGCACTCATGACACCGACACTCACCTGCCCACCCGACTTCATCGGAAGTCTCCCACCTGACGCCGGTGCCCCTTGCCGGCAAGGCGCACGGCCTGGTTGAGCCCGGCACACACCACCAGCAACGCCCCGGTGACGAAAAACACCGCGTGCAAACCGATATGCGCGCCCACCTGCCCTCCCAGCAAAGGCCCGACCACCTGCCCGGTGAACTGCGCCGATTGCAGGTAACCGAGCATTTTCCCGGACTCGCGCTCGTCGACGGACTGGCGCACCAGCTTGGCGATCGACGGCAGCAGCCCGGCGAGGGTCATCCCCATCAGTCCGCGCAACAGCGCCAGTTGCCACCACTGGCTGACAAAGGCCTGCGGCACCATCACCAGGCCCGTCGCCAACAGGCAGCCGATGATCACGGGCCAGGCCCCTACCCGGTCCGCCAGGGCGCCCAACCGTGCGGCGGTGAGTACGCTGCCCAGGGCCGAGGACGCCATCACCACGCCCGCCACCCGGGTCAGTTGCTCGGCCGGCACATCCAGTTGCGCGATAAACACGGTGATGATCGGCTCGATGGACATGTTCGCCAGCAGCACCATCATGGCCGTCAGCAGCAACGCCACGATGACTGAACGCCGGGTCGTCGATACACCGTCGCCGCTCGCCTGGAGCTTGCGGCCATCGACGCCGCGCTGGAAGTCCTCGCGCACCAGCAGGATCACCAGCAACGCCGTCACGGCGATCAATCCGCCACCGACAAAGAAGGTCCCGCGAATGCCGACCCAGATCGGCAGGAAACCGCCCACCAGCGGCCCGACCAGATTGCCCGCCAGCGCCCCGGTAGAGAGGATGCCCAGGGCCCAGCCGGCGCGCTCGCGAGGTGCCTGGGTGCCGACCATCACGATCGATGCCGAGGCAAAGCCACCGATCAATCCGGCAATCAGGCGCAGCACCACCAGCTCGACGACGCTGTGGGCGACACCGATCAGCGACATCACGATCGCCATGCCGATCGCCGCCCGTACCAGCATCGCCTTGCGTCCGTAACGATCAGCCAGCCGCCCCCAGAGCGGCGCGGTCACCGCCGTGCCGAGAAAGGTCGCGCTGAAGGCGATCCCCGACCATTGCACCACCGCGGCGGGCGACTCTGCCCCGAGCTGCTGCACATACAACGGCAGGAACGGCAGCAGCATGCTCAGGCTGACCAGCGTGGTGAAGGAGCCGAATACACAGATCGCCAGGTTACGCCGCCAGTACGGGGCATTTCGTTGTGCGTAGGAGGATGACGGGGAAGGGTTCTCGGTGGTGGGTCGAACGCTGTTTTCAGATCGGTTCATGGCAAGGATTCGCAGGTCCGGAGTCGGGCCAAGGGCAGCGACTCGAGGCGAGTCCCACACCTCCAGCGGGTGCCGGACAGCGCCGGCAAACCACTGTATTGGCTGTTCCGATGCGGATAAACGGCCATGGTGGATTTTGAGTCATTCCTCGATGTAATCAATGGTTACTCATTTATCAGCCGGAAAAAGACCCGTCCGATTGCCGCCACACGGCGCCTGACACCCCGGTCATCGCGCCTGCAAATATCGAGAAATACCTGAGATGACGCAGCCCGTCCTGAGCCCTCTAGCCTCAAGGAGGCCGGCAAAGAACATCAACCCAAAGCTGCCGTACATCGGTTACTTTTTAAAAACCCAAACGGATAGGTTAATCTCGAATCATGGTCACAACAGCTCGATTTGAAGACATACGGATAGTGATCTACTCCAACGACCACCGACCTTGCCATGTGCATGTCATGACCCGGGAAGATGAGGCGGTGTTCTACCTCAGATGCCCGGAAGGTCCGCCGGAACTGAGAGAAAATCACGGGTTTTCGTACAAGCGACTGAAGCTGTTGAGTGCCCGGTTGGCCGCCGATCTGGCCTATCAATGCAAGCAGTGGAGGGAGATCCATGGTGACTTTGACTGAACTCGAGTTTCAACAAGCGAACCGATCCGCAAAAGCGTTCCAGGCAAAAGCTCCACGCGCGGAAAAAGCCGGCTACGACACCGAAACCGGTTGCGTCGTCATCGGCCTCGATTCCGGGGTCAGCCTGTCGTTCCCGCCGCGACTGGTCGAGGGCCTGGCCGATGCCAAGGCTGCGGACCTGGTTCAGATAGAAATCAGCCCGACGGGCCAGGGATTGCACTTTCCGGCCCTGGACATCGATATCCACCTGCCCTCGCTGATTCAGGGCGTGCTCGGCAGTGCGTCGTGGATGGCCAGCCAACTGGGTAGCAAAGGCGGCTCGAAATCGACGCAAGCCAAGGCCCGCGCCGCCCGGGAAAACGGCAAGCTGGGCGGACGCCCACGGAAAACCTCGCTCCTGTGATGCAGATGGGGCGCCTTGCGCAGGCGCCCCCGCCATCGCGTCACTGCCCGGCCCATTTGCGACATCGGCGCGTGCGTCTGCATCGAAGACAGGAAAACAAAACGTTTTTTGTATACCATATCCCTTTCTTCCCTTTCGAATGACCGCGCCGTGACCCTACCCAAGCTCAACCTCCCGGACCTGGGCAATGCTCCTTCGACCTCGGAGATCATTACCCGGCACCTGCGCGATGCCATCGTCGCCGGCAATTTCGCCGAGGACGAACCGATTCGCCAGGACGAAATCGCCCGCCAGTTCAACGTCAGCAAGATTCCCGTGCGCGAGGCGCTCAAGCGCCTGGAAGCCGAGGGCCTGGTGATGTTCCAGCGCAACCGCGGGGCGATGGTCACGCGCCTCTCCGAACCCGAACTGGCGCAGATGTTCGAAGTGCGCATGCTGCTCGAAGACAAGGTGCTGCGCCTGGCCATCCCGAACATGACCGAAGAGACCTTCACCCGCGCCGAACGCATCTGCCAGGAATTCGTCGGCGAGAATGACATCGGGCGCTGGGCCGAACTCAACTGGGAACTCCACGCCTGCCTCTACGAACCGGCGCGACGACCATTCCTGGTCAGCCTGATCCGTTCGGTCAACGACAAGCTGGAACGCTACCTGCGCCTGCAGATGAGCCTCTCCGCCGGCAAGGAACGCGCCGACCATGAGCACCGCGATATCATCGAAGCCTGTCGCGCCCGTGATGTGGAACAGGCGGTGAAACTGCTCGACGAGCACATCGCCGGGGTTTGCGCGACGTTGCTGGAGCACCTGCCGCGCGCCCACTGATCCCGCCACCACTGTGCTGATTTCGTCATGAGGGTCCGGTAAAAGCATCAAGCCGGACACCCCTCCCACAGGCCACTCTGCAAACTCCTTCATTCGACAGTGGCCTGCCATGCAACGAATCAGCGTGATCGACTCTCATACCGGCGGCGAACCCACCCGCCTGGTGACCGCCGGTTTTCCCGACCTGGGCCGTGGCAGCATGGCCGAACGCCGCCAGCGCCTGGCCGAAGAATACGATGCCTGGCGCGCCGCCTGTGTCCTCGAGCCACGCGGCAGCGATGTGCTGGTCGGCGCGCTGTTGTGCGAGCCGGTGAACCCGGCGGCCACCGCCGGGGTGATCTTCTTCAACAACACCGGCTACCTCGGCATGTGCGGCCACGGCACCATCGGCCTGGTCGCCTCGCTGGCGCATCTGGGTCGGATCGAGCCGGGCATCCACGCCATCGAAACCCCGGTGGGCACGGTGCACGCCACCCTTCACGAAGACCGTTCGGTCAGTGTGCGCAACGTCCCGTCCTACCGTTATCTGCGAGCGCTGGCCCTGCAGGTGCCGGGCCTCGGCGAGGTGGTCGGCGATGTCGCCTGGGGCGGCAACTGGTTCTTCCTGATCGCCGACCATGGCCTGGACGTCACCAGCGACAACCTGGAGGCGTTGACCGCCTACACCTTCGCCGTGCAGCAGGCCCTGGAACAACAAGGCATCCGTGGCGAAGACGGCGGCCTGATCGACCATGTCGAACTGTTCGCCGACGACGCCCGGGCCGACAGCCGCAACTTCGTGCTCTGCCCTGGCAAGGCCTACGACCGCTCGCCCTGCGGCACCGGCACCAGCGCCAAGCTGGCGTGCCTGGCGGCCGATGGCAAGCTGCAGCCGGGACAGGTCTGGCGCCAGGCCAGTGTGATCGGCAGCGAATTCGAAGGTTCCTATGAGGCCGACGGCGAACGCATCGTGCCGACCATTCGCGGGCGCGCCCATATCAGTGCCGAAACGACCCTGATCCTCGAACAGGACGATCCGTTCGCCTGGGGCATCCGCCTGTGAACGAAGGCACGGCAGCCGACATTATCGTGATCGGTGCCGGGATCGTCGGTGCCGCCTGTGCCCAGGCCCTGGCGAAGCGGGGCCTGAGCGTGCTGGTGCTGGATGCCGGCCTGCCCAATGCCACGGCGGCGGGCATGGGCCACCTGCTGGTACTCGACGACAACCCGGCGGAGTTGGCCCTGTGCCAATACTCCGTGCAACGCTGGCGCGAGATCGCTACCGAGCTTCCCGAAGGCTGCGCCTACCGCAACAACGGTACGCTGTGGATCGCCGCCAACGCCGAGGAAATGGCCGTGGCCCAGGCCAAGCACGCCAACCTCCAGGCCCATGGCATCGCCTGTGAACTGCTCGGCAACCAGGCCCTGCGCGAACGCGAACCGCAACTGCGCGAAGGCCTCGAAGGCGGCCTGCTGATCCATGGCGACGGCATTCTCTATGCCCCGGCCACGGCTCGCTGGATGCTCGAAACCGCCGGTATCCGTCAGCGCCGGGCACGGGTCAGCGAAGTCGACGGCAACCGCGTACGGCTCGACAACGGTCATTGGCTCAGCGCCGGGGCGGTGGTCCTGGCCAATGGCGTGCAGGCCAACGAACTGTGCCCGGAACTGCCCATCGAGCCGAAGAAAGGCCACCTGCTGATCACCGACCGTTATCCCGGCAGCGTCACCCATACCCTGGTGGAACTGGGTTATGTCACCAGCGCCCACAACGCCAAGGGCCCCTCCGTCGCCTGCAATATCCAGCCGCGGCCCACCGGCCAGTTGTTTATCGGCGCTTCACGTCAGTTCGGCACCCGCGACCTGCAGGTCGAAGGCTGGATGCTGGCGAAGATGCTCAAGCGTGCCGTCGAATACCTGCCCGGGTTGGCCCGGCTGAATGCGATCCGCGCCTGGACCGGCCTGCGTGCCGCCAGCCCGGACGGCCTGCCGCTGGTGGGCCAGCACCCGCAGCGCGAAGGTTTGTGGCTGGCTGTCGGTCATGAAGGCCTGGGCGTGACCACCGCCCCCGGCACCGCCGACCTGCTGGTCGCCCAGTTGCTCAACGAAACGCCGCCCCTGGCTGCCGCCGCCTATCTGCCACAACGCTTTCTCGGAGCGCCAATCCATGCCTGAACTGACACTGGACGGTCGCGCCCTGCGCGTCGCCGAAGGCACCACCGTAGCAGCGGCCCTGGCCCTGGGCGGTGACGGTTGCAGCCGTACCTCGGTCAGCGGCCGGCGTCGTGCGCCGCTGTGCGGCATGGGCATCTGCCAGGAATGCCGGGTCAGTATCGATGGCGATCGACGCCTGGCCTGCCAGACCCTCTGCCAGGACGGCATGCACGTGGAGACCCGACCATGATGGCGTTTGCCGACCTGCTGATCATCGGCGCCGGGCCCTCGGGCATCGCCGCCGCCCTGGCCGCCGCCGCCAGCGGCGCGCGCATCGCCATCATCGACGACAACCCGCTGGCCGGCGGACAGATCTGGCGCGACGGCCCGCAGGCCAAGTTGCCGCCCCAGGCCCGAGCACTGCGCCAGCGCCTGCAGGCCTGTGACAATGTGCGGCATTACCCCGGCACCCGGGTGATCGCCAGCACCGGCCCGAAACACCTGCTGCTGGAAGACTCGCAACGGGGCTGGCAGATCGGCTACGACAAGCTGATCCTCTGCACCGGCGCCCGCGAACTGCTGCTGCCCTTCCCCGGCTGGACGCTGCCCGGGGTTACCGGTGCCGGCGGCCTGCAAGCGCTGATCAAGGGCGGACTGCCGGTTGACGGTGAGCGCCTGGTGATCGCCGGCAGCGGACCGTTGCTGCTGGCCAGCGCCGCCACCGCCCGCCAGGCCGGGGCACAGATCCTGCGAGTCGCCGAGCAGGCCTCACTCACCTGCGTCGGTACTTTTGCCGCGCAGTTGCCACGCTGGCCCCACAAGGGGTTGCAAGCCTTCGGCCTGTTCGACCGGCATTACCGCACCGACAGCCATGTGCTTGCCGCCCTGGGCAGCGAGCGCCTGGAAGGTGTGCGCCTGCAACAACGGGGCAAGATCGTCGAACTGGCCTGTGAGCGCCTGGCCTGCGGCTTCGGCCTGATCCCCAACACCCAGCTCGGCGAGGCCCTGGGCTATGCCCTCGACGGCCACGCCCTGGCCGTCGACACCTGGCAGGCCAGCAGCCTCGTCGATCATTACGCAGCCGGTGAATGCACCGGTTTCGGCGGCAGCGAACTGGCCCTGGTGGAAGGTGCGATTGCCGGCCATGCGGCGGTCGGCGAGCGCGACGCGGCCCAGCGCCTGTGGCCGGTCCGGGCACGCTGGCAGGGTTTCGCCGACACCCTGAACAAGGCCTTTGCCCTCGACCCGCGACTCAAGGCCCTGGCCGAACCCGACACCCTGGTATGCCGTTGCGAGGATGTCACTTATGCCGCCCTGCAAGGTCATCGCGACTGGCGCGAAGCGAAACTCGCCAGCCGTTGCGGCATGGGCGCCTGCCAGGGCCGGGTATGTGGCGGCGCGGTCCGGCACCTGTTCGGCTGGCAACTTCCGGCACCGCGCCCGCCGTTCAGTCCAGCGCGGATCGACACGCTGTCGTGTCTCGACGACACCCCGCCGGCATGAATAGCGGCACGGGGGTTTCGGCGACGCCGGAGGATCTCTATGATCCCGAGAGTTGCCGCCAGACGCCCGACGCCATGCATGCCTCGCTTACCCGTTTCAAGCCCTGCGACCTGCCGATCCTGCTGGACAGCCTGAGTGCCATCGCCCCCCTGCTCGATACCTTGGCGGACGTGGTGTTTTTCATCAAGGACAGCGAGGCGCGCTACGCCTTCGTCAACCAGACCCTGGCCCGGCGCTGTGGTTTCAAGCAGCCCGGCGAGCTGCTGGGACTGACCGCCGACCGGGTCTTTCCGGAACGTTTCGGTGCCTCCTATACCGAGCAGGATCGGCGAGTGCTGAGCAGCGGGCGCGAGCTGGCCGACCAGTTGGAACTGCACCTTTATTACGGCAACCAGCCGATCTGGTGCCTGACCCACAAGGTCCCCCTGCGCGACCCGCAAGGGCGGGTCGTCGGCCTGGCGGGGATTTCCCGCGACCTGCAACTGCCGCAATCGAACCACCCGTCCTTCCAGAAGGTCGCCGCGGTGGACGCGCACATCCGCGAGCACTTCGCCCAGCCCATCAGCCTCGCCGAACTGACGCAGATCGCCGGCCTGTCGGTGGCCCAGCTGGAACGTCACTGCAAGCGGATCTTCCAGCTCACCCCACGGCAGATGATCCACAAGGCCCGCCTGGAAGAAGCCGCGCAATTGCTGTTGCACACCGACCTGCCGATCACCGAGATCGCCCTGCGCTGCGGTTACACCGACCACAGCGCCTTCAGCCGCCAGTTCCGCGCCCTCACCGGCCTGTCGCCAAGCCATTACCGCGAAACCCATCGCTGATCGACGTGTTCCTGCGCCGTGTTCCTTTAGGGGGCGCGCGCGGCGAAACGTGCTCCCTTCTGTAACACCCCACACCCCGATAAAAGCGGGCATCTACGCCCTTATCAGCCGACAAACCCTCTAACCCGTGGGCCGGTGAAGAATTCATGTTCCAACGTGGAAACAGGCACAGTCATTGCTAATATAATATCGTATACGAAATTCATAATACGAAAGCCAACACCACTTACCGATAACGAGGCATCCATGAAAAATCCCGTTTTTGCCGTAGCGCTCAGTGTGGTTCTCAGTTCGTCCTTTATCGCCACGGCCCAGGCCGACAAGCTCGATGACATCATCGGCTCCGGCAAGCTGCGCTGCGCGGTGACCCTGGACTTCCCGCCGATGGGCTCGCGCGATGCCAGCAACAAGCCGGTGGGCTTCGACGTCGACTATTGCAACGACCTGGCCAAGGTCCTCGGAGTCGATGCCGAGATCGTCGAGACGCCATTCCCTGATCGTATTCCCGCGCTGGTCTCGGGCCGTGCCGACGTGATCGTCGCCTCCACTTCCGACACCCTCGAACGGGCCAAGACCGTCGGCCTGACCATTCCCTACTTCGCCTTCCAGATGGTGGTGCTGACCCGCGAAGACACCGGTATCAGCAAATACGAAGACCTCAAGGGCCGCCCTGTCGGCAACACCAGCGGCACCTATGAAGCCATCGCCCTGGAAAAAGACCAGAAGAGCTGGGGCACCGGCAGCTTCCGCGCCTACCAGTCGCAGAACGACACCATCCTGGCCGTCGCCCAGGGCCATATCGATGCCACTGTCGTCACCAACACCGTGGCCGCGGCTACGCTTAAGTCAGGCAAGTACAAGGGCCTGAAGGTCGCCGGCAACGCCCCCTACGTGATCGACTACGTCTCGCTGGGTGCCAAGCGCAACGAGTACGGCCTGATCAACTACCTCAACCTGTTCATCAACCAGCAGGTTCGTACCGGACGTTACAACGAGCTGTTCACCAAGTGGGTCGGGACCGATATCCCACCGGCCGACCTGACCGTGCCACACGTCTACTACTGAGGAAACCCGCATGCCCAGCACGCCCACTTCCCTCACCGGACGCAGCCTGGTCGAGGGAGCCGCCCAAGGTTCCCTGCTGTTCGCCGATATCGGCCTGAGTTTCTGGGGCGGTGTCGATCCGTTCAGTGGCGAAGTGATCGACCGCCATCATCCCTTGAGCGGCGAGCACCTGGCCGGCCGCGTGCTGGCGCTGCCCAGCGGCCGCGGTTCCTGTACCGGCAGCAGCGTGATGATGGAGCTGATCAGCAATGGTCATGCCCCGGCTGCGCTGGTACTGGCCGAAGCCGATGAGATCCTGACCCTGGGCGTGCTGGTGGCCCGGGTGATTTTCGAACGTTCCCTGCCGGTGCTGTGCATCGGCCGGGAGGCCTTTGCCGCCCTGCGCGGCCAGGCCTTTGCCCGGATCGAGGGCAACAGCCTGACACTCTTCGACGCAATGCCCGCCGACGCCTGGCAGGCACCGGCCACGCCGGTGCCAGTGCGGCCGGCGACCGGTAGCGTCGAACTCAGCGAACATGACCTGGCCCTGCTCGAGGGTCAGTACGGCAAGGCGGCCCAGATAGCCATGCAGATCGTCCTGCAGATGGCCGAGCTGCAAGGTGCGCCCAGCCTGCTGGACGTGACCCAGGCGCATATCGACGGCTGCATCTACACAGGGCCGGCGAGCCTGCGCTTTGCCGAACAACTGGTGCAATGGGGGGCGCGCGTGCGCGTCCCGACCACCCTCAATTCGATTTCCGTGGACCAGCGCCGCTGGCGTGAACTGGGGGTCGATCCGGCCCTCGGCGAACCCGCCAGTGCCCTGGGCACGGCCTATATGGCGATGGGCGCGCAACTCAGCTACACCTGCGCGCCCTACCTGCTCGACAGTGCGCCGAAAGCCGGCGAACAGATCGTCTGGGCCGAATCCAACGCCGTGGTCTATGCCAACAGCGTGCTCGGTGCCTGGACCCAGAAATACCCCGACTACCTGGATATCTGCATCGCCCTGACCGGCCGCGCACCGCTGACCGGCTGCCACCTGGCCGAACAGCGCAAGGCGCGCCTGGAGATCGAAGTACCGCCCATGGGCGAACTGGACGATGCCTTCTACCCGCTGCTCGGCTATCACATCGGCGCGCTGTCAGGCAGCCGTATCCCGCTGGTGCGCGGCCTGGAGCTGGCCAACCCCAGCCTCGACGACCTGAAGGCTTTCGGCGCGGCCTTCGCCACCACTTCGGCGGCACCGCTGTTCCATATCGCCGGGGTCACCCCGGAAGCCCTCGACCCGCTGCAGGTGCTGGAGCCGGGTCAGTCGCTGCCCCTGCAACGCATCAGCCCGCAAGACCTGCTGGGCAGTTGGCGCGAACTCAACAGCGCCCGCGAACCGCGAGTGGATGTGGTTTCCCTGGGCAACCCGCACTTCTCCCTCAGCGAGTTCGCCCACCTCGCGCGCCTGTGCCGTGGCCGCCACAAGCACCCGGACGTGGTGCTGGCGATTACCTGCGGCAGGGCCGTGCTGGAACAGGCCCGTGCCGCCGGTCATATCGCCGCGATCGAAGCCTTCGGCGCGACCCTGATCACCGATACCTGCTGGTGCATGGTCGGTGAGCCGGTGATTCCGCCGGCCGCCCGGACACTGATGACCAACTCCGGCAAATACGCCCACTACGCTCCCGGCCTGGTCGGACGCACGGTGCACTTCGCCAGCCTGGCCGAGTGTGTCGACAGCGCCTGCAGCGCCCAGGCCAGCGGGAATCTGCCGGCCTGGCTGCCACAGGAGGAAGCGGTGCATGTTTGACTATACGTTCCAGTGGCATTCGGCCTTCCGTGCCCTGCCCGACATGCTCAACGGCGCCTGGGTGACCTTCGAAACCGCCGCCCTGTCGATGATCTTCGGCGTGCTGATCGCCCTGACCCTGACCGTTATGCGCGAGGCGAAACAGCCGGTGCTCAGCGGTATCGCCAACGGCTGGGTGTCCATCGCCCGCAACACGCCGTCGCTGTTCCAGATCTACATCCTCTACTTCGGCCTCGGCTCCCTGGGGCTGCATGTCAGCTCCTGGCTGGCATTGCTGGCCGGGATCACCTTCAACAACGCCGGCTACCTGGCGGAAAACTTCCGTGGCGGCCTCAAGGCCGTGCCCGACACCCAGATGCGCGCAGCACGTTCGCTGGGCATGAGCGCCTTCCAGGCCTACCGGATGATCATCGTTCCGCAATTGCTGCGGGTGGTGTTCTACCCGCTGACCAACCAGATGGTCTGGGCAGTGCTGATGACCTCGCTGGGGGTGATCGTCGGCCTCAACAACGACCTGACCGGGGTGACCCAGGACTACAACGTCAAGACGTTCCGCACCTTCGAATACTTCGCCATCGCGGCGGTGCTGTATTACCTGATCGCCAAGGCGATCGTCGCGGTAGCCCGGCTCTTGTCCTGGCGGCTGTTCCGTTACTGAGGGGTCTGCTCCATGTTTTCCACCAGTCTTACCCTGAATGACCTGCTGTTCCTGCTCAGCGGGGCCTGGGTCACGCTGCAACTGACGGTCTGGTCGATCCTGCTCGGCACCATCGCCGGCCTGGTGTTCGGCCTGCTGCGCGCCCTGCTGCCACGGCTCAGCCTGCCGCTGGCCTGGGTCCTGGACGTGTTCCGCAGCGTACCGCTGCTGATCCAGTTCGTGCTGTTCAACTCGCTCAAGAGCATCGTCGGCCTGAACATCAGTGCCTTCACCGTCGGCTGCATCGTGCTCGGGATCTACGCCGCCGCGTACTTCACCGAGATCGTCCGCGGCGGCGTGCTCTCGGTGCCGCTGAGCGTGCGCCGGGCCAGCCGCTCGCTGGGCCTGAGCTACCTGCAGGACCTGCGCTGGATCGTCCTGCCGATGGCCTCGCGGGTCGCGTTCCCCGGCTGGCTGAACCTGGTGCTCAGCGTCATGAAAGACACCGCGCTGGTGATGTGGATCGGCATCGTCGAACTGCTGCGCGCCTCGCAAACCATCGTCACCCGCATCCAGGAACCGCTGCTGGTGCTGTGCATCGCGGGCCTTATCTACTACGTCATGAGCCTGGTGGTCGCACGCCTGGGCGCTCGTCTGGAAAGAAGGTGGCAAGAAAATGATTGAGATCGACAACGTACACAAATCCTTCGGCGACCTGGAAGTGGTCAAGGGCGTCAGCCTGACGGTGAACAAGGGTGAGGTGGTGTCGATCATCGGCGGCTCCGGCTCCGGCAAATCGACCCTGCTGATGTGCATCAACGGCCTGGAATCGATCCACAAGGGCAGCATCCGCGTCGACGGTATCGAAGTCCACGACAAGGCCACCGACCTCAACCGCCTGCGGCAGAAGATCGGCATCGTGTTCCAGCAGTGGAACGCCTTCCCGCACCTGACCGTGCTGGAGAACGTCATGCTGGCGCCGCGCAAGGTACTCGGCCGGAGCAAGCAGGAGGCCGAGGAACTGGCGGTGCGCCAGCTCACCCATGTGGGCCTGGGCGACAAGCTCAAGACTTTCCCCGGCAAGCTCTCGGGCGGCCAGCAACAGCGCATGGCCATCGCCCGGGCCCTGGCCATGTCGCCGGACTACATGCTCTTCGACGAAGCCACCTCGGCCCTCGATCCGCAACTGGTGGGCGAGGTGCTGGACACCATGCGCATGCTCGCCGAAGACGGCATGACCATGGTCCTGGTCACCCATGAGATCCGCTTCGCCCGGGATGTCTCCGACCGCGTGGCGTTCTTTCGCAACGGCCTGGTGCATGAGATCGGCTCGCCCGACCAGGTCATCGGCAATCCCGTGCAACCGGAAACGGCGGCGTTCCTCAAATCCGTGAAATAACCGCTCCCCCGTAGGAGCCGGCTCCTACAGAGTGAACAGACAGGAGGTGTATCAATGCGTTCATCGAAAATCGTTCATGTGGTCAGCTGCCACGCCGAAGGTGAGGTCGGCGATGTGATTGTCGGCGGCGTCGCCCCGCCGCCGGGTGCCACGGTGTGGGAACAGTCGCGCTGGATCGCCCAGGATGAAACCCTGCGCAATTTCGTGCTCAACGAACCGCGCGGCGGGGTGTTCCGTCACGTCAACCTGCTGGTCCCGGCCAAGGACCCACGGGCGCAGATGGCCTGGATCATCATGGAACCGGCCGATACCCCGCCGATGTCCGGTTCCAACTCGCTGTGCGTGTCCACCGTGCTGCTCGACAGCGGCATCCTGCCAATGACCGAACCGCAGACCCGGCTGGTGCTGGAGGCCCCGGGCGGCCTGATCGAAGCCGTGGCCGAGTGCAAGGACGGCAAGGTCCAGCGGGTGGAAATCAAGAACGTGCCATCGTTCGCCGACCGCCTCGATGCCTGGATCGAAGTCGAGGGCCTGGGTTCGATCCAGGTCGACACCGCCTATGGCGGCGACAGTTTCGCCATCGTCGACGCACAGACCCTGGGCTTCCAGATTCGCCCCGACGAGGCCAGGGACATGGTCGAGATCGGCCTGAAGATCACCCGCGCCGCCAACGAGCAACTGGGCTTTGTCCATCCGCTGAACCCCGACTGGTCGCACATTTCCTTCTGCCAGATTGCCGCACCGGTGGTCTACGAGAACGGTGTCGCCACCGGTGCCAACGCCGTGGTGATCCGTCCCGGCAAGATCGATCGCTCGCCCTGCGGTACCGGTTGCTCGGCACGCATGTCAGTGTTGCAGGCCAAGGGCGTGCTGAAAGTCGGCGACCGTTTTATCGGCCGCTCGATCATCGGTTCGGAGTTCCACTGCCGCATCGACTCCATGACCGAACTGGCCGGTCGCACGGCGATCTATCCGTGCCTGTCCGGTCGGGCCTGGATCACCGGGACCCACCAATTGCTGCTCGACCCCGCCGATCCGTGGCCACAGGGCTACCGGCTGTCGGACACCTGGCCCGGCGCCTGAACCACAACCCATTGCCTGACGGCCGATTGCAACAACGCGGTGGCGCCAGCACGGCGTCCGGCGAAAAAACACTGGCTGAATTTTTTCACTTAAAATATCGTATACGAAATACTTTTAACCACTGGAGTTAATCATGAGCAAGCGCATCAACTGGAGCGGCGTCTTCCCCGCGGTCACCACTCAATTCAACGACGACTTCTCCATCAACCTGGAAAAGACCCATCAAGTGATCTCCAACGTGATCCGTGACGGCGTCTCGGGTCTGGTGGTGTGTGGTTCGGTGGGGGAAAACACCTCGCTGACCGCCGAGGAAAAGATCGCCGTGACCGAAGTCGCGGTGGACGCCTCCAGGGGCCGCGTGCCGGTGATCTGCGGCGTTGCCGAGTTCACCAGCGTGCAGGCGGCCAAGGTTGCCAATGCGGTGCGCAAGGTCGGTGTCGATGGTGTGATGCTGATGCCGGCGCTGGTCTACGGCTCCAAGCCGTTCGAGACCGCCGAGCACTACCGCTATGTGGCCAGGCACGCCGACGTGCCGCTGATGGTCTACAACAACCCGCCGATCTACAAAAACGACGTGACCCCGGACATCCTGATTTCCCTGGCCGACTGCGACAACGTGGTGTGCTTCAAGGATTCGTCCGGCGATACCCGGCGCTTTATCGACGTGCGCAATGAAGTCGGCGACCGTTTCGTGCTCTTCGCCGGTCTCGACGACGTGGTCCTGGAAAGCATCGCCGTCGGTGCCGAGGGCTGGGTCTCGGGCATGTCCAACGTGTTCCCCAAGGAAGGCGAAACCATCTTCCGCCTGGCCAAGGCCGGCCGTTTCGCCGAAGCCATGCCGATCTACGAATGGCTGATGCCGATCCTGCACCTCGATGCCCGCGCCGACCTGGTGCAGTGCATCAAGCTGTGCGAGGCCATTGCCGGTCGCGGCAGCGCGCTGACCCGTCCACCGCGCCTGGCCTTGCCGGAAGCGGACCGGGTATTTGTCGAGCAGATCATGGCCAAGGCCATGGCCAATCGTCCGGCGTTGCCGGATGTGGGTCTCTGAATAAAAGGTTGGGAGCAGCCCGCCAGAGTGGCGGTGACTGTCCCGACGCCTTCGCGGGCAAGCCCGGCTCCTACAGAGCTTGAGTCGAATCCGGATCTTGTCGACGACACAAAACTGTAGGAGCCGGGCTTGTCCGCGAATAGGCCCTGCCCCCACAGGAAACCCAAAGAGCTCGACACGAGCCCCTGTCAATCGGAGTTCCCCATGCCCGAGATCCCCGGTCATAACTACATCGGTGGCACTCGCAGCGCCGCCGGCAGTGTCGTCCTGCACAGCCACGACGCCAGCAGCGACGAAGCCCTGCCCTACCGCTTTATCCAGGCCACCCCGCAAGAAGTGGACGCCGCCGCCCGGGCCGCCGCCAGCGCCTACCCGACTTATCGCGCCCTGCCGGCCAGTCGCCGTGCCGAATTCCTCGAAGCCATCGCCAGCCAGCTGGATGCCCTGGGCGACGACTTCATCCATCTGGTCACCCGTGAAACCGCCCTGCCCAACGCGCGCATCCTCGGCGAGCGCGGCCGTACCAGCGGACAGATGCGCCTGTTCGCCGATGTCCTGCGTCGCGGCGACTTCCACGGTGCACGCATCGACCGCGCGCAACCCCAGCGCCAGCCGCTGCCGCGCGCCGACCTGCGTCAATATCGCATCGGCCTCGGCCCGGTGGCGGTGTTCGGCGCCAGCAACTTCCCGCTGGCCTTCTCCACCGCCGGGGGCGACACCGCTGCCGCCCTCGCCGCCGGTTGCCCGGTGGTGTTCAAGGCCCACAGCGGCCATATGGCGACGGCCGAACGGGTCGCCGATGCGATCATCCGCGCCGCCGAACAGACCGGCATGCCCCCGGGGGTGTTCAACATGATCTACGGCGGCGGGGTCGGCGAAGCGCTGGTCAAGCACCCGGCGATCCAGGCCGTCGGCTTCACCGGCTCGCTCAAGGGCGGCCGGGCCTTGTGCGACATGGCAGCGGCGCGCCCGCAACCGATCCCGGTGTTTGCCGAGATGAGCAGCATCAACCCGGTACTGGTCCTGCCCGAGGCGCTGGCCCTGCGCGGCGAGACCATCGCCCGGGAACTGGCCGCTTCGGTGGTGCTCGGTTGCGGGCAGTTCTGCACCAATCCCGGACTGGTGATCGGCTTGCGCTCGCCGGCGTTCAGCGCCTTTACCGAAAGCCTGACGGCCTTGATGGGCCAGCAACCGGCGCAGAGCATGCTCAACAGCGGCACCCTCGGCAGCTATGAAAAGGGCCTCCAGGCGCTGCAGGCGCATCCGCGGATCACCCATCTGGCCGGTCTGCCGCAACAGGGCAGGCAGGCCTTGCCGCAACTGTTCAAGGCCGATGTCAGCCTGCTGCTGGACGGCGATCCGCTGTTGCAGGAAGAAGTGTTCGGCCCGACGACCGTGCTGGTCGAGGTATCCGACCGGGCCGAGTTGCAACGCGCCCTGCAAGGACTGCACGGTCAGTTGACCGCGACGTTGATTGCCGAGCCCGGCGATCTGCAGGCGCACGCCGAGGTATTGCCGCTACTGGAACAGAAGGTTGGCCGGGTGTTGTTCAACGGTTATCCGACCGGGGTCGAGGTGTGCGAGGCGATGGTTCACGGTGGGCCTTATCCGGCGACATCCGATGCCCGTGGCACCTCGGTCGGCACCCTGGCCATCGACCGTTTCCTGCGGCCGGTGTGCTACCAGAACTGCCCGGATGCGTTGCTGCCCGATGTGCTGAAGAACGCCAACCCGCTGGGGATTTCCCGGCTGGTGGACGGTCGGAGCAGCCGCGAAAGCTGGTAGTTTCCGGACGCGAGAGCTGTGGGAGCGGGCTTGCCTTGATGCCATTCAGTCAAGGCCGGCACGCTCTCTGTAGGAGCGCCTGGCTTGCCAGCGATGAGGCCCGTGAAGCCGCCAGAAGCTTCGGGGGCAAGCCCCCTCCCACATAGTCGCCTGCCACGCCGGCCCATTCCCACAGGTACAACCCTTCAAGCCCTGCCCCAGTGCGTCGAGCCCTGTCAGGCCAACAGTGCCTTGAGGTCGTTGTACAAGGCCGTGGGAATCTCCACGCCGTCCACCCGGCTACGCGCCCGCGCCTCGTAACGTCGCTGTGACGGCAACCGGGCGCCCTGCCCCTGGATGCTCTCGAACAGGCTTTCGGCACGGGCCAGGTGCTGTTCCGTGGCGTCGCCGAGAAAGCGCCGCGGGTCAAGGGCAATGATCAGTTCGCCATGGTACGGCGACGACTTGCTGCCGCCGTCGTGGGCCAGGGATTCGGCGCTGGTCAGGTCGCCGATCAGCGGTCCGGCGATCAATTCCACCATCGCCGCCAGCGCCGAGCCCTTGTGCCCGCCAAAGGTCAGCATCGCCCCCAGGTCGAGCACCACGTTCGGATCGGTGCTGGGCTGCCCCTGGGCATCCACGCCCCATCCCTCGGGAATGGCCTTGCCGGCACGCCGGTGCAGTTCGATCTCGCCCCGGGCAATGGCGCTGGTGGCGAAGTCGAAGACAAACGGATCATGACCCGCGCGCGGCCAGCCAAAGGCAATGGGGTTGGTGCCGAACACCGGCTGGTTACCGCCGGCCGGTGCGACCCAGGCATGGCTCGGCGTGCAGGCCAGCGCCACCAGGCCGGCCTCGGTCAGTTGCTCGATCTCGACCCAGAGCGCGGAGAAATGCACACAACGGTTGATGGCCATGGCGGCAATGCCATTGGCCCGGGCCTTGTCCTTGAGCAAGGGCAAGCCGGCCTGGAAGGCCAGTTGGGAAAACCCGCCGGCCGCATCGACCCGCACGATGGACGGTGCCTGGTCGACCACCTCGGGCCGGGCATCGGCCTCGACCTTGCCGGCCTTCAGCGAAGCGACGCAACCGAGCACCCGGTACAGGCCGTGGGAGGCACAACCATCGCGCTCGCCGGCCGCCACCGTATCGGCCACGGCATCGGCATGGGCAAGGCTGAAACCATTGTGCAGCAGGATCAGTTTGGCCAGGGCATGGGCCTGGTCCAGCGTCAGTCGAGTCATAGGTCACTCCAGGAAGAAGGGTTCCAGAGTTGCCCATGGGCGAGCCCGAGGCTTGATCAGTTTGACTGCCCGGCATGACGAATTCGGCACAGCATCGCGACCGGGGATGCGGATGCAAAAACGCCACTCGGGCGAGTGGCGTTTTTGTGCAGCCTGTTGCGTTGACGCGGGTATTGCTTACAGCGCCATGTCAGCCTTCGGATTGTCCTCGGCCTTCGGCTTGTCGGCAGCGGCAGGAGCGGCCGGTGCCGCAGCGGTCTGGCCGATCACCGGAGGGGTGGTCAACTGCAGGACTTCAGCAGTGTAGTTCCACTCTTTCTGCACAGCCTCGGGGCTGTTGTTCAGCTTGGTGCCGTAGCTAGGCACGATCTGGTGCAGCTTTTCCTGCCAGGCAGGGGTTGCCACCTTGTCCTTGAAGACCTTCTCCAGGATGGTCAGCATGATCGGCGCGGCGGTGGAAGCACCTGGCGATGCACCCAGCAGGCCGGCGATGCTGTTGTCCTTGGCACTGACCACTTCGGTACCGAGCTTCAGGACGCCGCCCTTCTCTTCGTCACGCTTGATGATCTGCACGCGCTGACCGGCCTGCCACAGGCGCCAGTCTTCTTTCTTCGCCTGCGGGAAGTACTCCTTCAGGGCGTTGAAGCGATCGTCATCGGACATCATCAGCTGACCGCCCAGGTACTGGACCAGGTCGAACTGATCGATACCCACGCGGGTCATCGGCCAGACGTTGTGGGTGGTGGTGCTGGTCAGCAGGTCAAAGTACGAACCGTTCTTCAGGAACTTGGTGGAGAAGGTCGCGAATGGCCCGAACAGGATCACGCGCTTGCCATCCAGCACGCGGGTGTCCAGGTGCGGAACCGACATGGGTGGCGCGCCGGTCGAAGCGATACCGTAGGCCTTGGCCATGTGCTTGAGGGCGATATCCTGGTTATCGGTGACCAGGAACGAACCGCCGACCGGGAAGGCCGCGTAGTCGTTGGCCTCGGGGATACCGGACTTCTGCAGCAGGTGCAGCGCACCGCCACCGGCACCGATGAACACGAACTTGGCGTCGGTCTGGGTTTCAGTACCGTCTTTCAGGTTCTTGTAGACCACGCGCCAGCTGCCGTCTTCATTGCGCTTGATGTCCTGCACTTCGCTGGACAGCTTGAGCTTGAAGTTAGGCTGTTGTTGCAGATGCGCGACGTACTGGCGGGTGATCTCGCCGAAATTCACGTCGGTGCCGATCGGAGTCCAGGTGGCGGCGATCTTCTGCTTCGGATCACGCCCTTCCATCATCAGCGGGACCCACTTCTTGATCTGCTCCTGATCTTCGGTGTACTGCATGCCGCTGAACAGCGGGCTGGTCTGCAGGGCCGCGTAGCGATCCTTGAGGAACTTGACGTTGTCATCGCCCCACATGAAGCTCATGTGCGGTGTCGAGTTGATGAACGAGTGCGGGTTCTTCAGCACGCCCTGGCGAACCTGCCAGGACAGGAACTGACGGGTGATCTGGAACGACTCGTTGATCTCGATCGCCTTGGAGATGTCGATCTTGCCGTCTTTGCCGTACGGCGTGTAGTTCGACTCGGCCAGGGCCGAGTGACCGGTACCGGCGTTGTTCCAGCCATTGGAGCTTTCTTCGGCAACGCCATCGAGGCGCTCGACCATTTCCATCGACCAGTCAGGCTGCAGCTCGTTGAGCCAGATGCCCAGGGTCGAACTCATGATCCCGCCGCCGATCAGCAGCACATCGACCTTCTTGGCCTCGGCCGCGAACGAGGACGTGACCCCTATCGACAAGGCCAGGCCCAACAGCGCCTTGTTCACTTTTTTCAACATATAGTCATACCTACGATAGATCGCCATCCGCTCCTCCACCCTTGCTCACACAGGATTCCGGGCTGATACGACGCCGTGGATTCCCGCACTCGAAAGAACTGGAGAATGGGCACACAAGGCCGCCATCACTGGCATAGGCCTCACTTTTTATGTCGCTCCTGCGCTGACTTCTTATCGTTGTTGGCTTCAGCTGACTTGAGTGACATGAATTCTGTTGGTGCGTGGTCGCACACATTGTCGGCATCGCTGCCATCAGACTCCGACACCATGGGACGAACAGGCCACTTGGCGACCGCGGGGTCGCGAAATGCCCGGCCTTGGCTGCAATCTCGCGCGGGAAAAGCGAAGAGACTGGCCAGCATCAATGGTGGCGGAAATGCCATTGTCCACGGGACGCGCAAATCCGTCAAAAAAAGCGTCTCACTCCTACCTTATTTTGACTAAAGCCTGACATCGTTTTCTCTCAAATCATGGTAGCCGAGCCTGCTCATATCGATCGTTCCCACGCTCAAGCGTGGGAATGCCTCACTGGACGCTCCGCGTCCGCCCTGCAGGTGACGCGGAGCGTCACGGGCTGCATTCCCACGCAGAGCGTGGGAACGATCAAACGCTCTAGCGTGGGAACGATCAGCACATGCAGCCGACACCTGACATCAAACTGTCATCGCTCCTTTACCTGATCGCCATCTTCGATCCGTACTGTCGCTGGCCAATGAGATCGATCTCAAGGAAGCGACAATGACCGATTTGAAAGATGTGGCGCGCCTGGCCGGCGTCTCCCGGGCGACCGCCGCCCGCACCTTCGCCAGCCCCGAAGTGGTGCGTCCGACCACCCGCGAGCAGGTCTTCGCCGCCGCCCGCGAACTGGGTTTCCGTCCCAACCACCTGGGCCGCCAACTGCGCCTGCAGCAGACCAACCTGATCGGCGTGATGGTCCCCAACCTGCTCAACCCGGTGTTCGCCGAGCAGTTCCAGGCCATGGAGCGCGCGGCCCGCGCCTGGGGCTACAACCTGCTGCTGGCGACCACCGACTACGCCGCCGACCGCGAAAGCGCGGTGGTCGAAGAGTTGCTGCGCCAGCGGGTCGACGGCCTGATCCTGACCGTGACCGATGCCGAGGACAATCCGCTGCTGGAAAGCCTGGCCCAGGAGGAAACGCCCTTTGTACTGGCCTACCACCAGCCGGACAACACCGACTATTGCGCGGTATCGGTCGACAACCGCGCCGGCATGGCCCTGGCCACCCGCTACCTGCTGGATGCCGGGCACACGCGGATCGGCATGGTCGCCGGCCCGGCCCTGCAATCCGACCGCGCGCGCCTGCGTTACGCCGGCTACTGCGATGCCCTGCTGGAACGTGGCCTGACACCCCTGCCGGTGATTGAAATGCCTGCCCATACCAGCGCCGACTTCGCCGCACTCGCCCCGCTGCTGCGCGGCCCGCAACCGCCGAGCGCGCTGGTCTGTTCCAACGACTTGCTGGCCATCAGCCTGATCGCCGAACTGCGCCGCAATGGCTGGGGCGTGCCAGAACGCCTGTCGGTCATCGGTTTCGACGGCATCGCCATCGGCACCCAGATGCATCCGACGCTGTGCAGCGTGGTCCAGCCGATCACCGCCCTGGCGAACACCGCCATCGAACACCTGCTGGCGCGCATCAACGGCGCCAACCCCACTTCCCAATGCCTGCCCTGCCATATCCGGCCGGGCGAAAGCACCCGGCCCTACGAGGAAATGCGTCATGACCCAGCTCAGTAAGACCCTGGCGGCCCTGTTGCTCGGCGGCATCGCCAGCCTGGCCCACGCCGCCGAAACCGCCATCTGCTACAACTGCCCGCCGGAATGGGCGGACTGGGGTACGCAGCTCAAGGCGATTGCCGACAGCACCGGCGTCCAGGTGCCACTGGACAACAAGAACTCCGGCCAGGCCCTGGCCCAGCTGGTGGCCGAGCGGGCCGCACCGGTTGCCGACGTCGTCTACTACGGCGTGACCTTCGGCCTGCAGGCGCAGAAAGCCGGGGTCCTGGGCGACTACAAGCCCAAGCACTGGGACGAGATCCCGGCCGGCCTGAAAGACCCGGCGGGCCACTGGTTCGCGATCCACTCCGGCACCCTCGGCCTGATGGTCAATGTCGATGCCCTCGGCGGCCTGCCCGTGCCGCAAAGCTGGGCCGACCTGCTGAAACCCGAATACAAGGGCATGGTCGGCTACCTCGACCCGTCCAGCGCCTTTGTCGGCTATGTCTCGGCGGTGGCGATCAACCAGGCCATGGGCGGCACCCTCGACAACTTCGCCCCGGCCATCGACTACTTCCGCAAACTGGCGAAAAACGCTCCTATCGTGCCCAAGCAGACCGCCTATGCGCGGGTGCTCTCCGGTGAGCTGCCGATCCTGGTGGACTACGACTTCAACGCCTACCGCGCCCGCTACAAGGACCAGGCCAACGTGGCCTTCGTGATTCCCAGGGAGGGCAGCCTCAGCGTGCCGTACGTGATGAGCCCGGTCGGCAATGCCCCGCATCGGGCCAATGCCGAGAAGGTCCTCGACTTCGTCCTTTCCGACCAGGGTCAGGCCTTGTGGGCCAACGCCTACCTGCGTCCGGTGCGGCAGATGAAAATGCCCGCCGAGGTCGCCGCCCGCTTCCTGCCGGACAGCGATTACGCCCGTGCCGGCGTGGTCGACTACGAGCACATGGCCGCCGTCCAGGAAGCCTTTGCCGCTCGCTACCTGAACGAGGTGAAGTAAGTGGCGACATCGGTCGACAAGGCCCTGGCCGTGCCCGCCGGCAGTTGGCCGCGGCTGCGCCTGCCGCCGGCGGTGACCTGGGCACTGGCCCCAGCCATGGCGATGCTGCTGGCGTTCTGGCTGCTGCCGCTGGCCCATCTGATCCTGCTCGGCGCAGAAAGCCGTGACGCCGCCGGCAGCGGTTACTGGCAGGTGCTGGGCAGTGCGCAGTACCTGGGCAGCCTGGCGCAGACCGGCCTGCTGGCGGCGCTGACCACCCTGGTGGCGCTGCTGATCGGCGGTATCAGCGGCGTGTTCCTGGCCCGCCAGCAGTTCTTCGGCCGCTCGACGCTGGTGGCGCTGCTGACCTTTCCCCTGGCCTTTCCCGGCGTGGTGGTGGGTTTCCTGGTGATTCTCCTGGCCGGACGCCAGGGCCTGTTCGCCCAGCTCGGCCTGCAACTGGCCGGCGAGCGCTGGATCTTCGCCTACTCGTTGACCGGATTGTTCATCGGCTACCTGTATTTCTCCATTCCCCGGGTGATCCTGACGGTGATGGCGGCCTGCGAGAGCCTCGACCGCAGCCTGGAAGAAGCCGCGCACTCCCTCGGCGCCGGGCACTGGCGGGTGGTCTGCGACGTGATCGTACCGGGCCTGGCCCCGGCACTGGTGTCCTGCGGGGCGATCTGCTTCGCCACCTCGATGGGCGCGTTCGGCACCGCCTTCACCCTCGGTACCCGCCTCAATGTCACTCCGGTAGCGATCTACAACGTATTCACCAACTACGCCAACTTCGCCGTCGCCGCGGCGCTGTCCGTGGTACTGGGTGGCGTGACCTGGGCGGTGTTGCTGCTGGCGCGGCGCCTGGTCAAACAGTCGAGGACCGTCCTTTGAAACGCTCAGGCCTGTTTTTCGGGCAACTGTTGTTCAGCCTGCTGGTCTGCGCCTTCATGCTGGTGCCGGTGCTGCTGTCCCTGCTCGCCGGAGTGACCCGCAACTACTTCCAGGGACCTTCCAGCGGCCTGACCCTCGACTGGCTGCTGCAGGTCTGGCAGGCCTATTCCGGCACCGTCTGGCTGTCCCTGCAACTGGCCCTGGCCTGTGCCCTCTGCGTGTGCATCATCGGCGTACCGGCGGCCTATGCCCTGGTGCGCATGAACAACCGCTTCAGTCGTGCCTTCGAGGAGTTGATGGTGCTGCCGGTGGCCATGCCGGGCCTGGCCAGTGCCCTGGCGCTGCTGCTGACCTACGGCCAGTTCGGGACCTTTCGTGGCAGCTGGCTGTTTATCCTGGTGGGCCACGTGCTGTTCACCCTGCCCTTCCTGGTGCGGCCGGTGATGGCGGTGATGCAGCGCCAGCATCTGCCGGTACTCGAGGAGGCGGCGGCCAGCCTGGGCGCCGGTCCGTTGCGACGCTTCTTTACCGTGGTGGTGCCCAACAGCCGCGCCGGCATTCTTGCCGGGGTGTTGATGGTAGTCACCCTGTCCCTGGGTGAATTCAACCTGACCTGGATGCTGCACACCCCGATGACCAAGACCCTGCCGGTGGGCCTGGCGGACAGCTACGCCTCGGCGCGGCTGGAAGTCGCCAGTGCCTACACCCTGATTTTCCTTCTGCTGATCGTGCCACTGCTGATAGCACTGCAGGCCATCAGCGCCCGTCTGTCCCGTGGAGAACGTCGATGACCGGCACCACCATTCGCCTGCAAGGCTGCCGCAAGGCCTTTTCCGACGGCACCGTCGCCGTGCATGACCTGAACCTGACCATCGAACCGGGGGAAACCCTGGCGATCCTCGGTCCGTCCGGCTGCGGCAAGACCACCACCCTGCGCCTGATTGCCGGACTGGAGCGCCCCGACAGCGGGCAGATCTGGTTTGGCGACGAGGACGTCACCCGTGTCCCCATCGAGCGGCGTGACGTCGGCATGGTGTTCCAGAACTATGCGCTGTTTCCCAATCTCAACGTCGCCGAGAACGTGGCCTACGGGCTCAAGGTCCGTGGCATGCCCGCGGCCGAACGCCACAAGCGCTGCGCCGAGTTGCTGGAACTGGTCGGCCTGGGCGATCACGGCCGGCGGGGCATTCACGAACTGTCCGGCGGCCAGCGCCAGCGGGTCGCCCTCGCCCGCGCCCTGGCGCCACGTCCCAGGGTCCTGCTGCTGGACGAACCACTGGCGGCCCTGGACGCACAACTGCGCGAACGCCTGCGCAGCGAACTGGACCAGTTGCTGCGCAGCCTCGGCATCACCTCGGTGTTTGTCACCCACGACCAGGGCGAAGCCATGGCCCTGGGCGACCGCATCCTGGTCATGGAACAGGGCCGCATCGCGCAACTGGGCAGTCCACGGGAGATCTACCAGAAACCGGCCAATCCGTTTGTCGCCGGCTTCGTCGGCAATCTCAATGCCTTCGCGGTGCTCGAACGTACCCGCGATGGCCTGAAAGTCAGCGGCGGCGAATTGCCCTGGAGCGGCTCGCACCTGCCCGCCACGGTCTATTGCCGCCCGGAACACCTGCGGGTGATGGAAGGCGACGGTCATTTGCGCGGCCGCTTGCTGGGGCAGTTTTTCCAGGGTGCCCAGAGCCGTCTGCTGGTGGACATCGGCGGCGCGCAACCCTTGCTGGTGGACAGCGCCGACCCGCAGGTCCACGCCACCGGGGCAGCCATCGCCCTGGCCATCGAACCGCAGGCGCTGTTCACCCTGCACTCGTGATGATTTCTCCGTACCAGAGGCTTTTGTGAATTCTTCGTTTCTTATTGCCCACATCAGCGACCTGCACCTCAAGGCCGGCCAGCGCCTGACCTACGGCGTGGTCGATACCCTCGGCGCCCTGCGCCGCGCCGTTGACCAGTTGAACGCCAGCATCCCGCGGGCGGACATCGTGGTGATCAGCGGCGACCTGGTGGACTTCGGGCGACCGGATGAATACGCCGTGCTGCGCCCCGAACTCGCCCGCTTGCAGATGCCCTGCTACGTGGTACCTGGCAACCACGACGAGCGTGAACACCTGCTGGCGGGCCTGCCGGAGCACACCTACCTGCCCCGCTCGGCGCAGGGCCCGTTGGACTGGGTAGTGGACCAGCATCCGATCAGGTTGATCGGCCTCGACTCGACCACGCCAGGCGCCCATGGCGGGTGTGTGCGCGACAGCCAGCTCGAGTGGCTCGATCAGCAGTTGGCGTGCCGTCCCGATGTGCCGACGCTGGTGATCCTCCATCACCCGCCGTTTGTCACCGGCATCGGCCATATGGACCGCGAGTCATTTCAAAACGCCCCGGCGCTGGAGGCCTTGATCGCCCGGCATCCCCAGGTCGAACGACTGCTGTGCGGGCATATGCATCGGCCCATGCAGCGGCGGTTCGGAGGAAGTATCAGCTGTGTCTGCCCGGGCACATCCCATCAGATCGTGCTGGACCTGCAAGACACCGCGCCGGCGCATTTCAATCTGGAACCGGCGGGGTATCTGCTGCATGCCTGGCATCCGCAACACGGGTTGGTGACCCATAACGGCGTGTTCGGGGAGTATGCGGGGCCGTATCCGTTTTATGACGGGAACGGGTTGATCGATTGAGTCCCCTGGGCAAACGCAGAGGGAGGGTGAATCAAACGGCCGTCAACACAGGGCACGTTTCCGGTACTTTTTGGCAAGTTTGCGATGATACGAAATCGCTACAGGGTTGATGATCCAACGCCAATACCTCCCATTGTCACCATCAAGGACGAGATGGATCGGGAAGCTGTCCCGGCCCTGACTGAGGGCGGAGTACTGACGCCATCAGAAGAAGAAACGATATGCACAACGAAAATGCGGCATTGAGCTCGTTAGCAAATCACCCGACGCAACAAAGTATGCCTTTTGCCGGCCATGCTTCTGCGATATGGGAGGAACTTGAACAGATCTCACTGGCTGGGCACGTTCCTGCCCACGGTTACCAGGGACATGACGCCAACGCCAGGGCATTCACTGCATTGCGGCATTATCACGGCCGACTCATCGTTGTCTCCTCGGGGTTGATGAACATCGCCATGAGAGGAAGGAGGTTTGCCATCTCTCCCGGATCGGCCATCTGGGTTCCCCCGCTGATTCGCCATCGCGTCGACACCCGTCAGGGCACGATTTTCAACTCCATATTTATCAACTTTCACTTGATGAGATATCTGCCCGCAACCCCTTTGTTGTTCAGCAACTCATCCCTCCTTGAACACCTGAGCCACGCTATCGTGGCAATACCCGAAGACTCTGCAATAACAAAACGCAGCAAGCTCCTGGCCGCCATCCTGATCGATGAAATAGCCGGGGCAAGACCACTCGATCATTTCTGACGAGCGCTCCCGTCAACCCGAATCAACACGCAAGCACAACCCTCATCGGCGGCGTCGGTTGCAGCTGTCCGCGGATTCATCTCATCTCCTCCGGAGACAAGGTATGAAAATATCCTGATTATTGGCGGCGGCTTCGCCGGCCTGTGAAGCGCGGCCACCGCCGCATATACACTTGACCTGTTAGGGGCACTCGCGACCATCACGCTGATCAACCCCGATCCCTATCACTATATTCGTGTGCGCAATTATGAAGATGACCTCGAGGAGGCCAGGTTGACGCTCGAATCAGTACTGTCCCCTATCGGCGTCAAGATAGTTTCAGGGCGGGCCACGGGTATTGACACCACTCTCAAGTCAGTCACGGTAAGTGACTGCACAGTGGCCCGTCACCTTTCATATGACAAGTTGATCGTGGCCAGTGGTAGTCATCTCATCCGCCCCGATACCCCGGGTGTCGCCGACCACACTCAGGATATCGACACCTACGCCTCGGCCATTCGCCTGCAAGAACATAATCAAGCAGGCCTGCAAGGCGCTTGGCATTGAAGTATTACCCGGATTTTCTCTCGCGGCGGTAGACGCCGACGGCCTGACATTGACCGACGGATCCTGTATCGAAGCATCGACCATAGTCTGGTACACCAACTTCATCGACCTCGGGCCCTGGGGGGCCGTTTACAGCCAGGGTTGGGAGCGTGTGGTGGTGGCCCATGGCGAACAGGCGAAGCAGACCAAAAGCGTTATCAATCGCCAGCGGATCTACCCGCCCCGTCCCGGTGATCGGACTCGGATCCTAGATGCGGCGGCCCTGGCTTTCCCCGCGCAAGCCAGGAGCCCAGTCGTCGTTTACACCTCTATGCTTTGGCGTGATACTCCGATATCAATTGAAAATAGCGGATTTACGCCATGTCGGTTTTTGCCCAACCCACCTTTGGTGACGCGCCCGTGCAAGGCCTGGAGCGCGAGTACGCACCCGGATTCGAAGCGGAACATACCCATGAACAGCATGCCCAGGTGATGTATGCGGTGACTGGTTCGATGACGGTCTCCACCAGTGAGGGAATCTGGGTTCTGCCCCCGCAGCGAGCGTTATGGATACCCGCCGGGGTGCTCCACACCTTCAAACATTCGCGCCCGATCTCGCTGCGTGCGGTCTATGTTCGCCAGGATACGGTCGGGATTCCCCCGTGGAAAAGCTGCTCGGTCCTGAACGTCTCGACTCTGGTTCGGGAACTGATACTCGCCTGTGCGCAACTCCCCGAAAGCTATGCGCTCGAGAGCCGGGAAGCACGCCTTGGCATCGTGCTGCTGGACCACCTGGCACTGTTGCAACAGGATGCTTTCTACCTGCCGGAGCCAAACGACAAGCGTGCAGTGAAAGCCGCCAATCTGATCAAGGCGAATCCCGACGACGCCCGTGCGCTCAAAGACATCGCGCATCACGTCGGCGCCAGCCCACGTACCCTGGAACGCCTTTTTTCAGCGCAGACAGGCATGGGCTTCGGCGCCTGGCGTCAGCGTCTGCGCATGATGGTTGCCCTGGAAAACCTCGCGGCGGGTGAATCGGTGAGCAGTACCGCCGCCGCGATTGGTTATGAAAGCTCGAGCAGCTTTATCGCCGTGTTCCGCTCGGTATTCGGCTGCAGTCCAGCCAAGTACTTTGCCAAGTCCTGAGCGGCACAAGGAATGCTCGCGGACACCACCTTTCTTGCACCACCCTCCATTGGCCGGTCTACAAGAGCGGGATGCTGTAACTGAGTATCAGGCGGGTCTCATCCTTGTCAGCGCTGTCGTTACCCCGGAGCACCGCACCCCGCCAGGTCAACCCCAGCCCCTTGAACGAGCCAGAAGGCACAATGTACTCGACCCGGATATCACGCTCCCATTCAGAGCTGTCCTGCCGGGCCGTCTTGATATTGCGGCCATTGATGTACGTCACGCTTGATTTCAGACCTTCCAGCCCTATCGTGGAAAAATCGTAGGCATAGCTGGCTACCGTCGAGTCTTCCCCGGCATTGACAAACTTCAGTGATTGCGAGTTGGTAATCAGATAGACCGAGCGACCTTGCCCCTGGTTGATATGCGGAAAATCACTTTTACCGTCAGTTTGCTGGTATCCCAAACTCAGAGAGTGCCCCTTCACACTGTAGGTGAACAGAGCACTCCATAAACGGTTGTCCACCTTCCCGGCATTGACACCATTGCCATAATACCCGGAACTGACATAGCCTTCGGCACGCCCCGAATGACTGGAGTTCTTGCCATCCGAGGTGCTATAGAAATAGCGCAGATCTGTCTTGAACTGACCGACAGGTAGTTTCCAGTCATGCACCAGCCCGAAAAAATGCTGTTGGTAGAAGTCCTCGAGACTACCATAATAATATTGCAACTTTAGTTGCCGGGTAGGCGAGTAGTCGACGCCACCGTAATAGAATTGATTACTGAACTTCCCTTTTTCAGGGTCATTGGCGCCGGCAATGGACATGCCCTGGCCATTGGTTGAGTTTCGATCCAGTACCTGTTCGATTCGGCCCGTCAGGAAATTGAAATTATCCAGCTCCTTGGACTCGACCTGCCATCCCCGGAACGTTTCCGGGAGTAACCTGCCATCCTCGTAAACCAGCACCGGAATTTTTGGCAACAGCGTGCCCACTTTCAACTCTGTTTTGGAGAGGCGCATTTTCGCCGTGGCGCCTGGCTTGCTGAAATCATTGGCGGCTTTTCCATCCGACAACGGAAATACACTGCCTGGCGTATTGCTTTCGTCTGCTTTCCCGGCGCGTCCCGAGGCATCCAACCTCACGCCATACAGCATCTGCAGATCCAGACCGAAACCTACCAGCCCTTCCGTGAACCCCGATTGATAGTTCAACATGAACGCCTGTCCCCATTCTCGGTCAGACGCAGCTTGTTGATTGCGGGTATCCTGATTGAAGTAAAAGTTTCGCAGATCCAGTGTGGCTTTTCCGTCCTCGATAAAGCCAGACGCGTAAGTTTGTTGCACGAAGCCCAGCGTAAACGCCAGCGTCATGCGTGATGAGTTATTCATAGGTGCTCCGAAAGACAGGCGAAAAGATCTACGCCAGAGGAAATGCTCCAGGCCGTTCAATTTTTATTTAAATGAGGCGACCACTATTCAAGCCAAACACCAGACATAGGGACTGCAGGTCTGGTACTTGCTCGCCAAGATAGCGAACCCTGCAAATTGAACACAGTAACCGACATGTAAATGACCATGTCGGATTCAGCAACAATAGTGCTCTGGCCCCTGACACCCACAAGGCAACAGGCTCCCGATGTCTGTATGAAACTTCCCTCTTGGCATGGGGCGATGCCTCAATGACACCTTGCAAGCCGACAACACCTTCCCGCACGCCTCGAGACAGGGCGACAGCAGGGAGGATTGTCGGCTGATGGCAAAGTTTGTCTTTCTATTTACGGTGCGTGATACCTGCGCCAACGCCGCCAACAGACTCAGTTCATCAAGGCTGATGAAGGGCGATGTGGGGGCCAGGAGATCAAAATCCGGTCGATCATGGGACAGTTGCGCCATCAACTGGGCAAAGATATCGACGGACGTCCGTTCAATGCCCATTTTATCGAGAAGCGAAACGGCATGTTCCATTCCACCCGTTGGAGAGCCGAGGGCCCTGAGGGTTTTCAACAGGCACTGTTCAACAGGCGAACAATGCCTGGCGCTGCGCATCACTCGAGGCATATCCGTTCCAGCAATCTAATGGTCCTGGTAATCAAAAGCTCGAACAGAACCATTGCCGGACAACAGCGTGATCTTTTCCAGCAGCGGCACGAACAAGGCCTGAACCGCACGCACCGCTGCGACTTCATCACCATAGGTAATCGCCTCGATGACCTTGGCGTGAGCGGTCAGCCCTGGCTCGCGCAGTTCATCGTCGGCAAAAATCGACAGGTAGGGGCGATGGAAAGAGCGACTCAACCAACGATATACCGACCAGAGTTCCTCGTTGTGCGACGCGGCAGCCACGGCTTCATGCACGGCCTGGTCACGGTCGACAAAACTGACCAGGTCTTCGTCGTGGCGATACTCGCCTCTTCTGGCCAACGCGAACCACAACCCGCGGATGTCAGCCAGCGTGCGTCGACTCGCGGCCAGGCGCGCGGCCTGAATCTCCAGCGAAAAACGCACTTCAAGGTAATCCCGCAGCACTCTTCGATCGCGCGCGCGCAAACACTCGACACGCTTCTGCAGGGAGCGGACGAACCGATGCTTCCCGCCTGCCGCTTCCAACAGAGTCCATCCGACTCGAGTATCCATCTCAGGCCACCCTCCCGTACCACTGCGTCACGAACGCAAGTGGCCGGTGGGAACGGCGACTCATCAGCAGATTAAGCCGTTCGTTATTGGCCAGGTTATAGGTGAAAGCATTCATTGAATGGCTCCTGAAACTGAAGCGTTGCCCCATCGCGGATGAACGCTGAGTACGTCATGCCGCGCCAACAGTATGGAGACTCATTCTCAGGTAGACTCTTTGAAACGAGTCAGATACTAGTCCAAACCCGCCATATTCCCGTTGGCTGGTCGGGCTTGACGATCACCGTGCAGGTCAGGCCCGCCGCCAGTATCAGCCCCTGCGGCACAACGTCCAGGTGAATACGCACCGGGACGCGCTGGGCCAGTCGGACCCAGTTGAACGTCGGATTGACGTCTGCAACGAGCTCGCGACTCTGGGGGTTGTCACGATCATAGATGCCTCTGGCAATACCCTCGATATGCCCTTTCAACAACTCGCCGCTCATCAACTGCACGTCGGCCGGATCCCCTGGCTTGATCCGTGGCAGCTTGGTCTCTTCAAAGAAGCCGTAGACCCAGAACGAATTCAGATCGACCAGCGCCATCTTCGCTTCACCGACTTTCGCATAGTCGCCACGGTGCACATTGAGGTTGGTGACGTATCCCTCCACCGCGGCAAACACTTGCGTGCGACTCAGATTCAACTGCGCCGCTTCCAACTGAGCCTGGGCTCTCTGGTATTCGGCCCGGGCAACGCTGGCGATGCTGTTGGCATCGTCGCTGCTCTCGCGGGAAATCACCAGATTGTCCATGGTGTCACGTCGCCTGGCATTCAGGCTGCGCATCTCCCAGGCGGCCTTGCGCGATATCACCAGGGCTTGTGCCTGCTTGACCGCCAACTGGTAATGCTCGGGATCGATCTGCATCAGCAGGTCGCCTTTTCGCACCCGTTGGTTATCGCCTACCGGTACCTCCACGACAACACCGGACACATCGGCAGCCACACCGATGATATCGGCACGGACACGACCGTCCCGGGTCCAGGGTGTGTCCATGTAGTAGACCCAGACAATACGCGCCAGGCAAAAGGCCACGGCAACCACCAGCAGGGTTGCGGTGAAACTGAACAGTTTTTTCATGCCGGGACTCTCAACGATAAATGCCCAGCGCCAGCGCGCCGAAGATACAGGTGAAGGCACTCACGCGAACGAGCGCCGGATGCCAGAAGAGTCGGTAGACATTGCTTGTCGCGGCCAGCGCGCCTATGCCCCATGCCAGCCCGGCGGCGACAAAAAAGATAAGGGTCATGAGCGGTACGTAGACACCGCCCAGCACAAATTCACGAAACATGAGTCGCTCCTGGCAACAGGTCGGTTGGAACATAGATCGCCAGCGGTGACCCGGACGCCAGCAATGAGGTGCGAATGAAGTGCAGGTAGCTCTCGACACGGCGCAGGACCGAGGTGTCGAAATGCGCAGCAAAGGGCTCTTGAGTTTCCTGCACACATCGGATGGCCTGCTCCACCCTCGCGAGTGCGCGAGCGAGATTGCCGGCGCCAGGCTTGACGAACAGTCGGATCAACGAACGCGCCATGGCCCGTAGCGCCTGACGCCAGGGCTGTGTCGCGTGATAACAGGGATCGGCAGGCAACGCCGATTCTTCCCGGCGCAGCTCGATGATGGCGTGCCCCACATCCAGCACGACAAGCGCCCATCGCAACAATGTGCGCTGTACCTGGGGATCGCCTGCGGCCACCCCATGCGCCTGGTGCAAAAGATCGCGGGTGCCGCTCTCGAAACCCGACGCCAGTCCCTGGAGCGGCGCGTGGATCGCAAACACCACCTGGCGCCGCAGGTCGTATTCCAGCCGCCGCCACAACCAGGGACCGTTGGGAGGCAGGATAACGGCACCTGCGGCGGCACAGACCAGCATGCCGAACACCATCGCCAGATAGTCGTTGATCAACCCATAGGGGT
The DNA here is from genome assembly GCF_013386115.1 of Pseudomonas gingeri. GTDB lineage: Bacteria > Pseudomonadota > Gammaproteobacteria > Pseudomonadales > Pseudomonadaceae > Aquipseudomonas > Aquipseudomonas gingeri. Next base: position 197,733 of record NZ_JACAOR010000010.1, read on the forward strand.
TATAGATCGTCAGGTTCGCCGGCACGGCGTTGGTGCCGAAGAACACCAGCATTCCGAGCCCATAGCCGGCCCACTGCGGCCTGACCAGGAGATAGGACCCCAACAGGATCACGGGCGCCATGACCAGGCATAGCAAGGCAAAACCGTCGATCAGCGGATAGACGAAGAACATCTCGAAAATCCCGATCGCTGCCGCGACCATCGTGCCGCATGCGATCTGGAACGACATCCGCTTGGGGTTGGGGGAGAACGCCGACAAGCCGACCGTCAGCGCGGAAACCAGGGTCATGGCCGCACCGCTGGGCCAGTTCGTGAAGATCCAGAGCCAACAGAGCACCAATAGCACCGAGGCCGAGCGCAGGCCTGCGGCGATGGCTGCCCACCCGTTCGTCTGCGCCACGAATGGCTCATCCCATTGCTCACGCACATGGTGAGGGTCGGCCAGCGATGCATGCGTCAGTGCATACTCCTGAAGCTCCTCCACAAAGCGATAGAGCAATTCGTAGGCGGTATGGAAATCGAGCAGGTCAGCCTCGCGGGGATGACGCTGCAGCAAGGCCGAGCGCTTGACTCGCACACTAGCAGGCAGAGCCCTCTTGTAGGCCTCGAGTTGCGATGCCAGTTGCGTTGCATCCGCCTCGGTCAAGGCATGCCCTGCCAGTGGTTCGAGAAGATCGGCCAGGGCCTTCAGGTCCTGGTCGATGGCCAGGAGAAACGAGTGCTCGTCGCTGCGGCGTCTGCGTTCCAGCAACTGATGCAAGGCATTGAAACGCGTGGTGACTGCCATGAACTCACTGTTCAAGCGGTTGAGACGCCCGTTGCGGCGACGCATGTCGGGATCTTCGAACGTCGTGATGCTGCGCAGGACTTCCAGCCCAACCGCTTCAGAAATAAAACGCAGGTTGGTGCTTTCAAAATCTCTGTCATCACGGCCATCGCGCATGTTCGTCATGACGAAACCGGCAAATCGGCCGAAGCGCTGCTCCACCGAATGACGCAGGGCCGAGCTGGTGGTCAGGGGGAACAACATGGCACTGACCAATGAAGCGCAGACAATACCCAACGAGATCTCCAGCACCCGCCAGATCGCCGTCATGAATACACGGTCCGGGTGATCGACCACAGGCAACGTCACCATTACCGCGGTGTACCCGGCCAGAACAAACCCATAGGCGCGGAAATTGCGTTGGCGGGCCGCCCCCGTCGAACAGAGAAAGACCCACAAGGCCAATCCGCCAATCAGCAATTCGGGGCTCTGGGCGAACAGCGCCATCAGCATCACACTGAAGGTCGATCCGGCCAATGTGCCGATAAAGCGATAGATGCTTTTCGCGAGGACATGGCCGCTTTGCGGCTGCATCACGATAAAGACGGTGGTCATCGCGGTACCGGGCTGCGGTAATTCCAGGCGCATGGCCAACCACAGGGTCAGGCAGGAAGCGATCAGCGCCTTGAAAAGGTAGATCCAGGTCACCGCGTCAGTACGGGACCAATCGGACAATCCTCTCTTCCACGGCAACGAGCCCAGGCGCCGCAATATTTGCGCGACGCCGCTCATCGTGGGTTCACCAGGCTATCCAGTGCCTTGAAGAGTGCAGGCGGTTGTGCCGGCAGCGTTTGGTCCTCGGCGGGCACATCCGCCTGTACCGCCCCGCCGCCCAGTGCGATCATCAGCGAAGCGTGGGCATCCAGGCTCGCGGCCTGGTTGCGTCGCTCAATCCGGTACTGATCGAGCAATTGTGTTTGTGCATCCAGCACACTCAGGTAGTCGGTCAGTCCTCGTTGGTAGGCTGTAAGCGCCAGCTCGAAGGTTCGCCGGGCGGAATCGACGGACTCGACAATGAGCTGCCGCTGCCTGTCTACGGCGCTACGACGAATAAGTTGGTCACTGATCTCCCTGAGGGCAAGGATCAGGGTCTGGTTGTACCTGGCGACAGCCTCGTCATAGCCCGCCGTGGCCTGGCCCAGCGCTGAACGCAGGCGCCCGCCATCGAAAACAGGCAGCGACAGTGCCGGCCCCACGCTGTAGTTCAGCTTGTTTGCACCAAGGAAGGCCAGGACGTTGCCACCGCTGGCGGTATAGCCCAGGCTACCGGCCAGATTGACGTTGGGATAGAAGTCTGCGTGAGCAACATCGACGCCTCTTGCCTGGGCGGCGACGTTCCAGCGACTGGCGACGACATCCGGACGGTGGCCCAGGAGCTGGGCTGGCAGTGTCGATGGAAGCGCCAACGCCTGGTGCAACGCCAGGTCCGGACGACGGAGCCCCGTGCTGGCCCCCGGTCCGTTACCGGCCAAGGCGGCCAGTTGATTGCCATCCAGGGCAATGGCCTCATCCAGTAGGTCGATTCTGCGCCGAGTATCGGCGATGGGCGTCTGGGTCCGGATGGTCTCAAGGTCCGTTCCGATACCACCATCGCGACGACGCACGGCCAGTTCATGGATTTGCCTTTGTTGGCTCAACGTCGCCTGCAGCACATCTCGTTCGCCATAGTGCAGGGCCAGTTGGATATAGACATGGACAACAGCCCCCTGCAGGTCCAACTGGGCCATGCGCTGCCGCGCCGCGGTCATATGGGCCAGATCGAGGAATTGCTCGCTGACGTTCTTTTCCCGCCCCCACAGGTCGAGCGGGTAGCTGCCGCTCAGCAACAGGTTGTTGTCCCAGGTCTGCGAGCCGGACAATGCACCCGGGCCATAAAACGGATCATCAGGCCACTGGCGCCGCCTCACACCGGCATCACCGTTGACCTGCAAGGACTCGGCCGACTCGGCAATGCCTGCCAGCGCCTTTGCCTGACGCAGGCGGGCGGCGGCGATTGCCAGGCTGGGACTGGCCTGGGTGGCCATATCGATCCAACGGTCGAGTTGTTCATCACCATACACCCGCCACCACCGGGCCTGGGGCCAGGCCGCTTCTTTCGCCGCCAAGGCGATGGCTTCGCCGCGAGCCAGGTCGTCGCCGTCCAGCATGTGTCCAAGAGGATCTATCCCGCGGGCGGTACTGCATCCCTGCAGCGCAATCGATAGACACAATGCGCAATGGAGTGCGGTTTTTTGGAGGGTAAATCGCAACACAATGAAAACTCCCGGCGTCTCTTGAACTGGAGACGGGGCACTCTAGGCGGCCACTAACTTGATAGTAAGTCGTCGCGCGCGTGAATATCTGTCACGCGAAATGTGATAATAAATATCATTTACCACCATCGTAACTTTGTGTCACACTTTAAATAGACCTTGTGGAGCTTATTGATGGACATTTTGCAGTACATGCGAACTTTCAAATGCGTGGCTGAAACAGGCAGTTTTACCCGTGCCGCCATCCGACTGGATACAACCACCACCAGCATATCGCGTGCGATTTCACATCTGGAAAGCCATTTACGGGCTCGTTTGTTCAATCGAACCACTCGACATACCTCCCTCACCGATGCAGGCAAACGCTACCTGCATCGATGTGAAGAAATACTGCGATCCGTGGAGGAAGCCGAACTGGAAGTGGTCGATGCCCATACTCATCCGACCGGCCAGTTGAAAGTTCACTCAATGACCGGAATCGGCCAGCATTACATCATTGATGCCATTGCCCGATATCGCAAGAACTACCCGGACGTTTCGTTCAACTTGAGCATGACCAATCGAATACCCAATCTGGTGAATGAAGGATTTGATGTTTCCATTGTTCTGGCCATTGATCTTCCGGACTCCAGCCTTATTTCACAGAAGCTTGGCGTGACCTACAGCATCGTTTGTGCCTCTCCTTCCTATGTCAAGACATTCGGCGCCCCGCAAAAACCGGCAGATCTGCTCGATCATGCCTGTCTGCGCCTTGTCAGTTCCGTGATTCCCCTCGAGGAATGGGCTTTCGAAGGCCCCGATGGCTGTGAGGAAGTCACGGTCAAGACTTCTTCCTTCGTGGTGGATTCTGTCGACGCGATGAAGGCGGCAATCAGCAATGACATGGGAGTTGGCATATTACCGATTCATGCGGCGATCAAGGGACTACGCAACGGCAGCCTGGTTCGAGTCATGCCTCAATACCGCCTGGAAGAGTTGGGGTTGTATGCCATTTATCCTTCAAGACATTATCTCGATGCAAAAATAAGAACATGGATTGAATACCTTCGCACCTCACTGCCAGAGATACTGGCCGGTCATAAGGAAGTGCTCAAGATCCAGGAACTTGTCCGCGCCGGCTAAGACTTCACCAAGACACTACGCCAGAGGAATATCGTCATCCCAAAAATTGACTTTCCTTATGTTTAGCGCAACCCCATCAACATCTCTTGTAGTCCACCCACTCATTGGCTTTTCGGCGAGCCATTGAATCTGCTTCCAACACACCCTGCAGATCTTTTATCGCCACACCGGGCAACTGATTGAGCACACTATCGATCAGCTCGGCTATCTGGGTAAAGCCGATATGCCCGGACAAGAATGCTTGTACGGCAACTTCATTGGCGGCATTCAATATCGCCGGCGCCGAGCCGCCTTCATGTGCAACCTGCCGCGCCAACTTCAGGCATGGAAAACGCACTTCGTCGGGCGGTTCGAAATCAAGCCGGGCAAGTTTGAAAAGATCCAGCATACCCACGCCGGACTCCATCCTGTGCGGCCAGGCCAGGGCATGGCTGATCGGCACCCGCATATCCGGATTTCCCAGGTGCGCCAGCATCGACCCGTCGACGTAGTCGACCAGGGAGTGAACGATGCTCTGCGGATGGATCACCACCTCGACCTGCTGTGGAGCGGCATTGAACAACCAGCAGGCTTCGATCAACTCCAACCCCTTGTTCATCAGGGTTGCGGAGTCGACCGAGATTTTACGCCCCATGGACCAAGTCGGGTGGGCACACGCCTGCTCCGGCGTGACACCGCGTAATTGCGCCATGGGGGTTTCCCGAAACGGTCCCCCCGAGGCCGTCAGCAGGATCCGACGCACCCCGACCTCTCCCAGACCTCTGCCAGACATAGGTGGCAGGCACTGGAAGATCGCGTTATGTTCGCTGTCGATCGGCATGATGATCGCACCACTGGCCTGCACGGCCTGCATAAACAGCGCACCGGACATGACCAGGGCTTCCTTGTTGGCCAGCAGGATCTTTTTACGGGCCTGTACGGCGGCCAGGGTCGCCGCCAGACCTGCCGCCCCCACGATCGCGGCCACAACGGTATCCACGTCGGTGTGGCTGGCAATCAACCGCAGGCTATCGCGACCGCAGAGCACCTCCGTCCGGGAGCCCGCCTCGACCAGTTTCTTCTGCAGGGACGCCTGGTCCTGTGCGCTGGGCACCACGGCATAACTCGGTGCATGGACCAGGCATTGTTTCTCCAGCAGCTCGATGCGACTGAAGCCGCTGAGGGCAAAAACCTGATAACGCTCGGGATGCCGGGCGATGACATCCAGCGTGCTGGCACCCACCGATCCGGTCGCCCCGAGGATGCATATCCGCTGTCGCCTGCTGACGTGGGCATGGGCGGATCGTCCGATGTGCACTCTTTGCCGTGATGGATCGGCATTATGACTACTGGCCAGTAACTGCCGGCTCACCCGGACTTGACTATTCGACTCATTGCTCGTCGTACGCGACATGTTGCGCAACCCACCCTTGGCTGTAAGAAATAAAAAGCCACCGGGACCATCAGGTCGCGCGGACAATTCCCCTTATTAACTACGCAATAACTCCCGAGCATTATCGCAATACCGACAAAAACTGTAGCGAAAAGGCCAAGCGGACCAGGCACCGCCCCCAAAAAGCCCTGGCCAGAGCCATTTACACTCGACTGAAAGCATTCGGGCAAAAGGCCTGTTCCCGATAATCAAGCTATCAAACTGCAACTTTCACAAGTCGCAAGCCTTGCGTCCTAATGACTACATCAGGTCATTATGACCAGGACATCAGCCGGTCTTAATGACTATATAAACCTGAAACCACCTGTTTCAGGCCTGCAACTACCTGGCCTGCTTTTTGAATAGCCCACTCACCCTCGCAATTAAAACCGTGGGCGCAGCGGTACTACTTCTTGAAAGACCAGACAGGATAAAACAGTTATGACCCATGAATTCGAAGGACGCTTGGCCGTGGTCACCGGGGCCAGTTCCGGGATAGGCCTGGCCGTCGCCACACGCCTGCTGTCGCAAGGCGCTCGAGTCCTCGTGATGTCACGCCGGATGGGTGAACTGGAGGAGCTGGCTGAGCGGTTTGAACAACAGCTGACATGGATAGCTGGCGACGTCGCTCAGGCAAACGATCTTGGCCGACTGGCGGAGCAGGCTGCGGTCCTGGGTCCGGTGCACTATCTGTTGCCCAATGCCGGCATCGCGGAACTGGCAGACGGACTCGACGCTTCGGCGTTCGAGCGCCAATGGGCTGTCAACGGTGCAGGAGCGCTCAATACTCTCAGCCATCTACATCAGCACTTGGCCAAACCGGCAGCGGTCGTATTCATAGGCACGTTTCTGACCGAGATCACCTTTCCCGGGCTTGCGGCCTACATCGCGTCAAAATCAGCACTCAAGGCCCATGCGCGCACGCTGGCGGTGGAGCTGGCGCCCCAGGGAATACGGGTGAACATGGTTTCTCCCGGCCCTACGGCGACGCCGATCTGGTCCACCCTGGGTCTTGCACAGGCAGACCTGGCCACTGTCGCAAACCAGGTGAACCAACGACTGCTGGGCGGCCAATTCCTGGACCCCGGAGCGGTTGCCGACGTCATCCTGTTCCTGCTGAGCCAGGGTGCCCGAAGTGTCTATGGCCAGGACTGGGTCGTGGACAACGGCTACACCGTTCGATAACACGGGCCTTGTTACCCCGCATCGGCCGATGCGCCTTGCTGATGCGGGCATCACCAGCCTCACAACCGACAGACCCAACGCAGCGCCCAACGTAGGGATGAGGTCGCCCCAGGCCACGTCCAGTCCGGCGGATGTGCTACCCCCATCGGGTCGCCCTCAATCCCGCTGATCGTCACTGGCACAGGAACGGCCGATAGTCGATGTCCAGCGGCACGGGCTTGTCCTGCACCAGGCTGGCGATGATACGGGCGACGATGGGCCCGGCGGTGAAGCCCATCCAGGGAAAGAAGCCCATGAAGAACCCCGGGACGCCGGGGGCTTCACCGAGAATCGGGCGCCAGTCGTCGGTACCGTTGACCACGGCGGCCCATGTGCGGATGACCCGCAACGGCCCCAGCGCCGGAACGGTCTGCAGGGCCAGGGCCATGTTCTGCGCCAGCGAGTCGGGATCGGTCACCGGGTGCCCGCGACCGTGCCAGCGCGCCGGCCAGCCACCACCGATCAGCACCGAACCGATGGCGTTCTGTTTCAGCGTGAGCTTTTCCCCCGCCGAGTACACCAGATGCGGAATCAACGGTCCGGTCTGCTCGGTCACCGCGACCTGAATCGCAAAGCCCTGCACGTCCGTATGGATGCCCAGCATCGCGGCGATTCGTCCGGCATCGGCGCCCGCCGCGTTGACCACGCGCCGGGCCACCAGGTCCTCGCCGGCCAGCCGCACCCGGAAGTTCTGCTGGCCCTGCTCGATGCCGATGACTTCGCTGTGACGACGGAACTTCACCCCCAGGCGCTTCGCCGCATCGGCATACGCCAACGTTGCAATCAACGGACTGGCCTTGCCCTCGATCGGACAGAATGCACCGCCGAGGACCCGATCCGAGAGATACGGCGCCAGTTCGCGCACCGCACTCTGGTCGAGCAGGTCGACCTCCAGCCCATGCTCGCGTTCGAGCGTCGCCTTGGCCTCGATCTCACGCAATTGCTGCTCGCTGGTGGCCACCAGCAGACCGCCCTTGGTCGAGACTTCGAGATCGACACCAAGCTCCTTGGGCAATTCGTGCCACATGGCGATGGAGCGCGCCATCAACGCGATGCTCGGGGCAAACCGCCGCGCCCACTCCGGGCCCTTGTTGACGAACGGGTCGTGGGGAATCTGCGCATGCAGGCTGCCGGCATTCGAACCCGATGCCTGGGTATTGAGTTCGGTACGCTCCAGCAGCAACACATCGACGCCGTCCCTGGCCAGGTAATAGGCCGTGGCACAGCCGACCAGGCCGCCGCCGATGACAATCACATCGGCCATGGAAACAACTCCGCTTCATCACTCATGTGGCTTTCACCTGCGTGTGTACCTGACGGCGGGCGAGAAAAAAACCGTGGGATCTCGGCAACAGATCATGGGCGTCGGGGACCTGCAGTTCCAGCGCCGCGTGATAGGCGAAGCTCGGATCATCCAGCAATGCCCGACCCAATGCCACCAGGTCGGCGGCACCATCGACAATCACCTGATTGGCCTGTCGCGCCCCGGTGATCAGTCCCACCGCCATGGTCGCCACCCCGGCTTCGGCACGGATGCGCGCGGCGTACGGCACCTGGTGCCCCGGCAAGGCCACCGTGGCGGAACGTGCGACCGGGCCAAGGATCCCGCCCGCCGAACAATCCACCAGGTCAACGCCTTCGGCCGCCAGCAACGCGGCCAGGCGCACGCTGTCATCCAGGCTGATCCCGCCTTCACCGTCGTCCACGCAAGACGCCCGGTACCACACCGGCATGCTCGCCGGCACCACTGCGCGCACGGCTCGCACGACCTCCAGCGCAAGCCGTGCACGGTTGGAAAAGTCGCCGCCGTAGGCATCGTCGCGACGGTTGGCCAACGGCGAAAAGAACTCATGAATCAGATAGCCGTGCGCCCCGTGGATCTCGACAAAATCCATCCCCGCTTCAACCGCCCGGCGGGCCCCGTCGGCGAATGCCTGGACGACCTGCCGGATATCTTCGAGACTGGCCGCCTGCGGCGTCGGCCAATCAGCGGCATGGGCCAGCGCCGAAGGCGCCAGCGTCGGCCAGGCCGGGGTTGCCGAGCCTGCCGTCAGCGGACCACTGCCGAGCCACGGCACCGCCGAACTGGCCTTGCGTCCGGCATGGGCCAGTTGCACACCCAGCGGCACGTCATGCTGATGATAGAGTTCGGCGAGGCGCCGCAGGCCAGGGATCTGCTGGTCGCTCCAGATCCCCAGGCAACCGGGGCTGATGCGACCGTCGCGCGTCACCGCGGTGGCTTCGAGCAACGCACCGCCGATCCCGCCCAGGGCGAACCGGGCGTGATGGGCGTAATGCCAATCGTTGACCAGGCCTTCGACAGCCTGGTACTGACACATCGGCGACACCACCAGGCGATTGCGAAAACGTACGCCGCGGGAGTCGAAAGGCGTGAACAATGGCGGACGGCTCATCCCTGCTCCCTGATCACTTCGCCGCTTGGGCGGCAACGTAGCTATTGATGTCGTCGATGATGCTGACGATCCGCGCGCGGCGATCCAGGCCTTCCTGTCCAAGCTCGGCGAACTGCGTCAACGGTGCGCGGACATCACCGACCGGATACCCCTGCGACGCCGCCAGGGCTTTCGAATAGCACTGATGGCCGTAGGTGGGGTGACCTTCGGCAATGATGTGATCGAAGCTGCTGATCATCGCCTGGATCTTGCCCGCCTCTTGCAGCTTGCCTTCGACCAGCGCTTCCCAGAGCCGGGTCGACGCCCGCGGAATGTAGTTGGCATACGGGTTCACGTACCCCACCGCACCGAGCAGAAAGCTTTCGACCGGACGCTCGCCGGCAAACACGTTCATCACCCCCTCGGTGCCTTCGACGATGTCGTAGATACGCCCGACATCCATGCTCGCCTCCTTGATGTAGCGCACGTTGTCGAAGGCCTTGGTCATGCGCGCGACGAGCGCGGCGGACATGTCGACGTTGGTGGTCACCGGGTTGTTGTAGAGCATGATCGGCAGCGAGGTCGACTCGGAAATCGCCCGGTAGTACTTGAAGATTTCGTCTTCGGTCGGGGTGTAGTAGTACGGCGGCGCGATCATGAAACCGTCGGCGCCCAGTGCTTCGGCTTCACGGGTGTAACGCACGGCGTTGGGGGTGTAGGCGTCCATGGTGCCCACCAGCACGTCGATACGGCCGTTGACCAGTTTCACCGTGGTTTCGATGTACTGGGTGCGCTCATCGTCCGAGATGGTCAGGAACTCGCCGGTGGTACCGAGAATGATGATGCCCGGCGAACCCGAGGCGATTTGCCATTCGATAAACGCGGCCAGGGCCTTGTAATCGATCTGGCTGCCATCGGCGGTAAAAGGCGTCACTGTCACGCCATAGCTGCCGCGAAATTCTTTGCTCATGCTTGACTCCGATTTTCGTACGTTTGTGCGCGGAAAAGATCAATGTTCGCGCATTTATGTCAGTTAATGACGTTTTTACTGCAAAACTCACTCGAAAAGCCTTATTCGAAGCGACAGAATCCTGTACATCCTGAAACGAATGTTACCATGGCGAACATTAGTTCGCGTTATTCGGTTTAATTTTTTTCCAGCGAACCGGCCAATTCGGCAATGGTCACCGGTTTGACCGGCAGGCGTGGAGCGAAGCCGGACAGCTCCGAGCGTTGCGATCCATTGAGTTCACAGACTTTCTCGTCGAGAGTGGCCGCGCAGTAACGACCCTGGCAGCGGCCCATGCCAATCCGTGTATGCCGCTTGATGGCGCCGGTCGTACTGATGCCATCGTCCAGCGCCTGTTGCAGCGTGGCAAAACTGACTTCCTCGCAGCGACAAACCAGGCATCCGCCCTGCGCCGTCGCAGTCACCGCCGGCGGTTTTGCCTCGGCCTTGTACAACGTCCACAATGCCTTCTGGAATGCACGTTGCCGATTGAGTTCGGCTTCGGCTCCGCGGCTGCTTTCGTGCAGCTCGCCGGACAGTTTGAAACCACTGGAGACGGCGGCTTCCAGGCCGACCATGCGTCCTTCGGCCAATGCGGCCCGGGCACCGCCCAGCCCCGTGCAGTCGCCCAGGGCAAACACGCCGTCGATGTCGGTCTGGCCGCGGGCATCGCGGCGGGTCACCAGTTGCCGGCGCCGGGCATCGTAATCGTGACCGCAACCCAGTGCCCGCAGCAGTTCATTGGCCGGTTCGAAGCCATAGCCGAGGCACACGCAGTCGACCTCAAAAGTATCCGGCAGCGGCAGGCCGTCGATATCGCACAGGCTGACCATCAGTTGCTCACCCTGCGCCTGGATACCGGAGACCAGTGCCTGGTGAATCATCCGGCCTTTACCCCGCAGCAATGCCAGGCGATACGCCAGGCCCTCCAGCATCAATCCCGGCGCGGCGATGGCCATGCGCGCCAGGCTGGCCAATGTCGCCAGACCCGGTGCGGCGGCCGCCTCGACCACCGCCACCACCGTCGCCCCGCCCGCTCGCAGCTCGGCCGCCAGTTGCAGGTTCAACGGACCATTGCCGGCGATCAATACCCGCCGCCCCGGCAAACGTCGGGCGGTGCGCCATAACGTCTGCGCCGCGCCGGTGGTCATCACGCCCGGCAAGGTCCAGCCCGGCACTTGCCAGCCACGCTCATAGGCACCGGTGGCGACCACCGTGCTGCGCGGTTTCCAGCGCTGGGTATGACCGTTGATCACGACACCGTATTCGCCGGGTTCGAATGCCCCCCAGACCAGCGCGTCGCCGATCAATTCGACACCCGCTGCCCGTACCTCCGCGATCAACCGGGCGCCTTGTCGATGCTGGCGGTCGGGCGGCGCAATGTCCGGCCCCTCGACGCTGACCTGCTTGTAATACTGCCCCCCGGCAATGCTCCGCTCGTCCACCACGACCACGCTGGCCCCCGCCTGCCGTGCCGCCAACGCCGCCGACAGGCCGCCCGGCCCGGCACCGATCACCAGGACATCCGGCGTGCGCACCGGGATCGGCTCGATCACCACGTTTTGCGCCACATCCAGCGGCAACGGCGTGTTGGCGATGCTGCGCCTGACGTTGATCGGCGCCACGACCTTGGTCATGCACGCGCGCTGATTCGGCCGACCGTCGATGTCGACCAGACACTCCTGGCACACGCCCATCCCGCAGAAAATACCGCGACAGGCACCGCTGCGGGTTTCCCGGAAATGCCGCACACCGCCAGCGATCAGGGCCGCCGCCAACGACTCGCCGGGGCGAGCCGTGTACACGGTGCCTTCGAAAGTGATAGCAATGCCTTTCATCAAGCGTCTCCAACAGCTGTCGGTCCGCACGCCCCGCAACCGGCAGGGCGAGCAACACGGGGATGAGTCGGTTCGAGCCTCAGTGACGCAGGATCTTGCCGACGAATTCGCGAGTGCGCGCCTCGACAGGCGCCTCGAAAATCTGCTGCGGTGTGCCGATCTCGACGACCTGGCCCTTGTCCATCATCACGATGCGCGTCGAGACCTCACGCACGAAGGACATCTCGTGGGAGACCAGCAACATGGTGATCCCTTCCTTCGCCAGGGCGCGGACCGTGTCGAGCACCTCGTTGACCAGCTCCGGGTCGAGCGCCGCCGTGACTTCGTCGAGCAGCAGGATCTGCGGACGCAATGCCAGCGCCCGGGCAATCGCCACGCGCTGTTGCTGACCACCGGACAACTCGTCCGGATAGGCGTGATATTTCTCCCCGAGCCCGACCTTCTTCAGCAACGCCTTGGCCTCGAGTTCGACTTCGGCACGCGGGCGTTTCTTGATCTTGGTCGGCGCGATCGTGACATTGCGCAGCACGTCCATGTTCTGGAACAGGTTGTACTGCTGAAAGACGATGGCCATCTTGTCCCGCGCGGCACGCAGGCTGCTTTTCGACACGTAGTCGAGCGGCTCGTCATCGATCAGCACCCGTCCGGCCGTTGGCGGCAACAACCCCATCAGCACACGCAACAAGGTGCTTTTGCCCGACCCGGACGGCCCGATCAGGCTGATCACTTCACCGCGATCGACCGACAAACTCACGTTTTGCAGGACCGGAATTTGCGCGTACGCGCTGGACAGATTTACGACGTTGAGGTGAGGCAAGACGATTCTCCAGGTAAGCGCCCAATCGGCTGAGTGGGTAAGACAGGACGAAATAAGCAGCAAGTACGACGCCGTACACCAGGAACGGCGAATAACCTCGGTTCATCAGCACCTTGCCGGTGAACGTCAGCTCGACGACGCCCATCTGCGACGCCAGCGAGGTGTCCTTGATGAACATCACCATGAAGGCGAAGGCCGGCGGCAGGATGACTTTCCATGACTGCGGCAGGAGCACCATGAACAGCGTGCGGCTGAAGCCGAAGTTCATCACCTGGGCCGCTTCAAGCTGCTGCCGCGGCACCGACTCGAGCCCGGCGCGGATGATCTCCGACAGAAACGCGGTGGCAACCAGGCAGATCGAGACCGTCGCAATCGCCGACAGCGAAATGTTCGAGCCAAGCCCCTGCGAGGCGTACATCACGATGAACAGGATCACCAGGAACGGGATACGCCGGAACACCTCGACATAGACCGTCACCGCCAGCCGGAACAACATCATCCAGTTGCTGGTGGTACTGCGGATGACGGTAATGGCGAAGCCGGCCACGGCCCCGACCGAACAACCGATCACCGTCATCATCAACGTGCGGCCCATGGCTTCGAGAACGAAGACCAGCGTGTACCAGGTGAAGAATCGCGGAGCCTGGGAAATGATCAGATCAAACATCAGAACACCTTGATTTTTGCGCGGAACAGGTGACGGCCTACCAGCCCCAAGGCAATCGACGCAACAAAGGTCAATGCCACGTATATCGCTGCCACCACCGAGAAGGTTTCAATCGTTCGCAGGTTGGCGGTCGAAATGTTGATGGCCCGGCCGGTCAGTTCCTCGACACCGAAAATGGCCCCGATGGAGCTGCCCAGCACCAGCCAGACAAAGAAGTTGCACAGCGGCGCGTAAATGGTCTTGGCGATGTGCGGCAAGATCACGTAGCGCACGGTCTGCAGCCCGGACATGCCCAGGGTCACGGCGGTTTCGATCTCGGCCTTGCGCACCGACTCGACACCCGAACGCAGGATGTCGGTGAGGTAGGCACCGGAGTTGAGTGTCAGGCCGATCAGCACGGCGGTCATCGGCTCCAGCACGATGCCGACATCCGGCAAGGCGTAGAACAGGAAGAAGATCTGCACCAGCGCCGGGGTGTTGGTGAACAGCGTGATGTAGACACTGACCAGACCCCGCAACAGGCGCCCGCCATGCAACTTGGCCATGGCGCCCGCCAGACCGATGGCGGACCCGAGCCAGAACGAAACAAACGCGATTTCCAGTGTCAGCCCTGCCCCTTTCAACAGATAAGGGAGGTTCTGGATGACGTTGGAGAACTGAAAGGTGTAGTCCACGAGGCTATCCGTCCTTTTCGCCGACCCGTACCGGGGTACGGGTCGGCGCGGGGGTTAGAAGTACGGGTTTGCATCCACGGGCTTGAGCATCGGCGCGCCGTATGCCTTCTGCCAGGTGGTATTGATGAAGCCGCTGCTGTGCATCTCGAACAGCACGACGTTCAGGTAGTCGCGCAGGCCGGTGCTGTTCTTCGCCACGCCGATGCAGTCGTATCCGACGGAAATCGGGTCCTTGAGCACGCGCCACTTCACGTCAGGATAGTTCTTGGTGAAGCTCATGAAGAAGTCGATGTTCTCGACAATCGCGTCGCCCCGCCCCTGGGCCACGGCACGCACGGTATCGGCGATGGTTTCCACCAGCAGGACGTTGGACTTGGGCAGCTCTTTTTTCAGGTAGTCGACCGACCAGTTGCCGCGCATGTTGACCAGCTTGATATCCGGACTGTTGAGATCCTTCCAGTTATCGACCTTGAGCTTGTCGGTGGTCAGCACCGCCATGGACTCGGTGTGCAGCGGCACGGTGAAATCGATCAGCTTGGCGCGTTCGGAGTTGCGCGTCAGGGCGCCGAGGGAGATGTCGATCCGATCCGATTGCAGGAACGGCACACGCTGGGCACTCTCGGTTGGCACGAACTCTGCCTTGACGTTGAGGTTGCGGGCGATTTCGTTGGCCGCGTCGATGTCGAAGCCCACCAGTTCGTTCTTGTCGTTGTAGGAACTCATCGGTGGAAAGTTCGGGTTGACGCCGACCCGCAGGGTGCCGCTCTGGATGATCGAGTCGAGGCTGCGTGCTTGCACGACGCCAGACACGGCCGCGGCAACAACGGCCAGCGAGAGAATGACAGCTTTGAATTTAAGCATGTGAAACTCCTGATTGGGGTTACAGGCGACGCCAGCGCTGACTGGAATCTCAATGTCTGACTTCGCCGCATCTATGTCAATAATTTAATGCGCAATACGAACAAAAGATGTCAATGCGCACTTTTGATTGCAGTCAATCGGCTCAACGAACGTAGCTGGCACCGTTCACATCGAGCGTGGCACCACTGAGGTGACGCGAACGCCCGCTGGCCAGAAACGCCACCAGCGCCGCGATGTCGCTCGGCGGCACCCACTCACCCATTGCCAGTTGCGCGGTGACCCCCTCCTCGCCGCCCTGGGTACGGGCAAACGACTCGGACATCTGCGTGCGCACCACGCCCGGCGCAACGATGTAGGCGAGGATTCCGTCCTTGGCATAAGCCCGGGCGACGGTCTGGGTCATCGACCGTACCGCGGCTTTCGACGCGGCGTAGGCGATGGTGTCCGGATTGGTCACCCCGCGCTGCGCCGCCCAACTGGAAATGGTGATCAGGATGCCGCCGCCATTGGCGTGAAAATGCTTCACCGCGCGGCGGATCAGGCGCGCCGGAGCCAGCACATTCACGTCCAGGGTTTCAGCCCAGACGCTGTCCCAGGTTTCATCGTCCGCGGCCATTCCGCCGTGCCAGCGCATGATCGCCGCGTTGTTGACGAAGCCATCGATACGGCCCTGCCAGGCCTGCGCCTGGTCCCACAAGGTTTCCACGCAGGCCAGGTCATGCAGGTCGGCCTGCAGGAACAGCTTGTCCGCGGCCGGCACATTGGCGAGCGCCTGTTCCGCCCCCGCCCGATCACCGCCGTAATGCGCGATCACCCGTGCGCCGGCCTCGCCCAGCGCCGTCGCGATAGCCGCGCCGATGCCTTTGGATGCGCCGGTGACAAGCAATGTCTTGCCCTTCAGGTCAAACATTGGAGACTCCATGCAATGGCCCGGGCATCGACAGTTCCTATGCACGGGCAAACAGGTTGTCTGGTCGGGTTACCGACCGCCGATGTAAAGGTGAAATAACGCGCAGCCGGTGTTGGCGGACTGGCGTCGAGACAGGGCCCAGGGGGCTGGAGGAAGCGCGGGCACAAAGCCTCGCGCGGGTGTCAGGTGCATAAGAATCACTCCATCGCTTAATGTTTTTGTTGTCGATGTGAGCGTTAACTTATCGCACAATTGTGCGCATTGCAAACTAGTGTTCGCAAAATTCCCAAAGGGATTTGTAACAGCCGCGCCAGGCAAATCCCGGGCAAAAAAAACGCGCTCGATCAAGGATCAGAGCGCGCTGTCGAGCAGTGACCAGGGGCTTATCCCTGGAGGGCCTGCGTGATGTTTTTCGAAGCTTCCAGCAGTTCGGTGAGTATCCGCGTGCTCATGTCCTGCAAGGTCACGCGTTCGGTCGGACACGGCACGTTGAGGGCCGCGACCACCTTGCCATCACGGTCGCGAATCGGCACCGATATCGAGCGCAGGCTGATTTCCAGCTCCTGATCGACAATCGACCAGCCGCGCAAGCGGGTTTCGTTGACCAGCTCACGCAGCTTCACCTTGGAGGTCACCGTGTGCTCGGTGAATCTGGTCAGCGTGGTCTTGTCCAGGTATTCCTGGAACTCCGCCTCGGGCAACGCCGCCAGCAGCACCCGCCCGGTCGAAACGCTGTGCGCCGGTGAACGACTGCCGATCGATATGCTGATGTTGACCACGCGCGTCGAGTTGGCCCGTGCCACGTAGATCACCGAATCGCCATCCAGCACGGCGGCGAAACAGGATTCCTGCAAACGGTCGGACAACGCACTCATGATCGGCTGCGCCACGTCCCAGATATTCATCGAGGACAAGGCCGAAAAGCCGATCTCGAGGATCTTCGGCTTGAGGCTGAAGTACTTGCCGTCACTGTCGGCATAACCTTCGCGCACCAGGGTCAGCAGGAACCGGCGCGCGGTGGCCCGGCTCATGCCGCTGGCCTCGGCGACCTCGCTGAGGGTCCGCCGCGGCGTATGCCGGGTGAACGTCTTGATGACTTCGAGGCCACGAGCGAAAGAACCGACATAATCGCGATCACGGTTCTCAAGGTCGTCGATCGATGATTCTGATTCGAGCATTTTTGACACCATTTCCTATTAAAAGCCTGTGCGACGTGCGCACAGAAGTTTAGACCGGAATATATCAGCTCACCTGGGCAACGCATACATATTTGAGCTCGGTGAACTCCTCGATGGCGTGGTGCGAACCTTCGCGACCGATACCTGAAGACTTCACCCCGCCAAAGGGGGCGCCTTCATAGGAAGTCGCACCGGTATTGACCCCGACAATGCCGACTTCGAGCGCTTCGCTGACGCGCCAGACCCGTCCGTTGTCACGCGTGAAGAAGTACGCCGCCAGGCCGAACTCGGTGTCGTTCGCCGCCGCGATCACCTCGGCTTCGGTCTCGAAGCGGAACACCGGCGCCACCGGGCCGAAGGTCTCTTCCACGGCAATGCGCATGCTGGCGGTCACATCGGCGAGCACGGTGGGCTCGAAGAAGGTCTGTCCCAGGGCATGCCGATGACCGCCCGTGACAATCCGCGCGCCCTGCGCCAGGGCGTCATCTATATGCTCCTGAACCTTGCGGACCGCTGCCTCGTCGATCAATGGTCCCTGCTGCACGCCTTCCGCCTGCCCATCGCCAACCCGCAGCGCCGCCACGGCCTCGGCGAAACGCGCGACGAAACGATCATGGATACCGCTCTGTACATAGATGCGGTTGGCGCAGACACAGGTCTGGCCCATGTTGCGGAATTTCGAGGCGATGGCACCCGTGACGGCCACGTCGATATCGGCGTCGTCAAAGATGATCAACGGTGCGTTGCCGCCCAGTTCCAGCGCGACTTTCTTGATGGTGCCGGCCGCCTTGGCCATCAGCGAACGACCGACCTCGGTCGAACCGGTGAAGGTCACTTTGCGCACCAGGGGATGTGTCGACAGCTCGTCGCCCACTTCACCGGCAGCCCCGGTCACCACGCTGAATACGCCCTCTGGCAGCCCGGCACGACGGCCGAGCTCGGCCAGCGCCAGGGCTGAAAATGGCGTCGCGCTGGCCGGCTTGAGCACCATGCTGCAGCCGGCGGCAATCGCCGGTCCGGCCTTGCGCGGGATCATCGCCATGGGAAAGTTCCACGGCGTGATCGCCGCGCACACACCGATCGGCTGGCGCAGGACCAGCATGCGCTGGCCCTGCTGCGGCGCGGGGAGGATTTCGCCGTAGACACGCTTGGCCTCCTCGGCGAACCACTCGAAAAAGGCCGCGCCGTAGAGGATCTCGCCCCGGGCCTCGGCCAACGGCTTGCCCTGCTCGGCCGTCAGGATCAACGCCAGGTCGTCGACATGCTCGACAATCAGGTCATACCAGCGCTTGACCACCTTTGCCCGCTCGCCCGCCGGACGTGCCGCCCAGGGACGGAAGGCCCGTTCCGCCCCTTCGATGGCCTCGACTGTCTCGGCGCGCCCCGCCTTGGGCACCCGCCCGACCCGCTCACCGGTACTCGGATTGGTCACCTCAATCCAGCCGCATCCCTCGGGAACCGACCACGCGCCATTGACGAAGATCGCTTGCTTGAGCAGTGAAGGGTCTTTCAAGTTCAGCATGATTTGTTTCCTCGTTGCAGGATTAAGGTGCTACATTTATGTTCGCACAACGCCCACAACACCGCAATGCGCACAAATAATCATCCGAAAACTTGGTTAGCAACTGGAGAGATCATGGATCCACGTACCCCATCGACCGATCTGCATGACTTGGATCGGCGTTATTTCCTGCACCCTTTCACCGCACTGGCCGAGCACGAACGCAACGGCCCACTGGTGATGGTCAAGGGTGAAGGTGTCTGGCTGGAAGACACCAACGGTCGCCGTTACATCGACTCGATGGCGGGGCTCTGGTGCGTCAACGTCGGTTACGGGCGCAAGGAAATCGCCGACACCCTGCATGCCCAGGCGATGCGCCTGCCCTACTACCATTCGTTCTCGTCGATGGCCACCGATACGCCGATCCTGCTCGCCGAGAAGCTGATCCAGCTGTCGCCGGTGCCGATGTCCAAGGTGTTCTTCGGCAACTCCGGCTCCGATGCCAACGACACCCAGGTCAAGCTGGTCTGGTACTACAACAACGCTCGCGGCTTGCCGCAGAAAAAGAAGATCATCGCGCGCAATCGCGGCTATCACGGGGTGACGGTGGTCGCGGCGGGCCTGACAGGGTTGCCCGGCATGCACGCAGGCTTCGACCTGCCACTGCCGTTCATCCGGCACACCACGGCGCCGCACCGCCTGTGGCAGGCCGAGCCCGGCCAGAGCGATGCCGCCTTCGTCGCACGCCTGGCGGCCGACCTGGAGAACCTGATCCTCGCGGAAGGCCCGGACACCGTGGCAGCGATGATCATGGAGCCGGTGATGGGCGCCGGCGGCGTGATCGTCCCGCCCGCCGGCTATTACGCCGCGATGCAGGCCGTGCTCGATAAATACGATGTATTGCTGATCGCCGACGAGGTGATCTGCGGCTTCGGGCGCCTCGGCACCCAGTTCGGCAGTGAAAAAATGGGCATGCGTCCCGACCTGATGACCGTCGCCAAGGGCATCACCTCGGCCTACGTGCCGTTGTCGGCCTGCATCGTTTCCGAAAAGATCTGGCAAGGCCTGCTGCTCGGCGGCGAAAAATACGGGGCCTTCGCCCACGGCTATACCTACAGCGCCCACCCCCTGGCCGCGGCGGTCGCCCTGACCAACCTGCAGATCATCGAGGAAGAAGGCCTGGTGGCCCAGGCCGGTGCGCGAGGCGAACTGATGCATCGCCTGTTGCGCGAAACCTTTGCCGATCATCCGGCCGTGGGTGAAATACGTGGCGTGGGCCTGATGGGTGCCGTCGAGTTTGTCGCCCGTCGGGATCCGGCCACCGCCTTTGACCCGGCACTGAAGGTCGCCCCGCGCATCGCCCGCGCGGCACTGGAAGAAGGCCTGATCACCCGCGCCCTGCCCCAGGGCGACTCGATTTCGTTCTCGCCGCCGTTCGTGATCAGCGAAGACGAAGTGGTTGAAATGGTCGCCCGTGCGCGTCGTGCAGTGGACAAGGTGTTCAGCCAACTGCACGCCGAAGGTCACTGGAAAGGCTGAGACAACCTCCAGCCGCTGGCGCAGGTCGCGCCAGCGGCTATCGACCGCGCGTCACAGGTTACTGTGCGCCGGGATGCTTGCGCTGATAGGCGCGCCAGGTCGTCGCCCAGCGGGCCGGGTCTTCGAGGGGGCCGGTATCAAGGCGACCGATGGGATGATTATGCGGCGCCGTGCGCACCAGGTCCGGGTTGTCATAGGCTTCCCGACACACCTGCGCCAGCACCGCGATCCAGTAATCGATATCTTCCTTGGACCACATCTCGCCGGCCTCGGGGGTAAACGGCTGCGCAATCACCCAGGGTTCATGGGCCAGCCAGAACGCATCGACACCGTAGTCGACCATGCGGTTCTGCACGTCGTAGGCACTGATGCCGGTCTCGCGCTCCAGGGTTTCCAGACTGTAGCGCGTCATTTCCAGGCGCCACGTCTTGATATGCGGGTGCGAACAGGTCACCCCGCGGATTTCGGCGAGCCTCTTGCCCATGTAGTTGTTGGCCAGAACCGACAGATCCGAGGCCTCGGCAATCCCCTCGATACCCATGGCCCGCACCCAGGCATATGCCTTGATGATCTGCGGCAGATTGCCAAGGAACTCGCGCACCCGGCCAATGCCCAGCTCATCACCCGCCTCCAGGCGAAACCTGCCCTGTTCCTCGACCAGTAACGGGCCCGGCAAATAGGGGATCAGTTCCTCGCTGCAACCATAGGCACCGACCGCCGGCCCGCCACCGCCCTTCGGTGCGCCGAAGGTCTTGTGCAACATGAACATGCAGGCATCGAAGCCCAGGTCCCGTGCCCGTACCTTGCTCATCACACCATTGAAGTTGGCATGGTCGTAGAAGCACAGGCCACCCGCCTCCTTGACCACCCGCACCCACTCGGCGATATCCGGATTGTAGATCCCCATGTCGTCGGGGTTATTGATCATCAGGGCCGCCGTACGCGACGACACCGCCGCCTTGAGCGCTTCCAGCGATGGATAACCGTTCTCTTCCAGCGGCAAGGTGATGATCTTGAATCCCGCCGTCGCCGCCGTCGCCGGATTGCACGGGTGCGACTGGATCGAGGTGATGATCTCATCGCGGGTTTCCAGCTCGCCGCGGGCGGCGTGATACGCGCGGGTCACGCAGACATGCAGAAACGCCGCATCGGCACCGCCCGCCGCCTGAAACACAAAGCGGTCCATGCCGGACAACGCCCGCAGATTGAGATCCAGGTTATGCATGACCTGCAGCGAGCCCTGCAAGGTCGAGTCGGGCTGGCGTGGATGCAACTGCGCGACATCATCGCGCGCGGTGATCGCTTCGTTGACCCGCGCGTTGTACTTCATCGTGCAGGTGCCAAACAGCGAGATCCCCATCATTCCCAAGGTTTGCTGCGACAGGTGCAAATAATGTCGCAACACATCGGGCTCGGACATTT
Source organism: Pseudomonas gingeri (assembly GCF_013386115.1). GTDB lineage: Bacteria > Pseudomonadota > Gammaproteobacteria > Pseudomonadales > Pseudomonadaceae > Aquipseudomonas > Aquipseudomonas gingeri. The sequence continues at coordinate 219,377 of NZ_JACAOR010000010.1, forward strand.
CCGGCAGCTTGGGCAAGGTCTTGCGACGCATCGCCGCCGGGATCACGCTCAGATCGCAAGGCACCGCCGCCGTGGGAAACACCACGCCACGCCGGCCGGGACGCGACAAGGTCATCACCACCGGCTCATCCCACACGGCGGCCTGGTATCGGCGTAACTTGACGGATTCACTCATGGTTCAGTACCTCGCGAAGGGCGTCGATCAACTGGTCGATGTCCGCGTCCTGATGCAATTCGGTCACGCAGTACAGCGCGCTTTGCCCGAGCTCCGGGAACTCCCGGCTCAGGTCATGCCCGCCGAAGATGCCCCGTGCCAGCAAGCCCTGGTTGATGGCCGCCACCGACTGGCCGCTGGCGTTGAAATCCACCACGAACTCCTTGAAAAAACCGTCGCCATAGCGGATCGAAACACCTGGCAGCTCATTCAGGCGTCGCGCCGCCTGATGGGCCTGGGCAACGATCAGCTCACCGACGTCGACAAATCCCTGCGGCCCCATCAGCGACATGTACACCGCGTTGGCAATGGCCCACAGGTACACCGAGTTACCGGTCCAGTCCTTGCCGTTTTCGCGCAAGCCATAAGACGACTGCTCGGCCAGGGACAGGCCGAAACCGACTTCCCCCGGATGCGCGGTGGTGGTGATGCTGATCAGCAGCGTGGGGTATTCACGGGCGTAACGCTCTTCGTCGCGCGTGGCGATAAAGCCGCCCAGGCCGCCGCCGCCGTACATCGGAATGCCCAGCGTCTGGATGGTGCCCACCACGATATCGGCACCGTAATCCGGCGGGGCCGCCAGTACGCCAAGAGAGATCGGGTCGACGCCGACCACGAACTCCGCGCCCTGGGCGTGGGTCAACTCGGCAATGGTCGCGGCGGCGCCATCGATCAGGCCGAAGTAGTTGGGCGCCTCCAGGTACACCGCCGCCACATGGCTGCCAAGTTTGCCCTTGAGGTCCTCCAGGTCCATCACGCCGGTCACCGGATCCGCGGCGACAAACTCCAGCTGCAACTCATTGGCCATGTTCGGTTCGCAGTAGTTGCGGATCACCGCCAGCCGCTCCGGATCAATGATTCTCGGCAACAGCAGGGTGTGACGCCCGTTCAGGCGCGAGGCCATGCGCAAGGCATGCCCGGCGGCACAGCCCCAGCTGTAGACCGGCAGGCCGACATACTCGCATCCCACCAGTTCACCCAACTGGCTGCTGAACTCGAACCATGCCTGGCAACGTCCCTGGTCGGATGAAGGCGTGCCCCACACCGACGTCAGAAACTCACTGCGACCGGCAATCTCATTGCAGATGGCGGGCACATGATGCTGCCAGCAACCGCCACCGAGAAAGCTCAGGGTTTCGGCGCAATTGCGGTTGCGAGCGAGGATCTCGCGCAAATGACGGCTCAGGGTCGCCTCTGAGCGCATAGCGCCCATAAGTTCGGGCTTTTCCTGCAATCGGTGAGCCTCAGGAATCTGTTCGAAAAGCTCTTCAACAGATTCGATACCAAGGATATTCAACATCTCCTGCTTGATATCTGGCAGGGCGTTGGCCATAAACGGATGGGCTGATCTGGGTTGACTCATCTTACCTCCGGACGCAATATGAGGACGAATGCGAACTTAAGTTTGTATTGCGCACAATCTACGTGGCAATGCTGACACTCGCAACTGCTCAATCACCCGAAGGCGAGTATCGATGGCGTTCAAGATCGGCCTGCTCATCAATCCCTTCGCCGGACTCGGCGGAACCACTGGCCTGAAGGGCAGCGACGGCGCCGACATGGTGGCCCTGGCGCTGGAACTGGGCGCCCGCCCCAAGGCCCATGAGCGTTGCGTGCGCGCACTGCGACGACTGGTCGGTGGTGATGCGCAGGTCGTGACGGTGACCGGCGAAATGGGCGAACGCGCCTGTCATGAGGCCGGTTTGCCCGCGCAAGTCATCGCCACCCCACCCACCGAGCGCTCGGCGCGCGATACTGTGGAGGCCTGTCATGCATTGCTCGCCGAGACCGTCGACCTGCTGCTGTTCGCCGGTGGCGATGGCACCGCCCGCGATGTGGCGGCAGCCACTGCGACCACGCCGACGCTGCTGCTCGGTATTCCCTGCGGGGTGAAAATGTATTCCGGCGTGTTTGCCCGCTCGCCTGAGCATGCCGGTGAAGTCGCCCGCCAGTGTGCCGGTGGCGGGGTCGGCAGCCGCGAGGCCGAGCTGCTGGATATCGACGAAAACGCTTCCCGTAACGACCGTGTCAGCACCCGCCTCTACGGCTACGCGCGCGTGCCCGCCGACCCGCGGCACATGCAGGGTGCCAAGTCCGGCAGCGCCAATCCGGACCACGCCGTGGAGGCCGAGGCAGCTTTGTTCGCCGCCCGGATGCATCCGGAACATGTCTATTTCCTGGGTCCCGGCCGCACGATCCAGTCGCTGGCCAGGCACCTGAGTGGAGAAGCAACGCTACTCGGCGTCGACGCCTACCTCGGTCGGACATTGATTTGTCGCGACGCCAATGAAAGCGATCTGCTCGCACTCGCCACACGCCATCCCGCACATGTGGTCGTCAGCCTCACGGGCGGCCAGGGTTGCCTGTTCGGCCGCGGCAACCAGCAGATCAGCGCCGCCGTTCTCGCCCTGATCGCCCCGGCACATCTGCACGTATTGGCGAGCAGCGCGAAAATCGCCGCCCTGCCCCAGGGACAGTTGTTCGTCGACAGCGGCGATCCGGCACTCGACGCCCGTCTCAGCGGTTTTATCCGGGTACACACAGCACCGGGACGCAGCGCCATGGTGCGCGTCGTTCACTGATTTGTTCATCCTAAAAAAACAACAGGAGAGCCCATGAACCCATCCTCCCACGTGGTCGCCGTTATCGGCGCCGGCAGTATCGGCGTGGCATTCGCCATCGTCTTTGCCCGCGCCGGCTGGAGCGTGCGCCTGCAGGACCCGGACAGCCAACGCCTGAAACTGGCCAGCCAGGAAATCGCCAGTCGCTGCGCGGAGCTGGTTCACTACGGCCTGCTGCAGGAAACGCCCGACGTACTGGTGTCCCGGGTCAGCCTGTGCAGCGATCTGGAAAGCGCGGTGGCCGGCGCCGACCTGATTCAGGAATGCGCCCCGGAGCGGCTCGACCTGAAGATCGAACTGTTCCGTCAACTCGACAGCCTGGCCCCTCCCGACGCGATCCTGGCCAGTTCGTCCTCGGCCCTGACGGCTTCCAGTTTCGCCGACACCCTGCCCGGACGCAGTCGTTGCCTGGTCGCGCATCCGGGCAACCCGCCGTACCTGCTGCCGGTGATCGAGATCGTCCCTGCCCCGTTCACCGCCGTGCAGCCTGTCGAGCGGGCTCTGGCGTTGTACGCGCAAGCGGGCCTGACGCCCGTGCGCCTGCAAAAGGAAATAGAAGGCTTTGTGTTCAATCGCCTGCAAGGCGCGTTACTGCGTGAAGCCTATTGCCTGGTGCGCGACGGCATCACCTCGGTCGCCGACATCGATAAGGTCGTCAGCCAGGGCCTGGGCCTGCGCTGGGCATTCATGGGGCCCTTCGAGACCGTCGATCTCAACACCCGTGGCGGCATCGGTTCGCATGCCCTGAAGATGGGCCCGGCCTATGCCCGCATGGGCGCCGAACGCGGACAGCACGATCCCTGGACCGCCGACCTGGTGGCCATGGTCGAAGGACAGCGTCGGGCATTGGTGCCGCTGGAAAACTGGGAAGAACGGGTCGCATGGCGAGACCGCGCATTGATGGAGCGGGCCAGCGACCGGTTGAAGCGGGAAAGGCAACAGGGCCACGTCATCGATCAGCACGGTGCAGGTCACGTAGAAACAGAAGCATAGGGAGCCTCCGTCAGGGGGTCATCTGGCCTACTTATCGGTCCCTCCTCCACGGCATGATAAACGTGGAGTCTCCTGATATTCTCACTGAATCAGGGACCATGGATGACCACTCTGATTGAACTCAATTCAATACTCGCGGCAGCAGAAAAGATAAAGGGGGGAGTTGCCCGAACTGCGGCCACGCTGAGAGTCGTGCTGCCGCCGGCGGCGAAGTTTTTCCGCGATGAACAGATAAAATGAACCATTCTGAAAACAGTTCGACTATATCTTCTTCAGACAAGTCGATTTGTATCAGAACTGAAACCCGTTAAATGGAGTAAAGAGTCCCTTTTTATTAGCCTGTCGAGATATCATCAAGAACTTGTAGGAAAAGGACTTCGGGCAATAATACGAAACTCGCCGGCCAGAATGCGAAACTTTCGCATCATACTAATTAAAACAGCCATCCGGAGGCGACCAATGATTGTGACAAGGACGTCGGGCGGAATTTTTTCCAGCCCGTGGCAGCACCGGGAACTGCTGCTGTCAATGATCAAACGGGAGATACTGGGACGCTATAGAGGCTCGATGATCGGGCTCCTGTGGTCATTCCTCAATCCGTTGTTGATGCTGGCGGTCTATACGCTGGTATTCAGTGTGATGTTCAAGCAGAAATGGCAGGGAGGCAGCGAATCGCGGAGCGAATTCGCCCTGCTGGTATTTGCCGGCCTGCTGGTGTTCAACATCTTCTCGGAGTGCGTGCAGCGCGCTCCGACGCTGATAGCTGCCAACGCGAACTACGTCAGGAAGGTCATTTTCCCGCTGGAGATACTTCCCTGGGTGACCCTTGGCTCGGTGCTGTTGCATGCCATGGCAAGCTTGTCGATCTGGCTGGTTTTCCACCTGCTGTTCATCGGCCTCCCCCCCCTCACGGCCCTGCTGCTGCCCTTGGTACTACTGCCCCTGGTGCTCTTTTGCATGGGCATCTCCTGGCTGCTGGCCGCCGTGGGCGTTTATCTGCGCGACATCGGCCAGGTGACCGGCGCCTTCACCACCGCGCTGTTGTTTGTGTCGGCGGTTTTCTATCCGATCAGCGCCTTGCCCGAAGCGTATCGGCCATTGCTGCTGCTCAATCCGCTGGCACTGATCATCGAACAGGTTCGCGATGTGCTGTTCTGGGGAGTGGCGATCAATCCACTGGACTGGGCGACCGGCCTGGTACTGGCGTTCGCGATAGCCTGGCTGGGCTTCCAGTGTTTCCAGCGAATGCGCAAGGGATTTGCCGATGTCCTCTGATTTCGCGGTGCAAGTGACAGGACTGGGCAAGTGTTTTCATATCTACGACAGCCCCCAGGACAGGCTGTGGCAAATGCTGTCTCCCCGAAAGAAGCCGCGTTACCGCGAACTGTGGGCGGTCAAGGACGTCTCGCTCACCATCGAGAAGGGCGAGGCGATCGGCATCATCGGTCGCAACGGCAGCGGCAAGTCGACACTCTTGCAGTTGATCTGCGGCACGCTCGATGCCAGCCGTGGCACGGTTGTCAGCCATGGCCGCATCGCAGCGTTGCTGGAGTTGGGTTCGGGCTTCAACCCCGACTTCACCGGCCGTGAAAACGTGTTTCTCAACGGTGCCATACTGGGGCTGAGTCGCACCGAGATCTCCCAGCGATTCGATGATATCGCCGCCTTCGCCGGCATCGGTGACTTCATCGACCAGCCGACCAGGACCTACTCCAGCGGCATGCTCATGCGCCTGGCCTTCGCCGTTTCCGTCTGGGTGGAGCCCGATATCCTGATCGTCGATGAAGCACTCGCGGTTGGCGATGCTTCCTTCCAGTTCAAGTGTCTCCAGCGCCTTGAGGCGCTTACCCAGCGCGGCACCACACTGCTGTTCGTCTCCCATGACATGAGCATGGTCAAGCGCTTCTGCAAACGAGCGCTCTACCTTCGCGATGGCCAGGTCCGGGCCAACGGTCCGCCAGACGACGTCGCCGAACGCTACCTGCTGGACATGCGCGACGAGCAACGCCGCTGGGCCAGCGGGGACACGGTGTTGGTGTTGCCCAAGGAGCATCTGGCAAACACGGGCGGCATTGCCTTCGGCACCGACGAAGGGCGCATTCTTTCGGCCTGCTTCACCAATACCGGAGGGATGCACTCGACCTTTGTCCACGGCGAGATGATCGAAGTGCGCATTGAGGTGCTGATTCGTGAATCCATCGCCTTGCCAAGCATCAGCCTGACCATCCAGGAGCCACGCCTGCTGGTGATCGGCGGCGCCAACCTGGCACTCGAACCGCAAGCCGCCCATGCAGGCTGGCGCAAGGCGTCCGTCACGGCCCGCTTCCCCTCGCGCTTCGCCGCCGGCCGATACCACATCACGCTGAAGCTGATGAATGGCCATACCGAGGAAAGTGCCCACCTGATCGAAAAACAGGTCGCGCTGATGACGTTCGATACCCTGGTGGAGAGCAACGCCTTCCTCGGCATTGTCGATCTTGGAATCGAGCCGCTGTACCCCGCAACCAGCAGTGCACCGCTGCCAGAACCCGAAGCAGAAAGGAGATGAGCCCCAGCGTGGAAAAGGTCATGAGCAGAGTCTGGCAGATAGCGATTCACGGCACCTTCGACGTAGAGAACTACGGCGATCTGCTGTTTCCTGTCATTGCCGAAGAAGAATTGTCCCGCCGCCTGGGTGCGGTGCAGATGCACCGGTTCTCCTATCACGCGAAGAGCGCCGCGCAATGGCCCTACGCCGTGACCTCGCTGACCGAGCTGCCGAAGATTGCCCATCGCCTGGATGCGACCCTGATCGGTGGTGGCTTTATCATTCGCTTCGACAAGTTCGTTGCCGAGAACTACCTGCCCCCTTCCCCCTCCATTCATCACCCGACCGGTTACTGGCTCACCCCCGCCCTGATGGCCGTGCAACATGGCGTGCCGCTGATCTGGAACGCCCCCGGCATGCACTGCAACGATGTGCCGGAGTGGGCCAGGCCGCTGTTGAAACTCGTCATCGAACAGAGTCCCCACGTCAAGGTTCGCGATGCGCTGTCGCAAGCCACCCTGCAGCAATTGACCGAGCACGGCCGGGTCGAGGTGCTGCCCGATACGGCGTTCGGCCTGCCACGGCTGCTGGATCTGCAAGCCCCGTCCGCAGAGTTGAACAATCTTCGCAGCCAATATGGCCTGGACGGGCCCTATCTGGTGGTGCACGCCATCGGGGGCCTGGAGAGTTTCCTCGATCTCTGGCGCCGTCACAGTGCTGAATTCACCGATCTGCGCCTTCTGGTCGTGCCCATCGGGCCGGTTCTCGGTGACCACGCGTCAGCGCTGGGAGAGCCGCTGGATCGCTCGGTGACATTGCCATTCTGGCCCTCGCCGCTGCTGCTGGCCGAACTGATCGCTCACTCTGTCGGCGTGGTCGGGCACAGCTATCACCTGGCAATCAGCGCAATCGCCTTTGGCCTGCCGGTGTTCTGCTCGGCGGATCTGAAAAACGGCAAATACACGGCGTTGCCGGCCTACGGGCGCGTCTTCCAGGTGAGCCACGACCAGGAGCTGGACCCTCACTGGTTTGCCCGACAGCTCGGCAGGCGTCCCCTCCCCGCCGCCACCCGGCAAGCCGCAGCGCAGTTGGACGAGCACTGGGACCGGGTCGCAGAGCTTGTTGTCGCCGGCCGCGTCGCCGAGCCGGAGGGGCTGAGCCGCTTCTGGCAATCCCTGCCAATGCAGCTCGAAAGCTTGCAGGCACGACAGACCGAGAGCCTGCAGGCACAGCGGATTGAGCTGGAGGCCAGCAGACGGCAGTTGGCACAGTTGCCGATGTCGGACCTGCGACGTCTCTACCATCTGTTCAAGAGGTTTTTTGCAAGGAGCACGCAATGATCAACCTGGAAAAGATCGCCCGGCAACAGTTGCAACACCATCCGTATCGCTGGGCAGAAATCGGTGGCCTCTACAGTGCCGAAGATGCTGCTGCACTGGCCGAAACCTATCCCCACGATCACTTCAAGGTGGTCCAGGGCTACGGCGGCGAGAAAAACTACGAGTACGAAGCCAGGCAACTGATCGCCATGACCGACGGCGAGGTGGTCAACCCACAGGCTTTGAGCCCGCAGTGGCGGCAACTCGCCCGGGATCTGCGCTCAGCGGCCTACCGGCAGGCACTGGGAGCATTGACCGGGGTGGACCTGAGCCAGGCGCCCATGGAGGTCAACCTGTTTCATTACGGTCCCGGCGCGAACCTGGGGCCCCATCCCGACCTGTCCGACAAGGTGGTCACCCATATCCTCTATTTCAACGAAACCTGGGACCCCCGGTACGGTGGCTGTCTGCAGATCCTGAACTCGCGAGATCCCGACAGCGTTGCCAGGGAGATATCTCCCCTCGTCGGCAACTCGGCGGTGCTGGTCCGCTCCGACACCTCGTGGCATGCCGTGTCACGGGTGATCGACCATTGCAGCGTCTCCCGTCGCAGCGTCACCGTGACGTTCTATCGCCCTGGCTCGACCAGCTCCATGTGGCCCGAGGGCGACGACACGCCACTGCATGACTACCCTCGGCAAAAATCTGCGTCCTCCGAAAACAGGGCCGGCGCATATGGCTGAAAACGATGTCCAGCCCAAGCCAACGATGAGTGTGGCCATGCGCCTGCTCGCACGCTATCGCCAACTGCCGCTACCCCGGCCGTTGCGCAGGTACCTGTCGGCAATCTACCGGGGCGCGTTGCTCAGGCCCCTGCATCGATTGCGTCATCGGTTGCAGCAACGCGACACACTCGCGGAGATCAACCTCGAGGCCCTGCTGGGGGAGCCCCGATATCCCGACTACATCATCTGGGGTGTCATCGACTGGCATTTCCGCCATCAGCGGCCGCAACAACTGGCCAGAATGCTGAGTGCCAGCGGACGCCGGGTGTTTTACGTCTCGAGCACACTGAAGGAGTCGAAACACCCCGGATTCTCCATCTCCCCCCTGAACCAGCAGGGGAGTCTGTTCGAAATCCAGTTGCACGTCAGCCAGGCACCGTCCATCTATTCGACCGTGCCCAGCGGCGACCAGGTCGCCCAATTGCGAAAAGGGCTCGGCGAGCTGCTGCTTTGCATCCGCCCCCGCGCCGTTGTCGCACTGGTCCATCATCCGTTCTGGCTGGAAGTGGCGAAGGCGACGCCCAATAGCCGCCTGGTCTACGACTGCATCGATCACCACGAGGGTTTCAGCAACACCGACCCCGGGATTCTGCAGCTCGAACAGCAACTGGTCCGCGAGGCGCAACTGACCGTCTACACCTCCGACTGGCTCGCCCGGCAATGGGCTCACACCCCGTCCAGGCACAGCGTGGTGGTCAGAAATGCCGCCGACTACGGGTTCTTTTCCCTCCGCCCGGCCTCGGTCTACCAGGACCCGGCAGGCCGCCGGATCATCGGCTACTACGGGGCGATTGCCGACTGGTTCGATACCCGGCTGGTCGCGGCGGTCGCCAGGGCCTTTCCACAGCACCTGATATTGCTGATCGGCACCGATACCGCCAATGCCCGGCATGAGCTGCGCCAGTACCCCAACGTCAAGTTTACCGGCGAGGTGGCCTACAGCGCGCTTCCCGGCTACCTGCATGCCATGGACGTCTGCCTTTTGCCCTTCCAGGTCACGCCGCTGACGCTCGCCACCAACCCGGTCAAAGTCTACGAATACCTCAGTGCCGGCAAACCGGTGGTCGCCGTCGACCTACCCGAGATCGAGCAGTTCGGAACCCTGGTTCATCGTGCCCGCGACGAGGATGAGTTCATCGCCGGCATCGCCCTGGGCCTGGCGGAGCAACCCGGCAGCCAGGACAGCCAACGCCGGGGGTTCGCAGCCGAACAGTCCTGGACACAGCGCGTCGCCACCTTGCTCGAGGCAACCGAGAAGCAGCCGGCGACGAACGAGGTCAGCGTGATTGTCGTGACCTACAACAACCTGGCCCTCACCCAGGAGTGCCTGGCCAGCCTGACCGCCAACGGGCAAGGCGCCGGCCTGGAAATCATCGTGGTCGACAACGGCTCCCACGACGGTACGCCGGAGTTCCTCCGGCAATGGGCCGCGGACAACGGGCAGCAGGTCATCCTCAACACCACCAACCGCGGTTTTTCCGCCGCTAACAACCAGGGCCTCGCCGCCGCGACTGGGGACTACCTGGTACTGCTCAACAACGATACCCAGGTCACCCCGGGCTGGGCGGATACGCTGCGCAAGCACCTGGAGCGCAACCCCGATATCGGCCTGATCGGTCCCGTGACCAACAATATCGGCAACCAGGCCAGGATCGACATCGAGTACTCATTGCCGGACATGGCCCGCCAGGCCTGCCTGCATACCCACAGGCACCTCGGTGAATGGTTCCGCCTGCCGACACTGGCATTCTTCTGCGTGATGCTGCGACGCAGCACCTATGTTCAGGTCGGTCCCCTGGATGAAGCCTTCGGCCGTGGTTTCTTCGAGGACGACGACTACTGCCGGCGCGTTGAGCAAACCGGGTTGTTCAATGCCTGTGCCCGGGATGTCTTCGTTCACCATCACCTCTCCGCCAGCTTCAACCTGATGGACACCCGGGAACGCGAGGCCCTGTTCGAGCGAAACAAGGCTATCTACGAGAACAAGTGGGGCAAGTGGATCCCCCATCGCCATGGATGACAGTCGATGAGCCAGCGCAGGATAGTCGTCGTGGTGGGCACCCGACCGGAAGCGATCAAGATGGCTCCGGTCATCCATGCCCTCAAGCGCTCGAAACAGTTCGCCTGCCAGGTGGTCGCCACGGCCCAGCACCGCGAACTCCTGGATCAGGCATTGTGGGAGTTCGCCATAGAACCGGACCTCGATCTGGACATGATGCGGGCGAACCAGTCCCTTTGCGCATTGACCAGCCGCCTGCTCACCCGCTTTGAAGAGACCCTTCTCGAATGGCGCCCCGATGCGGTGCTGGCCCAGGGTGATACCACCACGGTGCTGGCGGTCGCGCTGTCGTGTTTCTACCTGCGGATACCCTTCGGCCATGTCGAGGCGGGCTTGCGCACGGGCGACATGGCCAATCCGTTCCCGGAAGAGCTGAACCGGACAATGGCCAGCAGAATCGCCCGATGGCACTTCGCGCCAACCCAGAAAGCCCGCGACAACCTGCTGCGCGAAGGTATTGCCGAGCACGCCATTCATGTCACCGGCAATACCGTGATAGACGCCCTGCTGCACAGCCTCGGCCAGCCCCACGAAGCCGACCCGGCAAGCCGCGGCGACCAGCGTTTGCTATTGGTGACCCTGCACCGTCGGGAAAGCTTCGGCGCGCCGTTGCTCGGCATCTGCGCGGCCATTCGCAGCCTGGTGGAGCGTAACGAAGATATCCGGGTAGTTTTCCCCGTGCACCCCAACCCCAACGTGAAAGTACCGGTGGAGGCGGCTTTGGGCGGGCACCCGCGGATCGAGCTTTGCCCGCCGCTTGGCTATCACCGGTTCATACGGATGATGAAAAGCGCCTACCTGGTGTTGAGCGACTCCGGCGGCATCCAGGAGGAAGCGCCCGCGCTGGGTATCCCCGTCCTCGTGCTGCGCAACGAGACAGAGCGCCAGGAAGCGATCGAGCACGGCATGGTGAAACTGGTGGGTACCCGTAGCGCCGACATCGTGCAGGCGGTGCAGCATCTGCTGGATGACGCCAGCCACTATGCCGGAATGATCAGGCAAGAGTCGCCCTATGGAGACGGCAGGGCCGCCGAGCGGATAGTCCAGGTACTGGCGGAGCACTTTTCGACATGCGCCTGATCTATCTCTCGCCAATGCCCTGGCACAGCTTCAGCCAGCGCTCCCATGAACTGGTGCGCTGCTTCCATGAAAAAACCGGCGAGCCCGTGCTCTGGATCGAGCCCTACCCCACCCGTTTTCCGGCATTCGGTGATCTGGGCCTGTTACGCCAGGCAGCGGCAGGCGCTACGCACCCACGCCCGCCAGAGGCCGAGCTGCCGCCCTGGTTGACCGTCCTTCGACCTCGCGCCCTGCCGATAGAACCCATTCCCGGCTCGGGATGGATCAATCGGCCGCTGTGGCAACCGATCATCGTCCAGGCTCGTCGCTTCGCTCGACACCCCACGTTGCTGGGCATCGGAAAGCCTTCGAGGCTGGCATCCAGACTGCTGCGAGAGCCGATCTTCGAAGCCAGCTTCTATGACGCCATGGATAATTTTTCCGAGTTTTACCGGGGCCTGTCGCGCAAGGCCATGGAGCGCCGCCAGCAGTCGACGGCCCGGGCAGTCTCGATGGTACTGACCTCCTCGTCAGCGCTACAGGCGCAGATGTCCACACTGTCCGGCAACGTCAGACTGCTCGGCAACGCCTGCGCCACCGAACGCCTGCCAGAGAGACGGGAGAAGCGCAGTACACGCCTGGACAACCCGGTCCTTGGCTATGTCGGCACCATCGCCAAGTGGTTTGCCTGGGAAATAGTGGTGGCGTTGGCCAAGGCCTATCCCCACGCCGAAATACGCCTGATCGGCCCGGTGCACACCCGCCTGCCGGCGCATCTGCCCGGCAACATCCATTTCATTGGCGAGGTCTCCCATGAGGCGGCGATGGACGCCATGGCCGACTTCGACGTCGGCCTGATCCCGTTCAAGTGCGATGCCCTGACGCGGTTCGTGGACCCTATCAAGTACTACGAGTACCGCGCCCTGGGCTTGCCGGTGATCAGCACGGCTTTCGGAGAGATGGTGGGCAGGGACGCCTGTCCAGGCACCTTCCTGCTGGACGGGCCTGAGGACATACGCCAGGCCATGGACCAGGCCCTTGGCTTCGATGAACCGGAAGAACACACCCGACGTTTTCGCTGTGACAACTCATGGAGGGCACGTTTCTCCCTGGCCATCCCCTGAATGACCGGGTTCATGGATAGCGGTGGAGTTGAGCCGCAAGGCATCGCCGACTCGTGATTGCGCCGTTACCAGAAGACAAGCGTGGCAAATGGAGTGACGATATTGAATGCAATAGAACTGCCCGCCGTTGATGAACGGATCCGGTCATCATTACAGGACGAGTGTGACGTGATCATCGTCAATTACAACGCAGGGGGACTATTGGCTGCTTGTGTCGACTCGGCATTTGCCGCCGGCGCCTGCCGGGTAATCGTGGTGGATAACGGCTCCCACGATGGCAGCCTGATGAAACTGGAGCACCCTCAAGTCCCTGGCAAGGCGCTTCGGATCCTGCATAACACAGCCAACCTCGGCTTCGCCGTGGCGTGCAACCAGGGTGCCCGGCTGTCAACGGCGCCCAACCTGCTGTTCCTGAATCCGGATGCCGTACTGGCCATCGATGCCATGGACCGCCTGCTAAGGGCGCTGCACCGCTCACCGGAGATCGGCGCGGTCGGAGGTTTCCTGTGCAATCCGGACGGCACCGAACAGGCCGGCGGACGCCGGGTGTTCCCGACGCCCAGACGGGCCTTCATGCGCGCCTTCGGACTCTCACGGCTCACGAAGTTCTTCCCGGCCGTGTTTTCCGATTTTTTATTGCACAAGGAGCCCCTGCCTGCCGCCCCCATTGTCGTCGAAGCCATTTCCGGGGCCTGCATGCTGGTCAAGCGCGAAGCGATCGAAAGTGTCGGGCTCTGGGATGAAGACTATTTTCTGCATTGCGAGGATCTGGATTGGTGCATGCGTTTCCGCCAGGCAGGCTGGAGTGTTCTCTTCGTGCCGGATGCACGGGTCACCCATGTGTTCGGTGGTTGCAGTCGTGATCGGCCCTATTTCGTCGAGTGGCACAAGCACCGTGGCTTCCTGCGTTTCTATCGGAAGTTTTTCCGCCAGCGATATTCCCTCTTCCTCTGGATAATGGTGGTCATCGGGGTCTGGTTTCGATTCAGCCTGATGGTATTCCGTCACGCAGTTATCCGGCTGTTGAATGGATTGTCCCCGGGAAAAGAGAACTGAATTGCACATAGGCATATTGGGCGCTTCCAGCTTCCTGGGCGAACATGCACTGCTGTCCCTGGCGCAGGCAGGCCATCAGGTCACCGCCTTCACCCGGCAGTTGCCCAGGGCTTCCCGCAGGGGCATCAACTGGCAAAGCGTCGACGACTGGCATGAGCTGGCACTGGACGCCTTCCTGTCACTTGCCCCCATCTGGGTTGTACCGGAATATCTGGAGCGCCTCGCCAACACCGGGGTCAAGCGCGTGGTCGTCTTGTCCTCCACCAGCCGCTTTACCAAGCAAGCCTCGCCAGACGCCCGGGAAAGGCAACTGGCGCAGCGCCTGGGCAATGCGGAAGAACAGTTCGTGAAGTGGGCGATCGAACGGAAAGTCCAATGGGTGATCCTGCGACCGACAATGATCTACGGATTTGCACGCGACCAGAACATTACCGAGATCGCCCGCTTCATCCAACGCTTCGGGTTCTTCCCGCTGATCGGTGGCAGCAGAGGTTTGCGCCAGCCGGTACATGCCGATGATGTTGTTCAGGCTTGCCTGGCAGCCATGACCCTTCCGGAGTTGCACCATGGCGCCTACAACCTGTCCGGGGCAGAAGTCCTGCCTTATCACGCGATGGTAAGACGCATATTCCAGGCCCTGGGACGCCCGGAACGCACGCTGGCGCTCTCCACCTGGACATTGCACGCACTGGTTTGGCTCCTGCGATGCCTGCCACGCTACCGGCATCTTTCAGGGGCACTGGTGGAGCGCATGAACCAGGATCTGGTATTCGACCATGCGGACGCCAGTGACCAGCTCGGCTTTTACCCCCGGCCCTTTGAATTGAAACACGAAGACTTGCCCCGGCGATGAGACATGGTCACCGCGGCAGAACACCTGTCGCGCTGCCCATCCATCAGGGTCGCGGGGACTTTCCAGGATGTCATGCCCCCTTACAACGCCGACACAGCCCTCGCCGAAGTGCGTTGTATGGCCTGGGGGGGTTGCCCGAATGCCCGCAGAAAGGCCTGGCGCATGCGTTCCCGGTCGCCGAAGCCGGTCTCGCGAGCAATGACTTCTATCGGGTGCAGCGTCGTCTCCATCAGCAAACGTGCGGCCTCGACGCGCAGGCGCTCGATGGCCTTGGCCGGCGACTGGCCGGTTTCCTCGCGAAAGACTCGACTGAATTGACGCGGACTCAGCCGTGCGGCTTCGGCCAGGGTTTCGACTGACAGGACACTGCCAAGATGCTCCCTTGCATAAGCGAGCGCCATCTGCACGCGGTCGGACTTTGCATCCAGTTCCAGGAGTGCCGAAAATTGCGATTGCCCACCACCACGGCGCTGATGCACCACCAGCTTGCGCGCGACCATGCGGGCAGTCTCCAATCCGAAATCCTTTTCAACGATCGCCAGGGCGAGGTCGACACCGGCGGTCATGCCCGCCGACGTCCAGATTTGCCCATCCACCACGAAGATGCGGTCTTCATCGAGCAATGCGCCGGGGTACTGCTTCTTGAACGCCTGGGCATGAAACCAATGCGTCGTGGCACGCCTGCCGTCGAGCAGACCGGCGGCAGCCAGTACGAACGCACCGGTGCAAATCGCCGCCACGCGCCTGCTCCGGCTTGGCGCCTGGCGTATGTAGTCAAGCAGGCTGGCACCCGGCAGACGACAGTCATTGGCACCGGCGACAATGAGTGTGTCATAGGTCGAGTCCTGAAGCCGGTCGGTATTGACGGAAAAACCCTGGGACGTCATCACCGGCCCCCCGCCTTCAGAAACCAGGCGGAAGTGATAGACCCTCTCCCCGCGCAAGAGATTCACATATTCGAAAACGCTCGCAACGGCGAGCCCCAGAGACTGGAAATCCGGATAAACGACGAGTCCGACAGTGTGCATGATGGTCTCTCAAACGCAGCTCATGACGCCCGGCAGGCGACTCCCTGCAAGGACCGGTGCAACGAGATATGATGGCATGAATCATTGCATATATGTCATTGAGGACGCGCCGCGTCAAATCCAGAATGACTACCGACCCGACATCCCGTCGGGCAAGCATTCTGAAAGAGAGACGACCATGACTTCCTCCGATATCTCCCCCAAAGGCACGGCGCTGATCACCGGGGCCTCCACCGGCATCGGCGCGGTCTATGCCGACCGCCTGGCCAAGCGTGGCTATGACCTGATCCTGGTGGCTCGCAACGCCGATCGCCTGAAGACATTGGCCGACCGCCTGGCGACGCAGACCGGCCGCTCGGTGAAGACCCTGACGGCGGATCTCAACGACAAGGCCGCACGCTCGACCATCGAGAGCGTCCTGCGCGACGACAACCGCATCACCCTGCTGGTGAACAACGCCGGCGTCGGCTCGGTGGCTTCGATACTCAATAGCGATGTCGACGAAATGCAAGCAATGATCGACCTGAATATCACCGCGCTGACACGCCTGACTTATGCCGTGGCGCCAGTATTCGCTGCCAGGGGCTCGGGCACGATCATCAATATCAGCTCGGTTGTCGGCATCGCCGTCGAACTGCTGAACGGCGTCTACAGTGCCTCGAAGTCCTACGTCCTGAGCTTCGGCCACGCACTGCAACGCGACCTCGCCGACAAGGGCGTGCGCATCCAGACGGTCCTGCCGGCGGCGACGGCCACCGAGTTCTGGGATGTGGCGGGCTACGCCAAACAGAAAGAGGCGGCCAGCACGATGACCGCCGAGGATCTGGTCGACGCGGCACTGGCCGGACTCGATCAAGGCGAACTAGTGACCATCCCGACGTTGCAGGACAACACGGACTGGACACGCTGGGAAGCGGATCGCCGCGCGCTGGCGCCAAGCTTCGCCAACGCCAGGCCCGCTCCACGTTATGCCCTGTCGCCCGGGCAGGCCTGAGCCCACAGGGAAAACAGGCCATCCAACTCACCGCTGAGCTAGAGAAGGATCTCGATATCGGCGGTGGGAAACGCCACGCAGGAATAGAACCAGTCGAAATCACGATCGGACTTGCGCAGGTGCGCCTCCCGGGGGTTGAACACCGACCCGGACACCAGCTTGACCCGACACAGGCTGCATTCACCGGAACGACAGGCGTTCTCGGCGAAATAGCCGTTGCGCTCCAGGGCATTGAGCAACGGCTCTCCCACCCGGCTCTTGAAAGCGCCACGACCTTGCACGGTCACCAGCACCTCATCGTCCAGTGTTACGCCTTCCGGCCAGCCGGGTTGCTCGTGCGGTGCCTTGGGCGCACCGTTGGCCTCGACCCGGATGCGCCGACGCTTGACGCCCAGCGCCGTGAGCAGCTCGATGCAGTGGTCGTTGAACGGCGTCGGACCGCAGATGTAGAACATCTTGTCGCCGAGGTCGCCCAGCAGTGCCTGCAGCAACGTCTCGTTCAGCCGCCCCGCATGGCCCCGGTAATCGGCCGGCGGACGGGAGATCACCTGGGAGAGAGTGAAGTGCTCGTGACGCCGGGCCAGGGCACGAAACGCCTCGTCGAAAATCACATCGTCAAGATGGCTGTTCACATAGACAAGATGGAAGCGATGCGCCAGGCCACGGTCGAGCAGATCCTGCAGGATGCTGCGGGCCGGCGCGGAGCCGGAACCACCGGCGAGGAACACCAGGTCATCGCCATGGTAAAGCGGGTTGTGATGAAACGTACCCATGGGCCCGGAACTGAGCAGCCGCTGACCCACCACCACCCGGTCCAGCAGGTAGTTGGAGACATAACCATCCCTCGCCCGCTTCACTGTCAGGTCGTAGTAGCCCTGCTGCGAGGGCGGCGAGGAAATCGCATAGGGCCGGGCTGTCGCGACACCGTCGATGTCCACGAACAGGTTGATGTACTGGCCGGCCAGGAACGGCGGCAGAACCTTGCGATCGACGGCGACCACCCGCAGCGTGCGGGTGCTGGAGGTCTCCTCGATGATTTCGGCGACCTCCAGTTGCAGGCGTTTCGGATGCAACTGGACGACCATGTTGCCGACTTCGCCCCTGATTTCGTAGAAGTCGCTTCCGCTCTGTTCCAGGGCCTGCTTGGCCTGCCGGGCCTCGCGGTAGCCGGCGACCAGGTCCATCAGGTTCTGTTCAGACATGCCGCACCTCCTTGACTTTCAACTGCTTGAGCACCGCCCTGGCGGTGGACTCGCCCGCCATGTAGGTCGGCTGGAAACCGCCCATGGAAGTCCACGAGCCGGCGATATAAAGCCCCGGCACCGCATCCAGGCGCTCGCGCAGCAGCGGCGAATCCTGGGTGCTCTGCTGGAAACCGTAGATGGCGCCGCCGGGGGTGTTGAGGTAGCGCATCATGGTCAGCGGCGTGGCCACTTCAACTTCCTCGATGTACTGGCGCACCTTCGGGTAGACCTTCTCGATCACTCCGATCAGCTTCTCGGCGAAGGCATACTTGGTCTGCGCATAACGCTGCGGTGGAACCGACTTCCAGACCTCGCCATATTGCAGGCACACCAGCACCACCTGGCTTTTCCCGGTGGGCGCGGCATCGGGGTCCTCGAGGTTGTAGCAGGTGAGCATCCCGCCCAGCGGCGGCTCCAGGCTGCCCATGCGCTGGTGGATCGCCTCCTCGTCGAGGGTCTCGTAGATAAAACTGGATGCCGTCTCCACGCCCAGTTCCTGTGGCGTGCAATCCAGCCCCAGGTAGATCACGAAGGCGGAAGTGCCAATGCGCCGGGAGCGGAAATCCTGCTGGACGCTCGGTGGCGGCTGGTCGAGATCCAGCAGTTCGTGGAAGGTCACCAGCGGGCTGGCGTTGGACACCACGGCGGCGCAGGTGACGGTTTCACCGCCCTCCAGGTGCACACCCCGGACCCGCCCCTCAGCGGTGATGATCCGCTCCACGGCACAGTTGAAGCGTACTTCGCCACCCGCTTCCAGGAACGACTCCACCAGCGCGGTGGACATCGCCTGGGAACCGCCCTTGATATGCCAGGGCTTGAACACCGCATAGGCGTAGATCATCGCCGCCACATCGGAAAACGGCAGCATGCTCGGCGGCACGCCGAGGTAGAGCCAGTAGGTCGCCAGGACGCTCTTGAGCCTGGCGTCATCGAAGAACTCGTCGAGCACCTCCTTCAACGGCCGAAAGCCATACTCGACGAAGTACGGACACATCGACTTGAGCGCCGCTTCACTGTTGGAGCGGCGTGCCTGGGGCAAGGTGGTGAAGCTCTCCACGGTGACCTTTTCGCAGACCAGCAGGAACCGCTCGATGGCCTCGCTCTCGGCCGGGAACAACTGCTGCAGCGTGCGCTGTATGCCCGACCAGCTCGCCGGCAGGGTGATATCGATTTCGCCGGGCACCACCAGCCGGTACAACGCGTGTTCCTGCACGAACGCCACCTTGTCCATCACCCCCAGCTTCTCGAACAGCTGGCGCATGATGAACGGCTTGTCCGGGGTCCCCAGGCCGCTGAGCTGGTGCAGGGCCACCTCGAATTCGAAGTCGCCGCGCACAAAGGACGTCGCGCAACCACCGGGAATATTGTGGCGTTCGAGCAACAGCGTCCGGCAACCGCCACGCTGCAGGGCCGTCGCCGCCGTCAATCCGGCGTTGCCGGCGCCAATTACCACGGCGTCATAGTGCTTCATGATTCACCTCAAACTTATCACCGATAAGATTCAGCTGGAAAAACCGGCCTGCAGCGGCCACCGCACTTCCGTGCGCGGCGCTTTTCGGACTGTTGGCCCGAGGATGATCCCTTCCGGCCTTGTCATGGAGCGCAAGTTAAGGGCATATCTTTACACTGTCAAGATACTTCCCCATGTTAGGATTCCCGTCTGTTACAGGCCCTGATGACGTACCTTCACCGATGACCAAGCCACCTCCCCGAACGCGCGACACCTACCATGTGGGCAACCTGGCTCCGCAATTGCTGGCGACCGCACGGGAAATGCTCGAGGAAGTCGGGCCGACCAGACTCTCCCTCAGGGCCGTATCGGAAAGGGTCGGCGTGAGTGCCACCGCGGCTTATCACCACTACGCCAATCGCGGCGAACTGATCGGCCATCTGGCGGCCCAGGGCTTTCATGAGCTGGGGCGGACCCTGGTCATCAAGGACGCCCAGAGCGCCGGCAGGCAACGGCTGCGCAACGCCACCCTCGCCTACTTCGGTTTCGCCCGGAACAACCCGGCGCTCTACCAGCTGATGTTCGGCCCGGAGTTCGCCGACAGCGGGATGATCCCGCAACTGCGCAGCGCGCGGGAGGAAGCCTTCGGCGAACTCAAGCGCATCATCGCCGAGCTGCTCGACTGCGAGGTCGACAGCGCCGAAGTGCGTCGGGCCTCACTCGCCAGTTGGTCCTACATCCATGGCCTGGCCTCGCTGGTCATCCACAACGTGCTGCACTTCCCCGCCGGGACCAGCGACGAGCGTTTTGTCGACAGCACGCTGCAAGGGCTCGAGCAGCTTTTCCAGTTGAAACGATGAATCTGACCGGGCACAACCTGTCACTCCCTGGCAGGTACTCACGCCACTTATGCCTGGCATATGAAGAATCGATTTCAACAATAAAATTCGCCTCAATAGGATGCCTTCGTTTCGAACTGAAGGTCTCCTGCCATGCTCAAGATCACCGCTCCCCGCATCCTGCACTACACCGTACTGACTACCGCACTGGCGCTCGGCACCCTCGTCGCCCCGACTGAGGCCCTTGCCGTCGCGCCCCAGGTCAAGACCCAGGCACCTGGCTTCTACCGCATCATGCTGGGAGACTTCGAGATCACCGCGCTGAACGACGGCACCATCGACGCGCCCTTCGACAAGCTGCTCAGCGAGCCCGCCGCAAAGACCACCGCAGCGCTGCACAAGGCCTTTCTCGGCGTACCGACCGAAACCTCGACCAACGCCTACCTCGTCAACACTGGCACGAGGCTCGTCCTGATCGATACCGGCGCCGGCGCGTTCTTCGGGCCGACGCTGGGCAAGCTGGTCGCGAACCTGAAGGCCGCAGGCTACACACCGGATCAGGTCGATGACGTGCTCATTACCCATATGCACCCGGACCATGTCGGCGGCCTCGTCGCCAACGGTGCCGTGGTGTTCGCCAACGCAACGATCCACGCCGATCAGCACGACGCCGATTACTGGCTCTCCAAGGCCACGCTGGATCATGCCTCGGCCGATGCCAAGAGCTTCGTGCCGGAATTCGTGAGGGACGCAATGGCCTCGCTCACCCCGTATATCGCCAGCGGAAAATTCCAGCCGTTCCAGGGCAGCGGGGAAATCCTGCCGGGCTTCAAGGCCTGGTCCAGCTATGGCCATACCGTGGGCCACACCAGCTATATCGTCGAGAGCAAAGGCCAGAAGCTGATCGTCGCCGGCGATCTTGTCCATGCCGGCGCGATACAGTTCGCCGATCCGTCGGTGACCATCGGCTTTGACACGGACAAGAAAGCCGCCTCAGCGGCCCGCGAGACGGTGTTCACCCTGGCGGCAAAAGAAGGCGCGCTGGTCGGGGCGGCACACATCTCGTTCCCCGGCCTCGGCCATCTGCGCTCTCGCGGCACCTCGTGGCAATGGGTGCCGGTGAACTACTCGACCGAATTGAAGTGACCCGCAGGCGGCCCGATCGCCACGTCGACCGGGCCCGCCTGATAGGCCTCGCGGGGAATCATGGAAATGAACTCCGACTTGAAGATGCCTTCCATTACCCGCATGAAATCCGCCGTCAACTGCGAGCGTTGCTGATGGCCGGGAAACACCATGGAAATCTCGAAGGGTATGTCCTGATCGAGTTTTCTGAAGGTAATGCCCGGGTACTTCGAGTAGGACGCCGTGAACGGATCGCAGATCGTCAGTCCAAGTCCCCCCGCAACCATACCGCAGGCCGCGTGGGCCGCCGTGGTTTCCACGGAGGAACTACCTGCCACACCGCGGGCCTCCATCGCCGACGTGATGCGTCGCTGCAACGGATTGTTCGTATTCAGCGTTATCAACCGACGGTCGTGCAAGTCATCCAGCGTGACGACATCTCCAGAGGCCAGTGCATCGTCAACCGGCATCACACACACCGCGCTGACGTGCGGCAGCGGCACCACCTGGATACCTGGATAGTCTCCAGTCGGGATCTGGACGAAGCCGATATCGATCTGGTTGGCCGATGTCAGCTCCAGGATGCCCAGCGAGTTGCGCACATCCAGGGACGTTCTGACGTCCGGGTGTTTTCGAGCGAAACGGCACACCCCTTCAGCCACCACGCTCAGCCCCAAAGTGCTCATCGACGCTATTCTCAACGTGCCCGTGCGCAGCGTTGCCAGGTCCTCGGCGACACGCTCGATTCGCTCGATTCCCTGATAGAACTTGTCGACTTCCGCATACAGGACCTGTGCTTCCGCACCGGGAATGAGGCGATTGCCTTCGCGGCGAAACAATCGAAGAGAAAGAACTATTTCAAGATCGCGGATAAGCCGGCTGACAGCCGGTTGAGTTATCTGTAGCGCTTCAGCTGCGATGGTCATGCTTCCCGTAAGCATGACCGTTCGAAAGGCTTCCAATTGGCGGGGATTCAATTTCATTGCAGCTCTCGTCCGGGTGTTGGAAGTCGCTATTCCACCAGCGTATAACATTTTGTTATGTGCGTCCAACATGTTACGGGTTTGCCATAACTGTATGACAGCGCGATGATTCAGTTGCGTAGTTTTACCTGACAGCAGTGTTCCACAATAAGTGCAGGACAACGCTGACGCAAAATAAAAAGAGGATTACTCGTGCTGAATTATACCCTACGCAGGTTATTACTCCTGCTACCGATGCTACTGGGAGTATCCATCGTGATATTCCTGGCAATGCATTTCATCCCCGGAGATCCGGCACAACTAGCCGCCGGGCCCGATGCAACGGAAGCAGATATAGCACAGATACGGAAGAACTACGGCCTCGATCAACCGCTTGCCACTCAGTACATCATTTATGTAAAGAAGATTGCCAGTGGTGACTTCGGAGAATCATTCCAGACTTTTACCCCTGTACTGGAAAGTATTGCCAGAACGCTACCCGCCACTATTGAACTGACCGCGGCAGGCATGCTGCTTGCTGTCCTCATTGGTGTTCCGCTGGGTATTGTCGCCGCGCTGAAACCCAGGGGGCTGCTGGACAGTTCATTAACCACGGTGGCCGTCCTTGGCATATCAATACCCGGATTCTTCCTGGGACTCATATTGATGCTGATATTTTCGGCAAATCTGGGCTGGCTCCCACCCACCGGCAGAGGCGGACTGCAGCACCTGATACTGCCCGCCGTCACCCTTGGCCTGCCCTACGTCGCAACGTTTTCGAGGCTGGCCCGTTCGACAATGATGGATGTGTTGAAGGAAGACTATATCCGTACCGCGTACGCAAAAGGTGTTCCCGGCTACAAGGTCATTCTGAAACACGCACTTTCCAATGCCTCCATTCCACTGGTTACGGTCTTCGGCATGGACTTCGGCCGACTACTGGGAGGCGCTGTCATTGTCGAAACCGTATTTGCCTGGCCGGGCATGGGACGACTTCTTATTGATGCGATCATGGCCCGTGATATCTATGTAGTTCAAGGCACAGTCATCGTCTTTGCGGCCGCCGTAGTTATCATCAACTTAATTGTGGACCTCGTATATGGCATCCTCGACCCTCGCATCACCTACAACTGAGGCTGATATGCCAACAGCAAAAAAGCGTCGGCCGGGTTTTATCAGCTTCCTTGTAATCCACAAGCGCTGGTTCGCCCTGGGTGCATTTATTGTAATTCTGGCAATGGTGGCCGCCGCAGTATGCGCGCCCCTGTTGTTTGATTGGGACTCGGTTACCCGGATCAATCTGTCCAGGTCGCTTATCAGCCCTGGAAGCGACTCTTTCCTGGGCACCGACCAACTTGGCCGGGACTTGCTGGGGCGAGTCTTGTGGGGCGCGCGCATCACTCTGACTGTCGCGGTTTCAAGTGTGGGTATTGCAATGATTATCGGCATCGCGGCAGGTGCATTTTGTGGCTATTACAATAATGCCCTCGCCAGCCTGGTAATGCGGGTTATGGACTCCATGATCGCATTTCCCAGAACGCTGGTGGCGATCCTGGTGATTACCGTTGCGGGCAACAGCATATTGAGCCTGACACTGGCCATCGCCATTTCAAGCATTCCTATCTACGTCCGTTTTTTTGCCGGACCGGTAATGGCGCTGCGCAACCGCGAGTTTGTACTGGCCTCGAAATCCATCGGTGTCGGCGATCTACGACTGCTGCTGGTGCATATCCTGCCAAACATCGGTTCGCTGGTGATCATCCAGGCCACTGTATCGCTGGCAGAAGCCATCCTCATTGGCTCCGGGCTCAGCTTCCTGGGTCTTGGCCCGCCCCCGCCAACGCCGGAGTGGGGTTCGATGATCGCCGAGTCACGGCCTTTGCTGACGACACATCCCTATGTGCTGTTCGCCCCCGGACTCGCCCTGGTCCTGACAATCCTGAGTTTCAACATTGTTGGCGACGCACTGCGGGACTACATAGATCCGAAATCGCGTAACGCCTGACCGAGATCGGCACGGCATAGCCGTCATGAGTTTCCACGAGAATTATCCAGCGAGAAAGATTATGGGTCGCTTGAACCGCCTGACAGTACTCATACGCAGTTTTGCTGTCCTGGGCATCATCGGATTGTCGGCAGGTTTGCCATCCGTAGCCAATGCCAAAGAGATAGGACAGCTGACCTTCGTGCAGGGATCGGATATCGATACCCTGGACCCCGCCATTTCGCGCAGTGTGCCGTCCCTCAACGTGATTGATCACCTGTTCAACCGATTGATCGCCTGGGACGGCCAGGATCGCACCAGCTTCATACCGGACCTGGCAGAGTCATGGTCCAGGTCCGAAGATGGCAAACAATGGACATTCATCCTGAAACAGGGCGTGAAGTTTCACGATGGCACCGACTTCAACGCGGATGCCGTGAAGTTCAACCTGGACAGGATTCGTGACCCCAAGCTGGGTTCACCGCATCGCTCCTACTATGCGGATATCTTGTCGGTGGAAGCAGTATCGCCGTATCAGGTACGGATCACGACAAAAAACCCTTCGCCGACCATGCTGGAACTACTGGCGAAACAATCATCGTCGATCAACAGTCCGGCAGCGGTCGCCAAGTACGGGCGAGCCTATGGACATCATCCAGTCGGTACGGGCCCCTATGTTTTTGACAGTTGGATTCCCAATGACCAGGCAGTTATTGAAAAGAACACTGCCTATTATGGAGAAAGCGCGAAGCCCGCGAAAATAGTATTCCGCCCGGTCAGGGAAGACTCTTCGCGAGTCATTGAGTTGCGCACCCGAAATGCCGATATCGCCGCCAACCTGTCACCCGAAGCCGCTATCGAATTAAAGGAACTCAACAAGTCAACATTGCTCCGGATACCCAGTACCTTCCAGGTATTCTTCGAAATGAACCTGACGAAGCCGCCATTCGATGACCCGCGCATCCGCCGGGCGGTCAGCATGGCTATTGATCGTCAAGCCCTGGTCAACAAGGTCCTGCTTGGATACGGCAAAGTTCCTACCGGCCCCTTTCCCGAAGGCACACAGGCACGACGTGCGTTTACTCCGGTGAAATATGATCCGGAGGCTGCCAGGAAGATTATCGATGAAGTCTATCCGGGTGGTTATCCGGGCACCATCGTCATGTGGACGCCGGCAGGTCGTTATACCAAGGACCGCCAGGTCGCCGAAGTGGTTCAAGGCTATCTCAATGCCGTCGGACTCAAGACCGAGTTCAAGGTATGGGAATGGGCCACCTATCAAAAGAACCTGTACCGGCCCGATTCGGGAAAAGGCACGGGAAAAGGCAGCAATGAAGCAAACATGTGGCTACTGGGCACAGGTATTTCCGATGCCGATATTCGCCTGCGCCGAAAGTTATCCAGCGGTGATCCGCAGAACCTGACGGGCTACAGCGATCCCCACGTAGACCAACTCCTCCAACTTGCTTCCCGCGAGTTGGACCCGAACAAACGCATGTCCTATTACGGCCAGATACAACAGATCCTCTGGGAACAGGACCCGGACAATCTGCCTCTCTTTGACCAGGAGCAGATTATCGGTGTGCGTAAAGACTTGAATGGCCTGGATGTCGATTACGAAGGGACCATTGATTTCAAGCGTGTAGAACTTATTGAACGGTGATTTGAAATGTCCATTGCACATGACAACGAAAGCTTGTTGACCGACGCCCGCCTGAGCGCACCTGCGGCCGAGCGCATGGTCAGGCATCACGATATCCCGGCGCTTGAAACCGAGAAGCGTCAATACCATGAGTTTGTCGAGGTTGACCTGGCTCACACCGTGATGCTGGTGGAGCAACAGATCCTTTCCAAACCGGTGGGACAAGCCATCCTGGCAGAGCTGCGCCTGATCCGGGACCTGTCGCCCGCGGACTTTCCCTTCGATGTGAAGAAAGGCAGCTTCCTGCTTCAGGTCGAATCGTACCTGTTCTCCAGGATCGGCGAAGATTCGGCAGGACAGATGCACACCGGTCGCAGCCGTATCGACCAGGGGGCAACGGTGCGGCGCCTGTACGACCGCAAGCGCATTCTTGCCGTGCTGGATCGCATCAATGAATTCCAGGTGGCACTGATCGAGAAGGCCGCGCGGCATGGCGACACGATCATGCCCGGCTATACCCACATGCAGCATGCACAGCCCTGGGTCTTCGGCCACTACCTGCTGAGCTTCACTTCAAGATTGCACGACAGCTTCAGCCGCCTGACCAACGCTTACGGCCGGGTCAATCGCAACCCGCTTGGCGCCGTGGGCCTGGCCGGTACATCCTGGCCACTGGATCGCGCTCGTACCACGCACCTGCTCGGTTTCGACAGCCTGGTCGAGAACTCCAAGCTGGGCCGTGAAGCGTGGTACGCGGCGGAGACCATCGGCGCCCTGTCATTCGTCATGGCAGACCTCAATGACCTCGCTACGGACCTGCATATCTGGTCGAGCGTCGAGTTCGCCACCGTCGAGAGCGACGACGGCTACTGTGGTACCAGCAGCATTTTCCCGCAGAAGAAAAACCCCAGCGGCCTGGAAACCATCAAGAAGGCCGCCGGTGGCTCGGTGACCTGGCTCAGTACGGCGCTGGCGACGTTCAGGTCCGAAGGAACCGGCGACCAGGCCATGCGTGACCTGCCATTGATCCATGATGCCCTGGCAATCACCGAAGGGATGCTGGACCTCTTCACCGGCATCATCGAAACCCTGGTGGTGCATGAGGACCGGATGGCGACCCTGCTCTCCGGGAGCTGGTGCACCGCCAGCAACCTCGCCGATGTCATCGTTCGAGAGCAAGGCATCTCCTTCCGCCAGGTCCACCATGTCGTGGCGCGCCTGGTCCGCAACTGCCTGCTCGCCGGTGTATCGCCTGCCATGGTAACGAGTGCGGCGCTGAACCAGGCCGCGATGGAAACCATCGGTTCGCCGCTCGAGTACACGGATGCACAGGTCCGCGACGCCCTGAACCCGCGCCGCTTCGTTGAAACCCGTGTCTCCGCGGGCGGGGTGGGCCCGGACGAGGTCAAGCGCCTGCTGTCGATCGCCAGGGACGAACTGGCGCAGGACTGCGAATGGGTGGCCACGAACAAGCTGAAGCTCGCCAGCGCCCGCGCTGACCTGGATACCGCCGTCGCGCGGATCGTCGATTGAAGGAGCGCCCCATGAACGAAAATCTGGTAGCTCGCGTCGAAAACCTGAGCGTGACCTTCGGGCCCGCCACAAACGCATCGCCTGTCGTGCGGGACGTGTCCTTCGAGGTCCGGCGCGGCCAGACGTTGGCGATCGTCGGCGAATCCGGCTCCGGCAAATCCGTGACCTCGATGGCCATGATGGGCCTGATCCAGCGGGCCGGGGGAAGAATCGTATCCGGCTCGATGCACCTGCAGACCCGCGCCAACGAGGTCATCGACCTGGTCACCGCCCCCGAGTCCGTCATGCGTCAACACCGGGGATCGTCCATGTCGATGATCTTCCAGGAACCCATGACCTCGCTGAACCCGGTCTTCAGGATCTGTTCGCAGCTCACCGAGGCCATCGTCCTGCACAAGCGCTGCAGCCGGGCAGAGGCTCAAGCCCAGGCACTGCGCATGCTGGACCTGGTACGTATTCCCGATGCGAAGCAGATCATGAATCGCTATCCCCACGAGCTTTCCGGCGGGATGCGACAACGGGTGATGATTGCCATGTCGCTGGTCTGCGAGCCGACCTTGCTGATCGCCGACGAACCGACCACCGCGCTGGACGTCACCGTCCAGGCGCAGATTCTGCGCATCATCAGGGAACTGCAGGACAGCCTGGCCATGGGCGTGATCTTCATCACCCACGACATGGGCGTGGTGGCCGAGGTCGCCGACCACGTGATGGTGATGAAAAAAGGCGAAACCGTCGAACACGGCGCCGCGAGGGAAGTTCTACAGGCGCCCCGGCAACCCTATACGCAGGCGCTGCTGGCCGCCGTGCCAAAGATCGGTGCGATGAATGGCACCCATCTGCCGGCGAAATTCCCGTTGATCGACGACCTGGCTGGCACGATCCCGGCGGACTCGGCGCCGGCCCATGAGGTTGCCCCCGACTACGAAAGCCCGCCCCTGCTCAGCGTCAAGTCGTTGTCCATCCGCTATGACCTCAAGGCCGGCCTCCTTGGCAAAGTCAGGCGTCGCGTGCATGCCGTCGAAGCCATCGACTTCGACATCTATCCGGGCGAAACGCTGGCGCTGGTGGGTGAGTCCGGCTGCGGCAAGTCCACCAGTGCCCGGGCGATTGCCGGCCTCATGCCGATCCAGGGAGGGGATATCGTGTTCGGCGGCAAGCACCTGGCCACGTTGAACAGGCACGGCCTGAAAACCCTGCGCCGGGATATTCAGATGGTCTTTCAGGATCCCTATGCATCCCTGGATCCACGCCTGACGATCGAAGACAGCCTGTTGGAACCGCTGCATGTCCATGGCATCGCCCGCGGCGCGGAAGCCCGCAGGCAAGTACGCGACCTGCTCGAACGGGTCGGGCTGCCCGCCGAATATGCCGGACGCTATCCCCACGAGTTTTCCGGAGGGCAGCGCCAGCGGATCTGTATCGCCCGAGCCCTGACGCTCTCGCCCAAACTGATCATCGCCGACGAAGCGGTTTCGGCGCTGGATGTCTCCATCCAGGCCCAAGTCATCAATCTGCTGCAGGACCTGCAGCGGGACATGGGCATTGCATTCCTGTTCATCTCCCATGACCTGGCGGTGGTCGAACGGGTCAGCCATCGGGTGGGCGTGATGTACCATGGCCGCATCGTCGAAATTGGTCCGCGTCGCTCGATCTTCGAGAATCCTCACCACGCCTACACCCAACGGTTGTTGAGCGCAGTGCCCTCGGCCGACCTCGACGTACCCAGGAAACCGTTCAGTCTGATGGAGGAGACGGTGCCCAGCAGGATCTACGATGTCGATTACCAGGCGCCGGGCATGGACTACCTGGAAGTAGCGCCCGGTCATTTTGTGGCGTCGTCCGCCCTGATGTGATCCGGTGCTTTGACCGAGGCTCGGAAAGCCGCCTGCAACCACTCGCTGAAGCCTCGGGTCAGCGAACTCTTTTCACTGTCGCGGTGAATCAGGCAGACCCAGTCGGGCCCCGGAACCGTCTGTTCGCTCAAGGGCGTCAACAGGCCATTGGCCCGTGCATTCGCCGCCAGCAACTGACTGACCAGGGCAATGCCACTGCCCGCGCACGCCGCGTCGAGCAGCAGCCCCGGATCGGAAAAATTCAATCCGTTGCTGCGCTGGCCGACGTGCTCGCCGCCCTGCACTACCCAGTGACTCCAGTCCATTTCCCGCTCGCCATGCAAGGTGGTGCGCTGCTCCACCGGCAGTGCGAGCACGTCGGGATGACAGGCCGGGTAGAAGCGATCGTTGCACAGTTCCCGGTAGCTGCATTCGGCCTGCGGGCCGAGGTCGTCGCGGATCGTCAGGTCGATGGTCTGGGTCGCCATGTCCGGCGCGTCGAAGCTGGTGAACAGCCAGAGATCGACATCGGGGTACTGCCGATGGAAATCGTTCAACCGCGGCAGCAGCCAGTGCCGGGCGAATGCCGGGGTGGTGTTGACCACCAGTTGGTTGGGCTTGCGGTACTGCTCCAGACGCCGGATCCCGACGGACAACTGCTGCAGCATCGACTGGGTCGTACTGTGCAGGTCATGCCCGGCATCGGTCAGGCTGACGCTGCGGCCGCTACGGAAAAACAGCGGCTGTTCGAGAAAGGTTTCCAGGCTGCGGATCTGCTGGCTGATGGCGGACTGGGTCAGGTGCAACTCTTCGGCCGCCTTGTGAAAACTGCCCAGGCGGGCAGCGGCTTCAAAGCCGCGCAGTGCATTCAAGGGAGGCCAATGTTTCAGCATATCGATAAGCCCTACTGATCAGTTGTGCTCTAAATCTATCGTTTGTTGCGACTTTTATGAAGCCATAGCATGGGTATCACTCCGCGATAGCGGTTTTCAGTCATAAATAATACTTAACTGAAAGGTGAGAAACATGCAGAGCAATGGCGTTCAGAGCACGGGCTGGTCGATGCCCGCAGAATGGGCCCCCCATGCGGCGACCTGGATGGTCTGGCCCCACAATCAAGCCTTGTGGGAGTCCGCCTGGGGCGTGACCCTGGCCCAGGTGCAGGTCGACTTTGCCCGTGTCGCCAATGCCATCGCCCGCTTCGAGCCGGTGAAAATGGTGGTCGATCCCTCGGCACGGGCCAGCGCTGCCGCCCGGTGCCAGGCGAACATCGAACTGATCGAACTGGCGGTCGACGACAGCTGGTGCCGCGACTCCGGGCCGAGCTTTATCTGCCATCCGCAACAGGGGCTGGCCGGGGTCAGCTGGCGCTTCAATGCCTGGGGCGGCAAGTCGGCCCACGACCTGGATGCGAGCCTGGGGCGTCGGGTCCTCGATCACCTCGGCCTGGAGGGGTTCACCACGTCCCTGGCCAACGAAGGCGGAGCGATCCACGTCGACGGCGAAGGCACGCTGATCACCACCGAGTCGGTGCTGCTCAATTCCAACCGCAATCCGGGCATGACCAAGGCCGAGATGGAGGATATCTTCACTCGCCTGCTGGGGGTGAAGAAGACCCTCTGGCTGCCGGGCGATCCGGACCATGTCACTGGCGACATGACCGACGGCCATGTCGATGGCGTCTGTGCGTTCGCCCGTCCCGGCGTCCTGCTGGTGGATGCCACCCATGAACGCGATTCCGTGTATGCCGAAGTGGTGCGGGAAAATCGTCGCGCCCTGGAACTGGCCAGCGATGCCCGGGGACGGCGTTTCGAACTGGTCGACCTGTTCGAGGCCAGCGAAGCCGTCGACAGCGACGCCGAAGTGTTCTGCGCCTCCTACACCAATTTCTACCTCGCCAACGGCGCGGTCATCATGCCGGCCTATGGCGTTGACGCCGACCAGGCGGCGGCCGTCGTGCTGGCAGAGGCGTTTCCCGGTCGCGAAGTGGTGCCGGTGCGGATCAACCACCTGGCCCATGGCGGCGGTGGCGTGCATTGCATCACCCAGCAACAGCCGGCCTGGCCGGTCAAGGAGTGATGCCATGCCCCCGCTGAAAATTGCCACGACCCAGATGCCCTGCTCCTGGGACCTCAGGCACAACCTCGATCAGGCCGAACAACTGGTGCGCGATGCCGCGGCCCGGGGCGCCCAGGTGATCCTGCTGCAGGAACTGTTCGCCACGCCGTATTTCTGTATCGAACAGGATCACAAGCACCTGGCGCTGGCCGAGGAATATCGCGACAGCAAGGTGCTCAGGCGCTTTGCCGCACTGGCCGGTGAGCTGGGCGTGGTGCTGCCGCTGAGCTGGTTCGAAAAATCCGGCAACGCCTTCTTCAATTCCTTGAGCGTGGCCGACGCCGACGGGCGCCTGCTGGGGGTCTATCGCAAGACCCACATCCCCAACGCCATCGGTTACCAGGAGAAGGAATACTTCAGCCCCGGCGATACCGGATTCCGCGTCTGGGACACCGCCTTCGGCCGCCTTGGCGTAGGGATCTGCTGGGACCAGTGGTTCCCCGAAACCGCGCGTTGCCTGGCGCTGCTCGGCGCCGAAGTACTGCTGTTTCCCACCGCCATCGGCTCGGAACCTGGGGCTGCCGCCCTGGACTCCCGCGATCACTGGCAGATGACCATGCGCGGCCATGCGGCGGCCAATATCCTGCCGGTGGTGGCTGCCAACCGCATCGGTCGCGAAGTGGCGACCACCGATGCGCAACTGCAAATGAGCTTCTATGGCTCGTCGTTTATCTGCGACCACAAGGGCAAACTGCTCGCCGAGGCCGACCGTGACAGCAGCGGCGTGCTGGTGCACAGCCTGGACCTGGGCGCGATGCGCGAAGAACGCCTGACCTGGGGCATCTACCGTGACCGCCGCCCGGAAATGTACGGAGCCCTGCTGGGGTTGGATGGTCGGCACATCAATGCGCGCTGGAACACTCAAGGGGTATGACATGAACCTGAGCCAAAAATGGCTGCTCTGCTCCCTCGGGCTGGCGCTGAGCGCCGTCCTGTCGTCGGCGTGGGCCGAGGAAAAGATCCTGCGGCTGTACAACTGGTCCGATTACTTCGCCGAGGACACCATCGCCGCGTTCACCGCCGAAACCGGGATCCAGGTGATCTACGACGTCATGGATGGCAGCGAGACACTGGAAGCCAAGCTGATGGCCGGCGGCAGCGGCTATGACCTGATCTTCCCTGGCGATACCGTTGGCGAGCGCCTGATGCATGCCGGCAGCCTGCAGCCGCTGGACCCGTCGAAGCTCACCGCCCTGAATGACATCGAGCCCGGCCTGCAGAAGCTGCGCACGCATTACCTTTACTCGAACAAGGCCACCGTGCCCTACACCTGGGGCACCATCGGCCTGACCTACAACACCGGGCAGATCGCCCAGCGCCTGCCCGATGCCCCGGTGAACAGCCTCGACCTGTTGTTCAAGCCGGAACTGGCGGCGAAGTTCGCCGACTGTGGCATCTCCATGATCGACTCACCGGACGAGGTGCTGGCAGTGGTGCTCAACTACCTCGGTCGCGATCCGCGCAGCGCCAGGCCAGAGGACCTGGCCGCCGCCAGCGGGTTGCTGCTCAAGCTGCGGCCGTACATCCGCAAGTTCCAATCGCAGCCGGTGACCGACCTGGTCAACGGCAACCTGTGCCTGTCCCTTGGCTACAGTGGTGATATGACCCAGGCACAACGGGCCGCCGATGCCGCCGGCAAACAAACCCGGTTCGACTATCACATTCCCCGCGAAGGCACGACGGTGTGGATGGACACCATGGCGATCCCCGTCGACGCCCGGCATCCGGAATACGCCTACGCCTTTATCAACTTCGTCATGCGTCCGCAGAACATGGCGGCCATCAGCAATTTCACCGGCTACCCGACCGCCAACGCCAGGGCCCGGGCGAACGTCGACCCGGTGATGCGCGACAACCCGCAGATCTACCCGGACGACGCCACCTTCGAGCGGCTGATTCCCGGCAAGGATATTCCCCAGGCCGACATGCGCGCCCGGATGCGTACCTGGACCAGGTTCAAGACCGCCGTCGTCAAGTAGGCAAAAGCCTGTACCCTCCAGCAGCCAGGAATTAACTAGCTGTTTTCAAACAAATTTATTTTCACAAGGGCTTCCCAGGGGCGGCGAAAGTTGATAAATTTCCGCCCACTCCTGCGATGACCCTTACGGGGCTGACCACAACGGGAGCCGAGTGCCAGGCACTCTTCGCAACAGCTACAGGGGCGTCGCCAAGCGGTAAGGCAGCAGGTTTTGATCCTGCCATGCGTTGGTTCGAATCCAGCCGCCCCTGCCATTTTCCTTGTGTTCATTCCGATATGACCCGACCGGCAGCCCTTGCCGAGCGTCCGGGATATCTGTCTTTACCCTCCCCTCTCTCTTCCTTGCGCCCCTCCCGCAGAGCCTTGCACGCGAACGGTTTCTCGCCAATATCGTCGGCATCCCGGCAGCTGTCGCGTGTTTTCAAAAATTAAACATATGGATATACGTATATTCGAATAATCGTATATATTACCGACGAGTACTCACTCCGAGGAGAAACCCATGAAAGTCCTGTTCATGTGCACGGCCAACAGCTGTCGCAGCGTGCTCTGCGAAGGCCTGTTCAATCACACAGCACCCGCGGGCATGAGCGCGGTCAGCTCCGGCAGCTTCCCCAGCGGGCGCCTCAACCCGCGTGCGGTCAGTACCCTGCAAGCACTCGGGGTAGACACTTCGGCGCTCTACAGCAAGGGTTCGGAAAGCTTCGCCGACACACCGCCGGACCTTGTCATCACCGTCTGCGACAAGGCTGGCGGCGAGCCCTGCCCGGTGTACTTCGGTCCCGCCATCAAGAGCCATTGGGGATTGGCTGACCCATCCGAGGTAACCGGCACCGACGCAGAGATCCAGGCCGCGTTCGATGCCACGGTGGCGCAGATCCGCCTGCGCTTCGCGGCCTTCTTCAGTCTCGATCTGCCAGCCCTCGACCCGGCAGCACTGAAGCAGGCACTGGACCGTATCGGAGCGCTCTGATGAACGACTTGAACAACGATTCCCCCGTCGATCTGCCAAGCCTGGACCTGTCCCTGCTCGACCTGCCGACACCGGAAAAACTCGCCCAGGGCGAACACCCCGGACACAAGCCACGCATCCTGCTGCTGTACGGCTCGACCCGCGAACGCTCCTTCAGTCGACTGCTGACCGAGGAAGCGGCCCGTCTGCTCGAACACATGGGCGCCGAAACGGCGATCTTCGACCCCAATGGCCTGCCCCTGCCCGATGCCGTTCCCGACGACCACCCGAAGGTGCAGGAACTGCGCGACCTGGTGCTGTGGTCCGAAGGACAGGTCTGGTGCTCGCCGGAACGCCACGGTGCCATGTCGGCAGTGTTCAAGGCGCAGATCGACTGGATTCCCCTGGCGCTCGGCGCAGTCCGTCCGACCCAGGGCAAGACCCTGGCGGTGATGCAGGTATGCGGCGGCTCGCAGTCGTTCAACACGGTGAACCAGTTGCGTGTACTGGGCCGCTGGATGCGTATGGTCACCATCCCCAATCAATCGTCCGTGCCGAAAGCCTTCCTCGAATTCGACGAGAGCGGGCGGATGAAGCCCTCTGCCTACTATGACCGCGTGATCGACGTGATGGAAGAACTGATGAAGTTCACCCTCCTGCTGCGCGGTCGCGAGCACTATCTGGTGGACCGCTACTCCGAACGCAGGGAAAGCGCCGAAGCGCTCTCCAGCCGAGTCAATCAGCGCGCTATCTGAATTGACCGGACGCCGCGGCAGGCAACCCGTCCTGAGCCGTTATTGCTTGTGCAAGTCACTGGGTTTCCAGCTCTGGTCGAAGAACGCCTGCTTGGGTCCATAGAGCCGGACGATCACCAGGAACCCCTTGCCCGGGACCGTGCGGATCCAGTTCTTGCCCGTACCCGGTGACTCGGGCCCGAAATAGATATCGGTGGAGCCGTCGCCGTTCTGCACCGGCTTGTCCATCTGGTTCAGCGACGGGAACGGCTGGCCGTTGTCCAGGCCCGAGGCGGTCAGGCCGTCATAGGCGGTCACCGACCAGAACAGGGCTGCCGGGACATTGGCCGGCAGATTGAGCTTGTAGGCCTTGGCGCCATCGAGGAAATGCCCATCGGCATCGCGCGAGGTCGCCGGGTACTTGGCCCCCGCGCCGACCAGATTCATCACCATCCCCGGGCTGTCGGAGTAGGCCGAGGTGAAGAACGCCACGCGCTGTTCGAGGTTGGTGAAGGTTCCGCTGGCCTGGAACTCGGTGTTTTCCCCGGCGAAGGTGTTCACGAACTGGCGGTCCTTGTAGTACAGCCCACCGGGCTCATTCACCAGCAGATTGTTGCTGATCACCTTGCTCATCTTGAAGGCGGTGCGTGCGGCCTGGTCGAGCAACTGGCGACGCGCGGCATCCGGCGCGAACGGCTTGCCCTTCTCGATACCGAGGGTGTGCAGGAAGCCGCGCATGTCCAGATCCGCCGGATCGACGGCTTCCGCCTCGATAAAACGCGAAAGCATCTCGAAGTAGCGACCGTCCTGCGCAAACAGCATGTTCACCGGCACGCTGGTGGCATCGGGAAATTCCATCGGCAGGGCCGAATCCTTCTTGCCGAGGGGATAGATCTTCGTCCGTTCGACTTGCGCCACCGGCACGGACAAGTCCTTCGGGTCCTTGAAGAAGGTACGCCAGAACAGGAACACGTTATAGGTCCGCGAACGGTAGACGTAGCCCTCGCTGGGCATCGGACCGCTGTAGCCCGGCGGCAGGATCACATAGGTGCCACCCTTGCCCTTGTCGGGCCCGGCCAGCCCGACATCGCCACGCCAGGTCCGACCATCGAGCGTCGGACCGACCAGGGGACGCTGGAAGAAGTCATCGAACATCCCCTGCACGCCGGGCGGCGCCTCCACCACCAGCGGGCCGTACTTGTGCAGGTCCAGGTAACTCATGGCGTAGACCAGGTCGGAGTTCGGCGTGGTGACCAGGGTCTTGGCGTTGATACGTTTTTTCCATGTCGGCAGGATGTTGTAGCCGGCACCGAACTGTTTCTCCGACGCTTCCTTCATCGACCAGATATTGATCGCCGGCAATGCCCACAGGTACGACTGCACCGCACGCTGGAAGACCAACTCGTCAGCCAGGCTGCGGGAGGTCTGTTCAGTGGGGAAACCATTCTCGAACGGCAGGTTGGCCAGTTCCTCGTAACGCGAATCCGCCTGGGCGGGGATGGGCACGACCGTATCGGCCAAGGCCCAGTGTGCGGGGGTGAGTGCCAGCAGAAAAACCGCTGTCGGAAAGACTTTCGACATTGTGCTTCCTCCATCCCTGGTGGCTCAGCCTTGCGCAATACGAAGGCTGCAAGATCAGTTGCAGTCCCTGGCAGACTACTGATCAAAACTAGCAGCTAACATCCTGTTAGCCAGTCAATCGGATGGATTGGTTATGATTTGCCGTAGGGCGCGTCGACAATCAGCAGCGGATCAAGACTGCGGATACGGCTCTCGGAGTGGTAGGCGCCATCGTCGTTGTAGCGCAGATAAGCACGCCCGCACTCCAGGCACTCCCAGACGCCACACTGGTTGTAGGGGTAGTACAGCGGAGCGATCGGCGCATTGACCGACCAGTAGGAGGTGCCGTCCGGATGGTATTCATCGAGGGTGGCCTCCTCTTCCGCCAGTTCGGCCAGCGAACCGATCTGCCGCAGCTGCGCCTCGCGCAGGGAAACCGGCCATCCCTCCCAGCCGGCCAGGGATTTGGCGATGCACTGGCAGGTCTTGCTGATGGAGGCTGAGCGCTGGGCGATGTCGCGCAACGAAGGCAGGCCGAGAAGCGGTGACATGAGGGTCTTCCTGTCAGGTCATGTTCGTCGTCAGGGATGATCGAAAGCGCTCTGCAACGACACTTTTCACGTATCCCTCTCGTGATTGGAACCGTCCGCGCCCAGCACGATACCCGGCACGCTGGCAAAGTCGCCGTCCCGCAGCGAGCTGGCCGTGCGCTCCAGCAGGTAACGCGCCGGCGGCTTGCCGACCGCCTTGCGGAACATGGTAACAAAACCACTGGCGCTTTCGTAGCCGAGGTCCAGGGCCACCGTCTGCACACTCTCGCCCCGGCTCAGTCGACGCAGTGACAGGATGATATGCAACTGCCGGCGCCAGCGGCCGAAACTCACGCCGATCTCCTGCATCAGCAGCCGGCTCATGCTCCGCTCGCTCATGCCGATTCGCGTGGCCCATTCACTCATCGGGATCTTCGCCGAGGGATCGGCCAACAACTTCTGCGCCAACAACCGCAGTCGCCGCTCACGCGGCATGGGCAGGTGCAGGTCCTCCACCGGAGCCTCGCACAGCTCGTCGAGCAGGGTCGCGATCAAGCGGGCCTCGCGGCCCTCCTCGGCATACAACTGGGGAAAGCTCGCTGCCCGCAGCAGCAGTTCGCGCAGCAGCGGCGACACCGCGAGGGTGCAACAGGTGCTCGGCAGGCCCGGCACGGCATCGGGTTCGACGAACAGGCAGTAGCACTCGGTTTCGCCGGAACTGCGCGCCACATGGGGCATGTCCCCCGGTATCCACACCGCGCATTGCGGCGGGACGATCCAGACCCCGTCATCGATCTCGCAATTGAGGATGCCGCGTACCGAATACAACAGCTGTGCCTTGCGGTGATGGTGCTTGGCGTGTTCCCAGCCATCGGAGACCAGGGAGGCATTCAAGGCGTACACGGCACGGGGTATCTCATCGACCTCTCGCGAGCCCGCCGGGTCTTCGGTTGACGTGTGAATCACGGAAAGTACACCTCGGCGACTGTTCAGGCCATTGGCCGGTTTGAACAATAGTGTGGCGATATTGTGCAATGACGTCCAGCCGGACGCTGAGTATCGTGGAGTTGATCCTATCTGGAGGGACAACCCCCATGCACATCCCCACCCACATCGTTGCCATCAGTACCGTTGAAATCCAGGCCGCGGAAGGTCACTCAGCCGACTTGCAGGCTCGACTGCACGCATTGGTCGAAGCCTTGCAGGGCGACTCCGGTTGTATTGCCTACCACCTGGCACGCTGCTCTTCAGGTCGCGACGCCTGGATCATGACCGGCTACTGGAGCGCGCTGACGACCATGCAGGCGCATTTCGAACTGCCCTGCCTGACGGAGCTGTTCGCCCTGGCGAGAGAACGATTCGCCAGTGCCCTCACCTTCGGTACGTTCCGGCTCGGCACATTCGCGGCGAAGGACAACACGACAGGTCGCAGGCTCCAGCCCTGCGCCGTCACGGCGTTTCTGGAAAACTTTTGATACAAACTCTCGCCCCCCTGCGCAGCCACACACGGCCGGGATTTATAGCTATTAGCCATCAAGTGATCCATCCCACAAAAACCAACGAATTAATCCATTCGGCTGGCTAACGAAAAGTTAACTGCTAGGTTCATTTGTAGCTCGCCAAGCGCGCAGCCGGCCTTGCAACCCCCGTATTTTGTGGGGTTGAGCCACCAGGGATGGGGGGATACGATGTCGAGAGCCTTGCTTTTACCCACTTTTCTACTGGCCATGACACCCGCATTTGGAGTGTTTGCCGATAACGCCGATACCGCCAACAAGAGCAACAACCCGCTGAACCTCGCACCCGGTGCGAACCTGCAGGACTACTACACACCCAGGGTCTACGACAGCAATGTCCACACCAACGACCTGTTGCTGCGCGGCACCCTGCCGGTGGCTCCCGGCGAGTTCGTGCCCGTCCCGCAGCTGCTGCGCGCCACCCTGCCCATCAGCACCCGCCCCGATCCCCATGGCGGCTACAGCACCGGCATCGGCGACCTGAACCTGTTCGATATCTTCCTGCTCAAGACCGAAGGCGTGCAGTTGGGCATCGGCCCGCAGATCACCGCCCCGACCGCCGCCCGCGATGAACTCGGCACCGGCAAATGGCAGGCCGGCCTGGCCGCGGTGGCCATTGACGCCTCGCCCCGCGGCCTGCTCGGCGCCCTGGTGCAGTACCAGAGTTCGTTCGCCGGCGACAGCGACCGCCAACGGGTGGAAACCGCCACCCTGCAACCCTTCATCATCCATAACCTGCCCAAGGGCTGGTACCTGCGCTCCACCGGCACCTGGACCTTCGACCTGAAGAACGACACCCGCTATATCCCCATCGGCTTCGGTGTCGGCAAGGCCAGCAAGGTCGGCCACAACATCTACAACTGGTTCCTCGAACCGCAATGGACAGTGGAACGCAAGGGTGACGGCCTGCCGCAATTCACCCTGTTCGCCGGGATCAATGTCACCCTCGGAAAATAAGGAATGCCCATGAATCCATGGATGCGCAACAGCGTTGCCGGTTTCGCCGTCAGCGTCATGGCGGTCAGTTGCGGAGTCGGCGCGCAGCCCCTGGAAACCCGTATCGGCCCGATCAACATGCAGGGCGAACTGCCGGCACCGGAGGCGATTGCCAGGCTGTATGCCGAGCTGGATTTCCAGCAGGCCAGCCAGGCATACCTGTGGGCCCTGCCACTGGTGTCCTATGCCCAGTGGCAGGAAGAATTCCGCGACAAGCTCGGTGCCCGCAGCGGCGACCTGATGGTGCTCGACAGCTATGAAGACAAGCTCGGGGTCATCACCGCCAACGCCACCACTCCCTACATCCTGGGTTTTGTCGACCTCAACGAGACCGGGCCGCTGGTGATCGAATTGCCGGCCGGCCCTACCGCCGGCGGCATTGGCGACTTCTGGCAGCGGGCGATCATCGACATGGGCCAGACCGGCCCGGACAAGGGCCAGGGCGGCAAGTACCTGGTGCTGCCACCGGGCAGCCAGCCACCAGCGGATGCCGATCAATACCACCTGGCCCGCTCGGAAACCATGAATGTGCTGGTGGGTTTCCGGGTGCTCGATCCGGATCCGGCCAAGGGCAAGGCGCTGGTCGAACAGTTCCGCATGTACCCCTACGCCCAGCGCGCCACACCGGGCAAGACCCGCCTGCTGACCCCGGGCGGCAAGCGCTGGTCCGGCACCCAGCCACGGGGCATGGCCTACTGGGAACGGCTGCACCAGATCATCCAGAAGGAGCCGGTGAACGAACGCGACCGTTTCTACATGGCGATGCTGGCCAGCCTGGGCATCGAGAAAGACCAGCCCTTCCACCCCTCCGACCTGCAGCGCCAGGCCCTGGGGCAAGGGGCCCAGGTCGGCGAGCTGATGGCCAAGGCCAACACCTTCGCCAAGCGTTTCCCCCAGGCGCAGTACTGGAAGGACCGGCACTGGGACACCGTGCTGAACATCGCCGAACCGTCCCAGCGGGTGAAGTACTACGACCAGCTGTGGGAGCGCAGCGCCTGGTTCTATGAGGCGGTGACCAACACCAAGGGCATGGTTTCGAAAACCCCGGGGCTGGGGCAGACCTACCTCGGCGCCTACACCGACCAGCACGGCAACTGGCTCGACGGTGCCCGCACCTATCGCCTCAGGGTCGCCGCCAACCCACCGGCCAGGCAGTTCTGGTCGATGACCGTCTACGACAGCGACAGCCGCTGCCTGATCGACAATCCCCAGCGCAAGGCCGACCTGTCCTCGCGCCAGGACCTGAAGAAAAACCCCGACGGTTCGGTCGACCTCTACTTCGGCCCGAAAGCGCCCAAGGGTTTCGAAAACAACTGGGTGCAGACGCTGCCGGGCCGGCACTGGTTCAGCTATTTCCGGCTCTACGCGCCGACCGAAGCCTACTTCGACAAAAGCTGGAAGCTCGACGACATCAGCCTGGTGGAATGACAACCCTTGAAGGAGCAATGCCATGGGATCAGCTTTTCGACTGAGTGCATGGAGTGCCGCGGCGCTGGCGCTGGCCCTGGTCCCGGTGCTCGGCCATGCCGACAACGCCCGCGACTGGCAGAACATCCCGATCGACCTGAACATGGTCTTCGGCTACTACAACCGCGTCGACACCAACACGCCCATCGACACCTCGCTACCACTGGATGGCCTGTCGCTGAACGCCGACCTGTACATCCTGCGCCTGGCCCGCTCTTTCGCGGTGGACGGGCGCAACAGCGCCATCCAGATCGTGCAGCCCTATGCCGATGTCTCGGCGTCCTTCGACAACGCGCGCTTCTTCACCGGCACCAAGCACAACGGCGGCATGGGCGATACCCAGATCGTGCTGGCGCACAACATCTTCGGCGGCCCGGCGTTGACCCAGCAGGAGTTCGCCAACTGGACGCCGGAGACCTTTCTCACCGGGGCCTTGTGGATCACCACCCCGACCGGCGACTACGACAAGAACCGGGTGATCAACATCGGTTCCAACCGCTGGGCGATCAAACCGGAACTGGGCTTCGGCACGCCCTTCGGGCCGACCTGGCTGGAGATCAACACCTGGGTCTCGCTGTTCGGCGACAACAAGGATTATCACGGCGACAGCAAGCTGGAACAGAAACCGCTCTACGCCATCGAGGGCCACTACAGCTACACCATCAACCGCGCCCTCTGGGCCTCGCTGGACGCCACCTACAGTCGGGGCGGCGAGACGAAGATTGACGGCGACTGGCAGGACAACAAGCAGGAAAACGCCTTGCTCGGGGCCAGTGTCGGCTTCATGTTGTCGCCGCAGTTCGGCGGGATGGTCGCCTACTCCGACACGGTTTCCGAACGCAAGGGCTCGCCGGACGTGAACACCTGGACGCTGCGCCTGCAGTACGTCTGGTAGCCGGCCATGAACCCGGCCCTGATGCGCACCGGACTGCCCCTGTGCAGCGCCCTGTTCGGTGGCATGGCCCAGGCCGGCCCGACGCTGCCCGAGCTGGGCGCGGCGCCCGTCGCCAAGGCCGATGCGCAGACCTGCCAGCAACTGCAACAGGATTTCGAGATCGACCTCAAGCAGGTGGTCAAGGCCGGTTGCGAGCCGTCCACCGAGCAGATCGCCAGGCTGATGGACAACCCGGTGGGCAACCTGGTGCTGCTGTTCAACCAGTTCGACTACACCGCTCTCAAGGGCCCCCACAGCAACGGCACTCGCTACCTGGGCAAGTACAGCTTCATGCCGA
Source organism: Pseudomonas gingeri (assembly GCF_013386115.1). Lineage (GTDB taxonomy): Bacteria > Pseudomonadota > Gammaproteobacteria > Pseudomonadales > Pseudomonadaceae > Aquipseudomonas > Aquipseudomonas gingeri. The sequence continues at coordinate 261,707 of NZ_JACAOR010000010.1, forward strand.
CCTTCCCGGTCTCCCTGGGTGAGGACTGGAACCTGATCAACCGCCTGCCGGTGAGCTACGTCAGCGCCCCGGTCAACCGCAAGGCCGGCAACCTGGCCGGCCTCGGCCCCTACGAAGTGCTCACCGACCGCGACTTTCCCTCGGTGCTGCAGGACCCGTTCGAGCGTACCGGCGGCTTCGGCGACCTGGCCTATGTCGGGGTGTTCTCGCCCAAGCAGCCGGTGCGTTTTGCCAATGGCGGCAAGCTGGTCTGGGGCGTCGGCCCGACCGCGATGTTCCCCACCGCCGAGCATGACGTACTGGGCACCGGCAAGTACTCCCTGGGGCCGGCGTTCGTCGCCGCCTACCTGGGTCCGGACTGGACCCTGGGAGTGTTCCCCCAGCACTGGTGGTCGGTGGCCGGCGACGAGCGCCGCAAGGACGTCAGCCTGACCAACATCCAGTACTTCATCCAGCGTGCCATTCCCGGCCCCGAGCAGTGGCGGGTCGGCATGACGCCCAATATCACCATCAACTGGAAAGCCGACGGCGGCAACCGGGTGACCTTTCCCATCGGCCTCGGCGCCGGGCGGATCTTCACCTTCGGCAAACTGCCGGTGCGCATTTCCGGCGAGGTGCAGTACTCGGTGATCCATCCCGACGACCTGATCAGCAGCCGCTGGAATTTTCGCCTGTCGTTCATTCCCGTCATCCCGACCTTCATGTTCTGAGCAGGAGCTGCCATGCCAAGCCTTCACCGCCATGCTCTGATCACCTTGCTCGGCCTGATGCTGTGCGGCGGACCGGTCCGTGCCGCCGACAGCGAACTCAACGCCAACGCCCTGAGCGCCCTGCAACGCATGGGCACTTACCTGCGCAGCCTGACGCATTTCCGCATCAGTGCCAGCAGCCATACCGACCAGGTCCTGGACAGCGGCCAGACCCTGGAATTCTCCCACCGCACCGAGTTGCAGGCGGTGCAGCCGGACAAGCTGCAGATCACGGTAAGCAATGGCGAGCTGACCCGCAGCCTCTACTACAACGGCCAGACCTTTGTCCTCTACAACAGTCGCCACGGCTATTTTGCTCGCAGCGAGGCTCCTCCGCGCATCGACCAGTTGCTGGACCAGTTGAACGAGCGCTACGGCATCGAACTGCCCCTGGCCGACCTGTTTCGCTGGAACAGTACGACGGCCGCCGAAGTCGGCATCGATACCGCCCTGTATATCGGCAGCGAACAGGTGGACGGCGAAACCTGCACCCACTACGCCTACCGCCAACCCGATATCGACTGGCAACTGTGGGTGCGAGACGGTGACCAGCCACTGCCCTGTCGGCTGGTGATCAGCCGCCGGGACCTGGCCGAGCAACCACGGCACAGCGTGGATTTCCACTGGGACCTGAAACGCCCGAGCCCGGCCAGCGCCTTTGAATTCAATCCGCCCGCCGGCGCCCTCGCGGTGCCATTGCGCGCCCTGGATGCCGCCCAACCGGGCCTGGAGACGAAGCCATGAAAAGCCTCGGCACCTGCCTGCTCGGCATCGCCCTGCTCGGTCTGCTCGCCCCGCCAGTTGCCCAGGCCTGGAACCTGCGCGGGGGTGGTGGCGCCCGCACCTTCGTCGTGCCCCATGGCGGTGGCCATGCCCTGCAACCGATGCACCCACCGATGCCACCGGCACCGCGTCCGCAACCCCAGCCGCGCCCGCAGCCGCATCCCGAACCCGGACCGCATCCCTACCCCGGGCCGGGACCGCAGCCGGGTCCGCATCCTTATCCGGGACCTGGCCCACAACCAGGTCCCCATCCTTATCCAGGGCCACAACCCTATCCGGGACCGGGCCCCGGACCGGCGCCGCGTCCTTATCCGATGCCGCCCCCTCCGCCGCCGCCACCGCCTCCCCCCCACGGCGATGACTGGTATCACCCCTGGGCCACCGCGGCGGTGATCGGTGCCACCACGGCCACGGTGATCGCCATCGGCACCCATGTCAGCGAGGTGCCGCCGGACTGCGTTTCGGTGATCGCCTACGGCGTGTCCTATCAACACTGCGGTGCCACCTGGTACCAGCCGCAGTACATCGGCAGCTCGGTGCAATTCGTGGTGGTCCGGGCGCCATGGTGAATCCAGGGAGAATCCCATGACAGTACGCAACGATATCAACGCCCTGCAGGCCAGCATCGCCGAAGCGGTGCTGGGCCAGGACGCGGTGATCCGGCAGATCCTGCTCGGACTGCTGGCCAACGGGCACCTGCTGCTGGAAAGCCTGCCGGGACTGGCCAAGACCCGCACGGTCAAGGCCCTGGCCCGCCACCTGGACGCGAGCATGAGCCGGATCCAGTTCACCCCCGACCTGCTGCCCTCGGACATCACCGGCGCCGAGGTCCTGCACCAGGTCGACGGGCAGAACCAGATCCGCTTCCAGCCCGGCCCCCTGTTCGGCAACCTGATCCTCGCCGACGAGATCAACCGCGCTCCGGCCAAGGTCCAGGCGGCGCTGCTCGAAGCCATGGAAGAACGCCAGATCACCGTGGCCGGCGCCAGTCACCCGCTACCGGCGCTGTTTATCGTGGTCGCCACGCAGAACCCGATCGAACAGGAAGGCACCTACCCGCTGCCCGAGGCGCAGATGGACCGCTTCCTGATGAAAGTGCTGCTGGACTACCCCAGCGCGGAAAACGAAAGCCAGGTCCTGCGCCTGCTGCGCAACGAGGAGCAGCAACACGCCGCGGCCGCCACGACAGCCGGCTTTACCCTGGCCCAGGAAGTGATCTTCGCCGCCCGCCGCGAAGTCAGCGCGGTGCAGGTGGCACCGACCATCGACCGCTACCTGATCGATTTGATCAACGCCACCCGGCACCCGGGCGACTACGACGCCGACCTGGCCCGCTGGATCAATATCGGCGCCAGTCCTCGCGGCGGCATCGGCCTCGACCGCTGCGCGCGGGCCGACGCCTGGTTGCGGGGACAGGACTTCGTCACCCCGGAAAATGTCCAGGCAGTGGTCCATCCGGTGCTGCGCCATCGCCTGCAGTTGAGCTACGACGCGGTCGCCGACGGGGTCAGTGCCGATCAGGTGCTGGACCGGCTGCTGGCCACAGTCGCGATTGCGGCCTGAGCAGGTGCAGCCCATGTCCAGCCCACGTCGGGAAGCAGATGGCCAGGTCTATGTCTCGCTGACGCAACTGATGGCGTTGCAGGCCCAGGCCCGCGACCTGAGCTTTCTCTCCCGGCAGCCGCGAGCCAGCCTGCTGGCCGGCAACCATGCCTCGCGCCTGCGCGGACGCGGATTGAACTTCGACGAACTGCGCCGCTATCAACCCGGCGATGACCTGCGCCACCTCGACTGGCGCGCCTCGTTGCGCAGCGGCAAACCGGTGGTGCGCACCTTCACCGAGGAACGCGACCGCCCGGCGCTGATCGTCGTCGACCAGCGCATGTCGATGTTCTTCGGCTCGCGCCAAAGCTTCAAGTCGGCCATCGCCGCCGAACTGGCGACCCTGGCGGCGTGGATGGTGTTCAACGCCGGCGACCGGGTCGGCGGCCTGGTGTTCAACGATCAACGTATCGACAGTGTCGCCCCGCTGCGCAGCCGCCAGCGGGTCGAGGCCCTGTGCAGCCGGATCGTCGAACACAACCAGGCGCTGCACGCCGGCAATCCCGACAGCGAGGGCCAGGACCAACTGGACAAGGTCCTGCAGCACTGCGCCGCGCTCGCCGGCCACGACCACCTGATCTGCCTGGTCAGCGACTTCGCCGGTGCCGGGCCGCGCACCCTGCAATGGCTGCGGCAACTGTCGGCGCACAACGATGTGATCGCCATGCAGGTCTACGACCCGCTGGCCCTCAACGTCCCCGACCAGGGCCGGCTGCGGGTGACCCAGGGGCAGTTGCAGGTCGAGCTGGCCGTGGAGCAGCGCCGGGTCCATCAACCCCTGGGCGAATTTCTCGG
>NZ_JACAOR010000010.1:265643-487882 GCF_013386115.1 Pseudomonas gingeri
TGCTGCGCCGCAGCCAGGTGCCACTGATGATGTTCAGCACCGCCGAAACCGCCGCGACGCAGTTGCGTAACGAACTCGGTCGCCAGGGGAGTGCCAGGCGATGAGCGTGCCGCCGAGCCTTGACCAGTTGCAGGAAATGGCCCTGCCCGCACCGGTCAGCTATTGGCCGCAGACCTGGGGCTGGGCCGTGCTGCTCGGGTTGCTGCTGGTCGGCCTGCTGGCCTGGGGCGTGCGCCGCTACTGGCGCTGGCGACAGAACCGCTACCGACGCGAAGCCCTGGCGCGGCTCGAACACTTGTCGCTCCACCTCGAACAACCGGCGGCGTTACGCGAACTGCCCGAACTGCTCAAGCGCGTCGCCCTGTCGATGCCCGGCGTGCCCGCGTCGACGGTCACCCAGCTCAGTGGCGAGCCCTGGCAGGACTTTCTCGCCAGACATGGCGGCCATCCGTTGCCCGCCGATTTCAGCCGGCAACTGGCGGAACTGGCCTATGCCCCGGACAGCCGCCTGCTGGCCCTGGCACCGGAGCAACGGCAACAGTTGCTCGAACAGTGCCGGCACTGGGTGGAGCATCATCATGTGGCAGCTTGATTACCCCTGGTTGTTGCTGCTGGTGTTGCTGCCGGGGGTCGGCTATCGCTACCTGCCCGCCTACCGTGAAGCCCGCAGCGCCGTGCGGGTGCCGTTTTTCGCCGCCATGAGCCAGGCTGTCGGCCAGGTCCCCGACGTTGCCGGCGGCACCCGCAACCGTGGGCAATTGCTGCTCAACGCCGTGATCTGGGTGCTGCTGGTGCTGGCCCTCGCCCGGCCGGTGTGGATCGAGCCGCCCATCGAGCACCAGCAACCGGTGCGCGATCTGATGCTGGCCATCGATATTTCCCAGTCCATGGAAACCCGCGACTTCACCGATGCCGAGGGCCGCCAGGTCGATCGCCTGAGCGCCGTCAAACAGGTGGTGCAAGGCTTTATCCAGCGGCGCCACGACGACCGCCTGGGACTCATCGTGTTCGGCAGCGGCGCCTATCCCCAGGCGCCCCTGACCCTGGACCACGCCAGCCTGGCAATCCTGCTGGCGGACACCGGCATCGGCATGGCCGGGCCCGACACCGCCATCGGCGATGCCATCGGCCTGAGCCTCAAGCTGCTGGAGCAGGCCCATGAACCCGAAAAAGTGCTGATCCTGCTCACCGACGGCAACGACACCAGCAGCGCCATTCCCCCCGAGCGCGCGGCGGCCATGGCCGCCGCCAAGGGCGTGATCATCCACACCATCGGCATCGGCGACCCGGATGCCGACGGCGAAGCCAAGGTCAATCTCGCCAGCCTGCGGCAGATCGCCCGGGTCACCGGCGGGCGCTTCTTCCGCGCCGAAGACCGCACGGCCCTGGACCAGGTCTACAGCACCCTGGACCAGTTGACCCCGCACCAGGTCAAGACCCTCAGCCACCAGCCCAAGCGCGAATTGTTCTGGCTGCCGGTGGCCGCCGCCATCAGCCTGCTGGCGCTCTATCACCTGGCCGCCTGGCTGCGACCACGGTTGCAATCGGCTCGTCGACGGCAGGAGGCCTGATGGATATCGACCTCTCGGCCCTGCATTTCCTTCGTCCCGGCTGGTTGCCGCTGGCGCTGCTCGGCCTGCTGCTGCCGCTGCTCTGGCGGCGCAGCCAGGGCCTGGAGCGGCGCCTGCGCGGGACCATCGCCCCACACCTGCTGCCCCACCTGCTACTGACCCCGAACGACCCGCACCGCCTGCGCCCGGTGCACCTGGCCAGCGCCCTGCTGGTGCTGGGGGCCATCGCCGCCGCAGGGCCGACCTGGGAACAGGACCGGCCGGACTTCCTGGAAAACCGCGCGCCGTTGCTGATCGCCGTCGACCTTTCGCCGTCGATGGACGCTGGCGATATCCCCCCCAGCCGCCTGGAAGCGGTCAAGCACAAGCTGCATGAACTGATCCAGCGCCGCAACGGTGCGAAGACCGCGTTGCTGGCCTATGCCGGCAGCGCCCATCTGGTACTGCCGCCAACGGACGATCCGGCGTTGCTCGACAGCTTTGTCCAGGCCCTGGGCACTGACCTGATCAGCCGTCCGGGGAAAAACGTCGCCGCCGTAATCGATGAGGCCAGGCGCCTGCTGGCCGCCGAGCAGGTGCCGGGCAGCCTGCTGCTGATCACCGATGGCGCCGATACCGCGCAATTGCCGGGGCTGGCCCGGCAACTCAACGGTAGTCTGCTGCAGGTGCTGGTCCTGGCGGTCGGCAGCGAGGACGGCGGCATCCTGCGCGATGCCTCCGGACAACCACGCACCGACAGCAGCGGGCGTCCGCAACTGGGGCGCTTCGACCGCGCCGGATTGCAGCAACTGGCCAAGGCCCTCGACGCCCCCCTGGGCAGCCTGACCCTCGACGACAAAGACCTGGAATGGGTCGAGTTGCACGCCCGGCAGCACTTCCAGGCCGCCAGCGCCGAACAGCAGCAACTGCGCTGGAAGGACGCCGGCTACTGGTTGAGTTGGCCGCTGGTAGTGCTGGCGTTTTTCACCCTGCGCAAGGGTTGGAGCCTGAACTGGAGCGCCGCCGTGCTGCTATGCCTGGCGGCCGGCCTGGCACCGACGCCGGTTCGCGCCGGAGTGCTGGCCGATGCCTTCCTCACCCCCGACCAACAGGGCCGCCTGGCCTTCGAACAGCAGCACTACCCGGCCGCCGCCGCGCATTTCAGCGACCCATACTGGAAAGGCATCGCCGCCTACCAGGCCGCCGACTACGACCTGGCCCTGGCCAGCTTTGCCCGCCTGGACAGCGCCGCCGCATATTTCTACCTGGGCAATATCTACACCCGGCGCTTCAAGTTCGACCAGGCCATCGCCGCCTACACCCAGGCGCTGAAGTTGCAAGCACAGTTCCCCGAAGCCAGCGCCAACCTGGCCCTGGCCATTGCCCTGCAAAAGGATACCGACAGCGCCGCGCAGAACGCCCCCGAGGTCAAGCCCGACCAGGTGCAGTTCGACAAACCCGCCGGCAAGGGTAAGACCCAACAGGTACAGACCCCGCAGGCGGCCAGCGACGAACTCTGGCTGCAGAACCTCAGCACCTCGCCGGCGCGTTTCCTGCGCCAGAAATTCAGCCTGCAGGACCAGCGGGAGGCAAGCCGATGAACCCCCGCTTGCCGGCGATCACCGCCCTGCTCTGCGCCCTGGCCTGGCCCGTCCTGGCCGAGGAACCGCAATTGCGGGTACAGGCCCGACTGCAACCCGACACCACGGCGGTAGTCGGTGAAACCCTGAGCCTGCAGGTCGATGTACTCACCGACACCTGGTTTACCCGTGCCGCGAATCTACCCGCGTTGACACTCGCAGGCGCCCAGGTCGAGCCGCCGGGCAGCGAAGCCGAGCACCTGAACCTGACGCTGGAAGGCAAGCCCTTCTTCGGCCTGCGCTACAGCTACCGGATCACCCCGCAGCAAGCCGGCGAGTTCGTCATTCCGGCGCTGACGGTGCAGGCCACCCCCGGCCAGGCCAGCCACGAACTCAGCGCGCAGATCCCGGCACAGCACTTCAGCGCCCGCCCACCGCCGGGTTTCGGTCCGGGCGAAACGGTACTGGTGGCCCGCGGGCTGCGACTTTCGCAAAAGATCACCTATTCATCCAACCCGCCCACGGTCGGTGACAGCGTCACCCGCGAACTGACCCTGCAAGCCGACGGCACACCGGGCATGGCCTTGCCCGCACCGGTGCTGCAGCAGGTGCCGGGCCTGAGCCGCTACCTGAAGACACCCGCGATCAGCAACCTCGACGATGGCCGCGGCAACCTCGACGGCGGGCAGCGCGTCGACCAGGCCAGCTACCGCATCGAGCATCCGGGCCACTTCCAGCTGCCGGCGGTGCAACTCAAATGGTGGGATAGCACCACCCGGCAGGCACGCACCCTCGAAGTACCGGCGGTGAGTTTCGACGCCATCGCCAATACGCACTATCGCCCGGTGTTTTCGGTCGCCGAAGACGTCCAGGCCCTGGCCCGCCAGGGCCGTATCCATCTGTCACGACACTGGCTGACCTGGGGCCTGGCCGTGCTGGCGCTGGGGTTGCTGGTGCGCCTGGGTCCGCCCCTGGCCCGTCGCGGCGGCCGCGCCTGGCAACGCTGGTGGCACGCCCATCGCTCAACGGGCCTGCGCCCGCTCAATCCTCGTCTGGAGAAGGAGTTCCCATGACCCGTCCATCGCCGCTCTATCGTCGTGGCTGGCTGCTGTCGCTGCTGTTCACGTTGTCGCTCCTGACGTTACAGGTCCTCACGATACAGGCCCAGGCCGCCGCCGATCCGTTGCCGTCATGGCAGGAAGGCCCGGCCAAGGCTGCCATCATCGAGTTTGTCCGGGCCGTCACCGAGCAAGGCTCGAAGGACTTCGTCAAACCCGCCGAACGCATCGCCGTGTTCGACAACGACGGCACCCTCTGGAGCGAACAGCCGGCCTATTTCCAGGTGCTGTTCGCCTTCGATGAAGTACGGCGCCTGGCCCCGCAGCATCCGGAATGGAAGAGCCAGCAACCGTTCAAGGCGGTGCTGGAAAACGATCAGAAGGCCCTGGCCGCCAGCGGCATGGACGGCCTGTTGAAGATCATCGGCGCCACCCACACCGGGATCACCACCGAAGCCTTTATCGACCGTGCCCGGACCTGGCTGGCCCAAGCCCGGCACCCGAAGACCGGCAAGCCCTACACTGAGATGATCTACCAGCCGATGCTGGAAATGCTCGACTACCTGCGCCGGGAAGACTTCAAGACCTACATCGTGTCCGGCGGCGATACCGCGTTCATGCGTGCCTTCGCCGAGACCGTGTACGGCATTCCACCAGAGCAGGTCATCGGCTCCGGCTTCGTCACCCGCTTCCAGCTGGACAACGGCACGCCGTCGATCCTGCGCACCGCCAAGCTGGCCCACAACGACGACGGCCCGGGCAAGCCGGAAAGCATCGACGCGATCATCGGCCGCCGCCCGCTGCTGGCTTTCGGCAACTCCGACGGCGACTTGCAGATGCTGCAATGGACCGCCGCCGGCGGCGGCAAGCGCTTCATGGGCCTGGTGCATCACACCGATGCCAGGCGCGAGTGGGCCTATGACCGGCAATCGAACATAGGGCGCCTGGACAAGGCCCTGGATGAGGCCAACCAACGGGGCTGGACCGTCGTCGACATGGCGAGCGCCTGGCGCAAGGTCTACCCCTTCGAGGCCGCCCCCACCGAGCAAGTGCAGTAAGCGGAAAACGTAACTCAGGAAGGTAGAAACGTTGGTCGTCGCAGGACGGCTCAAGCTAGCGCAAAAGGAGCAAGTCATATGACTGGCATACGCAAGTGGCTTCCCCAGCTCGCCCTGGTGGCGGCTTCAGTGATGGGGCTCTCGGCAGGCGCCGGGGCCGCCGAAAAACCCAACATCCTGGTGATCTTCGGCGACGACATCGGGCAGACCAATATCAGCGCCTACTCCATGGGCGTGGTCGGCTACAAGACGCCGAACATCGACCGGATCGCCAAGGAAGGCATGCTGTTCACCGACTACTACGCGGAGAACAGTTGCACCGCCGGGCGCTCATCCTTCATCACCGGGCAGACACCGCTGCGCACGGGGCTGTCCAAGGTCGGTATCCCCGGCGCGCCGGTGGGTTTGCAGAAGCGCGATATCACCATTGCCCAGGCCCTCAAGTCGCAGGGCTACGCCACCGGCCAGTTCGGCAAGAATCACCTGGGCGACCGCGATGAGTACCTGCCGACCAACCATGGTTTCGACGAGTTCTTCGGCAACCTCTATCACCTCAACGCCGAAGAGGAACCGGAACGCCCCTACTGGCCCAAGGACGACGCGGAGTTCGTCAAGGCCAACTCTCCGCGCGGGGTGATCCACAGTTTCGCCGACGGCAAGATCGAAGACACCGGCGCCCTGAACACCAAGCGCATGGAAACCATCGACGACGAAACCACCGCCGCCGCCCAGGCGTTCATCGAGAAACAGGCCAAGGCGGACAAGCCGTTCTTCGTCTGGATGAACACCACCCGCATGCACGTGTTCACCCACGTGCGCGACTCGATGAAGGGCCAGAGCGGCATGCCCGGCAACGAGTACGCCGACGGCATGCTCGAGCATGATGGCGATGTCGGCAAACTGCTCAAGACCCTCGACGACCTGAAGATCGCCGACAACACCATCGTGGTCTACACCACCGACAACGGGCCGAACCAGTTCTCCTGGCCGGACGCGGCGACCACGCCGTTCCGCAACGAGAAGAACTCCAACTGGGAAGGCGCTTACCGGGTGCCGGCGATCATCCGCTGGCCGGGCAAGATCAAGGCCGGCGAAGTCTCCAACGAAATGTTCTCCGGCATGGACTGGTTCCCCACCTTGCTGGCGGCTGCCGGCGATGCCGGGGTCAAGGACAAGCTGCTCAAGGGCTGGGCACCGGTGACCGGCGGCACCAGCTTCAAGGTGCACCTGGATGGCTACAACCAGCTGCCCTACCTGACCGGCCAGCAACCCAAGGGTGAACGCAAGGAGTTCTACTACTTCAACGACGACGGGGTGCTGGTGTCGATGCGCTTCGACAACTGGAAGGTGGTGTTCTGCGAACAGCGCGAGCCGGGCGGTTTCCGGGTCTGGAGCGAACCGTTCGTGTGCCTGCGGGTGCCGAAGATCCTCAACCTGCGGATGGACCCGTATGAGCGGGCAGACGTGGTGTCCGACCAGTTCTACGACTGGAACACCAAGAACGTCTACCTGGCTGGCGTCGCGGTGACCAAGTCGGCGAAGTTCCTCGAAACCTTTATCGAGTACCCACCCAGCCAGAAACCGGCGAGCTTCAGCATCGACCAGATCCGCGCGGCGGTGGATGCAAAGATCGCCGAGAAGATGAAAGCGCAACCCAAAGAGTAATGGCAGGACCGCCGCCCGCCACCATGGCGGGCGGCCCTATCGAGTACCCCAGCACAAGGCAACCGCACCATGTCCGAGCCTCGCAGCGCCACCCTGTCATCGGCCCAGTCCGCCCCCGTCGCGACGACCTGGCGCCTGCCTGCCCTGCTGCTGTTCGTTTCCGGTGCGGCGGCCCTGGTCTACCAGGTGCTGTGGATCAAGCAACTGTCGCTGGTGGTCGGCGTCGAGGTGTATGCGATCACCACGGGCATCAGCGGCTTTTTCGCCGGGCTGGCACTGGGTGGCCTGTTGTTCGGCCGCTGGGCCGACCGCATGGCGCAGCCGCTGCTGCTGTACGCCGCCCTGGAGTTGTTGGTCGCCGTGCTCGGCATCGCCGCCACTGTCAGCCTCGGCCAGGCCGCCGCGCCGTTCGCCTGGCTTGAGCAGCAACTGGGCCTGGCCGCCTGGCTGTTGCCCTTCAGCCTGGTGGGGATTCCGGCCTTCCTCATGGGCGGCACGCTGCCGGTGCTGATGCGTGCCCTGGCCGCCGATCCGCAACAATTGGGCCGGGCCGGCGCGCGCCTGTATGCCGCCAATACCGCCGGGGCAATTGCCGGCACCCTGCTGGCCGCCTTTGTGTTGATCGCCAGCCTCGGCGTACGCGGCAGCGCCATGGCCGCCGCCCTGCTCAACCTGCTGGCGGCCGCCGGCGCGCTGTGGCTGCTGCGTCGCGAGCGCCCGCTGCCGCCAGCAGTGCCGGAACGGGCCCGGGCCGAACAACCGCCGGCGCGCCTGGCCATGTGGCTGTACGCCGTCGCCGGTGGCGTGGCCCTGGGTTATGAAGTGGTGTGGTCGCAGTCCATCGTACAGTTCATGAGCACCCGCACCTATGCCTTTGCCGTGGTGCTGGCGACCTACCTCGCCGGGCTGGTGCTGGGCAGCAGCCTGATGGCCCGGCGGGTCGACCGCCTGCGCGATCCCTGGGGCGTGTTCGGCTGGCTGATCAGCGCCGCCGGATTGATTGCCCTGCTGGAGATCGCCCTGCTCGGGCGCTGGCTGGTGCTCCTGCAGACCCAGGCCGAAGCCATGGTGCTGGCCCTTGGCGGCACGCCCCTGGCCGGCATGAGCGGCCGCTTTGCCGTGGCCGCGCTGAGCATCGTGTTTGTCCCGACCCTGCTGCTGGGCGCCGCCTTTCCCCTGGCCCTGCGCCTGGGCGTGCAACAACGCCAGGTCGGCCGCGATGTCGGCAAGGTGGTGGCGCTCAATACCCTCGGTGGCATTGCCGGAGTCATGCTCTGCGGGTTCGTGCTGATTCCCTGGCTGGGGCTGGTGCGTACCCTCGGCGTGCTGGCGCTGATCGCCGCCGCGGTCGGCTACCTGGCAGTCAGCCGGGGCCGTGCGTTGCGCAAGGGCAATCGTCAGGGCGTGGTGGTCCTCGGCCTGTTGTCACTGACCGTGGCCTGGCTGACACCCGTGGATCGCCTGGCCGAACTACTGCCCGGAGCCCGCAACGGCCAGTTGGCGTTCTACCAGGAAGGCCGTGGCGGGACCGTCGCCGTGGTCACCCAGGGCAGTGGCCAGCGGCAGTTCCAGCGCCTGTATATCCAGGGCGTGTCGAACACCGGCGACGCCATGCCGTCGCTGCGTTACATGCGCATCCAGGCCCTGCTGCCGCTGCTGATACATCGCGGCGAACCGGACTCGGCCCTGGTGATCGGCTTCGGCACCGGGATCACCGCTGGCGCGCTGTTGCAGTACCCGTCGCTGCACCAGCGCGTCGTCGCCGAACTGCTGCCGACGGTGGTCGCCGCCGCGCCGTTGTTCAAGGGTAACTTCCAGGCCGCGGCCGACCCGAACCTGCAGATCCGCCTGCGCGACGGGCGCCAGGAATTGCTGCGCAACCCGCAACGCTACGACCTGATCACCCTCGAACCCCCACCGCCTTCCGCCGTCGGCGTGGTCAACCTCTACTCCCGGGACTTCTACCAGCTGGCCGCCAGCCGCCTGGAAAAAGACGGCCTGCTGGCCCAGTGGTTGCCGCTGCCGACGCAGAACATCGAGGACTCACAGGCGCTGGTGCGCAGTTTCCTCGACGTGTTTCCCCATGCCACGCTGTGGACCAGCGAGTTCCACGAAATGCTCCTGGTGGGCTCCCTGCAACCGATCGAACTGGACGCGACACGGATCGCCGAACGCTTCGACCGGCCCTCGGTGCGCAGTGCCCTGCAGGACGTGGGCATCAGTTCGGCCAGCGCGCTGCTGGCGACCTGGGTCACCGACCGTAGTGGCCTGGAACGCTTTGCCGGCGAAGTAGCCGCCGTGACCGATGACCGGCCCTCGATCGAATACGCGCCCTGGGTCCGTGCCGGGGAAATCAGCCGGGTGCTTCCAGCCCTGCTCGACCTGCGCCAGCCTATCCCCCTGCAGCATGCGGACAAGCTGTTCACCGATTACCTGCAGGGCTACCAGCAGAACCTGATGCGTTTCTACCGCGCCAGCCTGCACGCCTATGCAGGGGATCGCCAGGCCTGGGCCCGGGAGATGAGCGAGGTGATGCGCGACGAACCGGGCAATCCGTACTACCGCTGGTTCGGCGGACAGGCCCGATAGTCATCCGCGGCCCAGACGGACGCCATCGCCGGCAAGCCGGCTCCCACAGGTTTTCTCGTCTTACACAAACATCAGGTACAACTCGAACAGGGTGGGAGCTGGCTTGCCAGCGATGAGGCCGGGAAGTCTTGCATCGACCTCTCGGACACCATCGCCGGCAAGCCGGCTGTTACCGGCTCTTGAGTTTGAGATACGACTGGTGCATGTCCGAAGCCCAGCCGTCGATCACGTTTTTCACGTCGGAGGGTTGCATCACCTGGCTGTCGTTTTCCAGCGGCTTGCCGGTGCCCTGGCGGACCACTTCGGCGAGCACTGCCTGGTTCTGCCCATCGAGGAACACGGCTTCGGTGCCCAGGGTGGTTTCCTGGTCACGAATCCCCGATGCGGTGCTGACCGCCGCTGCCACCAGCGCCACCGGGATCAGCTCATAGGGCTTGAGGCTCTCGGTCTTGCTGCTCACCGCCGTGATTGCCGCGCGTACCACCACCACGCCGGGGCCCGGACCATTGGCCAGGGGCAGGGATTTGCTCAGCTCACGCTTGAGTGCCTGGTCATAGTAGTGAGTGATGCCCTGCAAGGTCGCCTGGGGAATCTTCACGGTGGGTTGTGGTGCGGGATAGAACTGGGTGGGTTCGATATAGGCACTGGTGTATTTGCCCACGTCGAGCTTGGGATCGATCCAGCGCATCACCTCGACACCCGACGGGCTCTTCTCTTCCTTGAGGCGACTGTAGTCCTTGAGAAACCCCGAGTAGTGATCGGGTTGGGCGGACTGGCTCGAACAGCCGACCACGGCAAGGGAGGCGATACACAGCGCACTGATCATGAATCCTGACTTCATGCCGAAACTCCTTCTGGCTAGCCGGTACCGCTGCCGGCACGGGAAAGGTAGGTATAGCCAAGGAACGCCGCGCCGGCCCGAAAATGTCGATTATTGCGCGCGCAATGTGGGCCATTTCTCAAAGCTCATTTGACAGGAGCCGCCGCGCCGTCAAAGCTGGACCCAGCGTCGATGCTCGCCTGGCGGGTCAATGCAGTTGGACAACGGATGTCTCAATGCCCAAGCAAAAAAAACACACCGCACCCTCCGCTTCCCCTTCGCGCCTGTCCCGCTACCTGCTCCCCGTCACCGCCGCGCTCCTGCTGCTGGTGACCGTGGGCATCTGGTGGTCCCTGCAAGACAGCACGCCCGTACGGGCACTCCCCTCCGCGCGCCCTGCCGGCCCGTCAGCGGTGGCCCGGGCCCCTGCGGCTCCCGTCGCGCAAATGGTCGACGAACAACAATGCCAGGGCTGCCACGCGCCCCAGGCCAAGGACTGGCAAGGTTCCCACCACCAGTTGGCGATGCAGGCGGCAACAGCGGAAACGGTACTGGGCGACTTCGCCGATGTCAGCGTGAACCTGGAACAGCAGCAGACCCGCTTCTTTCGTCGCGACCAGGACTTCTGGGTCAACACCCAGGGCGCCGACGGTGTTGCCGCCGACTTCAAGGTCGCCTATACCTTTGGCATCGCGCCGCTGCAGCAGTACCTGCTGGAAGCCCCCGGCGGCCGCCTGCAAGCCCTCGGCGTCGCCTGGGATACCGAGAAGCACCGCTGGTTCCACCTCTACCCCGGCCAGGGCGTGGACTTCAAGAACCCGCTGCACTGGAGCAAGCCGAGCCAGAACGCCAACTTCATGTGCGTCGAGTGCCATACCACCGGTTACCAGCGCAACTTCGACGCCGCCGGCAACCGCTTCGCCAGCCACTGGAACAGCCTAGGCGTCGGCTGCCAGGCCTGCCATGGCCCGGCGTCGAATCACCTGCAATGGACAGCCGCAAAGAGCGACCTGATCCACAAGGGGTTCGCCGTCGACCTCGCCAGCAAGGACGCCACCGTCGAGATCGAGACCTGCGCCCGCTGCCATGCCCGTCGCGCCCCGCTGGGTGACGGCTATACCGTGGGCAAGCGCTTGATGGACGACTACCTGCCCAGCGTGCTGACCCGCGAACTCTATGCCCTGGATGGCAAGATCAAGGACGAGGTGTTCGAGCACGGCTCGTTCCTGCAGAGCAAGATGTTCGACAAGGGCGTGCGTTGCAGCGACTGCCACAACCCCCACAGCGGCGAACTCAAGGCCACGGGAAATGGCGTGTGCCTGCAATGTCACAACCCCTCGGGCAAGAGTGCCGTCGCCGGTGTCGACGGTCGTGGCCTGCAAGCGAAAGACTACGACTCGCCCGAGCACCATCGGCATCAACCCGGCCAGCCGGGAGCGCAATGCATCGACTGCCATATGCCGGGCAAATTCTATATGGGCAACGACTTTCGTCATGACCACAGCTTCAGTATTCCCAACCCGGAACGGGCCAGGGTCCTCGGCACGCCGGATGCCTGCCTGGGTTGTCACCAGGGCGCGGCGGGCGACAAGGTCACCGCGCAGTTCAAGCTCTGGCACGACAGCTCGCCCCCCGCCGCACCCCGTTACGACGAGAGCCTGCTGTTGATCCGTGACGGTCGCCCCGGCGCGGCCGAAGCCCTCGACCAGCAGTTGCAACGCAGCAACCTGCCGGCGATCCAGCGCGCCACCCTGCTGGCCGAATTGCCGTCCTACCCCAGTGAGCAGGCCTTGAAACTTGCCAGCAAGGATCTGGCCCATGGTGAACCGCAGGTGCGTGAAAGCGCCCTGCGCGCCGTCAGCGCCTTTGTCCCGCCGGCCGAGCGCACGGCCCTGCTGGCACCGCTGCTCGAAGACCCGGTCAAGGCCGTGCGCATCAGCGCCGCGCGCGAACTGCTGGGTGCTTCGGCCACCGGCCTGGGCGCCGCCCAGCCGGCCTGGAACAAGGCCATCAGTGAGTACGAACAGGTGCAGTCGAGCCTCAGGGAACGCGCCGAGGCCAACCTCAACCTGGCGATGCTGTATCAGGCCACCGGCCGCGGCCCCCAGGTCGAGGCACTGCTGCGGACCGCGTTGCTGCGCGATCCGGACTTCCTGCCGGCGCTGGTGACCCTGGTGCAATGGCTGGAAGCCAACGGACACGGCAGCGAGGCCGGGCAACGGCTGGACCAGGCCCTGAAGGAACACCCCGATGCCGCGTTACTGCAACACGCCCGGGGCCTGGCGCTGATCCGCGCCGGCAACACCGCGCAGGCCCTGCCTGCCCTGCGCAAGGCCGCACGCCTGGAACCGCGGAATCCCCAGTACGGTTATGTGCTGGCGGTGGCGCTGCACGACAGCGGCCAGGTCGAGGCCGCCTGCGCCGAACTGGAAACGCTGCTCAAGCACCAGCCGACCCAGCGCAATGCCCGGCTCTCATTGATCCAGTACTACCTGGAAAACGGCCACGAACCCAAGGCCCAGGTCTTGCTCCAGGCCTGGAAACAGCTCAATCCGGGAGATCCTGCGTTGAAATAGCGACGTGAAAGACAGCCTCAGGACGAACTTCCCAAGGCCTTCAACAGCAGCGGATCGCGTGCATAGATATCCGGCGCATAGAGCAAGGCGCCGTCACCGTCGACCTGGACCGTCCAGTAGCCGAGCAGGATCGGCACCGGTGCCGCCAGGCGGAACTCGTGGGTGGTGCCGCTGGCCAGCAGTTCGTCGGTCCTGGCCCGCTCCGCCGGGGTCAACAGCAAGTCGCGCAGGTGCAACGGTTGCTCGACCCGCACGCAGCCCGAGCTGAAGGCCCGGGGCCCCTTGGCGAACAGGGGTTGGCTGGGCGTGTCGTGCAGGTACACCGAGAACGGATTGGGAAAACGCAGGACGATCTTGCCCAGCGGGTTGCGCGGACCGGCTTCCTGGCGCAGGAGGATATTGCCCGGCCGCTCCCAGTCGATGCTGTCCGCCGCCAGCGGATGGCCTTCGCTGTCCAGCACTTGCAGGTTCTGCTGGCTCAGGTAC
Organism: Pseudomonas gingeri; assembly: GCF_013386115.1. GTDB lineage: Bacteria > Pseudomonadota > Gammaproteobacteria > Pseudomonadales > Pseudomonadaceae > Aquipseudomonas > Aquipseudomonas gingeri. The sequence goes on from NZ_JACAOR010000010.1 coordinate 279,026, forward strand.
GCCGCCGGGTCCAGGCGGATGGCCGGCAGCTTGTCTTCGCGCAGGATGGTCGGCGGCACAGTCCAGGTCGGGTTCAGGGTCAGGCGGGTGACCCGCGATTTCAACAGCGGCGTCTGCCGCTCGGCCCGGCCGACCTGCAGGCGGGTCTGCCAGATCGGCGCGCCTTCGTGGTAGACGCTCAACTGCGCCGCCGCGACATTCACCAGCACGCCTTCGGGCTCCAGGTCCGGCGCCAGCCAGCGAAAGCGTTCGAGGTTGATGCGCAACTGCTCGCGGCGCAGCGCCGGGCTGATATTCAGCTCGGTCAGGGTGCCCGGTCCGATCACGCCATCGGATTGCAGCGAATGCCGCAGCTGGAATTGCCTGACCGCATCGGCCAGTTCTTCGCCGTAGGTCTTTTCCGGACCGCCGGGCAGGCTTTGCAGGTAGCCTTCGGCCAACAGCCGCTCGGCCAATACCGGCACCCGCGGGTCCTCCATGCCCGGACGCAGCAAGGGGCCGCCGGCCACCATTGGCCAATGCAGCAGTGGCTGCAGGCGCTGTTGCGCGTAGATGCGCCGCAGGCTGAGGTACAGCTCGGCATTCGGCCGCGCCTGAGCGAACCCCCGGGCCATATCCTGCAACCCGGTCGCGGCCAGCGTCAGCAACCGGGCGTCCGCGTCCTGCGCCGCCGGCTGGGAGTGCCAGACCGGCTCGAAACGGGCCTGGGACAGGCGACCGAAATGCAGGTCCTGCAGGACTTGCAGGTACTGCCGGCTGATCTCGATATCGGTGCACAGCGCATTGCCCGCGTCGGTGTCACGGGGCAACGGATAGCGTGCCGGATCGAGGCCGTCATCGGCCAGCAACGGCAGTTGTGCCTGCAACGCCGACAAGCGGTCATTGCCGGACCAGAGCGGCACATTGTCGTGCTGCAGATAGAACGCCTGCAGGCGCAGACGTGCCGGCGCATCCAGTTGCACCGCCAGCGCGGGGCAGTCGGTCGACAACTGTGCCAGCGCCGATTGCAACGGCGTCGACGGCTCGACAGGCAGATCCTCCGCCGTCGCGACCAGCGGTGCAACGAGCAGGCAAATGCTCAAGTAACATGCGTGTTTTTTGAACAAAGGCTTGGCTCCAATCCACGGTCATTCCATGGGCGGTCTATAGTTACGACAGAGGCGACAAGCCCTCAAGGCAGCCCGTGATCGTGCTGTTCCGGGACCGATGGGATGCGCAGGCCTGCACCAACGGCGGAGACGCTCCCTATATGCTGACATCTTGCTACCGACTCTGCCTGAGCATTCTGAGCCTGTTCATTATGACCCTGGCCGCGCCCGGCAGTTCTGCCCTGGCCGCCAGCGCTCCGAAACCGACGCTGTATGGCAGCCTCGCGCACGCCGCGCCGGAACTCAACCCCCTGGTGCTGAAAAGCGCCCTGAACGCCATGCAATGCGCGATCAATCAAGGCCATGGGCAATCCGAACGCCTGGCCGTGATCGACTACTCGCAACCCTCGACGGCGCGGCGCCTGTGGATCTTCGACCTGCGCAAGAGAACCCTGGTGCTGCGTGACCTCGTCGCCCATGGGCAGAAATCCGGGGAAAACTTCGCCACCCGGTTCTCCAACCGGATGGGCAGCTACCAGTCGAGCCTGGGCCTGTTCCGGACCCAGGAAAGCTATGAGGGCACCCACGGTTACTCGTTGCGCATGGACGGCCTGGAGCCGGGCTTCAATGACCTCGCCCGCGACCGTGACATCGTGATTCATGCCGCCGACTACGTCAGCCCGCTGTGGAGCAGGCGCGAAGGTCGCATCGGTCGTAGCCAGGGCTGTCCCGCCGTGCGCCCGCAGGTGGCGCGACAGGTGGTCGACAAGCTCAAGGACGGCCAGTTCATGTTCTCCTGGTATCCCGACCGACGCTGGCTGAAGTCCTCGCCCTACCTCAACTGCAAGCCCCAGCAGATGGCCAGTGCCAGCGGCCCCCAGGGCGGTTGAAGCCGCGAGAGGCCGCAGGCCCTCGGCCCGCCGTTGACACTGCGGCGAACCGCTCCAGGTCGATAATGCCCGGCCCGCCTGAGTCGCCACGACGCTCCCGAGTCACCCCTGCCGGCGGCTTGCCTCACTGGCATCGTGCTGGCGTGCATAAGCGGCGCCGATCAGGTAGAAACAGCCGCCGGCGATGATAAAGCCCGCCAGCATGTAGAACATGAAATGCGGCGCCCACCAGGCCAGGGCAAAACCGCAGAGCACCGGGCCCAGCGCACCGCCCAGGGTGGACAGGTTCTGCGCGCCGTAATACATGCCGCGCAGGTGCTGGGGAGCGATACGGTCGATAAACATGTACTCGGCGGGAAACACGATGATTTCCCCCAGGGTGAACACCGCCATGGCCAGCGACCAGTGCAGCACCGTGCTCGACAGGGCAAACCCGGTCACCCCGAGCAGGAACAGGCTGAAGCCCGCCGTCAGCCACAGGTTCAGGTGCTGTTGGCTGATGCGTTTGCCCACCACGAACTGCAGGCAGATGACCACCACCGCATTCACCGCCACCACCGAACTGATGATGCTGTAGGCGAACTCCGGGGTGCCGGTGGTCACCAGGAACTGTGACAGATAGGCGGTGAACTGGCCGAACACCACGGCGCTGAGCAGGCCGCCCAGGGTGAAGCAGACCAGGCGCTTGTCACGCAGCAGGATCCGGCCCACACCGATAAAGGACACCGGCGCCCGGGCCCGATCGACCGGGCTGAGCTGCCGGTCACCGAAGTTGTAGTAGGTCAGCAATGACACCACGCCCAACAGGGCGGAGACCACAAAGGGCAAGCGCATATCGAGGTGCGCCAGGCCTGCGCCGATAAACGGCCCGACCGCATAGCCGATATTGATCAGCGTGTAGCGCACCGAGAACACGCTGGCCTGTTCCGCTTCCGGCAGCACACGGCCCAGGGTCGCCTTGACCACCACGTCGATCACCGAGTAGGCGAAGTTGAACAGCACCAGGAATATGAAGAACAGCCAGAGCCGGTGGGTCATGCACATGCCGATAAAACCGAGCACGAACAGCGCCGTGAAGCCCAGGATCAGGTGGAAGCTGGAACCCTTGTCCGTCAGGTAGCCGCCATACACGCTGAGCAGCGACCCCGCCACCAGCGCAATGCCGACCACCAGGCCGATCTCGCTGATCCCCAGGGAAAACTGCGAGGACAGGAAGATCACCAGGTAGGGCAGCGTGATGGCCCGTCCCAGGGTCAGGATCAACGAAGAAGCCAACAGCAGATTGACCGAAGTCGGGTAACGCCTGAGTACCGCCAACATCCTGATCCGGCTCCTTGCGGCCCGCGCACTCCGGCACGGACCTGATTTCGATATCGCCCTGGGGCGAAAGCCTCCCAGTATCGCTCAAGGCGCGAAACCCGTCATGCTCCCGGTTCAGTTTGTCGAGACCAGTTTGAGCCCGATAACCCCCGCCAGGATCACGCCGATGCAGAGGATGCGCAGCGGCGCCATCGAGTCGCCCAGCAACGCCATGCCCAGTATCGCGGTGCCTGCCGCGCCGATCCCGGTCCACACCGCATAGGCCGTCCCCACCGGCAACGTGCGCAGCGCCAGCGAGAGCAGGACGACGCTCGACAGGCCGCAGACAACCGTCAGCAGCCCGGGGACCAGGCGGGTAAAACCTTCGGAGCCCTTCATGAAGAAGGCGAAGGCGATTTCGAGAATGCCGGCAATGCCCAACAGTGCCCATGCCATAAATGCCAATTCCTTCGAAGTGGTGGGCGCCAGGCCAGGGACCGGGCGCCACGGGGTGGGTATCAGGCCTTGCCGGCGGCCACGGGAGTCGAACGGAAGGTCACGCCAAAGCGGTTGAAGGCGTTCATCAACCCGATGGCATAGGTCAGGTCGGCGAGTTCCTTGTCGCTGAACTCGGCCGCCGCCGCGGCATAGTCGGCATCCGGCACGCCGCTTTCGGCGACCCGGGTCACGGTTTCCGCCCACGCCAGGGCCACCTGCTCGCGATTGCTGAACAGCGCCCCGGCATCGCGCCATACCGGCACCAGCACCAGTTTCTCGACGGCCACGCCGAGCTTGAGCAGGTCACGGGTGTGCATGTCGATGCAGTAGGCACAACCATTGAGCTGAGACACCCGCAGATAGACCAGATCGATCAGTTCGGCGGAAAAACCACACTTCTGCAGGTACACATAGACGCCTCCAAAAGCCTTGTAGCCTTCGGGCGAAGCGGTAGCGTAGTCGAGACGTTGAGTCATGATGAATCCTTGTATTGGCTGTTTGAAGGGTTCTATCCTGCGACGACTTGGCCCATTGAAAAAGATCCATGATTAGCCTTTAGTTATAGGCCATGAGCCATTCTCTTCCAGAACCATAGCGACCATGACCCGACCGACTCCGCGTTTCTCCCCCCTCGATCCCGATTCGAAGGAGCCCGTCTACCGTCAGCTCTACTGGCGCTTTCGCGGGGCGATCAGTGACGGCCTGCTCAGCCCCGGCGAACGGATTCCCGCCGCGCGGGCGCTGGCCAAGGAGCTGGGCCTGGCCCGTGGCACCATCGACACCGCGTATTCCCTGCTCAGTGCCGAGGGCTACATCCAGTCCCGAGGCCAGGCCGGCACGGTGGTATCACCGGACATCAGGAGCCCGGTACTCAAGCGCCATCCGAACCAGGGACCCAACCCGGTCGAAGGCCTGTCGATCCGGCACAAGGCACCGGTCCTGCCGTTTCAGATGGCCCTGCCGGCCCTGGACGCCTTTCCCCGGAAAATCTGGGCGCAGTTGGGCGCACGCTGCGTGCGTGCCACGCAGATCGCCGACATGGCCAACCCCTCGGTGCTCGGCCTGGAGTCCCTGCGCACGGCCATCGCCAGCTACCTGCAGGTGGCACGGGGCATCGCCTGCCTGCCCTCCCAGGTATTCGTCACCTCGGGCTATCGCAATACCCTGGCGCTGATCGCCCATGCCCTGCTCGAACCGGGAGACCGCGTGCTGGTCGAGGACCCGGGCTATGCGCCGACCCGACAACTGCTGGAGTACCTGCGCATGGAAACGGTCGCGGTCGCGGTCGACCAGGATGGCATGCGGGTCGGCGACGGCATCGAACGCTCGCCCGCTGCCCGCGCGGCGGTGGTCACACCGGCCCACCAGAGCCCGCTGTCCGTATCGCTGTCCCTGCCCCGGCGCCTGGAACTGCTGGAGTGGGCCGGCCGTCAGCAGGCCTGGATTGTCGAAGATGACTACGACGGCGAATACCGCTACGTCAGCCGGCCATTGCCCGCGCTCAAGAGCCTGGATCGCGAGGGTCGGGTGCTGTATGCCGGGACCTTCAGCAAGGTGCTGTTCCCTGGCATCCGGATCGCCTACCTGGTGGTGCCCCCGGCACAAGTGGAACGTTTCGAACAGGTTGGCCAGATGTTTCTCGGCAACTGCCCGGAGCTCACCCAGGCCATCGTCGCCACGTTCATGAGCGAAGGCCACTTCGCCCGGCATATCCAGCGCATGCGCAAACTCTACGCCGAACGCCGGGAAGCGACCGTCAGGGGTTTGAACAAGGCCTTGGGCCAGGAGGTGCGGATCGATGCCCAGCCGGGCGGCATGCACCTGATCCTGCGACTGGCGCCGCAGCAGTGCGACCGGGCGCTGGTGGCCCGCCTGCGACAGGCCGGCATCTACGCCGAAGCCCTGAGCGAATGGAACATCGAGGGGCAAACCGGCCCGGCCCTGCTGCTCGGGTTCGCCAACATCGACTCGCAGGCGCACGCGGAACAGCTGGGCAAACGCATCCTGGAACTGCTGTAGCGCCCACCCGCCAGCGTGCTCATGGCCTATTCGAACAGACGGTTCTTGGATCTTCTTCAGGGGGCCGGGAGCCCCCATCATGGCCATTCTGACAGCCAGCCAGCAAAGGATTCATCCATGAGAGTACTGCACGTGACCTGCAGCCCCAGGGGCCGCGCCTCGGAAAGCCAGCGGCTTTCGCAAACCCTGATCAACGAGCTGATCGAGCATCATCGCGGTCATGACGTCGTGATCACCGAACGGGGTGTCGGCGCACTGGCGCATATCGATGGCGCACATGCACAGGCTTCGAGCAAACGCAGGGAACCTGTCGATACCCTGGGTGCGAGCGGCACCCTGCTGCAATCCGAACAGTTGATCCGCGAGCTGGAAAGTGCCGACTACGTGGTGATCGCCACGCCCATGCATAACCTGACGGTGCCCTCGACGCTGAAGGCCTGGCTCGACCATGTGGTCCAGGTGGACCGGACCTTTCGCATCACCCCCGCCGGCAAGGTCGGCACTCTGCGCGACCGTCCCGTGCTGGTGGCCATCGCCTCCGGCGGCCTCTTCTCCAGCGAAAACGCCCAGCAGCCGGACTTCCTGCGGCCCTACCTGAAAGCCGTACTGGCGACCATCGGCCTGCTCGATGTGACATTCTTCAGTGTCGAGGGCACGGCACAGCACCCGGACGCCCTGGACCTGCGGCGGGAAAAAGCGCAACAGGCCGTGGTGCACCACGTAGTGAATCATCTCGCCAAGCCGCCGGCTCCAGGCCCCTTCGCACAGAAACACGCAACCAGCCATCCGGAAACATAAAGTTTCAATTTTCCCGACCGATACCTCTGCTGTGACCTAATCAATCGAGGGCCAGGCGCCCTCCTATCAGCGGTTCGTACCGGCGGAGATTGTTCAATGCTTGCCCCCATTAACAGGATGCTGGAGAACATAAGCGTCAGAGCCAAGCTCGCCCTGGGCTTTGGGATCGTCATGGTGCTGACCCTGTTGATCGCGACAACCGGCTGGCTGGGTATCAAGTCGCTGAGTGAACGCAGCGACCGGATCCTCGATATCGCCAAGCTCAACGACCTCGCCCGGGACATGCGCAACGGTCACCTCTACTACAGCCTCAACCCGGATGCCGAACGCGCCGCGGCGGTGGTCAAACTGCTGGACAGCCTCGACAGCCACCTGGCCCACAGCCGTTCGGTATTTGTTTCGCCGGTCAGCATTCCCTACCTCGAAACGGCGATCACCACGGTCAAGAGCTACCGCGCCCACTTCAACGATTTCACCCAGGCGGTCCAGGCCCGCGATGCAACTCGCTCGGTGTTTGGCGGTCACGCCGACGACGCCGTGGCCGAACTGAAAAAGCTCATGGAGATCGCCACTTCGCCCATCGGCGACCAGGCCCAGATCGATGACCTGGTGAAAGCGCAGACCGTGGTCCAGCAGGCGCGCTTCCAGTTGCGCGGCTACAGCTACAGCCTCAAGGCCGAGCTGCAACAACCGGCCAAGGACGCGATCGACCAGGCCATCGCCTATATCAAGACCCTCGGCACCCTGCTGCCCGCCGCCGAAGCTGACGGTGTGCAGCGCCTGCAACAGGCCATGGTCGACTATCGCGCGACCGTCGGCCTGTTCAGCGATGCCCAGACCAAGGCCGATAGCGCCCAGGTGCAGCTCAATGGCGATATCAAGAACCTGCTCGCGACGACCCAGGAGTTGTCGCAGGACCAGATCGACCAGCGCCTCGACGATGTCCTGAATGCCCGCAATCTGCTCGGTGGAGCCGTCCTCGCCGCATTGCTGCTGGGGATCATCGCCGCCTGGGTGATCACCCGCCTGATCGTCAGCCCGCTGATGGAAACCCTGCGCCGCGCCGAACGCGTGGCCGGCGGCAACCTGACCGACGATGCCGTGGTCTCGCGCCGCGACGAACTGGGCATGCTGCAACTGAGCATGCAACGCATGACCCTGAACCTGCGCGAACTGATCGGCGGCCTGCGCGATGGCGTGGTGCAGATCGCCAGTGCCGCCGAAGAACTGTCGGCGGTCACCGAGCAGACCCGTGCCGGGGTCAACAGCCAGAAACTGGAAACCGACCAGGTCGCCACCGCCATGAACGAAATGGCCGCGACCGTCCAGGAAGTCGCACGCAACGCCGAACAGGCTTCCAGTGCCGCGGTCAACGCCACCCATGAAGCCCGCGAAGGTGACCAGGTGCTGGCCCAGGCCATGGCGCAGATCGAAAAGCTCGCCGGCGAGGTGAACAACTCCACGGCGGCGATGAACGACCTCAAGCAGGAAAGCGACAAGATCGGCAGCGTCCTCGACGTCATCAAGTCCGTGGCGCAACAGACCAACCTGCTGGCGCTCAACGCCGCCATCGAGGCGGCGCGGGCCGGCGAAGCGGGTCGCGGCTTTGCCGTGGTGGCCGATGAAGTCCGCAGCCTGGCGCAACGCACCCAGACCTCGACCGAGGAAATCGAGCAACTGATCACAGGCCTGCAAGGCGGCACCGACAAGGTCGCCATCAGCCTGGAAAGCAGCCGCACGCTGACCGACAGCAGCGTCGAACTGACCCGCCGTGCCGGCAACTCGCTGAACGGCATCACCCAGTCGGTACTGGCGATCGAATCGATGAACCACCAGATCGCCACGGCTGCCGAACAGCAGAGCGCGGTGGCCGAGGAAATCAATCGCAGCGTGATCAACGTCCGCGACATCTCCGAACAGACCTCGGCGGCCAGTGAAGAAACCGCCTCGTCGAGCATCGAGCTCGCGCGTCTGGGCAACCACCTGCAGATGCTGGTGGGCAAGTTCACCCTGTGACGTCATGACCCCAGGGGTGGCGTGGAATCCCGGCGACGGCCGGGTGATCCACTCACCCTTGTCCTCCAGCCCCCCTGGCCGATCACAACAACGGCAACGAACAGCCTGTGAGCCATTGATGACTCTTCGGCATGAGACTTATGCGCCGCCGACGCTGGTCGCGAACCGTACCACTCCCCGACAATAGGCCTTCGAACACCTGCAGCAGGTGTCAGCCAAGGCTGTCGAGAACAGTGAATGAACAACGAGCAGACGACGGTTTTTCCGGCACCCGCCGCCCCTGACGCCACGGCAGCGCCTCGCTCGCTGGACCCACGCATCTGGCTCCTGGCATTGGGCACCTTTGCCATTGGCACGGATGTGTTCGTGGTCTCCGGCATCCTTTCGCTCATGGCCCGGGACCTTGCCGTTGGCCTGGAAGCAGCGGGCCTCACGGTCACCGCCTACGCCATCACCTATGCCCTTGCCGCCCCCTTGATCGTGCCGCTGGTGGCGACGCTCGACCAGCGCCGGGTAGTCATAACGACACTGGCTCTGTTTGCCCTGGGCAATGCCCTCTGTGCCCTGGCGCCCTCTTACGAACTGCTGATGATGGCGCGGATTGCCTCCGGCCTGGCGGCGGCGTTGTACACCTCGACCGCCTATGCCCTGGCGACCTCACTGGCCCCGGCCAACCGTCGGGGTGCGGCGTTGTCCGCCGTGGCCGTGGGGCTGACCGCCGCCGCCGTGCTGGGCGTGCCGATCGGTGCGGCCATCGGCCAGGCAATTGGCTGGAGAGCGACCTTCTGGCTGGTCGCCGTCATTTCGGCAGGCGCCGTCGCCGCGCTCTCGCTGCGCCCCCGCAACCCTCCAACTCCGCCAGCGCCCGTGCAGCGGCAAGCTTATCGGGCTCGCTTCGCCCCGCTGGTCCAGCCCAGGGTCCTGCTGGCCCTGCTCCCCAGTCTGCTGTGGAACACCGCGAACCTGACCAGCTACACCTATCTGGGGACGACACTTGCCGAGCATCATTCGCCGCAGATCGTCATCGCCCTGTTCTTCACCTACGGCATCGGCGGACTGATCGGCAGCCAGCTCGGCGGCCGCCTGCTCGACCGCTTCGGCGCCACCTTCCCGCTGGCCGCCTGCCTGGCAATTGCCACCCTCAACCAGGCCCTGATGGAAGTGAGCGCCCTGTCCACGCTGACCACCGCCCTGGCACTGATTCTGTGGTCCATCACCGGCTGGGCGACCTTTGCCCCCCAGCAGGCACGACTCATGGCTCTGTCGCCACAGAACGGCGCCCTGCTGATCGCGCTCAACCACTCGGTCATCTACATCGGCTTTGCCGTGGGAGCAGCCCTGGGCGGGGCCGCCATCGCCCAGGGCATCGCCGTGGCTAAGTTGCACTGGATCACCTCGGGGCTGCTGGCGCTGGCCTTGCTCAGCTTTGCCGGCGCAGTCCGGCGGGAAAAAACCTGCTAGCCGATCTGCCCACTACAAGCGCAAGGCCAGGCCGGCGACCAAAGGCCAGCCGCAAGGCATGGGTGACAAGGGAGCATGCAAAGGATTGGAGCCGCAACGGCCCCAACCCCTCGAGGACAGCTACCTGGCACCGGCCAGTGCCGGGGTACGCGGCGGGATCAGGCGCTTGCTGCCGGTGGCCTCGTACGCCGCGGCCAGGCGCAGCAGCGTCGAATCGTCATAGGCACGGCCGGCGAAGGTCAGGCCGACCGGCATGCCGATATCCGCCATGACGCCCATCGGCACGGTGACGGTCGGAACACCCAGGTGCCGGATCGCCAGGTTGCCGTTGGCGACCCAGATGCCGTTGCTCCAGGCGATGTCCGCCGACACCGGATCGACATCGGCATTGGCCGGACCGACATCGGCCACCGTCGGGAACAGCACCGCGTCGAGACCGAGGCGCTCCATCCACTCTTCCAGGTCGATGCGCCGCGTCTCCTCCAGACCGCGCAGGCCATCCGGCACGGTGCTGATCTCGTTCCATGGCGTGATGCCGCGCTCGGCCATCCGCACATACTCGTCCATGCCGGCGGCCAGGTCCCCCTCGCGATTGGGCAGGGTGCCAGGGTCGTGGGGGAAAATCAGCGGACCGTCGACATCCACCAGGCGGTTCAGCTTGGGGTCGCCGTTGGCCTGGAGGAAATCGTCGAAGGCCCAGGCGGTCAGGTCCCACAATTCATGATGCAGGAACTCCTTGGACACCAGGCCGCGGGTAAACACAGTCGGCGCGCCGGGACGATCCCCCTCGCAATTGGACACCAGCGGGAAGTCGACCTCGACCACCTCGGCACCGGCAGCTTCGAGTGCCTGGCGCGCCGCCTGCCAGAGATCGATCACCGAGGCGCGGGTGTTGATCCGCTGCCCGGTCGGGCCACCGATACCGGGAGCTTCGCTGGTGCCCGCCTCGGGGTCGGCGTTGATAAACATGCGCGGCACGCCCAGGCGCTTGCCGGCCAGGGCTTCGGCACCGACGGCGAGCGAGCCATAGGATTCGGGCCGTACCGAGGCCACGCTCGGGATCGGCACCCAGGGCTGCAGGCGCCACAGGTCGCCACGGGTGTCGCTGTCTTCTGCCACCACCACATCGAGAACTTCGAGCAGGTCGGCCATGGTCCGGGCATAGGGCACGACCACATCCATGGTTGGCGTCAGCGGCCAGTTGCCACGTACCGAGATCACCCCGCGCGATGGGGTGTAGGCGCACAGGCCGTTGTTCGAGGCCGGCCCGCGACCGCTTGACCAGGTCTCTTCAGCCAGGCCGAAGGCGGCAAAGCTGGCGGCGGTTGCCGTCCCGGCACCGTTCGACGAACCGGAGGCAAAGGGTGCGGTGAGGTAGTCGGCGTTGTACGGGCTTTCCGCCCGGCCATAGACCCCGCGCTGCATGCCGCCATTGGCCATGGGCGGCATATTGGTCTTGCCCAGGCAGATCGCCCCGGCGGCGCGCAACCGCTCGATGGTGAAGGCATCGCGATAGGCGACCAGATTGGCGAAGGCCGGGCTGCCGGACGCGGCGGTCAGGCCCTTGACCAGGTAACTGTCCTTGGCGGTATAGGGAATGCCGTCGAGCGGCCCCAGGGTCTCGCCCCTGGCCCGACGGGCATCGGACGCCCGGGCCTCTTCGAGCGCGGCGGGATTGCGCACCACCACGGCGTTGAGGGCGGTGGGCGTATCGGCGCCGTCATAGGCATCGATCCGGGCGAGATAGGCCTGGACCAGCTCGACCGCCGTTGTCTGGCCGGACTCGAGCGCCGCGCGCAATTGCGCAATGGAAACCTCGGTTACTTCGATCATGCTGTTACCGTCGATTGCTGATGGGGACGCGGTGATTGGAATGGTCGATATCTTACCCCAGCCTTGGTCGACAGGCGCCACGACCTCAGGCGCTCGTCCCTGGAAGCTCACGAACCACCCCGGCGAGAATCCGTACGCCCTCGTGAATGTCCTGGGTCGTCAGGCCGGCATAGCCCAGGATAAGCCCGGCGGGCCGTCCCTGTGCGGCTGACGCGGGAACGGCGAACAGCGGCGAAAGCGGATAGACACCCACCCCGCGCTCCAGCGCAGTGGCCCGCAATGCGGACTCATCCGCGGCGCGCAGTGCCGGTAACAGCAGCACGCCATGCAGCCCGGCGGCCATGCCGACCAGTTGCCCGCACCCCGCCAGATGCTCTTCAACCGCCTCCAGCAAGGCGCGGCGCCGTCGTTCGTTCTCCCGGCGCAAACGGCGGACATGACGTTCATAAGTGCCACTTTCGATCAGCGCGGCGAGCACGTTCTGTTCCCAGCGTGCCGAGTGTCGATCGGTCAGTCGCTTGGCTTCCCGGAACACCCGGACCAGCTCACGCGGCAGCACCAGATACCCCAACCGCAACTGCGGCGAGAGCGCCTTGGAGAAGGTGCCGACGTAGATGACGCGGGCCTCCGTGTCCATCGATTGCAGCGCGTCGATGGGACGCTGGCCATAACGGAACTCGCCACCGTAATCGTCCTCGATGATCCACGCCCGATGCCGACTCGCCCACGCCAGCAGTTCCAGGCGGCGTGCGATGGGAAGCACCGCGCCCATGGGAAACTGGTGCGACGGCGTCACATAGGCCAGGCGCACGCGGTCGTCTTCCGGCAACGCGCCGGTATCCAGCCCGTTGGCATCGACTGGCGTCGGCAGCACCGTCGCGCCCGTGGCCTCGAAGCAGTAGCGGGCCATGCGATAACCCGGCTCCTCGAAAGCGAAGGTGTCGCCGGGGTTGAGCAGAAGCCGGGCGCATAGATCGAGCCCCTGCTGCGAGCCGTGCACCACCAGAATCTGCTCGGCCTCGCAGGTCAGGCCCCGGGCCCGTCGCAGATAACCTTGCAACGCCCGACGCAGGCGCTCCTCCCCTTCCGGCTGGCCGTAATAGAGAGTCGGCTGGCGCTTGACCAGTTCGGCGCGGTACGCACGCTGCCAGCCCAGGGCCGGAAAATCGCCCGAGGCGACCGAGCCGTACCTGAAATCGATGCGCGCGCCCGGCGAGGCCACGGTGTAGGGCGTCAGCGCGGCAACCCGCTGGCCGTACAGGGAAAGCGCCGGCGGCAATTCTTTGCGCGGCGTGCGGTCTGAACGGACGCCCTCGGACGAGGCAGCGACCACCTGCGCGACCCGTGCCGCCTTCCCCGCCGTGGTCACGACAAAACCCTCGGCGGCCAGTTGCTCGTAGGCAGCCGTCACCGTGGTTCGCGACACCCCGAGTTCGGCCGCCAGGGCCCGTGTCGAGACCAGTTTCGCACCGGCGGCAAGGGTGCCGTCCTCGATCTGCTGGCGCAGCCTGGCGTAGATACGCCGCTCGCTACCGCGGGAGGATGCATTCGGAGAAGAAAACTGGCCCATGGAAAAACCTCGAAACTGGCACTTTTCATTGTGCAGGTCATGGCCGAGATTATGGCCTCCCAGCCAGCCAAAATGAATTCCCCATGTACATTCCCGAACACTTTGCAGAGCGGCGCCCCGAGCACCTGCACAGGATCATCCGCGACAATCCGCTGGGCATCCTCGTGAGCCAGGGCGAAAGCGCCATGGATGCCGACCACCTGCCCTTTGAACTGGACACCGCCCACGGCGCCCACGGCCTGCTGAGCGCCCATGTGGCCCGCGCCAATCCGCTGTGGCAGCGCTGTGACGGCAGGCAGGTCCTGGTGATCTTCCGTGGCGCGCAGGGCTACATCTCGCCCAACGGCTATGTATCCAAGCATGAAACCCATCGCCAGGTCCCGACCTGGAACTACGAGGTGGTGCATGTGCAGGGTGTCCTGCGGGTGATGCCGGAAGAAAAGCTGCTACGTCGCACCCTGGCCCTGCTGACCCGACAGCACGAGGCCGGTGAGAGCAAGCCCTGGAGAATGGGCGACGCACCTCGGGACTATCTGGACGAGATGGTCGCGAAAATCGTCGGCATCGAGATCGAGCCGCTGCGCCTCGAGTGCAAGCGCAAGCTCAACCAGAACAAGGACCACCGCGATCGGCTATCCGTGATCTCGCACCTGCGCGAGCGCGGCCACGAAGCCCTGGTATCGGCCATGCAACAGGAATAGGAAAACAGCACCTTGGAACTCGAACTGACCACCACCACGGTCCTTGTCACCTTCGCCGGCGTCTTCCTGATCTGCTTCATGAAAGGCGCGTTCGGCGGCGGCTTTGCCATCGTCGGCATCCCGCTGCTGTCACTGGTGATGGACCCGATCACCGCCGGCGGCCTGCTCGCCCCGCTGTTCATCGCCATGGACCTGTTCGGCCTGCGCTACTGGAAGCCGTCGACCTGGTCCAAGCCGGACCTGAACCTGCTGGTGCCGGGCCTTGTCGTCGGCATAGGCGTGGGCTACCTGCTCTTTCGCGTGATGGACCACCGCGCGGTCGCCATCGTCATGGCCACGATCACCCTGGTGTTTGTCGGCCTCTGGTTCAAGGCCGGCGCGCAAGTCCGGGTACGCCCGCGCTCCTCGCCCAAGGCAGTGGCGGCCGGCGTCACCTCGGGCATCACCACCATGGTCGCGCACTCCGGCGGACCACCGCTGGCGATGTACCTGCTGCCGCTGGGCCTGAGCAAGCAGGTCTATGCCGGCACCACCAGCATGTTCTTCACCGTCGGCAACCTGCTCAAGGCCGTGCCCTGGCTGCTGCTGGCCAGGCCGACCGGCAATGTGCTGAACCTGGCGCTGATCTGCCTGCTCGCCGTGCCCTGCGGCGTCTGGCTAGGCTGGCGGTTGCACGCCAGGCTGGACCAGCGCCAGATGTACCGCGCGTGCTATGGCCTGCTTGTGGTCACGGCCATGAAACTGCTGTGGGACGGTGTGTCCGGGTACATCGCCTGAGCCTCACGGCTGCGGCTCGCCACCCGGACGACCCCAGGGGTGGAACACCAGGCGCTGCGACAGACCGGCCCGGCCGGCCTTGTCGCCCCAGGCAATCTGCCGGGTCATTTTGCGGCGATGCACTCGACCTCTACCCGTGCGTCGGCGGCCAGGCCGCGCACGGCTACGGCGCTACGGGCAGGGTAAGGTTTGCTGAAGTAAGTGGCGTAGACCTCATTGAACGCTGCCCACTCGGACATATCGGCCAGGAACACCGTGCATTTGATGATGTTGTTCATCTGGTAGCCACTGGCTTTGGTGTCTGCCTTGATGTTTTCCATGACCTGCCTGGTTTCTGCGCGAATACCGCCCGGAACAAGCTCGTGCTGGCCGGGAACGATACCAAGCGCACCGGAAAGAAACAGCAGGTTGCCCACGCGGGAGGCATCCGAGAAGGGGTAACTGCCATTGTTGCCAAAATCGAGGATTTCGACATTTTGTTGCGATTGGGCAACGGCTTCGAAGGCCATCAGCGAGGCGAAAAGAGGCAACAACCACAGTGGCTTTTTCATATTGAACTCCATGGATAAAAAGAAGACTATTGCGACTTACTTGTTTATTGCCTTGAGCAATTGCGGGTAAAACCGTTGAGGGGCTTGCAAGTGCGGTGAATGCCCAAGGTCATCAAACTCCACCAGTGTCGACCGGGGAATACGTTTTGCCACGGACTTGCCCAGTTCGGGATAGTTGGCCAATCGAGCAATGGTCGCCGGCGATGCACCATGGGTAATAGCGGTCCTGTCAGTCAGGCCGATAAACAGTGTTGCAGGAACTTTCAAGTTCTCGAATTCGTAGAATACTGGCTGATTGAAAATCATGTCATAGGTCAGCGCCGCGTGATGCGCAATCAGAGGCAGGCCAGGTCCGCTGAACATCCCCGCTTGCATCTCGACCCAGCGATCAAACTCTGGCCGCCATTCTCCGTTGTAATGTACCCGTTGCTGATAGGCCTTGAGCTCCTGGGCGGAGGTTTCGAGTTCCCCCGCGTAGTAACCATCGACGCCCAGGTAAGGCACGCCAAGGGCTTTCCAGTCTTCAAGGCCCAGTGGATTGACCAGCGCCAGGTGTTCTGTCGCGTCGGGGTACATCAGCGCGTAGCGAGTAGCCAGCATCCCGCCCATGGAGTGGCCGATTACCGTGCTGCGGGTGACGCCCAGGCTTTGTAGTAACGCGTGGGTGTTACTGGCCAACTGTTGAAAGCTGTATTGATAACCTTGGGGCTTGGTTGATTTGCAGAAGCCGATCTGGTCTGGGGCGATGACACGAAAACCCTCTCGGCTCAGGGTCTTGATGGTATCGCTCCAGGTATCGGCACAAAACAACTTTCCGTGCATCAACACCACGGTGCGGTTTTTTGCTGTGCTGCCCTTGGCTGCAGGCACATCGACATAAGCCATCCGAACGCTTTTGCCTTGCGAGCTGAAACTGTAGTGCTTGACCGGATAAGTGTAGGTAAACCCCTCAAGTTCAGTACCATAAGCCGGTTGGTTTTTTGCCTGGACGAGGGAAGGCATGGCACTGATGGCAAATAACGCTCCGGCCAATATCAAACAAGGGGTTCTATTTCTGGTTGGAAAATTATTCATTCGTCGCATCTATCTCGGCAGCGGGCAATAGTGCCAGGAGATGAAATAGGCCGTTTCGAAAGTTATTTCAAAAGCAGATATGTTACGGCGAATAACATTGCTTCACAGCAGGCGGCGGCGTGGCCTCTCCGCCTGAATCTATCAATGTAAGCAGTTGTGATTCGAGCATGGTTGTCGGCGATTCGCCTTCAACGGCCACCAATGAAGTCCCGAGCCACCTTGATGGTTCGCGTCTGTGCTTCCTCGAGCGCTACGCCAGCCTATCCAACTCCACCAACAGTTCTGGCGTAATCAGCAGTTCACTGGCGCTGAGGTTTTCCTGCAGGTGCGCCACCGACGAGGTCCCCGGAATCAGCAGGATGTTGGGCGAGCGTTGCAGCAGCCAGGCCAGTGCCACACGCAAAGGCGAGGCATTCAGGCGTTGCGCCACCCCGGACAGGGTCTCCGATTGCAACGGGTTGAAACCACCCAGGGGGAAGAACGGCACGTAGGCGATACCCTGTCGTGCCAGCTCGGCGATGAGGGCTTCGTCGGCGCGGTGAGATAGGTTGTAGTGGTTCTGCACACACACCACCGGCGCTATGTCCTGTGCCTGCTTCACCTGGGCGGCCGACACGTTGCTCAGGCCGAGATGACGAATCAGGCCCTGGCGTTGCAACTCGGCCAACGTGCTGAAACCTTCTTCGATCGAGGCGTCATCAGGGGCGTGCATCGTTCCCCAGGCGCGATAATTCACTACGTCCAGGACATCGACATTCAGGTTGCGCAAGTTGTCATGCACCGCCCGGGTCAACTCGGCGGGACTGTGCGCCGGGTTCCAGGAAGCGTCTGCCCCCCTCGAGGCGCCGACCTTGGTGACGATGACCATGGCCTCGTCATAGGGATACAGGGCTTCGCGTATCAACTGGTTGGTGACATGGGGGCCGTAGAAATCCGAGGTATCGATATGATTGACCCCTGCCGCCCGAGCGGCACGCAATACCGAGAGCGCCGCCGCGCGATCCCTGGGGGGGCCGAATACCTGTGGGCCGGCGAGCTGCATGGCGCCATAGCCCATGCGGTTGACGGTGCGATCACCGAGTGAAAAGGTTCCTGCCTGGTTGGCGTTGCTCATGTCATCGACCTTGTACAGTGGGGGTGACATTCACTATATGGGTTGACCACTTCGCTGATAATGCGTTGCAATCGGCACGGGCTGTACGGGAATACGAACAATGCCAACCGACATTCAAGATGTGCAGGCCTTTATCGCCGTGGTCAATGCCGGCGGGTTTCGCGAAGGGGCGCGGCTGAGCGGGAAATCCGCTTCGAGCCTCAGTGACGCGGTGCGGCGCATGGAGGCCGGGCTGGGGGTGCGCCTGCTCAACCGCACCACCCGCAGTGTAAAACCCACCGAGGCCGGCGCGCGGCTGATGGAGCGCATCGTCCCGGCACTGGGCGAAGTGGAGTCGGCACTGGATGTCGTCAACGATTACCGGGACCGCCCCTCCGGCACCCTGAAACTCAATGTGCCCTTGAGCGCGGCGCGGCTGGTGCTGCCATCGATCATCGTCCCGTTCCTGCAAACCTACCCTGACATCCGTCTCGAAGTCATCGCCGAAGAAAGCTTCGTTGATGTGCTGGCGGCCGGTTGCGATGCCGGCATTCGCTACGACGAGCGCCTGGAACAGGACATGATCGCCATCCCCATCGGACCACGCTGGCAACGCTGCGCCACCGCGGCGTCACCAGCCTACCTCAACGCCCGCGGTCGCCCGGAACACCCGCGCGACCTGCTGCAACATGCCTGCCTGCGCGGCAAGTTCCCCAGCGGCGCGATGCCCTTGTGGGACTATGAACGCAACGGCGAAACCATCAGCCTCGATCCCTCCGGGCCGTTGGTCGTGCGTATCGGTGGGGCGGTCGACCTGGCGGTGCAAGCGGCGATCGATGGCCTGGGAATCATTCACCTGTTTGAAGACTGGCTGCGTCCACATCTGGAAAGCGGCGCATTGGAGCCGGTACTCGAACCCTGGTGGCAGGACTTCTCCGGCCCCTTTCTCTACTATCCCGGCCGCCGCTACCTGCCCTCGCCGCTCAGGGCCTTCGTCGACTTCATCAAGGCGTCGGCCACTCCCTGGACCCAGCCCCCATCGATGATGAAGAAAAGTCCAACCATTTAAAATAAGGTAGCTCAGTCATGCGGCAATCCCGGCACCTGCTTTCCGACGTTGGCACCTCATTGGCGATGGCCTGCCCCTGCGTCCAGGCGAACGGCCTATCCAGCGAACACAAACCCTTCGGCAAGACCAGCGACGGCACCGCCGTCGAGCAATACATATTGCGCAACAGCCATGGCGTGCAAGCCACGGTCATCACCTACGGAGCGGTATTGCAGTCGCTGAAAGTGCCTGACAAACACGGCAAGCTGGACGACCTGGTACTGGGTTTTGACGACATCCAGGGCTATCAGGGCGGTACGGCGTTCTTCGGTGCCACCATCGGCCGCTTTGGCAATCGCCTGGCCGGCGGCGCCTTCGAACTGGACGGCAAGCGTTACCAGGTGCCGCTCAACGATGGCCCGAACGCGCTGCACGGCGGTGCCCAGGGCTTCGACAAACGCGTATGGAAAGCCAGGCCGGTCAAGGGCGAGGATTCGGTCGGTGTCACCCTGATCTACCTGTCCAAAGACGGTGAAATGGGCTTTCCCGGCAACCTGACAACCGAGGTCACCTACAGCCTCAACGACAAGAACGAACTGCACATCGATTACAAGGCCACCACCGACAAGCCCACGGTGCTGAACCTCACCAACCACAGTTACTTCAACCTTGCCGGTGCCGGAAACGGCGATGTGCTCAAACAGCTTGCCACCTTGCACGCCAGCCACTACACGCCAGTCAACAGCACCCTGATTCCCACCGGCGAACTGGCCCCCGTGGCCGGCACCCCCATGGATTTCCTGAAACCCACGGCCATCGGCGAACACATCAAGGATAATCACGCCCAGCTCAGATTCGCCGAACCGAAACAGGGTGGCTTTGACTTCAACTGGGTCCTGGATACCCGGGGTGACATCAGCAAGCTGGCCGCCGACGTGCACGACCCGCAGTCCGGACGCCGCTTGCAGCTCTACACCACCGAACCCGGTGTGCAGTTCTACACCAGCAATTTCCTCGATGGCTCGGTCAAGGGCAAGGCCGGCAAGACCTACCACCATTGGGGTGCGTTTACCCTGGAGACCCAGCACTTCCCCGATGCGCCCAACCAGCCGGGCTTCGCTTCGACGCGCCTGGACCCGGGCCAGACTTACACGCAGAAGACCGTGCTGAAGTTCTCCGTCGATTGAATATGCAGGGCGGCGCTCAATGGATCGCGGCCTGGACGCCCTGCTGATACTGCCGGGGTGTACAGCCGAACTCGCGACGGAACACGGTGTGCAGGTATTGCGCCGACTTGAAGCCACAGTTCTGGGCGATGTCGGCAATCGCCGAATCGGTATTTTCCAGCCCGTTGGCCGCGGCCGCCAGTTTAAAGCGCAGTATCTCGTCGTGCACGCTGCAGCCCCGCACCTTGCGAAAGTGCGATTCCAACGATGAGCGCGACACCCCGACATACCCCGCCACCTGTGCGGTCTTGATGCCCTGGCAGGCGTACTGGCGGATAAAGAGCAGTGCCTGCATGACATAGGGATTGCCCAGCGGTTGATGCAGGCTCGAAGCCTGCACGTTGATCGCATCCGGGGCGATCAGCGTCTGCGTGCCCGTGGACGGCATACCATGCAGCATCTGGTGCAACAGATGCGCGGCGGTCCGGCCCATGGTTTCGGTGCCTTGAATGACCGAGCTCAGCGGCACCCGGGTCAGACTGCGGGTCAGCGGGTCGTTGTCAATGCCGATCAAGGCCACCTGCTCGGGCACGGCGATCCCGGCAGTCAGGCAGGCTTGCAGCAACTGCCGGGCACGCGCGTCACTGACGGCGATGATACCGATGGGTTTGGGCAGGCTTTGCAACCAGGCGACCTGCTGTTCGACGGCGCTGTCCCAGAGCGGCGCGCTGGTGCCCATGCCGCGAAAGACCTCGCCCTGCAAACCATCGCGCAGCAGCAGCCGGCTGAAGGCTTTTTCCCGTTCCTGCGCCCAGCGATTGGCTTGTGCTTCCGGCAGGCTGAAGCAGGCAAAGCGTGTCAGCCCGGCTTCGATCAGGTGTTCGTACGCCAGCTTCATCAAGGCATGATTATCTGTGGCGACATAGGGAATGCCCTTGGGATAGGCGCGCTTATCCTGATAGGACCCGCCCACCGCCACGACCGGCAGCTTGATCCCGGCCAACGCCTCGCCGATCAGCGGATCGTCGAAGTCGGCAATGATCCCATCGCCCTGCCAGCGTTCGATCCCTTTCAGGCGACAGAGGAAGTCCTCCTCCAGGAACAGGTCCCAGGACGCGCGGGTGCTGCTCAGGTAGTTGCCGATACCACTGATGATGCCGCGATCGTAAATCTTGCTGCCGTTGAACAACAGCGCGATGCGGTGAACGGGCGGGACGGTTTTCATTGTTTTATCGAGCCGGTAAACGCAGAAGCGATCGACACAGACTAGGCGCCGGAACGACGAATCTCAATATACAAAATCGCACCGCGTGTTGGTGATTTTCATAATCAGCGACCACCGGGCCGTTGCTAGTATCGAGACACGCCAAGAACAACAAGGAAATCGCTAATGCCGTACTTCCCGACTGTCGACAAGATTCGCTACGAAGGCCCCGCCAGCGACTCTCCCCTTGCATTCCGCCACTACGAGGCCGACCGGCTGGTCCTCGGCAAACCCATGCGTGAGCACCTGCGCATGGCGGCCTGCTACTGGCACACCTTCGTCTGGCCTGGCGCCGATATGTTCGGTGTCGGCACCTTCCAGCGCCCCTGGCAGCGCAGTGGGGATCCGATGGAACTGGCCATCGGCAAGGCGCAAGCGGCCTTCGAGTTCTTCTCCAAGCTGGGTATCGACTACTACAGTTTCCACGACACCGATGTCGCCCCGGAAGGCGGCTCGCTGAAGGAATACCGCAACCACTTCGCACAGATGGTCGACCACCTGGAACGCCACCAGGAACAGACCGGGATCAAGCTGCTGTGGGGCACCGCCAACTGCTTCAGCAACCCGCGCTTTGCCGCGGGTGCCGCCAGCAACCCGGACCCGGAAGTATTCGCCTGTGCCGCCGCCCAGGTGTTCAGCGCCATGAATGCCACCCAGCGTCTCAAAGGGGCCAACTACGTCCTGTGGGGCGGTCGCGAGGGTTACGAGACGCTGCTCAATACCGACCTGAAACGCGAGCGCGAACAACTGGGCCGCTTCATGCGCATGGTGGTCGAGCACAAGCACAAGATCGGTTTCAAGGGCGACCTGCTGATCGAACCCAAGCCGCAGGAGCCGACCAAGCACCAATACGATTACGACAGCGCCACGGTGTTCGGCTTCCTGCAGCAGTTCGGCCTGGAAAACGAGATCAAGGTCAATATCGAGGCCAACCACGCGACCCTGGCCGGGCACAGCTTCCATCACGAGATCGCCACGGCCGTGTCGTTGGGCATCTTCGGCAGCATCGACGCCAACCGCGGCGATCCGCAGAACGGCTGGGACACCGATCAGTTCCCCAACAGCGTCGAGGAGATGACCCTCGCCACCTACGAAATCCTCAAGGCCGGTGGTTTCACCCATGGCGGGTTCAACTTCGACTCCAAGGTCCGGCGCCAGAGCCTGGACGAAGTCGATCTGTTCCACGGCCACGTCGCCGCCATGGATGTGCTCGCCCTGTCCCTGGAGCGCGCGGCGGCCATGCTGCAGAACGATCCGCTCGAGCACTTCAAGGAACAACGCTACGCCGGCTGGCGGCAGCCGTTCGGACAGGCCGTGCTGGCGGGTGACTTCAGCCTCGCAGCGCTGGCCGAGCATGCCTTCGCCCATGAACTGAACCCGCAGGCCGTCAGCGGCCGGCAGGAAATGCTCGAAGGTGTGGTGAACCGGTTCATCCACCCCTGACGGCAGGCCAGCCCTGGCGTCGCGGTGACATTCTCACGACAAATCCATGCCCGCGGCGCCCGGCAACCCTCTACAGTTCCACCGGCGATTGATTCATCGCCAGGCAGTGTCTTTCCAACAACAATAAAAGGACGCACCATCATGAACACCCTGAAACGCACGCTGCTCGCCAGCGCCCTCGCCCTGCTCTCGCTGCCGGTCATGGCCGATGCCGCCCACCCGAAGATCGGTTTCTCCATCGATGACCTGCGCCTGGAACGCTGGTCGCGAGATCGCGATTACTTCGTCGCGGCGGCGGAGAAAATGGACGCCAAAGTCTTCGTGCAGTCGGCCGATGCCAACGAGCAGAAGCAGATTTCACAGATCGAGAACCTGATCTCCCGTGGCGTCGATGTAATCGTCATCGTGCCGTTCAACGCCACCGTGCTGACCAACGCCGTCGCCGAAGCCAAGAAGGCCGGGATCAAGGTGGTGTCCTATGACCGGCTGATCCTGAACGCCGATATCGACGCCTATATTTCCTTCGACAACGAGAAGGTCGGCGAAATGCAGGCCGGCGGCGTGCTGAAGGCCGCGCCCAAGGGCAACTACTTCCTGCTCGGTGGCGCGCCCACGGACAACAACGCCAAGGTCCTGCGCGAAGGCCAGATGAAGATCCTGCAACCGGTCATCGACAAGGGCGACATCAAGATTGTCGGCCAACAATGGGTCAAGGAATGGAACCCCACCGAAGCCCTGAGCATTGTCGAGAATGCCCTGACCCGCAACGACAACAAGATCGATGCCATCGTTGCCTCCAACGATGCCACCGCCGGCGGCGCGATCCAGGCCCTGGCCGCGCAGAAACTGGCCGGCAAGGTGCCGATCTCGGGTCAGGACGCCGACCTGGCGGCGGTCAAACGGGTCATCGATGGCACCCAGACCATGACCGTCTACAAGCCGCTGAAGCTGATCGCCTCCGAGGCCGCCAAGCTCTCGGTGCAACTGGCGCGCAACGAGAAACCCACCTACAGCTCGCAATACGACAACGGCAGCAAGAAGGTCGATACCATCCTGCTCACCCCGACCCCGTTGACCAGGGACAACATTGACCTGCTGGAAAAGGACGGCTTCTACACCAAGGCGCAGATTGCCGGACAGTGACCCATCCAGCTGTCCAGTGTGAGTATCGCGCCATGTCCGACTACCTGCTGCAAATGAATGGCATCGTCAAGACCTTTGGCGGTGTCAAAGCCCTGAACGGCATCGATCTCAAGGTCAGGCCGGGGGAATGCGTCGGCCTGTGCGGCGAGAACGGTGCCGGCAAGTCGACGTTGATGAAAGTCCTCTCGGCGGTCTATCCCCATGATACCTGGGAGGGTGAGATCCTCTGGGACGGACAGCCGCTCAAGGCCCACTCCATCCGCGAGACCGAAGCCGCCGGGATCGTCATCATTCACCAGGAACTGACCCTGGTCCCCGACCTGTCAGTGGCCGAAAACATCTTCATGGGGCACGAGCTGACGCTGCGCGGCGGGCGCATGAACTACCCGGCGATGATCCATCGTGCCGAAGCGCTGAT
This sequence comes from Pseudomonas gingeri, assembly GCF_013386115.1. Classification (GTDB taxonomy): domain Bacteria; phylum Pseudomonadota; class Gammaproteobacteria; order Pseudomonadales; family Pseudomonadaceae; genus Aquipseudomonas; species Aquipseudomonas gingeri. The sequence continues at coordinate 303,176 of NZ_JACAOR010000010.1, forward strand.
GCATGAGCTCAAGGTGCCTGACATGAACGTCTCGCTACCGGTTTCGCAATATGGCGGCGGTCACCAGCAACTGGTGGAAATCGCCAAGGCGCTGAACAAGCAGGCGCGCCTGCTGATCCTCGATGAGCCCTCGTCGGCGCTGACCCGATCGGAAATCGAGGTACTGCTGGACATCATCCGCGACCTCAAGCGCAAGGGCGTCGCATGCGTCTACATCTCCCACAAGCTGGATGAGGTGGCGGCCGTGTGCGACACCATCGCGGTGATCCGCGATGGCAAACACATCGCCACCACCGCCATGGCCGACATGGACATCCCGAAGATCATCACCCAGATGGTCGGACGGGAAATGAACACTCTCTACCCCACCGTCCCCCATGACATCGGCGAAGTGATTTTCGAGGCGCGCCATATCACCTGCCATGACGTCGACAATCCCGGGCGCAAGCGGGTCGACGATGTCTCGTTTGTCCTCAGGCGCGGGGAAATCCTCGGCATCGCCGGGTTGGTCGGCGCCGGCCGCACGGAACTGGTGTCGGCACTGTTCGGCGCCTACCCCGGCCGTCACGAAGGCGAAGTCTGGCTGGACGGTCAACCGATAGACACCCGCACGCCCCTCAAATCCATCCGTGCCGGCCTGTGCATGGTCCCCGAAGACCGCAAGCGCCAGGGCATCATTCCGGACCTGGGCGTGGGCCACAACATCACCCTGGCCGTCCTCGACAACTACGCGAAGATGACCCGCATCGACGCCGAGGCCGAACTGGGCAGCATCGACCGGGAAATCTCGCGCATGCACCTCAAGACCGCGAGTCCATTCCTGCCGATCACCAGCCTCTCCGGCGGCAACCAGCAAAAAGCCGTGCTGGCGAAGATGCTGCTGACCCAACCGCGCGTGCTGATTCTCGATGAGCCCACCCGCGGGGTCGATGTCGGTGCCAAGTATGAGATCTACAAATTGATGGGCGCGCTGGCGGCCGAAGGCGTGTCGATCATCATGGTCTCTTCGGAGCTGGCCGAAGTGCTGGGGGTTTCCAACCGTGTACTGGTGATCGGCGAAGGCCAGTTGCGCGGCGACTTCATCAATCACGACCTCACCCAGGAACAGGTGCTCAGCGCCGCCCTCGGCCATCCCGATGACCATAACAATAATGATCGGAAAACCGCGTAGATGAATCAGCTCAAACAACTCTTCACCCGCTACAAGATGCTCGCGCTGGTGATCGCCGTGGCGATCATCTGGTTGTTTTTCAGCTGGCAGACCGACGGCGGGTTCCTGACCCCACGCAACCTCTCCAACCTGCTGCGACAGATGTCCATCACCGGGATTCTCGCCTGCGGCATGGTCCTGGTGATCATCAGTGGCGAGATCGATCTGTCGGTGGGTTCCCTGCTGGGCCTGCTCGGAGGCCTGGCAGCGATTCTCGACGTGATCTTCCATGTACCGCTATGGGCGAACCTGGGCATGGTCATCCTGTGCGGATGGGTGATCGGTCTGGCGAACGGCTGCATGACCGCCTACCTGCGCATCCCGTCGTTCATTGTCGGCCTGGGGGGCATGCTGGCGTTCCGGGGCATTCTGCTGGGGATTACCGGCGGAACCACCATTGCCCCGGTCTCGCCGTCGCTGGTCTACATCGGCCAGGGTTATCTGTCGCACACGGTCGGCACCGGACTCGGCGTGCTGCTGTTCGCCCTGACCCTTTTCCTGACCTGGAAACAGCGCCGCAACCGTGCCCTCCATGGCCTGGCGGCCCACTCATGGGGCCGTGACGTATCGCGCGTGCTGTTGATCGGCGCGGTGCTCGCCGGTTTCGTCCATACCCTGAACAGCTACGACGGTATCCCGGTGCCGGTGCTGCTCCTGCTGATTCTGCTGGGCGTGTTCAGCTACATGACCAGCCAGACCGTGTTCGGACGACGCATTTACTCGGTGGGCAGCAACATGGAGGCCACGCGCCTGTCGGGCATCGATGTCCAGGCCGTGAAGCTGTGGATCTTCGGCATCATGGGAGTGATGTGCGCCCTTGCCGGCGTGGTCAACACCGCGCGCCTGGCCGCGGGCTCACCCTCTGCCGGCAACATGGGCGAGCTCGATGCCATCGCCGCCTGCTTCATCGGTGGCACCTCCATGCGCGGTGGCTCCGGCACGGTTTACGGCGCCCTCCTCGGCGCGCTGGTCATCACCAGCCTGGACAACGGCATGTCGATGCTTGATGTCGACAGCTATTGGCAGATGATTGTCAAAGGCAGCATCCTGGTACTGGCCGTGTGGGTGGATGTCAGCACCCGGACCGGGCGACGCTGATCCAGGTACAACAAGGCCTCCCGCTCAGGGAGGCACCGCTTGCTGCCTGAGCCGATGGGTCGCTGACCCGGGGTCGCCCCGCAGCTCTGCCACTCTGCGATTCCGGTCACTTGCGAAACGACTGCGCCAGAAACTCGGTGATCAGCGATACGACCTGCTGCTGGATCACCTCGCGTGGGCGAGCACCTTCGCCATCCAGGCAAATCATGCCATCGCCTGGCGATGCCTTCTCGATCAACTCCACCGCGCCAGGCTTGCAGACCGACATAAAGCTGAAGTGAGTGGCGTCGCTGATCTCGACGTAGCGCGTCGTCGCCTGGGGCAGGCGCTTGGCCAGGTCGGCGGACTCCAACCGGGCGGGCATATCCTCGGACGGCACGCCCCCGGCGATCACCAGTGTCGGTACAGGCAGCGCCGCCAGGCTTGCATCGGTCATCCCGCGTGACAGCCCCAGGTCCAGCGAGACAATGGCGGTGACGCGCTTATCGCGCAGATCGGCGGCCAGTTGGGCCTTCGATGCCGGAGTGCTCGCCGGATTCATCTGCTGGTAAGCGGAGCAACCGCCCAGTTTCGGGTGGACCTGGCAGTCATGGGCAAAGTGCTCGGGGTCGAAACGTGCCCCGGCGATTTCCAGGGTGGTCCAGCCGCCGAGGGAATGCCCCACCACGGCAATCCGCTGCTTCGCGACCGCACCAAACCGTTTCGGCTGGGCGATGACCGCATCGATGGCACGACTGACGTCAGCAGGCCGCAGCCATAGTTGTGCCGCGGCTTTGGCGCTGCGGTCCTTGCTGGTGGTGCCAGGGTGATTGACCGCCGCCACGATATACCCCTGATGGGCCAGTGCACTGGCGAGCCACACCTGGTTGCCCCAATTACCGCCGAAACCATGGGAGAGCACCACCAGCGGATGCTCCCCGCCAGCCGGTGGCGCGTTGCGCACGCCCGGGGCACCGACAAACACGACAGTGTCAGCGATCAATTGGGGTGTGGCGGTGGTTACGCCGGGGTACCAGACGACCATCTCCAGCGGGCGCTCATTATGCCCGTCCACCAGTGTGGAGGACTGGAAGCCGACAGGTTGATCGTCAGCCCATACGGGCGTCGTGAGGCAGATCAGCAGCAGAGCGCCAAGAGCTGTTTTCAATGTTTTTATCTTCCTTGATGGGATCGACTGATTAGCATCTGGAGTCCGCCAGCAGGCGCCCCCCCTCTCGAACACACAGCATTCGAGCCCCAGCGCAGCGCGCAAGTTGTAGGTCGCAGACTACAGACAAGACCTACACATATTCAAACAAAAAGCAAAAACCGCTCTTATTATTTCAAAACCACAAAAAACCTATCCGTTCGGACAGTTATAAAACCGCGTAAAAACATATTAAATATTCACTTACAAAAGAGGAAAACGCACAACGCCAATTCACTCTTGACATGGACGTACTCGATAGCACAAGGCACTCATTAGTTTCTGATCGGAAGGTTTAAAAATGAAAATCATCTCTATCTCAGCTATGGCCTTTCTGCTTCCAGGCATTGGATTCGCGCAGTCTCCAATACTCGCCTCACTCGAAGCACAAGGTATTCAGGTCAAGATATTAAGCAAAGAACAGCTCAGCAAAATCAGAGGCACCGCCAGGATCACGGACCAGCCCTACCCGAGCGTAACGCAGGGCATAAAGATCTATAACATCCGACTGAAACGCTTTGGAAACGAACATGATTACAGGTCCTACTATTCAGTAGGTAGCGATTGGAGCCCGCACGGAACATATACGCATTCCGAAAGCGGCATTGAATACAACATTGCCGGCGACCGCTGGCTTGCAGATAAATCGGATGCGCCAGGGGGAAACTGGAGTGCAAGCAATGCGGTAGAAGTAGACTTTCACTACCAAGCCCTGAGTAAAAATGGCACCCCACTCAATTTCGGCTGGAGAGAGACTACCTGGAATCGACCCATCTCGACATTCTCCTGGTAATCCGTCTTCTCAGCATAAACCTCAGATCGAAGCACCAACAGTCCCCCTGGAACAAGGAGAGCAATATGAACATCAGCGGCAACACTCCATTGTATGCACACAGTTCGTCACCCACCAAGACAACAAAATATCAAGCGTCAGAAAAAGAGCATTTTTCAATAGAGACTCCCGACAACACCAAGAGCAAGGAAGATAAAGTCAGTATTAGCACCACGGGTGCCGATATGTCAGATGCGATAGACCCACCTCTTCCCATCGGCGCAATGCCGGCCTGGTGGGGTGAGTTCGCAATCCGAGTCATATTCCCATCGGAACGAGGGAGCCCCGAGCTCAAGGCACTTCCCGAAAATGAGAAATTCTCAAACCTTTCGTCAGGAGAAAGCATCGAGTATTTCGCCTTGCTAAAAGCCCATATGAATAATCTGTACGAACGCAACGGGCTGCTCGATGAGAACGCGATCAACAAGGCGCTCAACTCCAGATCAACCAATGAGAAGCTGCAACGAGAATTCTATGAGGGCATAAGGGCAGATCCAAAAATGTCCGAACTGGTCGACAAGCTGGGTATTTCGCTTTCCTGATCGCAGCGGAGTCGCCGTGAAATGGCAGTCGCTCGTCCTGGCGATTGCGACTCGCCTGGCACTCCTGTAGAGGCTGTGCACGCATTCAGGTCTGAATGATGGGTCCGGCAAACCCTCATGTTTGTGTCTATGCTCTAACGCACCGCTAAACCTGAGTTACCCCTGTCGAATCACCCAACAAGGAATGTTGTCATGAACCTGCCCCCATTCGCCAAACGTATTGCCCTTGCCACTGCCTTGTCCTGCTTCAGCCTCGGCGTTCTCGCCGCGGATATCCCGCTGTCGGCCGTGGTACAAGAAGATCAGGTGGTCACCAAAGTGCTGGCTGTCGATGCGGCCAGGCATCAGGTCGTGCTGGAAGGAGCGCAAGGCCATCAGGTGCACGTGCAACTCACCGACCAGGCCAAGGACCTGGGGCACCTCAAGGTTGGCGACCAGGTGAATGTGCAGGTCCTGCATTCGGTGGCGGCCTACCTCGACACCGATATTGAAAAAGGCCTGCCCGGCGCCAGGGAAAGCGTCGGCGATGTGCGCGCCACGCCAGATAATCCCAATCCGGGCGGCGAAGCCTTTCGGCAGGTGCAAGTGCAGTTGAAGATCACCCATATCGACCTGCAGAAGAACCAGGTGACCTTTGAAGGGCCCGCCGGCAAATCGAAGGTCGTCGATGTCCGCAAGCCTGAAGTCCAGCAAAAGCTGAAGGAGCTGAAGATCGGCCAGAGCGTGGTGGTGACGTATACCGACGTCCTGAAAGTGACCAGCCAGCACGAGGGTTGAAGCCTCGTTATCCCGGCCAGCTGATCGCCTGCGTTGCCTAACGCAACAGATACACCGTCAGACCGACCAACGCGCAGGCCATCAGCACCTGGATGACACCGCGCTTGAAGCGGAACAAGGCAATCGCCGCGGCAATGGCGATCAGCGCGCTGGGCCAGTCGAGCGGGCCACTGAAGCCTTTTGGCCACAGCACGTGATAACCGAAGAAACACGCCAGATTGAGAATCACACCGACCACTGCCGCCGTAATGGCGGTCAGTGGCGCGGTGAACTTGAGTTCGTTGTGGGTCGACTCCACAAGTGGACCACCCGCCAGAATGAACAGGAACGACGGCAGGAAGGTGAACCATGTCACCAGGGCGGCGGCCACGGCGCCCGCCAGGAATGCCTGATCCGCGCCGAATACCTGCAGGACATAGGCCCCGACAAAGCCAACGAAAGCCACCACCATGATCAATGGCCCGGGCGTGGTTTCTCCCAGGGCCAGGCCGTCGATCATCTGGGTCGGGGTCAGCCAGCCATAGTGACCGACCGCGCCCTGGTAGACATAGGGCAGCACCGCGTACGCCCCGCCAAAGGTCAGCAGTGCCGCCTTGGTAAAGAACCAGCTCATCTGGGTCAGGGGGCCCTCCCAGCCAAACAGCACAGTCAGAATGCCCATTGGCACTGTCCATAACGCGGCCCCCACCAGGACCAGCCACGCCAACTTGCGCCCGCTGAAACGGGCATGCTCGGGCGGCGGCGTATCGTCATCGATCAGGGCCGGACCAAAGGACTTCCTGGCAGCGCCATGGCCACCCGTGGTGAACTTTTCCGGAGCCAGTCGACCGCCAACATAGCCGAGCACAGACGCCCCCAGCACGATCAGCGGAAAGGGTACGTTGAACGCGAAGATCGCCGTAAAGGAAGCCGCCGCTATCGCCCACAGCCAGTTGTTCTTCAACGCCCGCGAACCGATGCGATGGGCCGCCTGCACCACGATCGCCGTGACCGCGGGCTTGATGCCATAGAAGAGTCCGGCCACCACGGGCACCTCGCCAAAGGCGATGTACAGCCACGACAGGGCAATCAGGATAAACAACGAAGGCAGCACAAACAGGGATCCCGCTATCACCCCGCCCCAGGTCCGATGCATCAGCCAGCCGATGTAGGTTGCCAACTGCTGGGCCTCGGGACCGGGGAGCAACATGCAGTAGTTGAGGGCATGCAGGAACCTGCGCTCGGAGATCCAGCGCCGCCGCTCCACCAGTTCCTGGTGCATGATCGAAATCTGCCCCGCCGGCCCGCCGAAGCTGATGAAACCCAGCTTCAGCCAGAACCAGAACGCCACACGCAGACTGATCGTGTCCGGCCTCGACAGCTCCCCGTCACCCGTGGGTGCCACAACCTTGCTCATTGGGTTGTTCCTCGTTCACCAACCCGGCAAGTAGACCATCAAATAGAGCAGGCGGCACCCTGCATTTGCTTGCTGGTCTTATCAAAACGCAAGACGCTCGGGCACGACATCCAGAATCTTCGCCAGGCGCACCACTGTCACGCCGACCCCGAGGTGGCGCAACGAGGGCTGGACCAGCACGCAGTTGTCGTGCGGCGTCACGATCGGGTCATCGCCATCGTGGGCAATCACCGTGCCGGCCTTTTCGATCACCTCCAGCCCGCGGAAGTCTTCGGCAAAGGTGAACTCCATACTGCGGGCGACCACGGGACGGGTGACTTCGAGGAACTGCTGCGGCAGCAGGTCCTGTGGCTGCACGAACTCGGCGACGTCTTCCTTCAGCACCGTGCCGGTGGTCACCAGAAAGCGTGCAGCGGTGTCCAGCGCCACTGCGCGACTGCGCGCCGAGAAGTGCTGGCCCGTCTCGATCAGCAAGGCATTCCTCGGGCTCGCCGGATCGTTGAACCCCTCATAATCACGCAGGCGGCGGCCATTGGGGTGACCGGCGTCCACCACGACCGTCTGCGGTACGCCCAGCGTCGCCGCAAAATCCAGGCCCTTGCGTTGGGCGCCGCACATCATCACCGGGGGGGCCTCTTCGTGCATCGAGTGAATGTCCAGCAACAGATCGACACTGTCGATCACCGGTTGCAACTGACGGGCACGACGCAGTTCGATGGAGTCCGCCGCGCTCGCCAGCCGGTCTGGCGACCAGACCCGGTTCATGTCTTCGTCCAGGTAGCGGGTCGCATCGATGTCCTGCGGGTCGAAGCGCCGATAAGCCTCGATATTGCCGAAGGCCAGGGTCAGGCGGCCACGCCGTGGGCGCAACGGGTGCTTGAGAAACGCGTCCACCGCGATCGCGCCGCTGACCTCATTGCCATGGGTCAACGCCATGATCATGACGTGCGGACCAGCCACGCCGCTGTCGAAACTGTGCACGTACTCCACGCCATCGGTGCCCTCCCGCCAGCGCCGGATATCGGGGAACTCGACTTCGATCGGGTAAGGCTTCAGGGACGCACGAACTTGTTCAAGGGTCTTCATTTCAGTCTCCAACAGACAATGGCATACGCTGGCCGGGGCCGTTCGGGGCGCGGCGAAATCAGGCGGATAGTGGATAGAAAAAGCGGAAGCGAATCAGTCCGGCTTGCTGTGACGCATGCGCCGTCCGAGGATGATCACGGCGATGACGCTGACCAGTGAGGTCGCCATCACATAGAAACTCGGCGCCAGCTTGCTACCGGTGGCGTCGATCATCCAGGTCACGATCAGCGGAGCGAAGCCGCCGAACAAGGTGACGGAAAAGTTGTAGCTCAAGGCCAGGCCGGTTCCACGAATGCGCGTGGGAAAGATATCCGCCAGCATCGCCGGGATCGGCCCCAGGCACGCCGCGATCAGTACGCCCACCACCGCCTGGACCACCAGCAGCGTGGTGAAGGTGGGGAAATGATTGAGCCAGGCGAACATCGGGTAGGACGACAGGCCGGTGATCAGCAAGGCGATGGTCAGCACTCGGAATCGACCGTAGCGGTCGGACAGGCTGCCAAACACCGGCGCCATGATCATCAGGGTGATGCCGGTCGCCAGTGCGCCGAGAAAGGAAGACGTGGCCGTGATCTGCAGCTGTTTCAGTGCGTAAGTCGGCATGTACAACTTGTGTACGTAGTTGAACGCCGTCGCCCCCGCCACCACGCCAATGGCGAGCAACAGGCTGATATGGCCCTTGATCAGTACGTCACGCAATGGCGTATTGTGCTCGACCCTGGCCGCCAGTTTCTGGAAGTCCGGCGTCTCGTCGATCTGGCTGCGAATGTAGAAGCCCACCGGGCCGATCAACAGGCCGACGCCGAACGCCACGCGCCAGCCCCAGTCGTTGAGTTGCACGTCGCTCAGCAGGTAGCTCAGCAAGGCACTGACACCGGCCGCCAGTACCGTGGCCAGGCCTTGGGTCGACAACTGCCAGCTGGCAAAGAACCCCCGATGACGGGCATCGGCATGCTCGACCATGAAGGCCGTGGCCGCGCCGAACTCGCCTCCCGTGGAGAAGCCCTGGAGCATGCGGGCGACGACGATCAGCAAGGGCGCTGCCAGGCCGATCTGCTGGTACGACGGCGTGAAGGTGATCAAGGCGGTGCCGAGCAGCATGATCAGGATCGACAGCGTCAGCGAGGCCTTGCGCCCTGCCCGATCGGCATACGAGCCCAGCACGATAGCCCCCAGCGGACGCATCAGGAACGAGATGCCGAAGGAACCGACCGCGAGCAGCAGCGATGTGGTTTCGTTATCCGAAGGGAAAAACAGCTTGCCGATGACCACGGCGAAATAGCCATAGATCAGCAGGTCATAGAACTCCAGCGCGTTGCCGAAACTGGCGGCGACGATCTCTCGCCACGGTCCCCGCCGAGGGGTGGCCGATACTGCGCTCACGGTTGAAGAATGAGTGGTCATGAAGGAGGGCTTCCGGGTCTGTTTCACAGTTGGCCATCTGCCCGCGGGCATTGGCCGCCCGACGGACCCGACGGTCGTCATTGTTATGGGTGAAAACAACCGGACAGTGATCGAGGTTCCGTGCCTTCGTGACTGTCCGGCCCGACGCCAAGTTGAATCAGCAACCCCGGTTCGGCAATTGCTGTTTGGGCACAAGCTTGAGCCTGTTCGGCACGCGGCCCTTGCCCTGGGGGTTTGCACAGGCTCCAGAGCGGAGTTTTTTTACGGTGTGCCCGTTAAGGGTGCAAGCCTTGCCAGATCCGCATGACCTGTTCGCTGCGATTGGAGCGCAGGCGATGCAGCGAGATATCGAAACCGATGTGCAGCTCAGGGCCGCCGGCAATCACCAACTGCCCCGCTGCCAGGGCATCCCTGACCACCATTTTCGGCAACCAGGCCAACCCGCTGCCGCGCTTGGCCATTTCCAGGATTGCCTCATAGGAGTCGGCCTGATAAATCATGCGCAGCGCCAAGCGGTGCGGCAGCCTGGCCAGGTGCTGGGCCAGCACCCCACGCAGCGACAGGGTCGGCGAGAAGCCCAGCCAGGCAATGCTCGACGCATCGCTGTCGACACCGATGGAAAACAGCGGCTGTCCCCGGGCGTCGGGGGCGCTGACCGGCAGCAGCACCTCCTGGGCCAGCACCAGTGAGTCGAAACGCTCGTTGTCGATGAGAATACGGGTCAAGGGGCTGGAGAAGATCAACTGCAGGTCCACCTCGCCCGCCGACAGTTTCATGATGGCTTCCTGCGCGCCACCGGTGACCAGCGAAATCGGGAACGCGCCAAAGCGCTCATGCAGCGATTGATACCAGTCAGGAAAGAACATGCTCGCCAGCGTGCGGCCGGTGGCGATGCGCAAGGGTTCGTCGCGGTTCATGCCGATATTCTGGAACTGCGCGCGGGCCGCCAGCAGCAACGCCATCGACTGCGTGGCGGCGTCGAGGAACAGCACGCCCGCCGGGGTCAGGGACAAGGGCTGCTTGCGTTCGATCAGGGGCGCACCCACCCAGTCCTCCAGCGCCCGGATACGACGCCCGAAGGCAGGATGAGTCACGCAGCGGTTTTGCGCCGCCCGCGACAGGCTGCGCGTACGCGCCAGTTCGATGAAGTCTTCGAGCCATTCCAATTGCATCGGGGATGCCTGTAGAAGCGGGCCGTGCCCGCGAAACGGGTAGTCAATATACCGCTTTCAGAGCGGCACGCTGGCCGCTTTGAGCTGGCGTAGCACGAAGCTCGACACCGAGTGCCGCAAGCCGGGAATATGGTAGAGCTTTTCCCGCAGCAGCCGCTCATAGTCGCGCGTGTTCTTCACCGCGATCCGAATAAAATAGTCGTACTCGCCGGATACCAGGTAGGCCTCGATCACCTCGGGAATCCCGGCCAGGGCCTGCTCGAATTTCTCCAGGATTTCGTCGCTATGGTGCTCAAGGGTGAGCATCACGATCAGCCCATCGTTGTAGCCCAGTTCATTGAGGTCGATACGGGCCTCGTAGCCCTGGATGACGCCCGACTCCTCCATGCGCTTGATCCGCTGCCAACAGGGACTGGGCGACAGCCCCACCTGCTTTCCCACCTCCTGCAAGCTCGCCCGGCCATCCTTGCTGAGCACCCGGAGAATCCGTCGATCCATATCATCAAGATTGTTTTTTTGCATTTTCTCAGTTCTGCGAAAGGATTTTTCTCATCCTAGCGCCAAGTGCCGGAATTACAGAAGCACATTCCGCAATCAACAGATCAGAATCTATCTATACCTTCGCGACTATACCGGGTCGCAGCGGGGCTGCCGGTGCGATCCACCAGAGCCCCGCCGAGAAGGCCGCCGTCCCATGAGGAAACGCCATGTGCCAAGTGAAATATGACATGCCCGATGCCCAGACCAGCCTCGAGTTCATCCTCGAGCAAGTCATCTGCGGCGCCGAGGTCATCATTACTCGCTACGGCCTTGAGGTGGCCCGGATTACAGCCGTGCAGGGCCCCCGGAAAAACACCGCCGCGGTGCTGCCCCTCCCGCCTCAAGCCTCCTGGGTGCCCTATGCGTCGTGACAACGAGATGCCCCTACCGGGTGGGTATCCTGTGCCTGGTCCGTCACAACGCCTCGATGGGAAGCACCGGCTTCATCAGGCTTGCCGGGCGCAACTGTCACTCCACGGACAGGGGATCAACAGAGTGTTTTCCCATCGACAGAATCAGGCCGGGCGGAACTCGACTGTCAGATGGCTGATTTCGTGAACCGGCTTGAGACGTTCACGAATGCTGTCGGCGTTCGCGGTGACCTCACCAAGAACGCTGACAATGGCCGCGTGAGCCTGTGGCCCAACCCGCCAGACGTGCAAGTCCGTGATGGTGGCATCCCCCGGTTTCTCCACCCGTTCGCGAATTTCCTCGGCGACGTGGGCATCCGTCTGATCCAGCAAGGTAGCGGCGGTGACCTTCATCAAGGTCCATGCCCAACGTGCGATAACGAGGGCACCGACAATGCCCATGACCGGGTCCAGCCACACCCAGCCGAGGTACCGGCCGGCGAGCAGAGCTGCAATGGCCAGCACCGAAGTCAGCGCGTCGGCGATGACATGGACATAGGCCGATTTCAGGTTGTTGTCGTTCCCGTGATGGGCATGATCATGATCATCATGATCGTGCCCATGACTGTGCCCGTGGCCCAGCAGCAAGGCACTGATGATATTGACGATCAAACCGGCAATCGCGATGAGCGTCGCGGTGCCGAACTGGACGTCCGTTGGCTGCAAGAGGCGCATGACGGATTCAACGCCAATTGCCAGGGAAACCATGCCGAGAATCAGCGCCGAGGCGAACCCGCCCAAGTCTCCAACCTTTCCGGTACCGAAGCTGTAGCGCCGGCTGGAGGCGTGGCGCTTTGCGTACCCGTAAGCCGCCGCCGCGATACCCAATGCACCGGCATGGGTCGCCATGTGAAAGCCATCGGCAAGCAACGCCATCGAGCCGGTGATATAGCCGGCGGCGATCTCGCCAACCATCATCACCACCGTCAGCGCCACGACCCAAAGCGTGCGCCTGGCATTTTCATCGTGCGCGGAGCCCAGGAACATGTGGTCGTGTACGTGGCTGATGTTGAGAGTGGTGTTGCTCATGAGTCAGTACCTGCCCGCTTCACTTGGAATAACGGCGAATGGCTTCAAGCAGCTCTTCGACGCCCTTGTTGCGCTCTTCTTCGCTGAGTGCCGGGTTTGCAACGTGCTCCCGGGCGTGGTCCTCAATGATCTCCTCCATCAAGCCGTTGATGGCTCCACGGGTAGCGGCGACAAGGTGCAGTGTTTTGGCGCAGTCGAGATCTGATTCCAGCGCCCGTTCAACAGCCTGGATTTGTCCGGCGATGCGTTTGACGCGCTTGAGAAGATCATCTTTGTTGGCTGCGACATGACCCATGGGATACCCCCCCTGCCTATATGAGCCCCATGATAGGTATACCCCCTACCCCTATGCAAGAAATATTCGATGAAAAGGCTCGTCCAGCCATCACCGAAGGAAGGTATCGGTGACAGACTCTCCTGTCGTTGGCTCGAAGTCTGGTGGAAGGCCCTGGCCTATTCTTCAAAACTGCGTATCAGCGATGCAAAAAGATTCCCCCGCGGCATCTTGTCCAGCGCAATATCGGCATCCTCAAACCACTTCCGACCTGCCTCCGGATGGGGGCCGCTCAGCACCACTACGCCCTTTTCATAGGTATAACGCGCAGCCGCCACGTCGCCGTTGCGGTAGGTCGCGATGGTTCTTGAGGCCGAGTCGGTTTGGGGAAAATACGGACCGTCCTGGTAGAAGACGTTGTCGGCCTTGCCGTCCCACGTGACCTGCACCGCTACGTCGGTGATGGAGTTCACTTCAAAGCCGGGGCGGCCGGCTTCGGAGTCCAGGTCCTGGGGGATCAGGCCGAGGTTGCTGTTGTCCGCCAGATAGGCGCCCATGCACAAGCCCAGGTAGCGGCCACCGTGGGCGACGTAGTCACGGATGGCAGTGGCGCGGGCATCGCCCAGGCTGTCGAGGGCACCGGGAATGTCCTGGCCTCCTCCGGGTTGAACGTAGAGGTCGTAGCGGGCAAGGGTTTGTGGCGTGATGTCGATCGGTTCGTCGGCGCCGACAAAGTCGATCTGGTAACCGGGGGCGAGACGTTGCAGGGCTTGTTTCACGCTTTCCGAACAGTCATCGCAACCCGCCGGACCACGATAGATCGCCACGTGCGTGACCGGCGCACCGGCCTGCGCCAGGGATGGCAGCGGCGTCATGAACGCAAGAAACGTGGCGGCGATAGCGTGTCGGTTCATGTGGCGGGCTCATCGGAGACTTGAGGTCGGGTGATCCAGTCCTCGCAGCGCAAAGCCTATATCGAATGTCCCGCTCAAGACGTTAATAGTTGTAAGTCCCCTTGTGATCCCAGCCTTTGATATCAACTAGACTGACGCCCAGAGCTGCGACTGCCAGCGCCAGATGAAACGTCATGATTGCTCACACTCCTACGCTTTTCGCCTGTGTCGCTTTAGTCGCGACGATCATGGCGTTCTGCTTGATCCTGGTCGGTCAGTTCAACCAGCGTGACGGACTGCTCACGACAGGCTTTGGCTTGTTGGCACACGCCTTGGCCTACGTCGGCTACACCGTCTACGGCCATGCGCCGCTGTGGTTGACCTACGGCGCCGCCAACACGCTGCTGGCGGTAGCACTGGCCTTTTATGGGGCCAGCGTGTTTCGGATTGTTGAACTTCCCGTCAGTTGGTGGCGGGTGTTCGCGCCAGCGGCATTGATGCTGGTATTGATGGCCAGCCTAATCGACACCCTGGAACCCCGGATGCTCGCCGCCACGCTAGTGTTGATGGTGCAGTGCGCACTGATCATCTACTGGACTCGCCGCCACATCCCCGCCCAAGGTCGCGCACGCATGCTGTTGATCATCGGCTCCAGTATCAGCCTGATCGGGCTGGGAATGCGGGTGGTGGCCGTGCTCGGCGGAGGTGCCGAGCAAATGCGCTACGACGCCAGCAACCTCAAGCAGACCATCTCGGTCAGCATTGGCACGTTCACCGCGATGATGATTTCCCTGGGTTTGGTCCTGTTGTCCAAGGAACGCAGCGAGACCCTGCTTCAACACCTCGCCCTGCGCGATGTGCTGACCGGTATTCTCAACCGCCGAGCGATCCTCGAGCAGTTTTCCACTGAATTGGAGCGCTCGCGCCGGGACGGGTCCTACCTGGCAGTGGCCATGGTCGATATCGATCACTTTAAACAGATCAATGATGAACATGGTCATCTGGCGGGGGATGAAGTGATATGTCACTGCGTCAATCATCTCACCCAGCGAATCCGTCACTCCGACAGCATCGGTCGTTATGGTGGCGAAGAGTTTCTGCTGTTGCTGCCAGACACTGGCCCCGAGGGAGCCGTGGCCGTGCTCGATGAACTACGGACCTCGTTGGCCGAGTCGCCGGCGCACTATGCTGGGTCAACCATCGCGCTGCGCATCAGTATGGGGGTTTGCTGTGTGGTGCCTGACGCAGGCGACACCACCGCCACCCTGCTCGCCAGGGCGGATGCGGCGCTTTACGAGGCCAAGGGTTCGGGGCGCAATACCTTGCGCTTGGCGCCGCCCTGTTTGCCGCAGACGCAAGCGGCTCTCGGTTCAATCTCACTGCATGAAGTGTAGGGATGATTGAGTTTATCGACCGGCCAGATAGTCATCCGTGCTCAGTACCATGGCATAACCAAATTGGAGCGCGGCCATGAAAACGGCGTGCACCAGCGCGGGAGGCACCTTGACCTTGTTGAACTCCAGGTCATGGGTTGCGCAGGCATCGTGAATGACGGTCGTCTCGAACCCGAAATCGTCAGACGCACGGGTAACCGCGTCAACGCACATGTGGCTCATGTTGCCGAGCACGGTGACCCGCTCAACAGGCTGGTCGCCGGCAGTGTCTGGGCGGGAAACTGAAGTTTCTCAATCAGGGATCACCGCGATCACGTCGATTTCCATCAGCCATTGCGGCTGACCCAATGCAGAGACTACTAACCCGGTGGAGATAGGGAACACACCCTTGAGCCATTTTCCGACGGTCAGGTAAACCTCTTCCCGGTAGCGTGGGTCGATCAGGTAAATGGTGATTTTCACAATATCCTGCAGTTGACTGCCGGCTTCTTCAAGCAGTTGCTTGACGTTTTTCATGGCCTGCTCGGCCTGCGCTCCGGCATCACCCAGGCCGATCAAGTTACCGTCGAAGTCGGTGCCCAATTGGCCCCGGACGTAAACCGTGTTACCGGCGCGAACAGCCTGGCAGAGGTCATTGTCCAGCGACTGATTGGGGTAGGTGTCCTTGGTGTTGAACATTCGGATACGCGTGTGAGTCGGCATGATTGACCTGGCTTTATCGACAAGAAAAGTAATGGGGAAGCGCCGCTTCCGCCCCGTGGACTGGATCCGGAAACGGCTTGAAATTACAGCGGCGGCGCGTCGAAATAATCCGCGCGCACAGCGGCACCGATCAGGTTCACGATCAGGCGGCCTGCGGTGATGCAACTGATGTTGTTGACGTCAGTCGTTGGCGTGATTTCGACGATGTCCATGCCGACGACCTTGCCTTTGTTGACCAGGCCATGAATCAGCTTGCGCATTTGCACATAGGTGACGCCTCCTAGTGCAGGACCGGCGACACCGGGCATGATCGACGGGTCGAGGCCGTCGGCATCAATGGTCAGGTAATAGTTGCCGTTGTCGGGAATCCGGTCCAGCACCGACTGCATACCGTTGTCATGCACCTCATAGGCGGTGATCAGGTGTGCGCCATAGTCCACCGCCGCCTGGAAATCCGTCTGCCGGCCACTGCCTTGGGCACGCAGGCCGATCTGGAAGATTTCGCCGATGTGCTCCATCTCCGAGGCACGGCGGATGGGGCTGGACAGGCCGTCGCGCACGCCGTTGATTTCATCACGCCAATCGAGGTGCGCGTCGATGTGAATGAGGGTAATCGGCCCCCGCCCTTCATAAGCCCGCAGAATCGGAATCGGGATGCTGTGATCGCCACCCAGTACAATCGGCATGGCGCCCGCCTCGAGGATCTTGCGTACCGCCTGCTCGGCCCGCACGCCATGGCTGCTCAGGTCGCCCGGGTCGGCGGGCACGTTGCCGCAGTCGACGACCTTCAACGCACGGTTGTCGTAGATCGGGCCTCCTACGTCGAAGTCATAATGGTGCAGCGCACGGCAGATTCGGTCGCTCATGGCACGAATGGCGTCCGGTGCCCGGCTTTGATCATTGGTGATGTGTTCTGCCACGTAGGCCTTGCCGAAGGGCATGCCGATAATCGCGACGTGAGCATCGAGCTGGTCGAGATCGGTGCAGATCGGCGACCACAGAAAACTCTGGTGTTTTTTGGACGGCGGTACGGTCAATGGAAAATCCATGGGTGTCTCCTGAATGGGCAGTGGGAAAGCAGGACGAATACGTGCAATCACGGGCTGGGCGATCAACTTTCCATGGACAGGAAACGTCGCAACTCAGCGGTTTTCGGAATGGTGAACAGGGTCTCGGGGTCGCCGGCTTCATGAACCAGGCCTTGATGCATGAAAATCACCCGGTCGCTGACCCGGCGCGCAAAGGCCATTTCGTGGGTGACCATGATCAGCGTCATGCCCTCTTTGGCGAGTCCTTCGACGACGCTCAGCACCTCGCCGACCAGCTCGGGGTCCAGTGCTGAAGTGATCTCGTCGCAGAGTAATACGTGGGGGTTCATCGCCAGGGAGCGGGCAATCGCAACGCGCTGCTGCTGGCCGCCGGAAAGCTGGTCGGGGAAGGCATCAAAGCGTTCGCCCAGCCCTACACGATCAAGTAATTTGCGGGCCTGTTGTTCGGCGCCGGCACGGGAGACTTTCTGCACCAGGCGCGGGGCGAGCATCACATTCTGCCCGGCGCTCAGGTGCGGAAATAGATTGAAGCCCTGGAAAATCATCCCGACGTTCTGCCGCAACTCGCGCATGGCCTGGCGGTCATCGTGCTGGATCGATTGACCATCGACCACAACGCTGCCTTCCTGGAAGGTTTCAAGCCCGTTCAGGCAGCGCAGCAGCGTGCTCTTGCCGGAACCGCTCTTGCCGATGATGCAGACCACTTCCTTGCGGGCAATCTGCAGGTTGATGCCCTTGAGGACTTCGTTGCTACCAAAGCGTTTGCGCAGGCCGCGAATATCGACCAGGGCAAAGTCATCGCTGAGGTCATGGGTGTGGGAGGAATTCATATCGGCAAGCCCCTATCGGCGAAGTTTCTGTTCAAGTACGCGGCTGTACCACGACAGCGGAAAGCACAGCGCGAAGTACATCAACGCAACCGCGCCATAGATGAGGAAAGGTTGGAAGGTGGCATTGGTGATGATCTGCCCGGCGCGGGTCATTTCGACAAAACCGATGACCGAGGTCAGGGCCGTGGCCTTGACCACCTGCACCATGAAGCCGACGGTGGGCGCAATGCCGGCGCGCATCGCCTGGGGCAGAATCACGTAGCGCATCTGTTCGCTGAAGCTCAGCGCCAGGCTGGCGGAGGCTTCCCACTGGCCGTGGTCGACAGACTCGATGCTGCCCCGCCAGATCTCGGTGAGGTAGGCACTGGCGTAAAGGGTCAGGCACACCGACGCGGCCATCAACGGGGTGGTTCTGACACCGAACATGGCGAGGCCGAAATACACCAGGAACAATTGCAATAGCAGCGGCGTACCCTGGAACAGCTGGACATACAACATCACCAGCCCGCGCACAAGGCGGCTGCCGGTCAGGCGCATGACCACCAACAACGCGCCCACCAGGCCACCGCCGATAAACGCGATCAGCGACAGGCCAATCGTCCAGCGCATGGCCAACAACAGGTTGCGGGCGATATCCCAGGCGGAGAATTCGAACATGGAGTTTTCCCTCAGCGACCGAAGATAAAGCGCGGACCGACCCAATTCAGCAGGCGGCGCAAGGCGATGGCCAGCAGCAGGTACAGGCCCGCTACCACGATGTAGGTTTCGAAATTACGGAACGAGTTGCTGGCGATCTGATTGGCGGCGTAAGTCAGTTCTTCAGTGGAGATCTGGCTGCACACGGCCGACCCGAGCATGATGATGACCATCTGACCAACCAGCGCCGGCCACACCCGCTTGAGCGCCGGAGGCAGGACCACCCTGGAGAAAATCTGCCAGCGGTCCAGCGCCAGGCTTTGCGCCGCCTCGATTTGCCCATCAGGTGTCGCCTCGATCCCCGAACGGGCAATCTCGCTGACATAGGCTGCCAGGTTGATCACGTTGGCCAGGATCGCAGCGGCCAGTGCGGTCATTTTCAGCCCCAGGGCCGGCAGCCCGAAGAAGATGAAGAACAACTGGATGATGAACGGTGTATTGCGGATCAGCTCGACGTACAGCCCCACTGCCCAACGTGCCCAACCAGGGCCTTTGCTACGCACCAGGCCGCAGGCGATGCCCATTGCCGTGCCAAAAATCGCCGACACTAGTGTGAGGAACACCGTCAACAGCAACCCGTTCAGCAACAGTGGCCATTGCGTCAGTACCACAGAAAAATCTAATGTCATGAGTCGGTCTGCTCCACCGCATGTGAATAAGGCAAGAGGCGGCGAACCCGGGGGATACGCTCCAGCTGTTCCAGATGCTCAAACAGTGCTTGCGCTTGAGCCGTGGGCATTGCCGGTGTGGCGCAGCCCATGAACTTGTCGTGCAGTTGCGCCCGGGACAGAGGGTTGACTGCCGCCCCTAGCGGCCTTGCGCAAAACCGTTCGACGCTGCCGCCGTCATTGCGTACCACCTTGACCCATGCACCTTCTGGCGCCTGATCCAGCCACTCGGTGTTCCAGCGCTCGCTGCTGTGCATGCGCACCCGCTTCATCAGCCGTTGCATGTCCGGGCGGTTGATCGCTTCCGGTGTCAGCGCCGCGAGGGTGATGTCGCCCAACAGACAGGTGCCGGCCATGGCGAAGGGCATGCTGAATTGCGCTTGCTGGCGCTGGGCGGGCAAGTCATGGGTCAGGTTCTGGATCACAATGGGAGGAACGTCGCAGATAATTTCGGCGATATCCGTGACCGCTACCCCACCGCTCCCGAGTATGTCCTTCAGGGCATCCACGGCGGCATGGGATGACAGGCAAAGCGGGATGCGCTTTATGTCGACGCCCGGGTCAAGCAGGTTCCAGGGCTCCCCCAGAGGTGGCAACGTCTTGAGCACACCCGCGTTGAACATTACCGCCAGGCCATTGGCATGTTCGACGATGTCCACCGGCCCGCGGCTGCCCTGCTCGGCCAACAGCGCGGCCATCACGCCCGCCTCGCTGGTGCGCCCGGCCATCAGGGCCTTGGCATCGGTGCCAAAACAGGCCTTCATGGCCGCCGTGCCGGACAGTGCAATCCCCAGTGCCGAGGCGGTACGTTCGGCATCCAGCCCAAGGGCGTGGCACGCCGCCGCGCAGGCCCCGACGACGCCCAACAATCCGGTGGTCCACCAGCGGCGCTCATAGAGCTGGCGAGTCAGCGCATTGGCCAGTGCGTATTCACACTCGGCCCCCACCACAAACGCCATCAGCAGCGCCGCACCATCCAGGTCACGCATCTGCGTCACGGCCAGGGCCGCTGGCATGATCACTACCGAGCCATGGACGACTCCTGGGTAGCAGTTGTCGTCAAAGTCCAGCGCGTGCCCAGCCGTCGCGTTGACGAAGGCCGCTGCCGGTGCGCTGAGTCGCTGGGCATGCCCCAGCAACTCTGAATGCCCGGTGGCGCTGACGGCGAGGCCGATCGTTCGCGCCTGAGTGGCGACGTCGCTGTGACTGCCGGCCAGCGTGACCCCGAGCGTATCGATCAGGCAACGTTTAGCCGCGTACCGGACCGCGGACGGCACCTGTTCCAGACGCACGGTCGAGCTCCAGCGCGACAGTGCAACGAGGGTTGGGATAAGGTCGTTCATGGTTACTCTGGAAGCTCACCAGCCGGGGCTCCCAGCCATTTTTGCGAAATCGCGTCCAGCGTCCCGTCAGCCTTGGCGGCTCGAATGATCTCGTTCACCTTGGTACGCAGTTCAGGCTGATCCTTGTTCATCCCGATGTAGTTCGGCGAGTTGGACAGCACAACCTTGAGCGCGATGTCCAGGTCCGGGTTTTTCTGCTTGAGGGAGGCCGCGACCGTGGTGCCGATTGCGACCATTTGAGTCTGTCCCGACATGAAGGCGGAAATGGTGCTGTTGTTGTCCTCGAAACGCTTGGCCACTGCCTGTGGTGCCGTGTCAGTCAACTCACGGTCCTGCATCGACCCACGGGTAACCGACACCGATTTGCCGGCCATGTCAGCCAGGGATTTGACCGGTAACGCAGCGGCACCAAACACCGCGTCGAAGAACGGCGAATAGGCGATGCTGTAATCAATCACTTTCTCGCGCTCGGGTGTCTTGCCCAACGAAGAGATGGTGAAATCGGCCTTGCCCGACTGAATGTAGGCCACCCGGTTAGGTGCAGTCACAGGCACCAGCTCAAGCTTCACGCCCAGCTTGTTCGCCATCAGGTTCGCCACATCGATATCCAGGCCCTGGGGCACCATGTCGGGCCCCACGTAACCGTAAGGTGGGTAGTCCACCGGCACGGCGACACGTAGTTCCTTGCTTTCCAGAATGTGATTCAGCGCATCGCCTGCCCGGGCGAACGTGCTGGAAAACATTGCGCAGAGGGCTGTCACGATGAGGGTTGTTTTAAAAGACTGGCACGGGTTCACGTTCATGCGGGTGCTCCAAGGGTTAAACGGCTCAGGATTCGAAAACAGGTACAGATTGGGCGGCCGACCGCTCAGCCCAGGTCCCACCATTCGCCGAGACTCAGCAGTTGCTCTTCGGTGTGAGTGACCGAGGCTTCGGTGTTCTGACTGGAGCTGGCCGACATCAACGCCACCAGGATTTCACTGACCAACATGGCCGGCACGATGGTGTCGTAGAAGGACGGGGTCTGGTTTTTCACGATGATGGTTTCAGCCGCCAATCGGGCGGTGGGCGAAGTGACGCTGTCGGTGATGGCGATAACGCGCACGCCCTGCTGATGCAGGTAATTGGTCAAGGTGATCAGGCGCCGCGAATAGCGCGGCAAACTGCACACCAGCGCGACGTCCTTTGGACTGGTCTGGTTGATGATCGACATCACGCCGCTTTCGCCGGCGCCTTCGACCAGACGCACGTTCTTCGCGAAGTAAGAAGCCACATGGGAGAATTGAAACGCGACCCCGAACGACGAACGCATCCCCAGGCAATAGACTTGGCGGGCCCCCGCAAGCAGGGCCACCGCACGAGAAATCGACTCGAGATTATCCTGGCTGCACATCAACTGGATCTGTTCGATGGCGTTGTTGGCCATACCCTCAATCACGCGATGTGCGCCAACGCGCTGCCGGAGTTCAACCAGATCGTGGGCCCGAGAGCCATAAGCACTGTTATGTCCACGTAATGATTCGATGAACACTTCACGCAGTTCGTCGTACCCGGTCATGCCCAGGCGCTTGCCCAGACGCGTCATCGTCGAAGGCGGCACATTGGCCAGGCGCGCCAGATCACGCATGGACATCACCGCGACCTCATGCGGGTTGTCCAGAATGAAACTGGCTGCAGCGCGTTCCTGCCGGGGGAAGGTGTCGAACTGTTGTTTCAGTTGTGCACAAAGACAGTCACGGTCCATCGGCATAACCACGAATGAGTGCGGAAGATGCAGGTGAAATTGCAACAGCTGTGCCAGAAAAAAAACGAGTGAATCAAATGAACCAGCATTGAGAGCCCGTGTTTTTAGGCAGACAGAAGGTACTCAGTCGCCTGCCACCCAAATTCGATTGGCCTGATTCACTTTTTGATTCGCTTGAGTCATCGCGCACTGGACGGCAGTACAGTCACGACAGCGAAACTCAATGTCGCTCCTGATGTTTACGCGCCCCCATGGTGCAGCGCACCCGTGTGGTGCGGGAGGAAGGCATCACGACCTCTTGTCCTCGGAGGACTGATTCACCACCCTGCCCCAGCCTGACTGAGGCTCATGTACCGCCTACTCACCTCGTGGGGTGAGTAGGCGGTTTTTCGTTTAACGACCACCTGACGACCATGCCTGTGCGTCGTCCTAGAACAGAGCCCTCAAATCCAGACTGCCAAGACTCGAGGCCAGCTGAATACGCGCATTCTGCCAGCCCGCCACAGCACTGATTTGCTGCTGTTGGGCGTTAGCCAAGGCCGTCTGGGTAGTGATCACCTCAAGAATACCGGTCACCCCCTTGGCATAGCGCGCCTGCGCCGCATCGAAGGACTGCCTGGCACTCTCAAGAACCTCCTGGCTGGTGCGCACGTTTTCGGTACCGACTTTCAAAGTCTGATAATCCGACCAAACACCGGATGCCACCTGCAATTCGGCATCGCTAAGCGCCGCCTCTTTACCCTCAATCTGCGCCTGCGCACCACGGACCTGGTAGGTTCTGGTAAAGCCCTCGAAGAGAGGGATATTGACCTGAAGGGCAACGGAGCGATCCCGTATGGTCTCCCCCGTGAACTGCTGACCAACGCCCGAGCTTTGTGGTTGATTGTCATAACTGTATTTGCCGACGAAGCTGATGGTCGGCCTACCCTGGGCACGGACCATCTGCTCATTGGCCTGGGCCGCCGCCAACTCCGCACGAGCGGCAATCAGCGAGGGGTGCCTTTGCTGAGCGGTTTTGAGCAGATCCTCGACAGATTGCTCAAAAGCCCTATCAGGTGGAGCTACGCCCTCCTCCCCAAGAAGATGCAAAGGCAGATTGGGGCGCCGTCCCATGTCGATAGCCACCTGCCCCACCGCGCTTCGCCAGTCGCCTTCGGCTTTATTGCGGTTGAAGGTCGACTGGTAGTAGGACGTTTGGGCCTGCAATTGATCGCTGATCGCCGCCACACCATGGCGGACCCGCAACGTGGCAGCATCCAACACCTGCTTCGCATCCGCTTCAATTTGCTCGGTTGCCTGCCTGTCTTTCTGAGCGACAAGAGCGGCATAATAGTCTTTGACCGTGCTGGCAAAGACCGTCTGCAGAGCGCTGTCTTGCTCGGCCAATGCCGAGGCGAGTTTACTCTGGGCATAGTCGGCGCTCGCTGAACGAGCACCGAAGTCGTACAGCACCCAGTTCAACGTCATCACAGCGTTCTGAAAATGGCTGTTGGATCGGACCACGAAAGGGTTGGACGATGTCCCATGGCTCGTCGAGCTGTCTTTCGCCTCCTGCACCGTGCCACTCAGGGTTGGCAGGTAAGCGGCCTTGGACTCGCTCACCTGCGCGGTCTGGACCTTGACGTTGGCCCAGGCCTCCCGGGTCTTCGGGTTGCGACACAGCGCACTGGAGACGATATCCAGCAAGCTCAGATCGACTTTTGAATTGTCCATGCAGCCATCCACCGCTGGCGATGAGTCGAACATGTGGTTGGCCGCGGTAGCTGGGACATTATCGAACTGACGCAACGGATCGTCGGGACCCCATCCAGCAGCAGCTACGGGGTCCGCCCCGATAGCAACAGCAGCGCATGCCACCAGATGGCACACCATCGCCTTACGAATTTTCAGCATGCTTTGCAAACCCATCCTGGCCCTTCACTTCACACTCAAATGATCGTCACGCCATGCGTGTTGAGTTCGGCAGTGTTCCAAAAGCTGGTCGCTGAATATCGAGCAAAAAGATCCGGCGGAATACAGAGTGGGCGGGCCTGGTATTCGACTGTTTTTCGCACGGTGTGCAAGCCCGGCATACCCAGCTGGGCATCGTAATCCGGCTCGTCATACACCACGTTTTGCAAGTCGTGTTCGAACCAGGGCTGACCCAACTCGGTGTAAAGCCGCTCAAGGGTACGTCGTGGATCTTTGACCAGGTGATCGTAGGGGACCAGGATCAGACGCTTGGCCTGTTCGCTGAACCAGGCTTCACGCAGATTGCTCCAGGCCAAGCCGATCAGACCGGTATCGGAGTTCATCAATGTTTCTGCCCGAGCGTAGACGGAAGCGCCCGGTTGGAAGTTGAACATGCGCGACAGTTCCAAGGGGTTCTTGGCAAGCATTCGTTCGATGCTGTCGATGATCCAGCCGACCTCACGGACACAACAGATGATGCGCGACGGGGGGTACAGGGCTCCCCATAGTGCTGCTCGCCCCGTCCAGGTGCGGTTGGTATCGAAGAGCACCCGGTCCTCGGGCATGCTCGCAATCTGATCGGTGTAGTAGGACTCGACGACCGCGCGCAGGATCGTCCCACGCTTGTGGTCATCGAAAAAGCTGCCGAACTCACCGCCGCACATCTTGGCGTGTGTGGCGCCCACCAAAGCAGCAACCGGACTGGTTATCGCGGCTGAAAAACGTGGATTCTGACGCAGCAGGGCCGACAACAGCGTCGACCCTGAGCGCGGTAAACCGGAGATCGCATGAAACTGAGTAGCCAAGGGGGCTCCCTAGGTGTTGGCGGCTTCCGAACAACAAGCCAAAATCACCGTGCGCTGACAGGCAATCCCCTTGGCAGACAGAAGCTGCCAAGGGGATCTATCGGTTTATGGAAATGACGCGGGCAGGCGATCAAGCGGCGTGCGGAGAAGCACTCAGCATGACTTTCTGGTCCGCCAGCGAAGGTGGCAACAAGGTGGTGTCGGCGACCCCGCCATCAGCACTGAACGTCGACATGGCCTGAATCAACTGGCTTACGCCGCTGCCGCCCACTGGCGCAGTGCTGCTACCAGCACCGTAGAGCGATCCGATACCAACCAGGTCCGTTTGGTCCAATGTTCGATTGCTGGCCGTAAGCTGGTAGTTCATCACCGAGTTCTGGTCAGCGTTATCGGCAAGGCCCAGTGCGTGACCGATTTCATGCTCCAGTACCTGGGAGAGCGTGGCATCGGTACCGGTATAGGTCTGCTGTCCATCGGCGCCCGTGGTCAGTGCATCCTGCGTCGTGTCTTCAACCCGAATGATGGTGTCCGACTCCAACTGGCCAGCCTTGGCCTGATAGCTGGTGTAGCCAACCACCCCGGTACTGGCGGTATCGAAATCACCAAAGCCGATCCGGATGTCCGACTGCGAGGAGTCAGCCACTTCTTCGAACGTCACACCCGGCATCGCGTTGGCCCAGGCGCCAAAGGCCGCCTGCACAACAGTCTCCTCGGCACTGCCCATGTAGCCGGAGAACGGAGCAGCCTGAGTGCCCGCGCCATCCGCCAGGCTCCAGGTGATGACCTGCTGGTCCCACTTGGCGCCTTCAAGAACGGCAGAGCCGGAACCCGCAGTGGGCGTGAGCGCCGCAGTGCTCGCAGCCTGCTGCTGAGCAGCCTCTGCCGATTCAGCCGCCGAGAAATGGCCGTGGCTCAGATCGTACTGCGCGATCGAGCCAATGTTGGTCCCCATACGAGAGGACACGAGGGACTGCGTGCCGGCAAAACCGTATCCGCCGCCATCGTCCCCACCACCGTAGCTACCTGGCAGGTCTTCCCCAGGTCCGGTACCGGTGTAACCGTAGCCACCAATGATATCGCCGGTACCGTCATCGCCTGAATAGACAGAGTCGGTTTCAACGCCGCTGCCACTCCAGTTGTAAACGACCGAGGTGCCATCAGCGCGGTCATCGATGATGCGGTTATTGATGCCGGTCGAGGAGAAATTGTCCTTGTTACCCTGAACGACCATCGTGTTGTTATCGCCCTGAAGGGTGATCTGATCCGATGAGCCCTGGATCACGTTCCCAGAGCCATTAATCGAGAGGCTTTTCCCGACAGTGACGGTAATGGTGTTGTTGCTACCGGACAGCACATTGGAGGAACCATCGAGCGTAATGTTGCTGGTGTTCGCGGAGATCGCGTTGTTGTTGCCGGTGATGGCATCAGTGGCATTGCCATACCGGTTGCTGATGGTCAGGCTCTGCCCGTTGGCCGAAATCGTGTCACCCGACCCCGTGATGGCGGATCCATCACCCATGACGCTGATGGTATTGTTGCTGGCGGAGATACTGTCCGAGCCGCTGGCTGTGATGTCGTTGCCAGCGCCTACAACGTTGATCGCAGCGCCTGTGTCGAGAAAGACCTGGTTGCCTATGGCATTGATGGTATCCGTACTGAACTCACTGCCACCCGTTGTCCCAATGTGGATGAGATCCCCAGTGCTGGCATTGATGGTGTTGGCGCCCCAACCATCGCTGATCAGCGTGACATCGTTACCCAGTGTAATGCCATGGCCATAGCCATTGAGGTTGACTGAACTGCCATCTCCGAAGCTAAAGGCGTCGTAGTAACCGACCACATTCTCGTTTGCGCCGGTCATCGATACAGCGGCATGGCTAGCCGACAGGGTATCGTTCGAACCCAGCAGCGTCACGGCACTGCTATCGGCCGACACCGTGTTGCCATCACCCGTGATGACGTCGCTGGCACCACCGCTGGTATTGGAGATGGACAGGCTTTCGCCACTGGCAGAGATCGCATTACCCGCACCAGTGATCGCATCGCCGCCACTCACCAAGTCCAGCGTGTCGTTGCTGGCGATGATGTTGTCACCCCCATTGGCGGTGACGGTATTGCCGCTACCTACAACGTTGAGGGACGAACCGCTGGCCAGGCTGATGCTCTGGTTATCGCTCACGTACAGCTTATTCGTGAAGTAGTAATCCGAGCTCACCGTTGCGCCGATAGACAAGATGTCATCGGACGTCGCGTAAATCGTGTTGAAACCATCACCCACGCTGCTCAGACTCGAGCCGGCGCCCAAGGAGATCGTGTCGCCGTAGCTCGTCATCGATGCCGTGGTGTTGGGACCGAAGGTGACCGAGTTGTAATTACCAGAAACGGTTTCACCCTCCCCGGCCAGCGACAGTGTGTCAAAGGTGCCAGTAACCGACTCGCCAGAGCCCTCAAGGGTCACGGCACTGTGGTCAGCCGACAAGGTGTTGTTGTCACCACTGATGACGTCGCTTGCTCCTCCATTGTTCGAAATCGACAAGCTGTCGCCGCTGGCGGAGATCGCATCACCACCACCGGTGATGGAGTCGTTGCTACCCAGAATATTCAGCGTGTCGTTGCTGGCCGTGACAACATCCCCGCCATCCACCGCCAAGGTGTTGCCGCTGCCCACTACGTTGACAGAAGCGCCTGTGCCCAAGGTGATGTTCTGATTACCATCCGTATACAGGGTATCGTTGAAGTAGTAGCCCCAGTTCGACACCGCATTCAAAAGCACAGCGGAATCGGACGCTGCGTAGATGGAGTTGAAACCGCTGCCGGAGCTGGTCAGGCTTGAACCGGCACCCAGGGTCACCGTCGCCCCGTAAGTATTGAGGGACGCGGTATCTCCCTCCCCGATGCTCACCGAATCGTAGTTACCCGAAAGGCTCACACCTGATCCGTCCAAGGTGAGCGAGCTGTTACTGGCCGAAATGGAGTTGTTATCCCCCACGACAACGTCGCTCGCGCCACCAGCCCCCGTCGCAATGCTCAGGCTGTCATTACTGGCATTGATGGTGTCGCCCGCCCCCGAAATCGAATCGCCCGATCCCAGGAACGTGAACGTGTCGTTGCTGCCATACACTGCATCACCACCGGCGCCCGTGATCGTATTCCCCACCCCAACAATATTGACGTAGACGCCGCTGTCCAAGGCGATGTACTGGTTGTTGGAGACGTTCAGCGTATCGGTGTAGTAAGAGTCATAGCCGATGGTGACCTTGTCGTCAGAGGTCGCGTAGATGGTGTTAGAACCGTCACCATCACTGGTCAGCGTTACACCGGCTCCCAAGCTGACTGAAGCGCCGTAGGTATGCAAGACAGCCGATGCAGCGTCGTCCAGAGTGATGGTTTCGAAGTTGCCAGAGACAGACTCGCCGGTGCCAGAGAGTTCAACGGTGTCACTGCTCCCAGTGACGGTCTCACTCGATCCCTGCACGCTCAGTACACTGCTGTTGGCCGAAATGGTGTTGTTGTCACCGATCACAACGTCCGCAGCCCCACTGGCGCCACCGGAAATGAACAGCGAGTCGTTACTGGCAGAAATCGTGTCGCCGGAGCCGGTCACCGAGTCGCCGGAGCCCAGGAACGTGAAAACATCATTGCTGCCCCAGAGGGTGTCACCGCCAGCGCCCGTGAGCGCGTTGTCCGCCCCCTCCAAGTTGAGGTAAACGCCGCCGTCCAACGCGATGTTCTGGTTATTGGAAACGATCAGCGTGTCGGTGTAGTACGAGTCGTTGCCGATGGTCAACTTGTCGTCAGCGGTAGCAATGATGGTGTTGGAGCCGTCGCCATCACTGGTCAGGGTCACGCCATCGCCCAGGGTGATCGAGGAGCCGTAGGTGTGCAGCGTGGCAGAGCCACCATCATCCAGGTGGATGGTATCGAAGTTGCCTGAGACCGATTCGTTGCTACCCGAAAACTCGAGGGTATTACTCCCCCCAACGATGGACTCATCGGCCCCGTCCAGGATCAACACACTGCTGTTGGCCGAGATGGAGTTGTTGTCACCAATCACAACATCCGCAGCACCACTGGCGCCACCGGAAATGAACAGAGATCCGTTACTGGCAGAAATCGTGTCGCCTGAGCCGGTTACCGAGTTACCTGAGCCCAGGAATGTGAAAAAATCGCCGCTACCCGAGACAGTGTCTGCGCCGGCGCCCGTGAGCGAATTGCCCGTCCCCACCAGGTTGAGGTAAACGCCACCATCCAACGCGATGTTCTGGTTGTTGGAAACAATCAGTGTGTCGGTGTAGTAGGAGTCATTACCGATAGTCAACTTGTCGTCAGAGGTCGCCGTGATGGTGTTGGAGCCATCGCCACCACTGATCAGGGTCGCACCATCGCCCAAGGTGATCGAGGCGCCGTAGGTGTGCAGCGCGGCAGAGCCACCATCATCCAGGTGGATGGTATCGAAGTTGCCTGAGACCGATTCGTTGCTGCCAGACAGCTCAAAAGTATTACTCCCGCCAACGAGGGCCTCACCAGAGCCAATCACTGTCAGCGTGCTATTGGTGGCCGAAATGAGATTGTTATCGCCTGTTAGCACATCAGGCGCGCCACCTGAAGGGGTCGATATGATCAGACTATCATTGTTCGCGGAGACGTTATTGCCAGACCCGGAGAGCGTCAGCGAGCTATTCGGCTCAAGATTTACTTGAGCATCATCAAGCGACGTAGTCATTCCTTGGCCAGCGACTGTAGCCGTTTGCTTGCCATCCCCGTCGGTGTCTAGCTCCATAGCGCCAGTGCCACTTTGATTAGTGGTAAGCGCGACGGTGGGATCACCTGGGAGGGAGTTATCTTGAATAGTAGTTGTCGAGTCACCCAAACTGTCTATTGTATTTTTTAGTCCAGACCCATCTGGTGCCTGCATTGCATCCTGTTGAGATTGCAAGTAGCTGTTTAACTGATCCTGCGTAGTCGGCAAAACATTATCACTTGCCGGCGTCTCAGTACCAAATACGCCAACATCCGTTGGTAGCGGTACATTGGCAGCAGCCAGTGCAGTATTCGCGACACTGTTTGAGTTCTGTGTGGCAGGTGAATAGGTGAGTCCTAATGCCTCAATATCTTGATACGTCGAGACAATTTTTTGCCATTGGGCGCTTAGATCATCCCCAGTCATGAGAGTTTGCTGCTTGTAAGCTGTGCCAGCGTCAGGATTCCTTTGGCCTGTCACTGGATCATTCTGTGGAACCACGTCTACTCCTCCGGCAGACGTTGTGTCGCCGGGTATGAACGCCCCATTCCCTTCAACCTTCAGAGTCCCCCACACAGAAGGTGTATTATAAATCACATCATTCGCAGCGAGCGCAATATTACCCACTGTTTGAACTGGATTCATATCCAGTTTATTATTAGCAGTTGTTGGTCCCGCAGAAATATAGTAAGCGCCCTGAGGGGTTGTGTATATCAGCGTCTGATGATAAGTCATCACCCCTAACAAAGATCTGACAGGGACAAATGCAACCGATATTGAAGAACCATTTTCGGCATCCGACATACGCACATCCTCCTATTTATAAATTTGTTGACCTTGCAAAACAATCAACAACCCTCTCGAGCCTTTTCGGCTCGCCACCGGCCCCATACGGCCTAAAGGTAATTTGAAATAACGTATGGGATACCAGTGACTGCTCCAGCAAAAAGCCTCCGGCCATATCTTTTCTATCCGGACTATCAGCTGGGAGCTTATGATTAAAACTAGGGCCCAGAATCTCCCCCCCTTTTTTATCTGGGAGGGCTCCAGCAGCCGCCATGACTATCTCAATGTCAGAAAAAAGCATTCCTGCCGAAAAATATTTATTGCAAACATCCGTTAAAATATAGGTGCGCCGGGACTCCTCATTGACCATTTTTTTAAACTCGCCTTGTATCTCTTCCTTGAACTCTCGCCCCTTAATCTGAAGTTCGCCGCTACCCGCCACCTCAACCGAATCCTCATCGGACTCACGAAAAAATACAGCCCATATCAAGGCGACTGAAACAGCGCAAACTAACGCAAAGCTCATACCTCTGGTGATTTTCATTTAGAAATTCTCCTCAAACATAACCAAACCCTGGCAATTCGAAAGGGGTGAGATCTCAGACATAATTATCTCCTTTAGTCACTCCTGAAAAACATTCAACTTACCCAACCAGACAGAACCCAATACCAAGACACAACAAAAGAAAAAACCAACTCAGCGAACACAGGAGTCCTCAAGAAACAAAGCCCTGCCGCAACCGCGCAGCGAAATAAAACGAAACACCCCAAAAAACAGATATAATAGCAAAATAAAGAAACACCGATTTGTAATAGAAAAAATCTCGCCAAATCAGGAGTCTCTTCATCAGCTCATCAGAAGAGGCCAGTTCCCTGCCATCTTCCCCAATTATTTTCAGCGGATAAAAAGATCCATTACCGTTCCTAAGAATAAACCCTTCAACATTTACCTTCACACGAGGGACCCTCCCCCCTAGCTCCTCAACAACTCCTGGAGCAATTCGATTTTCCGTCCGATACTCAACCCCATTGTCAGTAGTGAAAATGAAATATGGCACCTGTTTCATGGCTAACTTTTCATCGTTTTTTGAGAACTCACCAGCCGTCCTTATAAGAGGAGCCTCAGGAGGCAGTGCCCCAGAAAACTTCTTAATATCGAAATAATTAAATATCGGCATAGACACTGTAAATATTACTGTCACCACGACAGAGAGAGATTTTATTTTATGAGCACGCCCCAACCCCTCGGCCTTTCCACGCCACATCATGCAAATAGCTGAACCCCAAGAAAGCCTAGATTTAAGCTCAACCATTTCCCCACTCCCTAAAAATTGAAAAAGCACACAACCACACCAGTGACGCTAACAAGTCACCTCATACCTAAAGCAGCCGGTCAACCTTATAATTCATGCCAACCGTCCCAGAGTCAACACGAACACCATCGCTATAAATTTCACACCTAAAATCTTTAATCGCACAGCTATAGCTAAAGCGCGCCTCCTTCCCCTTACTGCCAAAAAAATCATCAGGAAACATAGCGTGAGATGAAGCACCCTGGTTATCTGAGTTCTTTTCAGCGGTGTACACTTCATGCGATGCCCTTACTACATATTTTATGTGACAGGGAGGATGCCTATTGAATTTATCCCAAGCTGTCAACTCAAGCTCCCCACAGACACCAGCTACCCAGCAAGGAGATTTACCATCCCACTTATCGGCAGCTTGAACCGTATGAGCAAAGAGTAAAAAACGCACAAAAAAAAATAAACACTGATTTTCTTCACGACATCCACCACAGCCTAAGATTCAAATTTCTCTCAACCGCCCACTGGCAAATTCTTAAAAAACTCAATACGCCTTTCAGTTTCTTCCAGAACACAATCCACGGAAAAAATCGTCACCCACATGCTACTGCCGCCCTGTAATCCTCCAACATAGCTGCAATTCTCATCTCTATAAACTTGCCACGCGCTCTGCGCTTTTTTTAATTGCTCTTTTGTTTTTCGAACGTCCTCGCTACCAACCTCCGGCAGCTTATTCAGAGCATCTCTGTAATGTGCATCAAGCACTGCATTCAAGTCTTTTAGTTTTTCCGCCTTGCACTGTGCGATTCCAATGGAGCTATTTTGCGTCGAACATGGCTTATCATCGGCGACTGCATGCATACAACCAGACAATCCGATCAGCATGATAGCCAGTATTTTTTTATACGCAGCAAAATCAGAAATATCTACCACCCCCAAAACCCCTCATAAGTCAACTGTTGTGATTTTACTTTTAGCAGTTCAAGCATTAGAGCTTAGAAATCAACCTGCACAATCGCACGCTCATGATGCGTTGCGTCTTTATCGTTAGTTACGCCGACCACATAAAATTATCAGCGTGATGACTACCGAACATTACCCCGTCGCCGCCCCTTTAGTTTCATCAGCTTCTAGACTTCGTGTCGCGCCGTCGAAACACATACAATCTAGACCCATAGATTCACCGTTCCCGCAACGCCTCACTTTGGTACTTCAACAACGGCGTCAATAGATATTCAATAATCCGCCGTTGCTCAGTCTTGATTTCAACCGAACTGCTCATCCCCGGTTCCAGCTGAATCCTCTTGCCGTCGGCCACGATCTCATGTGCACCGAGTTGAATTCGGGCCAGGTAAATCAAGCCCAATTTGTCGTCCTTGACCGCATCCTGAGAAATCGACATGACCCTGCCAGCGATCGTGCCGTAGTGGGTGTAAGGAAAGGCATCCAGTTTGATCTCAGCGTCCTGACCCGGCCGAACAAAGCCAATATCCCGGTTGAGAATCTGCGCATCGACTTCCAACCCGGCATCGTCGGGAACAATCACCAGCAAGGCTTGGGCAGGCGTCACTACCCCACCGATGGTGTGCACCGCCAGTTCCTGGGCGGTACCGCTCACGGGAGCCGTCAGGTGTGTCTGCCCCTGTCGTTGCCGGGACTTGGTTTCATCACCCTGGTCCTGGGCCAGTTGCTGCTGCGCCTGGTTGAGCAGATCGAGCTGTTCACGGCGAAACTGAGCAACAGCCGTATCGATATCGTCGCGTTGCTCCTGAATGGTGGCCTGTAGCTCCTTGGCATAACTCTGCTGCCCGGCCAACTCCTGCTCTTGCTGAATGCGCGCTTGTACCTTTTCCAGGTACGCGTGACGGGGCACATAGCTCTGCTTGAGCAAGGTCTGGTAGTCCTCCTCCTCGGCCCGGGTCATGGGCAGGGTTTGCTGCAGGCTGCTGATTTTGTGCTGGGTGGTCTGCAGCTCCTGCAGGCGCTTTTGCAACTCCGAGCGCAGTCCGGTGAGTTTGCTGCGTTGCTCGTAGAACGCGCTTTCGGCAAAGCGCTGGGTATCGCGCTGACGATCCTCACTCGCGTCCTGGACCGCCGCGACAACCGGCGCCCGGTTGGTCGTTTGTGTATCCAGCAAGGACTGGGCGCGATTGATCACCAGCATCGCGTCTATCCGAGCCGTTCTGGATTTGCTGACATCCGCCGTGGCCTCGGTCGGGTCCAGGTCGATCAGCGCCTGTCCCTGGGTCACATGCTGACCGTTATCGACCATGATTGCCTTGACGATGCCGGCTTCCAGCGGCTGGAGGGTCTTACTGTTGCCATTGGGCACGACCTTGCCTTGCGCCACGGCGACCACATCAAGCTTGCCGACGACGGACCAGACCAGGGCAATCGTGAACAGCAGCATCAACATCCACATCAGGCCACGCCCGATTGGCGATGCCGGGGTTTCGAGCACCTCCAGTGCCGCGGGCAAGAACTCGACCTCATCACGCTGGCGCCGTGACGGAGCGCTGTGGGCTTTTTCAGCCTCGAGGGCGGCACGGGCAATGTCGCGATAGTGCCGCAACCGGGGAAAGAAACGATCAAGCAGCGACATGAAGATGCCCCGTCTGATGCCGCCACAGCGAAGCATAGCGCCCGTTCTGTTCGAGCAGTTCCTCGTGGCTGCCCTCTTCAACAATGGTGCCTTTTTCCACCGTGATGATGCGCTGGGCAATTCGGACGGCAGACAGGCGGTGGGCAATGATGAACACCGTGCGGCCTTTGCAGATCTTGTGCATGTTGCCGTGGATGATGGATTCGGACTCGGCGTCCAGCGCGGAGGTAGCCTCATCGAAGATCAGGATCTTCGGTTGGGTCGCCAGGGCCCGGGCAATCGCAACGCGCTGTCGCTGGCCGCCGGACAAACCGTTGCCTCGCTCGCCCAGTTCGGTGTCGTAGCCCTGTGGCAATTCCAGGATGAACTCATGGGCGCCTGCCAACTCGGCTGCCTCCACCACCTGATCAAAGGACATGCCGGGCGAAGCAAAGGCAATGTTGTCGCGTACCGTGCCTTTGAACAGCATGTTTTCCTGCAAGACCACCCCGATCTGCCGGCGCAGTGACGCAGGGTCAAGCACCGAGAGGTCCATGCCATCGATCAGCACCCGTCCACGCTCAGGCGCATAAAGGCGCTGGATCAGTTTGGTCAGGGTACTTTTGCCGGATCCGGAAGGCCCGACGATGCCAATGACGCTACCTGCCTGAGCCGTCAATGAGAGGCCACGCAAGATCTCGGGACCATCGGCCCGATAGCGAAATACCACGCGGTCGAATACCACCTCGCCTTTGACCGGCGGCATCGAGGCTTGTCCGGCAGAGGCTCCAGACTCGGCCTTGTTGTCGAGGATATCGCCCAGTCGGGCCATGGACAGGCGCACCTGCTGGAAGTCCTGCCACAGCTGCGCCAGGCGCAGGATCGGCCCACTGACGCGACCGGAAAGCATGTTGAAGGCGATCAGTTCACCGACCGATAGATCGCCATCAATCACCAATCGGGCACCGAACCACAGCAAGGCTGCTGTAGTGAGCTTGCTGATCAGGGATGCGACCTGGTTGGCCGAGCTGGACAGATTGGAGGCCTTGAAAGCGCTGGACACATAGGCGGCCAATTGCTCCTCCCAGCGCCGTTGCATCAAGGGCTCGACCGCCATCGACTTGAGGGTTTCTATCCCCGTCACGGACTCCACCAGGAACGACTGGTTTTCCGAGCTGCGACGGAATTTCTCGTCGAGCCGGGCCTTGAGTACTGGAGTCACCAGAACCGACAACGCGACGTAGCACGGCAGTGAGATAAACACGATCAAAGTCAGCCAGGGCGAGTACGTCAGCATCACCGCAAAAAACACCAGGGTGAAGAACGTGTCCATGACCACCGTCAGTGCATTGCCAGTGAGGAAGCTTCGGATATTCTCCAACTCTCGCACTCGCGCCACACTGTCGCCCACTCGCCGGGCCTGGAAATAGGCTAGCGGTAAACCGAGCAAGTGATTGAATAAACGAGCACCCAGCTCGACATCCACGCGGTTGGTCGTGTGACTGAATACGTAAGTGCGCAATCCCCCCAGCAATGCTTCGAACACGGAGATGGTAATCAGGCCGAATACCAGCACATCCAGGGTCGACATTGATTTGTGCACCAGCACTTTATCAATCACCACCTGCATGAATAAGGGCGATACCAAACCGAATAATTGCAAGAAAAATGAACCCGCCAGCACTTCCATAAATTGCTTGCGGTACTTGACAATCGACGGAATAAACCACGACAGATCAAACTTTCCACCGCCTTGCGCAAGAACAGCCCGCGAAGTAATCAGAATCAACCGGCCAGACCAAATCGCTTTAAAGTCGGTCAAACTGATTTGAAAAGTGCGTTGTTGCACCTCGTCGTGGAGCAACACATTATCGTTGGCACATTTGGCCAGCACCAGAAAGCGGCCGTCGCGAAGCTCAGCGATAGCCGGCAGTGGTGTCTGTGCAAGCCGACTGATCTGGCTAGTGGTGGTGCGGGCCCTAAGTGCGATCTGCCGGGCCAGACGCACCAGGGTCAAGGCATCGATAGGCCCCGACAAGCCCGACAGGTGCTTGAGGCGTTCAGTGCTGACCGCAACACCTGAGAGCTGGGCAATGACAACGAGTGAAGCAATGCCACTGTCGCCGTCGGCAGTCTCAACTCGCTGGGAGGGCGTATCCATTGTTGTTCTTCCTGACACAAAACTCTCCCTAAGCCTGCACGTTTGCCAGACCCTGTAACAAACCGGATACGCTGCCGAGATCTAAAGTCGATCAGTCGATGAAATACGCTTAAAAATCAGAGTAATAAAAATAACGCTGCGGCGTTGTTGGCGCTGGGCCTTGCCGTTAAAAACCGACGAAACGTTACACTTTTTAACAGGCAATAGTGGCGCTTTCCTACTACTTTTCGTCTCGCACTAAACTTTCACCGCTCCGTTCAGCCTGGGTTCAGAATCAAAATTCAAGATGAAACTTTCACCCCTGCACAATCAGCTGGAATGAATATTGCTATATCAGAAAGAAAATTTATTCTCTCAACTAAGATGAAAAAAGCATAATTCCATCAACAACGCTTCCCAATGGGGGCGGCATCGGATAGGTCTTTCAACTAAGAAGCCATTTTAGTTCGACAAAAAGTGCCGCCAGGTGTGTGCCCCTTGCACTAGGTGCGCCGGACATCAGCCGCCTCCAGCAGTGGCGATTACCAGCGCCTCACTGCCGGCAGATCAGGAATAGGGGCGGCCTGTGCCCCCTGGACCGCCTCCCAGCTCCACCAGCCTACAGGGCCGTAGACGCGGTCGTACCAGTGTGTCTTGCGGACCTTTTGCGCAAGGTAGTCGGGGGTGTTCATGCCGAAGACTTCCAGCGGGAAATCATCCTTCATGTCCAGAAGCCAGAAGTCGGGGAAGAACTCGCACTCGGCGGCGTCGTAGCGCAGTGGTTTTTCGAAGCTGCGGCCGGCGACGGTCAGCTTTTTCTCCAGGATGGATTCGTAGTCGGAGTCCAGCGGTATTCAGCGCTCGCTGACGTGCATCAGCGCCAGTGCCATTGCAACGACGCACTTGCTGGCGTCAAAGCGTGCCAGGGGCGAGATGACCACGGCACGGCGGCCTTTCTTGATCACTGCCTCCACAACGGCAGTATTGGCCGTTTCAGCACTGGAGCGCGGGGTGGCGCACAGCAGGAGCACTTCGCTGAGCATCACCCGACCGGCCTTGATGCGTCGTGCCGTCTTACGAAGCACACTAAGTTATTTACCACTGAAATGAAGTTGCATTGTCGCTAGGCATCGGAATGTATGAAGCAAAGCGTTCTTACCCTTAACGACTTAAATAACCGGAGCACTTCATCGTGAGAAAATTGAGATAATTTCTTCAACCAGGTCTTGCTTAGGCATACCCATTCGCTTAAAAAATAAACCCTAATAAAACAAAAAACACAACAAACATTAATACCCAACCAAAGTCTTTTAACGCCTTAAAGAAGCAAGACCGCCGCTCATAAAAAGGAAGAGCAGAGAGTACCCGCCCTACTCCTAAACCAATCTCTCCATTACCCTTGAGAAACGACTCTTTCATATACCCATAGAAAAAACCGTAAAAAACCATAACCCCCCCGGCAAGAATCCTAATTTTATCACCACCACTCATTGGAGAACCAGAATCCGTGAGAACGGATAAAATCAAACCGACGAAAATTAGAAAAACACCAAAAACCGGCAAGACGTTACTCTTCGCATTGCGAGCCCTTAGATTCTCGAACAATCTAAACGGTCTAAATACTCTTTCAGTCTTCAGTCTATTCTCAAGTCCGGAGCAGTAATATGGCAAAAACAACACAAACCCCAACAGCAACGTAATCGTACCCACAGACACCTCTACGGATAAAACCAGAAAGCAAACACGCCTAAACCTTAAATTTAGCAAACTTCAAAAATAACTTTCCAGCTTCCAGCATTCCTGCCCCCTCTCAAATATAGATAATCATAGCAACACTAATCCCTGCAAATGCGCAGGCAAGATTCATGAAAAAAGCTGAAATTACTTTCATGACCTTGTACTCACTTTCCGAGATCAGCTTTGCAAGCATCCCCAACCCACCACCAACAGCCACAGCCACAGCCACAGCCATGCGTATGTAGTTTACCGCGATGCCATGGCTATCAATCTGAAAGCTAAAAAACACAATACCAGCAACAAGTCCGAGAGTCGAATAAATAAAAAACTCCAAGCTACTTCTTACTGAACTTCTTCTTTCACCCATATCTCGCCTCCTTGCAAAAAAATAACTAGATACTCCACCCATACTGGGGATCCATAAAAATTTAAATCAGAGCCATTATCTCTACCGTTCCTTAAAATTAAAAATCGCAAAAGCTTCCGGGGGATCAGGAGGTATTCAATCACGCGCCGATTATCGATTTCCACCTCCGCCGTCACCGACATACCGATAACTGGCAGGTGCCATGCACGCCATCAAGAAGACGCAGTACCTGCGGGTCATGAACAAGTCCTTTTGTGAGGCCAGGAGGAGAGATAAAGGCATACTGGCTTCGCGGGCGAGGAAATTATGCCAGAGCCTGTTGCAGGTCAAGTTTTTCGCTTAAATCATTCTTAACTCTTAAAAAACCTGAGACCTCAAAACTTGAAAACCCACCATATTTTACCTTAAAAAACATCAAACTGCTTCAAGGCGAACATCATCGCAATTATTAGAAAAGCAAGTCCTGTCATGGTGGTCCATTGAGTTTGCACGGTACCAGCAAACCAGGAGCCTCTGGAGGGGTACTTACCCAACGTCACCAATTTGACTATCGGCCACCCAATAGGAAAGCAAACAGCAGTGACAATCAAGCCTGCCAATACATCTCCCATTTAATAGCGCCTCCCTCTATCCATTAGCAGTCCCCCACAGCATACCTACACACACTAAAGGCACCTAGAAGTTTTGCTTCTACAGCCGCCAAACACGGCTTGTAACACGGCCCTATCAAACGCTGCTTTCAAATGCGTTTTTTTCAGTTGCCTGGCAGATCAGCACACTGGCCAGATGGGTGATTATTTAGGTAGCTCAGGTAGTTGGATGTCACGTTCATCAGCCATGACATCCCAGTTCCCCCCAAAGGACCGTTCGCTGAGCGTCACTCGACCGGCCTTGATGCGTCGTGCCGTCTTGCGCAGCACGCCATGGATCTGGCCGCTGTTGCGTTTGCCCTCCATGGCTGGATACCAGATGTTCAGCCGGGCTTCCTGCCACAGCAGGCAAAGCAGGCCCAGGAGTGTCATGGAGCGTTTGCGGTCGCCGGTGGAGAGTCTATGGGTGACACCGTCCCTGCCGACACTGGTGGTCCTGGCCGGCAGCTCGACCAAGCCACGGCCCCCCTCGACCACACCCGCTTCATAGCCCTGCATGCCTGAGCGCTCAGGTGCTGGGGCGTAGTAGCGACATTCGTTGGCGTGCTTGGGACCTGTACCGGCGAATCAGGCCAGGTGAAAGCCGTCGAGAAGGGTTTGCCGTCAATCACGACCGGGAATCGCTCATACACCATGCCAGGGCTCTCCTTGCCTCAATCCATCATTCAGTGGGCGCCGTTGATCGACTGTAACCCTGCCAGTGGCGCAGCTCTAGCTGCCAGGGCGTTACAAGGTATTTGCTACTGGGGGGATCGCAGGGTCTGATGCACGACAAGTTATAGCCCAAAGCAGAGCAGCATCTGGTCCATGGGAGGGCTCATCGAAATCTTTACAAGGCTCGCAGTATCAGCTCCACCCCCGCAGCTGAAAACAACTGATTATTAACCAGCCGCCTAAGATATTTATAGGCGCCTGGATAGTCCCCCTGCTCTTGGAGGCCACTCAAGGCAGAAATCTGGTCCGAAGTCATATTATAAGATTCACATCCCTCTCACCGAACGATTATGTTATCCAACAGCTCCAAAACCGCTTTATCAATATTTTCAAAATCATCACGAGATTTATTAAAATGATAAATGACCTCGTATTTTTTTATGTACATGCGATCTAGCTCATAAGTAGTAATCCCGGGATCAACATAGACCAGCCCGCCATCCGCCCCTTGAAAAACCACTACCTTCGCACCGTTAACCACATATACGCTTCGGCCATGCTCCGATTTGATCGACTGCATTCCTTTAATGTTTAAAAACGAGCGCCCGAGAGGGCTGCCCCAAGGCCTCATCCTTATTGTAACCTTGTTACCTTCGACAACACCGTCACGAATCAATTTAGAATCATCAAGATCATAGCCAAAGGTCAAAACCTCTCCCCCACCAAACCTGATCCCAGAGCAATCATGCTCATTTATTTTTAGCTCGAATGGGCCATACACACACCGTCCGGCAGACCAATGGGCCGACTCGCTCGAATGTTGCATACTATAAAGCCTTAACAGTATTAGGCCACCGACTATGCCCACCCCCAAAATCAACAAAACGTTTTTAAAATTAATGCTCATCGAAAGACCTCAGAACAAAACAATAAAAACAAACGCCACCTATCGAAGAAAAGCCATTTTACTTTATGCTCTAGTTATAAAGTGCATGACCACTAACATAGGCAGCATTTATCGCTCCTTCAAACTCGAACTCGCATAAGCCTCCAAGGGACTCGGGAGGATCCTGCTGCTGTAGATCGGGCATAGCTTCCTGCTGCGCCTCGAATCCTGCACGGGCTGCCTTGATTTCGGAATTGTTGATGACCGCTTCCTGGTAGACGGACATAAGCTGCGCACGGTCCGAGGGCGATGACGCTGATTGCGCCGCGAACACACTGGCAGGCGCTATGCACGCCATCAAGAAGACGCAATACCTGCGGGTCATGAACAAGTCCTTTTGTGAGGCCCGGAGGAGAGATAAGGGCATAGTGGCCTCGCCGGCGAGGAAATTATGCTAGAGCGTGTTGCAGGTCAACAATCGTATGAGGCGAAGGCGGTCCATCGATACGCTTTGGCTTGGTGAAGAGAGATGTGATCACGAGCAGTGAGAGCGGCGCTATCGAATGTCTGGATAGGTATTCGCCCTTTTTCCGCACATCTGCCGCAACACCTGGCGACTCACCGCATTCAAAACGGTCGACGGCGACGCCTCGTCGGTCAACCACTGCTCTCTGTTCAACCGGGTGTCACCGCCCAGGTCGCGTTGACTCAGGTATTGCAGTTTACCGACGCAGCCGGCGAGTGAAATCAATCAGTTGCTGCCACACAAGTGGCAACCGGTCTGATCACGCAAGGCGTGAAGCCCAAGCGCATATCCATTTTTGGCAGCAAGAATCGGAGTGTGAGCACATTTCGCCCACCCTACGATGAGACTCCAAACTTAGAGGCGTCCACCATGGCTTCCGTACAACTGGCCTTTGCCCATTAGCCATTCCAACAATTTTTTGGATTGCCCGGCATCAGCTATGCAATTCTCGAGATTTTCTAGTTTACGAACAGCGCCAAAGGCAACCCATGAAATTATCCGATTACGTTCGACTACTTGCTCTGGCGGCGATCTGGGGCGCCAGTTTCCTCTTCATGCGCATCTCGGCTCCTGTTTTGGGCGCGTTGCCGACTGCTTTTTTCCGCGTGTTGTTAGGTGCCATTGGCTTGGCCGTCATTCTTGTCATTTTAAAAACAAAAGTCGACTTCAAAGGCAAGTTGCAGCAGATCATGGTGTTGGGCGTTATCAATTCTGGCATCCCATTTTTGATGTATAGCGTGGCGGCACTACTGTTACCTGCTGGCTATTCAGCAATTTTCAATGCGACCACACCAATGATGGGCGTCTTGATCGGTTGGATGTGTTTCAGCGATTCGTTGACACTAAAAAAAGGTGCCGGCGTGTTGATCGGGTTTATGGGCATTACGTTGCTGACCAGCACCGGCCCCATCACAGTGTCAATGAGCGTGGTCATGGGCGCGTTGGCCTGTTTAGTCGCCACCAGTTGCTACGGTGCAGCAGGATTTCTGACTAAACGATGGGTAGCTGACAAGGGTGGGCTGGACGCGAAACTCGTAGCTTTTGGCAGCCAGATTGGCGCGACGCTGTTTCTCGTGCCGTTCTTCGCCATTTCAACCGCAGCAAACCCACCGGCGACCTGGGGTAACCCGGAGGCTTGGATAGCACTGGTTGCGCTGGGTTTCATCTGCACTGCGTGTGCATACATCCTGTACTTCCGCTTGATCGCGGATATCGGGCCGGTGCGTTCACTGACCGTGACCTTCCTTATCCCACCCTTCGGAGTGCTGTGGGGTGTGATGCTCCTTGGTGAACGTCTTTCGGTCGCGCATTTGTACGGCGGCGGGCTTATCTGTTTAGCGGTGTGGTTCGTTCTCAGCAAGAGCAAGCCGAAGCAAGAACCCTCACCAGCTTCGGATTGACCCAAGCACTGAACTTCCCCGGGCACTCCGTACCGGAAAAAAACTGTCACCTGGCTCGATGCACCGCCGGCCAGCGGTGGACTTTTAACTACCGGTTCCAGGATCTCGATAGTAAGAGCGGCGCAAGACGACCTCCTTGGCGCTCAAATCGAACAGCTCAGCGCCTGTAGCAGACAAAAAGGTAGGAATAGACCCGCACCGCTCTCCTATCCCTCATTGCTGATACCGGGTACACGCCCACGCCTAACCTGAATGGGCAGCGGGGTGTGCAGTTCAGGTTGAGCCCCTCAGACACCTCCTCTTCTGCCGTCGCTGCCTGATAACAAAAACCATAATGATCGACGTCAATCGGGAGTACCCGCATGTTCAGATCAGTCTTCACACTGACCTTGATCGGCAGTCTTGTGTTTGCCCAACAGGCCATGGCCGATGGCCTGACCGTCATCTCCTACGGAGGCGCCAGCAAGACTGCCCAGGTCGACGCCTTCTACAAACCCTACAGCCAGCTCACGGGCATCCCCATCATCGCCGGTGAGTGGAACGGTGAAATGGCCAAGCTCAAGGCAATGGTGGACACCGACAGTGTCAACTGGGATGTCCTGGACGTCGAGGACACGGACCTGGCGCGCGGCTGTGAAGAAGGACTGTTCGAACGATTGGACCATAGCCGGATAGGTAACTCGGCCGACCTGATTGCGGGTGCCACACACGAATGTGGAGTCGGGATTTTTGTCTGGTCGAACGTGCTGGCCTACAACGCCAACAAGCTCAAAACCGCTCCTGAAAACTGGAAAGACTTCTGGGATGTGGAGAAATTTCCCGGCAAACGCAGCCTTAGAAAATCCGCCCGTGGTGCCCTGGAGTTTGCACTCATGGCCGATGGCGTTGCTCCCGGTGAAGTCTACACCGTGCTCAGGACACCCGCCGGCGTGGACCGTGCCTTTGCCAAACTCGACGGGCTCAAACCCTACATCCAGTGGTGGGAAGCAGGAGCACAGCCACCGCAGTACCTGATGTCCGGCGATGTGGTCATGAGTTCAGCCTATAACGGCAGGATTCATTTCGCCCAGAAAAGCAACGCCAACCTGAAGGTGGTCTGGAATCAGAATCTTTACCAATTCGATGAATGGGCCATCCCCAAAGGAACTCCCAACCTGGACAGGGCTTATGAGTTCATCGCCTTCGCCATGCGCCCCGAACAACAGAAAATCTATACCGAGCAGATGGCCTACGGCCCCTCCAATAAACGGGCAGACGCCCTCCTCGATCAAGCGCTGAGAAAAGATTTGCCCACCGCCCCCGAAAACATGAAAAACGCCCTGCAAATGGACGTGGATTTCTGGACGGAGTATGGCGAAGGCCTGGAAGAGCGTTTCATTGCCTGGACCAGCAAACGCCCGTGAAACGCCTGCTTAACGCCAATCTGGGATTGGCGTTTTTTTCGTTTTTAAACAGGAATAAATACGTCTTTGCTCCTACTCTTCACAGGTAGTGAGCCCACCCAGCAATCCTTACAGTCATGTGCCTGTAAACGCCAAACCGTGCATCCCCTTCTCCAACATCTCGCTCACTGGCACCGCTTCGATGATCGAGAGACAGGCCAATCATGACTCAATACCTCTTTATCAAACCTGACGTGAATGCGCTGCTCACCTTTCGCGAAAAACTGTCGAAACAGACCCGTGCAGAAATCCGCTTCGATGCTTCAACACGGGCGATTTATGCGTCCGAAGCGTCGAACTACCGTCAGTTGCCGATTGGCGTCGTCATCCCCCGGACACTCGACGACCTTGTCACCACCGTCGCCCTGTGCGCGGAGGCGGATTTACCGATACTGC
The DNA here is from genome assembly GCF_013386115.1 of Pseudomonas gingeri. Lineage (GTDB taxonomy): Bacteria > Pseudomonadota > Gammaproteobacteria > Pseudomonadales > Pseudomonadaceae > Aquipseudomonas > Aquipseudomonas gingeri. The sequence continues at coordinate 347,817 of NZ_JACAOR010000010.1, forward strand.
CCCGGGGGGCTGGCACCTCCATGTGTGGCCAGTCCGTCAACGCTGCCATCATCATCGATGCGTCAAAATACCTCACCCGCATTGAACACATCGATGTCCAGCACAGCATCGCGCGGGTCGAGCCGGGAGTCATCTGCGATCAGTTGAAGTCCATGGCCGCACAGTCCGGCCTGACCTTCGGCCCCGATCCAGCCACCCACAGCCGATGCACACTCGGAGGCATGATTGGAAACAACTCCTGTGGCGCGCACTCGGTGATGGCGGGAAAAACAGTCGAAAATATCGAACGCCTCGAGGTGCTCACCTATGACGGCGCACGTTTCTGGGTCGGTCCCACCGATGAGGCGACCTACCAGGAGCACCTTGAAGCCGGCGGTCGCCGTGCCGAGATCGTCAAATCGCTCAAGACCCTGGTCGACGCCAACGAGGCGATCATTCGTGAGGGTTTTCCGAAACTCAAGCGCCGGGTCTCGGGTTATAACCTCGATCAGCTACTCCCAGAAAACGGCTTCAACATTGCACGTGCCCTGGTCGGTGTCGAAGGTACCTGCGTCACGGTTCTGAGAGCCGAAACACGCCTGGTGACCAACCCTGCACATCGGGTCCTGGTGGTCCTTGGGTTCGAAGATATTTTTCTCGCCGCCGACTCCGTCCCCCAATTGCTACCCCTGACGCCTATCGCGATGGAAGGTCTGGACGATGGCATTATCGGAGGGTTGCGTGAGCGCGGTATGAAGCTGGCCGATATTGCCGAGCTTCCCAACGGCCATGCGTGGTTGATGATCGAATTCGCGGGCGACTCCCTTGATGCGGCCATCAGAGCGGCCCGTCGGGCAATCGACGTGACGGATGCATTGCCCGGCTCGCCGAGCGCCCGCCTGATTACCGACGCCAACCTGATGAACCGTATCTGGACCATTCGTGAGACCGGCGCCTCTGCGACGTCCCTCAGTCTGGACCCCAGCCAACCGGATCCTGTCGTGGGCTGGGAGGATGCCGCCGTTGAACCGGAGTTCCTTGGTCAGTACCTGCGAGAATTCTCGGCACTGGTCACCAGCTATGGATACAAGACAAACCTCTACGGGCACTTCGGTGATGGCTGCATCCACTCACGGATCACCTTCGACCTCAAGAGCCAGGGCGGCGTGAACAACTGGCGAGCCTTTCTGGATGAGGCCGCCCACCTGGTCGTCAAGTTTGGCGGCTCGCTATCGGGTGAGCATGGCGATGGTCAGGCCAAGGGCGAGTACCTGCCCATCATGTATTCACCGGCCATCATGCAGGCATTCAGCGAATTCAAGCACACCTGGGACCCACGCAACAAAATGAACCCGGGCAAGTTGATCCACGCCATGCCCGTCGACCATCATTTGCGCCTGGGACCGGACTATCAGCGCAAGCCGGTCACGAGCCTCTTCACCTATGACAAACGCCTGGGCGATCAGGGTTTTGCCCGCGAAACCGAACGCTGCATCGGCATGGGTAAATGTCGTTCACTCGAGGGCGGCACCATGTGTCCGAGCTTTCGAGCAACCCGCGAAGAACGCTACTCCACCCGTGGCCGCGCCAGGATGTTCTTTGAGTTGCTCAAGGGCGAGGTGATCGAGGACGGTTGGAACAACGAACAGATCAAGGACTCGCTGGAGTTGTGCCTGGGCTGCAAAGGCTGCAAGACCGATTGCCCGACGAATGTGGATATCGCTCGCTACAAGTCCGAGTTCCTCTATCGGCATTACAAGCAACGCCGTCGCCCGTTGATGGATAGCCTGATTGGACGAATTGGCGAATGGCTGCCACATGCCTACCGTTTGGCCCCCCTGATCAACTTCGCCATGAGCAACCGGCTGCTGCGTCTGCTCGGCCAGCGCCTGGGATTGGCCCCGGGTGTTCAGTTCCCTGCGATTGCCGCACGCAGCTTTCGCCACGGGCCAACCGCTCGCCGCCTGCTGACGGCTCAGGCCTTGACCGGTACGAAGGATGTACTGCTCTGGGTCGACAGCTTCAACAACGGCTTCACACCGGATGTACTCGAGGCCGGGGTCCAGGTCCTGGAAAAGCTGGGCTATCAGGTTCATCTGATGAGAAAACAGACTTGCTGCGGACGTCCCTACTATGACGTGGGGATGCTCGACCGAGCCAAAGCCAACCTCTTGGCGATACTCGAACAACTGGAACCGGCGCTGCTGCGCAAACTGCCTGTCGTCGTCCTTGAACCCAGCTGCCTGTCGGTCTTTCGCGATGAAATGCCAGCGTTGTTTCCCGATGACATGCGGGCCCAGCAATTGACCCGATCCATCATGACGCTGAGCGAATTCATTCGGGAGCAAGGGCTGACCCTGCCTTCATTGAGCGACTCCGTGCATGTCCACGGTCACTGCCACCAGAAATCGTGTGGTGGGATGGGAGCCGAACAGGCTCTGCTGGGGAAACTCGGTGGAAACGGCCAGGTAATACCCAGCGGTTGCTGTGGCGTCGCCGGCGCCTATGGTTATCACGGCAAGACAGCACCGATTGCGCAGACGATCGGCCAGCAGGAGTTCAAGCCCCATCTGGACAAGGTTCCACAAGACGCCAGCATCGTGGCCGACGGGTTCAGTTGCCGCGGGCAGATCCGCAAAGTCAGTGGTCGAGAACCTCTCCATCTGGCGCAACTGCTGGCAAAATTGCTGCCCTGAAAGGGTCGATGCCGCACAGGGCAGCCTCTTCGGGGGCCGCCTCGTTTTTACCGACAGAGGCAGGCAGGACCTGCCCCTTGAATCCCCCTTCGTCTAAACGGTGGACCGGACATGAAACTAGCGACCGCCCTGGAGCAGACCATCCTAAGAAAAGCCACCGTGGTGGCTGGCGCGCACGCCCTGGATCGGGAAATCAGTTGGGTCCATATCGTTGATCATCCCGACATCCTCCATTGGCTGAGCAGCGGCGACCTGTTGCTGACCACGGGATACAACTGGCCACGGGATGACCAGGCATGCCGGGAGATGATTCGTAGCCTGAACCAGATTGGTCTGGCGGGCGTCGTGCTGGCAGTCCCGCATTTTCGCGAGCACTTTCCCTCTGCCACGGTGGAAGAAGCCGACCTGTGCAACTTTCCGCTACTGGAGCTTCCTTGGGAGGTGCCCTTTAGCGAGATTACGCAAGAAATCCTGGCGAAGATCATCAATCTGCAGAGCGAAATCATTCGTCGCTCCGATCTCATTCACCGGGCGCTGACCCGGGCAGCCATTGAAGCCAACAACCTCAACGCCTTGGCAGTAGCACTGTCCGGAGCCCTGGAACTTCCCGCACGTATCGTCTCGTCATCAGGCACCGTTCTGGGCAGCAGCGATCCCCATATCGACGACGCATTGGAACGACGCTTCATTGATCAGCTGCAACAAGGCAAAGCCACCATCACGCCCCTCGAAAGCTCGCAGCCCAGTGTGGTGACGCTGGACAAGCCAGGGACCAGCACCCGACTGGCCTGCCCCGTTCTCCTGCAAGGCGAACTGATGGGTGTGGTCTGGCTGCAAGGCCAGGGCGAACCGTTTGAAGAACTTCATTCGCGCGCCCTGGAGCATGCAGCGGTGATCGCGGCCCTCCACCTGACCCACCAGCGTGAACTCCTCGATCAGGAAACCCGACTCGGTTATGCCCTGGTCGCTGGCTTGCTGGAGGGGAAATTCCCTGAGACCCCGCGGGCCATCGAGCGGGCGCTGGTCTCGGGCTGGAGTGAAAGCCGTCCCTACAGGGTCTGCCTGCTCCTCATCGACGAGCCCATTCCACTGAGCCTTGAAGGCTTCAAACGACGCAAAGAGAAAGCCGAACGCATCACCCGCATCATGCAGGACCTGGATATCGCCCCCCTGATGTCCGTTTCACTGAATCAGATCAGCTTGATCGTACCGGCGGATGTTCCCGCCCAAAGTATCTGGAAATCACTGCGTAATGATGGCGGTGCCATGGCCGTCAGCCGCGTTCATAGCGGCGTTTCAGGCATGGCATTGGGGGCGCAAGACGTAGCGGCTTTGCTGCCTCTGCTGCGCCCCGGCAAACTGCACAGCTTCAACGAGGTGCTCTTCCCCAGGGCACTGATGGGCGATGAGGATGCTCGTGCCCTGCTGATCGAGCGCTACATCACCCCGCTGGCCAACAACAAGAACAGCGCCATGCTGCTGGAAACCGTCTGTGTACTGGCAAACGAAGGCTATCAGTTGGTGAACTCCGCCAAGGCGCTCAATGTACATATCAGCACCTTGCGCTACCGGATGGAGCGTATCGAAACGCTGTTGGAGGTGTCGCTGGATAAACCCGAGTCACGCTTTCAACTTCAAGTCGCAGCCGAGATGTACAAGCTCGCTCAGGACCTCTGACCAAAACCGCAGCGCCGACAGACAGGCTGCCGGCGCTCCCGAAACCGGTCGCTACGGACCGGTCATGCCATCAATGCCCTCCCAGGTAAGCCTCCCTGACCTGGGCGTTCTCCAGCAACTCACGTCCGGACCCCGTCATGCGGATCTCGCCATTGACCAGCACATAGGCCCTGTCCGAGAGCCTCAGTGCATGGTTGGCATTCTGCTCGACCAGGAAAATCGTCATGCCGTCGCGGGCCAGGTCACGCACGATCTGAAAGATCTGCTTGACCACGATGGGCGCCAATCCAAGGGAGGGTTCATCGAGCAGCAACAGATCCGGGCGGCTCATCAATGCCCGGGCAATCGCCAGCATCTGCTGCTCTCCGCCGGACATCGTCATCGCTCGCTGGTTTCGACGCTCACGCAGGCGTGGAAACATCTCGAACATCCGCTGCTTGTCCGCCTCGGCATTGTCCATACCGATGGGAATGGTGCCCATCAGCAGGTTTTCCTCGACCGTCATGTCCGGGAATACGCGCCGTCCTTCAGGCGACTGGGCAATACCATTCGAGGCGATGTAATGAGCCGACTTGTCGCGAATATCAGCGCCCCGATAGAGGATCTTCCCGGAGGTTGCCCGAGGCTGCCCAAAAATGGACATCAGCAACGTCGACTTGCCGGCCCCGTTGGCCCCGATCAAGGAAACGGTCTCGCCCCTGTTGATCTCCAGCGATACCTGGCGAAGTGCCTGGATGGGACCGTAGAACACATCGACTTCGTGAAACTGCAGCAGTGGCCCATTCATGCGAGCTCCTCCTCTTCGCGCCCCAGGTACGCGGCGATAACGGTTTCGTTATGACGAATATGCTCGGGCCCGCCTTGGGCAATGACATCGCCATGATCGAGCACCACGATGTGGTCGCAGATGTCCATGACCATTCCCATGTCGTGCTCAATCAACAACACGGTCATGTCATGCTCGTCCCGCAGCCGGCGAATAATGCCGCTCAGCGCCACGGTTTCGGCAGGATTCAAACCCGCCGCCGGTTCATCCAGGCAGACGATTCGTGGCCGTGTGCACATGGCCCGGGCTATTTCCAGGCGGCGCTGTTGCCCATAGGACAGCTCCCCCGCCAGCCGGTTGGCACAATCAACCAGGTCAACCACCTCCAGCCAGTAGAACGCATGGTCCAGGGCTTGCTCTTCAGCACGACGAAAGCCCTGGGTGTCGAGCACGCCGGCCAGCAGGTTGCGATTGACCCACAGGTGCTGTGCAACCAGCAGGTTTTCCACCACCGACATGTCCTTGAACAGCCGGATATTCTGGAAGGTACGGGCCAGCCCCGCACGATTGACCAGGTGGGTACCGCCAAACATCTTGTAGTAGAGACGGCGAGCAAACCGCCCCGGGGAAACGAAGTCAGTCGGATGAAAAGGTTCGCCCAGTATTTTTCGTATATCGGTGTGCCCCTCACGGGCGTTCAACGTGATCTGCCCACCGGTGGCCTTGTAAAAACCGGTCAGGCAATTGAATACAGTTGTCTTGCCGGCCCCGTTGGGGCCGATCAGGGCAGTGATCGACCGCGGCCTGACGTCGAAATTGACGTTGTTCAGAGCCTTGATGCCACCGAAATGCATCATCAGTTTTTCAACCTGCAAAATGGCGTCGCTCATGGCATCACTCCCTTGCGTGCGGCCACGCCCACACGGCTGACACGAATAAGGCCTCGGGGTTTCCAGATCATCATCAACACCATGAGCACACCAAACAGCAGGACCCGGAATTCGGCAAAGTTGCGCAAAAGCTCCGGCATGACCGTGAACACGAAGGCAGCAATCACCACCCCAAGCGTCGAGCCCATCCCCCCCAGTACCACGATGGCGAGGATCAGCGCCGACTCGAAGAAGGTAAAAGACGTGGGATTGACAAAGCCCTGGTAACTGGCAAAGAACACCCCCGCGATACCAGCTGTTGCCGCGCCCAAGGTGAAGGCCGAAAGCTTGACCAGTACGTGGTTCAGCCCCATCGCCCGACAGGCGATTTCGTCTTCACGCAAGGCCTCCCAAGCCCGGCCGATGGGCATGCGGGTCAGGCGTTTTTTGAGGTAGAGCACCAGCATGACCACCAGCACCAGGACGGCGTAGATAAAGATGAACTTCATGTTGGGGTTGTAGGCGACACCGAAAAACTCATGGAACGCCACTCCACCGTCCTTTGCCTGACGCCCGAACTCCACGCCCAGGAACGTCGGGGCCGGAGCCTGAACACCGTTTGGCCCGCCCGTGAAGGCCACCCAGTTGTTGAGCACCAGGCGAATGATCTCGCCAAACCCCAGGGTCACGATGGCCAGATAGTCCCCGTGCATGCGCAGCACCGGAAAACCCAATACGCAGCCTGCCAGCGCCGCGCACAAGGCAGCCAACGGCAACGCACTCCAGAAGCCAAGTCCCAGGTATTGGTAACCGAGTGCCAACCCATAAGCGCCAATCGCATAAAAGGCCACAAAGCCCAGGTCCAGTAGCCCGGCCAGCCCGACAACGATATTGAGTCCCAGCCCCAGGAGCACGTAGATCAGTCCGAGAATAACCACCGTCAGGATGTATTTGTCGGCGATGAAGGGGATCGCCGCCGCCATCACGATGGCTGCCGGGAGCATCCAGCGTGACCATGACCGATGCCCGGCCGGCAAGACCTGCGCCCCGCCACCCGTTCGCCCCGTGCCGCCGGACAAGCGCTGACCGAGGGGCCCCTGAAGCACGATGCCCACCATGAAGCGCCCTATCACAACCACCGAGACCATCGCCAACACCCGGCTCGCATGCAACTCAAAACCATAGCCGTCCAGCACCACACCGACAATCGGCCCGAACACGATCAGCGCCATGAAGCCAGCCATTACCGCATCGATTGTGCAGGTACGCCAGTTGATAGCATTCTTGGAAATAGTCATTTCACACCTTCGTCACGTGCGGCCGCCCGAGCAGTCCCTGGGGGCGGAATATCAGAATCAGAACCAGCAGAGCGAAACTGAAGACGTCCTTGTAATCAGTGTTCACCAAGCCCGAAAACTGGGCCTCGGCCACGCCAAGTACCAGGCCTCCCAGCATTGCGCCCGGCAGCGAGCCAATCCCTCCGAGGACGGCGGCAGTGAATGCCTTGATACCGATGACAAACCCGGCGTAGAAGTCGAACGTTCCGTAATCCAGCGTGATCAGCACACCCGCCAAGGCCGCCATGACAGCCCCGATCACGAACACACAGGAAATGATCCGGTCGGTATTGATGCCCAGGATCGAAGCCATCTTGCGATCCTGCTGGGTCGCCCGGCACATGCGTCCAAGACGGGTGCGCTTGATGACCAGGTTCAGGACCAGCATGCCGGTCAGCGCCGCCACCAGGATGAACAGCTTGGTGTAGGTCAATTGCACGTAGCCGCTGTCCAGCGTCCAGCGCAGCGACCCCTGGAGCAGAGTCGGAATACCCTGCTGCCTGGCCCCCTGGCTGAGCTGTACGTAGTTTTGCAGGATCAGTGAGATACCAATCGCACTGATCAGGGGAGCGAGTCGTGTTGACTGACGCAAGGGCTTGTAAGCCACTCGCTCGATCACAAAGCCATACACTCCGGTGACCACGATGGTGAAGGCGAAAGTGCCCAGCATGAGTATCCCGAAAGACTCAACGCCGAAGTAACTCAGCAAGGCCAGCGTAATGGCCGTGATATAGGCTGAGATCATGTAGACCTCGCCATGGGCGAAGTTGATCATCCCGATAATGCCGTACACCATGGTGTAGCCAATGGCGATCAAGCCGTAGACAGCACCCAGTGTCAGGCCGTTGACAGTCTGTTGAATAAAGAAAGCATCCACGTTGGTTCTCCGCGCCTTTGAAAAGGCCCGCGCTCATTGCACGCAGGCCTGAATGTCAACCGGGCCAGTTCTTCTAGAGCTGGTGGTAGCGCCCTTGTGCATCCCACTGGTACATCACATAAGGCGACTCTTTGAGGTCACCTTTCTTGTCCCAGCTTTTCTGGCCGAGAATGGTGTCGACCGTATGGCTCTTGAGCCAATCGGCAGCCTTGAGCCCTTGGGTGGTCCCCACGCCGTTGAACGCCGCCGCCATTGCCTGCAGGGCGGCATAGGAGAACAGGGTGTAGCCTTCCGGTTCGAAGCCCTTCTCGCGAAGCTTCACCAACACCTGCTGCCCGCCCGGCAAGCTGCGTGGGTCGGCATAAAAGGTCATCAATACACCGTCGGTAAACTGCGCTCCGCCAGCCGTGGTGACCAACTGGTCGGTCACCACACAATCATCTGATACGAACTTGGCCGTCATCCCCTGCTCGCGCATTTGACGCACCAGAGGGCCTGCTTCCGGATGGCAACCACCGAAGTACACCACTTGCGGCGAGACCGAACGCAATTTGGTCACCAGCGCGTTGAAGTCCTTTTCACCCCGGGTGAGGCCTTCGTAGAGGACCGTGTCGACGCCATATTCCTTGAGCTTCAAGCGAGTGGTGTCGGCCACTCCCTGTCCGAAGGTGTCCTTGTCATGAATGACCGCCACCTGGGTAGCCTTGAGCGTGTGGGCAATGTAGTCCGCCGCGACCTGGCCCTGCTGGTCGTCCCGACCGGACATGCGGAAGAAGGTCGCCAAGCCGCGCTCGGTCAGCTTGGGACTCGAGGAAGCCGGCGTGATGGTCAGCACACCGGCTTCGTCATAGATTTCCGAGGCCGGCATCGAGGACGAAGAACAATAGTGCCCGATGACCCCCACGACCTTGTCGGAGTCGACCAGTTTGTTGGCGGCCGCCACCGCCTGTTTAGGCTCGCAGGCGTCATCCCCCTTCACCAGGACGATTTTCTCGCCATTGATGCCTCCCTTGGCATTGATATCCTCGGCAGCCTGTTGGGCGCCCCGCCACATCTGTTCGCCAAAGGCCGCATTGGGCCCTGTATGCGGCCCGGCAACACCGATTCTGAGGTCGGCCAGAACGGGGGTGGAAAGAGCCATTGCGAGGGTGATCGAAACGCCACCCACAAGGGTGTGAATATTGCGCTTTTCCATTCTGTTACTCTCTTTGCTATTGGACTTATTATGCTTTTGCGAAAACAACAGCCGAACAAACGATCAACACAAATCCCGCTATTCGCGCGACTCGCCGATCATTTATCGAACTATTACTTCAGTAGAATGGGCAGTACTTAATGGGAGGCCACATAAACACAAAACGTTTATTTAACCGATGACGCCTTTTTATTTTTAGAAGTACATGATCAAAGTTTTAAACTTCGAGTCATCACCATTGAAACAACTACCAGCAGAGCACCGAACCATATCGATAACTGCATGCCCTGCCCCAGGTACAGTGCCAGAAAGGCCGTGGACAACACGGGGGTGGCATAACTGAGCACTGCAACCTGCTGGGGATCGGCTTTCTTCATCGCCAGGTCCCACAGATAGAATGCGCCGCCCATGGGGCCGATGCCCATATAGACAAGGGCCAGGGTTTCGCGGGTATCCAAGGAAGGCCATGGATGCCCCATGCGAAACCCCACCAGACAGACGACCCCGGATATCAGGCAGAACAACCCGACAGAAGCGCTTTGCACGCCCGGGTACTTCTTGGCCAGCAGGGAGTAAATTGCCCAGACCAATGCGGACAGAAGCGCCAGCCCATAACCCAGCAGGCCATCAGCCCCCACCAACTGTGAGGTATCACAGCTGATGATCGCCCCCAGAAAACCGACGATACCGGCCAGCAGACAACGCTTGCTCAGGGTTCCGTTTCGAACGAACAACGGAGCCAGAACGACGATCATGACCGGCCAGAGATAGTGGATCAGGCTGACACCGATGGGATCGGCCATTTGCAAGGCATAGAAATAGATGACGTGATAGCCCAGCATGCACACCGTGCCGATAAGCAGCAGCGGCCAGGGCATCGACCATGCCTTCACCCAGGGCAACCCCATCAATGCGCCAATACTCAGCGCAATACCGGTCATGAACAACGGCGGGACATCAGCACAAAAGGTCACACTCAGGGCCAATGTGCTCCACACCAGGATGGCACCGACGGCAGCCAACCAGTATCCCTGCGTACGCACGCCGCACGTGACCGTGCTCATAAGCAACACCCCTGCTGACAAAACGATTGATGCCCTCTCTCAGGACACAGGGAGCCGGAGGCTCCCTGCAGCCGAAGATCAGCCCACCAGTTTCTGATGGCTCTCGACCATCTGCGCCATGCTGGTGAAACGGAAGTCGTAGGTAGCCTCAGTCGCCGGCACGTGGGTTGCCCCGAAACCTTCCTGGCCGTGGCGACGATGGATCCACGCCCCTGCCAGACCTGCGGCGTTGGCAGGGACGTGATCGTGGTAGAGGCTCTCTGCGGTATGCAGGATCTCGTTCTTCTTGATGCCGGCCTTGGCCAACGCCTCGATCATGTAGGTGAAGTTATTCGGGTTGGGTTTGTAGGAACCCACATCCTGCGCCGTGATGATGTGATCGAATTCGACGCCCAGCTTGGCGTTGCTGAGTTTGAATTCATTGCGGTCAATGTTCGACAGGATGACCAGCTTGTAGTGTTTTTTCAGGTAGCGCAGCGCCTCGACCGAATCCGGGAACGCGGGCCAGTCCTTGACCGAAGTACCGAACGCTTCACGCTCGGCGGCATCGGGCTCCACCCCCAGTTCCTTGGCAATACGGTCATAGACCAAACGCAGGATATCGGGGTACAAGGCATCCGGTGTCAGCGACTGCTGGGGAGACTCGTGGCGCCCGAAGACTTCGAGAATCTGGTCGCGCGTCAACGCCTTGCCACTGCGCTTGACCACAGGCTGCAAGGCATTGACGATGCCCGATTCCCAGTCGATCAGGGTACCGTAGCAGTCGAATGTCAGTGCTTTGAAATCAGTGAGTTTCATCATGGTGTCCTTCTTGGAAAGAAAATGGATATCAGGGTGGGGCCGCCGGCTCATGACGGCTCCAGGTTACGGCTTCAGAAAACTCTGCGGCCCGGCTCGACCTGACGTTCCGGTGCCAGGTAAACCACTTCGCCCTCACCGGCCTCGGCCCCCAGCATCAAAACCTGCGAGGTGAATCCGGCAATGCTCCGGTCGCCCAGATTGACGGCACACACCACCTGCTTGCCGATCAGCTCCTGCGGCTGATAGAGACGGGTGTACTGCGCACTGGTGGTCTTGGTGCCCAGCTCGCCGAAATCGATCCAGAACTTGTAGGCCGGCTTCTTCGCTTTTTCATTGAGTTCGACACGCACGATTTGCCCGATACGAATGTCGACATGGCTGAACGCTTCATAAGGTGTCATCAAAGATCCTCAAGTTCTGGGCGCAAGGCCAACGGATACGAACTTCGTATCCAGATACTCCTGGATACCCCATTGACCCCCTTCGCGCCCGATCCCGCTCATCTTCACCCCGCCAAAAGGCGCTTGGGGCGTCGACGGTGCTCCGTCGTTGATGCCAACGATGCCGTAGTCCAGTGCCTCGGATACACGGTGTGCCGTGTCCAGGTCCCGGGTCCAGAGATAAGCGGCCAGGCCAAAGGGTGTGTCGTTGGCGGCGGCGACCACCTCGTCAACCGTGTCGAACACCAGCACGGGCGCAACAGGGCCGAAGGTCTCCTCCTGCAAGATGCGCATGCCCGGTGCAACATCGACCAGCACCGTCGGTTCGAAGTACAACCCCTGCAACGCCCGCCCACCGACGGCGACCCGTGCCCCCTGGCTGACCGCATCGTCCACGTGCTCGCGCACTTTGTGCAGCCCTTGCTCATCAACCAGGGGACCGATCTGTGTGTCCTCAAGGGCAGGATCGCCGACACGCAGTGCTGCCACCTTGGCCGACAGTACCGCTACCAGCGAGTCTCGGATCGAACGGTGCACGTAGATACGATTGGTGCACACGCAGGTCTGCCCGGCGTTGCGAAATTTGCACTGCAGGATCTCTTCGGCCGCGCGCTCGATGTCCGCATCGGCAAATACAATGAACGGAGCATGTCCGCCCAATTCAAGCGACACCCGCTTCATGGTAGACGCCGACTGACGATACAGATGCACGCCCACATCGGTGCTGCCGGTAAAGGTGAGCTTGCGTATGCGCGCGTCCTCGAAAAACACGCTGGAAACGGCCGCGGGCTGATTGCTGGTAATGACCTGAAAGGTTCCCGGTGCCCCACCCACTTCCAGCCAGTACTTCTCCAGCAAAAGCGCCGTCAGCGGTGATTGCTCGGCAGGCTTGACGATCACTGTGCAACCGGCGGCGAGCGCAGGCGCTACCTTGCGCGTGATCATCGCCGCGGGAAAATTCCACGGTGTGACTGCATAGACGGGCCCTACCGGTTGGCGCAGCGCATACAGGCGCTTGTGTTCGAACTGACTGGCAAAGGTCTCGCCATACAAGCGCTTGGCCTCTTCGGCATACCACTCGGCAAAGGCAGCGGCATACATCACCTCCCCACGGGCCTCCTTGATCGGCTTACCCATCTCCAGGGAGATGGCCTTGGCCAGCTCATCGATCGAAGCCACCATTCGGTCGAACCATTTCCTCAGCAATTGGCTGCGAGCATAGGCCGTTGTTTGCTTCCAGGACGCAAAGGCCTGCAGGGATTGCTCCGCAACCACCTCAGCCTCGGCCTCCTTGCAATCAGGTACCCAGGCAATGGGGTTTGCGGTTGCCGGGTTGACGACCGCATAGACGGGAAGCTGCTGCGAACGCTCGCTCAAGGATGGCAACACCCATAGAGCCGCTTTACCGGTCAGTGCTTCCAGATTCTTACTCGACACGTTATTTCTCTCCGCACAGGATCGATCATTGGAACGCTCATGAACGGGGGCATCCCCCCGCCAAGGGTTCAGGCACCGCTGACTTGCAGGGCGGCCTCAAAATTCACCAGGGCTTGAGTGACATCCGATTCGGAGATCACCAACGGGCACAGAAAACGCACGACATTGCGATAGACGCCGCACTTGATGAGCAAAAGGCCCTGTTCACGTGCCGCGTCGATCACTCGCTGCGCCAGACCAGCATCCGGCTGCTTGCTCACAAGGTCCGTCACCAACTCGACCGCGCACATCGCACCGGTGGCGCGCACCTCACCGATGCTCGAAAAGCGTTGCTGCAGTGCTCGCAAACCATCCCCCAACTGCTCACCAATGGCTTGGCTGCGGGCAACGAGTTGCTCACTCTCGAAGATGTCGAGCACGGCCAAAGCGGCGGCGCAACCCAGCGGGTTGCCCCCATAGGTCCCTCCGAGGCCACCGGGCTTGGGCGAGTCCATCAATTCGGCGCGTCCAACCACCCCCGAAAGAGGAAGGCCGCCGGCGAGGCTCTTGGCCACAGTGACCAGGTCTGGCTTGATACCGGAGTGCTGGAAGCCGAACATCTTCCCCGTACGACCAAACCCGGTCTGGATCTCATCGCAGATCAGCACGATGCCGCGCTCATGAGTCAGACGGCGCAGTGCCTGCATGAACTCGACAGGGGCCGCGACAAAACCGCCATCTCCCTGGACCGGTTCGATAATGATCGCAGCGACGCGATCAGCCGCGATCTGTGTGTCGAAGACTTCCTGCAAGGCTGCCAGTGCCTGCTCGCTGCTCACGCCGCGATAAGGGTTTGGATAAGGCGTGTGATAAACGTCCGGCGCAAAGGGCCCGAACGTTTGCCGGTAAGGTTGGCTCATACCGGTCAGTGTCATCCCCAGCAACGTACGACCATGGAACCCGCCACGGAAAGCAATCACCCCCGGACGCCCCGTATGGCTTCGAGCGATCTTGACCGCGTTCTCGACAGCCTCGGCACCGGTGGTGAAAAAGACCGACTTGAATGACGCCTCGGGCGATACCAACGCGTTCAGTTTCTCAGCCAGCGCCACGTATGGCTCATAGGCCGCTACCTGGAAGCACACGTGGGAGTAGCTTTCCAACTGCTTGCGTACGGCCTCCACCACCCTGGGGTGGTTGTGACCGACGTTCAGAACGCCAATGCCACCGACGAAATCCAGATACTTGTTGCCATGGTCGTCCCAGATATAGGCGCCCGCGGCTCGACTGACCGTGATGGGATGAGCAACGGCCACACCGTTGGAAACATGTTTGGCACGCATCGCTGCGAGAGGACTTGCTTGGAAGGAAGACATGCTCAGAACACCTTGTGTGAAGATGTTTGAATGCTAGATCGCCCCCATCGGGCTAACCATGGATGAAAAATAGTAGAGGGCCGTCTGGAAATCCTATCTTTCATACAGCAAACCACGGTCAGCCCTGCCACGGACAACGACAGGCCGCGCCCGTCGTTTACCCTGCGGCATAAAGGCGCTGGACTTACCCCTGAGCCGCAAAACCCTTTTCGACCTCCTGAGCCGCGCGCCTGCCGGATAACAAGGCGCCATGCACCGTCGCGAACATCTCTCGGTGGGTTGCCTCGCCGGCGAAGAACAAGCGACCGGCGATGGGAGCAGCCAGATCGTCGCGGGTGTGAGCCGCCGTTCCCAATCGATTGAACGAGTAGGCACCGTAACTGAAAGGGTCCTGACTCCAGCGCGTCACCTGATAAGCGATTGGATCAGGTGTGTTCGCACCAAAAACCTGCCGCAGACGCGTCATCGCAGCGGTCACCATCTGCTGATCACTCCAGTGCTCAATGGCGCCGCCGAACTCACCCGCATTGAACGCCAGCAGCACCGGCTGTCCCGTGAGGCGCGCCAGGTTCAGCCATTGGCTCCACTGACCGTGCTGCGCCTGCGAGGGAATGAACTCCAGCCAATCCTCTGCCGGCCAGAACTGACGGGGGAAGCGCAAGTAGCACTTGTTGAAGTGCCCCATTCCAAGTCTGGCAATCGCCTGAAGCTTTTTTTCGGGCAGTGCGGGTCTGAACTCAATGGCTCTTTGCTTCAAGACACCCAGTGGCACAGTGATGATCACCTTGTCGGCCTCCAGTGTGCCTTTCGACGTCACGATAACGACACCCGAAGCGTCCTGGGTGATGCTGGAGACGATGTGCCCCAGGCGTATATCGAGGCCACGAGCCATATAGTCGACCAGTTTCCGATACCCCCCGACAGGCACCGCGTCCTCACCCGGATAGCCCCCCATACTGTCGAACCAGTGCGTCGACAGTTCTTCTCGACTGCCGGCATACTCCTGCTCTGCGGTACTGTTGGTGATGAAACCGAGGAGCTCCTTGTCCGGCTCCGACAGCCCACCCCAGTCAAGCTGATCTTCAACGCTGGCGCGTACCGAGTGGTCCTGGGGCTGTCGCTGGGCTTTGCGCAGGGCCTGCTCATAGGCCTTCCTGAGCTGTTCAAGGCGTTGCTGGCGTGCCGGGCCAACAGGCTTGCCATCAACGTCGTAGTCAAGGGTACTGTCGTAGCTGGTTGACACCAGATCGATACCGGCCTGGTGCGCGAGCGTGGTCAGTGGATTCCCATCGACGCCATGAATCCAGCTCGCCCCCAGATCCACAGGCGCGTCAGGCCAGACGGCGCTGGTCCAGGTGCGCCCGCCCAAGCGCTCGCGCCCCTCCAATACCGTGACCTGATACCCTCGAGCCGCGAGTTGGCTGGCTGCTGCCAGACCCGATACGCCCGCGCCGACAATGATGACTTTTTTGCGCGCCGGCCCAGCGAAGGCGCCACCTACCCTAGCCGAAGCCGCCACCATCGTGACAACGCCAGCCTGCTTGAGCAACGTACGGCGATTCATTGGCCGAGTTCTCCAGCACCCAGGATGGCCGAAGCACTGACACGGGTGGTCGTGACAGGAAACGCATCAGCCTGCGGATAGGGAAACCATTCAGGATCATCGACCGCACGAGGTGCAATCATCACCATTTTTGAGCGGCGGAACTGCTCAAGCCCCTCAACGCCCAATTCACGTCCAGTGCCGGTCATTTTCCGGCCACCAAACGGTACACAGTCGTTGTCATTGAGCGGGGTATTGACCCAGACGATACCGGATTCGATCTCGTTGATCGCACGCATGGCCTCTGCCAGGTTCTCGGTATAAATACTGGCCCCCAACCCCATCTCGGAATCATTGGCCAACACGATCGCCTCGTCGAGACTGCGAACTTTGCAAATCGGTGCGATCGGGCCAAAACACTCACCATGCATGATGTCCATGTCATGCCTGACCTCAAACACAGTGGGTTCGAAGAACCACCCCCGGTGCAAATGGCCTGGCCTTTTCCCACCGCAGACTAATCGCGCGCCCTGCTCGAGGGCCTGGGCCACGAGCCGTTCTACTCGATTGAGCTCTCGCTCTGACGCAAGCGGCCCGATGTCCACATGCTCCAGACCATTTCCAATTCTCAACTTGCGGGCCTCGGCACTCAGCGCCTGGACGAAAGACTCGTACACCTGCTCGTGAACATAAAAGCGCTCGGCGGAGGTGCACACCTGTCCGCAATTGAGAAATGCCGCATACGCGGCTGCGCGCGCCACCGTCTCCACACAAGCAGAAGGCATCACGATAAACGGGTCATTGCCACTGGTTTCGATGAGCGTGGGTTTGAATCGCAAGGCCGCGCTTTGTGCCACCGCCTGACCGGCGCTGACGCTGCCGGTAAAGGCAATGCCATGAGTATGCGGATGCGCCACCAGGTGGCGCCCGACCTCAGCCCCACCGGTCAGCACCTGAATCAAGCCTCTGGGCAGAGGTGCGAACGCTGGCATCAGCAAGAGCTGCGTGAGCGAGGTCTGCTCGGATGGCTTGACAATGATGGCGTTGCCGGCAGCCAGCGCCGCGGCGGCCTGCCACCCCATGAGCAGGACGGGAAAGTTGTAGGGAACGATGGAAACCACGGTGCCCAGCGGCTCCTTCAGACTCATGTGCAACTGCCCGGCGATGGCCGGCCCTGCAACACGCCCTTGCTCCTGGCGTGCCAGTTCGGCGTAGTAACGCAGCGCTGAAGCGCAGGCACGGACTTCCCATTCAGCCTCGCGGTAGGGCTTGCCCATTTCTCGTGTCAGGCATTCGCCAACCGTAGCGCTGAGCGTGTACAAGTTGTCCGCCACCTGGTGCAAGGCCTCCGCACGCTCCAACGCACTGAGTGCCCACCAGACTTTCTGCACCTGATTGGCCAGGGCGATGACCTGCTCCATTTCTTCGGCCGTCGCCTCGGCGTAGTCACCCACAGGCTGCTCGGTCGCCGGATTGATGATGGTGCTGACGCAGCCGCGGCCAGCCTGATAATCGCCATTGATGAAATGCTGCGCCGACCGCTCACGCATCAATTGGGCAGTTGCCGTCATACAGACTCTCTCTTTGTAATGATGAAAGGTGCCTATCGTGACCGGGCTCATTTGAGACAGTCTTGAAGGGCATAATGGAAATAGGCCAGGCGCAGTCCGCCACGCTGCAACCAAGGGCTTTTGGGGAGTTGTCCTGGCAATTGGCGGTAGACCTTGCAGTCCTCCATCGCACTCAGCGGCACGCCGGCAATGGCCCGTGCGAGCGTGCGGCCCATCCATGGCATCGTATTGATCCCTGAGCCGAAGCAACCCAGGTTGAACAGCACTGACGCGTCCTCCAGGGAACGCCCCCAAGTCGGGGTGAACTTGCGTGTCAACGTCAACAGTCCACGCCAGAAGTAATCGACACCCAACACTCCGCTGTCTGGGAACTTGCGGGCCAATAAGCTCAGCAACCTATCGCGCATGGCGTTGTCATGTAGCGGATCGCCCCATGTATCGCTGCGCGCGCCCAGCAGAAGCCGGTCATCTGGCAGACGACGGTAGTAGGTCACCAGCATGCGTGTATCGATCATCGGCGATCGGTCAGACAGACCGATGCTCTCCCATTGCCGGGCCGAAAGAGGGGCGCTCACCAGAATATTGGAAATGGCGGGAAGCACGCGTCGCGCGATGCTCTTGGGCTCAGGGTCGTCGCGATAGCCATTGGTGGCCAACACCACCTGCCGGGCACGCACTACCCCATGGGGTGTACGCAAGAGGTGCAGCCCCCCCTGTTTTTCCCAACTCACCATGGGCGTGTTGGCACAAATTCGTGCGCCGTGCCGACGCGCGCTCTGCGCAAGCCCCTGCGTGAAAGCAAGAGGGTTCAGACCCCCTCCTGTTTCCACATGCAAGGCGCCAAACTGTTCAGGGCCGCCGTGCCCGATGACAGAGAACTCATCACGGGTGAGGATTCGGCAAGGAATTGCAGCCATCCTCAGCCATGGCAACTGCTCGATCAGCTCTCTGAAGGCACCCGGAGAATGGGCCACTGTAAAGTTGCCGTTACCGCAACGCTGAAGATCAAACCCCTCCTCTTTTGCCAACGAGTAGACCAGTTCCTGCCCTTCACGTTGTGAGTCGAAGAACGCGCGTGCGTCAGGCTCTGGCCAACGTTGAAATATCTGCTCGACAGACAGCTTGCTGGCAGGAAGGGTGTTGAAGCCCGCATTGCGGCCGCTCGCCCCCCAGCCGATGTCACCGGCCTCCAGCACCAGCGCCTCGATGTGATGATCGCGGGCCAGATGAAAGGCGGTGGACAGGCCTGCCAACCCGCCCCCGATAATCGCCACCTCGACCTCTGTGTCACCGGTCAGAGGGGTGAACGCCATCCTCGGGGTCATGGCACCCCAGTAGCTGGCATGAAAGTGTTGGCGGTCGTATAAACTCGGGTGAAAGATCGTCGGGCTCATCGGATTCCAGTCAGCAACAGCTCAAGTTGCGGACAGGATGGAATCGGTCGCCCACCCGAACAACCTGCGTTTTTTGTGGTAGGGTGTTAAAAAAACTAACACCTGGACAAGCATGTCGAACCACCGACTTCCTCCTCTGAACGCTGTTCGTGCGTTCGAAGCAGCCGCTCGCCTGGGCAGCTACGTTTCAGCCGCCAATGAGCTGCATGTGACACAACCAGCCATCGGACGTCATGTGAAAGCCCTGGAGGAGTACTTGGGCACGTCACTGTTCAAGCGAACGCCTCGCGGTGTTCTGCTGACCGCCGACGGATGGCGCTATTTCGAACAGGTCAGTTCGGCATTGACTCAAATAGCCGACGTCTCCTATGAGTTCACCTCTCGTCGCGAGCAACGCTGGTTACGCCTGCTGGTAGTACCCGGTCTTGCCGGACAATGGTTGCGTCACCAACTGCCAGAGTTTCGGGCACTCCACCCCGGTATTCGTATCGCGTTGGAACCCAACGCTTCGTTTCGCCAAATCTCGGCGGAACGTACCGACCTGGGGATTGCCTTTGGCGATCCCGAAGACTTCGAGGGCGCCACTGAACTGCTCTGTCAGCCAGCCATTTTCCCGGTGTGCGCTCCCGACTTCCTGGCCCAGTGTCCTCCCTTGCAGGTCCCCAAAGACTTGCTGAATTTGACGCTACTACACGAGGACGACGGGTACTGGTGGAGGCACTGGTTTCATAGCCAGGGGGTCAAAGCCAGATTAAGCAGCGAGATGTCTTACGTCAGCGCAGACCAGGTCATTGATCTGGCTCTTTCGGGGGCAGGCGTGGGCCTGACCAACTCGCTACTGGTGATGGATGAACTGGAAAAGGGCCTGCTGGTTCGTCCGATTGGGCACGAAGCGCGCCTGGAGGGGTACCTGCTGCTGAGTCCGCCCGGCGGTCTCAAACCTGAGGCCAAGGCTTTCCGACTTTGGCTTCTGGAAAAGCTCAAAAACCTTTCGATATAACTTTTCTTAACACCGTACTCTGAAAATTGTGTGTTGCGCGTGCCCAGGCGGCTCTCTAGTGTTTTGAGGTACCCCTCAAGGCTCTGTTCATATCGAAAACCGAGAGCTCACACGATGAAAAATAAAAAAAGCCACCTGCTGCGTGCCACCCTCGCTACAGCGTTGATGTTTCTGATGTTCAGCACTGGCGCTCAGGAACGCCAGCTTCACGTACTCAATTGGTCCGAGCTCATTCCGCAAACGGTCCAGTCCGACTTCTCGGCAAAGAACAACATTCGGTTGCACTACGACATCCAGGACAGCGATGACACCCTGGAAAGCAAGTTGCTGACCGGCCACTCCGGCTACGATGTCGTCTACCCGTCCTCATCAAACATGGTGAAGCAGATCCAGGCGGGTGCGTATGCGCCCTTGGACTGGTCAAAGATCCCCAACAGGACTCATCTTGACGCTCAACTTCTGAAGAAAATTCAGACGCATGACCAAGGCAATCAATACGGCGTGCCTTTCCTATGGGGCACCGATGGCATGCTGGTCAATGTGCCAAAGGTCAAAGCCATCCTGGGCGAGAACGCCGACCTGAACAGTTATGACCTGCTATTCAATCCGGCAGTTACCCAGAAGCTGGCCAAGTGCGGCATCTCCTTTCTAGATTCGCCTCAAGACGTATTCTCCCTGACACTCGCCTACCTCGGCCGCGATCCCAACAGTACGAACCCAGAGGACTACAAGGCCGCTTACGAGCAGCTCAGGAAAGTGTGGCCCGACATCAAACAGATCAACTCGACCTATCGCGACCAGATCACCCGAGAGGACATCTGTGTCGCCATGGCGTGGAGCGGCGATGCGGGGGTGATCAACCGTATCATTCGGGATAACAAGCTCAATCTGGATATCCGCTACATCACGCCCAAAGGTCAGACCCCTATCTGGTTCACCATGATGGGCATACCCAAAGATGCGCAAAACAAGGAAGAGGCCTACGCCTGGATCAACAACCTGCTGGACCCGACCGTTGCAAAGGTCATCACCGAGTACAACAGCTATCCAAGTTCTGTGCAGGAAGCCCAGCAAGAGAACCGAACGATAAAAGACGGGCGCTACGCACCGGATGAAGAAGAGATCCGTAGCTTCTACACCTTCGCTCCACTGGACTTGAAGAGCGTACGCGTGATGACTCAATACTGGCGGCGCCTCTACAGTAAATAGTGCCGGCATGATTTGCCCGGCTACTTTTCGCTTATAGCTCCTGCTTTTAAAAACATGCCCAAAGGGACGCAAAAACAAGCAGAACATCAATAAACTTGATGTTCTGCCTAAGAAACAGCGATCTAGATGATGCATTGATAATTTCAAATAATCTCGAAATTGAGCTATCCCAGAAACCAGCAAGCTGGCGAGAATATCCAGGTAAAACTCAACACCCTGGGCAGGCAGTGGGATTTATAAGTCGTTCGGCCCACCCGCCCGGGATGGGACAGCCTCGTTACTTAACCAAACGAAATGCCGCTGGTTGCGCCGTGATCATCCGGATCAGATGGTGTGCCAGAAAATAGGTGGTGTAGCAGGTATCACCCAGGAGAATATCGTCTCGCTTCAAGGTGTCGAGCATCGATCCGAGGACGGGTGTCGACGTTTCAGCCGATGTCGACGTTCAAGGCGATATCCCAAGTGCCGGCACCGTTTTTCGCCAGGCCGATCATCATCAGGCCGAGCGCCTCGAGTGTCTGGGCCATGTGCAGGCCGCCGACATCCAACGGGCGCAGCCCAAGACTCTCGATGAACGTCGAGACGCGCGCCTTGGCCTCCGGGTCGTCGGCGGCGATGAACGTGTCGAGGCGTCCCCGCTTGGCAAGGACGTGACCGAAAAGGGTGTTGAATGCCTTCACGACATGCGCGCTGGCGGGGACGATCCTGGCGATCTCCTGCGCACCGGAACTACCGGCGGGAGAGACGAGGCGCGTGAGGTCCGGGGAGACCGTGTTGGTGATGTCGATGATCACCTTGCCATCGAGCGCGTCCCCGTAATCGGCCACCACCGACGCCGCAACGGTGTACGGCACGGCGAGGATGACGATGTCGCCGGCCGGAGTGGCTCCGTACGTCCCTGTGATCGCTCCGGCTGCGAGCTTGGCGGCCAGCGCCTGCGCCTTGGCGGCGTCGCGGCTGACCACCTCAACCGTGTATCCCGCCTTGGCGGTACGACCGGCGATCGCCGCGGCCATGCCTCCTGAGCCAATGATGCTGATAGTGTTCATGTGTAGTTTCCTCGTGAATGGGAGTACTCAGCGGGCAGGGAAGTAGTGGCCGTTGTCCAGGTCCTCGAGCAGGCCGGGTTGAGCAGGCTCCCAGCCGAGGGTCTGGCGGGTGATCAGGTTGGACGCCGGGAGGTCCAGGGTGACCAGATTCGCGAGGAACCCAAAATATCCCGGCAGCATCAGTACGTCCGCGGGAATGCTCACGGCCGGCACGCCCAGGCGGCTGCCAATGGCCTCGGCGATCTCGCGGAACCGGATGCCCTCACTCTCGACCCCGTGCCAATATTTGCCAGCCTCCCCCTTCTCCAGCGCCAGGCGGAACAAGATGGCGAGGTCACGGGCGTGTACGGCAGGCCACAGGTTCGCGCCTTCTCCCGGGTAACCGATGACGCCCTTTTCCTTCGCCAGCCCGATCAACAGCGGAAGGAAGGCGACGTCGGTGGTGCTGTGCGCGATCGTAGGAATGCGCACGATCGACGACCGCACGCCCCGCTCCGCGAGGCCGATCACGGTGGTTTCGACGATGTTGCGAACCCGCAACGTCCCCTTGTACGCATCGCCGCCGGGAAGTGACGGGTCTTCCTCGGTGGCTGGTCGGCCCAGCTTTTCCCACCCGGGCCCGCCAATGCTCCCCGACACGACCAGCGGCTTGCCGCTTCCCGCCAGCGCCTCGCCGTACGCGAGCATGATCTGGAGTTCCGCAGCGGCCACGGCGTCGATCCCGCCAATGGGGAGCAGGTCTTGCCGGTGCGCAACGTGAATAACGCCGTCAACCTCCGCCGCCGCAGCCTTGAGACCATCGAGGTCGGAAATATCCCCGCGACGCACCTTGGCGCCGAGTGCGATCAGTGCAGCCGCGGACTTGTCGGACCGGGCCAGGCCGGTGACCTCGTGGCCGGCGGCGATGAGCTCGGGAATGATGTACGAACCGATGTGACCGGTTCCGCCAGTGACTAAAACGTGCATGTCATGACTCCATATGCGTGATGGGGTGCGAGAAATGGTGATACGGGAACGCTCAGCCAAGGCTGCGGGTGCGACCCGACGAACTCATTCAGCACACGATCCATGCTGAGCTGATCACTTGTAAAACGCAAGTGATCTATTGAATTTTACTTGCGCCATGCAAGCAATGCTAAGATCGCCGTCATGAAGACAACCTTGAAAGAAGACTTTCGATCCCACTGCGCGGTGAACTACGGCGTGGAGATTTTCGGCGACCGATGGTCGCTCCTGATCATTCGCGACATCGTTTTTGTTGGAAAGAAGACGTATGGCGACTTCCTGAAATCGGAAGAGAGAATCGCGACCAACGTTCTTGCTTCCCGACTGGCCTTTCTTGAGGAGCAAGGCGTTCTGTCGAAGGCGCCTAGCCCCGATGACAAGCGCAAGGACTTTTACACGTTGACCGAGAAGGGCCTGGACCTCATTCCAGTTGTGATCAGCATTGTGCTCTGGAGCGCGAAGCATGATCCGAAGTCGTACGTGCGACACCGCGAGGCGTTTATTGCTCGATTAAGTCAAAACCCCGTGCAGGTGAGTGAGGAAGTGAAGGAACTGGTGCGCAATGGCGGGTGCATCTTTCCTGAGAGCGGGGGATGAACAAGACGGCAAACGCGCCCTGTCACGGCGCACAAACCAGATGCCACCCCCGGCAGGACGCTTGGGGGAGGACAAGCTTCTGCATCAACGCAGCCAGGGCAACATTGAATGGTGTCTCCCTGGGTTTACCGGGTCCTACGACGCGCCGAACAATCGATGGGAGCGCCTGGGCCTGGGGCGCCCGTGGTGCCGGCGCTCGACCCGGTCAGGATGATCGAACCACCCTGCCCCATCAGCGGCAGCGCTTTCTGGACAGTAAAAATCGTCCCCTTCATATTGGTGTCGAAGGTTTCGTCAATATGCTCGGCGGTGATCTTGCCGAGCGCAAGCTGGCTTCCCGCTCCGGCATTGGCGAAGAGAATATCGAGAGTTCCGCGCTCAGCTTTCACCGTCGCGTAAAGTCGGTCGAGGTCGGCCTGATCGGAGACAGAGCCCTTCACTGCGCGGGCAACGGCCCGAAGCGCTACGGCGAGCTCAAGCGCCTGATCCCGGGCGTCAGCGACAAGGTGCTGATCCAGCAATTGAAGGATCTGGAAGCCGATCAAGTCCTGATGCGGACCGACTACAAGGAAGTGCCACCTCGCGTGGACTACGCGCTGACCTCGCTCGGTCGCAGCCTGGCTGAAGCGATTGTGCCGCTGTGCACCTGGGGAACCGAGAACGCGGCGCAAATGGCAAGTATCTTCGCCAAGCGCGACGCTTTGTCCTAGCAGAATACTGAAGAACTGCCGAGTCGGACGACGCCGCGCATTCTTGGAGGGCGGTAGGCGGACATCGCAACTGACCAGACGTTTGCATGCCAGATCAACGGACGGCCTTCAACAGCGTCTTCACCTGCCCCATCAGGCCCGGTACATCGACGTCAGTGATCACCTCCACAGCACGTTCGCCCAAACCTGGCCCCTTGCCTTGTGGCCAGGACAGCGTGTTGCCGTAGCCCGCAGTAAAACTGGTATCGATATCGACCAGTACCGTCATTCGGTGCCGGATCAATGAAGGATCCAGCCAAACCCCGGCGGCAATTTCATCCCACATGGGTAGCGGCTGGTCGTACTTTTTCAGGTATTGGCCAAGTTCGGATCCGGTGCGGGCAATTTCTTCGTCGTCATCCTTGCTCCACAGGGTGCGCGTGGAAGGATCCACCGGGATCTGGGTAATCCGCCGCCAGGGTTCGTGCAGGACCAGGGATGCCGCCTCCGGATCAAAACGCATATTGAACTCCTGGCGGGGTGTCTGCCGGTATTCGTCGGCGAAGGTGTTGTTCGCAGGCTCGGGCAAAAAACTGCCTCCCATGAATACCAGTTCCCTGGCCTGGGCGGCGAACTGCGGGTCTAGTCGCGCAGCCAGTGCCACATTGGTCAGCGGCCCGCCAGACCAGATTGTCACTTCGCCAGGATATCTGCGCACCATGTCTACCATGAACTGCGCAGCACTCTGGGCGGCCGGCTGGGCGTGGGGCAAGCCCTGGGCAAAAGCGGGAATCTCGAACGGGGTTTGCGGGTGCTTGCCCGCCACACCCGTGCTCCATGCGCCCTTGTAGACCAGCGGCCCATAGAGGGCTTCCCAGCGGCGGGTGCGAACCTCGCTGTTCACCAATGGAAATACGGCACCCGGATACACCGGCACGTCCGTGCGCCCGACCACCTCCAACAGACGCAACAGGCTGGCGACATTCTCGTCGCGCCAGCCATCACCACTGGACACGGTAAAACCCAGTACTTCGACATCCGGCGCATAAAGCAGCATCAGCAGGGACTTGAGATTGGAGCCGGCAGGCCCCCAGGCATCCTGATCGACGATGATCCTGCGCTTGGCAGTGGCGGCATCAGTCATCGCACCGAAGAGTGATAACGCCAGCAGCAATGCCAGGGTGTGAAATGTACGTAGCCCGTTGCGTTGAATCATCATCACCCGTTCCTCATACACGCTGGCTATCTCCGCAACTCAGGGCACGGCTAGCAACAGCAGTTTGGTATTGACCGTCTCGAAACCATTGTCGGACACCATCACCAGCAACCGCCGCCCATCCGGCAAGCGCGGCCCCCAGGCCATGCCTTCGAAGTTATAGGGCCTGAGTGACAGTTGTCGACCGAAGTCGAACACCAGTGTCTTGCTCAGCGGCTTGACCTGCGCCTCGGCCAGGCGGCTGATGTTCGAGATATCCGTACCCCCCTCCAGCGAGACCCGGTACAGCCGACAGCGAAAATCGAATGCGCCCGCTTTGTTCTTCGCCCCGGAACGCTCCAGCACCAACATGTCGCTGGAACCATCCAGGAGGATTTCGCTGATGCCGTTGTCGGCAATCCCACCCACGCCCGGTGCCTGGATCGGGTCGAGACGATAGGCAAACTGTTGCAGGAGATTGCCCTGGCGATCCAGCCGTGACAGACGGGTCAGGCCGCCCTGCTGCAGGCTCGACAGTGGACCGTCCTGCAGCAGTGCATCTTCGACCGACACCCAGAACGACTGGCCCCCCGGATCGAACGTCAGCCCTTCGAATGATTTGTTGCTGCGCGGGCCGCTGCGGCCTGCCGGATCTCGTTGCAGAGGCCTCGGCAACGAGAGTTCGGCCGTGCATCTGCCGCGCTTGTCGGAGAAACTGATCGATGGGCCGATGCCACGCTTGTAATAGCCTTCCGAGGACCACAGCAGCCCGCCTTGCGGGTCCACGCGCACAGCCTCACCGTCAGAAACCGGTCCGTTCTGGCTTAGCGGCACATAGTTCTGGCCTTTGCAGTCGCTTAACGGCCAGGTCGCATTCAGCTTCAGGTCATGGCGCCTGCCGTGCCTTTTCAATGAGCCGCTGTAAAGGCGGCCGGCGCCATCGAGAGAATGCTCATCGGTAATGAAATACCAGCGATCCTGCCCAGGGTCATAGTCCAGGCCAGAAAGTCCGCCCACTACGGTACCACCTACGCGCAGGCCAGCTGGCAAGTCAACCAGATCGATGATTTCCGGGGCCGACACCGCGTTCACAGGGAGCGCGAACAGTTGAGCGCCCCCAAGCAATAACGCTACAAACACCGATCGGGCGCGCATCAGAAGGTTTCCACACTCAAGCTCAGCGCCACATTGCGCGGCGCGCCCTGCATCAGGCTCGGCGAGGAGGAGCTGTAGGTCACCCAGTACTGCTCATTGGTCAGGTTATTGACCACGGCATTGAGGGTGGTTCTCTTGCCGAACAGCCTGGTCTGGTACTGGGCGCCGACGTCGAACAAAGTGTAGCCATCGACCTTGAGAGTATTGGCCGCATTGAAGTCATAGCTCGAGTAGTAATTGGCTCCCAGACTGAATGCCCAACCCTGCAAGGCACCGGGGGCATAGCGAATACGACTGGCAGCCTGGAAATCCGACACACCCGCCGCATTGTGGCCTTCGAGGCCAGGCACTGCATGGTATTTCGAATCAAGCCACAGGGCGTTGGCAGAGAGCGTCCACTCGCTGGCCAGGCTGACCTCACCGCCCAGCTCGGCCCCTTTGTAACGGACATTGCCTTGCTGACGGAACGCGTTGGTGCTGTCGGTGTACTGTGCCCCTCGGTCGATCTGAAACAGCGCCGCCGTGGTGTTCCAACCCTGCCCCTGGGTCTTGATCCCCAATTCGTACTGCTTGCTCTCGATGGGCGCAAACACTTCGCCGTAGTTGGAGTTGCTGATACTGGCCACGCCGCCCTTCTCCAGGGACTCCACATAGCTGGTATAGATCGTGGTGTCTTTCCACGGGCGATACATCAGGGCGTAAGTCGGCGTGACCTTTTTCTCCTGATAGTCACCCGCCGCCCCGACCAGTTGTACGCCAGTGTTGCGGTCGTAGTTTTTTTGCTGGAAATCGGTGTAGCGCCAGCCGGCGATAATCGACCATTGCTCGGTCAGGTCGATGGTGTCAGCGACAAAGGCGGCGTCCTCATCGATATTGAGGAATCGATGACGATTGTGCCCTGCGGTACTGATGGAGTAACCGGACAGATCAACCGGGTCGTACAGGTTGCCACCGTTGATAGTCGCACTTGCCGCATTGGCGTCGCGGCGCTGCAGAATGTCCAGGGACGACGCCCCGACCACCAGCTTGTGATAGAACGGCCCGGTTTGGAAACTGCCTTCCAGGGAGGCCTGCAGCTGGTCGGAGGTAAAGGTTTCCAGTTGCGCCGACTGGGCGATGCGATAGCTGCCGTTATTATTGAGCAGGTTCAGGCTGCCTTCGCGCCAGCCGGTGTATTGCTCGCCATAGCGGTAATGCACATTGGCCGTCCATTCAGGCGACAGCTCCCACTTGAAGCCGGTGGTTGCCAGGGACGTCCGCGTGCGGAAATACGAACCGTCTTCGGCGAGTTTGCTATCGCCTGGGATGGTATGGGGGATACTTACACCGGCACCCGGGAAGATACCGTAGTAGACACCCTTGGCCAGACGTGTCGATTGCAACGCATCGAAGTCCCAGGTGAAGCTGTCGGTCAGACGCGCATCCAGCGCCAGCCCCCCTGAATCACGGCGCACATGACCGCCATCGACATAAGTATCACCGCCTTCGTGCACGGCATTGACACGGTAGCCGAAACGCTGCTCGGGCCCAAAGCGGCCGCCGTTATCGACGCTTTCCGAGAACACGCCATCGGACTTGTAGCGCGCGCCGAAGTCGAGCACAGGGTTGTCGGTGGGACGTTTGAGCTGGTAATTGACCACGCCGCCCGGTGAACCAAAACCGTACATGAAGCCCGACAACCCCTTGAGCACCTGCACCTGGTCAACCATTTCCAGGGGGAGTTCCGCGCGGTTGATGTAGCTCAGCCCGTCGACCTTATAACCGTTGACCTGATCCAGCAGCAGGCCGCGCACGGACACGTAGGAGACGACGCCGACGACAGCACCGGCGGTTTGACGCACCGAGCTATCCCCTGCCAGCACTTCGTCGATGCTCGACGCCTGTCGTTCGCGAATATCCCTGGCGTCGACTGTCTTCAACGAGAAAGGCGTGTCGATCTCCGCCGTGCTGCCAAGCGCGCCGTTGGCGGTCACCCGCCGCAGCGACTTCACCGGGGCGTCCGTACCGGGCGATGACGCCGAGACCTGAACCTCCGGCAGCACCACCGTCTCGCCACTGGCCTGCTCACTGGCTGCCTGAGCAAGAGGTGTCAGCGCGAAACCGCCCAGTCCGGCACAGAGAGCGCCCGCACAATACAACACCCGCTTCGATTTGCCTGCCTGATAAGCCATGTCCTGTCTCCCAACAAATACCGACAAATAAGTGGTTGTGGCTTTTCACGAGGCGCAGGAACCCGTAACAGCAAAATCAGGATTTGCCGCCATCATGAATAAAGCCGGTTGCAAAAAAACGTCTACAGCACGCTCAGAGCGCCTCTTTCACCCACAGATAAAAGGCGAACACGCCGTCCAGTCCGATCAGAATCGCCGTCAATCGAGCCCACTGCCGCCGCGCCAGCACGATCAGCGTGTAGATAAAACAGCCGATGGCCATACCCGCCATCAGGTCCGTCGTGACCAGGGTTACCAACAACATCAACACCGGGGGAATTGCACTTTCTGCCTGCGTGAAGTCCAGATCGCCCATGGATCTGAGCATCAAAAAACCCACCACCACCAAGGCGACGGCACTCGCCTGTGCCGGGACGCAATGGATCAATGGCCAGAACAGAATCGATACGGCAAACAGCCCCGCCACCACCAGGGCCGTCAGCCCCGTACGCCCTCCGGCCTCCACACCGGCGACCGACTCCACGTAGGCGGTCACCGTCGTAGTCCCCACGACGGCGCCGATCACACTGCTTAGCGCATCACTGGAAAAGGCGGCACGGGCATTGGGAATATCCAGCCCCGGCGCTTGCAGATTGGCCCGCCGGGTAACGGCGAATAAGGTAGCGGTGCCGGAAAAGAACTCAGAAACAAGGAAATACAGGGTCACCGGCAAAAGCACTGAAAAGTGCGTAAAGAAGCCGTGCAAATCGAAGGCAAAGAGCATCTGCGGATTGAACGGCGGCAGCGCGAAAACAGCTTGTGGCGTGGCGGTCAAAGGCGCGCCGTCACTACCGGGCACGAACAGGCCAGCCACACTGACTGCGACCATTCCCAACAGCAGTGCACAGGGTACGCGCAGGGTCAGCAACGCAGGCGTCAGCAGCAATCCTGCCAACGCCAGTAATTGCGCCGGCTGACCAAGAGGCCCGATGGTCATCCCGCCGCCTGGCAAGTTGTATATGACCCCACAATTACTCAAGCCAAGCCAGGCGATAAAACCGCCAATGGACAAGCCGATGCCCCGTTTTATCGGTTCAGGAAAGCCTTCGATGATGCGTTGGCGCCAGCGACTCATGGACAGCAGGAAAAACAGCAGGCCATTGCAGAACACCATGGCCAGACCGATCTGCCAGGACACGCCCATCTTGCTCACCAGCACCTGGGCGAACACGACATTACTGCCCATCCCTGGCGCCAGACCGATGGGCAGGTTGGCCCACAGGCCCATCAGCAGCGTGCCGGCCACTGTCGCGATCACTGTCGCCCAGAGCAGGTCCGCCTGGGCGATACCGGTAGGCGCCAGAATGGCCGGATTGAGCACGATAATGTAGGCCATG
Organism: Pseudomonas gingeri; assembly: GCF_013386115.1. Classification (GTDB taxonomy): domain Bacteria; phylum Pseudomonadota; class Gammaproteobacteria; order Pseudomonadales; family Pseudomonadaceae; genus Aquipseudomonas; species Aquipseudomonas gingeri. The sequence continues at coordinate 378,264 of NZ_JACAOR010000010.1, forward strand.
GTGGTAAAAGTGGTCAGGCCCGCCAACAGCTCGCGCCGCACCGTGCTGCCATGCTCCGCCAGACGGAAATACCTGCGCCACGCCTCAGGACGCGGTGCAGCGGCTGCAATGCTGGCAGGCCCGCGATTCACATCGCCACCTTGGGCAGTTCAACCGCCAGCGGCCCATACACCGCGCGGCATACGTCCTCACACTTGGCCAGGTCGAAACGGCCATGGCTGCGCACGCCTGACTCCATGTCGATCCAGTAGGCGCTGCCGCAACCCAGGTCGAGCTGTTGCAGCACGCTGCGTACATTCTGCGGATTGAGACCGCCGGAATAGCCGCAGAACGGAATATCCCCCTTGAGCGCGATCCACTGCTCCGGCTGCATGCCTGTGCCAAATGAAACATCGTAAAGCCAGTCGACGCCGGACACCTCGGGGAACGCGGCCTGACATTGCAGGGCCGCCCGCATGCCGTGGCGGGAAGCGAAACGCATACAGTGCTCGATCTGCTGGCCGTTACTGCCACTGAAACCATGATTGATCTGTAGCCGGGAAAACCCATCCAGATTCAGATCCGGCTCGCCGCCGCTGGCGATCAGTGCCGCCGGTACGCCACAGATGTGAGCCGACAGACGCAAACCGCTGCACCGTATGCGATCGACGGTCTCGGCATCCGGAAACAGCCTGTTGTCGAGTCGCGCCGGGTCGATCAGCACGCCCCATTCGATCGGATATTGCTCCGATAGCGCACGCATGCCGGGAATCAACGCGTCGCTGTCAACGCCGGTGAAAGTGATGAAGGCCGGAGCCAGAAATCCAGAATTGCTCATAAGTAGTCCGTATCGGTCAGCGCACGCTTGCTGGAAATTGTTGAAGGTCGGCCGAACGCAATCGACTCTCGACATCGGCGCGTCGGGGATAACCGCTACGCGCGCCGAAATCCCGCACGGCGAAACACGCCGCCGCACAGGCAAAACTCATCGACTCGGCCAACGTGCCGCCCCGCAGCGCACAGGCAAGAAACGCCCCGGCAAAACAGTCGCCTGCACCGGTGCTGTCCACGGCTACTTGCGGGAAGCCCGCGTGCCAGCAGCTTTCAGTACGGCTGACGGCCATCGCACCCTCGACACCCAGTGTCACGATCAGCAGGCGCGGCCCGCAGTGAAGCAACCCCTGTAGCGCCTCAATGGAAGGTTGCAGCCCGGTCAGTTCACTGAAGCTGTCGCGGTTCATGAACACCACATCCGCACCGCCGAGCAGCGTATGGAATGTCTCGGTATCAGGGGCCATCGCCGCTTCGATATCGATGATCACGTCGGTGCCGAATCCCTGAGCCGCCTCGGCCTGGAGCAGAAAGCGCGGAAGATCATAAGGCGCACTGTAGAATGCCCGGCTCTGTTCAAGCAGCCCGAGCCTGTCACCGACCGGGGCCGGTGGCACGGTCATGGGGCTGTAGACAAGGGCCTTCTCTCCATCGGGTGGGACCATGATCAGCGCCGAAGCACTGGCCGCCCCAGGCGTGCGCGTCACCTGTGCGGTACTCACACCAAAACGGGAAAACTCGGCCAGCAGCATGGCGGCGTAAACGTCATCCCCCACTCGACCGCAGACGCTTACCGTCAGCCCGAGGCGGCTGGCCGCACAGGCCACATTCGACTCAGTGCCGCCTGCGAAGCAACCGAGCATCCGCCCCAACCGCTTTTCACCGGCCACGGGAACCTGATGGGTCGCAAAGTAGATATCGACACAGGGATCCCCCAGCGTGAAAAGGTCCGATGACCGATCCGAGCGTTGGGCAAACAAAGGGCCGGGCCTGATCATGTCGCCGCTCATCGTGCGGTCACCACGGCAACCCGGGTGATACCCGCGCGCTCGATGGAGGCCATGGCCTTGGCCACTGCGCCATAGTTCACCGCGGTATCGGCCTGCAAACGCACGCGGGTTTCACTGTCGGTAGACTTGATCGTTGCCAGCTGCGCCTCCAACAGCCCGGCCTCGATCTCGTTCTTGTCGAGGAACAGCCTGCCGTCGCGGTCGACACTTACCGTCACCGGGTCCTTCTGCTGCAAAGGCGCCACGGCATCGGTCCTGGGCAAGGAAACCTTGATGGAGTTGGTCATCAGCGGTGCAGTGACCATGAACACCACCAATAGCACGAGCATGACGTCCACCAGCGGCGTGACATTCATCTCGCTGAGCACTTCGTCGCTGTCCTGGGTCGAGAAGGCCATTTCAGCTCGCCTCCTTGAAGATTCTTGCATTCTGCACAATCGGCTGCTGGCTGATGGTGAACACACTGCGCTGGGCCAGGCTGTAGAAGTCATGGGCGAAGTCGTCCATGTAAGCGATGGACAGCTTCAGACGACGCAGGAAGAAGTTGTAGATAAGCACCGCCGGCACAGCGACCGCGATGCCCACTCCGGTTGCCAGCAAAGCGTGGCCGATGGGCCCGGCGACCGTCTCAAGACTTGCGGAACCGGTCTGACCGATGACCTGCAAGGCATTCATGATTCCCCACACCGTCCCGAACAGGCCAATGAAGGGCGAGGTGCTGCCAATACTGGCAAGCACCGCAAGCCCGGCCTCGAGGTGCCGACGCTCTTTCTGAATCTGCTGTTTCAAATGCCTTTCGACGCGCTCGGAACGATCGATGGACTGCGCCAGTGCGCTTCGCGAATTTTCCTCCAGGTTCATTGCGTCGACACCAGAGGCGACGATACGCGCCAGACCGCCAGGTAGCTGGCTGGCCTGCTTGACCGCGGAAGACAGATCAGGCGACGCCCAGAACGCCTTTAGAAAGTGCCGGCTTTCACTTTTCTGCCTGCCGAACTGCACCACCTTGATCATCAACAGCGCCCAGGTGACAACGGAAAATGCGATCAACACCCACAGAGCGGCGGGGACGATCAGCGGAGTCAATGAGTCGAGCATGTAGGTTTCCTCTTGAATGAAAGGTTCAGGATCACTTGGGCAACTTGAAGTCGATGACTTGGGTCGCTGTTCCGGAAACTGGCGTATCCCCCCGCTTTGCCGGCAAAAACTTCCAGGTACGCACCGTTTCTACGGCTGCGCTGTCCAACAACTCATGACCGCTGGAGCGAGTAACACTTACCGAAGCCGCGCGGCCTTCCGCGGTGACGCTGATACGCAACTCCACCCGGCCTTCCCATAAGCGGCGTAGGGCCATCTGCGGATAAGCCGGTGCCGGATTGCCAAGGCCCGCAAGGCCAGAGACAGCGGCAGTTTCCTTAACCGGCGCCGGTGCGGGCGCCGGGTTCGGAGCTGGCGCTGTGCCAGGAGCCGCGGAAAGCGTGGAAGGCTGCGTCGGCTCAACATGTTTCGTCGCTGGCAGGGGTTTGGGCCTGGCTGGCTGTGCTTTCACTGGCTCCGGTCTGGGAGGTGTTGCCACTGCCTCGGCGTCTTCTGGAGCAGGTGACTGCACCGGCTGCTCGACCGGCTCTGGCGCCGGCTCGGGAGGCGGCGCAGGTGCTGGCACGGCCTCAGCGGCAAATTCGATGGACATCTCTTGAGGTTGGGCCGGTGTGATGCGCTCTTCGGACTGATAGCCCCACCACAACAACGCGCCGTGAACGACGATGGAAAGCAGCGCCATCAGGATGATCGTCCGTAGCAGCAAGCCGCTTGCCGGTACGTCCAGTACGGTCAGTCGAAACGGCACAGCAGCAGCCTCGTCGCCATGCGCGGGGAAAAGAGCTTCATCGTCCAGGACGAGGCTTGCAGAGTGGTTGGCCATGGGCAAATGCCTGTCTCCATGTTCACATCGAACGAACCGAATGCTCGTCGAACACGAACAGAGCACCGGGCACCTTGTTGACCAAAGGCAACGATCATACCAATTGGTACGTACCTTTATTGTCACAAGGCGAATATGCGAAATATGCCGATGCAATGTGACATTGCGGCTACAAAAGTCCCTTCATGAACATTATTTTCTTATAGAGGTACGTACCTATAAAAGAAAAAAGAAACAAACCGGTGCAACGCGAACGACCCATGCCCGCTTTTTGCCCAGGCAATCTGCGTTTTTATGAAATTTCAGGGAGATGAAGAGGCGGCAGAACTGCCGTGCAATGCGCCCGTGGCTGGCGCATTGGTTCGTACCTTGAGGGAGGTTGATGGCAGGGTGCGGTTGCTGGCGGCTCAGTTGCCGCCCCACTGCGTCACCTTGTTTTTGTAGCGATAGGAGGGCCCGTAGCGCATTTCGCAATACTCGATGGGCACCCGCCTTTCAGACATGGTGACGCGCTCGCACAGCAGCAGCGGCGCGCCCTTGTCCAGGTTCAGCAATTCGACGTCCTGCTCCGAGGCCAGTATCGAACCGATACTCTCCAGTGCGAGACTCGGCTGTATCTGCAGCTCCTCGACCAGCAAGCGATACAGCGAGCCCTTGCGCTCAAGCTGTTCACGGGTAAACCCCAGGCCCTTGGGCAGACACAGCCAGGAATCCTGGATACCAATAGGTTCGCCGTCGATCAGACGCACGCGCTTGACATGATGCAGGACAGTATCGGGTTTGATATTAAGGACACTGCCAATCGCCATACCCGCAGTTACCTTCTCGAAGACCAGCACTTTCTGCCCAGGCACACCGCCACGCTTCAAGGTGTCGAGGGTAAAACTGCCAATGGCCTTGGCCATGTCCCGCAAGGGCGCCGAGGTAATGAACGTCCCCCGGCCATGATCGCTGTAGATCATCCCCTCTTCATCCAGCAAACGAATCGCCTTGCGCACCGTGTCCCGGCTTACCTTGTAATGCAGGGCAAGCTCTCGCTCCGGCGCCAGTGGCTCCTGATCATTCAGTTCTCCCGACTCGATCTGCTGGCGCAGGGTCTCGGCCAGTTGCTTGTAGAGAGGTACTGCGACCTCGTTGCTCGGGATGGGATCCGTAAGGGGCAAGTTAACTCTTCCGTAATGACTGTTGGCGGACACAGCATGTTATATCTACCGAATTGGTACATACCAGTTAATCCAATTTTTCCCTATTAGGCAACTCGCGATGGCTGAACGCGCTAGCTGTGTATCCGAAAAATGCGCATGGAGATTGATTGCTCGCGCATCGCGCCTAGCCCCCCCGGAAAGCCGTTTCCTCAACAGATCGCCTTGTACCAAAGCGAGGGCTCGTCACCCGAAAAACACCTCATCAACCTCTCCAACCCCATCGGCCGGGCAAAGTAATACCCCTGCGCCTGCCCCGCCCCCATCTCCCGCAACAACTCCAAGGTCGCGGCATCCTCAACCCCTTCAGCCACCACACTCAAATCCAGCGATTCCGCCATCCGCACAATCGCCCGGACAATCGCCCGACTGCGGGAACTGCTGGTCAGCTCAAGAATGAATGACTTGTCGATCTTCAAGCCGCTGAAACGGTACTGGTGCACATAACTCAGGGAAGAAAACCCCGCCCCGAAGTCATCGAGCACCACCGACATGCCGTTGTCGGCCAGTTGCTGCATGGTGCGCCGGGCCATCGCCGGTTCGGCCACCAGCGCGCCTTCGGTCAGTTCCAGGCAGATCCGCGACGGCTCGACGCCGTGCCGCGCCAGCAGGGCCAGCACTTCACTGGCGAAGTCCGGGCGCGTCATGCTGTAGCTGGAGCAGTTGACGTGCACCGGCGGCCAGTTGGCGTGCTGGGGTTGGGCGAGGATCACGGCAATGCTGGTCAGCATGTACAGGTCCAGACGCCCGATCAGGCGCAGGCCCTCGAAGTCCGGCAGGAACTCACCCGGCGCGACCACCCGGCCACCCGGCTGGTGCCAGCGCACCAGCGCTTCCAGGGCCAGCAGTTCGCCGCTGTCGACGCTGACAATCGGCTGGAAATACGGTAGCAGTTCGTCGGTGCGCTTGAGAGCGTTGCGCAAGGCCCCTTCCCGCTCGACCTGGTCGGAGACCTCGCGGCGCACCTCCTGGTTGAACACCGCGTAGCTGTCGCGTCCGGCGCTCTTGACCCGGTACATCGCCGCGTCGGCATCGCGCAGCAGGTCCGCCGGTTCTTGGTGGAACTGGCTGTCGGCACTGACGATACCGATGCTGCAGGACGAAAACACTTCATGGCCATTGATGAAAAACGGCAGGTCGAAGGCCACCAGGATCCGTTCGGCGATGTCGATCACCACCTCCAGCGGCGCCTCGGGCGCCAGCACCGAAAATTCGTCGCCGCCCAGGCGCGCCAGCATATCGGTGTCGCGCAGGCAGCCACGCAGGCGGTCGGCGGCCTGCATCAGCAGCAGGTCGCCAAAGTGATGGCCGAGACTGTCATTGACCATCTTGAAGCGGTCGAGGTCGATGAACATCACCGCCAGGTGCCCGCCGTCGCTGTCGAACCGCGACCAGGCCTGGTTCAGGCGCTGTTGCAGGTAGGTGCGGTTGGCCAGTCCGGTCAGTGCATCGTGGGAGTTTTCGTGTTGCAGCTTGGCGTTGGCATGATCGAGTTCGCGGGTACGGTTCTGCACCCGGGCTTCGAGCATGAGATTGGCAGCGTGGATGGCTTCGGCGGCGGTACGGCGCGACAACGCGGTATCGATATGGCGCGACACGAAGGTCAGCAGTTCCTGGTCGCGCAGGGTGTAGCTCACCTGCGAGGTGTAGCTCTGGACGGCCAGCACGCCGCGCACCACATCGCCCTCGAACAACGGAATACCCAGCCAGGAGTACGAGCGGACGGACTTGTGGCCCAGGACGATTTCACCGTTCGCCGCCAGGCGATGGGCTTCGTCGACGTCGATCAGGCACGGGCGACGCTGGCGGATGATGTACTCGGTCAAGCCCAGGCGCCCGCGCCGTGCCGCCGGGCGGACCGTCTGGCGCTCATCGACGTAGTACGGAAAGGTCACTTCGCCGGTGGCGTCGTCGAACAGGGCGATGTAGAAGTTCTGCGCAAACAGCAGCTCGCCGACGATACCGTGCAGGGTTTGAAACAGCTCGGCCATGTCGCCGGGCTGACTCGACAGTTCGGCAATCTGGAACAGCGCGCTCTGCAGGTGCTCGGCGCGCTCGCGGTCGAGCACTTCCTGCCTCAGGGCATCGTTGAGGGTCGACAGCTCCTGGGTGCGACGCAGCACGGTCTCTTCCAGGTCCGCCCGGTGCAGGATGCGGTCAAGGGCCATGGCGACGTGGCGGGCCACCACCAGGAACAGCGCGCGGTCTTCGGCGCTGTAGATACGGGCAACGTCGTAGACCTGCATCGCCAGCATGCCAAACACCTCGTCCGAGGCGTTTTTCAGCGGTGCGCCCATCCAGAATTCGGGACGGTCGCCCACACAGTGAAAACGCCCCTCGGCCTGGGCTGTGAGAATGCCGGCGGAGTCGATCAGCAAGGGCTGGCCGCTGGTCAGCACCTGGCCGGTCAGGGACAGGTGCGACATGTCGAGGTATTCGTAGTTCTCGGACTCCAGGGCATCCACATCGATGATGTCGACATAGTACGGGTAGTCGATCTTGCCGCTGAGCGGGTCATACAGCGCGAGGTAGAAGTTCTCGGCGTCGATCAGGCTGGCCAGCAGCCGGTGAACGCCCACCAGGAACACCGAGCGGTCGCGGGTCGAACTGGCGAGGTAGGTGATTTCATAGAGCACACGCTGGGTGATCTGGGCACGGGCCAGGGTATTGGTCTGGACCTCGATGCCCAGGCGCTGGGCGAACTCGGCGAGCGCCGGCTCCGTGGACTCGCTGGCAGGCGCGAGCAACCAGCCCAGCACGCTTTCGCCCCTGCCGGTCGGCCAGCGGTGCAGCTGGCGGGCCTGACAAAAGGCCTCGAACTCGTCATTGGCGATGCTTGAAGGCCATGGCAGCGACGGGTCGCCCTGCCCGACCCGATGCAGCTGTTCACCGGCACGGTAAACCACCCAGGCGGTGGTATGGGTCCAGTGCCGTGCTGAGTCCAGCAGCTGTTCGATCGTATCTTCGTTGCCGACGTAGGCCATGCCAACCGTATCCGGAGTCCCTTGGAATTGAGAGGCGACAACATCGCAATCGTTCGATTGCCTCGGGGAATCGGTCAACGGACGGACACTCATCAACGCTCCCTGAGCCAAAAACTGGCGATAGTCACTGACTGATTACTAGCAATGTGCTTCTCAAGTAAAGCCTATAGCGTTTTTTTTCAATCGTTTATTCGCTTTGCTGGCAAGCCTGGCTGAAGCGCGGGCACATTAATGGCATAATGCCTCCATTCAATAGACAACAGGACGTCCCATGCACGCGTTGAAAGCCCTTTTCCTGACCAGCATTCTCGTCATTGCCGGTTGCGCCACCCAGCCCTCCCTGCCACCGCCGGAATTTCCGGGGCTCGATCAGTCCAGCAAAATCACCGTTCAGGACTTGCGCCCCCACAGCGAGGGTGAAAAGGAAATCTTCAGCCTGCTGATCACCAGCAGTGCCTATGCCATTTATCGTGTCGCGGACGACGCGACCAAACCGACAGGCCCGCGACTGCTGGCCCACCGCGCCTATGAGAAATTTCCGGAGTTGAGCAACCAACCGACGATCAAGGTGCTGCACTTCGTGACCTACGCCAACCTGCAGTCGCAACTGCGCAAGACTTCGCTGCTGGCCGGGTTCACCGGTCCCATCGGCGTGGCGCTGCTGGCGGACAAGGAGTTTCCTGCCGGGGACGTACTGACCACCCAGATCGATGGTCAACAGTTGGAAAAAACCGCCGGTGATGAGGAATACACCCGTGCTTACTTCAGCGCCGAGGAAAACCCGAAAAAGTCGCCGGTGAACCTGATCTATATCGATACGGAAATGCTGGGCAAACGCGTGACCACCCGTTGCCTGGTTCCGCCCATCGCGTCCAAGCCGCACCTGTTCCTGGTCGAGGCATACGATATGTGCATCGCCAACCATCTGGCGCTGTATGGCAACGGTGGTGCGCCAAAGGACACGGCTGCCAAGTGATGGGGGTCAGCCCAGGCGCTCGCGCAGAAATTCGATAAACCGTTGGGTCTTGGCCGGGAGCAGTCGCGTCTCGGTCATGGCATACACCGTCATCGGGTTGCCCTGCCATTCGGGCAGCACGCGACACAGCAACGCCTTGTCCAACTCATCGGCAACCACCTCCTCGGGCATCAACACGATGCCCTGCCCCAGCGCCGCCAACCGTCGCAGCATGCCGACGCTGTTGACCCTATAGCGCCCCGCTGCCGCCACCGACCGCGTCTGGACGCCATCGCTCAGGGTCCACATTCCGCTCTTCTGAATATTCAGGCACTGATGCCGTTCAAGATCAGCCGGTGTGCCAGGCATGCCAAAGGCATCGAGATAAGCCGGCGAGGCATACAAACTGGACACCAGGGTAAGCAGAGGCCGGGCGATCAATTGGGAGTCTTCGGACTCGCCCATCCGGATCGCCACATCGAAGGGCTCGCTCACCAGGTCGACGCGACGGGAAGTCAGGTCGAAATCGAAACGTATCTCCGGATAGAGGCTGGCGAATTCGGCAATCAATGGTGCGAGATAAGTGATCGCAAAATCCACTGGAAAGGATACCCGCAGTACGCCTCGGGGTTGCGCCACGATGTCTCCCAGTTGCTCATGGGCCAGCCGAGCCTCGTCGACAATACGCTTGCAGCGCTCGAAGTAGATTTGCCCCGCTTCCGTCACCTCAACCCGGCGTGTGGTGCGATGCAGCAGGCGCAAACCGATGGCCTTCTCCAAGGCGCTGATACGCCGCGACAGCGTGGAGTTGGGCATGCCCAGCACCTCGGCTGCCCCGCGAAAGCCCTTGGCTTTCACGACTTCGACAAACAGTGCCATATCGTTGAGAAGTTCCACCCTATTGCTCCATATATGGATCAATCAAATCCATAAACCCATATTTATCCCAAAAACAATAGATCGGATGATGCGGCTACAGCAAGCGCCCTTTGCTGGTCGCCGTCGAATCATCGGTTGCGCGAACACCTGGGCCTTGTACCCGACACTCTTGAGGATCGCATTATGAGCCCACTGTTCACACCGATACGCGTTGGTAACAGCACCTTGCCGAACCGCCTGGTCATGGCACCCATGACCCGAAGCCGGGCAGCACCCGATGGCACACCGGGAGAGTTGGCCGCCGAATACTATGCCCAGCGGGCCAGCGTCGGGCTGATCGTAACCGAAGGCACCCAGCCATCGGAGGACGGTCAGGGCTATCTCACTACGCCGGGTATCCATAGCGACGCACAGACGGCGGGCTGGAAAGAGATCACCCGTGCCGTGCACGCCAAGGGCGGCCATGTGTTTATTCAGCTGATGCACGCCGGACGCATGTCCCATCCGGATAACACGCCCCATCACCGCCAAGGCGTGGCCCCGTCGGCCATTGCTCCGAATACGCCGATGTTCACCGTCAGCGGCATGCAGGATATTCCCGTGCCGCGGGCACTGAGTACCGAGGAAGTGCGCCAGACCGTGGCCGACTTTCGCCTCGCGGCGCGGCGGGCCATTGAGGCCGGGGCAGATGGAGTGGAAATTCACGGCGCCAACGCGTACCTGGTCCAACAGTTCCTTGCCGCCAGTGCAAACAGCCGCACGGATGAATACGGGGGATCCATAGAGAACCGCGCACGCTTTGCCATCGAGGTCGCGACCGCCATCGCCGAAGAAATCGGTGCCGACAAAACCGCCATCCGCCTCTCGCCCGGCATCACGATGTGGGGCATTGATGAAGGTGAAGAAGGCCCGGCACTGTACCGCTATCTGGTCGACGAGTTGAACAAACTGGGCCTGGCCTACCTGCACATCCTGCATGCAGGCAACGAAACGCTGCTGGCGGACATTCGCAAGCTATGGAAAAGCGTGCTGATACTGAACCGTCCGGGCCGGCCACGGGAGCAAATCGGCGCCGACCTGGCGACCGGACTGGCGGATATGGAAGCCTACGGTCAGATGATCCTGGCCAACCCGGACTTTGTCGAGCGATTGCAGGTCAATGCGCCTTTGAACAGCGCTGACAATACGACTTACTTCGGCGGCAATCAGAAGGGCTACACCGACTACCTCACGCTCGGCGCCTGAGGCAGTCCTATCAAAGGTAATCAGGCGTCAGGCGCGCCCATGTACTGGCTGAAGTTGTTGATATGGTCGTCGAGGTTGTCCTCGAGCATCATCCGGTACTGATTGCAGAAGTAGTTCAGCATCGCCTCGCGGGCCTGGGCCATCTCCTCGCCGGACTTGAAGCCGCGCGCGCTGACCCAGGCGTTGAAGCGGGTGGTGCCGAACATCATCGAGGCGTTGACCTTGCCAAAGTCGTCGAACCGCTTGAGTTGCTCGTTGGACAGATGGATATGCTCGTCCGCGCGGTCGTAGAACGAATCATCGGTGGTTTCTGACATTGCTGGAGATCTCGTTGCTCATTTTCATGATTGCCCGCTAACGGGAGACGCCCTGACACAGGCGGCTAAAAACACGGTGAAGGATAATCACCGCGCCTGATCACCGCACGTGCTTTCGGTTCTATGGGTCATCAACCTTTCGAAGGCGGGATGCCGGGGAACTGGAAGGTGTCGTCCACTTTTATAGCGCTGTAGACATTCTTGTTCTCGACCGACCTGTAGCGGAATTTCCCATTCTTCAGTTCGAGAATCTGGTAGGCATCTTCAAGATCAGCCAAGCCTGGCGGGGCCGGGATGAACTTGGAACCCTGGATCCAGCCCTTGGTGATGGTAAAGTAGATGTTCCCGGCCGTGCCCCAGAAACCTGCTTCCTGGGAGTCCTTCACCTTGCCCGTCTTGTCGATGACACGAAAGCTGACCACGTAGGTGCCATTGGCACGATGCTCGGCAATCTCCATGACATGCCCACCTTCAGTGGTCGGCGAGTCGCTGTACCATTTACCGACAATCAGCGGACGCTGTTTCTGCCGCAGCCCATGCCCGGCTTTGTCCAGCACAACAGGTCCTGGTTTGCTGCAACCGGCGAGACAGACCAGCGTCAGGGCAATACAGAGTGCTTTGATCAATCATGGCTCCTTGAAAAGAAATTCACGCGGCAGATCCGCCGCGCAGATTACTTGCCGAGATATCAAATAGCCACTCTCCTCAACCCTCGCAACACTAAGCCAGCAACAAATGCTCCGCAACTGTCCCCTCCCAAACCTTCTCCACCCGTCCGCTGAGGATCACCCCGCCGCTACCGTCCCATTTCACGTTCACGGTGCCGCCGTCACATTCCACGTCGACGCTGTCGTCCAGCAGCCCACGCCGAATGCCACCGACCACCGCTCCACAGCAGCACGAACCCGAGCCCTGTGGAATACCGCCGCCGCGCTCCCATATACGCAGGCGGATATGGCCGCGATCGATGACCTGGACGAAATGCACGTTGGTCTTTTTCGGGAACAACGGGTCGATTTCGATCTTCGAGCCCAGCGCGGCGATGTCGATAGCCGCGAGGTCCTCGACAAAGAAGGTGCAGTGGGGATTGCCCATGCTGCAGGCCACCGGCTCGCCCGCCAGCGGCAAGACCAGGGTATCCATTTCCCTGGCCAGCGGCACGTCCTGCCAATGCAGCGAAGGCTTGCCCATGTCCACCGAAACACCGCCGTCCGCCTGCCGCACGCAGCTCAGCAGCCCGCGGTTGGTTCGCAGCAGCACCGACGAGGTATTACCCTGGCGCATCAAGGTGTCGGCCACACCACGGGTGGCGCTGCCACAGGTGTCGAGAGGCGTGCCGTCGGGATTCCAGAACACGATGCGGGCGGCGGCATCCTCGCAGTCGAGCACGACGGCCAACTGGTTGAAACCGATACCCCGGTTGCGATCCCCCAGCCGTCGGGCCACGGCGGGCGTTATCGGGTCAGCCTCGCCGCGGCGGTCGATGATGACGAAGTCGTCGCCATGAGCATGCATCTTTACCAAGCTGAGGGGCATACGCTGTCCTGTTACCTATTCATCATTCTTGTGCAGATTCGCACGCGGGAAAAGCATACGTGCACGACGAACAGCCCGTCATCCTTCGGGCGCAAATTGCCGGTTGATTTCAAGGCCTCGACAACGAACACTTCACCCGCCGCCAATACCCTGGTCGCCCCTCCTTCCGGACGCCGTCGGGAACTCACAACAAGGTAGTTGTACTCATGGAATCCACGATACAACCTGGCGCTGTCACTGAAATGGGCAGTCGAATGATCAAGGTCGATCACGCCGGCGAGCACGGCGCGGTGAACATCTACGCAGGGCAAATCCTCATGGCTCACCTCACCGCTCGCAGCATGCTCCATGAACTCAGGGAGTTTCGCCGCCATGAACTCAAGCATCGCGCCCTCTTTGCAGCCGAGTTGCAACGCCGCGGACGCCCGCACTGTCGCAGCTACTGGCTCTGCGGTTTTGGCGGACTGATGCTGGGGTTGGTGACCGGACTGTTGGGACGCAAGGCCATCGCTGCCACCACCATCGCCGTGGAAAGCGTGGTGCTCAGGCACCTCGAACATCAGTTACAGGTGCTCCGCGACAGCGATCCATCAGCGGTCACGGCCATTTCCACCATCGTCGTCGAGGAACAGCAGCACCACGATCAGTCCACCGCCCACCTTGAATCAAGCGATCCGTGGTACAGGCTGTTGAAACCCGTTGTCTCGGCTTCCACCGAGGCCGTGATCTGGCTGGGCATGCGTCCGTAGATCCTCAAGCAACTGCACGAATACCCTCAGGTTCTGCGACACGGTGCCTCGCCGCCAGATCAGCCAGGTCTGCAGGAAACGGAATTTCTGCGACAACGGCCAGACGCTCACCGTGCTGCAACCGGGCATGCTTTCGAGCATGCTGCGGGGCATCAGCGCCAGGCCGGCGCCGGCGCTGACGCAGGCGAGCATACCGTGGTAGGACTCCATTTCGAAGATCTTGCCGGGCACCGCCGCGTCCTCGGTGAACCAGCTTTCGAAGTGATGGCGGTACGAGCAGTTGGCCCGGAACGCATAGATGCTCTCGCCGTTGACATCGCCGCCGCGGGTGATGGGCGCGTGGTGCAACGGCGCAATGATGACCATTTCCTCGTCGAACACCGGCACGCCTTCCAGGGTCGGGTGCAGGATCGGTCCGTCGACGAACGCCGCCACCAGCCGCCCGGACAGCACGCCCTCGATCATGGTCCCGGAAGGCCCGGTGGAAAGGTCCAGCTCGACCTTGGCGTATTGCTGGTTGTAGGCCGCCAGCAACGCCGGAATGCGCACCGCCGCCGTGCTTTCCAGCGAGCCGAGGGCGAACGGGCCCTGGGGTTCTTCACCGGACACGGTCAGGCGCGCCTCGGCCACCAGATCGAGAATGCGCCGGGTGTAGTCCAGGAAGCTCCAGCCCGCCGGCGACAGGCGCAGGCGACTTTTCTCGCGGATGAACAGCTCGACGCCCAGGTCCTGCTCCAGTTGCTTGATCCGCGTGGTCAGGTTCGACGGCACCCGGTGAATCAACTGCGCGGCGGCGCTGATGCTGCCCTGCTCGGCAACAGCCTTGAAAATCTCCAACTGGACCAGATCCAAGTCATTCTCCAATCGTGAACGTTTCACTCAGTATTATTCAGTTTCCAGAAAAGCAACAGCCCCGTACGCTGGATTCATTACCCACCCAGCAGGACGGTGCCATGACTACTGTGTCGAACCAGACCCACGCGCTCTCGATCAACCCGCTCAACGGCGAGCAGATCGGTCACTACCCCTATGAGTCGGCCGCGCAACTCGATGCCGCGCTCTCGCGTTCTGCCAAGGGCTTCGCCAGCTGGCGCCGCAAGTCCGTGGAACAGCGCGCGCAATTGTTGATCACCCTGGGCAAGGCGCTGCGCGACAACGCCACCGCAATGGCCGAGATGATCACCCGGGAAATGGGCAAGCCGATCACCCAGGCCCGTGGCGAAATCGAGAAATGCGCCCAGCTCTGCGACTGGTACGCCGCCCAGGGCCCGGCCATGCTCGCGCCGGAAGCGACCCTGGTGGACAACGGCAAGGCGCGGATCGAATACCGCCCGCTGGGTCCGATCCTTGCCGTGATGCCCTGGAACTTCCCGATCTGGCAGGTGCTGCGCGGTGCGGTGCCGACCCTGCTGGCCGGCAACACCTATGTGCTCAAGCACGCACCGAACGTGATGGGCTGCGCCTACCTGCTGCTCGATGCCTTCAAGCAGGCGGGCTTCCCCGAGGGTGCGTTCGAGGTGATCAACGTGACGCCGGACGGCGTGTCCAAGGCCATCGCCGACCCGCGCATTGCCGCCGTGACCCTGACCGGCAGCGTGCGTGCCGGCACCGCGATCGGCTCTCAGGCCGGTGCGGCCCTGAAGAAGTGCGTACTGGAACTGGGCGGTTCGGACCCGTTCATCGTGCTCAACGATGCCGACCTCGATGCGGCGGTCCGGGCCGCGGTGATCGGTCGCTACCAGAACACCGGGCAGGTCTGTGCGGCGGCCAAGCGCCTGATCATCGAGGAAGGGGTGGTGCAAGCTTTCACCGAGAAGTTCGTCGAGGCGACCCGTCGCTTGGTGGTCGGCGATCCGCTGCTGGCCGAGACCTATGTGGGTCCGATGGCGCGTTTCGATCTGCGTGACGAACTGGACCAGCAGGTCCAGGCCACCCTGGCCGAGGGCGCGACCCTGTTGCTGGGCGGCGGCAAGATCGCGGGGCATGGCAACTTCTATGAGCCGACCATCCTCGCCGATGTCACCGACCAGATGACCTCGTTCAAGCAGGAACTGTTCGGGCCGGTCGCCTCGATCATCACCGCGCGGGATGCCCGGCACGCCGTGGAACTGGCCAACGACAGCGACTTCGGCCTGACTTCGACGGTCTACACCGCCAATGTCGCGCTGGCGCAGCAGATCGCCGACGAACTGGAAACCGGTGGCGTGTTCATCAACGGCTACAGCGCTTCCGACCCACGGGTGGCCTTTGGCGGCGTGAAGAAAAGCGGCTTCGGTCGCGAGCTGTCGCACTTCGGCGTACGCGAGTTCTGCAACGCCCAGACCGTGTGGCTGGATCGCAACTGACGGCACGCGCGTACCGGTGGCGAACGGGCTTTGCCGTTCGCCACCCTGTTGATCTGGCGTGAACTCACGCCAGAACACCTCCCCTCCCCATCTGATCCGTATTTTTCTGCACTACCTGCCTCTGTATCGAGATCAGATTCCCCCCGACAATAAGCCTGCCACCCGGCCTCGGGCGGCGCTTCAAGGCAGAGTTCTCCAAGACTCTTTTTCCGCTGTACCGCAACCCTGTGATTCAGGAGGCCTGAAATGGGCAAGATGGCGCTTTTTCTGGGTGGTTTTCTCTTACTGACAATCGCAATCGGCCTGCTGGCCACCATCTCTCCGACCTGAGCCGACTGATACCGCTCATTGGATCGTTCCCGCGCTGTGGGAGCGGGCTTGCCCGCGAAGCTGTGACCTGTGACGCAGAGCGTCACGGGCTGCATTCCCACGCAGAGCGTGGGAACGATCTACTGAGCAAGTCATTGACGACAGGATCTTGCGGATCCCGAGGGGGCTGACTCAGGAACGTTCGTATCGCCTGTCGATGTTCTTCTGAAAGGTTGTGCATACCCGCCAGTGCCCGGGCAGCCGCGCGGGCCACCTCGAAACGCGGCCCCCCCTCGTCCGCCTGATAATCCCGACAATCCGAGAGCAGGGAAATCAGGCATTCCACTCCGTCCTGCCACTTGAAGTGGCCAATGACCTTCGCCAACTCCAGACGAACGTGCGCGCTTTTATCGCTGGCACCGTTGTAGAGCCAATATCTGTTCAACCCCAGGGGCTCGACCAGGCCGGCAAAAAAACTCACGGCATGCCTGCGTACATCGGCATGATCATGCTCCATGAGGCTCGGAAGATGCTTGCGCACACTCACGGCATCCATACGCCCGACGGCCTCTCTCAAGGCCTTGGCGACTGCAAGGTTTTCCAGGTAGTACATTTGCTCGATCAGCTCATGGGGATCGCCATTGCGCTGTGTCTCCAAGCTCAGCAGTTCTTCAACAATTTTCATCGGCTCAAGCTGGAGGAAATCATCGATATCGGGGATATCCAGGTCTTCGCAAATACCTTCGAGATCATGATCAGCCAGGATCAGGGACTGATCATAGGCACGTTTGAGCAGCTCAAGGCTCTCCCTCTCCAAGGCAGACACCTGCGAGGATTGTTCATCCAGGGTCATCGACCAGGCGGGGAGAATCAGATCATGGCGTGGGTGGCCCTCAATCCATTGATACCCTTCGTTCCGGCGGCGCATCTGGACGTAAGCCATGGTAAGACGATGAACCAGTTCCTCATCCTCATCCAGCATGGTCCTGAACAGGCGCTCAATCGACGCATCGTCAATGCCCTGGAAACTCTGCTCCTCGTAGTCACCCACCTCGTCCCGGTGTTCACGTAGCCCGTCCTCGATACCCTCAATCAGACTGAACATCTCATCATCGTAATGAAAAGCACCGGCCAGCGCCGCGCACTGGAAAAGCGCCAGTGTATTAGGTTGGTTGCGACCTGCCGGGGTCGCCCAGTGACAAGACTGTGCCCAAGCCTCCCCGAGGTCCCCACCCAGCCCGGCGAGCCAGGTAAAAAGCTGCGGACCGTCATAGACAATGTCGCCATCGATAAATCGATAACGTATCCATGAACTCAAGAGCGGCGGTATCAATGGCTCTCTTTCCAACTCTTCCCTGAACTCCGGACTCAGCACCGGTACACTCCAGTACTTCACCACTCGCCCGGATGCCACCGGCTTGAATGCCGTCAAATCGCGTAAGAACCGGGCAATGGAGCAACGCTGCGAACCCCATCTGATGACCCGCTCAAAATAGTAAACGAACTGAAAATCATTGGTGGTAGCAATGCACTGGCGCAGGAACTCATCGACCTTGTCCTGCTGAATACGATTCAGGCACAGCTGTTGGGGCCACCGACTGCTGATTGCTTCAAGCAGATTTATCAAGGCGTTGAGACAGGCCGGGTCATCGCACCACTGCGCATACAGGGCCTCCACGCACCGGCCCAAGGTCCGTTCCAATACAGCGGGACTGTCGGTAATCACTTCCTCAAAGGCCTCAATGACCTTACCGTGGGCACCGATCTCCTCTTTCTCATCCTCGTCCAGTGTTGAGATCAGGAAATGCTTTACGAAGCGCTCGAGATCAATGGAAAGCGGCGGGCTGAGGTCATCCAGGGCACGCCGGATCGTACTCAACCCCTCAAATGAAATACGTTGGTTCCGGCGAATCATCGCCCAGATCACCGTAGCGCACTCCACGCCGCGTTCCGGCCATCCCAGAACTTGCTGACGGACAATCTGGCGAATGCTGGAAACCTGTGCCTGATCGACCAGTTGTTCGATCAATGCAACCGACTCGTCCCCGCAAGCCAGCAAGCCTTTGCAGAAGCGATCGATTGCCAGGGGACTTTGTAGATCCTGGAGCAGCCCGGAACGATACCGCTCAGCGAACGGCAGCATCCATGCCTGGGCTTGCTCAAGCTTCTTTTCCAGGATGTTCCATTTGACGTCATCGCCATAATCGCTATCCGATACTTCACAGGTCAGCGAACGCCACGGTTCTTCATCCTCCCCGACCCGACTCTGACGAAGAATATCGGTACGCGAAGTGATGATGAACAGCTTGTCGGCAGAGGCACGCGCCAGCAACCGAGGGAGTTGAATAACCCATTTGTCCGCATCGGCTTCAAGCTTCGATTGCCCCCAGGGGTCGTCGAGATGAAAGACATACAAGCCCCTCTGCGCCAGATAGTGCTCGATTGCGGCAAGCCCTGCCGACTCCCTCACAACCTCATAGGGTCGCGGTCTTTCACGCAGGGCATGAACCATGTTTTTGGCAATCAACGATTTGCCGTAGCCTGGCGGTCCGATCAGCATCACCGCATGCAACGTGTCCAACAGCGACTCTGCTCGTGCCAAGGCAGGCGGTGCGATGAACTCGCGCAACTCCTGGTCGCGTACCGCTCCCCCGCCTTCACTGGTGATGACATCCCGAACATGATCACGCGTCAGGGGCTCCACCAGCCCTGCCATACGCCGCTCGACCAAGCGCTCCAACTTATCTATCGCCGCCGGCAGGTTCGAAATCGGTACCTTGCCCCTGGATTCAAGCAAGTCATGAATACGTGCCCGCAGGTCATTTTCAGTCAGATTCTGGATAAGCCCCCAACGACCGGTCAACGCCTGTTGTTCGGCCTCTATCTCTGTCAGCTTCGGAGGGAGGAACGAAGGGTCCAGTGCCTCATCGACATTTTTAAGCTCGGCTGCCGCCAGTTCCCCAGCGACACTGCAATTGGTAATAAAAATATAACGCCGGGAGGGATCCTCCAGCAGCAGTGCCTTTCCCCTGGGCCTGGTACCTGGCCCCGAGGCACTTCGTGCAACCCGGTCCTTGACCAGTTCCGAAAACGCGCTGGCCGTCCAATAGCCCTTTCCGCGGTTTTTTATCTGAATCAGTAGTTTATGGACGCCACCAATGCTGACTGTCGATTCCTCGTCATCGATGCAAGCCTCGACGTCTTCCTGCGAGACTGGCTCAACGATGATTTCGTTGCAGCCATCGACACGATTCAACAGCAGTTGCAACGCGATCCATACGGTGACTTTTTTCTGATAGATGAAGCCATGAAAAGCCGGATTGCCATCGCTCCCCTGAGCCCCCCTATCGTTGTAATCATCCATTATGCAATGCACCTTCAACCTTGAATCGATAAACGTCAGGGTATTTCCTGTTTGCGCAATTGTTACAGGCCACCTTCACGGAGGTCCAGTCGCTCACGCAGGAACTCACCAGCACTTTCGCAGGAGTCAGCGCGGTGCGATAGGAGACGCCTCAGCCCACGGCCGCCGGTAACCAGACCGAAACGCTCAGGCCGCGCTGCCGTACTTCATCGCTGTACCCCAGGCGGATACGCGCGCCGGTGCGCTCGGCAATGGCCTTGATGATCGACAGCCCGAGCCCCGAGCCGACCTCGGTATTGCCCAGGCTGCGGTAGAACGGGTCGAACACCCGCTCGCGCTCCTCGATGGCAATCCCCGGGCCGTTGTCCCGGACCTGCAACAGCACGCCGCCCTGCTCCGCGCTCACCGACAGGTCCACCCGCCCGCCTTGCGGGGTATAGCGGATGGCGTTGTCCACCAGGTTCCTGACCAGGGCCAGCAGGTCGATCTCGTTGAGCGACACCCGCATGTCCTGCTCGCCTTCCACGCCGACATCGATCTGCTTGAGTTCGGCCAGTGGCAGCAGGTCTTCCAGCACGCGGCGGTAGATGCCATGCACGGAGATCGGCGCGGCGGGGGTTGTCGACGTCGATTGCGCCGTGGCCAGCGCCAGCAACTGATCGATCAGGCTCTTGCCGCGCTCGATGCCCCGCTGCAACGGCACCAGCCGCTCGCGGGCGTCCGGCGACAGCTCGGCGGCGGCCAGGCGCTCGGCCTGCAGCGACAACGCGGTCAAGGGTGAACGCAGTTCGTGGGCGGCATCGGCGACAAAACGCCGCTGACTGTCCATCGAGCGGGCCACCCGGTCGAACAGGCGATTGATGGCGAGCACAAAGGAGCGGATTTCACTGGGCAGGTGTCGTTCGTCGATGGGATGCAGGTCCTGCTCGCTGCGCCGGTCGATGTCCTGCGCCAGGACCGCGATCGGACGAAACAGCTTGCGCACCAGGTCGGCCACCACCAGCAACAGTACCGGCAGCAGGATCAGAAAAGGCAGCAGGCCGCGCCAGGCACTTTCCCGGGCATCCTTGTCCCGTGCACCGGTTTCCTGGGCCACGGCGATGCGCTCGCCCGTGCCCAGGGTCTTGACCAGCACGCGAAACGGCTCGCCGCCGACGGTCAGGGTCGCCAGGCCATCGGACAGGCTCGTCGGCAATGGCAGCGGGCCGCCGTCATCGATATTGCCCGAAGCCCGGGCCCCATCGCGCAGGTACTGGACGACCACCCGCGACTCCTCGTCGTCGTCCCTGATCGACATACCGGGGGCCGACGGACTCAGGGTCATGTTCTGGCGCTCGACCAGCACGGCGACCTGGCGCAGGGTATTGTCCTGCAACTCCAGCGCTTCATCGAACGCCGAGACAAAGGCAAAAATACCCGCCACCACCGCAACGACCAGGATCGCCAGCGACAGGCCGACGGACAGCCTGAGCTGGACGGACTCGCTCAGACGCCTTTTGAAACCATCCATCCCATCCCCCTGACATTCTTGATCACCTGGCTGCCCAGCTTGCGCCGCAGCGCGTGGATCAGAAACTCCACGGCATTGCTTTCCACCTCGTTGCCCCAGCCATAGAGACGATCTTCGAGATCGGCACGGGAAAGAATCGCCCCCGGACGGATCAGCAGCGCCTGGAGCAGCGAAAACTCGCGATTCGACAGTTGCACCTCGGGGTGCTCCGCCGTACTGGCCTGCTTGGACACCAGGTCCAGGGTGACCAGGCCATTGCTCAGCAGCGACAAGGCACTGCCGCCCTTGCGCCGCAGTACCGCACGCATGCGTGCCAGCAATTCGGCCATTTCAAACGGCTTGAGCAGGAAGTCATCGGCACCGCCATCAAGGCCGCGCAGGCGTTGATCGAGGCTGTCGCGGGCGGTGATGATCAGCAACGGCACGGCATTGTCGGCGGAACGAATGCTGTCCAGCACCGCCAGGCCATCCTTGCCGGGCAAGCCCAGGTCCAGCAGCACCAGGTCGTAGTGCTGGGTGTCCAGGGTCGCCAGTGCGGTCAGGCCATTGTTGACCCAGTCGGCGGCATAGCCGGCATCCTTCAGGGCCCCCTGGATCACCTCCCCGATCATCGGGTCATCTTCGACCAGCAGTATGCGCATATCCCTCTCCGACCATCAGCAAGGCCCGGCACCCGCGACGCGGATGCCGAGCCTCTATTGAAGCATCTGTCGCCCGCCGCGTGCAGCGTTTTGACCTGGATGCATGCGGCGGGCGAGCTGGCTGGCGATCACTTGCCGCCTTGCAGGCTCGCGAAGGTCTTCAGCAGATCGGTCATGGCGACCTTGCAGTCGCTCTGCTTCGGCGAACCCGCGCGCAGGGCTTCAAGGGCATTGTCGATGGCCTTGTCCAGCAGGTGCCAGTCACTGGCGGCACGGGGCTTGATCCCGGCTTCGGCGGAGTCCCAGGCCAGCTCCAGGTCCTTGATCCGTGTTTTTGCACCGGCCAGGTCGTTCTGCTCGACCAACCCGGCAACCTGGCTGGCGATGCCCTGGAAGGCCGACAGATCGCCCAGCTTGGAGGGCGAGGCATGGCTCGAATCGGCCTGTGCATTGGCCGTGCCGGCCTTGGGGGTATCCGGCGATTTCGAGCAGGCGGTGGCCAGGCTCAACAAGGCGATGGCGCCGACAATGGCGGCTTTGCGAATAGCGCTACGAACGGTCAGCATGATGATTCCTTGATAATTGAAATGAGTGAGGTTGAAGACGGGGTCAGTCGGAAACCGGCTTGCGCTGGCCGACGCCGAGCTGGGCGACGATGACCAGCATCAGGATGACGCTGAGGAAGATCGCGCTGGTCCATGCCGCGCCCATGCCGAGGCCGCCATAGGTCTTGGCCTGGGTCAGCAGGTCCCCCAGGGAAGCACCGAACGGACGGGTCAGGATGTAGGCGATCCAGAAGGTCAGGACCGTATTGCCGCCCAGGCGCCAGGCGGCGAATGTGGCGCCGATCAGCACGGCGAAAATCACCGAGCCGAGGGTGAAACCCAGGCCCAGCGCCTCGGTCGCCAGGTCGCCGGCCGCCGTGCCCAGGGCAAAGGTGCAGAGCACGGTCGCCCAATAGAACAGCTCCCGGCGCGGGGTGACGATATCGGCAATCGACAGGCTGCGCTCCAGCCTGAACCAGACCAGGAAATTGATCGCCAGCAGCACGCTGAACACCGCCGTGCTGGCATACAGGCTGATACCCAGCTGGTCGGTGAGCACATCGGTGATCTGCGTACCGACGATGCTCACCAGCACCACGCTCAGCCAGTAGATCCAGGGGGTGTAGGCGCGGGTACGGAGTTGAGCGAACAACGCGATGGCCAGCAGCACGGCCATGCCGATACTGGTCAGGCCCTGGCCCAGCCCGGCATCGACGGCAAGGTAGTCGGCGGCGGTTTCGCCGACGGTGGTGGACATGATCTTGATGACCCAGAACGACAACGTCACTTCGGGGACTTTGTTGAGCCAGTCGGCTCCGGTTAGCGGCTTCATGTGAAGGTTATCTCCCTGGCAGCGCGGCAACTGGCGCTGGGGGGAGACTACCCGGGCAAACTTAGCCGGGACTGAGGCGCGGCGATTTGCCCGTCCGGGCGCTAGAGGCCGCCATCGTCACGCGCCAGGCTTTCGCGCAGGAACTCGATGAACGCCTGCACCGGCCGCGACGCCTGGCGGTGCTGCGGATACACCGCCGACAAGCGCAGTGGCTCGGGGCGCAGGGAGTCGAGCAAGGTCACCAGGCGGCCGTCGCGCAAGGCCGCGTCGACGATAAAGGTCGGCAGGTAGGCGATGCCCATGCCGGCGATGGCCGCATCCCTGAGCAATTCACCGTTGTTGACCCGCATGCGCCCCGTGACATTGACCACCACCGGCTTGCCCTGCCCCTCGAAACGCCACTGCACCTGACGGCCATGGCCATAGGGCAGGCAATCGTGGGCATGCAGGTCGTCGGGCTTGAGGGGTGTACCGCGTTCGGCCAGGTAGGCCGGGCTGGCGCAGTACACCCGGTCGATGGTGGCGATACGTCGGGCAATCAGGCTCGAGTCCTCCAGCACGCCGATGCGCAGCGCCAGGTCATAGCCCTCGCCGAGCAGATCCACCGGACGGTCGCTGAGGTCGACTTCGACAGTGACGTCACGGTAACGCTTGAGAAATGCCGGCAGCAGCGATCCCAGGTGAGCCAGGGCAAACGACAGGGGCGCACTCAGGCGAAGGGTCCCGCGCGGCTCGGCGGTCTGACCGGCGATGCCCTGCTCCATGTGCTCGACTTCGGCGAGCAGGCGCAAGGCGGATTCGTAGTAGCTCTGCCCCAGGGGCGTGACATCCAGGCGGCGGGTCGAGCGATTGAGCAGGCGCACCCCGAGGCGTTCCTCCAGTTGCATCAGGCGACGGCTGACGAACTGCTTGGACAGGCCCAGTTGATCCGCTGCCGCGGTGAAACTGCCCGAGTCCATGACCTGGCAGAACATACGCATGTCTTCGAAAGGGTTCATTGTCACGCTCGGGTTGACAGCAAGCCCCTTTATAACGACTTTTTCCTTTCCCCACATCTCATAATCGGTAACCACGAAACCTGTGGGGGCCTTAGCGCCGAGCCACTTCCTGTTCCCGACCACTGCAGGAGCCGGCTTGCCTGGACGCCGCATCGCAGCGATGAGGCCCTTGAGCCTTGTGCTGCCCGTGCGTACGCCATCGCCAGCAAGCCGGCTCCCACCGGTCGGTGCCTCACCGCCAGGTCCCGTGCGGCACCGACATGACCGTTACTTGGCTGTCAGCGCCGAGTAGCTGTTCATCAGGTTGCGGTAGTTAGGGATGCGCGGCGACAGCAGGTTCGCCAGGCCTTCCATGTCGTTGCGCCAGTCGCCTTGC
Organism: Pseudomonas gingeri; assembly: GCF_013386115.1. Lineage (GTDB taxonomy): Bacteria > Pseudomonadota > Gammaproteobacteria > Pseudomonadales > Pseudomonadaceae > Aquipseudomonas > Aquipseudomonas gingeri. The sequence goes on from NZ_JACAOR010000010.1 coordinate 402,792, forward strand.
AGCTCGCACGCCACCGAGAACCAGTTGACCAGTTGCGCACCGGCGGCGGTCATCCGCGCCCAGGCCGCCTGCTGCACGGTTTCGTTGAAGGTGCCCGAGGCATCGGTGACCACGAACACTTCAAAGCCTTCGGCCAGGGCCGACAAGGTCGGGAAGGTCACGCAGACATCGGTCACGACGCCGGCGATGATCAACTGCTTGCGGCCGGTAGCCTTTACCGCCTTGACGAAATCGGCGTTGTCCCAGGCATTGATCTGGCCTGGACGGGGAATGTACGGGGCGTCCGGGAACAGTTCCTTGAGCTCCGGCACCATCGGGCCGTTCGGGCCATTTTCGAAGCTGGTGGTGAGGATGGTCGGCAGTTTGAAGAACTTCGCCAGGTCGGCCAGGGCCAGGACATTGTTCTTGAACTCGTTCGGCGAAAAATCCTGCACCAGCGAGATCAGGCCGGTCTGGTGGTCGACCAGCAGGACCACCGCGTCGTCTTTGTTCAGGCGTTTGTAGGGAACGTTGCTCATGTGAAACTCCTTGGTGACGTGAGAGTACAGTGGGCGCCGGCCATACGGGTCCGGCGCCGATGGGGAATCAGAAGGCAAAACACGAGCAGCCGAATGCGCCCCAGAATCCCTGGAAGTCGCTGACCGGCGCATTCGACAGGCGCGCCCGCTCATGGCTGTGGGAGTGCACGGCGCAGGGACCGCTGCACTGGTGGACCTGGGCCTGCAGCGGCGAAGTCGGACGCCAGTGCCCCGGCACCTTGGCCACCGGTGACCAGTCCGGCAGCACCGGCAGGCCTGCCGGGCCGAGCTTCTCGAAGTCGCCGGTGGCGTAGACCACCTTGCCACCGACCACCGTCAGCACCGACTCGATCCACTTGATGGCCTCTTCCTCGACCTTGAAGTAGTCCGCGCTCAGCGCCGCCAGATCGGCCAGCTGGCCGACCTTGATCTGGCCCTTGCTGCCCTGCTCGGAGGAAAACCAGGCGCTGCCGTGGGTGAACAGTTCCAGGGCGGTCTGGCGCGACAGGCCTTCCTCATGCAGGGCCAGGCCGCCGACCGTGCGTCCACTGACCATCCAGTACAGCGAGGTCCACGGGTTGTAACTGGACACCCGCGTGGCATCGGTGCCCGCGCCTACCGGCACGCCTTCGGCGAGCATGCGCTTGATCGGCGGCGTGGCCTCGGCGGCCTTGGCGCCGTAGCGCTCGACGAAATATTCGCCCTGGAACGCCATGCGGTCCTGGATCGCGATGCCGCCGCCCAGGGCCCGCACCCGCTCGATGTTCTGCGGGGTGATGGTCTCGGCATGGTCGAAGAACCACGGCAGGCCGTTGAACGGGATATCGCGGTTGACCTTCTCGAACACGTCGAGCATGCGGCTGATGGATTCGTTGTAGGTGGCATGCAGGCGGAACGGCCAGCGCTGTTCCACCAGGTGGCGGACCACCGGCTCCAGCTCGGCTTCCATGCTCTGCGGCAGGTCCGGGCGCGGTTCGAGGAAATCCTCGAAGTCGGCGGCGGAGAACACCAGCATCTCCCCGGCACCGTTGTGCCGCAGGTAGTCGTCGCCCTGGTGCAGCTTGACGCTGCCGGTCCAGTTCTTGAAGTCGGCCAGTTCTTCCTTGGGCTTCTGGGTGAACAGGTTGTAGGCGATGCGCACCGTCAACTGCTGGTCCCTGGCCAACTGCTCGATCACCGCGTAGTCGTCGGGGTAGTTCTGGAAGCCGCCGCCGGCATCGATGGCGCTGGTCAGGCCGAGACGGTTGAGTTCGCGCATGAACTGGCGCGTCGAGTTGACCTGGTATTCCAGGGGCAGCTTGGGGCCCTTGGCGAGGGTCGAGTAGAGAATCATCGCGTTGGGGCGGGCCACCAGCATGCCGGTCGGTTCGCCGTTGGCATCGCGGACGATCTCGCCACCCGGCGGGTTCGGCGTGTCGCGGGTGTAGCCGGCCACGCGCAAGGCGGCCCGGTTGAGCAAGGCGCGGTCATACAGGTGCAGCACGAATACCGGGGTATCCGGCGCGGCCTGGTTCAGCTCCGCCAGGGTCGGCATGCGCTTCTCGGTGAACTGGAATTCGTTCCAGCCGCCCACCACCCGCACCCACTGGGGCGTCGGCGTGCGGTCTGCCTGGTCCTTGAGCATGCGCAAGGCATCGGCCAGGGACGGTACGCCTTCCCAGCGCAGTTCGAGGTTGTAGTTGAGGCCGCCACGGATCAGGTGCAGGTGCGAGTCGTTGAGGCCGGGAATCACGCAGCGGCCCTTGAGGTCGATGACCTGGGTGTCGTTACCGCGCAGGGCCATGGCCTGGGCATCGCTGCCGACCGTCACGAAGCGCCCGTCGCGGATGGCCACGGCACTGGCCAGGGGCTTTTCACGGTCGACGGTATGAAATTGACCATTGAACAGAATCAGATCGGCGTTCATCGCGTTTCCTTCGACAGAGTGAGCATGGAGAAAGGATCGTCCCTGGTATCAGGCATGGCGCCAGGCCCCGGCAAGGCGCTCGCCGAGCGCCAGCCGTCCGGGGCCGGCAATCAGAAGACTGGTGAACAGGATCAGCAGCAGCCAGCCGAACTGGCCTTCGGCGATCGTCCATTGCGGATGCACGATCAACAACGCCACCCACAGCACACAGAGAATAGGCAAGCAGGCCAGACGCACCAGTACGCCGGCGATAATCAGCAGCGGGCAGAACACCTCGGCGAAGATCGCCAGGCCCAGGGTCAGGTCGGCGCCCAGGTGGAAAGGATCTTCGATGTTCTGCAGTTCGCTGCTGTAGTGCAGCAGTTTCGGCAGGCCATGGACCCACAACAGGAACAGCCCGGCGCTGACCCGCAGGAACAACCATCCAAGATCCCGAGCCCGTTCATCCCGGCGCAAAGCGTCCATGAGCCACCCATCGCAATGAAAAACCACCGGCGTGGTGACGCCGGACTGTCGGTGGATAGTGCGGCGACGGGGCAGGGAAAAATTGAATGTACGTGCTCTCTTTCCCGTGGGCGCCCCTAGGGCGTCCGGATGTCCAGCGGCGCGGACATGAACTGCGCGATCCGCGAGCGCAGCCAGCGTTCCGCCGGGTCGTTGTCGTGGACCCCGCTCCAGGCCATGGACAGTTGCGCAGCATCGATGGGAAACGGCGGATCCTCGGCCCGCAACGCACAGCCCTCGACCAGGGCACAGGCGGCGTAGTCGGGCACGGTGGCGATCATCTCGGTGCCGGCCAGCAGGGCGCGCAGGCCACTGAACTGCGGAACACCCAGGACCACGCGCCGGCTGCGGCCGACCTTGGCCAGGTCGAGGTCGATATTGCCGCTCAGGTCGCCGGAGAACGACACCATCGCGTGGGGCCGCTCGCAGTACTCATCCAGGGTCAGCAGGCCGGGTCGCTTGTCCCCGCGCAGCACCTTGCAGGGAATGTCGCGCAGGGTCTTGCGCTTGGCATTGGCCGGCAGTTCGGTGGTGTAGCTGACCCCGACCGAAATCTCCCCGGAGGCCAGCAGCGCGGGCATCAGCAGGTAGTTGGCCCGGCGTACCACCACGACTATCCCCGGCGCCTCCTCACGCAACCGGCTCAGCAGGGGCGGAAACAGGCCGAACTCGGCGTCGTCGGAAAGACCGATGCGAAACACATCGCCGCTGGTCGCCGGATCGAATGCCTTGGCCCGGCTCACCGCCCCGGAAATGGTGTCCATCGCCGGTTGCAGCTCCTTGAGGATGGCCTGGGCCCGTGCCGTCGGCTCCATGCCACGGCCATTGCGCAACAGCAACGGATCGTCGAACAGGTCGCGCAGGCGCCCCAGGGCGGCACTCACCGCCGGCTGGCCCATGAAGAGCTTTTCGGCGACCCGGGTCAGGTTCTTCTCGAACATCAAGGCCTCGAAAATCACCAACAGGTTCATGTCGACGCGGCGCAGGTCGTTTCGGTTCATCGGCGCAATCTCCTTGCAGGTTCAGTCGGGCTGGCGCCTCCAGTCTGCGCCTGCGCCCGCCTTCGATACTTGCAGCGGTGTGCTGACTTGCGCGGGGGCGGCCCCGCGCGACGAGCACGACCCGAAATTAACAACGTTTAACTCGCCGGTTCGCGCCCCCCGCCCAAGAATGAAGTGCCCTGCCCTCTCATCGGTTTTTCCGGAGCAACGGCGCTGACCCGACGTGCTGTGCGCCAGCGCCTGCTCCCGACACGGACATTGCTTATGATTCCACTTCAGCACAACAGCGTCCCCTCCTTTGCCAGCGAAACGCGGGCACCCACCCCGGGCGGCCTGGCCCCCTGGCGGGAAAACCTGGTCAAGCAACTGATTCTCGAGCGTCTGAGCGAGCCCCTGGAAGTCACCGAGCTGGCCCGTGCCTGTGCGCTGTCGCGCAGCCACTTCTCCCGCGCCTTCAAATGCACGACCGGCCTGTCCCCCCAGGACTGGATCCGCCAGCAGCGCATCCTGCGCGCCAAGCAACTGATCCGCGACACCGACCTGAGCCTGACGCAGATCAGCCTGGAATGCGGTTTCTGCGACCAGTCGCATTTCTGTCACATCTTCACCCGCAGCGAAGGCATCAACCCGTTTGCCTGGCGTTGCCAGAAGCTGGGCACCGCTCCTGCCCCGCAGGCGACACGCCACCTGTGCTACGTAGAACGGCCGGTTTCTCGATAATCCGCCAGGTGCCAAAGGGCCTCGACCCACCGCGCCACCCTCGCCCCCTGTGACAGCTCCCCGCATTGCCCATCGCCCGGCCCCGCGGGCCTGTTCGTCCGTTGCCTGCCGGGAGATTGCGCAGCGGACAAAACCTGAGGAATATACTCGGGCACCGCGACAGGCCACGGCGGCGACCACAGGACATGCAGCAGGAGCCAACCGTTGAACCTTTCCCCCGAGCAGACCGTGCGTTTCGGGCCCTACCGGATCCACCCCGGGCAACGCCTGGTCATGGAAGCCGAGCGCCCCCTGCGCCTGGGACGACGAGCCATGGATATCCTGTTGATCCTGCTGGAGCACGCGGGCCAGGTGGTCAGCAAACAGACCCTGATGACCCGGGTCTGGCCCAACAGCGTGGTCGAGGACATCAACCTGCGAGTGCACATGGCCGCGCTGCGCAAGGCCCTGGGCGACGGTCAGGCCGGCCAGCGTTATATCGTGACCGTCGCCCAGCGCGGCTACAGCTTTGTCGCGCCGTACCAACTGGACGTCCGTCAGGTCCCGCCGCAAAACCTCGCCCCAACGCTCCAGGGCCATAACCTGCCGGTGCGTCGGACCCGCATGATCGGCCGCCAGCCGTTGCTCGACAGCCTGTTGCAGCACCTGCCACGCCAGCGTTTCATTACCCTGGTCGGCCCCGGCGGCATCGGCAAGACCACCCTGGCCCTGAGCGTGGCCGAACAACTGATCGGGGCCTACCGCGACGGCATCCGCCTGCTGGACCTGGCACCGCTCACCGACCCGGCCATGCTCGGCAGTCACCTGGCGACGCTGCTCGGGGTCGGCCTGCCCGACGGCGACGCCATTGCCCTTCTCGTCGGCGCCCTGCGCGAGCGCCAGATGCTGCTGGTGATCGACAATTGCGAGCACCTGCTCGACAGCGTCGCCCTGCTCTGCGAAAGCATCCTGCGCGGCGCGCCCCAGGTGCATATCCTGACCACCAGCCGCGAGAGCCTGCGGGCCGAAGGCGAATTCGTCCAGCGCCTGGAGTCACTGGATTGCCCGCCCGCCATCGCGCCCCTGGATCGTCGCCAGGCCTTGGGCTTTCCAGCCCTGCAACTGTTCGTCGAACGCGCCATGGCCAGCCTGGACAACTTCGAACTGACGGAAGCCGAACTGCCGCTGGCCATCGAGATCTGTCGCCGCCTGGACGGTATTCCCCTCGCCATCGAACTGGCGGCCGCCCAGGTCGACCGCTTCGGCCTGGGCGGCCTGCTGGCGCAGTTGCAGGGCAGTTTTCGCCTGCTGGCCCAGGACGGCCTGACAACGCCCGCGCGCCATCAGACATTGCGCGCCACCCTCGACTGGAGCTTCGCCCTGCTCAGCCCCGGCGAACAGATCTGCCTGCGCCGGCTGGGCATCTTCAGGGGTGGCTTTACCCTGGCCTCGGCCGCGGCGGTGGTCATCGGCGCGCACGTCGAAGCCCGCGAGGTCTTCGCCTCGATCACCCAACTGGTCGCCAAATCCCTGCTGAACGTGGAGGTCGGCGATGAGCAGGTGTTCTACCGCCTGCTGGACACCACCCGCGACTATGCCCTGGAAAAACTCGACCTCGCCTGCGAGTTGCCCGGCACCCGCCGGGCCCACGCCGAACGTTGCCTGGCCCTGATGGAACAGGCCCAGGCCGAGTGGCCGGACACCGCCACCGAGGTGTGGATCGAGCGCTACGCCCGGAGCCTGGAAGACCTGCGCGCGGCCCTGGAATGGGGACTGGGCCCCCGGGGCCCGGAAGCCCTGGCGGTCAGCCTGACCGTGGCCTCGACCCCGCTGTGGCAGGAGTTGTCGTTGCTCAGGGAGCATGGCGACCATGTGCGCAAGGCCCTGGCACGCCTGGAAACCTCGACGCAACCGTGCCCGCGCCTGAGCATCGCCCTCAAGCTGGCACTGGGCAGTTCCTGCTACCACACCCAGGGCGGCAGCCGCGAAACCATCGATGCCTTCAGCAGCGCCCGTGACCTGGCCGAACACCACCATGACGTGAACGGCCAGCTGCGCGCCGTGTCCGGCCATATGGCGGTCAATCTCAGTTGCGGCAACTACCATGAAGCCCTGCGACAGAGCCGGCAGTTCGATCGACTGGGCTTGCACGACGACGCGTTGCTGTCCCTCAGCACCCATCGCCTGCGGGTCCTGGCGCTGCATTTCGCCGGCCACCAGGAACGGGCCCGCGATCACGCCGAACAGGTGATCCAGCGCATGGCCCACAGCGGCCACCTGAACCGGTTCACCCATGGTTTCGGCGTCCAGTACGATCAGAGCGTGGCGTCGTTGACCATCCTGGCGCGCATCCTCTGGTTGCAGGGCTACCCGGAACAGGCCTGGAAGACCGCGCGCCAGGCCCTGGACATCGCGTTGCAGATCAATCACGGCACCTCGGTGTGCTACACCCTGGCCCTGTCCGGTTGCCCGATCGCCCACTGCAACGGCGATACCCGCACCGCCCGTGACCTCCTGCGGCTACTGCTGGAACGGGCCCGGCAGCATTCGGTGCTGCTGTTCCACACCTGGGGCCAGCACTACGCCCAGGTGATCGACAACACGGTATCGGCATCTGCGCCGTCGCCCGCCAGTGGCCTGGTCAAGGAGATCATGGTCACCCTCGACCACCGTCTGGTCGACGACGCCTTGCTGGAGCGGGCCGAGAGCGGCGCGGCAGGCTGGAGCACCGCGGAAATCCTGCGCGCCAGGGCGCAGGTGCTGTTGGCGGAACAGGCCCCGGACGCGGCGCAGGCGCTGCTGCTCAAGGCCCTGGAGGTGGCACGAGCCCAGGGGGCACTGGCCTGGGAGCTGCGCAGCGCTGTCACCCTGGCCCGGCTCTGGCGGCAACAGGGACGCGTGCAATCGGCCCATAACCTGCTCGCCCCGATCCATGCCCGCTTCAGCGAGGGTTTTGCCACGCCGGACCTGATCAGCGCCCGGCAATTGCTCGATGTGTTGCCGCTGCGCCAGTCAGCCTGAAGCCCGTTGCGCCTGGCGAAGGTAGTCGGCATGACGCCGCTCCAGGGCGGCCTTTTGTCCACTGCGCTCAAGCCGTTCCAGGGCGTAGCCGCGGGTGGTGTTGAGGAACCGATAGCGGGTCACGCCGCCGCGGCGCGTCACCGCCAGCAAGGACTTGTGCGCCAGCCGTGGCACCAGTTCCAGCAGTTGCGCCGGGCCCAGTCGTGCGCAACCACAGACCGCGAGGACGGCGTCCAGGGTAAAGCCCGGCTTGAACACCGCGAGGCGCTGCAACAGCGTCTGTTCATCGGCGCTCAGGCGTTCATAGCTCCAGTCCAGCGCCGCCTTCAGGCTCTGGTGCCGTGATACGGCGGTCCGTCGCCCCTGGGTCAGCAACTGACAACAGTTGCCCAGTTGGGCCTGCACGCCAACCAGTGCCAGGGCGTCGATCTGCGCAGCCGCCAACTCGATGGCCAGGGGCAGGCCGTCGAGTCGCCGGCAAATCTCGCGCACCGCCACCAGGTCGCGTTCGCGCAGGACAAACCCCTGCTGGCAGGCCCGGACCCTGCTGACAAACAGCTGTACCGCCGAATAGCCCATCACCTCGGCGACGCTGCCCAGCGCGCTAGCCGGCGGCGTCGTCAGGGCCGGCAGGCGCTGGACGGTTTCGCCGATGGCCAGCAACGGCTCGCGGCTGGTGACCAGCACCGCCAACCGCGGCGAGTCGAGCAAGAGTTGCTCGACCAGGTGGCGACAAGGCTCGAGCAGGTGCTCGCAGTTGTCCAGCACCAGCAAGGCCTGCCGGGGCACCAGTGCTTGCAGGCCGCCCTGCAACCCCAGGGTCTGTACCAGGTGATCGACCAGGTGTGCCGGATCATCGACGGTCGACAGGTCGATCATCCAGACACCGTCGCGGTAATGCTCCAGGAGCAGTTCGGCGACCCGCAGGGCCAGGGTGGTCTTGCCGATACCGGCCGGTCCCACCAGGGTCAGGCAGCGCCGGACCGGCAACTGCCGGACCAGACTGCCGACCAGCGCATCACGCCCGATCACCGCTGTCAGCCGCGACGGCAGGTTGTGCCGGGGCGGGTGCAGCCCCTCGACGGCCATCGGCAGCGCTTCGTGTTCGTGCCGGACCGGGGCAACGAAACTGTAGCCGCGCTGGGGCAGGTTGACGATGTAGCGCTGGCCGTCCTGGCCGTCACCCAGGGCCCGGCGCAAGGCAGCGATATGCACCCGCAGGTTGATGTCCTCGACCACCGAGTTCGGCCAGACCCGGGCGATCAGTTCGTCCTTGCCGACCACTTCGCCAGCGTGTTCGAGCAGCACCTGGAGAATGTCCAGCGCCCGCCCGCCCATGCGCAGCGGCCGATCCCCGGCCAGGACCAGGCGCCGGCCCAGGTGAAAGGCGTGGTTGCCGAAATGCAGCACCGTGGCGCCGTGTGACTGTCTGAGACTGTTCATGCCCGTTCACTTGCTGATGGACCCGGCCAGGGTTGACCGGCACGAGGTGAGTGTCGCCAGAGAATACAGCATCGGCGTGATAAAACTGTCAACTTGAAAGAGACAGTCTTTCAATTTCCATCTACTTATTGCACCAACGGGTAAACATTAACCTTCTCTCCACTCGGACGAATTCACGTCCCGCAGAGGAGAATTCATCATGCTGACCCTTCGTAAAGCCACTGATCGCGGCGTCGCCAATCACGGCTGGCTGAAGTCGTTCCACACCTTTTCCTTCGCCAACTACCGCAACCTCAACGAACAGGGTTTTTCCGACCTGCTGGTGATCAACGATGACCGGGTCGCGGCCGGCAAGGGCTTTGGCCAGCACCCGCACCGCGACATGGAGATTTTCTCCTACGTGCTCGACGGCGCCCTGGAACACAAGGACACCCTGGGCACCGGCTCGGTGATCCGCCCCGGCGATGTGCAATTGATGAGCGCCGGCAGCGGTGTAGCCCACAGCGAGTACAACCACTCGGCCAACCGGCCCGTGCACTTCCTGCAGATCTGGATCGTGCCGCAGGTCAGTGGGGCGCAACCGCGTTATCAGCAGGAGCATTTCAGCACCCAGAAGAAGCGCGGGAAAATGGCCTTGATCATCTCCCCCGACGGTGCCCAGGGCTCATTGCAGGTGCGCCAGGATGCGCGGGTCTACGCCGGTCTGATCGACGGCCAGGAATCCACCAGCATCGAACTGGCCGCCGACCGCTACGCCTACGTGCACGTGGCCCGTGGCAGCGTCGAACTCAATGGCCTGGCCTTGCAGGAAGGCGACGGCGTACGGGTTCGCCAGGAACGCCTGTTGACCCTGAGCAACGGCGTGGATGCCGAAGTGCTGGTGTTCGACCTGCGACCGCAGGAGTTGCCGCAAATGCCATGAGCGTGAACCGCCCGGGGGCCCGATGCCCCCGGGCTTCATGCTTCGGCGACGGCGAACATCTCGACAGTCTCGTCGATGACCATCCGCCCCGCGCGCGGTGGTGATCCAGATGAAACCCGCAGACCGGTGCGTTCGACCCTGCGCGATTGTATGTGACTGTATCCCCGCCGCCTCCAGCCAACTTCGCATACAAATCCCGACCTGCACGACATGCGCGCGATACACGACGGGTGCCTGATGGGCTCGCCGTATCCGCGGTGTCCCGCGCGGCCCAGCCGTGCATGTGCAGGAGAACCATGATGTCCGTCATTGCGTCCCGTAACCCCCTTGGAACCTTCGGCCTGGTCCTGGCCGTCACCGCCCTCGCCGCCTTCTCGAACTTGTCCCAGGCCCAGGAAGCCACCGCGCCGGCCATGAAAAGCTGGCAGACCGGACTGCACCGTACCGACCTGGTGCAGAAGGACCTCGACGCCACGTCCGGCCGCGAAGTGATCCAGACCCGGGTCGACTTCGAACCCGGCGTAGCCGCGCCCCGCCACTCCCATCCCGGGGTGGAAGTCGCCTATGTGCTCAAGGGCACCATGCAATATGAGCTCGAAGGGCAGCCGCCCGTGACGCTCAAGGCCGGCGATTCGCTGTTTATCCCCGAGGGCGTCGCCCACCTGGCGAAGAACATCGGCAAGGACCAGGCCTCGGAACTGGCCACCTACGTGGTGCACAAGGGCAAGTCGCTGGTGGAACTGAAACCGTAACGCCAATTCAGGCAAACGCCACCCCAAGCGCGTGGCGTTTGCCTGGCCGCACGGCAGCGAATCCTAATTTCTCGATATCGCCGCCTAGTTTTCAAATTGCCCTGGCGCACCCGAGGTGGCCTAATCGGAGCTTTGTAATCTAAGGCTCCCACATGGAAAACGTTAGAGCTTCAAGCGCTCATGCCGTCTGGCTGATGGTCAGCGTGGTACTGGTCGCACTCAACCTGCGGCCGTCAATGGCCGCTGTCGGCCCGCTGCTGTCGGCCATTCGTGGCGATATCCCACTGAGTTTCAGCGCCGCCGCGTTGCTGACCATGCTGCCGGTCATGGCCATGGGCCTGGCGATGTTCCTCGGCATGCGCATCGCCCAGCGCTTCGGCGAGCACCGCACCATTGTCGTGTCGCTGCTGGTCATCGGCCTGGCCACCGCTTCGCGGCTGTACCTGGACAGCACCGCCGAACTGATCCTCAGCGCGGTACTGGCCGGCCTCGGCATCGCCCTGATCCAGGCGGTGATGCCGGCGCTGATCAAGTCGCGCTTCAGCAACAATGTCTCGTTGTTCATGGGTGTCTACGTCACCTCGATCATGGGCGGCGCGGCACTGGCGGCGTCGTTCTCGCCGTTTGTCCTGGCGCAGACCGGCAGTTGGCGGATCAGCCTGGCGGTCTGGGGACTGCTGGCACTGGTGGGCCTGATCGTCTGGTTCGCCCAGCGCTCGGCGGTACCGCACCTGCCCCAGGCACCGGCCAGCGGTCGCCAGGAATCGTTCGTCGGTAACTCGCGGGCCTGGCTGCTGGCGATTTTCTTCGGCCTCGGCACCGCCTCCTACACCTGTGTGCTGGCCTGGCTGGCGCCCTACTACGTGGAAAAAGGCTGGAGCGAACAGAGCGCCGGCCTGCTGCTGGGCCTGCTGACCGCCATGGAAGTGGTGTCCGGCCTGGTGACCCCGGCGATTGCCAACCGCAGCCAGGATCGCCGCCTGGTGCTGGCGGTGCTGCTGTTGCTGATCATCGCCGGCTTCTGCGGCCTGATCCTCAGCCCCGAACGCTTCACCCTGCTGTGGCCGTGCCTGCTGGGCCTGGGGATCGGCGGCTTGTTCCCGATGAGCCTGATCGTCTCCCTCGACCATCTGGACAACCCGCGTCGCGCCGGTGGCCTGACCGCCTTCGTGCAGGGGATCGGCTACCTGATCGCCGGCCTTTCGCCGCTGATCGCCGGGATGATCCGCGACCAGCTGGGCAGCTTCGAGTGGGCCTGGTGGTCCCTCGCGGCCGTGATGGCGGTAATGATCGTGATGGTGCTGCGCTTCAATCCCAAGCATTACGCACAGCATATCCAGTAAGCGTCGACGGTCCTTCCAGGGTCTCCCCAGCGGCTGCCCGGCCAGCCTTGAAAGGACCGTTTCCCGTCTCCCCGCGCCACTGCGCCACGCCTCTTCCCACCCGTGCCCGCAGGCCATCATGGCCACGCACGCCCAACCCTGGAAACACTCATGAAACCAGCCAGTTTTGCCACCGCTCACGGCGGCATGTTGATCTGGGCGATCCTGATCGCCGCGTCTTTTTTTGCCGCCGCCGAGGTCGGCCAGTCGATCGACCCGATCCTGCTGACCGGCCTGCGCCTGTTGTTTTCCGCCCTGCTGTTCCTGCCGCTGCTGTTGAACAACACCTCGCCGATCTCGCTCAAGGGCCTGCTCGCCCATGGAGTGCTGGGCCTGTTGCTGGCGGCGTATTTCGGCTCGCTGTTCGAGGCGTTGCGCTACACCACCGCGGTCAATACCGCGACGCTGTACACCTTGGTGCCGCTGATGACGCTGTGCTTCGAAGTGTTCTTGTTGCCCAGCCCGAACCTGAAGACCCGCCTGGCACCGATGGTGCTCGCGGCGGCTGGCGCCGTGATGCTGATCCTCAAGGGCGCGGCGCCGGGAGAATTGCCCGCGCTGTATCCGGTACTGGTATTCGGTGTCGGTTGCCTGGCGATGGCGCTCTACTCGCCCTTGAGCCAACGCTTCAAGGCCGGCGTGTTGAAGGGCCGCGATCCGGTGGCGATGACCTTCTGGAACATGCTCTTCGGCGCGCTGTTCCTGTTGGCGTTCTGTCTGTTCAGTGGGGGCTGGCGCAGCGGGACGCTGCTGACGGGGCGGGATATGTTCTGGCTGGTGTACCTGGCGCTGTTCGGCACCCTGGCCACCTTCTGGCTGCTGCATCGGGCCATCGGGGTGATCGCGCCGTCGACGGTGATTTCCTATGTCTACCTGAACACGCTGTTCGTGACCCTGTTCCACTGGTTCTGGCTCAGGCAGCAACCGACGCTGATCGAAGCCGTCGGTGCCGTGCTGGTGGCGGTCGGCATGGGGGTGCTGGTGATGACCAGTCGTACCCCCAAGCCGGTGCTGGCGTAAACGGCCTCAGGCAGTCGTTGCACCCCGGGGCATGACCGGGGTCCAGCGCTCCAGCTGGCGCTCGAGGAACGCGGCGACGGCCAGCAGGCGCTCTTCCTGCCAATGGGGCCCGACGATCTGGATGCCGATCGGCAAACCGCTGTCCGGGTCATGGCCGGCGCGAATCACCACCGCTGGCGAACCGGACAGGCTGAACGGGAAGACAAAGGCATAACGGTCACGGTCGTCCAGGGACTCGCCATGGGCAAAGGCCACGTCCGGGAACACCGGACAGATGAACAGATCGTGCTCGGTGAAGAACTTCGCCAACTGGTAGCGGAAGGTGTCGATCGCAATCCAGTCGCGCTTCATTTCGTCGACGCTCAGCTCGACCTCGCCACTGAGCCGGACCAGTTCCGCCGTCGCCGGGGTATAGGCCTGCTTGTTCATCGCCTGGAACAGCCGTTGCCAGCCACGACCGCCATCGGCGCCGGTGATGAACACCCGCCACAACACGTCGCAGGCCTCATCAAGCATCGGCGGTACCGCCGCAGAGAGCCCGGCGACCACCGTCCCCAGGCACGCCTCGACCCGCTGCAGCACCTGCTTCACCCCAGGGCTGACCCGGGTCCGCGCCGATTCCCAGGACAGTGCCACACGCAGCTCGGCCAGGGGCTTGCTCTCGACAAAGGGCACGTCGACGGTGTCCGGATCCTGACCGTCGGCACCGCTGATCAACGGCCCGAGCAAGGCCAGGTCATCGACATACCGGCCCATCACGCCAAAGGCCGAAGTCAGGTGGAAAAGGCCCGAGCGGTCATTGGGAAACTGCCCGGTCAACGGCACCCGGCCCTGGGTCAGCTTGAGGCCGCAGATGCCATTGAAGTGCGCCGGAATCCGCACGCTGCCGCAGGCATCCGAGGCCAGGCCGGCCGGCGAGCAGCCGGCGGCGATGGCTGCGGCTTCACCGCCACTGCTGCCGCCGGCGGAGCGCTGCGGATCATAGGGGTTGAGGGTGCGGCCATAGAGCAGGTTCTCGGTCTCGAAGGCCATGCACAGCTCGGGCACGTTGCTGATGCCGAGGATGATCGCCCCGGCTTCGCGCAGCCGCGCCACCACCGTGGCGTCCTGCTCGCTGGTCTCGCCGAGCAATTCCTCCAGGCCCCGCGACATGCGAAAACCCCGCACATGACAGACGTCCTTGATGGTCAGCGGGACCCCGTGCAAAGGTCCGCGCAGCTTGCCGATACTGGCCAGCTCGTCAGCCTCGCGGGCCTGGCGCCGCAGTTCGTCGACCGACTCCAGCTGGATCAGCGCATTGATCGACCGATTGCGCTCGGCAATGCGCTGCAGGTAGAACTCCAGCAGGTTCACGCTGGTCAGCGCGCCCCGGCGCAACAAGCCGGCCATTTCGCGCAGGGTCAGGGTGTCCGGATTGAACATGTTCAGCGCTCCCCCTTGCTGCGCAGCAGCTTGTTGGGGATCTGGTACATGTTGCGCACCACCAGGGAGAACGCCTTGATCCCCAGGGCCGGCCGCTGGGCGATGGCCTCCAGGGCTTCCTCGGTCATGGTCAGCACATGCCGCAGCGCCTCGGGAGTGATGTTCAACGGCGGATAGAAACGCAACACCGGGCGACTGGCCTTCTCGTTCATCGAATGCCCGGCATGAATGCCGCGCTTGCCCAGCTCCATGCTCATCAGCGCTTCATAGACCGAGCCGCGCAGGCGCAGGCCGGTCATCAGGCCGACACCCGGCACGTCCTCGACGATCTGCGGGTAGCGCTCGGCCAGCCGTTGCAGGCCGTGGCGCAGCAGGCCGCCATTGACCCGTGACTGCTCCACCAGGTCGTGCTGCTCGATGTAATCGATGGCCGCCAGAGCCGAGGCACAGGCCACCGGGTGACCGCCGTTGGTACGCTGGTCCGGCTCGATCTCGCGCAGCGGATGCTGCCGGGTCAGGCGCTGGCTGTACATGGCACAGGCAAACGAGGTGTAGCCGCCGGTCAGGCCCTTGGAAAGGATCATGATGTCCGGCACCACTTCGTCGTACTGCACGGCGAACCACTTGCCGCAACGGCCGAAGCCGGTCTGGATCTCGTCGGCCACCAGCAGGGTCTCGGTCGCGTCGCACAGGGCACGGATGTTGGCCATGTAGCCCACCGGCGGAACCTGCAGGTGCGCGCCGCCGAGGATCGGCTCGACATACACCGCGCACACGCCCTCGCCCACCGCCTTCTGCAAGGCGGCGAAGTCGCCGTACGGCACGTAGGTCACCTGCGGCGCATGGGTGCCGTAGCTGCGATGGTGCTGTTGCTGGCCGAGGATGCTCATCGCCGCCAGGGTCTTGCCGTGGTAGGAATCGCCCATGACCACGATGCCGCGACGATGCTTCTGTACCTTGAGCACGTAACGCAGGCTCTGCTCGATGGCCTCGGCGCCGGAGACCATGTACTGCACATCGCCCCAGTCGCCCGGGACCAGGTCGCGCAGGCGCTCGGACAGCGCCTCCTGCAACGGATGCACGCGCCCTTCCGGAACCCACGCCATGCGGTTCAGCTGGTTCTGCACCTGCTCGCGCACCAGCGGGTTGCGATGGCCGACGATAAACACCCCGTAGCTGCAGGCGCAGTCGATAAAGCGCTTGCCGGCATGGTCGGTGACATAGATGCCATCGGTGTGCTGTTCGACGCTGGTCTTGCCCAGGCGGTAGAGCTTGGCCGCCGAGGCACTCCAGTGACGCTGGCAATCATCCAGCAGTTGCTCATGAGGCAGGGTTAAGGACATGGCTGAAAGTCTCCTTGATAATCTGGGCGGCACGCTGGATGGGTTCGGCACGGGCGGTGATCGGGCAACGCAGGATCAGTTCGCGGCCCCGTGGTTCGCTGACGTAGACGCCTTGTTCGTACAGCGCCTCGCACAGCTCGGCCGGTGTCAGGTCGGCGGGCACGGGCACACTGACCCAGGCGCCGCAGGCCACCGCCCCGACCGGGGCCAGTGCCTGGGCCAGGAGCCGACCGTTCTCCAGGCACTGCCTGGCCGAATCGTGGGTGCGCACATAGTCCAGCGCGGTCAGCGCGGCCACGCAGGCCATCGGGTTGCCCGCGGTGGTGCTGCCGTGCTTCGCCGGGCTGCTGCGACCGTAGACGTCATAGGCCATCCGCTCGCTGCAGGTATAGGTGCCGATGGGAATGGCGCCGCCCCCCAGGGCGCCGCCGAGGACCACGATATCCGGCGTGTTGCGATAGCGCTGGAAGCCGAACAGGTGGCCCAGGCTGCCCAGGCAACTCTGCACATCGACCGCGATGACCGGCGCCGAAGCCTTGGCGGCCCGGGCATACACCTGGTCGAGCAGTGCCTGGTCGATCAGGCGCAGGTGACCGCTGCCATCGATCACCGTGCTGGTGTGGCAGACCGCGAAGCAGTCGTTCCAGTCGACCGTGTCCAGGTCACCGACCTGACTGATCGCCACCCGCTCGAAGCCGAGGAAGCGCTGGATCTCCTGATAGTCCTGGGACGCACTCAGGCAGCGCCCGTAACTCAGCGAGCCATAGTCGCCGCCCTGGATGAAGACAATCGTCTTGCCCTTGGGCTTGAGGCCCTTGCACAGCTTCAACGCACCCTCGAAGGCTTCGTCGCCGGAGCTGCACACATAGGAGCTGACCAGCGGCTCGGGCAACTGCTCGGCCAGGGTGCGGCACAGGGCGATCAGCGGCTCGGACATCAGCACCCGGTTGGACAGGCCCATGATGCCGGCCTGGCGGCTGACCGCGTCGATCACCTCGGGCACCTGGAAGCCGAAGCCGCCGCTCAGGTCGACGATCTGGCGACCGTTGCCGTCGGTGTAGGTCTCGTACTGGCCGGTGATGATTTGTTTGTTCCTGGTTTTCATAGAGAGGTCTCAGCGGTAGCTCAGGGCGTTGAAAATGCGCCGACGGTCGTCAACGATGGCTTGGCGGCCGTGCATCACCCTGCGGTTGTCGATCATCACCATGTCGTGGTCGCGCCAGCCCACCGGGTAGGTTTCCTGGGCGGTCACGGCGGCGATCTCGACCAGGAACTCACCCGGGATCGGCAGCCCGGACAGCGTATCGATCACCGGCGCCTCATAGTTGAAGGACGGTCCGAGGATGCTGTTGGCGAAGGCCGGACGCCGGCTGAACTCCGAGACCAGGATCGCCGAGGTGGTGAAGGCGTAATGGATCGAGTCGTCGGTCGGATTGAAGGAAATCTGCGTGCGCGGATCGTCGCCGATGACCTGCAGCAGGTCATCGATGACCACCGCCGCCGGGTCCGATAGCGTCGAGGAATAGTGGCAGACCAGGCGGCGCCACTTGTCGCCGGCAACGGTGCGGCTGTAGCGGATCGGGTTCAGTTCGAAGAACTCGCGGCACTGCGGCGAGAGTTTCGCCAGGACCCGCTCGCCATCGCACAGGGTGGTTTGCGAGCCCTTGCGCGGCGCTTCCTGGCAATAGAACCAGGTGATGTCCGGCCAGAACGGCGAGTTGCCGTTCTCGCAATGCAGGCCGACGGCATCGCGCCCCGCATCCACCAGTTGCGCCGCGCCACCGACCATGACCCGGGCCGGATCGAGGCTCAGCCGCGAGCTGTGCTGGCGGACAAAGGCACTGAAATCCTCGGCGTTGTGAATGCAGTTGCGAAACAGCACGACACCGTAGTGTCCGAGCAATTCGTACAGTTCGGTCTTGCCGAGGCTGCCGAAATGGCGCGGTTCGACAATCGAGATATCGGGGTTTTCAGAGTGATAGGCAGGCGTGTTCATGGTGTGCATTCCCTTGCAGAGTGGCGAAGACAGTGGCGATATCGGCGCGCTTCGGGCGGCCGGTCACGGTGTAGAGTTGTTCGAGCAGCGGATCGTCCTTGGTCAGCAGCCACAGGTGGCTCGGGCGCTCGATATCGGAGAAGCGACGGCCCGACCAACTGGCCAGTTCGGCGTGGTCCGGTTGCGCCTCGACACAGAGCAGGGCCACCAGGCCGTGATCCTCGTCGAAGAACACCGCGGCATCGCGCACCCCCGGGTATTCGCGGTATTCCAGCTCGACCTGCTCGGGGCTGACGTTGCGGCCATTGGGCAGGCAGATCACGTTCTTCTTGCGCCCCCGCACATACAGGTAGCCGTCGGCATCCAGTTCACCCAGGTCGCCGGTGTCCATCCAGCCGTCCGCGGACATCGAGCAGGCGCTCGGGTCCAGCCCGGAATAACCGCTGAACAGCGAACTGCTCTTGACCTCGATGGTCTGGTCGGCGCCGATGCGCACCTGGACATGGGGCAGTGGCTTGCCGACGCTGCCCAGGCGCTGGTGCTGCGCGGTGTTCATGCTGACCACCGAGGCGTTCTCGGACAGCCCGTAGCCCTGGAACACCGGGATACCGTCTTCGGCCAGGGCATTGAGGATATCGAGACCGACCGCCGCGCCACCGCAGGTGATATGCACACCCGAATGCAGGTAGCGCGACAGGCGCTCGCCCTGCGCATCACCCCGGGCCAGTTGCTCGTAGAAGCGATTGAGCATCACCGGCGGAACCGTCAGGGCTGTCGGCTGGACCCGCAGGATCCAGTCGATCAGGTTCTGGGGCGAAGCCCCCGGTTCACCCAGCAGCGGCTCTTCTTCCGGCAGGAAATACACGGTCCCACCTGCCAGCAGCGGCAGGTACGCGGCGGTGACCTGCTCCAGCAGCAGGCTCAGGGGCACCAGCGACAGATAGCGACGATGGGCATCGGCCGGCATGCCCTGGCGCAGGGACGTCAGCACCGCCCCCACCGCCGCCGTGCTCAGGCGTACACCCTTGGGCCGGCTGGTGGTACCCGAGGTGTGGATGATCTTGCAGATCCAGTCGCTGTCGTCCGGCTCGTGCAGCAACGGCTGCTCCAGGGCCGGCTCGCTGATACGGCGCAGGCGGTCGGCGGGGAAATCGAGCAGCCAGCGCTCGGCCAGGGTACGCAAGCCTGCGTTGTCGACCAGGAAACCGTCGCAACGCTCGGCCAGGTGCTCGGCCTGGGACTGACTGAAGGCCAGGGGCAGCGGCAAGGCAGTGATCCCGGCAAACAGGCAGGCCAGGTCGGCGATCAACCAGTCACTGCTGTTGCGCGTGGCAATGCCCAGTACCGCACGTTCGCCACCAGGGGTGACGTTGAAGCGGCGCTGCAGCTCGGCGGCGAGGTTCAACGCCCGGTGTTCCAGCTCGCCATAGGTCAGGGCAATCCCATGCTCGGGACCTGCGGCGACACAATCGACCGAGCAGACTTCATGACGGTTGACCTGCAAGGCCAGCCGCAAGTCGGCAATGAACGCACGGCTCATGGTTGCGCCCTCACTGGCAGATCGGTCGGTAGCTGGCTGAACAGGGTGTTCAGGGTCAGCGCGGCGAATCGCGAGCGCTGCGGGTCGACGCGGATAAACCCGGTGACCGGCAATTTCGAGTAGTAGCTGCCCCACTTCTTGCCGGCTTCATCGGCCAGTCGCTGCGGGTCGGCGGCGAGCAGAGGTTCGAAGACGATCTGGCAGCTCTCCATCATCTCCCGGACCCGAGGCGTGACCGTGCACAGCAGGTAGTGGGCCCCCATGCACCAGGCCAGCAGGGGAATCATGTTGACCATGATGATGCCTGCCGTCAGGTGATGGGAGATCAGGCTGCCGATCTCGGCGATGTTCGCGCGGTCGATGGTTTTCTCGAAGCGGCGCGACAGAATCGTCTCCACCGGCTCCGGCAGATACTGCTCGGAGAACAGTGTTCGATGGTCGGCAAAAGTTATACCGGCGCAAGAAAGAATCCGTTCCTCGGCGTCTTGCGTTAGTGCAAAATATTGCGGGTTTGGTTCCACGCTTGCCTTATAAGAGCTGCGAAATTTTTCCTTCACAACTTCCGTTGCCTGCGTCCACAAGGGTGTCTGGCTTTCCGTGACACGTACCAACATTTCGTCCTCCTCCGTCCCTGTGCAGGGGTTATCAAAATGTGAGCCGCGAATATATGGAGGAGGACTCCTACAGGCTATTTAAAAACTAAATTGCATCCGCTAATATACAAATAGGCAGATTTAGTAAAAACCTGAAGAAAAGTAATACCCATGGATATTCACCGAGACGGATTTTATGCTCAATAGCAATTTGCTCAGAAAGCTGGACATGCAGGACCTGATGGTATTCGTCGCACTTTATGAGCAGAACAGCGTCACCGAGGTCTCCGAAACCCTCTGTGTCAGCCAGTCCACCGTGAGCTACTGCCTGAAAAAGCTGCGCACCAGCTTCGAGGACGAGCTGTTCATCCACACCCGTAATGCCATGTGGCCCACCAGCAAGGCCACCAGCATGTACAGCCATGTCATCAACATCATAAAGAGCATCAACCTCTGTCATTCGGAGACCAAATCCTTCGATCCGGCGAAAAAAGAGATCACGTTCAATATCTGTGCACCTGAATATTTTGAACTATTGATTCTGCCCAGCCTGCTGAAGAGTTTTATCAAGAGCAGTTTCCCGGTCATATTGAACATCCACAAGTTTCATAAAGACATTCCGGTCGAGAAACTTGCTGATGGCCGTTTCGACCTGGTTATCTGCTCCGGCCCCAATTTTCATCGCGACGCGAAGAACTTCAAATCCAAAATACTCCTGGACGACGACCTGGTATGCGTGGTCGACAAGAACTTCATGCCACCCGACAACAAGTTCAACCTGGAAACTTTTGTCGAGCGTCAACATATCTTTCCGACGCCCTGGATGTCGGACACCAACATGGTCGACGGCTGGCTCGGCAAACAGGGTTATACCCGGCAGATAGTTGCTCGCTCCAACAGTTATGTCGCGGCGCTTGAGATGATCAACGGCACCGACCTGGTGCTCACCCTGCCCCGTCGCATCCAGGCGCTGATCTGCGACGAAAGCAAGTTTTCCTTCTGCAAACCCCCGGCGGGCCTGCCCAGCTTTACCATGGACATGCTATGGGACCGCAAGGCCGGCCAGAACAGTGCCAACACCTGGCTGCGCGAACAGATTGCCAAGGTCTGCGCCTAGGAGTGTCGCCGAGAGCCGGGACACGCGTTTGAGTGTGTACCGGTTCCGGTTAAATTGGTGCGGTGTCAATTAAAGGCCAAGTGGCGGCTTAGTTGTAAAAACGTCGGACAATCCGTCGATACTCATACTCCGGGCACGAGACACGGAAAACCTCTCGCCAGGCACTGTGCAAAAACATGTTACATACCCGCCGATATGCACGAATGCAGCCGTTCATGGGCATTTGCCGCAGCAACAAGGGACGTTGGCAACATATTGACGTCATTATTATGTTGATAATCTTTTGCTAAAACGCTCGTTCTTCCTTTTCGGGGGGCGTTGTACGTAACAGGTGGGCGGTCATAGGGTCCGACTAGTTGCAGCCAACTACTCCCGACGGTGACGAAACGCTCCCAAGGGATAGATCGAGGTTTAAACCCCAGCCAGGCATGTAGGCCTATTCACACCAAACCTGTCCGTCCCATCTGATTTTCGCCACGGTGCAACACCGCTAGTATCGGCCTGACAACTCCCTGCCATTGACCACCGCGAGGCTGCCTGCGCCCTATGCCCCAGACCACCCGCCTGGCTGAGCCACACACCGCCAGCGTGCAGATACTGCGCATCGAACTGAAAACCATCATTCCCACGATCTGGCGCCAGGTCGCGGTGCCTGACAGCATTTCCCTGGACACCCTGCACCGGGTCATCCAGACGAGCATGGGCTGGAGTGACACCCACCCGCACCGCTTTGAAATCGCCGGCAGGCACTACAGGGCTCCAGTCTCCGGCAGTCATCAGGACGGCTCGCCGGTCGCGGAACAAGGCAATGCCCTGGTTCACGTGTTGCAGCAGCACAGCACGTTCCACTATGTCTACGATTTCGGCGACAACTGGGAGCACCTGATCACTCTGGAAAAGACCCTGCCCGCCGAGGCCTGCCCTGCGTTGCCGTACTGCATCGACGGGGCCAACGCCTGCCCACCGGAAGATATCGGTGGCGCGCCCGGGTATGGCGAGTGTCTGGCCGCATTGACCGACCCCACTCATCCCGAGCACGGAAACATGCTGGAGTGGTTCGGCGAGAGCGGTTTTGATCCGGCCGCGTTTGACGCGGTCCGGGTCAATCGGTTGCTGAGGCAGATCGGCGCCTGAGCCCGCTATTGGCACGCCCCTGGCGCTATCCAGAACGTCTTCAACGAACGTTCGGTCAACACATCCGGCCCCACAGAGGGGAAATCCATTCGTCAATGCTAAGAATAAACTGGAATCTCATTCGCCAACCCCGAACCTGTCGCGGGGTTGCCACACGAGGAACCTTCCATGGCATTCACTCCCCTTGTCCAGGCCCGTCTCGACGCCTGGGTCGCATCGGCCGCCGACTTCGGCCCTTTTCTCCTGGGTCAGGAAACGACCACCACCCTTGACCAGCAGCGCCAGGCCTACGAACAGGTGCTGTCCTCGCACCCGATTCCCGAGGGCGTTACCACCCATGCCATCGATATGGGTGGCATCCCCGGCGCCGTGGTGATTCCCGACGGACTGCAAGGCGAGCGGATTCTTTTCTACATCCACGGCGGGGGTTACGTGGGCGGCAGTCCCAAGGGCTACCTGGGCCTCGCCGGGCACTTCGCCAAGCTGCTGGGGGCCAGGGTCTATCTGCCGGACTACCGGCTGGCCCCCGAACATCCCTTCCCGATCCCGATCGATGACACCCTGGCGGCCTATCGCTGGCTGCTTGAGCAGGGCAACGACCCGCGCTCCATCGTTTTCTCGGGGGACTCGGCCGGCGGTGCGATGGTCGTCTCGGTGATGGTCAAGGCGCGCAACGCCGGCCTGCCTCTGCCCGCAGGCGGCGCGGCGCTGTCGCCATGGGCCAACCTTGCGCATACGGGCGCCTCCATCGACAACCGCGACGGCCTCGACCCGCAGGCCTCGCGCCTGGGGTTGACGCTACTCGCCAAGGCCTTTCTCAACGGTGCGTTGCCTACCGATCCCGATGCCTCACCGGTGTTCGCCGATGTCCGGGGGCTGCCGCCGATTCTTGTGCAGATCGGGGAAAACGAAGTGATGCTCAGCGACGCCATGCGGCTCGCCACCCACCTGGGGGAGAACCGCGTACGGGTGTCGCTGGAGGTCTGGCCGCAGATGTTTCACGTCTGGCATCTGTTCGCGGCGATTCTGCCGCAAGGGATGCAGGCGCTGGAAAACGCGGCGCTTTTCCTCGACCAAGCCATCCTCGACCAGGCCATCCGTGACCAGGCCCCGGTGACTCAGGCCTTGCCCAGCAACTGGTAGCTCTGGTCGGCGCTGGCCGTGGACTGGCGGCCCTTGCCCCAGCCCACGGCCTCGCGGTAGCTGCCCAGCCACTGTCCGGCCTGCCGGGCGATCTCGGCATCGGTGGCGGGCCGATCAGCGTAGGGAGCGACGAACAAGGCATCTTCCGGGCAGTAGACTTCGCACATGTAGCAGGTCTGGCAGTCATCCTGCCGGGCGATCCGTGGTGCCTGCCCCGCCACCGGCGCGAAGACGTTGGTCGGGCAGGCCAGGACGCAGATGTTGCAGCCGGTGCAGCGTTGGGCGTCGATGAGTTCGATCATGCCGCCTGCTCCGCGAGAAGTTGTTCGTCCACCGGTGCCAGCGACTGGTGAGCGGTCCAGACTTCGTCCAGGCCGCCACTGAGCACGCGATGGCGCTGGGTCGTGTCGAGGCGGGTGTAGTCACTGCGCCGATGCATGCCCCGGCTTTCCGTGCGTTCCAGGGCACTGCGGTACATCCAGCGCGAGACGGCGAGCATCGCGCTGGCTTCGCGCAGGCGCAGGGTCTGCTCGCTGTCCGAGGCCGGTGCCGCCGTGCGTACCTGTTGCCACAAGGTATCGAGCCGGCCCAGCGAGGCCTGCAACTCGTCGCCACGCCGAAACCAGTTGCGCTGGTACGGGAAGACTTCGTCCTGCACCGCCTTGATCAAGGCGCCAGGGTCCAGCTGCCGACCCCGCGCATCGAGCAGACCGGCACCACCCTGCTCGCGCAGATGAATACCTCCCGACAGCCGATTGCCCTGGGCGAATTGCGCCGCCCCGGCCCCGGCCCAGAAGCCGGAAGACAAGGCCCAGGCGGCGTTATGGCTGCCGCCGCCGGTGAAACCGCCACAGATCAGTTCGCGGGTCGCCGCGTCGCCGGCGGCGAACAGCCCCGGCACGCTGGTGGCGCACTGCTCGTCGACAATGCGCAGGCCGCCCGTGCCGCGCACGGTGCCCTCCAGGCGCAAGGTCACGGGAAACAACTGGCTGAAGGGATCGATACCGAGACGGTCGAACGGCAGGAAGAAATTCGGCTGCGCCAGGCGCATCTGCGCCTGGGCCAGGGCATCGGCCTTGTCCAGCCGCGCATACACCGCTTCGCTCTGCAGCGCCTTGGCAATGACGCTGCGCCCTTGTGCGGAACCGGCGCCCTGCATGAGCCGGCCATCGCCATGATAGAAGTTCGCCCACTGGTAAAACGCCGACTTGGTCACCGAGGCGAATGCCGGGCACAGGCCATAGGCGTTGGAAAACTCCATGCCGGAAAACTGCGCACCGGCTTCGGCGGCCATCAGGTGCCCGTCGCCGGTCAGCACGTTGCAGCCGAGGGCGCGACTGAGAAACGCACAACCTCCGGTGGCGATCACCACCGCCGCCGCTTCCACCCGCCATGCCTGATGTTTCTGCCGCGAGATACCCGTGGCACCGCTGACGCGTCCGTCAGGGTCGGTCAGCAGTTGCAGGGCCGGACTGTGGTCAAGAATACGCACACCCGCCTGCTTCACCCGCTTGCGCATCAGGCGCATGTATTCGGGGCCCTGCAAGGACATGCGGCGTTGTTCGCCGGCACTGTCCAGCGGGAAGGGATACCCCCAGTCGGCGAGGGTCTGCATATTGCTGTAGGTCTGCGCGAGCACGCGGTCCATCCAGGCGGTCTCGGCCAGATAGCCACCCCGGGCATAACGGCTGGCCTTGGCCGCTTCGCGCTTGCGCGCATCGGGCTCGACGTACCAGACGGCGGTGCCCGACGGCGCGGTGGCCCCGGATGCGCCGCAGTAGCCCTTGTCGGCCAGTACCACACTGGCACCACGGGCGGCGGCGCTGATGGCTGCCCAGGTACCCGCCGGCCCCCCGCCGATGATCAGCACATCGGCACGCCACTCCCGGCCGCCCACGCGCTCTTGCAAACCTGACATGTTGGTCCCCTCGTTGGATTCGCTGAAGTACTGGATGGAGCGAGCCCGACGACAGTCAGGTGGTTGATGGCGTTGCAGCCGGTATTGATACAGCAACGCCGTCGCAGAGGCACCGGCCAAAGTGTTCTTTGCTTATAATCGGTCGTTCGAGCCGCCAATCGGACAGCGCTGGATCGAAACGACTCAGGCACCCGCCAGCTGGCGGCTATCGACAGGCAACTGACGCAGGCGCTTGCCCGTCGCGGCAAACACGGCGTTCACCAGCGCCGGTGCAATCGTCACCGTGGACACCTCACCAATCCCGCCGGGAGACTCGTCGCTGTCCAGCAGATGGGTTTCGATGGCCGGCATCTCGTTCATCCGCAGGACCCGGTAGGTGTCGAAATTGCCCTGCTCGACTTTACCGTCCTTGAAGGTGATGTTGCCGAACAACGCCGCACTCAGGCCGAAGACCGCCCCGCCCTGCATCTGCGCGACGATGCTGTCAGGCACAATCGCGCGCCCGCAATCGACCACGCAGGTCACCTTGTGCACGCGCACCTGCCCAGCGGCATCGACACTCACCTCCGCCACCTGGGCGGCGTAGGTGCCGAAGCAGAAGGTCAGCGCAACGCCGCGGCCCCGGCCTTTCTCCAGCGAGGTGCCCCAGCCCGAGTGCTGTGCGACCGCCTCGAGGACCTTGCGCGCACGCGGGTGCTTGTCCAGCAGCGCCAGCCGATAGGCCACCGGGTCCTGCCCGGCGCTCGCCGCCAGCTCATCGATAAAGCCCTCGACCATGAACACGTTCTGGGTATGCCCGACACCGCGCCAGAAACCGGTGGTAATGCCTTCGGGCGGTTCATGGCGGATGTAGCTGACGCCAATGTTCGGGAAGTCATAGGGACCGCTCGGGTCGCGTATGGCATCGCCATCGATACCGTTGGCAAAGCGTGCCGGCAACCAGCGCGCGAGGATCGACGAGCCCGTCACCTTATGGATCCAGGCCGTCGGCCGCCCGTGGGCATCCAGGCCGGCACTCAGGTGGTTGAAATGGTAGGGCCGCAGGGTGCTGTGACGGGTGTCTTCTTCCCGGGACCAGATGACCTTGAGCGGAAACTCGACCTGCTTGGCGAAAGCCACCGCCTGGGCGACAAAGTCCACGTCCAGGCGCCGGCCAAAACCACCGCCCAGCAAGTGGTTGTGCACCTGGACCTGGGATTCGGCCAGACCGGTCAACTGCGCGGCCACTGCCTGCGCCCGCGCCGGCACCTGGCTCCCCAGCCACAGGTCGCAGCCTTGTGCGCGGACATGCACGGTGCAGTTCATCGGCTCCATGCAGGCATGGGCCAGGAACGGCACCTGATAGACCACCTCGAACTTCCTGTCGGCCTGCGCCAGCGCCTGCGCGACATCACCGACATTACGCACCACGGCCCCCGTGGCCTGGGACGCCTGCTCGATCGCCTGGAGCATTTTTTCCGTGGAGAATTGCCCGTTGGCGCCTTCGTTCCAGCGGATATCGAGCAAGGTCAGGGCCTTGCGCGCCGCGCCCATATGCTCGGCCACCACGGCCACGGCGTTGTCGATACGGATGACCCGCAGCACGCCCTTGACCGCCAGGGCCGCGCGGTCGTCGACGCTGGCGAGGCTGCCGCCGATCACCGGACAGGCCGTCACCGCGGCGACCTTGAACCCTTCCGGCCGGGCGTCGATGCCATACAGGGCCGTGCCGTTGACCTTGGCCGGCGAGTCGGTGCGCTTGCTCGTCAGCCCGATCAGCTGGAAATGCTCCGGGCTTTTCAGCTCGACCTTTTCCGGCACCGGCAGGGTCGCCGCCTTCTCCACCAACTCACCGTAGGTCAGGGAACGCCGGCTAGCCTCATGCCGGACCACTCCCTCGCTTGCCACGCAACTGCTCGGGGCCACGCCCCATTGCAGGGCGGCCGCCTGGAGCAACAGGGTCCGGGCGGTGGCGCCGGCCTGGCGCAGGGGGTCCCAGGCGCTGCGGATCGAGGTCGAGCCGCCGGTGACCTGAAAACCCAGCAGCGGATTGGCATAACGCTTGTTGTCCGCCGGGGCATGCTCGATCACCACCTGGTCGAGACGCACCGCCAGCTCTTCGGCGATCAATACCGGGATCGAGGTGTAGGTGCCCTGTCCCATCTCGACCTGGGCAATAGTGAAAGTCACCTTGCCCTGGCGGTCGACGCGGATAAACGCGTTGGGTTCGAACAGTGTGTTGTCATCGGCCAGGCCGGCACCGATCGCACCGGGCAAGGCCAGGCTCAACAGCAACCCGCCGCCGGTGGCCGCGCCGATTTTCAGAAAGCCGCGCCGCGACACTCGGCCGCCAGCAGTCGTGTCGAACCTGATGTTCATGCGCCCACCTTGACGAAGCTCGCCCCGGCCGCCTGGCGGATCGCCGCATGAATGCGCGCATAGGTGCCGCACCGGCAGATGTTCCCGGCCATGGCGTTATCGATATCGCTGTCACTGGGATTGGGATTGCTTGCCAGCAGCGCCGTCGCCGACATGATCTGTCCGGACTGGCAGTAGCCGCACTGCACCACTTCCAGGGCCTGCCAGGCGTCCTGGATCTTCTTGCCGGCGACAGTCTCGCCCACGGCCTCGATGGTGGTGATCTCGGCCTGGGCCAGGGCACTGACCGGCATCAGGCAGGAGCGGATCGCCACGCCGTTCATGTGCACGGTGCAGGCACCGCACAACGCCATGCCGCAACCGAACTTGGTGCCGGTCATGCCTAGCACATCCCGCAGGACCCAGAGCAGCGGCGTATCGTCATCGACATCGACCGTGTGCACGGTGCCATTTATCTTCAATGTCTGGGTCATGTTCAGCTCCTGCCAGTCGATGGGTCAGCGGTGCGCCAGGCGTCGCCACTGATCAAAATGCTACCGAGCATCCTAGGGCCAACACCCACCCCGGAGAACCGATGCCGCCTTCAGAGCCTTTGAAGTCCGGCTAACAAGGCGCGCCGGACGTCGCGATGGATGACGGCGAGGCCCGTTGCAGGCCTCCCGTCTGTTCGGGAGCGGCTAGGCCCTAGAAGTTGCTCATGACCTGCACACCCAGTACCACCGAGTCGTCGACCTGATAAGCCCCCCCGGGATTGGCCAGGTACTGGATGTTCGGGCGCACGGTCAACCAGGGTGCCACCTTGATCCCGTAATGCAGTTCGGCGACGTATTCGGCGGTACGTTCAGGCTGATAGCGCGGGTCGTTGTAGTCGACCAGCCCCCGTACCTGGTTCTGCAGTTCGATGCGCTTGGCAAACGCCGGGTTGACATGGAGCGCCCCCACCGCGAAGCCCAGGTCATCCTCGGGACGCGAGGCGAACACCCCGGTGTAGATCGCCCCCAGTTCCACCTGGTAGTCCATCATCGAGGTGGCCTTGTCGTTGGCCGAGTAATGGGCGAAAAGGCTCAGACCGCGCCGTGGATCACCGGCGTCCGCGGTGATTTTCTGCCGGGCGTAGGCATACCAGCCCTGCTTGTTGTTGCGCTCTGCCAGGGGCAGGCCCGTCAGGGGTTGCGGCGCGCCATTGGCATCATCCAGGGCATCCGTGGTTTTTGCGGTGTTGTAATAGGCACCGAGTTTGTACATGCCCGGATAGCCGCTACCGAACAGTGGGTTCCAACCCAGTTCGCTCAGGTACGTCGTGCCGGTACGCCCGCTGGTATTGAGTTTGAAACCGTTGTTCGGCTCCAGCTCCGTGGGATTGAACTCGAACGCACCGACCTGCCAGTACGTATCCTTGTTGAAGTTGTACTTGACCCGTGCCGCCCACTGGCTGACGGGGGCGCTATACCACACCTTCGAACCATGTCCGCCCAAGGCACCGCAGAAGGCCCAGTTCTGGAACTCGCAACCGATGGTGTCGAAATCGTCACCCACCGGGATCCGGCCAAACTTGATATCCAGTGCCTTGTCGAAAAACATCTGGCGATACCACATCTTGGTCAGGCGCCAGGTCTGGCCGGCGCCATAGATTTCCTGGGTAGAGGACGAGATGTAGCCCGCTCGCGGGTCCACCAGCCGGTCGTTGGTGATGTCCCGGCCACTGCGCTCGGTTATCGTCAACTGAAAATCGGCATCCTGGATACCGAGAATCTTCTGCAGGTCGAAATGTGAACTCAGGGCGAACTGATCGGCATACCGCGCCGTACGATCATGGTCATAGCCGCCTTTGATATTGGTCGCCACTTCCGGAATATAACTGAGACCGAAGTCGTAACCCTTTTCCTGCAACTCCCGGCGCAAGCCGCCCCAATCGCCCAGCATCCAGGGAGAGGCCGTGTCAAAGGCCTGCGCCGATAATGCCGACTCGCTCAACATCACGGTCCCGGCCAGCAGAAAAGCGCTTGAGCGCGATGAAACCTTCATATTTGCCACCTTTTATTATTGGATTTATCAGACAAAAAGAATCCGCAGCTTCGAAGTACGAAACTGTTTTTTTAAAACGTTTATCGGGTTTGGGTTAACGCGTTGGATGAACTTTCATGACGGCCCCTGCTTGCACGTCGTGTTGCGCCGTCGGGCGACGCAACACGGGTGCGGCCGTGCTACAGGCATCGCCCTCCATCGACAATGATGTTCTGCCCGGTCATGAAACCGGGCGCTTCACTCGCCACCCAGACCACCGTTTCGGCGATCTCCTCGGGCTGCCCCAAGCGGTGTAGCGGGATGTTCGGCAAGTAGCGCTCCATGGCCGCGTCCCAGGCTTCATCCGGTTGCAGGAATTTCCTGAACATGGGGGTTTCCAGCGAGCCGGGAGCCACCGAGTTGACCAGGATGCCGGCGTCCGCCAGCTCCAGCGCCAGGGTCTGGGTCAGGGAGATCGCCGCGGCCTTGGCCGCGCAATAGGCACTCATTCCGGGCCGGGCGCGGCTGCCTGCCACCGAGGTGACATTGACGATGCGCCCGCTACCCTGCTCGCGCATAAGCGGTACCACCGCCTGGGCAAGGTGGACGATCCCCATGAGATTGACGTCCAGCACCTGGCTCCAGAGTTGCGCCGAAACCGCCTCGAAAGGCAGATTGGCCTGGGGCATGCCGGCGTTGTTGACCAGTACATCCACCCGTCCCCAACGCGCGCGTACCTGGTCGATGGCCGCGCGCACCTGCCCCGCGTCACAGATATCCACCCGTGCCGCCAATACGCTCAGGCCGCTCGGATCCAGGACCGTGGCCTGGGTCAAGGCCGCATCGCCATCGATATCCAGCAACACCACCCGGAAGCCCTTGCGATGCAACAACCCGGCGGTCTTGAGGCCTACGCCACTGCCGGCGCCGGTGACGACGGCGACTTTTTCAACTGACATGATGTTCTCCCTGTTGGCCGGCCCGCTTGTCCGGTCGGCCTGATCGACAAGATTCAGCGTGCAGCGCCGCGAACCGGTGGGTGTTGCAGGATGACCTTCTTGCGCAGGTACGCTTCCAGGCCCTCGATGCCCGACTCGAAACCATGCCCGGAGGCCTTGATTCCGCCGAACGGGGTTTCAGTGCGCGAAAGCACCGTGGTATTGACGCCGACCATCCCGGCTTCCAGGGCATCGCTGACGTAGGTGGCATGATCCAGGGACTCGGTAAAGACAAAGGAGCCCAGGCCATAGGCAGTGTCATTGGCACGCACCAGCACTTCATCGCGATCACTGAACGTGGTGATGGGCATGATCGGGCCGAACGCCTCTTCCACCAGCACCCGGGCCGCATCCGGGACATTGGCCAGCACGCTCGGCGCGAAGAAGTAGCCGTCGCGTTCCAGGCGCTTGCCGCCGGCCAGCAGGTCGGCCCCGCGCTCCCGTGCGTCATCGATCAGTTGCTGCATCACCGCCAGCCGCCGGGCATTGGCCAGCGGCCCCATCTGCGTGCCGGCCTCGACACCGGGGCCGACCCGCAGGTCCCGGGCGAACGCCTGAACCGTGGCGGCAAAACGTTCGGCGATGCGCTCATGCACATAGAAACGGCTTGGCACATTGCAGACCTGTCCGGCATTGCGGAACTTGGCCGTGGCGCATAACGTGGCGACCGCCTCGACATCGACATCGTCGAACACGATCACCGGCGCGTTGCCGCCCAGCTCCATAGTGGTCACCAGATCGTTGTCCACCGCCAGATGCCCGAGCACCCGGCCGACCGGCAACGACCCCGTCAGGGACACCTTGCGGATCACTTTGCTGCTCAACAGTCGCGTGGAAATTTCCGCGGGGATACCCAGCAGCAGGTTCGCCACCCCCGCCGGCAACCCGGCCTGCTCCAGGCACTGGAAAATGATCACGGCCGTCGCCGCGGTTTCCTCGGAGGCCTTGATGATGACCGTGCAGCCGGCGGCCAACGCGCCACCCAGCTTGCGGGCCACGGTGGTCGCGGGAAAATTCCACGGGGTAAACGCCGCCACCGCGCCGATCGCCTCGTTGACCACCAGCAGGCGACTGTTGGCCGCGCCGGGAATCACCCGACCGTAGGCGCGGCGGCCTTCCTCGGCATACCAGTCGAGCACGTCGGCGCTGACCTGGATCTCCATCCGTGCTTCAGCCAGCGGCTTGCCCTGCTCCAGGCTGAGGATCGTCGCCGCTTCTTCAGTGCGTTGGCGCAGCAGTCCGGCGGAGGTGCGCAGGATCTGGTAGCGCGCTTCGGCCGTCTTGCCGCGCCATCCGGGCAATGCCTCGTCCGCGGCGGCCAGGGCCGCGTCGATGTCGCCAAGCGAGGCGTGGCGGTAACGGCCCAGCACCTGTTCGGTGGCCGGGTCGAGCACCTGCTCGACGGTCTGCGCGCCGCCTTCGACCCAGCGTCCGGCAATGAATTGATAAATCTGCGGGTAACTCGCAATGCTCATGAGGGACTCCAGTGCGTTAAACGGTCGGCATCGGGCGATTGGCGGTTTCGGATACCGTCAAGGCCACCAACAGGGAAAGAAAGGCCATGGCCATCAGGATCCAGGCCGGGGCATGGGGCACGCCGGTTACCGAGATCAGCCAGGTGGCCAGGTAGGGGGCGCTGCCGCCGGCGAGAATCGCCGAGAAGTTGTAGCCCAGGCTGAAGCCGCTGGAGCGCACCCGGGCCGGGAACATCTCGCAATAGGCGGCCAGGATCACCCCCAGGTAAGCGGCTTCGATCTGACCGAGCACGATCTGCGAAAAGAACGCTGCGCCCACCGAACTCTGCATGAACAGGAACAACGGCCAGGCCAGCAGCAGGTTGGCGACGCACACGCCAATCAGGATCGGGCGCCGACCGATGCGGTCGGTGATCTTGCCCCAGACCGGAATGGCCACCGCCGCCAGCAGCAGTGTCAACGTCGTCGACCAGGCCGCCAGCCCCGGACGCATGATGCCCTGGCGCTCGAAGTAGGTGGCCATGTAGGTGAACACCAGGTAGTAGGAGGCGAAGGACACCAGCGTCAGACCGAACACGGTGAACACCGCCCGAGGGTGGGAGACCAGCGCCGACAATGCCGGGATCTTCGCGACCGCGCCCTGCTCCTCCACGGACTCGAACTGTTTGGACTCCTCCATCCTGCTGCGCACGATCAGCGCGGCGATCCCCAGAGGCAGGGAGATCAGGAACGGAATCCGCCACCCCCAGGACAGGATCTGCTCGTCACTGAGGCCCATGTGCATCAGGCCCACGCAGAGCGAACCCAGCATGGTACCGACCAGCGTGCCGACCTGGGTGGTGCTGGTGAGAAAGCCCCGCCGCCCATCCGGAGCCACTTCGGCCACGTAGGAGCCGGCACTGCCCAGTTCGCCGCCGGCCGACAGCCCCTGCACACAACGCAGAACGAACAGCAGCACTGGCGCGGCAATCCCGATACTGGCATAGACCGGCAACAACCCGATCAGCGTACTGGCGAACGCCATGCCGACCACTGCTACCGTCAGGGCCGGGCGGCGGCCATAACGGTCGCTGAGGTGTCCGATCAGAATCCCACCCAGGGGCCTGGCGACAAACGCCGCGCCAAACACGCCCAGGGTGTAGAGCAGCGCCGCGGTGGGATTCTGGGCAGGGAAGAAAACCGCTGCCAGGGTGGTCGCCAGGAAGGCATAGACGCTGAAATCGAAGTACTCGACCACCGTCCCGAATGCACCGGCCAATACCACCCGGCGAATGGACTGGCGAGTGGCGTCGCGCGCCGTTGCTGGTGAGGCTGGCGTGGAAGCCCCCGCCATCACCCCATTATTGACTGTGTTCATAAGAAAGCTCTCGTGTTGTTGTTTTTATTGAATTTCGCGGTCTCAGACCACTTCGAACAAACCGGCTGCGCCCATCCCTCCGCCGATGCACATCGTCACCACCACCCAACGCGCGCGCCGTCGTCGTCCTTCGATCAGCACGTGGCCGGCCAGGCGCGATCCCGACATGCCGTAGGGGTGACCGAGGGCGACCGCGCCGCCATTGACGTTCAGGCGCTCGTCGTCGATCCCCAGCCGCTCCTGGCAATACAGCGCCTGCACGGCAAAGGCTTCGTTGAGTTCCCAGAGATCGATATCGTCGACACGCAGGCCGTGCCGGGCCAACAGGCGCGGCACCGCCAGGACCGGGCCGATGCCCATTTCATCCGGCTCGCAACCGGCTACGGCAAAGCCGCGGAAATAGCCCAACGGCTGCAGGTTGGCGCGTTCGGCCCGACGGGCATCCATCAGTACGCAGGCCGACGCACCATCGGACAACTGGCTGGAGTTGCCGGCAGTGACGCAGCCGCCCTCGATCACCGGCTTGAGACCAGCCAGCGCCTCGACGGTGGTCCCGGGGCGGATACCCTCGTCCTCGCTCAGGCGACAGGCTTCGCCACGTACCTGGCCGGTCTCCTTGTCGCGCACCTGACGCCACACCTCCATCGGCGCGATTTCCGTGGCGAACCGGCCTTCGAGTCGGGCCCGCTCGCTGCGCTGCTGGCTGCGCGCGGCAAAGACATCCTGGCGCTCCCGGGAAATGCCGTAGCGCCCGGCGACCACCTCGGCGGTCTCGATCATGTTCAGGTAGATCGAGGGACGCCGGGCCAGCAGCCAGGGATCCTGCGCCATGAAATGGTTCATGTGTTCGTTCTGCACGCAGGAAATGCTGTCCAGGCCACCGGCGATCACCGTTTGCGCGTCACCGCAGGCAATCATCTGCGCCCCCATGGCGATGCTCTGCAACCCGGAGGAGCACAAGCGATTGATCGTCACACCGGGCACCGACACGGGCAACCCGGCACGCAAGGCCACCTGCCGGGCGATATTCTCGCCGGCGGTGCCTTCGGGGCGACCGCAGCCCATCAGCACATCGTCGATCTCGCCGGCCTGCAGACCGGAGCGTGCCAGCGCATGCTCCACTGCGTGCCCGCCCAGCGTTGCCGCGTAGGTGGCGTTCAAGGCGCCCCGATAGGCCTTGCCAATGGGGGTGCGAGCGGTGGAAAGCACCACGACCTCGTTCATGGACGTCCCTCCCCCTCATGGCTCGACAGCCTGCCGCCATGCGCCATCACATCGCACAGCAGCCGCGGCGGCGCCCAGAACCGCGCATCACTTTCGCCCGCGCGGAGGGTCAGGCGCTCGATCAGCGCCGCCAGTCCGGCCCGGTCGGCCTGGAACAACGGCCCGCCCTGCGCACGGGGGAAGCCGTAGCCATTGAGAAACACCGCGTCGATATCCGAGCCTCGCTGGGCAACCCCCTCTTCGAGCAGGCGGATACCCTCGACACTCAGCGCATCCAGGCAGCGACTGACGATCTCCTCGTCGCTGAACGTGCGGGCCACCACGCCCCGCTCACGCCGATAGTCCTCGATCAATGTCTGTATCAGCGGGTCCTCCACGGCTTGCC
Organism: Pseudomonas gingeri; assembly: GCF_013386115.1. Lineage (GTDB taxonomy): Bacteria > Pseudomonadota > Gammaproteobacteria > Pseudomonadales > Pseudomonadaceae > Aquipseudomonas > Aquipseudomonas gingeri. The sequence goes on from NZ_JACAOR010000010.1 coordinate 437,967, forward strand.
GGCTGCCTTGCGGATAGGCGTAGATGCCGGTGCCACCCTTCAGGCCGAGGCGCCCCAGTTCACTGACGCGGTCGAGCCAACCGGACCAGCGCTGATCCGGATAATCGCGGTATTGCCGCTGACGAATGTCGTAGCCGACATCCAGACCCGCCAGGTCGGCGACCCGCAGCGGCCCCATGGCGAATCCCCAGTCCTGCAGCGCGCGGTCCACTTGCATCGGCGAGGCTCCCTCTTCCACCAGTAGCGAGGCCTGGCGCAAATACTGGTGCCACATGCGATTGCCGATAAAGCCGTCAGCACTGCGCGCCACGACCCCGATCTTGCCGAGGGTCCTGGCCAGGTCCAGCGCCGTGACCAGCACCTCATCGCGGGTCGCGCGACCGCGCACGATTTCCAGCAGGCGCATCACCGGGGCCGGACTGAAGAAATGCAGGCCCAGCACTTGCCCGGGACGGCTGGTGAACCCGGCGATACGGTCGATATCCAGGGTCGAGGTATTGCTCGCCAGCAAGGCCTGCGGCTTCATGACCCGATCCAGGGTGGCGAATACCGTCCGCTTGACGGCCAGGTCCTCGAACACTGCCTCGATCACCAGATCGGCATCGGCGATGGCCTCGAAGCTGTCATGTGGTGCGATCCGTCGGATCAACTGCTGCGCGGCGTCGACACTCAGGCGCCCCTTGTCCACTTGCGCCTTGTAGTTCTGCCGGATCCCGGCAAGCCCACGGGTCAGCGAGTCCGGATTGACATCGAGCAGGCCGACGCTGAATCCGGCATTGGCAAAGCACATGGCGATCCCGCTCCCCATGGTACCGGCGCCGACCACGGCGATCTTGTGCAGGGCCAGCGGGCGGGTTCCGGCGGCCAGCCCGGAGAGTGTGCCGGCGCGACGCTCGGCGAAAAAAGCATGGCGCAGGGCCGCCGACTCGGCACTGCTTTCCAGGGCGGCGAACGTTGTGCGTTCCAGCTCCATCGCAGCCTCGAACGGCTGCCGCACGGACGCCTCGACGCATTGCCGCAAGGCCTGCGCGGCATGGCTGGCGACGCGTCCGGGGAGTGCCGGCAACGCCTGTTCGACAACCTCCCGTTGGCAACTGCGACGCACACCCTGGCCGCCGTCGAGCAAGGCAACAAACCAGCGCAGTGCCCGCGCGGCGAACTCACCGTCGAGCACCTCATCCACCAGCCCGAGCTGCGCCGCTCGTTCGGCGTCGATCGGCTGGCCGCCGAGCATCATCTCGTAGGCCGGCTGCAGGCCGATCAGCCGGGGCAGGCGCTGGGTACCACCAGCCCCGGGAATCAGCCCCAGGTGAATTTCCGGCAGCCCCAGGCGCGAGCGACGGCTGGCGACGCGCCAGTGACACCCCAGGGCCAACTCCAGGCCGCCGCCCAATGCATGCCCGTCGATGGCGGCCAGGATCGGCAGGCGAGCGTTCTCGATCTGTCCGATCAGGGCCCCCAGGGACGGGTCGGCGTGACTGGCGGGCGAGCCGAATTCGGCGATGTCCGCTCCCGCCGAAAAAGCCCGCCCTCCCGCGCCCATCAGGATGATGCCGCGTACGGCCGGGTCGGCCAGGCAACGCTCCAGGCGCTCGGCCAGGGAACGACGCAAGGCGTGGCTCAAGGCGTTCACCGGAGGATTGTCCAGTGTCAGCAACGCAATCCCTGCGTGTACTTCATAAAGTGTGGTCATGGCAGGCAAGTCCCGAAAGAGTGAAGCGGCAAGGTCAGCCGATACGGCGAACAATCGCCTCGACCCGTTCGCGGTGGTCGTCGGTGGCATGGGCCAGCGCCTGGAACGCTGCCGACATTTCCAGAATGGTTTCCAGCCGCGCGTGGGCCGACTCGCGCATCAGCCGCTTGGCCATGCGCAACGCGTGACCGGGATTGACGGCGATGCGCGCAGCCAACGCCCAGGCTTCATCCAGCAGCGTCTCGTGCCCGACCACCCGGGAGACCAGGCCGAAGCCCAGGGCCGTGGGGGCATCGATCGTGTCGCCGGTGAAGGTCATTTCCGCGGCCCGGGCGACGCCGATCACCCTCTGCAGCAACCAGGCCCCGCCGTCACCGGGAATGATCCCGACCTTGACGAAACTCTCGGCGAAGGTCGCCTTTTCACTGGCGATACGCAGGTCGCACATGCACGCCAGGTCCAGTCCGGCGCCAATGGCCGGACCGTTGATCGCGGCAATGACCGGCACCTCCAGGCGATGCAGGGCCATGGTCACCCGATGGATGCCTTCCTGGTAGCGGTAGCGCTCTTCAATGGGCTCGGCGCTGCGGTCGAGGGCACGCCGGTGCATCAGTTTCACATCGCCGCCGGCGCAGAACGCCTTGCCGGCACCGGTCAGTATCGCGACACGAATTCCCCGATCCCTCTGGATCCGCGCGCAGGCCTGCTCGATGGCGTCGAACTCCCTGGCGGTGCTCAGGGCATTGCGGGTATCCGGTGAGTTCAGGGTCAGCAGGACAATGCCGTCGCGCTCGACGGCAGTGACAAAGGGAACGTCAGTCATGGGTGTCTCCAGAAAACCGGGGCAAGCGTTTCTCGCGAAATGCCTGCAATCCTTCTTGATGATCGGCACTGCGCCGTGCCACGTCGAGATCCTGCTGGCTGCTGCGGACCGACTCGAGCAATGTCTGTTCATGGGCGGCCCAGGCCTGGCGCTTGATCACCGCCAGGGAACGTGGCGAGCAACGCTCCACCAGTGCCTGCAGATAGTCTTCGACATGGGCGTTGAAACCCTCGCCATCGACCACGTGATTGACCAACCCCATCTGCTGGGCTTCGGCTGCCTCGACCAGGCGACCGGACAACAACAGATCGTTGCTCGCCCCCGGCCCGACCAGACGGGGCAACCACCAGGCAATGCCGTACTCGGCGACCAGGCCGACCCGGCTGTAGGTAAAGCCCAATCGCGCGCCCGCCGAGGCGATGCGGATGTCGCAGAACGCCGCCAGGACCAGCCCGACGCCCACGGCCGCGCCGTTGATCGCCGCGATGATCGGCTTGCGGGCCTGGATCAGGTAGCCGAAGCGAAAGGCCTCCAGGCTATGCGGCTGCGGGGTGTAAGGCAGTGCCGTCGACAGCCCCGGCGCCACGCTCAGGTCAGCTCCGGAACAGAAGCCTTCGCCCATGCCGCTGATGCAGATCACGCGACACTCCGGATCGTGCTCGGCACGGCTCACGCAGGCACGCAGTTCGGCGTCCATGTCCGCGCTCAGCGCATTGCGCCGGGCCGGACGGTTGAGAGTGATCCAGGCCACGTGGCGGTCCAGCAGATACAGGACCGCGGGGCTGCTGTCCGGGGCAAATGCGGCGTCATTGGCCATGGCGCTTCCTCTCGGCTAGGAGCACGCCACGATCGAGCATCTGATCGATCTGCGTATCCGAATAGGCTGCCTCGCCGAGAATCTCCCGGGCATGCTGGTTGTATTGCGGCGGCGCGCTATGCACCTGGCCCGGAGTGCGAGACAGCTTGATCGGAATACCGGTGCTCTGGTACTCACCCAACTGCACCACCATCTGACGATGCAGGGTGTGAGGATGGGTCAGGGCCTGATCCACCGATTGCACGGCGCCAGCGCCCACACCCACGGCCATCAGCTTCTGGCAGATGTCCACGCCTTCGAAATTCGCCAGCTGCGCCTCCATGGCATCGGTCAGCACCCGACGGTTGACGATGCGCCTGGCATTGCTGGAGAACCGCTCGTCCTCGGCCAGTTCCGGCAGTTCCAGCACCGCGCACATGCGCTTGAACTGGTTGTCGTTACCCACCGTGATCAGCACCGGCTGGGTCTTGGTGTTGAACAGGCTGTAGGGGGAAATGCTCGGATGCTCGTTACCGGTGAGCCCAGGCACCTTGCCGGACATGAACCAGTTGGGAGCGTGGGGATGCAGCAGGCTGATGGCCGTGTCATAGAGTGTCAGGTCGACATGCTGGCCACGTCCGGAGCGATCACGCTCGTACAGCGCCAGCAGGATGCCGATGACCGCGTTGCTGGCGGTGGACATGTCGATCACGGGGATGCCCAGGCGCAGCGGACCGCTCTGCGGCGTGCCGTTGGTCGATACCAGTCCCGACCATGCCTGCGCCATCAGGTCATACCCCGGCTGGCCGCCGAACGGTCCGTCCTTGCCGAAACCGGTGACGCTGGCGTGAATCAGTCGCTCGAAGCGCCGGGACAGCACGTCATGGCCAATGCCCCACTTCTCCAGCGTCCCGGGCTTGAAGTTCTCGATCAGGATATCCGCGCCTTCCAGCAGGCGCATCAGCACCTCGCGCCCCTCTTCCAGGGACAGGTCCAGGGCCAGGGTGCGCTTGTTGCGATTGACGTTTAGGAAGTAGGCCGAGGCATCGCCCCGGAAGGGAGGCCCCCACTCACGGGTCTCGTCACCCTGCGGCGGTTCGACCTTGATCACATCGGCGCCATGGTCAGCGAGAATCTGCGCCGCCAGCGGTCCTCCCAGCACCCTGGACAAATCGATCACACGTACGCCCTTGAGCGCACCGGAGGTCGACACTGACGGTCGGGATGAGGTGCCCATAAAACGATCTCCATAACGGTTTCTTGTTTTCACCGCGCCACAAGGGCCGCGGGTCATGTCAACCGATTATGTGCAAGCACTCGCCGGGCAGCGACGGCCCAATCCCACACAGTGGAATTGGCCGGATCCAGCCGCGGCGAAACGTCAGCGTCACGCCCCGTCACCCTGGGGCGCCAACCCTCTACGACAGGTCCTCCAGCGAGCGCACCTGCGCCAGTTGCTCACGGATTTTTTGCAACAGGCCTTCAAGCAACGGGGTCAGTTCACTTTCGATTTGCCCGGCGGTGAAGTCCTGGCTAGCGAAGCTGATGTTGAAGACATAGGGGGGTTGGTCCTCAAGATCCAGGGGCAAGGCGATGGAGGTGATGCCGGCCTGCCATGATGCCTGGCAGACACCCCGGTTGTGCACGGCCTTGCGCGCGTTGGCTATCGCGGCACGCACCTGCTTCCAGTTCTTCGGATGCCGGGGCTTGAGTCGATCCAGGAGCGCTTCCAGCGCCGGCCCGGACAATGTCGACAGATAGGCCTGCCCCAACGACGTGATTTCGATGGGCACCCGCGAGCCGCTGGTGACGTGGCGGAACAAGCCGCTGCGGTTCTTGCGCACGGACTCCAGATAGACCATATCCGTCTGGTCAGCGACGGCCAGGCCGACATTGATCTTGTGGCCCTCGGCAATCTCGCGCATCAGCGGCTGCGCCAGCTTGAGGATCTCCGATTCCAGGCGCAGGGCATGGGCCAGGCTCAACAACGGCGGACCGAGGCGATAGGTGCCACGCTGCAGTTCGTATTGCAGGAAGCCGTTTTCCACCAGCGTCTGGGTCAGGCGACTGATGGTCGAGCGCGGCAGGCCGGTCAACTCAACCAGTTCGGCATTGCCCAGCGCCGCCACGCCGGGCCGGAAGGCCCGCAGGATCAGCAGCGCGCGTTCGACCGAGCGGTTGGAGGGCGAACTGCGCGACTCGGTGGGTTTTCTCGGCATCGGGAGACTCCTGGGTAGAAATAATGGCAAACACACAACGGTTACAGATAGCAGACGCAACGCGCCCCAACCAATCCCACTCAGTGGAATTGCCGGCTACTGCCTACGGTAACCGACGTCGATAATCGCCGGACAGCCCTGGCTACCGCCTGTCTTCGCGGCCGGGCATTCCCCACGACATGCGAGAACCTGCCCATGTTCAACAGTTTCAGTTTCCAGACCGTCAAGTCCCTGCTGGTCGAAGCCGGCGCGGCCCAGCGCCTCGGCGAAATCGCCCGCCAGCACGCCATGCACTCGGTGCTGCTGGTGTCCGACGCCGGGGTCAAGCGCCTGGGCCTGCTGGACGCCGCACTGGCCAGCCTGCAGGCCAGTGATATCGCCGTGACCCTGTTCACCGAAGTCACGGCCGACCCGACGGCGGCCATGGTCGAAGCCGCCGCCGCGGCAGCACGAGCAGCAGGTGCCGATGGCGTGATCGGCATCGGCGGCGGCAGCCCCATGGACGTCGCCAAGCTCGCCGCCCTGCTGGCCCGGGACGGGCAGCCACTGGACACCCTCTATGGCGTCGGCCTGGCAAGCGGCCAGCGCCTGCCCTTGATCCTGATTCCGACCACCGCCGGCACCGGTTCCGAAGTCACTCCCGTGGCCATCGTCACCACCGCCAGCGGTGAAAAGAAAGGCGTGGTGTCGCCCCTGCTGCTGCCGGACTGCGCCCTGCTCGACGCCCTGCTGACCCTGGGCCTGCCCCAGCCGGTCACGGCGGCGACCGGGATTGACGCGATGGTCCACGCCATCGAGGCCTATACCAGCCGACGGCTGAAGAACCCGATTTCCGATTGCCTGGCCCTGGATGCCCTGCGGCTCCTGAGCGCCAACATTGTCCGGGCCTGCGAACAGGGACAGGATGTTGCCGCTCGCGAAGCCATGCTGCTGGGCGCCTGCCTGGCCGGCATGGCGTTCGCCAATGCCCCGGTAGCAGCCGTCCATGCCCTCGCCTATCCCGTCGGGGCGTTGTTCCATGTACCCCATGGCCTGTCGAATTCCCTGCTGCTGCCCGGCGTGATGGCCTTCAACCTGACCGAAGCCCGGCCGCTGTATGCGCAACTGGCCAGGGCGGTGGTACCGGACGCCCATGGCGACATTGACGAACTGGCCGATGCCTTGCTGCGGACCATGACCCGCCTGCCCTTGCAACTGGGCCTGCCAACCCGTCTGGCCGATGTGGGCATTGGGGCCGACGACCTGCCGAAACTGGCCGGGGACGCCATGAAACAGACCCGCCTGCTGGTCAACAACCCGCGCGAGATGACCTACGACGCGGCCCTGGCGATCTACCAGGAGGCCCTGTGACCCAGCGGCAGGCAGCGCAACCCCGTGACCGGTTTCCCGTGCTGCGCACGATGCCGACACGTTGGGCGGACAACGACAGCTACGGGCATATCAACAACGTGGTGTATTACGCCTGTTTCGATACCGTAGTGAACACCTGGCTGATGGAGCATGGCGCATTGCAGCCCCTGCAAGCCGGCGCTGCTACCATTGGCCTGGTGGTGGAAAGCCAGTGCCGCTACTTCGCCTCGGCACGGTTTCCCCAGGTGCTGGAGATCGGCTTGCGGGTCGGCCATGTCGGCACCAGCAGCGTGCGCTACGAGCTGGCGGTCTTTCGCGACGACCATGACGTTGCCGTGGCGCAAGGGCATTTCGTGCATGTGTATGTGGACAGCACGACCCGCCGGCCGGTGAAGGCATTGCCAGCGACACTGCGGGCGGCACTGACGATGCTCGAATCGACACCAACGGTGGCCTTGCTGGCCGACCGTTGCCTCGAGCCACTCAGCCCCCCGCCTCCAGCGCCAGCTGCGCACTGATGGTGTCAATCAGGGCACGGACGCGGCGCGGCAGGACACGCACCGGTGGATAGACAATCTGCAGCGCCGTCTGGCCGGGCGAATAGCCCGGGAGCACTTCCACCAGCCGTCCGGCAGCGATGTCGGCCTGGACGTCCCAGACCGATTTGTTGCAGATGCCGTGACCGTCCAGGCACCACTGCCTGACCAGGCCACCGTTATTGGCCACCCGCCTCCCCTTCACCGCCACGCGATAACTTTCGTCGCCCACCCGGAAGGTCCAGATCCGATCGATATTGCCGCCAAAGCGCATGACGAGGCAGTCATGCCGCACCAGATCGTCCGGATGTTGCGGCGTGCCATTGAGTTCAAGATAACGGGGCGCCGCGCAGACCACGCGACGGTTCTCGCCGATCGGCTTGGAGCGTAACGTGCTGTCGGCCAGGGTGCCGTAACGAACGGCGAAATCGATCCCCTGGCCGACCAGGTCGACAAAACCATCGGTGAGGTTGAGGTCGATCGTCACGGACGGATGTTCGGCCAGGAAACGGTCGAGGATCGGCACGATCTGCGCCTGCCCCAGATCGACCGGGGCCGTGAGGCGAATCAACCCGGAAATTTTCTGTGCCCCCAGGCGGATGCTGCTTTCCAGTTCCTCGGCCTCGGCCAGCAGGCGTCGGGCGCCATCGGCCAGCAAACGGCCCTCGTCGGTCAGGCTGATGGAGCGGGTCGTGCGGGTGAGCAGGCTCGCGCCGTAATAGCTTTCCAGTACCGCCAGCCGTTCGGACACCGAGGCAGGCGACAACCCCAGCTCCCGCCCCGCGGCAGACAGGCCGCCCTTCTCGACGATCATCAGGAACAGCGCCAGGTTATCCAGGGTCATTCTTCGGAAACTCCGAAATATAATTTCGAATCCTAAGCAATTATCAACCGGGTCCGCAATGTCTATCTTCGCCACATCAACCGGCGGGACTACGCCGACAACCCACTGATTTGTGCGCAGGAAGACCCCTTCATGTCACTGACCTCGAGAATGCCGATCCAGATCTGGATCCTGACCCTTTCCGCCTTTGCCATCGGCACCGCCGAATTCCTCATCGCCGGCATCCTGCCCCAGGTCGCCGACAGCCTGAAGATCAGCACCGGGCAAGCGGGCAACCTGATCACCGCCTATGCCCTGGCCATCGTGATCGGCGGTCCCCTGCTGACGTTGTGGCTGGCGCGCTTCGAAAAACGCAACGTGCTGATCGTGCTCCTGAGCCTGTTTGTCGCCGGCAACCTGATTGCAGCCTTCAGCACCGACTACACCATGCTCCTGGTCAGCCGGGTGGTGGCCGGCCTTACCCAGGGCCCGTTCTACGGTATCGGGGCGGTCGTGGCGACGCGCATGGTCGCCGATAACATGGCCGGGCGCGCGGTGGGCCAGATGTTTGGTGGCCTGACACTGGCCAACGTCCTGGGCGTGCCGGCCGGCGCCTGGATCGGCAATGCCTTCGACTGGCACACCGCCTTTCTCGTCGTGGCGGTCATGGGTGTCGTCGCCATGCTGATGATTGCCGTCACCATTGCCCGCAGCCCGGAAAACAAACCGGCCTCGATGCTGACCCAGCTCTCGGTGTTCCGTGATCGCAATCTTCTGGCCAGCCTGACCTTCACCGTGCTCGGCTGGGTCGGTTTCATGACGCTGTACGGCTACATCGCGCCGGTGGCCGAGCAGATCGCCGGCTTCGACCGCAGTGCGATCACCTGGGTCCTGGTCGTGGTGGGCGCCGGCCTGGTGGTCGGCAACAGCATCGGTGGCCGGACCGCGGATGCCAACCTGCGCCGCTCGCTGAGCCTCTGGCCACTGGCGATGATCGCCGCGCTGATCCTGGTGGGTTTCCTCGCCCACTACAAATGGCTGTTCCTGGTCGCGGCGTTCATCTACGGCGTGACCACCTTCGCCAACCTGCCGCCCATGCAGATGCGGGTCATGAAATACGGCTCGAAAGCGCCCGAACTGGCGGCCACCGCGAATATCTCGGCCTTCAACATCGCCAACGCCCTGGGCGGCTTCATCGGCGGCGCGGTGATCGACAGCCACCTCGGTGCCGCCGCGATCCCATTTGCCGCGGCCATCATCCCGGTGCTGGGCCTGCTCTTCATCTGGTCGCAAGAAGCGCGGTTGGCGGCGCAACCGAAGGCCGCCGCACCTTGTGTATCGCTCGGAAACTGATCCCTTATCCCACCTGACCCTGGAGACGAAAATGTCGACGACATCAAAGCTGTTCAGCCCTACCCGATTCGGCCGTCACGAAGTAACCCATCGCATCGTCATGGCACCGATGACCCGCGCACGCAGCACCCAGCCCGGCGATATCCCCAACGCCCTCAATGCCCGCTACTACGCCCAACGCGCCTCGGCCGCGCTGATCGTCAGCGAAGCCACGCAGATCACCCCGCAGGGCAAGGGCTATTCGTTCACGCCGGGAATCTACAGCACGGAGCAGATCGCCGGCTGGAAGCTGGTGACCAAGGCCGTGCACGACGCCCATGGGCGGATCTTCCTGCAGCTCTGGCACGTCGGCCGGATGTCCCACCCGGACTTCCATAACGGCGAGTTGCCAGTCGCGCCCTCCGCAGTGCCGTTCGACGGCTCGATCTGGAAGGTCGACCCGGCCACCGGTATCGGCGCCATGGTGCCGAGCCCGACACCCCGGGCGCTGGCCCATGACGAGATCAAGGCCATCGTCAACGACTTCCGCCAGGCCGCGCGCAATGCCATCGACGCCGGCTTCGATGGCGTGGAAGTGCACGGTGCCAACGGCTATCTGATCGACCAGTTCCTGCGCACCACCTCCAATGTGCGCACCGACGAATACGGCGGCTCCCGGGAAAACCGCCTGCGCTTCCTCAAGGAAGTGATCGATGCGATCGCCGACGAGGTCGGTGCCGAGCGTACCGCGATCCGCCTGGCCCCGTTCCTGACCGCACGCGGCATGGACTGCCCGGATATCCTGCCGACCATCCTCGAGGCCACCGAGTACCTCCAGGCCAGGAACATCGCCTACCTGCACCTGGTGGAAGCGGACTGGGACGACGCCCCGCAATTCACCGAACAGTTCCGCCAGGATATCCGCCGGCATTTCCACAATACGATCATCGTTGCCGGCAAGTACGACAAGACCCGCGCCGAGTGGGTGCTCGCCAAGGGTTATGCCGACCTGGTTGCCTTCGGTCGCCCCTTCGTCGCCAACCCCGACCTGCCGCACCGCCTCGCCGAAGACCTGCCGCTGGCGGACTTCGATGGCGGCTCGCTGTTCGGCGGCACCGAGCGTGGCTACACCGATTACCCGGCCTGGAGCGCCGCGCCGCAGGCGGTATCGCCGGCCTGACCCGGGGCATCCGCCCTTTCCCTGAGTGATCCGGGGCATTCACCTGTGCGGACTCTCCCCAGCCGTAACGGTGAATGCCCCCCGTCCCCGCCCGTTTCCCGCCCTCCTGCTTTCTGCCCTTCTTTCCTGCTGCCCCGCCCGCGACCTGATCGCCTTGACCCGCCTTGGCAGTTTTTCGCAAAAATAACTTAAATCTCACAATGTGAAATATTTGATAAATCCCTATTTACAGAATTTTTGATTGGGAATAGATTGACTCCATGGCCCACCTGCCGAAAAAACGGGCCGCAAAAAACAACAAGAAGAGTCCATGCCATGCCAACCGTGCCTGAAACAGCAAACGTCCTGAGCGACGTGATCGATCAACGCCCCATGGGCCGCCTGCAACTGGAGTTGATCGGTCTGTGCGTGATCCTGGCCGCCATCGACGGTTTCGATACCCAGGTCATGGGCTTTCTCGTCGGACCGATGGCCGAATCCCTCGGTTTGCCGGCGGCCAGTTTCGGCCCGGTGTTCGCCAGCACCCTGCTCGGCCTGATGATCGGCGCCTTGAGCCTGGCGCCCCTGGCCGATCGCATCGGACGCAAGAAAGTCCTGCTGGGTTGCGTCGCCACCTTCAGCGTGTTTTCACTCCTGACCGCCCTGACCCAGAGTTACGAACAACTGTTGCTGGTGCGTTTTCTGACCGGCCTCGGCCTGGGCGGCGCCATCCCCAACCTGATTGCCCTGGTCTGCGAATACACCCCCCGGCGCCATGCCCGCAGCGCGGTCACGCTGGTGTTCTGCGGCATGCCGCTGGGCGCCATGGCGGCTGGCCTGATTGCCGAACACGTGCTGCCGGCCCTGGGTTGGCGCGCGGTGTTTATTTGCGGGGCGCTGCTGCCGCTGGTCTTCGCCGACCTGTTGTGGCGCAGCCTGCCGGAGTCGGTGGAATTCCTCTCGCGCACGGCGGCCAACCGCGAACAGGTGGCAAGGATCGTGTCACGGCTGGTGCCGGGCCTGGAAACGCTGCCGGACACGCTGTTCGACCGCCCTCGGACCAAGGCCCCGCGCATTTCCCCACGCCGGCTGTTCGAAGACGGCATGTGGCGCCGGACATTGCTGCTGTGGCTGCCCTATGCGATGAACCTGCTGATCCTCTACTCGATCATGAGCTGGGTGCCCACCGTGTTGAGCAGCGCCCGGCTGCCCGCCCACACCGGTATCCAGGCGATCGTGCTGTTCAGCCTCGGAGGCGTGCTCGGCTCGCTGGCACAGGGCCGCCTGATGGATGCGCTGGGCGCCCATCGGGTGCTGATCGCCGAGTTCCTGGTCTATCAGGTGCTGGTCCTGCTGCTGGTGATGCTGCCGCTCCAGGCGGCGAGTTTCCTCACCCTCCTGCTGCTGATGGGCGTGCTGATCCAGGGTGCGCAGGCCGGGCTCAACGCCCTGGCCGCCGAACTCTATCCCCAGGAAATCCGCTCCACCGGTATCGGCTGGGCGCTGGGCATCGGCCGCATCGGCTCGATCCTCGGCCCCTTGCTCGGCGGCCTGATGGTCGGCCTCGGCTGGCACGTCCAGCAAGTCTTCATGGCGGCGCTGATTCCCAGCCTGATCGCCCTGTGCGCGCTGCTGGCGATTCACCTCGGCCAGCGCCGCGCCAACGCTTCCCACCCTACCCCGACTTATTGATCCTTCCAGGAGACCCACCATGAAAATTGCCAGCTTCCTCAACCAGGGTATCCCCAGCTACGGCCTTGTCGACGGCGACCAGGTAGTGGACCTGCAATCGTTGAAGGCCGAACTGGGCTATGACCTGAAGGCCGCGATCACCCACGGCCTGCTCGCCGGCCTGACGCCGGAGCGCATCGCCGCGCTGCCGCGGCTGGCCCTGGCCGAAGTCACCTTCATGCCGGTGATCCCCAACCCCGGCAAGGTACTGTGCATCGGCATCAACTACGCCACCCATGTGCGCGAAACCGGCCGGGAAATGCCGACCTACCCGATGATCTTCACCCGCTTCGCCGACAGTCAGACCGCCCACCTGCAAGCCATCCTGCGCCCGCGGATCTCGCACAAGCTGGACTTCGAAGGTGAACTGGCGATCGTCATCGGCAAGAAGGCGCGCCATGTAAAGGCCGAAAACGCCCTCGATCATGTGGCCGGCTACGCCTGCTACAACGACGGCAGCGTACGCGACTGGCAGAAGCACACGATCCAGTTCGTGCCCGGCAAGAATTTCCCGCAGACCGGTGGTTTCGGCCCCTGGCTGGTGACCGCCGATGAAGTCGGCGATCCGCAGGACCTGGAGCTGACCACCCGGCTCAACGGCCAGGTCATGCAGCACACCTCCACCAGCGACATGATTTTCGACGTGCGCAAACTCATCGAGTACTGCAGCACTTTCACCGAACTGGCCCCCGGCGATGTCATCGTCAGCGGCACCACCGGCGGCGTCGGCGCCTTCCGCGAACCACCGGTGTGGATGAAACCGGGCGATGTGGTCGAAGTGGAGATTTCCGGCCTGGGCATCCTGCGCAACACCATCGCGGACGAGATCTGAATCATGACCGACACCCACAACCCCGCTGTTTCCCCCGCGTCGACCGAGTCGGTGGAAAGCACCGCCGAGGCCAAGGGCTCCAGCCTGGAGCGCATGCTCAAGGTGCTGGACCTGTTCACCGAGCATCAGCCGGTATGGACCGTCGACGACCTGGGCACTGCCATGGGCTTCACCCGTTCGACGATCTACCGCTACGTGCGGGAGCTGGCCGAAGTGGACCTGCTGTTCCAGGTCGAGGCCGGCCGGTATGCACTGGGCGCCCGGATCATCACCTGGGACCGGCAACTGCGGGTCAGCGATCCACTGGTGCGCGCCGCCAATCAGCTGGAAAGCCAATTCCCCCAGTGGAGCCCGTCACAGGTCTGGCTGACCTGCCGGCTGTTCAAGGACCAGGTGGTCTGCGTGCACCAGAGCGGCAGCATTGCCAGCGAGGTCAGCTATACCCGCGGCACGCCACGCCCACTGTTCCTCGGCGCCACGTCCAAGGCCATTCTCGCCAACCTGGGCTCGCGCCAGCACAACCGCCTGTACCTGGAAAAACACGAGGAGGTCCGGCTCAGCCACCTGGGGCAGAACTGGGAAGAGTTTCGCCGCTCGATGCAGCGCCTGCGCAAGAAAGGCTACGTCGTCTCGCGGGCCGAAGTCGACAGCGGCATCTGCGGCATCGCGGCACCGATCTTCGACAGCGACGGCAAGGCCATCGGCAGCATCAGTTGCGTGCGTCCGGACAGTGAATGCGACGCCGCGCGCGATGACGAGTACGGGCAGCAGATCGTGCAACTGGCCCAGCAGCTTTCGCAGCTCATGCAGGCCTTTTCCGGGCGTCCCCGGCCGTTGGACTAAACAGCATCGGTATCGACCATGACCACTTCCAATATCATCAACACCGGCGTGCTGATCAGCGGCGCCGGTCCCACCGGCCTGACGCTGGCCAACTACCTGGGCCAGGCCGGCGTGGAGACGTTTATCGTCGATCGCAAGCAGAGCACGGTCGGCGAACCACGGGCGGTCTCGATCGACGATGAATCGCTGCGCACCATGCAGGCCGTGGGCATGGACCAGGCCGTGCTCAAGGACGTGGTGCCCGGCTATGGCGTGCACTACTACACCCGTCCAGGCGGCCGCTGCTTCGGCAAGGTCGAACCGACCTCGACCTTGTATGGTTTTCCCAAGCGCAATGCGTTCCGCCAGCCGCTGTTCGAGGCGACCCTGCATGAAGGGATGCAACGCTTCGACAACCTGCGGGTCGGTTTCGCCCATGAACTGCTGCATGTCGAACAGGACGCCACGGGAGTGACCGCCAGCGTGCGCAACGCCGACGGCGACATCCATATCGTCAGGGCCCGCTACCTGGTGGCCTGTGACGGCGGCCGCAGTCCGGTGCGCAAGCAACTGGGCATCAACCTGGTGGGTTCGAGCTTCCAGTCGCGCTGGCTGGTGGTGGACACCGACCAGGATGACGATCCGTTCTGGCAATGCCGGATGTACTGCGACGCCCGCCGCCCGACGGTGGACGTGCCCGGCCCCCACCGCACCCGACGCTACGAGTTCATGCTCAAGGCCGATGAAAGCGACGAAGAGATGCTCGACGAAGCGCGAATCAAGGAACTGGTCAAACCCTTCCGGGGTGACAAGCCGATCTCCATCGTGCGCAAGACCGTGTACACCTTCCACGCCCGGGTCGCCGAACGCTGGCGCGAAGGCCGCATCTTCCTCGCCGGCGACGCCGCGCACCTGACCCCGCCCTATGCCGGGCAAGGCATGAACAGCGGTGTGCGCGACGCCCACAACCTCGGCTGGAAGCTGGCCGGCGTATTCAAGGGCCAGCTCAGCAGCACCGCGCTGGACAGTTACGAAACCGAGCGCCGCGATCACGCCTGGGCCCTGATCAAGCTGGCCCTGGGCCTGGGCGTGGTCATGGCGCCGTCCACGGTCTGGCGGGCCAACCTGATCAGTGGTGCGTTCCGTGTCATCGGTCTGCTGCCACCACTGCGCGACTACTTCCTGCAGATGCGTTTCAAGCCCAAGCCGCGCTTCACCCAAGGCCTGGTGATCGGCAACGGCCGTTGCGGGCAGTTGAGCTGCGGACAGATGTTCCCGCAACCCCGGGTCGAGGATGCCGCAGGCAACAGCGTACTGCTGGACAAAGTCCTCGGCACCGGTTTCGCCCTGCTGCAATACGCCAGTTCCGTCGACAGCCGTCTGGACGCGTTGCGGCACCCGCTGTGGGAGCGCCTGGAAGCCCGGCGAATCCTGGTCCTGCCCAAGGGCGGCAAGCCCGATCCGGCACACACCGGTCCGGTATGGATCGACAGCGACGGTGCCCTGCAGGCGCTGCTCGACGAGCCTTCGGGCCAGCTCCTGCTGTTGCGGCCCGACCGGTATGTCGCGGCGATTTTCCCGCTCGCCGAAGAACAGGACATCGCCGAGGGTTTCGCCGCCCTGCTGGGCGTCCAGCAGACCCCGGCCAGTGCCCTGGTCGATGCGCTGCCTCTCGACGAATCATTACTGCGAAATTCACGCTAAGGAGACCGTCATGCATAACTTGCAGACCCAAACCCCTGCGCACCTGCTGTACCTGCACCTCTCCAGCAAGGAGCCGCAGCGCCAGGTGGACTTCTACCAGCGCATGCTTGACCTGCAGGGCTATCGGCAGGCCGATGGCACCTGGGTACTGACCGGGCCACAGCGCGCCGTGCTGATCAGCCCGGCCGACAGCAACGGTTTTCTCGCCGCAGCCTATGGCGTGGCCGACCAGGCCAGCCTCGACCGACTGCGGGTGAACCTGCAGGCCCGCGACTGCCAGACCGAGGACGCCTGCTCGCCCTTGCTGGAAGACAACGCCTTCAGCATTCGCGACCCCCAGGGCCGGCAACTGCTGTTCGGCGTCGGCCGCGGGATTCCCGATGCCATCCACCCCGGCATGCCGGGTCGCCTGCAGCATGTGGTGTTCCAGACCACCGAACTGGAAGCGGTGCTGGACTTCTACATCAACAAGGTCGGCTTCACCGTGTCCGACGATGTGGTCGACGAGGCCAACGGCGCGCTGATGACCCGCTTCATGCGCTCGGACAACGAGCACCATTCGCTGGCGTTCTTCCGCGGTTCCAGGAACGAACTGGATCACCACTGCTACGAAACCAACGAGTGGAACGACATTCGCGACTGGGGCGATCGCTTCGCCGCCGAACGCATCACGATCTTCTTCGGCCCCGGCCGCCACGGCCCCGGCAACAACCTGTTCTTCATGGTGGTGGATGCCGACCGCAACCGCCTGGAGTTTTCCTCGGAGCTGGAGATCACCGGGCCGGAACGCCAGGCCGGGGTCTGGCCGCACTGCGAATACTCGCTCAACTCCTGGGGCAAGGCCTGGATCAGGAGCTGAAGCGCAACACCCTCGATCAACACTACAAAAACAATAGACAGGTGACCTATGAGCGCTTCATTCACTCAGCAACTGCAAGGTGGCTGGACCCGTTTCATGCATGGCGAATTCGAGTGCACGGTGATTACCGACGGCCCCTTGCACATGGGTGCGCCGCATCCGACTTTCATCGGGGCTGATCCGAAGGAAATCGATCAGTTGCTGGAAGACAACTTCCTGCCCAAGGACCGGATGTCGCTGAACCAGAACATCCTGATCGTCAACACTGGCAGCCAACTGGTGCTGTTCGACACCGGTTCGGGGGTCAACGCCGAGTTCGGCATCAAGACTTTCGGCGCCCAGACCGGCCAGGCCCTGAAAAACCTGCGCGCGGCCGGGATCGACCCGGCGGACATCGACATCGTCGCCCTCACCCACGCCCACCCCGACCACTGCTGGGGCCTGGTCGACGATGACGGTCAACTGCTCTACCCGAATGCACGGATCGCCATCGACCCCAGGGAGCTGGACTACTGGACCGACCTGAGCATTCTCTCCACGCCCAAGGGCGAAGCGATGAACCCGCACATGCGCGATCACTTCCTCGGCGCGCACAAGAACCTCACGCCGTACGTGGAGCGCGAACGCATCATCCTGATCGGTGACGGTTTCGAGCTGCTCCCCGGCATCACCGCCGTCAGCACCCCCGGCCACAGCCCGGGCCATACCCTCTACAAAATCGAGAGCCAGGAGCAGACCCTGGTGCTGTGGGGCGACCTGTGCCACCACCAGGTGCTGCTGTTGCAGCGGCCGCAATGGGGGTTCCTGTTCGACTACGACAACGCGGCCGCCGCCCACACCCGCATGCGCGTCCTCGAGGAAGTCGCACGCGCGCGCCACGCCGTCCTGTCCTATCACTTCCCGTTCCCCGGCCACGGTCACCTGGTCGCCCGCGATGGCGGCTACCACTGGCTGCCGATCGAATTGCAACTGTACTGAGTCAAGGAGTTCCCATGTCCCTGCCAACCGCTTCGACGGCCCGCTGCCACTGCGGCCTGATCGATGTTCATGCCCATTGCCTGTCGCCCACCTACAAGGCGGCGCTGACCGGGGCCGGCCTGCTGACCCTGGACGGTGGTTATCCGGTGCCGGAGTGGTCGCCGCAAAAAGCGCTCGCGGTGATGGACGCCGGCAACATCGACACGATGATCCTGTCGGTGTCGTCGCCCAGCGTCGGTTTTCTCAAGGAAAAGCACGAACGCGTGGCCCTGGCCCGCGCGATCAACGAAGAGACCGCGGCGGTGATCCAGCAACATCCCGGCCGGTTCGGCGGTTTCGCCACCCTGCCGCTGCCCCACGTCGCGCAATCCCTGGAAGAAATCGCCTACGCCTTCGACGAGCTGAAATTCGACGGCGTGGTGATCGAAACCAATGCCGACGGCAAGTACCTGGGCAGCGATGACCTGGCGCCGATCTTCGATGAGCTCAACCGCCGCCAGGCCACGGTATTCCTGCACCCGACCTCGCCGCAATGCTTCGACGCGGTCGGCCTGGGTCGCCCGGCGCCGCTGTTCGAATTCCCGGTGGACACCGCGCGCACGGTGATCGACCTGGTGTTTTCCAACACCTTCAAGCGCTGCCCGGAACTGAACCTGATCCTGCCTCACGCCGGGGGTGTGCTGCCGTCGATTGCCCGGCGTATCGCGCTGTTGTCCGGCATGCCGGCGATGAAACCGGCACCCAAGCCGGGGACCGAGGTGATCGCCGAACTGCAACGGCTGTACTACGACGTGGCGATGTCCGCCAACCAGCCGACCTTCGACGGCCTGCGCACCCTGGCACCGCTGTCGCAGATCCTGTTCGGCACGGACTTTCCGTTCCAGCCGGCCGCCAACGTCGAGGCCAACGTCAACCACTTCCGCGCCCTCGAAGGCTTGAGTGCCAGCGAACACGAAGCCATTGCCCGGGGCAACGCGCTGCGCCTGTTCCCGCGCCTGCAACGCCGCTGAGAACGCCAACGGGCGCCTGGCGCCCGCCACCCTCCAGAGAGTGAAGATCATGAGTAGCAGTCATTACACCGGCTTTGCCGGCCAATACATCGACGGTGAACAACGCCCCGGCGGCATCGGCCAGTGCCTGCTGGACGTCAACCCGTACGACGGCGAAGTGCTCGCCGAACTGCAACTGGCCAACCTCGCGGACCTCGAACAAGCCTGCCAGTCGGCCCAGGCCGCGCAAACGGTCTGGGCACGAGCGCTGCCGGCCGAACGCAGCGCCGTGTTCCACCGCGCCGTGCAGATCATGCAGACACGCCGCGAGGAAATCGTCAGCTGGCTGATCCGTGAAAGCGGCAGCACCCGGACCAAGGCCAACATGGAATGGGCCGCCGTGCGCGACGGTATGCTCGAGGCGGCGACTTTCCCCAATCGTGTCGTCGGGCGAATCCTGCCGATCGATATCGCCGACAAGGAAAGTCGTGTCTACCGCAAGCCGCTCGGGGTGATCGGGGTCATCAGTCCCTGGAACTGGCCGATGCACCTGTCGCACCGCTCCATCGCCCCGGCGCTGGCCCTGGGCAACGCCGTGGTGGTCAAGCCGTCGCAGGAAACCCCGATCACCGGCGGCCTGCTGCTGGCGTGCATCTACGAGGAAGCCGGACTGCCGGCCGGGCTGTTGAACGTGGTGGTCGGGCAGAACAGCGAGATCGGCGATGCCTTTGTCCAGCACCCGACCTTGCGCTTCATCTCCTTCACCGGTTCGAACAATGTCGGGCGCCATATCAATGCGCAGATCGCCGCCGCCAGCACCCTCAAGCATGTCGCGCTGGAGCTGGGCGGCAACGCGCCGCTGGTGGTCCTCGACGATGCCGACCTGGAGCATGCGGTACATGCGGCGGTGGTCGGGCGCTTCCTGCACCAGGGCCAGATCTGCATGAGCACCAACCGGATCATTGTCGATCATTCGCTCTACAACGACTTTGTCCCGTTGTTCGTCGAACGGGTCTCGCGCCTGAAGTTCGGCGACCCGGACGCCGCCGACACGGTGATCGGCCCGCTGATCAACCGGCGGCAACTGGACGGTGCGCTGGGACATATCGCCCGGGCCCGGGCCGATGGCCTGGCGCAATTGCTCGGTGGCGAACCCCAGGGGCTGGTGCTGCCGCCGCACGTGTTCGGTCCGGTCGGCAATGACTCGGCGCTGGCACAGGCGGAGCTGTTCAGCCCGATTGCGCAGATCATCCGCGCCGACAGCGAAGCCCATGCCCTGTTCATGGCCAACGACACCGAATACGGCCTGAGCAGCGCAGTGTTCACCCGCGACGAGGGCCGTGGCCTGCGCTTTGCCCAACAGCTCCAGGCAGGCATGGCGCACATCAATGACATCCCGGCCAACGACAGCCCCAACAGCATGTTCGGTGGCGTGAAGAACAGCGGACTGGGTCGTTTCAACGGCGACTGGATCATCGATGCCTTCACCACCGATCACTGGATCAGTGTGCAGCACGCGCCACGTCCCTATCCGTTCTGAAACCGAGGAGTGATTGTTCATGCAACAGCCACAGTCAAACCTGCACCGCGCCAAGGCGGCGGTGATCCGGGAAAAAGGCGGTCGCTTCCAGATGGAAGCCATCGAGCTGCAGGCCCCGCGTGCCGATGAGGTACTGGTGCGAGTGGTCGCCTGCGGGGTGTGCCACACCGACCTGATCGTACGCGACCAGTACTTCCCTTGCCCGCTACCGATGATCCTCGGCCACGAAGGCTCCGGGGTGATCGAAGCGGTCGGTGCCGAGGTGAAGGATTTCAGCGTCGGCGATCATGTGGTGATGAGCTACCTCTCCTGCGGGCACTGCGAACCCTGCAGCACCGGCGAGGCGACCTATTGCACCCACACCTTCGCCCTGAATTTCGGCGGCAGCCGGCTCGACGGCAGCGGCTCGACCCGCGACAGTCACGGGCACGCGATCCACGACCATTTCTTCGGCCAGTCGTCGTTCGCCACCTACTCGATTGCCAACCGGCGCAACCTCGTCAAGGTCGACAAGGACCTGCCGCTGGAACTGCTGGGGCCCTTGGGTTGTGGCGTGCAGACCGGCGCCGGTGCGGTGCTCAACGTCCTGCAGCCCAAGGCCGGTACCGCCTTCGCGGTATTCGGTGCCGGCGCCGTCGGCCTCAGCGCCCTGATGGCAGCGCGCATTGCCGGAGCCACCACGCTGATTGCCGTGGACATCACCCCCGGCCGGCTGGAACTGGCCAGATCGCTGGGCGCCACCCATGTGATCAACAGCCTGGATGTCGACCCGGTGGCCGAGGTCCGGCGCATCACCGCCGGCGGCGCCCACTGCACCCTGGAAACCAGCGGTCGCCCGGCGGTGCTGCGCCAGGCCATCGATGCGCTCAGGGCGCGCGGCACCTGCGCCATCGTCGGGGCGCCGCCGGCCGGCACCGAAGCCAGTTTCGACGTCAACGAGGTGATGACCCAGGGCCGCACCATTCGCGGGGTGATCGAGGGCGAAAGCATTCCCTCGGTGTTCATTCCGCGCTTGCTGGAGCTGTATCGCCAGGGCCGGTTCCCCTTCGACAAGCTGGTGCGCTTCTACGACTTCGAGGACATCAACCAGGCCGTTGCCGACGCCCAGAGCGGCCTGACCGTCAAACCGATCCTGCGCATGGGTTGACTCCCGACGCAGACAACACGCTGCCCGCCGGGCCCCTGGCAGTCGCCGGGAACGGCCGGGCAGCGGATTCGCCTACCTATAAAAACAAGAGAAAGGCAATGCATATCATCAAGATCGCTCAGCTTGGTGCGGCCCTGGCCGCCTGCGTAACGCTCACCGCCCATGCCGCACCGTCCGAGGACCGTGGCGAAGGCGCCCTGTTTACCGCGCTTTTCGGCGACAGCCTGGAAAAACAGACCGGGATCGTCGTCTCGGGGCTTTCGGAAACTACCTACTCCAGGAACAACCGCTCCACGGCGGACGAACGCAAGGACGGCATGAGCAACTTCCCGCTGATCGGCGCCGGCGACGAAGGCCTGGAGTTCGGCTCGTTGCGCCTGTTCATCGACAAGCCGCTGGACTCGAACATGATCCCGCGGGTCACTCCGCTGCCCGGTCCGACACCCGACAAGTTCTCCTTCGGCTTCACCTTCGAGGGCAACTACGGGCGCAATGCCCAATTCGCCAGGACCTTCGGCTGGGACATGCACTGGGGGGTGAACGCCCCGGGCGACAACGATCCGGCCAAGGCCCAGCGCGACAAGCAACGCTTTCTCGCCGTGCCCAACCTGGCCGCCACCGCGTACCTGCCGATCGGCACCGGCCTGACTGTCATGGCCGGGATCTTCGGTCCGGGGATCGGCTACGAAATCCCGCCGGACATCCGCGAGGCGCGCAATGCCTTCGCCACCAAGACCTATGCCCTGGTCTCGGAGCCCGGCACCTTTTCCGGTGTACTGATGGGCACGCGCCTGATGAACAACGACAGCGGCGTCCTGGGCGTCGAGCTGGGCGTGGTGCAAGGCTGGAACAACCTGCGTGACAACAACGACAGCAAATCGCTGACGGGCGCGGTGCGCTGGCGCACGCCGGACATGAAAACCTGGATCGACTATGAGTTCGTCGTCGGCAACGAGCAGAACAGCAGCAACAAAGACGTCCAGGCACCGATCCAGCGGCTGATTTCGCCGAGCGGCCAACTCAAGCAGCAGCACTCGCTCAACGGCTGGCACGAGTTCGACGCGCACTGGTCGATGGGCGCCGAAGTGCTCTATGGCCATCAGGCCGGCGACGGTCGGCCGCAGACCATCGATATCGTCAACGGCCCGGGTTTCGACGGTGCCCGCTGGTGGGGCGCGAACGCGGTGGTGACCTACCGCTACCGCAAGGACCTGGCGTTCTCGCTGCGCGGCGAGCACTTCAGCGACCCCGACGGTTTCGCCCTGTTCCCGGTCAGCAGTGCCCGTGGCGACTTCAACGCCCTCACCGCCGGCTTTCGCTACGACGTCAACCGCTACCTCTCGCTACGCCCGGAGCTGCGTTACGACTGGTTCGACGGCAATCGCCAGGACCACCCCTTCGGCAATGGTCGCGACCGCGATCAGCTGACCGCCAGCATGGATGCGTTGTTCTACTTCTAGACCGCAGTGCCCTCAGCGCTCCTGGCCCCGGACATTCCCCGGCCACGGGCATGCCTCATCCTCGAATCTGGAAATCCGAACCATGAACAACCACAAGACTGCATGGGACTCGCGTTACGAATGGCAGGCCGTCCTGCTCCTGGCCTTCGGTTTCGGCCTGGTGGGACTGGACCGTTTCATCATCCTGCCGCTGTTCCCCGCGATCATGAAGGACCTGGCCCTGGACTATCAGGACCTGGGCAATATCTCGGCGGTGCTGGCCCTGGCCTGGGCGCTGTCCTCGATCCTGATCGGACGCATCTCGGACACCTTCGGCAGACGCAAGGTGCTGATCCCCTCGCTCATCGTTTTCTCACTGCTGGCCGGCGTGTCGGGCCTGGCGACGGGCATCGCCTCGTTGCTGCTGATCCGGGCAATCATGGGCGTTGCCGAAGGGGCATTCACCACCACCTCGATCGCCACCAACGCCGAGGTCTCCCATCCGTTGCGCCGGGGGCGAAACATGGGCATCCAGCTGGGCTTCTTTCCCCTGCTGGGGCTGGGGCTGGCGCCGATCATCGCCACGCAATTGCTCACCGTGGTGCCGTCCTGGCGCTGGGTCTTTGCCATCGTCGCGCTGCCGGGTTTCGTCCTGGCCTGCCTGATCTACCGCAACCTGAAGGAAACCCGTCCCCAGGCCGCCAAGGTCGCGACGACCGCCGCCGAACCCGTCGAAAAACACCGCTGGCTGACCGTCCTGCGCCACCGCAACATGCCGCTGAATATCATCTGCATGTGCTGCGCGCTGACCTGCCTGTTTGTCGTCAGTGTGATGACCGCCAACTACCTGACCGACTACCTGCACCTGAGCCTCGCGCAGATGGGGTTCGTCATGTCCGCCATCGGCTTCGGCGGCTTCGCCGGGGACATGATCATGCCCTCGCTGTCGGATCGCCTGGGGCGCAAGCCGGTGTTGCTGCTGTCGTTCGTGGCCACCGCGTTGTCGCTGTGGCTGCTGATCCACACCGGGGCCGAACCGCTGCAGTTGTTCGGCCTGTTGTTCATGACCACCTTCTTCAACTTCAGCATGATTTGCGTGATCAACGGACCGCTGACCAGCGAGTCGGTGTCGCCGGCGCAGATCGCCACCGCGACCGGGCTGGTGGTCGGTGCCGCGGAGTTGTTCGGCGGGGCGGTCGCGCCGGCACTGGCGGGTTTCATCGCGCAGCACTACGGCATCGAGAAAACCCTGTTGCTGGCACTGGGCAGCCTGGGAATTGGCCTGCTGGCCGGCCTGTTCCTGCGCGAGACCCTGCCGGGCAAACGTCGATCGACGCCGGCCCGGGCGTTCCCGGCTGCCGGCCTGGACGCGGCCGAGAGCAAGCCTGACTGATCCCCGTCGAACGACCTCAGGGAAGCGCCCACGGTGCCTGCGGGTTGAACGCCTCGACAAGGAAGTCGATCATCACCCGGACCTTCGCCGGTGGCGTACGGTCGGACGAACGCACCAGGTGAATCCCGCCCAGGTCGGCCGGGGGGGCGTCCAGCGTGACAGGCTCCAGTTCTCCCCGGCGGATGGCGTCCGTGACGATGAACTCCGGCTCGTACAGCACCCCCAGGCCGGCGGTGGCGGCGGCCACCAGGGCGTCGCCGTTGTTGGTGCGCAGGCTGCCCTTGACCGCCACCCGCCTGTCAGCCTCCTTGCCGAATCGCCACTCATCAGGACGGGACAGGCCCGACAAGGTAAAACTCAGGCAATTGTGCGTGTGCAATTGCGCCCAGCGCGCGGGCCGTCCATGGCGATCCCAGTAGGCCGGCGCGGCACAGACGACCATGGCGCTGTCGGCCAGCTTGCGCGACATCAGGCGGCTGTCTTTGAGCACCCCGACGCGGATCGTCAGGTCCCAGCCCTCCTCCATCAGATCCACTACGCGGTCATTGAGCCCCAGGTCCACGGTAACGCCCGGGTGCTGGCGATAAAACTCCGGCAACAACGGCGCCACGAAGCGCACACCGAAAGACAGTGGCGTATTGAGTCGCAACAACCCGGTCGCCTCCACCCGCTGCGACGCGATCGCCGCCTCCACGTCCTCGAGGTCGGGCAGCAGGCGACCGCAGGCGTCCAGGTACTGCTGGCCCGCCTCGGTCAGGGTGAGTTTTCGCGTACTGCGATGAAACAGCCGCACACCCAGACGCCTCTCCAGCGCGTCCACATGTTTGGTCGCCATCGCCGGCGATACCCCCATCTGCCGGGCACCGGCCGACAGGCTGCCGAGGTGCGCGGCCTGGGAGAAAATCTGCATGCCGGTAATACGATCAAGCATTTTATTTCTCACTCCGGATAAAAACTGAATCACCAAACCAACGAGTTATCACCCTTACAGTAAATATATAGAGTGACGCGCAACCACACCACTCTGTTTGAGACAGGAATCCGCATGGACTCCAAGACACACCAGAACGCACCGGCCTCCCAGGGTCTGTCACGTCGCCAGTTACTCGTCAGCGCCTCCGTGGGCGGCCTCGGTGCCGCCCTCGCCGGGTCCCTTTCCACGGCCCTGGCGGCGACACCCCGGCCGACGTGGGACCGGGCCCGGGCGATGGACGCGGTTATCCTCGACGCGGTGAACCGCGGCCGGATTGTCGGGGCGACGGTCATCGCCGCCAAAGACGGGGAAATCGTCTACCAGCGCGCGGCCGGTTTTGCCGACCGGGAACAGCGCCGGCCCATGCAAGAGGAAGAAGTCTGTCGCCTGGCCTCGATGACCAAGCCCATCGTCGGCGTGACGGCCCTGGCCCTGGTCGACCAGGGCCGGCTCGGCCTGGATGATCCGCTGACCCGTTGGCTCCCCGACTTTCGGCCCAAGCTCGCGGACGGACGCGAGCCGCTGATCACCGTGCGCCATCTGCTGACCCATACGGCAGGCCTGTCCTACGGTTTTCTCGAAGCACCGGACGGCCCCTACCATCGGCTCGGGATCTCCGACGGACTGGACGTCCGCGGTCTGACCCTGGCAGAGAATCTGCGCCGCATTGCCTCGGCCCCCTTGCTGTTCGAGCCGGGAACCGCCTGGCACTACTCGGTGGCCATCGATGTACTCGGCGCGGTTATCGAGCGCGTCACCGGCATGACATTGCCCGAGGCGGTCGCCCAGATCGTGACCACGCCGCTGGGCATTGCCAGTCTCCGTTTCGTCGCCGCGCCCGGCACCGTACTGGCAACCCCCTATGGTGATGCGCTGCCTCGCCCCGAAGCCATGAGCGAGCCCTTTTCCCTGCCCTTCGGCCCCGGTGCGATTGTCTATTCGCCCAGCCGGGCCTTCGATGCCGGCGCCTTCGCTTCCGGCGGCGTCGGCATGGTCGGCACTGCCAGGGACTACCTGCGTTTCGTCGAAGCGATCCGCACCGGCGGTGCCGGGATCATCCGCCCGCAGACAATGGCGGCCATGACCGGCAACACCATCGGCGACCTGCCGGTGGCAGCCGCCGGC
This sequence comes from Pseudomonas gingeri, assembly GCF_013386115.1. Taxonomy (GTDB): domain Bacteria; phylum Pseudomonadota; class Gammaproteobacteria; order Pseudomonadales; family Pseudomonadaceae; genus Aquipseudomonas; species Aquipseudomonas gingeri. The sequence goes on from NZ_JACAOR010000010.1 coordinate 464,230, forward strand.
CCGGGTTTCGGCTGGGGCCTGGGGGTGGCGGTGCTGAAAGATCCGCTGGCGGCGAAATTGCCGCTCAATGCCGGCAGCTGGAACTGGGCCGGCGTCTACGGCACGAATTTCTGGGTCGACCCCGTGCAACGCCTGAGTGTCGTGACCCTGACCAATACCGCGGTCGCCGGCATGAGCGGCGACTTCCCGACCGCGCTGCGCCACGCCGCCTACCCGGGCTGAGCCGACGCCGCGATCCGGGCCCGCACCACCCGGCCGTCGAGCCGATCTGCCGACCCGACGCGCCTCCCGCCAGCCGACGCTCGCGGGATAGGGTGGGCGCCTCGTAACGCTCTTTTTCTCCCTCCTCAAACACTTCAAGGGTATTCAGATGACACAGCCAGCAAAGCACTGGATCAATGGCCAATGGATGGATAGCGGGCCACTGCGCGACAGCATCAACCCGGCCACCGGCACGGCCTTCGCCACATTCCATGATGGTGGCCTGGTCGAGGCGCAACAGGCCGTGGCCGCCGCTCGGCAGGTGTTTCTCGACAGCGACTGGAAGGTCGATGCCATGCGTCGCTCGACCGCCCTCAGTCACCTGGCCGATGCCTACGAGCAGCGCTCGCAGGAGATCATCGACTGCCTGGCCACGGAGAACGGCAAGCTGAAAATCGAGGCAGGTTTCGAGGCCATGCAGATCGTCCGTGCCCTGCGTTTTGCCGCCGGCCTGGCCCTGCACACGTTTGGCCGGGTGGCCGAACCGCGCCCCGGCACCCAGTCCATGGCGTTGCGCCAGGCCGTGGGCGTGGCAGGCCTGATCGTGCCGTGGAACTCCCCGGCCTTCCTGCTGATCCGCGCCCTCGCCCCGGCGCTGGCCGCCGGCTGTACGGCGGTCGTCAAGCTGCCGGCCCAGGCCGCGCAGAGTGCCTGGCTGTCGGCGCAGATACTGGCCAGCGTGCCGGAGATTCCCCGGGGTGCGATCAACATTTTTATCGAGAGCGGTGCCGAGGGCGCGAAGTTCCTGGTCGACAGCCCTGACGTACCGGTGATCAACTTTACCGGCAGCACCTCGACCGGCCGCCTGATCGCCGCGGCCGGTGCCGCGCATTTCAAGCGCATCGGCCTGGAGCTGGGCGGCAAGACACCACACCTGGTATTCGACGATGCCGACCTGGAAGCGGCCGTGCCGGCCATCGTCGCCTCCTCGACCGTGTTTGCCGGTCAGTTCTGCGTGACCGGCAGCCGCATCCTGGTGCAGCGGGGTATCGCTCAGAAGCTCAAGGACCTGCTCGCGCAACGCCTCTCGGCCGTGCAGCCCGGCCCTGCGGCCGACCCGGCCAGCCAGATGGGCCCATTGATCGACCGCGAGGCAGCCGAACGGGTGGACCTGAAGGTCAGGGCCGCCCTCGAAGAGGGAGCGACGGCAATCGTGCGTGGCGGCCTGATCGGCCAGGGCCCCCTGGCCGGCGGCGCGTTCTACCGCCCGGCGCTGCTGGAGGTGCCGGCCGCGGGCCTGGCCATCTCGCGCGAGGAAGTCTTCGGTCCGGTGCAGACGCTGCAAGTGTTCGACAGCGAGGAGCAGGCAGTGGCCATGGCCAACGACAGCGAATACGGGCTCAGCGCCTGTATCTGGAGTCGCGATGTCAATCGGCCGATTCGCGTCGCCCGCCAGCTCGATGCCGGCCATATCTGCATCAATGACTGGGCCGGCATGCAGGTCGAGTTCGAGGAAGGCGGTTTCAAGAACAGCGGGCAAGGTCGTCTGGGCGGCCTGGCCTGCCTGGATGACTTCATGGAGTACAAACAGATCCTGCAGGTTTTCCGCCAGGGCTGAAGCGTCTCGGCAACCGGCCCGTGCGCATGCCTTTCGACAGCAGGCGCACGGGCCGGGCGGCCGGCCCCGAACGCAAAATAGATGAGTCACCGACAGACTGTCCTGTAATATCGGAACCCATCATTGAGCGAGATCTTCCATGAAGCCGGCCGAACGCCACCGTACTATTCTCGATATGGTTCGAACGCGCGACACCAACGTCGAAGAGTTGAGCGCAGCGCTGGGCGCCTCCGAAGCCACCGTGCGCCGGGACCTGACCCTGTTGGCCAGACAGCGCCTGCTGGTCCGCACCCATGGTGGCGCCACCGCGCTGATCGGCGTGCATGAACCGGAAGCTTCACTGGAAGAACGCAAGAGCGCTCGCCGCGACGAGAAGGACGCCATCGCCAAGGCCGCGGCGCTGCATATCCAGGATGGCGACACGATTTTCCTGGACAGCGGGACCAGTTGCGTCGCCCTGGCCATGCATCTCTATTCCCACCAGGACATCCACGTGGTGACGAACAACCTGCTGGTCGTCATGGCGCTGGCCAATGTCCCCGGCGCCAGGCTGACCCTGATTGGCGGTGAGCTTCGCGAATCCAGCATGAGCACGCTCGGCCCGCTGGCCGAACTGTCACTGAGCCGGCTCAGCGTGGATCGGGCATTCTTCGGTGCCGATGGTGTCGTGGCCGGCTTCGGCCTGTGCGAAGCCAGTGCCCAGCAGGCCTACCTGAAAGAATGCGTCATCCGGCGCGCGGCCGAGGTGTTTGTCCTGGCCGACTCGGAGAAACTGGGCCGGGCGCGGCAACAGCACTGGACACCACTGGAGCGGGAATGGCGGCTGATCACCTCATCGCGCGATGAAGTGGAACTCCAGCCGTTCCGGGAAATGGACATGGTCACGGTGGAGACCGTCGTGGCCAGCCACCCATAGCCTGGCAGCACCCCGGGGTGCCGCACGGCCTCATGCCGGGATAAGGTGCCGGGCGGCTTATCGCCGCGTCGCCAGCTCGGCTCCCTGGCGCAGCGCTTCGAGCAGGCTGCGTTCGTCGGCGATGCCCTTGCCGGCGATGTCGAACGCCGTGCCGTGATCGACGGAAGTGCGCACCACTTCCAGGCCAACGGTCACATTCACCCCCGCCTCCAGGCCCAGCACCTTGACCGGGCCATGTCCCTGGTCGTGGTACATCGCGACCACCAGGTCGAAGTCGCCTCGCCCGGCACGGAAGAACAGCGTGTCGGCCGGCAGCGGGCCGGTCACGTCGAAACCGCGCGCCTGCAACACCTGCACCGCCGGGATGATTTTCTCTTCTTCCTCGCCATAACCGAACAGGCCGTTCTCGCCGGCATGGGGGTTGATACCACAGACACCGATACGTGGCCTGGCGATGCCGGCCTTGATCAGCGTTGCGTTGCCACGCTCGATGGTCCGTTGCACCAGGCCCGGCTCGATCTTGCGGATCGCATCGATGATGCCGATATGGGTGGTCACGTGGATCACCCGCAGTTGCGGCGCGACCAGCATCATCGACACCTCGTCGACGTGGGTCAGGTGGGCGAGCAATTCGGTATGGCCGGGGTATTTGTGACCGCCGGCATGCAGCGCTTCCTTGTTCAGCGGCGCGGTGCAGATGGCGTCGATCTGCCTGGCCTGCGCCAGTTCGACGGCACGGGCGATGTATTGATAGGCCGCATCGCCGGCGACCGCCGACAACTGCCCGAACGGCAGGTCTTCGGGAATCAGGTCCAGGTCGATGCAATCAATGGTGCCCGGCTGGTACAGGGCTTCGCTGGCGTCCTTGATACGTCGGACCCTGGCACTGCCGTTGACGATCCGATTGGCCTGTTCCAGGCGGCGGGCATCACCGATCACCAGCGGTCGGCATTGCTGGTAGACGATGTCATGGGTCAGGCTCTTGACGATGATTTCCGGCCCGACGCCCGCGGCGTCGCCCATGGTAAGACCGATAACGGGAAGATAGTTGCTCATAAGACTGACCTTGATCCTTTCAATGCATGAAGTGGAGCGCCGGACCCGCTGTCCGCGCTCAAATGAAGCCAGGCGGCATACAGCGCCTGTTCGCTGCCGAAGGCCCCGGCCTTGGTGACGATGCCCGGGCGATGGCCGTGTTCCATGGCAAGGGGGCGGCCCACGGCGACCCCGGCTTCGATTTCCGTGACCAGTTCGAGGCTCTCGATGCCGACGGCCATGAGCATCGCGCGGGCGGTTTCCCCGCCCGTCGCCACCAGCCCGGAGACCTGGGCAAAGCCGGGTTTGACCATGGCCGCCAGCATGTTCGACAAGTGCGCGCCTTCGGCCGGGTCGAACGCTTCGTCGCGTCCGATGCGCAGCAGCAGGTCCTCGCCACCGCCAAGGTGCCGGGCGATACGCGTGGCCCATGTGGACCACGCGTCGGACGCCGGGCCCGGGCGCAGTACGGCGGACGGCACGATCAGCTCGGCTATCGCGCTGCGGGCCTTGAGCACCGCGCATTGGCGCTCGGAAACAGCCGACAGGCTGCCGACCATGACCAGCACCGGCCCCGTGCCGTTGCGCAAGGTCGCCGCGGCTGGCGTCGAGACTTGCAGCAGCTCGGGCAGATGGGTGATCTCACGGGCCAGGCCTCCGGAGCCGACCCAGAAAAATGGTGGTTCCAGGTGCAGGGTCACGTCGGCAAGGATGCGCAGGTCGTCGCTGGTTTCGGCATCGACGATCAGCGCCTGGATGCCCTGGCGCCTGAGTTCATGCAGATGCCGGACGAGCTGTGCCGGCTGGCCACGCAACCGCTCGATTCCCACCCGGGCGGTACTCAGCCCGGCGGCCACGAGCATGCCGTCGACATCCGCCGGGCGACCGGCATTTTCCAGTTGCCAGGTGTCCGTGTTTTCCAGGGGAACACCGTTGACCAGTACGCGGCCATCGCGCAGCGTGCGCCCCGTGGCCGGAAATGCCGGGGCGACGATTGCCAGGCCGGCCCGTCGCTGCAGCGCCGCGACCTCGGCCGCCCAGTTGCCGCGCAAGGTCGAATCGATTTTCTTGTACAGCCGTTGCCCCGGTCGGATCAGCGCCTGGTACGCGGCGCTGGCGCACTCGGCCGCCTCCCCGGCCGGCAGGCGACGCGAGTCGGTGTCCACCGCGATGACCTGGGCATCGCCCGTGACTTGTGCCGGATTCAGCGCCACCACCGTTCGCAGGCCCGCGCAGACAAAGCCGATGGCACAGTCGGCGGCCCCCGACAGGTCGTCGGCGATGATCAGCATGCTCATCGTGGGGCTCCCTGCCCGTCCGTTGCCTGGGGCCGGGTTTCATCGGCCGTTCGGCCCTTGACCCGCTTGGCGATGGCGGAGACCAGCACCGGCGAGACGATCGCCGTCACCACGACACAGGACGCCACCAGCAAGGTCGCGCTGGCGGCCGCCTGTTCGTAGACCGGATTCGCCGCGGCGATCAGCGCCGGCACCGCCGCGGCATTGCCGGCCGTGTTCGCCGCCGCCGCCCCTGCCACGCCGGTGCCGCCCGACAGACGATCGGCGAAGTACAGCGGGATGCCGGTGACCACGACCACCGCGATGCCCAGGGCGATACCGAGCAACCCGGCTTGCCAGACTTTATGCAGGTCCAGGGTCGCGCCCAGGGCCAGGGCGAAGAACGGAATCATCACCGGCACGGCCCTGGCGAGAAAGTCGCGCATTTCGCGGTCAAGGTTGCCCAGCAACATGCCCAGCAGCAGCGGCAGGATCGCGCCCACCAGGGTGGGCCAGGGGAAGGCCGACAAGCCGGCGACACCGAGCGTCACCATGGTCAGGAACGGACCGGACTCCAGCGACATCACCGAGTACGCACCGACGTCTTCGGAGCGCCCATACTGCCCCATCAGGGCCATGTACAAGCCACCGTTGGTATCGTTCATGGCCGCCACGACCGCCAGGGTCGAGAGTCCGGCAAACAATCCGGAGGTGATCGGCTGCTCACCGAGGAAATGCCCCATCACGATGCCGATGAGCATGGCGGTGCCGACCTTGGTGCCGAACAGCACGCCGCCTTTTTTCAGCAGGTAGGGCGTGGCCTTGACGTCGATGCTCGCGCCCATGCAGACATAGAACACCGCCAGGATCGGCAGGGCCCCGGTAAACATCGCATTGGTAAAGGAACCGAAGAACTTCGGCATGTCGGGCAGGAACGTGGCGACAAGGGAGCCGATGAGCAAGGGGACAATCATCATGCCGCCCGGAACGCGTTCGATCGACCGCTTGATGGGAAACTGGGCCATGCGGGTACTCCTTATTTTTATAGGGGCGCTGCTGAGCAAGCCTGACCGAATCAGTCATCATTGTGATTAATTCAGTCACAATCACGGTATGACAAAGCCCCGATATGCGCAAGCAATCATTTTTATGATCACTTCAATCATTTCCAGGGCTTCATATTCGAAAAACTGCTCAGCAACGGCCGCTCAGGAGACCGCGGGCGTGCCGACGACCTCCTTCAGGCTGCGGCCCTGGTCCTGCAAGACCGCTTGCGCCGTGTTGCGTCCCGGCAGACCACTGATCGATCCGCCGGGTGCCGTGCAGGCACCGGTCTGATAGAGACCGGGGATACCCAGGCGACAGGGGGCGAAGTTGCCCCCGCGATTGTCGAAATGATGCGCGCCGCCACGCCACATGGCAGGGTTGATCCGCTCGATGTCCAGGGGGCTGAGCAGGAAGCTGCCGAGCAGTTTGTCCTTGCTCAGGTTGGTCGTGTAGCGCAGGTAGCGCGTCAGCAGCGTATCGGCGACCTGATCCTTGATATCGTCCCAGTGCTGCGCCCCGCCCTTGAGGGCGTAGGGCATGCACCCTTCGATTTTCAGCAACCCCCGCCCGGCCGGCACCCGCGTCGGATCGAAGACCGAGGGATGACAGACCTGCAGCGGATAATCGGCAATGTTCAGCTCGCCATGGGCGTCGTCCGGAGTCAGCGTGAAGATACTCGCGGGGTCTTCCATCAGGGCGGCTTCACAGCTGGCAATGGTCCCGCCGGAGGCCAGCGCATAGGCAGGCTCCTCGGTGAAGGCGAAGTGAAACTGGAACATGGCCAGTTCCGGTTGCATGAGGTCGACGCCGTCGAGCACGGCATCGCCAAACAGTTCGCGCGGAGCCATGTCGATCAGGTGCTTGACGTGGATACTGGACACCACCCCCTTGTCGGCCCGGTACTGCGTGCCGTCGGCGCACTCGACGCCCTTGCACGCGCCCTGCTCGATGACCAGTTGGACAATCGACTTGCGGGTGAGAATGACCCCGCCGTGGGCTTCGATAAAGCGGCCCAGCGCCACGCTCAACATTCCCGAACCACCCTTGGGGATCGGCCGGCCCCTGAGATGATCGAGCATCGAGAACGCCTGCCTGCCGGTGCCGTAGTCGCTGCCCATCGGCCCGAAGAAACGACCGCCGGACAGGGCCGCCGCCTGCATATGGGGACTTTCCCAGACGGCCCGGGCGGCCGCGAACCCGGTCATTTCGCCGAGCCGGCGCAGGTACAGACCGTCACGGGAAGCCGCCGCCGCTTCCGCCGGCATCGCGGCCAGTCCCGCCCGTACCGCTGCCGCGCGCCGGAAGGTCCGGGCATCCTTGCGGGACACCTGCTCGATGGTCGCGGCGGTGCGCTCGACGTCATTGCGAAACACGGTGAAGGACGCGCCATCGAGAAACGGATAGTGCAGCACCACATCCGGATACAGCAGTTCATAGCCGTATTGCGCCAGGTCCAGTTCCCGGTCGCGGATCAGCGGGTTGCCGAGGATCGCGCCATGGGCGCTGGAGCACAGGTCTTCCCTGAACCCCGGCAGCAGCGGTTCAGTGGTCTTGCAGCCGCCGCCGATGAGCGCGTCTCCTTCGAGTACCAGGACCCGGTAGCCTGCCTTGGCGAGATAGGCGGCGCAGATCAGGCCGTTATGACCCGCGCCGGCTACCACATAGTCAAAGTGCCTGGGTGCCGACGGGGTGTCGCCGGCGATGGCGGCGGCGCCGTGCATGAGTCCGGCGGCCAGCACCGGCATGGCCGCCGCAGCTTTGAGGAAGTCTCGACGAACGATTGGCGGCATGTCCTGCTCCTGGGATCGCGATTTCGCTGTGACACTAGCGACAATCCCCCGGAGCCATTAGAGGCTGGTGACGAAATTCACTTCACACCCGGAGCAGGGAATACCGGTGGTCCGGAGCCTGTCACCGGACCAGGCCTAGGCAATGCCCAGCTTCTTCAGGCGCGAGGCCAGCGTGGTTGGCTTGATCCCCAGCAGCTCGGCCGCACCATCCTTGCCGAACAGCTTGCCACCGCAGGCGGCCAGCGCCGCGCACAGGTTGTCGCGCTCCAGGGTACGCAACTGCTGCTCGGTCATGATGGGCCGCAGGTGTTCTGACGCCGGTGCCTGGCCGGACACCGCCGCGCCGGGCAGGTCGATATTCAACTCGGCGCCGGTGGCGGTGATCAGCGCCCGCTCGATCACGTTCTGCAGCTCGCGGATATTGCCTGGCCAGTCATAGGCCTGCAGGCGGGCCATGTCGCCCTTGCTCAGGCGTCGCCCCGACATGTTCAGCCGCGTCCCGATCAGCTGGAGAAAATGCGAGGCCAGCAAGGGAATATCGGAACGACGCTCCCGCAGGCTTGGCGAATGGACGGGAAACACGTTCAGCCGGAAAAACAGGTCTTCGCGAAAACGCCGGGCCTGCACTTCAACCCGCAGATCGCGATTGGTCGCGGCAATGATGCGCACATCCACACTACGGGTGCGCTCTTCCCCTACCCGCTCGAATTGCCCTTCCTGCAGCACACGCAGCAGCTTGCTCTGCAGCTCCAGGGGAATCTCGCCGATTTCGTCGAGAAACAGGGTGCCGCCATCGGCCAGCTCGAAGCGTCCGACCCGGTCGCGCACCGCCCCGGTGAAGGCGCCGCGCAGGTGGCCGAAGAACTCGCTCTCGAACAGTTCGGCCGGAATCGCCGCGCAGTTGACCCGGATCAGCGGCTGCTCGCGACGCCGGCTGGCCTGGTGAATGGCCCGGGCGATCAGTTCCTTGCCAGTGCCGGACTCGCCGTGGATCAGCACGTTGGCATCGGTGGGGCCGACCACATCGATCTGCCGGACGATCTTCAGGATCGGCTCGCTCTGGCCGACGATATCCCGGTAGTTGTGCTCGATATGGATTTCTTCCTGCAGGTAGGCGTTCTGTTCCTCGAGTCGCTGCTTCAGTGCCTGCAGTTCGGCCAGGGCGTTCTGCAGTTGCAATTCGGTGGTGCGGCGCTCGGTGATATCGCGAAACACCACCACCGCGCCGACGATCCGACTGTCGCTGATCACCGGCGTGCTGGTGAACTCCACCGCGAAGGAGGTGCCGTCGCGCCGCCAGAACACCTCCTGACGCCCCTCGTGCACCAGGCCGTCGTGCACCGCCTTGTAGATCGGGCAGTCTTCGACCGGGTAGTGACTGCCATCGGCGTGGGTGTGGTGGTGGATGCGGTGGATGTTCTTGCCGATCATCTCCTCCGGGGCCCACCCCAGCATGCGCGCGCCGGCCGGATTGACGAAGGTGGCGAGCCCTTCACTGTCGATGCTGTAGATACCGTCCCCCACCGAACTGAGCAGCAGTTGCTTGTCACGCTCGGTTTCCTGGAACAGGTTCATGATATTGCGCCATTCGATCAGGCCGCCGCGCATGGTGCGTTCGGTATCGGCCTGGTCGCGATGGTAGCGCTGCCGGCTTTGCTCGCGCAGCACCAGGATCAGTTGCGGCTGGCCCTTGACCTGGAGAACGGTGGCGGAGACTTCCAGTTCGATGCGCTCGCCGCTCTTGCAGTTGCAACTGAGCCCATCGGTCCAGCCCCGGCCCTTGTCCATCACCGCCTGGGTAAAGACGATCAGGTCCGCCAGTTGATGGCCGAACAGCTTGCTGACCGGCAGTTCCAGCAGTTCCTGGCGGGGATAGCCGAGCAATTGGCAGGTGGCGATGTTCAGGTCGCCGAAACGGTCGCCGTACGGATTGAGCAGGGCAATGGCTTCGGCGCAGTGCTCGAACACCATGTGTCGGGAGGAATAGGCCAGGTCGGCCCAGCCAGCCAGGAAGTCAGTGTCGCTCATGCCTACGAAATCCCGTAACTACCAGTGTCGGACAAAGCCAGTTATACGGAATTTCGTAGCGCCCCGATAGGATCAGTTGGCGTTGAAAAACACGCATCAGAAAAGCCGATCGCCCCGTCGTCCCCCTTGAGCCCGATAGTTGAGGAAAATGGAATTATGTTGTCGGTTTCGCGGTAATTATCTCTGCGAAAAAACAATCCACCATGGCCTCCGTTCGCCCACCGCGCCAGGAAACACGCCATGCGCCCTCGACCGTCAACCCTCCCCGCAGCCCTGCGCAGGTGCCTGGGGATCGCCACCTTCGGGCTGTTCGCGGCGATCACCCTCACGGCGTGCGCAACCCCACCGAAACCCGACGCCACGCAGGAAATAAGCATGAAACCTTCCATCACGTATTTGCATCTGCTGCGGCACACGCCGTTCTTCACGGCGCTGTCGAGCGACCAGTTGCAGTGGGTGATCGATCATTCGCGAGAATGGGAAGCCGAAGAAGGTTCGGTCATTGCCAGCAGCGCTCAGGCCAACGCACCGGCAGCCGACTACTGGATCCTGCTCGATGGTGGATGGCGGGTGGAGTACGCCGGCCATTCGTTTCCCAGCGGGCACGCCGCCCCCGGCAAGTGGTTCAATCTGCGCGAAGCCCAGGGCGCCGACTGCGTCCTGAGCACCACCGAACACAGCTATGTGATGCGCATCACCGAGGCCGACATGCAGGTGATGCTGGAGAAAGGCTTCGCCTTCGGCCCCCACCTCGGCAGCGGTCATGCCTACTACGGCTCGATCTTTCACGACAACGTCCCGGCATCACGCCCCGTCGCGCGCTGAACACAGAGGCAATCACGATGAAGGTACTGATTCTCGGGGCAACGGGCCAGGTCGGCCGCCACGTGCTGGAGCAGGCGCTGGCCAATGAACGGATCGAACAGGTGATCGCCCCGACGCGCCGGGCGCTGGCGATGCACCCCAGGCTCCTCAACCCGGTGTCGGCCGATTTGCACCAGACCTTTGCCGACATCGCCGGGCTGTCGATCGACGCGATGATCTGCACGATGGGCACGACCATCGCCAAGGCCGGCTCGAAGGAGGCGTTCCGAGAGGTCGACTACGTGCTGCCGATCAAGTTTGCCGAATGGTCCCTGGCACTGGGTGCGAAGGCCTGCGCGATCATCTCTTCGCCCGGCGCCTCGCTGTCCATACCGCTCTACTATTGCCAGGTCAAAGGTGAGCTGGAACGCGATATCCAGGGCATCGGCCTGCGTTCGCTGACGATCATTCGCCCGGGCATGATTGGCGGCAGCCGCGAAGAGTTCCGCCCCGCCGAACGCCTGATAATGCCCCTGGCGGCCCTGCTTCGGCCGATACTGCCACGCGGCCTGTGGATCAACCCGCCGGCCAATATTGCCCGGGTGATGATCGAGGCCGTGTGCTCCGGGCCCCAGGGCGTTCACCTGCTGACGTCGCGGGACCTGGTGTGAAAAGGGGCTGCGTACCGGCAGCCCCCTGCCCTGTCAGGCACTCAGCCCGAGCTTCCTGGCCCAGACATCGTACTCGTTGATATCGCGCACGGTGTCCGCGCTCGACGCCGCAAAGCGGGCGATTTCATCCTTGCGCATGAACACCACGCCCGGTTGCCTGAGTGCGTATTCGAGGAACCGTCCCAGCGAGCGCACCCGCGCCGGCCGGCCCGCGATGCGGTCATGGGTGCTGATCGACATCATCCGCCGACGGCTGCCGGCCTCTTCGTAAAGCTGGTCGAACTCGTCATGCAACTGGCGCTCGAAAGCGTCGACGCTGTACTGGTAGCCCTCGAACTGAATGATGTCGTTGAGGTTCATCGTATAGGGCACCACGACAAAATCCTTGCCCCGCACCGGAATCAGGAACGGCTCGTCGCGACTGACATCATCGATGTGGTACTCGAAGCCCAGGTCCTGCAACAGGTTGAGGGTATTGGGCGTGCCGCGCATGGCCGCGCCGTTGTAGCCGACCGGACGCACGCCAGTGGCCTTGATGATGCTGTCGATATTGTCGGCGATGAACTTGCGCTCATCCTCCAGCGACAGGTCGTACTGCGGGATCCAGTCGCGCCCGTGGGCAGCCGCTTCGTGGCCGCGCTGGACAATTTCCTTCGCCACCTCAGGAGAACGGTCCACCGCACTGCCGACCATGTGCGAGGTGACCTTGATGGCGTACTTATCCCAGAGGTCGAGCATCCGCTGGATACCCTCGCGGTAGCCGTACTTGTACCAGGACTGGGTGGGGAAGTCCGGATAGCCGTCCTTCATGCCGAACATGTTGCTGAACGGTCCCATCGCGCCGAAGGGGGCTTCGCCACCCGCTTCGAACTGCATGGAAACCGATATCACGAGCCGGACACCTTCCGGCCAGAACGTCTTGGTCATGGTCTTGCCTCTTTCGGGGTGATGCGGGATGGAAAGCCCGGTCCACGCGGACCAGGCCGGGTCTGCATGAAGGGATAACGTTATTGACCGGCCCAGATGCCGCGGTAGACATCCCGATAATGGTTGTCCGGGTCATACAGGTTGCGGGGACCGCCATCGGTGGCGATGTTGCCCGCCACGACCAGGTGCACAGGCGCACTGAAGCCGCTCGGCGACTGCCCGGCAAAAGCCCGGTTCAGCTCATCGACCGCTTGCCAGCCGTGCAGGGACACCGGCTCGGCGACCGTGGCGCTCTGGTATTGCCCAGTCCGGATGCGCTGGAAGGCGGTTTCGCTGCCGTTGCCGGCCGAGACCCCGAGCAATGGCCCGTCAGCGGCGTAGCCGGCCTGCTGCAACGCCGGCGCCATGAAGTCGAACGTCAGGTCGTTGATCGACAAGGCATAGGTCCATTTCGCCCCGAAACGCTGCAACAGCGTGGTGGTCAGTTGCGGCATGCGTGTCGCCGAATCGGCCAGGGGCGCGTCCTCGATTTTCAGCAACTGGCAACCCGAGCACTGCTTGACCAGCTCGGCCATCGCATTGGATTTACTGATGGCGATCTCGTAGGTGGAGTCGGTGAAGATCACCACCCCGGCCTTGCCGTCGGACTGCGCGACGGCGTACATCACCGCCGCCTTGCCGACGTCGAGCGGGTCGGTCGCCAGGTTGGTGAACAGTCCCGCCGCCGGTGCGGGTCCCGGCCTGGACAGCGAATGCCAGCCCACCACGCGGATGCCCCGGCTGCTGGCATCCTTGATCAACTGTGCCTGCTCGTTGGCATCCACGCTGCCCAGCACAATGCCGTCGGGCTTGAGGGCAATGGCCTGGTTCAAGGCGGCCGAGCGCCCCGAGATGGAGCCCTGGCCGTCAATCGAGCGGAAGCTCCAGCCGATGGCCTTGGCCGCCTCCTGCACCGCCTGGCCGACACCGCGCGGGCCGCTGTCACGCTGGTCCGCGGAAACGAAGACGATGCTCTTGCCCGACTGCGCGGGCGCTCCGCTGGTGGGTCCGGTCCAGGGTTGGCCGGGTTGGGTGACGTCGCGGGTATACGCGCGCGCCTGTTCGAGAAAGGCATCCCCGGCATGGGCCGGCGCGGCCAGTGGCAAGCACACGGCCATCGCCGCGCAGAGATGTAGGCGCTTCAGGTCGAGCATGTTCATGGTGTCCCCTTTTGTTGTTTTTGGATTGAGGTGCATCGCGGAAAGAGGGTTTCAGGTGGAGGCTGCCTTGCCCTGCGGATCGCCCGCTGCGCCGGCCGCGATGGCCGGACGCTTGCGAGCCACGCTGCGCCGACGCTGGGCATAGCCGGCAATGCCGATGGCCACCAGCAGGGTCATGCCGTTGAACAGCGGCTCGACATAGAACTCGCCACCCAGTTGCTGGATACCGGAGATGCCCACAGCGAGGATCACCACCCCGACCACCGTGCCCCAGACATTCACCCGCCCCGGCTTGATGGTGGTCGACCCGAGGAAGGCGCCGACCAGCGCCGGCAGCAGGAAGTCGAGCCCGACGCTGGCCTGGCCGATGCGCAGCTTGGCCGCCAGGATCACCCCGGCGAAGGCCGTCAATGCACCGGAGGCCACGAACGCGCCAATCACATAACGGCGGGTGGGAATGCCGTTCAAGGTGGCGGCCCGGGAGTTGGCACCGATGGCGTACAGGTAGCGTCCGACCGGCAGGAAGTCGGCCGCGAGCCACAGCACCAGGCTGATGACCAGCACGTACACCGCGACAATCGGCATGCCCCACAAATGGCTGGTGAACAGCGCCGTGAACGCGTCCGGCAAACTGCCGATGACCTGCCGTCCCTGGGTATGCCACATGGCAATGGCGTACAGCACGGTGCCGGTGCCCAGGGTGGCGATGAACGAGTCGATCTGGGCGATCTCCACCAGCAGGCCGTTCAGCAAGCCCAGCAGCGCCCCCAGGACCAGGACGATGACCACGGCCGTGATCCAGTCGAGCCCATAGACCGTCTGCAGGCTGATGGCGAGGATATGCCAGAGGACAATCCCGTAGCCCACCGTGAGATCGATGCGGCCGCTGGACATCGGGATCATCGCCGCCAGCGCGAGAATGGCGATGATCGCCTTGTCGCCGATGATCGAACGCAGGTTGAGCAGCGTCGGGAAGGTCTCCGGCAACAGGATCGAGAACAGCGCGATCAACAGCAGCGTCAGGATCGGCAGGCCGAACACCGGCAGCAGGCGCAACAGGCGGGCGAACCCCGACAGTTCGGCCAGCTCTCGGCGGGTCGGTTCGAGCGCGTTGGATTTAAGCGATTGCATGGTGGAACCTCACGCGGTTTTGATTATTGTTGTGGGAGCGGGATCGGCGGCATCCAGGGAGGCGCAACGCAGCAGTGCATCGACGCTCAGTTGCGCCATCGGCAACTCGCGGGCGATGCGGCCATCGCGAAAGATCAGGGCGCGGTGGCAGATCTGCGCGGTTTCCTCGAAGTCCGAGGAGATCAGCAGCACGGCCATGCCGGTCCGGACCGCATCACCGAGCAGGCGATAGATCTCCACCTTGGCGCCGATATCGACGCCGGCAGTGGGGTCTTCGAGCATCAGCACATGGGCACCGATGCGCAGCCAGCGGGCGATCACCACCTTCTGCTGGTTGCCGCCGGACAGCGTCTCGATCGGCGCCGAGGGATCATTCGGCGCCAGGGCCACACGACGCCCCAGCTCAAGGGCTTCACCGCCCTCGCTGGCCGGGGAGCGCGGCTTGAACCCGGTGCGGCCGCTGGCCAGGGGATTGAGGAAGAGGTTTTCACGGATACTCAGTCCGGGCGCGATGGACTCGCCGTAGCGATCACCGGCCACCAGGCAGACGCCACTGGCGATGGCGGCGGCAGGCGTCGACAGATTCACCCCGGCGCCGTTGAGCAGGACTTCGCCGCTGACGATCGCAGCCGCGCCGAACAGCGCCTTGCCCAACGAATCGTGCCCCGCCCCGCGCAAGCCCACCAGGCCGAGGATCTCGCCCCGGCGCACATCGAAATCCAGTGGTCCGGCCTCCTCCGTCACCAGCCCGCGGACGGTCAACACGGTCGGTGCCGCCCTGACCAGCTGCGGCCGGACAAACACCGAGTCGGGTTCGCGGCCGATGATGTGCCGGACCAGTTCGTCCGGGCGGGTCTGCCGGGTGGCCTGCTCGGCCACCTTGCGCCCGTCGCGCAGCACGACGATGCGATCCGAAAGCGCAAAGACTTCATCGAGCCGGTGCGACACGTAGATCATCGCCACACCCCGTGCCCGCAGGCCCTTGAGGACCTCATGGAGTCGCAGCACTTCATTTTCGGGAAGACTGGCGCTCGGCTCGTCCAGGACCATGACGTCGGCCTGGCTGGACAGTCCCCGGGCAATCGCCACCAGGGATTTTTCCGCCCGGCTCAGCTCGCCGACCCGCTGCCGCGGATCGATCTCGCCACCGACCAGCGCCAGCGCCTCACGGGCCCGGCGGGTGACCGACGACCAATGGATGAGCCCGGACTTTTTCGGATAGAACGTCGAGAGAGCGATGTTTTCGGCGACAGTCATCCAGTCGACCAGCCCCAGGTCCTGGTGCACGAAGGCAATGCGCTTGTGGTTGGCCGCAGGATCGAACGGCTCGCCGCGAAACAGCAGGCGTCCGCTGGACGGCAGGTGGACCCCGGCGAGAATCTTGATCAGGGTCGATTTCCCCGCGCCGTTCTCACCCAGCAGGGCGACGATCTCACCGGGGGCGATGGCGAAACTCACATCCATCAGGGCGGGCACGCCGTTGAATTTTTTCCCGATCCCTTCGACGGTGAGGATGGCCGGGACAGCAGTCCCTGGCGTGGGGTTTTGCGGATGCAGCTCAGCTTGCATATCATCCTCCGTGGCCGTTTTTAGTTTTATGGCCATGTTATTTTTGTTTTCGGCTATTATCCGCCCCACAGGAATTGCCACCGACTGAAATCGGCCAATCAATCATCGAATATCGGCCACCCCTCAGGCGCGGCTCGGTGTGCAGCGGCCCATCCACTGGAGTGAAGACATGAGTGACGCGGCGCAGTTATCGGTCTGGATCGAACCGGAGGATGACGTCCACAACCCTTTTCGCTGCGACGCCCCCACGCCCGAATGCGTGGAGCGCATCGAACCGGGCCGGCTGACGGTCGGCTCGCGGGGCGACGGCAAGAACAAGATCCTCTGCGTGGAACGTGGCCGGGTAAAACTGGAAGGTCCCCATGGCCAGTGGCTGATCCTGCCGGCGCACATGGTGTTCATTCCCCATGACCGGCCCTACCGGATCCACGCCAGCGCCGATGCGGTGCTGGTGGTCATCCACCTGGGCGCGGAACATACCGTCTGGCAGCACGAAGGTTGCTGGGCCGCCTCGATCAGCAGCCTGGCCCGGGAGATGTTCGGCTATGCCTTGCGCTGGGGGCGCACGCGGGACGCCGACGATGCCGTGGCCAACGGTTACCTCAACACCCTGGGCCTGCTCTGCAAGGACTGGTTCGAATGTTCGAGAATGATGTGGGTGCCCTATGGCGAGTCGCCGATCATCAAGCGCGCCGTCGCCTATACCCGCACACGCCTGGACACCGCGACCATCGAACTGGCGGCCGAAGCGGCCGGGACCTCGACGCGCACCCTGCGCCGGCATTTCCAGGAAGAACTGGGCATGAGCTGGCGCCGCTTCCTCCAGGAATTGCGCATGACCCGCGCCATCGAACTGCTCACGCGCAAGCAGATGTCGGTGACCCAGACCGCCCTGGAAGTCGGCTTCAACAGCGGTGCCGCCTTCACCCTGGCGTTTACCGCCTTCACCGGCAAGACGCCGAGCGCCTATGTGCGCGAGTTCCTGAGCAACGGTTCCATCATTCAACAGGCCTGACACTGCCGGGGCGTTGCCGACCCACGCCCGAGGGGTACGAACTCTCGTCGAACCCCACTACGAATAATCGTATTTCTACGTAATTACGTAGCCGTTTCGACCTGCAAATGTGCTCCACAAACCCGCCACGAACGAAAAATATTCATATTTTTCAATCAGATAAAAACAAACCGTCGGCACCACGAAAAACTGGCACGTCCTTCGCTCCATGCCTTGCAACGATCAGCCGCTCCCCGGCCATCGATAACAGCAACCATAACGGAGACGACACCATGCCAAACGTGGACATTGCCCATTACCAAGATGGCGACTTCCTGGTCAATTACGAAGAAAAGGTCTTCGAGGACGTCAAGGCCGAACCGGGTGCCAAGGCCCTGCTGACGTTCCACACCATCGCCTTCGAAGGGTCCATCGGCCTGGTCAACCTGTTGCAGGCCAAGCGCCTGCTGCGCAAGGGCTTCGAAACCAAGATCCTGCTCTACGGACCGGGCGTGCAACTGGGGGTGCAGCGCGGCTTCCCGACCCTCGGCGCCGAAGCCTTCCCCGGTCACCTGGCGGTGAACAACCAGATCAAGGCCTTCATGGCCGAAGGCGGTGAGGTCTACGCCTGCCGCTTCGCCCTGCAAGCCCTCTACGGCCAGACCGAAAAAGCCCTGATCGAAGGCATCCGCCCGATCAACCCGCTGGACGTGATGGACCTGCGCCTGCTGATGCGCCGCGAGGGCGCCATGATCATCGATACCTGGACCGCATAAGGCCGCCTGGAACCCGGTGGGCGTGCGATGGCGACCGTGAGCGCCATCGCCGGCACCACCACGCTCAACGCCGCCCGACAGCCGACCACCCCGACAGGAACCCCTGACATGTCCACTATCCGCGCTGCCGCCGTCCAGTTCAGCCCTGTGCTGTATTCCCGTGAAGCCACGGTAGCCAAGCTCTGCAACACGCTCCTGGACCTGGGTCGCCAAGGCGTCCGGTTCGCGGTGTTCCCGGAAACCGTGGTGCCTTACTACCCCTATTTCTCCTTTGTCCAACCGCCCTTCGCGATGGGCAGGGAACACCTGCAACTGCTCGAACAATCGGTCACCGTGCCGTCCGATGCGACCCGGCAACTGGGCGAAGCCTGTCGCGAGGCCGGGATCGTCGCCTGCATCGGCATCAACGAACGCGATGGCGGCACGATCTACAACGCGCAGTTGCTGTTCGATGCCGACGGCACACTGATCCAGCATCGGCGCAAGATCACCCCCACCTACCACGAACGCATGGTCTGGGGCCAAGGCGACGGCTCTGGCCTGCGCGCCACCGACAGCGCCGTCGGCCGCATCGGCGCGCTGGCCTGCTGGGAGCATTACAACCCCCTGGCGCGCTATGCGTTGATGGCCGATGGCGAGCAGATTCACGCGGCGATGTTCCCCGGCTCCCTGGTCGGGCAGGTCTTCGCCGAACAGATCGAAGTCACCATCCGCCACCACGCCCTGGAGTCCGGGTGCTTCGTGGTCAATGCCACCGCATGGCTGGATGCCAAACAACAGGCGCGGATCATGGCCGACACCGGCTGCGCCCTGGAGCCCATTTCCGGCGGCTGCTTCACCGCCATCGTCTCGCCGGAAGGCAAGTTGCTGGGCGAGCCGCTGCGCAGCGGCGAAGGAGCAGTGATCGCCGATCTGGACTTCAACCTGATCGACAAGCGCAAGCGGATGATGGACGCGGTGGGGCACTACAGCCGCCCCGAGCTGCTGAGCCTGCTGATCGACCGGCGCCCCGCCGCGCACCTGCATGAGCGGCGCGAAAGCTTCGAGGGCCAGGCCCATGAGTAGCCTGCTCGCCTCCTCGGCCGGCACGGACCTGCTGGCCGAACTGCAATGCCACGGTGTGCGCTGGCAAGGCGCCGACGGCCTGTCGCGCAAAGGCGGGGCCGGCCCTTCGGACCACAAGGCGCTGAGCCTGGACGCCCACACCGCGATGGTGCCGATGCTCAACCGCGCCTCCCTGGACTCGCCCTACTCCGCCGTCCCCGATGCGGCCGGCCAGCAGGCACTGATCTTTCGCGAAGGCCTGCAGGTCGGCCAGGTGCAATTGCCGGGGGTGCCGAACTTCTATGCCCTGAGCACCGCAGACGGCACGCCCTACTGGAAGATTGCCACGCTGCACAGCAAAGACGTGCTGGCGACCACGATCCTGCAGCATTGCATCCGCCTGAACGAAGCCGCGACCGCCTGCCAGTTCTGCGCCATCGGCCAGTCCCTCGCCGCGGGCAAGACCATTGCCCGCAAGCGTCCGGCGCAACTGGCCGAAGTCGCCAAGGCCGCGGTGGAACTCGATGGCGTCAAGCACATGGTGATGACCACCGGCACGCCACAGACCGCCGACCGTGGCGCCGCCATTCTCTGCGAATCCGCAGCGGCCGTCAGGGCCGTGGTCGACCTGCCGATCCAGGCCCAGTGCGAACCGCCGGACGACGATGCCTGGTTCCAGCGCCTCAAGGACAGCGGCGTGGTCTCGCTGGGCATGCACCTGGAAGCGGTCACCGATGCCGTGCGCCGCCGCATCATGCCGGGCAAGGCCGAAGTGACGCTGGAACGTTATTTCAGCGCCTTCGATGCCGCCGTCCAGGTGTTCGGCCGCGGCCAGGTCAGCACCTACATCCTCGCTGGCCTGGGCGACAGCGAAGACGCCATCGCGCAGATGAGCGAACGCCTGGCGAGCGCCGGCGTGTACCCCTTCGTCGTGCCGTTCGTGCCCATCGACGGCACACCGCTGGCCCATCACCCCAAGCCCGACAGCGCCTTCATGCAGCGGCTCTACCCGCGCATCGGCGCCAGCCTGCGCAGGCACGGCCTGCACTCGGACCAGATCAACGCCGGCTGTGCCAAATGCGGCGCCTGCTCGGCCCTGAAACACCACGAGTAACCGGAGCCCCACGCCATGGCCGAACATGCCTTTGCCCTGATCGACAGCACCTTCAGCGACTTTCTCGCCGATGACCTGCTGGTCAAGCCCGCCGCCGAAACCTGGGAGCGCCAGGATTACTATGCGCTGCGCCGCGCGGTGTTCTGCGCCGAACAGCAACTGCTGGCCCAGGACAAGGATGACAAGGATTTCCAGGCCATTCCCATCGTGGCCGTGGCCCATCACTGCGGCATGCCCGAGCAGGTGGTCGGCGCCGTGCGCATCTACGAGAGCACGCCGGGAACCTGGTACGGCGGTCGCCTGTGTGTCGAACGGGCCTATCGTCGTCACGGCATGATCGGCAAGGCCCTGGTCAACGAGGCCGTGTCGCGCGCCATCGACCTCGGCTGCCGGACCTTCCTCGCCACCGTGCAACAGGCCAACGAGAGCTACTTCCACAGCCTGCACTGGCAGACCCTGCGGCCCATGGAACTGCTGGGCCAACCGCACTGCCTGATGCAGGCCCGGCTGGAGTGTTATCCGTTCATGCCCCGGCAAGTCGCGCTGGTGCCCCGCAAGGTAATCCGGCATGACTGACCCGATACTGGCCTCGACCGCGCTGCAGGCCATGCTGCACAGGCTGCGCGATACCCCGGCGATGCGCGCCAAGCTGGCGATCCAGCAGCCGGCGCGGGCACTGCCGGCACGCACCGCCGGTCACGACGATTGCTATGCATTGCCGGGCGACGATACGGCGGCGATTCGCTGCGGCGACCAGTACCAACTGCTGGCCATCGAGGGCATGATCCCGGCCTTTGTCGAGCAGGCGCCATGGTTCGCCGGCTGGTCGGCGGTGATGGCCAATGTCAGCGATATCACCGCCATGGGCGGGCGGGCCAGTGCCGTGGTCAACGCCTATTGGCACCATGATCGC
The DNA here is from genome assembly GCF_013386115.1 of Pseudomonas gingeri. Taxonomy (GTDB): domain Bacteria; phylum Pseudomonadota; class Gammaproteobacteria; order Pseudomonadales; family Pseudomonadaceae; genus Aquipseudomonas; species Aquipseudomonas gingeri. Next base: position 485,284 of record NZ_JACAOR010000010.1, read on the forward strand.
CAAGCCGCCGACAGTGTCCTGGCCGGCATTCGTGACGCATGCCAGGCCTACGGCCTGATCCTCGCCGGCGGCCATACCAGCCAGGCGCCGGGCAATCCGGCGGCCCTGGCGGTGGCGATCAGCGGTTGGGCACGCAGCCTGCTGTCGACCCTGCACGTCGTGCCCGGCCAGGTCATCGCCATGGCCGTGGACCTCGACGGCAGCTGGCACGGCACTGCGCCCTACTGGAAAGCCTTTGAAAACGTGCCCGCCGAACGCCTGCGGGAAAAACTCGAAGTCATCCCGCGCCTGGCCGAAGCCGGTCTCCTGCATGCCGCCAAGGACATCAGCAACGCCGGCATTCTCGGCACCCTGCTGATGCTGCTGGAGCCCACGACCCGTGGCGCGCGCATCGATCTCGACGCCCTGCCCCGGCCGGCCGATGCGCCGCTGGAGCGCTGGCTGCAGGCCTTCCCCAGCTACGGTTTCCTGCTCACCCTGGAACGCCAGGACCTGCCCACCGTCGAGGCCGCCTTTGCCTTTGAAGGCATTCACTGTGCCTGCATCGGCGAGGTCGATGACAGCGCCCGGCTGCGGGTCGGCCAGGGTGATGCCTGCCACGAATTCTGGAACCTGGCCGAACAACCGTTCACCGGCTTCAGCCACCCCGGCTTTCAACTTTCAGCCGTCTCAAAGGAGCACTGACATGCCCGCCGTCAATATTCGCCTGCGCTGGCCCGATGGCCAGGAAAGCAACGCCTACTCACCCTCGACCACCATCTACGCGCACTTCGAAGCCGGTCGCTCCTATGCCATGGCCGATTTTATGCGCCGGGCCGAAACCGGTCTGAACGCTGCCTCGGAACGGGTCAGGCAGGTCAAGGGCTTCTATTGCAGTTCGGCCATGGACAGCCTCGGCGGGCTGCGCCTGATGGCCCGGCGTTTCCCCGACCCGGATGCCCGGGTGCAGGTACTGGACATCAGCAACCAGGGCGCCGGCAAGGTTCACTACGCGGGCTTCGGCGATATCTGAGCACCCTGCTCATCCCCCAGGAGGATTGCAACATGACCCACTACAAAGCCATCGTCGTCGGCGGCGGCCAGGCCGGACTGTCCGCCAGTTACTACCTGCAACAACAGGACATCGACCATCTGGTGCTGGAAAAGCACAGCCTGACCCACACCTGGCGCAACCAGCGCTGGGACGCCTTCTGCCTGGTGACACCCAATTGGCAGTGCGCGCTGCCGGGCCATCCGTACGAGGGTGACGACCCCCATGGTTTCATGAAGAAAGAGCAGATCATCGACTACCTCGACGGCTTCATCGCCAAGGTCAACGCACCGGTCAGGGAAGGCGTGGCCGTGCAGCGCATGAGCGCACGCGCCGAGGGCGGTTACCTGCTCAATACCTCGGCCGGCGACTTCAGCGCCGATCAGGTGATTATCGCCAGTGGCGGTTATCACACGCCGATCATTCCGCGGCTGGCCGAACGCCTGCCCGCCGCAATCAGCCAGATTCACTCCGAGCAGTACCGCAGCCCCCAGGCCCTGCCCGCCGGTGCGGTGCTGGTGGTCGGCTCCGGGCAGTCCGGGGCGCAGATCGCCGAGGACCTGCACCTGGCCGGGCGCAAGGTGTTCCTCGCGGTCGGCGATGCGCCGCGTTGCGCCCGCTTCTATCGCGGCAAGGATGTGGTCGACTGGCTGGCACAGATGGGCTACTACGATATCGGCGTCGACACCCACCCGCTGCGCGAAGGCGTGCGCGACAACACCAACCACTACGTCACCGGGCGTGACGGTGGGCGCGATATCGACTTGCGGCGTTTCGCCAGCGAAGGCATGGAACTGTTCGGGCGGCTGGACAGCCTGGACGGCAGCACCCTGAAATTCGCCGGCGACCTGGGGGCCAAGCTGGATGCCGCCGACGCGGTGTACAACCGCATCAACAGCAGCATCGACAAGTACATTGCAGACAATGCCATCGACGCGCCTGCGGGCACCGCGTACATCCCGCTCTGGGTCCCGCAGATCGAGAGGAACGAACTGGACCTGACAGGCAGTGGCATCACCAGCATCATCTGGTGCATCGGTTTCCAGCCGGATTTCAGCTGGGTCGATGTGCCGGTCTTCAATGGCCGCAGCTATCCCGGTCACCATCGTGGTGTCACTGCCCACCCCGGTTTGTATTTCCTCGGCCTGCCGTGGCTGCATACCTGGGGCTCCGGCCGGTTCTCGGGGATCGCCCGGGATGCGCAATACCTGGTGGAACACCTGGCGGCGGCGCAACGAGGCTGATTGCGTCCTTCCATGACGGTGCCGCCCGACCGGACGCCTTCGCGGGCAAGCCCGCTCCCACAGTATCCGTGCCTGGCCAGGAATCCCTGGCATGACATCGAATCCATGGGAGCAGGCTTGCCCCCTCCTACAATATCCGTGTCTGGCCAGGAATCCATGGCACGACATCGAACCCGTGGGAGCGGGCTTGCCCCCTCCTACAATATCCGTGTCCGACCAGGAATCCATGGCACGACATCGAATCCGTGGGAGCAGGCTTGCCCCCTCCTACAATATCCGTGTCCGGCCAGGAATCCATGGCACGACATCAGAACCGTGGGAGCGG
>NZ_JACAOR010000011.1 GCF_013386115.1 Pseudomonas gingeri
CCGTCACGGTCCAGCGGCAGCAGCTGGGTACCGCCGGTGCCTTTGCCGCCGTCGAGCTTCTGGGAAAAGCTGCCGAGCACGTCGAGGCCGAAGCCGACCGTGCCCTGGGTGAAGCCGGATTTCGCGTCGAGGATGAAGTTCTGCGTCCATTCCTCGGCCTTGCCCTGGGGGTAAGCCGGGTTGGTGAAATTGCGATTGAAGTAGGCGTTGCGCAGGTTCAGGTTGGCGACGGCGTCATCGACGAAACCGTCGGCGGTGGCCAGGGAAGGTAGTGTGAGCGTGAGGCTTGCGGTGCCGAACAGCACCAGCGAACGAGAGGGACGATTCATCATGAACAGGCAGCTCCAGGGTTTTTATTGTTATTAGTGTTATACGTTGTCGTACAACATTGGCCGGATTATCGACAGCGAAAAAGCGCTTTGTCAACGCTCTGGCAGGCTGGGAACATGGCCGAGCCCGTTGGAAAATCGGCTTGTTCAATGAGATAGGGGCTTGAAGGCTCGTTCTAGAGCTTTCGGACGCTGGAGGAGAGAAAGGCGATTTTTTTCAAGGTTGTGTGATGACGCGAGGCAACCGTCAAACAGGGAGCCCGCCGGGCTCCCGTTTCTCGTCAGAAGTGGTATTTGACCAGCAGGCTCGCGGTGTCCTGGTTGGTCTTGAAGGCGCCGGAGTCTTCGATGCCGTACTTGTTCTTCCAGTAGTCGTACTCGATACCGACGTACAACTGCTTCTCGCTCCAGTGCAGGGCCTTGCCGAGGTCGTACTTGATCTGCGGGTTGAAGTGCAGGTTGGCGTGGTAGGTGCCGCGCGCGGTCTTGTCGTTGTCGACCACCCAGTCCATGAAGCCGTCGATCAGCACATTGGAGTCGCCCACGGGGATGGTGTAGGACCAGACCGGAGTGATCTGCCAGACGTTGTCGCCGGGACGGTTGCCTTCGGTCTGGCGCTGGTAGAAGTTCAACTGGAAGTAGTCGAAGCCGGGGATCGCCAGGTCGAAACCCGGACCCACCAGGTAGGACTCGTTGTCGCCTTCGCCGAACTCATAGGTCAGGGCCAGCAGGACGTCCTTGATCGGGCCGAACTCGAGCTTCTGGTCGAGGATCTTGCCGAACGACAGGCGCGGGCTGAACTCGCCGTAGTAGGTGTCCGGGCCGACGTTGCCGTCTTCCTTGCCGTTGTAGAAGATCCGGTCGACGAACAGGAAGTTGTCGCCGTATTTCCAGGCGTCGGCATGTTCGAAGGTCACGGTCTGCTGAATCTGCGGATTGACCGTGAAGTTCTTGCCCCACAGGTAAGTCAGGCTGTTGTTTTGCCATTGCAGCAGGTCACCGGCCATGGCCTGTCCCGCGCCCAGCAGTGTTCCCGCGAGCATCAGGCTCGTGCAAGTACGTTTCATCTGGTTGCTCCCAAAGTGAAATGATTCGACGGTGGTGTCGTTCGGCGCTCTGGTGTGGCGCCTTTGTTCATTGCGGTAAAACTATTCAATCGGTCAGCTTCCTTGCTGTTGGCAAGTGCTGCGCCAAGGCCGGAAAAACGCCAAAGCACACCCGTCCGACTGTTCGGGAACAATCGGCCTGATGGTGTTTCAGGGGGCCTCGAAGCTGCCAGTAACCGGGGTAGGTTGGTCAGGTGGTCAGCTTTTCAATCCGGTCTTTTTCAGACCGCAAGCGAGCGGGCGCGCAGGATACAGAGGCACGTCCACTGTCTCAAGTGCTCCGCGAGGGAGCCTGGCCGGCAGCGATGACGCCTGCTGCCGGAGCCTGTCAGTCAGTGCTGGTGCGCGTGCCCGCTGAGGGCGGCCCGTCCGGCGCCGCCGAGTACATTGAACAGCAGGTTCAGGGACACCGCGCTGAGGGTCGCCATGGCAATCCCGCTGTGGGTGATGGGCCCCATCCACAGCGGCAGGTGGGCGAAGAACTCCGGGCGGACCACGGGGATCAGGCCCATGCCGATGCTCACCGCCACCAGCAACTGGTTGCGGCGGTCGGAGATGTCGGCTTCCTGGAGGATCCTGATTCCGGTCGCGGCCACCATGCCGAACATCGCGATGGCCGCACCGCCGAGCACCGCCGGTGGGATCGAGGCAACCAGGAACGCCGCCTTGGGCAGCAGGCTGAGGATGATCAGGAAGCCGCCGGCGACCATGGTCACCGAACGGCAGCGCACGCCGGTCATCTGCACCAGGCCGATGTTCTGGGCGAACGAGGAGTGGGTGAAGGTGTTGAAGAAGCCGGCCAGGAACGAGGCGCCGGCATCGCACAGCAGACCGCGGCGCAGCATGCGCGGGGTGACTTCCTGGCCGGTGATCTTGCCCAGCGCGAGGAACATGCCGGTGGACTCGACAAAAATGATCACCACCACCAGGCACATGGAGAGGATCGGTGCGAGGTGGAATTGCGGCATGCCGAAATGCAGCGGCGTCACCACTTTCACCCAGGGGGCCTGGGCCAGGCCGGCGAGGTCGACCATGCCGATGGCGCCGGACAGCACATAGCCCAGCGCCATGCCGATCAGCACCGAGATATTGACCCAGAAACCGCGCATGAAGCGATTGATCAGCAGGATGGTCGCCAGCACCAGGGCGGCGACGCCGAGGTAGATCGGCGAGCCGAACTGCGCCGCGGCATTGCCGCCGCCGGCCCAGTTCACCGCGACCGGGAACAGCGAAAGGCCGATGGCGGTGATCACGGTACCGGTGACCAGGGGCGGGAAGAACCGCACCACCCTGGACATGAAGGGCGCGATGAGCATGCCGAAGAAACCGGCGGCGATGGTGGCGCCGAAGATCCCGGTCATGCCGATACCGGGCATACCGGCCATGGCCACCATGCTGCCGACGGCGGCGAAGCTGGCCCCCATCATCACCGGCATGCGGATGCCCAGGGGGCCGATGCCGAAGGATTGCACCACGGTGGCGATACCGGCCACCAGCAGGTCGGCGTTGATCAGAAAGGCGATTTCTTCACGACTCAGGCCTGCGGCCTGTCCGATGATCAGCGGCACCGCGACGGCTCCGCCATACATCAGCAGGACGTGTTGCAGACCCACGAGGATCAGTTGCAACAGGGGCAGACGTTGAATAGCGGGTGCGGCGGGGATGCGCGGTTCGGATGACTCGGACATGCAACACCTCGGATTTTTTTTGTTCTTGTGGTTTTAGCGCTGTGTGGTTGCGGACAGCGTTTTTGAATCGGTTACAGCCTTGTGGCGAACGGGCAAGCCCACTCGCCACAAGCAAGCTCGCCACATCGGCTTCAGTTGGTACGTGCCCCCTGGTTGATCCAGGCGCCAATCAGGTCACGTTCCTGCTGGGTCATCTGGGTGATATTGCCCAGGGGCATGATCTGGCTCGCGACGGCCTGGGTCTGGATCCGCGGGGCCAGTTGCTGGATCTGTTGCGGGGTGTCGAACATCACCCCGGCAGGGGCGGTGCTGAACAGCGGGCTGGTGGGCCTGGCCGAATGACACACCGCACAACGTTCCTGGATCACACTGTGGACCTTGTCGAAGGCGATATCGCCGGCCGCGCTGTTCGCCGCTTGTGCCGGTGCCGGCGCGGCAGGTGTCGACGGAGCGCCCGCTTCAGCCACCGGTGCCGGCTTGAGGCCTCCGCCGAGGGCGGTTTCCGGCAGCGGCTGGTACTCGATCTTCGCCGGTGCCTTGGCCACCTGCGGTGCGCCGGGGTTCGAGGCGGGCCCGGTGACATAGGCCAGGCAGATCATGCCCAGCGCCGCGACCGGCAAGGTCCAGGCGAACCTGTGGCTGTCGTGGCGGGTGTTGAAGTAGTGCCGTACCAGTACCGCCAGTACCGCGATCCCGGCCAGGATCAACCAGTTGTACTGGCTGCCGTAGGTGCTCGGGAAATGGTTGCTGATCATGATGAACAGCACCGGCAGGGTGAAGTAGTTGTTGTGCCGTGAGCGCAGCAGGCCCTTGGCCGGCAGCGCCGGGTCCGGTGTGCGGTTCTCGGCGATCGCCGCCACCAGGGCGCGCTGGGCCGGCATGATGATGCGGAAGACGTTGCCGACCATGATGGTGCCGATGATCGCGCCGACGTGCAGGTATGCCCCGCGTCCGCTGAACACCTTACTGAAACCGTAGGCCGCGGCGATCAGCAGGACGAACAGGATGAAGCCGAGCAGGGCCGGGCGCTTGCCCAGGGCCGAGTCGCAGAGGAAGTCGTAGACGAACCAGCCGGCGATCAACGCGCCGATGCCGATGGCGACGCCTTCGGGGCCGCTCAGGCCGCTGCCGGGGGCCACGAGGTAGAGCACGGGATTGGAGTAGAACACCACGCAGAGCAGGGCGATCCCCGACATCCAGGTGAAGTAGGCTTCCCATTTGAACCAGTGCAGGTTGTCCGGCATGGTCGGTGGGGCCAGCTTGTATTTTTCCAGGTGGTAGATGCCGCCGCCATGGATGGCCCAGAGGTCGCCGGCCAGGCCGTCCCTGGGGTTGGCCCGGTTGAGGTTGTTCTCCAGCCAGACGAAGTAGAACGACGCGCCGATCCAGGCGACGCCGGTGATCATGTGAACCCAGCGCACGCTCAGGTTCAGCCATTCCAACAGATGTGCTTCCACAGTCTTTACCTCTCGCCTGTCACTCTTTTTTCGGGAGTGATCAGACCTTCTCTTATTGGTGGGCGAGGATCAGGTACTCATCCTCTTTGAAGAAATGCTCATCGCAGTTATTGCCACTGCCACTGCGATCAACCACCAGGAAGTCATCCCGCTTTTCGATCGTCAGCACCGGGTGGTGCCAGACGCCGCGATGGTAATTGATGCCCTGCCTGCCATTGCTGACGAAGGCGCGGACCAGACCTGATACAGGTGCATCGCCAAGTGGCGCGACCACGATCAGAAAGGGGTTGCCGAGCAGCGGGATGAAAGCCTGGCTGCCCAGCGGATGGCGTTCGAGCATGCGGATGGTCAGCGGCATGTCCAGCGCGTCGGCGCGGAAAATGCTGATGATCGCCTTGTCGTCGGGCGTCGCGGTTTCTACCGTGGCCAGACGATGGAAGCGCTGGGTCGAACCGTTGTTGATCATGAAGTGATCGCTGCCGTCGGTTTCGATCACGTCACCGAAAGGGGCGAAGGCTTCTTTGCTCAGGGGTTCGATCATCAGTGTGCGCATGGCTGTCTTCTTATCCGAATTCTGTGTTGTTTGTTCTATCGTCATCGCGGGCAGGCCCGCTCCCACATTTGCAACGCGTTCTGCTGTGGGAGCCGGCTTGCCTGCGATCGGGGTCATCGCTTACCTGGCGACCTTGCCGAGGACTCGCAGACGGCTCACGCCACCATCGGGGAACACGTTCAGGCGGATATGGGTGATCGGTCCCAGGGCCTTGATCTGTTCGGCGAAGGTGTGTTCGGCGTGCATTTCCAGTTTCTGGCTCGGCAGCAGTTCGCGCCAGAACAGGCTCTGGGTCTCGATCTGGCTGTCGGTGCCGCCCTTGACGAAGGCTGCCTGGATCGAGCAGCTGTCGGGGTAGTTGCCCTTGAAGTGCAAGGTGTCGACGATGATCTTCTCGATCTCGCCCGGATGGCCCAGGGCAACGATCACCCAGTCATTGCCCGGGGTACGACGACGGGCGGTTTCCCAGCCGTCGCCCATGTTGATGCCACGGCCCGGGTTGAGGATGTTGCTCATGCGTCCGAAGTGCTCGTCGGAGCAGGCCAGGGCACGACCGCCGTTGAGGGCGGCGGCGAGGTCGATCTGTTCGTTGTCGCCCACGGCCGACCAGTCGCGGTAGGGGATGCCGTAGACCCGCAGGCGGGCCACGCCGCCGTCCGGGTAGATATTGAAACGCAGGTGGCTGAAGGCCTGGTCGTTGCCGATTTCATGGTAGTGGTGACTGTTGCCTTGCAGCTCGACGGCGGACAGCACTTCGACCCACTGGGTGTTGTCGTCCGGTTCGCCTTCGGCGAGGAAGCAGGCTTCCAGCGAGGCCGACGGCGGGTAGTTGCCGGTGAAGAATGAGGTGTCGATGTCCACGCCCTTGATCGAACCGGGCACGCCCAGGCGGATCACAGCGCTGTCGTAGCCTTCGAAGCGCTTGCGGCGCGATTCCCAGCCGTCCATCCACTTGCCGTTGTCATCGAACACGCCTTCCTTCCAGACAGCCGGGGTCGGCTGGAACAGGCGGTTGGCGTCGGCGAACCAGTCGTCGGTGACGGAAATGATCTTGGTACCCAGGCGTGCGTCGGCCAGGTTGACGAATTTCTCGAAAGGTACGGCGTAAGCTTTCATTCTTCTTGTCTGCCTTTGAATAAGTGGCTGGGGATGCTCGCAGGGCCCTGGGCACCTTCGGTGCTCGGGCCAAGGTCGCTATAGGGTCAGTAAACGGAACAGGGCGATCTTGTTGATCTCCGCCAGGGCGCACCTGAACTCGGTGTCCACCGGGTTGTAGATGCGTGTTTCGAACGCGGCGAGGATCTGATGCCGGTTGCTGCCTTTTACCGCCATGATGAAGGGAAACTTGAACCTGGCCTTGTAGGCCTCGTTCAGCTCGGTGAAGCGCTGGAACTCTTCGGCCGTGCATTGGTGAATACCGGCGCCAGCCTGTTCATGGGTGCTGGCTTCGGTAAGCTGGCCCTGGACGGCGGCTTTGCCTGCCAGGTCCGGGTGGGCGTTGATCAGTGCCAGCTGGCTGGCGTGATCGGCGCTCAACAGGATGTCGCTCATGCGCCGGTGCAGGGTTTCGATCTGGTCGATACCGCTGTCCTGGCCGAGGTCGAAGGCCTTTTCGGCGACCCATGGCGAATGTTCGTAGATATCGGCGAAGGCCTCGATAAAGGCCGCGCGGCTCAGGGTCGATGGCTTGAGGGTCTGGAAAGCACTCATTGCACCGGCTCCTGGTACGGATGGGTGGTGTGCCAGTGGCGGGCGATATCGACCCGGCGCGTGAACCAGACCTGGTCGAAGCCCTTCACGTATTCGATGAAGCGCCGCAGCGAGGCCAGGCGTGCCGGACGCCCGATCAATCGGCAGTGCAGGCCGATGGAAAGCATTTTCGGCGCCTCGGCGCCTTCGGCGTAGAGCACGTCGAAGGCGTCCTTGAGGTACTGGTAGAAATCGTCGCCCTGGTTGAAACCCTGGACCTGGGTGAAGCGCATGTCGTTGGTGTCGAGGGTGTACGGAATCACCAGGTGCGGCTTGCCGGTCGGGTTGTTCGGTTCCCAGTAGGGCAGGTCATCGTCGTAGGTGTCCGAGTCATAGAGGAAACCGCCTTCTTCCATCACCAGCCTGCGGGTGTTCGGCCCGGTACGGCCGGTGTACCAGCCCAGCGGCCGCTCGCCGCTGACTTCGGTGAGGATGCGGATGGCTTCGAGCATATGCTCGCGTTCCTGCGCCTCGTCCATGTACTGGTAGTCGATCCAGCGGTAGCCGTGGCTGCAGATCTCGTGGCCGGCCTCGACCATGGCGCGGATGACGTCCGGGTGACGCTGGGCGGCCATAGCCACGGCAAAGATCGTCAGCGGGATGTCGAAGGTCTTGAACAGCTTGAGGATCCGCCAGACGCCGGCACGGCTGCCATACTCGTAGAGCGACTCCATGCTCATGTTGCGTTCGCCCTGCAGCGGTTGCGCCGCGACCATCTCCGAGAGGAAGGATTCGGACTCCTTGTCGCCGTGCAGGATGTTGCGCTCGCCGCCTTCTTCGTAGTTGAGCACGAAGGACAAGGCGATACGGGCATTGCCCGGCCAATGGGGGTGAGGAGGGTTACTGCCGTAACCGATCAGGTCGCGTGGATAGTCAGCGCTCACTGCAGTCTTCCTTCTTGTTCGTGGTGACGATTGCGTGGCGTCCCGTCAGACCGGGTGGCGTCACAGCGATGGAACGATTGTATACAACTTTATATTCACTTTGTAAGCCCGTTTTTTTCCATTTCTGCCAGAAAAAGCCTGTTCGATTCGCTGCAAGAAATCTGCCTGATCGGTCAGCTAATGGATGAAAGGTCTTCTATCAATGGGCTTTCTGCCAAGATTAGCAGTGTTCGAAAAGGGCGCTGAAAAGTGCAAAATTTATTGTGTACAATTTTTATTAAAAATGTCTTAATCATTTTATCGCCACACGCCCGGGGCTTTCCCGCGCCGTGCGGCATCTCCTTTATCCACTGACTCCGGGAGGCGCGAGGCCCGGTCTGCCAGCAGGGCAGGCGGGCACGCAGAAGCAATGGGACGTTTGACTACGCATGTTTTGGATGCCGCACATGGCTGCCCCGGCAGTTCGATCAAGGTCGAGCTGTATCGGGTCGAGGGCGCACGGCTGGAACGGGTCGCCAGCACCCTGACCAACAGCGACGGACGCTGCGATGCACCGCTGCTGCAGGGGGACGATTACCGTTCCGGGGTCTATCAGTTGCAGTTTCATGCCGGTGACTACTATCGGGCCCGTGGCGTGACGCTGCCGGAGCCGGCCTTTCTCGACGTGGTGGTGCTGCGCTTCGGCATCAGCGCCGAGCAGGAGCACTATCACGTCCCCTTGTTGATATCGCCCTACAGTTATTCGACCTACCGAGGAAGTTAGATCCCCCAAGGCGCTGCACAACTTCTTTGGTCACCTTGCCCGCGCACACTGCGGGCTTTTTTATGTCTTGCCGAATGATCGTGTCCCTGCGCCGCGTGGCAACGACCGATCAATGTTCTCCGGGGGGGCTGTGTCGCCAGTCCCGGCCCTTTCGCGGGCAAGCCCGCTCCCACAAGTGTGGCGCCAGGCACCTGTTCTGTGTGCATCGCGAACCTGTGGGAGCGGGCTTGCCCGCGAAGAGGCCGGTATCGCCCGCATCCATCTAACGGCTCAACAACGACGCCGCTCCCGCCCCGCTGAACAACCCGGCACTGATGCGGTTGAACCAGCTCTGCCCCTTGCCGCTGCGCAGATAACGCGCCGCGCCATGGGCACCGAGGCCGTAGGTCAGCTTGCAGAGCAGGTCGAGCAGGGTCCAGGTGACGATCATCACCAGCAACTGGCCGAGAAAGGGGTCATCGGCCTTGAGAAACTGTGGCAGGAACGCGGCAAAGAACAGGATGTCCTTGGGATTGCTCGCGCCCAGTACAAAAGCGCGCCCGAACAGGGCACGAAAGCGTGGCGCCGGCGCGATTTCGGGCATATTCGCCGCCTGTGCGGGCTGGCGCGACTGCTGCCAGCTCTGCCAGGCGAGATAGAACAGGTACAGGGCCCCGACGATCTTCAGGGCGCTGAACAGCTGTTCCGAGGCCAGCAGCAACGCCCCGAGACCCAGGGCCGAGGCGCTCAGCAGGCAGATCGAGGCGCTGACACCACCGAGAAAGGCCGGGTATGAACGACGCAATCCATAGTTCAGGCTGTTGCTGATCATCAGCAGCGACAGCGGCCCGGGAATAAGAATCACCACCAGGGCGGCGGCGCTGAACAACAACCAGGTTTCCAGACTCATCGGGTTTCTCCCTCATGTACAAAAGCCCCGCCGAAGCGGGGCTGGCTACTACCGCCCGGGTCTTCCTAGAGGAAGATGAACTTGGCGATAAAAATGGCGCACAGCACCCACAGGCTGACGGAAATATCCTTGAACTTGCCGGTCCCGGCCTTCAGCGCCACGTAGGTGATAAATCCCAGGGCGATTCCGTCGGCGACCGAAAAAGTCAGCGGCATCATGATCGCGGTGACGATCGCCGGAATGCTGTCCGTCGCATCGTCCCACTCGATATGCGCCATGCCGCTCATCATCAGCATGGCCACGTAAATCAATGCACCCGCGGTCGCGTAGGCAGGGATCATGCCAGCCAGCGGGGCAAAGAACATGGCCGCCACAAACAGTATGCCTACAGTAACTGCGGTCAGACCAGTCCGACCACCAGCGGCAACGCCGGCAGCACTTTCCACATAGCTGGTGACGGGCGGAACACCGACTACCGCACCGAAGACGCTGGAGACGCTGTCGGCTTTCATCGCCCGCGACAGGTTCTCGATACGGCCGTCCGCATTGACTAGGCCGGCGCGCTGGGCGACCCCCATCAGGGTGCCGGCGGTGTCGAACATATGGACGAAGAGAAAGGCCAGTACCACGCTGATCATGCTGACGTTGAACACGCCGGCCAGGTCCATGGCCATCCACGTCGGGGCCAGGCTTGGCGGGGTGGAGAAGATGCCGTGGTATTCCACCAGGCCCAGGCCCCAGCCTGCGAGGGTGACGGTGATGATGCTGATCAGGATGGAGCCGAAGACCCGGTGGTAGCTGAGGATCGCGATCATCAGGAAGCAGATGGCGGCCAGCAGCGGGCCGGGCTCATGCAGGGCGCCGAGCCTGATCAGGGTGGCGGGGCTGGCGACGACGATCCCGGCGGTTTTCAGGCCGATGACGCCGAGGAACAGGCCGACGCCGGCGCCCATCGCATGGCGCAGGCTGACCGGAATGCTGTTGAGCAGCCATTCGCGGATGCGCGACAGGGTCAGGGCCATGAACAGCACGCCGGAGATAAAGACCGCGCCGAGGGCGGTTTCCCAGTGGTAACCCATGGTGCCGACCACGGTATAGGTGAAGAAGGCGTTCAGCCCCATGCCCGGGGCCAGGCCTACCGGCCAGTTGGCGTAGAGCCCCATCAACAGGCAGCCGAGGGCGGCGGCGATGCAGGTGGCGACAAAGGCCGCACCGTGGTCGATGCCGGCGTCGGCCATGATGTTGGGGTTGACGAAGATGATGTAGGCCATGGTGATGAAGGTGGTCACACCGGCAATCAGTTCGGTTTTCACCGTGGTGCCATGCAGCCTCAGTTTGAACAGACGTTCGAGCAGGCCAGTGCTCGACGGCGGCGAGAGATCCAGCGTGGGGGCTTCGGATTTGCGGCTTTCCACAGCGAGTACTCCTCAAGAGTTTTATTGTTATTTCCAGAGCCGGACACGTGATCGTGGGCAGCGGCTCTTTGAGGCAGTACGGGTTTTGTTGACCGATAGGTCAAGAACTCGCACGAAGCGAATTATGCTTTTGTATACAAATAAAGCAAATAATGTTTTTGTTTTTGTGTGCGATAGATTGCGCGGACGCGCTATATAGCCAGGCGTCGATCGTTCCCACGCTGCAGCGTGGGAGGCGATCAAACAAGGGGAGGGGATCAGGTCGGGCGGCTGTCGCCCAGGGCCCGGTTGACCGCCATCCAGCCATCCACGGCGGCTTCGCCGGCCTGGGCAAAGGCCTTCTGCAGCAACTTGACCTGCTCGCGGCGCAACGATTCTTCCAGGCTGATCCCATCGGCGGTCAGGCACAGCAGACGCTTGCGCTTGTCCGTGGGGGACGCAACGCTTTGCACCAGGTCCATTTCGGTCAACTGGCGCAGCGGCATGTTCAGCGCCTGTTTGCTCACACCCAGTTGGCCCAGCAGTTCCTTGACGCTGAGGTCCGGGTAGCGCGCGATGAAAAACACGATCCGTTGGTGTACCCGACTCAAGCCACGGCGTTCGAGCATTTCGTCGGCCTTGGCGGTGAATGCCTGGTAGCCGAAGAAGAACGCTTCCATGGCGTCTTGTTGGGTATTGGAATTTTTAAGGTCAAGCATATTGACGTATTGGCTCGCGGCGTCGTAATTTCGGTCAAGTAGTTTGACGTATTTGTCTCTCACTTTGCTACCGGTGACTCTTTATGGCCTTCTCCGAACGTGTTACGCGCCTCAAAAGCTCCCTGATCCGGGAAATCCTCGCCGCCGCCCAGCGTCCCGAAGTGATGTCGTTCGCCGGTGGGCTGCCGGCCGAGGCGATGCTGCCGAAGCTGGAATGGGATGGCATGCCGGTGACCATGGGACAGTACGGCATGAGTGAGGGCGAGCCGGCCTTGCGTGAGGCACTGGCGGCCGAGGCGCGGGCGCTGGGGATCAATTGCCAGGCCAGCCAGGTGCTGGTGGTCAGCGGTTCCCAGCAGACCCTCGACCTGGTGGCGAAGCTGCATATCGACAAGGGCACCGAGATCTTCATGGAAGCGCCGACCTATCTGGCGGCCTTGCAGATCTTCCAGTTGTTCGGTGCCGATTGCCTGGGCATTCCCCAGGAGCAGGACGGTCCGGACCTGCTGCAACTACGGGTCCGCCTGGAAAAGCATCGGCCGGCGTTTATCTACCTGATCCCGACGTTCCAGAATCCGTCCGCCGTCTGCTACAGCGAAGCCAAGCGTGCCGGTGTCGCGGCATTGCTGGACGAATTCGGCGTGACCCTGATCGAAGACGAGCCCTATCGCGAACTCAGCTACGATGGCGTCGACGCCGTGCCCATCGCCGGCCGCCTGCGGCGGGCGAGCTGGGTCTACACCGGCACCGTGTCCAAGACCCTGGCCCCGGGCCTGCGTGTCGGTTACCTGATCGCCAGCCCGGACCTGTTTGCGCACCTGCTCAAACTCAAGCAGTCGGCGGACTTGCACAGTAATCGCGTCGGGCAATGGCAGGCGCTGCAATGGATCGGCACGGAAAAGTATCGCCGGCACCTGCTGGAGTTGCGTGACTTCTATCGGGTCCGACGGGATGCCTTTGCCCTGGCCCTGGAAAAACACTTCGCCGACCTCGCCGACTGGCAGGTGCCCCAGGGCGGATTGTTCTTCTGGCTGACCCTCAGGCAGCCCCTGGACACCCGCACCTTGCTCGACGCCGCGCTGGCCCGGGATGTCGCCTTTATGCCCGGCGAACCTTTTTTTGCCGAACCGGAGCGTAATCCGGGTAATCTTCGTCTTAATTTCAGTCATATCGCGCCGGAGCGCCTGGACGAAGGTCTCAGGCGCCTGGCCGCTGTCGTACGTCATGCACAGGCCGCACAAGCGGCTTAAGGGGAGGGCCATGTACAAGGTTTATGGCGATTACCAGTCGGGCAATTGCTACAAGATCAAACTGATGCTGCACCTGCTGGGGCAGGAGTATCGCTGGCACCCGGTGGACATCCTCAAGGGTGACACCGAGACGCCGGAATTCCTGGCGATGAACCCCAACGGCAAGGTGCCGGTACTGGAGCTGGAAGACGGCACCTGCCTGTGGGAGTCCAATGCGATTCTCAACTTCCTCGCCGATGGCAGCGAGTTCCTGCCTACCGAGCCGCGCTTGCGCACCCAGGTGCTGCAGTGGCAGTTTTTCGAGCAGTACAGTCATGAGCCCTATATCGCGGTGGCACGCTTCATCGAGTTCTACCTGGGCTTGCCGGAGGAGCGTCGGGAGGAGTACCTCAAGTTGCAGAAGCGCGGGCACAAGGCATTGAAGGTGATGGAGAAGCAGCTTCAGCACACCCCGTACCTGGTGGGCGAGCATTATTCGATCGCCGACATCGCCTTGTACGCCTATACCCATGTCGCCCACCAGGGGGGCTTCGACCTGAGTCTCTATCCGGGTATCCAGGCCTGGTTGCAACGGGTGGCCAGTCATCCGAAGCATGTCGGGATGCTGGATTGACCGGCAAATCCGGAAACACTTAAACCGGCCCCAGGGCCGGTTTATTTTTGCCGGCGCAGGCACTTTTGTCGCTGCCGAGGTCCTATCGGAAACCTGATTGCCTATCCACTGAACGGGGTGTCGTCCATGAAGTATCCAGTCGTAGCGTTTTTGACTTTCGGTCTGTTGGGCCTGGCCGCCGGGGCACAGGCGGCCGACGATTGCGATGCCAACCAGGCGTCGATGAACGAGTGTGCGGGCAAGGCATTCAAGAAGGCCGACGACGACCTGAACAAGTACTACAAGATCCAGATGGACTACCTGAAGACCCCGGCGTCCAGGGATGCGCTCAAGGATGCCCAGCGCAAGTGGCTGGCCTTCCGTGATGCCGACTGCCTGTATCAGACCGGGAAGCCGGCGGATGGCGGTTCGATGTGGCCGATGGTCAACCTGCAGTGCAAGACCGCGTTGACCCAGCAGCGCGCGGCGCAGTTGAAGGCCTACGCCGAGTGTCGGAGCGAATACGATCAATGCCCGAACTGACGGGCACCGACCTCAGGCGGCGGAAAAGCGCTTGTCCAGGTAGTCGATGATCACCTTGGACTCGTACATCCAGGTGGTCTGGCCGTTTTCTTCGATACGCAGGCACGGCACCTTGATCTTGCCGCCCTGTTCGAGCAGGGTCTGGCGATCCTGTTCGTTGTTCTTCGCGTCCCGCAGTGCCACCGGCAGGTTCAGGCGACGGAGGGTGCGGCGGGTCTTCACGCAGAACGGGCAGGCGTGGAACTGATACAGGGTCAGGTTGCGGGCGGCGGCGTCGACCTTGGCCTGGTCCGCAGCGGGGCGCTGTTGCTTGCGTGGGCGGGTGAGGAAATCGATGAAGATGATCAGTTGGCCGAGGCCGACTCGAAGTGCTTTGACGAACACGGTATAGCCTCGCGGGCGGAGTAAAGAAGAGGGAAGCTTGTCTGAGAGGGCTTGTGGTCATGTGGGAGCGGGCTTGGTCTGGGCGGCACCCCGACGAACAGGGCCCTGGGGCCGCCAAAAGCTTAGCGGGCAAGCCCGCTCCCACACAAAGGCATCGATCTCGGACAATCCTTTACTTGATCAGCGCCAGGAACTCGCTGCGGGTCGCGGCGTTTTCACGGAACTCACCGAGCATCACCGAGGTGATCATCGACGAGTTCTGCTTTTCCACGCCGCGCATCATCATGCACATGTGCTTGGCTTCGATCACCACGGCCACGCCTAGGGCGCCGGTTACCTGCTGGACCGCATCGGCGATCTGGCGGCTCAGGTTTTCCTGGATCTGCAGGCGTCGAGCATACATGTCGACGATCCGCGCGACCTTCGACAGGCCCAGTACCTTGCCGCTCGGGATATAGGCGACATGAGCCTTGCCGATGAACGGCAGCAGGTGGTGTTCGCACAGCGAGTAGAGCTCGATGTCCTTGACCAGCACCATTTCGCTGTTGTCGGAACTGAACAAGGCACCGTTGGTGACTTCTTCCAGGGTCTGTTCGTAACCGCGGCAAAGGTACTGCATGGCTTTGGCGGCGCGCTTGGGCGTGTCCAGCAGGCCCTCGCGGGAGACGTCCTCGCCGAGTTGGCCGAGAATCGCCGTATAGTTTTGTTCCAGGGACATGAAGCTACCTGTGGGAGTCTGCGCAAAGGAGCAAGGATACGGCGGCTGGCAGCCGCCTGCAAATTCGATGACAGTCCGGTTACTCGTCGCGACCTTCCATCATGGTGCGCTTGAGCATCACATACACCGCGCCGGCGCCACCATGCTTCGGCTGGCAGGAGGTGAAACCGAGCACCTGGGCATGCTGGCGCAGCCAGGTGTTGACGTGGCTCTTGATCATCGGGCGCTTGCCGTCCAGGCGCACGGCCTTGCCATGGGTGACGCGCACGCAGCGGATTTCGAATTTCGTCGCTTCGGCCAGGAACGCCCAGAGGGTTTCCCGGGCCTTCTCCACGCTCATGCCGTGCAGGTCGAGGCTGCCTTCGAAAGGAATCTGTGCGGCCTTGAGCTTGCGCATCTGGCTTTCCTGCACGCCGTCACGGGACCAGTGCAGGTCGTCCTCGGGGCCGACATCGATGACGAACTGGTCGGACAGGCCGTCCACCGTGGTGGATTCGCTGCGCACTGTCGCCGCCTGGCGTAGCTTGGCCAGTTGCGCGCGGTCGGATTTGGGTTTGCCGGTATCGGCACGATCGTGCTTGATCGGCTTTACACCGCGGATTTCGCTTTTGAACAGGGAAAAATCGTCGTCTTGCATGTCAGTCTCCGCAGGAACCGCCAGTTTACCCAAGTCGCATGGCTCAAGTCACAGGCAGATTCCCCGGAAGGCAGGTGTCAGTCGTGCTTTTTCATCAGGTGCGGCGCCATGTTGAGCGCCTGGTTGCGGCGTGTCCGGCGACGGCTGCGCCGCCAGAGCCAGACACCGCAGTACAGCACCAGCAGGCCCACCACCAGGATGACCGCCGAACCGGTGGTGGTGGCGTTCAGATCGCCCATGGCCGGGGCGTGTCCCAACAGGCTGGCGGCACCGGCCATGGCCAGCAGCACCCCGAAGGTTGCCAACAGCGCCGCGAAACCGGCGCCCAAGCGCGAACGCCAGTTGCTCTGGCCCTTGGGGCGCAGTCGGCGAGCGTCAAAACCATCGGATATCTTCATTCCGATTTCCTCTATGAGTATCGGCCCTTCGACCGGGAGATGGTCGGCTTGTTCCTGACGCGGTTGGGAAATCGGCAAATGGCGGGTGGTTCGGCACCTGTAACGGATGGGCGGTCGCGAGGACGACCCATCCTCGGGCTCAGATCAGGTCTCGGGTCAAAGCCAGGGTGGCGAAGTTATCGGCCATGATCGCCATTTCAGTGCGCTGGACCTGCTCGGCACTGATGATCTCGCCCTTGTAGGGCAGGTCGCGGGTGGCACAGGCGTCTTCCACCAGGGTGCAGCGAAAGCCCAGGTTCTTGGCGGCGCGGACGGTGGTGCTGACGCTGGAGTGGCTCATGAAGCCGCAGACGATCAGGTCCAGCGAGCCGAGTTCCTGCAGGTGTTTCTCCAGGCCGGTGCCGTGGAAGGCGCTCGGCAGCAGCTTGCCGATCAGGGTTTCGTCACCCTGGGGCTCGAGGCCGGGAATGAATTCGCCGCGTTCGCCCTGCGGGTCGAACAACCCGCCGACGGTGCCCAGGTGACGGATATGCACGATCGGCCGGCCGGCCGCGCGGGCAGCAGCGACCAACTGCTTGATGTTGTCGACGGCAGCCTGCATGCCGGACAGCGCGAGCGGGCCGCTGAGGTATTCTTTCTGGGCATCGATGATCAACAGGCTGGCATGGTTCAGATTGGCTGCTGCATAACCACGGCCGCTGAGTTGAAACATCGTCTTTGGAACGGACATTCTGGGGCTCCTTTGAGTGGGGCTTTTGCCGCATTGTCCTCCGGCTGAGCGCGTATGTGAATCGCTACCCGCGCAGGCGGCGTGGTTACTGGCCTGTAGCCGTGTCAAGGGGTGTTTGCCGGAGGTCGAAAAGCCACGCCATGATGTCTTTTTGCCTTGTTTCCACCCGACGTCCGTTTGGCTGTTAGAATCGCCCGTCGTTTTTTCAGGAGTCTACCCGTGATCACTTCCCGCCTGCGCACCCTGCGCGACCACATCCGTTGGGCTGTCAGCCGTTTCCATGGCGCGGATCTGTTTTTCGGTCATGGCACCGACAACGCCTGGGACGAGGCACGCCAACTGGTGCTGGGCGCGTTGCACCTGCCCTGGGAAATCGCCGACAGCTATCTGGACTGCCGCCTGGAGGACGACGAGCTGACGCATCTGCAGCATCTGCTCAAGCGTCGTATCGAGGATCGGGTGCCGACCGCCTATCTGCTGGGCGAAGCCTGGTTCTGCGGGTTGTCGTTCATCGTCGACGAGCGCGTGCTGATCCCGCGTTCGCCGATCGGCGAGCTGATCGAAAGCCGCTTTGCTCCCTGGCTGGGCGCGGAGCCGGCGCGAATCCTCGACCTGTGCACGGGCTCGGGTTGCATCGGCATTGCCTGTGCCTACGAGTTCCAGCAGGCGGAAGTGGTGTTGGCCGACCTGTCTTTCGAAGCGCTGGAAGTGGCGAACCAGAATATCGAGCGCCACGGCGTCGATGAGCGGGTGTTCACGGTCCAGGGCGATGGCTTCGACGGCCTGCCGGGACAGCGCTTCGACCTGATCGTGTCCAACCCGCCCTATGTCGATGCCGAGGATTTCGCCGACATGCCGGACGAATACCAGCATGAGCCGGAGCTGGGCCTGGCCTGCGGTGAGGATGGTTTGAACCTGGTGCGGCGGATGCTCGCCGAAGCGGCGGATCACCTGACCGAGAAAGGTCTGCTGATCGTCGAGGTGGGCAACAGCCAGGTCCACGTCGAAGCCTTGTACCCGGAAGTGGATTTTGCCTGGCTGGACTTCGAACGCGGTGGGCACGGGGTGTTCATGCTGACGGCGCCACAGTGCCGCGAGCACCAGGCGTTGTTCGCCTCGCGGGTCTGATCGCCAGGCACTTTGTGCGGGCCGGCTTGCCGGCTCCCACAGGTTTGTCAGGAAAATCCGTCTAGCGGTGCGTGGCGATCCAGATCAACAGCCCGGCCTGGAACATCGCGAAGGCCACCAGGCAAGTGATGGTGAAACGCAGCCCGCTGTCCTCGCGCTTGAACTTGCTGACCCGCTCTTCCTGCTGGCGCAGCTTCACTTCCTGCTCCATCAGGTTCTGTTCGGCATTCTGCAGCATCTGCGCGGCTTCGAGGATTTCCACGAACTGCAGCTTCTCGGTGTTCCACTGGGCCAGCAGTTCGCCGACCTGCAGGTCCTTGTAGCTGCCCTTGAGGTGCTGGGGATCGGCGTAGACCACGTCGAAGCCCTGGACCCGCAGGAAGTGATCGCGGCGCAGGCGGGTGTCTTCGTTCAGGGCGTCCTTGTTCTGCAAGGCCGCGCCATCGACGCGGTAGTGCGACCATTTCTTCTGCGCCCAGATCGCGGCCTGGGCCACGAGGAAACGGCCGATACCGCGGTTCCACGGTTCCACCTGCAAGCCGCCTTCGGGCCCGAAATGCACGCGCTTGGTGGTGTGGTCGACCCACATGTCCAGATGATTCTGTTCCTTGCGTACCCGTTGCGCCGGCAACTGGATATTCATGCGCAGCAGGCTGCGTTCCTTGCTGTTGCGCTCGGCATAGCCGAACTGGACAAACCGCAGCGGCCGCCCACCGGTGGCCCGGTCGGTGGTCAACGGCGCCAGGCGCAACATCTTGAAGTGCTCGGGCTGCACATCCGCCCACGGCAGATCCACCGGCGCGGGTTCGGCGGCTGCGGCGTTGCTTTCGGGTGACGCTTGGGTATCAGTCATTCGGCGAGATCCTGTCCGTGTCCAGCTTGCCGGCAACAATATCGATACCGGCAATGGCCTTATCGGCCGTTTCTGTCAGGACTGGAGCGCAAAATCATCTCAATGGCGAGCAAGTCCGTCGATAAAGGCGGTAATCCGTCCTTCCAGTTCGGCGGCCAGGGGCTGTTGCGGGGCATTGTAGGAAGCCAGCTGGCGCTGGATGTCCCTGGGCACGATGCGCAGGACATGATTCATGCCGTCGACCAGGACAAGCTGGGCATCCGGCTTGGCCTTCTTCAGGTCCTGTGCGTCGGCGATGCTGACCTGGATATCATTGCGCCCCTGGATGATCAGGGCCGGCATTTTCAACTGGCCGAAGGCCGCCGCCGGATCCTGGCGGAACAGGCTGATCAGGTAGGGCTGCACACTGGGGCGGAAGATCGGCTCCAGCGGCGGTGGGATATCGTTGTCCGGACGCCCGGCCTTGAGGCTGTCGAGCAGTTCGTTGCTGCGCAACATCAGCGCCGGCGGCAAGCGGTTGGCCAGTTGCTGGCGGATCACCTGGTCCACCGGGCGGCCGCTGCCGGACAGGGAAATGACCCCGGCGGCCTCCAGCTTCGGCGCGGCGAGGGTGGCGATCAGCGCGCCTTCGCTGTGGCCGAGCAGGACCAGCGGCCCCAGGCGCGGGTCGGCCTTGAGCTTCTCGCCCCAGGCCACCGCATCGGCGACGTAGCTTTCGACGCTCAGGTTGCGTTCATCGGGGGCGGCGGCCAGGCTCGCGGCCACGCCGCGCTTGTCGTAGCGCACGCTGGCGATATTGTGCTTGGCCAGCAGCCAGGCCAGGCGCTTGAGGCTGTCGTTGCGCCCGCCGTCCGGATTGTTGCCATCGCGGTCGGTAGGGCCGGAGCCGGCCACGATCAGCACGACCGGCACTGGCGTGGCGGACTGCGGCAGCAGCAGCGAGCCGTACAGTTCGCCGCTGCCGGTGTCGAGGTTGATCGGTCGTTGCAGGACCACGCCGGCCTGGGTGAAACCGCTGAACAGGGTCAAGGTAAGGAGCAAAACACGTAGCATCATCACGCCATTATGGACAAGGTGTCGGTTGGACTCGCAACCGCCGATAAGGTTCGAGGATGAACTACTTGGACAGCCTGCGTATACTGGGCCGCTCGGTTATCTAGATCTGATTCGCGGAGCACCCTGCATGTCCGGCAATACCTACGGCAAGCTGTTCACTGTCACCACCGCTGGCGAAAGCCATGGCCCGGCGTTGGTCGCCATTGTCGACGGCTGCCCGCCGGGCCTGGAGCTGTCCCTGGAAGACCTGCAGCGTGATCTCGACCGCCGCAAGCCCGGCACCAGCCGGCACACCACCCAGCGCCAGGAAGCCGACGAAGTGGAGATCCTCTCGG
Organism: Pseudomonas gingeri; assembly: GCF_013386115.1. Lineage (GTDB taxonomy): Bacteria > Pseudomonadota > Gammaproteobacteria > Pseudomonadales > Pseudomonadaceae > Aquipseudomonas > Aquipseudomonas gingeri. The sequence continues at coordinate 20,156 of NZ_JACAOR010000011.1, forward strand.
GGGTCTTCGAAGGGCGCACCACCGGCTGCGCCATCGGCCTGCTGATCCGCAATACCGACCAGAAGTCCAAGGACTACTCGGCGATCAAGGACCTGTTCCGCCCGGCCCATGCCGACTACACCTACCATCACAAGTACGGTGAGCGCGACTACCGTGGTGGTGGGCGCAGTTCGGCCCGGGAAACCGCGATGCGCGTGGCGGCCGGTGCCATCGCGAAGAAATTCCTGGCGAGCCAGGGCATTGTCGTTCGTGGCTACATGAGCCAGCTGGGGCCGATCGAAATCCCGTTCAAGACCTGGGAGTCGGTGGAGCAGAACGCCTTTTTCAGCCCCGACCCGGACAAGGTGCCCGAGCTGGAAGCCTACATGGACCAGTTGCGTCGCGACCAGGATTCGGTCGGCGCGAAGATCACCGTGGTCGCCGAAGGGGTGATGCCCGGCCTGGGCGAGCCGATCTTCGACCGTCTCGACGCCGAGCTGGCGCATGCGCTGATGAGCATCAACGCGGTCAAGGGCGTGGAAATCGGCGCCGGTTTCGCCTGCGTGGCCCAGCGCGGTACCGAGCATCGCGACGAACTGACGCCGCAAGGTTTCCTCAGCAACAACGCGGGCGGCATTCTCGGCGGGATTTCCTCCGGACAGCCGATTGTCGCGCACCTGGCGCTCAAGCCGACCTCGAGTATCACCACGCCGGGGCGCTCCATCGATATCCATGGCAATCCGGTGGATGTGATCACCAAGGGTCGCCACGATCCGTGCGTCGGCATCCGTGCCACGCCGATCGCCGAAGCGATGATGGCGATTGTGCTGATGGATCACCTGCTGCGTCACCGCGGGCAGAATGCGGATGTGCGCGTGAGCACCCCGGTACTGGGCCAGCTGTAATGTCGGGAGCGCCGCTCCCTTACTGGCGGCTGTCCGGTTTCTACCTGTTCTACTTTGCCCTGCTGGGGGCGACGGCGCCGTTCCTGGCGCTGTACTTCCACCACCTGGGCTTTGCCCCGGCGCGGATTGGCGAACTGGTGGCAATCCCCATGCTGATGCGCTGCGTGGCGCCGAACATCTGGGGCTGGCTGGGTGACTACACCGGTCGGCGCCTGGTGATCGTGCGCTTCGGCGCGGTCTGCACCCTGCTGGCGTTCTCACTGATCTTCTTCGACAAAAGCTACGCTTGGCTGGCGCTGGTGATGGCCCTGCACGCGTTCTTCTGGCATGCGGTACTGCCGCAGTTCGAAGTCATCACCCTGGCGCACCTGCAAGGCCAGGCCGCGCGCTACAGTCAGATCCGCCTGTGGGGCTCGATCGGTTTCATTCTTGCCGTGGTGGCGCTCGGGCGGCTGTTCGAATGGTTGAGCCTGGATATCTATCCGGTGGCCATTGTGGTGATCATGAGCGGTATCGTCCTGAGCAGCGCCTGGGTGCCCAATGCCCAGCCGGTGAGCCAGGCCAACCGGCCGGCGGGCGAAGGCTTTCTCAGGCAGTTGCGCAGTCCGGGGGTACTGGCCTTCTATGGCTGTGTCGCGCTGATGCAGATGAGCCACGGCCCTTATTACACCTTCCTGACCCTGCACCTCGACAATCTCGGCTACAGCCGTGGCCTGATCGGCCTGCTCTGGGCCCTGGGCGTGGTGGCGGAGGTCCTGATGTTCCTGGCCATGAGCCGGATTCTCACGCGTTTCTCCGTGCGCCGGGTGCTGCTGGCCAGTTTTCTCCTGGCCGCCTTGCGCTGGCTGCTGCTGGGGTCGTTCGCCGAGCACCTGTGGGTATTGTTGTTCGCCCAGCTGTTGCACGCCGCGACCTTCGGCAGCTTTCACGCCTCGGCCATCCATTTCGTGCAACGCAGCTTCGGTGCGCGCCAGCAAGGGCAGGGCCAGGCGCTGTACGCCGCCCTGTCCGGCACCGGTGGAGCCCTGGGTGCCTTGTACGCCGGCTACAGCTGGAATGCCCTGGGACCGACCCTGACGTTCAGTATCGCCAGCCTGGCGGCCCTGGCCGCCGCGATTATCATTGCCACACGCATGCAAGAGGATCGGCCCTGAGCCCGAACCGAGGAAAGAGAGCCCCATGAGCAGCCTGTCCGTTTACCCCGTTGCCACTCCGGATCTTCCCAACAAGGTCCTGACCCATGTCGACGACATTGCCTCGACCCTGGCGGAACACGGTGTCCGTTTCGAGCGCCTGCCAGCCACGACGCCCGTTCGCGCGGGTGCCGGTCACGAGGAGGTGCTGGCCGCCTACCGCGGGCAGATCGACCAGTTGATGAGCGAGCGCGGTAGCGTGAGCGTCGAGGTCATCAGCCTCGACGGCGACCACCCGCAGTCTGCCGAGCTGTGCGCGGCAGGCTTCGCTGAACAGCAGCACGCGGCCAGCGAAGTGCGCTTCTTCGTCGCCGGCCGTGGTTTGCTCAGCCTGCATATCGGCGACTATGTCTATGCCGTGTTGTGTGAGAGGAACGATCTGGTTTCGCTGCCGGCCGGTACACGTCACTGGTTCGACATGGGGGATAACCCGCGTTGCGTGGTTATTCGCCTGTTCGACAAGTCTGAAGGACGAGTGGTCAGTTTTACCGGTGAAGATATCGCCAGTCACTTCCCGCGTCTTGACGACTGAATCTACAGGGAACCGACATTAAACAAGTGATGGCCGGCAGGAACGATTAAAGCTTGAGTCAGAGTTGCATGTTTCAAGTTGTAGGACGTTACCTATTGAAATGTCGGCCATCCCTGTTTGTGTTTGTAGTTGGTTGTTAAATCCCGCTTCTGTGTAACTCTCTGTTTTTTGATGGTTGTTCATTTGTTGCCGGAGAGACCTGGCGGCAGCCGCGCGACTTATTGAAATTCACAGGGAGAAACAGACATGAGCATTCCCAAGATGCTGAGTGCCGGGGGCGGCCCCGCGCCCAGGCACCGGTCGGTCGACATTGTGGATTTGGGGGAGCCGCTTAAACAGGATGTTGTCCAGGTGGTACTCCTGCCGGGTTTGAGCAAGCCCAGGAGAAACCGTCTCTCCAAGGCCAAGAACCTCAGCGAGAAGGAACTGGAAGTGCTCAGGTGGGCGAGGGCGGGCAAGACGGTCTGGGAAATCAGCGTGATCCGCAATGTGTCGGAAGCCACCGTGAAGTTTCACTTGCGCAACATCTATCACAAGCTGGGGGTGAGCAATCGCGCGCACGCGGTTGGCGAGGCGGTTAATCGTGGCCTGGTTTAGGGGGAGTGTGCGGGGGGATAAGGGAGTGAGCCACGGGCGGCAAGTCGGAGCGGTGGGTTCCGTCCCTGTTCGCGACCCGCGGCTGGATGTCTGTCGTGGTTTCAGTGATAGGTTGGCAGGGCAAAGCGATTCTGGCTCTGCAGCAGGGAAATCGACGGCAGTTCGCTGGCCTCGCCGGCAAGATCGCGACGAATCGCGCTGATCACCCAGGTCAGTTGTTCCGCGGTATGCAACTGGGCGTAGGAAATCGAGCGTTTGACCTGCTTGCCATCGCTGCCACGCAGCGTCAGCAACACACCACCATCAGGACGCGGTTGGGTGGTTACTTCGTAGTTGGAGAACACAGAAGAGAATTTTTCCTGGATCAGGTTCATGTCGATCAGCTCCGTCAGCTCATGAATGGCTAGGCATGGAGTGATAGGTGCAGCGATTGTGCCAGCATTGGCGTTTTAAAAAATCGATATAAATCAACTAGTTAAGTTTTATTGAACTTCGAGGGGTCGTGCAAATTGCAAGAATAGCCATCGTGCATCCTGCATTTTGCCCATTGGTCGCCGAGGCGTGCGGCAGTCGCGATCGAGGATACAAAACTTTTCAAAACCTTCGTGTACAGCCTCGCGCGGGGTGACGTATTTTTCGCGGTGAGGCGGGCCTCAAGGAACTGCCGAAGCCCTGCGGCTGTGACAAGGAATGTTGGCGAGGTTGTCCTCCCAGGCGACGTTCGCTCGATAATAATAAAGACAGGATGCGACCCATGAACGTTCGAACAGACGACGTGATTACCTGGGGCATGATGCTCCGCAAGCTGCCCACCGTTGCCAAAGCCCTGCCGCGGGTCATCCGCGGGCTCAAGCTGTCCAATGTGAAGAAATCCGACCAGCCTTGCGGGCTCGGCTGGAGTTTCGAGCAGGCCGTTGCGCGCAACCCGTCGGGGCCGGCACTGCTGTACGGCAACCGTAGCCTCAGTTATCAACAGGCCAATCAATGGGCCAACCGTATCGCCCACTACCTGATCGCACAGGGCATCGGCAAGGGCGATGTGCTGGGGATCCTCATCGAGAACCGTATCGAACTGCTGGTGACGGTGCTGGCGGTGGCCAAGGTCGGTGGCGTCTGCGCGATGCTCAATACCTCGCAGACGCAGAGCGCCCTGGTCCACAGCATTACCCTGGTCTCGCCAGTGGCGATGGTGGTCGGTTCGGAATTGCTGGAGGCTTATTCGGCGGTGCGCGAGCAGGTGGCGATCGACCCGGCGCGGCATTACTTCGTGGCAGACCAGGACACCGCCGTCGACCCCGGCGAGGCACCCGCGGGCTGGAACAACCTGATGGCCGCGAGCGTCGGCGCGTCCGATGCCAATCCGGCCAGCAGCCAGCAGATCTTCAGCAATGACCCGTGTTTCTACATCTACACCTCCGGCACCACCGGCCTGCCCAAGGCGGGGATTTTCCGCCACGGTCGCTGGATGAAGACCTATGCCAGTTTTGGCCTGATCGCCCTCGACATGGGGCCGCAGGACGTCATCTATTGCACGCTGCCGCTGTACCACGCCACGGGCCTGTGCGTGTGCTGGGGCTCGGCGATTGCCGGGGCGTCGGGGTTCGCCTTCCGGCGCAAGTTCAGCGCCAGCCAGTTCTGGGACGAGGCCCGGCGCTTCAATGCCACGACCCTGGGTTATGTCGGCGAGTTGTGCCGCTACCTGCTCGACCAGCCGCCCAGCGCTGGCGATGCGCACAACAAGGTCAGCAAGATGATCGGCAACGGCTTGCGACCCGGCGTCTGGCGCGAGTTCAAGCAGCGCTTCGGCATCGATCACATCAGTGAGTTCTATGCCGCCAGCGATGGCAATATCGGTTTTACCAACGCGCTCAATTTCAACAACACCATCGGTTTTTCCCTGATGTCCTGGGCTCTGGTGGAATACGCTCCGGATTGCGGCACGCCGTTGCGCGATGCCGATGGTTTCATGCGCAAGGTGCCCAAGGGCGGCCAGGGCCTGCTGCTGGCCAGGATCGATGACAAGGCACCTCTGGACGGCTACACCGAGTCGGCCAAGACCCAGAAGGTCGTGCTGTGCGATGTGTTCGAAAAAGGCGACCGCTATTTCAATACCGGCGACCTGTTGCGCGATATCGGCTTCGGTCACGCCCAGTTCGTCGATCGCCTGGGGGATTCCTATCGCTGGAAGGGCGAAAACGTCTCCACCACCGAAGTGGAAAACATCCTGCTGCAACATCCGCATATCGCCGAAGTGGTGGCCTACGGGGTGGAAATCAGCAATACCAACGGGCGTGCCGGCATGGCCGCGATCACCCCCGCCGAGTCACTGGCGACCCTGGATTTCACCGAGCTGCTGAATTTTGCCCGGGAGCAGATGCCACCCTACGCGGTGCCGTTGTTCCTGCGGGTGAAGCTGAAGATGGAAACCACCGGTACCTTCAAGTACCAGAAGGGCCGGCTCAGGGACGAGGCGTTCGACCCCGGGAAAGTCGGCGAGGATCCGATCTATGCCTGGTTGCCCGGCTCGGAAACCTACGTGCAGGTGACGGGACAGGTCCATGAGGATATTCATGCCGGCAAGTTCCGTTATTGATTCTGTCTATGGAAATGCTTGAAAAATAAGGCATGACAAGGAAACTCAGGCTCGGGAAACTGACTCCATCAGTTATCCAGTTTCTCGTGCAGCCACAGGGAGTCCACCATGTCCGATCAAGCCCGACAAATGACCGAAGAAGAAGCCGCCGAGTTTGCCGAACAGGTATTCGACGTGGCGCGCAAAGGCGATGCGGCCATGCTGGCGGCCCTGTTGAACAAGGGCCTGCCGGCGAACCTGCGCAATCACAAGGGCGATACCCTGTTGATGCTTGCCAGTTACCACGGGCACGTCGATGCCGTACGGGTACTGCTCGAGCACAAGGCCGATCCGGAAATCCGCAACGACAATGGCCAGAGCCCGATTGCCGGGGCCGCCTTCAAGGGGGACCTGCCGATGGTCAAGCTGCTGATCGAAGGCGGTGCCCAGGTCGAGGGCGCGTCGGCGGACGGTCGTACGGCCTTGATGATGGCCGCGATGTTCAACCGCACCAGCATCGTCGAGTACCTGCTCGGCCAGGGTGCCGATCCCCAGGCCAGGGACGCCAATGGCGTCACCGCGCTGGCGGCGGCCCAGACCATGGGGGCGACCGACACGGTGGCCCAGTTGCAACGACTCACCGCCTGAGATTTGTGCCGCGGCGCAGGCTTTGCTCCTGCGCCGTGCCGGCATTTGCGCTATCCTTCGCGACCCCGAACAGCCCCAGGTCGCAGGATCCCGTCATGAAAACCGCCCTTATCGAACTCATCAGTAAAATCAGCTCCGGCTGCATGGGCGAGGCCGAGATCCAGCAGATCGCCGACGAGGCGGCCCAGGCCTATGCCGACGCGGCGGGGTTCCTGGCGGCCAATCCGGATATCAACTATGACGACAGCTTCCCGATTCCCCTGGGCGAATGGGTGGTGGTCGGCAGCCTGCCGGAAACCGTGCTGTTCCAGGCGGATACCTATATGGATCTGTTCGCGCAGATCGTCGACTCCTTCGGCAAGGACGTCCCGTTCAACATCAAACCCAAGCAACTGGCCAAGGTCGAGGCGCTCACGGCACTGAACCGCATCCAGATCCAGCTCGGCAGCATGAATCCGGAAATGGGCGGCTACGTCCTGATGGACTTCAGCCAGCCGCTGGATGACGAATTGCAGGCGGTCCTGGTCTATGGCAACGACCTGCCACGAGTACTGGAACTGTGCGAGCAGGTCGGCATCACCGCCGCACCGTCCCTGGAAGCCCTGCGGATCGCGTTGCACGTCTGAGCGACGGGATCATCCTGGCCGCAGAATAAACGGAACCCTGTCTCGCGCGGGCTATCCTAAGGAAGGCACGTCCTCATTAGGGAGCAACACCATGGGTTCAACCTTCAACGGCCTCGTCGGCCTGATCATTCTGGCCCTGGATATCTGGGCCATCCTCAATGTGCTGAAAAGCGGCGCTGAAACCGGGATGAAAGTCCTCTGGATCCTGTTGATCATCCTGTTGCCGGTGCTGGGCCTGATTATCTGGGCGATTGCCGGACCCAGGGGCAACGTGCGGTTCTAGAGGGTCCCTCGTCCACGACAGGTGACGACCTCTCGCCGGAGCAGTGACTGCTGCTTCGGCGGCTTCCGGTTTTTTATGTGTCAAAACATGCGCCAGACGAAATTTTCACATTCTGTCGCAGACAATTCCTGCGCCCGATTGACCTCCCGCTCCTTGCAATCCGCTGTTCCAGAACGGTTTTCGGCCTGGGCGAGGAAAGATTTCAACAGCGACCGGCACGCACGGGTGGTAAACCATCGATGATCGTGCAACATTTGCCGGCTTCGCGCCCCTCTTGTGGTCCATCGAGGGCTGGGCGCCGCTGAACCCGACTTTTCAACTTGAATCCAACGAGTCCCAAACCGACATGGCAAACCCGGACGCCCTGAGCAAGCAGCGCCCCTCAACGCGCCTGCTGCAACCGACAGTTAAGTCTCATCTGGCCTACACGCTGTTGTGTGCATTGATCATGATGGTGATGTTCACCCTGCTGCGGGTTGCATTGCTGGTCTACAACCGCGAGATGATTCTCGACACCCCGGCTTCGACCTTCATCGAGGCGTTCGGCAACGGCCTGCGCTTCGATATCCGTATCGTGGTCTACCTCTGCATTCCATTGACCCTGGCCTTCCTCAGCGCCCGGGCGATGGCCGCTCGCGGTCTGTTCCGCCTCTGGCTGACCGCGGCGTCGAGCCTGGCGCTGTTCTGCGGGCTGATGGAGATGGACTTCTATCGCGAGTTCCACCAGCGCCTCAACGGCCTGGTGTTCCAGTATGTGAAGGAAGACCCCAAAACCGTCATGAGCATGCTCTGGTACGGTTTCCCGGTGGTCCGCTACCTGCTGGCGTGGGCCGTGGGCACCGTGGTGTTGAGCCTGCTGTTCAAGGGCGCCGACCGCATCACCCGGCCCCGTGCCACCTTCAATGCCAGTGTCGGCACCCGTACGGTTGCGCCCTGGTATGCCCGGGCGGTGGTGTTCGTGGTGCTGTTGCTGATCTGCGTGGTCGCCGCCCGCGGCACCCTGCGCCAGGGCCCGCCGCTGCGTTGGGGCGATGCCTATACCACCAACTCGAACTTCGCCAACCAGCTGGGCCTCAACGGCTCGTTGACGCTGATCTCGGCGGCCCAGAGTCGCTTGTCCGATGATCGCGACAATATCTGGAAGGCCACCCTGCAGCAGCCATTGGCCCAGCAGACCGTGCGCGACATGCTGCTGACCGGCGACGACAAGCTGGTCGAAAGCGATATCGCCGCGATCCGCCGCGACACCACGCCGCCGGCGCAGAACACCCTGCCGATCAAGAACGTGGTGGTGATCCTGATGGAAAGCTTCGCCGGTCACTCGGTGGGCGCCCTGGGTCGTCCGGGCAACATTACCCCGTACTTCGACAAGCTGTCGAAGGAAGGCCTGTTGTTCGATCGCTTCTTCTCCAACGGTACCCATACCCACCAGGGCATGTTCGCGACCATGGCCTGTTTCCCCAACCTGCCGGGCTTCGAGTACCTGATGCAGACGCCGGAGGGCAGCCACAAGCTGTCGGGCCTGCCGCAACTGCTCAGCGCCCGCAAGTATGACGACGTGTATGTCTACAACGGCGACTTCGCCTGGGACAACCAGTCGGGCTTCTTCGGCAGCCAGGGCATGACCACCTTTATCGGCCGTAACGACTTCGTCAATCCGGTGTTCTCCGATCCGACCTGGGGCGTCTCCGACCAGGACATGTTCGATCGCAGCCTGGAAGAGCTCAAGACCCGTGGTGAAGCCGGCAAGCCGTTCTACGCGTTGCTGCAGACCCTGTCCAACCACACGCCGTATGCGCTGCCGACGCCGTTGCCGGTCGAGCGGGTGACCGACCGTGGCTCCCTCAACGAGCACCTGACGGCCATGCGTTATGCCGACTGGGCCCTGGGCCAGTTCTTCGAGAAGGCCCGCAAGGAGCCTTACTTCAAGGAAACCCTGTTCGTGGTGGTCGGTGACCATGGTTTTGGCAACGACGAGCAGATCACCGAAATGGACCTGGGCCGCTTCAACGTACCGTTGTTGCTGATCGGTCCGGGCATCCAGGAGAAGTTCGGCGCGCGCCGCGACACCGTGGGCACCCAGATCGATATCGTGCCGACCATCATGGGCCGCCTGGGCGGCGAGTTCCGCCAGCAGTGCTGGGGACGTGACCTGCTCAACCTGCCGGAAGGCGACAAGGGCATCGGCATGATCAAGCCGTCGGGTAACGAACCGACCGTGGCGATCATCAGCGGCGATCACGTCCTGGTCCAGCCCAAGGATGTACCGGCCAAGGTCTGGCGCTACCAGTTGGGCGCCAATCCTGGTGGCGAAGTGATTCCGAACTCGCCGGACGAGGCCGAGCTGAAGCAGAAGCTGGGTTCTTTCATCCAGACCGCGACCAAGAGCCTGCTGGATAACACCGCGGGTGTCGCACCGACCAAGTAACGTCTTGCGCGGATTATCCGTCGAATAAAAAACGCCCCGACTTGTCGGGGCGTTTTTCATTGCCTGGGATCAAGAATGACCCGTGGGCAATGCCGTCATATCTTGCCGAGCAACAACAGAATCAAGAGTACGACCAGCACCGTACCGATAATGCCCGATGGGCCGTAACCCCAACTTCTGGAGTGTGGAAAGACCGGCAGGCCGCCAATCAGCAGCAGGATCAGGATGACGATCAGAATAGTACCCATGGCTTTTTCCTTATCGGTTGTTCTGCCATTGCAGACTTTCATTCAGTGTTTGATTCAGTCGTTAAATAACCAACGGCTTAACATCTCCGACTGGAGCCGGGCTTGGAAAATTCAGTTTTTTATCAAGGTATTTTGATCCGTCTTTTATTTCTTTTGATTATTGCCGTTTATTCACTTCGCAGGTTTTCATCGTTGAACTTGCAAGCGCGCCGACAGTCGTCCTCGGGTGCGACTTTGCCTGGGGCATTCAGCAATCTGATGGTGCATCGGCGGCTGATATTCCTTCGCTACACTGCGGCTCATCTTCCTCCGAACGCACAAGGCATCTCCTATGCAAAATCGCATCATGATCACGGGCGCCGGCTCCGGCCTTGGCCGCGAAATCGCATTGCGCTGGGCTCGCGAAGGCTGGCGGCTGGCCTTGTCCGACGTCAGTGAGGCAGGCTTGCAGGAAACCCTGAGGCAGGTGCGCGAGGCGGGCGGTGACGGCTTCACCCAGCGTTGCGACGTGCGTGACTACAGCCAGCTGACGGCATTCGCCCAGGCCTGTGAGGTCAAGTTCGGCGGTATCGATGTGATCGTCAACAATGCCGGTGTGGCCTCCGGCGGCTTCTTCAGCGAGCTGTCCCTGGAAGACTGGGAATGGCAGATCGCGATCAATCTGATGGGCGTGGTCAAGGGCTGCAAGGCCTTCCTGCCGCTGCTGGAGCAGAGCAAGGGCAAGATCATCAATATCGCATCCATGGCGGCGCTGATGCAGGGCCCGGCCATGAGCAACTACAACGTCGCCAAGGCGGGTGTGGTGGCGTTGTCGGAAAGCCTGCTGGTCGAACTGGCGCAGCAGGAAATCGGCGTGCACGTGGTCTGCCCGTCGTTTTTCCAGACCAACCTGCTGGATTCGTTCCGCGGCCCGACCCCGGCCATGAAGGCCCAGGTCGGCAAGTTGCTGGAAAGCTCGCCGATTACCGCCAGCGATATCGCCGACTACATCTACCAGCATGTCGCGCAGGGCGAGTTCATGATCCTGCCTCATGAACAGGGGCGCATGGCCTGGGCCCTGAAGCAGAAGAACCCGCAACTGCTCTATGACGAAATGACCGTGATGGCCGACAAGATGCGAGCCAAGGCCAGGCAATAGGCTGTCCCGGGGAAGCTTCGCTCAGGTCGGCGCGCAGCGAAATTTCTGATGGGCTGAAGTATGAAATCTGATTCTGTAGGGCGAATCGGCCGTGTCGGTAAGGGCGGGCTGATTTGCCGCCGCTGCATTGAAGGCCGTGGTCGGGCCGGGCAGTCTTGGCCGCTCATAAACCCTTGAGGATGAGTGCCATGCTTGTATTGAGCCGCGTCGTGGGCGAGATGATTTCCATCGGCGATAACATCACCGTGCGAATTCTCGCCGTCAACGGCAACCATGTGCGTTTTGGTGTGGAAGCACCGAAACACGTCAATGTGCATCGTGCCGAGATCTACCGCCGGATCCTGACGAAGGTGGAGCCGGGTGTCCCCCTTCGCGAGATCCGCGATCCGGTGGCCTGAGGTCAGTCGAAGAATTCCTTGGGCACCGCGTGCCTGGGCAGCAACTGGCACTGCTGGCTTTCCAGATCGAAGAAAATCACCGCCTGGCCTTTGCCCAGTGCCTGGCGCACCCGCAGTACACGGGTTTCCTGGGGGGTGTCATCGCCGTTGTCGGTGCCGTCGCGGCTGACGAAATCCTCGATCAGCCGGGTCAGGGTGTCGGGTTCGAGTTGGTCGTAGGGAATCAGCATGGAAAGTTCTCTTCAGGAATCTGCGGCATGCTACTGCCACCAGCCGGGTCCGGCTACCGGCAATACAGCGGGTGACCGGGGCGGCGGGCAGCGAGCCCCGGCCTGGATACCTTCAGTCGAGCGGATTGCGCTGGCCGATCAGGCTGTCCACTGAGGGCACCCGGGTATCGCTTTCCATCTGGGTCTCGTGTTCCAGTTGATGGCTGAAACGGTCGAGGGAGCCGGTGGCCGGCTGGGCATCGCTGGCGAAGACCGGCGGGCTGAGCATATAGGCGCCGAGCAGGCGACTCAACGCCGCCAGGCTGTCTATATGGGTGCGCTCGTAGCCATGGGTGGCATCGCAGCCGAATGCCAGCAGTGCCATGCGGCTGTCGTGCCCGGCGGTGGCAGCCGAGTGGGCATCGCTGAAGTAGTAGCGAAACAGGTCGCGGCGCACCGGCAACTCGTTATCGGCCGCCAGGCTCAGCAGGTGGCGCGACAGGTGATAGTCATAGGGACCGCCGGAGTCCTGCATCGCCACGCTCACCGCGTGTTCGTTCGAATGCTGGCCCGGCGCGACCGGGGCGATATCGATGCCGACGAACTCACTGACGTCCCAGGGCAGGGCCGCCGCCGCGCCGCTGCCGGTTTCCTCGGTAATGGTGAACAGCGGATGGCAGTCGATCGGCGGTTGCGCGCCACTTTCGACAATCGCCTTGAGTGCCGCCAGCAGTGCGGCCACGCCGGCCTTGTCGTCGAGGTGGCGGGCGCTGATATGACCGCTGTCGGTGAACTCCGGCAACGGGTCGAAGGCGACGAAATCGCCGATGCTGATGCCCAGCGAGTCGCAGTCGGCGCGGGTGGTGCAGTAGGCGTCCAGGCGCAGTTCGACGTGATCCCAACTGACCGGCAGTTCATCCACCGCGGTGTTGAAGGCGTGTCCGGAAGCCAGCAGCGGCAATACGCTGCCACGGATCACCCCGGTGTCGGTGAACAGGCTGACCCGGCTGCCTTCGGCAAAGCGACTCGACCAGCAACCGACAGGCGCCAGGGTCAGGCGCCCGTTGTCCTTGATCGCCCGGACGGCGGCGCCGATGGTGTCGAGGTGGGCCGATACGGCGCGGTCGGGACTGTTCTGGCGCCCCTTGAGGGTGGCGCGGATGGTGCCGCGCCGGGTCAGTTCGAAGGGAATGCCCAGTTCTTCCAGACGCTCGGCGACATAACGCACGATGGTATCGGTGAACCCCGTCGGGCTGGGAATGGCGAGCATTTCCAGGAGAACCCGTTGCAGGTAGTCGAGGTCGGGTTGGGGGATGGCAGTGTTCATGGCTGCTCCTTCTTGCAGGAGAATGCTTCCAGCGCAATGCCTGCTGGAGAACTCCCGCGGGTAAAAGGGAACGATCCGCGCTGCTTCATCACGCCGGCAGGCTGTGGGGAAACAGCAGGTCGATAAAGCGCTCGGCCGTGGGCTGTGGCTCATGGTTGGCCAGCCCGCAACGTTCATTGGCTTCGATGAAGACGTACTCCGGCTGGTCTGCCGCGGGGACCATCAGGTCGAGCCCGACCACCGGGATATCCAGGGCCCGTGCCGCCCGTACGGCGGCCTCGGCCAGGGTCGGATGGAGGATCGCCGTCACGTCCTCCAGGCACCCGCCGGTGTGCAGGTTGGCGGTGCGCCGCACCGCCAGTTGTTCACCCCGGGCCAGTACCGTGTTGTAGTCATGACCGGCCGCATGCAGGGTGCGCTGGGTTTCCGCGTCGAGGGGAATCCGGCTCTCGCCGCCGGTAGCGGCCTGGCGGCGCCGGCTCTGCGCTTCGATCAGCGCGCCGATGCTGTGGTGGCCGTCGCCGACCACCTGTGCCGGATGGCGAATGGCGGCCGCCACCACCTCGAAACCGATCACCACGATGCGCAGGTCCAGCCCTTCGTGAAAGCTTTCCAGCAGGACCCGGCTGTCGAAGGCGCGGGCGGCCTCGATGGCTTTTTCCACTTCGTCGGCGTTGCGCAGGTCCACGGCCACGCCCTGGCCCTGTTCGCCGTCGAGAGGTTTGACGACGATGCGTCCATGGGCTTGGAGAAAGACCAGATTGTCCTCGGCAGTGCCGGCGCGTTGCTGGCTGGGTACGTTCAGGCCGGCTTCGAGCAGCACCCGATGGGTCAGGCTCTTGTCCTGGCACAGGCTCATGCTGATGGCGCTGGTCAAGTCGGTCAGCGATTCCCGGCAGCGCACGCGGCGGCCGCCATGGCTGAGGGTGAACATGCCGGCCGCGGCGTCGTCGACCTGCACGTCGATGCCGCGTCGATGGGCCTCCTCCACCAGGATCCGCGCGTAGGGGTTGAACCCGGCCTGGGGCCCCGGGCCGAGAAACAGCGGCTGGTTGATGCCGTTCTTGCGCTTGATGGCAAAGGTGCTCAGGGTGCGGAAGCCGAGCTTGGCGTAGAGGCTCTTGGCCTGGCGATTATCGTGCAGTACCGACAGGTCCAGGTGGTTCAGGCCGCGACTCATGAAGTGCTCGATCAGATGGCGCACCAGCACCTCGCCGACCCCCGGCCGGCTGCACTGTGGGTCGACCGCCAGGCACCAGAGGCTGCAACCGTGCTCCGGATCGTGGAAGGCCTTGTGGTGGTTGAGGCCCATGACGCTGCCGATCAGGGCGCCGCTGTCCTCGTCTTCCGCCAGCCAGTAGACCGGACCGCCCTGGTGGCGTGGGGTGAGCAGTTGCGGGTCGATGGGCAGCATGCCGCGGGCGATGTACAACTGGTTGATCGCCAGCCAGTCCTCGGCACTCTGCGCCCGGCGAATGCGGAAGCCGCGAAAGACCCGGGTGGCCGGGCGATAGTCGCTGAACCACAGGCGCAGGGTATCCGACGGGTCGAGAAACAACTGTTGCGGGGCCTGGGCGAGCACCTGTTGGGGCGCGGCGACATACAGGGCGATATCGCGTTCGCCGGACTGTTCGTTCAACAGCTCTTCGGCCAGCCCGGCGGGATCGGCGAAGGTGTGCCCGATCAGCAGCCGGCCCCAGCCGCAATGCAGGACCACCGGGCGGGTGGCCGGTTCGTTGCCGTCTTCGGCCAGGCGTGCCTGCAGGCGTTCGTAGGACGGCGGCTGGCCGCGCAGCAGGCGTTGGCTGTAAGCCGTGGCATGAGCTTTCATCGGGTCAGATTCCTTGTTCGCTGAGCCACAGGTTCAGGGCCGCCAGTTGCCACAGCTTCGAACCGCGCAGCGGGGTCAGTTGACCGTGGGGGTCGGTCAGCAGGCGATCGAGGGTCGCCGGGTTGAACAGGCCACGGTCCTGGCTCGGGTCGAGCAGCAGCTCGCGCACCCAGTTCAGGGTGTCGCCCTGCAGGTGCTTGAGGCCGGGAACCGGGAAATAGCCTTTCTTGCGGTCGATGACTTCGCTGGGAATGACCAGCCGCGCCGCTTCCTTGAGGACCTGCTTGCCGCCGTCCGGCAGCTTGAATTTCGCCGGCACACGGGCTGAGAGTTCCACCAGCCGGTAGTCGAGAAACGGCGTGCGGGCTTCCAGGCCCCAGGCCATGGTCATGTTGTCGACGCGCTTGACCGGGTCGTCCACCAGCATCACCGTGCTGTCCAGGCGCAAGGCCTTGTCCACCGCGGCACTGGCGCCGGGTTGGGCGAAGTGCTCGCGGACGAAATCACCGGCGGCATCCTGCTCGACGCGCCACTGCGGCTGCACGGTATCGGCATAGTCGGCGTAGCTGCGGTCGAAGAAGGCCTCGCGGTAGGCGGCATGGGGATCGGCGGCACCGTCCACCTGCGGGTACCAGTGGTAGCCGGCGAAGAGTTCGTCGGCGCCCTGGCCGCTTTGCACCACTTTGCAGTGCTTGGCCACCTCACGGGACAGCAGGTAGAACGCGATGCAGTCATGGCTGACCATCGGCTCGCTCATGGCGCGGAAGGCCGCCGGCAACTGCTCGATGATTTCCCGTTCGTCGATGCGCAGCTGATGGTGCCGCGTTCCGTAATGGCGGGCGATCAGGTCCGAATACTGAAATTCGTCGCCGCGCTCGCCGCCGGCATCCTGGAAGCCGATGGAGAAGGTCGACAACTGCTCGACCCCGACTTCGCGCAGCAGGCCGACCAGCAGGCTGGAATCGACGCCGCCGGACAGCAGCACACCGACATCGACCGCCGCCCGCTGGCGGATCGCCACGGCTTCACGGGTGCTGTCGAGCACGCGGTCGCGCCAGTCTTCCAGGCTCAGGTTGGCCTCGTCGGCATGCGGACCATAGGGCAGGGTCCACCAGGTTTTCTGTTCGCCGCGGCCATCGGCGTCGATACGCATCCAGGTGGCCGGCGGCAGTTTCTCGATCCCGGCCAGCAAGGTGCGCGGGGCGGGGACCACGGCGTGGAAGTTCAGGTAGTGGTTGAGCGCGACCGGGTCCAGCAGCGGGTTGATATCACCGCCTTTGAGCAGTGCCGGCAGGCTGGAAGCAAAGCGCAGGCGCTGGCCGGTACGCGATAGGTACAGCGGCTTGACCCCGAGGCGGTCGCGGGCGATGAACAGCCGCTGGGCATCGCGCTCCCAGATGGCGAACGCGAACATGCCATTGAGCTTGGGCAGCAGCGCTTCGCCCCAGGCGTGGTAGCCCTTGAGCAGGACTTCGGTATCGCCGCCGGAATGGAAGGCGTAGCCCAGTTGTTCCAGTTCGCGGCGCAGTTCGGGGAAGTTGTAGATCGCGCCATTGAAGGCCAGGGACAGGCCCAGGTCCGGGTCGATCATCGGCTGCGCCGAGGCGTCCGACAGGTCCATGATTTTCAGTCGACGATGACCGAGGGCTATCGGCCCCTGGCTATGGAAACCCCAGGCATCGGGGCCGCGCGGGGCCATATGGTGGGTGATCCGCTCAAGCGCGGCGAGGTCCGCGGGGCGTCGATCGAAACGTAGTTCTCCAGCTAATCCGCACATAAATTCCTTACCGGTTATCCGTTGGGGAGGGTGGGTGACTCTGAAACTGACCCGTGACGAAACCGGGAGTTTTATATCGATCCGTTATAAGCGATGGGGTGAGGCCAAAGCGGAGTCGGCCCGCGGCGCTGCGCGGCCGTGCCGGGAACGGTGCTACCGGGGTATCGGAAAGGTTTGAATGATTGATTTAACTGACTGATAAATAATGAGTTTTTTGCGGCTTTCAGCATGAGGCGGACTGTTAATCTCGGCCGACATGGACGATAAGGACACTTCCACATGTTGAAATGGTTGGGGGCCGGAGAACAGCATCTGCTGCCGGACGAACAGCGCAGTTTTCGCAGCTACAACGTTTTTGCCCAGAATGCCCCGCGTTACCTGAGGCGTCGGTCCGGCGGGTGTGATCTGTGGGCCGCCCTGGGCGAAAGCATGAGGCTGAGCGAGTACTACCGCGCTGAAATAGAGGCGAGCCTGGGAGCCTGCACGGCCCCCGCAGCCTTTGCCGAACGGCTGGCGAGGCCCGACGCGCGGTTATCGTTCCTGCTGGAACGCCAGCGCCAGGCGAGCCTGTTGCTCGATGCCCATGTCGCCTGCCTGAACGATGATATCGCCCGGCCCGCCTACGACATGCTCTGCCGGGTACTGAACCACCAGCCGGCGGGGCAGTGGGCCGGGCAGGCGGTCCGGGTCAGCCATCTGTCGATGCTCGGTCATGCGCTGGAAGGGGCGCTGCTCCTTGCCGCCGAAGACGCCTTGAGCGAAGAGACGCGCGCCTGCGTGGTGTACCTGCCGAATGAGCCCGACTGTCCTTTCCGGGAACATGCGTCGATGGCGGCGCTTTCCCTCTGGCTGGCGCAGAAGATCGATGGCGACACCGACTATCGACATGTGATCGCCCGCCGGGTGGACTACCGCCGGGTGCCTGAATTCATCCCGGCGCTGCTGGAGCAGGCGCGGGAACATTCCCGCGGTGGCGCGCACTGGGCGTTCACCACGCGGCCCGCAGGCCGGGAGCTGTTCAGCGAACTGGTCCGCCTGCAGATCGACAAGCTCCTCGCGGAAGTGGGCAGCCAGGTCGTGCCGACCGATTCCGGGGAGCGGACGACAGGCAGCGCACCGCGACAAGGCTGGGAGGGGGTGGGCCTGTCCACCGGACAACGGGCGCTCTATGACCCGCCGGGACCGGGGTGGCTGGCCCAGGCAGCGCGCGCCCAGGGCCTGTTGGATCTTTTCTACGAGGGCTGGCGGGACTGGCAACCCAGGAATCGACATGAAATGGTCGGTTCAATGATGGCGCAGGTCATCGAGCTGCTGGAGCTGGAACCGGGCCAACGCGAGCAGGTTTTCCGCGAGCGGGGTGAACCGCGGGTATCGGCTTTCAGTGACGGCCTGATCGTGATCATGGACAGGCAGCGCGTCCTGCGCCTGTGGAATCCTGATCCACGGGTCTATGAGCAACGGCGGGAACCGCCGGAGTTGGACGAGCCGGATGCCCAGGGGGTATTCCATGACGGGGACGCGTGTTATGTCCGTATCGATGCCCGGCTCTATCGGTTGGATCCCCAGGCATTCGATGGCCGCAGGCGCCTGTTGCACCCGACCTGTCCGGATGCCTACGGCCCTTTGCTGCTGCACAACGGTGAGGGCGCCTGGCGGTTTGCCTTCGAGCAGCCGGGGAAATGGAGCGACGAACTGTATCTGTTCCGGCGCCTGGGGCCGATTGCCGAGGGGCTCTGCGATAGCAGCATCAGGCAATTGCTCAAGGTGACGAACACCCATGCCGCGTTGTTGCGGCGGCTGCACATTGAACTGCTGCCGGTGCCCGGGGTGCTCCGGGAGAGTATCCAGCGCTGGCGACGGCATAAGATGCTGCTGGACGTCGAAGCGGTGACCGTTGCCGCGGTCACGCAGGCACCCCGACGGTTTTTCCCCGAGCTGCCGCTACCGGTGGAACAGGAACTGATGGCCGATGCCTGCGACAGGCAGCGGCGCCGGCTGGTGACCGACGAACACATTCCCCTGAGCCTGTCCGAGGCCGCCCGAGGGTGCCAGTTGGAGTTGGCGGTCAATCGCGTCATCGGCGACCTTTTTCTCAATGCCCCGGCGACATTCGAAACCGACCGCCTGGCCTTCCACCTGCTGGAGCATTTGCCGGGCTGGCCGGACAGCCTGCGCGTGGAATTGCGCTATGAACGCAAGGACGGCGGGCAGCCCCAGACCTTCGTCCTGGGGCCGGAATCGGCGGCGCTGGCCTGGCGTTTGTCGGCCAGCGAGCAGCGTCGCGACGAGTACCGTGTACTGAATGCGCTCGACAAGCCGACGGCCTCGGCCGGCAGCCTGATGCAGGCGGTACTGCTGGCGCTGTTGCCCGAACAGCGCAGCGCCCTGGGATTCGACTCGAGCCAGCCGGGGGCACTGCGCGAGGCGCTGGCCGAACTGGCGGCCAAGCAGCGCCGGCTGGTGGCGCGATTGCAGGCTTCAGGACCATTGGCGTTGCCGGAACCTCCCCAGGGTTACCCGCTGTGGGAGCTGGCCGGGGAGGATCGGCAATGGCAGTGCCTGAGCAACCGCGTGAGCCGGCTCTACCCATTGCTGTCGGCGACGCAGATCAGCGTCTATCTGCAATCGGCGGGCACCCTCGAGCAGGCCGACCGCCAGCTTGCCACACGCGAGCGTGAGTGCGAGCAGCTCAGGAGCCAGTTGCTTTTCTGGGCCGAGTCGGCCGACGACTCGTCGGACCGCGCGGCGAGCCGCAGGCAGCTGGCGTATTCGATCAAGCGGGCCTGGGAGCAGGGGGGTTGGCAACACGCAGGGGAAACACGACGGGTGACACTCGATATGCAGGGCATGCACGTTGGGCGTTTGCCCGAACTGCATTGGCAGATCGATTTCAGCCACGTCAGCGAACTGATCGGCCGGGACATGGCGTTGACTGACGCCGACCAGGCGTTTTTCACGGGCTTCACCGGCCTGCGCCGGCTGGACCTGAGCGACAACCGCCTGACGGCCTTGCCGGACGCCCTGTCCGAGATGCCGCATCTGACTCGACTATGCCTGCAAGGCAACCGGATTGGCCTGGATGCTCCCGGTGTCGCGCTGCTGGCGCAAATGAGTGCGCTTGAATGCCTCAACCTCAACGATAACCCCCTCGGCCAAGTGCCTGACCTGAGTGGTTTGCCGGCCTTGCGGCAACTGATGTTGCGGGCCACCGGGATCGACCGCTGGCCCGTGGGCCTATTCCCTCGTTCGTCCCTGGAGGCACTGGATCTGCGGGATAACCGCCTCACGCAGTTGCCCACCGGCTTGTTCGACGTGCCGGCTGTCCTTACGCGCCATATCGGCCTGCAGAACAATCCCTGGTCCGCCGAAAGTCTTGGCCAACTGGCGGGGCTCAGGCAGAACCCCGGTGTCAGCCTGGGCGTCCTGCCGTTTCCACCCCGTGGCGGCGAGCAGGCGCAAGAAGATGCCTGGATCGAGCCCTACGCCCCGGCAGCCCTGACGACCCCGGGCTCTCAGGCGCCGCTGTCGGCGCCACGGACGAACTGGCGACGCCTGCGCGCCGAACCCATGGCCGACGGCTTTTTCATGTTGCTCTGGCGTCTGCACCTGTGGGCGCAGGAGCTCGACGTGGCAACGCAGGAGGACACTGCCCGCCGGGTCGCTGCGCTGGTCGAGGCCTGCGTGAACCAAGGCACCTTGCGCGAGGCGGTGTTTCTCTACGCCGATGGCCCGCGCGGGTGCACCGAGACGCTGGAAACCCAGCTCGTCGACCTGGAACAGCTGGTCGCGACGACGAGCTTTTGAAATAAGGATGTTTGAAATGTCAGCGATTGTCAGTCTTGCACCGTCCGACCTGGACGAGCACAGCGATAACGAAGAGGTGATCAGGGCCAACGCACCCCCTTGGCTGTTGGCGGCCCGCGCCGAGGATATCGCGCAATTGCGCGAGTACATGCGCAGGAGCCAGTTCTTCAAGGAAGAGATTTCTACCTGGCTCAAGGACCTGAAATCCGTCCGGGATTTTTCCGAACCCTTGCTGGAGGCGGCCCTGCGCGAGCGCTTCGGGCCGGGCCTGGATCTTCACCAGGATCAACTGGCCATCGCCGATCGCTGGCCGCCGCTGCCGCCGCCGATCGGTCCGGGCTACAGCCTGCCGATGACCTATTCCAGCAGTAGCCTGCTGGAGGCCGCGCTGCAGAATTTCGGGCCGGATGAGGAGCTGCCGCCGCAATCGCATATCCAGCTCGGCCCCGGGGCGAATCCGCGGCCGAAGATCGCCGTCCCTTCATTTATCGATCTGGTCCGCCGCCTGGATCTGGGCAAGTTGTACCAGCAGCATCTGTGCGAGGTCTTTCATCTGCCGAAGAACGCGGGGCAGCAACCCGATAACGATGAGTTCCGGATCGAGTTCGCCATCGGCCAACAGAAAAAGGCCGATATGCTGGTCGATGCCTGTATCGCCTACCTGAAGAAAGACATCGACGCTCTGGCTCACCAGCAGGTCTGCCGGTTGATCGAGTTGAATGTTGCCGTGGCCGCGGATGGCTCCAGGATGATCGCCAATGAGTTGAGGTTGCTGGGCGTCACCTTGTCCGGCATCTGCCTGTTCACCCGGGTGGATATGCCTCGGATCGAGCCCGGCGGCATGGAGAAGCGGGTCCTGGTGCATATTCCCAATGACCCGCTCAGCCCCTTCAAGCTCTATGCCTCGCTTGAGGACTTCGAGGCGGAACTGCGCCGTCGTCTCTGGCAACCCGCCTATGAACGGTTTTTCTGCGGCTTTGTCAGCCAGCGCGAGCTGCCGGCCTTTCTCTCGACATTGCGCAGGCGCCTGACCATCGGGAGCGGGCGTGCCATCGACCAGGGCACGACTTCCCTGAATACCCGGGCCGACCTGCAGTTGAAAGCGCAACCCTTGGGTCGCGAGCTGTTTTTCTCCCTCTACCAGCAACAGATCCTGCGCCTGCAGGCGGATGCGCGGACCGTGGCGGTGCCGACCGAGGATGTCGATCAGGATGCCCGTACCGCCAGAAACCAGTCCCTGCTGGGACTGGGGATGACGCTGCTGAACCTGGCCGCGTTCGCCAATCCCTGGCTGGGCTTGCTGATGATGGGGGTGGCGGTCGGGCAACTGCTGGCCGAAACCTATGAAGGGTATGAGGACTGGCGGCGCGGTGAGCGTGACGAGGCCATTTCGCACATGATGTCGGTGGCCGAGGACATTGCCACCATGGTTGCCCTGGGCACCGCCGTGCACTGGGGCGGCAAGGCGGTCAAGGGCCTGCTGCGGCGCTACTCGGATTTCTTCGACGACCTGATACCCGTCAAGTCGGGCGACGGGCGTTATCGCCTGTGGCAGCCCGACCTGCGTGCCTACCGTCATGAGGCACCCTGGCTGGCGACACGGGTGCCGGATGAGCAGGGTTTCCATGGCGACAGGGGCGAAGCCGGTGAAGGCCATCGTTACCTGGAAATCGCCGGCGAGCCTTACCGCGCCTATCACGATGAGGACGCCGGAGCCTGGCGCCTGCGTCATCCCGCTCGTGAATCGGCCTATTCGCCGTTGCTGGAGCACAACGGCGGCGGCGCCTGGCGCCTGGCCCACGAGTGGCCCTGGCGCTGGCATGACCCGGTCTATCTGTTTCGTCGCCTTGGCCCGGCGCTGCGTTGGCTGAGCGATGAAGATATCGAGCAGATCCTGGCGATTCACCAGTTGGACGAATCACAGTTGCGTCGGCTCCATATGAACCTCTCGGCAATCCCGGCATCCTTGCTCGATTCGATCCAGCGCTTCAGGCTGGACCACGAATTGAGTTGGCTGATCACCCCCGCCGAGGCTCCGGCATCGGCCGCCGCGCGCCTGCTCGAACTGCAGTTGCAGGTGCTGCCCAGCCTCAAGGGCTGGCCTGAGAACCACACCCTCATGTTGCTGGATGGATTGCGTCGACCGCTGCGCGAGTATGGCGCGGACCTGACGGCCAAGCCGACAACGATGGTGTTATCGGCCAGGGAAATCGAGGCCGAGGGGCTGACGGTGGTCCTGCGCAACCTGGCTCAGGAGCAACGGCGTGCATTGCTCGGGCCTGGCGTGCCGCCCGGTGACGAGGCCAGCCTGCTGGCCCCGATCCTGGGCGCGCATGTGCGTGATCATCGGGCGGCGGTGTTCCGGCGCCTCTACAAGCTCCATTACCTCAATGGCAAGGATTTGCCCTTGCGCCTGAAGCAACGTTTTCCCGACCTGCCGGACGGTGTCCTGCGGGAAATCCTCGCGCAGACCGACGATGTCGCGAGGGAGCACCTGGCCAGCGGCCAGAGTCCGCAGCTACGACTGATCGAGGCGGCGAGCGACAGCCTGCGCGAGGTACGTCTCAACCAGGCGCTGGACGCCGGCTTCCTGCAAGGGACGAGCAATCTGGACACGGCGCGACTGCAGGTGCCGATGATCGGCATGTTGGAGGGCTGGCCGGGGGATCTGCGACTGGAAGTTCGCCAGGGCAGGTCCGACGGCCCCTTGCTGATCGAAATGGGCAAGGTCGACCTGCCCAGGCGCCGGGTCCTGGTCAGGAGCCTCGACGGGTATCGGGCATTCGATGGCGAAGGCCTGACCCTGGGGCCGCAGACCAGGGGGCCACATGCCCTGAGCGGGGCGTTGTTGAGCGCCCTGACCTTGAGCGAGCGGGGAGCCATGGGTCTCAAGCTGGACGAGGCGGGCACATTGCACAAACTGCTGATGTCCAAGGTCCTGGAGCGTCCGCGACCGGTGCTGGAAGAAACGCTCGGCTTTGCCCCGCGAAGACCGGACCAGCGCTTGCCGGCATGGCGCGAGGGCGAGGGCAGGGGTTGCCTGCGCGTCAGGCGCGGCGGCGTGCAGGGCTCGCAGCGCGTGTTGCGGCGAGTGACCCGTTTGTACCCCGATCTGTGCGAACCGGAAGCGCGCAATTTCCTGTTGTCCCTGGGCGAGGACCCGATCGACGCCCGGCGCAGGTTGCGGGCATTGGAGGAAGAATCCGCCCTGCTGCGTTCGACGCTGCGCACCTGGCGTGGAGCATCGCCCTGGATGTACGGGCAGCACCTCTGGCTGGGCGGACTGGCCGAAAGCCGCCAGCAGGCCGCGCAAATCATCAAGCGCTGCTGGCGTCGGCAAACCCCGCGGACCTATGACGAGAATGGCGTGGCCATCGGTCATAGCCTGAGCCTGGCGGGCCTGCGCGTCGCCACCTTGCCGGCTCTGCCCAGAGGCGTCAGCTTCGAGCACGTCACCGAACTGTCCTTGCAGAACATGCGACTGAAGAGCATTCCCCCAGGCTTTCTCGAGCGGTTTACCAAGCTGCGCAAACTGGAGCTGAACAACAATCAGCTGGAGTTCCTGCCGAGCGCGATTGCCGACATGACCGAGCTGCGGGTGCTGAACCTGCAGGACAACCGGATCGCGCTGACCCGCCACTCGGTCCGCGTGCTGTCGCACCTGCGGCATCTCGAGGTGCTGAACATGAACGGCAACTTCGACATCGGCCTGCTGGACGTCAGCCAGATGCCGCACCTGCGCCGCCTGTTCGTGCGTGGAACGGGTATCGACCACCTGCCGTCGGGGCTGCTGACGCGCACGTCGCTCTCCGAGGCGGATCTGCGCGGCAACCAGATCCAGGCCTTGCCCAGCGAACTCTACCTGGCGCCTTCACCGATCACCCGGCGCATCATCCTGCGCAACAACCCCCTGGAGTCTGCCGCCCAGAGCACTTTGGCCGATTACCGGTTGCGTACCGGCGTCACCTTTGGCATCCCGGAGACAGAACTGCCACTGGACGAATACGCCGCGCGCCAGCGCTGGCTGTCCGGCATCGAGGGTGAACGACGGACTGCCTTGCAGGAGTTGTGGCAAGAGCTACGACTGGAAGAGGGGGCCGAAGAGTTTTTCGTATTGTTGGGCCGACTGGGAGGGAGCGCGGAATACATGAAGACCCGCACGGACCTGACACGACGGGTCTGGAAGGTGCTCGAGGCCGCGGCCCGGGACAGCCAGTTGCGCAGCGAACTGTTCGACCTCGCGGCCAACCCCATGACCTGCGTTGACAGCGCGGCGAAGAATTTCAGCGACCTGGAAGTTCGGGTGCTGTTGAACCGGGCGCGGAGCCTGGCGAGTGGCAGCGATGATCCGACCGAGTTGCTCAGGCTGGCGCGTGGCCTGTTTCGCCTGGAGCAGATCGATGCCATTGCCCGCGAGCATGTGCGCGACCTGGTCGATCGTCCCGAAGTGCCATCGTCCGAGTCGGTCGACGAGATCGAGGTGAACCTGGCGTACCGGGTCGGGCTGGGACGTTCGCTGTATTTGCCCGGACAGCCACGGGAAATACTCTTCAGGAAGATTGCCAATGTCACCGAAGAACAGATCCTTGCAGCGCGCAATCGGATCCGACAGGCCGAGATAAAACCGGAGATGAAAACCTTTATCGCTTCGCGCGACTTCTGGATCGACTTCCTGAGGAAGAAATACCCGCGTGATTTCTCACGGTTCAACAGGCCGTTTCATGAACAGGAGGAACTGCTGTTGCAGCATTCGCCGGAGATGCTCAGTGACAGTTACTCCCGGCGCCTGTCGGCGTTGATGGAAACCCGCATGGCCGAGGAACGGGTGTTTCTCGAGGGGCTGACCCAGCACGAGCTGAACCAGCAGCCCGCGCCGTTGCCGGGTGACTGATTCAGGCGTCGGCCTTGCGCGGGGGCTGGCCGCGGACCAGCGCCCGCCAGGCGAAGCGGTTCGGATGGCAGGCCTCGGCGACGCTGCGGGGCAGTGGCAGCGGTTCGTTCTCCAGCCAGGCGGCCAGCAACTCGCCCGACAGCGGTGCGGTGATCAGGCCACGGGAACCATGGCCGCTGTTGATGTACAGCCCTTCGAGCCAGGGGCAGGGCACTTGTGGTATCTGCCGCGCATCCTTGGCCAGGATGCCGTAGGCCTCGGCGAACGCTGCCGGGTCGGCCAGCGGACCGACGATGGGCAGATAGTCGGCGCTGGTGCAGCGAAAGGCGGCACGCCCTTGCAACTGCTCCGGGTCCTGTCCGACGGCGTTCAGGCGTGTCGCCAGATCGGCGGAGATGTCCTGCAACAGCGCCAGGTTGCCGATGTGCTCCGCCGTGGTCGGGGCCAGGTCCGCGTTCTTGAAATCGAAGCTGGCACCGAGGGTGTGTTCGCCGAGGCGTGCCGGCGCGACATAGCCTTCGGCGCAGACCACCGTGCTCAGGGCGGCACTGTCGGCGGTCTGGGCCAGGCGGGTGATCTGTCCGCGAATGCGCTTGAGCGGCAAGGCCGCGGCGGCGGCGAAACGCTTCACTTCGGCGGCCCCGGCGAGGACCAGCACCGGGGCGCTGGCCAGCAGGGTATCGGCGTCCCAGGCCTGCCACTGGCCGTCGACCTTGCGCAGTTCGACGGCATTGCTGTGGGGACAGACCTCGATGTTCGGCTGTGCGGCCTGCCAATCACACAGGGCCGGCGGGTGGACCCAGCCGCCCTCGGGGAAGAACAGCCCGCCGTGTTCAAGCGTCACGCCGGCCCGGGCTTCGGCCTGCTCGCGATCCAGCACCTGCAGCAACTCGGTGCTGAAGGCGGCGGCCAATTGCGCCTGGCGCTCGGCTTCCTTCTCGTCGAAGGCCAGTTGCAGCACGCCGCAGCCGTCCCAGTCGACGCCTCTGTGCAACTGTTCAAGCAGGCGCCGGGTGTGCCCGAAGCCACTGAGAATAAGCTGCGACAGCGCGGTGCCATGGGCCGACAGCTTGAGGTACAGCACACCCTGGGGGTTGCCCGAGGCTTCCCGGGCCAGGGCCTCGTGGCGTTCCAGCAGGCAGACCTGCCAGCCACGGGCAGCCAGGCTCGCGGCGCTGGCACAACCGGCCAGGCCGCCGCCGATCACCAGGGCCCGGCGTTCGCCGATCCGGGGGGCGGGGCGGGCAAACCAGGGTTTGGCCGGCAGCGGCGCCGGCACCTCCGGCGGCCAGCCGACGAACTCGCCCCGCAGGATTTCCCATTTGTGGCCGATGCCCGGCGTGCGCTTCATCTTGAAACCGGCCGCGTTCAGCGAGCGGCGGACCCAGCCGGTGCTGGTAAAGGTGCTGATGGTCGAGCCGGGGGCTGCCAGGCGCGCCAGTTCGGCGAACAGCCCGGGGGTCCACATCTCGGGGTTTTTCGCCGGGGCGAAACCGTCGAGGAACCAGGCATCGACCTGGGCATCCAGTTGCGGCAGTTGCTCCAGCACATCGCCGATCAGCAGGGTCAGGGTGACCCGTCCGTTATCCAGCAGCAGGCGCTGGAAGCCCGGGTGGATCGCCACGTATTGCTTGAGCAGCGGGGTGGCAAACGCCGCCAGTTCGGGCCAGAGGGCCAGGGCCCGTTGCAGGTCGGCATGGCTCAGCGGGTACTTCTCGACGCTGACGAAATGCAGGCGCGCACCGGGCACCGCGCATTGTTCGAAGAGTTGCCAGGCGCAGAGAAAATTCAGTCCGGTACCGAACCCCGTCTCGCCGATCACCAGCCGCCCGTTCGGCTCCAGGGCTTCGAAGCGTTCCTTCAGGCGATTCTGTTCGATAAAGACATAGCGGGTTTCTTCCAGGCCCGAGGCATCGGAAAAATACACATCGTCGAACACCCGGGAGTGGGGCAATCCCTGGTCGTCCCAGTCGATCTGGGCGTGGGGCGGTACGCGGCTCATGGTGGAACTCGTGAACAAACAGTCGGCCATTCTAGCCGATTGGCCGGCACCGGATTGATCCAGGGCAAATGCCAGGGACTTAGCGGCCCACGGTGCGGTCTGATCCGCTAATCTTGCTCAATTCTGGAAGGAGCCCTCCATGTTCGAATCCGCTGAAATCGGTCACGCCATCGACAAAGACACCTTCGACGCCGAGGTGCCCGCCCTGCGCGAGGCCCTGCTCGAAGTGCAGTTCGAATTGCAACAGCAGAAGCGTTTCCCGGTGATCGTCCTGATCAACGGCATCGAAGGGGCCGGCAAGGGCGAAACCGTCAAGTTGCTCAATGAATGGATGGACCCGCGGCTGATCGAGGTCCGCACCTTCGACCAGCAGACCGATGAAGAACTGGCCCACCCGCCGGCCTGGCGCTACTGGCGGATGTTGCCGGCCAAGGGGCGGATGGGGGTGTTTTTCGGCAACTGGTACAGCCAGATGCTGCAGGGACGGGTACACGGCCTGTTCAAGGATGCGGTACTCGACCAGGCGATTGCCGGGGCCGAGCGCCTGGAGAAGATGCTCTGCGACGAAGGCGCGCTGATCTTCAAGTTCTGGTTCCATCTGTCCAAGAAGCAGATGAAGGCCCGGCTCAAGGCCTTGCAGGATGACCCGCTGCACAGCTGGCGCATCAGCCCGCTGGACTGGCAGCAGTCGGAAACCTACGACACCTTCGTGCATTTCGGCGAGCGGGTGCTGCGCCGGACCAGCCGCGATTATGCCCCGTGGCATGTGATCGAAGGCGTCGACCCGCACTACCGCAGCCTGACGGTGGGGAAAATCCTCCTCGAGGGCCTGCAGGCGGCGTTGAAGGCTTCCCAGGTCGAGTCGCGGCCGACCAATAGCGCGCCGCTGCCGGCGGGCGTCGACCAGATGAGCCTGCTCGACAGCCTGGACATGACCCTGAGCCTGGAGAAGGCCGACTACGAGGAACAACTGATCACCGAGCAGGCGCGACTGTCGGGCCTGATGCGTGACAAGCGCATGCGCAAGCACGCACTGGTCGCGGTGTTCGAAGGCAATGACGCGGCGGGCAAGGGTGGGGCGATCCGCCGCCTGGCCGCGGCCCTCGATCCGCGCCAGTACAGCATCGTGCCGATTGCCGCGCCCAGTGAAGACGAGCGGGCCCAGCCTTATCTGTGGCGCTTCTGGCGGCAGATCCCGGCGCGGGGCAAGTTCACCGTGTTCGACCGATCCTGGTACGGCCGGGTGCTGGTGGAGCGGGTGGAGGGCTTCTGTAGCGTCAGCGACTGGTTGCGTGCCTACGGCGAGATCAACGATTTCGAGGAACAGTTGAGCGACGCCGGGGTGATCGTAGTGAAGTTCTGGCTGGCCATCGACAAGCAGACCCAGCTGGAACGTTTCCAGCAGCGTGAAGAGATTCCGTTCAAGCGCTTCAAGATCACCGAGGACGACTGGCGCAACCGCGAGAAATGGGACCTCTACCGCGCGGCGGTGGGCGACATGGTCGACCGCACCAGCACCGAGATCTCGCCCTGGACCCTGGTGGAGGCCAACGACAAGCGCTGGGCCCGGGTCAAGGTCCTGCGCACGGTCAACCAGGCGATCGAAGAGGCCTTCGCCAAGTCCGACAAACACGACAAGAAGGGCAAGAAGTCGAAATAAGACGATGATGACGCATACGCCCAGTGAATGATTGTCGCAGTCCCGGATTGGGCGAGCTTATGCTCGTGCTCTCCTGGACCGACAATGACAATGAGGTGTTCCCATGCGTGAAGTGGTGATCGTCGATAGCGTGCGTACTGGCCTGGCCAAGTCGTTCCGCGGCAAGTTCAACCAGACCCGGCCCGACGACATGGCCGCCCATTGTGTCAACGCCCTGCTGGTGCGCAACGGCATCGATCCGGCCAGCGTCGAGGATTGCATTGTCGGTGCCGGCTCCAACGAAGGCGCCCAGGGCTACAACATCGGGCGCAACGTCGCGGTGCTGTCGCAACTGGGCACCGGCACGGCGGGCATGACCCTCAACCGCTTCTGTTCCTCGGGCCTGCAGGCGATTGCCATTGCCGCCAACCAGATCGCCTCCGGGTGCAGCGATATCATCGTCGCCGGTGGTGTCGAGTCCATCAGCCTGACGATGAAAAGCGTCAATACCGAGAACCTGATCAACCCGCTGCTCAAGGAGCAGGTTCCGGGTATCTACTTCCCCATGGGGCAGACGGCGGAGGTGGTCGCCCGGCGTTATGACGTCAGTCGCGAGCAGCAGGACCTGTATGCCCTGCAAAGCCAGCAGCGCACCGCCGCCGCCCAGGCCGCGGGCCTGTTCGACGATGAAATCGTGCCGATGACGGTAACCTACGCGGTCGAGGACAAGGCCAGCGGGCAGATCCAGCGCCTGCAAGGCGTGGTCGACCGGGATGATTGCAATCGCCCGGACACCACCCTGGACAGCCTGGCCGGACTCAAGCCGGTATTTGCCGAAGATGGTTCGGTGACGGCGGGGAACTCGTCGCAGTTGTCCGATGGCGCGTCGATGACCCTGGTCATGAGCCTGGAGAGGGCGCTGCAACTGGGGCTGAAACCCAAGGCGTTTTTCCGTGGTTTCACCGTGGCCGGCTGCGAGCCGGACGAGATGGGCATCGGTCCGGTGTTCTCGGTGCCGAAGCTGCTCAAGGCCAAGGGCTTGACGGTGGCGGACATCGATCTGTGGGAACTCAATGAAGCCTTTGCCTCGCAATGCCTGTACAGCCGCGACCGGCTGGAGATCGACAATGCCAGGTACAACGTCAACGGCGGTTCGATTTCCATCGGCCATCCGTTCGGCATGACCGGTTCACGCCAGGTCGGGCATCTGGTGCGCGAGCTGCAACGGCGCAACCTGCGCTACGGCATCGTGACCATGTGCGTGGGTGGCGGGATGGGCGCGACGGGGTTGTTTGAAGCGGTGCGCTGATAACAAGGTGGAGGCTGTCTGGGGGCAGTGCTGTCTTTAGGGAAGTGCTGCCTGGAGGGGAATGCTGTCTGTAGGGGGGCTCTGTCTGGGGGGGAGTACTGTCTGTAGGGGAGCTCTGTTCATGTGGGAGCGGGCTTGCCCGCGAAGCTTTTGGGGCTCCTGAAGACGCCTTCGCGGGCAAGCCCGCTCCCACACAAGCCCGCCCCTATATAGCCTTCTGCCACAAGGCGGCTGTACTTTTGTCAGAGACCGGCCTGGATATCCTTTGCCAGTTGCATCCGCTGTATATAGAGCCGGGTTCCCCGCTGGGCATCGTCGCGGGTGAAAAACGGTCCTTCCAGGGTGTTCTCCCGGGTGCTGAAAAAATACAGGCCATTGATTGCAGTGACACGGTCGCTACGAAAGCGCGTGGCCTCGGTGCTGTCCTGGGCGCGTTTGCCGAACATGGAGAAAATTCCGTGGATAGAAGGTGGCTGTCAGAAAACCAGCATAAAACTTATAGAGATACGTCGCCTGATCGTCCGATCAACGGTTGAAGCCAATTTACTGGCGGCGCTCAGGCGTCGATCAATGTCGCTTTTGTCTGCCCTGGCGGCTGTGGAGCGGATCGTGAGCCGCTTAGAATGGCGGCTTGAATCCCTCGGCCCACAGGACTGTCCATGCATATTTCATCCGGCCGCTGGGGCTATGGGATGTTCCTCGCCCTGTTGACCGCCGTGCTCTGGGGCATCCTGCCCATCAAGCTCAAGCAGGTCCTGCTGGTGATGGACCCGGTGAGCGTGACCTGGTGCCGGCTGGTCGTCTCCGGCGGTTTCCTGTTCTTCTACCTGGCGGCCACGCGCCGCCTGCCGAGCTGGCGCGCGCTGGGCCCGCGGGGTGGCTGGCTGGTGCTGCTGGCGGTGTTCGGCCTCACCGGCAACTATGTGCTGTACCTGATGGGCCTGAGCCTGCTGAGTCCGGGCACCGCGCAACTGGTGGTGCAGATGGGGCCGATCTTCCTGCTGATCGCCAGTCTGTTCGTGTTCAAGGAACGCTTCAGCCTGGGCCAGGGCATCGGGCTGCTGGTGCTGCTGGTCGGCTTCGGGTTGTTCTTCAACCAGCGCTTGAGCGAGTTGCTGACCTCCCTCGGAAACTATACCGCCGGTGTGTTGCTGGTGTTGCTGGCCTCGACGGTCTGGACCTTTTACGCCCTGAGCCAGAAGCAGTTGCTGACGGTCTGGAATTCGTTGCAGGTGATGATGGTGATCTACCTGTTCTGTGCCTTGCTGCTGACCCCCTGGGCGCATCCCGCCGAGGTCTTGCAGTTGAGCCCCTTGCAGGGCTGGCTGCTGCTGGGTTGCTGCCTGAATACGCTGGTGGCCTATGGCGCGTTTGCCGAGGCGCTGGCGCATTGGGAGGCATCGCGGGTCAGTGCGACCCTGGCGATCACGCCGCTGGTGACCTTCGGTTCGGTGGCGCTGGCGGCGTGGATCTGGCCGGAATATGTGCATGCCGAAGAGATCAACGGCCTGGGGTATGGCGGGGCGGTACTGGTGGTGGTCGGTTCCGCGCTGGTGGCGCTCGGCCCTTCGCTGATTGCCGGGCTCAAGGCCCGGCGAGCGCGGTTGGCGGGGCAGCCCACCTTGTAGCTGGTGATGCGGCCTGTGGGAGCCGACTTGCTGGCGACAACGAGCCGACATCTTTATCGACTGCCCCGGCGCCATCGCCAGCAAGCCGGCTCCTGCAACGGCAAGCGGACGGGTATCAGCCGTTCTTGCCCGATTCCAGCATGTTTTCCGGACGTACCCAGGCGTCGAACTCTTCGTCGGTGAGATAGCCCAGCTCCAGCGCCGCTTCGCGCAGGGTAAGGTTCTCGCCGTAGGCCTTCTTGGCGATTTCCGCCGCCTTGTCGTAGCCGATATGCGGGTTCAGCGCGGTGACCAGCATCAGTCCGCGTTCCAGGTGCGCGGCCATCTGCACCGGGTCCGGTTCCAGGCCGGCGATGCAATGGGCCTGGAAGTTGCTGCAGCCATCTGCCAGCAGGCGGATCGATTGCAGCAGGTTGTGGATGATCACCGGCTTGTACACGTTCAATTGCAGGTGGCCCTGGCTGGCGGCAAACCCGATGGTCACATCGTTGCCCATGACCTGGCAGGCCAGCATCGACAGGGCTTCGCACTGGGTCGGGTTGACCTTGCCGGGCATGATCGAGCTGCCCGGCTCATTGGCCGGCAACCTGACCTCGGCGAACCCTGCACGGGGGCCGGAGCCCAGCAGACGCAGGTCGTTGGCGATCTTCATCAGGGCCACGGCCAGGGTCTTCAGGGCGCCGGACAGGCTGGTGAGGGGTTCATGGCCGGCCAGGGCGGCGAATTTGTTCGGTGCGCTGACGAACGGCAGGCCGGCCAGGGCCGCCAGTTCGGCGGCGATCGCTTCGGAAAAACCGTGGGGCGCGTTGAGCCCGGTGCCGACCGCCGTCCCGCCCTGGGCCAGTTCGCATACCGCCGGCAATGTCGCGCGGATGGCCCGCTCGGCATAGTCGAGTTGCGCGATGTAGGCGGAGACTTCCTGGCCGAAAGTGATCGGCGTGGCATCCATCATGTGGGTGCGTCCGGTCTTGACCAGCTTCATATGGCGCGCGGCCAGTTCCGCCAGGCCACCGGACAGCTCGGCAATCGCTGGCAGCAGTTGCCGGTGCACCGCCTGGACCGCGGCGATATGCATGGCGGTGGGGAAACAGTCGTTGGAGCTTTGCGAGCGGTTGACGTGATCGTTCGGGTGTACTGGCGACTTGCCGCCACGGCCCTTGCCGGCCAGTTCGTTGGCGCGTCCGGCGATGACCTCGTTGGCGTTCATGTTGCTCTGGGTGCCACTGCCGGTCTGCCAGACCGCCAGGGGGAACTGGCTGTCATGTTCGCCGGCCAGCACTTCGTCGGCGGCCTGTTCGATCAGCCGGGCGACATCGGCGGGCAGGTCGCCATTGCGGTCGTTGACCCGGGCCGCGGCCTTCTTGATCAGGGCCAGGGCATGCATCACCGCCAGCGGCATCTTTTCGTCGCCGATGGCGAAATTGATCAGTGAACGCTGGGTCTGGGCGCCCCAGTAGGCGTCTTCCGGGACATTCACCTGGCCAAGGCTGTCGGTTTCGATACGGCTCATGGGGCACACTCCTCAAGGTCTGATAGCGCAGTTTAGGCCCTGATCGGCCTGGTAGGTTCCTTGCGTCGGTTTTTACCACCTGCGGCCCGCCTCGAGAGTGTCACAAACGGTGCCGGGGTTGAGTGACACACTTTGTTAGGCGCAGAATGGTCGCCCTTGGGGTTTTACCTCGCCTGTTAGTTAAAGGAAACTCGATGACCCGTCTTCGTGCCATCTGTACCGCGGTTGCTCTGGTATGCGCCAGCGGCCAGGTTTTCGCCGATACCGCCAGCCACAACGCCAGTGCCGAAGCTTTCCTGACGCTGGCCCATGCCGACAAGCTCGGAACCCCGGTCTACTCGCAAGTGCAGCAGATGTTCGCCCAGCGCTTCGCCCAGACCCAGGCACCGGACTCGAAAAAGCCGCTGCTCGATACCTACCAGGCCAAGGCCAATGCCGCCCTGGACCAGGCCATCGGCTGGAACAAGCTCAAGCCTGACATGGTCAAGCTCTACACCGACAATTTCAGCGAATCCGAACTCAAGGACCTGGTCGCGTTCTACCAGTCGCCACTGGGCAAGAAAGTCCTGGAAAAAATGCCGCAGCTGACCCAGCAATCGGCCCAGATGACCCAGGCCAAGCTGGAAAGCGCGGTGCCCGTGGTCAACAAGCTGCTGGAAGACATGACCAACGAACTGGCGCCGGCCAAGGCTGCACCGGCGAAGAAGAAGTAAGCGGAGCCCGCGATGACCATGCAACAACGTATCGAAACCGCCTTGGGCGCCTTGCACCCCGAGCATCTGCAAGTGCTGGATGAAAGCCACATGCACAGCCGCGGGTTGCAGACCCACTTCAAGGCGGTGCTGGTCAGCGAGCAGTTTGCCGGGTTGAACAGCGTCAAGCGCCACCAGAAGGTCTACGCCACCCTGGGTGACCTGATGGGGCAGTTCCATGCGTTGGCCTTGCATACCTACACCCCTGAAGAGTGGGTGAAAATCGGTTCGGCACCGGCTTCGCCGACCTGCGCCGGCGGTGGGCACTAAGTTCGCTTTTTGCTAGAATCCGCAACGCGCCGCTCAGTCGGCGCGTTTTTTTTTGCGTCCGGTTCGCCCTTTGCGAGGGCAGCCACCTGGAGAGAAATACCCATGACCCAACCTATCGTCGTGGCGGCACTGTACAAGTTCGTCACCCTCGAAGATTACGTCGCCCTGCGCGAGCCACTGTTGCAGGCGATGGTCGACAACGGCATCAAGGGCACGCTGCTGATCGCCGAGGAAGGCATCAACGGCACCGTGTCCGGTAGCCGCGAAGGCATCGACGGGCTGATGGCCTGGCTGAAGAAAGATCCGCGCATGGTGGATATCGACCACAAGGAATCCTACTGCGACGACCAGCCGTTCTATCGGACCAAGGTCAAGCTGAAGAAGGAAATCGTAACCTTGGGCGTCGAAGGCGTGGACCCGAACAAGCAGGTCGGTACCTATGTCGATCCGCAGGACTGGAACGCCCTGATTGCCGATCCGGAAGTGCTGCTGATCGATACCCGCAACGACTACGAGGTCTCGATCGGTACCTTCGAAGGCGCCATCGATCCGAAAACCACCAGCTTTCGCGAGTTTCCCGACTACATCAAGGCCAACTTCGACCCGGCCCGGCACAAGAAGGTCGCCATGTTCTGCACCGGCGGCATTCGTTGCGAGAAGGCCTCGAGCTATATGCTCGGCCAGGGTTTCGACGAGGTCTATCACCTCAAGGGCGGGATCCTCAAGTACCTCGAGGAAGTGCCCCAGGAACAGAGCCAATGGCGTGGCGACTGCTTCGTGTTCGATAACCGCGTGACCGTTCGCCATGACCTGAGCGAAGGCGACTACGATCAGTGCCACGCCTGCCGTACGCCTGTCAGCGTCGAAGACCGTGCGTCGGAACACTATGTGGCCGGCATCAGTTGTCCGCATTGCTGGAACACACTGAGCGAGAAGACCCGCCGCAGTGCCATCGACCGGCAGAAGCAGATCGAGTTGGCCAAGGCGCGCAATCAACCCCATCCGATCGGCTACAACTATCGCCAACCTTCCGAGGCCTGAACCATGTCCGCGCGCCTGCTCTATGTGATGGATCCGATGTGCTCCTGGTGCTGGGGCTTTGCCCCGGTGGCCGAGGCCCTGGTCAAGCAGGCGCAGGCCGCGGGCGTCGAGTTGCACCTGGTGATGGGTGGCTTGCGCACCGGCAGCGGCACGGCCCTGGAACCGACCACCCGGCGTTACATCCTCGAGCACTGGCAGGCGGTCACCGAGGCCACCGGCCAGCCCTTCACCTTCGAAGGCGCCTTGCCCGAGGGTTTTGTCTACGACACCGAGCCGGCGTGCCGGGCGGTGATCACCGCACGAAGCCTGGCGGCGGACTGCGCCTGGCGGCTGGTGGGGCTGATCCAGCGGGCTTTCTACGTTGAAGGACGGGATGTCACCCAGGCCAGTGTGCTGGTGGAGTTGGCCGAGGCGGCCGGCGTGCCGCGCATCGAGTTTGCCGAGGCCTACGACAAGGCCGAGCAGCATGCGGCCACGGCGGCGGACTTTACCTGGGTCCAGGACCTGGGCATCGCCGGTTTCCCGACCCTGCTGGCCGAGCGCAATGGCCAGCTGGCGCTGTTGACCAATGGCTACCAGCCCCTTTCCGAGTTGTCACCGCTGCTCGGCCGCTGGCTGGAGCGTGCGGCCTGTGCCTGATCCCGACGCTTCGCGACAACCCGCCGACCGCCTGAGCTGGGCGGAAATCCGGCGCCTGGCACTGCAGCACAGAAAAGCCTTGTGGATTGCCAACGGTGTCGCGGTCATGGCGACCCTGTGCAGCGTGCCGATCCCGCTGTTGCTGCCATTGCTGGTGGACGAGGTGCTGCTCAAGCACGGCGACGCGGCGTTGCAGGTGATGAACCATCTGCTGCCCGGCGGTTGGCAGAGCGCGGTCGGTTATATCGGCCTGATGCTGCTGATCACCTTGTGCCTGCGTTGTGGCGCGCTGTTGTTCAACGTCCTCCAGGCCCGGCTGTTTGCCGGGCTGGCGAAGGATATCGTCTATCGCATCCGCACCCGCCTGATCGAGCGCCTGAAGCGGATTTCCCTGGGTGAGTACGAAAGCCTTGGCAGTGGCACGGTGACCACGCACCTGGTCACCGACCTGGATACCCTCGACAAATTTGTCGGGGAAACCCTGAGCCGTTTCCTGGTGGCGATGCTGACGCTGGTCGGCACCTCCGGCATCCTGGTGTGGATGCACTGGAAGCTGGCGCTGCTGATCCTGCTGTTCAATCCGCTGGTGATCTACTTCACGGTGCAACTGGGCAAGCGCGTCAAGCACCTGAAGAAGCTGGAGAACGACAGCACTTCGCGGTTCACCCAGGCACTGACGGAAACCCTCGATGCCATCCAGGAAGTCCGCGCCGGCAATCGCCAGGGCTTTTTTCTCGGCCGCCTCGGGCAACGGGCCCGGGAAGTGCGCGACTATGCCGTGGCCTCGCAGTGGAAAAGCGACGCGTCGAGTCGGGCCAGTGGCCTGCTGTTCCAGTTCGGCATCGATATCTTCCGCGCGGCGGCCATGCTCACCGTGCTGTTTTCGGACCTGTCGATCGGTCAGATGCTCGCGGTGTTCAGTTACCTGTGGTTCATGATCGGTCCGGTGGAACAACTGCTCAACCTGCAATACGCCTTCTACGCGGCAGGCGGCGCGCTGACGCGGATCAACGAATTGCTGGCGCGTGCCGACGAGCCGCAGTATCCGGGTGGCGTCGACCCGTTTGTCGGGCGGGATACGGTCGGGATCGAAGTGCGCGGGCTGAGCTTTGCCTATGGCGACGAGCCGGTTCTCGATCAACTGGACCTGTCCATCGCGCCGGGTGAAAAGGTCGCGATCGTAGGTGCCAGCGGCGGTGGCAAGAGCACCCTGGTGCAATTGCTGCTCGGTCTCTATACGCCGCAGTCCGGGACCATCAGGTTTGGCGGCTCGTCCCAGGCCGAAATCGGCCTGGAGACCGTGCGCGAGCATGTCGCGGTGGTGCTGCAGCACCCGGCGCTGTTCAACGACACGGTCCGCGCCAATCTCACCATGGGCCGCGAACGCAGTGACGAAGCCTGCTGGCGCGCCCTGGAAATCGCCCAACTCGACAGCACCATCAGGGTCCTGCCCCAGGGCCTGGACAGCATTGTCGGGCGTTCCGGCGTGCGCCTGTCCGGCGGGCAGCGCCAGCGCCTGGCGATTGCCCGGATGGTACTGGCCGAACCCAAGGTGGTGATTCTCGACGAGGCGACCTCGGCACTGGACGCCGCCACCGAATACAACCTGCATCAGGCCTTGAGCCGGTTTCTCAGCGGTCGTACCACCTTGATCATTGCCCATCGCCTGTCGGCGGTAAAACAGGCCGATCGCGTGCTGGTGTTCGATGGCGGCCGGATAGCCGAAGATGGCGACCATCAACAGCTGATCGCCGAAGGTGGCCTGTACGCCAAGCTTTACGGGCACCTGCAGAAAATTTGACGCTCTTGAGTTTTTCGCGGATTTCTGTGCTTAGTGGTTGAATTGACTGGAAGAAATATTTTTCCCTTGCTGTCGGCGCATACCTGGCCAGAAGCGGTGGTTTCGAGTCGATCAACGATCCATTCGAGGTTGCTGAAATTAGCCTAGGCTGTGCTATCAGGGGTGAAATTCTCTCGGCTGTCCATCTGGCTGTGCTGATGCAAGGGAACTCATGAAGCGCAAGCAAACTCTCGGAACGCCACGGCTGTTGGGCATCGTCTGGCCCTTTATCGCGGTCGTGCTGTTTCAGGCATTGCTCGGTTGTCTCAGCCTCTATGTGCTTTCTGCCGTGCGGGGTTATGTGGCTGGCGAGAGTCTCTGGTCAAAGGGGCAGAAGGACGCGATCTATTACCTCAACCTGTATGCCGACAGCCGCGACGAGGCGATTTTCCTCAAGTACCAGCAGGCGATTGCCGTGCCCCAGGGCGGGCATGAGCTGCGCATCGCCCTGGATGCCGCGACACCCGACCTGGAAGCGGCGCGTCGGGGGATCCTGCAGGGCGGCAATCACCCGGATGACGTCTCCAGCCTGATCTGGCTGTACCTCAATTTTCGCCATTTCAGTTACCTCGAACAGGCCATCGAAAAGTGGACGGTGGGCGATGGCTACCTGGTGCAACTGGATGAGGTTGCCCAGCAGATGCACCGGGCGATTTCCGCCAATATGGCAAGCGCTGCCGACATCCAGCACTGGAAAGGCCGGATCTTCGCCATCAACGACGGGGTGACCCCGGCTGCCAGGGCCTTCAGCGATGCCCTGGGCGAAGGCTCGCGGGTGATCCTGCGACTGCTGCTGATCACCAACCTCGCCACGGCCCTCGGGCTGATCGCCCTGGCTTTGCTGCGCACGCACAAGCTGCTGGCCCAGCGCCATGCCTTTGCCGACGCCCTGCAACTGGAAAAGGAGCGGGCGCAGATCACCCTGGAGTCCATCGGCGACGGGGTGATCACCACCGATGTCGAGGGGGCCATTGCCTATATGAACCCCGCCGCGGAGCACCTGACCCATTGGAAAGCTGCCCAGGCCTACGGATTACCTCTGGCGGCACTGTTCAACCTGCTGGACGAAAATGCCCAGGAGGAAGGTTTTACCCTGATCGAACACATTCTCAGCGGGCAGTTGGGCGGCGGCAGCGAGCACTCCAAGCTGATCCAGCGGCTGGACGGCAGTACCGTGTCGGTGACCCTGGTCGGGGCGCCGATCCGCAATGCGGGGAAGGTCAGTGGTGCGGTGCTGGTATTGCACGACATGACCCAGGAGCGGCAATACATCGCCAACCTGTCCTGGCAGGCCACCCACGATGCCTTGACCGGCCTGGCGAACCGGCGCGAATTCGAATACCGCCTGGAGCAGGCGCTGCATAACCTGGGGCGCCAGCCCGGTAGACACGCCTTGATGTTCCTCGACCTGGACCAGTTCAAGCTGGTCAACGACACCTGCGGGCATGCCGCCGGTGACGAACTGCTCCGACATATCTGCGCGCTGTTGCAATCCGGCCTGCGCGAAGGCGATACCCTGGCGCGGCTGGGCGGTGATGAGTTCGGCATTTTGCTGGAGAATTGCCCTTCAGACGTCTCTGAAAAAATCGCGGAAGGATTACGCCAGACTGTGCAGAACCTGCACTTTGTCTGGAAAGGGCGGCCCTTTGTCACCACGGTCAGTATCGGTCTGGTGCATATCCAGCAGACGCCCGCGACGCTGGAATCCTCCCTGCGGGCGGCGGACATGGCGTGCTACATGGCCAAGGAAAAAGGTCGCAACCGGGTTCAGGTGTATCACGCCGACGATTCGGAGTTGTCCCTGCGCTTCGGCGAAATGGCCTGGGTCCAGCGCCTGCACATGGCCCTGGAGGAGGATCGTTTTTGCCTGTACTCGCAGGAAATTTCCTCGCTGGGTCAGACCGATCATGCAGATGGTCATGTAGAAATCCTGCTCAGGTTGCATGATGAAGCAGGGCGGATGATCCTCCCCGACAGCTTTATCCCGGCGGCCGAGCGCTACGGTCTGATGAACCAGCTGGACCGCTGGGTGGTGCAGAACGTGTTCAAGGTGGTGGCGCAGTGCATTGCCCTGGAGCGTGAAGAGCCGATGGCGATGTGTGCGATCAATCTGTCAGGCACGACCATCGGCGACGAGAACTTCCTCGGCTTCCTCCACGAGCAATTTGCCCTGCACGGGATTCCGCCGCGGCTGATCTGTTTTGAAATCACTGAAACCAGCGCTATTTCCAACCTCGGGAGTGCCATTCGTTTTATCAATGAGCTCAAAGGGTTGGGTTGTCACTTCTCTCTGGATGACTTTTGTGCCGGTATGTCTTCATTCGCATATCTTAAACATTTGCCTGTAGACTTCCTGAAGATCGATGGAAGTTTCGTAAAGGATATGCTGGACGACCCGATTAACCGCGCCATGGTCGAAGTGATCAATCACATCGGCCATGTCATGGGGAAGCGAACCATTGCCGAGTTTGTTGAAACGCCGCAGATCGAGCAGGCATTGCTGGAGATCGGTGTCGATTATGCTCAGGGCTATGTGATCGAACGCCCGCAGCTGTTCACGTGCGACAGTCTGCTGTGTCGACCCGCGCGACCTCGACCCTTGTTGTTCAGGGCGCCTGGCACGTTCCGCTGAAACCTTTGCAGGTCTGCACACATCACCACTCAAAAGGAGCTCGACAGTGATCGACACATTCAGCAGAACCGGCCCGCTTATGGAAGCCTCCAGCTACCCCGCATGGGCACAACAGCTTATTCGGGACTGTAGCGAGAGCAAGCGCCGGGTTGTCGAACACGAACTTTACCAGCGGATGCGCGACAACAAGCTGAGCGCGAAAACCATGCGCCAGTACCTGATTGGCGGCTGGCCGGTGGTAGAACAGTTTGCGTTGTACATGGCCCAGAACCTCACCAAGACCCGCTTTGCCCGCCATCCTGGCGAGGACATGGCGCGTCGCTGGCTGATGCGCAATATCCGCGTGGAGTTGAACCATGCCGACTACTGGGTGCACTGGAGTCGCGCCCATGGCGTGACGCTCGAAGACCTGCAGGCGCAACAGGTCGCCCCTGAACTGCATGCCTTGAGCCATTGGTGCTGGCATACCAGCTCGGCGGATTCGCTGGTGGTGGCGATTGCCGCGACCAACTACGCCATCGAAGGGGCTACCGGCGAATGGTCGGCGGTGGTCTGCTCCTCTGGCGTCTACGCGGCGGCATTCCCCGAGGAGGAGCGCAAGCGGGCGATGAAATGGCTGAAGATGCACGCCCAGTATGACGATGCCCATCCGTGGGAAGCGCTGGAGATCGTCTGCACCCTGGCGGGCATGAATCCGAGCAAGGCGTTGCAGGTCGAGCTGCGCCAGGCCGTCTGCAAGAGCTACGACTACATGTACCTGTTCCTGGAGCGTTGCATGCAGCTGGAAAAGGTCCCGGTCGCCCGTGAGCGCCAGGCAGAACTCGCTGCAGGCTGAGTTGACAGGTGGCGGGGGTTACCCCGCCATTGCCAGTCGGTTGCGACCTTCGCGCTTGGCCACATACAAGGCGCTGTCCGCGCGCCGCAGCAGGCTTTCCGTTGACTCCCCCGCCAGCAAGGTGGCGCAGCCCAGGCTCACCGTCAGGGCGATGGTCTGCTCGTTGGCCGGATAATCCTGGCTCTGCGCCGCCTGGCGCAGGCGTTCACCGACCATGGCCGCCGCTTCGCGACTGGTGTTGGACAGGACGATCAGGAACTCTTCCCCGCCATACCGGAACACCATGTCGATATTGCGCAGCTGGCTCTTGATCGAGGCGGCGACGGCCTTGAGTACCTGGTCGCCGGCGCTGTGGCCGTGGCTGTCGTTGATGCGCTTGAAGTGATCGATATCGAGCATCAACAACGAGAGCGGCTGGCTGTGGCGACGGGCCAATTCGATTTCCCGTTGCAGGGTCTGGTCCATGGCAATGCGGTTGCCGGTCTCGGTCAGTGGGTCGCGCAGCGCGCTCTGGGTGGCGGCGCGGTACAGCAAGGCGTTGCGTACCGGATAGAGCAGGCAGGAGAGCAGTGACTCCAGGTTGCCCAGTTCCTGTTCGGTGAAGCGCTGGTTGCGCCGGAACAGCAACTGCCCCAGGTGCTCGCCCTCGTGGCTGAGGCTGTAGCTCACCGAGTGATGACCGCGCTGGCCGAATTCGAGGCGCAGGTCGCTGCTTTGATGCACGTAGATCAGTG
Source organism: Pseudomonas gingeri (assembly GCF_013386115.1). Lineage (GTDB taxonomy): Bacteria > Pseudomonadota > Gammaproteobacteria > Pseudomonadales > Pseudomonadaceae > Aquipseudomonas > Aquipseudomonas gingeri. The sequence goes on from NZ_JACAOR010000011.1 coordinate 62,373, forward strand.
AGTGCAGGGGGACCAGGCGCTGAATCTCGCGGAAGAACAGGCCGAGGATGCGTTCCGGCTCAAGGCTGGTCTGCAACTGCAGGCCGAGTTGCTGGCGCAGCTGGGTGAGGGTGGTGGGGCGTTGGAAAAGACTGGGGGCCTGACCGAAACCCAGGCGCTGCAACTTGGCACTGTCGAAGTCAATGGTGTTGGTCTGGATCGGTGTCTTCATGGTGGTCAGCCCCTGGGTACAGCATGCGGTCTTACAGGCTGGTGAGAGCGGCTTGGGGGCTGCGCGTCGTACTGATCCATCAGTCCCGTAGGACAATTGGCAACAGTCTAATCGTTTCGCCCGGGCTTGGTAGCCCGAGCCGATGGAACGCCCGCGGCTTTCACACAACCTGTCTGAGGGAAGTTAGAGCGAAAGTCGTGCCAACCGGTTCAATCAAATAAAACTCGTTGCAATTCATCAGGTTGTTTTTTGCTTGAAGGGCAAAGCCGGGGACGGGCGGCAGTTGTTTGACTTGCCGTACTGGCTTTTTGAAATGCCCGACTTGCCGTGCCGGTATTCCGGCACGGGGGTGTGAGGAGGGATGGATTACTGGGCGTTGAAGGCCTGGCCGTTGATGCCGGTGCTGTCCGGGCCCATCAGGTACAGGTAGACCGGCATGATCTCTTCAGGCGTCGGATTGTTCTGCGGGTCCTCTCCTGGATACGCCTGGGCGCGCATGCTGGTGCGAGTGGCGCCGGGATTGATGCTGTTGGCGCGCACGGGGGCAACGTTGTCGAGTTCGTCGGCCAGGGTCTGCATCAGGCCCTCGGTGGCGAACTTGGAGACCCCGTAGGCGCCCCAGTAGGCACGGCCCTTGCGGCCGACGCTGCTGGAAGTGAAGATCACCGAGGCGTCCTGGGACAGCTTGAGCAATGGCAGCAGAGTGCTGGTCAGCATGAACATGGCGTTGACGTTGACCTGCATGACCCGCATGAAGTTTTCGCCCGAGAGCTGTTCGATCGGCGTGCGCGGGCCAATGATCGAAGCGTTGTGGAGCAGGCCGTCGAGGTGGCCGAACTCGGTCTCGATCATCGCCGCCAGTTCGTCGTACTGGTGCGGCAGGGCGGTTTCCAGGTTGAACGGAATCACCGCCGGTTGTGGATGGCCGGCGGCTTCGATCTCGTCATAGACCTGGGTCAGGTTGGCCTCGGTCTTGCCCAGCAACAGCACGGTGGCGCCGTGGGCGGCATAGGTCCTGGCGGCGGCCGCGCCGATGCCGCGGCCGGCGCCGGTGACCAGGATCACCCGATCCTTGAGCAATTCGGGGCGGGCGGAGTAATCAAACATGGCTGAACCTCAACAAATGTAAGAATGACGCTATCCATGGGAGCCGGCTTGCTGGCGATCCAGGCGGCGTGATCGGACAGATACCCCGCGTCGAAGCTATCGCCGGCAAGCCGGCTCCCGCAGGAATCAGCTCAACAACTGCACAGCGCGTTATCCAGGACCTTGCGCAGGTCCAGTGGATGATCCACCACGACGTCGGCGCCCCAGTGATCGGGGTTGTCGTCCGGGTGGATGTAGCCGTAGCGCACGGCGGCGGTGCGGGTCCCGGCGTCGCGGCCCGACTCGATATCGCGCAGGTCGTCGCCGACAAACAGGACACTGGCCGGGTCCAGGTCGAGCATCTTGCACGCCAGGATCAGCGGTTCCGGGTCCGGTTTGCTGTTCTTCACATGGTCCGGGCAGATCAGCAGGGCCGAGCGTTCGGCCAGGCCGAGCTGCTGCATGATCGGCTCGGCGAAGCGCAACGGTTTGTTGGTGACCACGCCCCAGAGCAGATTGGCTTTCTCGATATCCGCCAGCAACTCGCCCATGCCGTCGAACAGCTTGCTGTGGACGGCGCAGGCCTTCAGGTAGCGCTCGAGGAACTCCTGGCGCAGTTCCTCGAAGCCTGGCGACTCGGGGTCCATCATGAAGGTCACCGCGACCATCGCGCGGGCACCGCCGGAAATCTCGTCGCGGATCAGCCTGTCGGCAATCGCCGGCAGCCCGCGATCAGCCAGCATGGCCTGGCAGATGGCGATAAAGTCCGGCGCGGTATCGAGCAGGGTACCGTCCATGTCGAAGAGAACCGCTCTCAAACGCATCGGTCATTCCTCGCGCAGGGTCTGGATCATGTAGTTCACCGCCACGTCCGGAGCCAGCTTGTAGTGCTTGGTCAGCGGGTTGTAGGTCAGGCCGATGATGTCCTTGACCGACAGGCCGGCGTCGCGGCTCCAGGAGCCCAGCTCGGAAGGACGGATGAATTTCTTGAAGTCGTGGGTGCCGCGCGGCAGCAGGCCCATGATGTATTCGGCGCCGACGATGGCGAACAGATAGGCCTTCGGGTTGCGGTTGATGGTGGAGAAGAACACCTGGCCGCCGGGCTTGACCATGCGAAAGCAGGCGCGAATCACCGACGATGGATCGGGTACGTGCTCCAGCATTTCCAGGCAGGTGACCACGTCGAACTGCTCGGGCATTTCCTCGGCCAGGGCTTCGGCGGTGATCTGCCGGTACTCGACGCTGACACCCGATTCCAGTTGGTGCAGTTGGGCCACGGCCAGGGGCGCCTCGCCCATGTCGATGCCCATGACCGTGGCGCCGCGCTGGGCCATGGCTTCACTGAGGATGCCGCCGCCGCAACCGACGTCGAGGACTTTCTTGCCGGCCAGCTTGACCCGCTCGTCGATCCAGTTGACCCGCAGCGGATTGATGTCGTGCAGCGGCTTGAACTCGCTTTCACGGTCCCACCAGCGATGGGCGAGGGCTTCGAATTTGGCGATTTCGGCGTGGTCGACGTTGCTCATGGAACTATCCTCTGAAAACTTGGAAACCAGGGTGATCCAGGGCCGTTCGGGCCCGGGATGATCAAATCAGTGCGCATGACCGCCGATGCGCCGGCCCCAGGTCCGGGCCGTGGCGCTCAGTCGTTGTTCGTCCAGGCGGGTCAGGCGCCGGTCGTCGAGCAGTTGCTTGCCGCCAACCCACAGGTGTTGCACACACTCGCGGCCGCTGGCGTAGATCAGGGTGGACACCGGATCATAGACCGGTTGCTGGGCCATGCCGGAAAGGTCGAAGGCGACGATATCCGCGGCCTTGCCGACTTCCAGGGTGCCGATTTCACTCTCCAGGCCCAGGGCGCGCGCGCCGTTCAGGGTCGCCATGCGCAGGGCGCGATGGGCATCCAGGGCGCTGGCGGAACCGGCAACGGCCTTGGCCAGCAGGGCGGCGGTACGGGTTTCACCCAGCAGGTCGAGGTCATTGTTGCTCGCCGCGCCATCGGTGCCTACTGCCACATTGACGCCGGCCTGCCACAGGCGTTCCACCGGGCAGAAGCCGCTGGCCAGTTTCAGGTTCGATTCCGGGCAGTGGATCACGCTGGTGTTGCTTTCTACCAGCAAGGCCAGGTCGTCATCGCTGATCTGGGTCATGTGCACGGCCTGGAAGCGCGGTCCCAGCAGGCCGAGGCGAGCCAGGCGGGTCAGTGGCCGTTCGCCGTTCTGTTCAACCGCCTGCTGGACCTCGAAGGCGGTCTCATGCACATGCATATGGATCGCGGCGTCGAGTTCTTCGGCGATGACGCGGATTTTTTCCAGGTTTTCGTCGCCGACGGTATAGGGTGCATGGGGACCGAAGGCTATCTTGATACGGGGGTGATGCTTGAGGTCGCCGAACAGTTCGATGGCCTGGCGCAGGGATTCGTCGCTGCTGGCCGCGCCGGGGATCGGGAAGTCGAGGATGGGCACGGCGATCTGGGCGCGAATGCCGCTGTCATGGACGCACTCGCTGGCAACTTTCGGGAAAAAGTACATGTCCGAGAAACAACTGATGCCGCCCTTGAGCTGTTCGGCAATGGCCAGGTCGGTGCCGTCGCGGACGAAGGTTTCGTCGACCCACTTGCCTTCGGCGGGCCAGATATGTTGCTCCAGCCAGGTCATCAGCGGCAGGTCGTCGGCCAGGCCACGGAACAGGGTCATGGCGGCATGGCCATGGGCATTCACCAGTCCCGGGGCGAGCAGTGCCCCCGGCAGCTCGCGGACTTCGCCGGCCTTGAGTTTCAAGGCCTCGGCCCGCGGGCCGATAAAGACGATACGCCCGTCGCGGATGCCCAGGCCGTGCTCCTTGAGGACCACGCCGGCGGGTTCGACAGGCACCAGCCAGGTGGGCAGCAACAGCAAGTCGAGCGGGGCGGCGATGTTCGGCATCGAGGACGGCTTCCAGGCTTTATACAAAAGGACGGCGAAGTATACCCGAGCGTCTTGGCGGGGGGCTCGCTATAATCGGCGGCTTTTGTTTCCCAGTGCGGAGTGAATCATGCGCGATCGGTTGTTGGCAGCGGAAAAGGTCAAGGCCATCGATTGGCGCCAGGGGGCCTTGTATCTGCTCGACCAGCGCATCCTGCCGTTCGAGGACAGCTGGTTGGCCTGTAACAGCGCGGCCGGGGTGGCCGAGGCGATTCGCGAGAGGGTCGTGCGCGGCGCGCCGGTCATCGGCATCGCTGCCGCCTACGGCCTGGTGCTGGCGGCGCACGCGCGGTTTGCCGACGGGCGTGGCTGGGTGGCGGCGCTGGAAGAGGATTTTGCCTTGCTGGCCGCTTCGCGACCGACCGCGGTCAATCTTTCCTGGGCTCTCGGGCGGATGCGCGAACGCCTGGAGCGCGCCCGTGACCTCGCCGATCCGCTGGCGGCGCTGGAGGCCGAGGCCATTGCCATCCATGAAAGCGATCGTGAGGCCAACCTGACCATGGCGCAGTTGGGTGTCGACCTGATCCGCAAGCATCAGGGCAATGCCCAGGCGATCCTCACCCACGGCAATACCGGCGCCTTGGCGACCGGTGGCTTCGGTACCGCGCTGGGGGTGATTCGCGGTGCATTCCTCGAAGGCATGGTCGAGCGGGTCTACGTCGACGAAACCCGGCCCTGGCTGCAGGGATCGCGCCTGACCGCCTGGGAACTGGCCAACGCGGACATCCCGGTGACCGTGAACGCCGATTCCGCCGCCGCCCACATCCTGAAGACCAAGGGCGTGACCTGGGTCATCGTCGGGGCCGACCGGATCACCGCGAACGGCGATGTGGCGAGCAAGATCGGCACCTACCAACTGGCCGTCTGTGCCATGCACCATGGCGTGCGGTTCATGGTCGTGGCCGCGAGCTCGACCATCGACATGAGCCTGGCCAGCGGCGACGATATCGTGCTGGAAGAGCGCGATGGCGACGAATTGCTCAGCGTCGGCGGGCAGCGGCTCGGTGTGCCGGTCGAAGCGTTCAATCCGGTATTCGATGTGACGCCGGCGGACCTGATCGATGTCATCGTGACCGAAAAGGGCATAGTCGAACGACCGGACGCCGCGAAGATGACTCAATTGATGTGTCGCAAGCGCCTGCACTGAGCCGGTTTTTTTCCGGCCAGGTGATTTTTTCGGGGTCTGGATGCAGGCATTTTGCTTTTAAGCCCCTCCCGATGCGCTCTCGAAGGGTTTCGTTGGTCGCCTGTCTACATCCTTATGTATCCGGGGATAGGTGCGTGGCGGCGATTGTGATAACATTCGGCGGTTTCCAGGGCTGTCCGAACCGACTGCCCTTACTGCGCAGATCCATGGCATAACTCGTTGATTTGTCGTAAGTCGTTGCCAGGCATCAGGTCGGCAGCGGCAAGCTTCGTTCGTCCCATATGGATGCGACGAAGTTTCACCAGAAAAAGGAATCAGGCTTCTCATGGGCGAACTGGCCAAAGAAATCCTCCCGGTCAATATCGAAGACGAGCTGAAACAGTCCTACCTCGACTACGCGATGAGCGTGATTGTCGGGCGGGCATTGCCCGATGCGCGCGATGGCTTGAAGCCCGTGCACCGGCGTGTCCTGTTTGCGATGAGCGAGCTGGGTAACGACTGGAACAAGCCGTACAAGAAATCTGCCCGTGTGGTCGGTGACGTGATCGGTAAGTATCACCCTCACGGTGATACCGCGGTGTACGACACCATTGTTCGGATGGCGCAGCCATTCTCCCTGCGTTATCTCCTGGTCGATGGCCAGGGCAACTTCGGTTCGGTCGACGGTGACAATGCCGCGGCCATGCGATACACCGAAGTGCGCATGACCAAGCTGGCGCACGAGCTGCTGGCCGACCTGCACAAGGAAACCGTGGACTGGGTGCCGAACTATGACGGCACCGAGCAGATCCCGGCGGTCATGCCGACCCGTATCCCCAACCTGCTGGTCAACGGTTCCAGCGGCATCGCCGTGGGCATGGCGACCAACATCCCGCCGCACAACCTCGGTGAAGTGATCGACGGCTGCCTGGCGCTGATCGACAACCCCGAGCTGACCGTCGACGAACTGATGCAGTTCATCCCGGGGCCGGACTTCCCGACCGCCGCGATCATCAACGGCCGTGCCGGGATCATCGAGGCCTACCGCACCGGTCGCGGACGCATCTACATGCGTGCCCGCTCGACCGTCGAGGATATCGACAAGGTCGGTGGTCGCCAGCAGATCGTCATCACCGAACTGCCTTATCAATTGAACAAGGCTCGCCTGATCGAGAAGATCGCCGAGCTGGTGAAAGAGAAGAAGCTCGAAGGCATCACCGAGCTGCGCGACGAGTCCGACAAGGACGGTATGCGCGTCGTGATCGAGCTGCGTCGTGGCGAAGTGCCCGAGGTGATTCTCAACAACCTCTACGCCCAGACCCAGTTGCAGAGTGTGTTCGGCATCAACATCGTTGCGCTGATCGACGGTCGTCCGCGGATCCTCAATCTCAAGGACCTGCTGGAAGCCTTCGTCCGTCACCGTCGCGAAGTCGTCACCCGGCGTACCGTGTTCGAACTGCGCAAGGCCCGCGAGCGTGGACATATCCTCGAAGGCCAGGCCGTGGCCCTGTCGAACATCGACCCGGTGATCGCCCTGATCAAGGCTTCGCCGACGCCGTCGGAAGCCAAGGAAGCGCTGATCAGCACGCCCTGGGAATCCAGTGCGGTGATGACCATGGTCGAGCGTGCCGGGGCAGACTCCTGCCGTCCGGAAAACCTCGATCCGCAATACGGCCTGCGCGACGGCAAGTATTTCCTGTCGCCGGAACAGGCACAAGCCATCCTGGAGCTGCGCCTGCACCGCCTGACCGGCCTGGAGCACGAGAAGCTGCTGGCCGAGTACCAGGAGATCCTCAACCAGATCGGCGAGCTGATCCGCATCCTCAACAGCGCCACGCGCCTGATGGAAGTGATCCGCGAAGAGCTGGAAGTCATCCGCGCCGAGTACGGCGATGCGCGTCGCACCGAAATCCTCGATGCGCGCCTCGACCTGACCCTGGGCGACATGATCCCGGAAGAAGAGCGCGTGGTGACCATTTCCCACAGCGGCTACGCCAAGACCCAGCCGCTGTCGGCCTACCAGGCCCAGCGTCGCGGTGGTAAAGGCAAGTCGGCGACCGGCGTCAAGGATGAGGACTACATCTCCCACCTGCTGGTCGCCAACAGCCATGCCACGCTCCTGCTGTTCTCCAGCAAGGGCAAGGTGTACTGGCTCAAGACCTATGAAATTCCCGAAGCGTCCCGCGCCGCTCGCGGTCGTCCGCTGGTCAACCTGCTGCCGCTGGACGAAGGTGAGTACATCACCACCATGCTGCAGATCGACCTGGAGGCCCTGCAGCAGAGCGCCGGTGCCGATGACGACCTGGACGATGCCGATGATGCGGTGATCGAAGGCGAAGTGATCGAAGCCGATGAAGCGGCCGATGCGGCCGAAGAAGTCGATGGCGACACGGCAGAGCTGGTGGCCGAGCCGACCGGTGCCTATATCTTCATGGCCACGGCCTTTGGTACGGTCAAGAAAACCCCGCTGGCACAGTTCAGCCGTCCACGCTCCAGCGGCCTGATCGCCCTGAAGCTGAAGGAAGGCGATACCCTGATTGCCGCGGCGATCACCGATGGCGCCAAGGAAGTCATGCTGTTCTCCAACGCCGGCAAGGTGATTCGTTTCGCCGAGAGCGTGGTTCGCGAGATGGGCCGTGGCGCCCGTGGTATCCGCGGCATGCGTATCGGCAAGGGCCAGCAGTTGATCTCCATGCTGATCCCGGAATCGGGGGCGCAGATCCTGACCGCTTCCGAGCGCGGTTTCGGCAAGCGCACCCCGCTGAGCAAGTTCCCGCGGCGCGGACGCGGCGGCCAGGGCGTGATCGCCATGGTCACCAAGGACCGCAACGGCCAGCTGATTGGCGCGATCCAGGTGCAGGAAGGCGAGGAAATCATGCTGATTTCCGACCAGGGCACCCTGGTGCGTACCCGTGTCGACGAAGTTTCCAGCCTGGGCCGTAACACCCAGGGCGTGACCCTGATCAAGCTGGCCAGCGACGAGACCCTGGTCGGCCTGGAGCGTGTGCAGGAGCCGTCGGAAGTCGAAGGCGAGGACCTGGAAAGTGAAGAAAGCGTCGAGTTCGGCGGCGAGGTGATGATCGACGGCCTGGCCGACGATTCGTCGCTGGATGCTGCGACCGACGAAGTTGAACCGCAGGATTAATCAAGCGCCTGCGCCTGACGTTGTAGCTACTGTAGGGCAACCGATCGAGGTGTGATCGGTTGTGATCGAACGCGGAGCGGTCGTTGTCGGACCGCTTCGTCGTGTCAGGAGTATCGAGATTCCCCGGCCCGCTCGGCCGGCGATTCTTTCCTGCAGGGCGCCGGGCAGGACGGGCGGCGTGTATATCTCCAAGCAAAGCGAGAGTGGATGTGAGCAAACGAGCCTATAACTTCTGCGCGGGTCCCGCTGCGCTGCCTGAAGCTGTCCTGTTGCGTGCCCAGTCGGAATTGCTGGACTGGCACGGCAAAGGGCTGTCGGTCATGGAAATGAGTCATCGCAGCGATGAATTCGTCTCCATCGCCACCAAGGCCGAGCAGGATCTGCGCGACCTGCTGGATATCCCCTCGAACTACAAGGTGCTGTTCCTGCAAGGCGGCGCCAGCCAGCAGTTTTCCCAGATTCCATTGAACCTGCTGCCCGAAAACGGCAAGGCCGACTATATCGATACCGGTATCTGGTCGCAGAAAGCCATCGAAGAAGCCTCGCGTTATGGTGCTGTCAATGTGGCGGCCACGGCCAAGCCCTACGACTACTTCGCCATTCCCGGGCAGAACGAGTGGAACCTGTCCAAGGATGCCGCCTACGTTCACTACGCGCCGAACGAAACCATCGGCGGCCTGGAATTCAACTGGATTCCGGAAACCGGCGATGTGCCGCTGGTCGCCGACATGTCCTCGGACATTCTCTCGCGCCCTGTGGATATCTCCCGCTTCGGCATGATCTACGCCGGTGCGCAGAAGAACATCGGCCCGAGCGGCATCGTCGTGAACATCATTCGCGAAGACCTCCTGGGGCATGCGCGTTCGATCTGCCCGACCATGCTCAACTACAAGGTCGCGGCCGACAACGGCTCCATGTACAACACGCCGCCGACCCTGGCCTGGTACCTCTCCGGGCTGGTATTCGAGTGGCTGAAGGAGCAGGGTGGTGTAGCGGCCATCGGCAAGCTCAATGAGGTCAAGCAGCGCACTCTGTATGACTTCATCGATGCCAGCGGCCTGTACAGCAACCCGATCAACAAGACCGACCGCTCGTGGATGAACGTGCCGTTCCGTCTGGCTGACGACCGCCTGGACAAACCGTTCCTGGCCGGCGCCGACGCCCGCGGCCTGTTGAACCTCAAGGGTCACCGTTCGGTGGGCGGCATGCGTGCCTCCATCTATAACGCCGTCGACATCAATGCAGTCAATGCGCTGGTGGCGTACATGGCAGAGTTCGAGAAGGAACACGGCTAATGTCTGAGCAAGAACTCAAGGCACTGCGCCTGCGCATCGACAGTCTCGACGAGAAAGTCCTCGAGCTGATCAGCGAGCGCGCACGCTGCGCCCAGGAAGTCGCGCGGGTAAAGATGGCCTCGCTGGCCGAAGGCGAAGTGCCGGTGTTCTATCGCCCGGAGCGTGAAGCCCAGGTGCTCAAGCGAGTCATGGAGCGCAACCAGGGGCCGCTGGGCAATGAGGAGATGGCGCGGTTGTTCCGCGAGATCATGTCCTCCTGCCTGGCGCTGGAGCAGCCGCTGAAAGTGGCTTATCTGGGCCCCGAGGGTACCTTTACCCAGGCGGCGGCGATGAAGCACTTCGGTCATGCGGTGATCAGCAAGCCGATGGCGGCCATCGATGAAGTATTCCGTGAAGTCGCCGCCGGTGCGGTGAACTTCGGCGTGGTGCCGGTGGAAAACTCCACCGAGGGTGCGGTCAACCACACCCTCGACAGTTTCCTCGAGCACGACATGGTGATCTGTGGCGAAGTCGAGCTGCGTATCCACCACCATCTGCTGGTGGGCGAAAATACCAAGACCGACAGCATCAGTCGCATCTACTCCCATGCCCAGTCGCTGGCCCAGTGCCGCAAATGGCTGGACGCCCATTATCCGAATGTCGAGCGCGTGGCGGTGTCGAGCAACGCCGAGGCGGCCAAGCGGGTCAAGGGTGAGTGGAATTCGGCGGCGATTGCCGGCGATATGGCGGCAGGCCTGTATGGGTTGACCCGCCTGGCCGAGAAAATCGAGGACCGTCCGGACAACTCCACGCGGTTCCTGATGATCGGCAGCCAGGAAGTGCCGCCGACCGGCGACGACAAGACCTCGATCATTGTTTCCATGAGCAACAAGCCCGGCGCGCTCCATGAGCTGCTGGTGCCGTTCCACGACAACGGGATTGACCTGACGCGAATCGAAACCCGACCTTCGCGCAGCGGTAAATGGACGTACGTGTTCTTTATCGACTTCGTCGGCCATCACCGTGATCCGCTGGTCAAGGGTGTGCTGGAGAAGATCAGTCAGGAAGCGGTGGCCCTCAAGGTGCTGGGTTCCTACCCGAAAGCGGTTCTCTAAAGGCGTTGAACATGAGTGGCGACTTCCTCGCCCTGGCGCAGCCGGGCGTGCAACAACTTTCGCCTTACGTTCCGGGCAAGCCCGTGGACGAATTGGCGCGCGAGCTGGATATCGATCCGGCGCGCATCATCAAGCTGGCGAGCAATGAAAACCCGCTGGGCGCCAGTCCCAGGGCCCTGGCGGCGATTGGCGAGGCGTTGGCCGACCTGACCCGCTACCCGGACGGCAACGGCTTCGAGCTGAAGCAGCGCCTGTCCGAGTTGTGCGGCGTGCAGGCCAGCCAGGTGACCCTGGGCAACGGTTCCAACGATATCCTCGAACTGGTCGCCCGTGCCTACCTGGCGCCGGGCCTGAATGCGGTCTTCAGCGAGCATGCCTTCGCGATCTATCCGATCGTGACCCAGGCCGTGGCCGCCGACGCCCGCGTGGCTCCGGCCAGGGATTTCGGACATGACCTGCCGGCGATGCTGGCGGCGATCGACGAGAACACCCGCGTGGTGTTTATCGCCAACCCGAACAACCCGACCGGCACCTGGTTCGGCCCGCAGGCGCTGGAAGCCTTCCTGGCGAAGGTGCCCGGCAATGTGCTGGTGGTGCTGGACGAGGCGTATATCGAGTACGCCCAGGGCGAAGATCTGCCGAATGGCCTGAACTACCTGTCGACCTATCCGAACCTGCTGGTTTCCCGCACGTTCTCCAAGGCCTACGGCCTGGCGGCGCTGCGTGTCGGCTACGGGCTGTCGTCGCCGGCGGTGGCGGACATCCTCAATCGGGTGCGCCAGCCGTTCAACGTGAACAGTCTCGCCCTGGTGGCGGCCCATGCCGCGCTGGACGATGTCGAGTACGTGGCACGCAGTCGCGAGCTGAACGAAGCCGGCATGCGGCAACTGGAGGAAGGTTTCCGGCAGATGGGCCTGGGCTGGATTCCCTCGCGCGCCAATTTCCTCGCTGTCGATGTCGGTCGCGACGCGGGGCCGGTTTACCAGGGCCTGCTGCGCGAGGGCGTGATCGTGCGTCCGATCGCCGGTTATGGTTTGCCGCGGCACCTGCGCATCAGTATTGGCCTGGCCAGTGAAAACAGTCGTTTGCTCGAGGCCCTGGCCAAGGTCCTGGCTCGTGGTTGATGTCATGCCGATGCAATCTGTGACGCCTATGATCGGCCGCCTGGTGGTGGTCGGTCTCGGGCTGATTGGCGGTTCCTTCGCCAAGGGGCTGCGGGAAAGCGGCCTCTGCCGGGAAGTGGTCGGTGTCGATCTCGATCCGCAATCACGCCAGTTGGCGGTGGAGCTGGGGGTGGTCGATCGCTGCGAGGAAGATCTGGCGACCGCTTGTCGGGGAGCCGATGTGATTCAACTGGCGGTGCCGATCCTGGCCATGGAGAAGATGCTCGGCCTGTTGGCGGGCATGGACCTGGGGCAAGCGATCCTGACGGATGTCGGCAGTGCCAAGGGCAATGTGGTGCGTGCCGCCTGCTCGGCGTTTGGCGCCATGCCGCCGCGGTTCGTGCCCGGGCACCCGATTGCCGGATCCGAACAGAGCGGGGTGCAGGCTTCCAACGGCAAGCTGTTCCGCCGGCACAAGGTGATCCTGACCCCGCTGGATGAAACCGATCCGGCGGCGGTGGCCACGGTCGACCGGCTGTGGCGTGCCCTGGGCGCGGATGTCGAGCATATGCAGGTCCAGCGCCACGACGAAGTCCTGGCGGCCACCAGTCATTTGCCGCACCTGCTGGCTTTCGGCCTGGTGGATTCCCTGGCCAAGCGCAACGAGAACCTGGAGATTTTCCGTTACGCCGCCGGTGGATTCCGTGATTTCACGCGAATTGCCGGCAGCGATCCGGTCATGTGGCACGACATCTTCCTGGCCAATCGCGAGGCGGTGTTGCGTGCACTGGACACCTTCCGCAGCGACCTGGATGTCTTGCGCGATGCCGTCGACGCGGGGGATGGGCATCAACTGCTGGATGTGTTCGAGCGGGCCCAGGCGGCACGCGAACATTTCGGCAGGATCTTGGCCCGACGGGCCCGCAAGGACACAATGAACGCCAACGATGATCACAAAGAGGCTCAGTCGTGAATATTCAAGCTCCAGTCATCGCCATCGACGGACCCAGCGGCTCGGGCAAGGGCACTATCGCCGGTCTGCTGGCCAAGCGTCTGGGCTGGTGCCTGCTGGACTCTGGTGCGCTGTATCGGTTGCTGGCCTTCGCCGCGCGCAATCACGGTGTCGACCTGACCAACGAAGAGTCCCTCAAGCTGCTGGCCGCCCACCTCGACGTGCAGTTCATCGGTGCGACCGACGGCCAGCCGCAGCGCATCATTCTCGAAGGGGACGATGTCACCCAGGATATCCGCAACGAGTCGATCGGTGCCGGTGCTTCCCAGGTCGCGGCCCTGCCGGCGGTGCGCGACGCCTTGCTGCAGCGCCAGCGCGCATTCCAGGAGCCGCCGGGGCTGGTGGCCGACGGTCGCGACATGGGGACCGTGGTGTTTCCCGATGCGCCGCTGAAGATTTTCCTCACCGCCAGTTCCGAGGAGCGGGCGCGTCGCCGGTACTTGCAGTTGAAGGCCAAGGGCGATGATGTTAGTCTGTCGAGTCTGCTAGATGAGATACGTGCACGCGATGAGCGTGACACCCAGCGAGCGGTAGCCCCGCTCAAGCCGGCGGCTGACGCCATACAGCTGGATTCCACGGAGTTGTCCATCGAGCAGGTGCTGGAACGCATCATGAGCGAGATCGCCATTCGCGATATCGCCGGGTGACCAAGAAGCGTGCAGGGGACCAGTCATAGTCCTGCATGGCTTCTTTCATATGAACGTAACCCACACCGTCTGGGGTGTGGCAGATGGGCGTATTCTTCGCCCTTATCAACAGGAATTAAAATGAGCGAAAGCTTTGCGGAACTCTTTGAAGAGAGCTTGAAGACCCTTAATCTTCAGGCTGGTTCGATCATCACCGGTGTTATCGTTGATATCGATTACCAAGCTCGTTGGGTCACTGTCCACGCTGGTCTGAAGTCTGAAGCTCTGATCCCGCTGGAACAGTTCTACAACGATGCTGGCGAGCTGAACATCAACGTCGGTGACGAAGTTCACGTGGCGCTGGATTCGGTTGAAGACGGCTTTGGTGAAACCAAGCTGTCCCGTGAAAAAGCCAAGCGCGCTGAATGCTGGATCGTTCTGGAAGCAGCCTTCGCAGCCGAGGAAGTGGTCAAGGGCGTTATCAACGGTAAGGTTAAAGGCGGCTTCACTGTCGACGTTAACGGCATCCGTGCGTTCCTGCCAGGTTCCCTGGTTGACGTCCGTCCAGTGCGCGACACCACGCACCTGGAAGGCAAAGAGCTCGAGTTCAAGGTCATCAAGCTCGACCAGAAACGCAACAACGTTGTCGTTTCCCGCCGCAGCGTCCTGGAAGCCGAGAACTCCGCCGAGCGTGAAGCTCTGCTGGAATCCCTGCAGGAAGGTCAGCAAGTCAAGGGTATCGTCAAGAACCTCACCGACTACGGCGCATTCGTCGATCTGGGTGGCGTCGATGGCCTGCTGCACATCACCGACATGGCCTGGAAGCGCATCAAGCATCCATCGGAAATCGTCAACGTTGGCGACGAGATCGATGTCAAGGTTCTGAAGTACGATCGCGAGCGCAATCGTGTTTCCCTGGGCCTGAAGCAGCTGGGCGAAGATCCATGGGTTGCTATCAAAGCCCGTTACCCAGAAAGCACCCGCGTTACCGCGCGTGTAACCAACCTGACCGACTACGGCTGCTTCGCTGAGCTGGAAGAAGGCGTTGAAGGTCTGGTGCACGTTTCGGAAATGGACTGGACCAACAAGAACATCCACCCTTCGAAAGTCGTACAAGTCGGCGACGAAGTGGAAGTCATGGTTCTGGACATCGACGAAGAGCGTCGTCGTATCTCCCTGGGCATCAAGCAGTGCAAGTCGAACCCATGGGAAGACTTCTCTGGCCAGTTCAACAAGGGCGACAAGATCTCCGGCACCATCAAGTCGATCACCGATTTCGGTATCTTCATTGGTCTGGACGGCGGCATCGACGGTCTGGTTCACCTGTCCGACATCTCCTGGAACGAAGTGGGCGAAGAAGCCGTACGTCGTTTCAAGAAGGGCGACGAGCTGGACACCGTCATCCTGTCGGTTGACCCAGAGCGTGAGCGCATCTCCCTGGGCATCAAGCAACTGGAAAGCGACCCGTTCTCCGAGTACGTCTCGGTTAACGACAAAGGCGCCATCGTTAAAGGCACTGTGAAAGAAGTTGACGCCAAAGGCGCCATCATCGTTCTGGCCGACGATATCGAAGCGACTCTGAAAGCCTCCGAAATCAGCCGTGACCGCGTTGAAGACGCGCGTAACGTCCTGAAGGAAGGCGAAGAAGTAGAAGCCAAGATCATCAGCGTTGACCGCAAGAGCCGCGTGATCCAGCTGTCGATCAAGTCGAAAGACGTTGAAGACGAGAAAGAAGCCATCCAGAGCCTGAAAGCAGCTCCGGAAGGCGAAGCAGCTGACACCACCATGGCTGCTCTGCTGCGTCAAGCAATGGCCAAACAGAACTGAGTTCTGTCTGACTGTTGAAAAAAGGGCGACTTCGGTCGCCCTTTTTTATGGCCGGGATTTGAGTGTTTCACGGGTGAAACCAAATCGGACGTGCTACGGTCACATTTATAAGTGTAAAGATCTGTGTGTCTGGATCAGCCATTGTCAGCTGTCGAAGGCTTTTCTCAGGGTGTCACCTTGATAAGGATGTGAATGAGCAAGCTCATAGCAGTATTTGCCCTGGCGTTGCTTGCCGGATGTACCACCAACGCCAAGACCCACGTCAGGCACGGTGTGAGCGGTATCGAGATCGACTGCTCGGGATTGGGTTCCGGCTGGGAAAAGTGCTACAAACGGGCGGCTCGCGAGTGCAAGGCTCAGGGCTACAAGGTCGTCACCAAGTCCAGTGATGCCAAGGATGATGAAGGTGACTATCTCTTTGGCTGGAATCCGGCAGGCTATGCCACCCGGACGATGCTGGTGATCTGCAACTAGTCGATATACACACCTCCAGGCCCGGACGTATCTGGTATGCAGATAAGTCAATAGATGGGCTGTTCAAAATCCTCAGGTCATGCTAAAACCTTCGAAGCGCTTTTCCTAGCTGCTTGAAAAAGAAGGGAAAAATATGACGAAGTCGGAGTTGATCGAACGAATTGTCACCCATCAGGGGCTGCTCTCATCCAAGGATGTCGAGTTGGCCATCAAGACCATGCTTGAGCAAATGTCCCAGTGCCTGGCGACTGGGGACCGGATCGAAATTCGTGGATTCGGTAGCTTTTCCCTGCACTATCGCGCACCGCGCGTGGGGCGCAATCCCAAGACCGGGCAGTCGGTCAGCCTGGATGGGAAGTTTGTACCGCACTTCAAACCGGGGAAGGAGCTTCGGGATCGGGTGAATGAAGATGAAGAGCATGATGATGCCTGATCATCTTCGCCAGGTGCGTATGCGTCTGGCCTGGTGATCTGTCCCGTTGTTCATCACCCAGCGGGCGATTGTATCTATCCCGATAAATCGGCATTCCGTTTATTGGATGGCATCCGGGATTGACCCGTTCGGTTCACTGTCTCCCTTTGTGCTCCGGGATCATGTCCGGTCGTAGCGGCTATTTCCCCGTTATCTCTTCCCCTCTGTATTTCGCTGGTTTTCTTGTCCATGGTGGCAAGTGTCGAGTTATTGCGTAGAGTCGTCTATATTCGCGGGCCCAACTGCCAGGTCGAGTATTTTCTGGCTTGGCCTCCTGTTTTTTACGACGCGTAAAGTTTCCGGGTCTGGCGAGTAAAAGCTGCTCGTGAATATCGTTATTTAAGTGTGGCAAGGATCTTGGCTTGATGATGATTTTGTTGTGCTGTTTGGTCGTGTTGATGGCGTCGTTATTGTTGACGGGCGCTCTTCGTCATTACGCGTTGGCGCGCAGCCTGATGGATATTCCCAACGAGCGCAGCTCTCATTCCGTCGCCACTCCCCGTGGTGGTGGCGTGGCCATCGTCGTCAGTTTCCTGGCTGTCTTGCCTGTCCTGGCGTTTACCGGCATCGTGCTTTGGCCCATCGTCTGGGCGCTGCTGGGTGCCGGCGCCTGTATCGCGCTGGTGGGGTTTCTCGACGATCATGGCCATGTAGCTGCTCGCTGGCGCTTGTTGGCTCATTTTTCGGCGGCGGCCTGGTTGCTTTTCTGGATGGGTGGCCTGCCGACTCTTGATATCATGGGCGCACGTATCAACCTGGGGTTGGTCGGTGATGTCTTGGCCGCCTTCTATCTGGTGTGGATGCTCAATCTTTATAATTTCATGGATGGAATCGACGGGATTGCCAGCGTAGAAGCGCTGACGGCGTGCCTCGGCGCGTGTCTTGTCTATACACTCACAGACAATGCAGGCCTGATCTGGCCGCCGTTGCTGCTGGCGATGGCGGTCGGTGGTTTTCTATACTGGAATTTTCCACCTGCCAGGATTTTCATGGGTGATGCCGGCAGCGGTTTTCTCGGCGTGATGCTCGGCGGGCTTTCCCTCCATGCGGCCTGGGCTGAACCCCGGTTGCTGTGGGTGTGGTTGATTTTGCTGGGCGTGTTCGTCGTCGACGCGACGTTTACGTTGATACGACGTTTACTGCGTGGTGACAAGGTGTACGAGGCGCATCGCAGTCATGCCTATCAATTTGCCTCGCGGCAGGTGGGCAGCCATCTGCCGGTGACTCTGGCGGTAACCGGGATCAATCTTGGCTGGTTGTTGCCGATTGCCCTATGTGTCGGATTGTCGATAGTGGACGGCGCCATCGGGCTGATTGTCGCGTATGTGCCGTTGGTTTTCCTGGCCTTCAGGTTTCACGCGGGCGAGCTGGAAAAAGCGGGCTGAGCGTTATCGTTTTTCCAGTTGGCTTGGACATGCCTGTATCGGATACAGCATGTGTATTGCCGTTTTTTGGATACTGGCCTTAGAGGGGTTATGGATAAGATACGAGCCTTTTTGTTAGGCCTCCCGCGTCGGCAAAAACGCGTTCTTCAGGTCATCGCCGACATTGTGCTGGTGTGGTTGGCGCTGTGGATGTCGTTTGTCGTCAGGCTGGGGCTGGACGACGTGATCAACCCGTTTACCCAGCACCGCTGGTTGTTTCTCTCCGCGCCTGTGGTGGCTATTCCGCTGTTTGTAAAATTCGGGTTGTACCGGGCGGTGATGCGTTATTTCGGCAATGATGCCCTGATCGCCATCGTCAAGGCGGTGAGCCTGTCCGCGCTGATCCTCGGTGTGGTGGTCTATCTCTATAGCAACCACCAGACAGTGGTGCCGCGATCCATCATGTTCAACTACTGGTGGTTGAGCCTGATCATGATCGGTGGTCTGCGTCTGGTGATGCGCCAGTACTTCCTGGGGGATTGGTTTGGTGCCTCCCAGCACATGCCTTTTGCCAATCGTGATAGCGGGCTGACGAAGGTGGCGGTGTACGGAGCCGGTTCGGCGGGTAACCAACTGGTTGCTGCGCTGCGCATGGGCCGCGCCATGCAGCCCGTTGCCTTTATTGACGATGACAGCAGTATTGCCGATCGCAGTATTTCCGGGTTGCAGGTCTACAAACCCAAGCATATCCAGCAGATGATCGATACCACGGGAGCCCAGGAAATCCTGCTGGCGATTCCTTCCTCTTCCCGCGGGCGCCGCCGTGAGATTCTTGGTTTCCTGGAAGGTTACCCCTTGCATGTACGCAGTGTGCCCGGGTTCATGGATCTGGCCAGCGGGCGGGTCAAGGTCGACGATATCCAGGAAGTCGATATCGCCGATCTGCTCGGGCGTGACGCCGTGCCTGCCCAGGCTGAACTGCTTGAGCATTGCATCAAGGGCCGTGCGGTGCTTGTCACCGGAGCCGGCGGCTCCATTGGTTCGGAGCTTTGCCGGCAGATTCTTGCCTTGCGCCCAACGACGCTTCTGCTTTTCGAGCACAGTGAGTTCAATCTCTACAGCATCTTGTCGGAGCTTGAGCGGCGCGTGGCCCGTGAGTCCCTGTCCGTGCGCCTGCTGCCGATCCTCGGCTCCGTGCGTAATCCGGACAAGTTGCTGTCTGTCATGAAAACCTGGCGTGTGGAAACGGTCTACCATGCGGCGGCGTACAAGCACGTGCCCATGGTCGAGCACAACATCGCCGAAGGCGTGCTGAACAATGTGATCGGCACCCTGAACACCGCTCAGGCGGCATTGCAGGCCGGCGTGGCGAACTTCGTGCTCATTTCCACCGACAAGGCGGTGCGGCCGACCAATGTCATGGGCAGCACCAAGCGTCTGGCCGAGATGACCCTGCAGGCCCTCAGTCGTGAGCTGGCACCGGTGCTCTTTGGTGATTCTAGCAATGTGTCCCGGGTCAACAAGACCCGTTTCACCATGGTTCGGTTTGGCAACGTGCTGGGTTCGTCGGGGTCGGTTATTCCGTTGTTCCACAAGCAGATCAAGGCGGGTGGGCCGCTGACGGTGACCCATCCGAAGATCACGCGTTACTTCATGACTATCCCTGAAGCCGCCCAACTGGTCATCCAGGCCGGCTCGATGGGGCAGGGGGGCGATGTGTTTGTCCTGGACATGGGCGAACCGGTCAGGATTGTCGAGCTGGCGGAAAAGATGATTCACCTTTCCGGCCTGAGTATCCGTTCCGACAAGAACCCTCATGGTGATATCGCGATCGAGTTCTCGGGGTTGCGACCTGGAGAAAAGCTTTACGAAGAGTTGCTGATCGGCGACAACGTGGCGGCGACCCAGCATCCGATGATCATGACCGCCAATGAAGACCTGCTGCCCTGGGAGGCGCTCAAGTTGCGCCTGTCCGAATTGCTTGCGGCCGTGGAGAACGATGACTACGCGCGTGTGCGTCAGTTGTTGCGGGACACTGTCAGCGGCTATGCCCCGGACGGTGAGATAGTGGACTGGATCTATCAGCAGCGGCGCATGGATCCCTGAAGCTACACACCCGGTAACGGCCTCGTTTTTGACAAGGCTCCAGCATCACCTAGGTTTGGAAAGCAGCTTCGGAAAAGCTGCTTTCCCCTACGATGTCATGGAGTGTCACCTATGCGTACAGGCTTTTTCCCCTCCCTGTTGTTAACCGTTCTGCTCGGCGCCACCGCGGCGGTCAATGCGGCGCCAGCCGCCCAGACCGGCCAGCAAGCCGCACCCGCGAGTCAGGCGGAGTCCGCTCCAAAAGCCGGCAAGGTCAACCTGAACACCGCCGATGCCGAAACCATCCAGCGTGAACTGTCGGGCATCGGCGAGGCCAAGGCCCAGGCCATCGTCGCCTATCGGGAAGCGAACGGACCTTTCTCTTCGGTGGATGAGTTGCTTGAGGTCAAGGGGATCGGCAAGGCGATTCTCGACAAGAATCGCGACCAACTGGCGATCAACTGACGGCGTCGATCCGGCGCTCGAGACCGGTCCGGGGATCGGTCTCTTTTTCGTCAGGGGCTCTGGTTGTCGCAGCCCCTGGCGAGCCTTACTCCACCTGATCCTTCAAATGCGCCCTGGTCACATCCAGGATCTTCTGCGCCAGTTCGGCGTCTTCCGCACTGCGCGAGAGCACCAGCGCCCCGACCAGCGTCGCCAGCATCACGATACTCTGGTCCTGTGCATCCGGTCCGCCACCCAGCGCCTCCTCGACCTGCTTGAGCCGGGACTCGATCACCGTGTCGGTGGTCGGGCTCGGTGCGCCACGTTGTCCCAGCTCCGAGCACATGGTCGGCAATGGGCATCCGTGTTCCGGCGTGGTCAGGTGCCACTCGGACAGGTAGCTGTCGATGAACGCCTGTACCGGCTTGTCCTGGCTGAACAGCGTGTCGCAATGCACGTCCAGTTCCGCCGCGGCTTCCTGCAGGGCTTTCTCGACCAGTTCGTCCTTGGATTTGAAGTGCGCGTAGAAGCCGCCGTGGGTCAGGCCCAGGGCTTTCATCAAGGGCTGCAGGCCGGTCGCGCCAATACCGTCACGGCGAAAGCGGGCCGCTGCTTCCTTGATGATGCGCTCGTGGGTCTGGGCTTTATGATCGTGTGAATAGCGCATGGCTCAACCTCCAAATCTCCGGCCAATGATAACTGTGAGTTGTCGGCAGAGGGTTGGATTTTTTGAAGGTTGGTTCAAATCCGTTCAAATGCAGGAGGGGGTGTCAGCGGTCCTGCGCGTCCTTGGCATCCATCTCGGCGTTGCGCTCCTGGACGCGCTTGCGCTGTTCGTCGGTGAGCTCCACTTTGGTGGCGGTGTCGCGCAACATCATCAGGCCGCCGACGATGGAGCCGATGGCAACCACGATGATCAACCAGGCATACCAGGGCATGGGATTCTCCTTGATGGACCGATCCCGCGCGAGAAGTTCGTGCGGGATGCCGGCCCTTACCACTTTGAGTCACGGGATTTCTCAGTGGTTCAATTGTAAGCCCGTTCTGCTCCGATAGCTCTTACTGCCCGGTCAGCATCGCATCCGCCGGGGCGTCGGCGCGCAACTGCGCGGTCAGCAGGAAGTACAGGAAGCCGGCGGCCATGAAGCCGACGAAGATCAGGCCGATCAGCGCGTTGAACCAGGCCATGGCGACCAGGCAGACCACGGCCAGGAACAGCGCGATGGCCGGGACGAGCGGATAGCCCGGCGCGCGGAAGGTGCGCTCCAGGTCCGGCTCGGTTTTGCGCAGTTTGAACAGGCTGAGCATGCTCATGATGTACATGACGATCGCGCCGAATACCGCCATGGTGATCATGGCCGCGGTGAGGGTCATGCCGCTGAGGTTGATCAGGCCGTCGCTGTAGATGGCGGCGATGCCGATCAGGCCGCCGACGATAATGGCGCGATGCGGGGTCTGGAAGCGCGAGAGCTTGGCCAGGGACGCGGGCAGGTAGCCGGCGCGGGCCAGGGCGAAGAACTGGCGCGAATAACCGAGGATGATCCCGTGGAAACTCGCCACCAGGCCGAACAGGCCGATCCACACCAGCATGTGCAGCCAGCCGGAGCTGTCGCCGACCACGGCTTTCATCGCCTGTGGCAGGGGATCGTTGATGTTCGACAAGGTACGCCAGTCACCGACGCCACCGGCGAAGAACATCACGCCCATCGCCAGCAGCACCAGGGTCAGGATGCCGCTGATATAGGCCTTGGGAATGGTGCGTTTCGGATCCTTGGCTTCTTCGGCGGCCATGGCGGCGCCTTCGATCGCGAGGAAAAACCAGATGGCAAACGGAATGGCTGCGAACATCCCGGCAATCGCCGGCGCGCCGAAGCTGTCGGCTCCGGCCCAGCCGTTCAGGGCGAAATGGCTGAAGCTGAAGGCCGGTGCGACCACGCCCATGAATACCAGCAACTCGGCCACCGCCAGGACGCAGACCACCAGTTCGAAGGTGGCGGCCAGTTTCACCCCGAGGATGTTCAGGCCCATGAACACAATGTAGGCGCCCACGGCGGCATGCTTGGGATCAAGCGCGGGGAACTGCACATTCAGGTAGGCACCGATGGCCAGGGCAATGGCCGGTGGCGCGAAGACAAACTCGATCAGTGTCGCCAGGCCGGCGATCAGCCCGCCTTTCTCGCCAAAGGCCCGGCGGCTGTAGGCAAAGGGGCCGCCCGCGTGGGGAATGGCGGTGGTCAGTTCGGTAAAGCTGAAGATGAAGCAGGTGTACATCGCCGCGACCATCAACGATGTCACCAGGAATCCGAGCGTACCGGCGACGCCCCAGCCGTAGCTCCAGCCGAAATACTCGCCGGAAATCACCAGGCCGACGGCGATGCCCCACAGATGCAACGTGCCCAGCGTGGGCTTGAGTCGAGTGTTCATATGTTTCTCCCTGAACCGTTTGGATACCGCTCGGAACAGGCGGGTGCAGCGGACGTGCCAGCGCCGGGGAATGCGTCGCAAAGGGTGAAAAAGCTGTCGTATCGAGGATATTTCGCCGATGTTGCCCGGGATTTCGACTTTAATTGGTGCGAGTGGGGACCTTTATGGCGCGCCGTGGGCACATTTGCCGATCACCGGGTCCCGATCAGCCCCGGCTTGCGCTACAATCCGCGCCGATTTCGACTTGCCTGAGAGCCCATCCATGTCCGCCTGCCAGACTCCTATCATCGTCGCCCTGGATTACCCCACCCGTGACGCCGCCCTGAAGCTGGCCGATCAACTGGACCCGAAACTGTGCCGGGTCAAAGTCGGCAAGGAACTGTTCACCAGCTGCGCCTCGGAAATTGTCGGGACCCTGCGCGACAAGGGCTTCGAAGTGTTCCTGGATCTCAAGTTCCACGACATTCCCAACACCACCGCGATGGCGGTCAAGGCAGCCGCGGAAATGGGGGTCTGGATGGTCAATGTCCATTGCTCCGGTGGCCTGCGCATGATGGCGGCCTGTCGTGAAGTGCTCGACCAGCGCAGCGGTCCGAAGCCGTTGTTGATCGGCGTGACCGTGCTGACCAGCATGGAGCGTGAAGACCTGGCGGGTATCGGCCTGGATGTCGAGCCGCAGGTGCAGGTGCTGCGTCTGGCGGCCCTGGCCGAGAAGGCCGGGCTCGATGGCCTGGTGTGTTCGGCGCTGGAAGCCACGGCGCTGAAGAGTGCCCATCCGGGCCTGCAACTGGTGACCCCGGGGATTCGTCCGGCGGGCAGCGCCCAGGACGACCAACGACGGATCCTGACGCCACGCCAGGCACTGCAGGCCGGTTCCGACTACCTGGTGATCGGTCGCCCGATCAGCCAGGCGGCAGACCCGGCCCAGGCCCTGGCGGCGGTCGTGGCCGAGCTGGCCTGATCCGGCCTGCCGGTGGGGGAGTGGTGCTTGTGCGGGAGCGGGCAAGCCCGCTCCTGCCGGTCGTTGTGAGCAGTCCTTTCAGACCTTCAGCACCAGCTTGCCGAAATTCTCGCCACTGAACAGCTTGCCCAGGGTTTCGGGGAAAGTCTGCAGGCCCTCGACGATATCCTCCTTGCTCTTGAGCTGCCCCTTGGCCATCCAGCCGGCCATTTCCTGCCCGGCGGCGGCGAAGCGCGCGGCGTAGTCCATGACCACGAAACCTTCCATGCGTGCGCGATTGACCAGCAGCGCCAGGTAGTTGGCCGGACCCTTGACGGCTTCCTTGTTGTTGTACTGGCTGATGGCCCCGCAGATCACCACGCGAGCCTTGAGGTTCAGGCGGGTCAGCACGGCGTCGAGGATATCGCCGCCGACATTGTCGAAATACACGTCGACACCCTTCGGACACTCGCGTTTCAGACCGGCCTGAACGTCTTCGTTCTTGTAGTCGATGGTGCCGTCGAAGCCCAGTTCGTCGACCAGGAACCGGCACTTCTGCGCGCCGCCGGCAATCCCCACCACACGGCAGCCCTTGAGCTTGGCGATCTGCCCGGCAATGCTGCCCACGGCTCCGGCGGCGCCGGAGATCACCACGGTTTCACCGGCTTTCGGCGCACCGACATCGAGCAGGGCGAAGTAGGCGGTCATCCCGGTCATGCCCAGCGCCGACAGGTAGACCGGCAGCGGCGCCAGCTTCGGATCGACCTTGTAGAAGCCCCGTGGCTCACCGAGGAAATAATCCTGCACGCCCAGCGCCCCGTTGACGTAGTCGCCGACGGCAAACCCCGGGTTGTTGGAGGCAATCACCTTGCCGACTCCCAGCGCACGCATGACCTCACCCAGGCCCACCGGCGGGATATAGGACTTGCCTTCGTTCATCCAGCCGCGCATCGCGGGGTCCAGGGACAGGTACTCGTTGCGGACCAGGATCTGGTTCGCCCCCGGCTCGCCCACCGGGACTTCCTGATAGGTGAAGGTGTCACGGTTCGCAGCCCCGACCGGGCGTTTGGCCAGGAGGAATTGGCGATTGTTCTGGGTGGTCATGGCAGGCACTCGAAGCGATCAATGAAGCCTTGTAGATAGACCCTGATCGGCATCACGGCAAGTTTTGCCCGTCGGGCGAATAGGCTGCGATCCACTGCAATGATGGTGGTCATCGCGCTGTTATCACCACAACTTATCACTGCGGTGCATAAGGCGATAACCGGCCTTCTGATAGTGCTGCCCCGCGGGGCCGGCCACTGGCTAGACTCGGTTCACGCGACCTTTCACCCACTCAGCGAGGACAGAACCATGAGCATGACGTTTTCCGGCCAGGTGGCCCTGGTGACCGGCGCTGCCGCCGGGATTGGCCGGGCAACCGCCCAGGCTTTTGCCGCCGAAGGCCTGAAGGTGGTGGTGGCCGACCTGGATGTGGCGGGGGGCGAGGGCACCGTCGAACTGATCCGTGCCGACGGTGGCGAGGCGATCTTCGTCCGCTGCAATGTCACCCAGGAAGCCGACGTGCAGAAACTCATGGAGCAGGCCGTCGCTGCCTACGGTCGGGTCGACTACGCCTTCAACAATGCCGGGATCGAGATCGAGAAGGGCAAGTTGGCCGATGGCACCCTGGATGAGTTCGACGCGATCATGGGCGTCAATGTCAAAGGCGTCTGGCTGTGCATGAAGTACCAGTTGCCGTTGATGCTCGCCCAGGGCGGCGGCGCGATCGTCAACACGGCGTCGGTCGCCGGCCTCGGGGCCGCGCCGAAGATGAGCATCTATGCGGCTTCCAAGCACGCGGTGATCGGCCTGACCAAATCGGCGGCGATCGAATACGCGAAGAAGAAAATTCGCGTCAACGCCGTATGCCCGGCGGTGATCGACACCGACATGTTCCGGCGCGCCTATGAGGCCGATCCGAAGAAGGGCGAATTCGCCGCGGCGATGCACCCGGTCGGCCGTATCGGCAAGGTCGAGGAGATTGCCAGCGCGGTGCTCTACCTGTGCAGCGACGGCGCGGCGTTCACCACCGGTCACGCCCTGGCAGTGGATGGCGGAGCCACGGCCATTTGATCTGTCGTGCTGTTCGCCGCTGCCTGTAGCCCCCCGGTAAAGGAACCCGCCCAGTGCGGGTTTTTTTATGTCCGCCAGTGTGGCGCGTCCCGTCGGTATATTCTCTCGCGGCTGTCGGTCAGGCGCTGCAGGCCGCGGTATACGGGGCTTGCAGGGGAGTACCGGGAAGCTTTTTGTGCAAGCTGAGGTGCCGGGCTTTTGTGTTTAACTGTTTAACGAGAAATAACCGTGCTTTGGAGCGTCACACACAATGGATCTGGAAATTGATCGGCAGGCACTGGTGCCCGTCGTGCAGCAAATCGTCAGTGCGATCGTCGAATGGACCCGCCTGACCCGGGCCTGTCCGGGGACGCGCCTGCCGTCGGTGCGACAGTTGGCCAAGGAAAACTCTCTCAGTCAGGCCAATGTGACCGAGGCTTATGAGCGCCTGGTCATGCAGGGGGTATTGGCGTCACGCAATGGCTCGGTGTTCATTGTCGCCGACAGCGGCACGGCGTCCTCCCCCGGTACCGAGCCGGAGTGGTACGAGGGGTTGGAAACCCAGTGGGGAGCGTTCAGCGAGCATCCATTGGGGGAGTTGAAACTGGGCTGTGGCTGGATTCCCCAGGGCTGGCGGGAAAGTGACGATATCGGTTATGCGGTGCGTGAAGTCAGCCGGACCCAGATGCAGGGCCTGTTCCACTACAGCACCCCCTTGGGCTTGCCCGCCTTGCGCCAGCAATTGCACAAGCGCCTGACCCAGAAAGGCATTCAGTCCGGCGACGGCGAAGTCCTGACGACCCTGGGCATCACCCAGGGCCTCGACCTGCTGGTGCGCACGCTGCTCAAGCCGGGGGATTGCGTGCTGGTCGAGACTCCGGGTTATGGCAATCTCTACAAGCTCCTGGCCTTGCAGGGCATCGAATTGCTGGAAGTCCCCAGGACGCGCACGGGCCCTGACATCGAGGTGTTGCGCGGACACCTGCGCAGGCACCGGCCGAAGTGCCTGTTCATCAACAGCCTCTACCATAATCCGACGGGCAGCAGCCTGACCCTCCCGGTCGCCACGCAGTTGTTGCAACTGGCGCAGTCGGAGGATTTCCTGATTGTCGAGGACGGCGCCTTCAGCGATCTGCAGGGCGGCCCCGGAGTGCAACTGGCGGCACTGGACTCGCAGCAGCGGGTCATCTACCTGGGTGGTTTCTCCAAGACCCTGAGCAGTTCCCTGAAGGTCGGCTTTATCCGCGCTCACGCCGGGCTGATCCAGCGCCTGGCCGAGGTGAAGATGATTACCAGCCTGGGGGCTTCGCGCTTTGCCGAATGCGTGGTTGCCACGCTGCTGGCCAACGGCGCCTATCGCAAGCTGGTACAGCGCCTGCGCCAGCGGCTGGGGGCGGAGATGACCACGACCCTGGACCTGCTCGAAGAGACGGGCTGGGAAGTTTTCAGCGAGCCGTCCGGCGGCATGTTCGTCTGGGCGCGCAGCCGACGTTACAGTCCTACCCAGGTCCAGGCCGGTGCCCATAAACTCGGGGTATTGCTTGCACAGGATGTGGTCTTTACCCCGAGGGCAACTTCCGCGGGCTGGCTGCGGATCAACGTGGCCTATGCGGCGGATCAGCGGGCGCAGAAATTCTTCCGTTTGCTGGGCGATACCGAATCGACCTCGACCATTCTGAAAACGACGCGGGTGTAGCTTTTGGCCATTATTCCGGCGCCAAAGGCTTGTGCTTCACCGGTCGTGGTTGCGAATCTGCACGAATCTTGAATGGCTTGTGCGCCTTCAGCATTCGAACGGGGATTAAGCACCATGATTTCTGCCGTGCAAGGACGTTTTGCCAACCTGGGTATGGCGAAGAAGATGGGCATCGGTTTTGCCCTGGTATTGCTGCTGACCGGATTGGTGGCGGCAATCGGCGTCTGGTCCTTGCAGACCATCAGTCTGCGTTTCGAAGGGCTGAAGCAGATGTCCTCGCTCAACAGCAGCCTGCTCAAGGTGCGCCTGCTGGAGCAGGACTATGCCCTGCATTCGGACGCCAAGACGGTCGATGCGCTGCATGAGGGCGTGGATGCCCTGGCGGCGCAGGCAGAGGCACTCAAGGCGCAATCACCGGCCAACGTGCCGGTGATGACCGATGTCGAGCAGGCCCTGGTGGCCTATCGCAAGGCGTTCGACGAATTTGTCGAGCTGACCCAGGCCAAGGACCTGGCGCTGGAGATGGCCAGTTGGTCGGTCTCCAGTGTGGCCAACAACCTCGATGTCCTGCAGGCCGGCCTGGCCGATGATGGCGCCTATGGACTCAAGCAGTCCGAGGGCAAGGAAGGCAGCGAGTTCATCGAGCAGGCCGGCCAGGTCAGCCACGTCTCGCAGTTGATGCTGCAGGCGATGAACGAGGCGCGGGTGCGTCTCGATCAAAGCCGCAAGGGCGACGAGGAAAACCAGGCCCAGGGCAAGATCGAACAGGCGGACCAGGCCCTGGCCGGCGTCGAACAGCTCAAGACCGCGGTCAAGGACCCCGGCTACCAGACGGTACTCAATGAGGTCGGCGGCCATATCGCCAGTTTCGGTGAAAAGCTCACCGAGTACACCGGCCTGCTGGAGCAGGAAAAGAAGGTCTACCAGCAACTGCACGAGCGTGCCGCGCAGGTGGTCGAGCGGGTCAACCAGGCCTACGCGGCTGAAGATCAGTCGATGCAGGCCGAACTGAAGAAGAACTCGATACTGATCATCGGTTCGTCCGCCCTGGCCTTGTTGGTCGGCCTGGTGGCGGCGCTGGTGATCACCCGCCTGATTGTCGCGCCGCTGCGCAGCGTGATCCGGGTGGCCCAGCAGATCGCCGCCGGCGACCTGACCGGCACGGTGGAGGTCCAGCGTCGTGACGAGATCGGCCAGTTGATGCAGGCGATGCAGCAGATGGGCGCCGGCCTGAGCGGCATCGTCAGTGGCTTGCAAGCCGGGATCGAGCAGTTGGCGACCTCGGCGCATTCCCTGTCGGCGGTGACCGAGCAGACCAACCTGGAAGTCAGCACGCAGAAGGAAGAAACCGAGCAGGTGGCGACGGCGATGAACCAGATGACCGCCACGGTCCATGATGTCGCGCGCAATGCCGAAGAGGCCGCGCAGGCGGCACAGACCGCCGACGACAAGGTCGACAGCGGCCAGCAGGTGGTGCGCCAGAGCATGCAACGTATCGAGCAACTGGCGGACTCGGCCAACTCGGCCAGCCTGAGCATCGAAAGCCTGAGTGCGGAAATCCAGAATATCGGCACCGTGCTGAGTGTGATCAAGAGCGTGGCCGAGCAGACCAACCTGCTGGCGCTCAATGCCGCGATCGAGGCGGCCCGTGCCGGTGAGCAGGGACGCGGTTTCGCGGTGGTGGCGGACGAGGTGCGGGCCCTGGCCAAGCGCACCCAGCAGTCCACGGAAGAAATCGAACGGCTGGTCAGCGCCCTGCGTTCAGCCGCGCAATCGTCGGTGCAGCAGATCCGCAGCAGCGGTGAACTGGTCAAGCTGGCGGTCAGCGATGCCCTGCAGACCGAAAGCGCCCTGGGCAGCATCGCCGCGGCGGTGTCGCTGATCCAGCAGATGAACCAGCAGATTGCCGCGGCCGCCGAGGAGCAAAGCTCGGTGGCGGAAGAGATCAATCGCAGTGTGACCAGCATCCGGGCCAGTGCCGATCAATCGGCGGTGGCGATGCAGGGCAACGCGGCCTCCAGTATCGAACTGGCGCAGTTGGGGATGGAACTGAAGGGCATGGTCGGGCATTTCCGCCTCTGAGCTGCCCGGGTTCTTTGTGGGAGCCGGCTTGCCGGCGATGGCGTCCATGGGCGCGCGGCGCAAGACTCGCTGGCCTCGTCGCCAGCAAGCCGGCTCCTACACGTTGAATCGATGAATTCAGGCCTTGCGCCAGTTGAGGATCATCAGTGTCAGCACGCCCGCGACAATCCCCCAGAACGCCGAGCCTACCGAAAACAGGGTGAAGCCCGATGCGGTGACCATGAAGGTGATCAGCGCGGCTTCCCGTTCCCGGGGTTCGTTCATGGCGATACTCAGGCCGTTGATGATCGAGCCGAACAGCGCCAGCGCGGCAATCGACAGCACCAGCTCTTTTGGCAGCGCGGCGAACAGCGCGGCCAGCGTGGCGCCGAACGTCCCGGCGATCCCGTAGAAGATCCCGCACCACACCGCCGCGGTGTAGCGCTTGCTCTTGTCCTCATGGGCATGGGGCCCGGTGCAGATCGCGGCGCTGATGGCCGCCAGGTTGATCCCGTGGGAGCCGAACGGCGCCAGCAGCAACGAAGCGATGCCGGTCACGCTGATCAGGGGCGAGGCGGGCACGTCGTAACCGTCGGCCCGCAGCACGGCGATGCCCGGCATGTTCTGCGAAGTCATGGCCACCACAAACAGCGGAATGCCGATACTGATGGTCGCCGCCAGCGAGAACGACGGCGTGGTCCAGACCGGTGTCGCCACCTCCAGGTGAAAGCCACTGAAGTCCAGCAGGCCCAGCAACCCGGAAAGGGCGGTGCCGACCAGCAGCGCTGCGAGCACCGCGTAGCGTGGCGACAGGCGCTTGACCACCAGGTAGGTGAAGAACATCCCCAGCACCAGGCCCGTGCGGTGCTGGGCGGCGACAAAGATCTCACTGCCGATCTTGAACAGGATGCCGGCCAGCAGCGCCGCTGCCAGGGACGAAGGCAGGCGCTTGACCAGTTTTTCGAAGCTGCCGGTCAGGCCACAGATCGTCACCAGCACCGCGCAGGTGATATAGGCACCGATCGCTTCGCCGTAGGTGACGCCGGACAGGCTGGTGATCAGCAGTGCGGCACCCGGGGTCGACCAGGCAACCGTCACGGGCGTGCGGTAGCGCAGGGACAGGCCGATGCTGCAGATCGCCATGCCGATGGACAGCGCCCAGATCCACGAGGAAATCTGTCCGCCGCTCAGGCCGGCGGCTTGTCCAGCCTGGAACATCAACACCAGGGAGCTGGTGTAGCCGGTCATCATCGCAATGAAACCGGCGACCACCGCGGAAGGCGAGGTGTCGGCCAGGGGGCGCAGGCGCGCTTGAGTGATGTCGGTCATGGCGGGATTCCTTGCTCTGGAAAACGCTGCTGGAAAACAGGCGTGAATGCTTCTTGCAGCCTAAACGCAAAAGTAACCGTCTATTGCAATACAGCCAATGCCGCAAATAGCCGTACAGTCGTGTTGGCTACACAGGTTGTGTACAATGTGCCATGATTTTACGCGATACTTGTCAGCGACCCACTGTGCTGTATTACAGTCCATTCGCCGCCGTTTTCCGACTCGAGTGCCCATGAACGAACAGTTGCAGCCCCTCAAGAAACAACCGCGAGCAGGCAAGGCCGGCCGCAGCGGAACCCAGGACGATATTGTCTATGCGCATATCTTCGAGGCGATCCTCGAACAGCGCCTGGCGCCCGGTACCAAATTGAGCGAAGAGGCACTGGGAGAGATTTTCGGGGTCAGCCGGACCATCATTCGCCGTGCCTTGTCGCGCCTGGCCCACGAGGGCGTGGTCTTGCTGCGGCCCAACCGCGGCGCGGTGGTGGCCAGTCCGAGCGTCGAGGAAGCCCGCCAGGTGTTCTTTGCCCGGCGCATGGTGGAGAAGGCGATCACCGAGCTGGCGGTGCAGTACGCGACGGCCGAGCAACTGGCCGAGTTGCGGCAGATGGTCCACGACGAGCGCGAGAGCTTTTCCCGTGGTGATCGCGGGGCGGGGATCCGCCTGTCCGGCGAGTTCCACCTGAAGCTGGCGGAGGCGGCGAAGAATGCGCCGCTGATCAGCTTCCAGCGCAGCCTGGTGTCCCAGACCTCGCTGATCATTGCCCAGTATGAAAGCGGCAACCGCTCGCACTGCTCCTACGACGAGCACACCCAGCTGATCGATGCCATCGAGGCGCGGGACGCGGTCCTGGCCGTGGACCTGATGATGCACCACATGGACCATATCGACAGCAAGCTCAACCTCGACGAGGAGAGCGCTTCGGACGACCTGCACGCGGTGTTCTCGCACCTGCTGCTGGCGA
This sequence comes from Pseudomonas gingeri, assembly GCF_013386115.1. Taxonomy (GTDB): domain Bacteria; phylum Pseudomonadota; class Gammaproteobacteria; order Pseudomonadales; family Pseudomonadaceae; genus Aquipseudomonas; species Aquipseudomonas gingeri. The sequence goes on from NZ_JACAOR010000011.1 coordinate 94,209, forward strand.
AGAAGCCGGGTCGGCCCGCGGCGAAGCTGTAGAGGCCGTCCTGACCGGCAGTCGACGCGGTCATTGTGGGAGCCGGCTTGCTGGCGATTGATCGTTCCCACGCTCCGCGTGGGAATGCAGTCCGTGACGCTCCGCGTCACAACAGCGGACGCAGAGCGTCCAGAGAGACATTCCCACGCGGAGCGTGGGAACGATCAGTTCAGTGGCTGGGTTTGTGCACTTATCGCTGGTGCACCAGGTTCCCCGCCGCGTAGGTCTGCTGCACCGTGCGGTCATCCCCCAGGGTCATCAACACGAACAGCGTTTCGTCGATGCTCCTGGCCTGCTTCAGGCGATAGCTGAGCAATGGCGTGGCGTGGTAGTCGAGTACCAGGAAGTCGGCGTCGCTGCCGGCCCGCAGGTTGCCGATCCGCTCTTCCAGGCGCAAGGCCCGGGCGCCGCCGAGGGTCGCCAGGTACAGCGACTTGAACGGGCTCAACCGCGCCCCTTGCAACTGCATGACCTTGTACGCCTCGTTCAGTGTCTGCAGGATCGAGAAGCTGGTGCCGCCGCCGACATCCGTACCGATCCCGACATTCAGCTTGTGCTTCTCGGCCATCGGCAGGTTGAACAGGCCGCTGCCGAGGAAGAAGTTCGAGGTCGGACAGAACGCCACCGCCGATCCGGTCTGTGCCAGCCGCGCGCATTCGTCGTCGCACAGGTGCACGCCGTGGGCGAACACCGAGCGCTCTCCCAGCAACTGGTAATGGTCATAGACATCCAGGTAGCCCTTGCGCTCCGGGAACAGTTCCTTGACCCATTGCACTTCCTGCAGGTTTTCGCTGATATGGGTCTGCATGTACAGATCCGGGTATTCGCCCAGCAACTGGCCGGCCAGGGTCAATTGTTCCGGGGTCGAGGTCGGGGCAAAGCGTGGGGTCACCGCATAGTGCAGGCGACCCTTGCCATGCCAGCGCTCGATCAGCGCCTTGCTTTCCAGGTAGCCCGACTCGGCGGTATCGGTCAGGTAGTCGGGGGCATTGCGATCCATCATCACCTTGCCGGCGATCATCTGCAGGTCGAGTTTCCCGGCGGCCTCGAAGAAGGCATTGACCGACTGCGGATGCACGCTGCCGAACACCAGCGCGGTAGTGGTGCCGTTGCGCAGCAGTTCCTTGATGAAGATATCCGCGACTTCCTCGGCGTGGGCCGGGTCGGCGAACTGGCTTTCACAAGGGAAGGTGTAGGTGTTCAGCCAGTCGAGCAATTGTTCGCCATAGGCACCGACCATGCCGGTCTGCGGCAGGTGGATATGGGTGTCGATAAAGCCCGGGGTGATCAGCGCGTCGGTGTAGTGGCTGACGGCGATATCGGCCGGCAGCGTCGGCAGCAGCTCGCTGGCATGGCCGATGGCGCTGATCTTGCCGTTCTCGACCACCAGCAGGCCGTCCTCGAAATACTCGTAGGAGGCGTCGATGCCGACTTCGGCCGGGTCGGCGATGCTGTGCAGGAGGGCGGCGCGGTAGGCTTTGCGTGTCTGGGGCATGGTCTGTCTCAATTCGTGGTTTTCACTTCCAGGCTTCATGCGAAGTTTTCATTTGGAAGCATGGCTGCGGCGCGAGGCCGGCAGCAGTTTGGCAATGGGTTCGGCGCTCGCGGTGTGCTGGCCGAAATTCGCGTTATAGGTGGCGATGACCTCGCCGGCGATGGAGATGGCGATTTCCACGGGCAACTTGCCCTTGACCTCGGCCAGGCCCATCGGGCAGCGCATGCGTTGCAGCAGCGCATTGTCGTAGCCGCGTTCGCGCAGGCGGTGTTCGAACTTCACCCGCTTGGTCTTCGAACCGATCAGGCCGAAGTAGGCGAAGTCATTGCGCTTGAGGATCGCGGCGCTGAGTTCCAGGTCGAGCGGGTGGTTGTGGGTCATGACGATGCAATAGCTGCCGGCGGGCAGGCGGTCGATTTCCTCCACCGGTTCGTCACTGATGATCTTGCGCACGCCGCTGGGGATCTGCGGCGGAAACTCCTGCTCCCGGGAATCGATCCAGCGCACCCGGCAGGGCAGGCTGGCGAGCAGCGGCACCAGGGCGCGGCCGACGTGGCCCGCGCCGAACACGGCGATCTCGGCCTGGACCTGGCCCATTGGCTCGAACAGCAGCACCGTGACCCCGCCGCAACACTGGCCGAGGCTGGCGCCCAGGCTGAAGCGCTCCAGGTGGGTGTTCTGCTGGCCGCTGGCGAGCATGTCCCGGGCGATCTGGGTGGCCTTGTATTCCAGATGGCCGCCGCCAATGGTATCGAAGGTGCTACTGGCGCTGACGACCATTTTCGAACCGGCATTGCGCGGCGTCGAGCCGAGTTCCTCGATAATGGTCACCAGCACGCAGGGGTCACCCTGGTTCTGCAAGTCGGCCAGGGCACTGATCCAATCGTTCATGGACACCTCCGTGTCGTCTGTTCGAAGGCTATCGCCAGCAAGCCGGCTCCTACAGGTTTTGCCTCGCCCACGGCCCGCCGGTGGCCCACATAATGTGGGAGCCGGCTTGCTGGCGATCCGGGTACGTAGGGCCTGGTCATGATGACACCGTTTCCTGGTCATCCGGCACGGTCTGTCCTGCCTTGACCTGACGCATCTGTTCGCAGCCCCACAACACTCGCTCCGGCGTCGCCGGGGCGTCGATCTTCGGCTGTACCCGGTAATCCGCCAGGCTCGCCACCGCATCCTTGAGCGCGCACCATACCGCGATCCCCAGCATGAACGGCGGTTCGCCGACGGCCTTGGAGTGGAACACCGTGTCTTCCGGGTTCTTGCGGTTTTCCACCAGCTTCACCCGCAGGTCCAGCGGCATGTCCGCCACCGCCGGGATCTTGTAGCTGGCCGGGCCGTTGGTCATCAGCTTGCCCTTGGCGTTCCACACCAGTTCCTCCATGGTCAGCCAACCCATGCCCTGGACGAACCCGCCTTCGACCTGGCCGACATCGATGGCCGGGTTCAGCGAGGCACCGACGTCATGCAGGATATCGGTGCGCAGCATCTTGTACTCGCCGGTCAGGGTATCGACGATCACCTCGGCGCAGGCCGCGCCATAGGCGAAATAGTAGAACGGACGGCCACGGGCCTGGCTGCGGTCGTAGTAGATCTTCGGCGTCTTGTAGAAGCCGGTGCTCGACAGCGACACCTGGGCGAAATATGCCTGCTGGATCAGCGCCTCGAACGTCAGGATCTGCTCGCGCACCCGCACATGGCCGTTGCGGAACTCGACATCTTCCTCGCTGACCTTGTACTGCCGCGCAGCGAACTCCACCAGCCGCCGCTTGATGATTTCGGCGGCATTCTGCGCCGCCTTGCCGTTCAGGTCGGCACCGCTGGAGGCGGCGGTGGGCGAAGTGTTCGGCACCTTGTCGGTGTTGGTGGCGGTGATCTGCACCCGGTCGATTTCCACCTGGAACACTTCGGCCACCACCTGGGCCACCTTGGTGTTCAAGCCCTGGCCCATTTCCGTGCCGCCGTGGTTCAGGTGGATGCTGCCGTCGGTATAGACGTGCACCAGCGCGCCGGCCTGGTTGAGAAAGCTGGCGGTGAAGGAGATGCCGAACTTCACCGGGGTCAGCGCCAGGCCTTTTTTCAGGATCGGGCTGTGGGCGTTGTAGCGGCGAATGGTTTCCCGGCGCTCGGCGTACTGGCTGCTGGCCTCCAGCTCGGCGGTCATCTCTTCGAGCATGTTGTGCTCGACGGTCTGGTAGTAATGGGTGACGTTGCGTTCGGTCTTGCCGTAGTAGTTGGCCTTGCGCACCGCCAGCGGGTCGAGGCCCAGGTGGCGGGCGATGCTGTCCATCACTTCCTCGATGGCGACCATCCCCTGCGGGCCACCGAAGCCGCGGTAGGCGGTGTTCGAGGCGGTGTGGGTCTTGCAGCGATGGCCGTTGACCGTCGCGTCGCCCAGGTAATAGGCATTGTCGGAGTGGAACATCGCCCGATCGACGATCGACGCCGAGAGGTCCGGCGAGCAGCCGCAGTTGCCGGCCAGTTCCAGGTTGATCCCGTGCAGGCGCCCGCTGCCGTCGAAACCGACGTCGTACTCGATATAGAACGGATGGCGCTTGCCGGTCATCAGCATGTCTTCGACCCGTGGCAGGCGCATCTTGGTCGGTTGTCCGGTCAGCCGCGCCACCACCGCGCACAGGCATGCCGGGCTGGCCGCCTGGGTTTCCTTGCCACCGAAGCCGCCGCCCATGCGACGCATGTCGACGACGATCTTGTTCATCGACACATCCAGCACCTCGGCCACCAGTTTCTGCACTTCGGTGGGGTTCTGGGTCGAGCAATAGACGATCATGCCGCCGTCTTCGGTGGGCATCACCGAGGATATCTGGGTCTCCAGGTAGAAGTGTTCCTGGCCGCCGATATGCAGGTTGCCCTGGATTCGGTGTTCGGCGCTGGCCAGCGCGGCAGCCGAGTCGCCGCGCTTGTGGGTATGGCTGTCGAGGACGAAATGCCGCTTGCGCAGGGCCTCGACCACATCCAGCACCGGCTCCAGGTCTTCGTATTCGATGACCGCCGCCATGGCCGCCTTGCGCGCGGTTTCCATGTCCTTCGCGGCGACGGCGAGCACCGGCTGGCCGACGAACTCGACCTTGTCGATCGCCAGCAGGGGATCGCCGGGCAGCAGCGGGCCGATATCCTTGAGGCCGGGGATGTCTTCGTGGGTGATGACGATACGCACGCCGGCAAAGGCATGGCAGGGCGCGGTGTCGATGCTGATGATCCGTGCATGGGCGCGGTCTGACAGGCGCGCATAGACGTGCAACTGGTTGGGGAACTCCAGGCGGTCATCGATATACACCGCTTCGCCGGCCACATGCTTGTCGGCGCTGTCGTGCTTGACGCTGCGGCCGACACCGGTGGTCAGGTCCCGGGCGAACAGCTCGGCGAGCTCGGCCTGGGTTTTTTCCACAACAGGATGGTTAGACATAAGCGGTCACCCGTGTCTCGATATGCGGCGTTTGCAGTTCGATGAAGTATTTGCGCAACAGGTTCTGGGCGCTGAGCAGGCGGTATTCCTTGCTGGCGCGGAAGTCCGACAGCGGTGTGAAGTCCTCGGCCAGCGCCCGGCAGGCGCGCTCGATGCCGGCAAGGTTCCAGGCCGCACCGACCAGCGCGGCTTCGCAGGCCCTGGCGCGTTTCGGAATCGCCGCCATGCCGCCGAAGGCGATCCGCGCATCGGCGACCACGCCGTTCTCGATCTGCAGGTTGAACGCGGCGCAGACCGCGGAAATATCGTCATCCAGGCGCTTGGACACCTTGTAGGCACGGAAGCGCTGTTCGGCGCTGGCCCGTGGCACGATGATCTTCTCGATGAATTCGCTTTCCTGGCGGGCGGTCACCCGGTAATCGATGAAATAGTCTTCCAGTGCCAGGGTGCGGCTGCCGCTGCCTTTGCGCAGGACCAGTTGTGCATTCAGCGCGATCAGCAGGGGTGGTGAATCACCGATGGGCGAGGCGTTGCCGATATTGCCGCCGAGAGTGCCCTGGTTGCGAATCTGCAGCGAGGCGAAGCGCTGCAACAACTCGCCGAAATCCGGGTACTCGGCCTTCAGGGCGGCATAACAATCCGACAGCGGGGTGGCGGCACCGATTTCCAGGCGATCGTCGAAGGTCTCGACACGCTTGAGCTCGGCGACGTTACCGACGTAGATCATCACCGGCAGGGGACGATGGAACTGGGTGACTTCCAGGGCCAGGTCGGTACCGCCGGCCAGCAGTCGGGCTTCCGGGTGCGAGCCGTAGAGTTCGGCCAGGTCGGCGACCGTCAGCGGCACCAGGCAGCGCTTGTCGCCGCTGTTCAGTTCGCCGGTTTCGGTGGGGGCGATGGCCTTCAGGCGGGCGATGGTCTGGGCTTCGCGGGCATCGAACTGATCGGCGGGCTTGTTGCAGCAGGCCTGCTCGGCGGCGGCGAGGATCGGCCGATAGCCGGTGCAACGGCAGAGGTTGCCGGCCAGGGCTTCGTGGGCCTTGTGGCTGTCCGGGGCCTCGCTGTTCTTCTGCAGGGCGAACAGCGACATGACAAAGCCCGGCGTGCAGAAGCCGCACTGTGAACCGTGGCATTCGACCATGGCCTTCTGCACGCTGTGCAACTGGCCCTGGTGCTTGAGATCCTCGACGCTGATCAGTTGCTTGCCGTGCAGCGAGGAGACGAAGGTCAGGCACGAGTTGAGGCTGCGATAGCGAATCCGCTCGGTGCCCGAATCGTCCGTGTGCAGTTCGCCGACCACCACGGTGCAGGCACCGCAGTCGCCACTGGCGCAGCCTTCCTTGGTGCCGGGCTTGCCCAGGTGCTCGCGCAGATAGTTGAGCACCGTCAGGTTCGGGTCCAGGGCGTGCTCGCTACGGAGTTCCTGGTTGAGTAAAAACTGGATCACGGAAGGCCTCGCAGACTCATTATTGTTGTTGACCGTTGAGGCAGAATCTAGTGATGTCTGACTTTCAGGTCAATAAAAATCTGACCGAAAGGTCAGGAAATTCCGCCATCCGGGAAAACCCCTTTGAATTCAAAGGCGGCTTTCGCCAACCGGAGTGATGAACGGCAGGCTCTGCTTTAAGTCTAGCTGTGGATCAAATGCGTATTCCGTGCCAAATTCCGCCCACTGGGCCCTGCGCCATCACGTACCAATTGCGCTACACTGCGCCGCTTGCACTGATCAAAGATTTTGAAGGAAAACCATGACGTTCAAGGCGCCGGACAGCCTCGCCGAGCAAATTGCTCACCACCTCGCCGAACGCATCATTCGCGGCGAACTCAAACCCGGAGAGCGCATCCAGGAACAGAAAGTCACGCTGGCGCTCAATGTCAGTCGTGGCTCCGTACGCGAAGCCTTGTTGATTCTCGAACGCCGCCATCTGATCGCCATCCTGCCGCGCCGGGGCGCCCACGTGACCGAGCTCACCGCTCACAAAGTGCAGAGCCTGTGCACCCTGATGAGCGAGCTGTATATCCTGCTGGGCAATGCCGTGGCCCAGCGCTGGAAAGTGCAGACCGACCTGGCGCCGTTCCTGCAATTGCAGCAGCGCCTGAGCGCCAGCTATGAACGCCAGGACATCCGTACCTTTGTCGAAGACAGCTTCAACGTGATGCGCGCCGCGTATCCGTTTGCCGACAACCCGTACCTGCAGGAAACCGTCGAGAACCTGCAGCCGGCCATGAGTCGTGCCTATTACCTGGCGCTGGAGCAGCGCAAGGCGGAAATGACCGAATACCTGGAACTGTTCGCGCAACTGCTGGCGGCGGTGATCGCCCGTGACCTGCCGCTGATCCGCGAAGTCCTGGCCAGCTACGCCCAGCGCAGCTGTGACATCGTGCTGTCTGCCCTGGCGGTCGATTAAGCGTGCGGCTCAAGTGCATCAAGTTGGCGGGGTTCAAATCCTTCGTCGATCCGACCACGGTGAACTTCCCCAGTAACATGGCGGCGGTGGTCGGGCCCAATGGCTGCGGCAAGTCGAACATCATCGACGCCGTGCGCTGGGTGATGGGCGAGAGCTCGGCAAAGAACCTGCGCGGCGAGTCGATGACCGACGTCATCTTCAACGGCTCCACCAGCCGCAAGCCGGTCAGCCAGGCGAGCATCGAACTGGTGTTCGACAACTCCGATGGCACCCTGATCGGCGAATACGCGGCCTACGCGGAAATTTCCATCCGCCGCAAAGTGACCCGCGACAGCCAGAACAGCTATTTCCTCAATGGCACCAAATGCCGGCGCCGGGACATTACCGATATCTTCCTCGGTACCGGCCTGGGGCCGCGCAGCTACTCGATCATCGAGCAGGGGATGATCTCCAAGCTGATCGAGGCCAAGCCGGAAGACCTGCGCAACTTCATCGAAGAAGCGGCGGGGATCTCCAAGTACAAGGAACGCCGCCGGGAAACCGAAAACCGTATCCGTCGGACCCACGAAAACCTGGCGCGCCTGACTGACCTGCGCGAAGAGCTCGAGCGCCAGCTCGAACGCCTGCACCGCCAGGCGCAGGCCGCCGAGAAGTATCAGGAATACAAGGGCGAGGAGCGCCAGCTCAAGGCCCAACTGTCGGCCCTGCGCTGGCAGGCACTGAATGAACAGGTCGGCCAGCGCGAGTCGATCATCGGTAACCAGGAAATCAGCTTCGAAGCCCTGGTGGCCGAACAGCGCAACGCCGATGCCAGTATCGAGCGCCTGCGCGACGGGCACCATGAACTGTCCGAACGCTTCAATCTGGTGCAGGGGCGCTTCTATTCGGTCGGCGGCGACATCGCCCGGGTCGAGCAGAGCATCCAGCACGGCCAGCAACGCCTGCGCCAGTTGCAGGACGATCTGCGCGAGGCCGAGCGCGCGCGCCTGGAAACCGAATCGCACCTGGGCCATGACCGCACCTTGCTGGCGACCCTCGGTGAAGAGCTGGCGATGCTCGAGCCCGAGCAGGAACTGACCAGCGCCGCCGCCGAAGAGGCCGCCGCCGCGCTGGAAGAGTCCGAGGCCACCATGCACGGCTGGCAGGAGCAGTGGGACGCCTTCAACCTGCGCTCGGCCGAGCCCCGGCGGCAGTCGGAAGTCCAGCAGTCGCGGATCCAGCAACTGGAAGCCAACATGGAGCGCCTGGCCGAGCGCCAGCGGCGTCTGACCGAAGAGCGCGCCTTGCTCGCGGCGGATCCGGAAGACGCGGCGATCCTCGAACTCAATGAGCAACTGGCCGAAAGCGAGCAGACGCTGGAAGATTTGCAGGCCAGTGAAGATGCGCAGGTCGAACGCCTCGAACAACTGCGCCAGGATTTGCACAAGGCCACCCAGGACCAGCAACAGGCCCAGGGCGACCTGCAACGGCTCAACGGCCGTCTCGCTTCCCTGGAAGCCTTGCAGCAGGCGGCGCTCGATCCGGGTACCGGCACCGCCGAATGGCTGCGCGAACAGCATCTGGCCGAGCGTCCGCGACTGGCCCAGGGCCTGAAGGTTGAAGCTGGTTGGGAACTGGCGGTGGAAACCGTGCTCGGTGCCGACTTGCAGGCGGTGCTGGTGGATAATTTTGCCGGCCTCGACTTGAGCGGTTTCCAGCAGGGCGACCTGCGCCTGCTCAGTCCGGCGGCCGACGGCACGCGAGTGCCCGGCAGCCTGCTGGAGAAAGTCGAGGCGGATATCGATCTGTCGCCTTGGCTGGGTCAGGTCCGGCCCGTCGAGAGCCTGGAGCAGGCCCTGGCCTTGCGCGGTCAACTGGCGGTCGGGGAAAGCCTGATCAGCCGCGACGGCTTCTGGGTCGGCCGACATTTCCTGCGGGTGCGCCGCGCCAGCGAAGCGGAAAGCGGCATGCTTGCCCGCGGCCAGGAAATCCAGCAGTTGGGCCTGGAGCGCGAAGAGCGCGAAGAAACCCTGGCGGCTTTGGAAACCCAGTTGCAAACCCTGCGGGCCACCCAGCGCCAGCAGGAAACCGGTCGCGAACACCTGCGCCGCTTGTTGCAGGATGAAGCCCGCCAGCAAGGCGAATTGAAGGCCAGGTTGTCCGCCGGCAAGGCCAAGGCCGAGCAATTGCAACTGCGTCGTACCCGTCTCGACGAAGAGCTGGGCGAGTTGGGCGAGCAGCGGGCCCAGGAACACGAGGAAGTCGGTGAAGCGCGCCTGCAACTGCAGGAAGCCCTCGACGCCATGGCGGTGGATACCGAGCAGCGCGAGCTGCTGCTGGCCCAGCGCGACAGCCTGCGCGAACGCCTTGACCGGGTGCGCCAGGAAGCCCGCCAGCACAAGGACCATACCCATCAGTTGGCGGTCCGTCTCGGTTCGCTGAAGGCCCAGCACGACTCCACCCGTCAGGCCCTTGAGCGTCTGGAGCTGCAGTCCGAACGCCTGACCGAAAAACGCGAACAGTTGAGCCTGAACCTGGAGGAGGGCGAGGCCCCGCTGGAAGAGCTGCGCCTCAAGCTCGAAGAATTGCTCGACAAGCGCATGAGCGTCGATGTCGAACTCAAGACCGCGCAGATCGCCCTCGAAGATGCCGACCGCGAACTGCGCGATGCCGAAAAGCGCCGCAGCCAGGCCGAGCAGCAATCCCAGCTGATCCGCGGCCAGCTCGAACAGCAGCGCATGGAATGGCAAGCCCTGACCGTGCGCCGCAAAACCTTGCAGGACCAGTTGCTCGAAGACGGCTACGACCTCCACGGCGTGCTCGCCACCCTGACCGCCGAGGCCAGCGAGAAGGCCGCCGAGGAAGAACTGGAACGGATTGCCGCGCGCATCCAGCGCCTGGGCGCGATCAACCTCGCGGCCATCGACGAATACCAGCAACAATCGGAGCGTAAACGTTATCTGGATGCGCAGGACGCCGATCTGGTCGAGGCCCTCGAAACCCTGGAAAACGTCATTCGCAAGATCGACAAGGAAACCCGCAATCGCTTCAAGGACACCTTCGACCAGATCAACGCCGGCCTACAAGCTTTGTTTCCAAAAGTGTTTGGCGGTGGCAGCGCCTACCTGGATCTTACCGGCGATGATCTGCTCGATACCGGGGTCACGATCATGGCGCGGCCCCCGGGGAAAAAGAACAGCACCATCCATTTGCTCTCCGGTGGTGAAAAAGCCCTGACCGCCCTGGCCCTGGTTTTCTCCATCTTCAAGTTGAATCCGGCACCGTTTTGTATGCTCGACGAAGTTGACGCCCCGCTGGATGACGCTAACGTTGGACGTTATGCCCGATTGGTCAAGGAAATGTCGGAATCGGTGCAGTTCATCTATATCACCCACAACAAGATCGCCATGGAAATGGCCGATCAACTGATGGGCGTGACGATGCACGAGCCCGGTTGCTCCCGGCTGGTGGCGGTGGATGTCGAGGAGGCCATGGCGATGGTCGACGCCTGAGACGGCGGCTGGCGAAGCCAACAGATTCGAGACGCAAGGGGTTTTCCTGGGACCTTGCGGGAACTAGCACTGATCCTTGGGGACTTATTAATGCATACCCTGTACGACAGACGGTGTAAAGTTGCCTTTGGTCGTGTTAATTTAATGTCCAATTTTCTTGTGCGTGGGAAAAAACGCCTGTCAGAACATAGAGTTGGCGCCACGCTTTAAAGGGTTTTCCGCCCTTTCTTCATAGAACCATTATTAGAGGCACGGGATTACATGGAAATCGGTCTGCGCGAGTGGCTGATCGTCATCGGCATAATTGTCATTGCCGGTATTCTTTTTGATGGCTGGCGCCGGATGCGCGGCGGCAAGGGCAAGCTCAAGTTTCGTCTGGATCGCAGCTTCTCTAATCTGCCGGACGATGACTCCAGCGCCGAATTGCTGGGCCCGCCCCGTGTACTGGAAACCCACAAGGAACCTGAGCTCGATGAGCATGACTTGCCATCTGTGAGCATGCCGGCGCGCGAGCCTCGGGAAAAACCGTCCAAGCGCGGCAAACGCAACAGCGAGCCGAGCCAGGGCGACCTGAATCTGAACCTGGACCTGGAAGAAGGCCCGAGCTTCAGCAGCCGCGACGACGATTTCCCGGATGAACACAAGCCGGCCGCACGCCAGGACAAGGAACAGCCCGCGGCGGAAGAAGTCCTGGTGATCAGCGTGATCAGCCGCGATGCCAACGGCTTCAAGGGCCCGGCATTGCTGCAGAACATCCTTGAAAGCGGTCTGCGTTTCGGTGAGATGGATATCTTCCACCGCCACGAAAGCATGGCCGGCAATGGCGAAGTCCTGTTCTCCATGGCCAACGCGGTCAAGCCGGGCGTGTTCGATCTCGACGATATCGACCACTTCAGCACCCCGGCGGTGAGCTTCTTCCTCGGCTTGCCGGGCCCGCGTTATCCGAAGCAGGCCTTCGACGTGATGGTGGCCGCCGCCCGCAAACTGTCCCAGGAACTCAATGGCGAGTTGAAGGATGACCAGCGCAGCGTGCTGACCGCCCAGACCATCGAGCATTACCGTCAGCGGATCGTCGAGTTCGAACGTCGCGCCCTGACCCAGAAGCGTTAAGCGTCGAATTTTTGGGCGTTCTCGAGGGCCCTTTCGCGGGCAAGCCCGCTCCCACACATTCTGTGTTCGACTCACTGCTACTGTGGGAGCGCGCTTGTCGGGACGCCGCATCGCGGCGAAGTGGCCCCGGCGCCTCACCACAAAAAACGCACTAACATAGGGAGCAGCCTCGGCTGCTCCCTTGCTTTATGAGAGACCCCCATGACTGCTGCCCATACCCGCATTCTAGAGCTGCGCGCTGAGCTGGATCAGCATAACTACCGTTACCACGTGCTCGACGAGCCGAGCATTCCGGACGCCGAGTACGACCGCCTGTTCCACGAACTCAAGGCGCTGGAAGCCGAACATCCGGAACTGGTCAGCGCCGACTCGCCGACCCAGCGCGTCGGCAGCGCGGCCCTGTCGGCCTTCACCCAGGTCCGGCATGAAATCCCGATGCTGAGCCTGGGCAACGCCTTCGAAGAAACCGACATGCGCGAGTTCGATCGCCGTGTCAGCGAAGGCCTCGACCTGCCGGCCGGCGACCTGTTCGGTGGCGGCGCGGCAGTCGAATACAGCTGCGAGCCGAAACTCGACGGCCTGGCGGTCAGCCTGTTGTACCAGGACGGCGCGCTCGTGCGCGGCGCCACCCGTGGCGACGGCACCACCGGCGAAGACATCAGCATCAACGTGCGCACCGTGCGCAATATCCCGCTCAAGCTGCACGGCAGCGGCTGGCCGGCCACCCTCGAGGTGCGCGGCGAAGTGTTCATGTCCAAGGCCGGTTTCGAGCGTCTCAACGCCACCCAACTGGAAGCCGGTGGCAAGACCTTCGCCAACCCGCGCAACGCCGCGGCGGGCAGCCTGCGCCAACTGGATTCGAAGATCACCGCCAGCCGCCCGCTTGAATTCTGCTGCTACGGCCTGGGCCAGGTCTCGGCGGACATCGCCGACACCCATATCGGCAACCTGCAGCAACTCAAGGCCTGGGGCATGCCGGTCAGTCGTGAACTGAAGTTGGCCAAGGGCATCGATGAGTGCCTGGACTACTACCGCGATATCGGCGAGCGCCGCAACGCGCTGCCCTATGAAATCGATGGTGTGGTGTTCAAGGTCAACAGCCTGGCGTCCCAGCGTGAACTGGGCTTCCGTGCCCGCGAGCCGCGCTGGGCGATTGCCCACAAATTCCCGGCCATGGAAGAACTCACCGAGTTGCTGGATGTGGAGTTCCAGGTCGGTCGTACCGGCGCGGTCACCCCGGTGGCGCGTTTGAAGCCGGTCAAGGTAGCCGGGGTCACGGTATCCAACGCTACCTTGCACAACATGGATGAAGTGGCGCGCCTGGGCCTGATGATCGGCGACACGGTGATCATCCGCCGTGCCGGCGACGTGATCCCGCAAGTGGTGCAGGTCGTCACCGAGCGCCGCCCGGAAAGCGCCCGGGCCGTCGAGATACCGCAGAGCTGCCCGGTCTGCGGCTCCCATGTCGAGCGCACGCAACTGATCAAGCGCAGCAAGGGCCGCGAAACGGTCAGCGAGGGCGCGGTGTATCGTTGTGTCGGCCGCCTGGCCTGCGGTGCGCAACTCAAGCAGGCGATCATCCACTTCGTCTCGCGACGGGCGATGGATATCGAAGGCCTCGGCGACAAGACCATCGAGCAACTGGTAGATGAAAAACTGATCGCCTCGCCGGCCGATCTCTACACCCTGAAACACGAAGACATCGTCGACCTCGAAGGCTTTGCCGAACTGTCGACCCGTAACCTGCTGGAAGCCATCGCCGACAGCAAGCAGCCGAGCCTGGCGCGTTTCATCTACGCGTTGGGCATTCCGGATGTGGGCGAGGAGACCGCCAAGGTCCTGGCCCGCTCCCTGGGCTCGCTGGAGCGGGTCATGCAGGCCTTGCCGTCGGTACTGACCTACCTGCCGGACGTCGGCATGGAAGTGGCCCATGAGATCCACAGTTTCTTTGAAGACGAACACAACCGTACGGTGATCGCCCAGCTGCTGGAACGTGGGCTGACCCTGCAGGACCAGGGTGAACTGGGCGCCGAGTTCGCCGCCAGCACCACCCTGGCCGGACTGGTCGCCAAGCTGGACATCAGCTCGGTGGGGCCGACGGCGGCGGAAAAACTGGCGGCCAAGTTCGGTTCGGTCGAAGGCATCATCAACGCCGACTGGCTGGACCTGCGCCAGGCCTTGAACGAAAAGCCGGCCAATGCCGTGCGCGAATTCTTCGAGCAACCGGGGAATGCCGAGCGAGCCCTGGCGATCGAGGCGCAACTGCGTGATTTCGGCATGCACTGGCAGAGCGAGAAAAAGGCTGTCGCCGGCTTGCCGCTGACGGGCCAGACCTGGGTACTGACCGGCTCGCTGGAACTGATGAGCCGCGATATCGCCAAGGACAAGCTGGAAAGCCTGGGGGCGAAGGTCGCCGGTTCCGTCTCGGCCAAGACCCACTGCGTGGTCGCAGGCCCGGGCGCCGGCTCGAAGCTGGCCAAGGCCAACGAACTGGGACTCAAGGTGCTGGACGAAGAAGCGTTCGTGGCGTTCCTGAAAGGACACGGTATCGAAATCTGAGGTCCTGCATCTGCCCCCTCTGTAGGAGCCGGCTTGCCGGCGATGGCGTCCCCAAGATCGCCAAGAGCTTCGCTGGCAAGCCCGGCTCCTACGGATTGATCGTTCCCAAGCCCCCGGTTCAGATCTAAAGGGAACCTGCCGCCGCTCCAATGATCTAGTCTTGGCAGGTCCCAGGGAGAGATCGCCATGTACCGCTTCTTCGAACGTCTCAGTTCCCGTATCGCCGCGCCCTTTGCCTCAGAGCCCTCGCGCAACAGCAAGGTCTGGCATTGCCGCTGCGGTCAATCGGTGTTCTTCCGCAACAGCCAGTGTCTGGCCTGTTCTGCGGCCCTGGGTTACGAACCCCAGGGCAGCCACCTGTCCTCCCTGCAACCGGGTCCGTACCCGGACAGCTGGCAACTCGATGCCAACCCCGAAGCCGGCCTGTTCCGCCGTTGCGGCAACCTCGACACCGCGGCGGCCTGCAACTGGCTGATCCCCTATGCCCACAGCAGCCCCCTGTGCACCGCGTGCAGCCTCAACCGCACCATCCCCGACCTGTCCGTCCCGGAAAACCCCGAACGCTGGCGCAAGGTCGAAACCGCCAAGCGCCGCCTGGTGGCGCAACTGATCACCCTGGGCCTGCAAGTCATCCCGAAAACCTGGGACGAGGAAAACGGCCTGGCCTTCGACTTCGTCGGCGTCGACCTGGAAGGCAAATCGCCGATGACCGGCCACGCCAATGGCCTGATCACCCTCGATATCAAGGAGGCCGACGACGCCCACCGGGAAAAGGTCCGGGTACAGATGCGCGAACCGTACCGCACCTTGCTCGGCCATTTCCGCCATGAAGTCGGGCATTACTACTGGGACCGGCTGATTGCCAACGACCAGTGGCTGGAACCGTTTCGCGGCCTGTTCGGCGACGAGCGCGCGAGCTACGCCGACGCACTGGAGCGCCACTACCAGAACGGCGCACCGGCGGACTGGCAGCAGCGCTACGTCAGCGCCTACGCCACCATGCACCCCTGGGAAGACTGGGCGGAAACCTGGGCGCACTACCTGCACATGATGGACGCGGTGGACACGGCGCTGGGCTTCGGCATGAGCGCCCGCGAATCGGACTTCGACTACCAGCCGTTTCCCACCAGCGTGCTCTATGACCCGCAGCATCCGGAAGGCCCGGCGTTCCTGTCATTCGTCAACGCCTGGATCGAACTGGCGGGCATGCTCAACGAACTCTCCCGCAGCATGGGCCAACCGGATTTCTACCCCTTTGTCCTGCCGCCGGCGACCATCGCCAAACTGCATTTTATCCACCTGGTGATCCAGGAGGAGGGTGGTCGGGCGGATGAGGTATTGCAGCTTGCGACCTGAGGGACGGCTGTCCCTGTTTGATCGTTCCCACGCTCCGCGTGGTAACGCCTCCCTGGACGCTCCGCGTCCGCTAGCGATAACGGCCTGATCCACAACTCCAATATAAGCGGCCCGCCCATAATGGCCCCCTGGCACCCCCGGCCCTTGTGGGAGCGGGCTTGCCCGCGAAGGCGTCCGTCAGCCAGACACCGTCGTGAGCAACACCACCGCCGGTCGCTGCCACACGCAGTGATCGACAATAGGGCTGGGCAATGTCGACAAGTGCTTGAGCTCCATCGAATTTTTATCGGCGCCTGGCGGTTGTAACTTCTCGTTATCTAGGTACAATGGCGCGGCTCGCTGCCAGGCGAGCGTCGTTATGGTGACCCCATCGGTCCCCCCGCAACGATTACCCGTTAACCTGGTCAGGCCCGGAAGGGAGCAGCCACAGCGGGAACATTGTGTGCCGGGGTGTGGCTGGTGGGGTTGCCTCCATAACGCCTCCTGCTAAACCCTATCTCCTGCATATCGAATAAAGTGCCGAATCAAGATCAGCGCTTCATTTTGCCATGCCCGGTTTTTCTCTCGACTGAAACTCAGCGTCGTTCCAACGCATCACGAAAGGCCCTCGGCGCCTGCCCGACCACTCGCTTGAAAGCATTGCTGAACGAACTTTCCGAGGCATAGCCGAGCCGGTCAGCCAGTTCGCCCAGCGACTGGCGCGTGTCCCGCAGCATCTGCATGGCCAGGAGCATCCGCCATTGCGTCAGGTAGGCGATAGGGGCGACGCCGGCAACGGCACGGAAGTACGCGGCAAAGCCGGCCCGTGACATGGCCGAGGCCTTTGCCAGTTCTGCGAGCCCCCAGGCACGTCCGGGCTCGCCGTGCATCAGGCGCAGCGCCGGGGCCAGGCGCTGGTCGCTGGCGGCACGCAACCAGCTCGCCGATACGGTTTCGTGGGTCGCGAAATAGGCCCGCAGGATATGGATGAACATCAGGTGGGCCATTTGCGTCGACGCGGTTTCACTGCCGGGCAAATCGTTTTCACGCTCCCTGAGCAGCTCCTTCAGCAGCCATTTGAGCGTCGGCGCTTCAGCCGACGAGCCGGAGACGTGAATCAGCGGCGGTAGCGTATCCAGCAACAGCCGCCCGTGGTCGGCGTCCAGCTCGACTTTGCCGCCGATCATGAAGAACTCGTCGCCTTCGCCGTGCCGGGCCATGCCTCCCGTACGCCCTGTCAGCACCTCGTCCAGAGGGACGGGTAGAGCCGTTACATCGCTCGCCAGTACATGGGAGCGCGGGGCGCAGAGCAGGAAAACATCCCCTTCTTCGACGCGAACCGCCGCCTCCGCAGGGCCCTTGAGCAGCCAGCAACCGCCACGCTGAATACCCCAGAACTTGATCTGGGACGAGGCTGGAAACTCGATCGCCCAGCGACCACCGGCAATCAGCCCGCCCGAAACAATGGAGCGTGCGCTCAAGAGTTCCAGGTAATCGGAAAAGGAATCGGCCATTCTGGATTCTCGCGAATGAAAAACAGATTTCTGCGTATTCTACGTCCAGGTCTTGGTTTCTATGCTGGCATCTTCAACTATTTGAGGATGTGAACATGACCCAACGTAATTGGCTGATCACCGGTATCAACTCCGGCTTCGGCAGGGAGATGGCCGAACAGCTCCTGGACAGGGGAGATCGCGTTGTCGGAACGACGCGGGACCTGTCCGCGCTGGATGATCTCAGGGCTGCTCATGGCGACCGGTTGTGGCTGGCTCATCTGGATCTCACCGATACCCCAACGGCGATTCGCCTGGTGGTCAGAGAGGCGTTTACTGCATTCGGTCGTATCGATGTGGTGGTGAGCAATGCCGGCTATGGCCTGTTCGGCGCAGCCGAGGAAGCGACAGACGACCAGGTCGCCCATCAGTTGAAGACCAACCTCGCCGGCTCGATTCATCTGGTAAGGGCCGTGCTGCCGTTCCTGCGGGAGCAGGGTGGTGGTCGGATCCTCCAGCTATCCAGCGTGGGGGGCCAGGCCGTGTTTCCCGGCGGATCCCTGTATCACGCGACGAAATGGGGTATCGAAGGTTTTATCGACGCGGTCAACCTGGAGGTGGGGGTCTTTGGCATCGGCTGCACGCTGGTCGAGCCGGGTGGCGCCCGTACCCGGTTCCGCTATGGCAGTGCCAGGCTCGGACCGAAGAATGACGTCTACGATGTTTCGCCCGCCAGCCATGCCCGGAGGATGATCGAGGATGGCACCGTCATGCCGATCGGCGACCCGGCAAAAATGGTCCGGCTGATGATCGAAAGCGTCGATCAACACCCCGCGCCGAAGCGACTGGCGCTGGGCAGCGATTCGTTCATGGTGATGCACAAGCAGCTCAGTGAGCGCCTGGCGGAACTGGAGGCACAGCGAGACCTGGCCTTTTCGACCGATTGGGTTGGGCAGCCCTGAGGCTATCCGGACTGACTACAAGACTGCCCGCAACTCCCTCGGCGACAACCCGTAATGCTTGCGAAAGCGCACGGCAAAGCGTGACGCCGAGGCATAGCCGCTGGCTGCGGCTATTTCTCCTATCGGCCGTGGTGTGGTCTGCAGCCATTGCAAGGCCATGCCCAGCCGGACATTTTCGAGGATGTTGCTGAAGCTGTCGTCCTCGTTCGCCAGTTGGCGGCGCAAGGTCGAGGCGCCCAGGTTCAGCCGTTCGGCCACGTCCGCGACGGTCCAGTCCCGCGCCGGGTCGCTCATGACGATCTGCTGCACGCGCTCGCACAACGGGTCGTTGCGATCCAGTAACAACGGCCCGGCCCAGCCACCCAGGGCCAATGCCAGCAGCACGGCTTCGGCGTAATGGCTGCACAAGGCGTCCGGCGAATCGGCATTGATGGCTTCCAGCAGGTTTTCCCAGGCTGAAGTGGTATGCCGGTCCAGCGGCACACAGAGTTCCTGGGTGCTCCCGCGTCCGGGAAGTGGCGCGAGTTGCTGGCTATGGCGGGCAATAAAGGTTCGCAGCAGTTCCGTGGGAAAGCTCACGGTATCGGCGATGTAGAACCCCTGGGCTCCGGGGTAGTTGCCAACCCCGACTTCACGCCCCGCCGGCATCAGGATCAGGTGTCGCGATCCCACGCGCATCTGCCGGTCGTCCCAACTCATCACTTTTTCACCCTGGCGCACGCGACACAGGGTGGTGACGAAAATCGGCACCCGTTGCAGCGCATGGGGCTGGCGGGCCTGGATGACGCTGGCGCCGATACGGCGCTGGCGGTGCTGGATGCCGGCGGGGGCGTTCATGATTCTCAGGCTCCGTACAAAAAAACTAGCGTCCGTAGGTGGCGGTCAGTGTGGCCTTGCCCAGGGCGTTGGCATTGAGCATGTAGCCCACCATGGCGCCGCTGGCCTGTTCATTGACCGGGAGTTTATCCGTCTTCAGGGCCCAGACGGTGAACTGATAGCGATGGGGTTTATCGCCCACAGGCGGGCAGGCACCGCCGAAGCCCGGTTGGCCGTAGTCGGTGCGACCTTGCACGGCGCCCGCGGGTAGCTGGCCGCCCTGGCTGCCGGCGCCGGAAGGCAGTTCGTGGGTGGAGGTCGGCAGGTTGACCACGGTCCAGTGCCACCAGCCGCTGCCGGTCGGGGCGTCGGGGTCGTAGGCGGTGATCGCGAAGCTTTTGGTGCCCGCCGGGGCGTTCTGCCAGGACAGTTGCGGGGAGGTGTTGCCGCCTTCGCAACCGAAGCCCTGGAACACTTCGCGGCTGCTCATGGGCTTGCCGTTGCTGATATCGCGGCTGGTCACGGTGAAGTCGGCGGCGTGGGCGGTGATGCTCAGGCCGAGGCTGAGGGCGGTGAGCAGGAAGCGGTTTTTCATGATGACCTCGTCTTTGGGGGGATTCAGGACGAGTCTAGGGAGATGGGGGGCTGGGCATTGTGCCGCGGCGCTCGACCATTGTGCCGAAACGCTCGGGTTGTTCGATGGGGGGCGATAGGGGCTGTGAGAGCGGACGCGGAGCGTCCCATGCGGCATTCCCACGCGGAGCGTGGGAACGATCAAGCACAGGACGCGTGGGGCTTATGTGCGCTTGAACAACTTGCGCAAGAAGCCGGCAATCACCACCAGGCCGATCACGATGAATTTCTTGAAGGCCAGCAGGGCTACGCCGATCTTGGCGAACAGGCCGGCCTTGGCCGCGATGCCGCCGGCCACCAGGGCTGCCAGGCCGTAGGGCGCCAGTTTGTCGGTGCTGGAGTCGAAGTCGGCGTAGCGGTTGCCATCGGTGAAGTTGGTGAACGCGAGGATCTTCGGCACTTCCTGCTTGATGGTCGGCAGGTCGGCCATCGCCGCTACGGCATTCAGTTCCAGCACGCCCTGGCGCCCCAGCACGCGAATGCTGTAATTCAGGGTGTTCTGTTGGGCGTCATCGGCTTTCAGTTCACGGGCCCAGTACATCTTGTGGCTGCCCTGGTCATAGCTCGGCGGTTCGGCCCAGCCCAGCAGTTGCAGGCCGGCGTAACCCTGCTTGCGCCGCTCCTTGTTGTCTTCTTCATCGTCGGCCTGCATCTGCTTGAGCAGGTCGGCGTAGTCGATCTTGGCGGCATCATCGTCGGAGATATGTCCGTCGTTCTTGTAGCTGACGATCACGCCCCAGCCGTTGTCCGCCAGGGGGCTGACGGCAGTGGGGATGATCATGCCCAGGGTCTTGTGGCCCGGCGGGTTGCCCCAGGCTTCGGTCAGCAGGCGCTCGGTGTCGTCCGGCGACAGGTAGTAGAACTCGTTGTTGAGTTGCAGGGTGGCGATACCGCTCGGCAGGGTGATGGTGCCGTGCTGCTGCTTGAGGGTGGCGAGCCACTGTTCGGCGCTCTGGTGCGGTTGCTCGCTGGCGGTGGGGGCTGGAGCGGGGGTACTGGCGGCAATGGCAGGCAGAGTCGTTGCGCTGAGCAACACGGCCGCCAACAGCTGGCGCAGGTGTTTCATCGTAGTCCCTTACATTTTGAATTAATTTGCCTGGCAGAATACCTGAAGGGACTGGCGAATCGCCAGATTGCCGTGGAGGCGCGCTACTCCGGACGCGTTTCCAGGCGTTCCCGCAGCAGTCGCGCAAAGGCCTCGCGGGCCGGATGGCGGGTGGTTTCCCTGTGCCAGATAAAGCTGTTTTGCACGGGGGCCAGTTCGTCGAAGCGATAGGTCGCCAGCCCCGTCGACTGTTCGTAGCGACGCAGGATGCCTTCGGGCACCAGCGAGACGCCGGCACCGGCATTGACGCTGCCGATGATCGTGCCCCAACTGCCGTAGCTGGCAATCGGTGGGTTGCGGTCGCAGTCCTGGACCCAGTTCTTCAGCGCCGCGCGGTAGGGGCAGCCGTTCGGCCACATGATCAGGGTGCGGCCCAGCAGGTCGTGGGCATTGTGGATCGGTGCGCTGTCGGCGGCGCTGATCAGCACCAGTTTTTCGCTGTACAACGCGGTGCTGGCGATTTTCGGGTGGTGGATATCGGCAGCCACCAGGGCGCCGTCGAGCCGGCGTTGGCGGACATCTTCCAGCAGTTGCGTCCAGGTCCCGGTGATCAGTTCCAGACTGACCTCGGGATAGGTCCGATGGTATTCGGCGAGCAGGGCCGGCAGGTGCACGGTGGCGCAGGATTCGATGGCGCCGATGCGTAAGGTGCCGGAGGGCCGGGTGTTGGCGTCGACGGCGCGTTTGGCCTCGTCCACCAGGTTGAGGATCTGCGCACAGTATTCGAGGAACACTTCGCCGGCGGGGCTGATGCTCAGGCCGCGCCCGGCGCGGACGAACAGGTCGGTGCCCAGCTCGCTTTCCAGGTGCTTGATTCGCGTGGTGATGTTGGACGGCACGCAATGCAGCCGTTGGGCCGCGAGGGCGATGCTGCCGGTTTCGGCGACGGCTTTCACCATGCGCATTTGCGCCAGTTCCATGATTCACTCCCGGTGAATTCTCGACTCAATATTCGTCAATTGTGCTTGTCGCCACGCCGCTCAAGACTGGCCACACCCCTGGATCATCTTGGATGTAGCGTTCTCGTGAAAGCCCTGCCGCGTATAAAAATTTCATTGGCCACCGCCCTGGTCATCCTGTGCTGGGCGTATTCGCCCATCGGCATCCATATCGGCCTGGAAAGCTACAGCCCCGGACACCTGGCCCTGCTGCGCTTTCTGATCGCATCGGTGTTCATGGCCGCAGTGGCGCTGATGAAGGGCATTGCCTTGCCCCGGGTCCGCGATCTGCCCTGGCTGTTCGTGCTGGGTTTCTTCGCGATCTTCCTGCATCACGTCAGCCTCAACTATGGGCAGCAGTGGGTCAGCCCCGGGGCCGGGAGCGTACTGGCCCAGTCGACGCCGTTGTTCAGTACGCTGATCGCGTTCTTCTGGCTGAAGGAGTCGGTGACGGGCTGGCGCTGGCTGGGTGTGTTTGTGGGGCTGGCCGGGGCGCTGGTGGTGGTGTGGGGCGATCACGGCGTCGGCCCGTTCAATCCCCGGGGCTTGCTGGTCCTGCTCGCGGCGCTGTCCTGGAGCCTGTATTTCACCCTGCAGAAACACTATGCCCATCACTACAGCGGGTTGACCACCGTGTGCTACATGGTCTGGGCCGGAACGCTGCTGTTGCTCTGTGTCTACGGACCGGGGCTGGCGCAGGAGGCGACGTTGGCCCCCGTGCGGGTGAATGTCGCGGTGCTGGTGCTGGGTATTTTCCCCAGTGCCCTGGCGTACCTGGCCTGGGGTTATGTGCTGACGCACTCGACGGTCAGCCGTTCCTCCATCGCCTTGTACCTGATTCCGCCGGTGGCCATGCTGATGGCGGCGTTGATCCTCGGTGTCGGTGTCTCGGGCATGGTCCTGCTGGGCGGCTCGATTGTCCTGGCGAGCGTGCTGGGCCTGCACTTCGAGGGGCGCCGGCAGAGGCCGGCTGCCGGACCGGTGGATCAGCGCAGTGAAGGGGACGGCGAATACACCCGCAACCGGTGTGCATCGGGGTCCACCGCAACGAAGGCGTAACCGAAACCCAGGGTGCTCGGTGGCTGGACGATGCGCACCCCCAGTTCGCGCCAGGCCTCATGGAGTTCGTCGACAATGGCGTTCTCGCCGACATTGAAGGCCATCTCGCCGCCGCCGCCGGTGTGTGGCACGGCAGGCGTCACGACGCTGGCCGACCAGAGGCCGAGCTTGATGCCCGAGTCCAGCGCGAACAGGGCGAAATCCGGCGTATCGATCAGCGGCTCCTTGCCCAGCAGGCGACGGTAGAAGTCGACGCTGACGGCGGGGCTTTCGACATACAGCATGAAGTAGTTGGGATCGGTCACGGTGCGGTTCCTGGGAAAGTGGTGGGAAGGCCTGGAATCGTTTGTGGTGATTCCAGGGCAACCCAGCCTAACCCCGGGGGCTGTCAGCTTTTGTCAGTAGCGTGGTCGCGGCGCCAGGCGCGCAGTGGCATGAGGCTAAGGCTTGGCAAGGGCTAGATCGACCGCGACGATCAGCTTTCCCAGGTCCTTCGAGGGCGCTTTGTGAATGACGCCGAACAGGTAGGCACGCTGTTCGTCTTCGTCAGCCATATCCGCAAAAAAGGCCTTGAGCTTCACTCCCAGCACATCGGCGAACAGAAACAGGGCTTCCACGCTGGGGGTGTAACTGCCGGTTTCGAAGCGGCTGATGGTTTTCGGGTCAAAACCGGTTTTCTCGCCAAGTTCAGCCTGAGTTAGCCCCGCTACCTTGCGATAGCGCCTGATGGCCGTACCCAAACTTGAAATTTCCATCGCTCAATTCCCATTTAGAATCAAGAACTTAACGACAAATCTTTACATTAGACAACGCCATGATTCATCACCTTCTATTGCATAATGTGATGCAATTCGTAGAATCGACGGTTATGACAGGTATTTGGTGATCTGGTTTCAGGTGGCAAAATGATGAAACAGGAAATCCTCGCATTTCTCTTGAGTTCATGCCACGACCGTCAAGCCGTGCCTTCGGGCGTTGGTTTCACGGAGTGCCGCTCGCCAACCCCGCTGTTTGCTGATGACCTTCATTTAACTCTAGTTGATCCTCGTCGAAGTTCTTTCGAACAGCGTGTCGATCAGTTCAACCGGTAGCTGCCCAGGTGAGCTGAGTCATGGACGAGACGTACCGCAAGGTGGTGGATGCAGCAGCGATTTTCTCCGAGACGGATCTGAGCGGAAGGATTACCTACGTCAACGACCCGTTCTGCGCGATCTCCGGCTACAGCCGCGAGGAGCTGCTGGGGCAGAACCACCGGATGCTCAATTCCGGTTTTCATCCGACCGAATTCTTCAGTGAGATGTGGCGCACCATCGCACTTGGCCGGGTCTGGAAGGGCGAGGTCTGCAACCGTGCCAAGGACGGTTCGCTGTACTGGGTCGACAGTACCATGGTGCCGCTGCTGGACGAAGAGACGGGACGGGTCCGCAAGTACATGTCGATCCGTTTTGATGTCAGCGAAAAGCTGCGACTGCTGCACACCTTGCAGTGGCGGGTGGGCCACGATGTACTGACCGGCCTGCCGAACCGCGCGTTCCTCTCCGATCTGTTGAACCAGGCCCTGGAGTTCTCCCGGCGCGAGCATATTCCGCTGGCGGTGTGCATGCTCGACCTGGACGGCTTCAAGGCGGTCAACGACGGCTATGGGCATGCCAGCGGTGACGCGCTGCTGGTGGAAGTGGCGGCGCGCCTGCGCGGGATCATGCGTGGCGAGGATGTGGTGGCACGCCTGTCCGGTGACGAGTTCGTGCTGATCCTGCGTTATGTGCGCGACAGCCAGGAACTGCACGCGGCGTTGCAGCGGGTGCTGCTGGCGATCTCCGCGCCGTATTCGCTTCTCGGCCAGGATATCCATGTCTGTGCCAGCATCGGCGTGACCCTGTTCCCCAACGACAATGAAGACGCCGATACCTTGTTGCGCCACGCGGACCAGGCGATGTACCTGGCCAAGCAGGGCGGGCGCAACCGATTCCATCTGTTCGATGTATCCCAGGACCAGGAGGTCAAGGCCACGCACCAGAGCGTTGAGCTGATGCGCCATGCACTGGCCGGCGACGAGTTGCGGCTGGTCTATCAGCCCAAGGTCAACATGCGTACTGGCACGGTGGTCGGCTTCGAGGCGCTGGTGCGCTGGGAAAGCCCCCACAAGGGCCTGCTCGAACCCCATGAGTTCCTGCCTCTGGTGGCCCAGACCGATGTGATCATCGAGGTCGGTGAGTGGGTGATCGACCGGGTCATGGCGCAGATGCAGGTTTGGTTGCAGGCCGGCCACAACTGGCCGGTCAGCCTGAATATCGCAGCCCGGCATTTCCAGCGCGGGGATTTTGTCGAGCGCCTGCGCGCCTTGTTGACCCGGCATGCCGAAGTACCGCCACAGATGCTCGACCTGGAAATCATCGAGTCGGTGGCCATCGAGAACATCCAGCGGGTCAGCCAGTGCCTGCGGGCCTGCCAGGCCCTCGGCGTGCGTTTTTCCCTGGATGACTTCGGCACTGGTTACTCGTCCCTGAGCTACCTCAAGCGCATGCCCACCCAGACCATCAAGATCGATCGTTCCTTTGTGCGCGATATCCTCCACGACAAGGATGACCTGGCCCTGACCACGGCGGTGATCAGCCTGGCCCGGGCCTTTGGTCGCGAGGTGATTGCCGAGGGCCTGGAGACCGCCGAGCACGGGCGCCTGCTGATGAACCTGGGTTGTGACGTGGCCCAGGGCTATTTCATTGCCCGGCCGATGGCGGCCGACGAGGTGCCGGACTGGGTCGCGGGGTTTGTCCCGTCGGGGTTGTGGAGCACCACCGCTTGAGCCTTCACGCATCCTGTGGAAGCCCGCTTTGTCGGTGAAAAGGTTGCGGGTGTCATCGCCGGCAGGCCGGGCTCCTACAGGTCATCGGGTTTTTCCGCAGAGGGAGGCGTGGGGCTGTCCAGTTGCTCGCCATTGCCGGTGTAGAGCCCGATGATCCCGTCGATTTCCCCGGACATCTTCATTCTCAGCAAGGTCCGCAGGATGCGCTGCACCGGCAGCGCCGGGTCGTTGCGCACAAAACAGCCCACCGGTTGTTCCTGCAGCACCGCGACGGCATGCAGTTGCTGTTGGGGCATCAGCTTCTGGTTGAACCAGTCCAGGCTCCACTGGTTGCTGACTGCATAGTGATAGCGGCCCGCCGAGAGTTTTTGCAGCACCTGTTCCTGGTTGCGGGCGTCGTCGCGGATCAACTGGCCACTGTCGAACAACGGCTGCAGGGTCGGGTAGGTGTAGCTCAATACCGTGCCGACAGGCTGTCTGGGCAGGCTTTGCGGCTTGACCTGGCGCGGGTGTTCGGCATTGCTGATCAGCACGTCGCGCTGCATCAGCAGGGGAATACTCCATATATAGTCGCCCGACAGGTTCGGCAGCCAGGATTGCGCGGCATAGCAGCGCACGTCGATTTCGCCGTGTTCCATGGCGCTCTGCACGCGGGCCCGGGCCAGCACGTGAAACTCGGCCGGTACTCCGACCTGCTGGGCAAGGCTGGTCATCAGGTCATAGAGAATGCCCTGGGTCGGTCGGTCGTTCTCGATCTGGACCAGCGGCATGGCCCAGCTGTCGGCCACGGCGAAGCGCAACGGCGCAGGCGCGGCAAAACAGTTGGCGGTCATCAGTACGAGGGCGCCCCACACTACACGCATTCAACTCTCCGTCTGGAGTACGACGCTTCAGCGCGCGAATTCTCCCACAAAGTGCAGCTTAGTCAGATTAGAGAAGCACGCCGGATGCAATTTCGCCCCTGCTCCGCTAGCATTAGCGGTCTTCCGCTTTCCAGATGCGACGGTTATCGATGAGTTATCAGGTTCTTGCACGTAAATGGCGTCCGCGCTCGTTCCGCGAAATGGTCGGCCAGACCCATGTGCTCAAGGCGCTGATCAATGCTCTGGACAGCCAGCGGCTGCACCACGCCTATCTGTTCACCGGTACCCGAGGTGTGGGCAAGACCACCATTGCGCGGATCATCGCCAAGTGCCTGAACTGCGAAACCGGGATCACCTCGTCACCCTGTGGCACCTGTTCGGTATGCCGCGAGATTGACGAGGGCCGTTTTGTCGACCTGATCGAGATCGACGCCGCGAGCCGCACCAAGGTCGAGGACACCCGCGAACTGCTGGACAACGTGCAGTACGCGCCGAGCCGTGGGCGCTTCAAGGTCTACCTGATCGACGAAGTGCACATGCTTTCCAGCCACTCGTTCAACGCCTTGCTGAAAACCCTGGAAGAGCCGCCGCCCTACGTCAAGTTCATCCTGGCGACCACCGATCCTCAGAAACTTCCTGCAACGATTTTGTCGCGATGCCTGCAGTTCTCCCTGAAGAACATGACCCCGGAGCGGGTGGTCGAGCATTTGACCCACGTGCTCGGGGTCGAGAACGTGCCATTCGAAGACGACGCCCTGTGGTTGCTCGGTCGCGCGGCGGACGGTTCGATGCGCGACGCGATGAGCCTGACCGACCAGGCCATTGCCTTCGGTGAGGGCAAGGTCATGGCCAGCGATGTACGGGCGATGCTCGGCACCCTGGACCACGGCCAGGTCTACGATGTGCTGCACGCGCTGATCGAAGGCGATGCCAAGGCGTTGCTCGAAGCGGTACGGCATCTGGCCGAGCAGGGCCCGGACTGGAACGGCGTGCTCTCGGAAATCCTCAATGTGCTGCACCGCGTGGCGATTGCCCAGGCGCTGCCGGAAGGCGTCGACAACGGTCACGGCGACCGTGATCGCGTGCTGGCCCTGGCCCAGGCATTGCCGGCCGAAGACGTACAGTTTTACTACCAGATGGGCCTGATCGGTCGGCGCGACCTGCCGCTGGCGCCGGACCCGCGTGGCGGCTTCGAGATGGTCCTGCTGCGAATGCTCGCGTTCCGACCGGCCGACAGTGCCACGGCACCGAGGCAGCCGCTAAAGCCAGTGGGGATCAGCCAGGCCACAGTTGATTCCACCCAGAACGTGGCTGGCCCAGCGGCTGCTGCGCCGGTTGTCGCGGCTGTGGCTCCGGCGGTCGAGGCCGCTGTCGTGCCAGTCGCTGCGCCGGCCGTTGCGCCAGTTTCCGCGCCCGTGGTGCAACCAGCCCCGGCGCCGGTTGCCGAAGCCGTGCCTGAGCCTGTGCAAGAGCCGGTGGTCGAGGCGGCTGCCGTGCCCGAACCCGTGGCCGCCGCGGTCGAAGAAGTCGACCTGCCCTGGAACGAACCCGCCGAGCCGGTGGTGCAGGAGCCCGCCGTAGAGCCGGTGCTGGAAACCGCCGCCGAGCAGCCGGAACTGGTGCCGATGCCGCTGCCGACGCCTGACAGCGTGGTGCCGGACGCCCCCGAGTGGGCGGCCGCCACCATTCCCGAGCCGACCCCGGCCCAGGTGGATGCCGCGACTCCGGGCCCGGATCGCGACGACGAGCCGCCGCTGGATGAAGACTATATCGAGCCGGATATGGACTCGTCCTATAGCTACCTCGACGACCTGGCCAGTGAACACACCGCCGAGCCGGCACCGGAGCCCGAGCCGTTGCCTGCCGCGCAGCCGGCCACCGGCCTGGCGCTGGAGTGGTTGCAACTGTTCCCGAAACTGCCGATCTCCGGCATGACCGGCAGCATCGCGGCCAACTGCACGCTGATCGCGGTCGACGGCGATGACTGGCTGCTGCACCTGGACCCGGCCCACAGCGCCCTGTTCAACGCCACGCAGTTGCGTCGCGTGAACGATGCGCTGAACCAGTACCATGGGCGGACGCTGAAGGTGACCATCGAGCTGATCAAGCCCGAGCAGGAAACCCCGGCCCAGGCGGCGTCCCGCCGGCGCCACGAACGCCAGAACGAGGCCGTGGCCTCGATTCATGCCGATCCGTTCATCCAGCAAATGATGCAACAGTTCGGTGCGGTGATCCGTGACGATACAATCGAACCTGTCGAAGCCCTGGTGACCCAGGGTTAATAACTGAGCGGCGCGAGGCCGGAGTCTCGCGCCTATTGTCCAAGCAACTTTTGAGGTGATTCCCATGATGAAGGGTGGCATGGCCGGCCTGATGAAGCAGGCGCAGCAGATGCAGGAAAAAATGGCCAAGATGCAGGAAGAACTGGCCAACGCTGAAATCACCGGCAAGGCCGGCGGCGACATGGTCACCGTGGTCATGACCGGGCGTCACGATATCAAGCGCGTGAGCATCGACCCGAGCCTGCTGGAAGGTGTCAGCGACGATGACCGTGAAGTGCTGGAAGATCTGTTTGCCGCCGCCGTCAACGACGCCGTGCGCAAGATCGAAGCCAACAGCTCGGACAAGATGTCCGGCATGACCGCTGGCATGCAGCTGCCGCCGGGCTTCAAGATGCCGTTCTAGGCCCTGTACGAAAACTGCCTGGGCGACGATCAGGCTGCGTTGAAGCAGGCTTGCCTTGCCTGATCGCCGCTCGGCGAGTTTTCGCACGGAACCTGAGGTATTTTGTACTCAAGCAATGCCAGGCTCGCTGCCTGGCATTGTTGTTTCCGGGGCTGGTCGCCTGTGCATTTGACGCTGGCCGGAGCCACGGGTATAAACCGCCTCTCGCAGTTTTGTCGGACCTTTTCCCATGAGCTTCAGCCCCCTGATTCGCCAACTGATCGACGCCTTTCGGGTTTTGCCCGGCGTCGGCCAGAAAACCGCCCAGCGCATGGCCCTGCAACTGCTCGAGCGCGATCGCAGCGGCGGCGCGCGCCTGGCACAGGCTTTGGGCCAGGCCATGGAAGGTGTCGGGCATTGCCGCCAGTGCCGGACCCTGACCGAAGACGATCTCTGCCCGCAGTGTGCCGATCCGCGGCGTGACGACACCTTGCTGTGTGTGGTCGAAGGACCGATGGATGTCTACGCGGTGGAGCAGACCGGTTATCGCGGACGTTATTTCGTGCTCAAGGGGCACCTGTCGCCGCTCGATGGCCTTGGGCCGGAAGCCATTGGCATTCCGCAGTTACTGGCCCGTATCGAAGAACAGGGCAGCTTCAGCGAGATCATCCTCGCCACCAACCCGACGGTCGAGGGCGAAGCCACGGCGCACTACATTGCCCAGTTGCTCTCCAACAAGGGGCTGATCACCTCGCGTATCGCCCATGGCGTCCCCCTGGGTGGTGAGCTGGAACTGGTGGACGGCGGTACGCTGGCCCACTCGTTTGCAGGGCGCAAGCCGATCGCGCTTTGAGGGAGAGGCGTCTGGCCGGAGGCCATTTTTCCGGTGGCCGCCCCGGACAAGGGGCGACCGGGCAGCATGCTCAGGCAGCCAGCAAGCGCAGTATCTGATCCAGCCGGTGGTTGGCGACCCAGCTCAGCAGCACTCCCAGGACCGCCGTGCCGCCGGCGATATAGGCGAGGCGGGCCTTGATCGATTTCACATCGCCGCGGACTTCGCCGAGATCGCGGTGGATGTACTCCAGGTGGGTTTCCAGTTCGGTGATTCGCGGTTCCATGGTGTCGCCTCCAGACGGTTCGCCGGTCTTGGTGGGGTCGGTGGGTGACTGGGATTGCTGCATCGCCTCGTGATTGCCCGACCATCGGGGAGCCGGATGCAGGCAGGGTGTCACGCAGTGCTGTAGCTCAACTTCCATGTGTTTTCACGTCCTCGGTGGTTCATGTCCCGGGCGCCATTGCCCTGATCACACCATGGAAAATCGCGCTATTTCGCTTTTTGGTCAATTGAGGCGATTCCCGGATGTTCATAGGAAAAGTCGCCGGCGTCTGAAGTGGCCGCTGGGTCAGGCATAGGGGCTGTCCCAGTAGCGTTTGTACATGCCGAGGCTTTTTTTCAGACCCTTGGGCAGATGGCGTTCCTGCTGGCTGAGTTTGTAGGCAAACAGCTTCACCGCATTGCGCCATAGCGAGCCCGGCCACGCCAGGCAACGTCCGGGGCCGAGAAACCTCAGCTCGGACAGCACATACCTCAGGCCTTCTCCTCCCGCCCCGCCGAACTGTTGGCGGATCCAGGGTTCGCGGGCATGGAATACGCCGATGTCGAAGTAGCGACGAAATTCCTCACCGAGGGTGTAGTTGTGCGAGTGCCGGCAGCAGGCACTGCCTTCGTAGGCGACTTTCCAGCCGGCCATGAGCATCTTCGCCGCCACGTACATGTCTTCCGAGAGGATCACATGCTGCGGGAATCCGCCCACCTGCATCAGCGCCCGGCGCCGGTAGGCGCAAAAGGAGTTGGAGGCGAAGGCGGTCTTGATCCCCATCCGGGGCGCATCCTCCAGGCTCTTGACCTGGGACGTCGGCGGGTAGTTGAACAGCCGGGCATGCTCGGCCAGCGGGCTGGCATCCAGGTGCGGCAGCTGCCGGCCGCAGACCGCGCCGATGCTGTCGTCGGCAAACGGCCGGACAATATTGGCCAGCGCCTCGGGGTCCTCGAGGTAGGCATCCTGGGTCATGAACACGTAGATGTCATGACCGGGATTGCGCTCGACCATCATCTGGCGGGTGCCGCCGTGGTTGAAGTCCCTGCTGTCTATGCGCAAGACATTGGGGCAGCGTGCGCTGGCCAGTTCGAAGGTGCCGTCGCTGGAGCTGGAGTCGACGATCAGGGTCGTGAAGACCGCCGTCTGGCGGTCGAGGGAGTCGAGCAGGCGCGCCAGGTCCCGGCAGCCGTTGTAGGTCGGGATCACGCAGGCCACGTTGAGCGTCGACATGGTTCAGCCTCCAGGGGACAGCGGGCGCCAGGGGCGCAGCCAGAATGCCAGGGCGATCAGCAGGACCAGGCTGCACAGGGTGCTCAGACCCAGTTGCAACCAGATACCCGCCAGGGGATGCAGCAACAGGGCGGCCAGGCCCATGACGCCGAGCCCGAGCAACCAGTGGCTGCGCCAGGGCACTTCGGCCAGCAGTTGTTGACGGCGCATCAGCAGCAGGCCGGTCAGGATCACCCCGCAGACCGCCGCCAGGGCAATGCCGATCAAGCCGAAGAAATAGGGCAGCACGGCCAGTAGCAGGGCATTGAGCAGGCTGCCGGTCAGTTCGCAGTTGAGCGGCAGGCGGGTGTCGCCGGCGGCATAGGCGTAGCGGGCGAGCAGGGCGTTCCAGGCGCCGAACATCAGCGGTACGGAGAACCACGCCAGCAGTTCCGGCAGCGGGCTGTCGCCGGCCTGGTTGGGCAGCAGCAGGCTGACCAGCGCGGCGGCGGCACCGATCAGGCCGGCGACGGCCGGCAGGGTCAGCAACGTGGCGCTGGCCAGGCCCTTGCGCAGCAGGGACAGGCGTTCGGCGCCGGCGCTGCCGCTCATCAGGCCGAGCAGCACCTGATTCAGGCTCATCAGGGCGATCAGGGGCAGGTTGATCAGTTTGCGCGCCAGGTTGATCCAGGTGACCGCGCCTTCGCCGAGCAACGAGGCGACCATCCGTTCCAGCAGGGCCAGGCCCTGGCTCGCCAGGTTGCTGCTGAGCAACGGGCCGATCCGTTGCAGCAGCTCGCGGCCGGCCCCGGGCGCATGCCCCGGTTTCCAGGGTTTCCAGCCGCCGCGGTACAGCGAGGGCAAGAGGATGGTCGGCATCAACAGGCTGCCGAGGACACAGGCGGCGGCCAGGCCGGTCGGCGTCGCGGCATGTCGCAGGATCGCCAGGTACAGCACCGGCGGCAGGTTGAACAGCAACGAGCCGAGGCCGGCCAGGACAAACCGCGAACGGGCCTGCAACGGCACGCAGAACAGCCCATGGAGGATAAATCCCGGTGCACACCAGGCCAGCCAGTGCAGGCTGTCGCCCGCGAGTGCGTAACCCTGGCCGTCGAGCCCGGGGCCGATAAGGCGGACCCACAGTGGCGCCCCAATGCTCAGCAGCCCCCCCAGCAGCAGGCCGCAGAGCAGCAGGCGCGGAGCCAGCGCGCCGAGCCAGTCGGCCTGCCCGGTGGCCGAGCGTTGCTGGTAGAGCGGCAGTGCCGCCGCGCTGAGCAGGCCGGCGGCAAGCGCCATGCGCAAGGCTTCCGGCAGGAACAGCGCGACCAGGAAACTGTCGCTGCGCCCGCCGGCGCCCCAGGCCGCGACCAGCAGCCATTCCCGGGCGAACCCGGCGGCCAGGCCGGTGAGGGTCGCGAGGGTCAGCCACAGGGTTGAACCAAACACTGTCGCGACTCAGTGGAACAAAGTGAACAGGCCTTTGCCGCCCACTTTGTAGTTCAGGTTGCGGCAGCGTTCGCCTTTGATCGCCGCATCCGGGCCGCCGACAATCGCGTAGGCCGGCACCGGCTTGGACACCACGCAGTTGCCGCCGACCACCGCGCCCTCGCCGATATCGGCACCGAAGGAGAGCAGCGCACGGCTGGCGACCCAGGCGTAGTCGCGGATATACACCGGCCCGCCAACGGCCCAGAACTCCGGAGCCTGGACATCGTGCCCACCGGCGATGACCAGCACGTGGGAGGCGATGGTCACATGGTCGCCGATGATCAGCCCGCCCCGGGCATCCAGCTGGCAATGCCAGCCGACCGTGCTGTCATTGCCGATCCGCAGGCTGTCGACGCCGAGTACTTCGGTGTTGCGCCAGACCGTCGAGCCCTTGCCGATCTTCGCCCCGCCCAGCCGTAGCCAGAGCAGGCGCAGGGTGTGGCTGGGGATCTTGCAGACCAGGATGTTGTAGGCCAGCTCCCACCAGCGCAGCATGCGGTCGCGCAGGGTCGGCCAGTTGATTCCGTAGAGCGGGATCAGCGCGCCCTTGATCTCGCGCCCGAGCAAGGCATAGAAGCGCCGGGCCAGTGGCGGCTCGATCCGCGTCTCGATATTCAGGTAGCTGATGAAGCACAGCACATTGCCCTTGAGCGGCTGCTCGAAGCACACGTCGTTTTCCAGCATCCACTGATAGGTGGCCTGCAGTTCGTCCAGGTTGACGCCCATTTTCACCGCGTACTCGGGCAGGGCCTGCTGCAGGTTCAGGGAGTGAAACATGCGGTGTTTCATGGTTGGACTCCAGAAAGGCTCGCGGCCTTGAGCTTGAGGCGTCGGGCTTCATGCAGGTTCAGGCCGAGCAGCAGCCAGAACAGCGCGATCAGGACCTGGGTGAAGCTGAAGTAGTGGTCGAAAATGCCGCTGAGCAGGGCGGCCATCAGGCCCGAGGTGGTGCCGAGCCAGAGCGCGTTGTCCGCCGTCAGGCGGATGGTGCGCCGGGAGGGACGGGTTTCCCGCCACCAGCTCCAGATCACCGCGACGAACAGCAGCAGGCCTGGCACGCCGAGCTTGTAGACGAAGTTCAGCCACAGATTGGAAATCCCCCAGAGGCCGGTGCCGGGCACCGGTGGCTCGACCTTGAAACCGATGCCGAAGGGGAACATCGCGACGGCCTCGGGGAAGTGCGAGTACTCGTCGAAACGCACGCTGGTACTGGCGTCGTTGCTCGAGAAGAGGGTCAGCAGGCGGTCTTGCAACGGCGGGTAGAACATCAGCAGCAAGGTGCCGAAGGCGACGCCGGCCATCAGCAGGCGGCCGGTGTAGGGCACGCGCTTGCGGGCCATCCATATCAGCACCACGATCAGGCTCAGCAGGGCGCCGCGCGAGCCGGTCAGCAACAGGGCGATCACGCCCAGGCCGGCGACGGCGAAGCCCAGCGCCCGTGGCCAGCCCTGGCGCGTCAGGCCGAAACAGAAGGCCAGGGGCAGGAGCAGGGCCAGGGCGCCGCCGGTGACGTTGGGGTGCATCCAGGGCGAGCCCATGCGGTTGGACAGGGCGCTGAGACTGTCGCCCAGGACCTCGATCCCGCCGTAGCCGAGGTTGGCGAGGATCGGCGTCATGCTGGTGGCGGTGCCGTTCTTGAGAAACACCGGGATCGACAGCAGCAACAGCAGCAGGGTCCCCAGCAGCAGGCCGGTCACCGCCTGTTCGCGGGCCTTCGTGGTGTCCAGCAGGCGCGGGACGAGGAACAGTACCGAGAGGTTCAGCAACCAGCGGATCCAGTTCACCGGGCCGTTGCCGTCGGCATTCACCGTCAGTTGGCCGATGACAAAGGGGAAGGCGCTGAACAGCATCAGCGCCACCAGCCAGCGCTCGGTGCGCAGCAATGCCGGTTTGGCCGGCAGGTTGTTGAAGATCCCCTGGACCAGCACGCTGCCCCAGACCAGCAGGACCAGCGCTTCGGATACCGTGGTGCGCAGGCCGATCTGTACCGTCGAGTAGGGCAGGAACGTGGCGAGCACGGTGAACAGCAGCAGACCCCACAGCGGGTGGCGGATGATCGTCACCACTCCGGCGATGCCGATCAGGACCACCAGCACCTTGAACGCCGGCAACAGCCAGACCAGCACGCCGAATACCAGGCTGAACAACAGTGCTATGGGCATCGCCAACGGCATTATCTCAGCTCCTCGAGCAGTTGGTTGAAGCGCTCGCGATAGGCACTGGTGGCGTAGCGGGCGGCCCAGACCTTGAGCAGCGCGGGGTCTTCGCCGGGGGCGTCGGCCAGGCTGACCATCAGCGCGGTCAGGGCGGTGCTGTCGGTGGGCGAGAAGCGTGGGCTGTCCGGCGGGGTGATTTCATCCAGGGACGAGCCGCTGGCGACGGCCACCGAGGTGCCGACGCTGAGGGCCTCGATCACCGGCAGGCCGAAACCCTCGGCGTAGGACGGCTGCCACAGGCGTGCGGCCTGGCGGTACACCGCGTGCAGTTGGGCATCGCTGATGCCGTTCAGGTAATGCAGGCCGGGCAGGTGCTGCAGCTCCGCGGGCAGGTGTTCCGGCGCACCGATCAGCACCAGTTCCGGAACCTCGGCCGATTGCTGGCGCGCGGCCTGCCAGGCGGCGACGAACCAGGGCATGTTCTTGCGCGGTTCACGGGTGCCCACCGCCAGCCAGTAGCGCGTCGGTAGCTGCAGGTCGCCGATGTCGGCGGGTTCCTCGGTGAAGCCGCCGACCAGGTTGGGCAGTACCCGGACCTTGTCACGGGCCGTGGGGAACAGCTTGACCAGCTCGTCGGCGGTGTACTGCGATGGTGTCCAGATGCGGTCGGCAACCTTCACCGAGTGACCGATCGACAGCTTGTCGGTGGTGCCGTAGATCCGCTCCTTGAGCCTGGAACCGTGGCTGTTCTGCAGCGTCAGCTGGAACAGGTCATGCAACTGCAGCACATAGCGCATGCCGGCCGGCTTGCGGCCCAGGGGCAGGCCCATGTTGAAGTTGCAGATATAGATTTCCACGCCGGCCTCGCGCAGTGCGCCGGGCAGGAAGCCCCCCTCGAATTTCAGCCGCAGGGGCAGGCGGTGCACGCCTTGCAGCGGTGCGCCCCAGCGTGGGCAATGGACCCGGCGGCGCAGCGGATGATCTTCCGGCGCCACGCCGAACAGTTGCAGTTGCACGTCGGGGTGGGCGCGCAGGGCGTCCTCCAGTGCCAGGTTCTGGCGGCCGATGCCGCTGTGGGTGTAACCCGCCGCTGGGCGGTAATCCAGGCCTATGCGCATACGGGCACTTGCTCCTTGAGGCGTGGGAGTCGGGAGTAGACCGCTTCGAGCTGCGCGGCAGCCACGGACCAGTCATGTTCGGCCTTGACGTAGGCACGACCGGCTTCGGCGATCTGGTGCAGTCGCGAAGGGTGCGCCAGGGCATCGGCGAGAATCCTGGCCAGGGCCTGCGGGTCTTCGCTGCCCAGGTAATGGCGGCCGTTCTCGACTTTCAGGCCCGAGCTGCCCTGGTCGGTGGTGACCACCGGCAGGCCGGCGGCCATGGCTTCCAGCACCTTGAGTTTGGAGCCGCCGCCCTGGCGCAGGGGCGCGAAAAAGACCGAGGCGCGGCTTTGCAGGGTGCGCAGGTCGGGGACAAAGCCTTGCCATTCGATGCGCGGGTCGTCCCAGCGCTGGCGCCAGGCATCCGGCAGGCCGAACCCGGCAATGGCGAAACGCACGCCGGGATTGAGCTTCCAGAGGGCCGGGAGGATTTCTTCCAGCGCCCATTCGACCGCATCCAGGTTCGGGCTGTATTCATAGTTGCCGATAAACAGCAGGCGCTGGGCGTGCAGGTCGGGCTGGACGCCGGCGTAATGGCCGGTGTCGACGCCGTTGACCACCACGGCCACCGGCTTGCCGGTCTGCAGGCGCAGCACATCGGCGTCCTGGCGGGTCACGGCGATCAGTTCGGCGGCCTGGCGGAACACCCGGCTTTCCCAGCGGCGGTAACGCCACTGGTCATACAGTGTGAAGGGTTTCATCCAGCCCGGCAGCCGGTCGTAGCTGGCCGCGCCGAGGGCCGACTCGACATTGTGTTCAGTGAGGATAAAGTCCCGTCGGGCGTCGATCAGCGGTTGCTCGAAGGGCTGGAAGCTGTAGCTGTGCTCGATCTGGATCACGTCCCAGTGTTCGTCGAGCAGCGCCCGGAACTGCTGTTGCAGGCGTGGCGCCGAGCCGTTGATGGCGGCCAGCATCGGGTAGGGCGCGCAGAGGACGGTGAACAACGTCTGCAGGCTGCGCAGCGAGCGCCGCGGTACCACGATCAGGCGTTCGAGACAGGGTTCCAGGGCGTTGCGCGTGGCAGCGTCGAGTTCGCTCTTCGACTGCACCAGCAAGGTGATCCGGTGCCCGCGCGCGGCGAGGCTGCGCAGCAGGTGGAATTGCCGGGTCTTGCCACCGCTGGTGGTGGGCCAGGGCAGGTAGGGCAGAGTCCAGAGAATTTTCATGGCGACCACACCAACAGTTGCAGGCTGGTTTTCAGCGGCACGGTGACGGCCTGGGCATCGCTCAGGTCGGTACGGGTGCCGGCGAGGGGATCGAACAGCGCCGCGCGGGTCACGCCGGGCAGTTGCAGGCGGGTGCCGCTGGCGCTCCAGAACATCCAGACACGGGCGCCGTCGCCACGGGTCCAGGTGACGCTGAACAGATCGTCGGGCGCATTGCTCAGGCTGGGGGTGTCGGCGGGTTGCAGCGCCGGACCGGTGACGTCGAAGAAGTTCTTCAGGGCGGTGTAGACCGGCTTCGGCTCGCCATCGAGGTCCAGCAGGCCGTAGTACTGGTCACGCGGACTGGCCCGGGAGTCGAGGTCGCTGAGGTTGAAGAGGAAGATCCGCTGGTAGTCCATGGCGCTCATCAGGGCCAGTCGGCGCAGGGTGTAGTCCTGCTGGCCGCCGATGCCGATCAGCGCCTGCATTTCCCGTGGTCCGGCATAGCTCGACCAGCCCCATTCGGTGGCCCAGACCTGGGACACGCCGGCGCTATGCAGGGTGCTGTTGAGGCCATTGCCCTGACTGAGAAAATCCTGCGTGCCGGCGTTGTCGCCCTCGGGCAGCTCGGAGTAGGGATGGTAGGCGGCAATGATGTTCTGGCTGGCCAGGCCCTGGCTCAGCAGGCTGTCGAGCATCAGCCCCGGGGTGCTGTGCATCTGGCTGTAGTAGGCCATGCCGGCGGTGGCGACCGGTTTGCCCGGCACGGCGGCGCGGATCGCCTTGGCGGTGGTGGTCAGCAGCCGGTAGTAGGCCGTCGGGTCTTCCTTGGGCAGCCAGATGATGTTCGGTTCGTTCCAGACCTGCCAGGTGTTCACCTGGGGATAGCGCCGGGCCAGGGTCGCCATGCGGCTGGCGAACAGATTGAAATCGCTGGGTGGGTACTGGTCGGCACTGGGCGTACTGGCCGGGGCGCTGCTGGCAAAGGCTGGCGAGCCGACCAGATAGGCGACGGTGTTGTACCGGTGGCTCTGCATCGCCGTCATCGCGGCGTCCAGGGTGGCGAGATCATAGACCCCCGCCTGCGGTTCGATCATCGGCCAGTGGATGGTCAGGCGTACCCAGTTCAGGCCCAGGGCGTCGAGCCGGTCCATCTGCTTCTGGTAAATGGCCGGGTCGAAGTACTGGAACTGCACGTTGACTCCGAGGAAGTCTTTCCACTCGACTGCCCGTGGCGCCTTGAGCAATACCTGGGCCTGGGCGCCGGTGCTCCAGGGCAGCGTGCAGGCCACGCCGCCCAGCAGTCCCAGCAGCGGCAACCAGAGCAAGGTTCTACGCAACATCTTCTTGTCCTCGGCAGGCTTCCTGGAAGACCTGCAGGAAGCGTTTCGCGGTCTGGCTCCAGACCCGCTGGTTGCCGATCATGCTGGCGTGCTCGGCCCAGCGGATCGCCAGCTCGGGGGTGGCACACAGATGGCTGATCTCGGCGGCCAGGGCGCTGACATTGCCCTGGGGAAAGATCACCCCGTTGCCCTGGGCCACCTCTTCGGCAAAGGAGCGGGCGTCGGAAGTGATCGCGCCACGGCCGCAGGCGGCGGCCCAGGACAGCGCGCCGCTGGTACCGCGCAGGTTGCCCAGCAGCTTGAGCTTGCTCGACTCGCGGTACGGCAGGACCATCACGTGGTGGGCCTGGATCACCCGGGGAATCTCGGCGGCCGGCAGGTCGAGCTGCCAGTCGATGCTGTCTTGCAGGTTGAGTCGCCGGATATGCTGGCGCAACTGATCGAGGTAGCTGCCGGCCGGGCCGAAGGCCATTTCCGGTTCGCTGCCACCGGCCAGGGTCAGGCGCAGCCTGGCGCGCAATCCGGGTTGCTGGGCAAAGGTCATCGCCAGGGCGTCGAGCAGGTCCTCGATGCCCTTGCCGCGATAGATAAAGCCGAAGTACAGCAGCTTCAACGGATCCAGGGATGGCAGCGGGGCCGGGGCGATGGCGAGGTTGCCATGGGGGATCACCGCCATCTGTTCGCTGTGCAGGCCCATGCGCTGGCGCAGGCAGTGGCCGCCGGACTGGGTCAGGGTGATCAGTCGGGTCAGGCTGCGCGCCAATTGCCGTTCTTCGTGCAGGCACAGCGGGTCGGCCAGCACCGTCGCTACCTGGGGCAGCGGTGACGGCAGCCTGCTCGCCAGCGACAGCGGCCAGGGCAGGCGCTCGCGGCGCCAGACCAGGCGTTCCGGATCATGGATGGTGGCGGTCAGCGGCAACCGGGCAAAGCGCGCGCGCAAGGCTTTCAGGGCGTGGAACTCGGCCAGGCGGCCGCCACCGATTTCCCCATGGACCAGGTCGATCCCGTGCCAATCGCCGTCGGCCACTCCCTGGATCGCTCGCTGCGGATCGTTGCCCAGCCCCGCCAGCGGCGTGCTGACACGCACGCCCTGGCTTTCCAGCGCGGCCTTCAGGTGCCCGGCGTAGTCGGCGATGCCGTTCTGTTCCGGGGGCAGGGGGGCGAGCAGGGCGATATGCATCAGGCATGGCTCCGGATACGGGCCAGGGCGTTGAGGACACGCTCCGGGATCTCGAAGCGGCGGCGATTGAGGATGATGCCGTCGACCCGCTTGAACGCGGTGTTGAGGGTCGAAAGGGCGTTCTCCAGGATCGGCACCGTGGTGGTTTCCGCCTCGACGATCAGCGCAATCAGATTGGCCTGGCGCAGGATCACGAAGGCTTCCTGGTTGGAGAAGAAACCGCCGGCATCGAGCAGGAGGATTTCTCCCGGTTGCGCGGGGCCCGGCCCGGCGATACGGACGTTATGGCCGCGCTCGCGCAGCAACTGGGTGAGATGCTCGATGACGAAGCTGACCCCTTCGCCATGGCGGGCCGACGTCAGGCCGATGGCCAGGCCGTGTTCGGCGACCTGTTCCAGCGGTAGCACCCCGTACAGCCGGTACATGCTCGCGGTGAAGGCCGTGCGCCGTTGCGCCTGGCCGTCGCTGATGTCCTGCAGGCTGGTCCAGACCTTGACCCCGAAGCGTTCCTCGATCTTGTCGCCGTCGTGGATGCGCTGGTCCAGCAGGTAGAAGAAGTACAGGGCCAGCAGGCCGACCGCCAGGCTCAGGGGAATCGCCAGCAGCAACATGCTCAGGCTTTTCGGGAAGACCCGGCTTTCGTTGAGGGTGGCCTGCTCGATCACCGCGATGTTGCTGATCTGGCTCTTGTCCAGTTCACGGTCGATCCGCGCTTTCTCGGTGCTGTCGCTGTACAGCGCGAAGCTTTTCTCGGCGGCGTCGAGTTCCCGTTGCAGGCGCGACATTTCCGGCTCGATGGCCAGGGCCTGGCGACGATCCTTTTCCAGCTGTTCGAGCTGGGTTTTCTGTTGCGCGGCCTGGGTCGTCAGGCGGCTGAGGCTGGCCTGCTGATCGGCGAAGCTGTTCTGCAGGCGGGTGTAGACCGGGTTCGGCGCGAGGTTGTCGGTGCGTTGGACCACCGCGTTCTGCGACTTGAGCAGGTCCTGCAGGTTGGCAATGGCGGTGTCCATGGCCCGCACCGGTGGCGCGCCTTCCTTGAAGGTGCGGAGCATTTCCTGGCGCTCGATCTGCTTGGCGTTGATCCGCTGTTGCAGGTCCTGGCGGTCCGGGTTGATGCTCATCTGCCGGCCGATGCTGATTTCTTTCTTCATGCTGTTGAGCTGCGCCTGGATCCGCTCCAGGCCGCTCTGGGTCGAGGCGACGGCACGGGTGGTGTTCAGGTGCTCGCCGCGCAGGTTGTTGAGGTTGCGTGAGATATCGTTCAGGCGTTCGGCGATGCTCACCGCACCCAACTGGTTGAGGTGGGTCTCGATCTGTTTCTTGTAGTCGAGGATCCGTGCCTGGGTCGCCTTGCTCTCGCCTTCATAGAAGGTGTAGAGGCTCTTGCGCCCGAGGCTGCGGGTGCGTTCCAGCTCGTACTGTTCGACCCAGCTCTTGACGATGGTCTGGGCGACCTGCGGATCGTTCCACTTGAAGCTGATCTCCATCACTGAAGAACCGGCGGCGTGGGTCACGCTGAAATTCCTCGACAACTGATCGGCCAGGCGTTCGACCGGGGTCTGTTTTTCCACCAGGCCGAGCAGTTGCAGGAAGCCGCGGCCGGCTTCGATCACACCCTGCACCGCGCTTTTTACCAGGGTCTTGAGGGTGCCGATAAAACCTTCCTGTGGCGGCACCTTGGACAACTGGTCGAGGTATTGCTCGGCGACCAGGCGGGCAATCGGTCGTCCGGTGAGCATGCGCTCTTCGTCGAGGATCGGATCACGCTGGGCACTG
Organism: Pseudomonas gingeri; assembly: GCF_013386115.1. GTDB lineage: Bacteria > Pseudomonadota > Gammaproteobacteria > Pseudomonadales > Pseudomonadaceae > Aquipseudomonas > Aquipseudomonas gingeri. Next base: position 135,957 of record NZ_JACAOR010000011.1, read on the forward strand.
GGGATGATGGTGGCCTGGCGGTCGGAGATCTCGATCGGCAGGGTGCTGGTGTCACGCCCGGGCTTGACCAGCAACAACGCCGTGGACTCGTATCGGTTCGGCAGCAGGAAGGCCCCCAGCAGGATGATGATGAGGGTCACCAGCACGGTGATTTTCACTTCGCGCTTGAAGATGAAGAACAGGCGCAACAAATCGCGGAAGGAACGGATATTGATCATGTCTGTTGTCCTTAACGATCAGTTGTTGTTATCGCGCAAGTTGTAGTTCACCCCGATACCGATCGATTTCTGGAACGGAATCAGCTGGTTCAGGTACAGGTCGACCCATTCGATGCCATTGCCCACATGGGACTTGGGCACGAACACCACGTCGCCGCGTTGCAGCAGCACCGGCGGCCGGTTGCTGACGCCGGCGAGCATGGTGTCGCGGTAGTCGAAGAAGTAGGTCTTGTAGCGGCCGTCGTCTTCCTGGCGCAGCAGCGCGACGTTGCGGCTGTCGCCCACCGGCAGCAGGCCGCCGGCGCCGATCAGCGCCTGTTCGAGGGTGGTGACGGTGGTCACCGGCAGGCTGGCGGGGTTGCGCACCGAACCGCCGACGAACACGGTGTTGCTCGGTGCGGTGGAGATGTTCACGGTCAGGGCCGAGTCCTGGTAGATGTTCTTGAGCTTGTCTTCGAGGACCAGCGTCAGTTGCTGCGGGGTCAGGCCCGCCGCCTTGACGTTGCCGATGTAGGGGTAGGCGAAACTGCCGTCGTTCATCACGGTGAACAGGGTCAGTTCATAGATCGAGTTGGCGGTGAACGCGGAGATCGACGGCGCCTCGCCGGTGTTGCGCACGATACGCAGGGTATCGCCGGCGCGGATCCGCTGCGCCGGCAACGGCTTGCCGGCCAGGGCGTCACCGGCGCGGTGACCTTCACGCAATATGTTGTCTTCCGGCAGGGCCACCTTGGCCGGGATGCTGCAAGCGCTGAGTAAGAAAACACTGAGGATCAGCAGGATGTTTTTCATCGGTCAGTCTTCCTGTCGTGCATATCTGCAGCTCCCTGACGGGCTAGGTGGCATTGCGTTGACGGTGTTTCAGGCCTTGTCGGTGGTGGCGGGAACCCGCCCGTAAATGTCGGTGAAACGCACGATGTCGTCCTCGCCGAGGTACTCGCCGCTCTGCACTTCGATCATCACCAGATCAATCACCCCGGGGTTGACCAGGCGATGGGTCTTGCCCGGTTTGATGAAGGTCGATTCATTGGTGTCGAGCAGGAATTCGTGGTCGCCGTTGGTGACCCGCGCCATGCCGCTGACGACGATCCAGTGTTCGCTGCGGTGGTGGTGCATCTGCAGCGACAGTGAGGCCTCGGGCTTGACCACGATGCGCTTGATCTTGAAACGCTTGCCCTCTTCGAGCACGGTGTAGGTGCCCCATGGCCGGGTCACGGTGCGGTGCAGGCGGTAGGCGTCATGGCCCTGGCGCTTGAGTTCCTGGGCGATGAGCCGAACGTCCTGGCTGCGCTTGCCGTCGGCGATCAGCAGGGCATCGGGGGTGTCGATGATGATCAGGTCCTTGAGGCCGACCCCGCCGACCAGGCGCTTGGGCGAGTCGATGTAGCAGTTGCTCACGTCATGCAGCACGGTTTCGCCATTGCACTGGTTGCCGTTGGCGTCGGCCGGGCTCAATTCGCGTACCGCCTGCCAGGAGCCGATGTCGCTCCAACCGAGCTGGCAGGGCACCACCGCGACCTTTTGCGAGCGCTCCATCAACGCATAGTCGATGGAAATATCCGGGGCCAGGGCCAGGGTCTTGCCGTCGAGTTCCAGCTGCAATTCCTGGTTGCCCTCGCGGCTGTGGCTGTGGGCCAGGCACTCGGTCATCGCCGCCAGGACCTCCGGTGCATGTTCCTGCAGTTCGCGCAGCACGGCGTCGGCGCGCATGCAGAACATGCCGGCGTTCCACAGGTGCAGGCCACCGTCGAGGTAGCGCTGGGCAGTGGCCGCGTCGGGCTTCTCGACAAAGCGGGCGACCTGGAAGCTGTCGTTGCCCAGGGCCTGGCCTTTCTCGATATAGCCGAAGCCGGTCTCGGCCTTGGTCGGCACCAGGCCGAAGGTCACCAGCCAGCCCTGTTCCGCCAGTTGCCGGGCGCTGCGCACCGCCTTGGCGAAGGCGTCCAGGTCCTTGATCAGATGGTCCGCGGGCAACACCAGCAGTTGCGCATCCTCGCCGTACAGGCGGGCGACATGCAGGGCGGCGGCGGCGATCGCCGGCGCGGTGTTGCGACCGAACGGTTCGAGGATGAAGTCCAGGGCCGCGGCGCTTTTGTTGAGCAGGCGATAGTCATCCAGGGTGCGAAAGAACACCTCGCGGTTGGTCACCGTCAGCAGGCGCTGGACGTCAGCGAGACCGGCGGCGCGGCGGAAAGTCTTCTGCAGCAGGCTTTCGCCGTCGGGCAGGCGCATGAAGGGCTTGGGCATGGCCTCGCGGGACACCGGCCAGAGTCGGGTGCCGGCACCGCCGGCGATGATGCAGGGAATGAGTAGGCTCATTCAGAAGGCCTCGCGCGTCAGGAGCACTGCCGGGACAGTGCGGAACAGAATGTAGAGGTCGAACCAGATCGACCAGTTTTCGATGTACTCCAGGTCGAACTCCACGCGTTTCTCGATTTTTTCCAGCGTGTCGGTTTCGCCGCGATAGCCGTTGATCTGCGCCAGCCCGGTGATCCCCGGCTTGACCCGGTGGCGCGAGGTGTATTCCTTGACGGCTTCTTCGAACAGGATGCCGGCGGCCTTGGTCGCCGTGGCGTGGGGGCGCGGGCCGACCATGGACATGCTGCCGATGAATACATTGAACAATTGGGGCAACTCGTCGAGGCTGGTCTTGCGGATGAAACGGCCGACCCGGGTGATCCGTGGGTCGCCACGGGTGGTCTGTTTCTCTGCGTTGGCGTCGCTCTGGTGCTGATGCATCGAGCGAAACTTGAAGACTTCGATCAGCCGGTTGTTGTAGCCATAGCGTTTCTGGCGAAACAGCACCGGGCCGGGGGAGTCGAGTTTAATCGCCAGGGCCACCAGCAGCATCACCGGTGACAAAAGAATCAGCGCGGTGCTCGACAGCACCATGTCCTCGAGGCGCTTGAACATCGGCGACCAGCCGCGCAGGGGCACTTCGGAAGCGTTGAACATCGGCAGGTTGGCGACTTCGGTGATGCGGTTGTGGGCATGGCGGAAGGCGACCATGTCCGGCACCAGCAGCACATTGACCGGTAGCCGGCGCAGTTCGCGGATGATGTAGTCCATGCGGTTCTCGGCCGACCAGGGCAGGGCGACCAGCACCTGGGTGACCTTCTCCTCGCGGATCAGCCGTTCCAGGTCGCTGGAGTTGCCCAGCAGCGGCAGGTTGACCATGGTTTTCGGCAGCCGGCCGATGCGGTCGTCGATAAAGCCGATGACGCCGGAGCGGATGTCCTGGTGCTGGGCCAGGTATTCGGCCAGGCGCTGGCCGTTCTCGGTGGCGCCGAGAATCACCGCGTTCTGCAGGAAGATGCCGCGTTGCATCAGTTGCTGGAACAGCGTCAGCAGGATCAGGCGCTCGATGCCGAACAGTACCAGGCTGGCGAGGAACCAGACCAGCAGTTGGGTATTGGTCAGGTAGCTGAACAGTTGCAGGCCGTGGTGCATGAACAGCAGCAGGCAGAACGCCGAGGACCAGGCGAAGAGGGTGAGCTGGAAGCGCAGCAGGTTGCTGAAGATGGTTTCGGCATAGACCCCCAGGGCCTGGAAGATCAGTACGCTGATGACGCCGAAGAACAGCAGGATGGTCAGGTAGCTGCGGGTGATCTCGGGACTCTGCTCGCGCAGGTAAACCAGCAGCAACAGCCCGGGCAGAATGGCTGTCAGGCCGTGGACCAGACGAATGCCGAACAGAAAGTACTCGACCATGCTGGGTCGAGTGAGCAATAAGCTGTCGACGGGTTGCAAACGCATGTGACCCCTCCCTTTCTACCATCGCGAAATGGCAACTACGAAGCACTACGGCAGGTACTTCCTATGGCAAAGCCACAAGGTTTTTCGCGATAACCCCGTCCCTGATGGCTAATTCTCTACCGGGCGGGCCCGGTATCGGCAGTCAACCGTTTGAAGGTATGCCCCCGCTTTTATCGTTGCGGTGGCCGATATTTCCTCTCGTTTGAATGGCACGGGCTTGAGTAAAGCTCATGAAACAGCGGGTCGCTAATTGAATGATGTCTTGTAGCTAAAAAAAATCCGAAGCGCCCCTGTTGTGCTATATCACGCGCGTTCCAGAGCGCTCGGGCAGCGCTCGGGCGGGTGGCGGTGAAATAAATCCCGTTGCGCCAGGTCGTTTTCAGCTCGCCGTGGTCCACATGTTCCAGGCCCATCGACACAGGAGAAACGGCTCATGAACGAGCGCAAGGCATTGCTGATTCTGCATGGCAAGCAGGCCCTCAACGAAGACGTGCGGGCAGCGGTCGAGGGCAAGCGGCGGGAAGGCTGGGAACTGGCGGTACGCGTCACCTGGGAGGCCGGCGATGCCCGGCGCCTGGTGGATGAAGCGCTGGACATGGGTTATCGGCAGTTGATCGCCGGCGGTGGTGACGGCACCTTGCGCGAGATCGCCGAAGCCCTGGCCCTGGCCGCCAGCGAGGCGAGCCTGGTGCTGATGCCGCTGGGCACCGCCAATGACTTTGCCCGTGCCGCCGGAGTGCCGCTGGAGCCGGCCCTGGCCTTGCAACTGCTGGAGGTGCCGGCCCGGCCGATCGACCTGGGCGCTGTCGGCGGGCAGTTGTTCCTGAACATGGCCACCGGCGGTTTCGGCAGTCAGGTGACGGCCAATACCTCGGAAGACCTGAAGAAGGTCCTGGGTGGCGCGGCCTACCTGTTTACCGGGTTGTCACGCTTCAACGAACTGCATGCCGCCTATGGCGAGTTGCAGGGGCCGGATTTCCATTGGCGGGGTGAACTGCTGGCACTGGGGATCGGCAACGGGCGCCAGGCAGGCGGCGGGCACCTGCTGTGCCCCGAGGCGCTGGCCGATGATGGCCTGCTCGATATCAGTATCCTGCCGGCGCCCCAGGAGGTGGTGGGGACGCTGCGCAGCCTGATGAGCGATGGCTGGGGGATCGACAACATGTTCGTCCGGGCCCGCCTGCCCTGGGTCGAGATCAAGGTCGCCGAAGGCTTGTACCTGAACCTCGACGGCGAACCCCTGGAAAGCGATTGCCTGCGTTTCGAGGCGCGTGCCGGGGCGTTGCAGGTGCATTTGCCGGCGGACTCGCCGCTGCTCAGTCGTCGAGGCTGATGATGCGCTCGCGGACGGCGAACAGGACCAACCCGGCGACGTCGAAAATCTGCAGGCGCTTCATGATCTGCGAGCGGTGGGTTTCCACGGTCTTGATGCTCAGGCCCAGGCCGTTGGCGATTTCCCGGGTGGATTTGCCGCGCACGATCAACCGCAGGATTTCCAGCTGACGTCCGGTCAGGTTATGGGTCTCGGTTTCCACCGGCGAATGGTGCTGGACCTGGGTCAGGGCCTGGTTGATCACCGTGTGGGCGATCGCCGGGCTGAGGTAGCGCTCGTCGTTGCGCAAGGCCTCCAGGGCCTGGGCCAGTTCGGTGGCGGTGGTGTCCTTGAGCAGATAGCCATGGGCGCCGATTTCCAGGGCCTGCATGATCAACTGCGGATCGGTGTGCATCGACAGGATCAGTACCTTGCTCTGCGGGCGTACCGCCTGGAGCTGGCGCAAGGCGTCGAGCCCGCCGGTATCGCGCATGGACAGGTCGAGCAGGATGATATCCGGGTTCAGGCGTTCGACGGTTTCGAGCAACTGTGCGCCGTCATTGGCTTCGCCGATCACGGCGTAGCCCGGAATATCCAGTACCAGGGCACGCACACCGGCCCTGATCAGAGAGTGGTCATCCACAAGAAGTAAGTTGCAGGTCATAGAACCTTATTCGTACTGGCTCGTTCGAGGGCCCGAGGGGCCCAGGGAAGAAGGGCTTCGATTTGCGTACCTTTGCCGGGTCCGCTGGTGACTGTCAATGTGCCGCCCAACTGTTCGATACGCTCCGCCATGCCGGCCATGCCGCGCTGGCCCTGCTCGCCCGGATTGGCCGCCGGGGAAAAACCCAGGCCATCGTCGGCGATATGCAGCGACAGGCCTTCGGGCAGGCGCTTGAGGCGTATCAGCAGGTTGCTGGCCTTGGCGTGGCGCAACATGTTGGTAACGGCTTCCTGGGTCACGCGAAAGGCGGTCACGGCCATTTCCTCGGACAACCCGGTCAACCGCTGCTGGCATTCCAGGCTCCAGTGCACCGTGGTATTGCCCAGGGTCTTGAGCAGGTGGGCGCGCAGGCTGGCTTCCAGTCCGAGGCTGGCCAACTGGCGTGGATTGAGAATCGCCGACACGTCCCGCACCTTGGCCAGGGTTTCGTCCAGGGTATTGCTCAGGTCGGCGCAGTGGTTGCGCAATTCCTCCGGCAGGCGTCCCTGCAACCACTGGGTCTGCAGTTTGGCGGCCGTCAGCAGTTGGCCGATATCGTCGTGCAGTTCACGGCTGAGGCGGTGACGTTCGTTTTCCTGCACTTCCAGCAGGCGATCGGCGAGTTCCTGGGGTTGAAAATTGATCGATGTCTGTGACACCCGGTGCTGCAGCCAGACGCTGGTCAGCGCGGCCAGGTTCAGCATCAGCAGGATCAGCAGCAACAGGCTTCGCGGCAGGCTCGCACAATTCAGATAGACCGACAGGCTCATCACGGCCGAGGCGACACAGAGCAGGACGGTCAGCCGGCGGGCGTTTTTGCGAGAGGGGAGCCAAGGCTTTAAGGACTTGAGGCTGGCGTACATAGCGTGTAGAGCCAATGAGTGTTCGCTACGGGGAGCCCCACGCTGTCGCCGGCAGGACTCTGTTTGAAAAAACGGCTACGGTTCAATACTTATACACAAGGTGGTGTGATGTATATGTTTACACGGCAAAACAGTGCTGGCGTCATCATGAATCAAGATGAAATCACTTTGCCATCAAGCACATAAGTGAGCGGGCAGCATAATAGCACTTCGTTTAAGGTTGGTCGTCCCCGGTGATATATGTCCGAATGGTCAGCATTTTTTGTACGATGGTTCCAGAATGCCTGGGAAATCGCTCGCTGCAGTCTGCTTACTTGTGAACTTACGGCACTTTGTCATGTGTACGCTAGTTATTCTTCGCGCACTAAAAAACCCAGTCTGAAACCGGGAAGTTGCTCGTTAGTTGGTCGTGTCGGTTTTGACTATGAGGGAGGCGTAAGACGCGTTTAACTATTGGAAATAGCTAATGTAAATGCATGGGCGAGAGTGCTGCTGTTCAAACGGATTGTCCGGGAAAGGTGATCAGTGCGAAGGCTTTCGGCTCGGTGAACTGGGTTCCGGACAGGTCGGTCTGTGCCGCCAGGGCCGCGATCAGTTCGGCCTGTTCGCTGTCGTCGAGGCTCAACTGGCCCGTACGGGGATCGATCAGTTCCAGTTGCCATGCCAGCAGGGTCAGGCAGTCCTGCAGCGCCTGCAAGGCGTCATTGTGCAGGTTGAGCTGTTCGGGAGCATGGCTCAGCACGCCGTGGATATGCCGGCAGAAGTCGGCCATGCAGCGTACGCCAAGCACATCGGCGCGGCCGGCCAGCTTGTGCAGCGCGGCGAGCAGGCAGTCGATCGCATCCCGATCGTTGCGGATCAGGCCCAGGTGCTGGCAGCACTCCTGCATTTTCGCCTGCAGGGTTCCAGCCTCGACGAGGAATTCCGGCAGACTCGTCTGCCACTCTTTACCGTTCAGCATGCTTTATCTCCATGAAAACATCGGCAGGCGATAGAACGTCGCGCTTGGCGAACGGCGTTAAGTTAATGTCGGCCAACAGAGGATGTCTGTAGTCTGTTTCCGATTGTTTCAGTCTTGATTGATTGCGCAACATTCTTGGGTTGCGCGCGCTCATCTTCAGGAAAAAGAGTCCCGACGCTTGCAGAGATCGTTCAAAAGGGCCGTTCCAGAGCGCTTCCACAAGATTTGTGAGGCGCCTTGCCTGGCTTTCTGGCCACCGTCCCGCGATCGAAAGCAAAAGCCTGACTCCATTCATGCAATGAGAATGGCGTCACATTAATGGCTATTGGATATCGCGAATATCAGGTTGGGCCTGATTGTTACTAGGGGATTCCCCTATGGAGGGGAACCAAAGGAGCAATTTGTGGTCGCGCCGGGAGGGAATTGTGTCGAGTCAAGGCGATGAGTCCAGTAAAGCATGATGTTAATGTGACATCAAACGTTTTGCATGGCATTTTGTCGGAGGGTCAAGGTCTGGCGGGTCCGGCCGATAACTCTCTCAATGTAGTCTTTTTGTATCAGCGCCCCAGGAGTGATTGATGGCCGGCATTCTCGACACGGTAGACCAACGTACGCAACTGGTGGGTGAGAATCGTCTGGAGATTCTCATGTTTCGCCTGGCCGGTCGCCAGCTGTTCGCGATCAACGTGTTCAAGGTTCAGGAAGTCCTGCAACTGCCCAAGCTGACCCTGATGCCGCAGCGCCATCCGTTTGTCTGCGGTGTGGTCAATCTGCGGGGGCAGACCCTGCCGGTGATCGACCTGTCCCAGGCGATCGGCATGCGTCCCCTGGTACCGGGCCCCAACAGCACCATTATCGTGACCGAATACAACCGTTCGGTGCAGGCCTTCCTGGTCGGTGGCGTGGATCGCATCGTCAACATGAACTGGGAGGCGATTCTGCCGCCGCCGACCAGTGCCGGCCGCCAGCACTACCTGACCGCCATCAGCAAGGTCGACGACCAGTTGGTGGAAATCATCGATGTCGAGAAAGTCCTGGCGGAGATCGTTCCGTACAACGCCAAGGTGTCCCGTGAAAAACTCGATGACCCGGTGATGGAGCGTGCGCGGGGCCGCGAGGTGCTGCTGGTCGACGACTCCAACGTGGCCTTGTCGCAGCTGCGCGATACCCTGGGCCAGTTGGGGGTGAAGATGCATATCGCCAGCGATGGCCTGAAGGCCTTGAACATGCTCAAGGGCTGGGCCGATGCCGGCGCGGTGATGACCGACAAGCTGCTGATGGTCTTTACCGATGCGGAAATGCCGGAGATGGACGGCTACCGCCTGACCACCGAGATTCGCAACGACCCGCGCCTGCGCGGTCTGTATGTGGTGCTGCATACTTCGCTGTCCGGAAGCTTCAACGATGCCATGGTGAAGAAGGTTGGCTGCGACAACTTCCTGTCCAAGTTCCAGCCAGACAAACTGGTGGATGTGGTGCGCCAGCGTCTGCTGCTGGATGAAGCCTGATCCCGTACGGTTGGCTGCCATAGGCCGCTGTTTGGCCGGCCGCTCGGTGTTGCGCTGGTCCACCCTCCTGTAGAATCGGGGTTTTACCTCTACGGGAGTTGGACATGTTGCGTCTGAGCGCGCTGTATCGTTACCCATTGAAGTCCGGCAAGGGCGAATCCCTGCAGCACAGCTCGCTCGACGAGTTGGGGTTGAGCGGGGATCGACGCTGGATGGTGGTGGACGAAGCCAGCGGACGTTTCCTGACCCAGCGTGCCGTCGCAGGCATGAGCCAGTTGTCCGCCCTGTGGAATGCCGCGGGTGGCCTGACCCTGAGCGCGCCGGGCCGTTCGGCGCTGGACGTGGCACTGCCGCCGGCCGACCAGTCGTTGCGTGGCGTGACCATCTGGAGCGATACCTTGCGGGTGCCCGATGCTGGCGATGAAGCGGCGGCCTGGCTCAGCGGGTTTATCGGCAAGCCGGTGCGCCTGGTGCATGTACCGCTGGAGCGGGCGCGGATCACCCAACCGGGCTACGGCAGGGATGATGACCGTGTGGCGTTTGCCGATGGTTTCCCGCTGCTGCTGATCGGCCAGGCTTCGCTGGAAGACCTTTCCCATAAGGTCGGACGGCCTCTGGAGATGCTGCGTTTTCGTCCCAACCTGGTGATCGAAGGCAGCACGGCGTTTGCCGAGGATCAGTGGAAGCGCATTCGTATCGGTGACGTCGAGTTTCGCGTGGTCAAGCCGTGCTCGCGCTGCATCCTGACCACCATTGACCCGCAGTCCGGGGAGCGTAGCGCCGACCGGGAACCGTTGACGACGCTCAAGACCTACCGCGAGCAGGATGGGGATGTGATGTTCGGGCAGAACCTGGTCAATGACGGCCAGGGGCGGCTCGAGGTGGGGATGCCGGTGACCGTTCTCGAATAATGAAGTGAACGGTGGGCGCCGGCTTGCCGACGATAGCGGTCGATCAGGCGGTGCCAGCCTTGCCGGCCTCTTCACCGGCAAGCCAGCTCCCACGGGGCACGCGCGGACACCTGTTCAGGGTTCGGCGCGGGTCCTGTGGGGAGCTTCCTGTAGGTCCCTGATTATTGATCGTCGAAAAACCGCTCGTTCCAGTCAACCAGCGGCTGCGGTGCGTTGAGCTTCTGGCCGTAGATCACCGAGTACGACAGCACGTTCTGCACGTATTGCCGGGTCTCGTCGAACGGGATGCTTTCCACCCAGACGTCGAAACTCAGGTGGTTAGCGCCCTTGAGCCACTGCCTGACCCGACCCGGGCCGGCGTTGTAGGCGGCGGTGGCGAGCACGCGGTTGCCGTTGAACTGGCCGTGGACCTGGCTCAGGTAGGCGGCACCCAGTTGCACGTTCTTGTCCGGATCCAGCACCTGCTGGGGCGATGCCAGCGGGATGCTGAACTTGCGCGCGGTTTCCTTGGCGGTGCCGGGCATCAGTTGCATCAGACCGGTGGCGCCGACGCTGGAGCGGGCATCGTCCATGAAGGCACTTTCCTGGCGGGTAATAGCAAACACCCAGCTCGAATGCAGGCCGCGCAGCTTGGCTTCGCGTACCAGCGTATCGCGGTGGGCCATCGGGAAGCGGATATCCAGGTCGTCCCAGTACTGCGCCTGGCTGATGGTGCGAATCGCCGGGAAGTACCACTTCAAGTCGTAGGCCAGCCTGGCCTGGGCGACCATTTCGTCACGGTTGAACATCCGGCTGACGTGGTACCACTCGCGGCGACCGTCGACGATCTGGCCGCGGTCATGCAGTTCCAGCGCCCGGCGTACGCCTGGCGTATTGCGGACCTTGTTGATCAGCTGCTGGCTGAGTACCAGCGGGCGGTTGGTCAACTGGTAGGCGGTCTGCGAGCGATCGGCGGCGAGAAAGCCATAGAAGTCGCGTTCACGGGCGACATTCTTCAACAGCACCAGTGCCTGTGGATTCTGCGGTTGCGCCAGTTCCAGGCTGCGGGCCTGCCAGTAGCGCCAGCGATTGGTCGTCGCCAGGTCCTGGGGCAGCCTGCGAGTCAGTTGGTAGGCATCTTCCCAGCGCCCCAGGCGCAGCAGCAGGCGCAGGCGCCACTCGGTGACGGTGTTGTCACGCAGTTCCGGGTCGTACTGGGTCATGATCTCGAGGGCGCGGCTGTCGTAGCGGCGCGCCAGGGTCAGGCCGACCTCGCGGGCGATCGAAACCTTTTCGTCACGGGAGAAGTGCATGCTGGTGGCATAGCCGTCGAGCAGGGCCATTGCCTTGTCCGGGTCCTGGCGGGCGAGGCGGCGCAGGCCCAGGCCCACCACGTCGGACATGGCTTCGTCGGCCGGCACGAAGCGGGAAGGCTGGCTCAGCAGGTCGGGTTTCTGTGCCACCTCGATCATCATCCGACCTTGCGGGCCGAGGGTGCTCAGGCCCTTGACCAGGGCGCTGGCAAGTCCGTAGTTGCGGGCTTCGGCGGCCAGCTTGACGCGTTGCCAGCGTTTTTGCTCGGTCAGTTGGCCTTCCGTCGCCCAGCGGTCGAACAGCGCGTCGCAGGCGGCTGGCTGGGTCTTGCCGGTCAACCAGAGTTTTTCCGCCGTGGCGTAGCCTTCGGCACGCAGGTTGTGGCTGAGCTGGTACTGGCCGTTGAGGCAGTCCAGTTCGGTGAAATTCAGTTTCGGGTCGTAGTACTTGACGAAGGGGGCCCAGTCGCCACGTTCGGCCAGCCAGCGCAACCAGCGCAGCTTCATCCAGTTGGCCTGGGGCAGGTCGCCGTGTTCGGCGAGGAACTTCTCGATCTCGGCGTTGCTGGCGGTTTTCAGCCGGGCGGTCAGCTCGTCGTAGGCCAGGTACGGTTCCAGCGGATAGGTCTGCAACGTGTCCTGATACTGGAAGTAGGGGCCGGAGTCACCCTTGGCCAGGGCGCGCTTGGCTTCATCGTAGAGTTGGCGTTGCTGGGCGAGGTCGACGGCCTGTGCAGCTTGAACGGCGCAGGTGGAAAGAAGCAGACACGATAAAAAATTGAAAAGACGGCTGCGCATGAGACTTCCGAGCAAAAAAAACGGGCAAGTGCCGGCAGGACCGACACTGATTGTCGGGTAGCTTAGCCTTTTGCCGGCGGCGGGCGAAAGTTTTGCCGGGCGCTGTACGCAACTTGATACTAAATGTCATCTTGGCCGGGGCATTGGCAAAAATCGCGGCCGCCTCGGGGCTCAAGTCAGGTAGAATGCGCGCCCGGTTTTTGGAGAAGCTCATGACCCTGCTCAAATTCAGCGATGTGTCCCTTGCTTTCGGCGCCATGCCGTTGTTGGACAAGGTGTCCTGGCAGATCGCCCGTGGTGAGCGGGTGTGCATCATCGGCCGCAACGGCACAGGCAAGTCCAGCATGTTGAAGCTGGTCAAGGGCGATCAGAAGCCCGATGACGGCTCCGTCTGGCGTGCGCCCGGGCTCAAGATCGGCGAATTGCCGCAAGAACTGCCGGTGGCCGACGAGCGGACCGTATTCGATGTCGTGGCCCAGGGCCTGGATGGCGTCGGCGAGTTGCTCGCGCAGTATCACCACCTGAGCCAGAACATAGTCACCGATGCCGACCTGGACAAGCTGATGCATGTCCAGCACGACCTCGAGGCCCGTGACGGCTGGCGTTTGCAGACGCTGGTCGACAGCACCCTGAGCCGCCTGCAGTTGCCGGCCGACAAGACCCTCGCCGAGTTGTCCGGCGGCTGGCGTCGTCGCGTGCTGCTGGCCCAGGCGCTGGTGTCCGAACCGGACCTGCTGCTGCTCGACGAGCCGACCAACCACCTGGATATCGGTGCGATCGCCTGGCTGGAAGAGGCCCTGAAGGATTTCCAGGGCGCCGTGCTGTTCATCACCCACGACCGTTCTTTCCTGCAGAACCTGGCGACCCGTATCCTCGAACTGGATCGCGGCGGCCTGATCGACTGGAACGGCGACTACGCCAGCTTCCTGGTGCACAAGGAAGCGGCCCTGGCCGCTGAAGAGACCGCCAACGCACTGTTCGACAAGCGCCTGGCCCAGGAAGAGGTCTGGATTCGCCAGGGCATCAAGGCCCGGCGTACCCGTAACGAAGGCCGTGTGCGGGCATTGAAGGCCTTGCGCGTGGAGCGTAGCGAACGTCGCGAGCGTACCGGCAAGGCGAATATCCAGCTGGATACCGCCGACAAGTCCGGCAAGCAGGTCATGGTCCTCGACAATGTCAGCTTTGCCCACCCGGGCGGCCCGTTCCTGATCAAGGATTTCTCCATGGTCCTGCAGCGCGGCGACCGGATCGGCCTGCTGGGGGCCAACGGCACCGGCAAGACCACCCTGTTGAAGCTGATGCTCAGCGGCCTGGTACCGACCAGCGGCAAGGTGGAAGAGGGCACCCGCATCGACGTGGCCTACTTCGACCAGTTGCGTCATCAGCTGGACCTGGAAAAGACCGTGATCGACAACGTCGCCGAAGGCCGCGACTTTATCGATATCGATGGTCAGAGCCGTCACGTGCTCAGCTACCTCGGCGACTTCCTGTTCAGCCCGCAGCGTGCGCGGACGCCGGTCAAGGCCCTGTCCGGTGGCGAGCGCGCGCGCCTGCTGCTGGCCAAGCTGTTCAGCAAGCCGGCGAACCTGCTGGTGCTCGACGAACCGACCAACGACCTCGACGTGGAAACCCTCGAGCTGCTGGAAGAAGTGCTGTTGACCTTCAAGGGCACCGTGCTGATGGTCAGCCACGACCGGGCATTCCTCGATAACGTGGTGACCAGCACCCTGGTCTTCGAAGGCGAAGGCAAGGTCCGCGAATACGTCGGTGGTTATCAGGACTGGCTGCGCCAGGGTGGCTCGCCACGCCTGCTGGGCGTGACCGAGAACAAATCGGGCAAGGCCGACCTGAATTCGGCGGTCGTCACCGCTGCGCCGGCAGCGGCGGCCGCCCCGGCCGAAGCTCCGGCCGCGAAGAAGAAGCTCAGCTACAAGCTGCAGCGCGAGCTGGAAGCCCTGCCGGGCGAGATCGATGCCAAGGAGCAGCAGATCGCTGCTGTCGAGGCGGAGATGGCCGAAACCGGTTTCTATCAGCGCCCCGCAGCGGAAACGGCAGCAGTGATCGCCCGGTTGGAAAAACTCCAGGCTGAACTGGAGGTGATGGTCGAGCGTTGGGCCGAGCTGGATGCCTGATTGATCGACTTGCAATCAAAAAGCCCGGCTTCGTGCCGGGCTTTTTGATTATCAGCTCTTGCTTTGCAGGCGGACCGCGAGGACGTCGCACGGCGCGCCGTGCAGCACGTCATTGGCGGTGGAGCCGAGTAGCAGGGCCAGGCCATGGCGGCCGTGGCTGCCGACCACGATCAGGTCACAGGCCTGTTCCTTGGCCAGGTGATGGATTTCCTGGCGGGGTTGGCCGTAGGTCAGGTGACTGGTGTCTCGCGACAGTTCGGGATACTTGAGGATCAGCCGCTCCAGGCGCTCCTTGGCCTGGTCGAACTGTTGCTGCTGCAGTTGGGACAGATCCATCGGCACATCGCCGCCGAAGGCCATGGCCATGGGCTCGACGATATGCACCAGGGACAGTTTGGCGCTGTTGCTGACCGACAGTTCGCGTGCGCGATGAATGACCGGGTCGCATTCTTCCGTCAGGTCGACGGCAACCAGAATGTGGTGGTAGGGCATGAAGGCACCTCCTGAGGATCGCAATTGCTGTAAGTATGGCTCGTTTCAAGCTGATTGGTTCGGCAGTGACCCAATCGCTCATGAATAATGTTCGGGGAGTAGAGATATGACGGTCTGGATAGTGGTGTCAATCCTGGCAGTGGTCCTCAGCCCTCTGGCGTGGTTGCGTCCCTCGCGCCGCCAGAGCGGTCAGATGGCCCTGCGCATGGAGGCGCGCCGCATCGGCCTGGGCATGCAACTGGCGCCCCAGGAGTGGCCGCACTGGCTGCCGCAGGAGCCGCCGAGCCCCTGTGCACAGTATCACCGGCCCCGTCGTGGCAAGGAACCGGCTTGCTGGAGCTACTGGCAGACCGAGCCCGGGATCTGGGTCAACCAGTGGCGCGAAGTGCTGGAGGACGAATCCCTGCTGGTTCATTTCAGGACATTGCCGGCCAATGTGTTCAAGGTCGAGGCGGACAGGCAGATGATCGCGCTCTACTGGGGTGAACGTGGCGAAGTGCAGGTGCTGCAGGCCATTGCCGGGGTGCTCAAGGCACTGGCATGAGGCAGGCGGGCCGGGCTGCAACGGCGCCGGCCGACGACTGGAAAAACAGCCAATAAAAAGCCCGACAGGCAGCATCGGGCTGGGGTTGGCCAGGCAGGCCGGTCAATCTGTGTTGCCGAGCTTACGCCTTGTCTTCATAAAAAGCGTCCCTATTTTCCACTAGGCTGTTTCTTGGGGTCTGGTAGGTCTATTCCTGTATTTCCGTCTGACTCGGTCGCTTCGTTTGTTATTGATTTCATGAATGAAGCGCCATCAGGCCGGCTGCTGGAGCGTCCGGGCGCCTGGAAAATGACTGGAAAGTCGCATTTTCAGGGGCGTTTTCGGCAATTGACAATTGCCTCGAATTCCGTGAAGGTGTCCACACCCAAATCAAACGGGCGTATGAATTGAGCGTTTGTCTGATCAGACGGCTCTTACAGAATCCCGACTATCGCGTCGGCGGGTGTGCCTGGCGGCTTGGCGTAGCAGTGACGATGAGGTCAATGCCGGGCCAGAAGTTAGCGTCCGACGTGTACTGTTCAGCTTCCATATCGTGGAGATCAGTTGATGATTTACGAAGGTAAAGCCATCACGGTTAAGGCTCTTGAAAGTGGCATCGTCGAACTGAAGTTCGATCTCAAGGGTGAGTCCGTCAACAAGTTCAACCGTCTAACCCTGAACGAATTGCGTCAGGCGGTAGACACCATCAAGGCCGATGCCTCGGTCAAGGGTGTGATTGTCAGCAGCGGCAAGGACGTGTTCATCGTCGGCGCCGACATCACCGAATTTGTCGACAACTTCAAGTTGCCGGATGCCGAGCTCGTGGCGGGCAACCTCGAAGCCAACAAGATTTTCAGCGATTTCGAAGACCTGGCCGTGCCGACCGTTGCCGCGATCAATGGCATCGCCCTGGGTGGCGGTCTGGAAATGTGCCTGGCCGCGGACTTCCGTGTCATGTCCGCCAGCGCCAAGATCGGCCTGCCGGAAGTCAAGCTGGGGATCTACCCGGGCTTTGGCGGCACCGTGCGCCTGCCGCGCCTGATCGGTGCGGACAACGCCATCGAGTGGATCGCCGCCGGTAAGGAAAACCGTGCCGAAGATGCCTTGAAAGTCGGCGCCGTCGATGCCGTGGTCGCTCCGGAAAAACTCCAGGAAGCCGCTCTGGAACTGATCAAGCGCGCCATTTCCGGCGAGATCGATCACAAGGCCAAGCGCCAACCCAAGTTGGACAAGCTCAAGCTCAACGCCATCGAACAGATGATGGCGTTCGAAACCGCCAAGGGTTTTGTCGCCGGTCAGGCCGGTCCGAACTACCCGGCCCCGGTCGAAGCGATCAAGACCATCCAGAAAGCCGCCAACTTCGGTCGTGACAAGGCCCTGGAAATCGAAGCCGCCGGCTTCGTGAAACTGGCCAAGACCTCGGCTGCACAAAGCCTGATCGGCCTGTTCCTGAATGACCAGGAGCTGAAGAAAAAGGCCAAGGCCTACGACGAAATCGCCAAGGACGTGAAACAGGCCGCCGTACTGGGCGCTGGTATCATGGGCGGCGGTATCGCCTATCAGTCGGCGTCCAAGGGCACGCCGATCCTGATGAAGGACATCAACGAGCACGGTATCGAGCAGGGGCTGGCCGAAGCCGCCAAGCTGTTGGTCGGTCGTGTCGACAAGGGCCGGATGACCGCGGCGAAGATGGCCGAAGTGCTCAACGGCATTCGTCCGACCCTGTCCTACGGTGACTTCGGTCATGTCGACCTGGTGGTCGAGGCCGTGGTCGAGAATCCGAAGGTCAAGCAGGCGGTACTGGCGGAAGTGGAAGCCCAGGTCAAGGAAGATGCGATCCTCGCTTCCAACACCTCGACCATTTCCATCAGCCTGCTGGCCAAGGCCCTCAAGCGTCCGGAAAACTTCGTCGGCATGCACTTCTTCAACCCGGTGCACATGATGCCGCTGGTGGAAGTGATCCGTGGCGAGAAGTCCAGCGAGCAAGCGGTAGCGACTACCGTGGCCTACGCCAAGAAAATGGGCAAGAACCCGATCGTGGTCAACGACTGCCCGGGCTTCCTGGTCAACCGTATCCTGTTCCCGTACTTCGGCGGTTTCGCCAAGCTGGTCAGCGCCGGTGTGGACTTCGTCCGTATCGACAAGATCATGGAGAAGTTCGGATGGCCGATGGGCCCGGCGTACCTGATGGACGTGGTCGGCATCGACACCGGCCACCATGGCCGTGACGTGATGGCCGAAGGTTTCCCGGACCGCATGAAGGATGACCGTCGTTCGGCTGTCGACGCCTTGTACGAAGCCAAGCGCCTGGGCCAGAAGAATGGCAAGGGCTTCTACGCCTACGAGACCGACAAGCGCGGCAAGCAGAAGAAAGTTGCCGATTCCTCGGTGCTGGAAGTGCTCAAGCCGATCATCTACGAACAGCGTGAGGTGACCGACGAGGACATCATCAACTGGATGATGATCCCGCTGTGCCTGGAAACCGTGCGTTGCCTGGAAGACGGTATTGTCGAAACCGCCGCCGAAGCCGACATGGGTCTGGTCTACGGCATCGGTTTCCCTCCCTTCCGTGGCGGTGCGCTGCGTTACATCGATTCGATCGGTGTGGCCGAGTTCGTTGCCCTGGCTGACCAGTACGCCGATCTGGGCGCGCTGTACCACCCGACCGCGAAGCTGCGTGAAATGGCCAAGAATGGCCAGCGGTTCTTCGGTTAAGCGCCCACACTAGAGCGAGAGTGAACTATATGAGCTTGAATCCTAGAGACGTCGTGATTGTCGACTTCGGTCGTACTCCGATGGGCCGCTCCAAGGGCGGCATGCACCGCAACACCCGTGCCGAGGACATGTCGGCGCACCTGATCAGCAAGCTGCTGGAACGCAACGTCAAGGTCGACCCGAACGAAGTCGAGGACGTGATCTGGGGCTGCGTGAACCAGACCCTGGAGCAGGGCTGGAACATCGCGCGCATGGCGTCGCTGATGACCCAGATCCCTCACACCGCGGCCGGCCAGACCGTCAGCCGCCTGTGCGGCTCGTCGATGAGCGCGCTGCACACCGCCGCCCAGGCGATCATGACCGGCAATGGTGACGTCTTCGTCGTCGGCGGCGTCGAGCATATGGGCCATGTCGGCATGATGCACGGTGTCGATCCGAACCCGCACATGTCGCTGTACGCGGCGAAAGCCTCGGGCATGATGGGCCTGACCGCCGAGATGCTCGGCAAGATGCACGGCATCACCCGTGAGCAGCAGGATGCCTTTGGCGTGCGCTCCCACCAGCTCGCCCACAAGGCGACCGTGGAAGGCAAGTTCAAGGACGAAATCATTCCGATGCAGGGTTATGACGAGAACGGTTTCCTGAAAGTCTTCGACTACGATGAAACCATTCGTCCGGAAACCACCCTGGAAAGCCTGGCGGCCTTGAAGCCGGCATTCAACCCCAAGGGCGGTACCGTGACGGCGGGTACTTCGTCGCAGATCACCGATGGTGCCTCGTGCATGATCGTGATGTCGGCGCAGCGTGCCCAGGACCTCGGCATCCAGCCCCTGGCGGTGATCCGCTCGATGGCGGTGGCAGGTGTGGACCCGGCGATCATGGGTTATGGTCCGGTACCGGCCACCCAGAAAGCGCTGAAGCGCGCAGGCCTGGCAATCTCCGATATCGACTTCTTCGAGCTCAACGAAGCCTTCGCCGCACAGGCCCTGCCGGTGCTGAAGGATCTGAAAGTGCTCGACAAGATGAACGAGAAGGTTAACCTGCACGGCGGCGCCATTGCTCTGGGCCACCCGTTCGGTTGTTCCGGTGCGCGGATTTCCGGCACCTTGCTCAACGTGATGAAGCAGAATGGCGGGACCCTCGGGGTCTCCACCATGTGCATCGGCCTCGGCCAGGGCATTGCCACCGTCTTCGAACGCGTCTAAGCGTTTCGTCGATGGAAGCCGGGGCCTAGTGCCCCGGTTTTTGTTTTTCTGAAAATTTTTTTATTTTATTTTGTAAGAGGGCCGATATATGAAATTGCAGCCTGGGCTCTATCAGCACTACAAGGGACCGCAGTACCGCGTTTTCAGCGTGGCACGGCATTCCGAGACCGAAGAGGAAGTGGTGTTCTACCAAGCACTGTATGGCGATTACGGCTTCTGGGTGCGCCCTTTGAGCATGTTCCTGGAGTCGGTCGAGGTTGACGGCGAACGGGTCCCACGCTTTGCTTTGGTGCAAGCCGAACCGAGCCTTTTTTCCAGGCCATGAGTGCCGGTCGCGCAGAACCCTGCGCTTGACCTCACCTTGTTGCCACTATATATAGCGGTGCCGCGCCAGACGCGGGCTGCGCTCTCACTTCAAGCATTCAGGAATTTTCCGATCCATGGGCAAATCGCTGGTCATTGTGGAATCCCCGGCTAAGGCCAAGACCATCAACAAGTACTTGGGTACCCAGTACGTGGTGAAGTCGAGTATCGGCCATATCCGAGACCTGCCCACCAGCGGTTCGGCGAGTGCCGCCAAGGAACCTGCCGCCAAGCGTGGCAAGGCCGCCGCTGGCGAAGCTCCCGTGCTCTCGGCGAAGGAGAAGGCGCGCAAGCAGCTGGTCTCGCGCATGGGCGTCGATCCGGATCACGGCTGGAAGGCCCGCTACGAAATCCTTCCCGGCAAGGAGAAGGTGATCGAAGAGCTGCGCCGGCTCGCCAAGGATGCCGACACCATCTATCTCGCAACCGACTTGGACCGCGAAGGGGAGGCCATTGCCTGGCACCTGCGGGAAGCCATCGGGGGTGACGACAGTCGCTACAAGCGCGTGGTGTTCAACGAAATCACCAAGAAGGCGATCCAGGAAGCCTTCTCCAAGCCGGGCGAACTGGACCTGGACCGGGTCAATGCCCAGCAGGCGCGACGTTTCCTCGATCGCGTGGTGGGCTACATGGTTTCGCCGCTGCTGTGGGCCAAGATCGCCCGCGGCCTGTCCGCCGGCCGTGTGCAGTCGGTGGCGGTGAAGCTGGTGGTCGAGCGCGAACGCGAGATCCGTGCCTTCAACCCGGAGGAATACTGGGAGATCCACGCCGACCTGGGCACCACCAAGGGCGCCAAGGTGCGTTTCGAAGTGGCGCGCGAGAAAGGCGAAGCCTTCAAGCCGCTGAACGAAGCCCAGGCCATGGCGGCACTGGAGAAGCTCAAGGCGTCGGCCTACAGCATCGTCAAGCGCGAAGACAAGCCGACCAGCAGCAAGCCGTCGGCCCCGTTCATCACCTCCACCCTGCAGCAGGCGGCGAGCAATCGCCTGGGCTTCGGGGTGAAGAAGACCATGATGATGGCCCAGCGTCTGTATGAAGCCGGCTACATCACCTACATGCGTACCGACTCGACCAACCTCTCGGTCGATGCCGTGGCGATGGCGCGGACCTACATCGAGAGCGAGTTCGGCAAGAAGTACCTGCCGGACTCGCCGAACATCTACAGCAGCAAGGAGGGCGCCCAGGAGGCTCACGAAGCGATTCGTCCTTCCGACGCCAATACCGAGCCGAGCAAGCTGTCGGGCATGGAGCGTGATGCCGAGCGCCTTTACGAGCTGATCTGGCGCCAGTTCCTGGCCTGCCAGATGCTGCCGGCGCAATACCTGTCGACCACCGTGACCGTGGGCGCTGGTGACTTCGAGCTGCGTGCCAAGGGCCGCATCCTGAAGTTCGACGGCTATACCCGCGTCATGCCGCAGATCGCCAAGCCGGGCGATGACGACGTGTTGCCGGACATGGCCCAGGGCGATGCGCTGAAGCTGATCCAGCTCGATCCGAGCCAGCACTTCACCAAGCCGCCGGCGCGTTACTCCGAAGCCAGCCTGGTCAAGGAAATGGAAAAACGTGGCATCGGTCGTCCTTCGACCTATGCGGCGATCATTTCCACCATCCAGGACCGTGGCTACGTGGCGCTGCACAACCGCCGCTTCTATTCCGAGAAGATGGGCGACATCGTCACCGAGCGTCTGGCGGAAAGCTTCTCGAACCTGATGGACTACGGCTTCACCGCCGGCATGGAAGAGAACCTCGACGACGTGGCCCAGGGCGAGCGCGACTGGAAAAACGTGCTCGACGAGTTCTACGGCGACTTCAAGAAGAAGCTCGAAGTGGCCGAAGGCGCGGAAAACGGCATGCGTGCCAACCAGCCGGTCATGACCGATATCCCGTGCCTGACCTGCGGCCGGCCGATGCAGATCCGTACCGCCTCCACCGGCGTGTTCCTCGGTTGCTCGGGTTACAGCCTGCCGCCGAAAGAGCGCTGCAAGGCTACCGTCAACCTGGTTCCGGGCGATGAGATCGCCGCGGACGACGAGGGCGAGTCGGAATCCCTGGTGCTGCGTGGCAAGCATCGCTGTCCGATCTGCAGCACGGCGATGGATGCCTACCTGCTGGACGAGAAGCGCAAGCTGCATATCTGTGGCAACAACCCGGATTGCGCGGGCTACGAGATCGAGGAAGGCAACTACCGGATCAAGGGCTACGAAGGCCCGAGCCTGGAATGCGACAAGTGCGGCAGTGAAATGCAGCTCAAGACCGGCCGTTTCGGCAAATTCTTCGGTTGCACCAACCCGACCTGCAAGAACACCCGCAAACTGCTCAAGAGCGGTGACGCGGCGCCGCCGAAGATGGATCCGGTGAAAATGCCGGAACTCAAGTGCGAAAAGGTCAACGACACCTACATCCTGCGTGATGGTGCGTCCGGCCTGTTCCTGGCGGCCAGCCAGTTCCCGAAAAACCGCGAGACCCGTGCACCGCTGGTGAGCGAAATCGTTCCGCACAAGGACGAGATCGATCCGAAGTACCACTTCCTCTGTGAAGCGCCGAAGAAGGACCCGGACGGTCGTCCAGCGGTCATTCGCTACAGCCGCAAGACCAAGGAGCAGTACGTGCAGAGCGAAGTGGACGGCAAGCCGACCGGCTGGAAGGCGTTCTACGACGGCGGCAAGTGGAAGGTCGAGGACAAGCGCCAGGGCGCCTGATGTCTGCTGTCTTGCGCCAGCGGGCCCATTGCGGCTCACTGGCGCAAGGCTGGTATTGGCAAGGCCGTGTGAGGACCTGGGTTTTCACGCGGCCTTGGTCTTTTGGGCTTGCGACAAGCCGGGTCGATCCCTGAAACTGTCTGACCCGCCTGTGGCTTTTTTGTCCTGGAGTGCGCCGTCATGGCCAACGAACTCTATACCCGCACCAACCAGAAGATCTTTTACGCGGGCCTTGCGCTCGAAGCCCTGGGCAAGGCCGAGGAAAGCCGGGCGATGAACGCGTTGGCGCTGATCCAGGCCGAGCGGGAAGCGGCGGTGTTCCACCTGTACGGCGCCTTGCTCGGGCTGTGCCATGAAATTGCCGGTTTCTACCGCCTGCCCCAGGCCAATGCCCCGCGGGCCGAGCTGTTGCTGACCCGGGAAGTGCTGGAGTCCATTGCCATTCCGGAAATGGCCGAACTGGTGGAACTGGCGCACAGTCCGCAAAGCTGGCTGGCCCGCCTGATCGCCGCGCACACGGCCTTGTACCTGCCGCCCCAGGCGCCCAGGAAGGCCAAGGGCGACGTGTTGCAGCCGTTGATCGTGGCGGTCAGCCTGGACGAGGAAGAAACCCCGGAGCTGGGGCGTGAGGAGCTGGAAGGCTGGCGGCAGAACCTCAAGGGCCTGGCGATCCGCTTCCGCGATGGCCTGAGCGAGTGCTGATTCAGTGGGTGGGGCTGTAGGCCCCGTCTGTCAGTTGTTCATCAAGCAGTAAAGAAAGCTGTTGAGATCTTGAGCGGGTTGCCACGGATGACTGATATAATCTTGGCCTTTCGTGGAGAACAGACTTTTATGCCTACGTCCTTTCTAGAAATCGTCGAGCTGCCGGACGGCCGTATCGAGCTGCGCCGGGCCGAGGACGAAGGTTCTCTGGTTACCCTGAACTTCTCTGAAGATGCCAAGGCTTTCCTGCAGGGCCAGCACGTCGAAGTGGCCAAGGCCATGTTGAGCGTGGGCGTGCAGATGGCGGGGCGACTGGTGGAAGGCGAGATCGAGAAAGAAGACGGTCCGCGCGTTCTTCACTGAAGCTGCCAACCGTTTCTGTCATGGTTCGTCAATTCTGATCGGCTTCTCTGTCCTGGAGAAGCCCTGCGCGATACGTGCGAAGAGTGCCTGTCTGGCGCTTGTGTCTAGCCCAAACGAATATTCAGGCTTTGTGCGTCACCCTTGCGGGCTGCGCTGATCAATTGCTGGCGAGCACTGCTGCTCAGCGGATTGAGCCAGCTGACCACGGTATGACTACGCCCCAGGCGCAAGGCTTCGCACGTCAGTTGCTGGGCATTCTGGGCGCTGCTGGGTTGCAGCAGCAGGATGCGCTCGCGGTTCAGTCCCGCTTCCCGCAGCCACGCCTGGGTCAGGCTCGAGGGTGGGGCGATCAGGGTCAGCCAGCGGGCATCCTGGTCCTGGCTCAGTTCGCGCAGGATGGGGGCGAGCAGGCTCAGGCAATTCCCGCCACGTAACGACAGTTCGCTGAAGACCTCGGGCTCGGTGCTCCAGGGCGTTTCAACCACCTCCTTGAGAAGTGGGACCAGCGGCTGCGCCATGAACGCTTCGAACAAGGGCAGTTGTGCGTGTTGTGGAGTTTGCGGAAATTGCATGACGCCTCCTTCAGCGGCGAATGACGCCGACACTCAAACCTTCGATGACGAAGTCCTGATCTTTCAGGTTGACTTCGATGGGGGCGAACTCGGGGTTCTCCGCCAGCAGCCAGACCTTGCTGCCTTCGCGCTTGAAGCGCTTGACGGTGACTTCCTCGCCGATCCGCGCCACCACGATCTGGCCGTTGCGGGCCTCGCGGCAGGTATGCACGGCCAGCAGGTCGCCGTCGAAAATGCCGACGTCCTTCATGCTCATGCCGTGAACGCGCAACAGATAGTCGGCCCGGGGATGGAAGAAGGTCGGGTTGATGTTGCAGGATTCCTCGACATGCTGCTGGGCGAGGATCGGTGCGCCCGCGGCGACCCGGCCGATGATCGGCAGGGTGGATTCGTCGGCCTTGGCCTCGAAACCGGGAATGCGGATACCGCGCGAAGCGCCAGGGGTCATTTCGATCGCACCCTTGCGGGCCAGGGCCTTGAGGTGTTCTTCGGCGGCGTTCGGCGACTTGAAGCCCAGTTCCAGGGCAATCTCCGCACGGGTTGGCGGATAGCCGTTGTCATCCAGGCAGCGTTTGATAAAAGCCAGAATCTCAGCTTGGCGTGGCGTCAGTTTTAGCATCTCGATCGCTCTGTCTTTTTATACAGTGACTGGGATTATATACAGTGGAAGGCGCTTGGCAATCCTCCTTTTCAAGGTGTCCGCCGGACGGTTGCCGGGAAGGGGGTCGACAGCCGTATCGGGTGCTGCGCTACAGGCCCCGGTTTCTATGATTTAATACCTGACTGGCTGGCCGCAAATGGACCGTCAGGCTTGACATTCCATGGCCTGAAACGTATGTTTCAAACAAGTGTTTGTCAGGCGGAATAATCATGGCCCAGTCGGAAACCGTTGAACGCATTCTCGATGCTGCCGAGCAATTGTTCGCGGAAAAAGGTTTCGCCGAGACCTCATTGCGGTTGATCACCAGCAAGGCGGGCGTCAATCTCGCAGCGGTGAACTACCACTTCGGCTCGAAGAAGGCCCTGATCCAGGCCGTGTTCTCGCGTTTCCTCGGGCCGTTCTGCATCAGCCTCGACCGTGAGCTGGAGCGGCGCCAGGCCAAGCCCGAGGTCAAGCCGACCCTGGAGGAACTGCTGGAAATCCTCGTCGAGCAGGCCCTGGTGGTGCAGCCCCGCAGCGGCAACGACCTGTCGATCTTCATGCGCCTGCTGGGCCTGGCCTTCAGCCAGAGCCAGGGCCACCTGCGGCGTTACCTGGAAGACATGTACGGCAAGGTGTTCCGTCGCTACATGCTGCTGGTCAATGAAGCGGCCCCGCGTATTCCCCCGATCGAACTGTTCTGGCGCGTACACTTCATGCTGGGTGCGGCCGCGTTCAGCATGTCGGGGATCAAGGCGCTGCGGGCGATTGCCGAGACCGATTTCGGCGTCAATACCTCGATCGAGACGGTGATGCGCCTGATGGTGCCGTTCCTCGCCGCCGGCATGCGTGCCGACAGCGGCGTGACCGATGAAACCATGGCGGCCGCGCAGCTGCGTCCGCGCAGCAAGTCGACCGCGCCGGCCACCGCCAAGGTCTGACGTACTTTTTCACAAGGATTTTCTATGAGTACTGCCCTGCAAGGCTCCCTGATGGTCGATATCGCCGGTACCTGGCTGACGGCTGAAGATCGCCAGTTGCTGCGCCAGCCGGAAGTGGGCGGGCTGATCATCTTCGCGCGCAATATCGAGCATCCGCGCCAGGTTCGTGAGTTGAGCGCGTCGATCCGCGCCATTCGCCCCGACCTGTTGCTGGCGGTCGACCAGGAAGGCGGCCGGGTACAGCGTCTGCGCCAGGGCTTCGTACGTCTTCCAGCGATGCGCGCCATTGCCGACAACCCGAACGCCGAGTACCTGGCCGAGCAATGTGGCTGGCTGATGGCGACCGAGGTCCTGGCGGTGGGACTCGACCTGAGTTTCGCGCCGGTACTCGATCTGGACTATCAGCGCAGCGCGGTGGTCGGCAGTCGGTCCTTCGACGGTGACCCCGAGCGTGCCGCCTTGCTTGCCGGTGCTTTTATCCGTGGGATGAGCGATGCAGGCATGGCCGCTACCGGCAAGCATTTCCCGGGACACGGCTGGGCCGAGGCGGATTCCCACGTGGCGATCCCGGTCGACGAGCGCAGCCTGGAAGTGATCCGCGCCCATGACCTGGTGCCTTTCGCACGCCTGAGCCGGCAGTTGGCGGCGGTGATGCCGGCCCATGTGATTTATCCACAGGTCGACGCGCAGCCTGCCGGTTTTTCCCGGCGCTGGTTGCAGGAGATCCTGCGCGGCGAACTGCAATTCGACGGGGTGATCTTCAGCGATGACCTGTCCATGGCGGGAGCTCATGTGGTGGGCGATGCCGCCAGTCGCATCGAGGCTGCCCTCTCGGCCGGTTGCGACATGGGCCTGGTGTGCAACGACCGGGCTGCGGCGGAGTTGGCCTTGAGTGCCGCGCAGCGGCTCAAGGTGACGCCGTCGCCACGCATTGCGCGGATGCGCGGCCAGGCATTTGCCCGCACCGATTATCGCCAGGAGCCGCGTTGGCTGACTGCCATTGGCGCTCTCAGGGATGCCCAGCTGATCGATTGACGGCTAGCGACCGGTTTTCTTGTCCGGCAGCGGTGCGAACAGGGCCTCGATATCCTCGTTCTGCAGCTGCCAGTCGCCGGCCTTGCGCCCGTCGAGCACACCTGCGGCGAGGTCGGATTTCTCCTGTTGCAGATGCTGGATCTTTTCCTCCACCGTGCCGCGGGCAATCATCTTGTAGACGAACACCGGCTTTTCCTGGCCGATCCGGTACGCCCGGTCGGTGGCCTGGTTTTCCGCTGCCGGGTTCCACCATGGATCGTAGTGGATCACGGTATCGGCTTCGGTCAGGTTCAGGCCGACGCCGCCGGCCTTGAGGCTGATCAGGAAAATCTGCAGTTTCCCACTCTGGAAATCCTTGACCGGTGTCCTCCGGTCGCGGGTCTGTCCGGTCAGCAGGGCGTAGGCCACGTTGCGCTTTTGCAGTTCCGTCTCGATCAGCGCGAGCATCGAGGTGAACTGTGAAAACAGCAGGATCCGCCGACCCTCGGCAAACAACTCATCGAGCATTTCCATCAGGCTGTCGAGCTTGCCGGAGGCACTGCCGCGGGCCGGCAGGGTCGCGCCGTTGACCAGGCGCAGGTCGCAGCAGACCTGGCGCAGCTTGAGCAGGGCTTCGAGAATGATGATCTGGCTGCGGGCCACGCCCTTGCGGGTGATTTCGTCGCGGACCTTCTTGTCCATCGCCAGGCGCATGGTCTCGTAGACGTCGCGCTGGGCTTCGTTGAGTTCAACCCAGTGGATGATCTCGGTCTTGGGCGGCAGCTCGGTGGCCACCTGCTCCTTGGTCCGCCGCAGCAGGAAGGGTTTGATCCGGCCATTGAGGTGTTGCAGGCGGACTTCACTGGCGCGTTTTTCGATCGGCACGCGGTAGTCGCGGTTGAAGCTCTTGATGTCTCCCAGCCAGCCCGGCAGGAGGAAGTGGAACAACGACCAGAGTTCGCCGAGGTGGTTTTCCAGAGGCGTACCGCTCAGGCACAGGCGCTGGCGCGCGTCCAGCTCGCGAGCGGCATGGGCGGCCTTGCTGCCGGGGTTCTTGATGTACTGCGCCTCATCGAGCACCAGCACATGCAGCGGTTGCAGCTTGAGTTTCTCGATGTCCTTGGGCAGCAAGGCATAGGTGGTGAGGATCAGGTCGTAGTCCTGCAAGTGTTCGAAATGCTTTTTGCGCGCCGCGCCATACAGGGCCAGGACCTTGAGCTGCGGGGTGAAGTGTGCGGCCTCGTCGACCCAATTGGGGACCAGGCTGGTGGGCATCACCACCATGCACGGGCGATCGAGGCGCCCGGCGTTCTTTTCGCTGAGGATATGCGCCAGGGTCTGCAAGGTCTTGCCCAGACCCATGTCGTCGGCGAGGATTCCACCGACTTCCAGTTGCCGCAGCGATTGCATCCAGCTCAGGCCTTCGTGCTGGTAGGGGCGCAAGGTGGCGTTGAGTCCCTCGGGAATGCTCGCGTTGTACTCGCGGATATCCCGCAGGCGTTCGGCGAAGCTGCGAATCTGTTCGCCGCCTTCCCAGAGCAGCGGCAAGCCGTCGAGGGGGTTGAGGCGCGTGGCGTCGGCGCTGCTCAGGCGCAGGGTGGTGGTACCGGGTTCTTCCAGGTAGAACTCGCCGAGGGTGATCAGCACCGGCTTGAGGCGGCCGTAGGGCAGCGCTACCTGGAGCGGCCCGTGGCTGCCGTTGGGCGAGGCGGGGATGTTCACCAGGATCAGTTCGTCGTCCCGGCGCCGGGCCAGGCGCTCGGGGTTGAGCAGTTCGGTGTGGGAGCGCATCAGGTTGAGCAGGATCGGCAGCAGGCTCAGGCGCTCGCCATTGACGATGATGCCCAGTTCGAGGTCGAACCAGTCACGTTCCGGCGCTTCGTCGACGGTGGCGTACCAGTCGTCGACGGTACTCAGGTCGAAACCGAAATCCTCGTCGATCTGCAACTCCCAGCCCTGGCTGCGCAGACCCGGCAGCTCGTTGAGGGTGAAGTTCAGCCAGGCGCTGTCGTTCACCATCTCGTACAGCTCGCCGGCGCTTTCCGGCAGGGCCTTGCTTTGACGCGTGGCGATCTTGAAGCCGAGCAGGCGCAGTTGCTCGCGGCAGGCCTTTTCCGCCTCGGGCTGGCGCTTGATGCGCAGGCTCTGGTGTTCCTGGCGCTGGATGATGTCGGTGTTTTTCTGGCCGCTGGCGTACTCGCCCAGGTAGTTGAACGACAGTGCCGCGCGGTGCTGGATATAACGCTGCATGCGCCCGTTGCGCGGTTCGAAGGCGCTGAACTCGACGCTGGCCAGCCACAGCCGTGGTATGGGCTGCACGTCGTCGACGATCTGCTGGGGCGGGGCGGGCGGACGGGCGTCAAGCACGGCCTGCAGCTTCTCCAGCAGTTCGGCGTCTTTTTCCGCGGCCGGGTAGGCCAGGGTCTCCTGGACTTTCAGCAGGACTGCCGCGGTGTGCTTGCAGTTCATGCGAACCGGGCAGGTGCAGTTGGCATCGACGATCAGCAAGGTGCCCTTGGCCGACTCGCGCAGGTGAATGGTCTGACGGTAGACATTGCCGCCGGAACCTTCGCAACTGGCGGTGATGGTGCTGTCACCGGCCTGGACGATCCGCACACGGTTTTCCACGGCGTAGCGGCGGCCACGTTCCAGGCTCTGTTCCTTGAAGCGGCTGACCCATGACGGCGCGAGTGGCTTGGTCATGGAGGGCGTCAGGGACGAGGGCATCGGGTGGTCACTGGTCCAGGTTCTGTGACGGCGCTTCGCGTTTGGAGGCTGACAGCGAGGTCACCTTGAGCAGCAGGGCGAGGTGGCCGCTGTCGAGGAAATTGAGCTGGCCGTTCTTGGTCTGGCTGGTCTGGTTCAGGCGTTCGCTGGCATTGACCACGCCGTTGTTGTCGAAGCGGTTGACCCAGAACTGTGCCTCCACGTCGGTGAAGCGCTTGAGCGTCAGGCTCAGGGTGCCCTCCACCGGGAACTGGCCGAACTGTTCCTCGCCGGCCGTGATCGAGACCTTGCTCGGCTGGTCGCTGAGCGACTGCTGCCAGGCCTTGTGCAGCAATACTTCATAGTTGCCGCTGGCGCCGAGCTTGGCGACCATGTCGTTCAGCGCGGGCGTGCGCTCGTCAGCGGCGGTGACGGGCCTGGCACCCCTGGCCCAGTCCTCGGGAGCCGGCTGGCTCTGGAACGGTTGTTCGAGGTTCTGCCGGACCAGGATCATTTCGACCTGGTACAGCTCGTCGGCAAAGGCTGCCGGGGTGAACAGGGCCAACAACACGGCCAGCGAGGAGATCAGGCGCATACGGCGTCCTTATCAAGCAGATTTCGGGGTGAGGCGCTCGAACAGCGCCTCCAGTGTATTAAAGCGTTCTTCCGCACGTTCCATCGGCACCATGAACTTGAACAGTGTGGCACCTTCGAATTTGTAGCGGTTGGGTTGTCCCTGGATCAGCTTGATCAAGGCCAGCGGATCGACCGGGGTGTCCGCGGCGAACTCGATGCGCCCGCCCTGCGGACCGCCGTCGATCTTCTTGATGCCCAGTTGCTCGGCCTGCAGTTTCAGCAGGGTCAGGCGCACCAGGTTCTTGGTCGGTTCCGGCAGCAGGCCGAAGCGATCGATCATCTCCACTTGCAGGTCCTTGAGACCCTCTTCGTCGGTCGCCGAGGCAATGCGCTTGTAGAGGATCAGGCGGGCATGGACATCCGGCAGGTAATCTTCGGGGATCAGTGCCGGCAGGCGCAGGTTGATCTCCGGGCCACCGCCCAGGGGTTGGTCGAGGTTCGGCTGTTCGCCCTTGCGAATGGACTTGACCGCGCGTTCGAGCATTTCCATGTACAGGGTGAAGCCCACCGCCTGGATCTGCCCGCTCTGGCCGTCGCCCAGCAGTTCGCCGGCACCGCGGATTTCCAGGTCGTTGGTGGCGAGGACAAAGCCGGCGCCGAGGTCCTGGGTATTGGCGATGGCTTCCAGGCGTTTCTCCGCATCGGCGGTGATCTGCTGGCGACCGGGCGTCAGCAGGTAGGCGTATGCCTGGTGGTGACTGCGCCCGACCCGGCCGCGCAACTGGTGCAACTGGGCCAGGCCGAACTTGTCGGCGCGCTCGATGATGATGGTGTTGGCGCTCGGCACGTCGATACCCGTCTCGATGATGGTCGAGGCGATCAGCACGTTGAAGCGCTTGTGGTAGAAGTCGCTCATCACCTGTTCGAGTTCGCGCTCGCGCATCTGTCCGTGGCCGATGCCGATACGGGCTTCCGGCACCAGTTCGGCGAGGTCGGCGGCGCACTTCTCGATGGTCTTCACGTCGTTGTGCAGGTAATAGACCTGGCCGCCGCGCAGCAGCTCACGGAGCAGGGCTTCCTTGACCGTGCTCTTGTTCTGCTCCATGACAAAGGTGCGCACCGACAGGCGCCGGGCCGGTGGGGTGGCGATGATCGACAGATCGCGCATGCCCGACACCGCCATGTTCAGCGTGCGCGGAATCGGCGTGGCGGTCAGGGTGAGGATGTCGACTTCGCTGCGCAGGGCCTTGAGCTGTTCCTTCTGGCGCACGCCGAAACGGTGCTCTTCGTCGATGATCACCAGGCCCAGGTTCTTGATCTTCACATCGTCCTGCAGCAGCTTGTGGGTGCCGATGACGATATCGATCTTGCCCTCGGCCAGCTCCGCCACGGCGGCGTTCACTTCCTTGGTGGACTTGAAGCGGCTCATCACTTCGACGGTCACCGGCCAGTCGGCGAAGCGGTCGCGGAAGCTGTTGTAGTGCTGCTGGGCGAGCAGGGTGGTGGGGACCAGGATCGCCACCTGCTTGCCGCCGTGGACCGCGATAAAGGCGGCGCGCATGGCCACTTCGGTCTTGCCGAAGCCGACGTCGCCGCAGACCAGGCGGTCCATCGGCTTGGCCGAGAGCATGTCGGCGCGCACCGCTTCGATAGTGGTCTGCTGGTCCGGGGTTTCCTCGAACGGAAAGCCGGCGCTGAAGGTCGCGTAGTCGGCTTTCGGGTCGGCGAATGCATAACCTTCGCGGGCGGCGCGACGGGCATAGATATCGAGCAGTTCGGCGGCGACGTCGCGGACCTGTTCGGCCGCCTTGCGCTTGGCTTTCTGCCAGACTTCCGAGCCCAGGCGGTGCAACGGCGCGAGAGCGTCGTCGCTGCCGGTGTAGCGGGCGATCAGATGCAGGTTGGCCACGGGCACGTAGAGCTTGGCGCCCTCGGCGTATTCCATGGTGAGGAATTCGGCGACCTGGTTGTCGATTTCCAGGGTCGCGAGGCCGAGGTAGCGGCCGACGCCGTGGTCGATATGCACCACCGGGGCGCCTTCGCGCAACTCGGTGAGGTTCTTGATCACCGCATCGTTGTTGGCGTCGGCGCGTTTTTCCCGGCGTCGGCGCTGCATCACGCGCTGGCCGAACAGCGGGCTTTCGGCAATCAGTGCCAGGGCCGGATCGTCCAGCACCAGGCCGTCGTCCAGAGGCGCGATGGTGATCGCCAGGCGTTCCTTGCCGGCGGTGAAGTCAGGCCAGCTGTCGACGGTCTTCGGGCGCAGCTTGAGGCGTTCCAGCAGCTCCAGCAGGACTTCCCGGCGACCGGCTGATTCGGCGGTGAACAGCACGCGGCCGGGGAACTGCTCGAGGAATGCGGAGAGCGCCGCCAGGGGCTGGTTGGCCTTGGCCTCGATCGCCAGGTTCGGCAGTTCGCGGGCGGGGAAGCGTTCGCGGCCGACACCGGTTTCCACGTCCTGCTGGCTGGCGATGACCCGCGGCCAGCTTTTCAGGCGGGCGAAGCAGTCTTCCACCGGCAGAAACAGTTCGGCCGGCGGCAACAGTGGACGGGTCGGATCGACGCGGCGTTCCTCGTAGCGGTTGCGCACATCGTTCCAGAAGTTTTCCGCGGCCTGCTCGATGCCCGGCAGGGAGAACACCTGGGTGTCCTGGGGCAGGTAGTCGAACAGGGTCGAGGTTTCCTCGAAGAACAGCGGCAGGTAGTACTCGATGCCGGCGGGGGTGATCCCGCTGTTGAGGTCCTGGAAGATCGGGCAGCGGCGGAAGTCGACGTCGAAGCGTTCGCGAAAGCGCGCCTTGAAGCGGGTGACCGCTTCCTTCTGCAGCGGGAATTCCTTGGCCGGCAGCAGGCGTACCGAATCGACCTTGTCGATGGACCGCTGGTTTTCCGGGTCGAAGGTGCGCAGCGTCTCGATCTCGTCATCGAACAGGTCGATGCGGTACGGCAGTTTGCTGCCCATCGGGAACAGGTCGATCAGGGCGCCGCGCACGGCGAATTCGCCGTGTTCGTAGACCGTGTCGACACAGCGGTAGCCGGAGGCTTCCAGGCGGGTGCGCATCTGCTCGACATCGAGCTTCTGGCCGATATCCAGCACCAGGCTGCTGCCCAGCAGGAACCGGGTCGGGGCCAGGCGGTGCAGCGCGGTGGTGATCGGCACCACCAGCACGCCATGTTCCAGTTCCGGCAGCCGGTACAGGCTGGCGATACGCTGGGAGATGATGTCCTGGTGCGGTGAGAACAGGTCGTAGGGCAGGGTTTCCCAGTCCGGGAAATGCAGCACCGGCAAATCGGGGGCGAAGAAGCTCAGCTCCTGCTCCAGCCGTTCGGCGCTCTGGCTGTCGGCGGTGAGCAGCAGGGTGAAGCGCTTGGCAGCGCTGGCAGCCTCGGCAATGGCCAGGCTCAGGGCGGCACCGGGGAGATTGCCCCAGTGCTGTTTACCTGCCGCGGCAGGGAGTAGCGGTAGACGCAGAACGGGCACGGAAGGTTGAGCTCCAAGCGTTGCGACAAAGTCGGTAATTGTAACGGCCCCGGGTGCCGCCTGTCAGTTGCAGACTGTGTCTATTACAGGTGAAGGGAAATGTAGTGGCTATGACAAGAAATAGCGCTTTTTACCTGAATATGTAGTGCCGCATTGCACTTATGTTTCGGAGGGTTACAGACAAGTGATAGTCGGTGCGCCAAAATGGGGCGCGCTGAAACCCGCGTGTTTACTGGGCTGGAGCGGGGTACGATTTTTTGCAAAGGGATTTTATGCGGGTTTGCGCGACAGTCGTGCATTGCTCGCAGGGCGGCTGGGCTGCATAATGTAGCCCCTTTTTTCAGCCCCTACATGTGGAAGGTTCCCGTGACTCAGAAGCCCGACCAGTGTCTTGGTGAGTGGATTGATCGTGAAGCGCTTGCAGAAGCGATGATCCCGCTTATCGGTCAGCTCTACCGCAATAACAATGTGGTGAGTTCGATCTATGGCCGCAGCCTGATCAACCAGTCTGTCATCGCGATTCTCAAGGCTCACCGCTTTGCTCGCCATCGTCAGAGTGATGATGCCGAACTGTCCGTCCACGAGACTTTCCCGCTGCTCAAGGCGATGAGCGAGCTCAAGCTGGGCGCCGCTTCGGTGGACCTCGGCAAGCTGGCCGTGAAGTTCAAGGCCCAGGGCAATGGCCGCACTGCCGAGCAGTTCGTCCGCGAAGAACTGGCCGATGTCGTCGGTCAGCAGAATGTTTCCGCACGCAAGGGCACTGACGTGGTGCTGTACGGCTTCGGTCGTATCGGCCGCCTGCTGGCGCGCATCCTCATCGAGAAAACCGGTGGCGGCGACGGCCTGCGCCTGCGCGCCATCGTCGTGCGCAAGGGCGCCGAGAACGACCTGACCAAGCGCGCCAGCCTGCTGCGTCGCGATTCGGTGCACGGTTCGTTCAACGGCACCATCACCATCGACGAAGAAAACAACACCATCACCGCCAACGGTAACCTGATCCAGGTGATCTACGCGAAGAACCCGACCGAGGTGGACTACACCCAGTACGGCATCAAGGACGCCCTGCTGGTGGACAACACCGGTGTATGGCGTGACGCCGATGGCCTGGGCCAGCACCTGGCCTGCCCGGGTATCGACCGCGTGGTCCTGACCGCGCCGGGCAAGGGCAAGCTGAAGAACATCGTTCACGGCATCAACCACGGTGAAATCACCGCTGACGACAAGATCGTTTCCGCGGCGTCCTGCACCACCAACGCCATCGTGCCGGTGCTCAAGGCCGTCAACGACAAGTTCGGCATCGTCAACGGCCACGTTGAAACCGTTCACTCGTACACCAACGACCAGAACCTGATCGACAACTTCCACAAGGGCGATCGCCGTGGCCGCAGCGCCGCGCTGAACATGGTGATCACCGAGACCGGCGCAGCCACCGCGGCTGCCAAGGCCTTGCCTGAACTGGCCGGCAAGCTGACCGGTAACGCGATCCGCGTACCGACGCCGAACGTGTCGATGGCGATCCTGAACCTGAACCTGGGTACTGCCACCACCCGTGAAGAGATGAACGAGTACCTGCGCTACATGGCGCTGCACTCGGATCTGCACAAGCAGATCGACTTCGTCAACTCGCAGGAAGTGGTATCCACCGACTTCGTCGGTTCGCGTCACGCCGGTGTGGTCGATGCCGAAGCCACTATCTGCAACGACAACCGCGTTGTCCTGTACGTCTGGTACGACAACGAGTTCGGTTACAGCTGCCAGGTGGTGCGCGTGATGGAAGACATGGCCGGGGTCAACCCGCCAGCGTTCCCGCGCTAAGCGCTAGCCGCACATGAAAACGCCCCGACCAGTCGGGGCGTTTTTGTTTGTGGCGAGGGGGATTGCCCGCTCGCCACGGGCGTCTACTCAGGCTTGGCTGGAAGCCGCCATCTGTGCGGTACGCAGTTCGTGCTTGTTGCCACGGAACAGTACCAGGGTGGCGATCAGGCCCAACACGGCCGCGCCACTGAGCCAGATGCCCGGTGCCGCCTTGTTGTCCAGCACGTGGATCAGGTAGGTGCAGGCCGCCGGAGTGAAGCCGCCGAAGGTCGCGGTCGCCAGGCTGTAGGCCAGGGAGAAGCCGGTGGTACGGACTTCGACCGGCATGATCTCGGTCAGGGCAACCACCATCGCGCCGTTGTACGAACCGTAGAGGAACGACAGCCACAGTTCGGCGATCAGCAGGCGGCTGAAGCTCGGATCCGCCACCAGCCAGGACAGTACCGGGTAGGCCGTGAGGATCGCCAGGATGGTCGCCGCCAGCAGCAGCGGCTTGCGGCCGATCTTGTCGGAAACGGCACCCATCACCGGCAGCCAGAAGAAGTTCGACAGGCCGATGCACACGGTCACCAGCAAAGCGTCGAAGTCCGACAGGTGCAGCTCGGCTTTACCGAAGGTCGGGGTATAGGCCGTGATCAGGTAGAAGGACACCGTGGTCATGACCACCAGCGCCATGCCTGCCAGCACCAGGCCGAAGTTCTGACCGATCGAGCGCATCACTTCCTGCAGGGTCGGACGATGTTTGCGCGCCTGGAACTCGGGGGTTTCTTCCAGCGAGCGACGGATGATGAAAATCGCCGGGACGATCATGCAACCGACCAGGAACGGCACGCGCCAGCCCCATTCACCCATTTGCTCGGGGCTCAGCCAGTGGTTGAGACCCACGCCCAGCAAGCCGGCGAAGACCACCGCGGCCTGTTGGCTGGCGGACTGCCAACTGACGAAAAAGCCCTTGCGGCCCGGGGTCGAGATCTCGGCCAGGTAGACCGAGACGCCACCCAGCTCCACGCCGGCGGAGAAACCTTGCAGCAGTCGGCCCAGCAGGACCAGCAGCGGGGCGGCCACGCCCAGGGTCGCGTAACCCGGTACACAGGCGATCAGCACCGTACCCGCGGCCATCAGGGCCAGGGTGATGATCAGCCCCTGGCGACGACCATGGCGGTCGATATAGGCGCCGAGGAAGATCGCACCCAGCGGACGCATCAGGAAGCCGGCACCAAAGGTGGCCAGCGAAAGCATCAGGGAAGCGAATGCACTGTCGGCAGGAAAGAAGGTTTTAGCGATGGCCGTGGCGTAGAAGCCGTAGACCATGAAGTCGAACATCTCAAGAAAGTTGCCGCTGACAACGCGAAAGATCGCCTTGCCCTTGCCCGTACTCGAGGCCATTTT
The DNA here is from genome assembly GCF_013386115.1 of Pseudomonas gingeri. Classification (GTDB taxonomy): domain Bacteria; phylum Pseudomonadota; class Gammaproteobacteria; order Pseudomonadales; family Pseudomonadaceae; genus Aquipseudomonas; species Aquipseudomonas gingeri. The sequence continues at coordinate 172,607 of NZ_JACAOR010000011.1, forward strand.
TATTCACTCACTTTGGCTGTCTTATAAGCAATCCTTCGTCTTTGCTCGTCCTTACTGATCCTTTCAGGCATACGCACGCTGGCAGAACAGTTTTGTAACGATATGTGTATTAGGGTTATCGGGCAACAAAAAAACCAAGCTTGCTGGCTAAATGGCACAGTCCGCGGACTAGAGCGGTTCATTGGGTTTTTGCGTGAGCAGGGTTTCGCGCAACGGTGGTCCTGGCGAATGTCCTTTAAACTCTGGTGCAATGCGCAGCCTCGAATGGCGCCTTCACAACCTGTGCCATTGCCCCGGAGGCCCGGATTTTGCTAAGAACAACCCTGCGATTGCTCGCTGCTGCGGCGTTCCTGCTGGTTTCCGGCTGTGATGGGGGAGACTCGCTGGAGCGTTTTGGCGGCCCGACCATGGGGAGCACCTACTCCATCCAGTATGTGCGGCGCGCGGGCGGGCCGGCGGTCAGCGAGGTCAGGCGCGAGGTGGAAGCGATCCTGGCGCAGGTCGACCAACAGATGTCGACCTATCGCAGTGATTCGGACATCGAGCATTTCAACGATCTGCCGGCCAACCGCTGCCAGGTCATGCCGGCGCCGATCCTTGAGTTGGTGCGTGTCGGCGAGCAGCTTTCGCTGGCCAGCGACGGCGCCTACGACCTGACGGTGGAGCCGCTGATGAACCTTTGGGGATTCGGCCCGCAAGGGCGCGCGGAGAAGGTGCCGGAGGCCGCGCAACTGGCCGAGGCCCGCCAGCGCGTCGGGCATGCTCACCTGCGTATCGATGGCGAGCAGTTGTGCAAGGATGCGGCCGTGCAGGTCGATTTCGACAGCATTGCCGCCGGCTACACCGTGGACCGGATTGCCCGGCGGCTGACGGCGATGGGCATCGACAGCTTTCTGGCCGAGGCCACGGGGGAGCTCAAGGCGGTCGGCAGGAAACCCGACGGCAGCCCCTGGCGTGTCGCGCTGGAGGAGCCGCGGGACGATCGCCAGGTCGCGCAGCGGGTCGTCGATATCGACGGCTACGGGGTGTCCACTTCCGGTGACTATCGCAACTATTTCGAGCAGGATGGCCGACGCTATTCCCATACCTTCGATGCCCGCACCGGCGCGCCGATCACCCACGACCTGGCGGCGGTCACGGTGATTCATCCCTCGACCCTGATGGCCGATGGCTTGTCGACGCTGTTGCTGATCCTGGGGCCCGAGCGCGGCTGGGACTATGCGGAAAAACACGATGTCGCCGCATTTTTTGTGATTCGTGCCGATAAAGGTTTCGTCACACGAACGAATTCGGCGTTTGACCGATTATTGAAAAGCAAGGCGCATTAACATGGGGCGCCTGACATGTAGTGCAGGCAAGACTAGCCTACGACGCGACCAAGGGTTAATGTGCGCGGCGTTGACGCTTCTATAGACTGCACACCGAGATTTGATCCTTCATGTCGCTGGCCGCGACATGATTTAGCCGCAGGTGCCAGAGGGGTGCCTCGGCCTGTTCTGAGGAGTACGCATGGCTGTCTACAACTACGACGTAGTGGTACTGGGTTCCGGCCCCGCTGGAGAAGGTGCGGCAATGAACGCCGCCAAAGCAGGGCGCAAGGTGGCGATGGTCGACAGCCGTCGGCAGGTCGGCGGTAACTGCACCCACCTGGGGACCATCCCGTCCAAGGCCCTGCGTCACTCTGTGCGGCAGATCATGCAGTTCAACACCAACCCGATGTTCCGGGCCATCGGTGAGCCGCGCTGGTTCTCGTTCCCGGACGTGCTCAAGAGCGCGGAGAAGGTGATCTCCAAGCAGGTCGCCTCGCGCACCGGCTACTACGCCCGCAACCGCGTGGACCTGTTCTTCGGCACCGGCAGCTTCGCCGACGAGCAGACCATCGAAGTGGTCTGCTCCAACGGCGTGGTCGAGAAACTGGTGGCCAAGCACATCATCATCGCCACCGGTTCGCGTCCCTATCGCCCGGCCGATATCGATTTCCACCACCCGCGTATCTACGATAGCGACACCATCCTCAGCCTGGGCCATACCCCGCGCAAGCTGATCATCTACGGTGCCGGGGTGATCGGTTGCGAGTACGCCTCGATCTTCAGTGGCCTGGGGGTTCTGGTGGAACTGGTGGACAACCGCGACCAGTTGCTCAGCTTCCTCGACTCGGAGATTTCCCAGGCGCTGAGCTACCACTTCAGCAACAACAACATCACCGTGCGCCACAACGAAGAGTACGAGCGTGTCGAAGGCCTGGACAACGGGGTGATCCTGCACCTGAAGTCGGGCAAGAAGATCAAGGCCGATGCCTTGCTCTGGTGTAACGGCCGTACCGGCAACACCGACAAGCTGGGCATGGAGAACATCGGCGTCAAGGTCAACGGCCGCGGCCAGATCGAGGTCGACGAGAACTATCGCACCTGCGTGCCGAACATCTATGGCGCCGGTGACGTGATCGGCTGGCCGAGCCTGGCCAGTGCCGCGCACGACCAGGGGCGTTCGGCGGCGGGCAGCATTGTCGACAACGGCAGCTGGCGTTATGTCAACGACGTACCGACCGGGATCTACACCATTCCGGAGATCAGCTCGATCGGCAAGAACGAGCATGAACTGACCAAGGCCAAGGTGCCTTACGAAGTCGGCAAGGCGTTCTTCAAGAGCATGGCCCGGGCACAGATCGCCGGCGAGCCGCAAGGCATGCTGAAGATCCTGTTCCATCGTGAAACCCTGGAAGTCCTGGGCGTTCACTGCTTCGGTTACCAGGCATCGGAGATCGTGCACATCGGCCAGGCGATCATGAACCAGCCGGGCGAGCACAACACGCTGAAGTACTTCGTCAACACCACCTTCAACTACCCGACCATGGCCGAAGCCTATCGGGTAGCGGCCTACGATGGTCTCAACCGGCTTTTTTGAGCGGCTCCGGCCGGTGGCCTGAGCCGGCCGGGGAGACCGATTTCAGCCTTTCCCAAGTGTGGTCGTGGCCAAACCGGGAAAGTCTGTAATCAGGCTATCGACGCCGAAGTCGGCGAGCCTGCGCATCAGCGCCGGCTCGTTGACTGTCCACACCGACACATGCAGACCCTGACGCTGGGCCTTGATCAGGCGTTCCGGGGTGCAGAGTGTCCAGTTCAACGCCAGAATCTCGCAGCCATAACTCTGGGCGACCTTCAACGGGTCGAGCCAGGCGTACTCGGCTACCAGTCCGCGTGACAGGTCCGGGGTCAGCTCCAGGGCGGCCTTGAGCACTTCGCGGGAACTGGAGGTGACGGTGACCTTGTCCAGCAGGCCGAAGCGCTGGGCCATCTCGCGGATCGCCAGGACGGTGGTCGCGGCGCGGGTGCGCGAGGCGCTCTTGACCTCCAGTTGCCAGTGTTCGAAATCGCACTGCTCGAACAGCTCTTCCAGGCGCGGGATCGGGCAGGGGGTGATCCAGCCCGGACCGCCCTTGCGCGCGTCATAGGTCACCAGGTCGGCGGCCGAATGCTCGACCACCTTGCCGCGCCGGTCGGTGGTGCGCTTGAGGGTCGGATCATGGATCACCATCAACTCGCCATCCATGGACAGGTGCAAATCCAGTTCGCAGCGGCGCACGCCGTGTTTGAGGCACTCCTGGAAGCTGGTCAGGGTGTTTTCCGGTGCTTCGCCTTTGGCACCACGATGGCCATAAATCAGAGTCACGACTGCTCCTTCAAGGAAAAAATGATCCTGCAAATAATCGGGGTCGCACGATGAATCCAGGGCTCAACTCGCCTCGGGATCGTTTTGCTCGCGGGCCAGGCGTCGTTGCAGCGCCTGTTTCTGCAAGATATAGCGGGCCAGCAACTGGCGCTGGGCATCGGTCAATGATTCGAACTCGGTGCCGATTTCGAAGGTACCGAAGCTCTGCGGTTCGCAGTGGGTCACCTTGGCCCGCAGCAGCAGGCCGAGAGCCTGCGGCATCAGCACCAGCTTGACCGCCAGGTGAGTGCCGGCCGGGTAGGCCATGTGATGACTGAACTCGATGCCGCCTTCGGAGATGATCACCGCCTGCGGTTCGCCGAACTCGCCGAGCACGGTCATCGCCATCACCTGGCTCAGCAGGTCGATGCGCTTGTTCTGGGATTTCAGGTAGGCCGACAGGGCCCGGTCGCGCTCGCTGACCTGACGCAGCAGATGCTGCGATTCGAATTCGCTCAGGTGCAGTTCGCTCAGCAGATTGAAGAGTGGCGACGCATCCTGCAACACTTCCTTGTCCGCGGCATCGGCGGCAGACAGGGGGCGGATTTCCAGTGCGATCGTGTCCTCGATACGGTAGTATTCGCGGCGATCTTCTTCATCTAATGTCGACATGGCGAACCCAAGGCAGAGGTGATGGTCTGAGTGTAAAGCTGCTGACCCCACCTCGCCACATGGACGTCTTCTTTTCCTCCGAACTTCTTTGCCTTCGAACTAGCCTCCGACATGTTCAGACCACTCTTCGTATTCATCGGCACGCGTTACACCCGTGCAAAGCGTCGCAATCACTTTGTTTCCTTCATTTCCCTGACTTCGATGATCGGCCTCGCCCTCGGCGTGGTGGTGATGATCGTGGTGCTTTCGGTGATGAACGGTTTCGACCGTGAGATGCGCAACCGTGTCCTGGGCATGGTGCCCCATGCGACCATCGAGTCGGACGAGCCGATCGGCGACTGGCAGAGCCTGGCGGGCAAGGTCCTGCAGAATCCGAAAGTCGCCGCCGTGGCCCCGTTCACCCAGATGCAGGGGTTGCTGACCAACAACGGCCAGGTGCAGAAGGTGCTGCTCAATGCCATCGACCCGGCGCAGGAGCGCAAGGTCTCGATCATCGACCAGTTCATGCAGCAGGGGCAGCTCGATGCGTTGTCGCCCGGCAGCTTCGGTATCGTCATCGGCGACAAGGCGGCGACCAAGCTCGGGGTCGGTCTCGGCGACAAGCTGACCTTCGTCGCCCCGGAGGTCACGGTGACGCCGGCGGGGATGTTTCCGCGGATGAAGCGTTTTACCGTGGTCGGCATCTTCCATGTCGGGGCCGGTGAGCTGGACGGCTATCTCGGCCTGACCAATCTCGACGATCTTGCGCGCCTGCATCGCTGGAAGCCGGATCAGGTCCAGGGCCTGCGCCTGAAGTTCAACGATCTGTTCCAGGCACCACGTACCGCCTGGGAAATCGCCCAGCAGTTGGGTGACAGCCACTACTACGCCCGCGACTGGACCCGTACCCACGGCAACCTGTACCAGGCGATCAAGATGGAAAAGGCCATGATCGGCCTGCTGTTGCTGCTGATCGTCGCGGTGGCGGCGTTCAACATCATCTCGACCCTGGTGATGGTGGTGAACGACAAGAAAGGCGATATCGCGATCCTGCGCACCCTGGGCGCCACGCCCGGGCAGATCATGGCGATCTTCATGGTCCAGGGCACCGTGATCGGCGTGGTGGGCACGCTGATCGGCGCGGCCGTGGGGATTTTCGCCGCGCTCAATGTCAGTGCCGCGATCTCCGCCCTCGAAGGCCTGATCGGCCACAAGTTCCTCAATGCCGACGTGTATTTCATCGACTACCTGCCGTCCCAGCTGATGGCCGAGGACGTCTTGATGGTCTGCGGCGCGGCGTTGCTCCTGAGTTTCCTCGCCACCCTGTATCCAGCCTGGCGTGCGGCGCGCACCCAGCCTGCGGAGGCGCTACGTTATGAGTGAATTGGGCATGAGTGATAAAGCAGTGCTGAGTTGCCGCAACCTGGGCAAATCCTACGAGGAGGGCCCGGAGTCGGTGGTGGTGCTGTCCGGCCTGCAGCTTGAGTTGCACGCGGGCGAGCGGGTGGCGATCGTCGGCAGTTCCGGCTCCGGCAAGAGTACCTTGCTCAACCTGCTGGGCGGACTGGATACGCCGTCCCAGGGCAGTGTCTGGCTGGCCGGCGAAGAACTCTCGGCGCTGGGTGAGAAGGCCCGTGGGCTGCTGCGCAACCGCTCCCTGGGTTTCGTCTACCAGTTCCACCACCTGCTGCCGGAGTTCACCGCGCTGGAGAACGTCTGCATGCCGTTGCTGATCGGTCGCACGGCGATTCCCGAAGCACGCCAGCGCGCTACCGCGTTGTTGGAGCGGGTGGGCCTGGGCCACCGCCTGGAGCACAAGCCGGCCGAGCTGTCCGGCGGTGAGCGCCAGCGCGTGGCGATTGCCCGGGCACTGGTGAACAAACCCGGCCTGGTGATGCTCGACGAGCCGACCGGCAACCTCGACCACCACACTGCCCAGGGTATCCAGGACCTGATGCTGGAACTCAGCACCTCGATGCGCACGGCGTTCCTGGTGGTGACCCATGACATGAACCTGGCCCGCCAGATGGACCGAGTGCTGCATCTGGAAGACGGCAAGCTGGTTGCAATCTGATTCGCCAGGACCCGGCCGCTTGCCGTAGTGCGAGTGCCGGGTCCCTTACTTTCTCTACGGTGGCCTGCGAATGTTCCGACCGTTATCGATTTTCATCGGCACGCGCTATACCCGCGCCAAGCGCCGCAACCGTTTTGTCTCGTTTATCTCGATGACCTCGATGATCGGCCTCGCCCTGGGCGTGCTGGCGATGATCGTGGTGCTGTCGGTGATGAACGGTTTCCAGAAGGAAATGCAGTCGCGCATTCTCGGCATGGTGCCCCATGCGACCATCGTCGGCGTGAAGCCCATCGATGACTGGCAGCCGGTGGCCGCCGCGGCGATGAAGAACCCCGAGGTGACCGCGGCGGTGCCGTTCACCGAAATGGACGGGATGCTCTCGTACAAGGGGTCGATGCAGCCGATCCAGATCAGCGGTGTCGATCCGGCCCAGGAAGGCAAGGTCTCGATCGTTGCCCAGCACATTGTCCAGGGCAAGCTGGATGACCTGAAGCCGGGCGAGTTCGGCGTGGTGATCGGCGAGATCACCGCGCGGCGCTTTCGCCTGAATGTCGGCGACAAGCTGACCCTGATCGTTCCGGAGCTGAGTTCCGCGCCCGGTGGCATCACCCCGCGCATGCAGCGTCTGAACGTGGTCGGAGTATTCAAGGTCGGTGCCGAGCTGGACGGTTCGATGGCCCTGATCCATATGGCCGACGCGGCGGATATCCAGCACTGGCAACCGAACCAGGTGCAGAGCGTGCGCCTGGCGGTCAAGGACCTGTATGCCGCGCCGCAGGTCTCGACCCGCATTGCCGGTGGGCTGGGGGCCGGGTTCACGGCGGATGACTGGACCCACACCCAGGGCAGCCTGTTCAGCGCGATGAAGATGGAAAAGACCATGATCGGCCTGCTGCTGCTGATGATCGTTGCCGTGGCGGCGTTCAATATCATCGCGACGCTGATCATGGTGGTGAACGACAAGGGCGCGGATATCGCGATCCTGCGCACCATCGGCGCCACGCCCCGGCAGATCATGGCGATCTTCATGGTCCAGGGCACGGTGATCGGTATTGTCGGAACCTTGATCGGTGGTGTGCTCGGGGTGATCGCGGCGCTGAACGTCAGTGAACTGGTGGGTTGGATCGAGCGGATCAGCGGGCAGCACATCTTCAGTTCCGATGTGTATTTCGTCAGTAACCTGCCGTCGCAGTTGCAGGCCGGGGATGTGGTGCTGATCTGTTCGGCCGGGTTTATCCTCAGCTTCCTGGCGACCCTGTACCCGGCGTATCGGGCGGCGAAGATCGAACCGGCGCATGCCTTGAGATATTCGTAAGTTTTTGGGGCGCGATCTTCCTGTCATCCCCTGTAGGAGCCGGCTTGCTGGCGATAGCGGTTTCAAAGTCCACATCTCTATCGCCGGATAAATCGTAATCGCCAGCAAGCCGGCTCCTACAGGTTTGACTGCTGGCGCGGCAACTCGATGATAAACCGTGTCCAGCCGGCTTCTGATTCGCAACGAATCTGCCCGCCATGGGCCTGGATGATCGATCGGGTAATCGCCAGCCCGAGCCCCGCATGTTCGCTGCTGCCTTCATGGCGGGCCGGGTCCGCCCGGTAGAAACGGTCGAACAACCGGGGCAACAATGGTGCCGCAATGCCCTCGCCGCTGTTCTCCACATTGATCCGCAACCCGGACCGGGTCGTCTCCAGGCGGATACGGATCTCGCCACCCGCAGGCGTGAAGCGCAGGGCGTTGTCCAGCAGATTGGACACGGCACGGCGCAGCATGCTCCGGTCGCCCGACAGGCTGGCTGCCCCTTCCCTTGTCAGGCGTACCTGGTTGTCTTCCGCCAGCGGTGCAAAGAACTCCAGCAGCACATCGACCTCATCCGCCAGTTCCAGCGGCTCGTGCCTGGGGCTGAGCAGGCCATGGTCGGCTTTCGCCAGGTACAACATGTCGTTGACCAGTTGCGCCATCCATTGCAGTTCCTCGAGGTTGCTGTGCAAGGCCTCGCGGTAGTCCTCCAGTGGACGCGGGCGGGTCAGGGTGACCTGGGTGTGGGTCAACAGGTTCGACAGCGGGGTGCGCAACTCGTGGGCGATATCGGCGGAAAAGGCCGAGAGACGCTGGAAGGAGTCCTCCAGGCGTCCGAGCATGGCATTGAAAGCCTGCGCCAGCTCGGCCAGTTCCGGCGGCATCTGCCCGGTGTCCAGGCGTCGGGTCAGGGAACTGGCGGAGATACTGCCCGCCACATCGCTCATGCGCCGCAGTGGGCGCAAGCCACTGCGGGCAGCCCAGGCGCCGAGCAGGGCGGTAGCCAGGGCCGAGAGACCGACCGTCAGCCAGATCAACTGCTGCATGCGTTGCAGAAAGTGCTGGTGATGGGTGATGTCGAGTATCAGGGTCAGCCGCGGCGAGCTGGCCTGGCCGGGCGTCAGGGGCGCGTTGAAGACCCGGTAGGCGGTTCCGTCGATCTGCAGGCTGGTCAGCCCCGGTTGCGCGGGCAAGGCGTCGGGCAGGGCGCGGGCGGCGTCGAACCAGGATTGGCCATTGGCACCATGGATTCTCAGGGCGAGGTCCGGCCGCAGGTTGATTTCGGCTCGCAGGCGTTCGACCTTGAGCTGGAAGTCGCCGAAGTCATCCACCTGGCCGAGGGTGTTGCGCAGGGCGACCAGTCGACCGTCCAGCAGTTGCTGGTCAAGTTCGATGAAGTGCGACTCGCTGGCACGGCTGAACAGCACGCCGGCCACCAGTGAAACCATGGCGGTGCAGGCCGCGAACAACAGTGCCAGGCGGCCGGCGAGGGACAGGCGGCGCATCAGAGTGTCCGCTCTTCAAGCACGTAGCCCATGCCGCGCACGGTGTGAATCAGCTTGTTCGGATGGGGATCGTCGATTTTCAGGCGCAGACGGCGGATGGCCACCTCGATGACATTGGTGTCGCTGTCGAAATTCATGTCCCAGACCTGGGAGGCGATCAGCGATTTGGGCAGCACCTCGCCCTGGCGGCGCAGGAGCATTTCCAGCAGGGCGAACTCCTTGGCGGTCAGGTCGATGCGCTGGCCCGCCCGTTCGACCCGACGACGAATCAGGTCCAGGCGCAGGTCGGCCACCTGCAGGCTGGTTTCCTGGGTGCTGCCGCCACGCCTCAGCAGGCTGCGCACCCGCGCCAGCAGTTCGGAGAAGGCGAAAGGCTTGACCAGGTAATCGTCGGCCCCCAGTTCCAGGCCGTGGACACGGTCTTCGACTGCATCGCGGGCGGTCAAGAACAGCACCGGGATATCCAGGCCGGCCGCGCGGACCGCTTGCAGGATCTGCCAGCCGTCACGACCGGGCAGCATCACATCGAGGATCAGCAGGTCGTAGTCGCCGGTCAGCGCCAGATGCTGGCCGGTGGTGCCGTCCGCCACCAGTTCGCTGTTGAATCCGGCCTCGTTCAGGCCCTGGCGCAGGTAATGGCCGGTTTTCGCTTGGTCTTCGACGATCAGCAGTTTCATGGATGACTCATGGCAAATAGAACAGTGACGTTATACAGGTGGTCCGGTCGCTCCAGCCGAAGCTGACAAAGTTGTAATCTGTTCGTCAGCTTGCTGGCAGCGGCCCGCCTCTACAGTCTTGCACAGAGTGAAGCCCATCCCGTTGGAGTGTGAGTATGTTTGTTGCTACTGGGTTTGTGCGTAACGGTCTGGCGCTTGCCGGCCTGCTGATGCTGAGTCTGCCGGCCTGGGCCTCGCCGGCCCACTATGACTTCGGCCAGCCCGCACCCGCCGCGAAGGCCACCCGCACTATCGAAGTGACCATGACCGATATCGCCTTCAGCGCCAAGGAGCTGGAGGTCAAGGCCGGTGAGACCGTGCGTTTCGTGTTGATCAACAAAGGCCGATTGCTGCATGAGTTCAACCTTGGCGAAGCCTCGATGCATGCCGCGCACCAGCAGGAAATGCTCAAGATGCAGCAGAGCGGCATGTTGACGCCGACCGGCATGCAGATGGCCGGGATGGATCATTCCGCCATGGCGGGCATGGATCACGGGATGAAACATGACGATCCCAATAGTGTGCTGGTGGAGCCGGGCAAGACCGCCGAACTGACCTGGACCTTCAGCAAGGCCGATAACCTGCAGTTTGCCTGCAATATTCCCGGTCATTACCAGGCGGGCATGGTCGGCCAGCTGAAAGTCGACCGCTGAGTCAAGCGGGTTTCATCCCCACGCTGAAAGCCGGACGTAAACCCGATAGACTTGTCGGGTTCATTCTTTCAGGTTTCCGTTATGCATCCCGCAGCCGAACACTCGCCGCTGGGCAAGTCCAGTGAGTACATCGCTACCTACACCCCGTCCTTGCTGTTCCCGATCCCGCGCGCGGCGAAATGGGCCGAACTGGGCCTGAGCGCCGATACCTTGCCTTATCGGGGCGTGGATTTCTGGAACTGCTTCGAGCTGTCCTGGCTGCTGCCGTCGGGCAAACCGGTGGTGGCGATCGGCGAGTTCTGCATTCCCGCGGATTCGCCGAATATCATCGAATCCAAGTCCTTCAAGCTGTACCTCAACTCCTTGAACCAGACGCCATTCACCGATACCGCGAGCCTGGAGGCGGTGTTGCGTGCCGATCTGTCGGCTGCCGCCGGGAAGCCGGTGGGCGTGCGGGTCCGCTCCCTGGGCGACGTGCAGGCCGAGGGCGTGGTGGCCTTGCCGGGCGTATGCATCGACGACCTGGATATCAGTGTCAGCGACTATGCCCATCCGCGTCCCGAGCTGCTACGTTGCGATGAGTCGCGGGTGATCGAGGAGAGCGTGCACAGCCATCTGCTCAAGTCCAATTGCCCGGTCACCAGCCAGCCGGACTGGGGTAGCGTTGTCGTCGAGTATCGTGGCGCGGCGCTGGATCACGCGAGCCTGCTGGCGTACCTGGTGAGCTTCCGCCAGCACTCGGATTTCCATGAGCAGTGCGTGGAGCGGATCTTCCTCGACCTGCAGCGTCTGCTGAAGCCGGAGAAACTGACGGTGTATGCGCGTTATGTACGGCGGGGCGGGCTGGATATCAATCCGTACCGCAGCACCGAGGCGGTCGAGTTCCAGAACCTGCGGTTGGTTCGGCAGTAAGGTTGAACGCTGACCTTGTGGGAGCTGGCTTGCCGGCGATGGCGATCGAAAGGACGATGCAAAACTCCAGGGCCTCATCGCCGGCAAGCCGGCTCCCACAGGTTTCATAGCGTTTTCAAGGCCATGTTTCCCTGGGTAAAAATCAGATTTGCGCAGGCATGAAAAAGCCCCGACGAGTCGGGGCTTTTTCTATTGCGGGTGTCGCTTAGGCTTGAACAACCGGGATCTTGGCGTTCGCCGCGGCTTCACGGAACTCGGCGATCTGGTCGAAGCTGAGGTAGCGGTAGACATCGGCAGCCATGCTGTCGATCTTGCCCGCGTACTCCATGTATTCCTCGACGGTCGGCAGGCGACCCAGGATCGATGCTACGGACGCCAGCTCGGCCGAAGCCAGGTAGACGTTCGCGCCGTCGCCCAGACGGTTCGGGAAGTTACGGGTCGACGTCGACACCACGGTGGAGTTCGGTTCTACCCGTGCCTGGTTACCCATGCACAGCGAGCAGCCCGGCATTTCCATGCGCGCGCCAGCCTTGCCGTAGATGCCGTAGTAGCCTTCCTCGGTCAGCTGGTGAGCGTCCATCTTGGTCGGCGGCGACAGCCACAGGCGAGTTGGCAACTGGCCCTTGACCTGATCCAGCAACTTGCCGGCAGCGCGGAAGTGGCCGATGTTGGTCATGCAGGAACCGATGAACACTTCGTCGATCTTCTCACCGGCAACGCTGGACAGCAGGCGGGCATCGTCCGGGTCGTTCGGCGCGCAGAGCACAGGCTCCTTGACGTCGGCCAGGTCGATTTCGATGATTTCGGCGTACTCGGCGTCCTTGTCGGCTTCCAGCAGCTCAGGGTTGGCGACCCAGGCTTCCATCGCCTGTGCACGACGCTCCAGGGTGCGGGCATCGCCGTAGCCTTCGCCGATCATCCAGCGCAGCAGGGTGATGTTCGACTTCAGGTACTCGGCGATCGACTCTTTGGACAGCTTGATGGTGCAACCGGCGGCGGAACGTTCGGCCGAGGCGTCGGACAGTTCGAAAGCCTGTTCGACGGTCAGGGTTTCCAGGCCTTCGATTTCCAGGATGCGGCCGGAGAAGGCGTTCTTCTTGCCTTTCTTCTCGACGGTCAGCAGGCCTTTCTGGATGGCGTAGTAAGGGATGGCATGGACCAGGTCACGCAGGGTGACGCCAGGTTGCAGCTTGCCCTTGAAACGCACCAGGATCGATTCCGGCATGTCCAGCGGCATGACGCCGGTGGCGGCGGCGAAAGCCACCAGGCCGGAGCCGGCCGGGAACGAGATACCGATCGGGAAACGGGTGTGGGAGTCGCCACCGGTGCCGACGGTGTCCGGCAGCAGCATGCGGTTCAGCCAGCTGTGGATGATGCCGTCGCCCGGACGCAGGGAAACACCGCCACGGGTCATGATGAAGTCAGGCAGGGTGTGGTGGGTGGTGACGTCGATCGGCTTCGGATAGGCCGCGGTGTGGCAGAACGACTGCATCACCAGGTCGGTGGAGAAACCCAGGCAAGCCAGGTCCTTCAGCTCGTCACGGGTCATCGGGCCAGTGGTGTCCTGGGAACCGACGGTGGTCATCTTCGGTTCGCAGTAGGTGCCAGGACGAACGCCTGTCACGCCGCAGGCCTTGCCGACCATTTTCTGCGCCAGGGTGTAGCCCTTGGTGCTTTCAGCCGGGGCTTCCGGCAGCTTGAACAGGGTCGAAGGTGGCAGGCCCAGTTCGGCGCGCGCCTTCTCGGTCAGGCCACGGCCGATGATCAGCGGGATACGACCGCCGGCACGGACTTCGTCGAGCAGTACCGGGGTCTTCATTTCGAAGGTGGCCAGGACTTCATCGCTGTTGTGCTTGGTGACCTTGCCAGCATGCGGGTACAGGTCGATCACGTCGCCCATGTTCATGTTGGTGACGTCGAATTCGATTGGCAGTGCGCCGGCATCTTCCATGGTGTTGTAGAAGATCGGGGCGATCTTGCTGCCGAAGCAGAAGCCGCCTGCGCGCTTGTTCGGCACGTAGGGAACGTCGTCACCGAAGAACCACAGCACCGAGTTGGTCGCCGATTTACGCGACGAACCGGTACCGACCACGTCACCGACGTAGGCGATCGGGAAGCCGTCGTTGCGCATCTGCTCGATCTGTTTCATCGGGCCGATGGCGCCTTGCTGGTCCGGGACGATACCGTCACGGGCCATTTTCAGCATGGCCAGGGCGTGCAGCGGGATGTCAGGACGCGACCAGGCGTCTGGAGCCGGCGACAGGTCGTCGGTGTTGGTTTCGCCGGTGACCTTGAATACGCGCAGGCTGATCTTGTCGGCCAGGGTCGGGCGGTTCTTGAACCACTCGCCGTCGGCCCAGGACTGGATCACGGCCTTGGCGTGGGTGTTGCCGTTACGGGCTTTTTCCGCGACGTCGTGGAAAGCATCGAACATCAACAGGGTGTGCTTGAGTTGTGCAGCGGCAACCGGTGCCAGCTCGGCGTCGTCCAGCAGGTCGACCAGGGTCACGATGTTGTAGCCGCCCTGCATGGTGCCGAGCAGTTCAACAGCGCGTTTCTTGTCGATCAGGGGGGAACTGACTTCGCCCTTGGCCAGGGCGGAGAGGAAACCGGCCTTGACGTAGGCGGCCTCGTCCACTCCAGGCGGAACGCGGTTGGTGATCAAGTCAACGAGGAAAGCTTCTTCGCCAGCCGGGGGATTCTTCAGCAGCTCGACCAGGCCTGCGGTTTGTTCGGCGTTAAGCGGCTGGGGCACGATACCCAGGGCTGCGCGCTCTTCGATATGTTTGCGGTAGGCTTCAAGCACAGTTATTACCCTCATCAGTGGTCCCAAATGGGTGTCCGGGACGCTCATCCAGAAATGCACGGCACTCATGCGCTGCGGGGCTTTTTGAGCCGCTTAGCCAGAGTTTCCACGATTTCCAACAGAAGCTGTTTTCAAAGTTTTACGCCTTCGGAACGGGAGCGGATGAGGGTCGGCGCGAGGATTTCCGGGCGGAAATTCCCACGCCAACGCCGTTCTTCAGGATCAACTGTGCTCGTGACGCTTTGAAAACAGCTTCCAACGGACATTGGCGCCTAAAAAGGCAGGCCGATTCTACGGCATATTCCAGAGAAAGGTAAGTTAAGCCCTACAGGTTCGGGGGTGACCCCTCTTAGACAAAGGGCTAACATGCGGACCTGTTTTGCTTTTCCGCGTGCTCCCTGCCCATGCCCAATCAGACCATCAAGACTCCCTGCGTCGGCCTCTGCTCCACTGTTTACGGTGATCTGGTGTGTCGCGGCTGCAAGCGCTTCCACCATGAAGTGATCCACTGGAATGGTTACAACGAGGAGGAGAAGCGCGCGGTCTGGTTGCGCCTGGAGCAATTGCTGGTGCAGGTGATGGTGGCCAAGCTGGAGGTGTTCGATCCGGTCAGGCTGCGCGAGCAACTGGAGACCCGCAAGATTCGCTTCGTGCCGCACCAGTCGGAATATTGCTGGGCCTATCAACTGATTGCCCGCGGCGCGCGGGTGATCAGCCAGCTGGACGCCTATGGCATGGTGCTGCTGCCGGAGTTCCGCGACTGGAACCTGCCGGAACTGCGCGATGCCATTGATCGGGAATTTTTCCTGCTGTCCGAAGCGCACTACCAGCGTTATATCGCGCCGGGGTTTCTCAAGGACGCGTTCGGCGCCTGAGAAACCTGTCGCGGGCCTCCGGCGCCGACTTCAACCTCTGGCCAGTTCCTCCAGGTGATCGGTGATTTCCTGGGTCTTGAGCACCAGGACGTCGCTTTCCAGTGAGTCCAGGACCACTTCGGCGGTATTGCCGATCAGGGCTCCCGAGATACCGGTGCGGGCCACTGTTCCGATAACCGTGACCGCCGCGCCGAGCTTGTGGGCCATGTGCGGGATCAGCACGTCCGCGGGGCCTTCGGCGACATGCAGGTGTTCGTCGTCGATATCGAATTCCGCCTGGAAGGCGCGGCATTGCTCGCGATAGCGGGCTTCGATGGTTTCCTTGAGCTGATACACCGGGTCGGCGGCCGAGAGCATGGGCGAAGGATGGGCGGTGATCACATGCAGCCGGCCCTTGGCGAGGCTGGCGATGTCATAGCCATGGTCAATGATGTTGGCGTGCAGGTGCCGATGCTCTTCGTCCGAGTTGCCGACATCCACCGCGGCCAGGATCACCCCGCCGGCCCATGGCGCTTCGGTCTTGACCATCAGTACGGCGCAGGGGCAGAAGCGCAGCAGTTTCCAGTCCGAGGGTGTCAGCAAGGCTTTTTTCAGCGGGCTGTCGGGCCGATGTTGCTTGATCACCAGTCCGCAGCCTTCAGCCTGTTGCACGCCGATGATGGTGTCGTGCAGGGTTTTTTCCCAGGCCTGTTCCGCGGTGGCACTGTAGCCGTCGTCATGCAACTGGCTCTTGAGCAGCGAGAGCAGGGCGCTGTGATCGTGCTTGGGGTCGCACATCAGCAGGTGCAGGTGCGCATCGGTGACCTTGGCGATCAGTTTGGCGCGATTGAGCGCCAGGCTGTGGGCGTGTTCAGGGTCGAGTATCACCAGAATGCTGCGGATGGCTTGCATGGTCGGGTCTCTCCGGAGGGTCTGAAGGCGGCATATACACAACTATAGTTGGGCTGCGCCGACTCTGGACTTGATGCATATCAAGGGAGATGGCTGGTGGTCCGGCCCGGGACCCGTATAATCGGCGACCCTGAGTTGCCTGATTCCCTTCTGTCCTGCGAGCCCGTGTCTGTGAGCCCCATGTTGCCGATTCTTTCGTTGTTCGACCCTGCGTGCCCCGTACTGGCGGGAGCCTTCCTGTGAATCTGCCGGAAATCCATGAATTCCTCGGCTGCCGGACGCCGGACGGTTGGGTGCGAGCGGCGCTGGCCGACCAGGAAACGCTGCTGATCGACCACAAGAACTGTGAGTTCAAGGCGGCGAGCACGGCCCTGAGCCTGATTGCCAAGTACCACTCCCATGTCGACCTGATCAACCTGATGTCACGGCTGGCCCGGGAAGAACTGGTGCATCACGAGCAGGTCATGCGCCTGATGAAGCGTCGCAAGATCGAACTGCGGCAACTGTCCGCCGGCCGTTACGCCTCGGGACTGCGCAAGGTGGTGCGCAGCCACGAGCCGGTGAAGCTGGTGGATACCCTGGTGGTCGGCGCCTTTATCGAAGCGCGCAGTTGCGAGCGTTTCGAAGCCCTGGTGCCGCATCTTGACGAAGAACTGGGCAAGTTCTACTTCGGCTTGCTCAAGAGCGAAGCGCGGCATTTCCAGGGCTATCTGAAACTGGCCTATCAGTACGGCGATGCCGACGATATCGGCCGGGTCATCGAAAAAGTGCGGGCGGTCGAACAGGAACTGATCGAGTCGCCGGATATCGAGTTCAGGTTCCACAGCGGTGTGCCCGCCACGGCTATCGCTTAGGCACGAACCAGTTTTTCCAGCGCCGCATCGGCCAGGAACGACGATCGGCTCTTGATCTGGTGATCGCGTACATAACGGTCGATGCGCTGGATCACGAAACCGGGAAGGGTGACGTTGACCTTCTCGGTCTTGCCCAGATAGGGCGATATATCCAGCTCCAGCATGCCCCAGCCCATGTCGGCGAAGTCGGGGTTCTTCCGGTGCGAAAGCGACGAGGAGGGCATGGGGATCGGTTGTCCGTCCGACGCGATTTCCTCGAGCATTATATGGGCGACCTCGATGGCGGCATTATAAGCCTCCTCGAAGGTGTCGCCGGCAGTCACGGCGCCGGGAATATCCGGAACCTGGATGCCAATGGCGGTGTGTTCATCACCCCATTCAATGGCGATGGGATATTGCATGAGCTCCTCCTTCGTAACTGGGTTCATAGCAGGCCCGCCCGTTTTCTGATGCTTCTGATAGTTCCGAGTGGCAGATCCTTCTTGGGATGTGGTACGGGAATCGAATGAGGGTTGGTGCTGTGAACGAACACATGATGACTACCCTTGATTCGTTGCAGCATCCAGCCGGCGGCCTCCAGTTCGGCGATCAAATCCCTGCTCTTCACCTATGACTCCTTTTTCGGGTATGTCAGGGAAGCCTAGCTGTTGCTCTATCAGACATCGGTTTTAAAGGTGTGTCTAGAGTTATCTTTTTGAGGGGCGTGCCGTTCGTCACGTAGTGGCTGAGACGATCCCGAAACCCTGCCGTTCAGCCCATTTTCTTCTAAGCCCATCCCTCTTATGCCTGAACGTCCCCGGGGCAGGCCTTTTATCGGCTTAATACAAAGCTTGCTAACAATTGCTTTGACATTCGCTGCCTAAGCAGTAATATCCACACAACTCTCTGCCTAGGCAGCTTTCCTGGTGATCCTATGAAGCATTTCTTGCCGGACGACTTCCACAATTGCCATCTCGGCCTGCTCCTGGGGCGTGCTGCCCTGCTCAAGGACCGGATCATCGACACCCATATGGTGCCGTATGGCATCACTGCCGCGCAGTTCAAGGTGCTGATCATCATGGCCCAGTTCGGCGTCGACTCCCCGGCCGAGCTGTGTCGCCACCTGTCCCTGGACAGCGGCTCGATGACGCGAATGCTCGATCGTCTCGAACAGAAGGAATTGCTGGCCCGCCAACGTTCCGAGGGCGATCGCCGCCAGGTCCGGCTGGTGCTGACGGCGCAAGGACAGGGCCTGGCAGACCGGCTGCCGGAGATCGGTGCCGATGCGATGAACGAGCTGGCGGGGGCGATTACCCGGGACGAATTGCAAACCCTGGAAAGTATTCTCAAGAAGATTTTGCTGGCGGCCGGTGACTCGATCATCGAGCTGCGGCTGGGTGGTAAAAATGAACAGTAAAACCCTGCGTGGCGGTTTGAGCCTGGTGTTCCTGGCAATGGCCCTGGCGGGCTGTGCCAGTTACCAGGGCCTGACGACTTCGGGCGTGAGCCTCGAGGCGAAAAACCTCAGGGCCGAGCAATCCCTCAAGGGCATTACCTTGTCGCCGGCGGCCTGGCCGACCAGCGACTGGTGGAAAAGCCTTGGCGATCCACAGCTCGACGGACTGATCCGCGAAGCCCTGCGCGACAGCCCGGACATGCAGATCGCCAGTGCCCGGACCCATCAGGCGACCGCTGCGGCCTATGCCGCCGACGCCGCGCGCATGCCAACCCTGGATGCCAGCGCCGGTGTCAGCCGTTCGCGGCTGGCACGGGACCAGGACCCGAGCGGGCAGGGTGGCACCTACGACACCGTGCGCAAGGTGGGCCTCGACTTCAACTACACCTTCGATCTCTGGGGTGGTCAGCGTGACGCCTGGGAAGCCGCGCTCGGCCAGGCCCGGGCCGCCGAAGTCGACCAGCAGGCGGCACGCCTGACCCTGGCCGGGGATGTCGCCCGGGCCTACAGCAACCTGGGCGAGGCGCATATCGTCTATGACCTGGCCAACGACGATCTCAAGCGCACCCGGCAGTTGCTCGAACTCGGCCAGCGTCGCCTGAGCGCCGGGATCGACAGTCATTACCAGTACCAGCAAACCGAAAGCCTGGCTGCCAGTTCCGAGGAACAGGTGATCGATGCCAGCAGGAAACTGCAGAGTGCCAAGGTTGCCCTGGCGGTGCTGCTGGGCAAGGGCCCGGATCGTGGCAATGAAATCGCCCGACCGAAGATCCTCCAGCCCGGCGCGGTCGCCCTGCCGTCGACCTTGCCGGCGGAACTGCTGGGCCGGCGTCCCGACCTGGTGGCGGCGCGCTGGCGTGTCGAAGCCGCGAGCAAGGACATTGCCGCCGGCAAGACCCGCTTCTACCCGAACCTCAACCTGAGCGCCGCGGCCGGCACCGAATCCCTGCTGGGCGATGCGCTGTTCGGCTCGGCCAGTCGTTTCTTCAGTATCGCGCCGACGGTTTCGCTGCCGATCTTCGACGGTGGCCGCCTGCGCGCCGGGCTCGATGCCAAGGACGCCGATTACGACCTGGCGGTGGCGCAGTACAACAAGAGCCTGGTCAAGGCACTCGGTGATGTCAGCGACACCATCGGGCAGTTGCGGGCCATGGGCCAGCAGGTCGTCGCCCAGCAACATGCGGCCGACATCGCCCAGGAGTCCTACAACACCGTGGTCCAGCGCTATGGCGCAGGCATCGGCAACTACCTGGATGTGCTCACCATCGAGCAGACCCTGTTGCAGTCCCAGCGCCAGCTGGCGGACCTGAATGCCCAGCAGATCGATCTTTCCATCCAACTGATGCAGGCCCTGGGCGGCGGCTTCCACGCCGAGAACATCGCCTCGAACACACCAGACCCGGCCGCACAGCCCCATTAATTCAAGGTACTTGCCATGGCTAGCCCTGCCGAAACAAACGCTGTTGAAAACGCCCCGGATACCGGCAACTCCGGTAAACGCAAGATCATGCTCTCGGTGCTCGCCCTGGTGGTGATCGTCGGTAGCCTGGCCGTCTGGGGCTGGCACGAATTCTACGGTCGCTGGAGCGAAAGCACCGACGATGCCTACGTCAACGGCAACGTGGTGGAAATCACACCGCTGGTCACCGGTACGGTGGTGAGCATCGGCGCCGACGACGGTGACCTGGTCCACGCGGGCCAGGTGCTGCTGAACTTCGACCCGAGCGATGCCCAGGTCGGCCTGCAGAGCGCCGAGGCCAACCTGGCCAAGACCGTGCGCCAGGTCCGTGGCCTGTATAGCAACGTCGATGGCATGAAGGCCCAGGTCGTCGCGCAGCAGGCCGCGGTGCAGAAAGCCCAGGACAACTTCACCCGCCGCAAGAACCTCGCCGCCGGCGGGGCGATCTCCCAGGAAGAGCTGTCCCACGCCCGGGATGACCTGACCTCGGCACTGAGCGCCCTGAGCAATGCCCAGCAGCAGCTCAACACCATCAATGCGCTGGTGGACGACACGGTGGTGTCCAATCACCCCGATGTCAAAGCCGCTGCAGCCCAACTGCGCCAGGCCTATCTGGCGAATGCCCGGACCACCCTGATCGCGCCGGTGACCGGTTATGTCGCCAAGCGTACCGTGCAGCTCGGTCAGCGTGTGCAGCCGGGAACCGCGCTGATGGCGGTGATCCCGCTGGACCAGCTGTGGATCGATGCCAACTTCAAGGAAACCCAGTTGCAGCAGATGCGTATCGGCCAGCCGGTGGACATCGAAGCCGACCTGTATGGCAGCGACGTGAAATACAGCGGCACCATCGACAGCCTTGGTGCGGGGACTGGCAGTGCCTTCGCCCTGTTGCCGGCGCAGAACGCCACCGGTAACTGGATCAAGATCGTTCAGCGGGTGCCGGTGCGGATTCATATCAACGCCGAGGAGCTGGCCAAGCACCCGCTGCGGGTCGGGCTGTCGACCCAGGTCGAAGTCAACCTGCATGACCAGAGCGGTCCGGTGCTGGCCCAGCAACCGCCGCAAAAGGCCTCGTTCACCACCAATGTCTATCAGCAGCAACTGGCTGACGCCGATGCGGTGATTACCCGGCTGATCCATGAAAACAGCGCAGCGACGACCAAAACCGCGCAACGCTGAGTCGCCAATCCCCGGCTGCGACCCCGGTGGTCGCAGCACCTGCCTCGTTCCAAAGGATTCGCGATGAGCTCGAACGCGTCTTTTACTCCGCCCAGCCTTTTGCTCAGCACCATCGGCCTGTCGCTGGCGACCTTCATGCAGGTGCTCGATACCACCATCGCCAACGTTGCCCTGCCGACCATTTCCGGCAACCTGGGGGTGAGTTCGGAGCAGGGCACCTGGGTCATCACCTCCTTTGCCGTGAGCAACGCCATTGCCCTGCCGCTGACCGGCTGGCTGAGCCGGCGCTTCGGTGAGGTGAAACTGTTTATCTGGGCCACGCTGCTGTTCGTGCTGGCTTCGTTCCTCTGTGGCATTTCCACGTCGATGCCCGAACTGGTTGGCTTCCGGGTCGTCCAGGGCCTCGTGGCCGGGCCGTTGTACCCGATGACCCAGACGCTGCTGATTGCCGTCTATCCGCCGGCGAGGCGCGGCATGGCCCTGGCGCTGCTGGCGATGGTCACGGTGGTCGCGCCGATTGCCGGGCCGATTCTCGGTGGCTGGATCACCGACAGTTACAGCTGGCCATGGATCTTCTTCATCAACGTGCCGATCGGCATCTTCGCCACCATGATCGTGCGCCAGCAGCTCAAGGCGCGGCCGGTGGTGACCAGTCGCCAGCCGATGGACTATGTCGGCCTGCTGACCCTGATCATTGGCGTCGGTGCGCTGCAGGTGATCCTCGACAAAGGTAACGACCTGGACTGGTTCGAGTCGAACTTCATCATTGTCGGCGCGGTGATCTCGGTGATCGCCCTGGCGGCCTTCGTGATCTGGGAAATGACCGACAAGCACCCGGTGGTCAACCTGCGCCTGTTCGCCTACCGCAACTTCCGTATCGGCACCATCGTGCTGATCCTCGGCTATGCCGGGTTCTTCGGCATCAATCTGATCTTGCCCCAGTGGCTGCAGACCCAGATGGGCTACACCGCGACCTGGGCCGGGTTGGCGGTAGCGCCGATCGGTATCCTGCCGGTGCTGATGTCACCCTTTGTCGGCAAGTATGCCAACAAGGTCGACCTGCGCCTGCTGGCGGGATTCGCCTTCCTGGCGATCGGCCTGAGCTGCTTCATGCGGGCCGGGTTCACCAATGAGGTGGATTTCGAGCATGTGGCCCTGGTGCAACTGTTCATGGGGATCGGCGTGGCGCTGTTCTTCATGCCGACCCTGAGCATCCTGATGTCGGACCTGCCGCCGCACCAGATTGCCGACGGCGCCGGCCTGGCCACGTTCCTGCGGACCCTCGGGGGCAGCTTCGCGGCATCGCTGACCACCTGGATCTGGATTCGCCGGGCGGACCAGCACCATGCCTACCTGAGTGAAAGCATGACCCCGTTCGATCCGGCGACCCGCAACGCCCTGGAAAATCTCGGTGGAGCGGGCAGCCAGGCCTATGGCCGACTGGACCAGATTCTCACCAGCCAGGCGTACATGCTCTCGACCGTGGATTACTTCACGCTGCTGGGTTGGGGGTTCATGGGGCTGATGCTGCTGGTGTGGCTGGCCAAGCCGCCGTTCGCGGCCAAGGCCGGGCCCGCGGCGGCGGGGCATTGATGTAGCGGGGGGATCAGTGAGCGGGGAGGGCCGGCGGTGGAGCGAAATCGAAGGGCGCCAGCTGGAATCCCTGCTCATCCACCTGCAAGGCCCAACCCTGGCGATCCCAGTCCCCCAGCACGATGCGTTTCGCCGCTTGCGTGCCGAGTTGCAGCTTGTGGATGGCCGGACGGTGGGTATGGCCATGGATCAGGGTATGCACGCCATGCTGCTGCATGATCCGTGGGATTTCCTCGGGGGTCACGTCAACGATGTCGTTGGCTTTCATGCGGGTCTGGGCACGGCTCTCGCTGCGCAGCTTGCGCGCCAGCCGGTGGCGGGTGCGCAGCGGCAGGTGACGCAGGATAAACAGCGTGACCGGATTGCGCAGGTAGCGCCGCAGGCGCATGTAGGCTTCATCGCGGGTACACAGGCTGTCGCCGTGCATCAGCAGCACCGGCTCACCATTCATCTGCACCACGCTCGGGTCCTTGAGCAGGGTGGCGCCGGCGGCCTTGCAGAAGGCCGTGCCGAGCAGGAAATCGCGGTTGCCGTGCATCAGGAAAATCGGGGTGCCGCCATCGCTGACCTCGCGCAGCGCGGCGCAGATCGAACGTTGGAACGGGGTCATGGCATCGTCGCCGATCCAGGCTTCGAAGAAGTCGCCGAGGATGTACAACGCTTGTGCCGAACGGGCGCGCCCGGCGAGGAAATCCAGAAACGCCCGGGTGATGTCCGGGCGCTCCTCTTCCAGATGCAAATCTGAAATCAGCAGTATCACTCAACGATCTCGGCTTTCTCGATGATCACGTCTTCTGCTGGAACGTCCTGGTGGCCGGCCTTCATGGTGGTGGCAACCGCCTTGATCTTGTCGACCACTTCGGTGCCGGCAACCACTTTGCCGAAGACCGCGTAGCCCCAGCCCTGGACGGTCTTGGCGCTGTGGTTGAGGAAGCTGTTGTCAGCCACGTTGATAAAGAACTGGGCGGAAGCCGAATGCGGCTCCATGGTGCGTGCCATGGCCACGGTGTACTTCTCGTTCGGCAGGCCGTTGTCGGCTTCGTTCTGGATGCTTGGGCGCTTGTCTTTCTTTTCCTTCATGCCTGGCTCGAAACCGCCGCCCTGGATCATGAAGTTGCCGATGACACGGTGGAACACGGTGTTCTCGTAGTGGCCGGCCTTGACGTATTCAATGAAGTTGGCAACGGTCAGCGGGGCTTTCTCGTCGTTCAGTTCGAGAACGATCTCGCCGTGGTTGGTGGTCAGTTTGACTTGGGTCATGGTAGCTATCGCTCTATTCAGGGAATTCGTGGAACTGTGGCCGAACCCGATAACGGTTCACGCCACAACCTGGCCGGGGAGTTTAACGTGCTCGTCGGGCATTTCGAGGGGTTTTTATCCCGACGGTATTAAAAGCAGCCGTTTTCCGGGTGGCCCTGTCAGGGGCTTGACAGGTTCGGCTATGATAGGGGCTTTGATTGACTCGGCCTATCCGGGCCACGCACTTGTCACGTCCAAGGATCTTATGAGCAAGCCCACTGTCGACCCTACTTCGAACGCCAAGACCGGCCCGGCTGTCCCGGTCAACTTCCTGCGCCCGATCATTCAGGCCGACCTGGATTCGGGCAAGCACACCCAGATCGTCACCCGTTTTCCGCCGGAGCCCAACGGCTACCTGCACATCGGTCACGCCAAGTCGATCTGCGTGAACTTCGGCCTGGCCCAGGAATTCGGCGGCGTCACGCACCTGCGTTTCGACGACACCAACCCGGCCAAGGAAGATCAGGAATACATCGACGCCATCGAAAGCGACGTCAAGTGGCTGGGTTTCCAGTGGGCCGGCGAAGTGCGTTACGCCTCGCAGTATTTCGACCAGTTGCATGACTGGGCGGTCGAGTTGATCAAGGCCGGCAAGGCCTATGTCGACGACCTGACCCCCGAGCAGGCCAGGGAATACCGTGGCAGCCTGACCGAGCCGGGCAAGAACAGCCCGTTCCGCGATCGGTCGGTGGAAGAGAACCTCGACTGGTTCGCCCGCATGAAAGCCGGCGAATTCAAGGACGGCGAGCGCGTGCTGCGGGCCAAGATCGACATGGCCTCGCCGAACATGAACCTGCGCGACCCGATCCTCTATCGCATCCGTCATGCCCACCACCACCAGACCGGTGACAAGTGGTGCATCTACCCGATCTACGACTTCACCCACGGTCAGTCGGATGCCATCGAAGGTATTACCCACTCCATCTGCACCCTGGAGTTCGAAAGCCATCGTCCGCTCTACGAGTGGTTCCTCGACAACCTGTCGGTGCCGTGCAAGCCGCGCCAGTACGAGTTCTCGCGGCTGAACCTGAACTACACCATCACCAGCAAGCGCAAGCTCAAGCAACTGGTGGACGAGAAGCACGTCAACGGCTGGGACGACCCGCGCATGTCGACGCTGTCGGGCTTCCGCCGTCGCGGCTACACGCCGAAATCCATCCGCAATTTCTGCGAGATGGTTGGTACCAACCGTTCCGACGGCGTGGTGGACTTCGGCATGCTGGAGTTCAGCATCCGTGACGACCTCGATCACAGCGCCCCGCGTGCCATGTGCGTGCTGCGCCCGTTGAAAGTGGTCATCACCAACTACCCGGAAGGCCAGGTCGAGAACCTCGAACTGCCGTGCCATCCGAAAGAAGACATGGGCGTGCGCCAGTTGCCATTCGCCCGTGAGATCTATATCGACCGTGACGACTTCATGGAAGAGCCGCCAAAGGGCTACAAGCGCCTGGAGCCGACCGGTGAAGTGCGCCTGCGCGGCAGCTATGTGATCCGTGCCGACGAGGCGATCAAGGATGCCGAGGGCAATATCGTCGAACTGCGTTGCTCCTACGATCCGCAAACCCTGGGCAAGAACCCCGAGGGCCGCAAGGTCAAGGGCGTGATCCACTGGGTGCCGGCAGCGGCCAGCGTCGAGTGTGAAGTGCGCCTGTACGATCGTCTGTTCCGCTCGCCGAATCCGGAGAAGGCCGAAGACAGCGCAAGTTTCCTGGACAACATCAACCCTGACTCCCTGCAGGTCCTTACGGGTTGTCGTGCCGAACCTTCGTTGGGCAACGCACAACCGGAAGACCGTTTCCAGTTCGAGCGCGAAGGCTACTTCTGCGCGGATATCAAGGACTCGAAACCGGGCGCCCCGGTATTCAACCGTACGGTGACCCTGCGCGACTCCTGGGGTCAGTGATCAGTTAAGGAACGTTTTGTGCTAACCATCTACAACACGCTCACCAAGAGCAAAGAAGTCTTCAAGCCGCTGGATGGCAACAAGGTCCGCATGTATGTGTGTGGGATGACCGTGTACGACTACTGCCACCTGGGCCACGGCCGCAGCATGGTCGCTTTCGACCTGGTGACCCGCTGGCTGCGTTTCAGCGGTTATGACCTGACCTATGTGCGCAACATCACCGACATCGACGACAAGATCATCAATCGGGCCAACGAGAACGGCGAAGCGTTCGAAGCGCTGACCGAACGCATGATCGCCGCGATGCACGAGGATGAGGCGCGCCTGAACATCCTCAAGCCGGACATGGAGCCGCGGGCCACCGATCACATCCCGGGCATGCACGCCATGATCCAGACCCTGATCGACAAGGGCTACGCCTACGCGCCGGGCAACGGTGACGTGTACTACCGCGTCGGCAAGTTCATGGGCTACGGCAAGCTGTCGCGCAAGAAGATCGAAGACCTGCGCATCGGTGCGCGGATCGAGGTCGACGAGTCGAAACAGGATCCGCTGGACTTCGTCCTGTGGAAAGCCGCCAAGCCGGGTGAGCCGAGCTGGGAGTCGCCGTGGGGCGCCGGGCGTCCGGGCTGGCACATCGAATGCTCGGTGATGTCCACCTGCTGCCTGGGCGAGACCTTCGACATTCATGGCGGCGGCAGCGACCTCGAATTCCCGCACCATGAAAACGAAATCGCCCAGAGCGAGGCGGCCACCGGCAAGACCTACGCCAATGCCTGGATGCACTGCGGCATGATCCGCATCAATGGCGAGAAGATGTCCAAGTCCTTGAACAACTTCTTCACCATTCGAGATGTGCTGGACAAGTACCATCCGGAAGTCGTGCGTTACCTGCTGGTGTCGAGTCACTACCGCAGCGCGATCAACTATTCGGAAGACAACCTCAAGGACGCCAAGGGCGCCCTGGAGCGTTTCTACCACGCGTTGAAAGGCTTGCCGAACGTGCCGGCGGCCGGCGGCGAAGCCTTTGTCGAGCGTTTCACCCAGGTGATGAACGACGACTTCGGTACGCCGGAAGCCTGTGCGGTGCTGTTCGAGATGGTGCGCGAGATCAACCGCCTGCGCGAGAACGATCTCAATGCGGCGGCCGGTCTGGCGGCGCGCCTGAAGGAGCTGGCCAGTGTGCTCGGTGTCCTGCAACTGGAAGCCGATGACTTCCTGCAGGCAGGCGCGGCAGGGCGGGTCGACGCGGCTGAAGTCGAAGCGCTGATTCAGGCACGCCTGGCGGCGCGAGCCAACAAGGACTGGGCGGAATCCGACCGTATCCGCGACCAGATCACCGCCATGGGTGTGGTGCTGGAAGATGGCAAGGGCGGCACGACCTGGCGCGTTGCCGACTGAGTACACCTTGAATCGACAGAAGCCCGCCTTGTGCGGGCTTCTGTTTGTCGGGCAAGGCGATCATGGCAGGGCGCGCAGGCGCTTGTACAAGGTATTGCGAC
This sequence comes from Pseudomonas gingeri, assembly GCF_013386115.1. GTDB lineage: Bacteria > Pseudomonadota > Gammaproteobacteria > Pseudomonadales > Pseudomonadaceae > Aquipseudomonas > Aquipseudomonas gingeri. The sequence continues at coordinate 199,859 of NZ_JACAOR010000011.1, forward strand.
TGACCCCGAGCTGTCGCGCCAGGTGGGAAATATTCCCGCCGGAGGCTTTCAGTAACTGGTTCAGGTCCTCGACGCTGTCCAGGGCCTGCGGGTTTTGCAACGGGGCCGACTCGCCGCTGTCCAGGCCGAGGTCGACGAAAAAATCATCCGGCAGATGCTCGGCACGGATCGGCTGGTCCTCGGCCATCGCCAGTGCCACCTGGATCACGCTGTCGAGCTGGCGGATGTTGCCGGGCCAGGGGTGGCGCTCAAACAGTTCCAGCACCTCCCGGCTCAGCCCGGCCCATTGCGGGCTTTCCCGATGTCGTTCCCAGATGTGCTGGAACACCGCCTGCTTGTCGGTACGCTCGCGCAATGGCGGCAACTCCAGGGTCAGGCCGCCGATGCGGTAGTACAAGTCTTCGCGAAACAGGCCATTGGCGATCTGCTGGCGCAACGAACGGTTGGTTGCCGAAACCAGGCGGATATCCACCGGATAAGCCTCGCTGCTGCCCACCGGCTGTACACAACGTTCCTGCAACACCCGCAGCAGGCGGGCCTGGGTCGGCAGCGGCATGTCACCGATTTCATCGAGAAACAGCGTGCCCTTGTCGGCCTTGCGGATCAGTCCGATATGGCCTTTCTGGTTGGCACCGGTAAAGGCGCCTTTCTCGTAGCCGAACAGCTCCGATTCCACCAGTTCCGCCGGAATGGCCGCGCAGTTCACCGCGATCAGCGGTTGTGCGGCCCGCGAGCCGGCCCGGTGCAGGGCCTTGACGAAAACTTCCTTGCCGACCCCTGTCTCACCGTGGATCAGCAAGGCAATGCCTTTTTCCTGCAGGCGTTCGGCTTGTCGAATGGCTTTTTCCACCCGGTTGTCGCCCCAATGCAGGGCCTTGAGACCTGATCTGTCGGTCGGGGTGTCGGTTCGAGGCCTGGTTTCGGCAAATACCCGCGGCTTGATCGGTGTGTACTTCGGCCGCTTGAGCAGGCAATGAAAACGGTTGCGGCCCGCGGCCTGCAGGGAAAACGGCAGGCCTTCCGGCTGGTTGAGCAGTTCCAGCAAGGACACATTGAACAGGCTGTCGATGCCGACCCGCGACAGGCTGATGCCCAGCAGGTTGTCCGCGCGGCGATTGGCCGACAGCACCTGGCCGCTTTCATCGAAGATCAGCAGTCCGGCCCACTGGCTGTCGAGGTTGTTGAGCCCGGTGTTGAAGACCAGCTGGAAATGTTCGCCCTTGAACAGATTGAGGATCAGCCGGTTCTCCACCGTCTGGCTCATCATCTTGACCATGCCCAGGGTGTGGGAGGGCGGCAGGTAGCTGTCGCTGGACACATCCAGTACGGCGATGACCTGCCGGCTGGCGTCGAAGATCGGTGCCGCCGAGCCGGTCATGAAACGGTTGGCCTTGAGGAAATGTTCGTCGTGCTCGATATGCACCGCCTGCTCGCAGGCCAGGGCGGTGCCGATGGCGTTGGTGCCGGTGTAGTGCTCCTTCCAGCTGGCCCCGGGACTGAAGCCGCGCAGCAACTGCGGCTCGATAAACCTCTGGGTGCCCCAGGATGTGAGGACCTGGCCCTGATTGTCGGCGAGCATGATCAGGCAGTTGGAGTTGCTGAGAATGTTCTCGTAGTACGGCAGCACTTCCTGGTGGGTGGTCTGCACCAGTGCCTGCTGACTGTCCAGCAAGTGCGCGACCTCGTTGGCCGGCAACTGGTCGAACGCCGGCGCGGACTGGTGGCTCAGGCCGAAGCGGCGGCAGCGGCTCCAGGAGTCCTGGATGATGGTGTCGTGACTGAGAGGGGCAACGGCCATGGCAGTCGATCTCCGGGGTGCTTTATTGTTTTTGTTGTGGGCGGCCGCGATCGAGCCAAAAAGCATTCATCCAGTGTTGTTCACATTTGTTCATTGTCAACCGCCGGAGTGTTCATCTGTTCATAGGTGGTTGTTCATTTCTGTTCACTGGCGAATCTGCCACACCTTCCGATTTCCACTGTCCGGCGCTCTGCCCCGAGGGGTTGAGCGCTGTTTTGCGTTTCTGGCACGGATGTCGCTCTGTCCCTCGGGTGATGTGTGGCATTTGATTTCAATAATAAAAAAGGTCGAGCCATGTCTTTAACGCTGGAACGCGTCAGCCGTGTGGTCGAGGGGCAGACCTGGATCAATGAGGCGAGCCTGAGTTTCGAACCCGGATCCTTCAATGTCCTGCTGGGGCGTACGCTCTCCGGCAAGACCAGTCTTATGCGCCTGATGGCCGGCCTGGACAAGCCCGACGGTGGGCGGGTGCTGATGAATGGCGTGGATGTCACCGGGCGTCCGGTGCGCTTGCGCAATGTGTCGATGGTCTACCAGCAGTTCATCAACTACCCGACCATGACGGTATTCGAGAACATTGCCTCGCCCCTGCGCCAGGCGCGGATACCGGAGGAGCAGATCCAGGCCAAGGTCCTGGAGACCGCTCGGATGCTGCGGATCGAGAAGTTCCTGCAGCGGCATCCCCTCGAGCTTTCCGGTGGTCAGCAGCAACGCACCGCCATGGCCCGGGCGCTGGTCAAGGATGCCGAGCTGATCCTGTTCGACGAGCCGCTGGTCAATCTCGACTACAAGCTGCGCGAAGAACTGCGCCAGGAAATGCGCGAGCTGTTCAAGGCGCGCCATACCATTGCGGTGTATGCCACCACCGAGCCCAACGAGGCCCTGGCCCTGGGCGGCACCACCACCATTGTCCACGAGGGGCGGGTCATCCAGAGCGGCAGCACGCCGGCGGTCTATCACCAGCCGCAGACGGTGCTGGCGGCCGAGCTGTTTTCCGAGCCGCCGATCAACCTGATGCCGGGACGGATTCTCGGCAATGAGGTCAGTTTCGCCAACTTCGTGCACTTTCCGCTGAACGTCGACCTGCGCCCCATCGGCGAAGGCGAGTTCCGTTTCGGCGTACGGCCGAGCCATATCTGCCTGGTGCCGAGCAACGACGACGACCTGGAGCTGGCGGTGACCGTGGAGCTGGCGGAAATCAGCGGCTCGGAAACCTTTCTCCACGTGCGCAACGAGCATTTCCAGCTGGTGCTGCATCTGCCCGGGGTGCATGCCTACGACGTCGATGCCTCGATCCGCATCTACATTCCGACCCATAAACTCTTTGTGTTCGACGGGCAGGGCCGTCTGGTCCAGGCCCCCGGTCGACGTGTCGCGAGGGTTGCCTGATGGCGCAGATTCATTTGCAGAACCTGGCCCACAGCTACAGCAAGAATCCGGCGGGGCCGGAGGATTACGCGATTCACGAGATGAACCATGTCTGGGAGCAGGGTGGTGCCTATGCGCTGCTCGGGCCGTCGGGGTGTGGCAAATCGACCTTGCTCAATATCATTTCCGGGCTGCTCAGCCCGTCGCAGGGACAGGTCCTGTTCGACACCACGGTGGTCAACGACCTGAGCCCGGAAAAACGCAATATTGCCCAGGTGTTCCAGTTCCCGGTGGTCTACGACACCATGACGGTGTTCGACAACCTGGCCTTTCCCCTGCGCAACCAGGGCATGGCCGAGTCGCGGGTGTTGAGCAAGGTCCAGGAAATCGCCGAGGTGCTCGACCTGCAGGCGCTGCTGCAACGCAAGGCCAGCAACCTCAGCGCCGATGAGAAGCAGAAGGTTTCGATGGGGCGCGGGCTGGTGCGCGATGACGTCTCGGCGATTCTCTTCGACGAACCGCTGACGGTGATCGACCCGCACCTGAAGTGGAAGCTGCGGCGCAAGCTCAAGCAGATCCATGAGCAATTCAATATCACCATGGTCTACGTGACCCACGATCAGTTGGAGGCCTCGACCTTTGCCGACAAGATCGCCGTGATGTATGGCGGCCAGATCGTCCAGTTCGGCACGCCGCGGGAGCTGTTCGAACGGCCGAGCCACACCTTTGTCGGCTATTTCATCGGCAGTCCCGGGATGAACCTGATCGACGTGCAGCCCCGGCCCGGCGGCGTCGGCTTTGCCGATACCCACCTGGAACTCTCCGAAGCCTTGCAGCAGCGGATCGCCGCGGGTGGCTGGAGTCGCCTGCAGGTCGGTATTCGTCCGGAGTTCGTGCATGTCTGGGATGAAGCCTACGAAGAGGCGTTGTGTGCTGAAGTCCGGCATGTCGAGGATCTCGGGACCTACAAGATCATGACCCTGGACCTGGATGGCCAGGTGCTCAAGGTGCGCCTGCAGGAAGACAAGCCGGTGCCGCAGGGCCAGGCCTGGATCAGTTTCCCGGCGCAATGGCTGATGGTCTATGCCGATGATCGCCTGCTGGAGGCCAACCCATGAACAAGGTACAGAACAACAAGGCCTGGTGGCTGGTCCTGCCGGTTTTCCTGCTGGTGGCGTTCAGCGCGGTGGTGCCGATGATGACGGTGGTCAACTATTCGGTGCAGGACATCTTCGACCAGTCCAGCCGCTACTTCGTCGGTGCCGACTGGTATCGGCAGGTGCTGCAGGACCCGCGCCTGCATGACTCGCTGCTGCGCCAGTTCATCTATTCGGCCTGTGTCCTGGCGATCGAGATCCCGCTGGGAATCGCCATTGCCCTGACCATGCCGACCAAGGGGCGCTGGTCCTCGCTGGTGCTGATCGTGCTGGCGATCCCGCTGCTGATCCCGTGGAACGTGGTCGGGACCATCTGGCAGATCTTCGGTCGCGCGGATATCGGCCTGCTGGGCTGGACCCTCAATGCCCTGGGCCTGAGCTACAACTATGCGGCCAATACCATGGACGCCTGGGTCACGGTGCTGGTGATGGATGTCTGGCACTGGACCTCGCTGGTGGCGCTGCTGTGCTATTCGGGGCTACGGGCGATTCCGGACGTCTATTATCAGGCGGCGCGTATCGACCGGGCCTCGGCCTGGGCGGTGTTCCGGCATATCCAGTTGCCGAAGATGAAGAGCGTGCTGTTGATCGCGGTGATGCTGCGCTTCATGGACAGCTTCATGATCTACACCGAACCCTTCGTGCTGACGGGCGGCGGACCGGGCAATGCCACCACCTTCCTCAGCCAGACCCTGACCCAGATGGCCATCGGGCAATTCGACCTGGGCCCGGCGGCGGCGTTTTCGCTGGTGTACTTCCTGATCATCCTGTTGGTGTCCTGGCTGTTCTATACCGCCATGACCCACGCCGATGCCAAGCGCTGAGGTCCGTCATGAATGCACGCAAGCTGATTCCCCTGCTGATCTACATCCTGTTCCTGCTGGTGCCGATCTACTGGCTGCTGAACATGTCGTTCAAGAGCAATACCGAGATCCTCGGCGGGCTGACCCTGTTTCCGCAGGATTTCACCCTGGCGAACTATCGGGTGATCTTCACCGATCCCAGCTGGTACAGCGGCTACATCAACTCGTTGTACTACGTCAGCCTCAACACGGTGATTTCCCTCACGGTGGCGCTGCCGGCGGCCTACGCGTTCTCACGCTACCGGTTTCTCGGCGACAAGCACCTGTTCTTCTGGCTGCTGACCAACCGCATGGCGCCGCCGGCGGTGTTCCTGCTGCCGTTCTTCCAGCTGTACTCGTCCATCGGCCTGTTCGACACGCCGATTGCCGTGGCCCTGGCCCATTGCCTGTTCAACGTGCCGCTGGCGGTCTGGATCCTGGAGGGCTTCATGTCCAGCGTGCCGAAGGAAATCGACGAAACCGCCTATATCGACGGCTACAGCTTTCCCAAGTTCTTCGTGAAGATCTTCGTTCCGCTGATTGGTTCGGGGATCGGTGTGACGGCATTTTTCTGCTTCATGTTTTCCTGGGTCGAGTTGTTGCTGGCGCGCACCCTGACGTCGGTCAACGCCAAACCCATCGCTGCGGTGATGACCCGCACGGTGTCGGCCTCGGGGATCGATTGGGGGGTACTGGCGGCGGCGGGGGTGTTGACTATCCTGCCTGGCGTGCTGGTGATCTGGTTTGTTCGTAACCATGTGGTCAAGGGCTTTGCCCTCGGCCGGGTCTGAGGAGTCGCATGATGGATTGGATGGCCTGGACTCCACTGACCGCCGCCTTCTTCGGGGCTATCGCGCTGCTGCTGATCGGCATGACGGTCTGGGAGCTGCGTTCACCCTGTATCGAACGACGGGGTTTTCTGCCGATCACCACCAGTCGTGGCGATCGTTTGTTTATCGGGCTCCTGGGCAGCGCCTACCTGCATCTGCTGGTAATCGGTGTCACCGACTGGAGCCTGTGGATCGGGTCGTTGCTGGCCCTGGTATGGCTGTTGGTGGTGATGCGCTGGGGTTAGCCGGCAAGCACGGCGACTGATCCCGGATCTCTTGGGAAGCGAGCTACGTGGGAATCATCTGGAGGTGTCTATGTTCTATAAAAACAATAAGCTTCGACATAGCGTGACGTTGGCTTCGATGCTGGCGCTCAGTGGCTTGAGCGCGACAGCCTGGGCGGATGCCTACGAAGACGCGGCAAAAAAATGGATTGGCGCGGAGTTCAAGCCCTCGACCCTGACCCCCGAGCAGCAGCTCGCGGAGCTGGAGTGGTTTATCAAGGCTGCCGAGCCCTTTCGCGGGATGGATATCAAGGTGGTCTCGGAAACCCTGACCACTCACGAATATGAGTCCAAGACCCTGGCCAAGGCCTTTACCGAAATCACCGGGATCAAGGTGACCCACGACCTGCTGCAGGAAGGCGATGTGATCGAGAAGATCCAGACCCAGATGCAGTCGGACAAGAATATCTATGATGGCTGGGTCAACGACTCCGACCTGATCGGTACGCACTTCCGCTATGGCAAGGCGCAGTCCCTGGACGAGCTGATGGCCAGCGATGCTGGCAAGAAGGTCACTTCGCCGACCCTGGACATCAAGGACTTCATCGGCCTGTCCTTTACCACCGCTCCGGACGGCAAGGTCTACCAGCTACCCGACCAGCAGTTCGCCAACCTCTACTGGTTCCGGGCCGACTGGTTCGAGCGCGCGGACCTGAAGGCCAAGTTCAAGGCCAAGTACGGTTATGAGCTGGGGGTGCCGGTCAACTGGTCGGCCTATGAGGACATTGCCAAGTTCTTCAGCGAGGACGTCAAGGAGATCGACGGCAAGCGCGTTTATGGCCACATGGACTACGGCAAGAAGGATCCGTCCCTCGGCTGGCGCTTCACCGATGCCTGGTTCTCCATGGCCGGCGGCGGCGACAAGGGCCTGCCCAACGGCTTGCCGGTGGACGAGTGGGGGATCCGGGTGGAGAACTGCCATCCGGTGGGCTCGAGCATCACCCGCGGCGGCGATACCAACGGCCCGGCAGCGGTCTTCGCCACCCAGAAATACATCGACTGGCTCAAGGCCTATGCACCACCCGAGGCGGCGGGCATGACCTTCTCCGAATCCGGCCCGGTGCCGTCGCAAGGCAATATCGCCCAGCAGATCTTCTGGTATACCGCGTTCACCGCCGACATGACCAAGCCGGGATTGCCGGTGATGAATGCCGACGGCACGCCCAAGTGGCGCATGGCACCGTCACCCAAGGGACCCTATTGGAAGGAAGGCATGAAGCTGGGTTATCAGGACGTCGGTTCCTGGACCTTCCTTTATTCGACGCCTGAGAAACAGCGGCTGGCGGCCTGGCTCTACGCGCAGTTCGTGACCTCGAAAACCGTGTCCCTGAAGAAAACCATCGTTGGCCTGACGCCGATTCGCGAGTCGGACATCAATTCCCAGGCCATGACCGAGCTGGCGCCGAAGCTGGGCGGCCTGGTGGAGTTCTACCGCAGCCCGGCGCGGGTGCAGTGGACGCCGACCGGTACCAACGTGCCGGATTATCCGAAGCTGGCGCAGTTGTGGTGGAGCCATGTGGCCGAAGCCGTGACCGGCGAGAAGACCGCGCAGCAGGCGCTGGATGGCCTGGCCAAGGATCAGGACGCGATCCTGACCCGGCTTGAGCGTTCCAAGGCGCAGGAGAAGAGCGGTTGTGCGCCGAAGATGAACCCGGAAACCACGGCCGAGGAGTGGTACAAGAAGGGTGAGGCCGCCGGTGGCGCCGCACCGCAGCGCAAGCTGGCCAACGAGAAGCCCAAGGGCGAGACCATCAACTACAACGAGCTGCTGAAAAGCTGGGCGGCTGCCCGCAAGTAATCCGGGGGCTGTAAAACGACAAAGGCACCCGAGGGTGCCTTTGTCGTTGATGACGGTTGGCCGTCAGGCATGCAGAGACTCGGCCGCATACAGGGTGTTTTCCAGCAGGCAGGCGCGGGTCATCGGGCCGACGCCGCCCGGTACCGGCGTGATCCAGCCGGCGCGGGGCAGGGCGGTGTCATACACCACGTCGCCGACCAGCTTGCCGTCTTCCTGGCGGTTGATGCCCACGTCGATGACGATGGCGCCTTCCTTGATCCACTCGCCCTTGACCAGTCCCGGCTTGCCGGCGGCGACCACTACCAGGTCGGCACGGCCGACGTGGCCGGCGAGGTCCTTGGTGAAGCGGTGGGTCACGGTCACGGTACAGCCGGCCAGCAGCAGCTCCATGGCCATTGGCCGGCCGACGATGTTCGACGCGCCGACAATCACCGCATCCATCCCGTAGAGGTCGGCCCCGGTGCTTTCCAGCAGGGCCATGATGCCTTTCGGCGTGCAGGGGCGCAGCAGCGGGATGCGTTGGGCCAGGCGACCGACGTTATAGGGATGGAAACCATCCACGTCCTTGTCCGGGCGGATGCGCTCCAGCAGCTTTGAAGCATCCAGGTGGGCCGGCAAGGGCAGTTGCAGCAGCACGCCGTCGATGCTCGGATCGTCATTCAGGCGATCGATCAGCTCGGTCAGTGCCTGTTGGGTGGTTTCGCTGGGCAGGTCATAGGCCTGGGAAATGAAGCCGACTTCCTCACAGTCCTTGCGCTTGTGCGAGACATAAACCTGGGAGGCAGGATCGCTGCCGACCAGAATCACTGCGAGGCCTGGCGTACGCAGGCCCTGCTGGCGACGCTCGGCGACACGTTGGGCGATCTGCTGGCGCAGGCGGGCGGCGATCGCTTTGCCGTCGATTAGTTGTGCAGTCATGACGCGTGATTAACCATCGAAAGGGGTTGAAAAAGAGTGCGCATTCTCGCATGCCATGGCCCAAGGGCAAAGGCGCTTGGTCTGGTTATTCCCCTAACTCCTTTATATTTCTGAATTTTTTTCAAAAAAGAGTTGACGACCCTCAGGCTCACCTATAACATTCGTCGCACTTGTCGGGCACAGCCTAGCACTGGTTGAGAAGGTCGAGCAGAGTTGATGTCTAGCTCAGCAAGATTGAAGCTCTTAGTTTGTAGTCGTAATAGAATACAGATTAATAAGGCGCCCGTAGCTCAGCTGGATAGAGCATCCGCCTTCTAAGCGGATGGTCGCAGGTTCGAGTCCTGCCGGGTGCGCCATTAGGCAGCTTTGGCACAAGTAACGCAATATGGTGGGCGTAGCTCAGTTGGTAGAGCACAGGATTGTGACTCCTGTTGTCGTGGGTTCGATCCCCATCGTCCACCCCATATTCGAATAAAGACGCCAGATTAATCATCTGGCGTCTTTGCTTTAAAAGTTTGACCCGCGGACGTGGTGGAATTGGTAGACACACTGGATTTAGGTTCCAGCGCCGCGAGGCGTAAGAGTTCGAGTCTCTTCGTCCGCACCAATTAGCTTGAAATAAAAAACGGCGCAGCACCTGAAAAGGGCTGCGCCGTTTTTGTTTCCGGCTCCGGCAGATCCAGGAGTGCCGCCGGTTCGGGGCGGGTAGGGTGGCGGTCTTTGCCGTCACTCTATTGTTGCTGGGTGATACCGGTTCAACCTTCGGTCTGTTTGGCGGACCGATCGTCGGGGCGTCGGTCGAACGATCCTTCTATATATAGAGGGGCCGGCCGAGGCTCTGCGACGCGAGTGAATGCGTGTTGTCGGACAGGCTGCCAACAGCCTGTTCCGGCGAATAATTGCCTGCTGTTTTTTACCCGTTTTCAGTAGGGTGACTTCTTGAGTATGACCCACTAGAATGCATGCCCTTGCTTCTGAGGTCGGAAACGGCCGGCTAACGTCTGTGCAACGAGGAATATCCATGCAAGTTTCTGTTGAAAATACATCGGCTCTTGAGCGCCGCATGAGCATCACCGTGCCAGCTGAGCGCATCGAGACCCAGGTCAACAAGCGTCTGCAGCAGACTGCCCAAAAGGCCAAGATTGCAGGCTTCCGTCCTGGCAAGGTGCCAATGAGCGTGATCCGTCAGCGTTATGAAGCTGATGCACGTCAAGAAGCGGTAGGCGACGTGATCCAGGCTTCCTTCTATGAAGCCGTGGTCGAGCAGAAGCTGAACCCTGCCGGCCAGCCTTCGGTAGAGCCGAAAGTGCTGGAAAAAGGCAAGGATCTGGAATACGTCGCGACTTTCGAAGTGTTCCCTGAATTTACCGTTGCCGGTTTCGAGTCCATCGCCGTCGAGCGCCTGAGCGCTGAAGTGGCTGATGCCGACCTGGACAACATGCTGGAAATCCTGCGCAAGCAGAACACCCGTTTCGAAGTGGCCGAGCGTGCCGCCCAGAACGAAGACCAGCTGAACATCGATTTCGTTGGCAAGGTCGACGGCGAAGCGTTCGCTGGCGGTTCCGCCAAGGGCACCCAGCTGGTGCTGGGTTCCAACCGCATGATCCCGGGCTTCGAAGATGGTCTGGTCGGTGCCAAGGCGGGTGAAGAACGCGTTCTGAACCTGACTTTCCCGGCTGACTACCAGAACCTGGACCTGGCGGGCAAAACCGCCGAGTTCACCGTGACCGTGAACAGCGTTTCCGCACCGACCCTGCCTGAGCTGAACGAGGCGTTCTTCGCCCAGTTCGGTATCAAGGAAAGCGGTCTGGAAGGCTTCCGCGCCGAAGTTCGCAAGAACATGGAGCGCGAGCTGCGTCAGGCGATCAAGTCCAAGGTCAAGAACCAGGTAATGGACGGTCTGCTGGCCGCCAACCCGATCGAAGTGCCCAAGGCGCTGCTGGACAACGAAGTCAACCGTCTGCGCGTGCAGGCTGTTCAGCAGTTCGGCGGCAACATCAAGCCTGACCAACTGCCGGCCGAGCTGTTCGAAGAACAAGCCAAGCGCCGCGTTGTGCTGGGCCTGATCGTGGCTGAAGTGGTCAAGCAATTCGACCTCAAGCCAGACGAAACCCGCGTTCGCGAACTGATCCAGGAAATGGCTTCGGCCTACCAGGAACCCGAGCAGGTTGTGTCCTGGTACTACAAGAACGACCAGCAACTGAACGAAGTTCGTTCGGTTGTGCTGGAAGAACAAGTTGTGGATACTGTTCTGCAGAAGGCGAATGTGACCGATAAATCGGTCTCCTACGAAGAAGCAGTCAAGCCGGTGGAAGCTCCACAAGCCGACTGATTTTCTGACTCGTTGGAAAATACACACCATAAGCCAGCCTCGTGCTGGCTTATGCGTATTCGAGACATGACTATTTGGGAGTGACTGCAGAGCATGTTCCGTAATTCCTATATTCAGCAGAACTCTGATATCCAGGCCGCAGGCGGCCTGGTCCCGATGGTTGTCGAGCAGTCCGCTCGTGGCGAGCGCGCCTATGACATCTACTCGCGTCTTCTCAAGGAGCGGGTGATTTTCCTGGTGGGCCCGGTAGAGGACTACATGGCCAACCTGATCTGTGCGCAATTGCTGTTCCTTGAAGCGGAAAATCCGGACAAGGACATCCATCTGTACATCAACTCCCCGGGCGGTTCGGTGACGGCTGGCATGTCGATCTACGACACCATGCAGTTCATCAAGCCAAACGTGTCGACCACCTGTATCGGTCAGGCATGCAGCATGGGCGCGTTCCTGTTGACCGCCGGTGCCGAAGGCAAGCGTTTCTGCCTGCCGAACTCGCGCGTGATGATTCACCAGCCACTGGGCGGTTTCCAGGGCCAGGCGTCGGATATCGAAATCCACGCCAAGGAAATCCTCTTCATTCGCGAACGCCTCAACACGCTGATGGCCAAGCACAGCGGACGTACTCTTGAAGAAATCGAGCGCGATACCAACCGCGACAACTTCATGAGTGCAGAAGCTGCGAAGGCATATGGCCTGATCGATGAAGTGATCACCCAGCGCCCCGCTTAAAATAAGCAGCTCAAAATAGGGGTGGTCGGCAGGTCCGATCACCGGCGGGCTTGAAAAAGCCCGCAATAGCCTTCATCTTGTGTTGCAAGCCTATCGGATTTGGATCGAACGAATGACTGACACCCGCAACGGCGAGGACAACGGCAAGCTGCTCTATTGCTCCTTCTGTGGCAAAAGCCAGCATGAAGTACGCAAATTGATTGCCGGCCCCTCGGTCTTTATCTGCGACGAGTGCGTCGACTTGTGCAACGACATCATCCGTGAGGAGGTGCAGGAAGCACAGGCCGAAAGCAGCGCGCATAAATTGCCTTCGCCTAAAGAAATCAGCGGCATCCTTGATCAGTATGTGATTGGTCAGGAGCGTGCGAAAAAGGTTCTCGCGGTAGCGGTCTACAACCACTACAAGCGTCTGAACCAGCGTGACAAGAAAAATGACGACGTCGAGCTCGGCAAGAGCAACATCCTGCTGATCGGTCCGACCGGCTCGGGTAAGACCCTGCTGGCTGAAACCCTGGCGCGTCTGCTGAATGTGCCGTTCACCATCGCCGATGCAACCACCCTCACCGAGGCGGGTTACGTGGGCGAGGACGTGGAAAACATCATTCAGAAACTGCTGCAGAAGTGCGATTACGACGTGGAAAAGGCCCAGATGGGCATTGTCTACATCGACGAAATCGACAAGATTTCCCGCAAGTCCGACAACCCTTCGATTACCCGGGATGTTTCCGGCGAAGGCGTGCAGCAGGCCTTGCTGAAGTTGATCGAGGGCACGGTCGCTTCCGTTCCGCCACAAGGCGGTCGCAAGCACCCTCAGCAGGAGTTCCTGCAGGTCGACACCCGTAACATCCTGTTTATCTGTGGTGGTGCGTTCTCCGGCCTGGAAAAGGTCATCCAGAACCGTTCGACCAAGGGCGGCATCGGCTTCAACGCCGAAGTTCGCAGCAAGGAAGAAGGCAAGAAGGTCGGTGAATCCCTGCGTGAGGTCGAACCTGACGATCTGGTCAAGTTCGGTCTGATTCCGGAATTCGTCGGTCGCCTGCCGGTCCTGGCGACGCTGGACGAGCTGGATGAAGCTGCATTGATGCAGATCCTCACCGAGCCGAAGAACGCGTTGACCAAGCAGTACGCCAAGTTGTTCGAAATGGAAGGCGTTGACCTCGAGTTCCGTACCGATGCGCTGAAATCCGTGGCCAAGCGTGCCCTGGAGCGCAAGACCGGTGCTCGCGGCCTGCGTTCGATCCTCGAAGGCGTCTTGCTCGACACCATGTACGAAATCCCCTCGCAGTCCGAGGTGAGTAAAGTGGTGATCGACGAAAGCGTCATAGAAGGCAAGTCCAAGCCGCTGTATATCTATGAAAACAGCGAGCCGACGGCCAAGGCCGCACCTGACGCGTAAGCGTCCGAGCGTGTGACCCGGAAAAAGGGGGCCTTCGGGCCCCCTTTGCTTTTCCAGGCCCTTTTGCTTTTCCTGACAGGGTGCTTGTTTTTTTCCGAGGCAGCCCCCATCTTGGTTTCAAGCTTACTTCCATCTGTTTACGGCCTTATGGCCGCCGTAGAGGCGAAATCATGAAGACAACCATCGAATTGCCTCTCCTGCCATTGCGTGATGTCGTGGTGTATCCGCACATGGTTATCCCGCTGTTCGTGGGGCGCGAGAAGTCTATCGAAGCCCTCGAGGCCGCGATGACGGGCGACAAGCAGATCCTGCTGCTGGCCCAACGTAATCCTGCCGATGATGACCCGGGCGAAGATGCACTGTATCGAGTCGGTACCGTGGCCACTGTCCTGCAATTGCTCAAGCTGCCGGACGGTACCGTCAAGGTCCTGGTGGAAGGCGAGCAGCGCGGCACCGTCGAGCGTTTCAGCGAAGTCGATGGCCATTGCCGTGCGGAAGTGGCGCTGATCGAAGAGACCGAAGCCCCGGACCGCGAGTCCGAAGTTTTCGTGCGCAGCCTGTTGTCGCAGTTCGAGCAGTACGTGCAACTGGGCAAGAAGGTGCCGGCCGAGGTCCTGTCCTCGTTGAACAGCATCGATGAGCCAAGCCGCCTGGTCGATACCATGGCCGCCCACATGGCGCTGAAGATCGAGCAGAAACAGGAAATTCTTGAAATCGTCGAGCTGCCGGCCCGTGTCGAACACGTCCTGGCACTGCTGGACGCTGAAATCGACCTGCTGCAGGTGGAAAAACGCATCCGTGGCCGCGTCAAGAAGCAAATGGAGCGCAGCCAGCGCGAGTACTACCTGAATGAGCAGATGAAGGCCATTCAGAAAGAGCTGGGCGATGGCGACGAAGGCCACAACGAAATCGAAGAGCTGAAAAAGCGTATCGATGCCGCCGGCCTGCCGAAAGACGCCCTGACCAAGGCCCAGGCCGAGCTGAACAAGCTCAAGCAGATGTCGCCGATGTCGGCCGAAGCCACCGTTGTGCGTTCCTACCTCGACTGGCTGGTGCAGGTGCCCTGGAAGACCCAGAGCAAGGTGCGCCTGGACCTCAAACGGGCCGAGGACATCCTCGATGCCGACCATTATGGTCTGGATGAGGTCAAGGAACGGATTCTCGAATACCTCGCCGTGCAGAAGCGCGTGAAGAAGATTCGTGGCCCGGTGTTGTGCCTGGTCGGTCCTCCCGGGGTCGGTAAAACCTCCCTGGCGGAGTCGATTGCCCACGCAACCAACCGTAAATTCGTACGCATGGCCCTCGGTGGCGTGCGTGACGAGGCGGAAATCCGTGGTCATCGCCGGACTTATATCGGTTCGATGCCAGGAAGATTGATACAAAAGATGACAAAGGTGGGTGTGCGCAACCCGTTGTTCCTGCTCGATGAAATCGACAAGATGGGCAGCGACATGCGTGGCGATCCGGCCTCGGCCCTGCTGGAGGTCCTGGACCCCGAGCAGAACCACAATTTCAACGATCATTACCTGGAAGTCGACTACGACCTGTCCGACGTGATGTTCCTCTGCACCTCCAACTCGATGAATATTCCGCCGGCGCTGCTGGACCGGATGGAAGTGATCCGCCTGCCGGGCTACACCGAGGACGAGAAGATCAATATCGCCACCAAGTACCTGTCGCCCAAGCAGATTCAGGCCAACGGCCTGAAGAAGGGCGAGCTGGAATTCGAGGTCGAGGCGATCCGCGACATCATCCGTTACTACACCCGCGAAGCCGGTGTACGTGGGCTGGAGCGGCAGATTGCCAAGGTCTGCCGCAAGGCGGTGAAGGAGCATGCGCTGGAAAAACGCTTCGCGGTGACGGTGACTTCCGACCTGCTGGAGCACTTCCTGGGCGTGCGCAAATTCCGCTACGGCCTGGCCGAACAGCAGGATCAGATCGGTCAGGTGACCGGCCTGGCCTGGACCCAGGTGGGCGGCGAACTGCTGACCATCGAGGCGGCCGTGGTGCCGGGCAAGGGCCAGTTGATCAAGACCGGTTCCCTGGGCGATGTCATGGTCGAGTCGATCACCGCGGCCCTCACCGTGGTGCGCAGCCGGGCCAAGAGCCTGGGCATCCCGCTGGACTTCCATGAGAAGCGCGACACCCATATCCATATGCCGGAAGGGGCCACGCCGAAAGACGGTCCTAGCGCGGGCGTAGGAATGTGTACGGCCCTGGTGTCAGCCTTGACGGGGATCCCTGTGCGTGCGGATGTTGCCATGACCGGCGAAATCACCCTGCGGGGTCAGGTGCTTGCGATTGGTGGCTTGAAGGAAAAACTGCTCGCGGCTCACCGTGGCGGGATCAAGATTGTGATCATTCCGGAAGAGAATGTGCGCGATCTGAAGGAAATTCCTGACAATATCAAGCAGGATCTTCAGATTAAACCAGTTAAATGGATTGACGAGGTCCTGCAAATTGCGCTGCAATACGCGCCGGAGCCCTTGCCAGATGTGGTTCCGGAGATCGTCGCGAAGGATGAGAAACGCGATTCGGATTCCAAGGAAAGAATCAGTACCCATTAGTAGAGATCTTGCCTGGGTGGGCTTCCTTGACAGCTTTTTAGAGCCCTTGTTATAAAGCGGCTCTTAAGTGTCTAGGCCATTCAGCACCTGTTTTAGCTTTCACCAAAAAACTTAGAAACATACTCAATAGATATAAGGGGACTTAGAGTGAACAAGTCGGAACTGATTGATGCTATCGCTGCATCTGCTGATATCCCGAAAGCCGCTGCTGGCCGTGCGCTGGACGCAGTAATCGAATCCGTCACTGGCGCTCTGAAGGCTGGCGACTCCGTTGTACTGGTTGGTTTCGGTACTTTCTCTGTTACCGATCGTCCTGCTCGCATTGGTCGTAACCCACAGACCGGTAAGACGCTGGAAATCGCTGCAGCTAAAAAACCAGGTTTCAAAGCCGGTAAAGCACTGAAAGAAGCGGTCAACTAAGTTTCTTTCAAGCCTTTGCCTATCCGGGTCGGGTTCACTCCTGACTTGGCAGCGGAGCGGTAAAGCGGTCGGGCAGACCTTTCAGGGTAGCGCCGTCCTGTCATGCCGAGGGTCGCAGGTTCGATCTTCGTCCGCTCCGCCAGTTACGAGAAGGCGCATCCTCGGATGCGCCTTTCTTCTATCCGGATTCTACCCACGCTCCACGGTTGCCTATTTTGAAGTTCAACCGTTTCTGGGGGACGCATGCTGCAAAATATCAGGGACAATTCACAAGGCTGGATTGCCAAGACCATTATCGGGGTCATCGTCGCATTGATGGCGCTGACCGGTTTCGATGCCATTTTCCGGGCTACCTCCACCAGTCAGGACGCGGCCAAGGTCAATGGTGAGGAAATCACCCAGAATGAGCTGAGCCAGGCGGTCGACATGCAACGCCGCCAGCTGATGCAACAGCTGGGCAAGGATTTCGACGCGTCGCTGCTGGATGAAAAGATGCTGCGCGAATCCGCCCTCAAGGGGCTGATCGATCGCAAGCTGTTGCTGCAAGGCGCCGAGAAATCGAAATTCGCTTTCTCCGAAGCCGCGCTGGACCAGGTCATTCTGCTGACGCCTGAATTCCAGGTGGACGGCAAGTTCAGTGCCGATCGTTTCGATCAGGTGATTCGCCAGTTGGGCTACAGCCGTATGCAGTTCCGCCAGATGCTGGCCCAGGAAATGCTGATCGGCCAGGTGCGCGCCGGTCTGGCCGGCAGTGGTTTCGTGACCGATGCCCAGGTCCTGGCCTTTGCCCGCCTGGAGAAGCAGACCCGTGACTTCTCTTCCCTGAGCATCAAGTCCGACCCGTCCGCCGTGAAACTGACCGATGACGAGGTCAAGGCTTACTACGACAAGCACGCCAAGGAATTCATGACCCCGGATCAGGTGGTGGTGGATTACCTGGAACTGAAGAAGTCTTCCTTCTTCGATCAGGTCAGCGTCAAGGACGAAGACCTGCAAGCCTTGTATCAGAAAGAGACGGCCAACCTGTCCGAGCAACGTCGGGCGGCGCATATCCTGATCGAAGTGAACGACAAGGTCACCGACGCCCAGGCCAAGGCCAAGATCGAAGAGATCCAGCAGCGTCTGGCCAAGGGTGAGAATTTCGCCGCCCTGGCGAAGGAGTTCTCCCAGGACCCGGGTTCGGCCAGCAATGGCGGTGACCTCGGTTTCGCCGGTCCCGGTGTCTACGACCCGGCCTTCGAGAAAGCGCTGTATGCGTTGAACAAGGACCAGGTTTCGACTCCGGTGCGCAGCGAGTTCGGTTATCACCTGATCAAGCTGCTGGGTGTCGAGGCGCCTGAAGTGCCGACCTTCGCCAGCCTGAAGGACAAGTTGACCCGCGAGCTGAAGGCCCAGCAGGTCGAGCAGCGTTTCGTCGAGGCGACCAAGCAACTGGAAGACTCTTCGTTCGAAGCCTCCGATCTGGCCCAGCCGGCCCAGGACCTGAACCTGAAGGTACAGACCTCCGCTCCGTTCGGTCGTGAAGGCGGCGAAGGCCTGGCGGCCAATCGTGCCGTGGTGACTGCCGCGTTCAGCCCGGAAGTTCTCGACGAGGGTGCCAACAGCACCGCCATCGACCTGGATCCGGATACGGTCGTCGTCCTGCGTGCCAAGGAGCACCGCAAGCCTGAGCAACTGCCGCTGGAAGGCGTTGATGCGAGCATCCGCAAGCAACTGACCAAGGAGCACGCCACCGCGGCTGCCAAGGTCAAGGCTGACGAGCTGATTGCCAGCCTGCGTGATGGCAAGGCCCTGCCGGCCGGGCTGTCCTGGAAGGTCCAGGAAGCGGCGACCCATGGTCAGGAAGGTGTCGATCCGGCCGTGCTGCAGGCGCTGTTCCGCATGCCGAAGCCTGAAGCCAAGGACAAGCCGACCTTCAACACCGTGACCCTGGCTGATGGCAGCCTGGTGATCGTGCGCCTGAACGGCGTGAACGAAGGTGCTGCGCCGACCGATCAGGAGAAAGCCTCGTACCGTCGCTTCCTCGCTTCGCGTATCGGTCAGCAGGACTTCGCCGCGTATCGCAAGCAACTCGAAGGCCAGGCGGACATCAAGCGCTTCTGAAGCCATTGATACCGTTCAGCCACAAACAGGAAGGCCGCTCAATCGAGCGGCCTTCCTGTTTTCGTGCTCCAGGGTACGGAGCGATCAGGGGGTGACCGGCTCGGGGACGAGGAACGCCGCCTCCAGCAGCTTTTTCGTATAGGGATGCTGCGGCGCGGCAAAGATCTCCTGCGCCGCCCCTTGTTCGACCACCTGGCCATGCTTGACCACCATCAACTGATGGCTCAGCGCCTTGACCACCGCCAGGTCGTGGCTGATAAACAGGTAGGTCAGGTTGTACTTGACCTGCAGCGAGCGCAGCAGTTCGACCACCTGGCGCTGTACGGTGCGGTCGAGGGCCGAGGTCGGTTCATCCAGGAGGATCAGCGCCGGCTTGAGCACCAGGGCCCGGGCGATGGCGATCCGTTGCCGTTGTCCGCCGGAGAACTCGTGGGGATATCGGTGCCGGGTCTGCGGGTCGAGGCCGACTTCCTTCAGCGCGGCAATGATCGCCTGTTCCTGCTCGGCCGGTGTGCCAATCTTATGGATACGCAGGCCTTCGCCAACGATCTCGCTGACACACATGCGCGGGCTGAGGCTGCCGAACGGGTCCTGGAACACCACCTGCATTTCCCGCCGCAGAGGTCGCACCTGCTGCTGGGACAGGCAGCTCAACGACTGGCCTTCGAAGCGGATATCGCCTTTGCTGCCGATCAGCCGCAGAATCGCCAGGCCCAGGGTCGACTTGCCTGAGCCGCTTTCCCCGACGATGCCGAGGGTCTGGCCCTGGGGCAGGCTGAAGTTGATGCCGTCCACCGCCTTGACATGGTCCACGGTGCTGCGCAGCAGGCCTTTCTTGATCGGGAACCAGACCTTCAGGTCCTCGACTTCCAGCAAGGGCGCGCCGGCCTCGTTCGCCGCCGGTTCGCCGCGTGGCTCGGCGCTCAGCAATTCGCAGGTGTAGGGATGTTGCGGCTTGCAGAACAGTTCCTCGCAGCCCGCCTGTTCGACGATACGCCCGTTCTGCATCACACAGACCCGATGGGCGATCCGCCGCACCAGGTTGAGGTCGTGGCTGATCAGCAGCAGTGCCATGCCCAGTCGCGCCTGCAGTTCCTTGAGCAAATCGAGGATCTTCAGTTGCACGGTGACGTCCAGCGCCGTGGTCGGTTCGTCGGCGATCAGCAGTTCCGGTTCATTGGCCAGCGCCATGGCGATCATCACGCGCTGGCGCTGACCGCCGGAGAGCTCGTGTGGCAGCGCCTTGAGGCGTTTGTGCGGCTCGGGTATGCCTACCAGCTCCAACAGCTCCAGGGTGCGTCGTGTGGCCACCTTGCCGGTCAATCCCTTGTGGATGCCGAGCACTTCATTGATCTGCTTCTCGATGGAGTGCAGCGGGTTCAACGAAGTCATCGGTTCCTGGAAGATCATCGCGATGCGGTTGCCGCGAATATGCCGCAGGGTTTTCTCCTTGAGGGCCAGCAGATTCTGTCCCGAATACTGGATGGTCCCGCTCGGATGGTGCGCCAGCGGATAGGGCAGCAGGCGCAGGATCGAGTGGGCGGTGACCGATTTGCCCGAACCGCTCTCGCCGACCAGGGCCAGGGTCTCGCCGCGGCGGATATCGAAGCTGACGCCTTCGACCACGCGCTGGCGGTGTTCGCCGACGACAAATTCCACCGCGAGGTCGCGCACTTCGATCAGATTGTCCTGATTCATGTTATTTCCTCGGGTCGAAGGCATCGCGAGCGGACTCGCCGATAAATACCAGCAGGCTCAGCATGATCGCCAGGACGGCAAAGGCACTGATGCCCAGCCATGGCGCCTGCAGGTTGGACTTGCCCTGGGCCACCAGTTCGCCAAGCGACGGGGCTCCCGGCGGCAGGCCGAAGCCGAGGAAGTCCAGGGCGGTCAGGGTGCCAATGGCGCCGGTGAGGATGAACGGCATGAAGGTCATGGTCGAGACCATGGCGTTGGGCAGGATATGCCGGAACATGATCGCGATGTTCTGCATGCCCAGGGCCCGGGCCGCGCGCACATATTCCAGGTTGCGGCCCCGAAGGAACTCAGCGCGGACCACGTCCACCAGGCTCATCCATGAAAACAGCAGCATGATCCCCAGCAGCCACCAGAAGTTCGGCTGGACGAAGCTGGCGAGGATGATCAGCAGGTAGAGCACCGGCAGGCCGGACCAGATCTCCAGGAAGCGCTGGCCGGCGAGGTCGACCCAACCGCCATAGAAACCCTGCAGGGCGCCGGCGATCACCCCGATGATCGAACTGAGGATCGTCAGTGTCAGGGCGAACAGGACCGAGATGCGGAAGCCGTAGATCACCCGGGCCAGCACGTCGCGGCCCTGGTCGTCGGTCCCCAGCAGGTTGTCCGCCGAGGGCGGGGCGGGTGCCGGCACCTTCAGGTCGTAGTTGATGCTCTGGTAGCTGAACGGGATCGGTGCCCAGACCACCCAGGCATCCTTGGCCTTCATCAGTTCGCGGATATACGGGCTCTTGTAGTTGGCCTCCAGCGGGAATTCGCCACCGAAGGTGGTTTCCGGGTAGCGCTTGAGGGCCGGGAAATACCAGGCGCCGTCGTAGTGCACCACCAGTGGCTTGTCGTTGGCGATCAACTCGGCACCGAGGCTCACGCCGAACAGGATCAGGAAGAGCCACAAGGACCACCAGCCGCGCTTGTTGGCCTTGAAACGCTCGAAGCGTCGGCGATTGAGGGGGGATAACTTCATCTCAATGCTCCCGGTGTTCGAAGTCGATGCGTGGGTCGACCAGGGTGTAGGTCAGGTCGCCGATCAGTTTCACTACCAGGCCCAGCAGGGTGAAGATGAACAGGGTGCCGAAGACCACCGGGTAATCGCGGTTGATCGCCGCCTCGAAGCTCATCAGGCCGAGGCCGTCGAGGGAAAAGATCACCTCCACCAGCAACGAGCCGGTGAAGAAGATGCCGATGAAGGCCGAGGGGAAACCGGCGATCACCAGCAGCATCGCGTTGCGGAACACGTGGCCGTAGAGCACCCGGCGTTGCGTCAGGCCCTTGGCCTTGGCGGTGACCACGTACTGCTTGTTGATCTCGTCGAGGAAGCTGTTCTTGGTCAGCAGGGTCATGGTCGCGAAGTTGCCGATCACCAGCGCGGTGACAGGCAGTGCCAGGTGCCAGAAGTAGTCGAGGATCTTGCCGCCCATGCTCAGTTGATCGAAGTTGTTCGAGGTCAGCCCGCGCAGGGGAAACCAGTCCAGGTAACTGCCGCCGGCAAACACCACGATCAGCAGGATGGCGAACAGGAACGCCGGGATGGCATAACCGACGATGATCGCCGAACTGGTCCAGACATCGAAATGACTGCCGTGGCGGGTGGCCTTGGCGATCCCCAGCGGGATCGAGACCAGGTACATGATCAGGGTGCTCCACAACCCCAGGGAGATCGACACCGGCATCTTTTCCCGGATCAGGTCGATGACTTTGGCGTCGCGAAAGAAACTGTCGCCGAAGTCCAGGGTCGCGTAGTTCTTGACCATGATCCACAAGCGTTCCGGCGCCGACTTGTCGAAGCCGTACATGTGCTCGATTTCCTTCACCAGCGCCGGATCCAGGCCCTGGGCACCGCGATAGCTGGAACCGGCCACCGAGACCTCCGAGCCGCCGCCGGCGATCCGGCTGGTGGCGCCCTCGAAGCCTTCGAGCTTGGCGATCATCTGTTCCACCGGACCACCGGGGGCCGCCTGGATGATCACGAAGTTGATCAGCAGGATGCCGAACAGAGTCGGGATGATCAGCAACAGTCGCCGAAAAATATAGGCCAGCATCTTATTGCTCCGCGCTTGTGCTGTTGGTTTTTTCCAGCGATACCGCCGGCTTGGCGTCCGGCTTGATCCACCAGGTGGACGTACCGACATCGTAGGTCGGCGAGACTTTCGGGTGGCCGATATGATCCCAGTAGGCCACGCGCCAGGTCTTGATGTGCCAGTTCGGGATCACGTAGTAACCCCATTGCAGCACGCGGTCCAGTGCCCTGGCGTGGTCCACCAGGCTCTGCCGGGAGTCGGCGTTGATCAGTTGTTCCACCAGGGTATCCACCGCCGGGTCCTTGAGGCCCATGGTGTTGCGGCTGCCGGGCTTGTCGGCGCTGGCGGACATCCAGAACTCGCGCTGTTCGTTACCCGGCGAGCTGGATTGCGGGAAGCTGCCGACCACCATGTCGAAATCCCGCGAACGCAGGCGGTTGATGTACTGGGACACGTCGACCCGGCGAATCACCAGGTCGATGCCCAGGTCGGCGAGGTTGCGCTTGAACGGCAACAGGACCCGCTCGAACTCGGTCTGGGCCAGCAGGAACTCGATGCTCACCGGCTTGCCGCTGGTGTCGACCATCTTGTCGTCGACGATATGCCAGCCGGCCTCCAGCAGCAGTTGGTAGGCGCGACGTTGCTGGTTGCGGATCATCCCGCTGCCGTCACACAGCGGCGGTTGGAAAGCCTCGTCGAACACCTGCTCGGGGATCTTGCCGCGCAGGGGCTCGAGAATCGCCAGTTGGGCCTTGTCCGGCAGACCGGTGGCCGCCATTTCCGAGTTCTCGAAATAACTGCGGGTGCGGGTATAGGCGCCATTGAACAGCTGCTTGTTGCTCCACTCGAAGTCGAACAGCAGGCTCAGGGCATGACGTACGCGGATATCCTGGAACATCGGTTTGCGCAGGTTGTAGACAAAACCCTGCATGCCGGTCGGGTTGCCGTTGGGGATCTGCTCCTTGATCAGCCGTCCCTGGGCCACGGCAGGGGTGTTATAGGCATTGGCCCAGTTCTTCGCACTCATCTCCAGCCAGTAGTCGAACTGCCCGGCCTTCAGGGCTTCGAGGGCGACGCTGTTGTCGCGGTAGTAATCGGTGGTCATCACGTCGAAGTTGTAGAACCCTCGATTGATCGGCAGGTCCTTGGCCCAGTAGTCCTTCACCCGTTCGTACCGTACCGAGCGCCCGGCCTTGACCTCGGCGACCTTGTACGGACCGCTGCCGAGGGGGAATTCCAGATTGCCCTTGGTGAAGTCGCGGGTGGCCCACCAGTGCTTGGGCAGTACCGGCAACTGGCCAAGGATCAGCGGCAGTTCGCGGTTGTTGGTGTGCTTGAACTTGAACAGCACCCGCAGCGGGTCTTCCGCGATCGCTTCGTCGACATCCGCGTAGTAGGCGCGGTAGAGCGGGGCGCCATCCTTGATCAGGGTCTGGAAACTGAACACCACGTCGTCGGCGCGCATGGGATGGCCGTCATGGAAGCGGGCCTCGGGGCGCAGGTAGAAGCGCACCCAGCTGTTGTCCGGGGCTTTTTCGATCTTTTCGGCGACCAGCCCGTATTCGGTGAAGGGCTCGTCCATGCCCTGGCGGGCCAGGGTGTCGTAGATCAGGCCGATATCGTCGGCCGGCACGCCCTTGCTGATAAAGGGGTTGAGGCTGTCGAATCCACCGGAGGCCGACTGGCGGAAGGTGCCGCCCTTGGGCGCATCCGGATTGACGAAATCGACATGCTTGAAGTTGGCGGGGTATTTCGGCGGCTCGTCATAGAGCGTCAGGGCGTGTTGCGGGGCGGCGCTGGCGAAGCCGACCATCCCGGTCAGCAACAGGCCGCTGGCGGACAGCAGCAGGGCACGCAAAGGCATCATTGGGCTTTCTCCGAAGCTTTCATCCACCAGGCGCTCAGGCCCAGGGTGTACGGCGGCGTGGTGACGAAGGCGAACCGATTGCGGTAGGCCAGGCGATGATAGTTGAGGTACCAGTTGGGAATCATGTAGTGCTGCCACAGCAGTACCCGGTCAAGGGCGCGCCCCGCGGCCAGCTGTTCGTCCCGCGAGCGGGCCGCCAGCAGGGCTTCGAGCAGGCGGTCGACCACCGGGTTGGCGACGCCTGCGTAATTCTTGCTGCCCTTGATGGCGGCCTGGCTGGAGTGGAAGTACTGCCATTGTTCAAGGCCCGGGCTGAGGGTCTGGTCGAGGGTCATCAGGATCATGTCGAAGTCGAACTGATCGAGACGCTGTTTGTACTGGGCACGATCCACTGTTCTCAGGTGGGCGTCTACACCGATGCTGGCGAGGTTTTCGACATAGGGCTGGAGAATCCGCTCCAGGTTCGGGTTGACCAGCAGGATCTCGAAGCGCAGCGGCTGCCCGGCGCTGTTCAGCAGGCGCTGGCCGTCGAGCTTCCAGCCGGCCTCCTTCAGCAGGGCCAGGGCCTGGCGCATGGTCTCGCGGGGGATGCCGCGACCGTCGGTCCGGGGCAGGCTGAATGGCTGGCTGAACAGACCGGCGGGCAGTTGATCGCGGTACGGCGAGAGCAACAGCCATTCCTGCCCGACCGGCAGGCCGGTGGCGGAAAACTCGCTGTTGGGGTAGTAGCTCATGGCGCGCTGGTAGGCGCCGCTGAACAGGGTGCGGTTGGTCCACTCGAAGTCGAACATCAGGCCCATGGCTTCGCGCACCTTGTCGGCGGCAAAGGTGCTGCGGCGGCTGTTCATGAACAGGCCCTGGGTCTGGGTCGGGATCTGGTGGGCAATCCGGGCCTTGATCACCTCGCCGCGGGCGACCGCGGGAAAGTTGTAGCCCGTGTTCCAGTTCTTCGCCTGGTGCTCGATGTAGATATCGAACTCGCCGGCCTTGAAGGCTTCGAAGGCGACGTCGCTGTCACGATAGAACTCGACTTCGACGCGGTCGAAGTTGTACTTGCCGCGATTGACCGGCAGGTTCTCGCCCCACCAGTTCTTCACCCGCTCGAACACCAGCTGCCGTCCGGGCTGGACCCGGGTGATACGGTAGGGGCCGCTGCCCAGCGGTGGCTCGAAGGTCGTCGCCTTGAAGTCGCGACCCTGCCAGTAGTGCTGTGGCAGCACCGGCAGTTCGCCCAGGCGCAGGATCAGCAGCGGGTTGCCCGAACGCTTGAAGACAAAGCGGATCCGCTGCGGCCCGAGCACATCCACCCGGGAAACCTCCTGCAGGCTGGTGCGGTACTGGGGGTGACCCTCCTTGAGCAGCAGGCGGTAGGAAAAGGCGACGTCATAGGCGGTGATCGGCGTGCCGTCGTGAAAGCGCGCTTCGGGACGCAGGTTGAACACCACCCAGCTGCGATCTTCGCTGTACTCCACCGATTGTGCGATCAAGCCGTAGCTGGAGGTCGGCTCGTCGCCCGAGGGGGCATACTGGCCGGTTCCGACCATCAGGGTTTCGTTCAGCTCGTTGACGCCATACTGCAGGAAGTTCGCGGTCGAGACCGGACTGGTGCCCTTGAAGGTGTAGGGGTTGAGCGTGTCGAAGGTACCGAAGGCCATGACCCGCAAGGTGCCACCCTTGGGCGCATCGGGATTGACCCAATCGAAATGGGTGAACCTGGCGGGGTACTTGAGCGTGCCGAACTGCGCATAACCGTGGCTTTCGCTGATCGTCGCGCTTGCGGGAGAGCTCAAGGCCAGGCTGATGAAGATCAGGAGGAGGGGACGCATCAAGTCAGAGATCCGATCCAGGCGGCTTGGGCTATATGGATCGTACCTTAACAGCTTGTATCGACAGGAAAAAGGCGTGCCGCAAGGGGGCACGCCCGACTCCTGCATCAGGTAACGTGGTGTTTTCGAGACGGCGGGTTATCAGCGCGGTTTGGACACCGTCAGGATCTGACCTGGTTTCAGGGCCTGGCCGGTGCGCGGGTTGAGGCGCTTGAGGTGTTGCACCTCGAGATTGAAACGCTTGGCAACAATGTACAGCGAATCGCCTTTCTGCACTTTGTAGGTCGTCGTGGCTGTCTTGCTTGCCGGAGCCCGGACATTATCCTGCATCACCAGGGTCTGGCCGACCTTCAGCTTCTGACCGGACAGCTTGTTCCAGTGCTGCAGGTCCTTGACGTCCACCTTGTTGGCCTTGGCGATCGACGTCAGGTTGTCGCCGTTCTTGACCTTGTAGCGGCGGTTCAGGCGGACCGGAGCATTGCTGGCGACGTTTTCGAATACCGGTTTCTTCGGCCGCAGGCTGATCAGTTCCTCGGGCTTGAGGTTCGACAGGCTGGCGGTCAGCAATTGGGCCTTGGAACTCGGCACCAGCAGGTGTTGCGGACCGTCGAGGGTCGCCTTCTGCTTGTAGGCCGGATTCAGCTGGATCATCTCGTCTTCGTCGATCTCGGCCAGGGCCGCGACGCGGGAAAGGTCCATCGGCTGATTGACTTCGACGGTGGCGAAATACGGTTCGTTGGCGATCGGGTTGAGGTTCACGCCATAGGCTTCGGGGGCCATGACCACCTGGGACAGGGCCAGCAGCTTGGGCACGTAGTCACGGGTTTCCTGGGGCAGCGGCAGGTTCCAGTAGTCGGTGGGCAGGCCGAGTTTTTCGTTGCGCTCGATGGCCCGGCTGACCGTGCCTTCCCCGGCATTGTAGGCCGCCAGGGCCAGCAGCCAGTCGCCGTTGAACATGTCGTGCAGGCGGGTCAGGTAGTTCATCGCCGCGATGGTCGAGGCGGTGATGTCGCGGCGACCGTCGTAGAAGCGGTCCTGGCGCAGGTTGAAATAACGCCCGGTGGACGGGATGAACTGCCACAGGCCGACCGCATCGGCGCGTGAATAGGCCATCGGGTTGTAGGCGCTTTCGATAACCGGCAGCAGCGCCAGTTCCAGCGGCATGTTGCGTTCTTCGAGGCGCTCGACGATGTAGTGGATGTAGAGGGTGCCGCGCTCGCTGGCATTCTCCAGGAACGACGGGTTGCTGGCGAACCACAGGCGCTGCTGCTCGATACGCGGGTTCACCCCCAGGCCATCCTGCAGCTTGAAGCCCTGGCGCATGCGCTCCCAGACATCCTGGGGCGGAGTCGGGTTGGCTTTTTCGCCGAGCCAGATCGGTTTCTGCTTGATCCGGGTGCTGAGGTTCGGGGCCGGTTCGGTGCTGTTATCCGCCGGATGATGAAAGCTTTGGCAGCCCGCCAGGGTGGCGGACACAGCCACGGCGATAGCTTGAGCCAATCGCGTCAATGCGTCTTTGTTGATGGGTTTTCGGTTAGGTGACGACATTGGCTGGAAGGTAGTTCCGGGCAAAAATGTCGGGGGATTCTAGAAAGCGCTCAGGGTGCGGTCAACCATTCAGAATTTTTGTGCCAACCGCCCCACGGATTAGAACTTATCTTTCCAGCCTCGCAGGGCAGCAAACACCTCGCTCGGCGACTGATTATCGAGGCCATTCCGTTCGTCTGCTTTTTCTTTAACAGATGTTTCCCCGACCCGCAGGAACGGATTGGTCAGCCGTTCCAGGGCAATGTTCGAGGGCAGGCTGATCCGACCATCGGCGCGCCACTGGCTGACTTGTGCCACCCGCGCGGCGATGTCCGGGTTGTGCGGCTCGACGGCCTGGGCAAAGCGCAGGTTGCTCAGGGTGTATTCGTGGGTGCAGTAGACGGCGGTACTGGCCGGCAGGGCCGCCAGTCGGCTCAGGGAGGCATGCATCTGTCCGGGTGTACCCTCGAACAGGCGACCGCAGCCGGCGGCGAACAGGGTATCGCCGCAGAACAACAGCGGCGTGCCGACAGTCTCATGATAGAAGGCGATATGTCCGAGGGTATGACCGGGGACGGCGAACACCTGGAAGTCCAGGCCGAGTACCTTGACCCGGTCGTTGTCGTGCAACGCGAGGTCACGGGCCGGGATGTTCTCGGCGGCGGGACCGAGTACGCGGGCACCGGTCGCCTGCTTCAGGCGTTCGACACCGCCGACGTGATCGTGATGGTGATGGGTGACGAGGATATCTTCCAGCTGCCAGCCCGGGTGCTGTTCCAGCCAGGCCAGCACCGGCGCGGCGTCGCCCGGATCGACCACCGCGCAGCGATGCCGGGCGTTGTCCTGCAGCAGCCAGATATAGTTGTCGGTGAAGGCGGGCAGTGCATCGATCTGTATCATGTTGGAAGTCGCCAAGCGGAGAACAATGGCGCATCTTAGAGCCTGGGAAGGACTCATGGCGAGTTGGAGCAAGCAATGACCGATAAAGCGTTCGCTCAGGCTGATCCTGACTGGCTGGCACTGATCAGCGCGGCCCGTGACTGGTTGTCCGGCCCGTTGGGGCAACTGCTGCTCGATGAAGAGCGGCGCATGCTCGAGGATGAACTCGGGCGTTATTTCGGCGGTTACCTGGTGCACTACGGCCCCTCCGCCGAAACCCCGCCACAGGCACAGCAGGTGCGGCGCAACGTGCGTCTCGGCGCGCCGCTGCCGGGGGTGGAGATCGTCTGCGACGAACGGGCCTGGCCGTTGAGCGAACACGCGGCCGATGTCGTGGTGCTTCAACACGGCCTGGATTTCTGCCTGTCGCCCCACGGCCTGCTGCGCGAAGCAGCGGCCAGCGTGCGTCCCGGCGGGCACCTGCTGATCATCGGGATCAATCCCTGGAGTGCCTGGGGGTTGCGGCACGTGTTTGCCCACGATGCGTTGCGCCAGGCCCGATGCATTTCGCCGTCACGGGTCGCCGACTGGCTGAACCTGCTGGGCTTTGCGCTGGAGAAACGCCGCTTCGGATGCTATCGTCCGCCGCTGGCTTCACCGGCCTGGCAGGCACGACTGGCGGGCTGGGAACGGGTTGCCGGCGGCTGGCAGTTGTCGGGCGGTGGCTTCTATCTGTTGGTGGCGCGCAAGATCGTGGTCGGCCTGCGGCCCGTGCGCCAGGTGCGACGCGAACCGGTCGGCAAGCTGGTGCCGTTGCCCATGGCCAAGGTCAACCGCCGCCACAGCGAACCCTAGGTGTTTTTTCCAGGGACCGGGTTCTCCGGTCCGGGCGTCGTCGGCCAGCTGCCGACGGGCCACAGGGCAATTTTCGATGGAAAGGTTGTAATGAGCGATAGCGTTGAACTCTTCACTGATGGTGCCTGCAAGGGCAATCCCGGCCCCGGCGGCTGGGGCGCACTGCTGGTCTGCAAGGGTGTCGAGAAAGAACTCTGGGGCGGCGAGCTCAACACCACCAACAACCGCATGGAACTGCTGGGCGCGATCCGCGGCCTGGAAGAACTCAAGCGGCCGTGCGAGGTGCTGCTGGTGACCGACTCCCAGTACGTGATGAAAGGCATCACCGAGTGGATGGTCAACTGGAAGAAGCGCGGCTGGAAGACCGCGGCCAAGGAGCCGGTGAAGAATGCCGACCTGTGGCAACTGCTCGACGAGCAGGTCAACCGTCACACCGTGAAATGGAAATGGGTACGCGGGCATATCGGCCATCATGGCAACGAGCGCGCCGACCAGTTGGCCAACCGCGGCGTGGATGAAGTGCGAGGAATCAAACATGCGTAGTGTGGTACTCGATACCGAAACCACCGGTATGCCGGTCACCGACGGCCACCGGATCATCGAGATCGGTTGCGTCGAACTGATGGGCCGCCGCCTGACAGGCCGGCACTTCCATGTCTACCTGCAACCGGACCGCGAAAGCGACGAGGGCGCGATCGGCGTCCACGGCATCACCGACCAGTTCCTGGTGGGCAAGCCACGTTTCGGCGAAGTGGCCGACGAGTTCTTCGAGTTCATCAAGGGCGCGCAGCTGATCATCCATAACGCGGCGTTCGACGTTGGCTTCATCAACAACGAATTCGCCTTGCTGGGGCAGCACGACCGGGCCGATATCAGCCAGCACTGCAGCATCCTCGATACCCTGATGATGGCCCGGGAGCGGCACCCGGGACAGCGCAACAACCTCGATGCGCTGTGCAAGCGTTATGGCGTCGACAACTCCGGCCGCGAACTGCACGGCGCCTTGCTCGACTCGGAGATCCTCGCCGACGTCTACCTGACCATGACCGGTGGCCAGACCAGCCTGTCCCTGGCCGGCAACGCCACCGACGGCAATGGTTCCGGCGAAGGTTCGGGCAACCAGGCCACCGAGATCCGTCGCCTGCCGGCGGACCGCAAGCCGAGCCGGATCATCCGTGCCAGCGAGAGCGAACTGGCCGAGCACCTGGCTCGCCTGGAAGTGATTGCCAAGTCCGCCGGAGCGCCGGCGCTGTGGACACAACTGGCCGAAGCCGAGTCGCAGTTGCACTAGGGATTTTCAGCGGGCTTTTGTTACAAGAGATCTCGCTTCAGTTCACATGTAGGGCAAACAGCTTCTACCCTGAAGGAATAGGCGGACAACGTTCCGCCGCTTCAGGACTGAAAAGCCCATGTACAAGGATTTGAAGTTTCCGATCCTGATCGTGCACCGCGATATCAAGGCGGACACTGTCGCCGGGGATCGGGTACGGGGAATCGCCAAAGAGCTGGAGCAGGAAGGCTTCAGCGTTTTCTGCGCCGTCGATTATGCCGAGGGGCGCCTGGTCGCCTCGACCCACCACGGCCTGGCCTGCATGCTGATCGCGGCAGAGGGCGCCGGGGAAAACACCCACCTGCTGCAGAACATGGTCGAGCTGATCCGCCTGGCACGGGTCCGTGCCCCCGATCTGCCGATCTTTGCCCTCGGTGAACAGGTCACCCTGGAAAACGCGCCGGCCGATGCCATGAGCGAGCTCAATCAGTTGCGCGGCATCCTTTACCTGTTCGAGGACACCGTGCCGTTCCTGGCGCGCCAGGTGGCCCGGGCCGCGCGCAATTACCTGGATGGCCTGTTGCCGCCATTTTTCCGGGCGCTGGTGCAGCACACCGCCGACTCCAACTATTCCTGGCACACGCCGGGGCACGGTGGTGGCGTGGCCTACCGCAAGAGTCCGGTGGGGCAGGCGTTCCATCAGTTCTTCGGGGAAAACACCCTGCGTTCCGACCTGTCGGTGTCCGTACCGGAGCTGGGTTCGTTGCTCGACCACACCGGCCCGCTGGCCGAGGCCGAGGCGCGGGCGGCGCGCAACTTCGGCGCCGACCACACGTTCTTCGTGATCAACGGCACTTCGACCGCGAA
This sequence comes from Pseudomonas gingeri, assembly GCF_013386115.1. Lineage (GTDB taxonomy): Bacteria > Pseudomonadota > Gammaproteobacteria > Pseudomonadales > Pseudomonadaceae > Aquipseudomonas > Aquipseudomonas gingeri. Next base: position 231,265 of record NZ_JACAOR010000011.1, read on the forward strand.
CAAGATCGTCTGGCATTCGATGGTCGGGCGCGACGACCTGGTGCTGGTGGACCGCAACTGTCACAAGTCGGTGCTGCATTCGATCATCATGACCGGCGCCATCCCGCTGTACCTGTGTCCGGAGCGCAACGAACTGGGAATCATCGGCCCGATTCCCCTGGGCGAATTCAGCCGCGAGTCGATCAAGGCGAAGATCGATGCCAGCCCGCTGACCCGGGGCCGGGTGCCCAAGGTCAAGCTGGCGGTGGTTACCAACTCGACCTATGACGGTCTCTGCTACAACGCCGAACTGATCAAGCAGAGCCTGGGCAACAGTGTCGAAGTGCTGCATTTCGACGAGGCCTGGTATGCCTATGCCGCCTTTCACGAGTTCTTCGCCGGGCGCTATGGCATGGGCACCTCGCGAACCCCGGACAGCCCGCTGGTGTTCACCACCCATTCGACCCACAAGCTGCTGGCGGCCTTCAGCCAGGCCTCGATGATCCATGTGCAGGACGGAGGCGCGCGACAACTGGACCGCGACCGTTTCAACGAAGCCTTCATGATGCATATCTCCACCTCGCCGCAGTACAGCATCATTGCCTCCCTGGATGTCGCCTCGGCGATGATGGAAGGCCCGGCGGGGCGCTCGCTGTTGCAGGAAATGTTCGATGAAGCGCTGAGCTTCCGCCGGGCCCTGGCCAACCTGAGGCAGCACATTGCCGCCGATGACTGGTGGTTCAGCATCTGGCAGGCGCCACGGGTGGAGGGTATCGACCGGGTCGAGACCGCCGACTGGCTGCTGGAGCCGCAGGCCGACTGGCATGGCTTTGGCGATGTCGCCGAGGACTACGTGCTGCTGGATCCGATCAAGGTCACCCTGGTGATGCCGGGCCTGACCGCCGGCGGAGCGCTGAGCGAACGCGGGATTCCTGCGGCGGTGGTCAGCAAGTTTCTCTGGGAGCGCGGCCTGGTGGTGGAGAAGACCGGTCTCTATTCGTTCCTGGTGCTGTTCTCCATGGGCATCACCAAGGGCAAATGGAGCACCCTGCTGACCGAGTTGCTGGAGTTCAAGCGCAACTACGACGCCAATGTCGGCCTGGCCAGTTGCCTGCCGTCCGTCGCGAAACAGGGGCCGCAGCGTTATCAGGGGATGGGTTTGCGCGACCTGTGTGATCAACTGCACGGCTGTTATCGCAGCAATGCCACGGCCAGGCACCTCAAGCGCATGTACACGGTGCTGCCGGAAATTGCCATGAAACCGGCCGATGCCTATGACCGCCTGGTCCGTGGCGAGGTCGAGGCCGTGTCGATCGACGCACTGCAAGGTCGGGTCGCGGCGGTAATGCTGGTACCTTACCCGCCCGGCATCCCGTTGATCATGCCCGGTGAGCGTTTCACCGAAGCGACCCGTTCGATCATTGACTACCTGGCCTTCGCCCGCGCCTTCGACAGCGGTTTTCCCGGCTTTGTCGCGGACGTGCACGGCCTGCAACATGAAGACGACGGCCATGGCCGCTGCTATACCGTCGATTGCATCAAGGATTGAGGACAGTTCGCCCTATGCATTTAGTCATGAACCCGAAAGACCCCGACGTCTCGGTCCGGGTGGCCGACGAGGGCTTCTCCGAGTACATCTGGGGCAGCGATTTCAGTTTCGAAGTCAAGGCCTATGGCCGCGCCGAGATGAACCGCAAGGTCGACCAGTGGCCACTGGTCGCGGTGGCACCGTATCGCAAGTGCTATGGCATCGACCCCGAGGAGTTCGCCAGCTATCGGGGCGCGGCGGACAGTGCGATCTTCATGGCCTATCTCGATGGGCGGGCGGTCGGGCATGTGGTGGTCAGCACCAACTGGAACGGTTTCGCCCATGTCGACGAACTGGCGGTGGATGCCCGCGCGCGCCGCCATGGCGTGGCCAAGTCGCTGCTGGATGTGGTGCGGTTCTGGAGTCACAAGAAAAACCTGCCGGGGATCATGCTGGAAACCCAGAACAACAACCTGGGGGCATGCCGGCTCTATGAACGCTGCGGTTATGTGCTGGGCGGAATGGATCACCTGCGTTATCGCGGAATCGATGCCCAGACTTCCGAGGTGGCACTGTTCTGGTATCTGCTGTTCTAGCCACGGCCCTGCCTGACCGTCGATCCGCAGATCAGGACGGTGCCAGCATCGCCGTGGCTTTTTCGCCGACGATTTCCAGCAGGGCCTTGTGTGCCGCCGAAGGCTCGTGCTCCTTCAGGGTCAGGGCGTACAGGGTGATGGGAATGGCCGGCGACAGCGGACAGGCATCCAGCCCGCCGTCCCGGGCACCCACGGCGGTGAACGGGTCGACAATCGCCAGGCCTTCGCCGGCTTCGACCATGCTGCGCATCATCTGGTAGGTCTGGACCCGCGTCTGCACCAGCGGCTGCGGACGCAGGGCCTGCAGCTTGCCATCGAGCAGCAGGCTGAGGGTGTCCTGTTCCTCCAGGCCAACCATCGATTGTCCCGCCAGGTCCTGCAGGGAAATGTATTTCTGCCTGGGCTGCAGCCAGCCGTGGGGGGCGAGCAGTTGCAGTTTGCCCTGGGTCAACGCTTCGCACTGGATCTGCGGGTGTTCGGGGTTGTGCAGGCTCAGGCCAAGATCGATCTCGTGCAACAGCAGGCTGCGGACGATGTCGCGGGTGTGCTGGCTGGACAGTGTGCAGGGCGTTTCGCGAAAGCGTCGGCGCAGGGCCGCGATACTTTGTGGAAGCAGGTGCTGGGCGAGCGTCGGGGTACAGATCACCCGCAAGGGCGGCTCCTGATGCTGGCGCAGCTCACCGGCCAGGCGGCGCAGTGGCTCCAGCTCCCGATACAGGCGGTTGATCAGCGGTTGCAGTTCGCGGGTTTCACGCGTCGCCTGCATCCGTCCGCGCACGGTGGCGAACAACAGGAAGCCCAGTTGCTGTTCGGCATCCTGCAAGGTGGTACTGAGCGTGGACGCCGGCAGCTGCAGCAACTCGGCGGCGGCGCCGAGGTTGCCGGTCTGCAGGATGGCCTGGATTGCTTCGATATGGCGTAAACGCATGCGTGAAGTCCATGTCCAGCACAGAGGAGGTCAGTGGACTGATCCTAACTCAAGTTGGCGCGCAAGACTGCAGCTCAGGGTGACGGCTGATAACGATGAGTTATGAAGCGACAACGTTGCTCTCTGGCTCGCGGATGATGGTTATCCCCGATTGCACCAGCAGGAACTCGTTGTCGTCGAGTTTATTGACGCGGTCGCCAATGGCGAGCTTGTAGGTGGTGACTGGCTCCGTGCCGGCCAGGCCTTCGGCTGAAGGCGTGGATTCCTGGAACTCATGCACGGAATAGACGCGACCTTCCGCGTCCCTGGCATGAAATTGTCCGACGAGTACTGCGGCCATCTGTTTAGAACCTCTGGAAATGAACACCCGATTAGCGGCTCAGTAGACCGTGGTTTGGCGGGGGAAGTTTTGCACTATGGAAAAAATAGTCCGCTTATCCTACAGACTTCCGGTTTCGCGCGGGGTAATGCCGGACTGGCGGGAAGAAAATAGCGCGAGCCATGGCGCCTGATCATCTATAACTAAAGCTCCCTTATCCCGACTATCAGGAATGTCCATGAGTACTGTCCATACCGTCGCTGTCCTGGTCGGCAGCCTGAGAAAAGAATCGCTCAACCGCAAGGTCGCGCTGGCCCTGGCCGCTCTCGCGCCAGCCAGCCTCACGTTGAAGATCGTCGAGATCGGCGACCTGCCGCTCTACAACGAAGATATCGATGGCGCGCCGCCGGCGGCCTATACGACGTTCCGCCAGCAGGTCGCCAGTGCCGATGCGGTGCTGTTCGTGACCCCGGAATACAACCGCTCGGTGCCCGGCGTGCTGAAGAACGCCATCGACGTCGGTTCCCGGCCCTATGGCAAGAGCGCCTGGAGCGGCAAGCCCGGCGCGGTGATCAGCGTATCGCCGGGAGCCATCGGGGGCTTTGGTGCCAACCATCACCTGCGCCAGTCGCTGGTGTTCCTCAATGTGCCGTGCATGCAGCAGCCGGAAGCCTATTTCGGCGGCGCGGGCAGCGCCTTCGATGAGTCAGGCAGGCTGGCGGAACAGAGCAAGCCGTTCCTGCAGGGCTTTATCGATGCCTACGCGCAGTGGGTCGAGCAGCACAAGAAGGCCTGACCTTCAGGTCGCAGGCTCCAGGTGCCGGGTGACCAGCGCCTGGGTCTGCGCCAGCCAGTTGTCCATGGCCGCCGCTGACAGCTGCGCGAGACGGCAATAACGTCGTCCGCCCCAGACCAGTACCAGCCAGGCGTCGACCTGCCCGGCGGTCGGTGGCTGTGCGAGGTCGGTGCAGGCCGCGAAGGCCTGGTGCCAGGCCCTGGACAATTCCTCGAAGACCCGCTGGTGGTGCTTGGGCTCGGCGATCTGGTGTTCGAGCATCAACAACTCGTAGTCGAACAAGGGCTGGTCCGGCGCGGCGGGATGGCCGCTCAGGCGTATCAGGCGTTCTACCCGGGTCCGCCAGTCAAGGTCCGTGGGCTGGATCACCTGTGCGTCGAGCTGTTGCAGCAGGCGCTCGACACTATGGCGCACATACCCCGAGAGCAGGGCTTCCTTGCTCGGGAAGTAGTCGTACAGGGTGCCGACGGCCACCCCGGCTTCCAGGGAAACCGCGCGGGTGGTCAGGGCCTTCCAGCCGTCGCGCCGCCAAATCCGAACAAAGGCCTGGTAGATCGCCTCGACGGTAAAGATCGCCCGGGCCTGGCTGGGCCGCTTGAGCGGTTTGGCCCGGGGCTTGAGGCTGCTGGCAGTGGGCCTGCCGGCGTTTCCGAACCCGTTTTTCATGGTCTGCCATTACTCTGAGTGCATTCGCCATTATCCAAGCCAAAGGAGTTTGACCATGCCAAGTACCAGCACGGTAACACGGCTGCTCACCCGCAAAAATGCCCTCGACCGCAGCCTGCTCGATCAGGTGCAGCGCAGCCTGGTACCCGGGCCGGGTGAGGCCATCCTGAAGGTCGAGCGCTGTGCGCTGACCACCAATAACATCACCTACGCGGCCTATGGCGACTCGATGAACTACTGGGGATTTTTTCCTACCGGCGAGGACGACTGGGGTCATATGCCGGTGTGGGGTTTCGCCGATGTGCTGGCGTCGAATGTCGAAGGGGTGACGGTCGGTGAACGTTTCTACGGTTACTTCCCGATTGCCAGTCACCTGTGGATGAAGCCGGAGCGGGTGACCGAGCGCGGATTCTACGATGGTGCGGCGCACCGCCAGGAACTGACCTCGGCCTATAACCAGTACACCCGTTGCAGTTGGGACCCGTACTACAGCCCGGCGACCGAGAACCTGCAGATCCTGCTCAAGCCGTTGTTCCTCACCTCCTCGATGCTGGCGGACTTCCTGGCGGACAACCAGTTCTTCGGTGCCACGCGCCTGGTGTTTTCCAGTGCATCGAGCAAGACCGCGTTCGGCACCGCCGTCTGCCTGGAAGGGCAGTCGGGAGTGCAGCGCATCGCGTTGACATCGACGGGCAACAAGGCGTTTGTCGTGGGCCTGGGCTGTTACGAGCAGACCCTGGGCTATGACGAACTGAGTGAGCTGACGCAAGAGCAGCCGACGCTTTATGTGGACTTTTCCGGTGACCTGCAACTGCGTGACCGGGTCCATCGGCAGTTGGGCGGACGGCTGGTCTACAGCTGTTTCGCCGGCTCCGCGCAGACCACCGGCGAGGCCCGGTTGACTGCCATGGAAGGGCCCACGCCGGTGTTCTTCTTTGCGCCGATCCAGATTCGCAAGCGCAATGCGGACTGGGGCCCGGGACGTGTCAGTGCACATATCGGCGAGGGCCTGCAGCGGTTCTACCGGTTTGTCACCCAGGGGCCGCAACCGCTGCTGGAGGTTCAGGTGGATGAAGGTTATCCGGCGGCACGGCAAGTGATCTCGCAGCTCTGTCACGGCCAGGTGCCGCCTGACCGTGGACATGTCATCAAGCTCTGATATCGCTGGCGGGCCGTTCCGGTCAGCTGGCCTGGGGCATTTCCCCGTTTGCCAGGCGCTGGTTGATCGCCGCGATCACCTGGGGCAGCTCGTTGATGGTGTCGATCAGGTAGTGCGGACGCGAGCCTGCGAAGAGGCCGTGGATACGCTGGCGCTCGGCGGCAAGGCTGGCGCTGTCCAGCGCGCGATAGGCCTCGTGGGTCAGGCCGAGGGCATTGCCGGAGCACACCAGGGCGACGGTCCACATGCCGGCGCGACGTCCTTCGAGGATTCCCGGAACCGTGTCGTCGACCTTCACGCAGGCCGCGACATCGTCGATGCCCAGGGCGATCACATTGGCCAGGGCCTGGGCCGGCCACGGGCGGCCGTTCGGCACTTCGTCGGTGGCGACCACATGGTCGGCCACATAGCCGTTGCCGGCCGCCAGTTCGACGACCTTGGCCATGACCTGGGCCGGATACCCGGAGCACGAGCCGATCTTCAGGCCCTGCTGGCGCAACTGGGCAATGGTGTCGAGGGCGCCGGGGATCAGGGCCGAATGTTCGGCGATCTTTTCGATCTGCAAGGGCATGAAGCGCTGGTAGATGGCCGTGACATCGGCGTCGTTCGGCACGCGCCCGAATACCTGGCGATAGCGCTCGGCGATCTGCGGCTGGTCGCACAGGTTGCGGATATGATCCCACTTGCCCATGCCCATCGGGCCCCGGGCTTGCTCGATGGACACCTGCACGTCGAACTCGGCGAAGGCTTCGACGAAGATCTGGGTCGGTGCGAAGGAGCCGAAGTCGACGACGGTGCCGGCCCAGTCGAGGATGGCTGCCTGCAATCGGGTCGGTTGGGTGTAGTTCATGGTGGTTACCTCAAGGACGAAAAGTAATGATCGGCTGGGCGTGATCGAATTGAGACAGCCAGGACTTCCATTTCCCGCAGCACGTCGCCGATCGCCTGGACGGCGGCCCGCATGTCACGGCTGTCGATGTGGCCGATGCAGCCCACGCGGAAGGTCTCGACTTCGGTCAGCTTGCCCGGATAGAGAATGAAACCCTTGGCCTTGACCCGTTCGTAGAACGCCTTGAACTGATAGCGCGGGTCCTGCGGTGCATGCACGGTAACGATGATCGGCGCCTGGATCGCGCTCGGCAGGAAACTGCGCAAGCCCAGTTTGCCGAGTTCCTCGAGCAATACCCGGCAGTTGTCCGCATAGCGTCGATGGCGCGCCGGCTGGCCGCCTTCTTCGCGATACTGCAACAGGGCCTCGTGCAGGGCCGCGACCACGTGGGTCGGCGGCGTGAAGCGCCACTGGCCGGTCCGCGCCAGGTAGTCCTGCTGGTCATGCAGGTCCATCGCCAATGAATGGGAGTTGCCGGCCGCCATGGCCAGCGTGGATTGGCGGGCGAGGACAAAACCCATGCCCGGCACGCCTTCCAGGCATTTGCCGGAGGCGGCGATCAGCGCGTCGAACGGCACCTGCCGGGCGTCGATGGGCAAGGCGGCGAAGGAACTCATGGCATCGATGATCAGGCGTCGGGCGCAACGGGCCACCACCTCGGCGATCTCCTGCAGCGGGTTGAGAATGCCGGTGCTGGTTTCGCAATGGATCAGCGCGACATGGCTGATGGTCGGATCGGCGAGCAGCAGGCGTTCGATCTCGGCGGCATCGCTCGGCTGGTCCTCGGCGGTTTCCAGGGTGCAGAAGGCCCGGCCCAGCACCTTGCAGATCGTCGCCAGGCGCTTGCCATAGGCGCCGTTGATCAGCACCAGGACCTTGCCGTCACGGGGCACCAGGGTGCCGATGGCCGCCTCGACGGCAAAAGTCCCGCTGCCTTGCAACGGGATGCAATGGTGGGTCCCGGTGCCGTTGACGATGTCCAGCAACTGTTCGCAGACACTGGCGGTCAGCCGGTTGAAGCGCTCGTCCCAGGAACCCCAGTCCTGCAGCAGCGCCTGGCGGGTGCGGGCCGAGGTGGTGAGCGGGCCGGGTGTGAGAAGAACAGGGCCGGACATGACGGGAGCGGCGGTACTCATGGGGTTTCCTTGCAGCGCTGATCATTGACGGGATACAGGGCATAAATTGCAGTTTGCCTTGTCATCAATCAAATTGTTTGTTGTTATGCGAGCTATAAGTGAGGCCGATAGCAATGAACCTGTTCCAACTCCGCGCATTCGATGCCGTGGCCCGCGAGGGCAGCTTTACCCGTGCCGCCGCCCGGCTGTTTATCAGCCAGCCGGCGGTCACCGGGCATATCAAGGCCTTGGAAGAGCACTACCAGATCACCCTGTTGCGTCGTACGGCACGGCGCGTGGAACTGACGGAGCAGGGCACCCGCCTGGCAGCCATCACCCGGGCGATGTTCGGGCTCGCCGAGGAGGCGCGGGTCATGCTCGAAGCCAATCGCCAGTTGCTCACCGGGCGCCTGGAAGTGGCGGCGGATGGGCCGCACATGGTCATGCCGATGCTGGCCAGCCTGCGTGCGCGTTATCCGGGAATCACCGTCAACCTGCGGCTCGGCAATGCCCAGGAGACATTGGCGGCGCTGCTCGCGGAGCATGCCGATGTCGCGGTGCTGACCGAGGTCGAGCCACGCAAGGGGCTGCACCTGCAAGCCTTGAGCGAGTCGCGGATCTGTGTCCTGGTGCCCGCCGGGCATCCCTGGGCGGCCGAGCGCGAAGGTATCGCCCTGCAGCGCCTGGATCAGGTGATCATGGTGTTGCGCGAGCCTTCGTCGATTACCCGCCGGACCTTCGACCAGGCCTGTGGGCTGGCCGGGGTCATCCCGCGGGTGTTGCTGGAGCTGGACAGCCGCGAGGCGGTGACCGAGGCAGTGGCGGCCGACCTGGGACTGGGGATCGTCTCGTCCCTGGAGGTCAGCCATGACCCGCGCATCCGCGCCGTGCCGATCATCGGTGATGGCTTGCGCAACCGGCACATGATCGGTTGTCTGGAGCGGCGTACCGAACTGCGCCTGATCCAGGCGTTCCTCGGGCTGGCGCCCTGAGGGACCGTTCAATTCGGTCCAGCCCGGCTCAGTCTGGTCCGGCAGGCTTGATCAACCATTCATAGATGCTGTTCAACTCGTCACGACAGGGCGTGCAACTGTCGTGCGGGCTGCCCTGGAGCAGGGCCTGGCGTTGAGCGGGGCTCCAGTGTTGCGTCAGGTAGTCGTGCAGGGCCACGCATTGCCCGGGGTAGAGCAGCCAGAGCTGTTCCGGGGTATTACCCAGCTCCAGCGCCAGCCGGTGTTTCTGGTACGCACTGAGCATGGCGACGCCGCGGGCATCGCTGCGGCCTTCGAGCAGGATGTCGTCACGGCCCAGGCGTGCCAGTTCCTTGAGGCCCGGGCGAGGCATGCGCACGATGTACCAGATGCTGTCGCACAGGCAGCGGCCAGGGTTCTGCGGCTGTTCGTAGAGGTGGATCTCTCCCGGTGCATCGGCTGCGCCCGACGCCGTGACGGGATGGCAGGGGTCCTGCTGGCGTATCGGCGGTTGCTCGGCAGGCATGGCAGCGGGGGGCATATCGCTCTCCCGCCCGGCCAGGAAACCGCAGATCACCAGTTGGTCCGGGTCATGGTCGACACAGTCGATCAGCACCTGGCTGCCTACCGGCGGAGCTTTTCCTTCGGCCATCCCCAGGGGAATCCAGCAGCCGGGAAGGTGGTCCGCCGAGTGCAGGGCACCCTGCAACCGGACAGGCAGGCGTCCCTGGGCATCCGCCTGCGCCGACTGTCCTGGCGGGCCGAGCACGGTGCCCAGTTGATAACCCTGTTGCCGCGGTCGTTTCTGGCGCAGGGCCGGGCGAAACGGTGTGGCCCAGGGGATCGCCCGGAAGTGATTGCCGTAGCCCCCGGCCTCGAAGTGCTCATCCGACAAGGGTGTCTGCCCGTATTCGTCACCGAGCGGCCCGAGTGCCTCGCCATTCAGTCGTTGCTCGCCCCAGTGCTGGACTTCGATGATCAGCCACTGGTCGTTGAGTGTCGCACGGGGGTGGCCGCTCAGCCGGTGTACATCGCCGCTGTGCAGTTCCCCCAGGTTGCTGTTGCCCAGGACCTGCCGGCCTTCGCAGCGCAACCGCTCCAGGGTTCGCCGGCTGCGTTGCAGGGCATGCCGTTGCTGCGGATCGGCAATCGCCGGGGGCGGGCCATAGGCCCCTGCCTGATTGGCCGCACCGTCAGGCTCGGGTGCAGGGTTCCAGGCCTGTTCCGACCAGTGCGGACAAACGACCCCGGCCGGCCGCTGAGGGTCGGCGTGGGAAAGCATCGCGTGGCGTTCGTGAAGTCGGCTGATCACCGGCTGCCCGTCGTCAGGCGGGGTTTCACGGTAGGGTACGGTACCGGCGCGCTCGGGAAAGGCCTGGGGATCTTCGGCGAATACCACGACATGCTGTCGGGGACTGTGTTCGAAGTGATAGTGAATGCCTTCCTCCTCGCATAGCCGGTTCAGCCACTGCAGGTCGTCCTGGTCGTGTTGCTGGCATTGCGGACGCGGTGGGTAGATGCCCTGGTGGAGTTCGAAGCGATAGTCGGCGGCGGTCAGGCCGTGGCTCTCGAGCAACTGGCGAAGAATCTCGGGGACGCTCAGGTCGTAGAACACCCGGCGCCTGGCATTGCGTTCGAGAAGCTGGAGGCGCGGGCCCAGGACCATCCGGTAGTGGCACAGCTCCGGGTTGAGATGGCGACGACTGACTTCATGGATCAGGCCGTGGGCACCTTCCCGGGCCCGGCCGAAACTGAGGAATGCCGGCTGTTGCAGCAGCAGGTTCAGGTCCAGCTCGGGATCATCGCCCAGCAGTTCGATTTCAAAACGATAGGGCCGGTTCAGGGCCTCGCGCCCGCTGAAGTGAATGACCTGGAAGGGCGTCGCGAAAGGGAGGATCGCCAGTGAGATCAGTCGTTCCTTGTCCTGAGCCATTGCATCTCTTCTTATAGGGGATTTTGCGGCAGAGGGTACGAAATGCCGCGGACGCCTGGACATAGCAAAACGGCTTTTGGGAATTTGCCTACGATGATCTGGGTAGAGTCGTAGCGATTGTCAGGTTTTGGTCGATCAGCGACTTTTTGCCGTATAAACTGCGCGCAAAGCGTCGGCCAATAGATGTCACGACGCCACTGATCGAGAGAGTGAGTAATGGGCGCACAGTGGAAGGTTAAACACAAAGAGGCGGCAGCCAACGCCAAGGGCAAGCTGTTCGGCAAACTGGTCAAGGAAATCACCATCGCCGCGCGCAATGGCGCGGACATCACCACCAACGCGCACCTGCGCCTGGTGGTGGAGCAGGCGAAAAAGGCCTCGATGCCCCGTGAGACCCTGGAACGTGCGATCAAGAAAGGTTCCGGCCAACTGGGCGAGACCGTGCAGTACCACCGTGTGACCTATGAAGGCTTCGCCCCCCATCAGGTGCCGCTGATCGTCGAATGCGTCACCGACAACATCAACCGTACCGTGGCGGAAATCCGCGTGGCCTTCCGCAAGGGCCAGCTGGGTGCCTCGGGTTCGGTGGCGTGGGACTTCAACCATGTCGGCCTGATCGAAGCCGCGCCGGATACCCCGGATGCGGACCCGGAAGTGGCGGCCATCGAAGCCGGCGCGCAGGATTTCGAGGCGGGCGAAGAGGGCGCGACCCTGTTCATCACCGAGCCGACCGATCTCGACGCCGTGCAGAAAGCCTTGCCCGAGCAGGGTTTCACCGTCTTGTCGGCCAAGCTGGGCTACCAGCCGAAGAACCCGGTCAGCGGCTTGAGCGACGAGCAGATGGCGGAAGTCGAAGCCTTCCTCGAAGGCCTGGACAACCATGATGACGTGCAGGACATGTTCGTCGGCCTGGCGGGCTGATTTCAGGCTATGTACGGCTTGCTGCAGGAGCCGTTCTTAGTGGCCTTATCGCCAGCAAGCCGGCTCCTGCAGGGCCGTGGGCACACTGATATCTTGTGGTGCGACGAACTTGCAGGAGCCGGTTGCTGGCGATAGCGGCCTGACCGGCAAGGCCAGTCTCAGCAGGCCTCCCGCTGCTGCTACAGCAAATCCGCGCAGATCGCCTCGAACCCCGGCCGGGCCAGTACATCCGGCTGGACGCAGCGCAACTGCAAGGCCTGCAGCGACTCAAGCGCGGGCCGGTCCATTTCCCCGTCGATCCGCTCCAGCAACTCCCCCAGGAAAATGCCGAACGCACGCACCTCGATACGTTGCAGGGCGCGGGTTTCCAGGCTGTCGGTCGGGGCATGGAACGATGCGGCGCCAAAATCCCCGAGCAGACAATCCCCGGCTTCGTTGTAGAGAATATTGTGGGCGTACAGGTCGCCGTGGCACAGCCCCAGGCGATGCAGGTGCGCACCCACCGAGGCGATTCCCCGCGCCATGCGCAAGGCCTGATCGGCGCTGAAGCGGGTCTCGTCCCGGTACACATCGCGGCTGCACGAGTCGAGGCTGGGCAGCGCCGCGAGATTGGCGAATTGCGGATCGATCAGTTCCATCACCAGGCCGGCCTGGCCATCGGGATGATCGACGATACGACCCTCGACCCGGATCAGGTTCGGGTGCAGGCCGGCGGCGATGCAGGCATTCATTTCATTCTGGGGCGAACCGTCGCTGGTCATGCTGCCCTTGTACAGCTTGACCGCCACGGCCTGGTCCGGTGCCGAAGGCCGGGTCCACAGGGCCTGGCTGATGACGCCGGAAGCACCTTCGCCCAGCCGTTGCCCGAGCTGCAACCGGGCCCAGCCGATATTCGGCGTGCTGTCACCGGCCAGGACCTCGCCGGTGTGATCGAGTTGCGGATTACCGGCATAGGCGATCCAGGCCAGGCTGGGCAGGGTCAGCAGCCACTGCGGCAGTTCGCTCAACTGGTTGGCGGCGATGCGGATCAGTTCGAGCTTGTGGCAATCGGCCAGGGTCGCCGGCAGGTGTCGCAGGCGATTGCCCGCCAGCATGAGCTTTTGCAGCAGGGGGCGGCGGCCCAGTTCATCGGGCAGTTCGCCGATCCGGTTGTCGGTCAGGATCAACCAGCGCAACAGTGGCGGCAATGCCGCCGGCGGCACGTGTTCGATGCGATTGGCCTTGAAGGCGACCATGCTCAGCCGGGCGCACTGGCCCAGGCAGGCGGGCAGCTCGGTGAACAGGTTGTCGGAACAGAACAGGATGCGCAGGTGCGGCAGGCGATGCAGGTCATCCGGCAGGCTGCTCAACTGGTTGCCGCTCAGGTTGAGGATTTCCAGGGAGTCGGCCAGCTGGAAGATTTCCCGGGGAAACTCGGTGAGCCCGCAGGACAGGTCGAGTCGCTTGATGCCGGTCAATTGGCCGGCGCGCAGTTGGGCAAGGGTATCCATAAGCGGAGGTCCGTACGGGTCACGATCAGCGAAAAAGGCCGCCATCATAACGGTGTGGAGGCGACCTTGCTCATGGTTGCGTTCGGGGACCGACTTCCACCAGCTGGCCCAGGCGGCTACGGGTGCGCGCCAGGTCGATGGCATTGCCGCCGAGACTGTCGCGCAGCGGCTGTGCGCCGATCAGCAGCAGGCGCTTGTCCTGGTCGTAGAGGACGTCGATCAGGTTGATGAAACGCTGCTGGGCGGCGATCGAGCAGTTCTCGAGGCTGGGCAGTTCGTCGATGATCCAGGTATCGAAACGCCGGCACAGCTCCAGGTAGTCCATCACCGCGGTGGGTTCTTCGCACAGGTCGGCGAACTCGAAGCGCACGTGGCGATCCTGGTTCTGGCGCACCCTCAGTTGACGCGCACCGACCACCAGCGGGGAGGCCGCGGCCCCGCGCTCCGGCAGTTGCAGGGCCTGGCGTTGTTCGAGGCTGCCGGGCCAGATGTACTGGCCGTGGGTGAATTGCTGCTGGGCATGACTGCGCGGCTGGCTGCGGTAGTCGTGGGGGCCGCCGACTTCCATGACATCCATCCGCGCGTGGATCAGATCGATCACCGGTTTGAACCGCGCGTGATAGAGCGGGTTTGGCAGCAGGCCCTGGGGCGGGTAATTGGACGTCACCACCAACAGCACGCCGCGCTGGAACAGCGCCTTGAACAGCCGGGTGATCAGCATGGCATCGCCGATGTCATGGACATGGAATTCGTCGAAGCACAGCAGCCGGCATCCCTCCAGCAGTTCGTCGAGTGTGCGGCCGAGGGCATCCGGTTCTTCGCGATGGATAAACATGCCCTGGTGCAGGCGGGCGAAGAAATCGTGGAAATGCAGGCGCTGTTTCTCGGCAATCGGCACGGCCTGGAAAAAACCGTCCAGCAACCAGCTCTTGCCGCGACCGACGGCACCATATAGGTACAGGCTGCGCTGGCGCTGCTGGGGCGAGGCCTGCAACAGCGCGGTGGCCTGCTGGGCCATGCGTTCGATGACCCGCTGCTGGCTGTGGCTCAGGGTATAACCCTGATGGCTGGCCTTGTGCCGGAAATACTCGTGCACGTCATGGTGCGGCGCTACCACGCCGGCCTTGCCGGAGAGGGCCTTGCCGAACAACCGGCGCAGGGCCGGCCAGCGGGATTTCACGCCGGGGCGATGAGGAGGTAGAGCGGCCAACGGAGAAGGTCCCCTTAGGTGAAAATCCTGATCGTCCCGGTCATGGTGTCCTGGCAAGCGTCGTCGCGCAGATGGCGCAAGGCTATCTTGGCGACAGTCGCGCTAATTTAACCATACAAAATGTGGCAGTCAGCAATTCCTGAAGGGCGCGCGACGATGTTTTGCGCTGCCATATGTCGGCTTGCACATAAAACCAATGCAGGCATATGGCCATACCGTTTATTCTGAGGCGCTTTTCATCGCTCGGCTTTTTTCGTCAAGGTCCCCGCCGCTCAAATGGATTGAGCCATTGAGCGGAGCCCGTGCGAATGCCTGAAGAACGGGACCGACCCATGCACTCCATCCATCGACTGTTGCTCGCGCTGGGCGCGTTCTGCCTGCTGCCCGACAGTGCCCGGGCGGCTGTTGGCGGGCATATCGAGGCCCGCCTGGTGATCACTGCCGGTTGTGAAGTCAGCCACGCCGCCGGTGCGGGCCTGGATCGAAGCAAGCCGCTCGACCCCCGATTGCCCGGGATCCGGGACAACCTGGCGGTGAGCTGTGGTTCTTCGCCCAACAGTCCGACCCAGTTCACCGTCAAGGTCGACCCCCGGGTCCATGATCTTGATAGCGCTCGCACGCGGACTGCCGGACCCTACCGCGATACGGTCGTCGTGACGCTGGGTTGGTAGCCGAGTCGCTCGCCTAATCGAAACAAAATGTTCCAGGCCGTTCCGTTGAATCCCGGCACCTCTGAACGAAATTCTACTGTGAATACAGCTTTTTCCGAGAAGAACTACAGGGTCTTGAGTGAAAAGACCTAGGAAAAGTACTGCAAATATGTGGCTGAATTTCTGACTCGGCTGGCAGCTTTGTCCTTCACTGCTAACCTGATGTTAGCAAGCCATCCCTCAAAAGGATTGAGGCCGTGAAAGGACCTATGGTTTTGGCAGTCGTGAGCGCATTGTGCAGCGCCCAGGCGTTGGCCGCGCAGCTCCAGGTGGAGGTGCGGGTCAATGTGATGCGTGGCTGCCAGTTGGTCGGCGTGACCCGCGAGGCGGGCATCGACCAGTTGGGCGTGCTCGACTTTGGCAACACCGCCCGTCTCAACGATCCGGCGGGGCCCTTGAGCGCCGCGCTGACCAGTGCCCGCCTGCCGCGCCTGGAATGCAATCCCGACACCCCTTATCAAGTGCGCATCGACGGTGGCCTGCACGGCGGCATCGGTGAAGTGCGTTACCTGGCGGGCGATTCCCGCAGCAGCCCGATTCCCTATCGACTCTACCGCGATGCCGCGCGGCGTACTGCGCTGCCGGTCAACGAAGCCTTGAGCGGCACCGTGCCCGACAGCGGTTCGGTGGAGCTGCCGTTGTATGCGCGGATCGAACCCCTGGCCCAGGTGCCGCGCGTCAGCCGTTACACCGATATCGTGAAGGTGACCGTCACCTGGTAGGCGTTTGCAGCAACCTCTGCCGGGTGGACCCGGCAGGAAAAGGAATGTCGCCCGCGAGCGGGCGGCCAATCGGTTTTATCCTGATGGAAGTAGGATCGGCATATGAAATACCGCAACCGCGTCGTGCTCGCCCTCGCGCCCCTGCTTTTGCTGGCGGGCGGTGCCGAGGCGGTAATGACCGGGACCATCCAGGCCCGGCTGGTCATTTCACCGGCCTGCGAGGTGAATGCCGGGGTGGCGCCCATGCCCGGGAATCTCGGGCGACTGGATTTCGGCAGTTCGGGGCCGACCTGGACCCGTCCGCTGAACGCAGCGATCACCGGCAGCGGTGGGGCCCTGCAAGTCACCTGCAATACCTCGGTCAGTGGCTTCACCGTGACCATCGATGGTGGTGTCAACGGTGACGGCACCACCCGGCGCCTGAGCAACGGCCGCCAGACCATTCCCTACCGACTCACCGTCGATGCCGCCGGCACCGACAGCTACAGCATCGGGCAACAACGCAATTTCGCCGTCAGCACCGGAGCCCAGAGGCCGATTCCGGTCTATGGCGCCGTGGTGGCGAATACCAACGCACTGCCGGCAGGTACTTACCGCGACACGCTGACGGTCACGTTGGACTGGTAACTCAACAGAGGATGAGCATCATGCAGCAACTTGCTTCGCGTCTTGTTTTATCAGTGCTCGGCCTGGCACTGGCCACCGCTGCCCAGGCTGCGACCACCGTCACCGGGCAGATCAGTTCGACCCTGATCCTGACCAGCAGTTGCCTGGTCAACGGCGGGGCCGGTGCCACCAACCTGAACTTCGGTACGCTGAATTTCGGTACCACCGATAGCCTGTTCACCCAGACCGGCACCCAACTGGTGGCCGCCGGCGGTGGCGCGGTGTCGATCCAGTGCTCGGCCGGCACCACGCCCACCGTGACCATCCAGGGCGGCCTGCACGACGGGCAGTCCACCGGTGGGACCCGGGCCCTGTACGACGGGGTGTCGCACTTCGTGCCTTATGACCTCTACACCGACTCCGGGTACAACAACATTCTGGCGAGCAATGGGGTGATCAACCTCGCGGCCAGTACCGGCGCGGCCCAGACCATCAATCTCTGGGGCAAGGCGGTGGGTAAACCCGGGCTGCCGGCCGGGACCTACAGCGACACCATCTCCGTGCAATTGAGCTTCTGAGTGCGATGGCCGGCCATGGATGCGCCTTCGTGCTGCTGGCCTGCGCGAGCAGCCTGCCGTTGCCGCTGGCGGCGGTTACCAGTGCGAGTTTCCAGGTCAGTGCCAGCATTATCGCCGGTTGCCTGGTGGTGGGCGGGGGCTCCAACTACGGCAACCTGAACTACGGCAGCTACTCGGCGTTGTCGACCAGTACGGTGTCGACCTCGCTGACCAGCGCAGTGCAATTGCAATGCACGCCGGGGGTGACCCTGAGCATGAGTGTCGATGGTGGGCAGAACAACAACAGTGGCCGTCACCTGAAGCTCAACAGCGGCACCGCCCTGGTGGCGTACCAGCTGTTCAGCGACGCCGGCCTGAGCCAGGCGCTGGGGATCAGCCAGAGCGTGAACGTGGCCTACGGCAATGCGAACAACATCAGCCTGCCGATCTACGGCAGGGTGGTATTACCGGGGAATCAGCCGGCGGGAACCTACAGCGATGTGCTGCAGGTACAGCTGTCCTGGTAGGGGGCGGTTCAATTGAAGCGACAAGGAGTTTGCGTATGTATTCACCCTCCCGGCACTTGCGGGCCGTGCGTGACGGAGTGCTGGCCATGGTCTTGCTGGGCGCGGGCCAGGCCTGGGCGGCAAGCTCGGTATTGATCTGGCCGATCGACCCGGTCCTGGAGGCCGACCAGCAGGCCAGCGCGCTGTGGCTGGAGAATCGCGGCAATGAAACCACCAACCTGCAGATCCGGGTCTTCGCCTGGAGCCAGAACGGGTTCGACGACCAGTACCAGAACCAGCGCGAGGTGATCGGCAGTCCGCCGGTGGCGCGCATCGAGCCGGGCCAGAAGCAGTTGGTGCGCCTGACCCGGACCCGCGACGTGCCACCGGGACGGGAGCAGGCCTACCGCATCATCATCGATGAGATCCCCTCGGCGAAATCGCCGGATACCGCCGCCTCGGAAGGCAAGACGGCGGCGGCGATCCAGTTCCAGATGCGTTACTCGGTGCCCTTGTTCACCTATGGCGCGGGGCTCTGGAGCAAGGAAGACCTGACGCGCCAGCGCGACCCGAAAAGTGCCGGGGTCCCTGACCTGAGCTGGCGCAAGGTGGCGGAGGGCGGGCGTTCCTATATCGAGATCCGCAATCGCGGCGCGGTGCATGCGCGACTGACCGATGTGGCGCTCAGGCAGGGCGGCCAGCCCCGGCCGGTGGTCGAGGGCCTGATGGGGTATGTCCTGCCGGGGGCGACCATGCGCTGGCCGGTGCCGGAACCCCTGGCCGGCGGCCAGGAACTGCTGTTGCGGGTCAATGGTGCACCACAGGTCCAGAGCGTCAAGGCGGATCAGTGAAGAACAGGGAGTGAGCTGAGTGTGGGCTCGTCATATCCACTATCTGCCATGGCTGGCCATGGGCTGTTGCTGGCTGGTGTTCCTCCCGCGGGTCGGGGCCGGTGAACTGCCGCCGCCACCCACCAGCCTGGAGGCCATCCCCGATGCGCAACTGTACCTTGAGCTGCTGGTCAACCAGATGGACACCGGCAAGGTCATTGTCGTCGAGCAGCGGGCCGGCCAGTTGTTCCTGTCGGCCTCGGACCTGCAGGCGATCGGCATGAAACTGCCGCCGTCGGTCTCCGCCGAAGTGGCCCTCGACCAGTTGCCGGGCCTGCACAGCGAATACGACAGCCATGGCCAGCGCCTGCTGCTGACCGTACCGGCGGACTGGCTGCCGGCGCAGTTCCTCGGCAACCGCCAGGCCTATCCGCGGACCCAGGCGCTGACCAGCTTTGGCGCGATGCTCAATTATGACCTGTACCTCAATGACACCGACGACGCCGGCACCTACCTGGCGGCCTGGAACGAAGTGCGGGTGTTCGACACCTGGGGCACCCTGTCCAACACCGGGCAGTACCGCCGCAGTTTCGGCGCGAATACGGGCGGCGGGCTGGACAACGGTTATCTGCGCTACGACACCACCTGGCGTTATTCCGACGATGAGCGCCTGCTGACCTACGAGGCCGGCGACGTGGTCAGCGGCGCCTTGCCCTGGAGCAACTCGGTGCGCCTGGGCGGTGTGCAACTGTCCCGGGATTTCGGTGTGCGCCCCGACCTGGTGACCTATCCGCTGCCGCAGTTCGCCGGTGAAGCGGCGGTGCCGTCCTCGGTGGATCTGTTCATCAACGGCTTCAAGTCGTCCAGCGACAATGTGCAGCCCGGTCCCTACACCCTGACCAATATCCCCTTCATCAACGGTGCGGGCGAGGCGGTGGTGGTGACCACCGATGCCCTCGGGCGACAGGTGTCCACCACCGTGCCGTTCTATGTCACCAGCACCTTGCTGCAAAAGGGCCTGGCGGATTTCTCGGTGGCCGCCGGTAACCTGCGCCGCGATTATGCGCAGCGGGATTTCGGCTATGGTCCGGGCGTGACCTCCGGCAGCCTGCGCTATGGCCTGAGCGACAGCTTCACCCTGGAAAGCCACGCCGAGGCGTCCAGCGACCTGGCCCTGGGCGGTGTCGGCGGCAACCTGCGCCTGGGCAACTTCGGCGTGCTCAACAGCGCTTTCAGCCAGAGCCGTTTCGACGGTCGCCAGGGCCAGCAGGTCAGCCTCGGCTACCAGTACAGCAGCCAGCGCTACAGCCTGTCCTACCAGCGACTGGAGCGTCACGATCAATACGCCGACCTGACGGTCATCGACACGCCGTCGATCAGCCTGAGCAAACGCAGCGAGCAGGTCACGGCCAGCCTCAACCTTGACAGCTGGGGCAGCCTGGGCGCCGGTTATTTCGATATCCGTGCCGCCGACGACTCTCGCACCCGCCTGCTCAACCTGACCTGGAACCGTCCGCTGTGGGGCAACAGCAGTTTCTACCTGTCGGCCAACCGTGAAATCGGCGACAGCAACTGGGCGGTGCAGGCCCAGGTCGTGATTCCCTTCGACCTCAACGGCAGCCTGAGCATGAGTGTCGAGCGTGACAAGAGCGGCGCGAGCCTCGAGCGGGTCAATTACAGTCGCGCCGTACCCAGCCAGGGCGGTGTGGGCTACAACCTCGGCTATGGTCATGGTCGGGGCCCGGATTACCGCCAGGCCGACCTGACCTGGCGCCTGCAGTCGGTGCAGTTGCAGGCCGGCGTCTACGGCAGCAGCGAGGCCGAGACCCGCTGGGCCGATGCCAGCGGTTCGCTGGTGTGGATGGACAAGCAGGTCTTCGCCGCCAACCGCATCAACGACGCATTCGTGGTGGTCAGCACCGACGGTTACCCGAAGGTGCCGGTGCGCTACGAAAACCAGCTGGTGGGCGAGACCGACAAGTCCGGGCGGCTGCTGGTGCCCTGGAGCAGCGGCTACTATCGCGGCAAATACGAAATCGATCCGCTGAACCTGCCGGCCAACGTCCAGAGCCCGACGGTCGAGCAGCGCGTTGCGGTCCGTCGCGGCAGCGGCTACCTGCTGAAATTCCCGTTGAGCCGGATCGTTGCCGCCAGCGTCGAACTGGTGGATAGCCACAACCAGCCGTTGCCCCTGGGGGCCAACGTCATCCATGAGCAGACCGGGGCGGCGGCCGTGGTGGGCTGGGATGGCCTGGTCTACCTGGAAAACCTGGCGAAGCAGAACAGCCTCAAGGTGACCCTGGCCGATGGCGGCACCTGCCGGGTGCAGTTCGCCATGCAGGAGTCTGCCGAGCAGGTGCCTCTGGTCGGCCCGCTGGTCTGTCGATAGACACAGGAGGTGTCGAATGAAGGTGCGTAGTCTGGTCTCGGTTCTGCTGTTGAGCGGGTTGGCGTCCCAGGCCCAGGCGTTGTGTTCGGTGGTTGCCACGACAGCGGCGGGTTTCGGTCCGGTGAGTTCGATCCTGACACGGACCACGGTGCAATCGACGTCGACCACCAATGCCGGGCTGAGGTGTACCGGTTCGCTGCTGACCCTGCTGACCACCAACGATCACTTCTATGCCACCATCAGTTCCAGCACTGCTGGCATGGTCGGTCCCACCGGCGATGTCATCAGCTACAACATCTACGCCAGCAACAATACCGGCGCGGCCTACCTGATCACCCGGAACACGCCCTATGATTTTGCCCGCAATGGCATCATCGACCTGCTGGGTCTGCTCGGCGGCTCGACGCCCAAGACCGTGCCGATCTACTTCGGGACAATAATCGGCAGCAACGTCGCGGCGGGGATCTACACCGAGACCCTGAGCATCTACTGGGATTGGAATTATTGTGCCGGCATCGGTGCGCTGGGTATCTGCCTGGGGCGTGACGTCAGCACCGGCACGGCCAGCCTGACCGTGAACATGACCGTCAGCAACGACTGCACGGTGAGCGCGCCGAATATCAGTTTTGGTGGCGCCCCGGTGATCAGCGCCTTCGGGACGATCAACCAGACCATCAATGTGTCGTGCACCAAGGGCAGTCCCTACACGGTCGGCCTGGACCCCGGCCAGAACGCCAGCGGCGGCCGGCGGCGGATGGTCTCGGGGGGCAACTTCCTGTCCTACGACATCTTCAAGAGTGCCGGCACCACGGTCTGGGGCAGCGTCGGGCCGGCCCGTCGCTCGAGCAGCGACGCCGAGGTCAGTCCGGGCAACGGCCTGGGCCTGGGCAGCCAGGTGTTCAACTACAACGCCAAGGTCTACCCCGACCAGAACACGCCGCCGGCCGGCACCTACACCGACAACGTGATTCTCGACGTGGGGTTCTGACGGGCCCGGTCGCGCAGGCTAGCGCTCGATGCTGCGGTTCCAGCGGGCGTTCCATTCCGGGCGCAGCAGGTTGACCTGGTCCCAGTCGATGGCCACCGCGGTATCCAGGTATTTTTTCATGGCCTCGACCTGGCCGCGGGTACGGTCGGTGGTCGGCGTGTTGGGGTTGGACGGAATCTGGTCGCCATCCTCCAGCGCCGCCGCCTGGGCTTCGGGCGTCAACAGGAACTCGGCGAGTTTCTGCGCCAGTTCGGGCTGGGTGTTGTTGGCAATCGCGCACTCGGCCACGTTCAGCACCACCGCGCCCTCCTTGGGCTGGGCGTATTCCACCGGGATCCCCTTGAGCTTGAGCGCGGTGACCTGGGTCGGGGTCAGCGGGAACAGCGCTGCCTCGTCGGTCTGGACCATCTCCGAGAGCTTGGCCGAACTCGGGATGTACTCCAGCACGTTACGCCCGACACTGTTCGGCCAGGCCTTGAAGCCCGGGTCGACATTGGTTTCGCTGCCGCCCTGCAGCCGGTTGAACATCAGGAACCCGTGCAGGCCGAAGGTCGAGGACGACATCGACTGGAACACCAGCTTGTCCTTGTACTTGCTGTCCGCCATGTCCATCCACGAGGTCGGCGCGGCCCAGCCTTTTTCCTTGAACAGGCGTGTGTTGTAGGCAAGTCCGGTCACGCCCAGGCTGACCGCCACCGCTTCGTCCTTGATCCGTCCCTTGGCCGGGATCTGCGCCAGGGTCGGGTTGTCGGCGAGCTTGCTGCACAGGCCCATGGAGATCGCCCGGTACATGATCCCGTCATCGAGGAAGATCACGTGCATCTGCGGGTTGTCCTTGCTTGCCTGGACCTTGGCCAGGATGTCCGCGGAAGTGCCGGGGACGATGACCACCTTGACGTTGTTGGCCTTTTCGAAGGGCGGCAGCACCTTGTCGCTGTACAGGCGTTCCATGGTCCCGCCGTTCATGCCCAGGTACAGCGTGGGCTCGGCCCGGGCCGGCGCGGCGAGCAGCAGGGCAGTGAGAGGCAGGCAGGACAAACCGATCAGGGCATTGCGTGGGGCATTCTTCATGGCGCGATCTTCCTCTGGGTTCTGACGGCCCGCTCAGACGGCGGGAGTGGCGTGGAAACGGGTAATGGAAAACGCCTCGATCGGCGTCGACGAGCGGCCCTGGCACACCAGCTCGGCGAGGACTTCGCCCACCGCCGGGCCGATCTGGAAACCAGCCCCGGCAAAGCCGAAGGCGTGCAGCAGGCCGGGTTGGGTTGCGCTCGGGCCGATCACCGGCTGGCGGTCGGGCAGGTAACCTTCGGTGCCGCTCCAGGTGCGAATCGCCTGGGCACCTTCGAGAAACGGATAGAGTTCGACGGCCTGGCGCAGAATCTCCAGTACGGCGGTCTGCCCCGGGCGGGCCCGGGCATCATCAAGGGCAAAACCCTGGCCGCCGCCCAGCACGCAGTTGCCGCGAGCGACCTGGCGCGCATAGATGCCGCCGCCCTCGACACCGGTGCTGGCGTCCATCACCAGCGGCAACGGTTCGGTCACCAGCATCGCCGGGTGACCGGAGTGCAGGGGCACGGCTTCACCGAATTGCGCGGCGAGACTGCCGGCCCAGGCGCCGGCGCAATTGAGCAGCCAGGCGGCACGGATCTCGTGGCCGTTGCGCGTGCGCAGGCGAAAGTGCCGGCCATCATGCTCGACCTGGCTGACCTCGCTCTGTTCCAGTACGTTTGCCCCGAGCTGGCGGGCCGCACGGGCAAACGCCGGGGACACCAGTCGCGGGTTGGCGTGACCGTCATCGGGGCAGAACGACGCACCCTCGGCGATCTGCCCGACCCAGGGGAAACGCCGGTGCAACTGTGCGCGATCGAGTATCTGCAGGTCGAGGCCGAAGCCCTGGCTGCTGTCGGCGTAGGCCTGCAGGGCGGCCAGGTCGTCGAGGCTGCGGGCCAGCTTGAGATGCCCGGAACGCTGGTATTCGCCGTCGATGCCGAGCAGTTCCGGCAGGCGGCTCCAGATCCCGTGGGCACGTTGCGACAGCGGCAACTGCGACAGCGGCCGGCCCTGGCGACGGACGCCACCGTAGTTGACACCGCTGGAATGGGAACCGCAGAAATCCCGCTCCAGCAGCACCACGCCGCGGCCCTGGCGGCTCAGGGCCAGGGCCGCCGATGCGCCGACGATGCCGCCGCCGAGAATCGCTACTTCGACGTCGATCATGGCGCGATCTCCACGCCGAACGGCAATGGCTTGATCGGCGCCTGGGCACGCAGGCGGCCGATGGTGTCGAGGGCCAGGCCGCTTTCGCTGGCGATGATTTCCGCCGCCGCCGCGCCGCAGATCCGCCCCTGGCAGCGGCCCATGCCGACCCGGCAATGGGCCTTGACCCGATTGATCTCCCAGTGGCCCTCGCGGACCACCGCCCGGACGTCGGCGACCCGCACCTCCTCGCAACGACAGAGCATCAGTTCGTCCGGGGCGTCCTGTGCCCATTGCGAGGGAAACGGGAAGGCGCTTTCCAGGCCCTGGCGAAAACCCTCGATGCGGGCCAGGCGTTGTTCCAGGCGGCTGCCGCGTGCCGGGTCGACGCTGTGCCCCAGGTCTTCCAGCAGCGCTAGGGCCGCACGTTCACCGGCCATTTCCGCCGCGTCGGCGCCCATGATGCCGGCGCCATCGCCCGCCAGGTAAATCCCGGTCACGCTGCTGCGACCGGCGCGATCGCGGTCCGGCAGCCAACTGCGGTTCAACGGGTTCCAGCTGAAATGGCAACCCAGCAGGTCCGCCAGTTGGGTCTCGCTGCGCAGGCCATGGGCGAAGGCCACGGCATCGCACTCGAGCGACTGCAGGCGACCGGCCTGGCGCCAGTGCAGCGCACGGACACGTTGCTCGCCTTCGATCTGTTCCAGTTGCACGCCCTGGTGCACGGGGATGCCATGCGCGCTCAACCAGCCCCGGTAGTACAGGCCCTTGGCGAGGGTCAGCGGCTGCCCGAGCAATCGCGGCAGGGCCTTGCACTGTGCGGCGAAGGGCGAGCTGTCGAGGACCGCGACGACCCTGGCCCCGGCCTTGGCATACTGATAGGCCACCAGGTAGAGCAGGGGACCGCTGCCGGCGAACACCACCTGCTGGCCGATGGCGCACCCCTGGTATTTCAGGGCGATCTGCGCCGCGCCGAGGCTGAACACTCCCGGCAGGGTCCAGCCGGACACCGGCAGCACGCGGTCGGTGGCCCCGGTGGCAACGATCACGGCAGCGTAGTCGAGGCGTCCGGCCCGACCTTGTTGCAGGGTATCGAGGGCGTTGTCCTCGGCGTTCCACACCAGCGTATCGGGACGGTAGTCGAGTTGCCCGCGCAGGTTATCGAGGCTCTGGTGAATCGCGTCGGCCTTGCGGGCTTCGAAACCATACAGTTGTTGCGACGAGCGACGGAAGTTCTCCGGCTGGCGCCGATAGATCTGGCCGCCACCGCGGGCGGACTCATCCAGCAATACCGGGCGCAGGCCATGCTCGACCAGGGTCTGGGCGGCACGAATCCCGGCCGGTCCGGCACCGACGATCACCACAGCGCTCATGAGCGTACGCCTCCTTCACGACTGACCTGTTGCCCGGCTTCGAGCAGGGTCGAACAGGCCCGCACCCGACGCCCGTCGGCCAGTCGAACCCAGCAGTCCTGGCAGGCGCCCATCAGGCAGAAGCCTGCGCGGGGCTCGCCGCTGAAGTCGCTGTGGCGCAGGTATTCACCACGGGTGAGCAGCGCGGTCAGCAGGGTATCGCCCAGCAGGCCGCTGGCCGGCTCGCCGTCGAGGGTGAAGTCCAGGGCCGGGCGGTCGCCTTCGGCCAGTCGTTTCAGCAGCGCCATATCGCCCTCATTGTTTTCCTACCAGTACCCGATCCAGGCCATAGACCCGGTCGAGCAGAATCATCGTCAAGGCGGTCAGCGCGATCACCAGGGCCGAAACGGCCGCCATCATCGGGTCGATGGATTCGGTGGCGTACACGTACATGCGTACCGGCAGCGTCTGGGTCGCGGGGGAGGTGACGAAGATCGACAGCGTCACCTCGTCGAAACTGTTGATAAAGGCCAGCAGCCAGCCGCCGGCCACGCCGGGCAGGATCATCGGCAAGGTGATCTGGCGGAACAGCGTGAAGCGTCCGGCGCCGAGGGATTCGGCGGCCTGCTCGGCGCTGCGGTCCAGGCCGATGGCGGCGGCCAGGACCAGGCGCAGCACATAGGGCGTGATCACCAGCACATGGGCGAAGATCAGCCAGCTGAAGCTGCCGTTGACCCCCATCAGGGCGAACAGCCGCAACAGCGCCACCCCGAGGACCAGGTGCGGGATGATGATCGGCGAGAGGAACAGGCCATTGAGAAAGTCCCGCCCGGGGAACTGATGGCGGGTCATCGCCAGGGCGGCCGGGACGGCGATCAGGGTTGCCAGGGTGGCGGCGCTGAAGGCCAGGATCAGGCTGTTGTAGAACGCCTGGACGAAGTCTGCGCGTTCGAACACCGCGCGGAACCAGCGCAACGAGAAATCCGTGGTCGGCAGGCTCAGGGTGTTTTCCGGAGTGAAGGCCACCAGGCACACCACCACCAGCGGGGCCATCATGAACACCACGATCAGGCTGTGGAACAACAGGGCCAACGGGCCGTTTCTGGACATTTACGCGGCCCCCAGGGATTTCTTGTAGCGACGCTCGATCATCCGGTTCCACGACAGCATGATCAGCAGGTTGAGCAGCAGCAGCGCCACGGCGATCGCCGCGCCCATCGGCCAGTTGAGTTCCGACAGGTACTGGTCGTAGACCAGCGTCGCGACCATCTTCAGCCGTCGCCCGCCGAGCAGGCCGGGAATCGCGAAGGAACTGGCGGACAGGCCGAACACGATCAGCGTGCCGGACAACACCCCGGGCATGACCTGTGGCAGTACCACCAGGCGCATCACCTTGGCGTGGCTGGCGCCGAGGGACAGCGCGGCCTGTTCGGCGGCGGGGTCGAGCTTCTGCAACGAAGTCCAGACCGGGATGATCATGAACGGCAGCATCACGTGGACCAGGGCGATCACCACCGCGAACGGCGTGTAGAGCAGTTTCATCGGCGCCAGGCCGATGGCTTGCAGGCTCTGGTTGACCAGGCCGTCGGCACCCAGCAGGAGGCTCCAGCCAAAGGCCCGGACCACCACCGAAATCAGCAGCGGCGTGAGGATCAGGATCAGGAAGATCGAGCGCCACGGCGTGCCCATGCGGCTGAGGATGTAGGCCTCGGGCACGCCGATCACCACGCAGAGCAGGGTGGTCAGGCCGCTGATCCAGAAGGTGCGCAGGAATATTTCGTAGAAGTACGGGTCGCTGAGCAGCACGCCGTAGTGTTCCAGGGTGTAGGCATCGCCCTTGATGCCGGTCTGGTAGTCGAAGACGTTGAACGAGAGGACGGCGGTCAGTCCCAGCGGCAGCACCAGCAGGCCGATATACAGGGCCAGGGCCGGTGCCGACAGCAGGTAGCCGTGGCGTCCCTCGCGCATGCGGGCCAGCAGGCTCATGCCGGCACCTCGCCGCTTTCCAGGACCCGCAGCAGTTCGCTCGGCCAGTCCAGGCCGACCGCGACGCCTTCGTCCAGGGGCGCCGAACCGTCATTGCGACGGACCACGGTGACTTCGCCGATCATGCTGTCGACGCGGTACAGCCACTGGCTGCCGAGGAAAAAACGACTGAGGATGCGGCCTTGCAGACGTCCGCGGCCGGCTTCCAGCAGGTCGATCTTTTCCGGGCGCAGGCTCAGGGTCAACGCCCCGTCGCCCGGCAACTGGCGCACTTGCGGACAGCCGCTGGCGTCGCGGTCCCCGGGCAGCAGGTTGGCCTTGCCGACAAAACCGGAAATGAACCGGGTGCGCGGGTGTTCGTAGAGTTTGTAGGGCTCGTCGATCTGGGTGATACGCCCGGCCTCCATCACCACCACGCGATCGCTGATGGACAGCGCCTCGGCCTGGTCGTGGGTGACCATCAGCGTGGTGATGCCGACTTCGCGCTGGATGCGGCGAATCTCGAACTGCATCTCTTCACGCAGATTGGCGTCGAGGTTGGACAGCGGCTCGTCGAGCAGCAGCACCGGCGGCTCGATCACCAGGGCCCGGGCGAGGGCGACGCGCTGGCGCTGGCCGCCGGACAGCTCGCGGGGATAACGCTCGGCGTGGCGGTCCAGGCGTACCAACTGCAGGACCTTCGCCACCCGCTGCTGGACTTCGGCCGTCGGCACCTTGCGCATGCGCAGGCCGAAGGCAACGTTGTCGTGCACCGTCATATGGGGAAACAGCGCGTAGCTCTGGAACACCACGCCGAGGCCGCGGCTGCTGGGCTTGGCGTGGGTGATGTCGCGGTTGTCGAGCAGGATCCGGCCGGCGCTGACTTCGACGAAGCCGGCGATCATCTGCAGGGTCGTGGTCTTGCCGCAACCGGAGGGACCGAGCAGCGAGACGAACTCGCCCTTGTCCACGCAAAGCTGGGTGGCGACCACCGCTTCGATGGCGCCATAGCGCTTGCACACGCCTTCAAGTCGTAGAAAGGCCATAACTGCGTTCCACCTGTATTTGTTGTGCACGCCGGGGCGCGCTTTTTTGTCATGGGCAGAGACGAAAGGACGTTGCGGGGGTGCGTGGTGCTCGACGTGTGTCGGCTACCGGTGTTGTTCGAATCGCCCCTTGTGGACGCAGAGTAGGACGAAGCCTAGGATGTGCGAAAGCCTGAATTTCACTGAAGGAATGACTATTTTAACTTTCATTCATTCAGCAAATTTAAACATTGGAAATACGCTGATGAATTCCACTGAGCGGAATGAAAATAAAAATGAAGTCGGTGTCGGTGCGGTGTCCCGGCTGTTCGCGGTACTGCGCAGCCTGGGACAGACACCGGAAAACGGCGAGCGGGTGACCCAGCTGGCGGAGAACATCGGCTTGTCCCAGCCAACCACCCACCGCCTGCTGCGCAGCCTGGTGGAGGAAGGGATGGTCGAGCAGGACGGGCGCAGCAAGCGTTATCGCCTGAGCCTGGAGTTCTTCGCCCTGGCGGCCCGGGCCGGGCAGAGCGGCAATCTGCGCGAACTGGTGCGTCCGGCATTGCTGCGTTTGTCGGCCTCCCTCGGTGACTCGCTGTTCCTGCTGGCGCGCAGCGGTTTCGATGCGATCTGCCTGGACCGCAGCGAAGGGCCGTTTCCGATCCGCACCTTTACCGGTGATATCGGCGGTCGCGTGGCGCTGGGCGTCGGCCAGGGCAGCCTGGCGATCCTGGCCTTCCTGCCGGAGGATGAGCGGGAGACGGTGATTCGCTACAACCTGCCGCGACTGCGGGATTTTCACCTGTACGACGAGGTCTTCCTGCGTTCGGAAGTGGAGAACGTACGCAAGCTGGGGTACGCCGGGCGCAATACCGGCGTGTTGCAGGGAATGGCGGGGGTGGCGGTGCCGATCCTCGATCGCGAGGGCCGGGCGGTCGCCGCCTTGAGCGTGGCGACCATCAGTGACCGCCTCGGGCCGGACCGCCTGCCGACGGTGGTGGAATTGCTCAAGCGTGAAGCGGCGGTGATCGGGCCGCGGATCAATCCTTTCGATCCGCTGCTGCGCCGGCCTTCGCAGATCTTCGGCGCGCCCGAGTAGTCGGGCGCGCCGGATTCGAGGAGCGTTGCCACGCTCTGCGCGGGAGCGATCAGTGCGCTCAGAACTGCGTGGTCTGTTGCAGCACCTGTGCCGCCGGTGTGTCGGCCGGGGTGACCATCGCGTAGTTGTAGCCGCCGCCGGACCAGTACTCGGCCTGGAGTTCGCCGTCACGCCGCCGGCCACGCTCCAGCAGGTGGTTCTGCGGTCCTGGCGGACGCATGTAGTAGGTGATCCGCCGCCCCTGTGGGTCTTCGTAGAGGACCATCGCCGCCGCGCCCTGCTCGGTGCTCAGCAAGCGCGCGCTGACCGGCTTGAATCCGGCGCCCTGCAGGTTCGGCAGGCGGTTGGCGCGGGTGAAGTAGCGGTCGAGCCAGCCTTGCAGGTCGCCGTTCTGTTCGACCTTGAAGTCCGCCGGCAGGATGTCCTGGGTGGCGAACATGCGGTAGGCCTGCACCGCGTCGGCCATCGGTGCCGGGGTCGGGTAGCTCATCTGCCGCGCCTGCCAGCCGCCGAGGCCACCGACGCTCACGGCGATCAGCAGCACGGCCGCGCTCGCCAGGTGACGGCGCGACTGGCCGCGCAGGCGTTGGCGGATCATCGCCGGGTCCAATTGCGGATTGGCCGGCATCTGCAGCGCCCCGCCGAGGGCGGCACGCAGGTGCTGGGCATCGCGCTGCCAGTCGCGGACCTGCCGGGCCAGTTCCGGGTGGGTGGCCAGGTAGGTGTCCATCATTTGCCGGTCGGCATCGCTGAGCTGATGGTCGACATAGGCGTGCAAATCGCGTTCGCTGGGAGGAATCGTGATCATTTCAGTATCCGCAGGGAAGGGCTGGTGATTTCGCCGTCGCTGATCTGGCGCAAGGCCTGGCGGGCGCGGGACAGGCGGGACATCACGGTGCCGGTGGGGACGTCGAGGATCTCGGCGACCTCCTTGTAGCTCAAGCCTTCCACCGAAACCCAGAGCAGCAGGGCCCGTTGCTCGGTGGGCAGTTGCTCGAAGGCTTCCAGGGTCGATTGCGCCACTACCGTGCGCTCCACCGACGGCTGGGCATCGTCGCGCCCGGTGAAGAACTCGAGCATCCGCGCATACCGCCGGTTGCGGCGGTGGGCGTCGAGGAATTGCCGGTAGAGGATCGAGAACAGCCAGGCCCGCAGATCGCCCTCGGGACGTTTTTCGCCCCAACTGGACAGCGCCCGCTCCAGGCTGGCCTGGACCAGATCGTCGGCGCTGCTAGGATTACGGGTCAGCGACACGGCGAAGCGCCGCATGCGGGGAATCAGTTCACGTAGCTGTTCGTCGAGATCGTTCATGGAATCCTGCAGGTTCTTCACCTGTCATCTTGGACTAGCAAGACGTCTGGACTCGAAGGTTATTCCAATGGCCGGAAAATAAATATTCGAAAAATAAATCTGGGCGCCTGGAATAAACCATCGCGACCTTCGTCTTATAGCTCCTTCACCGTGTGGCCGCCTGAGGCCCTGGAGTTTTTTCATGGTAGATCACACCCCGCCGCCCCTCAGCGGTTCGAGCAAGGCCCTGCGCCTGGCCGCTATCGCCGTGGTGGTCGCGGCCCTGGCCGGGGCCTTTGCCTACGTCAGCGGCCGGCTCGACCCGCAGCGCCTGACACCGACGCGTATTGTCGATACCTTCGAGAAAAACAATGGCCTGCATCCGGGGTTCCGGCGCAACCATGCCAAGGGTGTGTGCGTCGCCGGTTATTTCGAAAGCAGCGATGAAGCGCGGCCGTATTCGATTGCCAAGGTGTTCGCCGCGGGCAGCGTGCCGGTGGAAGGACGTTTTGCCCTGCCCAGCGGCAACCCCTACGCGCCGGACAGCAGTGTGCCGATCCGCAGCCTGGGCCTGCGTTTCATCCTCGCCAACGGCCAGCAATGGCGCACCGGGATGAACAGCATGCCGGTATTCCCGGTGGGCACGCCGGAAGCCTTCTTCGAGCAGCTCAAGGCTTCCGCGCCGGACCCGACTACCGGCAAGCCGAACCCGGCGGCAATGGCGGCGTTTTTTGCCGGTCACCCGGAAACCGCGCCGTTCCTGCAGTGGGTCAAGACCGCCAGGCCATCGGCCAGCTATGCCACCGAAAGCTACAACGGGCTGAACGCCTTCTACCTGGTGAACGCCGCCGGCCAGCGCCAGGCGGTCCGTTGGGGGTATGTACCGTTGAGCCAGGATGCCCCGGGTGCCGTGGCCCCGGCAGGTGCCGATTTCCTGAACCAGGACCTGGAACAGCGGCTGGCGGCCGGCCCGTTGAAATGGCAATTGCGCATTACCCTGGCCAATCCCGGCGATCCGACCGATGACGCGAGCAAGGCCTGGAGCGGCGAGCACAAGGTACTCAACGCCGGGACCCTGGTGCTGGAGAGCACGCAACCGCAAGACAGCGGCGATTGCCGCGACATCAACTACGACCCGCTGGTACTGCCCAGTGGCATCGAGGCCTCGGCCGATCCGTTGCTGGCGGCGCGCTCGGCGGCCTATGCCAGTTCCTATCTGCGTCGCACCAGTGAAGTCGGCCAGCTGCCTGCCGGTCACGCCAAACAGGAGTCCCGCCCATGAGCGCCCCTTCGAAGCATTTCGCCCCCCTGGCGCGCCTGCTGCACTGGCTGATGGCGCTGATGATCCTGGCGATGCTGTTTATCGGTGCCGGGATGGTGGCGTCGGTGTCGGCCCGGCATGAGTGGCTGATCCATCTGCACAAGCCGCTGGGCATCGCGATCCTGGCGTTGGTGATCGTGCGTCTGGTCGTACGCTTCAGCACCCGGCAACCGCCCTTGCCAGAGGATCTGCCGGGCTGGCAGGTGCTGGCGGCAAAGCTGTCCCACGTGTTGCTATACGCCTTGATGCTGGTATTGCCGCTGCTGGGCTGGGCGATGATTTCGGCGGCCGGTGATCCGGTGATGCTCAGCAGTTCGATTGAACTGCCGCCACTGCTCTCGGCCAATGCCACGACCTTTGCCTTCCTGCGCAAGGCCCACGGCTACCTGGCGTACCTGTTGTTCCTGACGGTGCTGATGCACCTGGCGGCAGCCTTGTTCCATGGCTTGATTCGTCGGGATGGCGTGCTGGAAAGCATGGTGCGCGGCAAGGATTGAAACCCTTGGGCGCCAGGGCTGGCGCCTTCGCGGGCAAGCCCGCTCCCACAGGGACAGCGGGGTGTACGGTATTTGTGGTTGGCCCGCCCCCTTGTGGGAGTGGGCTTGCCCGCGAATAGGCCGGCCCAGGCGGCCCTTATTCAAGGATTTTTCACCACCCGCAGTGACCACCCCCAGTACCCCAGCGCCAGGGCATTGATTCCCGCCCCCAGCAGGCACACGCCCAGCCAGCCCGCCCACGCGTACATCGCCGTGGCCCCGAGGGCCCCGGCTGCGCTGCCGATCGAATAGAACAGCATGTAGCCCGCCGCCAACCGGCTTTGCGCCTGTGGCCTGACGCTGTAGATCAGGGCCTGGCTGGTGACGTGCACCGCCTGCAAGCCCAGGTCGAGGGTGATCACCCCCAGCAGCAAGGCCCAGAGCGACGATTGGGTAAAGGCGATCGGCAGCCACGACAACAGCATCAGCAGCAGCGACAGGCCGCTGGTCCATTGCGCCCGGCCGCGATCCGCCCAGTGTCCGGCGCGGGCGGCGGCCAGGGCGCTGGCTGCCCCGGCGAGGCCGAACAGGCCGATCTCGGTATGCGACAGCGACAGCGGCGGGGCGCTCAGGGGCAGGACCAGCGGTGTCCACAGCACCGTCCCGGCGGCGAAGATCAGCATCGCCAGCGCGGCCCGGTCACGCAGGATCTTTTCCTCCCGGAACAGACTGAACACCGACAGGATCAGCGCTCCGTACGCCTGCCGCGCCTTGGCCGGTTCGTGCCTGGGCAACACCCGCCAGAGCGCCAGCGCCATGACCAGCGTCAGTCCCGACGACAGCAGATAGACCGAACGCCAGCCGGCCAGGTCGGCCATGCCGCCGGAAACGCTGCGCGCCAGCAACAGGCCGACCACGATGCCGCTGGTCACCGTGCCGACCACCTTGCCCCGTTCACCCGCCGCTGCCAGTTGGGCGGCATAGGCCACCAGGGTCTGGGTCACCACCGCCAGCAGTCCGACCAGGCCCATGCCCAACAGCAGCCAGAAGCTGTCGGGAGCCAGGGCGCTGAGCAGCAACGCCAGCACCGACACCAGCATCTGCCCGACGATCAGCCGCCGGCGGTCGAGCAGGTCGCCGAGGGGCACCAGCAACAGCAGTCCCAGGCCGTAGCCGACCTGGGTCAGGGTTATCACGCCGCCCACGAGGGCGTGGTCCATGGCAAAGGTCTCGGCCATGGCATCCAGCAGCGGCTGGGCGAAATAGACATTGCCCACCGAGAGCCCGCAGGCGACGGCGAACAGCAGCACGACTGCCGCGCCAAGCCCCGTGGCCGGGGCTTGTGTATCGGTGGTGAGTGGGACTTCCAATGCCATGATGGGCTCCTGGTGATCTGGTTGCTTTTTAAAACCAGTTGTACCCTAGAGGGAGTGGTTTTATATTGCAACCACATTTTTCCGCAGGAGCCCGAGCCATGGTCAAGCGTTCCAGCCTGGAAGCCGCCGAATGCCCGGTAGCCCGTTCACTGGATGCCATAGGCGACGGTTGGTCGCTGCTGATCATCCGCGACGCCTTCGACGGCATCCGGCGTTTTGGCGAGTTTCAGCGCAACCTCGGTCTGGCCAAGAACATCCTTGCCGCCCGTTTGAAAAACCTGGTGGGGCACGGCGTGTTGACGGTCGTTCCGGCCTCGGATGGCAGTGCCTACCAGGAATATGTGCTGACGGAAAAGGGCAGGGGGTTGTTCAATCTGATCATCGGCTTGCGCCAGTGGGGCGAGACCTATTTCTACGGCCCACAGGAACAGCATTCGCGGATGGTCGACCGCGAACAGGGCTTGCCCCTCAGGCCGCTGGAGCTGCGGGCTGCAGACGGGCGACTGCTGGGGCCGGAGGACTGTCGACGGATTCCGGTCTGAGCGTTTTGCGTCACAAAAGCGGACGCAGCGTGTCCAGTGAGGCATTCCCCCGCAGGGCGTGGGAACGATCGGCGTGTTATTCCCGGGAGAACCGTTCCCGACTGTTGCTCAGGTGGGTCCACATCGCCGCCCGTGCCGCATCGGCATCCTGGCGCTGGATCGCATTCAGAATCGCTTCATGCTCCTGATTGGCCAACTGCCCCAGTTGCGCAAGGTCGGCGTCGCCGCGCTCGGCCCCCTGCACCTGGGTCCGCGGGATCATCGACTGCCCCAGGTGCAACAGGATCTCGGCGAAATACGGATTGCCGGTGGCCTCGGCGATCAACAGGTGGAAGCGTTGGTCGGCGGCCACGCAACTGTCGTTGTTGGCCAGCAGGCTCTGGTATTCGTCGAGGGCTTCGCGCATCTGCCGCAGGTGTTCGGCGCTGCGCCGCCGTGCCGCCAGGGCGACGGCCTGGGTCTCCAGGCCCAGGCGCAGTTCGAGGATGTCGCGCACGCTCAGCGCGGTGTCGGCGCTCAGGCGCAGGCCATGGGCTTCCTCGCGTTCCAGCACGAAACTGCCGACCCCGTGATGGGTTTCCACCCAGCCCGAGGCCTGCAGCTTGGAGATCGCCTCGCGGACCACCGTGCGGCTGACCTTGTGTTCACGCACGATGGTGCTTTCCGAGGGCAGCTTTTCCCCCGGTTTCAACTGGCCCAGGCGGATCTGTTGGGTCAGGTGATTGACCAGGTCGGTAGCCAGGTTGGGCGTGCGCTTGCGGCGTGGTGCAGGGAGGTCGGTATCAAGGCTCATGGTCGTGTCGCGCAGGAGTGAAGCATGAGCTTAACACTCGTCAGACAAGCTGTGCACAGGGCTGTTAAACATGTATGACAAGCTTGGTTTTTGCAGCCGTTCCCTGGTGATTTTCTGATGATTTTCAAACGATGATAAGCTGTATGATGCGATGATCTGTTCGGTTTATCTGATAAATTTATAATAAAAACAATAGGTTGATTATTGTTCTGTCATTGCTTTGAAAAATCGCCAAGCACCAGGCAATCCGAAGGGACTTGTTAGCAGATTTTTCTACTCGTATGATGACTGTCGACTGGTTCGGCTGAGCCAGCACCCCGCACACAAAAATAACCCGTGGGAGACCGTCGTGAACAACACCCTCGATCCGTCCGGAATACCGGAGCGTGATTCACTGCTGGCCGTCGCCGTGGCGAAGGTCAAGCGCCATGTACTGCCGCTGTTCGTCATCATGTTTATCGTCAACTACATCGACCGGGTGAATATCGGCTTCGTGCGCACGCACCTGGAGCATGACCTGGGCATCGGCGCCGCGGCCTACGGCTTTGGCGCCGGACTGTTCTTCATCGGTTATGCCTTGTTCGAAGTGCCTTCCAACATGTTCCTGCAGAAGGTCGGGGCGCGGCTCTGGCTGACCCGCATCATGTTCACCTGGGGCCTGGTCGCCACGGCGATGGCCTTTGTCCAGAACGAAACCCACTTCTATATCCTGCGTTTCCTGCTCGGTGTGGCCGAGGCCGGGTTCTTTCCCGGAGTGATCTACTACTTCACCCGCTGGTTGCCCGGTGTGGAGCGGGGCAAGGCGATTGCCATCTTCCTCAGCGGTTCGGCCGTGGCGTCACTGATCTCCGGCCCGTTGTCGGGGGCCTTGCTACAGATCGAGGGTTTCGGCTGGCACGGCTGGCAATGGATGTTCATCATCGAAGGCCTGGCCTCGGTGGTGCTCTGCGGTTTCACCTGGTTCTGGCTCGACTCCACGCCCCGCGACGCCAAGTGGCTGAGCGCCGCCGAGCAGGACGTGCTGGTGCAGGTGATCGAGGATGAACAGCGTGCCCGCGAGGCGGCGATGCCGGTCAAGCCGTCGATCTGGACCCTGCTCAAGGACCGCCAGATCGTGCTGTTCTGCCTGTTGTATTTCTGCATTCAACTGACCATCTATGCCGCGACCTTCTGGCTACCCAGCATCATCAAGAAAATGGGCGATCTGAGCGACCTGCAGGTGGGCTTCTTCAACTCCATTCCCTGGCTGATCTCGATCATTGCCATGTACGCCTTCGCGGCGGCCTCGGGCAAGTGGAAGCACCAGCAGGCCTGGGTCGCCACGGCGCTGCTGGCGGCGGCGGCGGGGATGTTCATGTCCACCACCGGCGGTCCGGTGTTCGCCTTTGTCGCCGTGTGTTTCGCCGCCATCGGCTTCAAGTCCGCCTCGTCGCTGTTCTGGCCGATTCCCCAGGCCTACCTGGATGCGCGGATCGCAGCCGGGGTCATTGCCCTGATCAACTCCACCGGCAACCTTGGCGGATTTGTCGCGCCGGCCACCTTCGGCTTGCTGGAGGAGCGCACCGGTTCGATCCAGGGCGGCCTCTACGGCCTGGCCGCGACCTCGGTGCTGGCGGCGATCCTGGTGTTCTATGCCCGCACCCGGCCCAAGACTTCCCACGCGCTGCCGGGGATCGTCAGCCCGGCCCTGAACAAACCCCATTGAACGACGCTTTTGCCGACAGGTACGAACCATGACTACACAGCCCCTCAATGCCGCCGGCCAGACGCCGGTGATCAGCGGTTTCCAGGTTATCCCGGTGGCCGGCCACGACAGCATGTTGCTGAACCTCAGCGGTGCCCACGGCCCGTTCTTTACCCGTAATATCGTGATCATTACCGATAGCAGCGGGCGCACGGGCGTCGGCGAAGTCCCCGGCGGCGAGCGGATTCGCGCCACCCTGGAGGATGCCCGCTCGCTGCTGCTGGGCCAGTCCATCGGCAATTACCAGAAGCTGCTCAACCAGGTCCGCCAGACTTTCGCCGAACGGGATTCGGGCGGGCGCGGGCAACAGACCTTCGACCTGCGTATCACCATTCATGCGGTGACGGCGCTGGAGGCGGCGTTGCTCGATCTGCTCGGCCAGTTCCTCGGCGTGCCGGTGGCGGCGTTGCTCGGCGAGGGCCAGCAGCGGGAGGCGGTCAAGGTTCTCGGTTACCTGTTCTATATCGGCGACCGGGCCCGGACCGACCTGGCCTATCGCAATGAAGCCGAGGCCGACGACGCCTGGTTGCGCCTGCGGCATGAGCAGGCGATGACCCCCGAAGCCATTGTCCGTCTGGCCGAGGCTGCCCAGACACG
This sequence comes from Pseudomonas gingeri, assembly GCF_013386115.1. GTDB lineage: Bacteria > Pseudomonadota > Gammaproteobacteria > Pseudomonadales > Pseudomonadaceae > Aquipseudomonas > Aquipseudomonas gingeri. The sequence goes on from NZ_JACAOR010000011.1 coordinate 268,855, forward strand.
TTACGGTTTCAATGATTTCAAGCTCAAGGGCGGCGTGCTCGACGGTGCCCGGGAGATGGAGGCGGTGACGGCCCTGGCCGAACGTTTCCCCCAGGCGCGGATCACCCTCGACCCCAACGGTGCCTGGTCGCTCAAGGAAGCGATTGCCCTGTGCCGCGACAAGCATGATGTGCTGTCCTACGCCGAGGATCCCTGCGGTGCGGAACACGGTTACTCGGGGCGCGAGGTGATGGCCGAGTTCCGCCGCGCCACGGGGCTGCCGACGGCGACCAACATGATCGCCACCGATTGGCGGGAAATGGGCCATGCGATCCAGTTGCACGCGGTCGATATCCCCCTGGCCGATCCGCATTTCTGGACGATGCAGGGCTCGGTCCGGGTTGCCCAGATGTGCCATGAATGGGGCCTTACCTGGGGTTCGCACTCCAACAACCACTTCGACATTTCCCTGGCGATGTTTACCCATGTCGCGGCCGCGGCGCCGGGTGAGATCACCGCCATCGACACCCACTGGATCTGGCAGGACGGCCAGGGCCTGACCCGCGAGCCGTTGCAGATCGTCGACGGCTTTATCCAGGTCCCGCAAAAGCCGGGCCTGGGCATCGAGCTGGATCTGGACGCGGTAGCCAGGGCCCATGAGTGCTACCGGAACATGGGCCTTGGCGCCCGGGATGACAGCGTGGCGATGCAGTTCCTGATCCCGGGCTGGTCGTTCGACAACAAGCGTCCGTGCCTGGTGCGCTAGTCGGGGGTGAAGAGCGTCACGGCGACGATCTGTTCGCCCTCGACGCGAAACTGCAACACGCCACGGGGGGCCGGCTGACCTGCCTGGTAGCATTCCACCAGCACCCGGTCCGCCGCCGTGGCGGTGGCCTGGAGTTGATGGGGTTTACGCAACAGATCCCGTGCTGCCGGTGGGAGCGGGAAAGGGCTGTGGTCATGGTTTTCCCGCACCGTGTCACAGAACGCCAGCACCACGGCCCTTGGCGGCCTGGCCGGTGGCGAAACCATTCCGGCGTCGGCAAACAGATGGTTGAGCTGGTCGGCGGTGGCTACCGCGCGTGGGAAGCCGGTGAAGGCAGAGGCCTGCAACAGCAGTTCGGTGTATTCGCCGGGAGCCAGGCCCGAAGCCAGGCCGGTCTTGAAATGCACGCTGAGCGGTGGCCCGACCATGCCGGCGGCAACGATGGCGGCGAAGGTCGCGGCTTCGCGCAACCGCGGATCGAGACCGGGGCGCTCGTGCAGATGGCCGTAGACGACGCCGACCGCCAATTCGCCCAATGCCGGCGCGGTATGAAACAGCGCATCCAGGCGTGCGCCGCCATCAGGTACCAGCTCGATAAACTGCTTGCGGCCTTCACGGTACAGCTCTGCCACGGGGTCCTTGCTGTTCATGGTATGTCCTCTGCGAAAGATAGGGGTTCGCGCGTCGACGACAGCAGGACATCGACAGACAGGAGCCTAGCCAATCCGCGGGAAAATGCCTGCGCGGGAATATTTTTTCCGCGACCGATCAAGGCTAGAGTGGTGGGCTCCAGTGAACGCTTGCAGAGAGGGCGTATGCCGACGTTTTACGACGCACGCGGGAATATCTATGCCGTGGCGAGCCCCGATGAAGTGCGTGGCCTGGGCTTCGAGGTGCCGCTGGACGCGGCGCAGGCGGCCTCGCAGCGGCTGACCTGGACCGCGGGGGCGGTGGAGGCGTTGTGCGGCTGGGGCGACCAGGCACCCGGGCGAGGTGGCAAGCACCATCGTTCCGATGGACTGCTGGTGGGGCCGTTCCAGTCCGCAGCCCCCTTCGATCTGCTGATCATCAATACCGACGGCACCCTGGCCGAACGCAGCGGCAACGGCTTGACGATTTTCGCCCAGGCGCTGGCCGAGCAAGGCCTGCTGCTGGCGCAAGGAAGCTGTCGGTTGCGGGTCCATCACGATCAGCCGGGCGGCGGCTCTCCCGTGGTCACGGTGGTCGAGCCGGCACAGGTCGAAGGTATCCAGGGTTTCTGGCTGGCGTTGGGGAAGCCGGCGTTCGGTCCTGCTGCCGTCGCGGCCGCCGGTATGGGGGATGCCGGGTCGAATGGCCGCCACCTGAGCCATATCCCGGGTCTGGCGAGGCTGAACAGCGCCTGGCAGCGCAGCCAGTTCGTGCGGATCGGCAATCCCCATTGCGTGACCCTGGTCGACGAGGCATCGGCGTTGCCGAGCAATGCGCAGATGCTCGAACCGGCCCTGGAAACCGGCTTGACCGCGATTGCCTTTGCGCCGCCCGTGGGGACTGGCGTGCCGTGTCCGGCCGGTGTCAATTTGCAGTGGGCGACGCTCGCGGGCCCCGGGCACCTGCAAGCGCGGGTGTTCGAGCGCGGCGAAGGGCCGACCGCGTCCTCGGGCACCAGCGCCAGTGCCGTGGCCTGTGCGGCCTGGCGAGCCGGCTGGGTCGCGGCGGGCGAGGTCCGGGTCAGCATGCCCGGCGGCACCGCGCCGATTCGCCTGGTGGCGCAGGCGGGCGAGCTGCAGAGCGTCCATCTGTTCGGCGCTGCCCGGCGCCAGGGCTGACGACCGGCACGGGCGCGGTTCGACTCCGACACCGGGATCGGACTCGCCCGTCCCGCGGCGGTGCGGTTGTGCTCTTGTCCGCAGCGGGCGGTTTTGGCTTGAATGAGTCGATGGGGTGAAGGCCGATGACGGCCTCGCCCGGATCGGGCCGTGGAGACGGGCCCGGGTTTTCGATTCATTCAAAGGGAATTCGTTGATGAGAGCTGTCAGAGGTTTATTCAGTACATGGCTGTGTGCCGGCCTGGTGTTCACGGCCTGTTCCAGTAGCGCGCAGCCGGGGCCCGGGCTGGACTCCAGCGACAGGATCGCGGCATCTTCCACCGCCACCGACGGCATCGAGTCCACGCCGGCGGAACTGCTGGTGGGCAGTCGCACCGATTATTTTTCCTGCTCGGTGGGACGCTTTCGCGGGGAGCTGGAGGCCAGGGTGGTGTTCGCCTCCGCCGGCAACACGGCCTATTTCGATGTCAGTGCGGTGCGCTACCGGATCGTCCGCAGCGACGGCCAGGGCGGCGGCAACAAGGCCAATATCAATTTTCACCTGGATACGCTGAACCGGCAGGGCGTGGTCAGGGGCAGCGACGCCTATCACTCGCCGGACTCATTGAAGCAGGATGGCAGTTGGCACATGCTCGATATCAATCGCATCGTGCGCACGGATTATCAGGGGGCGGTGACGTTTGAGTTCGTCTTCGACCGCTCCAAGGCCGCCGACACCCGCTGCGCGGCCCACAAGACCTACCAGTGGGCGGGGCCCTCGGCCGGTCTTTCCACCGCGTCCGAGTGAGCCGGTTCAACCCGCGTCGAGTCCTGGCGCCTGGCGAATCAGGAAGTGATCCAGGTTCTCGATTTCACAACTGAAGACACTGAAGGTCTGCTCCGGGTTTTTCTTGCTCGGCACCTGTTTCAACTCCGGGGTGACGCCGTAGAAGAAGCAGTAGAGATCGTCGGCCTGGTCGATCACGCTTTTGATTTCGGCAAGAAACGCCGTGCGCTGGCGGTAGCTTTCGATCAGGCCCTTGCTCAGGTAGACATTCACCGAACAGCGCTTCTTGTCGGCCCAGACCGGTTTGTCGAAGACGATGCTGAAGCTGCTCCCGTAATCCTTGATTTCCTTGATCCGGCCCCAGTAGATCAGGCCCTTGCGGTCCTGGCAGTACTCGACTTTCTTGAAGAAGGCCTGGTAGTTCAGGCTCTGCTCGCCGATGGTCAGCGGCATGCGCTTGAGCAGTTCCCTGTTGGCGAAGTTGGAGACAAAGCACTCCACCGGATGGGCAAATACGCTGGTGCGGTTCGGCACCGCCTTGGGCGCGTTGTCGGCGCTGCTCTCGGCTGGCGGTAGTACGACATCGGGTGCCGCCGCCGGCAGGCGGGTGTCGTTGCCGGCGGGCGCCTTGCGCGTGTAGACGCGGCGGGTCAGCAGCAGTTCGACCGGGAAGTTCTGTTCGCCCTCGATCTCGTCCTGCGGATGGTCGGGATCGAGGACGCCGGGGGCGGTTTCCGGGCTCAGGTACGGACAGTCCGCCAGGTGCCGGGTGCTGGGCATGTTCCTGAAGTGCGGGGTACGCTTGAAACGCACATTCGTGGCATTGTAGGTGGTCAACTGGTTGGTGCTGTCGAAGGCCGTACGGCAGGCATCGTTCGGGCACTGGAAGCATTCCCTGGCCGAATCGAACGCCACGGTCTCGTCGAAGTTGAGGTCGCGGACATCGTAGATCGTCAGTTTCTCGTCCAGGCTGACGCAGTAGGCTTTGTCGAATTTCATGCTCGGTCCATCGGCGGCGGAATAAGGCATTAATATCAGGCAATCTTTTTCCATGCACCTGCCGATCAAGGAAAGTCCCCACTATGCAATCGATCATGCGCCTGGCTGAAGCACGCGACCTGCCCCGGGTCGAGGCCATCGTGGATGCGGCCTACCGCATCTATATCCCGCGAATGGGGCGAGAACCCGGCCCCATGCTGGAGGACTATGCCGCCGTGCAGCAGGCCGGGCACCTGTTTGTGCTGGAGATGTCCGGGCAAGTGGCCGGGATCCTCGTGCTGATCCGCGAGCAGGGTGTCATGTTGCTCGATAACGTGGCGCTTGCTCCTGAATATCAGGGGCGCGGGCTGGGTCGGGTGTTGATGGCGTTCGCCGAACAGGCCGCGCTCGATGCGGGGTGTCCGGCGATTCGTCTGTATACCAACGAGGCCATGAGCGAGAACCTGGTGCTGTATGCGCGGCTGGGTTATGTCGAAACCCACCGCGCCGCGGACTCGGGTTTTCAGCGGGTCTACATGACGAAGAACCTGAAGCCGCTGTAGCGATCCGCTGCTGTGTGGATCACTCCAGCAGTTCCACCCGCGCCGGTTCGCGTCGCATGAGTATTTTTCCCTGGCGAATCGAATACAGCGGCAGCCCCTGGCTGCGGATCACTTCGTAGTCGTTGTCGGCCGGGAGGATCAGCAGGTTGGCCGGGCGCCCGGCTTCCAGGCCGTAGCGATCGCCCAGAGCCATGGCCCTGGCACTGTTGTCGGTGACCAGGTCCAGGGCGTTCTGCAGATTGCGATAACCGAGCATGTGGCAGATATGCAACCCGGCCTCCAGCACCCGCAGGATATTGCCGTTGCCCAGTGGATACCACGGGTCGACGATGGAGTCCTGGCCGAAACAGACATTCATCCCGGCTTGCAGCAACTCATCCACGCGGGTCACGCCGCGGCGTTTCGGAAAACTGTCGAAGCGGCCCTGCAAGTGGATGCTTTCGGTGGGGCAGGAGACAAAACTGATGCCCGAGGCCTTGAGCAGGCGGAACAGCTTGGCGCAGTAGGCGTTGTCATAGGAACCCATGGCCGTGGTGTGACTGGCGGTCACCCGCGAACCCATGTCACGGCTGCGGGCCTCTTCGGCGAGGACCTCGAGAAAGCGTGAGTGCGGGTCGTCGGTTTCGTCGCAATGCACGTCCACCAGGCAGCCGGTCTTCTCCGCCAGGTCCATCAGGAACATCACCGACGAGACGCCCTGGTCGCGGGTGTATTCGAAATGGGGAATACCGCCGACCACATCGGCGCCGAGATTGATCGCCTCGACCATCAGTTCGCGGCCATTGCGATAGGACTCGATGCCCTCCTGGGGAAAGGCCACGATCTGCAGGTCGATCAGGTGCCGGGTTTCCTCGCGCACCTCGAGCATGGCCTTGAGCGCCGTCAGTTCCGGGTCGGTGACATCGACGTGGGTGCGTACATGCTGGATGCCGTGGGCGGCGAGGTTGCGGATGGTCTTTTTCGCCCGCGTCCTGGTGTCCTCGTGGGTAATGGTGGCCTTGCGTTCACCCCAGCATTCGATGCCTTCGAACAGGGTGCCGCTCATGTTCCAGCGCGGTTCGCCGGCGGTGAGGGTCGCGTCGAGGTGGATATGCGGCTCGACGAACGGCGGCACCACCAGGTTGCCCCGGGCGTCGAGGTCCGCCGGGCCGGCTGCCAGCAGGCCGGTTTGCGGGGTGATGCTCGCGATCCGTGCGTCCTCCAGGTGCAGGTCGTACAGGCCTTCGCGGTGGCGCAGCCGGGCGTTGAGGATATGCATGGGCGTGGTCCTTTTCGGGCATGTCGTCATAAGGTAGCCGAAGTGTGCAGGAAACTGCTGGGGGATCGACCCAGCACCCGGCGGAACATGGTGGAGAACGCCGCCGGGCTCTGGTAGCCGAAGTCCAGGGCGATCCGTGTCACCGCTTCGCCTGCGCTCAGGCGGGCCAGGGCCTGCACCACGCAGACACGCTGGCGCCAGTGTGAAAAGCTCAGGGCGACCTGCTCCTGGAACAGCCGGCCGAAACTGCGCAGGCTAAGATGCAGGCGGTCCGCCCAGGCCTGGGGCGACTGGCGGATATCCGGTTGCTCGACGAAGGCCTGGCACAGTGGCAGCAGGCGCGGGTCCCGGGGCAGGGGAATATGCAGTGGCAGGCTGCTGGCGCTGGCCAGTTCATGCAGCACCAGCGTGATCAACGCGCCATCGCGGCCCTGTTCGTCGTACGCCACCGGCATCTCGACGGCGGCGATCAGCAGTTGCCGCAGCAGGGTAGAGACTTCCAGCACCTGGCACGTCGGGCTCATCGCCCCGGCGGCCGTCGGCTCGATGTACAGGCTGCGGGTACTGACCCCGAGCATCAGCACCTGGTGTGGCACCCCGGGGGGAATCCAGACCGCACGCTGTGGCGGGACGATCCAGTTACCGTCATCGGTCAGCACATGCATCACCCCTGTGGCGCCATAGAGCAATTGCGCCCGCCGGTGCTGATGGCGGGCCAGCAGGTGACCGTGGGGATAATCGGTGCCGATGGCGATCACTGTTTGGGGCAGGTGATCGTAGAGGGCGAGGGCGGTATTGCGCATGGCGGGATTTGTCTGGCCGAAACTCAAACAGTATTGACTGGCTTGCGCAAGCACGCCAGATGTTGCCGGCTTAAGGTGGGCTTCTCTCTTCCAGAAAGGACCCGATGTGATGCTCTATGGGCTGTTGGCGCTGTTTGGTGCACTGGCTGGCATGACCAGCGTGCTGTTCGGTTTCGGTGGCGGTTTTGTCGTGGTGCCGTTGTTGTACCGCATCCTGGGCGACAGTCCGGACCCGGCGATCAGCGGAGCGGCGATGCAGATCGCCGTGGCGACCTCGACCTGCGTGATGATCGTCAATGCCCTGATCGCCACGGGCAAGCACCGGCGTGCCGGTAACCTGCGGCGCGCGTGGATCTGGCCCCTGGCGGGATTCATCGGCCTTGGCTCGGTATCGGGGGCGGTGCTGGCGAGCCTGGTGAGCAGCGAGACGGTACGCTGGGCGTTTATCGTTTACCTGGGCCTGACCCTGGTGGATTGCCTGGCGCGGCGCGGTTTCATGCAGCAGGCGCTGGCCTCCCCGGCGAAACCGCTCAAGCCTGCCGTCACGGTGGGCGGCGGCCTGTTGATCGGTGCCGTGGCGACCTTTCTCGGGGTCGGCGGCAGTGTCATGACCGTGCCGCTGTTGCGCCGCAATGGCCTGAGCATGACGCTGGCGACGGCGATGGCCAATCCGCTGAGCGTGCCGGTGGCGGTGGTGGGGACCCTGACCTATGTCGCTCTCGCCGGGTTCCGCCCGCTGGGATTGGGGCCGTGGTTCGCCGGCTATGTGGATCTGCCGGCGTTCGGCGTGCTGATCCTCGGATCGCTGGCGGGAATGCGCCTGGTGAGCCCCCTGATCGGGCGCATTCCGGACCGCCTGCATGCCGGGATCTATACCGGCTTGCTGGCGTTGGTGCTGCTGGCGATGTTGCTGGACTGAACGGGCTATCAATAAGCCCGGCTCCCACAAGGGCTGTGGACAACCTCTGGATCAGACCGTCAGCAATCGCTCACGCAGCTTGCCGATCTCGTCGCGCATCTGCGCGGCCGCCTCGAACTCCAGGTCGCGGGCCAGTTGGTACATCTTTTCTTCCAACTGGCGAATGCGCTTGCCGATCTCGCTCGGCGAGCGCAGTTCGTTTTCGTAGCGGGCGTTTTCCTCGGCGGCCTTGGCCATGCCCTTGCGCTTCTTGCTGCGCGAGCCGGGCACGGTGGCGCCTTCCATGATATCGGCGACGTCCTTGAACACGCCCTTGGGGGTGATGCCGTTGGCCAGGTTGAAGGCGATCTGCTTGTCGCGACGGCGCTCGGTTTCACCGATGGCGCGCTCCATGGAGCCGGTGATCCGGTCGGCGTAGAGGATGGCCCGGCCATTGAGGTTACGGGCGGCGCGACCGATGGTCTGGATCAGCGAGCGTTCGGAGCGCAGGAAGCCTTCCTTGTCCGCATCGAGAATCGCCACCAGCGAGACTTCCGGCATGTCCAGGCCTTCGCGCAGCAGGTTGATCCCCACCAGCACATCGAAGGTCCCCAGGCGCAGATCGCGGATGATTTCCACCCGCTCGACGGTGTCGATGTCCGAGTGCAGGTAGCGCACGCGCACGCCATGGTCGGCGAGGTAGTCGGTCAGGTCCTCGGCCATGCGCTTGGTCAGGGTGGTGACCAGTACCCGCTCTTCCACGGCCACGCGCTTGGAGATTTCCGAGAGCAGGTCGTCGACCTGGGTCAGTGCCGGGCGGATTTCCACTTGCGGGTCCACCAGGCCGGTTGGGCGTACCACCTGTTCGACGACCCGGCCGGCGTGTTCGGCCTCGTAGTTGCCGGGGGTTGCGGAAACGAAGATGGTCTGCGGGCTGATGGCTTCCCACTCGTCGAAGCGCATCGGCCGGTTGTCCAGTGCCGAGGGCAGGCGGAAGCCGTACTCCACCAGGGTTTCCTTGCGCGAACGGTCGCCCTTGTACATGGCACCGACCTGCGGAACGCTGACGTGGGATTCGTCGATCACCAGCAGCGCATCGGCCGGCAGGTAATCGTAGAGTGTCGGTGGCGGTGCGCCGGCTTCGCGTCCCGAGAGGTAGCGCGAGTAGTTTTCGATGCCGTTGCAGTAACCCAGTTCGAGGATCATCTCCAGGTCGAAGCGGGTGCGTTGCTCAAGGCGCTGGGCTTCCACCAGCTTGTTGTTGCTGCGCAGGTATTCCAGGCGTTCCTGCAACTCCGCCTTGATCCCTTCGATGGCGTCGAGCAGGGTTTCCCGCGGCGTCACGTAGTGGCTTTTCGGATAGAAGGTGAAGCGCGGCAGTTTGCGGATGACTTCGCCGGTCAGCGGGTCGAAGGCCGACAGGCTTTCCACTTCATCATCGAACAACTCGATCCGGATCGCTTCCAGGTCGGATTCGGCCGGGTAGATGTCGATCACGTCGCCGCGCACGCGGAAGGTGGCACGGGCGAAGTCCATGTCGTTGCGGGTGTATTGCAGGTCGGCCAGGCGACGCAGCAGGGCGCGCTGGTCGAGCTTGTCGCCACGGTCCACGTGCAGGACCATCTTCAGGTAGGTTTCCGGGCTGCCCAGGCCGTAGATGCAGGACACCGTGGTGACGATGATGGCGTCCTTGCGCTCCAGCAGGGCCTTGGTCGCCGACAGGCGCATCTGTTCGATATGGTCGTTGATCGACGCATCCTTCTCGATAAAGGTATCGGAGGAGGGCACGTAGGCTTCCGGCTGGTAGTAGTCGTAGTAGGAAACGAAGTACTCGACGGCGTTGTTCGGGAAGAACGCCTTGAACTCGCCGTACAACTGCGCGGCCAGGGTCTTGTTCGGGGCCAGCACCAGAGTGGGGCGCTGGACTTGGGCAATCACGTTGGCGATGCTGAAGGTCTTGCCCGAGCCGGTCACCCCGAGCAGGGTCTGGTGGGCCAGGCCGGCGTCGATGCCTTCGACCATCAGGCGGATGGCCTCGGGCTGGTCGCCGGCGGGCTGGAAGCGGGTGACGAGCTGGAATTCGGACATAACGTACCTCTGGGTCACGCCTGCCCGGCAAGCCGCGCAGCAACGAAAAAGATCGCCTGCAACAGCAGGTCGCAGGGAAAAAGCATGATAAGCCTAGATGTGGTGTTGCGTCCGACAGCTTTCAAGGCGGGTGTCTGTCGGACGTTAATGTTGCATTTCGATTGTCGGTCGTAAAATAAATCAAAAAACTTGCCGGAATCCGACAATAGTCGGTCGCCCTCGCCGGTGATGGGCTCTATACTAGCTCCCCGTTTGTGCACCGCTCTAGTGCAATCGGCCGGAGCGTTGTCACCCCCTCCACCCCCCATTCAGAGCCGCCGCAATAATGAGCCTGTTCTCCGCTGTCGAAATGGCACCACGCGATCCTATCCTGGGCCTCAACGAAGCATTCAATGCCGATACCCGTACCGACAAGGTCAACCTGGGTGTAGGTGTTTACTGTGACGAAAGTGGGAAAATTCCACTGTTGCGTGCCGTTGTCGACGCCGAGACCCAGCGCGTGGCTCAGCATGCTTCCCGTGGCTACTTGCCGATCGACGGCATTGCCGCCTACGACAAGGCGGTACAAACCCTGCTGTTCGGTGAAGGTTCGCCGCTGATCGCCGCCGGTCGTGTACTGACCACCCAGGCTGTCGGTGGTACCGGCGCGCTGAAGATCGGCGCCGATTTCCTCAAGCAGTTGCTGCCGAACGCCACCGTTGCCATCAGCGACCCGAGCTGGGAGAACCACCGCGCGCTGTTCGAAGCCGCCGGTTTCCCTGTACAGAACTATCGCTACTACGATGCCGCGAGCAACGGGGTGAACCGTGCCGGCCTGCTGGAAGATCTCAACGCGCTGCCGGCCAAGTCGATCGTCGTGCTGCACGCCTGCTGCCACAACCCGACCGGCGTCGACCTGACCCCGGCCGACTGGCAGGACGTGCTGGACGTGGTCAAGTCCAGGGATCTGGTTCCGTTCCTGGATATGGCTTACCAGGGCTTTGGTGATGGCATCGAGGAAGACGCCGCCGCCGTGCGCCTGTTCGCCGGATCGGGCCTGACGTTCTTCGTTTCCAGCTCGTTCTCCAAATCGTTCTCGCTGTACGGCGAGCGCGTCGGTGCGCTGTCGATCGTCAGCGAATCGAAGGAAGAGACCGCCCGTGTCCTGTCCCAGGTCAAGCGCGTGATCCGTACCAACTACTCCAACCCGCCGACCCACGGGGCGAGCATCGTCGCGGCCGTGCTGAACAACCCTGAGCTGCGTGCCCAGTGGGAATCGGAACTGGCTGAAATGCGCCTGCGGATTCGCGGCATGCGCATGCAGATGGTCGACCTGCTGGCCCAGTATGGCGCCAAGCGTGACTTCAGCTTCGTCGGTCGCCAGCGCGGGATGTTCTCCTACTCCGGCCTGACGGTGGAGCAGGTGGCACGCCTGAAGAACGAGTTCGGGATCTACGCGCTGGATACCGGTCGTATCTGCGTGGCCTCGTTGAACCAGCGCAATATCGAAGCGGTGGTGAAGGCGATTGTCCAGGTGATCTGATGGGCGAATGGGCATTGTCCCTGTCGTACCACCCGATTGAAAAAAGCCCGCAGCGATGCGGGCTTTTTTATTGTGTGATCTTTCTATCCGGCAGGCCTGCTGCCTGGTCCGGTTGGGTTGGCTCAGCCGAGGAAAGCCTTGCTCAGGAAGTCGTAGGCCAGCTTGATGGAGGGAATGCTGATACAGAGAAAAATAATACCAAACTGCCAATGCACGAGCTTGTGATGGGCCTCCAGTGAGGTGATCGATGACCGCAGGTCCGCGCCTTGTTTCGCTATCGATTCTCGAAGCTCCGAGCCTTGTGTCGATATCAATTCACGAAGCTCCGAGTTCTGGGTCGCCATCGATTCTCGGAGTTCCGCGCCTTGTTCCTTGATCAACGCCCGCAGCTCCACACCCAGGGCGTTCATATCAGTCCTCAATTCCGAGATCGATGCGTTCAGGCGGGTCTCGGTGTGAAGCAGGTCCGATTTCGTAGCGAAATTCTGCATTTCGTCCTCCCAGGCATCCACCACGCCTTTGGCCTTGCCGGCTGGGATGCTGATGGCGGTCAGCGCGTCATACAGGTTGAGTGAGAATGTCATCTTGGCTCCTGCGATAACAATGGCCTGGAAACGCTCTCTGACTGCCGGTGCTGCCGACGATAGCGTTCTGAAACCAATCTTCGACTCAAACCTGTTGGATGATATAGCCAGCTATTTCCCCTGATTTTGTAGGCTCGTGCCTAGCTTCGCGTCTGTAAAGCAAACTCGCCTGCGTGCAGGGTTTGTTGCAAATTGTTGCAGATTGCGCAAAGCACTTTTATCAAATCCTCGTTTGTCTTGCTCCGAAGCCTCGACTTAAGCTTTCCCGAGCTTCGAAAGTCAACCTTGAGCGCCTGCGTCAACGGTTTGAACCATGATCGATTCGAACAATGGCCTCGCTGTCCACTTCAGTGCAAGCAAGAAGTAAGGATTCACGATGCAGTCAAAGTGCGAAGATTCATTAGCCACCCGTTCTTCCAGTACTTCCAGTGTCTCCACCGAGGATACGTCCCACAGCAGTTCCTACCGACTGGCCGAGGAGCTTCTGGACAAGGCCGGCCTGCGCCTGAACGGCAACGCGCCGTGGGATATGAAGCTGAAAAGGCCCGGGGTTCCCGAGCGGGCCTTGTCCGAAGGCAGCCTGGGCCTCGGCGAGGCCTACATGGACGGCGACTGGGACGCCGATCAGCTGGACGAGTTCTTTGCCCGCCTCATGCGTTCGGGCCTGGCCGATGGGGTCAACCCGATGGCCATGCTGTTTCATGCCGCACGGGTCAAGTTGCTCAACCTGCAGAACCGCAAGCGTGCCTGGCAGGTCGGCGAGCAGCACTATGACCTTGGCAGCGATTTCTACGCGAGCATGCTCGATCCGCGCATGACCTACACCTGCGGCTACTGGCGCGAGGCAACCGACCTGGTCGAGGCGCAGAACGCCAAGCTCGACCTGGTGTGCCGCAAGCTGCGCCTGGAGCCGGGCATGCGGGTCCTGGACATCGGCTGTGGCTGGGGCAGCTTCATGTCCTACGCGGCGCAGAACTACGGCGTCGAGTGTGTCGGCGTGACCATCTCCCGGGACCAGGCCGAGTGGGCCCGCCAGCGTTACGCCGGATTGCCCCTGGAGTTCCGCCTGCAGGACTACCGCGATGTCGACGAGCAGTTCGACCACATCGTCAGCATTGGCATGTTCGAACATGTCGGGCGCAAGAACCATCGCGTCTACATGGAAACCGCCGAGCGCTGCCTGAAGGACGACGGGTTGTTCCTGCTGCACACCATCGGCAAGAACCGCCGCAACTCCAGTACCGATCGCTGGATCGACAAGTACATCTTCCCCAACGGCGACCTGCCTTCCATCGGCCAGATCGGCGATGCCGTCGACGGTCTGTTCGTGGTCGAGGACCTGCACAACTTCGGGGCCGACTACGACAAGACGCTGATGGCCTGGTGCGAGAACTTCGAAGCGGCCTGGCCACGCTTCGCCGGGCAGATGGGCGAGCGCTTCTACCGCATGTGGCGCTACTACCTGCTGTCCTGCGCGGGGGCTTTCCGGGCCAGGGATATCCAGCTGTGGCAGTGGGTACTCTCGAAAAAAGGCGTGGTCGGCGGCTACGAGCGCGTGTCCTGAGCCGTCTTCCTCGTGCTCTTCCTGCTGCCGGCGGGAGCCTTGATCGTCGCCGTGCCGGCGGCAATCAACGGCTCCGGCACCGCCTTGAGGTAGTTGTAGACCGTTGCCCGGGAGATCTCGAAGTAGTCGGTCAGGTATTCCATGAAGTTGCGTATTTCCAGGAGCCCGCTGGCCCGGGCTTCGGCCAGCGCCAGGGTGATTTCGCGGCGGCCGAACTCGCTTTTGCGCACTGAGGTCTCGAGGGAAATCCGTTCGACGATCTCATTGAGCTTCTCTCTCCAGTCCGCCTTGAACAGCGCCTCCGGCCGGGTTTGCGTGTTGAACCCGGCGGCGAAGCTGCCCAGCAGTTGCTGCACCTGGTTGATCACCGACACATCGAAGTTCAGGCACAGGAACGCGATGATCTCACCATGGTCGTCCCGGGCGGCAATGGTGATCGAGCGCAGGACCCGGCCATTGATCCCGTTGCTTTCGTAGGGGCCGATCACATCCGGTCCGGCTTCGAGCTGCGGGATATCCTCGATCAGCGAGGGATCGCCGACCTTGCGCTTGGAAAAATTGTTGGCGATATGGGCGATCAGGCCCGTCCTGGCATCGTGTACCACGGCCTCCAGATGCGGGTAGAGCAATCCGGCGATGCCTTGTGCCGTGGCATTGATGAAATTCATGTAGGACATCTGCAAGCCTTCGATTCAGGTGGACAGCAACCGCGATGACAGGGAGGGCCGGTGCCTTTCGTCCAGGCGTGCGCACGTTACCGTACTCCCGGGCGATATTGGAACAGCCTTGAGCGGCTTGATAGGCAGGTGTTGAGCTTAATTTAGACATAAAAAATAAATTAGACAATATGTATAAGTCCGGATAGTGTCTTGCGGGTACTGCCACCGACCGGGCATCTGCGAGATCGTCCGCGGGCGGTGGACGACCTATCGCTCAGCTCAGCAGGGGACATCGCATGGCCACGCTTCCAGACTTCCGCCTGGAGACCTATTTCTCCAAATGGGAATTCACCGCCCGCTACCACATGACCGCTTCCGATGCCGAAAGCATGACGCTCTCGGAGTTGCTGGCCCTGGCCAGCGACAGTGACCGCGCCGCGTTCGAGAACCTTTCGCTGGGCTACACCCAGACCTATGGCGCTCCGGCACTGCGGGAGACGATCGCCGCGACCTACGACAAGGTCCGGCCGTCCGATATCCTGTGTTTTGCCGGTGCTGAAGAAGGGCTTTATGTGGCGATGCAGGCCTTGCTGGAAAAAGGCGACCACGCCATCGTCGTGACACCCAACTACCAGTCCGCCGAGACCATCCCCTTGAGCCTCTGCGAGGTCACCGGCGTGCCCCTCGACCCGGCGCGTGGCTGGACCCTGGATATCGACGCGGTGGCCGCGGCCATCCGGCCGAATACCAAACTGGTCTCGATCAACTTTCCCCACAACCCGACGGGCAAGATCCTCGAGCGCGAGCGCTTCGACGCGCTGGTGCAACTGTGCCGCAAACATGGCCTCTATCTGTTCAGCGACGAGGCCTATCGGCTGATCGGTGTCGGTGACTGCGAGCAACTGCCGGCGGTTGCCGACGTCTACGAGCGTGGCTTGTCGCTGGCGGTGATGTCCAAACCCTATGGCCTGCCCGGGCTGCGTATCGGCTGGATCGCCTGCCAGGACGCCGGGCTGCTGGTGCGCATGGAGCGGATGAAACACTACCTGTCCATCTGCAACTCGGGTCCCAGCGAAATCCTCTCGATCATCGCCCTCAAGGCCCGCGAGCGGATCCTCGCGCGCATCCACAAGCTGATGTCACACAACCTGGAAGTGCTGGACGGGTTCTTCGCCGAGTTCAGCGAGCGGTTCGACTGGTATCGTCCGGACGGTGGCTGCATTGCCTATCCGCGCTACCTGGGCGGGGAAGGGGTGGAAAGCTTTACCGCCGACCTGGTCGAGCGCACCGGGGTGTTGCTGCTGCCGTCCAGCATTTATACCTCGGCGCTCGGCCCGGTGCCGACGGATCGTTTCCGGATCGGCTACGGGCGGGCGAATATCGAAGAGGGCCTGGAGGTGTTCCGGCGCTACCTGAAAGGAGCGGCCTGATGTTGCCGGTGCATGACTGGCCGGCCTTGCGCGCGGTCCTGCGGCACGATGCGATACTGGCTGCCATCCGTGAAGCATTTATCCGGCATGCCGACGGCCAGGTGGTATCGCCCGCGCCCGGCGAGCTGCTGTTCGACCAGACACCCGGTGATTGCCATATCAAGTACGGCTACTTCAAGGGCGGCCCGGTCTTCGTCATCAAGATCGCCATGGGCTTCTACGACAATGCCCGGCACGGCTTGCCGACCAATAACGGCCTGATGGCGGTGTTCGATGCCCGCACCGGGCAGACCCTGGCACTGCTCAACGACGAAGGCTGGCTGACCAGCTGGCGCACCGCCGCATCGGGTGCCCTGGCGGCCGTCGCCCTGGCCCCCAGGCACATCACCGCGCTGGGGATCCTGGGCAGCGGCCATCAGGCGGAGCTCCAGGCCTTGTGGGCGTCCGTTGCGCTGGGCATCGACAAGGTCGTCATCTGGGGCCGCGACCCGCACAAGGCCGAGGCCCTGGCGGCTCGCCTGCGCGAGGAGGGGATCGCTGCCCACCCGATCGTGCGGGTCGAGGACCTGCTGCGCCAGTGCAACGTGATCATCACCTGCACCCCGGCGACCGAGCCGTTGTTTCCTGCCGCGGCGGTGAGGCCCGGCACCCATATCGTCGCGCTGGGTGCCGACAGCCATGGCAAGCAGGAGATCGATCCCCTGCTGTTCCAGGTCGCCGGCCGGGTGGTGGCGGACGATATCAGGCAGTGCACGGATCGTGGCGACCTCGGCCATGCCGTCCGTGACGGCCTGCTGGAACCCACCTCGATAGTGCTGCTGGGTGATGTGTTGTCGGGCAAGGTGAAGGGGCGCGAGAGCGAGGACGCCATCACCCTTGTCGACCTGACCGGACTGGCGGCCCATGACGTTGCCATCGCGACCCTGGCCATTGATGCCTTGCAGGACCCGGATACGCGCAACGCGATCTGATCCCCCTCTGGTTAATTGCTTCCCCTAGTCGAGTTAATATCAATGAAAAATCTTTCATGGCTAATTAACCCGACGAACATGGCTCGCTGTAATAAAAAAATATATATAGAAGCTGGCAGTCAAAAATAACAATAGAGGCCATTGGTTGATTTTCCGAAGTGTTCCGTTCCTGTATTGCACATGCCCTGCAAGGCAACTGTCGCCTGCGCGTCAGTGGCCGCAGGGCGTGCTCCGGAGCACACCCGGCAAGAGCTCGACCTGACCCACCTTCTGCAGCAGCGAAGATTGTCTTTGGCCTTCGGGCACTTCTGCCATTGATTGTTCCATGTTTCCACTCTCCTCGCGGATGACGGAGTGCGTTCTGTCGTTCGCACTAACAAGAGAGTGAAACTTTATTAACCAGGGGAATTACAACGATGTCGGTAAAAATCAACTTGCTCACACTGGCGGTATCGCTGGGCATGACCCAGTTCGCCATGGCGACCACCGTGACCGACCAGAGCGACGCCAAGGGCTTCGTCGACGACAGCAGTCTGAACCTGCACCTCAAGAACCAGTACTTCAACCGCGACCGGAAAAATGACAAGTCCGACCTCAGTGACTGGACCCAGGGGATCTTTGGCAACTACAGCTCCGGTTTCACCCAGGGTACGGTCGGTTTCGGCGTCGATGCCTTCGGCTACTGGGGCATCAAGCTCGACGGCGGACCGGGCACGGCCGGTACCGGCAACCTGCCGGTGGGACGCAACGGCTCTCCCGAAGACGATTACGCCAAGGCCGGTGGCGCGGTGAAGATCCGCGTCTCCAAGACCGAGTTGCTCTACGGTGACATGCAACCCACCGCACCGGTGTTCGCTGCCGGTGGTACGCGGCTGATCCCGGAAACCGCCACCGGTTTCAACCTGCTCAGCAGCGAGATCAAGGACCTGGACCTGGAAGCCGGCCACTTCACCAGTGGTACCGGGGTGGTCACCACCAGCAGCGACCATGACCTGTTCGCCACCTATGCCAACGTCACCACCAGTGCCGTCAACTACCTGGGCGGCAAATACACCGTCAACGACAACCTCAACTTCACCCTCTACGGTTCCGAGTTCGAGGACGTCTGGCGCCAGTACTACACCAACGCCAACTACACCTTGCCGATTTCCCAGGCACAGTCGCTGAACTTCGATTTCAACCTCTACCGCACCCTGGATGAGGGCGAGGCCAAGGCCGGTCCGATCAACAACACCGCGTTCTCCTTCGCCACCGCGTACACCTTCCTGACCGCCCACACCGTGACCCTGGCTTTCCAGAAAGTCCATGGCAATACCCCGTTCGACTATGTCGGTTTCGGGACCAACGGTCCTGGCGACGGCGGCGACTCGATCCTGCTGGCCAACTCCGTGCAGTACTCGGACTTCAACGGTCCTGGCGAGAAATCCTGGCAGGCGCGTTATGACCTGAAGATGGCGACCTACGGCGTTCCGGGCCTGAGCTTCATGACCCGCTACATCCACGGCGATGATATCGACGGCAGCAAGATAGCCGCGGACAGCCCTTACCATGCCTACGGCTATGGCGCCAACGGCGAGCACCACGAGACCGATGTGGAAGCCAAGTACGTGGTGCAGAACGGCCCGGCCAAGGACCTGTCCCTGCGCCTGCGCGAGTCTATCCACCGGGGCAATGCCGACCAGGCCGAAGGCGACAACAACGAGCTGCGCCTGATCGCCGACTATCCTATCTCGATCTTCTGATCGGGAACGGGAAGAGGAGGGCGCGGGTTCTCTTCTTTCGCGTGTTCCGGCGTACAGGCCGCGGCGTCTGCCCGCGCCGCCTCGACGCGATTGCGGCCGGAGCGCTTGGCCTGGTACAACGCCGCATCCGCCAGCCCATAGGCACTGTCGAAACGGGTGCCGACGGGGCTGGCGCTGACGCCGAAACTCGCGGTGATCCGGCGGTTTACCGGCTGGCCGAAAACATGCGAGGCAATCGTGTCGCGCAGGGTTTCGGCCAGGGCCAGGCCTTCCTCGAGCGTGCCGGCGGGCATCAGCACGGTGAACTCCTCGCCGCCCACTCGCCCGATGAATCCGCCATTGCCGACGACACGCCGCAGGCAACCGACGATGCCCTGGATTACCGCATCGCCGGCGGGGTGGCCGAACTCATCGTTGACCTGCTTGAAGTGGTCGATATCCAGCACCACCATCACCGCACCGGTTTTCTGCAGGGCCTGGACGGTCAGGTCAATGACCGCGCCACGATTCAGCACGCCGGTCAGCGCATCGTGGGTGGCGCGGTATTCGAGCTGATGGGCCAGGGTCTGCAACTGGGCATTGAGCGCGTTCATCTCGCGCTCGGCACGGTCGCTGCGGCGTATCAGGCGGCGTGTCTCGCGCATGAGCCGCTCGAAGTGCACGGTCAGGTCGGCGAGTGCCTGCTGGTACACCGGAGCCTCTGCTTCAGTCAGGGCCAGAATGGAACGGGCATGTTCAAGCGCGTCAGTTTCGCTTTTGAACAGGTCCGGTTCAGCGTCATCCTGTGCGCCAGCGAAAGTGACTGAAGCGGTCATGCTCATCATCCTTCTCGGGGTGTCATTGGAGAGTCGTGGCGTGGTCGTTGAAGATGATGGCGGTAAAGTCGGCCTTCAGTTCTTCACCGAACTCGAAAATGGTTTCGTCTTCTTCGTCATGGTACCAGTTCACCTGCATCTCGTTGCCCGATTGCGCGGCCTTGTCCAGCGCATCGAAGATGCTGAACAGCATCTTGGTGCTGGAACTGTTGAAATAGGCCAATGCGATATGGACGTTGATGGTGGTGTCCTCGCGGGAGGCGAGGTAGCCGCGCAGTTGCTGGAGCACGGGGGCATAGAAGGCGGCGGCGTTCTCCGGATAGGACTCGCCCTTTATCGTCAGCAGGTTCTGATCGAAACGGAAGTCGACTTCCGGCGATGTGGCGGTTGCTTCGATGTAGAAATTATCCATGGTGATTGCGTCACTCTACTCAAATGGTGGCTTTAAGGCAGAACAGCGTGGTTCCGGGCTCGTCCGCTCTCGGGTAGAAATCGAATTCCAGCGGGGCACAGGCATCGCGCGCCATGGTCAGGAAACCCAGGCCGGCGCCCTTGCTGTCGACGGGGGTTTCCGCGCGCAAGGTCACCTTGTAGGCCTGCTTGATCTCTTCCAGCGACATGTTGCGCAGGGGCTCCAGCTTTTCACGCAGGCGATCGACGTCGCTGGTGGCGATCGGGTTGGCGCAGAGCATCAGGTGGCGATCGCCGTCCGCACTGATGCATACCGCGCCCTGGCGCAGCGACGATTCGTCACCGGGGTCGGTGGGCAACGAGTCGGAGGAGTAGTGAATGATGTTTTGCGACAGCTCGACGAAAGACGAAAACAGCTTGCGTCGCGTCGGCCCGTTGACCCCCGAGATCTCCAGCTGCAGCCGGACCACTTCGGCCATGGCGGTGATGATCGTGTGGGAGAAATACCCCATGTGATAGAAAATCACATTGCGCTGTTGGGCCAGGTCGAAGAAGTGGCAGTCGGAGTGGACAGCATTCGGATTAATCATGATCGTTTCCAAGACGCGCGCAGAAGAGGGTGAGATCGTCACGGCGGGTTTGCTCTCCCTGCCAATTGGCCAGCGTGCGTTGCAAGGCTTCGCAGATGACGGTCGCCGGCTGATTGCGATGTTCCAGTATCGTGTCGAAGGCCTTGCTCTTGCCGAAGGCGATGTTGCGCGGGCCGCCGATCTGGTCGGTCAGGCCGTCGGTCGCGATGAACACCAGGCTGGCCGGCGACAGTGCGATGCGGCTGACCGGCCACTGGTAGTCGATGGCGCTGTCCACGTAGCCGACACCCACGCGCTGCCCGGACAGGGTTTCCATCTGCCGGGCGTCGGGCGGCAAGACATGAAGGGCCATGCGCGCACCGGCAAAGCTCAGGGTCTGGCTGGCGTTGTCGAACCAGAGAAACGCGGCATCCAGGCCATCGTCGGACTCGGGAATCTGCGCGCCGCTCTGCACCTGTCCCAGCAGTTCCTTGACGCTTTTGTTCACCGCCGCTAACAGCACGCCTGGATCCCGTGGACCGAAGCGCACCAGGGCCTGGGTCAGCGAGGAGGAGGCGATCAGGGTCATGAAGGCACCGGGAACGCCGTGGCCGGTACAGTCGGCAATTGCCCCGAACCAGCCGTCGGGATAGGCGCAGAAATGATAGAAGTCGCCACCGACCACATCCCGCGGTTCCCACAACAGGACGGCGTCTTCCAGGGTCGACTTCAAGGTATCGC
Source organism: Pseudomonas gingeri (assembly GCF_013386115.1). GTDB lineage: Bacteria > Pseudomonadota > Gammaproteobacteria > Pseudomonadales > Pseudomonadaceae > Aquipseudomonas > Aquipseudomonas gingeri. Next base: position 289,770 of record NZ_JACAOR010000011.1, read on the forward strand.
GCGAGGCTCGCAGCATGGAGCGCTGGATAACGCTCGCGTACTCGATGCTCTGCATGATCTGGCGGTTTTTCTCGGCCTGCATGGCGGCGACCACAGCCATCAGTTGCAGGCCGTTGCCCAGCCCGGCGAACTGGCCGTTGCGGGTAATGATGAAACCGTCCGCGAGGGTCTTTTCGCCGGATTCCACGGTCTTGAAGGTCAATTCTTCAATGCTCATGCCGGCATCGACGATCAACGGTTCCTTGTCCATGAAGGCAATGCAGCTTTTCTTGTCGTAGAGCTCGCGGTGAAACGGCTTGCTCATCATCGACAGGAAGATGTTGCGATTGATCAGGCCGATGGGCCGCTCATCTTCCAGCACCGCCAGGCAGACCATCTCCTTCTGTGAGCTGAAAGTCTCCATGACCAGGGCATTGCTGCTGCTCCAGTCGATCGCTGGCACTTCCGTGCACAGATCGCCGGCACAGCGGTGATCCTTGGGCCGTTGTGGACGCATGAAGGAGAAGGTTTCTGCGCGCATGCTGGGGTCGCCGGGCAAAGTGAAGGCACAATGCTATCCCCGCAATATGAACCTTATGTTACGAATCTGCGCTGGGTCGCCGAGTGGCGACGGGGGTCGTATACCGCCCTTCGTGTATCAGAGTGTGTACGAACTCGGGGCTGATACATCCCGCGACCTCCTGCCCGGTTCCGGGACACAGAAGGGATACACGCTCGCGATTAACTTTGCTGGTCGAACAACGCAGCCCAAGACGCTGCTGATTCGCTCAATCCATTGTTGATCGGGAGATATCCATGAAGAGCAGATACGCGGCCCTCGCAGCCACCCTCGCCATTTCACTCAGCGCGTTTGCCGTCGGTGCCCAGGCCGCCGATGGACAGACTCCCCAGGAAAAATGCTACGGCGTGTCCAAGGCCGGTCAGAACGATTGCGCCGCCGGCAAAGGCACTTCCTGCGCGGGCACCGCCACCGCCGACTACCAGGGCAATGCCTGGGTCCTGGTGGACAAGGGCACCTGCACCCAGATCAAGACGCCCAAGGGCTTCGGGTCCCTGACGGAGCAGCCATGAGCCGCGGCGCCGGGGCAGTGAGTGCCGGCCTCGGCCGGTTGTTGCCCGAGTCTCTGTTGCTGCTGGTAGCCCGTGTCGGGATCGCCTCGGTGTTCTTCCTGTCGGGACGCACCAAGGTCGAAGGCCTGTTGACGCTGAAACCTTCGACCTACGTGCTGTTCCGCTCGGAGTACGCGCTGCCGCTGATTCCGGCGGACCTGGCGGCCCACCTGGCGACCTATGCCGAGCACCTGTTCCCGGTCCTGCTGGTGCTGGGCTTGCTGACCCGGCCCGCGGCCCTGGCCTTGCTGGGCATGACCGCGGTGATCGAGGTGTTCGTGTACCCCGATGCATGGCCGACGCACCTGAGCTGGGCGGGTCTGCTGCTGCCGCTGATCGCCCATGGCGGCGGGAACTGGTCGCTGGATGCGCTGCTGCGCCGCCGACCGGCCTGACACCGCCCTCTCGGAACATGACTTTCAACCACAACATCAGGCCGAAGGCTTGAGGAGAAGCACCATGCGTAAGTTACCCATCCTGGCCCTCAGTGCCCTGGCCATGAGCGCGCCACTGTTTGCCAGTGCGGCCGATCCGGTTCCGCCGACAGGTGCCAAGAACATCGTCATCGTGCACGGCTCGTTCGTCGACGGCTCGGGCTGGCGGGTGGTCCACGACATCCTGATCCACAAGGGCTACCACGTCAGCGTCGTGCATCAGCCGGCCACCAGCCTGGACGCCGATGTGGCCGCTACCCGGGAAATCCTCGACCAGCAGGTCGGCCCGGTGGTGCTGGTCGGCCACAGTTCCGGCGGTGCGGTGATCGGTATCGCTGGCGAGCGGGACAAGGTCAAGGCACTGGTCTACGTCGCCGCGCTGCAACCGGAAGTCGGCGAGACCCTGGGCCAGTTGCTGAGTTCGATGCCGTCACCGAGCAACGACATCCATGGCACCCGCGACGGTCTGCTGTTCGTCGACCGCGCCAAGTTCGGCGAAGACTTCGCCGCCGACCAGACCACCAACCGCACCGACTTCCTGGCCGCTTCGCAGGTCCCGGCGACCACCGCCACTTTCGGCGCGCAGAACTGGGCCGCCGCCTGGCACAAGAAGCCGAGCTACGGGATTGTCGCCACCGAAGACAAGGCCCTGAACCCGGACCTGCAGCGCTGGATGTACAAGCGTGCCGGCTCCAAGGTCACCGAGATCAAGGCCAGCCACACCCTGTACATCTCGCAGCCAGAAGCGGTGGCGAAAGTCATCGAAGAAGCCGCGCTGAACGCCAAGTAAACCCCAACCCGACCTGTTGCAACCCTTATCTATCTGGAGAAACACCATGGCTACCACCGCTTCCCGTTTGAGCATCGCTACCGCCGCCGCGCTGATCGCACTGTCTTGCGCTTCTTTCACCGTCTCCGCCAGCGCCGCCGACAAGGAGCAGCCGGGCCGCTGCTACGGCGTCAACAGCTGCAAGGGCGAAAGCCTCTGCGCCACCGCCAAGAATGACTGCAAGGGCCTGAACAGCTGCAAGGGGCAGGGCGTCGTGGTCAAGACCCCAAGCGAGTGCCTGAAGGCCGGCGGCACCCTGACCGAGCCCAAGTAAGCCTGAATCCATGACCCCGTGGGAGCCGGCTTGCTGGCGAGGGTATCGACGCCTTGTGTCTGCCAGACCGTGTCGTCTGTATCGCCAGCAAGCCGGTTCCCACAGGGGCGTGGTGTTCTTCGGTCGGTCTTCCCTTTCTCTCAAGCCGAGCACGCGCAATGTCCATCTCCATTCCTGTTTTTCCGGGCTACGGCCTGGGTCTGCGCAAGGAACACTATCGGGATTTCCTGGAGACCGAGGTCCCTGTCGATTTCGTCGAGGTCATCTCCGAGAACTTCATGGTCGCGGGCGGCCAGCCCCGGCATATCCTGCGCCAGATCCGCGAGCGGCATCCGGTGGCGTTGCATGGCGTGTCGATGTCCATCGGCTCGGCGGACGGGCTCAACCCCGACTACCTGCGCCGCCTCAAGGCGCTGGTCGACGAGATCGATCCGCTGTTCGTTTCCGATCACCTGAGCTGGTCGCGCATCGACCGGTTCAACTCCCATGACCTGTTGCCGGTGCCCTATACCGAAGAGGCCCTGGACAGCGTCTGCCGCAATATTTCCATGGCCCAGGATTTCCTTGGCCGGGCGATGCTGTTCGAGAACCCGTCGAGCTACCTGGCCTTCGACGGTGCGACGATGACCGAATGGGAGTTCATCGCGCGGATGTCGGAGCGCACCGGCTGCGGGCTGTTGCTCGACGTCAACAATATCTTCGTCAGTGCGACCAACCACGGTTTCGACGCATTGGCCTTTCTCGACGGCCTGCCGGCTGATCGCGTGCGACAGATCCACCTGGCCGGACACAGCCAGGGGGCCGAGTTGCTGATCGACACCCACGACAGTCCGGTCTGCCAGGAAGTCTGGGCACTCTACGCCCTGGCGATTTCACGCTTCGGCCCGGTCGCCACCATGATCGAGCGGGACGACCGGATCCCGCCGCTGGCCGACCTGCTCAAGGAGCTGGACATGGCCCGTGCCCTCGGCTCGCTGGACACCCGCGGCTGCTCACGGAGGGCGTCATGAACCTGGCCGAGTTGCAACGCGAGTTCCATCACTGGCTGGTCAGCGCGGACGAGAGTGTCGCGCGACGCCTCGGCAGCAACGTGGCCGCGGGCTTGGCGGTGTACCAGAACAACTATCGGGCGCAATTGGTGGGCTGCCTGGAACAGGCATTTACGCAATTGCGCCGCTGGCTCGGCGACGAGGCGTTCCTCGCCGCAGCGGTCAGTCATATCGACCGGCAACCGCCCCACGCCTGGACCCTGGATGCCTATCCCGAGGGCTTTCACGCCAGCCTGGTGGAGCTGTTCCCGAACAACCCGGATGTCCAGGAACTGGCCTGGATCGAGGCGGCGCTCAATGACGCGTTTGTCGCCGCGGATGCCGAGGCCCTGTCACTGGAGGCCCTGGCGACGATCGACTGGGATTCGGCGCGGCTGCGCCTGGCGCCATCCTTGCGCAGCCATGCCCTGACCACCAACGCCGAGGCGATCTGGTCCGCGTTGTGTGACGAGGTGACACCACCGGAAAGCGAGATGCTCGCCGAACCGGGCGGGGTGATCGTCTGGCGTCGGCAATTCACCTCGCGGCTGCGTCCGCTGGAGCAACTGGAATACGAAGCCCTGCTGCACCTGCAGGCCAACGGCAGTTTCGCCGCCCTGTGCGAGTGGCTGGTCGAGCGCCTCGGTGAAACCGAGGGCGTTGCCCGGGCCGGTGCGCTGCTGGCCGGCTGGCTCGCCAGCGAACTGATCGTCGATATCGCCTGATTCCTGTCCCCCTGATCCGAGGAACCCCATCATGTCCGAGTACCCGTTCAATCGCCGTCGTTTCCTGCTGTCCGCCGCTGCCGGAGCGGCGGCCATCGGCCTGGCGGATATGACCCCGGCACTGGCGTCGGCGAGCCAGGGCACGGCGCCTTACCAGCATCGGTCGAGCAAGCCGCTGACGCGTTTTCCGATCCGCCAGGTCAGTACCGACCTGCTGGATATCGGCTACCACGAGACCGGCCCGGAGAACGGTCGGCCGGTGATCCTGCTGCATGGTTATCCCTACGACATCCACAGTTATGTCGAGGTCGCGCCACTGCTCGCGGCCCAGGGGTTTCGAGTGGTCGTGCCGCACCTGCGCGGGCACGGCAGCACCCGTTTCCTCGACAGTGCCACGCCACGTTCGGGCCAGCAGGCGGCGCTCGGCCAGGATGTGCTGGACCTGATGAATGCGCTGCATATCCCCGAGGCGGTGCTCGCCGGCTACGACTGGGGCGGTCGTGCGGCCTGTGTCGCGGCGGCCTTGCGTCCGAGTCGCGTGGTCGGCCTGGTCTCGGTCAACAGCTACCTGATCCAGGACATCGCCAAGGCTGCCAGCCCGCTGCCGGCGCATGTCGAATGGGGACTCTGGTACCAGCATTACTTCCAGACCGAGCGCGGTCGCGCGGGGCTCGAGGCGAACCGTCGCGATATCGCGCGGATCCTCTGGCGCAACAACTCGCCGACCTGGCACTTCGATGACCGCACCTTCGACCGCGCGGCCGAGGCCTTTGATAACCCCGACTATGTCGACGTGGTCATCCATTCCTATCGCCATCGCATGGGGCTGGCGGCGGGTTATCCGGATTACGCCGAGGCCGAGCAGAAGCTCGCGCTGTTGCCGGCGATCAGCGTGCCGGCCATCACCCTCGACGGCGTCGCCGATGGCGTGATCGCGGCCACCGACGGCAAGGCCTCGGCGCCGCGTTTCAGCGGTCCGCGCAGTCATCGGCAGGTTCCCGGCGTGGGTCACAACCTGCCCCAGGAAGCCCCCAAGGTGTTTGCCGACGCCGTGACCGAACTGGTGCACGGCGGCAAATGGCGAACCTGATCGGCTGCCCCGGCGCAGCCTGTTGTCCCACCCCTGGTGATCCCTCCGTATCCGTGGAGGCAAGGAGATAGAACATGAACAACACCCTCTCTGAAGCAAGCGCCGCACCGACGCCGGTAGACCGGTTACGCGTCGACAGTTACACCCAGGGCCTGATCGGCCCGAGCCAGGCCATGCTCGGCCCGCTGGCCGACGGCGGCACCCTGATCACCGGCACGCCGCCGGGCTGCTGGGGGCCGATGATCACGCCGGCCTTCCAGGGCGGCCATGAAGTGACGCAGCCGGTGGCGATTGCCGGCGCCGAAGTGGGCGATGCCGTCGCCCTGAAGATCCGCCGCATGCGAGTCACTTCCCTGGCGACGTCCTCGGGCGTGATGAGCTTTGTCGAAGGGCGTTATCACGGCGATCCGTTTGTCGCCAAGTTCTGCGCGGCCTGCGGTACCGAACATCCGGCCAGCCATGTCGAGGGCATCGGCGAGGACGCGATCCGTTGCAACAACTGCGGTGCGGAAGTCAGTGCGTTTCGTTTCAGCCATGGCTACGTGATCGTGCTGGATGCCGAGAACCAGGTCAGTCTCACCGTCAACCAGGCGGTCGCCGACCGGCTGGCGGGCAATGCCGCGCAGATGTCGGCGTTGCCGGACATGGCGGCACAGCATTCGATCCTGTCACTGGCCCGTGCCGACATTCCGGGACTGGCGGCACACATGCGGCCGTTTCTCGGCAACATCGGCACCACACCGTCGCGGGACCTGCCGGACTCGCACAACTGCGCGGATTTCGGCCAGTACCTCGTGGGCGCGCCCCATCGTTATGGCATGACCCATGAGCAACTGCACGAAGCCAAGACCGACGGCCATATGGACACCAACTCGGTCCGCGAAGGCTGCGTGCTGATCTGCCCGGTGAAAGTGCCGGGGGCCGGCGTGTACATGGGGGATATGCATGCGCAGCAGGGCAATGGCGAAATCGCCGGGCATGCCACCGACGTTTCCGGCGAAACCGAACTGACGGTAGAGGTGATCAAGGGGCTGACGATCGATGGCCCGATCCTGTTGCAGAACCTCGATGACCTGCCGCCCATGGCCCGGCCGATGAACGCCGAACAGCGCCAGAAGGTGCGTGAGCTGGGGGCCCTGTGGGGCCAGCACGAGGTCGAGGAGAGCGGCCCGATCACCTTTATCGGCAGTGGCGTGAACCTCAATGTGGCGACGGAGAACGGTTTGCGTCGTGCCGCTGCGGCCACCGGCCTGCCCTACGATGAAGTGCTCAATCGTGCCACGCTCAACGGTTCCATCGACATCAGCCGCTTGCCCGGCACCGTACGGGTGACCTTCCTGTGTCCGTTGCCGGTGCTGGACCGGATGGGCATCGGCCATCTGGTGCGGGAAAAGTATCAGTTGGCCTAGATCGCCATCACGCAGTGCTCCCTGCAAGTCTGGATAGACGTCTGTATCCCCGGCCCCGATCAGGCTCTTCGATCGGGGCTGTTTTTTTTCGTCTGCTCAATGCCGCTGACCCACAGGCAGGGACGGGTAGGCGCCGTTGTGCCGGAGCAGAGTCATGGCCGCTCCACGCCGATAGTCGCTGGGCGTCTGGTTCATCTCGAAGCGAAAGTGCCGGTTGAAGTTGGACAGGTTGCCGTAACCGACTTCGAAGCAGATATCGGCCACCGACATCTCGCTCTGCAGCAACAGCCGACAGGCACGTTGCACCCGCAACTTGCGCATCAGGTCGATGAAACCGTGCCCGGTGATGCGCTTGAAGAAGCGGGAAAAGCCCGGCTCGCTCATCCCCAGGCGCTGGGCGATGACCGACAGCCGCAGGTCGCCGGTCAGTTCCGTCAGCAGGTAGTCGAAGGCCTTGTGAATCCGTTCGGAGCTGCGTGCATCCAGGCTCGGGGCATAACAGACGCTGGCCAGCAGATGCACCTCCGGCTCCGGAGCCTGCACCAGGGTATTGATCAGTTGCAGGAACAGGATCAGGCGCTCCAGGCCCTCGGCGCGGCCAATCTGCTCCATCAGCCGGGCGGCCTGCAGCGCGGTCGCGCCAGTGAACTCCAGGCCGCGCCGGGCGCGTTCGAACAGGCTCTGCAGGCTCCCCAGTTCCGGTAGCGTGGCACGCAGGGCGAGCAGGGCGGCGCCGTCGAATTGCAGGACGACATCGCGGCCCACCAGGTACTCGCCGGGCGTCAGGTCGCCGATCCAGTCATGGGGCAGGTCGGGACCGATCAGCGCGACATGGCCGGGACCGAACGCACCGATGTAGTCGCCCGCCACCAGCTTGCCGCTGCCATGGCGGATCAGGTGCAGCTCGAATTCGGGATGATGGTTCCAGCGGGCGAGCGGCGAGGGATAGTCGTGTTCATGCCAGCGAAAGCCGTGGTCGGGTTGCGGCAGGATCACTTCCAGCTCGGCCGGTCGTTGCTCGAACAGGGCTGTTCGACTGTCAGCCATGGCTTGTGCCTCTTGTTGTCATGCAGCTCATTGTCGTGCAGCCCTTGACCATACGCCGTCTCCACCCGGGTTCGCTAGCGCCTGTCCTGCCCATGACCGGTACTTTTTTGATCGCCGGAGGCTTTGCCGTGGCCGGTTAAAAAAGTATCGGAAGGGCATCCCCGATTCGTTTGTCCGCCCCGGTGGAAGTTGCTGTAATCGAAGCGTCCGCCACCGCTGGCCGGCGTTCGTCCGGCCGTGGTCAACAACAAAAATAACAGTGCCTGGCGCCCAGGCCGGAGAACACGATGAAGTTGATTGCCACCGCGCTTGCCCTGTCCGCTGGCCTCTCGGCCGCCTGGGCCTGCCAGGCCGCCGAGACCGTGACCATCGCCACCGTCAACAACGGTGACATGATCCGCATGCAACGCCTGTCCAGGGTCTTCGAGCAACAGCACCCCGAGGTGAAGCTGAACTGGGTGGTGCTGGAAGAAAACGTCCTGCGCCAGCGCCTGACCACCGATATCGCCACCCAGGGCGGCCAGTTCGACGTCTTGACCATCGGCACCTACGAAACACCGCTGTGGGGGGCCAAGCACTGGCTGGAGCCGATGACCGGGTTGCCCGCCGATTATGATGTCGAGGACATTTTCCCCTCGGTGCGCCAGGGCCTGTCGGTCGGCGGTACGCTGTATGCCTTGCCGTTCTATGGCGAAAGTACGGTCACCTATTACCGCACCGACCTGTTCAGGCAGGCCGGGTTGAGCATGCCCGAGCATCCGACCTGGACCCAGCTCGGCGAATTCGCCGCCAGGCTCAATCAGCCGGACAAGGAGCAATACGGCATGTGCCTGCGGGGCAAGGCCGGCTGGGGCGAGAACATGGCGCTGCTGAGCACCATGGCCAATGCCTTTGGTGCGCGCTGGTTCAACGAACAGTGGCAGCCGCAGTTGACCAGCCCGGAATGGACCGCCGCCGCCGATTTCTACGTCAATACCCTGAAAAAATACGGTCCGCCCGGCGTATCGAGCAATGGCTTCAACGAAACCCTGGCGCTGTTCAACAGCGGCAAGTGTGCGCTGTGGGTCGATGCCAGCGTCGCCGGTTCCTTCACCACCGACAAGGCGCAGAGCAAGGTGGCCGACGACGTCGGCTTTGTCGCGGCGCCGACGCAGGCGACCGACAAGGGCTCCTCATGGCTGTATGCCTGGTCGCTGGCAATACCCACCACCTCGCGGCACAAGGAGGCGGCCAAGGCCTTCGTGGCGTGGGCGACCTCCAGGCAATATATCCAGCTGGTCACCGACACCGATGGCATCACCAACGTACCGCCGGGCACCCGCCTGTCCACCTACAGCGACGCCTACCTGAAGGCCGCGCCGTTCGCCAGGGTGACCCTGCAGATGATGCAGCACGCCGACCCGACGCACCCCTCGGCGCAGCCGGTGCCGTATGTGGGAATCCAGTACGTGACCATTCCCGAGTTCCAGGCCATCGGCACTTCGGTCGGCAAGTCGTTCTCGGCGGCGCTGACCGGGCAGGTGACGGTCGAGCAGGCCCTGGCCGAAGCCCAGGCCAATACCGAGCGTGAAATGAAACGTGCGGGTTACCCGAAAAAGGGCTGATCGCCGGCGCCCGTCGCCGGGCGCATTCCCCCAATCTGACGCAATGGATGAACCCTCAATGAAACGACTGGAAGGCAAGAGTGCCCTGGTGACCGGTGCTGCCCGTGGTATCGGGCGAGCGTTCGCCCAGGCCTACATCGGCGAAGGCGCCACCGTGGCGATCGCCGACATCGACCTGGCGCGTGCCCGGGCCACGGCCACCGAACTGGGACCGAACGCTTATGCGGTGAAGATGGACGTGACCGACCAGGGCTCCATCGACGCGGCCATCGCCACGGTGGTCGGGCATGCCGGCAAGCTGGACATCCTGATCAACAATGCCGCGCTGTTCGACCTGGCGCCGATTACCGAGATCACCCGCGACAGTTATGACCGGTTGTTCTCGATCAATGTCGCCGGGACCCTGTTCACCCTGCAGGCGGCTGCCCGGCAGATGATCAGCCAGGGCCACGGCGGCAAGATCATCAACATGGCCAGCCAGGCCGGACGGCGCGGCGAAGCGCTGGTGGCGGTGTATTGCGCCACCAAGGCGGCGGTGATCAGCCTGACGCAATCGGCGGGCCTGAACCTGATCGGCCATCGCATCAACGTCAATGCCATCGCGCCCGGCGTCGTCGACGGCGAGCACTGGGACGGTGTCGATGCCCTGTTCGCCAGGCATGAGGGGCGGCCGCTGGGGGAAAAGAAACGACTGGTGGGACAGGAAGTGCCCTATGGCCGCATGGGCACCGCCGAGGACCTGACCGGCATGGCGATCTTCCTGGCCAGTGCCGAGAGCGACTTCGTCGTGGCGCAAACCTATAACGTCGACGGCGGCAACTGGATGAGCTAGCAGCGATCATGAAAACTCGCTGATCGGCGTACAAGGGACTTGGCTCGGCCCGAGGCACGGTGCTACAAGAATCGCTGAAAACGTTATTCCTTTCAGAGGTCGATATGAAGCGCTGGATCGTCAATAACCGCGGGCTGCTGATCTTTCTCCTGTGCTTCGGCATCTTTCGGACTTCCATGGCGGACTGGAACCCGATTCCGTCGGGTTCGATGCGACCGACCCTGCTTGAAGGCGATGTGGTGCTGGTCAACCGGCTGGCCTATGACTTCAAGCTGCCGCTGAGCGATATCTCCCTCGCGGCCCTGGGTACTCCCCGGCGCGGCGATGTGGTGACTTTCACCTCGCCCAAGGACGGCGTGCGCCTGATCAAGCGGCTGGTCGGGGTGCCGGGTGACGTGCTGGAAATGCGCAACGAGGTGCTGTTCGTCAACGGTGTGGCGGCCCACTACAGCGATGCGCGCGATATCGCCGAGCCGGGTGCCCACGACACGAGCATTCCCGGCGTGTCCGTCACCGAGGCGGCGGACAGCAGCGTGCGCCGGGTCCAGTTCCTGCGCGGCGTTGCCGCCGCGCGGGATTTCGGACCGATCACCGTGCCGGCGGACAGCTACTTCATGCTGGGCGACAACCGCGACAACAGTGCCGACTCGCGTTATATCGGTTTCGTGCCACGCCACCTGCTGATCGGCCGGGCCCATCACATCGTGGTTTCGGCCGATATCCTCGGGCGCTGGATGCCGCGCCTGGATCGCACCGGCAAGCGCATTCTCTGAGGCAGGACAGGCTTCAGGGCAGCGTCGCCTTGAAGCTGGGCAGGGCCTGCACCTGTTGCCACCACTGGGCAAAACCCTCGACGTCGAATACCTGCGCGGCATCCGGGGTCAGGGCGATATAGGTGCAGAACGGCACCAGGTAGAAGTCGGCGAGCGAAACATTCGGCCCGGCGATAAAGCGGTCTTGCCCCTTGATCTTCATCAGTTCGCGCAGGACCCGGCGCGAGTTCTCTATGCCGTTGCGCCGGGATTCTTCGTTCTGCCCGCCGATAAAGTCGGGGAACAGGTGATAACCGGCCACCGACACCAGCGCACCGTAGCCATAGGAGTCGTAGATACCGATGGCCATGTTGGCACGGGCGCGGTCCCAGGCGGTTTCCGGCATCAGTGACGGTCCCGGCAGCACCTCGTTCAGATAGGCGGTGATGGCTCCGCTCTCGATCACCCGGAAACCGTCATGGTCGATCACCGGTACCTTGCCGAAGGGATGACGCAACAGGTGTTCGGGAGAGTGGGGTTCGCCCTGGAGGACATCGACCGGAACCTGTTCATAGTCCGCGCCTTTCTCGGCGAGAAGCATTCTGACGGTGCGCACGTAGGTGCTGCCGCTGTAGCCGTAAAGGGTGATGCTCATGATGATGACCTCCTGGGTGAACCCTGCACTGTGATGATCGGGCCACCCGGTGCGGGTGGCTTGGGACCGGCACAGTTCATCGCGTGGATGTATCCACGGTGTGTCCGCTGGCGGCGACAGCTTGAGTCAGTGTGTCCGGCGCAAGGCTGTACACACTGTGATACGTGGGGGGAGGTCGACGCTTATTGATCGATGAAACGCCGGCGCCTGCCGATCTCCTGCACGGACTCGATCAGCGCATGGATGGCTGGGTCGGCGCGGTCGGAAAAGGCATGGAAACGTGCGTTCGCCAGCGCTGGAAGACCCTCGGCCGGGCCCAGCTCCCTGAGTCCGTCGCGCAACTGGCTGCGGGCAATCGGGGTTACGGCGAAGCCCGCCAGGGCCGCGGCAATGCAACCGGCCATGCTGCTGCTTTCAAACGCCAGGCGCCAGGGCGTTCCCGCCAGGGCCAGCGCCTGGATGGCCGCCTCCCGGTAGACGCAAGGTTCCGGAAAGACGGCCAGGGGCAAGGGGATCGCGGTATCCAGGGGGATTTTCGCGGCGTAGGCCCAGACCAGCGGTTCTTCCCATAGCAACTCGCCGCCTTCGTCCACCCGGCTGCACTGTTTGCCGAACACCACGTCGAGCTGGCCGAGTTGCCGCTGTTGCACCAGATCGGAAGTGATGCCGACCTTCAACTCGATGGAGGCCCGTGGATGGCTGCGGCTGAAGGACTGCAACACGGCGGCCAGCCAGGTGCCGGCAAAGTCTTCCGAGGAGCCGACGCGGATCCGCCCTTGAATATGGGCTCCCCGCAGTTTTGCCCGGGCCTCGCGTTCCAGGCTGAGGATATTGCGGGCATAGGTGTAGAGGATCTCGCCCTCGGCGGTCAGGGACAGGCGGCGCGTGGTACGCGACAGCAGCTTCACCGCGACATCGTCTTCGAGGCGTTTGATATGCCCGCTCACCGCCGAGGGTGTCAGCGCCAGCAGGTCGGCAGCCGAGGCGAAGCTGTGGGTGTCTACCACCGTGAGAAACGTGCGCAGCAAGGCAATGTCGAGGGAGGCGGAAAGGGCGACGAGGGAGCGGTCCGTGTTCATCACTGATTCAACTTGAAAAATTGATAATAGGCCTTTACTCATCATGAATGATTCGTGGTGGCGACGGTAGTCTTTCTCCAGACAACCGCCAACTCCGCAGGAATCGCCATGAACTACTCATTTGTCACCACGCCATTGCTGGACATCGCCTACCTGGAGTGGAACCCCGCTGGAGCCCGGGTGGCCGTGCTGGTCCATGGCTGGCCGGACAGTCCCGAGACCTGGACACGCACTGCCGGCCATCTGGCCGAAGCCGGCTACCGGGTGCTGGCGCCGGCACTCCGGGGTTTTGCACCGACGCGTTTTCGCCATGACGATACGCCGCGCAGTGGCGCGCTGGCAGCGCTGGGCATGGACCTGCTGGATTTCATCGATGCCCTGGGGCTCGATCGTCCGGTGCTGGTCGGACATGACTGGGGCGCAAGGGCCGTGGCCAATGCCTGTGGACTCAGGCCCGGTGTGGCCGCGGGGCTGGTGATGCTGTCGGTCGGCTACGGCACCAACGATCCGAACCAGGTGATTTCCCTGCAGCAGGCGCGCAATTACTGGTACCACTGGTTCATGGCGACACCCCGCGGCCAGCAGGTCGTCGAGCACGAGCGCAATGTCTTCGCCCGCATGATGTGGGACACCTGGTCGCCCGCCGGCTGGTACACGGAGCAGGATTTCCAGACCGCCTGTCGCGCCTTCGCAGGGCCGGACTGGGCTGCGGTGGTATTGCATTCCTACCGGCATCGCTGGGGTTTCGTCGAAGGTGACGCGGCCTCCCGTGCCGAAGAAGCCAGGCTCAACCCGGCACCGGTATTGTCGGTACCCACGCTGGTGCTGCACGGTGGTGCGGACAGTTGCAATCACCCGGACAGTTCCAAGGGACGCGAAGGCTACTTCTCGGCGCGCTACGAACGCGTGCTGATCGACGGAGCGGGGCACTTTCCCCAGCGTGAGGCACCGGAGATTGTCGCGTACGAGATCCTGAGGTTTCTCAGGGCCGGGACTCGGGAGCTGCCGGTTATAGAGGAGAGGCGCTGAGGAATTTTCATACGCGGAGTACGTCGATTAATTTTTGACGTCAAAATGCCATCATTTTTATCAAGATATTTCTAACCGGGTCGATACGCTGAAAAACCACACTGACCTGGAGGACATATCGTTCATGAAGCTTACAGTCAAAGGCAAATTGCTGTGTCTGGCTATCATCCCCTCGTTGTTGTTCGCATTGATTATCAGCGGCCTTGCGTCGTGGATGTTGCAGCGCACTGCCGACCAGCAAATGCTCGAAACCCGGGAGGGTTTGATCAAGCGCAATCGTGACGTGCTGAAGAACTATGTCGAGGTGGCCCTGACCACCATCAAGCCGCTGCACGATGCCTCGGCAAAGGGCGATATGGCGGCCCGTGACAAGGCCCTCGAATTGCTCAAACCGGTAAAGTTCGGGGAGGAAGGCTACTTCTTCGGTTACGACACCAAAGGCGTGCGCATCTTCCGTGGCGACAGCACCGCCGGGATCGGCAAGAGCTTCTGGGACACCAAGGATCCGGACGGTTCCTTCCACTACCAGACCTTTGTCGAAGTGGCTAAAAACGGCAAGCACTACGTCGATTACTTCGCGCCAAAACCAGGCCAGGAAAGTGTTCAGGTGCCCAAGCTTGGCTACACCATTTACCTGGAAAAATGGGACATGGTGCTCGGCAGCGCAATCAATATGGATGACATCGACGCCGCCATGGTGCTGGAGCAGGCAGCGGTAACCGAACGCACCCGCGCTCTGCTGGGCAGCATCTTCCTGGTGACCCTGGTGCTGTTGCTGGTAACCGCAACGGCCGGTATCTGGACCGCCAATGGTGTTGTCCGCCCGCTGCGTGTGCTCAAGACCAACCTGGATGACATTGCCGCCGGGGACGGTGACCTTACCCATCGCCTGGCGATCACCAGCAACGATGAGTTGGGTGATCTCGCCGCCTCGTTCAACCGGTTCGTCGACAAGATCCACACCATGGTCAGCCAGGTGGCGAAGATGACTACCGACCTCGACGGTCTGGTGCATCAGGCGACCCAGCAAACCTTGCGTTCTGAACAAGCGATGCAGCGCCAGCGCAACGAGACCGACCAGGTTGCCACCGCTATCCATGAAATGTCGGCGGCAGCCCAGGAAGTCGCGGTCAGTGCCCAGCGTGCTGCCCAGGCTGCGGCAGAGACCGACCAGCAAGGCCATGTCGCGCGCAAGGTAGTGGGCGACAACATCAAGGGAATGAGCGCACTGGTATCGGATATTCGCCTGAGCGGTACCAGCCTCGACAACCTGCAACAGGACGTGCGCTCCATTGTCTCGGTGCTCGATGTGATTCGCTCGATTGCCGACCAGACCAATTTGCTGGCGCTCAACGCCGCGATTGAAGCCGCGCGTGCTGGTGAAGCCGGTCGTGGTTTTGCGGTGGTCGCCGATGAAGTTCGCGCACTCGCCAGCCGCACGCAACAAAGCACTCAAGAGATCCAGGACATGATCACGCGCCTGGAAGCGGGTACCACTGCCTCGGTCGCCGCGATGCATCGTTCGACCGAAGCCGGCGAGGGTGCGAACCAGCAGACCAACGAAGTGGGGGTTTCGCTGGATTCGATCTCGGACCTGATCGGCACGATCAACGCGATGAACGCGCAGATTGCCAGTGCCGCCGAAGAGCAGACCTCGGTCGCCGAAGAGATCAACCGCAGCGTGCATCAGATTGCTGGCGCGGTGGAAAGCCTGGCCGATGAAACCGAGCAAAGCGCGCGCACCATGCGTGATGTGTCTTCGCTGGGTGCCAACCTGAACGGCCTGGTACGCCAATTCAAGATCTGAACAAGTGCGCCATTACCCTGAAACAGGTGGTGATAACCGTTTTAGCTACGGGTTATTTGTTAGCTTGATAATAATTAGGTAGCAATCAATTTGCCGTTTCCCACGGCAAATCATAAGAAAAACCCATGTACACCCGTGTTTAGACCCAGGAGTGAGTAACCGATGTCCGAGAACGATACCTCCCCAGGGCGTCGCGACTTTCTACGCAAGTCGTTGACGATGATCCCTGTTGTCACACTGGCCAGTACCGGCCTTTCCACTGGCGCCTTCGCGCAGACCCCGGCAAGCGACAGCCAGACCGGTACGCCGGTACCAGCCAAGGTCGCTGACTACAAACCGACGTTCTTCACCCCGCAGGAGTGGGCCTTCCTGATTGCAGCCTGCGACCGCCTGATTCCGTCCGATCAGGTTGGCCCTGGTGCCGTCGAACTCGGCGTACCGGAGTTTCTCGACCGGCACATGCAGACGCCCTATGCCAATGGCGGCATCTGGTACATGCAGGGGCCATTCATCGAAGCGGCGCCGGAGTTTGGCTACCAGGGCCGCCTCACGTTGCGCGAAACCCTGCGGGTCGGGATCAAGGCCATTGACGCCAGTTGCCAGAAAAACTTCGCCGGCAAAGCCTTCGCCCAGCTCTCGACCGCCCAGCAGGAAGACCTGTTGAAAAACGCCGAGAGCGGCAAGCTGGCGCTGGAAGACATTTCCTCGAAGCTGTTTTTCAGCAACCTGCTCAACGAAGTGCGCAACGGCTATTTCGCCGACCCGTCCCACGGCGGCAATAAAAACATGGGGGCGTGGAAGATGATCGGTTATCCCGGCATGCGTGCCGATTACATGGACTGGGTAACGGTGCGTGACAAGCCGTACCCGTTGCCGCCGGTTGATCTGGCCGGGCGAAGGGGTTGAGCATGGCGAACATCAAGGCAAAAGCAGACGTAGTGATTGTAGGTATGGGCTGGACCGGGGCGATCATGGCCAAGGAGCTCACCGATGCAGGACTGCATGTGGTGGTACTTGAGCGCGGCGCCGACCGTGACACGCAGCCTGATTTCGCTTACCCGAAAGTGGTCGATGAGCTTGAAGGTTCGGTACATCGCCGGTACCTGCAAAGCTTGTCCCAGGAAACCGTCACCGCGCGGCACAACCTGACCTCCACGGCTGTGCCGTATCGGCAGATGGGCTCGTTCAAACCGGGCACGGGTGTCGGCGGGGCAGGTAGCCACTGGTCTGGCTGCCACTTCCGCGCGCTGCCGGAAGACTTCAAGTTGCGCAGCAATACCGAGCAGCGCTATGGCGCCAAATTCATTCCCGACGACATGACCATCCAGGATTTTCCGGTCAGCTACGAAGACCTCGAACCGCACTTCGATCATTTCGAACACGTGTGTGGCACGTCCGGCAAGGCCGGTGTGATCCAAGGGGTGAAACAGGCGGGCGGCAACCCGTTCGAAGGGTCGCGCTCGCGTGAATTCCCGCTGGGCCCGAACCGTGATTACCTTGGTGCAGAGATGTTTTACGGTGCGGCCCGCGAGATGGGTTGGGACCCGTACCCGATCCCTGCGTCCAATGCATCGGCGCCTTACGTCAACCCCTACGGCTGCCAGATGGGCCCGTGCAACGCCTGCGGTTTCTGCAGTGATTACGGTTGCCTGAACTACTCCAAGGCCAGCCCGAACATCAGCATCTTGCCGGTGCTGCGCCAGCGCAAGAACTTTGAATTGCGTACCCATGCGCAAGTGCTCAAGGTCAATCTCGACAGCGATGGCAAGAAGGCCACTGGTGTGACGTACCTGGATGCCCAGGGGCGTGAAGTGGAGCAACAGGCCGACCTGGTGCTGCTCTGCGCATTTTCGTTGTTCAACGTGCACTTGATGCTGCTCTCGGGGATCGGCAAACCCTACGACCCACTGAGCGGTGAAGGCACCATCGGGCGCAATTACTCCTACCAGAACCTCAACCGAGTGGTGCTGTTTTTTGGCAAGGAAGTGCAGGCCAACCAATTCATCGGGATCGGCGGCGCGGGCACCACCATGGACAACCTCAACGGTAACCAGCTGGACAATGCCAAGGCCGGTTTTGTCGGCGGTGGGATCATCTGGGCACGCCAGCCGGGTGCCGGCCCGGTACGCGGGATCAACGTACCGCCGGGCACGCCCGCCTGGGGCACGCAGTGGAAACAGGCGGCCAGCGATGCGTTCCGTCACTCGTTCTACTTCGAAGTGCAGGGCGCCTGCATGTCTTACCGCCAGCACTACCTGAGCCTGGACCCAACCTACAAGGACGGTTTCGGTCGGCCGCTGCTGCGGATGAACTTCGACTGGCACAACAACGAGATCAAGGCGTCGCAATTCCTGGTCGGCAAGGCGTTGGAAATGTCGAAGATCCTCAACCCGACCGCCATGGCCGGCGACGCCAAGAAGCCGGGTGAGCACTACAACATCACCAAGTACCAGAGTACCCACACCTGTGGTGGCGCGATCATGGGCAGCGACCCGAAAACCTCGGCATTGAACCGCTACTTGCAGTCGTGGGACGTGCATAACGTGTTCGCCATAGGCGCCAACGCGTTCCCGCAAAACAACGGTTACAACCCGACCGGCATGGTCGGCGCACTGGCGTATTGGTCTGCCTCGGCGATTCGTGAGCAGTACCTCAAAAACCCCGGCCCGCTGGTTCAGGCATAAGGAGAAAGACCGATGAAAAAGTTTCTCCTGAGCCTGGTTGGATTGGCTGTGGCGGTTTTGGTTGGATTGTTGGTGTTCGCTTTCTGGCCGACACACACACGGGCATTGCAAACGGCACCTGAAGCCGGGCAGGCCGCGTTGATCGAGAAAGGGCGCTACCTGGCTGACGCAGGTGATTGCACGGCATGTCACACCGCCAAGGGGGGGCAACCGTTCGCTGGTGGCTTGGCGATTGCCTCGCCAATCGGCACGCTCTACAGCAGCAACATTACGCCAGACAAAACCACAGGTATCGGCGGTTATTCACTGGAGGATTTTGACCGCGCGGTTCGTCACGGTATCGCGGCCAATGGCAGCAGCCTGTACCCCGCCATGCCTTACCCGGCGTATGCCAAGGTCAACGACGATGACCTGCGGGCGCTCTACGCCTATTTCATGCACGGCGTCACGCCGGTCAATGCCGAGAACCGCGCCAACGCGGTGCCGTGGCCGTTGTCCATGCGCTGGCCGCTGGCGATCTGGCGCAAGGTGTTTGCGCCCGACCCCGATGCGGTGGTGTTCAAGGCCGATGGCTACAAGGACGCCGGGGTGGCACGTGGTGCGTATCTGATCCAGGGCCTGGGCCACTGCGGCAGTTGCCACACACCGCGTGCGGTGACCTTGCAGGAGAAGGCGCAGGATGAGTCCAGTCCGGCCTACTTGTCTGGTGGACCAGTGATCGATGGCTGGCTGGCAGTGAATTTGCGCGGTAGTCCGGCGGACGGCCTGGGCAGTTGGAGCCTCGACGACATTGTCGCGACCCTGCGCAGTGCCCGCAGCGAAACCCATGCAGTGTTGGGTGGTGCGATGGGCGATGTGGTGGTTCACAGCACCCAGAACCTCAACGATAGCGACCTGCACGCGATGGCGGCGTACCTGAAAACGCTGCCTGCCGGCGAGCGTCAGGTATCGGGTTTCAGCGCCGACCCGGCCACCGCCAAGGCCTTGGCTGCGGGTCAGGAGGGCAGCCGTGGTGCGCAGCTGTACATCGACAACTGTGCGGCCTGCCACCGTACCAACGGTCAGGGCGACGCGCGGGTATTCCCGAAAATCGCCGGTAACTCGTCGGTGCTGTCTGAAGATCCGGTGTCGATGATCCGCCTGGTGCTGGCGGGCGGTAAATTACCTGCCACCACTACCGCGCCTTCTGAGCTGGGGATGCCGGGTTTCGCCTGGCGCCTGTCGGATGAAGAAGTGGCACAACTGCTGAGCTTCATCCGCACCAGTTGGGGCAACCAGGCGCCGACCGTCAACGCAGCACAGGTCAAGCAACTGCGGGACACTTTGCCGAAGTCGTCACCTGATGTTTCGCGCACGGATATCGCCAGGCCATAGGCGGTGCGATAGTTGAAGAGGGTGGGCTGACGTGCAAGGCGTCAGCCTTGCCGATGTGGCCAAAACGAAAAAACCGCCAGAAGGCGGTTTTTTCGGTGGTTTCAGAGATTTTTAAAGCCTTCCCCGCAACCTTGTCTGGCTCCACGACCTGGACTCGAACCAGGGACCCAATGATTAACAGTCATTTGCTCTACCAACTGAGCTATCGCGGAATGAGATGTATGTTACTGATATAAAAAGAGAAGTCAAGCCTGGAAAGTGATGCGCGCAAATCGCGACCTATCTCCGGTCAGGGGTCGGGTTATCGGCGGCATCTGACTCGACAGGTACTTTCAGCACTTGCAGGGCGGTGTGGTAAAGCGCCAGTCGCTGGTCTGCGCCATTCGAACCGCCGTTTATGATTTGGGTGATTTCCTCAAAACACCTGTGGTCCGCCAGGTGATTGAGATTGTTGCATTTCCAGAACCAGCCGGCGGACAACGCAGCTCCCGATGGCTCGGCAAGCTGGCCAGGGTTGTCGATCAGGCCCAGTTCGAGTTCTGCATCGCAATCGCGATAGTTATCGCGGAAGGTCAGTTGAATCAGGCCGCGCCCTCGGTATTTCCAGCCGTCTCCCGTATTGGCGAGCCCGTTGCCGTAGCGGGAAGCGTAGGCGATGTTGGCGATCATGTCTGGTTTGTACGCGCATTCATTGGCTGCCTTGCAATTGAAGCGATTTTTCCAGAGAAGCATCAACTGGGCTGCGCTGTAGTCGAGATTTTCGCTCAGTATGCGTAACTGCTCACTTTCATAACCTACCTGGGCGAGAAAGGCGGCGATACGCAGCGGGCTGTCGATTGCATACCTCTGCATGGCTTCATTGAGAGGGGCGATGAACAAGGCGGCGGAGTCGCCCGATTTCGGCAGGATCGCCCGTAATACTTCTAGAGTGATGGTCATCCCTGTTTCCTCTGAGAGTTATGTCTGCACGGTGTTGCGCGGCGGGCTGTCGGTTTTGCTCAACCGCGATGGTGGATGCGATACCGATAACGAATGATGTGGTTGAGATACAGATTGACCGGGCGCGTTTCCTTGGCCGTGCGTGGCGTGTCGTAGTCCGGGCTGGTGTCCTCGACAATGTCGGCGGTGGTTTTGGGGGCAGGGTCGAGGATCCAGCCTGGCGTACCTTCCCCGACTGCCGGCGGCCCTTTCTGGACCAGGGCGGTGTAATGGTGTTCGTGCCCCTGGAAGGCATCGGCCTGCAATGTCCCGACCCGATTGCCGACCGCCCCTTTTCCATCGGAACTCGATGCCTTGCGCGAATCTTTGTCGGGGTCTGTCGAACTATCGGCGCTGACGCCCCGGATGAATCGACCGCGCAGGTCTGGCAGATTGAAATGATCGGCATCCTTGTAGCCATATGCCTGGCCGATCACACCAAACAACTCCGGATAATCCTGACGATTCAATGAGGCGCCGTTACAGAACAACCAACCGGCGCGGGCAAGGTTGGTCCTGATCTGATCCAGGTTGACGCCATCCCCGGAATCGGAGCTGGCCAGGGGACCCGCATAGGGGACAACCGCTCCCACCGGGAAACAATCATTCATGTCCATGATTGATCGCCTGTGTCGGCTCTTGAGCGGTGGTCGGCATTGCCGGCAGTTGCGCCCCTTGCTGCAAGTACAGCAGCGAGGTCGGTAGCCGTACGGTCCAACGCCGACGTGTGCGCGCGACGTAGTCGGGCTCTGGTCCCTGTAGTTCTTCCAGCAAAAAGAGCGTGCCTTCGGTGACGGGAGTGCAGTGGATATCACCGATCCAGGGCTGGGGGAATTGCAGGGCAAACAGCAGTCGGGCCTCATGCCCCGGAGCGACCGGTATCCGTGCGGTGGCAACGCTGGCTTGCAAGAAGCGCGTGAACAGTTTTTCGGAGGTGGACGCGGTGATGGCAAGAGCGCCCACCGGGTCCTCCCCAACGATCTGCGCTTCGTAATGCCAACCCATTTCAGTCCAGCGCAGTTGTGCCGCCAGGTACCCGGCGTCGGTAGCCGGGGCGGGTGCCAGCAATGCCAGGCAGCCCTGCATCAGGGTTGTACGCTGTATTTCAGTGGTATGCCCGGCGCTGGTACTGGCGATCTGTCGGGCCAGTGCCGCCTGATAGTCATCCTGGGCCTGTTGCCAGGCCTGCTGCAGACGTTCGTAGGTACGCACTTGCCAGGACACCAGCAATGGGTCGCCATTTGTGGTGTCGCGCTTGCAGTTCACTTCGAGCGTCACACCCCAGACGGCGGCGGCCGACATGGCTGTCACGGGAATAGCCCCGATGAGACCTGCGACATGCTGCAGTTCCACGCTGCTGACCTGCGAGACCGGCATCGGCGTAGGTGTGATCACCACGTTGCCCACGCTGGTCGAACTGTTGGTGCTCGGTGTGACGACGGTCAGTACCGCGGGTGTGCTCGTTGTGCCGGGAATAGTCTGGACCTGGCCGGCAACGGCGCAGGTCAGGTTGTGCTGATTGTCCAGGAGGGCAAGGGTCATCTGCCCGTCAACGCCCAGATAACCTTTGGGAACGCTCAGGACGCTCAGGTCACCCACCAGCATCTGGTTGACCGTGACGACCACTCGGCGCGTGTCCGCCGGCGGTGGGGCCATGTCGCTGAGCCCGTATTGTGCGCCCAGGGCCTGATAATTGCTCGGCAGCACATCACTGTAACTGTCGATTGCAGGCGTTGAGTCGGCCAGGGAAAGGGGCGCGCAAAGGGGTGGGGAACAGGACTGCAGAACTTGTTCGGTCCAGCTCTGGGCGGGTTCCTTTATCTTGAACTCCAGCACCAGGCGCCGGCCGATATCCACCAAATGCACCTGCATCAACTTGTCCACCCAGTGATAGATGCCAACCAGACGCTGGTTGCCGGCATTGTCGATCAGACTGCTCCGGCGACGCTCGCAGGCCTGCCGCCAGACATGCCCACGATGCCGGGTCACCCGATCGCCGATATGCCGGGCGGCCTTTTCGGTCAGTTGTTGTATCCGTTGCGAGCGATCCTGCTCTGCCCACGAGGCACCGGCGTTGGCGCCTGTCCAACTGCCGCTGAGGTACTCATTGAGGTTTTCATAGCTCGGTGAGACATCGCTCAGGTTGCGTGCAACCCCTTCGCTGGCCATGACTTCCTGAAGGGCATTGGTGAGGTCGCTGCTGGCGGATGTCTGCTGGCTCTGGTCACGTACGCTTTGCCGCTCGGTGTCGTTGTCGTCGTGCTCCTGGCGATAGCTGCGCGATTGTTCCTGATGTTCCTGGCGCTCATGGGGCATGACGTTGACGACATCGGCCAGTTCCCCCGGGCTATAACCCAGCAGGCACTGGTGCGCGCGCTTCAGCGTGGCCGGTCCCAGTATGCTCCATGTGCTGTCGGTCGCGGGCGCCGCAAGGGCCAGGTCGGTGGTGGTGACGGCGTCGGGAAGTGCGGTGATTGCCGACAGTACCAGTGTCCGTGTCCCGGGGGCTTCGAGGCGGGGGTCGCACTGCTCCAGGCGGTCGAGGAAGTGTCCTGTACGCAATATGTCGATCAACTGCGCTGCGAGACCGGCCTGTTGGCTTGTACCTGTTAGGGCCAGGACAAACAGGCTTTGCCAGACGCTGGCCTGACTGCTGGTCCAGTCCGCGCTGGCGAGGAAATGATCGATCTCTTCACCCAGCAGCAGCTCGGTCTGTTTCCAGATATCGGGTAATGACTGTTCGCCGGGGAGTGTGGCCAGCAACTCCAGGCGTAGTGCCGGAAAGCGGTTGATGGGGGCCGGCAGGGTCGAGATATCACTGATGAAACCGCCGAACGCCAGGGCGGTGGCCTGTTTTTCGGCCGTATTGGTGCACTGGCTCAGGCTGGTATAGAGCGGCAGGCTCTCCGGTGACTTGAGGCGGATGAAGCGCAGTTGCATGTCGGCGCGTTCACCCGGCGTGAGTGGATGCAGCCAGATGAAGGGCGGCAGATCCATGGCCTCGTGAGGCATTTCGGTGAATGACTGCCCGTCTTCGTCAATGAGCTCGTGAGGTTGGGCGTCCAGTAACCAGCCACCAATGGCGGTGTTGAGAAACTTGTCATGGCTCAGGGGCAGGTTGCCTATCAGGTGCGCTTCCCCGGGGGCGATATCCAGTGTCAGTGTGACTTCTATGTTGCCTACCTTTTTTTCCACCCAGCGCTCCGGGTGAGCAGGGGTTCCGAGCTGGAAGGGGTATGCTTCGTTGAGGTTGCGGTAGAGGATCTGACCACTGACTGAGGTCTTGTCATCGCCCACGATCCAGGAGATTTCCAGCTCGATACCGCCGCGTGCGACGATTTTCCATGGGGACTGTCGGTGCGCCATCTCCACCGCTTCGTTGTTGCTCATGGTGTGCTCCT
Source organism: Pseudomonas gingeri (assembly GCF_013386115.1). Classification (GTDB taxonomy): domain Bacteria; phylum Pseudomonadota; class Gammaproteobacteria; order Pseudomonadales; family Pseudomonadaceae; genus Aquipseudomonas; species Aquipseudomonas gingeri. Next base: position 313,911 of record NZ_JACAOR010000011.1, read on the forward strand.
GCAATAAGTCCTGGGCAGCGGTTTGGGCCAGTTGTCCTGACTCCGAAGGCATGGAGAGGGCGGCTGGCGTCGTGCATGAGAGCGCTGTCCGGTATGGGCTGTCCTTTTGATGCGTTCAGTTGTCTTGAGGCGGCCTGGTGTCGCCGGCTTTGGCCTCATCGCCCTGGGTGACCTGTGTCAGCCTGTACGTGGCCTCGTCCGCCACTGCCGAGCACAAAAGCGTTGCGTTGGCGGAGGTCGGGCTCAGTTCGGGTGTCAGGATGCTGACCTTGGTTTTGTTCGAAGTGACGATGGCATACGCGCGCCATCCGCCACTGTCCGGATCGGTCGGGTGAGTCGCCTGGCCACCGGGCGGTAGCGTCAGCATGGTCAGTTGATCCTTGTCGTCGGCTATCAGGTAGGTCACCTGGGCGTCCGTAGTGTCGGCGGTGAGTGTCAGTTTTGTCGGGTCGGCCATGTTGTTCATTCCTGCCAGAAGGCGTAGGTGTCGGGCATCATCGGTGATGCCTGCGGACTATCAGGTTGATGATGGGGCTGGTATTGCCCTGGTGTGTCCGGGTATCGATCAGAAGGTCGCTGTACCACTGCTTGATCGGTACACGGGCGGTGGTGACCCCATTGACGAGGGCCACGACTTCCATGCCCGCTGCGGCCAGCAGAGTGCTACGACTACTCGGCAACTCGAATGTCCTGGCGAAAGGACTGCGCAGGAAGCGGACTTCAAACCGCACGCTGCCCGCACACTGGTTGTACAGCTCGATACCTTCGGCGGTGCCTGGTGCTTCGTCGTCGAGACGGAACTGGTAGGTATCCCCCCGGGCTTGCATCTTGGCGACCAGACGTCCCGGTTTTGCCGGCGGATGCGCGGGAGCCATATGGGTCACGCAAGTGTTTTCATCGGTGAAATAGGCTCGGATATCGATGCCACTGCCCTCGGGATCGGGAATCGACAGGCCGGCACCGGCACCGAGCCAGGAGTCCCAGATCAGGCAGTTTTCCTGGTAGAACCTGAGCTGCACGGCACAAAGACTGCGATTGAGAACCCTGAGAGCGGACGTCCGAGCGTGTAGAGTCACGGGAATTATCCTGGCGGCAAGGCAGCCATAAGGGCGATGTGCCATTATGGCTGCTTCTGATGCCTGCTTAGCCGGTGATGGTCAGCGAGTAATAGTCGCGCTCAAGGATCGAACCGTTGGTGACGGCGGTGACGGTGGCTTTAGGACTGGAGGTCACCAGTGTCTCGGTGGTGACACCGTTGATCACGGCATAGATGTAGAACGTGTTGCTGATGTCCAGGGTCTGGTTCTGGCCACTGTCGTTCACCACGATGTTTTGCAGCGGCTTGCCATCTTTGAGGATGGTGAAGGTTACCGGATTGATGCAGGTTTTCTGGAAGCTCAGCTGGTTGGAGACGTTGCTCGGGAATTCAACCACATCGAACTCATAGGTTCCCTGAGCCTTGACCTGCAGGACTTGCGCCAGGAAGCCCATGCTGCCTGACACATCCAGTGGTGCAGAGGTGTAGGTGTTGCCTTCGATCAGGGTGGTAGCGGTGATCTGGTAGGTGTCGCCCACTGGGACGGTTTGCATGGCGTTCGGTTGGATGGCCGGCAGGTTGGAAATGATCTGCTGACCCTTCTTGACGACGTACTGGGCATCGAACTGGGTCTGGTTGAGCAAGGTAATAGTCATGAACAGCTCCTGGGTGTGGGCTTGGCCTTCGCCCGAATGGGGTTGGGTGGCCTGTGCAACGTGTCGGTTTCCGGTTCCAACACACTTGAAAACCGGGTTGTCAGTTTTGTTGTGTCAGCGCAATCCTGGCTCAGGATCGGTGCTCTGGAGGCCTGGCCGGTTGACGGAAGTGACTTTCGAGTAAGGAGGGGGCCCAAGTCCTTAAGCGCCCTGAAATCGGGCTGAAATTTTCTGAAGATCGATGTTCGCCCTGGCTCGAAGGGGCAGAGGCTCGAGCAGGTTGTTTACAGGGAAGAAAATGACGCGCGACTACCGATTTGGACGATTTGAAGTTCGCCCAGCCGAGCGGAGGTTGTATGTCGATGGCAGTCCCATTGTCTTGGGAACTCGTGCTTTTGATGTATTACTGGCCTTGATCGAGCGCCGCGAGCGCATGGTGACCAAAGGCGAGCTGCTTGAGCTGGTGTGGCCGAACCTGTTCGTCGAGGAAAACAACCTGCAGGTTCAGGTTTCGACATTGCGCAAGGTGTTGGGAGGACAGGCGGTGGTCACGGTGACTGGCCAGGGCTACCGCTTTGCAATGGTGGTGGAGGAACCGCCTTTACCCTCTGCCGGGGCCGTTGATGCGCTTGTGCCAAGCCTGCCCGCGGCGCTGCGAAAACTCATGGGGCGGGATCGAGAGCTCGTCGATCTGCTGGAGCTCGTCCAGGCTTACCCGCTGGTGTCTGTCGTCGGGGCGGCGGGGATAGGCAAGAGTGCATTGGCGCTGGCGGCGGCCCACCAGTTGAAACCTGCCGTCTGGGTCGAGCTCTCCGGTGTCACCGATCCGGAGCAGTTGGTGCAGACGATTGCGCGCGCTGCGATGCTGCCGATCCGAACCGATGAGCCACTGGGCGAATTACTTCTGGCCCTGGGCCCCCTCGGGGCCGTGCTGGTCCTTGATGGCGCCGAACATCTGCTGGAGGCCATCGCCCGGTTCGCCGGGGCCGTTGGCAAGAAAGCGCCTGGAGTTCGATTGCTGATTACCAGCCAGGCCGCGATCAGGGGCGAAAGCGAGCGGGTCTTTCGGCTCGCAGGCCTGTCGGTGCCCGGCACCGATGTGTCGGCCCACGAAGCCATGCAGTATGGGGCGGTGAGCTTGTTCGCCGACCAGGCACAGGCGGTCGACCGTACCTTCAGGGTCACCCCCGAGAATGTCGCCGCCGTGATTTCCGTGTGTCGGCAGCTCAACGGCATGGCCTTGCCGATCAAGTTGGCCGCCGCCAGGTTGCCCTTGCTCGGGGTGCGAGGCGTGGCATCGCGGCTGGGGGAACGTCTGGGGATGTTGAACGGTCTCCGGCGAGGTGGCGGCGGTAGTCGCCAGCAGACCGTTGGTGCGGGACTCGACTGGAGCTATAGCCTGCTCTCTACCCCGGAGCAGACCTTGTTGCGTCGCTGCGTGGTGTTTGTCGCAGGCTTCACCCTGGAGTTGGCGACGGCGGTATGCGGTGAGATCACGCTGGATAAATGGACCGCGATAGATGCCCTGGATGCCCTGGTGGATCGATCGCTGGTCGAGGTTCAGGACGGTCCGGTCCGGCGTTACCAACTTTGCGAGTATGTAGTCGAGTACGCCAGGGCCAGGTTGCACCAGGCGGGGGAAACAGAGCTTTTGCGTCATCGGCACGCGTTGAGTTGCACCGAGTTGATGATCCGGGCGTATGAGGCTTACTGGGACTGCGGTGACAAGTATTGGCTGGAGGACTATGCAGCGGACACCGACAACGTCCGGGCGGCATTGGACTGGAGCCTGGAACACCAGCCGGAACTGGCCTTGAGGTTGCTTGGTGTATCCGGCCCGCTGTTCTTCCAGCAAGGGCTGGTCAGTGAAGGTCGCCAGCGTTTTCTTGCGCTTGAGTCCGTTGCCCTGGCACTGGATCGGACTCTTGTGCTGGAGGCTTCACCCTTCGAGCTGGAGACACTGCTGGCCAGGTACTGGCTGGAGTTCAGTCGGCTGCATGCGGGGAACGGCACATGCCGTTCGACGGATTTTGCTCCCCGGGCACTGGCGTTCTATCGCTCGCTGGATGATCCGCGTGGGGTTTTCCTGGCGCTGTGTCGAGCCATGGACTGTGCGTTCCTGCCATCTGGCGAGGCACCTTGCATTCTCGAGGAGATTATCGAAATCGAGTCTGCCGACTGGTCGCCTCGACTGCGGGCCGAGCGACTGATGGCGGAAGTCAGCCTGTACCAGCGTTGCGAGCAACCCGAAGAAGCCTGTTTCGCCCTGGAGTCCCTGCACCTGTTGGCGCTGTCGGCAGGGCTGGAAAGCATTGAGCGGCTGGCACTCAATGCCCAGGCCAAGCTCAACCTGGCCAGGGGCGAGTATGAGCGTGCCCTGCAGCGCAGTCAGGCATTGTGCCGCCAGCGTGGTATCCATCGAAACATCGTCCTGCCACATGCCTTGGCCACGATGGCGATGGCTTTGCTCTCGCTGGGCAAAATGCGCGAGGCGCGCAAGGTGCTGGTGGACTTCGTGGCCGAGTCCAGGCGCCTGGGCTGGGAGTGGTTCGGTCTGTATACCGATCTTTTTGTCTGGTTGGCGGCACTGGAGAACCGGCTCGCCGCTGCCGCCCGCCTGATGGGGTATGCAAAGCTTGCCTATGACGCCGCGGGGGCACGGGATTTCGGCACGACAAGAATCCGTGTGCGCAACTCGCATATGATCTTCAAACGCCTGGACAAACCATTCATTTCCCGACTGATGGTCGAAGGCGCCCGCATGGACCGTGAGATGTTCTGCACTCTGGCATTGTCCAGGCAATCCGTCGAGCAGGTGATGCCGACGGCATCCGAACTGGAGGATTGAGCGCCGGGTGTCAGGCGAAACACGGGTTGCTTTGACTTCCGAAAGTCGAGGCATTAACTTCGCGACTTTTTACCCGCGACTCCCGACGTTCGCGGGCACGCGCACTCTATTGTTAAGGAAGGGCACGATGGCCGAAATGGCACAGCAGGACGATTTGTTCCAGGTAGACAAGCGGCTCTCCCTCAAGCCCGTGACGGACTTCAATGCCTTCCTGCTCCAGGCGTTTGCCGATGGGCCGTGCCAGTGCATGCGCTGCGTGGACGCGGCGGGTAGCGAGAGCGGTTATGCCTTCCAGCACACCTTCGAACTGGGCAAGGTGGTCAACCGCCAGTTCGCCAGGACCACCCCGAGCGAGGTCCTGCTGGTGCTGAAGAAGGCCTGGCTGTCGTTCTTCAAGACCGACCTGGAGGTTCCCGGACTGCTGGACCTCCCGGCAGTACAGGAGTTCGTCAAACCCGAGTTGCATATTCGCCTGCGTCCGTTGTTGCTGGCTTGCGGCCTGATCGAGGAGCGCGAAGGCGGGTGGATGTTGCAGGCGGTTGCGGAATAGCGCGTTATGGGCGTCCTTGCCCTCTGCATGCTGTTTGATTACTGAACGACCAGGGTGAAGTAGCCGCTTTCCAGCGTGGAGGTGTCCTGCACTGCGCTGATGGTCGCGTTGGGATTGCTGGTCGAGACGGTAGCCGTGGTGATCCCGTTGATGATGGCATAGGCGGAAAAGGTATGGCCGATGTTCAGTGTCTCGACCCTGAAAGAATCGCTCACCACCACGTTTTGCAGAGGTTTATCGTCCCTGGTCAGGGTAAATGTCACCGGGTTGAGGCAGGTTTTCTGAAAGCTCAGTTGGTCAGCCACCGGGCTCGGTGATTCGACGACCTCGAACTCATAGCTTCCCTGGCTGGGCACCTGGAGGACCTGGGCGAGAAAGCCCATGCTGCCGCGTATTTCCAGCGGGGCCGAAACATAGGTATTGCCGTCGATCACCGTGCTGGCATTGACTTGGCGAGTGTCATCCAAGGGGACGATAAGGGTTGCATCGGGTTCCAGCCCCGGTAAACGGGCGATGATCAGATCTCCCTGTTTGACGACAAACTGGCTGATAAAGCCGGTCTGATTGTGCAGTGTGATGGCCATGAAGAGCTCCTTGGGAACGGGACAGCCGGAAGTCCGTGCGGCTTCGGCGCAACGAAGCGTAGAACATTAATCTCTACTTAACCCACGCCCCTTCAAATAGCGTATCTTTTCCCTCAACCCTCCTTTTCAGTTGGCGTTTCCGATGTTCAGGTTTCGATTGATCTTGACCCTGGTGCTCAGCCTGATGCTGCCGATCTTCGGTAGCGTGGCCGCGGCCGCGTCTTTTGCCGAACCCTGCCCGATGCCACTGATGAGTCATGACGGCTCGGCAATGAGCCATGCCCCCTGCTGCAATGACATGCAGCACGGCACCGTCTCCAAGTCGCCGTGCAAGTCGGGGGAGGAGTGCAAGATCGGCGGCCTGGTCCGGATCCTGAATATCGGCACCTTCTCTTCGCTGCCACCGTTGCCGCTCACCCTGTCAACGCCCACCGTGCTCCAGTCCGAGCCGGCCGACCTGTGGCGCCCTCCGCGTTACGTCTGATGCCCTGATGTTCATTCCACGTTCCCTGTAAAGGGCGCGGGAGCCTGTGTGTGCGCCTGTGACGGCGGACACCTCGATCATCTGCATTGGAGACGAACGCATGTTCGCTTTCATTCCCTCACACCGCCTGCTGGCCGGTGTGATCGCTGTTGTCCTGGGCGCGAGCCCGTGGCTGGCCGTCCAGGCCGAGCCCCTGAGTTTCGAGCGGGCACAGCAACTCGCCGAACATACCGCGCCGGAGAACCTTGCCCGTATGGCACAGGTGCAGTCGGCGCAATCTTCCGTCGGGCCGGCCGATGCGCTGCCCGATCCCAAGCTGATGCTGGGCATCCAGGATCTGCCGATCCAGGGCTCCGGTCGCTATTCGTTCAACGGTGATTCGATGACTGAACGGCAGATCGGGCTGCGCCAGGAAGTTCCCAACAGCGACAAGCGCCTGGCCCGCAAGAACCTCGCCCTGGCGTCCGTCGACGTCGCCGAGGCCGAGCAGCGCGCGGCCCTGCTGGAGGTCAAGCGGCAAACCGCACTGGCCTGGCTCGGGGTCTATTACGCCGAGCGCAGCGTGAGCCTGTTCGATCAGTTGGACCATCAGGTCGCCTTGCTGCGCACCACCACCGCCTCGCGCATCGCCGGTGGCGGTGCCCAGGCCGGGGATCTGCTGCAGGCTGACCAGGAAGCGCTGAGCCTGGCGGATCGTCGCGACGAGCTGGTGCAGAACATCGCCGTCGCCCGAGCGAAACTGCGCCGCTGGATCGGTGCCGACGCCGATCAACCGCTGCAGGACGGGCCGCCGACCTGGGCGCCAATCCTGCCCCACAGCCAACACACCCTGGGTCGTCATCCGGACCTGCAAGCCGCCACCGCCCGGGTCGGCGAAGCCAATGCCGAACTGGCCGAGGCCATCGCCGAGAAGAAACCCGACTGGGGTGTCGAGCTGGTATACGGCCATCGCGACCGCCAGTTTGGCGGCGACATGGCGTCGTTGCAGTTCACTTTCGACCTGCCACTGTTCGTCGGCTCCCGCCAGGGGCCGCGAATCAATGCCCGGCAACACGCGCTCGAACAGCGTGAAGCTGAGCAGGAAGTGATGTTGCGCGAGCATCGGGCCGAACTGGAAAGTGGTCTGGCCGAGCTCGAGCGCCTGAAAAAAGCCGTCGAACGCTCGCAGCAATCGTCGATTCCCCTGGCCAGCCGGCGCAGCGACCTGGAACTGGCCTCCTACAAGGCCGGGAAAAGTCCATTGAACGCGGTGATCAGCGCGCGCCGCGAACTGATCGAAGCCCACCTGCGCGAGATCAGTCAGCAGGCCCAACTCGGCCAACTGTCCGCCAGCCTCTATTTCGCCTATGTTGAGGGCCTCAAATGAAGACGCTCGCTTATTCCGTACTGACCCTCGCGCTGGCGGGACTGGGTGTTGCCGGTGGCTACTGGCTCGGCCACGGCGGGACCGCGATGTCCGCCACCACCGATGCCGGCAAGAAGGAACGCCCGGCGTTGTACTGGTTCGACCCGATGTACCCGACCCAGCATTTCGATGCCCCGGGCAAATCACCGTTCATGGACATGCAACTGGTGCCCAAGTATGTCGATGCCGCCGAGGACAGCACGTCCATCAGCGTATCGCCGCAACTGGCGCAGAACCTCGGCATGCGTACCGCCGCGGTGGTTCGCGAATCTCTGCCCGGCGGCCTGGAGGCCGTCGGCGCGCTGGCCTACAACCAGCGCGACGTGGTCAACCTGCAAGCCCGTGCCGCCGGTTTTGTCGAGCGGGTCTACGATCGCGCACCCGGCGATGTCCTGCAGGCCGGCGCACCGCTGGTGGATCTGCTGATCCCGGAATGGTCCGCCGCGCAACTGGAGTTTGTCGCGGTACTCGCCACCGGTGACAGCCGGCTGGTCCAGGCCACCCGCGAGCGCCTGCGCCTGCTGGGCATGCCCGACGACGTGATCGCCCAGGTGGCGAAGACCCGCAAGGTCCGTCCGGTGCTGACCCTGTCCACGCCGATTGCCGGCGAACTGCAGAGCCTCGAAGTGCGTGCCGGGATGACCGTCTCCGCCGGGATGAGCCTGGCGCGCATCAATGGCCTGTCCAGCGTCTGGCTCGATACTTCGGTGCCGGAGGCCCTGGCTTCTTCGGTGGCGGTGGGCGCGCAGGTCGCGGTGGCGTTGTCGGCTTATCCCGGTCGTGGGGTACAGGGCAAGGTGCTGGCGATCCTGCCGGGGGTCGATGGGCAGAGCCGTACCCTGACGGTGCGCAGCCAGTTGCCCAATACCGACGGCAGCCTGCGTCCCGGCATGTTTGCCTCGGTGCGCTTCGCTGCGACCGACCCGCGTCCGAGCCTGTTGATCCCCAGTGAAGCGCTGATCCGTACCGGCAAGCGCGACCTGGTGATGCTGGCCGGGGACAAGGGGCGCTACAAACCGGTGCAAGTCCGTACCGGACGTGAGTCGGCAGGGCGCATCGAAGTCCTCGAAGGCCTCACCGAAGGGCAGCAGGTGGTGACTTCCGGCCAGTTCCTGCTGGATTCCGAAGCCAGCCTGCAAGGCCTCGCCGAGCCGCAGGAAGCGACGTCCGCCACGCCATCGATGAACGCGATGGAGGGCATGAAATGATCAAGCGCCTGATCCACTGGTCCATCGGCAATCGCTTCCTGGTGCTGCTGGCGACCCTGTTCATCGTGGCGTGGGGTATCTGGTCGGTGCGCAACACCCCGCTGGATGCGCTGCCGGACCTTTCCGATACCCAGGTGATCATCCGCACCAGCTTTCCCGGGCAGGCACCGCAGATCGTCGAGAACCAGGTCACCTACCCGCTGGCCAGTACCATGCTCTCGGTGCCGGGGGCGAAGACCGTGCGTGGTTACTCGTTTTTTGGCGACTCCTTCGTCTATGTGATTTTCGACGACGGCACCGACCTGTACTGGGCCCGCTCGCGGGTGCTGGAGTACCTGAACCAGGCCCAGGGACGCCTGCCCAAGGGGGTGACCAGCGCCCTCGGGCCGGACGCCACCGGGGTCGGCTGGATCTACCAGTACGCCCTCGTGGATCGCAGTGGCCAGCACGACCTGGCGCAGTTGCGCGGGATCCAGGACTGGTTCCTCAAGTACGAACTCAAGACCGTGCCCAACGTGGCGGAAGTCGCCACCATCGGCGGCATGGTCAAGGAATACCAGGTGCTGCTCGACCCGCAGAAGATGGTGGCTTACGGGATCACCCAGCAGCAGGTCGGCGAGGCCCTGGGCAATGCCAACCAGGAAGCCGGTGGTTCGGTGCTGGAACTGGCGGAGCGCGAATACATGGTGCGCGCCACCGGCTACCTGAAGACCCTGGATGACTTTCGCAATATCCCGCTGAAGACCTCGGCCACCGGTGTGCCGACGCTGCTCGGGCAGGTCGCGACGATCCAGCTCGGCCCGGAAATGCGCCGGGGAGTCGCCGAACTCGACGGTGAAGGCGAGGCGGTGGGGGGCGTCATCATCCTGCGTTCGGGCAAGAACGCCCACGAGACCCTCGAAGCGGTCAAGGCCCGTCTCGCCGACCTGCGCTCCAGCCTGCCGGCGGGTGTCGAGCTGGTGACCACCTATGATCGCTCGCAACTGATCGACCGGGCGATCCACAACCTGAGTTTCAAGCTGCTGGAAGAGTTCGGCGTGGTGGCGCTGGTGTGCCTGGTGTTTCTCTGGCACCTGCGTTCCTCGCTGGTGGCGATCATCACCTTGCCGCTGGGGGTGCTCATGGCGTTTATCGTCATGCGCATCGAAGGCGTCAACGCCAATATCATGTCCCTCGGCGGTATTGCGATTGCCATCGGCGCGATGGTCGATGCCGCCGTGGTGATGATCGAGAACGCCCATAAACATATCGAGGCCTGGCAAGTGCGACACCCCGGCCAGAAGCTGCAGGGCGAAACCCATTGGCGGGTGATCGGCGAGGCGGCGGCGGAGGTCGGCCCGGCACTGTTCTTCAGCCTGTTGATCATCACCCTGTCGTTCCTGCCGGTGTTCACCTTGCAGGCCCAGGAAGGGCGGTTGTTCGGTCCGCTGGCGTTTACCAAGTCCTATTCGATGGCGGCGGCGGCGGGCTTGTCGGTGACGCTGGTGCCGGTACTGATGGGCTACTGGATTCGCGGGCACATTCCCACCGAGCAGCAGAACCCGCTCAATCGCTGGTTGATCGCGGCTTATCGGCCCGTGCTGGAAGCGGTACTGAAATGGCCGAAACTGACCCTGGCGCTGGCGACCGTGATCTTCCTGTCCAGCTTCTGGCCGTTGAGCCAGCTGGGAGGCGAGTTCATCCCGGCGCTGGACGAAGGCGACCTGCTCTACATGCCCTCGGCGTTGCCCGGCCTGCCGGTCAGCAAGGCGGCGCAACTGCTGCAGCAGACCAACCGGATGATTCGCAGCGTGCCGGAAGTCGAGCATGTCTTCGGCAAGTCCGGGCGGGCGGAGACCGCCACCGATCCGGCGCCGCTGGAGATGTTCGAGACCACCATCAAGTTCAAGCCCCGTGACCAGTGGCGGCCGGGCATGACCCCGGAAAAACTGATCGAGGCCCTGGATCAGGCGGTCAAGGTGCCGGGGCTGTCGAACCTCTGGGTGCCGCCGATTCGCAACCGTATCGATATGCTCGCCACCGGCATCAAGAGCCCGATCGGGGTCAAGGTGGCCGGTACTTCCCTGGCCGATATCGATGACATCGCCCACCAGATCGAGAGCGTCGCCAAGCAGGTGCCCGGCGTGACCTCGGCCCTGGCCGAACGCCTGACCGGCGGCAGCTATCTCGATATCGGGATCAATCGCCTGGCGGCGGCACGCTACGGCTTGAGCATCGCCGATGTGCAGGCGGTGGTCTCCGGGGCGGTGGGTGGCAGCACGGTCGGCGAGACGGTCGAAGGTGTGGCGCGCTATCCCATCAGCCTGCGTTATCCACGGGAATGGCGCGACAGTCCCCAGGCCCTCAGGCAATTGCCGATACTGACCGCCGGCGGCCAGCAGATCACCCTGGGCGCGGTGGCCGATATCGGCGTGAGCGCCGGGCCGCCGATGCTGCGCAGCGAGAACGGGCGCTTGTCCGGCTGGATCTATGTCGATGTGCGCGGCCGTGACCTGGCGTCCACCGCCCGCGACCTGCAACAGCAGGTGGCGCAGCAGGTACAGCTCAAGCCGGGGATGACCGTGTCCTACTCCGGCCAGTACGAGTTCCTGGAACGGGCCAATGCGCGGTTGATGTGGGTGGTGCCGGCGACCTTGCTGATCATCTTCGTGCTGCTGTACCTGACCTTCGGGCGCTTCAGCGAAGCGGGGCTGATCATGGTCACGTTGCCGTTCGCCCTGTCGGGCGGGGTGTGGTTGCTCTATCTGCTGGGGTTCAACCAGTCGGTGGCGACCGGCGTGGGTTTTATCGCCCTCGCCGGGGTGTCGGCGGAATTCGGCGTGATCATGCTGCTCTACCTGAAGAACGCCTGGGCCACGCGGTTGGAGGAGGGGCGGGATGACAACGCCGGCCTGCTCGAATCGATTCGCGAGGGCGCGGTGCTGCGGGTGCGGCCCAAGGTGATGACCGTGGCGGTGATCATCGCCGGCCTGCTGCCGATTCTCTGGGGCAGCGGCACCGGCTCCGAGGTGATGAAGCGGATTGCCGCGCCGATGGTCGGCGGGATGATCACCGCCCCCCTGTTGTCGATGCTGGTGCTGCCGGCGGCGTATTGGCTGATGAAGCGTCGGCGCTAGGCCATGAAAGCGTTCCCACGCTCTGCGTGGGAACGCGTCCGCTAGCGCCAGCTATGGAATATCTCCTTGCAGACCGGGATCATCGGGCTGAGCCTGTCGTCCGGATCCTGTGCTTTCCTGTGAACCCAGATCAGCGAATGGAATGCTGCCACGACCTTCTCTTTCGTTTTGAACACTCCCGCTCCACCCCCGTAGTATCTGACGATCCCCGCGTGGGTGAATTTCAGGCAGGCTTCGTACAGGTTCAGGCCACTGTCCGTTGCATCCTCCCCGACCGTCGCAGCGCTGGTGGTCAGAAATGCGTTCCAGGTTTGCGGCACCCTGATTTTTTTCTTCCTGATTTTTTTGGTCGGACTGCCGAAGACCGACCCGAACAGTCCGGTGGGTGGAACCTCGTACTCCTCGTCCACTTCCGTTTCGATTTGAACCGTCTTGGTCACGAAGCGCAGGCCGCTTCTCGAGCTGCCGTACTCTGCTTCTTTCACTATCTTGTCCAACGGATCGGCCCACACGACGATAGGTTCGACCGTACCGGGACATCCGATCTGCTCGAGGAGGCCACGCACGAACCGGCAGATGGCCTGGCACTCAGCCGTGTATTCCCGATGCTGGCCAAGGGCCCAGGCGCCGATTTCCGGATGTGTGTAATACGGATGACCGAGCTCGTCGGGAACATTCGCGTTCTTTTCAAGCGTATAGGTCGGGAAATAGCCCATCAGTGTCTCGACGATCTTGTGGGGCGCGCTCAGCCCGATCTTCTTGACTGCCGCGATCGAGTGTTTCATGCGGTAGGAGGTAACCCCATCATCTGGCTCGGATGGGCGCAAACGTGGGGTCGAAAAGGTCAGAAAAAGATGATTGCTTGTGGCGCCTATCGACACCTGTGCTCCACGCCTGGTGGTGGCCGTCCAGGCAATCTTGAACACTCCGCTGGCGATGTTCGGCAGTTCTGAGTCCGAGGTCAGATCCAGCGTGTTCCTGCCGATGTTGAAGGTTACGGCGGCGGAGGAAAATCGAACGGGTCCGACAGCCCCTTCGATGCTACCGTCATCCGGCGCTTCTCCCTCGGCCTCGATCACAATCCGGACGCGGAATTTCGTGTTGATGCTGTGGCTGATCATATTGGATTTGCCCGGCGTCCAATCCGGCTTGGTATATAAGGCACCGGTGTTTTTCCAGTCGGTCGTATTGTCCTTGAGCAGCCCATGGTCCGAGAGGAACGTCAGTTCAATGATCTTGAGCGTGAGGGGAGGGATGACCTTGGGCTTTGGTGGTGGCTTGCTGGCCTCGCATGGCACCACCATGGGAGTCAGGGGCTTCTCCTGTTTCTTGACGATAATGACTTTTCCGCCTTCTTCCTCATAGCGATTGAACCAGAGTTCACGCAGCTCCTCCGTGTCGGGAGTATTCGTTCGTCCGCGAGTCTTGATGAAGACGGCGTGCGATGCCCTGTCGAAGGCAATCTTATTGATATTGTCGGGGTCAACCGAGCGCATTCCGTTTCTCCAGCATGAGGGATAACCGGTGACGCAGCAGCTCGGCGATTTTCTCGTCTTCCGTGAGTTCGCTCCGCGAAAGAATGTCCATTGCCCATGAGGTTTGCGTGGAACTCTGAAAGTTCCAGCCAAAATCGACCATCAGTTCGAGAAGGGCCATGACGAACGCTTCATCCGAAATGCCATGATCCAGTGCAACACGGATCCCGTTGTGCACACAGATGCGCAAGGTGTCATCGTCGAGTTCGTGCAGGTGGTGTGCACGGGACGCGCGCAACTGCGCGATTGCGCGCGTCTCGAAGGCGCTATGGAGCGACGATTCGATTGCGCGCCATTGAGCCTCTCTTATCACCAGCATGGCGTACTCCATCGGTCGGCAGGCGCGAGTGGGTCAGGCGCGCCTGAAGACTAGCTCCAATCCTGTCAAACCGTTAGCCGGTGTCCAGGGGCACGGTCTGTCGGCGGCGTACCGGGCTTTCTCGATGTCCTGATCGCGGCGGTGGCGAGCGATGCGGGGCATGGATTTTCAAGGCCTTGCAGTGATCACTTCAGGCGCTTGAGCAACTCATCGCCCACCGCGGTAGCCGAGCCTGGGTTCTGGCCGGTGATCAGTTCGCGGTCGACCACCACATGGGCGGCCCAGGGTGAGGTGTTGCTGCTGTACAGCCCGCCGGCCTGTTCCAGGGCGGTCTGCGGATAGAACTTCATGCGTCCGCCGGCCAGCAGGCCCTTGGCAAGTTCTTCTTCCTGATTGCTGATCACGGTCATTTTGTAGCCCGCATAGATCCAGTCCGGCTTGCCGGCTGCTTTCCCGTCGTGTTCCATCTGCTGTTTGAAACCGTCGGCGTCGGCCAGGGTCGAGAGCAGGGCAATCGGCCCGTGACAGACCAGTGCCGTGGTCTTGCCGCGGGCATGGAGGTCCGCCAGCAGTTTGCCCAGGCGCGGGCTGGTCAGCAGGTCTTGCATCGGCGCATGGCCGCCGGGGATATAGACCGCATCGAAATGCCGATAGCCGATCTGCTCGACCCGCGACAGGCTGATCACCGGCGATTCCCCGGCCGAGGTCAGCTTGAGCCGTTCCAGCAACGCGGCGTGGGTATTCATTGCCGCCTGGTCGTTATTGAAATACATCGGGTCCAGCGAACTCTTGTCCAGCGTCGGGGCATCGCCATTGGGCGTGGCGAAGGTCACCTGGTGGCCGGCGTCCAGCAGGCGCTTGACCGGTTGCATCAGTTCGTTGAGATAGAAACCGGTGGGGAATACCTTGCCGTCCTGCAGGTCGAGATGGTTGGCATCCGACAGCACCACCAGCACATTGGCGGCCTGGGCGCCAAGGCTGGCGGTGGCGAGGGTGATGGCCATGGCCAGTTTGAGTATGGGTTTCATGTGAGGCTCCGAAGTGCGAATGAACAGGCTGACGACTTTATTGATGCCTGGATGGGCGATAAAGTAGCCTCGCAGGAATTCATCTGGCCTCTGGAGGCAATAATGGCGCGGCGATTCGATTACCTTGGCGATGTCGAGGCGTTCGTCACGGTGGTCGAGCAGGGCACCGTCAGTGCCGGGGCCGTGGCTCTGGGAACGACGCCCTCGGTGATCAGCCGGGCGATTGCGCGGCTGGAAAGCCGGCTCGGCGTCCAGTTGCTGCGGCGCACTACCCGGCGCCTGAGCCTGACCGAGGCCGGGCGCCTGTATCTGGAGCAGTCGCGCCAGGCCTTCAGCCTGATCGACGACGCCGAGCGCGCCATCCAGGGACAGGATGGCGCGCTGAGCGGGCGCATCCGCCTGAGCGTGCCGACCACCTACGGCCACTATCGTCTGCCACCGTTACTGAAGCGCTTCCACGCGGCGCATCCCGATGTGCGGATCGAATTGAGCATCACCAACCGCAATGTCGACCTGGTTGCCGAAGGGTATGACCTGGCGATTCGCCTGGGGGCGTTACCCGACAGCGGTCTGATCGGCCGCAAGCTGGAGGATGCGCTGCTCTGTGTGGTGGCCGCGCCGGACTACCTCAAGCGCTGCGGCACGCCGCTGCATCTCGGGGAACTGGCCCGGCACCAGTGCCTGCCCTTTGTCATGCCCAGCAGCGGGCGGGTCGGCCACTGGCTGTTTCGCGACGGTGAGCGGGAGGTCGACTGGGCGCCGGCGGCCGGTATCGAGGTGACCGACGATGTGCTGGGCATCGTGTCCCTGGCCGAGCACGGCCTGGGTCTCTGCCAGACCTACGAGTTCATCGTCCGCGAGCGCCTTGCCAATGGCCGTCTGGTCAAGCTGCTGGAGCCCTGGAGCGGACGTACCCGGCCGTTCTCGCTGATCTATCCGCCACACCGGCAACTGTCGGCGGCGTGCCGGGCCTTTATCGATTTCATGAGCACGGCGGTGGCGAGCTGATACACGGTCCTGCTTTTCAAGGCTTTACTGGCCTGGATCAAGGTTTTGCCCGGGCAGACTCCTTATCGTGATGGACGATTATGTCAATCACGGATGATACGGACCATGCACGACCTGGATCGAAAATACGATATCCAGCCCCTTGTCCGGGCGGATATGACCCTCCATCTGAACGGCCAGAGTGTAGTGGCGGCGGCAGGCGAGACAGTGCTCTCGGTACTCCAGTCGGTCGGCCTGCGCCAGGTTTCGCGCAACGATCACGGGCAAGTGGCAGGTGCCTTCTGTGGCATGGGGGTGTGCCAGAGCTGTCTGGTATCGATTGACGGCCGGCTCAAGCGCCGGGCCTGCCAGACCCTGGTCCGGCCGGGCATGCGCATCGAGACCGGAGTCAGCCGGTTTGCCGTGCTGGAGGTGCTATGAGCCTGCCTCCAGTGATCGTCGGCGGTGGCCCGGCAGGCATGGCCGCCGCGGTTGAACTGGCCCGCCACGGGGTGTCCAGCGTGCTGTTCGAAGAGGCCTCGCGGTTGGGAGGCGTGGTCTATCGCGGGCCGCTGCGCAGCGGGGTCGACCTCGGTTACCTGGGCGCGCGCTACAGCGCGACCCTGGAGAAACTCCACGGTGAATTCGCCACCTGCGCCGATCGCGTCGAGGTGCGTTGCAACACCCGGATCGTCGGCGGTGAGGGCGCGCGGACGCTGATGGCGCTGGATGCCGACGAGTCCCTGCAACAGATCGAGTACCCGCAGTTGCTGCTGGCGGCCGGCTGCCATGAGCGCAATGTGCCGTTTCCCGGCTGGACCCTGCCCGGGGTGATGCTGCTGGGCGGCCTGCAACTGCAGATCAAGAGCGGCGTGGTCAAGCCGCTGGGGACCACGGTGATCGCCGGTACCGGGCCGTTGCTGCCGCTGGTGGCCTGCCAGTTGCACGCGGCGGGCGTAGCGGTTGCCGGTGTCTACGAGGCCAGTGCCTTCGCTCGGATCGCCCGGGAAAGCCTGGCGCTGTTGCACAAGCCGCAGATGTTCCTCGATGGCCTGAGCATGCTCGCCTACCTGAAATTGCACGGCATCGCCATGAACTATGGCTGGGGTGTGGTCGAGGCACAGGGCCAGGACGAGTTGATGCGCGTGACCCTGGCGCCTTATTCCGCTGACTGGCAAGCGGACCTGCGGCGTGCCCATCAGGTCGAGGCCCAGACCCTGGCCGTCGGCTACGGATTTATCCCGCGCACCCAGCTCAGCCAGCAGATGGGCCTGGGCCATGGCTTCAATGCCGACGGCTACCTGTGTGCCGAAACCAATATCTGGCAGCAGAGCAGCGAGCCGCATATCCACCTGGCCGGGGACATGGGCGGTATTCGTGGTGGCGAGGCGGCGATGCTGGCCGGGCGGATCGCCGCGGTATCGATCCTGATGCAACGCGATGTCCTCGACGCCGAGGCCGCCCTGGCGTTGCGCCAGGTCTATCTCGACAAGCTGGCGGGCATCAGGAAATTCCGCTCGGGGGTCGACCGCTACACCCGGCGCGGTATCCGGCAGATCGACCTGGCGAAGGCCGATACGGTGGTCTGTCGTTGCGAACATGCGACCCGGGCCGATATCGACCGGGCGCTGTCCCAGGGTGTTGAGGACATGGCCGGCCTGAAGATGCGCACCCGCGTCAGCATGGGCGATTGCCAGGGGCGGATGTGTGTCGGCTATTGCAGCGACCGTCTGCGCGAGGCCACCGGGCGCGCCGATGTCGGCTGGTTGCGGCCACGTTTTCCCATCGAGCCGATTCCCTTTTCCGCTTTCCAGCACCTGGGCAAGGACGCCTGAACCATGAGCAGAACCTACGATGTCGTGATTGCCGGTGGCGGTGTGATCGGTGCTTCCTGTGCCTATCATCTGTCGCGCCAGAAGAAACTGCGGATTGCCCTGATCGACGCCAAGCGTCCGGGCAACGCGACCCGCGCTTCGGCCGGCGGCCTGTGGGCCATCGGCGAATCGGTGGGGCTGGGTTGCGGGGTGATCTTCTTTCGCATGATGTCCGCCCAACGCCGTCGCGAGGCCCATGGCGCGGCGGTGGCGGTGGACGCCAGCACGCCGCATATCCTGCCACCGGCCTTCTTCGAGTTTGCCTTGCAGTCCAATGCGCTGTACCCGGAACTGCATCGCGAGCTGATCGAGCGCCATGGCATGGATTTCAAGTTCGAACGCACCGGCCTGAAATACGTGATCTACGACGATGAAGATCGTTTGTATGCCGAGCATATCGTTTCGCGCATCCCGCACCTGGCGGACCAGTTGCGCTGGCTGGATCGCGAGTCCCTGCGCGAAGCCGAGCCGGCGGTGAGCCCCGAGGCGCAAGGCGCGCTGGAGTTTCTCTGTGATCACCAGGTCAGTCCCTTCCGCCTGGCCGATGCCTATACCGAGGCGGCGCGGCAGAATGGCGTGGACCTGTACTTCAATACCAACGTCACCGAAGTCCTGCATCAGGGCGAGCGTGTCAGTGGCGTGCGGACCGCGGAGGCGGGCGAGTTCCATTGCGCGACCCTGATCAACGCCGCCGGCGCCTGGGCGGCCGAGCTCAGCCGGCAGGCCACCGGCATCGCGATCCCGGTCAGGCCGGTCAAGGGCCAGATTCTCCTGACCGAGCGCCTGCCCAGCCTGTTGCAGGGCTGCCTGACCACCAGTGACTGCTACATGGCGCAGAAGGACAACGGGGAAATCCTCATTGGCAGCACCACCGAGGACAAGGGCTTCGACGTGAGTACCACCTTCCCCGAGGTAACGGCGCTGGTGCAGGGGGCGATTCGCTGCGTGCCGCAACTCGGGGAGATCAATCTCAAGCGCTGCTGGGCCGGCCTGCGTCCCGGGTCGCCCGACGAGCTGCCGATCCTCGGGCCGATGGCGGGTGTCGACGGCTACCTCAATGCCTGCGGGCATTTCCGCACCGGCATTCTCACGTCGGCGATCACCGGGGTCATGCTCGAACGCCTGCTCCATCAGCAGTCGTTGCCGCTGGACATCACGCCGTTCCTGGCGGATCGCTTCGATTTTGCCGACGGGCTTGCCCAAAGGCGGCAGATAGCGGTATCTACTCGGTAGTTCCCGCGGCTCAAGCGCCGAGCCGCCCCCGAGTGGATACCCGTATGGACTATTTCGCCGCGTTGACGGCCTTTGTCGAAGCCGCCCAGGCCAACAACTTTTCCCGGGCGGCCGAGAAGCTCTCGATCAAGGCCTCGACCGTATCGCGCTACATCAAGGACCTGGAGCAGGACCTGGGGATCGCCCTGTTCAATCGTTCGACCCGTACCCTGCGCCTGACCGAGGGTGGTGAAACCTTCCTGCACCATGCGTTGCGGGTACTGGCCGAACTGGATCAGGCCAGGGCCGCGACCTCGGCGCTGAACCAGCAACCCCGGGGCCTGCTCAAGCTCAACCTGCCGCCGGCCTTCGCCCGCCACCATGTGTTGCCGCTGCTCGGCGACTTTGCCAGACGCTTTCCGGAAATTCGCCTGGAGCTGACCCTGGAAGACAGCCACGTCAACCTGATCAGTGCCGGCGTCGACCTGGCGCTGCGCGTCGGTGTGTTGCCGGACTCTTCGCTCAAGGCCCGCAAGCTGGCGGCCGAACACACGCTGCTGTGCGTCAGCCCTGGATATGCCCGGCAGCATCCGGCACCGGGCTCACCGCAGGAGCTGGCGGAGTGTGGCACGCTGTTGAACGGCAACCTGCCCGACGAAGTGTTTTTTGTGCCGCGGCAGGCGCCAGGGGCCCAGGCCGAGCGTGTCGTGCTCAGGGGGGATCTGCGCATCAACGATCTGGATGCGCAACTGCTGGCGGTGCGCCAGGGCCTGGGCATGGCGTTGTTGCCGGACTGGCTGGTGAATGATTTGCTCAGGCAGGGCGAACTGCTGCACTGGCTGCCCGACTGGCAGGCCCAGGCCACGCAGATCGCCTCGTCGCTGTGGTTCGTCTATCCGCCCAAGCGCACCGTCTCGTCGAAGGTGCGCAGCTTTATCGACTTCATGCTCGAACGTATCGGCACACCGCCTTACTGGCAGCGTTGAGAGCGCTCAGATGAAGCGGATATCCAGGGCGCGCAGGTAGGTCTGCAGACCGGCATCCTGGATGGGGATCAGGAAGGCTTCGCGGTCCGACTCGTTGTAGTGCGCATGCCAGTAACCCGGCGGGGTGACGAACGCCAGTCCAGGCGCCCAGTCGACCCGGGTCGGGTTGCGGATCTGTCCCTGTTCGTCGACGTCGGTGCCCACCAGGCTGTAGCAACCGGGCGGGCAGTCGATGATGAAATCAAGGGCGATCGACTGGTGGCGATGGGGTTTCTGGACCGAGCCCGGTGGCAGGATGCCGTACATCGCCCAGAGCACATGGGTCACGGTGCGGGTCTGGGGGAAATGCCGGTTGCCGAGCAGGATGCTGATGCGGCTGCGGTCCTGGGCACGCGGGTCGTCGGCGGCTTCGCGCAGCTTGGCGTTGGCGATCTGCGCCGGGTACAGGGTGGCGCTGAAGCGATCCTGCTGGCTGCTGACACCGAGGTAACGCAGCAACGGTTCGTCATGCACGTAGTAGAAACGGCTGTCCTCGCTGGCGGCCAGTTCCACCGCCTGGCGGCCGGGCAGGGCGACAAAGCAGCCCTTGTACCAGTCGAACCGGCTCTCGCCCTGGGCCAGGCTGCCATGTCCCGCGATCACATAGAGCACCTGGGAGGTGGCGTTGGGTTGTAGCGTCAGCGTGTCACCAGCGTTGAGCCGGATAAAGTTGGCACACAGCCCGGGGCCGGTAGCCGGACCTTCGCAACCCAGGGCTTCGCTCAGGTCCAGGGGCACGAGCCGCGACGGCCCGCTGTCGTAGAGCGAGGCGGGGAAGTCCTGGTAGGGGATGCGCGAGATCAATCCGGCGCTGATCGGGTTGGCGGCCTTGCTGTATTCGAAGTATTCGGCGTCCTGCTCGCAGGCGGGCAGTTCGGTGCTGGCGATCATCGGCTGTGGACGGTTCATGCTCGGGCCTCTCGACGTTCTGGTTATGGGGCACTGAGCGCTCACTATACGAAGCCCGCCGACGGGGATTAAGGCCCCGGGGGGAACAGCAGTTATGTGCAAAAGGGCAGTGAGAGCGTGATGCCCGGTTGCAAATCCTCATGTTGCCTCAGCCCAGGGAGGCCAGGTGCTCGACGGTTTCGGGGTACTTCTCCACCAGCCGGATCAGCGTGGTGGCCTGGGCATTGGGCCTGGCGCGGCCCTGCTCCCAGTTCTCCAGGGTCCGGGTGTTGGTGCGCAGGTACAGGGCGAACACCGCCCGAGACAGTTTCAACTGGGTGCGGATCGCCACCAGTTCATCGGCGCTGATCGGTTGCAGCTTGCCCAGTTGGACCTTGTGGGTACGCAGGGTGACTTTCCCCTGGCGCTGGTCGGCCAGTGCATCGAAGCCCTCGACCAGTTCTGCAAAAATGTCACGTTTCATGGTGGTTTCTCGCCTCTATCTCTCTGTTCAGCAGTTGTTTCAGGATGTGCTTCTGCTGTGGACTCAAATCATCCCGTTCGTCCTTGTCGTACAGGGTGAATAGCCAGAACTGGGAGCCTTGCGGCCACCTGTAGTAGATCACCCGGATGCCGCCTCGTTTGCCTTTGTGTCGTTGCAGGTCAACGCAACGGACCTTGCGCAGCCCGCGGTGCCCTGGATGACCTCGCCTGCTTCTGGGTTGTGCAGCAAGGCGAGCTGGAGACAGCGGAATGCCTCGTCGCCCAGGTAGTCTCTGCGATGGCGTTCGAAGGGCGGCAGTTCGATAAACAAAGCATTCATTATTTGTACGCTACTTACGTATGGATATAAAGGGGAAAAATATGTCTGCTCTTCACCCTAGTTGAGGCCTGACAGCTCATTTGCAGGACTTTTCCTGCAGTTTTGCGGCTTTAGGCGGCGGCACCTGCCAGAGGATGGTGGTCAAGGGTGATTGATGTTTTTCCTGCCCAACGGGTCGTTTTCCATCAATCCCGGCCAGGGATGGCGCTCTAGATTAGGTTCCAACGCCGGCAGCCGAACCGAGCGCTCAACCCTGGTCGAGGAGCACGTCCATGCAACCTATTCATATCCAGAAACAACAATCCCGGGTCGAAGGTTGGGATCAGCAGAATCCCGAGGAAGCCTTCACCCTGCCATCGCGTTATTTCTTCGATGAGGGACTGTTCCAGGCCGAGCGCGACAATATTTTCATGCACGCCTGGCACGTGGCGGGGCACAGGAACGAGTTCGCCCAGCCCGGGCAATACGTGGTCTGCGACCTGTTCGACCAGAGCATCGTGGTCGCCTGTAACCGTGAAGGGCAGGTCCATGCCTTCCATAACGTCTGCCAGCATCGCGGCAACCGCCTGCTGGAAGAGCGGCGCGGTACCACTGGCGGAGTGGTGCGCTGTGCCTATCACTCATGGTGCTATGAAATGGATGGCAGCCTGCGCGGCGCGCCCCGTTGCGAACGGATGAAGAACTTCGAATTGCAGCAGTTCAATATTCCCAAGGTACGGATCGAGGAAATGGGCGGTTTCGTCTACTTCAACCTCGATCCCCAGGCGCCGTCCCTGCGCGAACTGTTCCCCGGCGCCGACGAGGAAATGCGCCGGGTCTTCCCGGACCTGGAACAGATGCAACTGATCGACGAGCAGGACGTGATCGTGCCGGCCAACTGGAAAGTGATCATGGACAACTCCATCGAGGGCTATCACTTCAAGCTCTCCGGCCCGTGCCACATCGACCTGGCCAGACTGATCGACTTCAAGGGCTACGAGCTGATCAAGCGGGACAACTGGTGGACCTATGCGGCCCCGGCCAACCTGTCGGCGACCGAAGCCTATGGGGTGAAGCTGCGCGGCGACCTGAACCCCGATGAGTGCTTCTTCAATATCGGCATGTGGCCGAACAATACCTTCTATACCTTTCCGTTTTCCGAGTTCCTCGGCTCGTTCATGATGATTCCACTGGATGCCGAGCGCTCGCTGCTGCGCTTCGGCTACTACTCCTCCAACGCCCGCACGGCCGAGGTCAGCACCGCCTGCATGAAGTGGATGAACGAGGACCTGGGACCGGAAGATATCGCGCTGAATATCTCGGTGCAGAAGGGCCTGCGCTCGCTGGGCTACGACCAGGGTCGCTACATGATCGACGCGCAGCGCAGCAATGAAAGCGAGCATCTGGTGCATCACTTTCACCGCCTGGTGTTCCAGGGTATCCACGGTACTGCCGACCGCTGAGTCCGCTTGTCGCGATCGGCGTCGCCGATCGCCCCAGACCTTCTGATGGAGCACGCCCGGTCATGTCCGAGCACGAATTCGATTACCTGATTGTCGGCGCCGGGTCCGCCGGCTGTGTCCTGGCCAACCGCCTGGGAGAAGACCCTGCGCTCAGGATCCTGTTGCTGGAGGCGGGACCGGCCGACAACAGCTGGACCATCGACATGCCCTCCGCTGTGGGCGTGGTCGTCGGCGGCACGCGCTACAACTGGGGTTTCAGCTCGGAACCCGAGCCGTGGCTCGACGGCCGCCGGATCGGCACGCCCCGTGGGCGTACCCTCGGCGGTTCCTCGTCGATCAATGGCATGGTGTATATCCGCGGGCATGCCCGGGATTACGACAACTGGGCGGAGCAGGGCTGCGTCGGCTGGAGCTACCAGGAAGTGCTGCCGTATTTCATCCGCGCGCAGAACCATGCCGATGGACCTGACAGTTATCGCGGTGCGCAGGGGCATCTGCATGTCACGCCGGGGGATATCAGCACGCCGTTGTGTGCCGCCTTCGTCGCGGCCGGGGAGCAGGCCGGCTATGCGCCGAGCAACGACCTGAACGGCTATCGCCAGGAAGGTTTCGGCCCGGTGGACCGCACGACTCGCCACGGCAGGCGCTGGAGCACCGCCCGCGGTTATCTGCGCGAAGCCTTGCAGCGCGGCAATGTGCAGGTGGCGACCGGTGCCCTGGCGTTGCGCATCCTGTTCAAGGACAAGCGGGCCTGTGGTATCGAGTACGAGCAGAACGGTCACGTCTGGCAGGCCCGGGCCCGGCGCGAAGTGCTCTTGACCGCCGGGGCGATCAGTTCGCCGCAGTTGCTGTTGTTGTCCGGCATCGGCCCGGCCGCGGAGCTGCGTGACCTGGGGCTGACGGTCCTGCACGACCTGCCCGGCGTCGGCAAACGTCTCAACGACCATCCGGATACGGTGGTGCAGTACCTGTGCAAGAAGCCTGTGTCGCTGTACCCGTGGACCAGCGCACCGGGCAAGTGGTGGATCGGCGCGCGCTGGTTCATCCGCCATGACGGCCTGGCGGCCAGTAACCATTTCGAGGCCGGGGCCTTTATCCGTTCGCGGGCCGGGGTCGAGCACCCGGACCTGCAACTGACCTTCATGCCCCTGGCGGTGCAACCGGGCACGGTGGACCTGGTGCCTGCCCATGCGTTCCAGGTGCATATCGACCTGATGCGGCCCACCAGCTTGGGCAGTGTCACCCTCAAGAGTCGCGATCCGCGCCAGCCGCCGAAGATCCTCTTCAACTACCTGAGCACCGAGCAGGACCGTGCCGACATGCGTGCCGGTGCGCGACTGGTGCGCGAAATCCTCGGGCAACCGGCCATGGCGGCCTTTGCCGGCGAGGAGCTGGTGCCCGGTCCGGATGTGCAGAGCGATGAGGCGCTCGATGCCTGGGCCCGGCGGGTCACGGAAACCGGTTACCATGCCAGCGGCACCTGCAAGATGGGACCCGCCGCCGATGCCGCGGCGGTGGTCGATCCGCAGTTGCGGGTCCATGGCGTGGAAGGGCTGCGGGTGGTGGATGCCTCGATCATGCCGATGATCGTCAGCGGCAATACCAATGCGCCGACGGTGATGATTGCCGAGAAGGCCAGCGATATGATCCGCGGGCGACCGCCGTTGCCGGCGCTCTCGGTGCCGGTGTGGGTGCATCCGCACTGGCAGAGCCAGCAACGCTGAGCCTGCGGGTTGGGTGGAGGGAGTTCACTGATGAGCCACGAGTCACGCGATACACCGCCGCTGCATATCGCCGTGCTGCTGCTGCCGGCCTTTTCCCAGTTGGGGCTGGCGGCGGTTATCGAGCCTTTGGCGATTGCCAACTGGTTGAGCCAGCGCACGCTGTTCCAATGGACGCTGCTGTCCCTCGATGGTCAGCCCGTTCCGGCCAGTAACGGCCTGAGCACGGCGGTCGGTGGTTGTCCCGAGGCCGGGCAGGGCTTCGATGCCTGCCTGGTGATCGCCAGTTTCGATGTGCACAAGCACAGCCGCAACCAGTCGCTGAAAAGCTGGCTGCGCAAGCAGGCACTGTTCGGCGCGGTGCTGATGGGCGTGGAAACCGGAACCGAGCTGCTGGCCGCGGCCGGGGTGCTCGACGGCCACGAAGCGGCGGTGCACTGGGACAACCTGCAGGGTTTCCAGGAAAGCTATCCCCGGGTCAAGGCCCGGCCCCAGCTCTACACCCTGGAACGCCAGCGCCTGACCTGTGCCGGTGCCACCTCGACCCTGGACATGATGATCGCCTGGCTGGGACAGAGCGTCGACAGCGACCTGGCGCGGGAGATCGCCATGCACCTGCTGATGGGGCGGGTACGCCAGCCCATGGACAACCAGCTCGACGATGGCCCGGCCAGCCCGCGGCTGCAGGGGGCGAAGATGCGGCGGGCGGTGATGCTGATGGAGCAGGCCCTGGAAGAGCCGCTGGATTGCGAAGCCATCGCTCGCCAGGTGGGGTTGTCACAGCGCCAGCTGGAACGTCAGTTCAAGCAGCACACCGGCCTGTCGCCGCTCAAGTACTACATGACCCTGCGCCTGGCGCGGGCCCACAGCCTGTTGCAGCAGACACAGATGAGCGTGGCCCAGGTCGCGGCCTGTTCCGGGTTCGGTTCGCTGGAGCATTTTTCCCGCACTTACCGGGCACGTTTCGGTTGCCCGCCCAGCGAGGATCGCAGCCAGGTGTTCAGTGCCCCCGTGATGCGCCAGCCGCTGAGCCGTGAACTGCGTTCTTCGCTGATCGAAGAATGACAGGTTGCCGGTAATACCTGTGTGGGAGCCGGCAAGCCGGTTCCTACCGTGCAAACTCCGGTTCCTCCTCCTCCAGGATCCCCCGCAGGGCCGCGAAATGCTTCTCGGCAAATCCCGGGTAGTCGAGCCATTGTCGTGCCGTCTTGCGTGCCACCTCATCGCTGGCGATACGCAGCGGGCGTCCTGTCGACAGCGCCGTGACATACACGTCGCAGGCCCGCTCGAAGTAGTACAGGTCGTCGAACGCCTGGGCCACGCTGGGCGCGGCGACCAGCAAGCCATGATTGCCCATCAGCAGGATCGGCTTGTCCCCCAGCAGGCGGCTGACCCGTTCGGCCTCGTCGCCCAACCCCATGCCATCGAAACCTTCATCGATGACCACCCGCTCGAAAAAACGCATGGAATTCTGCTCGATGGGCGGCAGGCGCGAGTCCGCCAGGCAGGCCAGGGTCGTTGCGTATTTCGAGTGGACATGCAGGATGCAGCGGGCCTGGGGCTGGTTGCGATGCAGCGCGCCGTGCAGGGCCGAAGCGGTGATATCCGGGGCATCCGGGCGGTCGAGGGTGCTGGGGTCATCGGCCTTGACCAGCAGCAGGTCACTGGCACGGATTCGTGAAAAATGCCGGCCATAGGGATTGATCAGGAAGTCCCGGCCATCGTCGGAGACGGCCACGCTGAAGTGATTGGCGATGGATTCGTGCAGGCCCAGGCGTGCGGCCCAGCGAAAGGCGCAGGCCAGTTGGCTGCGCAGCGACGGGTGATCGAGGGGCGAAGGCATGGCGGGCTCCTGGGCAATCGGCGGATGCTGCAGAGTCTAGGGCGGCTGGGGATCAGGGCTTGATGGGAAGCGACTTTTGTTGACGTGATTGTTTCCGATGGGGGGTAAAGGCTGCCGGCCCCTTCGCGGGCAAGCCCGCTCCCACAAGTTTCGGGTCGTGCACAAACCCTCGCCTCGACTCGAACACTGTGGGAGCGGGCTCGCCCGCGAAGAGGACCTCCAGAACGCCACAAGCCCATGGTAGTCATACTGACTCCCATGGTCGATATGACCGCATTTTTCATCGAGTCATAACGACTCCAGGCCTCTCACAGGCCTTGATTTTAAAGGCCCCGGCAACTGGCACGGATCATGAGTGGCAAGATGGCATCAGCCTCAGCTACGGACCTCCCCATGATATTTGTACGTGCCAGCCACCATCGCGCCCTGCTGCAGGACAATGCCCGCCTCAATGGCGAACTGGACCAGGCCCGGCAACGCATCGCCGAGCTGGAGTCCGGTCGCGATTGTCGGGAACAGCAGGCCGCGCCGACGGCCGAACTGGCGTTCTACCAGGGATTGGCGGGTAACCTGCTGCAATTCGGCCGCTCCATTTCCCATGTCGGCGAGTCCTTCGATTACCTCAACCTGCGCCTGGTGGATAACAACCACAGGGCCAAGAGCGTGGCCGTGGCGGCGATCCAGAACAAGCAGAAGTTCGGTGTCCTGCAAGAGCAGACCCATGTCATGCAGGACGGACTGGCGGACCTCGACGAGCAGATCTCGCGACTGGTGATCCGCGCCAGCGAGATCGACCGGATCGTCGGTCTGATCAGCGCCATTGCCAACATGACCAACCTGCTGGCGCTCAATGCGGCTATCGAGGCGGCACGGGCCGGTGAGTCGGGTCGTGGTTTCGCGGTGGTCGCCAGCGAGATCCGCGACCTGGCGGAAAAGACCGCCAGCGCCACCCAGGACATCATTCGCGAAACCGCCGATATCAAGGCGATGATCGGTGTCGCCCAGAGCAGCATCCAGCAACAGGCCAGCACCGCCAGCGTGTTTCATGGCCTGACCAACGAGGCCGGCGGGGCGATGTTCGAGGTCTATACCCTGGCCCAGCGCATGCAGCAGGAGATGAGCCAGTCATGCTTCCGGGCGGGTATCGAGCAGGCCAACCTGGCCGAGCTGTCGCTGAAGGTCTCGGTCTACGAAGGCATACTCGGGGAGGCTGTGGAGGCGCCGTTGATCAGCGACCATGACTGCCCGTTCGGTCGCTGGTACTACGGCGAAGGCAACCAGCAGCTGAAAAGCTACAAGGCCTTCAACCGCATCGAGCGTCCCCATGGTCTGGTGCATTCGGCCGGTGCCGAGGCCCTGGCCGCCCACCGCCAGGGCCGGCTCGACGAGACCCTGGTGCAACTGGCGGTGATGGAGCGCTCGAACGTGGAAGTGATGGACATCATCCAGAGTGTGCTCGCCGAGCATGAACGGCGGGCGCAAACCAGCCCGGTCTGAGACTCAGATCATCGGGTCCCAGCGCTGGGACCAGTCGCTGTCGGCCTTGACGATCTCGCGCAGCAGCTCGAAGGCCCTCTGCAGGGTGGCCGAGTCCCGCTCGCGGGCATACACCAGATAGGTCGGGTAACTGAACTCCGGCGCCTTGGGCACCCGCTCCAGGACGCCGCTGTCCAGATAGCTCTGCACCACCCGGGTACGGAAATACCCGGCGCCGCCGTTGCCGAGGATGAATTGCAGGGCCACCGGCCCCAGGTTGAAGCTGGCGGCGGCCCGCGCCTTGTCTGGCAGGGCGGCGTCGTGCTGGCGGCGGAAGTCTTCGCCCCAGTCGATGTACACATAGGGCTCGGGCTTTTCCGCCAGGCGCACCAGGATCAGCTTTTCCTCCAGCAACTGCTCCACCTGCAACCCCGGCCAGTACGCCGGCTGATAGACCAGGGCGGCATCCAGCACACCCAGTTCGAGCTGGCGCAGCAACTGCTCGCCGTCGCGGATTTCGGTGCGCAGGGCATGGGTCGGGATCTGCTCGCGCAAGGCCTTGGCCCAGCTGAGGATCAACGGATTGCACAGGCTGACCTCGCCGCCGATATGCAGCACGTTGTTGAACCCGTCCGGCAGCGGCAGGTCGCGGCGGGCGGCTTCCCAGGTCTGCACCAGCTGGTTGGCATAGACCACGAAGGCCTCGCCATCTGCCGTCAGCCTGGCGCCGGCACGATTGCGCACAAAGAGCGTGGCATCGAGCTGGCTTTCGAGTTTCTGCACCCGGGCGGTGATCGCGGTCTGGGTCACATGCAGTTTCTCGGCGGCGGCCACCAGGCTGCCGTAGCGGGCGATTTCGAGAAAGGTGCGGGCGAGGTCGATATCCATGGGGCGTCCGTGGCGCGAAGGAAAGACAGTGTAATCGCTAACGAGCCGATCTGGTCTACGCTGCCAGTGTCCCGCAGCCAACAGGAAAAGGAGAGCGCCATGGGCAGTCCCCAGGTGTGCAGCGGCGCCACCCTGCAATGCAGCTTCGGCGCCGCGCCGGGCATGCTCAACGTCTTGCCGATCAACCGGGCCCTGACCAGCAGCATGCCCGCCGCGAATATCATGGACTACATTCCGCTGGTGAACATCGGCACCTTCGCCATGTGCCAGAGCATCGCCAATCCGATGGTGGCCGCCGCGACCGCCGCCGCCCTCGGCGTGCTGACCCCCATGCCGTGCATCCCGGCCACCGCCGCTCCCTGGATTCCCGGTGGCCCGCCGACCCTGCTGCTGGGCAGCATGCCGGCGCTGGATGCCAACAGTTGCGTGATGTGCACATGGGGCGGGGTGATCAAGATCGTCGTGCCGGGGCAGGTGCAGATGCTGATTCCCTGAAACTCAGGCTTCTTCCGGACCTTCACGGCGCAACCACCACCAGCGCCAGCGCGAGATCGGCTTGCCCTCTGCGTCCAGCGGACGACCGTCCTCGGCATAGGGCTGTCCGGCATCGAGCAACTGGCCGTTGCGATAACGGCTGCTCAGGGCGAGCTGGCCGTTCTGATGGAAGCGCTGGTACAGGCCGTCGCGCACGCCATCGCGATTGTGCTCGACTTCCGCGACGCTGCCATCGGCGAAGTAGTTGGTCGCCTCGCCATGCAGCAGGCCGTGACGATAACCGGCCTTGCGCTGCAGGACGCCTTCCGGGCTGAAGAAACTGGCGATGCCGTGGGTTTTCCCGGCCTGGTAGGGCACCTGGGCCGAGACCTTGCCGTTGGGGTGATAGAGCGTCGACAGCCCCTGCAACTCGCCCTGGCTGTAACTCAGGCTGGCCTGGGGACGCCCGGCTTCCTCGATCTTCAGCGGTCCTTCCAGCTGGTCGTCCAGCAGGCGGCCGGTGAGATGGCTGTCGCCGCGTATCAGGTCGAGCTTGGTCGACTCACTCATGTGCGTTCCTCAATTGACCTTCACCAGGCCACCCTTGATGGTCAGCATGCCGCCGCCGTCGACGGTCTGCTCGGCACCGCCCTTGTTCATCAGGCTGACGCCCGCATCGTTGGTCATGGTGGTGCCGGCCTTGTTCTCCAGCGAGGTGCCGGCCTGGTTGCTCAGCGAGGTTCCGGCCTTCTGGCTGATGGAAGTCGCGGCCTGGGCCGCCAGGTCGGCATCGCTCTTGATGGCGAAACTGCCGCCGCTTTGCAGGGTCAGGGTGCCGGTCACCTTGATCGTCAGGTTGCCGTCGACGGTGAGGTTGTAGTTGCCGGTGACCTTGTGCTCGTAATTGCCGCCGGTGCTGTGGGTCTGGTCGGCACCGACCTTCACCGTACGGCTGTCCTTCACATCGAGGGTATCGCTGCCGGTCTGGATGGTGACGCTGCGCTTGCCCTTTTCCAGGGTCACGGTTTCGTCGCCTTCTTTCACCGTGCGGGTGCGGGCGTTCTGCACCGTGAGGGTTTCATCGTGGCCGACGGTGGCGGAGGTGTCGTTGAGCACATTGATCTTGAAGTCCTTCTGGGCCTGGAGAAACACTTCCTCGGCATCCTTCTTGTCCTCGAAGCGCAGCTCGTTGAACCCGCCGCCGCCCTTGGACGAGTTGGTCTTGATCCCGGACTGGGTCTGGTTCGCCGGCAGCGCATAGGGCAGGGCGTTGTCGCCGTTGTAGACGCAGCCGGTGACCAGCGGCCGGTCCGGGTCGCCGTCGATGAAGGTGACAATCACCTCCTGGCCGATCCGCGGCACGAACTGCATGCCGAAGCCCTTGCCGCTCCAGGGCAGGACCACGCGGACCCAGCAGGAGCTGGTTTCATCGTTCTTGCCGTCGCGGTCCCAGGGAAACTGCAGCTTGATCCGGCCATATTCATCGGTCCAGATTTCTTCGCCGGACTTGCCCACCACCAGGGCGGTCTGCGTGTGCATGCGTGGTTTGGGCGTACTGCGTGTCGGGCGAAAGGCGGTCGCCTTGGGAATCGCCTCGAAGCGATTGCGGTAGTTTTCGTGATCGACTTCGTGGGTCACCGACGTCACGACCCAGTCGATATTCAGGCTGGCGTCATCATGACCGGTGAGGGTGAACCAGTGCCCCGGCACCAGCCAGCGGCAATCGCTTTCGCCGACAAAGCGTTTTTCCTGGCTGCGCAGGGCATCCACCCGCTGTTTGGTCAATGTATCGCCGCGGGCCTTGGCGGTGTAGCCGCCGGGATGCTCGTAGATCGAGCGCGGTCCGGCAACCGCTTCGGCCTGGCCGTAGAGCGAAGTAGTGGGGGTGGTGAATTCGTAGTCGGTGGTCTTGTAGGTCCCGGCGACGGCCTGCAGGCACTGTTGGCCCGAGCGGATGCCGTGCAGTTCGCGCACGCCGATTTCCTGGCCCAGGTACGGCACTTTCGGTCCGTTGGGGATCGGCGGGAACGCGTCATTGCTGTCCGCCAGCACCAGGGTGTGCTTGCCGTCCTCATGGGTGAAGAACCAGAAGATGCCTTCTTCCTCCAGCAGCCGCGAGACAAAGGCGAAATCCGTCTCGCCGTACTGGATGCAGTATTCGCGCGGGGTGTAGCTGCCGGTGAGCGAGAGTTTGAAATCGGTGAAGGCATGGGCCTTGAAGATCGTGGTGACGATATCCGAGGTACTGAGGTTCTGGAACACGCGGTTGTTGCTGGCCAGGGTCAGCCACCAGAGCCATGGCCTCAGCACCAACTGATAGCGCTCGGCCGTGGCATCGGCGGGTAACTGGCGGATTTCGGCGACCAGGGCGTCCAGCGGACGAAGCAGGGCGTCGTTGTGCAAGGTGGCGGTGACATGGGTGGCGATGGCGGTGGACAGGGTGAGAGTGGTGCCGTCGTTGAGGCCGTTGAGAATGTACTGGCCAAGGTGGTTCAAGGACTCGTCACCGGAGACGGATTCAGGATACAGCGCCGCGAGTGATGAGGCGGTCAAGGATAAGCTGGTGTTGGCATCGGTGGTGCGTGACATCGAGTGATCTCAATTGAATGACTAAACGGTGTTCCGGACCATCATCATCTTTAAGAGTAGGGTAGAGAATTGGGGGGCAATAACCCGGGGCTGTGACCGGCCCGTTGTTGTAGCCCGAGTTCTCGTCGAAGGTTGTTTTCGTTGAGATGTGCATCTTGTGGGCTGGTCCGTGGGCGTTTCCCTTCAGGAACCCCTTCGAGACCAATAGTGAAAATTTCCTCTGTCGGCAGAATGAAACCTCCCGTGTTTATACTTCCTTTGATGATACGCAGGCTGTGTCGGAGTTCGTGAAACAATTCCACGTAGCTTGGACGCGAGAGCCGGTATGTTTCTAACTCGGCGGCATAATCGGGAGCGTACAGAGGCTCTGAAGGGGTCGAGTGAATAGCAATTTGCAATGCCAGGTTCGTATCATCTGGATCCCAGATGCACCAAGCCCAGCAAGGTATGTTGCCTGGTCCATGCCCTTCAACTCCTGCCTCTGCATGATTGCTCATTAGCGCGGGCCGTCCAACGGCATCGTTTTCTTCTTCAGGCAATATAACAATGACCGTATGGGTGTTCAGTATCGGAACCCCGGTCTGTGGCGTCGCCTGAATTGTGAACTTATCAATCAGCCTTTGTCCGATGACAGTGTTCGTGTGCAAGTGCGTCAATGCAGCATTGACCTTTTGTGCATAAACTGGGAGCAGCGCCGCCTCAGGCCCGGTAACACCTATGCAGATTCCTGGATACAGAGAGGGGCTGGCAACGTAATTCTCGATGGATGGCATGATGTTTCTCCAACCCATTAATGGGGCTACGACGGTCGGCTGTTTTTTTTATCCGTTTTTTGTTTTGAACAGACGGATATTTTCCCAAGGCCAAGGTTCGCTTGCCTTGGTCCAGATACGTGCGGTAAACCAGTTTCCAAGGATTCGCTGGGACTTCAGGTAGACATAGGTGGGGGAGTTTTCCTTGAGTTTTCCTCTATAGTATTCGCAGTTATTCAGCAAAGCCTGCTCGATATTCATGCTTTCCACGTCTTCTGCGTGAAAGATGGCGGCGTTGGGGAAGTGCTCGTGTAATGTCTTCCCTGCCTCGGAGAACTTCTCCTCCATGAAATGTGTCATGTATTCTTTTTTGTATTGATCTGTGTCCCACAGGATGTTTGTCTGGCGGGTGGTTTCGTCCGATATCTTTTTTCCTGTGACCAGAGTGGGGCAGGGTTTTCTGAAAATTATCACGAACAGTTCGGTGTTACTTGAGACCAGGCGAACACTGCAGTTTTTGTTATTTGGGAAAAATTTTACCCACTGATCCCAATCACCGCTGGATGGGCCTACAGCCGCCAGTGATGCATATTTTTCTCGATAGGGGTGATTGTGAAAATTTCCAATGTAGTGGTCTGTTGTATATAGTTTCTCGCTATTTAGTTTAACGCTGTCGTGCTGTCCGGTGTACACAGTGACTTGAGTTGGAGATGTGTGTTCAAGCGTTATTTGGTCGTTCTGCCAAAGCAGGTTGGTGCCCTTTTCTTTAACTTCATTTTCTGAGGCGCTTATGATTTTCATGAGCTCTGCGGTCAGGGTGATCGGTATTTCCAGCCATGAAGGTGTGTATGTGTTGGGCTCGTCACTAAGCAAGTTGCCTACGTGGGTGTTTATGTTCATTTTTTTGCAAACTCTCAATATGCCCGAGTAAAGGTTTCCAGTCTTGGAAATCCCCCTCCTTGCTTTACTCCAACACCCACTCCGCCAGTTTCCCCGTCACCTGGGTCATCAACACATTCTCGACATCCCTGGCACCCGCGGCGCTGCACTTGGCGAGTACGGCTTTCACAATCCCGGCATCAAACTCGAACTGCTTGCCGGTCGCGGCCTTGTAGCGCTCGCGCAGTTTCTCCAGTTTCGCCAGCACAATGCCTTCAAGGGTCGTCTCGTCCAGTGGCCGATAAGGCACGATCGTCATGCGCGCCAGGAACGCCGGGCGGAAGGCTTGCAGCAATACCTGGCGCAGATGCTCGTTGAAGGCATCGGTGCCCAGTTGCGCAATGGGGGTATCCAGGATCAACTCCGCGCCGACATTGCTGGTGGCCAGCATCACGGTGTTCT
Source organism: Pseudomonas gingeri (assembly GCF_013386115.1). Taxonomy (GTDB): domain Bacteria; phylum Pseudomonadota; class Gammaproteobacteria; order Pseudomonadales; family Pseudomonadaceae; genus Aquipseudomonas; species Aquipseudomonas gingeri. Next base: position 348,015 of record NZ_JACAOR010000011.1, read on the forward strand.
TGAAGTCCACCACCAGCCCGGTACCGTCTTCCATCACGCCCTTGTCGAAGACGTTGTAGAAGGCTTCCAGTACATCCGGATGGGCTTTTTCGATTTCGTCCAGCAGCACCACCGAATAGGGTTTGCGCCGCACGGCTTCGGTCAGTACGCCCCCGCTCCCATAGCCGACATAACCGGGCGGGGCGCCTTTCAACTGGCTGACGGTGTGGGCTTCCTGGTATTCGGAGAGGTTGATGCTGATCAGGTTGCGTTCGCCGCCATACAGGGCATCCGCCAGGGCGTAGGCGGTTTCGGTCTTGCCCACGCCGGTGGGGCCGAGCAGCAGGAATACCCCTACCGGCTTCTGTGGGTCGGTCAGCCCGGCGCGATAAGCCTGCAGGCGCTGGGCGATGGTTCCCAGCGCGGTGGTCTGGCCCATCACCCGCTGGCCCATGCGCTGGCCGAGGGTGCGTACGGCGTGGGCTTCGTCGGCGAGCATCTTGCCCACGGGAATTCCGGTCCAGCCGGCAATCACCGCCGCCACGGTTTTCGAGTCGACCTGTTCCGGCACCAGCGGATCGTCCTGGCGGATGGCATCGAGCCCGGCTTCCAGGCGCACCAGTTCGGCAGCCAGGGTATCGATGCGGCCATCGGTTTCCTGGTCGGATTTACCGTTGTCCAGGCTGTCGCTCAGGGCCAGCAATTCACGGCGTTTTTCCAACAGCTCGCGTACTGCCTCGCGCTCTTCACCCCAACGGGTTTCCAGCTCGCGGATGGCTTGCAGATTGCCCGTGGACTCGCTTTCCAGCACGGTGATACGTTCGCGGTGGTCCAGTCCCGTCGCCTGTTCGCGGCGCAGACGGTCGACTTCCTCCTTCAGGCTCTGCTGGCGATGGCGCAGGCTTTCCAGCGGAGGCGGCACGTCATGTTGACCGAGGGCGACCCGGGCGCAGGCCGTGTCGAGAATGCTGATGGCCTTGTCCGGCAACTGGCGCCCGGAGATGTAGCGATGGGACAACTTCACCGCGTCGTGAATCGCGGCATCCAGCACTTGCACACCGTGGTGCTGTTCCAGCTTGGCCGCCACCCCGCGCAGCATCTCCACGGCGGTGGTTTCGTCCGGTTCTTCCACTTGCACCAGCTGGAAACGCCGGGCCAGGGCGGGGTCTTTCTCGAAGTATTTCTTGTATTCCATCCAGGTGGTGGCGGCCAGGGTGCGCAACTCGCCCCGGGCCAGCGCCGGCTTGAGCAGGTTGGCCGCGTCGCTGCCGCCTTCGGCGCCGCCCGCGCCGATCAGGGTATGGGCTTCATCGATAAACAGGATGATCGGCTTGTCGGCACTGCGCACCGCATCGATCACCCCCTTGAGGCGTTGCTCGAACTCGCCCTTGACCCCGGCCCCGGCCTGCAACAGGCCCAGGTCCAGGACCCGCAGGCTGACTTCCTGCAACGAGGGGGGGACATCGCCGGCGGCAATGCGCAGGGCCAGGCCCTCGACCACCGCGGTCTTGCCGACCCCCGGGGCGCCCACCAGGATCGGGTTGTTCTGCCGGCGGCGCAGGAGGATATCGATGCACTGGCGGATCTCGCCGTCGCGGCCGACGATGGGGTCGATTCGCCCGGCGTGGGCATCGGCGGTCAGGTCCTGGGTGTACTGGTCCAGCACCGAGTCCTGCGCCGAGTTGCGGTGGGCGGGCTTTTCCGTGGCCGCGGCAGCCGAACGTTTCGGCCCGGTATGTTCGCGGGAGTTCTCGGTCCATTCCAGCAGGTTGCTGCGCAGGGCATCCCGGGGGATTTTCAGCAATGACGAGGCGCTGTTGAGCAGCAGGCTGCGCCGCTCGTCGCGGTCGAGCAGGGCCAGCAGCAACAGCCCCGAGCGAATGCTGTCGAGGCCGAGCACGCTGGCCTGGACTACCGCGTCTTCGAGCAGGCCGATGGTCTGTGCCGACAGCGCCGGGGTCCGGGTGCTGCCGGACTTGAACAGTTCCAGGGCCTTGTTGATCTCCGCCGACAAGGCATCGCGCTCCAGGCCGAAGCGCGGCAGCAGCCAGGCAAAGTCGCCGCCTTCGATCTCCAGCAGTTCCAGCAGCAGGTGCTCGATTTCCACATAGTGATGACCCCGTTGCAGGCAGCGCTGGGCGGCCTTTTCCAGGGCGCGACGGTTGTCGGCGTTGAGGCGTCCGATCAGGCTGCCCAGTTCCATGCTCAAGCGATCTCCAGTTGGCGCAAGCGGGTTTCGATCCGTTGCACATGCTCAGTGGGTTGCGCTTGCAGGCCGCCATTCCAGCTCAGTTGCGGCGGTGCGACGCTGTCGAGGGTCATCGGTCCGGCGCCGCGGATCAGCAGGGTCAGGCTGCAATCCAGGTCGGGGCCGAAGTACAGGCCGGCGAGGGCGGCCAGGGCCGGATGCGCTTCGCCGTCGGGGAGAAAGCGCACGGCCTGGTGATTGGGCAGCGGGCCGAGGGTCAGGCGGATTCCGGCATGTTCATCCCAGACCCGCGTGCCGGCGACGGCATCGCGGCCCAGGGTCAGGTTGCGGCCGCCGGGCTGCATGCGACTGCGGCTGGCCGGGGGGATTTCCCGCCAGGCGCCGATATAGGCCTCGGCTGCCACCGCGACGTTGAAATGCTGGCGTACCACCGCCGCGAACCCCGCCAATGAGCGTCGCCCACCGGCAAACAGCGCACTGCGCGCCAGTACCGCCGCGTCGGGCAGGGCACCGCGGTCATGCAGGGCCTTGGGCAGCAGGCCACTGAGGGCGCGCAACTGGCGGTGTACCGGTGTCGCGGCGGGCAAGGCAAAGCCCACGGCGACCCGATGCTTGCGCATCACCCGATACAGCAGGCTGATCAGTCGATGCTGGAACAGATCGAGGAATTCGGCGGGGGCGTGGTCCTTCTGCCGGGCCCGTTGTTGCAGCCATTCCTGGTCGGCATAGGGCAGTGGCCCATCAGGGCCGCCGAGACCGAATACCGGCGTGGTCAGCACCGGCTGCCGACCCTCGGTTTCCTTCAGACTTTCCACTTCACTGCTGGGAAACAACGGCGTCAGCGGGCCACGTAGACGCACGGCTTCGGCATCGGGAGCGGTGCCGGTGCCCAGCGGCACGGCCTGCGGACGTTCGCATTCGAGCAACAACAGAGCCTGCAGCAGCTCGAAGGCCTGCGGGTCGTCACGCAGTTGCTGACTCAGAGGGACAGTGGCTGGCCGGGTTGGGGTTGCCATGTCTTGACCTCCTTGTCGGACTGGACCAGCACCGTGCGCACAAAGCGGTTGGCGGTGGCATAGAGTGAGAAGAACTGCGCCAGGACCGCGGAAAACAGCACCGCGCTATGGCCGACGAAAAGTTGCGGATCCAGTTGTACCCGCACTTCCAGGCCATTGCGCCAGCCACGCCAGGCATCCTCGCCGACATGGGCGACCACCCGTTCGCAGGCCAGGCCCAGCAGGCCTTCGATCTGCCGGCGGGCACTGGCCTCGTCGCGCAGGTTGTGCAATTCGAGGATTTCCTTGAGGGCATCGAGGGCCTGCGGGCCTTCCACCAGTGACAGGTGATTGAGGGTCAGTTGCGACACCAGCTTCCAGCGCGATTCACCGCCCAGGTGCGGCAGACTCTGCGGGCTGGGCGGATTGCGCAGGCGTGCCCAGGCCACCGGTCCCGGGCGCTCGAAACCCAGTGGCGTCCCGGCACCGAGGCTTTGTGCCAGGTGCCGGTTGGTGCACAGCAATTCGGCGGTGACGCTGTATTGCGGCGCGTCCTCGCGGGGTTTGAAGCGGGTGTCCACCAGGCTCAGCATCAGGTCGCTGCCCAACCGATTGGGCGTCAGCCCGGTGATGCGGCGGGCATGCCAGTACAGATGGCTTTCGCCCAGCGCATGCTGGCTGCCGTAATAGGCCGGGACCTTCTGCACGCCCTGCGGGGTCATGGCGCGCAGGCCGCGAATGCTGTGGATCTCGACGCTGTTTTCCCGATGGCTGTCGGCGATCAGCCGGTACTCGCTGCGGGTGCCGTCCGGGCGCAACGGTTCCGACGTACGCGGGAACAGGTTGAGTGCCGGGCTGCAGCCCAGCACGATATCGCTGGCCTGCAGGTGCAGGCGACTGCCGGGGGTGTGATCGAACACGAAGTACAGGTAGAGGCTTTCACTGTCGTCCCGGCCACCACCGAAGGGCACGTCGAAGAAGCTGAACTTGTCCGGAAAGGCGAAGTACTCGGCCAGCAGGCGCAGGCCCGGATGGACGCCGTCTTCTTCCGGCAACAAGGCCTCGTCGCCGGCGAAACCGACAATCCGTGGCAGGCCGCCGAGGGGCCGCGGCGGGCTGCCGGGCGGACCGGCGAGCACCTGGGTGGTATGGGCGCCGAGCAGGTCATAGAGCCTGGCGTTGACCACCGGCGAGGCGGCCAGGTGCAGGCGCAACTGTTGGGCTTCCAGCTCCGACCAGAGGGTCTTGCCCTGGCAACGAAAGCTCAGGCGCAGGGCCGAGCGGGCCTGGTTGGCCCCGGTCAGTGCCTGGGCCTCATCACTGTCGAGCAACAGCGCCTCGGTGATCTCCAGCGGCCACAGGTTGACCTCGGCGCTGGTGCGGAAATGGATGCTTTCGCCCTTGCGGGTGGTGACGAACAGCGGTGTGTCCCGGGGCATGCGATAACCGGCGGCCAGGTTGCCTTTGCTCGGGTCCGGCTGGAACTGGACGATGGCGCAGGAGGGCAGGGGGCGCACGGCCAGGGGATAGAGCTGTTCCAGCAGGGCGTCGCTGAACTCCGCGTAGTCATCGTCCAGCCGGCGTTGCAGGCGTGCGGCCAGCAGGGCGAAACCTTCCAGCAGGCGTTCGACATGGGGGTCGGGGCATTCGCCCGGCGACAGTTCCAGGCGGCGGGCGACCTTGGGGTATTGCTGGGCGAAAATGCCGCCGGCATGCCGCAGCCAGGTCAGTTCCCGTTGGTAATAGTCGAGCAGTTCGGCATCAATCGAGTCGCTCATGGCTGACCTCGAGACCCTGGTGGGTCTTCTCGATGACAAAGGCCACCGGCCAATGTCGATGACCGCTGCGCAGGGCGCCATGCAGGACGATGCTCAATTGCTGGGGCTGGCCTTCCACCGGTTGCACATCGACCTCGTCGAGGGCCAGGCGGGGTTCGAAGTGTTCCACGGCCTGGCGGATTTCCCGGGCCAGCTTGCGTCGGTCGTCGCTGCGCTGGCCTTGCAGTGCTGTCCAGTCGGCGACGCCATAATCGAGAATGCTGGGCGGCGAGGTCAGGGCCTCGCGCGCCCGGCGCGTGTTGAACAGGCGCAGCAGTTCGCCGCGCACCGAGTCGGCCAGTGCCTGGTGATCGAAGGCTTCCAGCGCCTGCGCTTGATCCTCGCCACCGGCGAGGCGCTCGAACAGCGGGGGAAGAATACCGGTCGCTGACATGGCCGCCCGGTTCCCTTACTTGACCAGCTTGTTGGCAGCCATGTCCCAGGTCGAAGCGGCCGTGCCTTCCTTGGTACCGTCGTCTTTCTGCGCGGTGAGTTCCCATTTGATCTTGGTGAAGTTCAGCGAGATGGTTTCCACCGGCTTGCCGCCGGCACCGCCGCTGACGCTGACGTTGGACAGCACCACGTTGGTCAGGGTGTAGATGATGAACGGCAGCAACTGCCCGCTGCCTTCGGCGGCGTTACGGCCGATGGTGATCTTCGCCTCCGGGATCGGTTTGCCGGCGCAGCAGTATTCATTGAGCGACGGGGTCGAGGTGTCGACGAACTTGGTCAGGGTGAATTCGCCGATATGCGGCTTGCCCGACGTCCGTTCCGAGTTGCTGACGTCGTTGGTCACTTGCATCGCCACGTTGTGGCTGTAGGACATGATCTCGATCTTGTCCTTGTAGCCCTCGAGCAGGCTGTCGCCTTTGATGTCGCCGCCGAGGTCGAGAATGATTGCATCCATCGCCTGAAACTCCTGAAAGGGTGGTCACTGCAAAGAAGGGGGAAACCCGCCGACCAGGTGGTCGGCGGGCACAGGCTCAGGCTGCGACCGGTGGTGGCAGGCTGGCGACCAGGCGGATCGAAGCGGTCAGCTCTTCCAGCTGGAAGTGCGGCCGCAGGAACACCGTGGCGCGGTAGGCACCGGGCTTGCCGGCGATTTCCGTGACATCGACGCGGGCTTCGCGCAACGGGTATTGCGCCTTGATTTCCTGGGGCGCGTTGTCGTTGATCAGCACGTAGTCGGCGATCCAGTTGTTGAGGTAGGTCTGCACGTTGTCGCGGGTCATGAAGCTGCCGACCTTGTCGCGCATGATCACTTTCAGATAGTGAGCGAAGCGCGACGCCGCCAGCACATAGGGCAGCATCGCCGAGATCCGCGCGTTGGCGTTGGCCTCGTTGGTGTTGTAGAGCTTGGACTTGTTGGTGGTCTGGCCGCCGAAGAAGACCGCGACGTCGCTGTTCTTCTTGTGGCACAGGGCGATGAAGCCGAGGTCGTTGAGCTCCTTCTCGCGGCGGTCGGTGATCGCCACTTCGGTCGGGCACTTGAGCGACAGGTCGCCGGAGCTGGTGCGGAAGGTATGGGCCGGCAGGCCTTCCACCGCGCCACCGCCTTCGGCACCCCGGATCGCCGCGCACCAGCCGTATTTGGCAAAGGCCTCGGTGATGCGCTGGGACAGGGCCCAGGCGGCATTGCCCCAGAGGTATTTGCTGTGGTCCGAGCCGTTCACGTCTTCGACGTAGTTGATGCCTTCCACCGGCTTCGTGTCGGGGCCGTAGGGCAGGCGCAGCAGGGTATGCGGCAGGACCAGGGAAACATAACGCGAGTCTTCGCTTTCACGGAAGGAACGCCACTTGATCAGTTCCTGGCTCTCGAAGATCTTCGACAGGTCGCGGGGCACGGCCAGTTCGGTGAAGCTGGTCATGTCGAACAGTTTCGGGCTGGCGGCGGCGATGAACGGGGCGTGGGCCGCGGCCGCGACATTCGACAGTTTCTCCAGCAGGCCGATGTCCTGGGGGTGGCGACCGAAGGTGTAGTCGCCCACCAGCAGGCTGTAGGGATGGCCGCCGAGGGTGCCGTATTCGTCTTCGTAGATCTTCTTGAACAGCGAGCTCTGGTCGAATTCGACGGCTTTTTCCAGGTCGTTCTGCAGCTCTTTCTGGCTGACATTGAGCAACCGCAGTTTCAGCCGCGAGCTGGTCTCGGTGTTCTGCACCAGCATGTGCAGGCCGCGCCAGGAGGCTTCAAGCTTCTGCATGTCCGGGTGGTGATAGATTTCGTTGAGCTGGGCGCTGATCAGCTTGTCGATCTGGCTGATGCGGTCGTTGATCATCGCCACGGTGTCTTTGTCGATCGCCATGCCTTCATCGAGGACCTGGGTGGCGAACTCCGCGAGCATGTCGCGGGCATATTCCTGCTGGCTGTCGTCGTGGGCCATGCGCCCGTCGGCAATGATCTGGTCCAACAGGGATAACGTCTGGGTACTGCCTTCGCTGCTGGTATTTTCGGCACTGGCTGAACTGGGCATGACAAATCCTCCGTGAGTGGGTGGGCGATCAGGCTTGTGGCTCTTCGGCAGGGGCGACGCCGTCTTCGTTGGCGGCCGGGGTGTCCTGCACGCGGGCGGACGACTTGATCTCCTGCAGGCCTTCGGTGTTGGCGATCACGTCGCGCAGCAGCTTGTCCAGGTCGTCGTTGCCGTCGAGCTTGGTCAGCAGGTCGCGCAGGCGCTGGCGGGCCTCGAACAGGCGGCGCAGCGGGGTGACCTGTTCCACCACCTTGACCGGGTCGAAGTCGTCGATATGGCCGAACTTCAGTTCGATATTGAGCTTGCTGTCGTCATTGGCCAGGGTGTTCCTGACCTGCAGCACCGAGCGCGGGGCGATGGACGTGAGGACTTCGTTGAAGTTGTCGCGGTCGATCTCGACGAAGCGTCGTTCGCTGAGTTTCGCCGGTGGATTGACGGGCTTGCCCGACAGGTCGGCGAGGATGCCGACCACCAGGGGCAGTTCCTTTTTCTCGATGGCGCCGCCGGTCTCCACGTCGTAGGTGATCTGGACGCGCGGCGGACGAATCCGGTCGAGCTTGTGCTGGGTACTTTCGGCCATTTGGGCTGACTCCGATGCGTTGAGCGGGCGCAATGCATCGGTTGCCCGTGATCGCATCCCTTGCCGAACCGCGAAAGCCAGACAGGGGGTGGAGAATGCGATCCTGCCAATCCTTCGACGGTCCCTCCGATTCGTCGCGATGACGAACTACCCAAGAAGCTAGAACAGGTCTATAAAAAAGCAAGGCAAAACGCCATATGACCTACACAAGAAAGGGAAAATTCAACTTTGTGTCAGAAAATTCTTATATTTGTAGCCGCGCTGATACTTTCCGGCTGCTCGTTTTTCGGACCCAAGGTCGGTGTGGCGAGCCTCACGCTGGACGTGGCGCCCCTGGCCAACGACAACACGCCGATTGCCGTGGACTTCGTTGCGGTGAAGGACCCCGACCTGCTCAAGCAACTGGCAGGGATGAGCGCCAAGCAGTGGTTCGGCGAGCGTGAGCAGTTCCAGCGTGATTATCGCCAGCAGTTGAGCGTGTGGGGACTGGAGCTGGTTCCCGGGCAGTTTGTCGCCGAGCAGGACTTCCCGTTGAAGGGCGAGAAGGCGGCTGGACTTTTGGTGTTCGCCAGCTATAACACTCCCGGTGCGCACCGGCTCAGGCTAGACGACCAGCGGGAGGCCTGGCTGAAGTTCAACAGCCGGGAAATGAGTCTGTTGAATCCGGCCGATCGCTGATCCGCGCCGCTCAGGAGCACTATCGGATGTCGAAGGGAGACGTATGAGTCTGTTACCTGATGCGGTCTGCTGGTACGAGGGGATGCAGTTGCTGCCCCAGCACTTCCAGTTGCAGGGCCTGCGGGCCGAAGTCCTGGCCGCGCACCTGGCCAAGGCGGGCAACCCGTGGTTCTGGGGGGTCGAGCAACTGGAGATCGATCCTTCCGCGCTGTGCGCCGGGCAGGTGCGGATCCTGTCCCTGGAGGCCACCTTTCCCGACGGCTTGCCGGTGACCCTCGACGCCGCCGATGGCGCGCGCCTCGAGCTGGACGTCGGCGATGCCATCGATAACTCGATTCACTCGATGGTCACGGTGTACCTGGCGGTCACTCCGCTCTGGCGGGCGGGGCAGTTGCGCGAGCTCAAGGGCCGCCTGCAATCGTTGACCAGCGAGTCGCTGCAGGACCTCACCAGCGGCCAGAATCCGCAGCCGGTCACGGTCTGGCGACCCAATCCGCACCTGTGCACCGACACCAACAAGGCCGATTCGGTGTGCCTGCCTCTGCTGCGTATCCGCAAGGAGGGCGGCGGCTTTGTCCAGGTGCCCTATGTGCCGCCGACTGCGCGGTTGCTGCCGGAGTCGCCATTGGGACGGCGAGTCGCGGCTCTGTGCGCGCGGAGCCGGGAAAAATGCCTGTTTCTCGCCGGTCGCCTGCGCCAGGCGCAACAGGCGGGCAGCCAGGAAGATGCCGCTGAAATCCGCCGCCAGCTCGGCGCGCTCTGGGCCCGCCTGCCGGAGGTCGAAGGCCTGTTGAACAGTCGCGTCGCCAGTCCCCGGGACCTGCATGGGCTGCTGCTGGGAATGGCCGGGGGCTGGTCGGTCCTCGACCCGCTGGCCGGTGTGCCGGCGTTCATGCCGCTGGATTATCTGGAACTGCAGCGCGGCTACGAAGAAGTGCTGAACTGGCTCGAGCTCGGCCTGGAACTGATCCGTGTCGGTTATCGCTGCCTGCCGTTCGAGCAGTCCGGCGAGCTGTTCTCCCTGCAATTGCCCGAGCGCCAGCCCGAGCAGCGCCTGGTGATCGGCCTGCGGATGCCCGCCGGGGCCGGCGAAAGCGCGGCGATCGAATGGCTGGAGCGCACCATCATCGCCTCCGACAGCAACCTGACCGTGCTGGCCCGGCAACGCATGCCCGGGCTGCGGCACCAGGTCATGAGTCGCCAGGAGCAGGTGGCCTACAGCGTCGGCAGCGACACCCGGCTGTTTGTCGTCGAGGCCCGCGGCGAGTGGTTCGACCCCGAGCAACCGCTGCACATCATCGCCCCGGCCTCGAAGCTGGCGGTCAACCCATGGCAGATCGTCCTGTTCGTCGAGCAGGCCAGCGAAGCACCGTAGTCAAGGAAGGGGAAGGCAATGCCAGATGGGAGCGTCGGAACGGGGTTGCAGCAGTCACCCTTGAGCAGCGCCTTTCGCCAGGCCTGGTTGGAGTGGCTGGAGGCCTGGAACGGCTTGAACAAGGACGACGAGGACGTGCCACGGCAGGTCGGCACGGTGGCGGAGTTTTCCACGAAGATCAGTCGCAAGCTCTGGCGCAGCGCGTTTGCCAGCGTCGGTGACTCGGCCGAGCATCAGGTCAAGGCCACGGTGTATGCCTTTGTCGCGCTGGTTGATGAAACCCTGTTGTACGCTACCTGGCCGGGACAGCCGACCTGGCAGAGCGACCCCCTGGAGTCGCTGCTGTATGCCTCGCGTCATGCCGGCGAGCAGATCCCCCTGGCCATCGAGAAACTCCTGGCCGACGAGATTCCCGCCAGTCGTGACCTTGCCAATGTCTACCTGCAATGCCTGATCCTCGGCTTCCATGGGCGCCTGCGCGGGGAAAGCGGGCTGGCCCTGCATGAGAAATGGCGCCATGCGCTGTTTGCCTTCGCCTGGCAGCGCGAGGCGGATTATGTCGATGTCAGCGATTGCCTCGAACGACCGAGCAACGTGCCGGCGCGGCGTCTGCCGATTCGCCAGTCGCTGCCGGACGGCCTGCGCCTGGGCCTGGTGATTCTCGCGGGGACGCTGCTGCTGATCGGTCTCAGCCACTACTTCTGGTACGACATCAACGCGCAGGTGCAATCGGCGATCCAGCAGGACGGCCCTGATGCTTCGGTGGAGCAGAATCCATGAGCCCGCTGGCGATTGTCGCGTGGGTGGTCGGCGTGCTGCTGGTACTGGCCTTGCTGGCCGTGGCGATCTGGTGGTTGCGCACCCAGAGCGGCGCGGCGATTCGCAGTTTCTACGGTGCCGTGCGGCACATGGAGCAGGAACAGGGAGTACAGGACCGCTACCAGTCGCCCTGGCTGTTGATGCTCGGCAACGATGCCCAGGGTGCGCAGCTGTGTTCCAGCTGGCACCTGCTGCCCACGGACAAGCCGGCCTGGTTCGGGCGCTGGTGGTCCGATCCCGACGGCGCGGTGCTGGTGGTGCCGGAGTCGTTGTTCCTGCCGGATGAAGGACTCAAGCTCAAGCGTGGCAGCTGGTGGCGCCTGCTCGGCCTGATCCTGCGCCTGCGTGCCCGGCGACCGCTGGACGGGGTGATCTGGACCGTCTCGGCCAGTCGCCTGTGGGATGACGAACAGGCGGCGGCCCTGGGCATCGCTGCCCGCCGGCGTTTCATCGACCTGTTGCAGCGCCTGGGCCTGAGCCTGCCGGTGTATGTGGTGGTCACCGAGATGGAGCAGATTCCCGGCTTCCAGGAACTGATCGCCGCGTTGCCCAAGGAGTCCCGCGAACGGACCCTCGGTTGGACCTCGCCGTTCGCCCCGGAAACCCTCTGGCAATCGGAGTGGAGCGACCAGGCGCTGGACCAGGTGACACGAGTGCTGGTGGAGGCGATCACCGAAGTCGGCGCGTTGTCCGGGCACCTGGGCGAAGACCTGTACGGCCTGCCGGAGCGTTTCGAGGCCCTGCGCCGCAACCTGCAGACCCTGCTCGATCCGGTTTTCCAGGGCAATGCACAGAACGAGGCACCGCGCTTTCGCGGGATATATTTCACCGCCAGTGAGGCGCCGGGCTCGGCTCCGGTGTTTTCCGCCAGCGATATCCCGCTGCTGCAAAGCACCTTCTCGCGGCAGCTCTGGCAACGGCGGATCGTCGCCGAGCAGGGGTTGGCCCAGGTGGTGCCACGGCTGTTGCGGTTGCGGCAGCGCTGGCAGCGGGTGGTCGGTGTGACGGCGGCGCTTGTCGGGCTGGTCTGGGCGGTGGCGATGGTGTGGGTCTGGCAGGACTCGCTCAAGGATGCCCGGGAACTGGCGCGCCTGCTGGAGGGGGCACAGAAGGGCTATGTCACGGTCGTTGATGATAATCACCGGCTGGGGCCGACCCGGCGCAATGTGCAGGCGTTCTGGCAACTGATGGAGCAGTCGCCGCGCTGGCACTTCACCTCGCTGGTATTGCCGACCTCGTGGTTTTCCTATCTCGACCAGGAGCGTGACCAGATACTGCGGGAAGTGGCCATGAAGCATATGGTGCTGCCGCTGCGTGATCTGTTGCAGATGAACCTGACGCAACTCAGGGCGATCCAGAACACCGACCGGCGTCCCAATCTGGAAAGCGAGGATCCGGCGCAATGGCAGACCTACGTCAAGTCCAGGGACCTGGTGGAGCGGGCCACGGCGCTGGAACAGCAATACCTGTTGTTCACCAAGGCCGGGAACAACCGCAAGACGCCGCTGGATGACCTGGCGTCCCTGGGCAACCTGGCCCTGGGCCTCAACCTCAACGCCGCGACGCTGCACCGGGCGGCGTTCTACAACCAGCACCTGGCGAAGATGGAGCTGTCGAACCTGATCCACCTGGACTTGCCCACCGAACGCCTGACCATCGGCGGCAACTTCAAGGAACTGATGGGACGCTGGCTGGACCAGTATTACCTGGCCGAGAACTTCGTCCGCCAGGCCGGCTACCTCAAGCTGCACCTGGACCAGCTGGAGTCCGGTGCCGTGAATTCCCTGACGGAGCTGGAAGACCTCAAGGCGATGATCGACGACCTGCAGGCGGTCGTCAGCCTGACCAACTCGGCATGGAGCCGGGGCAAGGGCCAGGATCTGGTCCCCGGCTACAGTGCGCTGATGGACAAGGTGCGCCAGAGCGCGCTGCTCGGCGCACCACTGGAGCAGAGCCTGGAGGACCAGGCGTCCAGGCTGCAGCAGAGTTTCCGCGACCAGTGGATCGCCAAGGCCGGTTCCCGGGGCAACCTGCTGATCCAGCAGGGCAGCGGACAACTGGTGTTGCAGGAGCATGTCCTGCAGTTGAACAACGCCATCGCGGCGCTGTTTCGTCGCGACTTCGTCGCCATGGCCATGCGCGCCGACGACAGCACCGGGGGCAGTTATCAGAGCCTCGACAGCGACGGCCTGAACAATGCCCTGACGTATTTTGCCAGCTACAAGAATTACGCCAGCGAGGAAATGCCGCGTATCCCGCCGGCCTATCGCGGGCCGATGCTGCGTGCCGCCGAGAATGCCGCGGCCAAGGCCATGTGGCTGAGCCTGGAAAGCAGTCGTGGCCAGGTTCCGGGGACGGCGTCGTTCAATATCAAGACCGATCAGGCCCTGGCGGTGCAAAGCGCGTTCATCGAACTCAAGCGGGCGGACCTGGCGAGCAACCTGCAGAACTCCCTCAATCGCCGGGCACTGGCCGAGGTCGGCAGCGGCCTGGAGCAGATCAATGCGCAGGCGGTGTTCCATGAACGGGTCGATATCGACAGTTGGGACGGGTCGAAGAACCTCGGCCTGCAGTTGTTCCGGGCCAACGACGTACCGGACCTGAAGCTCGATCTCAAGCAGCAGTTCAGCAGCATGCAGAGCATTGCCGAGGCGCGGGCACCGGCGCTGGAGTGGCTCCGGGCCCAGCAGCAGAACCTGGGGGCGGGGGATTATGAGCGGTTCACGCGCCTGAACTCCCTGCACGATGAGTTGCTCAAGTACAAGGAACAGAACCCGGCCAGCTCGCCGGCGTTGATCGAGCAACTGGTCAGTCGCGACTTTATCGACATGGATGCCAGCAGTTGTGGACAGATCCTCTCGTCGGCCAACCTGCCGGCCGGCCAGGGTGAATTGGCGTTGCGGGCAGTGGCCTTGCAGCAGGGCGCGATGCGCCGTTGCCAGGCGTTGCAGCAGGCACAGGCGGTCAGTGCCTGGAACGAGCTGGCGGGCTACTTCAACCAGTACCTGTCCGAGCGTTTTCCGTTTTCCCACGGTATCCAGGCGACTGACGCCGAGCCGGCGCGGGTCCAGCACCTGCTGGAGCTGATCGATACACGCCTGCCCAAGGCCCAGGCCGGACTGGTGTTGAGCCAGTCACCCGAGCGGTTGGCGGCGGCGGATTTCCTCGAACGCCTGAAACAGGCGCGGGTCTGGCTCGGGCCCTTGTTCCAGCGTGACCCGAGCGGGATGATCGGCTTCGACATGGACGTGCGCTGGCGTACCGACCGCGAGGAAGAACGGGGTGCCGACCAGGTGATCGCCTGGGGCCTGAATGCCGGCAGCCAGCAGATCAACTACCCGGGAGACGCCCAGCAGCGCTTGCGCTGGATGGTCGGGCAACCGATCCGCCTGACCCTGCGCTGGGCCCGCAACGGACCCGAGCGGCCGGTCAGCGATCCGTTGCAGCCGAGCCTGGCGGTGGCCGACCTGGAAGCCGGCTGGGAGTATGGCGGGCCCTGGTCGTTGTTGCGGATGATGCGTTCACACCTGTCGGTGATACGCCAGCCGAGCATGGACTACACCGATTTTCCGCTGACCCTGCGCCTGCCGGTGCGCGGTTCTGTCAATGGTGACAGCCAGACCACCATGTTTATCCGCCTGTCGTTGATGACCCAGGGCGGCAAGCTGCCGTTGTCGCTGGCCCCGCTGCCGGTGCGGGCACCGTCGTCGCCTTTTTCGAGTTTTGGCACGGCCAGCACCGTGACCGGTAATCAGGGGGCGTTATGAGTCAGCCAGACGGAGGATTGTCGCTGTTGGTGGAGCCGCTGCTCGAAGCGATTTCCGTGGACGCGCCCTGCGGGCAGAACCTGCGCTACGAGGCCGATTACGATCGCCTGCGCGAGCTGCGGCGCGAGGATGACACCAGCCTGCCCAAAGGGGTCTGGGAAAAGGAGATCAAGCGGGCCGAGTGGGCCGGCGTCGAACAGTTGGCCAGCGACATCCTGGTGGGGCGCAGCAAGGACCTGATGGTCGCCGCCTGGCTCGGCGAGGCCTGGCTTCATCGTCACGGGCTCGAAGGCCTGCAGGCGGGCCTGGCGTTGTTGCTGGGGTTGTGCGAGCGCTATCCCGAGCAGGTGCATCCGCAGGCCGAGGACGGCGACCAGTCCTGGCGGGTGACGCCGGTGGACTGGCTGGTGCGGCGCTATGCCGAGGTGCTGCATACGCGGGTGCCGTTGTTCGCCCCCGGTGGCAGCAACGGATTGGCCGGATTGAGCCTGTATGGCTGGCAGCAGTTGCAGGGCCGGCAAGTGCTCACCGGCGACAACAAGAACGCCAAGGCCATCGTCGAGACGGCGCGGCTGGAACAGCAGAAGGTCAATGAACTGATCCGCGCCACGCCGCTGTCCTGGTGGCTGCACAGCCAGAACCTGTTGCTGGCGTCGTTGCGCCAGTTGGAGGCGCTGGAGCAGTGGACCGACCGTTACCTGGGGGAACTGGCCCCGACCTGCAGGCCCTTGCGTGAGATCATGCAGGCCTTGAGCACACTGACCCGGGAGTTCATCGCCATGCACCCGCAGCAGCCGGAGCCGCCCGTGGCGCCGATCGAGAACACTGTCGAGGAGGACCGGGCGGTTGCGCCGGCACCCGCTGCCGAGGCCACGGAGCAGGCAAGCCGCCCGGCCGCGCCGCGCAATCGCGAGGAGGCTTACCGGCAACTGCTGCTGATCGCCGACTACCTGGCGAAGACCGAGCCCCACAGCCCGGTGCCCTATGTGGTGAAGAAGGCCGTGGAGTGGGGCAACAAACCGTTGAACGAGCTGCTGTCGGAGCTGATCTCCTCCGATGCCGAGGCGCGGCGGGTGTGGACCTTGCTGGGCGTGTTGTGACAATTCTCGGGCAAGGTCGCTGGCCTGGCGATTTTACGTCTAGACTGTCGTGAGTATTGCAGCCAGAGCAGTGCAACAGGCCTTACTGTCCAGGGTACTGGTCGGGGCCGGATGTCTGTTTCACCTGGGAAAGGCAGTAGGCGCAGTGATCAAGTCAGTTCCCCGTCGTGTTGAAACGGCTTTCGAATGCCGGCGAGCAGGCGTTTGAGTCGTAGGGTGCGTGCCCACGTACCCATCAGTTGTAGCGCGTAGTCGATCGTCACCAGCACCCCCACGAAAACACCAATGTGCGAACTGCCAAGGCAGCGCTTTGTCCGTTCGAATGGGAGGGTGTCATGACTTGTCACTTGTCGGGTGTGCGATCCGGCTCATGGAAACGCGACGGCTTGTTCGCGTGGATTCTCTTCATGCTGACCGTTGCCCCGGCCTCATGGGCGGCAGACAGCCTCTTTACGATCGAACCCGCGCAATCGCCCCAGCAGATGCGGCAAACCACTGACCCGGCGTTGGTGTCGATCTTGGACGTGCAGGCGTTTACTTCGGTGCATCGGGTGCAGGCGCATGCGGATCTGCTGTCCGATCAACTCGATGTGCTGCAGATACCGCTGGGGGATGGTCGGATTGTCAGTGCGCACAAGCTGTTCTATCGCACCACTGCCACCGGGGCTGTCTGGCGCGGCGAGATCGCCGTGCCGGGAGCGGCCAGCCAGGCTAGTGCCGGGGATGAGAGGCTGATCGATCAACTGAATTCGGTGGTGCTGGTGCGCAACGCCGACCAGATCACCGGGATCGTCCGGGTGGGCGGCGAGGTCTACCGGATCCTGCCGCTCAATCAGGGCGGGCAGGTCCTGGTAAAGGTCGACCAGAGCAAGAAGCGCCACTTCGACGAGGAACACGATCAGGATCGGCATGTCATTCGCAAGGATTCGTCCGCGGCAACGCTGGAATCGGCAAGCGGGTCGCCCCCGCGTGACGGCATCAGCACGATCCGGGTGATGATCGTCGCCACGCCACTGGCGGTGGAAAAGCTCGGCGGCAGTGCGGGCTTTCAGGCCCAGTCCGCCCTGGTGATTGAGGAGTCGAACCAGTCCTTCGTCAACAGTGATATTCCCGCACGGTTCGAGAGTGCCGGCACCTATATCGCGAACTATGCCCAGCAGGCCCAGGCGGATGGCGATCGGTTGCTGGACAAGATCGAGAGCCGCACCGACCGCGATCTCGGTGCGCCGACCTGGGCACTGCGCGATGAGCAGCGCGCCGACCTGGTGGTGCTGGTGGCCGATATCCGTTCCTACTGTGGCTTGGCCAATCTGAACTCGACCAAGGCAACGGCCTATGGGGCGATCGACTGGACGTGTTTCTCCGACGGCACCACGGTGCAGCACGAAATCGGCCACAATATCGGTGCCGACCATACGCCGGAAGAAGCCCAGGGCAATGTGTTTCCCTACGGTTCCGGCCATCAGAAAACCTCGGGCGACATTCGTTGGTCCACGATCATGGCGCCTTACTGTTCCCGTTGCAGCGTGATCAATTACTGGTCGAACCCCTATCGCACCTACAAGGAGGCGCCCCTGGGGGTTGTGAACGTCAGCGATAACGCCAGGGTCTGGGTATTGCGCGCGCCGGTGGTGGCGAATTTCTACCCTGACCCGGTGGAGGCCAATCCGCCCTATGCGGTTGCCCGGGCGGAGCCTTCCGCCGTTACCGGGCCAACGGTGGTCCGGCTCGACGGTTCGCAGTCTTCCGACCCGGCGGGCGGGGCGTTGCGCTATCGCTGGGAGCAGACGGACGGGACTCCGGACGTGAGCATCACCGGCAGTTCATCCAGGGAGGCGCGGGCGAATATTCCTCCGGTGAATCGCAGCGGCCATTTCATCTTCCGCCTGACGGTAACCAATAGCGACGACCTGAGCGACAGCCAGGCCGTGACGGTCAGCGCCGAGCCGTCCAGCCCCGAGCCCATGGCCGTGATCACGGCCGACGGACAGGTCGAAACCGGCAAGTCCCTGGAGTTTTCGGCGGCGTCCTCCACGGGCAACCAGCTGGCTTATGCCTGGAGCCTACCCGGCTTCACCCCCGCCAGCTCCAGCCTCCAGCGCGTGAGCGCGACCGCTCCGGCCACCGCGGGCAACCGTACCGTGCAACTCACCGTGCGCGACGCGCAGGGGCGCGAGAGCAGGAAAACCCAGGTTGTCCGGGTGGTCGCCGGATCCGGCGGCGGGGATGGCTGCATGCCGACTGACCCGAACGCCGGGCAATACCCGCAATGGGATACGCTCAAGACTTATGTCGGCGGCGATACCGTGCAGTACAACGGGGTGGTCTGGCGCGCCGGCTGGTCGAACCGTGGTGTCTCGCCGGACAAGACCGACGCCTTCAGCCTGGTCAGCCCGCTGCCGGTGCCCTGGCAGGCCGGGCGGCCCTATGTCGCCGGCAACCAGGTGATTCACCAGGGCAAGTTGTATTCGGCCAAGTACTGGATAAACACCGCACCGCCGGGGGCTGCCTGGACATTGCTCGGTGACCATGCCTGTCCGTGAGCCATTGATGAAGCAGCACCCCGAGCCGGCTCGGGGCGCTGCTGGATCACTCGCTGAACACCTGCGCGATCAGCCAGAGATTCGCCCCGCTGATCACCACGAACAGCCCCCAGGCGAGGCCCTTGGTGTACCAGCGGTTGACGAACTCGCCCATCAGGCGTTCATCGCTGGTCATGCGGATCAGCGGGTACAGGGCGAACGGCAGCTGCAGGCTGAGCACCACCTGGCTCAGGACCAGCAGCTTGCCCACGGCCCCTTCGCCCATCAGCCAGACGCCGATAAAGGCCGGGATCAGGGCCAGTCCACGGGTGATCAGGCGGCGCTGCCAGCAGGGGATCTTCAGGTTCAGATAACCTTCCATGATGACCTGTCCGGCGATGGTTCCGGTGAAGGTCGAACTCTGTCCCGAAGCCAGTAGCGCGATGCCGAACAGGGTGCTGGCGAAGGCTCCGCCCACCAGTGGATCGAGCAGGTGGTAGGCGTCCTGGATCTCCACCACGTCGGTGTGCCCGGACTGGTGAAAGGCCGCCGCCGCGAGGATCAGGATCGCCGCGTTGACCAGCAGCGCCAGGGCCAGCGAACCGATGGTATCGACCCGCGCCAGGCGTACCGCGTCCTGGCGGCTGGCGCGGTCCCTGGCGACCAGCCGGGTCTGGACGATCGAGGTATGCAGGTAGAGGTTGTGGGGCATCACCGTCGCCCCGAGGATGCCGATCGCCAGGTACAGCGGTGCGGCTTCGCTCAGCGCCGACATCGATGGCTTGAAGCCGTTGAACACGTCCGGCCAGTAGGGCTTGATCAGCACCAGCTCGATGAAGAAACACACGCCGATGGTTGCCACCAGCACCAGCATGATCGCTTCCAGGCGACGGAACCCGCGGTTCTGCAAAGCCAGGATCAGCAGGGTATCGAAGGCGGTCAAGACAATCCCGAAGGTCAGCGAGCAGCCCAGCAGCAGGTGGAAGGCGAGGGCGCAACCGAGCACCTCGGCCAGGTCCGTGGCGATGATCGAGACCTCCGCCAGCAGCCACTGGGTGCGCGCCGAACGAGGGCTGTAGCGCTCGCGGCAGAGCTGCGCCAGGTCGCGACCGGTGGCGATCCCCAGGCGCGAGCACAGGCATTGCACGGCCATGCCCGCGAGGCTGGCCAGCAGCACCACGAACAGCAGGTTGTAGCCATAGCGCGAGCCGGCCTCGATTGCCGTGGCCCAGTTGCCCGGGTCCATGTAGCCGATGGACACCAGCAGGCCGGGCCCGGCGAAGCGCAAGGCACGCTTGAAGAACGGCGCCCCGCTGTCGACTGCTATCGAGCCGTTCACCTCAGAGGGACAGAAGGGGGCGGTGGCAACTTTCGGCAGGCTGAATTTCACACGGCGATCCAAGGCTGAAGAGATGGGCATCCCAGCTTAGACGCTTGCAGGCTCCGGCCCAAGCCCTGTTGGTTGACCTTGGCATTGCGCGGGGACTCCCGGTTGGCGGCGAAACATGTATTTGCGAATCTATATGATAAGTATTCGCATAATCAAATAAATGTTTGAGCTGCAACTGCACAAGGGCATGGAAGGGCGGAAAGAAGATTATTTTCGCGTCGTGTGTGACGGGTGTGGGCTTGTCGGGGCGGCATTGCGATGAAGGCGCCCTCGAGGGCGCCAGGAGCTTCGCGGGCAAGCCCGCTCCCACACCTGCCCGCTGCCGGGGGATCAGGCCTTGGTGTCGATGGACATGCTCGCGCCGGAATTGGCGAACTGTTGCAGGTTCTGCAATACGTTGATCGCCCGCTTGTACTCGGGAATCATGTAGTTGGCGAACTGCTCGTTCTTGGTCGGGCTGTTCTGCAGGCCGCTGATCTGGTTGGCGAAATAGTCCAGCGCGTTGAACTTCTCATTCGGTTTTTTCTGCGAGCCGGCGGTGGACAGCAGGTTGGCCGTGGTGGAACTGATCAGGCCCTGTTCCTTGAGGATATCGCTGTACTTGGCCAACTGTTCCGGGGTGACCGATTTCGGATCGAATCCCTGGAACTTCGACTGCAGGTGGTCCTTGGCCATCTTGTCCGTGTCGAGGGCCTTGGGATCGGGCTTGATGTCCTTGAGGACCTTGTCGGCGTTGGCCTTCTCGGTGTTGTTCTTCTTGGCCGCCGCGACATCCTGTTGCACCACCCGCGAACGCACGGCCGTGGCCCAGGCAGAGATCGAACCCAGGCTCATACCCGACCCCCAACGACTGCGTGGCCGTGGGTTTCAGCTTCGTGCCGGGGTCTTTGCGAGAAAACCATTGGGAATGTCCTGTCGAAAATAGGCGTGATAAACGAGTCTGAACAAGTGTATCGGCAGGACAGAGAATATATTCAGAAGTGTTACAAACTTTATACAAAACCCCGGATAGGTATCGGCGCGGTGTTTTTCAGGGCTGCCATGGCGTGACATCGCCGCTCAGCTTGCGGTCGAGGAAACACGCGGCGCTGATCAGCGCCAGGTGGGTCAGGGCCTGCGGGGTGTTGCCCAGGTGCCGGGCCTGGGGATCGAACTCTTCGGCATACAACCCCAATGGATTGGCATAGCGCAGCAGCTGTTCGAATTCCAGGTGTGCCTGTTCCACGCGGCCGGCGCGGGCCAGGCATTCGACGTACCAGAACGAGCAGGCGGCAAAGGCGCCTTCGGTGCCCGGCAGGCCGTCGATGGGATGGTCGTCGTTGCGATAGCGGTAGACCATGCCGTCGCGCACCAGGCTTTTCTCGATCGCCTCCAGAGTGGCCAGCCAGCGCGGGTCGGTTGCTCCGACAAAACGCACCAGCGGCATCAGCAGCATCGAGCCGTCGAGGCCGGTGCCGCCGATATGCTGGACGAAATGCCCGCGTTCCGCGTTCCAGAAGTTGTTCCAGATATCGCTGTGGATCGCCTGGCGGGTCTGGTCCCAACGGGCGAACGGCGCCGGCAGCGAGCGCTTGGAGGCCAGGCGGATGGCGCGGTCGAGGGCAACCCAGCACATCAGCCGCGAGTGCAGGAAATGGTGTTTCTCGCCGCGCATCTCCCAGATCCCGACATCGGCCTGGTCCCAGGTTTCGCAGACCTGGTCGACGATCTGGCCGACATGCAGCCAGCCCTGATGGGAGATCGCTTCGCCGTATTTGTTGGTCAGGTACACCGCGTCCAGCAACTCGCCGAAGATGTCCAGCTGGATCTGGTCGTAGGCCTGGTTGCCGATGCGCACGGGGCGGGCATTGCCGTGGCCGGACAGGTGTTGCAGTTCGGTCTCGGGGAGTTCCTGGGTGCCGTCGATGGCATAGAGGATATTCAGCTTCAAGGGCTGGTCGCTGCAATCGCCGACGCGCCCGCGCAGCCAGCGCATGAAACCGTTGGCTTCCTCGACATAGCCCAGGCGCATGAAGGCGTAGATGGTGAACGAGGCGTCCCGGATCCAGGTGTAGCGATAGTCCCAGTTGCGTTGGCCGCCGGGGCTTTCCGGCAGGCCGAAGGTGGCCGCGGCGAGGATCGCGCCATGCTTGCGCGAGGTCAGCAGCTTGAGGGTCAGGGCCGAGCGATTGACCGCTTCGCGCCAGCGGCCGCGATAGTTGGAGCGGCCGATCCAGTGTCGCCAGAAGGTCAGGGTGCGTTGCAGGGCGAGGTCGCTGCTGCCGACCTTGAGCCGCGGATCGTCGGCGGCGCCCAGGAGGAACTCGGCGCACTGGCCCTGTTCCAGCGCGAAGGTGGCGACGGCGGCATCGCGCTGCAGTTGCAGCGGTTGATCGGCACACAGGCGCAGGCTTGGCTGGCCGGGTGCGTCGAAGCGCACATCCTGCTCCTCGAGGCGGGCGCGGGTCGCGGCGCGTGCGTAGTCATGGCGCACGGCGCAACGCAGGTGGAACGTGGCGCGGCCGCTGACCACTCGTACCCGGCGGATCAGCATGGGCAGGTCGTCTTCGTTGTCGCTGACCGGGAGCAGGTCGGTGATTTCCACCACGGCCCCCGCGCTCAGCCAGCGGGTCTGCAGGACATTGGTATCCGGCAGGTAGATCTGTTCGCGGCGAGCGTCGGGCAGGTCCGGAGCCAGCTGGAAAATCCCCGCTTCCGGGGTGTCGAGCAGGGCGCAGAAGATCGACGGGCTGTCGAATGCCGGCCAGCAGAAGAAATCGACGCTGCCACGGTCGTTGATCAGTGCGGCGCTGCTCATGTCGCCGATGACGCCGTGGGCCTCGATCGCGCTCTGGAGCTCTTTGGAAAGAGGTTCGTTGGAAAGATCGACCATGGACGCGAAACTCCGAATAGAGGGGATGCCGCTGTCAGTGCGTGCGTTCGAAGGCACTCACAAAGCTGACTAACATTCCCCGGCGGAGTTCAGGCGGGTTGCCGTTCACTGCTCCGGCGTGTCGGCAGGCTCAGGGTCGCCGCCGTAGTGCTGGCCCAGTTCGACGCGGTTTTCCTCGACCCAGCCGCTGAAGTCCTCGCCGCCGTTGGCGATGTACATGACCTGGGCCCAGCCGTCTTCGGTGCTGGCGTACACCGTCAGAATGTCGCCGGGAACGACAAACACCTTTTTGCTGATACAGGCGCTGCTGGGGGCACTGTGAAAGTACGCCCGGCCCTTGCCGATCACTTTGCCTTCGACGGGCGGGCGATAGCTGCCGGCTTCGGCATTGGCCTTTTCATTCAGGGCGTCGCAATCGACCGGGGCTTCGGCCGCCCCGGCCAGGGGCGAGAGGCCCAGCAGCAGGCAGGCAAGGGGCAGCAGGCGGGTGGGGCGTTCCATGCAGGCGATGTCCATCGGCGGGTGGGTGAAGGGGGGATCATAGCGCAAGGCGGATTGCCGATCAGCCGGGAAGGGCAACGGGCGTGAGTACCGGCTTGCCGGAAAAATACGCCAGCAGATTCTCCGCCACCAGGCTGACCGTGGCTTCCGAGGCCTCCGGCGAAAGGCCGGCGACATGGGGGGTGAGTACCACGTTGGGCAAGTCCTTGAGCACTTGCGGCACATTCGGCTCGTCATCGAAGACGTCCAGCGCGGCTCCGGCAATCCGGCCCTGTTCCAGCGCGGCCACGAGGTCGTCGGTCAGCACTACGCTGGCCCGGGCGATATTGACGATAAAACCGTCCGGACCGAGGGCTTCAAGGGCTTGCCGGCCGATCAGGCCGTTGGTGCCGGCACCGCCCGGTGTGGCGACGATCAGGAAGTCCGAGGCCTGGGCCAGTTCGACCGGGGTTGCGCAATAGTCATAGCCGATGTCCTCGCGCCGGCGGCGATTGTGGTAGCTCACGGACATGCCAAAACCGAGGGCCGCACGCTGGGCAATCGCCATGCCGACCGCGCCCATGCCGAGGATGCCCAGGCGCTTGCCGCCCAGTGACGGGCGCATCAGCTTGCGCCATTCGCCACGGCGTACCGACGCATCGGCCCGGGGAATATCGCGCACCAGCGACAGCAGCAGGGCCATGGCATGATCGGCTACCGACGAGGCGTTGGCACCGGCACCGTTGGTCACGACGATGCCGCGTCGTGCGGCGGCATGCAGGTCGACCTTTTCGTAGCCGGCGCCGATCACGCAGATGATTTCCAGCAGGGGCAGGGCGGCGATTTCCTCGGCGAACAGGCCCAGCGGGCCACGGGTCAGGACTGCATTGATACGCTTGCCGTGGGCGGCGATGGCTTCGGCTCGCAGCGCGGTCGTCGGGGCGAGGATCAGCTCGAAACCCTGGCGTTCGATGATCGGCAGGTATTCGTTGACGGTTTCCGTCAACACCAGAACTACGTGGGACATGCGGCGCTCCGCCAATCGGTCAGTGGATGCCGGCAAACTACTCCTGAGTGACCTCGGCGGGCAAGCGTGGGAACAGGCTTGTGCGGAAGCGAGCCCCTGTGGAAGCGGGCTTGTATGGGAGTGGACCTGTGTGGGAGCAAGCTTGTGTGGGAGCGGGCTTGCCCGCGAAGAGGCCAGAGCTGTCGCCAGAAGCTTCGCGGGCAAGCCCGCTCCCACAGGAGACACCCTCCTGCTACCCGGTGTGTCGCCGAGACGCCGCTTTTCAGAGGCCAGCCGTCGACCCCAGACCCAGCAACGATTTCGGTTCGAGAAAGGCTTCGAGTCCGTAGGTGCCGTACTCGCGACCGATCCCCGATTGCTTGAAACCACCGAACGGTGCCTGCGGCTCATGGGCCAGGGTATTGATCAGCACACGCCCGGCCTCGATGTGCGCGGCGACGCGGCGGGCCCGTTCGATATCGCGGGACATCACATAGGCCTGCAGGCCGTAGGGCGTGTCATTGGCGATACGCAGGGCCTCTTCCTGGTCACGGTAGGTGATGATCGACAACACCGGGCCGAAGATTTCCTCGCGGGCGATGGTCATGTCGTTGGTCACGCCGCTGAATACCGTCGGGCGTACGAACCAGCCGGCCTGCAGACCTTCGGGCAGGCCTTCGCCACCGGTCAGCAGGCGGGCGCCGCTGTCGATACCCACACGGATGTAACGCTGGACGCGTTGCCATTGTTTCTCGCTGACCATCGGTCCGATGCTGGTGTCCTGTGCCCTCGGGTCGCCGGAGCGGATGGCGCCGATGGCCTTGAGGACGGCGGCCTCGACCTCGGCCAGGCGCTGTTCCGGCACCAGGATCCGGGTGCCGGCGACACAGGCCTGGCCGTTGTTCATGAAACCGGCCTGCAGTGCCATGGGAATGGCCTGGTCGAGGTCGGCGTCGTCGAGAATGACCACCGGGGATTTTCCGCCCAGTTCGAGGGTGACCCGTTTCAGCGTCTCGGCGGCGGCGCGCAGGATGGTCTTGCCGACCAGGGTCGAGCCGGTGAAGGAAATCTTCGCCACGTCCGGGTGGCTGCTGATCCGGGCGCCCACCGTTTCGCCGCGGCCGGTGACGATATTGAACACACCGGGCGGCAGGTCGGCCTCGTGCAGGGCCTCGGTGACGATGCGGGTCTGGATCGCGCTCATTTCACTGGGCTTGATCACCGCGGTGCAACCGGCGGCGAGGGCCGAGGCGAGCTTGCCGCAGATAAAGCCGGCATTGCTGTTCCACGGGGTGATCAGGCCGGCCACGCCCAGTGGCTGCATGCTCACTTCGGCGGTCCCGGCCTGGCGGATGAAGTCATAGTTTTCCAGGACCCGGGCCGCCTCCAGCAGTACATTCGCCGCGTGCTGGGCCATCCAGCGCGAGCGCGAAGCCGGTGCGCCATATTCCTCGATCAAGGCATCGTTGAGCTGGTCCTCGCGGGCGGCAATGGCGGCGTGCATGCGTTGCAGCATCGCCAGGCGCTCGGCCTTGGCGGTGCGCGAAAAGGCCGGGAAGGCCGCCTTGGCGGCGGCAATGGCGGCATCGGCGTCCTGCTCGTCGCCCAGGCGGACCTGGCCGATGACCTGGCCGGTGGCCGGGTTGTACAGATCGAACAGTTCCTGGCCGTGGGGGGTGACAAAAGTACCGTTGATATAGATGTGATCGATGCGTTGCATGGCAGCTCCAGAGCGTGCACGGGTGGTGTCGAACACGGTATGGGACTAGGATTGATCTGATAAGCCGGACAGACCGGCATGACTTGATGAGTGATTTGGGATAATGCGCACTTCAGGCCTGACAGAGCTGGAAGCGGTGCTGGCGGTGGCCCGGCATCGGAGTTTTCGCGCGGCGGCGGCCGAGCTGGAGGTCTCGACCTCGGCCTTGAGCCATGCGGTATCGGCGCTGGAGAGTCGGATCGGTGCCCGCCTGTTCAACCGCACGACCCGCAGCGTGGCCTTGTCCGAGGCGGGCGCGCAGTTTGTCGAGAGTATTTCGCCGGCCATGTCGACCATTCGCGAGGCGATGGAGCAGGCCGGCAGTCATGCCGGCATACCCACCGGGACCTTGCGGATCAACACCGCCGCGGGCGCGGCGAAGCAGGCGATGCCGTTGTTCATCGAATACATGCGGCGCTATCCGCAGATGAACGTGGATATCGTCACCGAGGGCAAGCTGATCGATATCGTGGTCGAGGGCTTCGATGCCGGGATTCGCCTGCACGACAGCGTGCCCCAGGACATGATCGCCATTCCCCTGGGCTTGCCGTTGCGTCTGCTGGTGCTGGGCAGCCCGGAGTACTTCTCGCGAAATCCGGTGCCGCAGACGCCGACCGACCTGCTCAAGCACCGTTGCATTCGCCTGCGCCTGCCGAGTGGGCGGATCTACCACTGGGAGTTCGAGCGCCATGGCGAAACCCAGGCGGTGGATGTCCAGGGCGTGCTGACCCTGGATGAGTCGACCCTGGTGCTGGAGGCAGCGCGGGCGGGACTGGGGCTGGTGTATGCGACGCAGTGGAATGCCGCCGCCGACCTGGCGGCGGGGACACTGGTGTCGGTCCTGGAAGACTGGACGCCACCGTTTGACGGGCTGTCGCTGTACTACCCCGGTCGCCGCCATGTACCGGCGGGGCTGCGGGCGTTGATCGAATTGATCAGGGAGCGCAGCGGCCAGCCTCTGTAGTCATGGAGTGCCTGGTCTGGCCTCTTCGTGGGCAAGCCGGTGAGGTCAATGCGCCTCTCCAGCCTTGATCCCCGCCGGTAGCGCCTTGGTCAGCAGCACCGCCAGCATGCTGATGCCCAGGGCAATCCCGACAAAATGGAAGGCGTCGTTGTAGGCCATGATCAGCGCCTGCTGGTGGGTGATTTCACTGAGCTTGCCGAGGGCCGCGCTATCGCTGCCGAGCTTGTCCGCCAGCAGCGCCAGGCGCTCGGCCACTTGCGGGTTGCTCGGGACGATGGACTCGCGCAGGTAGTCGAAATAGACCTTGGTCCGCGCATCCAGCAGGGTCGCGAGCAGGGCAATGCCGATGGCGCCGCCGAGGTTGCGCAGGATGTTGAACAGGCTCGAGGCCGAGCCGGCGTCCTGCGGCAGGATGTAGGCGGTGGCGATCAGCGAGATGGTGACCATGATCAGCGGTTGCCCGAGGGCGCGGATGATCTGGATCTGGTTGAACTGCGGGCCGGCGAAGTCGGGATTGAGCACGCCCGAGGAAAAGCTCGCCAGCCCGAAAAGGCCGAAGCCCAGGGCGCAGAGCATTTTCGGCGAGACGAACTTCATCAGCTTGGGCACCAGCGGAATCAGGAACAGCTGCGGCACGCCCATCCACATGATCACCTCGCCGATCTGCAGGGCGTTGTAGTTCTGGATCTGCGCCAGGTACAGCGGCAGCAGGTAGATCGATCCGTACAGGCCGACCCCCATGCCCAGGCTGGAAATGCTCGACAGACCGAAGTTGCGGTTGCGCAGGATGCGCAGGTTGATCAGCGGGTTGGGCTTGGACAACTGCAGGATCACGAAGGTGATCAGGCCCAGCAGGGCGATGCTGCCCAGGGTCACGATCAGTTGCGATTCCAGCCAGTCCTTGCGGTGGCCTTCCTCGAGGAACACCTGCAGGCAACCGAGGCCGATGCCGAGGCTGATGATCCCGGCGTAGTCGGTGCTCTTGAGCAGTTCCCAGTGCGAGTCCTTTTTCTCCAGGCCGTAGAGCAGGCCGCCGATCATGATCAGGCCCGGCGGGATATTGATATAGAAGATGTACTCCCACCCCCAGTTTTCCGTGAGCCAGCCGCCCAGTGTCGGGCCGATGGACGGCGCGAAGGTGGCGGTCATGGCGAACATCGCCATGCCCTTGGCTCGGTGGTGTTCCGGCAGCTTGATCAGGGTCAGGGTAAAGGCCAGCGGAATCAGCGCGCCACCGGTAAAGCCCTGCATGGCACGGAACACGATCATGCTTTCCAGGCTCCAGGCCATCGAGCACAGCAGCGACGAGACGAGAAACCCGAGGGATACCCAGACCGCCAGCCGCCGCGCCGAGAGCAACTGCACCAGCCAGGCCGTCAGCGGGATCATGATGATTTCCGCCACCAGGTAGGACGTGGAGATCCATGAACCTTCCTCCAGGGTGGCCGACAGGGCGCCCTGGATATC
Organism: Pseudomonas gingeri; assembly: GCF_013386115.1. GTDB lineage: Bacteria > Pseudomonadota > Gammaproteobacteria > Pseudomonadales > Pseudomonadaceae > Aquipseudomonas > Aquipseudomonas gingeri. Next base: position 376,265 of record NZ_JACAOR010000011.1, read on the forward strand.
CTTGAGCGAGGAGTTCGTGATCTGGATGTCGAGCACCGCCATGAAGGCGCCGAGCATGACGCTCATGACCGCGATCCAGTCCCGCCGGGTCGGCTCGCCGACCGGGCGGATCAGTTCATCACCGGCCATGGTCAGGGTCGCGGATATCGACCTTGACGGTGACCGACATGCCCGGACGGATGCGGCCCCGCAGCGGGTTGTCGGCGGCAAAGGTCAGCTTGACCGGAATCCGCTGCACCACCTTGGTGAAGTTGCCCGTGGCATTGTCCGGCGGCAACAGGCTGAACTGCGCGCCGGAGGCTGCGAACAGGCTCTCGACGCGGCCCTGGATCGGCGTGTCTTCATAGGCGTCGAAGGTCAGCTTCGCGCTCTGGCCGGGCTGCATATGGCCGATCTGGGTTTCCTTGAAGTTGGCCTGGATCCAGATGTCCTGGTCCGGCACGATCGACAGCAGATAGGCGCCGGCCTGCACGTACTGGCCGTTGCGTGCCGCCCGCTGGCCGACCATGCCGCTGATCGGTGCATGGATTTCGCTGCGGGTCAGGTTCAGCTCGGCCTGGGCCAGGTCGACACGGGCGTTGGCGATCTGGCCGTCGAGGCGCTTGAGTTCGGCGGCGAGGGCGTTGACCTGCTGGCGCTGGCTTTGCAGGTCGGCCTGGGCCTTGGCCACCTGGGAACGGGCGATATGGTTGTCGGCGGACAGGGTGGTGACCCGCTCTTCCGAGACATAACCGGGCTTGCGCAGGGTCTGCGCCCGCGACAGGTCCAACTGCGAGCGGCCGAGGCTGGCCTGGCTGGATGCCACCTGGGCATCGGCGGCGGCGATCAGGCTGGCCTGCTGGGTCAGCTTGCTCTGGGCCTGCAGGCGTTCGGCCTCGCGGGTGGCCAGGGTGGCATTGGCGCGGTCGACCGCCAGATGAAAATCGTCGCCTTCGAGCCTGACCAGCAACTGGCCTTTTTCGACATGCTGGTTGTCGGCCACCAGCACCTGATCGATACGTGCGCCGAGCTGGCTGGAAACCCGGGTGATTTCTCCCTGGACATAGGCGTTATCGGTGCTTTCATAAAACCGCCCGCGCCAGAACCACTCGGCAAAGAAACCGAGGGCGATCAACAGGACGATCAACAGGAAAACCGACAGGCGACGCTTGAGTTGGGCAGGCATGGGCAGGCAACAATCAGGATAATTAGTGAACTTGGCAGTAGATGAATCTGGCACAGGCCGATTGATGGGTAAATGCCATCCGCGGAGAAAGCCCGGTTTTAGCGGTCTGGCGCCATTTTTAGACCGAAGCTTGGCTTATATGCCCTCTGTCGGACGCCCCATGCTGGAGACGAGGCCTGTCCGCCTGTTACCATTCGCCCTTTGTTTTATCTCTATTTCGAGACCGCCCATGACCACCGTTCGCACTCGCATCGCGCCATCGCCTACTGGGGATCCCCACGTTGGTACCGCCTACATCGCCTTGTTCAACTACTGCTTCGCCAAGCAGCATGGCGGTGAGTTCATCCTGCGGATCGAAGACACCGATCAGTTGCGCTCGACCCGTGAGTCCGAACAGCAGATTTTCGATGCGCTGAACTGGCTGGGCATCACCTGGGCCGAAGGCCCGGACGTCGGCGGTCCGCACGGTCCGTACCGGCAGAGCGAACGTAGCGAGATCTACAAGAAGTACACCCAGCAACTGGTCGACATGGGCCATGCCTTCCCGTGCTTCTGCACCGCCGAAGAGCTGGACCAGATGCGTGCCGAGCAAATGGCCCGTGGCGAGACCCCGCGCTACGACGGCCGCGCGTTGCTGCTGTCGAAGGAAGAAGTGGCCCGTCGCCTGGCCGCTGGCGAGCCCCATGTGATCCGCATGAAGGTGCCGACCGAAGGCGTCTGCGTGGTGCCGGACATGTTGCGCGGCGAAGTCGAGATCCCGTGGGATCGCATGGACATGCAAGTGTTGATGAAGACCGACGGCCTGCCGACCTACTTCCTGGCCAACGTGGTCGACGACCACCTGATGGGCATCACCCACGTGTTGCGCGGCGAGGAATGGCTGCCGTCGGCGCCGAAACTGATCCTGCTCTACGAATACTTCGGCTGGGAACAGCCACAGCTGTGCTACATGCCGCTGCTGCGCAATCCGGACAAGAGCAAGCTGTCCAAGCGCAAGAACCCCACCTCGGTGACGTTCTACGAGCGCATGGGCTTCATGCCCGAAGCGATGCTCAACTACCTGGGGCGCATGGGCTGGTCGATGCCGGACGAGCGCGAGAAGTTCTCGCTGCAGGAAATGGTCGACAACTTCGACCTGTCCCGCGTTTCCCTCGGCGGACCGATCTTCGATATCGAGAAGCTGTCCTGGCTCAACGGCCAGTGGCTGCGCGACCTGCCGGTGGAAGAGTTCGCCAGCCGCGTGCAGAACTGGGCATTGAATCCTGAATATCTGATGAAGATCGCGCCGCTGGTCCAGGGCCGGGTCGAGACCTTCAGCCAGGTCGCGCCACTGGCGAATTTCTTCTTCGCCGGCAGCCTGCCACTGGACGCCAAGCTGTTCGAGCACAAGAAACTCGCGCCGGACGATGTGCGCAAGCTCATGCAACTGATCCTGTGGAAGCTGGAAAGCCTGCGCCAGTGGGAGAAGGACAGCATCACCGCGACGATCCAGGCGGTGGTCGATGCCCTGGAACTGAAGCTGCGCGACGCCATGCCGCTGATGTTCGCCTCGATTACCGGGCAGGCGAGTTCGGTGTCGGTGCTCGACGCGATGGAAATCCTCGGCCCGGACCTGACGCGCTTCCGCCTGCGCCAGGCGCTGGACCTGCTGGGTGGCGTATCGAAGAAAGAAAACAAGGAATGGGAAAAGCTGTTGGGCACGATTGCCTGAGTCAGTGTCGGCCGCGCCGCCTCCGTTTCAGGGGCCGGAGGCGTGGCCGACAAGCCCCGGTTTTTCGGGGGGAGGGCGGTAAGTGATTGTTATCCCGGAAAATTCTTTTGAAAAATGTTTAAAAAAAATTTGACAGGGAAGTGGGTCGCACTTAATATGCGCCCCGTCCACAAGACAACACGGAAACACGGCGGCAACGACGGTGTGAAGTGAAGTCGAATGTGGGGCTATAGCTCAGCTGGGAGAGCGCTTGCATGGCATGCAAGAGGTCGACGGTTCGATCCCGTCTAGCTCCACCAATTTAGAAGCTGCAGGGTAGGCTACACTGCCCTGGAGTTTGTACCGGAAGGTCGGAACCAGCACCGATCAGGTACGCAAGGGTTATGTCCCCTTCGTCTAGTGGCCTAGGACACCGCCCTTTCACGGCGGTAACAGGGGTTCGAGTCCCCTAGGGGACGCCAGTTTCACAGAAGTGACGTTGCAGGTTGATGTCACTCCGCCGCGAGGCGAAAAACCTGGGGCTATAGCTCAGCTGGGAGAGCGCTTGCATGGCATGCAAGAGGTCGACGGTTCGATCCCGTCTAGCTCCACCAATTTACACCTCAAGGTCTGGCCACACCGATCTGGAGGTTTGCAGGAGCCGGCTTGCCGGCGATGGTATCGACGCAGTGTTCTGTTGACATGCGTTGCTTGAATCGCCGGGCAGTTGATCCTGCAGTTGTATAGAAGGGTTTGTGTCCCCTTCGTCTAGTGGCCTAGGACACCGCCCTTTCACGGCGGTAACAGGGGTTCGAGTCCCCTAGGGGACGCCACGATTGCCCGCTCTGCGGGATTTTATAAGGGTCATTCAATCATTGAATGGCCCTTTTGTTTGTCTGGCGTTTGGCCTTTTCGCCCTGAATCCCGTTTTCGCAATCTTTTGTCGGACCAGCGGTCATACTTAAGCCTTGCGAAAAAATATTATGCGAATAATATTTCCATTGTAATATTTGGAGGTGGCAATGAACGACAAGAAAGCTCAGACCCGCGAGCGAATCCTGCAGGCCGCCAGCGCCGCCCTGATCCAGCGTGGCCCGGCCGAGCCGAGCGTCAGCGAAGTGATGGCCGCCGCCGGGTTGACCGTGGGTGGCTTCTACGCGCATTTCGACAGCAAGGATGCGCTGATGCTCGAGGCCTTCAAGCAACTGCTGTCGCAGCGTCGGGCGAAAATGGACGATGTCGACAGCGAGCTGGCAGGTGAAGAGCGCCGTGCCTTGTTTGCCGCCTTCTATCTGTCGCGCAAGCACCGCGATGCCGTCGATCATGCTTGCCCGATTCCCGCCGTGGTCGGCGAGATCGGCAGCCTGCCGGCATGCTTTCGCGAAGCGCTCAACGAACATGTGGAACTGATGGTCGCGCAACTCGCGTCCAGCCCCGAGGACACCGACAAGGCCCTGGCCGACATCGCCCTGATGATCGGCGGCCTGGCCGTCGCACGGGCGCTGGGGCCTGGCGAGTTGTCCGACAGATTGCTGCGCGCCGCCAAGTCGGCGGTGCTCTGACAGGTTTCATCCCTGGCCTGAGGTAACACGCGATGAGCACTTTGAGTTGGATTCGTGGCATCAATGGAACCTTGGGTCGAGTGGCACCACGGGTGGTCGCCAGCCGCATGCGCCAGATGTTCATGACCCCTCGCGCGCGTTTGCCACGGGACTGGGAGTTGCCGCTGCTGGCAACCGCGGAGCGCATCACCCTGCGCTTCGGTCTTTCCGCCCTGCGCTGGGGGAAAGGTCCGACAGTGCTACTGATGCATGGCTGGGAAGGGCGGCCGACACAGTTCGCCAACCTGATCAATGCGCTGGTAGCGGCCGGATACACCGCCGTGGCGCTCGACGGTCCGGCCCATGGCCGCTCGCCGGGACGCGAGGCGAATGTGGTGGTGTTTGCCCGGGCCCTGCTCGAAGCCGCCGCCGAACTGCCGCCGCTCAAGGCGGTGGTCGGTCACTCCATGGGCGGCGCCAGCGCGATGCTCGCCACCCAGCTCGGGCTGCGCACCGAAGCCCTGGTCAGTATCGCCGCTCCGGCCCGGGTGCTGGGGGTGCTGCGTGGCTTCGCGCGTTATGTCGGCTTGCCGCCGCGGGCGCGTTCGGCGTTTATCCGTGAAGTCGAGCGGGATGTCGGGATGCGTGCGGCGCACCTGGATATCGAGCACTACCAGATGGACATGCCGGGGTTGATCGTCCATGCCGAGGATGACCGAATGGTCCGCGTGGATGAATCACGACGTATTCACGAAGCCTGGTTCGACAGCCGCCTGCTGCGCCTGGAAAGCGGCGGCCACCTGCAGGTGCTGGCCGATCAGCGGCTGATCGACGGGGTGCTCGCACTGCTGGCGGGCCGCAGCCTCGCGCAGCGTCAATCGGCCTGATCCGTTACACTGCCCCGGTCTTTGAATTGACCGGGAGCGGTACATGAGCTGGGATCTGGCGACACCCTTCACCCTCGACCTGCAGGTGGCCGCCGAGGACATCGACGGCCTCGGGCACGCCAATAACGCGGCGTATGTCACCTGGCTGGAGCGTTGCGCCTGGCGTCATTCCCAGCGCCTGGGCCTGGATCTTGTCGAGTACCGCCGGCTGGACCGGGCGATGGCCGTGGTACGCCACGAAATCGATTACCTGGCGGCCGCCTATGAAGGCGACGAACTGCAACTGGCGACCTGGATCGTCGACTGGGACCAGCGCCTGAAGATGACCCGGCGGTTCCAGCTGGTCCGTCCCAGCGATAACCTGACGCTGCTGCGCGCGCAAACCACCTTTGTCTGCATCGAGCTGTCCAGCGGCCGGCCCAAGCGCATGCCGGCGGAGTTTCTCGACGGTTATGGCCCGGCGGTGCAGTCGGTCTGAGGAAGTACCGGTTTACGGAAGAAACCCGTAAACTGCCGCACTTTTTCGCGGGCCGCTTTTTTCCATGGCCACTTTTCGCTGACTGCTTTTTTCTATGAGAGTCCCCATGCAAATTGCCCTGGCGCCCATGGAGGGGTTGGTCGACAACATCCTGCGGGATGTCCTGACCCGTGTTGGCGGCATCGACTGGTGCGTCACCGAGTTTATCCGGATCAATGACTCGTTGTTGACGCCGGCCTACTTCTACAAGTTCGCCCCCGAACTGCTGACCGGGGCCCGCACCGCTGCCGGCGTGCCGCTGCGCGTGCAACTGCTGGGTTCTGATCCGGTGTGCCTGGCGGAAAACGCGGCACTGGCCTGTGAACTGGGTTCGCAGGTCATCGACCTGAACTTCGGTTGCCCGGCCAAGACCGTGAACAAATCCCGCGGCGGGGCGGTGCTGCTCAAGGAGCCGGAACTGCTCAACAGCATCGTCGAGCAGGTGCGCCGCGCGGTGCCGGCGCATATCCCGGTGACGGCGAAGATGCGCCTGGGCTTCGACAGCCCGGATGGCGCGCTGGTCTGCGGCACGGCCCTGGCCGAAGGCGGCGCGTCGCAGATTGTCGTGCACGCGCGGACCAAGGTCGACGGCTACAAGCCGCCGGCTCACTGGGAGTGGGTGGCGCGGGTCCAGGAAGTGGTCAAGGTGCCGGTGTTCGCCAATGGCGATATCTGGTCGGTGGAAGACTGGCGGCGTTGCCGTGAAGTCAGCGGTGCCGAGGATTTCATGCTCGGTCGCGGCCTGGTATCGCGTCCGGACCTGGCCCGACAGATCGCCGCTGCACGGGCTGGCGAAGAAGTGGTCGAGATGAGCTGGGCCGACCTGCAACCGCTGATCCGCGACTTCTGGGCGCAGGTGGTCACGCAACTGACGCCACGCCAGGCGCCGGGTCGCCTCAAGCAATGGCTGGCGATGCTGACACGTAATTATCCCGAGGCCGTCGAGCTGTTCAATACCGTGCGCCGGGAGACCGATTGCGACGCGGTCGGGCGCCTGGTGAATGCACCGCTGCCCGAGATGGCGTGAAAATTTTTCAGATGATTCTCTTGAAATGTGTTTGGGCGTTCCTATCTAAGGGGTACGCGATGCCGAATTCGGGTCGCGGATAAAACCACTCGCTGAATTTCAGGAGATTGACATGACTACTGCATTTTCCCTGGCTCCACTGTTCCGTTCTTCCGTCGGCTTCGACCGTTTCAACGACCTGTTCGAAACCGCGTTGCGCAATGAGCCCGGCAGCAGCTACCCCCCTTACAACGTCGAAAAACACGGTGAAGACCAGTACCGTATCGTCGTCGCGGCAGCCGGTTTCCAGGAAGAAGACCTGGAACTGCAAGTCGAGAAGGGCGTGCTGACCGTCAGTGGCGGCAAGCGTGAAGCCAAGGCCGAAAGCGTCAGCTACCTGCACCAGGGCATTGCCCAGCGTGCCTTCAAGTTGTCCTTCCGTCTGGCCGACCACATCGAGGTCAAGGCCGCCGGCCTGAGTAACGGCCTGCTGAACATCGACCTGCTGCGGGTCGTGCCGGAAGAGGCGAAAGCCAAGCGCATCCCGATCAACGGCGCGCAGCAACCGGCCTTGCAGCACTAAGCGCAAGCCCGCAAGACAGAACCCCGCCTCGGCGGGGTTCTTTGTTTCAGGGCAGGCCGGTCAGCAATTTCTTGAATTCCTCCATGGGCAATGGCCGGCTGTGCAGGTAGCCCTGGTACAGGTGGCAGCCCAGGCCCTCGAGGAACACCAGTTGCTCCGGCAGTTCCACACCTTCGGCGATCACCGTCAGGCCGAGGCTGCGGGCCATGGCGACAATCGCGCGGATGATCTCGGCGTCGTTGGGATCGTGGGTCGCGTCGCGGACAAACGACTGGTCGATCTTCAGCGCGTCCACCGGCAGGCGCTTGAGGTAGGTCAGCGACGAATAGCCGGTGCCGAAATCGTCCATGGCAAAACTGACGCCGAGCTTGTTCAGGCGGCGCATCTTGCTGATGGTGTCCTCCATGTTCTGGATCACGATGCCTTCGGTGATTTCCAGCTTGAGCATCGATGAAGGCACGTTGTGCTGCAGCAGCGTGCGTTCCACCCGTTCGACGAAGTCGGCCTGGCGGAACTGGCGCGGGCTGATGTTCACGCACAGGCTGAAGGAGTGCAGGATCAGCCCGTCGCGCAGCAGTATGCCGAACGCCTCGCAGGCATGATCGAGGATCCAGGTGCCCACCTCGAGGATCAACCCGCTGTCTTCCAGCACCTTGATGAATTCGGTGGGCGATTGCGCACCGAGTTCCGGGTGATGCCAGCGCACCAGCGCTTCGGCACCGACGATGCTGTTGTCGCGGGCGTCGACCTGGGGCTGGAAATGCACGCTGAACTCGCCACGGGAAAGTGCCTGGCGCAGATCGTTTTCCATGCGCAGGCGTTCGCTGGCGGCCTTCTGCATGGTGCTGTGGAACATCTGGGTGATATTGCGCCCCGAGTCCTTGGCCCGATACAACGCGATATCGGCCCGCTTGAGCAGGTCGGCGGGGGTCGAGCCGTGGTCCGGGATAAGGGCCACGCCGATGCTCGGGGTCACCTGCAGGCGCTGGCCGTCGAGGAACATCGGCTCGGCCAGCAGCTCACGGATCGTGTCGGCCAGGTCGCGGACCTTTTGCGTGACTTCGCTGCGCGAGCCGTCGAGGCCGCTGAGCAGCACCACGAACTCGTCACCGCCGAGACGCGCCACGGTGTCTTCGGTGCGCACACTGGCTTCCAGGCGCGCGGTGACCACCTTGAGCACGGTGTCGCCCACCGGGTGGCCGAGGGAGTCGTTGATGTGCTTGAAGTGGTCGAGGTCGAGGAACAGCAAGGCACCGCGCAGGTTGTGGCGCTTGAGCAGGGCGATCTGCTGGCTCAGACGGTCCATCAGCAGGGCGCGGTTGGGCAGGTTGGTCAACGGGTCGTGGTAGGCCAGGTGGCGGATCTGCGCCTGGGCATTCTTCAGCAGGCTGATGTCCCGGGCGGTCAACAGCAGGCAGGCGGTTTCGTTGAGCGTGATGGGTTCGACCGATACCTCTACCGTCAGCACGTCGCCGCGCTTGTTGCGCCCGAGCATGTCGCGATGGGGCACATGGCCCTTTTCCTTGAGCTCGTTGAGCAGGGCAGTGCGCTGCTTGTGGTCGGCCCAGATGCCCAGCTCATACACCGTGCGACCGATCACCTCGCTGCTGGTGTAGCCGGTCAGCCGGCAGAAGCCGTCATTGACCTCCAGGTAGCGCCCGCTTTCACGTTCGGTGATGGTGATGGCGTCGGGGCTGGAGTGGAACGCCTTGGCGAATTTTTCCTCGCTGGCCTTGAGCGCGGCCTCGGCCCGTTGCTGCTGGGTGATATCGCGCAGGGTGGTGACGATGCAGGGCTGTTCCTCGACCACGATCTGCCGGCTGGTGATCACGCAGGTCAGGGCCTGGCCGCTCTTGTGGTGGACGATCACCGCGACATTGTTCAGCGCCTGGTCGCGAATCACCTGCTGGATGCGTTGCAGGCGCTTGGCCGAGTCGTCCCAGAGGCCGATCTGTTCGGCGCTGCGGTGGCGGATTTCGTCGATGGTCCAGCCAAAGGTCTGGGTGAAGGCCGAGTTGATCTCGATAAACTGCCCGCTGTCCTGCAAGGTCACGCAGATCGGATCGGGGCTGGCCTGGAACAGGCTGGCGAACTTCTCTTCCGAGGCTTGCAGGCGCTGTTCGCGTTCGACCTGTTCGGTGATATCGAGCAGGGTGCCGGCCATGCGCAGGGGATTGCCCTCGCTGTCGCGGTAGAGCCGGGCGCGGCTTTCCAGGTAGCGCGAGGTGCCGTTTTCCAGCTGCACCCGATAGGTCAGCTGGTAGTTGCCCGCGGGGCCTTCGCGCAGGCTGCGATAGGCCTGGCGCATATTCTCGCGTTCCTCGGTGGGCACGCCGTCGAAGAACGCGTCGAAGGATTCATGGAACGGCTGGGGCTCCAGGCCGTGCAATTGCGCCGCCCGCGCCGAGCCGTAGAGCATGCCGCTGGGGATATGCCAGTCCCAGGTGCCCAGTTGGGCCGAATCCAGGGCCAAGTCGAGGCGTTCCTGGCTGTCCTTGAGGGCCTGCTCGGCGTTTTTCTGCTCCGTGGTGTCGAGAAAGGTGCTGAGCAGGTAGGCCTGGCCTTCCAGTTCGACCCGCTGGGCGCTGAGGATGCCATCGTGAATGCGCCCGTTGCTGCCCCGGAACTGCACTTCCTGGCTGACCGATTCGCCCTTGGCCCGCAGCGACTTGACCAGCCGCTCGCGCTCCTCGGGATGCACCCACAGGCCCAGTTCCACGGTGGTCAGGCCAATCACCTGGAGCGCCGGCCAGCCGAACAGGCTTTCGAAATACTGGTTGGCTTCGCTGATCAGGCCATCTTCCTCACGGGTCAGCAACACCATGTTCGGGGACAGGTGGAACAGCGTGGCAAAGCGCTTTTCCGAACTGCTGAGGGCATGTTCGCGCTGGCGCTGGTGAGTGATTTCGCGGATCACCCCGATCATCCGGGGCTTGCCGCTCTTGTCCGGGATCAGGCTGCCGTTGATCTCCAGCCAGTGCAGGCTGCCGTCCGGCCAGCGGATGCGGTGATGCATCGCCTGTTCCAGCGGCTCTCCGGCCAGCACGGCATGGAAGGCCCGCACCGTGCGGGCGCGGTCTTCGGCGGGCAGCAGCTCCAGGTAGTCGAGGTCCTTGGGCAGTGGCTGGTGCGGGTCGAAGCCGAACAGCGCCTGGGTGCCGCGGGACCAGCTGACCAGGCCGCTTTCGATGTCCCAATACCAGGCCCCGAGGCGCGCACCGTTGAGTGCGGCCAATAACTGCGGCGCGTTTTGCCAGCTTTTTTCCGACTCGTGAGGGTCGAGGGCATGGATGCGTGGCAACGGCGGAATACGGTTAGCATGCTTGGGCATCAACAGCAGTCCTTGGGGTGAAAGGAACGTTTTTGCTGCAAAAGACCTGATGGGTTGGGCCAGCCCCGGCTTATGCCGACAAGGCCGGCAAATCCGTCTGCCCATCCAGTAAAGCCATAAAGGCCCGCGCGGCGTTCGACAGCGTCCGTTCGGTATGCAGGATATAGCCTAGCTGGCGACTCAGTTGTATGCCCGGTAAAGGTATGCGTGCCACCTGATCGTCGAGCATGGTGCGCGGCAGCACGCTCCAGGCCAGGCCGATGGACACCATCATCTTGATGGTTTCCAGGTAGTTGGTGCTCATGGCGATGTTCGGTGTCAGGCCCTGGGCCTCGAACAGGCGCTGGACGATATGGTGGGTAAAGGTGTTGCCGCCGGGGAAAACCGCCGGACGGTGGGCGATATCGCCGAGGCTGACCGTGCCGCTGCTGGCCAGGGGATGCTCGGGGGCGACGACAAAATCCAGCGGATCGTCCCACACCGGCACGGCGCGGACCAGGTGATGCGGTTCCGGCGCCAGGGTGATGACCGCCAGCTCGGCGCGGCCGTGGAGGATTTCCTCGTAGGCGACCTCCGAATCGAGGAACTGGATATCCAGCGCCACCTGCGGATACTGCCGGGTGAAGGCCCGTAGCAGGGGCGGCAGGCGGTGCAGGCCGATATGATGGCTGGTAGCCAGGGTCAGGCGCCCGCTGACTTCGCCGGTGAGGTTGGTCAGGGCCCGGCGCGTGTCATCCAGCACATTGAGGATCTGGTAGGCCCGGGGCAGAAGGGCCCGGCCGGCCTCGGTCAGGCCGACCTCGCGCCCCAGGCGGTCGAACAGGCGCACGTTGAGTTGCTGCTCCAGCCCGGCGATCCGTTTGCTGATGGCGGGCTGGGTCAGGTGCAGGCGTTCGCCCGCGCCGGAGAAGCTGCCCGTCTCGGCAATGGCGATAAAGGCATTGAGATTGGCCAGGTCCATTATTTGTATTCCATCTGGTTATCCAAAGCATAAAAATTATGAATTTGAGTTATTCACTCTAACCCCCTAGGATCGACCTCACAAGCCAAAGGGTTATTGAGAATAGTCATCAATAAGCCGGGGCATAGAAACAAGCTGATGAGGAAACGTCTGATGGCCGGCAAAACGCTTTACGACAAGCTTTGGGATTCCCATGAAGTGAAACGGCGCGACGATGGGTCGTCGCTGATCTATATCGACCGTCACATCATCCACGAAGTGACCTCGCCGCAAGCGTTCGAAGGCCTCAAGCTGGCCGGGCGCAAGCCTTGGCGGGTCGACTCGATCATCGCCACGCCCGACCACAACGTGCCGACCACCCCGGAGCGCAAGGGCGGGATCACGGCGATTGCCGACCAGGTGTCGCGCCTGCAGGTGCAGACCCTCGACGACTACTGCGATGAATATGGCATCACCGAATTCAAGATGAATGACGTGCGTCAAGGCATCGTGCATGTGATCGGCCCGGAGCAGGGTGCGACCTTGCCGGGCATGACCGTGGTCTGCGGTGACTCCCATACCTCGACCCACGGCGCCTTCGGGGCCCTGGCCCACGGTATCGGCACGTCCGAGGTCGAGCACGTGTTCGCCACCCAGTGCCTGGTGGCGAAGAAAATGAAGAACATGCTGGTGCGCGTCGAAGGCCAGTTGCCGTTCGGCGTGACCGCCAAGGACATCGTCCTCGCCGTGATCGGCAAGATCGGTACCGCGGGCGGCAACGGCCATGCCATCGAGTTCGCCGGCAGCGCGATCCGCGACCTGTCCATCGAAGGCCGCATGACCATCTGCAACATGTCCATCGAAGCCGGTGCCCGCGTGGGCCTGGTGGCCGCCGATGAAAAGACCGTGGCCTACGTCAAGGACCGTCCGTTCGCCCCGAAAGGCGCCGAGTGGGACCTGGCTGTCGAAGCCTGGAAAGACCTGGTGTCCGACGCCGACGCGGTGTTCGACACCGTGGTCGAGCTGGACGCGACGCAGATCAAGCCGCAGGTCAGCTGGGGCACCTCGCCGGAAATGGTTCTGGCGGTTGACCAGAACGTGCCGGATCCGGCCAAGGAGACCGACCTGGTCAAGCGCGGTTCCATCGAGCGCGCGCTCAAGTACATGGGCCTGCGGGCCAACCAGGCGATCACCGATATCCAGCTCGATCGCGTGTTCATCGGCTCCTGCACCAACTCGCGGATCGAAGACCTGCGTGCGGCGGCGGTGATTGCCAAGGGTCGCAAGGTGGCTTCGACCATCAAGCAGGCCATCGTGGTGCCGGGTTCGGGCCTGGTGAAGGCCCAGGCGGAAGCGGAAGGCCTGGACAAGATTTTCCTCGAGGCCGGTTTCGAATGGCGCGAGCCGGGTTGCTCCATGTGCCTGGCGATGAACCCGGACCGCCTGGAAAGCGGCGAGCACTGCGCGTCGACGTCCAACCGCAACTTCGAAGGGCGCCAGGGCGCCGGCGGGCGTACCCACCTCGTCAGCCCGGCCATGGCCGCCGCGGCTGCCGTCAACGGTCGTTTCATCGACGTTCGCGAATTGATCTGAGGACCACTACATGAAAGCCTTTACCCAGCACACCGGTCTTGTCGCGCCGTTGGATCGTGCCAACGTCGATACCGATCAGATCATTCCCAAGCAGTTCCTCAAGTCGATCAAGCGCACCGGCTTCGGCCCGAACCTGTTCGACGAGTGGCGCTACCTGGATGTCGGCTACGCCTACCAGGACAACTCCAAGCGCCCGTTGAACAAGGATTTTGTACTCAACGCCGAGCGTTACCAGGGCGCCAGTGTCCTGTTGGCGCGGGAAAACTTCGGTTGCGGCTCCAGTCGCGAGCATGCGCCGTGGGCCCTGGACGAGTACGGTTTCCGCAGCATCATCGCGCCGAGCTACGCCGATATCTTCTTCAACAACAGCTTCAAGAACGGCCTGTTGCCGATCATTCTCGACGAGAGTGAAGTCGACGAGCTGTTCCAGCAGGTCGAGGCGACCCCTGGCTACCAGTTGACGGTCGATCTCGCGGCCCAGACCGTGACCCGTCCGGATGGCAAGGTCTACCACTTCGAAGTCGATGCGTTCCGCAAGCATTGCCTGCTCAACGGCCTGGACGATATCGGCCTGACCTTGACCGACGGTGATGCGATCGCGGCCTTTGAAGCCAGGCACCGGGCGAGCCAGCCCTGGTTGTTTCGCGACGCCTGATTCGAGGCTGACGCGTCCTGTGTAGGAGCCGGCTTGCTGGCGATGAGGCCCTTGAGCCCTGCATTGATCTCAGGGGCGCCATCGCCGGCAAGCCGGCTCCTACAGGGTTGTGGTGTTTTTGATTTTCCCGCTCCGCGTTGATATCCAGAGGATGGTTCCATGACCAGCAACGCCCATACCGCAGTGGTGCAAAAGCAATTCGGCGAACAGGCCGCCGCCTACCTGAGCAGCGCCGTGCATGCCCAGGGCAGCGAGTTCGCGCTGCTTCAGGCGGAGCTGGCCGGGCGTGCCGATGCGCGGGTCCTGGACCTGGGCTGTGGTGCCGGCCATGTGAGTTTTCATGTGGCGCCGCTGGTCGGCAAGGTGGCCGCCTACGACCTGTCGCAGCAGATGCTCGATGTGGTTGCCGCCGCCGCCGCCGAGCGCGGCCTGGGCAATATCGCCACCGTGTGTGGCGCGGCGGAGAGCCTGCCGTTCGCCGATGGCGAGTTCGATTTCGTCTTCAGCCGCTACTCGGCGCACCACTGGAGCGATCTCGGCCTGGCCCTGCGGGAAGTGCGGCGGGTGCTGAAACCGGGTGGCGTCGCGGCCTTTATCGACGTAATGTCCCCCGGCAGTCCGTTGTTCGACACCTATCTGCAGAGTGTCGAGGTACTGCGCGACACCAGTCATGTCCGCGATTACTCGGCGGGCGAGTGGTTGCGCCAGGTCAGCGAAGCCGGCCTGCACGTGCGCAGTACCAGCCGCCAGCGCCTGCGCCTGGAGTACAGCTCCTGGGTCGAACGCATGCGTACGCCGCCGGCGTTGCGCGTGGCGATTCGCGACCTGCAGCAGGCGATGGGCGCCGAAGTGCGGGAATATTTTGAGATTGAGGCCGATGGTTCGTTCAGTACAGATGTACTGGTGCTGTGGGCCGAGCGATAGACTTTTTTCCGGCTGCCCCGTGACCACGGGTGCACCGACAGATGACACGAGGAAAGCATGAGCAAGCAGATTCTGATTCTCCCAGGCGACGGTATCGGTCCGGAAATCATGGCCGAAGCGGTCAAGGTGCTGGAACTGGCCAACGAGAAGTACAGCCTGGGTTTCGAGTTGAGCCACGACGTGATCGGCGGCGCCGCCATCGACAAGCATGGCGTGCCCCTAGCCGATGAAACCCTGGACCGTGCCCGTGCCGCCGACGCGGTGCTGCTTGGCGCCGTCGGCGGTCCGAAGTGGGACAAGATCGAACGGGATATCCGTCCCGAGCGCGGCCTGCTGAAGATCCGTGCACAACTGGGCCTGTTCGGCAACCTGCGTCCGGCGATCCTCTATCCGCAACTGGCCGATGCCTCGAGCCTGAAGCCGGAAATCGTCTCGGGCCTGGATATCCTGATCGTCCGCGAACTGACCGGCGGTATCTACTTCGGTGCCCCACGCGGCACCCGCGAACTGGAAAACGGCGAACGCCAGTCCTACGACACCCTGCCGTACAGCGAGAGCGAAATCCGCCGTATCGCCCGTGTCGGTTTCGACATGGCCCGCGTGCGCGGCAAGAAACTCTGCTCGGTGGACAAGGCCAACGTCCTGGCGTCCAGCCAGCTGTGGCGTGAAGTGGTCGAGGAAGTCGCCAAGGACTATCCGGACATCGAGCTGAGCCACATGTACGTCGACAACGCCGCGATGCAACTGGTGCGCGCGCCCAAGCAGTTCGACGTGATCGTCACCGACAACATGTTCGGCGATATTCTTTCCGACGAAGCGTCGATGCTCACCGGTTCCATCGGCATGCTGCCGTCGGCGTCGCTGGATGCCAACAACAAGGGCATGTACGAGCCTTGTCACGGTTCGGCGCCGGACATCGCCGGGCAGGGCATTGCCAACCCGCTGGCGACCATCCTTTCGGTATCGATGATGCTGCGCTACAGCTTCAATCTGCACGACGCCGCGACCGCCATCGAGAAGGCCGTGAGCCTGGTGCTGGACCAGGGCCTGCGGACCGGTGACATCTGGTCGGCCGGTTGCAGCAAAGTCGGAACGCAGGAAATGGGCGACGCAGTAGTCGCCGCGCTGCGGAATCTGTAATCTCTCGGGCCCACCGTTTCTTTCATCCCTGGAAACGGTGACCCACTTTTGTAAAAGGTGTAGTTGCGATGAAACGTGTAGGTCTGATCGGTTGGCGCGGTATGGTCGGTTCCGTGCTCATGCAGCGGATGCTGGAAGAGCAGGACTTCGATCTTATTGAGCCGGTGTTTTTCACCACTTCCAATGTCGGTGGCCAAGGTCCATCCGTGGGCAAGGATATTGCCCCGCTGAAGGATGCCTACAGCATTGAAGAGCTGAAAACCCTCGACGTGATTCTGACCTGCCAGGGTGGCGACTACACCAGCGAGGTTTTCCCCAAGCTGCGCGAAGCCGGCTGGCAGGGTTACTGGATCGATGCCGCCTCCAGCCTGCGCATGCAGGATGACGCGGTGATCATCCTCGATCCGGTGAACCGCAAGGTCATCGACCAGCAGCTGGATGCCGGGACCAAGAACTACATCGGTGGCAATTGCACCGTCAGCCTGATGCTGATGGGTCTGGGCGGCCTGTTCGAGGCCGGCCTGGTGGAGTGGATGAGCGCCATGACCTATCAGGCGGCCTCCGGTGCCGGTGCGCAGAACATGCGCGAGCTGATCAAGCAGATGGGCGCGACCCATGCGGCCGTCGCCGATCAACTGGCCGACCCCGCCAGCGCGATCCTCGACATCGATCGCCGTGTCGCCGAAGCCATGCGCAGCGATGCCTACCCGACCGAAAACTTCGGCGTGCCATTGGCCGGCAGCCTGATCCCTTGGATCGACAAGGAACTGCCGAACGGCCAGAGCCGCGAAGAGTGGAAGGCCCAGGCCGAAACCAACAAGATCCTCGGTCGCTTCAAGAGCCCGATCCCTGTGGACGGTATCTGCGTGCGCATCGGTGCCATGCGTTGCCACAGCCAGGCACTGACCATCAAGCTGAACAAGGATGTGCCGATCGCCGATATCGAAGGGCTGATCAGCCAGCACAACCCCTGGGTCAAGCTGGTGCCGAACCAGCGTGAGATCAGCATGCAGGAGTTGAGTCCGACCAAGGTCACCGGCACCCTGAACATCCCGGTAGGGCGTCTGCGCAAGCTGAACATGGGCTCGCAGTTCCTCGGCGCGTTCACCGTGGGTGACCAGCTGTTGTGGGGCGCGGCCGAGCCGCTGCGGCGCATGTTGCGGATCCTGCTGGAGCGTTGATTCGCTGCCGCATCGAGCCGATGTATTGAAAAGCCCGCGTCTCGCCAGAGTCGCGGGTTTTTTATTGTCGGGCGTCAACCTGGCGGCACAAGGTGTTGATCGCTCCCACGCGCTGCGTGGGAATGCAGTCCCCGACGCTCCGCGTCGAAAGGTGGACGCCGGGTATCCAGAGAGACATTCCCACGCAGGGCGTGGGAACGATCATGTCATATAGGGTAAAGTGCCCCCCCGTTTTGCCTGAGGTCAAACCCATGAGCCAGTCCTTTGATATTGCCGTGATCGGCGCCACCGGCACTGTCGGCGAGACCCTGGTGCAGGTTCTCGAAGAGCGTGACTTTCCGGTGGCCGACCTGCATTTGCTGGCCAGCAGCGAGTCCGCCGGTCACTCGGTGCCATTTCGGGGCAAGAACGTCCGTGTGCGTGAAGTCGACGAGTTCGATTTCGCCAAGGTCCAATTGGTGTTTTTCGCTGCCGGCCCGGCGGTCACCCTGAGTTTTGCCCCGCGTGCCGCGGCGGCCGGCTGCACGGTCATCGATCTGTCTGGCGCCTTGCCCGTGCCCCAGGTGGTGCCGGAAGCCAATGCCCAGGTGCTGGCGACCCTGGACAAGCCGGTCCAGGTGGGCAGCCCGAGCGCCGCGGCCACCGCGCTGGCCGTGGTGCTGGCGCCGCTCAAGGGGCTGCTGGAACTGCGGCGCGTGACCGTGACCGCCTGCCTGGCCGTGTCCAGCCAGGGTCGTGAGGCCGTCAGTGAGCTGGCCCGGCAGACCGCCGAACTGTTGAATGTCCGCCCGCTGGAGCCGCGTTTCTTCGATCGGCAGATCGCCTTCAACCTGCTGGCCCAGGTCGGCAAGCCGGATGCCGAGGGGCATGTTTCCCTGGAAAAGCGCCTGGTCAGCGAGTTGCGTGAACTGCTTGCAGCACCTTTACTAAAAATTTCAGTCACTTGCGTTCAAGCCCCGGTGTTTTTTGGCGATAGCTATAGTGTGTCCCTGGAGGCGGCTGCCGAGGTCGATCTGCCCGCGGTGAACGCGGCGCTGGAAGCGGCGGACGGCATCGAGCTGGTGGACGCCGGTGATTATCCGACCGCCGTCGGTGACGCCGTGGGCCAGGATGTGGTCTATGTCGGACGGGTTCGTCACGGTGTTGATGATCTGTCGGAACTGAATCTGTGGCTGACGTCGGACAATGTCCGCAAGGGTGCCGCGCTAAACGCTGTGCAACTGGCTGAATTGTTGATAAAAGACCCGCTGTAAAAGATACTTGGCGACAATTTGCAGAATGATTCTAGCCTGACGCTATGCTCAGGCTGGTTGCTGAAGGTGAGCTGCCCCTCGGGCACTTGCAGGGGCATCGGCTAAAACAGGGTGTTGCGGTGGTTTTCCCGGGCCGCGCGCCATGCCGCAAGGCAGCTACACCACCTTCTCGCTGGCCGAGGAACGCACTAACAAAGGAAGAGGCTATGGTTCAAGTTCGCAAACTGGTGTTAGCAATAGCGGCCGCTTCGGCGCTGTCTTCCGGTATGGCGCATGCGCTTGGGCTGGGGGAAATGACCCTCAAGTCGACCCTGAACCAGCCATTGCTGGTGGAAATCGAATTGCAGGATGTCGGTGGCCTCAGCGCTTCCGATATCGTTCCGAGCCTGGCTTCTCCCCAGGCGTTCAGCGATGCCGGCGTCAGCCGCCAGGACTTCCTGAACGACCTGACCTTCACGCCGGTGCTCAATCCCAACGGGCGCAGCGTGGTGCGCGTCACCTCGAGCAAGCCGTTATCCGAAGCCTATGTGCGCTTCCTGGTCCAGGTGCAGTGGCCCAATGGGCGGCTGATGCGTGACTACAGCGTGCTGCTCGATCCGTCGAAGTATGCGCCTGCGGGCGATGCCGCCAAGCCGGCTCCGGTTGTCGCACCGAGTGCGCCGGTAACCGCGCCGACCAAGGCCAAGCAGTACACCACCGGTCCCAAGGATACCCTCTGGGAAATCGCCGCCCGGGAGCGCAATAGCGGCTCCGTGCAGCAGACCATGCTGGCCATCCAGGCGTTGAACCCGGATGCGTTTATCGATGGCAACATCAACCGCATGAAGACCGGCCAGGTGTTGCGCCTGCCGGATCCGGTGCAAAGCACCAGCCTGCCGCAGTCCAAGGCGATCGCCGAGGTGGCCGCGCAGAATGCCGCGTGGCGCCAGGGGCGTCGTTCGGCCCATGCCGGCAAGCAGCAGGTGGATGCCACCCGGCACAAGGGGGGCGAAGCCGCGCCATCCCGTGGCGCCGGCAAGGACAACCTGAGCCTGGTCTCCGCCGAAAGCGGCAAGAAGGGCGGCAAGGGTGCGGCTGGCGACAGCAAGGCCCTGAGCAACAAGCTGGCTGTCACCCAGGAGAGCCTCGACTCTACCCGTCGCGACAATGCCGAGCTGAAAAGCCGCATGGAGGACCTGCAGAGCCAGTTGGATAAACTGCAGCGCCTGATCCAGCTGAAGAACGATCAACTGGCCAAGTTGCAGGCGGAAGGGGCGGGCACTGCGCCTGCTACCAGCCAGCCGGCCATGCCGGCCGAACTGGTGGCCAAGCCGGAAGTGGCCCCGACTCCGGCGCCGATCGTCGCGACGCCTGCCCCCGCTGAAGCGGCCAAGCCGGTCGAGCCGCCGATCCAGGCCGAAGTGGCGCCAGGCGAAGAGCGCAAGCTCGACGACCTGCTGTCCAGCCCGATTCTCCTGGGCCTGATCGCCGGTTCCGTGGTGCTGGTGCTGTTGTTGCTCATGCTGCTCCTGGTGCGTCGCCGCAAGGCCCAGCAGGAAGCCGAGAAGCACCAGCGCATGGCGCGGGCGCTGTCTGAAGAAACCGACTTCGCAGCAGACCTGGATATGCCGGAAAGCAGCTTCGAAGGCCTGGAGGTGCCTCCTCCGAGCGTAAAGCTGGCGCCGGCCCAGGCGCCGGCTCCCGTCGCTGAACGTCCAACCGATGTGTTGGGCCAGGCTGAACTGCATATTGAACGTGGTCATCTGAACCAGGCTGCCGATGTGCTGGAAGAGGCGATCAAGTTCGAGCCGCAGCGCAGCGATCTGCGCCTGAAGCTGATGGAAGTCTACGGTCGCCAGGGCGATCGCGACGGCTTTGTCGTCCAGGAGCGCCAGCTGGTCGCCAACGGCGAGAACCATGCCCAGGTCGAGCAGCTCAAGAGTCGCTTTCCCGGCATGATCGCCGTGGCGGCGGTGGCGGGCCTTGGTGCGGCAGCAGTCGCCGCCGAGCTCGACGAGCAGTTTGTCCAGGAGTTGTTGCAGGAGGAGCCGCCGGCCCCGGTTGCCGCGCCTGAGCCCGTGGTTGCCGCGGCGCCGGCGCCGGTGGTGGATGAGTTCGACAACGATTTCGACCTCAGCCTCGATGACCTGGAGGCGGTTTCGCCTTCGGTCGTTCCAGCTCCGGTGGCGGACCTGGATCTGGATGACCTGCAGCTCGACGACGACCTGAGCTTCGAGTCGGTGCTGGCACAGCAGACTGAAGCCAAGGCGAGCGCGGACGACCTGTCGGATTTCGATCTGGACCTGGGCGCTGACGAGCCGGCCGCGATCCAGGCGGACGACGACTTCCTGCTGGGCCTGACCGACGATCCGGCGGTGCCCCAGGGCGAAGTGCCGACCCTCGATGCGCTGGATGACCTGGGGCTGTCGGAAGACTTCGACCTGTCGCTGGCCGACGAACTGGCGGTCGACACCGGGCCGAATGCCTTTACCGATGAGCTCGATGACGTCAACGCCGAGCTGGACCGTCTGTCCCAGAGCCTGGAGCAGCCCCCGCTGGCGGCCCCGACTTTCACCGCTGACGACGCGGCCCTGGGTGATGACGAGCCGGAGTTCGACTTCCTCTCGGGAACCGACGAGGCGGCGACCAAGCTCGACCTGGCCCAGGCCTATATCGACATGGACGACAAGGATGGCGCGCGGGATATTCTCGCCGAAGTCCTGAGCGAAGGCAGCGAAGTGCAAAAGAACGAAGCCAAGGAAATGCTCAAGCGTCTGGCATGAGTCGATCCGCTGGCACTAACGACAACGGCAGCCCTCGGGCTGCCGTTGTCGTTTTACCGATTCCACGTTCTGCATCAGGCCAGCAGGTCCTCGTAGAACGCGCCGAACGGCCGGGTCGGGTGGGCGATCTGGATTTCCAGGATCCACAAGCCGACATCCGGGCAGGCCTCGAAGTCCCCCAGGTCCCCGGCACGGTAGATGGCATGGGGGAAATCACTGACCCGGTGACCCTTGATTTCCAGGTTCAGCACCCAGCCCATGGCATTGGCCTGTTCCTCGGCATAACGATACAGCTCCGGGCCGCTGACCTGCTGTTGCTTCCAGTAGTCGTGGACCTGGTCGAACAGGGTCTTGGCCGCTGCCGCGCAGGCAATCATCTCGGGGTCGTTGCCGGTGGTGAAAGTGCCGCCCGAGTCGCCTTCATGGCGATCCCAGACCACCCCCAGGTCGATAAAGAAGATGTCGTTCTCGCCCAGTGCCGGATCACCTTCGGAACGCTGCTTGAAGGTCTTCAGGGTATTGGCGCCGAAGCGGATCAGCAGCGGGTGCCAGATGCGATCCATGCCCAGTTCCTTGAGAATCTCCAGGCCCAGGGCGCGTGCTTCGGATTCCAGCATGCCGGGCTTGAAGCGCCGGGCCATTTCCTCGATGGCCTGCCAGGTCATGCGCTTGGCGTGGAGCATGCCGTCCAAACTGTAGGCCTGGCCGACGGCTTGTTTATTCAGTGCGTTCATTCATCGGGTCTCGGTCGAGGGGCTTTATCGTTATGTATTTTGATATATAGCGAGATTGCCCCGGACAAGGCAATCCTCATGCACAGGCGTCGGCCGGCTTTCTGGCGCAAACTAAAAGCGCCCCGCGCATGGCGTCCGCGGCCGGTCGCCTTATAATGCACGCCTTTGCGCAAATCATCAGGCTGTAAGTTCTTGGCAAATATAGATAACCCGGCGGCCGAAATGGCCGCCGAAGGCTTTTCCCGGATCGCCCTGGGCGTCGAATACAAGGGCTCGCGTTATCGCGGCTGGCAGCGCCAGGCCTCCGGTGTGCTCACGGTGCAGGAAACCCTGGAAGACGCCTTGTCGAAAGTGGCGGATTCGCCGGTTTCACTGATGTGTGCCGGGCGCACCGATGCCGGGGTGCACGCCTGCGGGCAGGTGGTGCATTTCGACACCCAGGCCGAGCGCTCGCTGAAGGCCTGGGTCATGGGTGCCAATATCAACCTGCCCCATGACATCAGCGTCAGCTGGGCCAAGGTCATGCCGGCGCATTTTCATGCGCGTTTCAAGGCCATCGCCCGGCGTTATCGCTATGTGATCTACAACGACCAGATCCGTCCGGCGCACCTCAATGAGGAAATCACCTGGAATCACCGGCCGCTGGATGAGCAGCGCATGGCCGAGGCGGCCCGCCATCTGGTGGGTACCCATGATTTCAGCGCCTTCCGTGCCGGGCAGTGCCAGGCCAAGTCGCCGATCAAGGAAGTCCACCACCTGCGGGTGACCCGGCACGGCAAGATGATTGTCATCGATATCCGCGCCGGTGCCTTCCTGCATCATATGGTGCGCAATATCGCCGGGGTGCTGATGACCATTGGTGCCGGCGAGCGGCCGGTGGAGTGGGCGCGTGAAGTGCTGGAGAGCCGTATCCGCCGCACCGGCGGGGTAACGGCCCATCCGTTCGGCCTGTATCTGGTGCAGGTGGAGTACCGCGACGAGTTCGAGCTGCCGGAACGTTATGTCGGGCCACATTTCTTGACGGGTTTCTCGGAACTTGCCGGCTGACGCCTGGAAAAGCATTTGCTACCATCCGGGACTTTACTCGGAAAAACCCTGGGGTTCTGACGATATGTCCGCCGTTCGCAGCAAAATCTGCGGGATCACCCGTATTGAAGATGCGTTGGCCGCGGTCGAGGCCGGGGCCGATGCCATCGGTTTTGTGTTCTATGCCAAAAGCCCGCGGGCGGTGACCTTCCAGCAGGCGCGGGCGATCATCGCCGCCTTGCCGCCGTTCGTGACCACCGTGGGCCTGTTCGTCAATGCCAGCCGTTGCGAGCTGGGCGAGATCCTCGACGCGGTGCCGCTGGACCTGCTGCAGTTCCATGGCGACGAAACCAGCGAACAGTGCGAGGGCTTTCACCGGCCGTACATCAAGGCCCTGCGGGTCAAGGCCGGCGACGATATCGCCGCGGCGTGCCGGGCCTATCCCGGTGCCAGTGGCATCCTGCTCGATACCTATGTCGAAGGTGTGCACGGTGGGACCGGCGAGGCTTTCGACTGGTCCCTCGTGCCGCAGGGCCTGAGCAAGCCGATCATCCTGGCCGGCGGCCTGACCGTGGAAAACGTCGGGGACGCCATTGCCCGGGTCAGGCCATATGCCGTGGATACCAGTGGCGGGGTGGAACGGAGCAAGGGCATCAAGGACCCCGCGAAGATCAAGGCGTTCATCCAGGCGGTTCGCGCCAGCTGATCGCCGATGTGACGGACGGCAGCCTGCCACCGTCCATGCTTACCGCCGCTAGAAAACAGGCGGGCCCGGTTGTCCGACGGGCCGAAAACGAATTGGAGAAAGAAAGCATGAGCAACTGGTTAGTAGACAAACTGATCCCTTCGATCATGCGTTCCGAGGTGAAGAAAAGCTCGGTGCCTGAAGGTCTGTGGCACAAGTGCCCATCGTGCGACGCGGTGCTCTATCGTCCGGAGCTGGAAAAGACCCTGGACGTCTGCCCCAAGTGCAACCACCACATGCGCATTGGTGCCCGTGCCCGCATCGACATCTTCCTGGACGCCGAAGGTCGCGCCGAACTGGGTGCCGACCTGGAGCCGGTGGACCGTCTGAAATTCCGTGACGGCAAGAAGTACAAGGATCGCCTGACCGCAGCCCAGAAGCAGACCGGCGAAAAAGACGCGCTGATCTCCATGAGCGGTACGCTGCTGGGGATGCCGATCGTCGTCTCGGCATTCGAGTTCTCGTTCATGGGCGGCTCCATGGGCGCCATCGTCGGCGAGCGCTTCGTTCGTGCCGCCAACTACGCCCTGGAAAACCGTTGCCCGATGGTCTGTTTCTCGGCCTCCGGTGGTGCGCGGATGCAGGAAGCGCTGATCTCGCTGATGCAGATGGCGAAGACCTCGGCCGTGCTGGCGCGCCTGCGTGAAGAGGGCCTGCCGTTCATCTCCGTCCTGACCGACCCGGTCTACGGCGGCGTTTCCGCCAGCCTGGCGATGCTCGGCGACGTGATCGTCGGCGAACCCAAGGCACTGATCGGCTTCGCCGGTCCGCGCGTGATCGAGCAGACCGTTCGCGAAAAACTGCCGGAAGGCTTCCAGCGCAGCGAATTCCTGCTGGAGCACGGCGCCATCGACATGATCATCCCGCGCCAGGAACTGCGTCCACGCCTGGGCAGCCTGCTGGCCCAGATGATGGGGCTGCCGACGCCTGTGTACGTCGCCGCACCTGTCGAATCCATCGTTATCCCACCGGTGCCGGCAAACGTATGATCCAACGTACCCTGGGCGACTGGCTCGCCTACCTGGAGCAACTGCATCCATCGGCCATCGACATGGGGCTGGAGCGCTCGCAAGAGGTAGCGAACCGCATGGGGCTGGGCAGGCCGGCGCCTCGGGTAGTGACCGTGACCGGTACCAACGGCAAGGGCTCGACCTGCGCCTTTGTCGCCGCCTTGCTGCAAGCTCAGGGCCTCAAGGTCGGGGTCTACAGTTCGCCCCACCTGCTGCGCTACAACGAGCGCGTGCAGATCAATGGCGTGGAAGCGACCGATGCCCAGTTGTGCGAAGCATTCGCCGCGCTGGATGCCGGTCGTGGCGAGACTTCCCTGACCTACTTCGAAATGGGCACCCTGGCGGCCTTCTGGCTGTTCGAGCGTGAGCAACTGGATGCCGTGGTCCTGGAAGTCGGCCTGGGCGGGCGCCTGGACACGGTCAATGTGGTGGATGCCGACCTGGCGCTGGTGACCAGTATCGGTGTCGACCATGCCGAGTACCTGGGCAATACCCGCGAATCGGTGGCCTATGAAAAGGCCGGGATCTTCCGTCAGGGCCGGCCGGCGCTGTGTGGCGACCTGAACCCGCCGCAACCCTTGCTGGACAAGGCGCACGAGCTGGCTTGCCCGTTTTTCCTGCGCGGCCGCGATTTCGATCTCGGCATCACCGACCAGCACTGGCAGTGGCGTGGCCTCGACGGCCAGGGCCAGGTGCTGGAGCTGCATGACCTGCCGCTGCTCGACCTGCCGATGGAAAACGCCGCGCTGGCGCTCCAGGCTTATGCCCTGATGGACCTGCCATGGCAGCCGGAGCGGATCGTTGCCGCCCTGCAGGCAACCCGTATCGTCGGTCGCCTGGATCGCCGTACCGTCAACTGGCAGGGCAAGTCGCTGCAACTGATGCTGGATGTCGGGCATAACCCCCATGCGGCGCAATACCTGGCCCAGCGCCTGGCGCGGCGTGTCCCGGCAGGACGGCGCCTGGCGGTGTTCGGCCTGCTGTCGGACAAGGACCTTGACGGCGTGGTGTCGCAGCTCGATGCTCATGTGCAACAGTGGGCGGTGACGCCACTGCAATCGCCGCGCAGCCGGCCGGCGACCGATCTGCAGGCAGCCCTGCAGGCTCGCGGAGCTTCGGTGACGGCCTACGAGAGTGTCGCGGCGGCGCTGGAAGGGCAGTGTGCCCAGGCGACGGCGGACGATGAAATCCTGTTGTTCGGATCGTTTTTTTGTGTAGCCGAGGCGCTGGAATGGCTCGCCCGGCGCGCCACGGAGGAAGCTGCAAATGGCATTGCTGGATAAAGCGTACAAGCAGCGGATGGTCGGTGCCCTGGTTCTGGTGGCGCTGGCCGTGATCTTTCTGCCGATGCTGTTTTCCCGTCAGGACGAACAGCGTCAGGTGCGTGTCGATCCGCCGGCGGCGCCACAGGCTCCGGCCGTGCCCCAGGTACAGGTCGAGCCGGTAGCGGTGCCCGAGCCGCAAAGCCTGCCCCAGGAGCCTGTGCCGGAAGAGGAGGACGAGGTGGCGGCCAAGCCGGTACCGGCGCCTTCGATGCCGATTGCTCCGGCTCCGGCCGCCAAGCCGGCGGCCCCGGTTGTCGCGACCAGGCCTGTCGCTCCAGCACCCGCACCCAAGCCCGCTGCTGCGCCTGCGCAGACGCCGGCACAAGCGGTGGCGGTAGCGCCGGCGAAGCTCGATACCACCCAGAACCGGGTGGACCCCAACGGCTTGCCGATCAGTTGGTCGGTGCAACTGGCCAGTCTGTCGAGCCGTGAAAGTGCCGAAAGCCTGCAGAAAAACCTGCGTAGCCAGGGCTACAACGCCTATATCCGTTCCTCCGACGGGAAGAACCGGGTGTTTGTCGGGCCGCTGATCGAGCGCGCGGAGGCCGATCGCCTGCGTGATCTGCTCGGCCGCCAGCAAAAGCTGAATGGGTTTGTTGTCCGATTCCAACCCGAGCGCGGCTGAAAACTACTGCGCTTGGCAATACTGCGTTAAAAACAGGCTCGGAATGCTCATTTACAGCCAGTAAACTCCGCTTCCTCGCCTGTTTTTGCCTTGTCTTGCCTTCGCTCGCTACGTTTTCAGAAGGCTTCGGCGGGTTGTATCGAAATGCACTGACAATCGCCTTACCAGCAAGGCGGCGCTCTGCTAAAATGCGCCGCCTTATCCGTCTGTAGGCTGCACTGTGCCATTTACCTGGGTTGACTGGGCGATTATCGCGGTAATCGTCGTTTCTGCTTTGATCAGCTTGAGCCGCGGCTTTGTCAAAGAAGCCTTGTCCCTGCTCACCTGGATCATCGCCGGCGTCATCGCCTGGATGTTCGGTGGCTCGTTGTCCGTGTACCTCGCCGACTATATTCAGACACCTTCGGCTCGCGTGATCGCGGGCTGTGCAATCATGTTCGTCGCGACCCTGTTGGTCGGGGCCATGGTCAATTACCTTATCGGCGAGTTGATTCGCGTCACCGGCCTGTCCGGGACCGATCGATTTCTCGGCATGGCCTTCGGTGCCGCGCGTGGCGCGTTGCTGGTGGTCGTGGCGGTCGGGCTGCTCAGCCTGGGGCCGGTACAGCAGGATACGTGGTGGCAGGAGTCCCGGCTCGTGCCACAATTTCTATTGGTTGCAGACTGGTCCAAGAACCTCATCCTGGGGTGGAGCAGTCAGTGGCTGGCCAGCGGGATCAGCGTACCCGCTGACCTTCCGTTCAAGGAACATCTCTTACCGGCCAAAACGCCTCAGTAAGTGCTGTTCAGTTCAGATTCATTAAGTAGGGGTTGCGTCGCATGTGTGGCATCGTCGGTATCGTCGGTAAGTCGAACGTCAATCAGGCGCTGTATGACGCGCTAACCGTGCTCCAGCACCGCGGCCAGGACGCTGCCGGTATCGTGACCAGCCATGACGGCCGGTTATTCCTGCGCAAGGACAACGGCCTGGTCCGTGATGTGTTTCATCAGCGCCATATGCAACGCCTGGTCGGCCACATGGGTATCGGCCACGTGCGTTACCCGACCGCCGGCAGCTCGACCTCGGCCGAAGCCCAGCCGTTCTATGTCAACTCGCCGTACGGCATCACCCTGGCGCACAACGGCAACCTGACCAACGTCGAACAGCTGGCCAAGGAGATCTACGAGTCCGACCTGCGCCACGTCAACACCAGCTCCGACTCGGAAGTGCTGCTCAACGTGTTCGCCCACGAGCTGGCCCAGCGCGGCAAGCTGCAACCGACCGAGGAAGACGTGTTTGCCGCGGTGACCGACGTGCACAACCGTTGCGTCGGCGGCTACGCGGTGGTGGCGATGATCACCGGCTACGGCATCGTCGGCTTCCGCGACCCCCATGGCATTCGCCCGATCGTTTTCGGCCAGCGCCACACCGACGAGGGCGTCGAGTACATGATCGCCTCCGAAAGCGTGTCCCTGGACGTGCTCGGCTTCACCCTGATCCGCGATCTGGCGCCGGGCGAAGCGGTCTACATCACTGAAGACGGCAAGCTGCACACCCGCCAGTGCGCGACCAACCCGACCCTGACCCCGTGCATCTTCGAACACGTCTACCTGGCGCGTCCGGACTCGATCATCGACGGTGTGTCGGTGTACAAGGCGCGTCTGCGCATGGGCGAGAAGTTGGCGGAGAAGATCCTGCGCGAGCGTCCGGAGCATGACATCGACGTGGTCATCCCGATTCCGGATACCAGCCGTACCGCGGCCCTGGAACTGGCAAACCACCTGGGCGTGAAGTTCCGCGAAGGCTTCGTGAAGAACCGCTACATCGGCCGGACCTTCATCATGCCGGGCCAGGCGGCGCGCAAGAAGTCCGTACGGCAGAAACTCAACGCCATCGAGCTGGAGTTCCGCGGCAAGAACGTGATGCTGGTGGACGACTCGATCGTGCGCGGCACCACCTGCAAGCAGATCATCCAGATGGCCCGTGAAGCCGGCGCGAAGAACGTCTACTTCTGCTCGGCGGCTCCGGCCGTGCGCTACCCCAACGTCTACGGCATCGATATGCCGAGTGCCCACGAACTGATCGCCCACAACCGTTCCACCCAGGACGTTGCGGACCTGATCGGTGCCGACTGGTTGATCTATCAGGACCTGCCGGACCTGATCGAAGCCGTCGGCGGTGGCAAGATCAAGATCGAACAGTTCGACTGCGCGGTGTTCGACGGCAAGTACGTCACCGGCGATATCGACGAGCACTACCTGAACAAGATCGAGCAGGCGCGCAACGATGCGTCCAAGGTCAAGACCCAGGCGGTCAGTGCGATCATCGATCTGTACAACAATTGACGAGAAACCGGCCCCGAAGCGCGGTGTTGAATACACCGCGATCCCTGTAGGAGTCGGGCTTGCCCGCGAAGAGGCCCTTGAGGCCGCCAAAGGCTTCGCGGGCAAGCCCGGCTCCTGCAGGTTGTGCTTTCCAGGGGCCGGTTTTGTATCTTCCAAAGATCAGAGCAAGGAGTGGCAGCATGAGTCAGGAATGGGATGCCGGTCGGTTGGACAGCGATCTCGACGGCGTAGCCTTCGACACCCTGGCTGTCCGTGCCGGTCAGCACCGTACGCCGGAAGGCGAGCACAGCGACCCGATGTTCTTCACTTCCAGCTACGTTTTCCGTACCGCCGCCGATGCGGCTGCACGGTTTGCCGGGGAAGTGCCGGGCAACGTCTATTCGCGCTACACCAACCCGACCGTGCGTTCGTTCGAGGAGCGCATCGCCGCCCTGGAAGGCGCCGAGCAGGCCGTTGCGACCTCGACCGGCATGGCCGCGATCATGGCCGTGGTGATGAGCCTGTGCAGCGCCGGCGACCATGTGCTGGTGTCGCGCAGCGTATTCGGTTCGACCATCAGCCTGTTCGAGAAGTACTTCAAGCGCTTCGGCGTCGAGGTCGACTACGTGCCCCTGGCGGAACTGTCCGGCTGGGACGCGGCGATCAAGGCCAATACCAAGCTGCTGTTCGTCGAATCGCCGTCGAACCCCTTGGCCGAGCTGGTGGATATCGCCGCGCTGGCGGAAATCGCCCATGCCAAGGGCGCGCTGCTGGTGGTCGACAACTGCTTCTGCACGCCTGCCGTCCAGCAGCCGCTGACGCTCGGTGCGGACATCGTGGTGCATTCGGCGACCAAGTACATCGACGGCCAGGGTCGTTGCATGGGCGGCGTGGTCTGCGGTCGCGGCGAGCAGATGAAGGAAGTCGTCGGCTTCCTGCGTACTGCCGGGCCGAGCCTCAGCCCGTTCAACGCGTGGATCTTCCTCAAGAGCCTGGAAACCCTGAACCTGCGCATGCGTGCGCACTGCGCCAATGCCCTGGCCCTGGCCGAGTGGCTGGAGCAGCAGGACGGCATCGAGAAGGTGCACTACGCCGGCCTCAAGAGCCATCCGCAACACGAACTGGCCCAGCGCCAGCAGCGTGGCTTCGGTGGCGTGGTGAGCTTCGAGGTCAAGGGCGGCAAAGAGGGCGCCTGGCGCTTTATCGACGCAACCCGGTTGATCTCGATCACCGCCAACCTGGGCGACAGCAAGACCACCATCACTCACCCGAGCACCACTTCCCACGGCCGCCTGTCGCCGCAGGAACGTGAAGCGGCGGGGATTCGCGACAGCCTGATCCGCGTTGCGGTCGGCCTGGAAGACGTGGCGGACCTGCAAGCCGACCTGGCGCGCGGTCTGGCTGCGCTGTGATCGAGTTGTCCCTTGGTGCGGCCGTTGGCAACAACGGTCGCGTAGCGCTGGTTACCGGCGCGGCACGGGGCATCGGGCTGGGCATCGCCGCCTGGTTGATCAGCGAAGGCTGGCAGGTGGTGCTGACCGACCTCGACAAGGTGCGTGGGGGCAAGGTTGCCGATGTCCTTGGCGAGAATGCCTGTTTTATCGCCATGGATGTCTCCGACGAGGCGCAGGTGGCCCAGGGCGTGGCCGATGTGCTGGGGCAGTTCGGTCGGCTCGATGCGCTGGTGTGCAATGCGGCGATTGCCGATCCGCACAACATCACCCTCGAAAGCCTCGATCTGTCGCACTGGAACCGTGTGCTGGCAGTCAATCTCAGCGGGCCGATGCTGCTGGCCAAGCACTGCGCACCGTACCTGCGCGCCCATTGCGGGGCCATCGTCAACCTGGCCTCGACCCGGGCGGCGCAGTCGGAGCCCGACACCGAGGCCTATGCGGCGAGCAAGGGCGGGCTGCTGGCCTTGACCCACGCCCTGGCGATCAGCCTCGGTCCGGAGATCCGCGTCAATGCGGTCAGTCCGGGCTGGATCGATACCCGTGATCCTTCGGTACGCCGTGCCGAGCCGCTGAGCGAGCTCGATCATGCCCAGCATCCGGCGGGCCGGGTCGGGACGGTCGAGGATGTGGCGGCGATCGTGGCGTGGTTGCTGTCGAAAAGCGCGGGCTTTGTCACCGGCCAGGAGTTCGTGGTCGATGGTGGCATGAGCAAGAAAATGATTTATTGCGACTAGAGACCGGCAGCGGGGCCGTGGACCGCGTGGCAAGAGGTTTTCCGTCCCGGTAGGGTGGTGATGGCGCTGACACGGATTTGTCTTTTTCAGAAAAACTTCAAGCAGGCTATTGACTTAGATCCGCTACCTGCGTAAATTTCGCGGCCTCGACGAAGCAAAGGGTGATTAGCTCAGCCGGGAGAGCATCTGCCTTACAAGCAGAGGGTCGGCGGTTCGATCCCGTCATCACCCACCACTTCCAGAGTCTTTCGCAAGAAAGAATCTCGCAAGAGAAAAGCTTCAAATCGGAAATTCCGCAAGGAATCTCCAACCGACGCGCAGCGGTAGTTCAGTCGGTTAGAATACCGGCCTGTCACGCCGGGGGTCGCGGGTTCGAGTCCCGTCCGCTGCGCCATATTTGTACAGATCGATTGCTTGGTAAACGAGTGAGCGGTCTGCGATTGAAAGCCACCGAAGGCTCTCGATCACGGGTTCAAAGGTTTCAAACGGACGCAAGTCCGAGCGATACGCAGCGGTAGTTCAGTCGGTTAGAATACCGGCCTGTCACGCCGGGGGTCGCGGGTTCGAGTCCCGTCCGCTGCGCCATACAAGGCTTCGAGGCCCTTGAACTCCTCGAAGCAACGAAAAATGCCCCGGCTTGCCGGGGCTTTTTTTTGCCGATGAAAAAGTGCTGTCGCCGGTCGACGATCCGCTGGGCAGTGGAACTTCTGCCAGTCATGGCCGTCCAGTCCTCATGCCCCTGCAAAACTGCGGGTACTGATCGAACCTCCGGGCGAAGGTCTTTTTCCTGAAAAATCGCTGTCGTAGAGTAGTTAAGACACTAAAGCGTGCGCTCTGGCGTGGCGATCTGATGCACAATACGCCCCGGACCGTTTTACTCAGGATTATCAATGTCGACATCATTCCACTTGCGTGCCGTGGTATTGGCCCTGGTGCTGGCGGGCGCCGCAGGCTGCTCCTCGCCCAAGACCGCCGTTTATGAACACGAAAATTTCGACGACTCCGGAACCTTCTCGCGCAATTACGCGGTGAGCGACACGGCGTCCTGTGAAGCGGCCCGCCGTGCCTTGCTCAGCCAGGGCTACATCATCACCAGTAGCGATCCGAAGCTGGTGGCCGGCAACAAGAGCTTCCAGCAGACCGGCGATACCCACCTGCAGATCAGCTTCAGTGTCGTCTGTGCGGCCGATGGCAGCGCCGATCATCGCTCGACGATGTTCGCCAACGCCCTGCAGGACCGTTACGCACTGAAGAAGGTCAACAACTCCGCCAGCCTGGGGGTGGGGGTGTTGGGTTCGGTGTCGATGCCGATCGGCTCGACCGATGATTCGATGGTCAAGGTAGCCAGTGAAACGGTGTCCTCGGCCAAGTTCTACGACCGTTTCTTTACCCTGGTGGAGTTGTTCCTGCCGCCTGAAGTGAAGAAGGAAAAGCACACCGACGAGAAGCCCAAGGCCGATCTCGGCGTGCCTGAAACCGCTCCGGCGGCGATCAAGCCGGAAGCCGCCGCGGAGCCGGCAAAAGCCGCCGAGCCAAGCCATGTCGAGCCTGCGCATGTCGCTCCGGCCCTGACGGCTCCGGCTATTCCCGAGCCGGTAAAACCATTGCCGGAAGTCGCTCCGGCGACCCCGGCCGAAACGGCACCGGCGACGCCGGCCGCCAGTGACAAACCGGCCGAGCCGACACCGGCGCCGACCCCTGCCGAGCCGGCCACGCCGGCTCAGTAAACGCTCCCTTCAGATCGCCGCGGGATCGGGTTTGTCGACCTCGATACCGTAGCGGCTGATAGCCTGGACCACGCTGCTGCGCGGGACCTGTCCATCATCGGCCAAGGCCTTGAGCGCGGCCAGGACGATAAAGTAGCGATCCACTTCGAAGAACTGCCGCAGGGTTTCACGGGTATCGGATTGGCCGAAACCGTCGGTGCCCAGGGCCACGAAACGCCTGCCGCTGACGAAAGGGCGAATCTGGTCGGCGAAGATCTTCATGTAGTCCGTGGCGACCACCAGCGGCCCAGCCCGGTCCTTCAGACAGCTTTCCACATAGCTGATCCGCGGTTCCTCCTGGGGATGCAGCAGGTTCCAGCGCTCCACCGTGTGCCCCTCGCGACGCAACTCGGTGAGGCTGGTGGCACTCCAGACATCACTGGCCACGGCGAAGTCATCCCGCAGCAGTTGGGCCGCCGCCATCACCTCGCGCAGGATCGAACCGCAACCCATCAATTGCACGCGAGGTCGCTCCCCGGCCTGCGTGTCGTCGTTCCCGAGCAGGTAGAGCCCCTTGAGAATGCCTTCCTCTACACCGTCGGGCATGGCCGGGTGCGGGTAGTTCTCGTTGAGCAGGGTGATGTAGTAATAGATATCCTCCTGTTCGACATACATGCGGCGCATGCCTTCGCGGATGATCACCGCCAGTTCGTAGGCGAAGGTCGGGTCATACGACACGCAGCAGGGGATTACCGACGACAGCACATGGCTGTGGCCGTCGTCATGCTGCAGGCCTTCGCCCATCAGCGTGGTGCGGCCCGAGGTGGCGCCCAGCAGGAAGCCCCGGGCCCGTGCGTCGCCGGCCGCCCAGGCGAGGTCGCCGACCCGCTGGAAACCGAACATCGAGTAGTAGATATAGAACGGCACGGTCATCAGGCCGTGATTGCTGTAGGAGGTGCTGGCGGCGATCCAGGAAGAAATGCCGCCCGATTCGTTCAGGCCTTCCTGGAGAATCTGGCCGTCGCGGCTTTCCTTGTAGTAGCTCAGTTGCCCGGCGTCCTGCGGGGTGTAGAGCTGGCCCACCGCCGAGTGGATGCCGATCTGGCGAAACAGGCTTTCCATGCCGAAGGTCCGTGATTCGTCGGGCACGATGGGAACCACCCGCTTGCCGATATGCGGATCCTTCAACAGTGTGCCGAGGATGCGCACGAAGGCCATGGTGGTGGAAATCGAGCGTTCACCGGTGTCCTTGAGCTGTGCGGCGAAGGTTTCCAGCGGTGGGATCCGCAAGCTCTCGCAGGCCGTGTTGCGCGCCGGCACATGGCCGCCGAGCTGTTGTCGGCGCGCGGCGAAGTAGTGCGCTTCGGGGCTGTCGGCGGTGGGCTTGAGGTAGGGGATTTCCTTGGCCAACTGCTCGTCCGAGACCTCCAGGCCGAAACGATCGCGGAAGGCCTTGACCGCGTCCAGATCCATTTTCTTCAACTGGTGGTTGATATTCTGGCCTTCGCCGGCCTCGCCCATGCCGAAGCCCTTGACGGTCTTGGCGAGAATCACCGTCGGCTGCCCGCTGTGGCGCATGGCGGCGGCGTAGGCGTTGTAGACCTTGTCCGGGTCGTGGCCACCGCGGGACAGCTTCCAGATATCGTCGTCCGTCATGTCGGCCACCAGCTCCAGCAGGGCCGGGTACTTGCCGAAGAAATGCTCGCGCACATAGGCGCCGTTCTGCGACTTGTAGTTCTGATACTCGCCATCCACGCATTCCATCATGCGTTGGCGCAGCAGGCCGCTGCGATCCTTCTCCAGCAAGGCATCCCAGCCGCCCCCCCAGATCACCTTGATCACGTTCCAGCCGGCGGCTCGGTACAGGCTTTCGAACTCCTGGATCACCTTGGCGTTGCCGCGTACCGGGCCGTCCAGGCGCTGCAGGTTGCAGTTGACGACGAAGATCAGGTTATCGAGCTTTTCCCGTCCGGCCAGGGAGATCGCCGCCAGGGACTCGGGTTGGTCCATCTCGCCGTCGCCGAGAAAGGCCCAGACCTTGCGGCCCTGGTGCGGCTTGAGGTCGCGATATTCCAGGTAGCGCATGAAGCGCGCCTGGTAGGCGGCGGTGATCGGCCCCAGGCCCATGGACACCGTGGGGAACTGCCAGAAGTCCGGCATCAGCCGCGGATGCGGGTAGCTCGACAGGCCGTCGCCGCCGGCTTCGCGGCGGAAATTGTCGAGCTGGGCTTCGCTGACGCGTCCTTCGAGATAGGCGCGACCATAGATACCCGGCGAGGAATGGCCCTGGATATACACCATGTCGCCCTCGAAGTTGTCGGTGCGACCGCGGAAAAAGTGATCGAAGCCAACGTCATACAGCACCGCCGCCGAAGCATAGGTGGCGATATGACCGCCGACTCCCGAATGCTTGCCGGCCCGCAGCACCATGGCCATGGCGTTCCAGCGGATATAGGCGTTCAGCCGGCGTTCGATGGCCAGGTTGCCGGGGTAGGGCTGCTGGCGGTCGACGGCAATGGTGTTGACGTAGGGCGTGGTGACCCGACCGTGGAAATCGCCATGGCGGGCGACATCGAAGTCCAGTAGCTGGTCGATCAGATAGTGCGCGCGCGGGCGTCCTTCGGTGGACAGAACGGATTCGATCGATTCGAGCCACTCGCGGGTTTCCTGCGGATCATCGTCGAGAATCAGGGCGTTGGGGTGAGTCATGCCGGGCTCCTGGGGCTGCCGATGGGCAGCGTGATGGCGGGACGGATGCGACGCGCAAACCTTGTGGGTGGGCGTCGGCAGCACGTTGAAAATATAGTTGCAATTGCAACTACAAGATCGAATCTATCCCGCCATGGGTTACCATTGCAACCCTCTTGATTTTTCTGCGGATGGTTTTCATGGCTGCCAACGAGCCCGATGTATGGTTCCGCTTCGTCAGGGCTCACCGTAGCGTTATCCGCGAGATAGAGCGGCGCCTGGCAACCGCGGGGCTACCACCCTATGCCTGGTACGATGCCCTGTGGGGATTGGAAAGCGGGCCGGACGGTACTCGGCGGATGCATGAGCTGGCGGATGTGCTGGCGATCGAGCGCTACAACCTCACCCGGCTGGTCGACCGGCTGGAGAAGGACGGCCTGGTGGTGCGCTCGCGTGCCGAGGGCGATGGGCGCGGGGCATTTGCCTCGATCACCGAGGCCGGCCGGGGCTTGCGCAAGAGGATGTGGGCAATCTACGAAGAGGCGGTCGCCGAGCTGTTTCTGTCGCAACTCGACGACAGCCAGCGGCGCAGTTTCGCCGACGCCCTGGAGCGTACCGCCGATCTGGCGCGCAATGCCGGTAGCGAGTCGCGGGGGCGTGGCAAGGCCTGACAGGGCGATAGCCGCGCGACGATCAACATAGCCCATAACGCGCAAGCGCCTGCCTGGCGAGCCCTGATGCGATCTGTTGTTCATCCGCCAGGGCACCAAGGGCCAGCGCGGCGATCCAGTGGCGATCAGGCGCCCCCGGCCCCATCGAGCCGGCTCCCAGCCCGACAAATCGTGCCGCGACATACCCGCCCAGGGGATCGACCACGGCCTGCGGGTAGCCGGTCACCGCGACGATCGGGGCGTTGCTGTCGCCCAGGCACTTCTCCAGATGCGAGCGGCGTTTCGTTGCGCCCGGGTGCAGGCGGTTCCAGCGTGCTGTACTCGCGGCGTTCCGCGCCAGTCGGGTATAGCTGGGACAACTCCAGACCTGTGCAGTGATTCCCCAGTCCTGCTCCAGCAAACCGGCAGCCGCCTGCACTTCCTCGAGTGCCTGGCCGGCCCCCAGCAGACGGATGATCGCCGAGCGTTCCGGCGAGAGGCGGTACATGCCGTCGAGGGCGTCCTGCGTCTGCTCGGCAGTCAACGCCGGACCTTGCTCCCGATCGTGCAGGGCCAGGTAGTAGAACCCCGGATCGCCTTCGACATACAGCCGCTGCAAGGCGGCCAGGACAATCGCCCGGGCTTCGGCGCCCGAGGCGGGGTCGAACGGCTGGCAGCGCGGATTGCTCGCCAGCCACAAGGGCAATGAAGGCTGCGCCCCCTTGGGCCAGCGCGAGGGCAGGGTCTCGATATCGTTGCACAGGATACCGCGTTGCAGGGTTTCGTCGGCCACTGCACAGAGTCCGGCGGAATGGGCGGCGCTGAGCAGGTACAGCAAGGGTCTTTGCGCACGATGACGGGAGAAACGCATCGACCAGGCACTGATCCGGGTCGAACGCGGCGCATCGGGATGCCGATGATTGCGGATGACCCAGGCCCCATGGTTCGCGGCCATGCCGTGCTCCAGCCGCTCGGCGATCTCCAGCACACTGGACAGCGGTGATCCCGCTGTCGCGGGGGCGGCCTGCAGGGCCTTGATGCAGGCAAGGGCGGTGGCCCGGCTTGAGGGGCGGGGGGAGAGTGCGGTCATGGTCGGGTTCGCCTGGACGGGGTTTTCAACCCTAGATCAGTCGGGCATATGATTGCAAATGCAATTACATTTCAAGTGAATAAAAAATGACTGGAAAAAAACCTGACCCATCTGCTAGTT
The DNA here is from genome assembly GCF_013386115.1 of Pseudomonas gingeri. Classification (GTDB taxonomy): domain Bacteria; phylum Pseudomonadota; class Gammaproteobacteria; order Pseudomonadales; family Pseudomonadaceae; genus Aquipseudomonas; species Aquipseudomonas gingeri. Next base: position 413,644 of record NZ_JACAOR010000011.1, read on the forward strand.
TTTCTACTCAGGAGAACGTCTGGTAAGAGGGCGCTTCATTTTTCCTTAACACGGGCAACTTAAGCTGGCCCTGCAGGTCAGTTGCACAAGCGCTTTTACCCACGAGCAAAAGGAGTTTCACAATGGACGATTATCAAGAAGAGCTGCTGGAGTTCCACGCTTTCGAGCTGGATCCGGTCGAACCGGCTGATGACGCTACCGAGCTGTAAACGGTGGCGTTTTTTTTGCTCAGGCGGAATGTCGCTGACTGCGGCGGAACTCGCCCGGGGTCTGGCCGTTCCAGCGCTTGAAGGCCCGTTGAAAGGCCTCGGCTGAAGCAAAGCCGAGCAGGTAGGCGATTTCGCCAAACGCCAGCTCAGTATCCCGAATGTAGGTCATCGCCAGGTCGCGGCGGGTGTCGTTGAGAATCGCGCGAAATTGCGTGCCTTCCTCGGCGAGTTTGCGACGCAAGGTCCAGGTCGGCAGTTTCAGGCGTGCCGCCACTTCTTCCAGGTCGGGTTCCCGGCCACCATTGAGCAAAGGCCCCAGCAACTGAGTGATGCGCTCACGCAGGCTGCGGGTGCGGGTCAATTGTTCCAGTTCCCGTTCACAGAGTTGCAGCAGGTGCCGCCAGGTACTCGGACAGTGTTCCGGGTTGCGCAGGCCGAGGCTGGCCTGGTCCAGGCGCAATTGATTGATCTCGGCACCGAAGTGCACCGGGCCGTCGCCGAGCAGCCGGTAGTCGGCGGCATAATCCGGCTCGCTGAACTCGATATCGATTCGTTCGGCCCGCAGGGCTTGGCCGGCGACGCTCGATAACTGCCTGAGCCAGCCGGCAATGATCGAGTCGACCACAAAACGGTTGTAGGCGTTGTACGGGCTGATGGAATAGAAGCGCAGCCAGGCTCCGCCGGCATCTTCGTGGAAGCTCGATTGACCACGGTAGTTGGAACCGTAGAGGGCTTCGAAGCGGGTCAGGGTCCGTGCCGCCTCGCGCACGGTCGGCGCCTGGGCCGCGGTGATGCCGGCCAGTCCGGCCTGGCTCAGGCGGCTGAGGCGACCCATGTGCAGGCCCAGCGCCGGGTTTCCGGTAAGCTGGATCGCGGCGTGGCCCAGGCGCATGTAGCGCGGAATCGACAACCGCGCCCCGGGCTCGGCCAGGCGCGCCGGGTCCAACCCGTACTGTTCCAGCAGTGCCTGGGGATCGGCGCCCGATTCACGCACCGCGTCGGCCAGGCTGTGGACGAAGCCGACGGACAAGTCGCCGAGGCGCATCGGCAGCGGCTTCATGGCAACCACAGGTTCAGCAGGCGGGCGCCACGCCCACCGGCGTCGTCCTGGGTGAGGGTCTGCCCGTTGTAGCTGATGAAACTCTGCCCCGAGCTGCGCTGGTCCCAGAGTTGACCACGCAGGAACACGCTGATCCCGGCGATGGACTGGCTGCCCGGAGCGCGACTGATCAGGGTCAGGCGGTGCCAGGCCTCGCCTTCGCTGAGTTCGCCGGGGCGCAGGCTGACATCAGGCGGGGTGACCGCGTTTTTGAAGCCGCGCCAGGGTTTGTCCCAACTGCCCTTGCCGGCGACAAAGGCCGGCACGGCAACCAGCTTCACCCCCAGGGCGTCGAGTTGGCCGTAGGCGCTCGGATACCAGCTGTCGCTGCCGATCAGGATGCCCAGGCGACCGGCCGGCGTGTCGACGACATTCAGTGGCTGGTCTGAGGCGCCTAGGACATAGCCGCGTTGTTCGAAGGTCGGGTACAGCTGGCGTTGCGGCTGGCCCATGGGGCGACCGTCGGCACCGAAGGCCAGGCTGGCGTTGTACAGCGAGCCACGGCCGACTTTCAGCGTGCCCTGTTCGACGATCGGCGTCGGCAGCAGGATCGAGCCCGCCACCAGGGTGATGCCGAACTCTTTCGCCAGGCCGCCGAAGAGCGCCTGGTAATCGCTGGCCATGGTCCGCGCCTTCATGCGCAGCCGGGCGTCGTCCAGACGGCTGCGGCCCTTGGCCTTGAACACCGCGCCGGTGAATTTCAGCGGGTTGCTGACCATCAGCCAGTTCATCGCTTCCTGCTGGTTGATGGCCTGGTAGAGGTCGTCCTTTTCACCGCGCAGCACCAGCCAGGTGCCGACATGCTCGGGCAGGACCGCCACTGTCCTGGCGTTGAGCAGCCCCAGGTTGCGTGCCTGTTGCAGGTAGGCCGCGAGCTTGCGGTGCAGGCGCGGCAGGCTCTGGTAGTCGCTGGGGAACAGCTCCGGCTGGATGCCGAGCAGGTTGCCATGCTCGCCGGGAACCCCCTGGTTCACCGCGAGTTTGATGCGCAGGTCCGACAGGTAGTGGCCGGTCGTGCGCTGCTGGGTCCAGACGCCGTAGCTGGTGAGCGCGGCGATCAGGGCGATGAGAAAGGTGCCGACAAGAAGTTTGCGCATGGAAGGTAAAACGAACGGCCATTGGCGGGATTCGCCGACTAGGGTAGGGCGCACGGCGGCGCTTGCCAAGGGGCGCTGCACATTTGGATCAATAAGTTGTCAGTTTCAGTCATTGAGCAGGGGTCGGCGGCTCTTTAATGTGCCAGTCATACAACTGACGGGAGCCGCAGAGCTTCCCGCATTCCGTGATCTAGCCTGTCCTGGAGTTACCATGACCGCCACTTCTTATCCGCACCTGCTGGCCCCGCTCGACCTGGGTTTCACCACGCTGCGCAACCGCACCCTGATGGGCTCGATGCACACTGGCCTGGAGGAAAAGCCCGGCGGTTTCGAGCGCATGGCGGCCTATTTCGCCGAGCGTGCCCGGGGCGGTGTCGGCCTGATGGTCACCGGTGGCATCGGCCCGAACGACGAAGGCGGGGTGTACTCCGGCGCCGCCAAGCTGACCACCCGCGAGGAAGCGGACCAGCACCGTATCGTGACCCACGCGGTGCATGAGGCGGGCGGCAAGATCTGCATGCAGATCCTCCATGCCGGGCGTTATGCCTACAGCCCGAAACAGGTGGCCCCGAGCGCGATCCAGGCACCGATCAATCCGTTCAAGCCCCGGGAGCTGGACGAGGAAGGGATCGAGAAACAGATCGCCGATTTCGTCACCTGTTCGACCCTGGCCCAGTACGCCGAGTACGACGGCGTCGAGATCATGGGTTCGGAAGGCTACTTCATCAACCAGTTCCTCGTGGCCCACACCAATCAGCGTACCGACCGCTGGGGCGGCAGCTACGAAAACCGCATGCGCCTGCCGGTGGAAATCGTCCGCCGGGTGCGTGAAGCGGTCGGGCCGCATTTCATCATCATCTTCCGCCTGTCGATGCTCGACCTGGTGGAAGGCGGCAGCACCTGGGAAGAAGTGGTGCAACTGGCCAAGGCCATCGAGCAGGCCGGCGCGACCATCATCAATACCGGCATCGGCTGGCATGAGGCGCGGATCCCGACCATCGCCACCAAGGTCCCGCGGGCGGCCTTCAGCAAGGTCACGGCCAAGCTGCGCGGCGCGGTCTCGATCCCGCTGATCACCACCAACCGCATCAACACCCCGGAAGTCGCCGAGCAGATCCTGGCCGAGGGTGATGCCGACATGGTGTCCATGGCGCGCCCGTTCCTGGCCGATCCGGACTTCGTCAACAAGGCTGCCGAAGGTCGTGCCGACGAGATCAATACCTGCATCGGCTGCAACCAGGCCTGCCTCGACCACACGTTCGGCGGCAAGCTGACCTCCTGCCTGGTCAACCCGCGGGCCTGCCACGAGACCGAGCTCAACTACCTGCCGGTCAAGCAGATCAAGAAGATTGCCGTGGTCGGCGCGGGGCCGGCGGGTCTGGCCGCAGCGACCGTGGCGGCCGAGCGCGGGCACCAGGTGACGCTGTTCGATTCGGCCAGCGAGATCGGCGGCCAGTTCAACGTGGCCAAGCGGGTCCCGGGCAAGGAAGAGTTCTTTGAAACCCTGCGCTACTTCAAGCGCAAGCTGCAGACCAGCCATGTCGAGTTGTGCCTGGATACCCGCGTGGATGTCGCGCAACTGGTGGCCGGCGGTTACGACGAGATCATTCTCGCCACCGGTATCGCGCCACGCCTGCCGGCGATTCCCGGAATCGACAATGCCAAGGTACTGAGCTACCTGGACGTGCTCCTGGAGCGCAAGCCGGTCGGGACCCGGGTCGCGGTGATCGGTGCCGGCGGGATCGGTTTCGACGTCTCCGAGTTCCTCGTGCACCAGGGCGTTGCCACCAGTCAGGATCGCGAAGCGTTCTGGCGCGAGTGGGGCATCGACACCCGGCTCGAGGCGCGTGGCGGCGTGGCGGGGATCAAGCCCGAGCCCCATGCACCGGCACGCCAGGTGTTCCTGTTGCAGCGCAAGGCCTCCAAGGTCGGCGATGGCCTGGGCAAGACCACCGGCTGGATTCACCGTACCGGCTTGAAGAACAAGCGTGTGCAGATGCTCAACAGCGTCGAATACCTGAAGATCGACGACGAGGGGCTGCATATCCGCATCGGCGAGGGCGAGCCGCAGGTGCTGCCGGTGGACAACGTGATCATCTGTGCCGGCCAGGACCCGCTGCGAGAGCTGCAGGACGGCCTGGTGGCCGCCGGGCAGAACGTGCACCTGATCGGTGGGGCCGATGTCGCGGCCGAGCTGGATGCCAAGCGTGCGATCAATCAGGGTTCGCGGTTGGCCGCCGAGCTTTGATGGCTGCCGATCGCCCCGGCGCGGAGCGTGGGGGCGATCGATGGCTGGTAGACTGGCGAATTCTCTCGATGGATTCCTGCGCCGATGCTGGCCCCGCTCGACTGGCGTCCCCACGCGCCCCTTGAACCCCTCCATTTCGACTGGCTGGCCCGGGCCGGCATCGAAGTGGCGATCCTGCGCCTCGACCGGATCGACCCGCTGATCTGCGGCAACAAGTGGTTCAAGCTCACCGAGCACCTCAGTGCCGCCCGGCAAGCCGGGGCGCAGGGCCTGATCAGCCTGGGCGGTGCCTACTCCAACCATCTTCACGCCCTGGCCGCCGCCGGCAAGCGTTTCGGCTTCGCCACCGTCGGCCTACTGCGCGGTCATTGCATCGAAACCCCGACCGTCGACGATCTCCGGGCTTTCGGCATGGAATTGCACTGGCTCGGCTACGAGGGCTATCGCCAACGCCATGCGCCGGGCTTCTGGACGTCGTGGCAGGCGCGTTATCCGGGTTTCCACCCGGTACCCGAGGGTGGTGGTGGCCTGGCGGGGGCCCAGGGTTGCGGGATCTTGGTCGATCGGGTCGGCGAGCAGCTCGCGGCTATCGGCTGGACGGACTATCACGGTTGGTGGCTGGCCGCGGGTACCGGCACCACCGCCGCCGGGCTGGTGCTGGCCGAAGCCGGCCGGCGGCCGGTGTATGCCGCCCTGGCGGTGCCGGGCGATCATGGCGTGGCGCCATTGATGGCGAGGATTCTCGCCGAGGCCGGGGCCGCGGACGGTGGCTATGAGCTGATCGATGCCTGCCGGGGTGGTTTTGCCAGGGTCGATCCGGCATTGCTGGCGTTTATCGCCGAAAGCGAGCGGCAAAGCGCGGTGCCACTGGAACCGCTATATACCGGCAAGGCCCTGCTGGCGCTGCGGGAACAGGTGAGGGCGGGACGCTTCGCGGCAGGGACGCGACTGGTATTCGTGCATACCGGCGGCTTGCAGGGCCGCCGGGGATTCAGCGGTTGAGTCTGGGCATGATCCGCGCCAGGGTGTTGTCCCGCACGAAGTAGTGATGATACAGCCCGGCCAGCGCATGCAGCCCGATCAGCCAGTAGCCGGTGGTGCCGGCCAGTTCGTGCCATGCCTTGATTTCCTTGGCCAGGGGCTTGTTCTCGGCGATCAGGAGTGGCAGGTCGATCCCGTAGAACATCACCGAGTGGCCCATGCCGCTGACCACCAGCCAGCCGAGCAGCGGGGTGCCGATCATGAACAGGTACAAGGCCCCGTGCATCAGCGTCGACAGCAGCCTCTGCCAACCTGGCGGCGTCGGCACGATCTTCGGCGCCACGCCGATGGCCCGGGCCAGCAGCCGGAGCCAGACCAGCACGAACACGGTGAGCCCAAGCATGTAGTGGGATTCCACGATCAGGGTGCGACCGCCGCTGCCCTTGGGAAACTGGCCGCGAAATTCGATGCAGCAGTAGACGAGGATCAATAGCACCAGCATCAACCAGTGCAAGGCGATCGACATGCTGCTGTAGCGGCTGTCGGTGTTCTTCCAGGGCATGGGCCGTTCCTCACTCATCAGGGCGTGAAGCTCCGTTCTTGAGCGACGGAGTCATTCCTACACTCTAATACGCTTTTGAACCCTCTGCCCGGGAGAGGGCTGTCGACAGGGATTAGTGCGTGCCGAGAGTGGTTGCTGATATATATGGAAATACGTATATTCGACTTTCCGTATGTAAAGGCTTTTTATCATGTCCCATGCGATCTCTCCCGTGGAGCTCTTCAAATGCCTGGCCGACGACACCCGCAGCCGGATTGCCCTGCTGGTGCTGCGCGAGGGCGAGTTGTGCGTGTGCGAGCTGACGGCCGCCCTCGAACTGAGCCAACCGAAAATTTCCCGCCACCTGGCGCAATTGCGCAGTTGCGGCCTGCTGGCCGACCGGCGCCAGGGGCAGTGGGTGTTTTATCGCCTGCATCCGGAATTATTGCCCTGGGTCAGCACTCTGTTGCAGGGCACTCTCGTGGCCAACGAGGCCTGGCTGGCGGCGGATATCCAACGTCTGCAGGGCATGGGCGAGCGCCCGGCACGTTGCTGCTGATGACTTTCCAGAACCTTTCCGTCGAGCTGACAGGGTATTGTCCATGTTGATTGCTGCACTGATTTTCCTCCTGACCATCACCCTGGTGATCTGGCAGCCCAAGGGCCTGGGGGTTGGCTGGAGTGCCGTGCTGGGGGCTGTGCTGGCCCTGTTGAGCGGAGTGGTACAGCTCAGCGATATCCCGCTGGTGTGGCAGATCATCTGGAACGCCACCGGGACTTTCATCGCCCTGATCATCATCAGCCTGCTGCTCGACGAGGCCGGTTTCTTTGCCTGGGCCGCGCTGCATGTGGCACGCTGGGGGCAGGGCAGCGGACGTAAGCTGTTCGCCGCCTTCGTGCTGCTGGGGGCGCTGGTTTCGGCGCTGTTCGCCAACGATGGCGCAGCGCTGATCCTCACGCCGATCGTGATCGCCATGCTGCTGGCCCTGCGCTTTTCCAAGGCGGCGACCCTGGCCTTCGTCATGGCCGCCGGCTTTATCGCCGATACCGCGAGCCTGCCGCTGGTGGTCTCGAACCTGGTGAATATCGTCTCGGCGGACTATTTCGGCATCGGCTTCAACGCCTACGCGGCAGTCATGGTTCCGGTGAACCTGGTCAGCGTGGCGGCGACCCTGGGCATCCTGATGTGGTTTTTCCGTCGCGACATCCCGGTGCAATACGACCCGGGACACCTGGATGTGCCGGCCAGCGCGATCCATGACAGGGCGACCTTTATCGCCGGTTGGTGGGTGCTGGGCATTCTCCTGGTCGGGTGTTTCGCCCTCGAGCCGCTGGGCATTCCCATCAGCGCCATTTCGGCGGTCTGCGCCGCGCTGCTGCTGGGGATCGCCGCCCGCGGCCATCGGATTTCCACGCGCAAGGTGTTGCGCGAGGCGCCCTGGCAGATCGTGATTTTTTCCCTGGGCATGTACCTGGTGGTCTACGGCCTGCGCAACGCCGGGCTGACCACCTGGCTGGCCGGCTGGCTGGACTGGTTCGCCGGCTATGGCATCTGGGGCGCGGCCATGGGGACCGGGCTGCTGACGGCGTTTCTGTCGTCGATCATGAACAACCTGCCGACGGTACTGATCGGCGCCTTGTCCATCGATGCCAGCCATGCCAGCGGCGTGGTCAAGGACGCGATGATCTATGCCAACGTCATCGGCAGCGACCTGGGGCCGAAGATCACGCCGATCGGCAGCCTGGCGACCCTGCTCTGGCTGCATGTGCTGGAACGCAAGGATATCCGCATCGGCTGGGGCTACTACTTCAAGGTCGGGATCGTCCTGACCCTGCCGGTGCTGCTGGTGACCCTGGCGGCGCTGGCGTTGCGCCTGTCCGTGGGCTGATGGCGACCCGGTCGAGGGTGCCCGGCACATTCGGCCAGAGGTCGGCCACCAGGAACAACCGCTCGGCTTCCTCCCAGTCGCCCTCGCTGTTTTTGCTCAGGCGTACCAGCAACTGGGCCGGGGCCAGGGGATCGAGCTGGTCCAGCCAGTCGTCCAGTCGTTCCTCGGTCCAGGCCTGGTCCTCGCTGTAGTGCGCCGGCGCCAGCCAGGCATGGCGGGGCAGGGGCTGCCAGCGTCCCGGCGGGCTCTGGGTGCGAAAGTCGGCCCAGTCGCGCTGATGCAGCCAGCGCCCGTGCAGATGCTGCGGGTGGGCGCCGCGCGGCGCACGCGAGGTGCCGGGCCAGGGATAGAGCAGGTAGCCGCCGAGCCACAATTGCGCGCTGAAGGCCTGGATGCCCAGGGCCGCCAGGGCTTCGCGGCTTTCCGGACGGGCGGAAATCGGCAACTGGTGCTGGCTCAGATGGGCCAGCTTGCGGTCCAGTCGATCATGGCAACCGGGGCCGAGCCAGTGCGCGGCGTCCTCTCCCTGGCCCTGCTGTGGCCCCAGGTAGAGTTTGATCGCCAGTTCCAGGTGATGCACGCCATCACGGTCGCGCAGCAGCATGTCGAGTTCGCCCAGGGTATGGCCTTCGCGCCGGATCGGCAGGTTGGCGCCGATCAGTTCGATCCCCGGGGCCTGCTGCACCGCGAATTGCCAGAGCCGTTCGTAATACAGCCCGAGCCGGCGCGTGGCCCCCAGGGCCAGCCAGTGCTGCAGGGCGCTGCTGTCGCGGTCCAGCTGCCGCAGCCAGTGTTCCAGCTGTTGCGGCGCCTCGACCCAGTCGCTGCCGGCCAGCGGATGGCGCTGCGGCCAGGGCGTATCGAGCAGCATCGGCGGCGCGAGGATGACCCAGGCCAGGTCGCGCACTTCGGGGTGGCGCAACTGTCGGGGAAGGTTGAGCAAGCCGGGGAACAGGATCATCCTGCGAGCATAGCCGTTTGGCTCGTGGCTGAAAGGATTTTGTCTCGGGCCGGCTTTCGCCCATAATCGTTCTTTTGCCTGCAGCAGAACCTTTTCAGGAGCCCCATGGAGCAATTTCGCAATATCGGCATCATTGGCCGACTGGGCAGTTCGCAGGTGCTGGATACCGTTCGCCGCCTCAAGCGCTTTCTGCTTGAACGGCACATGCACGTGATCCTCGAAGACACCATCGCCGAAGTCCTGCCGGGCCACGGCCTGCAGACCTCGTCACGCAAGATGCTCGGTGAAGTCTGCGACATGGTCATCGTCGTCGGCGGCGATGGCAGCCTGCTGGGCGCCGCCCGTGCGCTGGCGCGGCACAACGTGCCGGTGCTGGGGATCAACCGCGGCAACCTGGGCTTTCTCACCGACATCCGTCCGGACGACCTGGAAGTCGAAGTGGCCAAGGTCCTCGACGGGCACTACCTGGTGGAGAACCGCTTCCTGCTGCAAGCCGAGGTGCGCCGCCACGCGGAAGCCATCGGCCAGGGCGATGCGCTGAACGACGTGGTGCTGCACCCCGGCAAGTCGACCCGGATGATCGAGTTCGAGCTGTATATCGACGGCCAGTTCGTCTGCAGCCAGAAGGCCGACGGCCTGATCGTCGCCACCCCCACCGGTTCCACCGCCTATGCGCTGTCCGCCGGCGGCCCGATCATGCATCCCAAGCTCGATGCCATTGTGATTGTGCCGATGTACCCCCATACCTTGTCCAGCCGCCCCATTGTGGTGGATGGTAACAGTGAGCTGAAAATCGTGGTGTCCAAGGACATGCAGATCTACCCCCAAGTCTCCTGCGACGGGCAGAACCATTTCACCTGCGCGCCGGGCGATACGGTGACCATCAGCAAGAAATCGCAGAAGCTGCGGCTGATCCACCCGCTGGATCACAACTACTACGAAGTCTGCCGGACCAAGCTCGGCTGGGGTAGCCGGTTGGGTGGTGGAGGCGACTGATGCTCGATCCCGCGCGTGGCTACGATCTGATCGGTGATGTGCACGGTTGCGCTCATACCCTCGAACATCTGCTGGACATGCTCGGCTATCACAAGCTGGGCGGCGTCTGGCGCCACCCGTCGCGCATGGCGGTGTTCCTCGGCGATATCATCGACCGTGGCCCGCGCATCCGCGAGGCGCTGCATATCGTCCACGACATGGTCGAGGCCGGGCAGGCGCTGTGCATCATGGGCAACCATGAGTTCAACGCCCTGGGCTGGACCACCGCGGCACCGCCGGGCAGCGGCAAGCAGTTCGTGCGCGAACACACGCCGCGCCATGCGCGCCTGCTGCAGGAAACCCTGACCCAGTTCGAACGGCATCCGGGTGACTGGCATGATTTCCTGCAGTGGTTCTACGAACTGCCGCTGTTCCTCGATGCCGGGCGTTTTCGCGTGGTGCATGCCTGTTGGGATGCCGGCCTGATCGAGCCGCTGCGCCCGCAATATCCGGACGGGCGTATCGACGAACATTTCCTCCAGGCCTCGGCGGTGCACGGCAGCTTTGCCAGCACCGTGTTCAACCGCCTGTTGCGCGGTACCGACATGCGCCTGCCGGACGGGCTGACCCTGACCGGTGGCGACGGCCTGACCCGTGCCTTCTTCCGCACCAAGTTCTGGGAAGACGACCCGCAGACCTATGGCGATATCGTGTTCCAGCCGGATGCGCTGCCCGAGCGGGTGGCGAGCAAGCCGTTGTCCTCCACCGAAAAGAACGCCTTGCTGCGTTACGGACTGGATGAGCCGATGCTGTTTGTCGGCCACTACTGGCGCAGTGGCAAGCCGGCACCGATTCGCCCCAACCTGGCCTGCCTGGATTACAGCGCGGTGCTCTACGGCAAGCTGGCGGCCTACCGGCTGGACCAGGAGACCCGTCTCGACCCGAACAAATTCGTCTGGGTCGACGTCGAACGCCCCGAGGTCCTGAAATGAGTGCCACCGCTGTCCTGCGCCTGCCGTTGACCACCGACCTGAGTGGTTTCGTCCAGTTGCTGCAACGCCTGCAGGTTCCCCACCGGGTCAGCGAGGAGGGCGGCGAGCAGGTGCTGTGGGTACCGGAGGCGGTCGGCACCGATGTGCTGTCGCTGTACCAGCAGTTTCCCCAGGGCGACCCGCACAACCAGCTGGAAGTGCCGCCCAGGGCGCTGGCGGTGAAACGCCCGAGCTTTATCCAGCAGGTGCGCCAGAGTCCGGTGACGGCGTTGCTCCTGCTGCTGAGCCTGGTCGTTGCAGCGCTCACCTTGCTCGGCGACAACCTGGAGACGCTGCACTGGTTCACCTTCCTCGATTTCCAGGTGCGCGGCGACTACATCCAGTTCACGCCCCTGGCCGACGGCCTGGCGGCGGGGCAGTGGTGGCGCCTGGTGACACCGATGCTGATCCACTTCGGCTTCCTGCATATCGCCATGAACGGCATGTGGTACTGGGAACTGGGCAAGCGCATCGAGTTGCGCCAGGGCGGGATCAACCTGCTGGGGCTGACGCTGCTGTTCAGCCTGGTGTCGAACTTCACGCAATATTACGTCAGCGGCCCGACCCTGTTCGGCGGCCTGTCCGGCGTGCTCTACGGCCTGCTCGGACACTGCTGGATCTACCAGGTGCTGTCGCCGAGCCCGGTCTATCGCCTGCCGCGTGGCGTGCTGGCGATGATGCTGATCTGGTTGCTGGTGTGCCTCTCGGGGCTGATCTCGCTGATCGGCTTCGGCGAAATCGCCAACGGTGCCCATGTCGGCGGACTGCTCATCGGATGTTTCACCGGTTTGTTGGGCGGGCTGTGGTCCCGACGTAAACTGGCCGCCTGATTCGAATGTCTTGAAAAATCTGGAGACTTTAATGTCCTCTTTCATCGAAATGATTGAAAACATCACCCCCGACATCTACGAGAGCCTGAAACTGGCGGTGGAAATCGGCAAGTGGTCCGATGGCCGCAAGTTGACCGCCGAGCAGCGCGAACTGTCGCTGCAGGCGATGATCGCCTGGGAAACCCAGAACCTGCCCGAAGACGAGCGGACCGGCTACATGGGCCCGCAGGAGTGCGCCTCGAAGTCGGCACCGGTGCCGAATATCCTGTTCAAGTCGGATGCCATCCATTGATCGAGATTGGCCGTGGTGCAGTCAGCAAGATGTCGGTCCGCCTGGACGAACCGACCGCGCAATACACGTTTCGCCTGGGGGACAGCGAGGTGCCGGTCAATCCGCTGATCGGTCACAAGCTGCGCCTGGAATTTCTCGGTGCCATCCATTGCACGCACTGCGGGCGCAAGACCAAGACCAGCTTCAGCCAGGGCTATTGCTACCCATGCATGACCAAGCTGGCGCAGTGCGACACCTGCATCATGAGCCCGGAGCGTTGCCACTACGACGCCGGGACCTGTCGTGATCCGGCCTGGGGCGAGCAGTTCTGCATGACCGACCATGTGGTCTACCTGGCCAATTCGTCGGGGATCAAGGTCGGTATCACCCGGGCCACCCAGTTGCCGACCCGCTGGCTCGACCAGGGCGCCAGCCAGGCCCTGCCGATCGTGCGCGTGGCGACCCGCCAGCAGTCCGGTTTCGTCGAGGACCTGTTCCGCAGCCAGGTGGCCGACAAGACCAACTGGCGCGCCTTGCTCAAGGGCGATGCGCCGGCGGTTGACCTCAAGCAGGTCCGCGACCAGTTGTTCGAGTCCTGCGCCGAAGGCCTGCTAGCCTTGCAGGAGCGTTTCGGCTTGCAGGCGATCCAGCCGGTCCGGGATATCGAGCCGCTGGAAATCCGTTATCCGATCGAGTCCTACCCGACCAAGATCGTCAGTTTCAATCTGGACAAGAACCCGATTGCCGAAGGCACGCTGATGGGGATCAAGGGCCAATACCTGATCTTCGACACCGGCGTGATCAATATCCGTAAGTACACGGCCTACCAGCTCGCCGTGCATCAGTAGAAGGACGCACCCATGCGCACCGAACAACCGAAGATGATCTATCTGAAGGACTATCAGGCCCCCGAGTACCTGATCGATGAGACGCACCTGACCTTCGAGTTGTTCGAGGACCACACGCTGGTCCATGCGCAACTGCTGATGCGCCGCAATCCCGTGTACGGTGAGGAGAACGCAGGCGGCCTGCCGCCACTGGTGCTCGACGGCCAGCAACTGGAACTGCTGTCGGTGAGCCTGTCGGACCGCGAACTGGCCGCCGCCGACTATCAGTTGAGCGAGAGCCACCTGACCCTGCAGCCGACCAGCGCCAGCTTCACGGTCGATACCAGCGTGCGTATCCACCCGGAAAGCAACACCGCCCTGGAAGGCCTGTACAAGTCCAGTGGCATGTTCTGCACCCAGTGCGAGGCCGAAGGCTTCCGCAAGATCACCTATTACCTCGACCGCCCGGACGTGATGAGCCGGTTCACCACCACGGTGATCGCCGAGCAGCACCGCTACCCGGTCCTGCTGTCCAACGGCAACCCGGTGGGCAACGGCCCGCAGGAAGATGGGCGGCACTGGGCGACCTGGGAAGACCCGTTCATGAAGCCGGCCTACCTGTTCGCCCTGGTGGCCGGCGACCTGTGGTGCGTCGAAGACAGTTTCACCACCATGACCGGACGCAGCGTGGCGCTGCGGATCTATGTCGAGCCGGAAAACATCGACAAGTGCCAGCACGCCATGAACAGCCTGAAGAAGTCCATGCGCTGGGACGAAGAAACCTATGGTCGCGAGTACGACCTGGACATCTTCATGATCGTCGCCGTCAACGACTTCAACATGGGCGCGATGGAGAATAAGGGCCTCAACATCTTCAACTCCAGCGCCGTGCTGGCCCGCGCCGAAACGGCCACCGACGCCGCCCACCAGCGGGTCGAGGCCATCGTCGCCCACGAATACTTCCATAACTGGTCGGGCAACCGCGTGACCTGCCGCGACTGGTTCCAGCTGTCGCTCAAGGAAGGCTTCACCGTGTTCCGCGACGCCGGGTTCTCCTCGGACATGAACTCGCGCACCGTCAAGCGCATCCAGGACGTGGCCTACCTGCGTACCCACCAGTTCGCCGAAGACGCCGGCCCCATGGCCCACGCGGTACGTCCGGACAGCTTTATCGAGATCTCCAACTTCTACACCCTGACCGTCTACGAGAAGGGTTCGGAAGTGGTTGGCATGATCCATACCCTGCTCGGCGCCGAAGGTTTCCGCAAAGGCAGCGACCTGTACTTCGAACGCCATGACGGCCAGGCCGTGACCTGCGACGACTTCGTCAAGGCCATGGAGGACGCCAATGGTATCGACCTGACCCAGTTCAAGCGCTGGTACAGCCAGGCCGGCACCCCACGCCTGGCGGTCAGCGAAAGCTACGACGCGGCGGCGAAGACCTACAGCCTGACCTTCCGCCAGAGCTGCCCGCAGACCCCGGACAAGCAGGAAAAACTGCCATTCGTGATCCCGGTGGAACTCGGCCTGCTGGATGCCCGGGGCGCCGAAATCGCCCTGCAACTGGCGGGCGAGGCGGCCCCCGGCGCGACCAGCCGCGTGCTGTCGGTGACCGAGGCCGAGCAGACCTTCACCTTTGTCGGCCTGGCCGCCAAGCCGTTGCCGTCGCTGCTGCGCGGCTTCTCCGCACCGGTGAAGCTGAGCTTCCCGTACGACCGCGACCAGTTGATGTTCCTGATGCAGCATGACACCGACGGCTTCAACCGTTGGGATGCCGGCCAGCAACTGTCGGTGCAGGTGCTGCAGGATCTGATCGGCCAGCACCAGAAGGGTCAGGCCCTGGTGCTTGACCAGCGTCTGGTCGAAGCCTTGCGCAGTGTGCTGGGTAACGACCAGTTGGATCAGGCCATGGTTGCCGAAATGCTCTCCCTGCCGAGCGAGGCCTACCTCACCGAAATCAGTGAAGTGGCGGATGTCGATGCGATCCATGACGCCCGCGAATTCGCCCGCAAGCAACTGGCCGAGCAGCTGTTCGACGGCCTGTGGCAGCGTTACCAGGTCAATCGCGAGCTGTCGAAGAAGACCGCCTATATCGCCGAGAACGAGCATTTTGCCCGGCGCGCGCTGCAGAACATCGCCTTGTCCTACCTGATGCTCAGCGGCAAGCCTGAAGTCCTGGCCGCGACCCTGGAGCAGTTCGAGAGCGCCGACAACATGACCGAGCGCCTGACCGCGCTGGCGGTGCTGGTGAACTCGCCGTTCGATGCGCAAAAGGCCCTGGCCCTGGCGAGCTTCGCCGAGCACTTCAAGGACAACCCGCTGGTCATGGACCAGTGGTTCAGCGTCCAGGCCGGCAGTGTCCTGCCCGGCGGCCTGCAGCGGGTCAAGGCATTGATGGAGCATCCGGCGTTCACCCTGAAGAACCCGAACAAGGTGCGTGCGCTGATCGGGGCGTTTGCCGGCCAGAACCTGGTCAACTTCCATGCGGCGGACGGTTCCGGCTACCGCTTCCTGGCCGACCTGGTGATCCAGCTCAACGCCCTCAACCCGCAGATCGCCTCGCGCCAACTGGCCCCGCTGACCCGCTGGCGCAAGTACGACAAGGCCCGCCAGGCGCTGATGAAGGCCGAGCTGGAGCGTATCCGCGGTTCGGGCGAGCTGTCGGCGGACGTCTACGAGGTGGTCAGCAAAAGCCTGGCCTGATACACCGGTCTCTGTAGGCGTCGGGCTTGCCCGCGAAGCTTTTGGCGCCCTCAAGGCCATCTTCGCGGGCAAACCGGGGCGCCGGGCCGTCGGCTCCTGCAGTAGAGCGCATTCAGCCAGCAGGAACGCCGCTGCTCCGTAGACTTTCACCAAAGGCCACGCTCGTGGCCTTTGTTCATCATCCCTCCTGATGCCCCATCATTCATGCCACCCCTCGATACCCCCGGGTTAACAAAAGATAACGTGGCGTCGATTGTCAGACGATTCCAAAGCCCGATAGGATAGCTCCAGCTTTAGAAGGGGCTCTAGATTGCCGGTTTCAGACGAACCGACAACAATGAAAACGCCCTCGAAGGCGCCCTGAAAGGTTGGATGACCTAACAATAATAATGGGGGAAAGGTCTATGAGTGAGCCTGTGAGGGGTACGGGTTCTTGCCGTCCGCCGGTATGGCGTCGTGTGGTATTGCTGACCTCGCTGTTGTCACTGTCCGGGCTGGCGGCGGTGTCCGTACCGGCCTGCGCCGCCGGGGCAGGCGCTACCGACAGCGTCTATTCCATCGAATCATCCAAATCCGTGAAGGGCCTCCTGCTCGATGTGGTCCATGCCGGTGCCCGCCTGGTCGCCGTGGGGGATCGCGGGCACATTCTCTATTCCGATGACCAGGGCAATTCCTGGACCCAGGCCAAGGTGCCGACCCGGCAGATGCTCACGGCGGTCTATTTTGTCGACGACAAGCACGGCTGGGCCGTCGGCCATGACGCGCAGATCCTCGCCAGCAGCGATGGCGGCGCCACCTGGAGCAAGCAGTTCGAAGACCTCAAGCGCGAAGCGCCGTTGCTGGACGTCTGGTTCAAGGACCTCGACACCGGTTTTGCCGTGGGTGCCTACGGGGCGTTGCTGGAAACCACCGACGGTGGCCAGCACTGGGAAGATGTCAGCGACCGTCTCGATAACGAGGACCAGTACCATCTCAACGCGATTGCCGCGGTCAAGGATTCCGGGCTCTTTGTCGTGGGCGAGCAGGGCAGCATGTTCCGCTCGGGCGACTGGGGCCAGACCTGGGAACGCCTCGACGGTCCCTACCAGGGCTCGCTGTTCGGTGTGATCGGCACCGCCAAGCCGGCAACCCTCCTGGCCTACGGCTTGCGCGGCAACCTCTACCGCTCCAGCGATTTCGGCACGAGCTGGGAGCCGGTCGAACTGAAGGCTGCCCGTGGTGCGCTGGAGTTCGGCCTGTCCGGCGGCTCGCTGCAGGCCGACGGTTCGCTGGTGATCGTCGGCAACGGCGGCAGCGTGATTCGCAGCACTGATGACGGTGTGACATTCAGCGTCTTCAATCGTCCCGACCGTATTTCCTTATCGGCGGTCACCGCAGCCGGCAACGGCAACCTGATCCTGGTCGGCCAGGGGGGCGCTCACGTCACCTCGGCAACGGGCGGCGAGCAGGCCAAGTGAGCTGGGCAAAATAACAAGAAGGCGGGGAGTTTCACATGAGCAGTCATCATCAGGACAAGGCGACGTTTCTCGAGCGCCTGATTTTCAACAACCGCCCGGCAGTGATCGTGATCTGCCTGCTGGTCAGCGCTTTCCTGTTCTGGCAGGCGACGCTGATCCGGCCTTCCACCAGCTTCGAGAAAATGATCCCGCTCAAGCATCCTTTCATTGAAAAGATGATGGAGCACCGCAACGACCTCGCCAACCTCGGCAACACCGTGCGGATCTCGGTGGAGGCCAAGGATGGCGATATCTTCACCAAGGAATACATGGAGACCCTGAGACAGGTCAACGACGAGGTGTTCTACATCTCCGGCGTCGACCGCTCCGGCCTCAAGTCGCTGTGGAGCCCCAGCGTGCGCTGGACCGAAGTGACGGAGGAGGGCTTCGCCGGTGGTGAAGTGATCCCGCAGAGCTACAATGGTTCGGCCGACAGCCTCGAACAACTGCGCAACAACGTGCTCAAGTCCGGCCAGGTCGGGCGCCTGGTGGCCAACGACTTCAAGTCGAGCATCGTCGATATCCCGTTGCTGGAGTCCTACCCGGACCCGCAGGACCAGGGCAAGTTGCTGGCCCTCGATTACCAGAAGTTCTCCCACCAGCTTGAAGAGAAGATCCGCAACAAGTTCGAAGCGCAGAACCCCAATGTGAAGATCCATATCGTCGGTTTCGCCAAGAAAGTCGGTGATCTGATCGACGGCCTGATCATGGTGGTGCTGTTCTTCGGCGTGGCCTTTGTCATCACCCTGGTGCTGTTGTACTGGTTCACCTGGTGTATCCGCAGCACCATCGCGGTGTTGATCACCACGCTGGTGGCGGTGGTCTGGCAACTGGGGCTGATGCACGCCGCCGGCTTCGGCCTGGACCCGTATTCGATGCTGGTGCCGTTCCTGATCTTCGCCATCGGCATTTCCCATGGCGTGCAGAAAATCAACGGCATCGCCCTGCAATCCAGTGACGCCGACAACGCCCTGACAGCGGCGCGGCGGACTTTCCGGCAGTTGTTCCTGCCAGGAATGATCGCGATCCTGGCCGATGCCGTGGGTTTCATCACCCTGTTGATCATCGATATCGGCGTGATCCGCGAGTTGGCCATCGGTGCCTCCATCGGTGTGGCGGTGATCGTGTTCACCAACCTGATCCTGCTGCCGGTGGCGATCTCCTATGTCGGCATCAGCAAGAAGGCCGTCGAACGCAGCAAGAAGGACGCGACCCGCGAACACTCGTTCTGGCGCCTGCTGTCGAACTTCGCCAGCCCGAAGGTTGCACCGGTGTCCATCGTCCTGGCCCTGCTGGCCTTCGGTGGCGGCCTCTGGTACAGCCAGAACCTGAAGATCGGCGACCTCGACCAGGGTGCGCCGGAGCTGCGTCCCGACTCGCGCTACAACAAGGACAACAGCTTTATCATCAACAACTACTCCACCAGTTCCGATGTGCTGGTGGTCATGGTCAAGACCGCGGCCGAAGGCTGCTCGCGTTATGCGGCCATGGCACCGATCGACGAACTGATGTGGAAGATGCAGAACACCGAGGGCGTGCAGTCGGCGATCTCCCTGGTGACCGTGTCCAAGCAGATGATCAAGGGCATGAACGAGGGCAACCTGAAATGGGAAACCCTGTCGCGCAACCCCGATGTGCTGAACAACTCCATCGCCCGGGCCGACGGCCTGTACAACAACAATTGCTCGCTGGCGCCGGTGCTGGTGTTCCTCAACGACCACAAGGCCGCGACCCTTGACCGGGCGGTGCATGCGGTGCAGGACTTCGCCAGGGAGAACAACAAGGACGGCCTGGAATTCCTTCTCGCCGCCGGTAACGCCGGGATCGAGGCGGCGACCAACGAAGTGATCAAGGAGTCGGAGCTGACCATCCTGATCCTGGTGTATATCTGCGTCGCGACCATGTGCATGATCACCTTCCGTTCCTGGGCGGCGACCCTCTGCATCGTCCTGCCGCTGGTGCTGACCTCGGTACTCGGCAACGCCCTGATGGCCTTCATGGGCATCGGCGTGAAAGTCGCGACCCTGCCGGTGGTGGCGCTCGGCGTGGGGATCGGCGTGGACTACGGGATCTATATCTACAGTCGCCTGGAAAGCTTCCTGCGCGCCGGGCTGCCCTTGCAGGAAGCCTACTACCAGACCCTGAAATCCACCGGCAAGGCGGTACTGTTCACCGGCCTGTGCCTGGCGATCGGTGTCTGCACCTGGATCTTCTCGGCCATCAAGTTCCAGGCCGACATGGGCCTGATGCTGACCTTCATGCTGTTGTGGAACATGTTTGGTGCCCTGTGGCTGCTGCCGGCCCTGGCGCGGTTCCTGATCAAGCCGGAGAAACTGGCCGGCAAGGTGGGCGGCTCGTTGTTTTCCCACTGAGTGATCGACCTGTGGGAGCGGGCCTGTCGGGATGCCGCTCCGCCGCGAAGGCGCCCTCAAGGGCGCCAGAAGCTTCGCGGGCAAGCCCGCTCCCACATCGCTCCCACACAACCCCGCTCGCCAGAGGTATTGGGCGTTCACTGCCCGGCGATATCGCCTATCATTAGCCCTTTCCCAAATACGATAGAACGTTATGACCGTCGCCACCGACACCCTGCTCAATGCCCTCGCCACCTGTGACATGCTCGAAGTCGACGGCCTGCACGCCTTCGACTTCACCCTCGATGACAACCGCCTGCTGATCGAATGCATGGATGGCCGCGCCGAGAAGCGCTGGAGCTTCACCCAGGCCCAGCTCAAGGCCGCGACCTTCGACGAGACCCGGCAGCTCTGGACGGTGAGTGACGATTCCAGCGAGTACCGGCTGGCCTGCCTGAGCGCCTTCAGCGCCAGGGAACAAGAGGACGAAGAACATGATGATGCGTAAATTCTGGCCGTTGCTGATGGCCGGGAGTGTCGGGGCCATGCCGGTCCTGTCGGCAGCCGCCGACACCGAACAGTTGCTGGTGGGGTCCTACACCCAGGGCAAGAGCGAAGGCATCTACCGCCTGCAGTTCGACAGCCGCACCGGCAAGCTCGACGCCAGGCCGCTGCAGGTGGTCAAGGCCGGGAACCCGTCCTGGCTGACGTTGTCTGCCGACCAGCGCCGGTTGTATGTGGTCAATGAGAACGGTCCGGGCCAGAAAGACCCGGTCGGCCGCGTCAGCAGCTATTCCATCGATCCCAAGAACCATCAGCTCAAGCTGATCAACCAGGTCCAGAGCCTGGGCAACGAACCGACCCATTCCAGCCTCAGCGGCGACCAGCGTTATCTGTTCGTCGCCAACTATTCGGTGCTGGAAGATCCGGGCGGCAGCCTGGCGGTGTTGCCGGTGGATGCCAAGGGCAAGCTGTCGCCGCCGGTCCAGCTCAGCAGCCATCCGGCCAGCCTGGTCAACCTGGAGCGCCAGGCCTCGGCCCACGTGCACTCGGTGGTGTCGTCGCCGGACGGACGCTTTGTCTTCGCCAACGACCTGGGGGCGGACAAGATCTTTGTCTACCGCTATGACCCCAAGGCCAACCCGGAAATGCCGCTGACACCGGCCGAGCCGGCCTTCGTCCAGCTGCCGCCGGGCAGTGGACCGCGCCACCTGCTGTTCAGCGCCGATGGCAAGCACGCCTGGCTGACCACGGAAATGAGCGCGCAGATCACCGTGTTCGATTACCAGGACGGCAAGCTGACCCAGAAACAGCGGGTCGAGCTGGCAGACCAGCAGCCGCTTTCGGACAAGGCCGCCGCGGCGCTGCACGCCTCGAAGGACGGCAAGTTTCTCTATGTCAGCAATCGCGGTACCGCCAACCAGTTGCTGGTGTTCGCCATCGACCCGGCCAGCGGCGAGTTGAAGGAAGTACAGCGGCGTTCGGTGGAAGGCGATCATCCGCGGGAGTTCACCCTGGATCCGAGCGGAAAATTCCTGCTGGTGGCCAACCAGAAGAGCAACGAGATCGTGGTGATCGAGCGTGACAGCAACACCGGCCTGCTCGGCAAGACCGTGCAGAACCTGCCGTTCGATGCCCCGAGCTACCTCGGTTTCCTGCTGCGACAATAGACCGCGGTCCCTGTGTTATCAGGGACTTGCACTTCTATTAATGACGCTGATATCCGCTACTGCTGCAATGAATTTCAACGAGGTCACCCTCGGATGTACTTTTGACTCACGGCCTGAAAGGGCAAGCAAGCCAACTGACATTCGAGGATTTACCCATGAACTTCAATCTCTTCTCCATCATCGCCGCTTCCGCTATCTCGGCTACCGTTGCCCTGCCAGCCAGTGCCAACAGCGAAATCACCGACAAAAAAGCCCACACCCAGAGCTACACCCCGAAATACCTGCAACAGAGCGCCAACTTCTACGCCGCCCTGGATCACAAAGTTCAACACTGAGCGCTGAACCACACTGCAACGCCGGATCGAATGCACTCATTCGGTTGGATGGTTTTATAACTGTCCGGTCAAAAGAGTGAATTCGCTCCGGCGTTGCCGTGTGCGTCATTGCGTTTGACGTGATGGATGGAATTTCTATCGTCATGTCATATGGCCATATGTTTAAATTTGACGCTGATTTATTGACTCCCACCCCACACAGGGATCAACACCATGGTTATGCGTCTGGCCGTCGTGCTGCTGTTTCTCTATTCCACGCCTATCCTGTCCGCCGCCATTGCCGAAACGGGCGAAAGCCTGCACGGACCTGCGCCTGTGCTATTGGACGACTGATCGTCACGCGCGACGATTAATATTGCTGATAGCGACTATTTAGATAGTTGGCTACTTATTTCAGCGGTTATGATCGACTCTACAGGCCTGCCATCCGCCTGTGGAGAAAACCATGGCCAGCACTCTTTTGACTTCCGCCAGACACGGCGCCTACCTCGCTATCGGCTTGTATGTCGCGATGGTCGTGATCGTCAGCCTGTCGTCCCTGACCCATGGCGCGGGCGAGACCTCGCTGCAGGTAGCGGCACCGGCCCTTCAATCCGAACACAAGGCCCAGTCCGTCGGCGCGCTTCAGCACAACGCCGAGTCCGGGGTATAGGGCGTCCGCCACCCTCAGTGATCGGCCGACGGCTTTACCATCACCGCGTTGAACA
The DNA here is from genome assembly GCF_013386115.1 of Pseudomonas gingeri. Classification (GTDB taxonomy): domain Bacteria; phylum Pseudomonadota; class Gammaproteobacteria; order Pseudomonadales; family Pseudomonadaceae; genus Aquipseudomonas; species Aquipseudomonas gingeri. Next base: position 435,865 of record NZ_JACAOR010000011.1, read on the forward strand.
ACTCCGAGGCGAGAAAGCGTTCCAGCCACGCTTGTAGATGGGGGTAGGGGGCTTGTGCAAACCACGCCGCGTCGACATGGGCGAACTGTCGGACGAAGGGCGCCAGGGCGATATCCGCCAGGCTCGGGTGAGCGCTTACCAGGTAGCCATTGCGCTGTAGCAGTCCTTCCAGCTTATCCAGGAACAGCGCCCCCGCGGCCCGGTAATGTTCCATGGAAAACTCCGGATAACGCACCGCGTACTTGTAGCGGTCCAGGCTCTGCTTGAATGTCCGGTCATTCTCATCGATCAGCGCGGCAGCGGTTTCGGCCGCCGCCGGATCGTGGCTGAGCAACCAGTCTTCGGGATCATGCTGCGCCAGGGCCCAGTGCATGATCTCCAGGCTTTCCTCGATCACCCGACCCTCCGCGCAGGCCAGCACCGGTACCGTGCCCTTGCCCGACAGCGCGAGCATCGCCGCCGGCTTGGCCTTGAGGCTGACTTCCTCGATGGTCACCGCCACCCCCGAGTAGCGCAGCGCCATGCGGGCGCGCATGGCGTAGGGGCAGCGCCGGAAGGAATAGAGGGTCGGCTTCATTTCACCTCCAGGGTGCTCAGCCCGTTGCCCTGGCGCCGTACCTGGATCTGCACCGGGATCCGTTCGTGCATTTCCTGTACGTGGGAAATCACCGCGACCTTGCGTCCCTGTGCCTGCAGGCCGTCGAGGGCATCCATCGCCAGTTGCAGGGATTCCGGGTCGAGGCTGCCAAAGCCTTCATCGATAAACAGCGATTCGATCTTCAGCGTGCTCGATGCCATGGACGCCAGCCCCAGGGCCAGGGCCAGCGAGACCAGGAAGGTCTCGCCGCCGGACAATGAATGCACCGAGCGCAGTTCGTCGCCCATTTCGGTGTCCATCACCAGCAGCCCGAGCATGCTGCCACCGCGCTTGAGGCGATAGCGACGTACCAGTTGCCGCAACTGGGCGTTGGCGTGATGGACCAGCAGGTCGAGGTTATAAGCCTGGGCCAGCTTGCGGAAGCGGTCGCCGGTGGCCGAGCCGATCAGGGCATCCAGGCGCGCCCAGCGCTGATACTCGGCATAGGCCTCGGCGATCTGCCGGGCGAGGGCCTGGTTGGCGTTCTGCCGGCGCTGATCGTCGGCCTGCTCGGCGCGCAATTCGGCGCAGTGCTGTTCGGTCACGCCGAACTGTGCCTGCAACTCGGCGAGCGCCGCGACCAGTTGCCCGGCGTCGAGGTTACCGTTGTGTTGCGCCTGATGGTCGAGCAGGCGCTGGTCGCGTTCCTGCAGCACGACCTTGGCCTGTTCGATGGTTTTTTCATTGTGCTGCAAGCGCTGGCGCAGTTCGCCGACCTGGCCGTCATCAAGACCGAGCAGGGCTTCAAGTCCCCCATCGTCCAGCTCGGGATGGCGGGTGCGCCAGTCGGCAATCCTGCCGGCCAGTTCACGGGCCTCATGCTCCAGCGCCTCCAGGCGCTCCTGTTGCGCCTTGAGTTCGGCGGTGATTTGCACAAGCTGCGTGCGAACCTCCTGCAGTGCCTGGGCGGTAGCGGTTTCGGCCAGACGGGCCCGTTCCACGGCCTGTTCCAGTTGCTGCTGCCAGTGCTCGGCGCTGGTGTGCTCGCCGAGCAACTGGCCGAGCTGGTGCTGGCTGGCCTGCTGTTGCCCGGCCAGGGTGTTGAAGTGCTGCCGGGCGGTCTCCAGTTGCTGTGTGCGGGTCTGCTGGCGGTCCTGTTCCTTTTCCAGGGTCTGCTGGCGCTGTTGCTGCTCGGCGAGCTCGTCGCGCTGTTGCTCAAGCTGTTGCAGGCGCTCGGCAACCTGCCGGTCGAGCTGGATAAAGGTCGCCGCCGGTTCGTTGCGCAGGGCTTCCAGGATCGGTGCCGGCAGCAGCGAAGCGAAGGCCTGCAACTCTTCGTCCAGACGCTGGCGGTCGCTGGTCAGTTCCCGCTGCTGGTTGCTCAACTGCTGGGCGGCCTGCTGATGTGCGGCTTCCGTCTGGCGCAGTTGCTGGGTCAGGCGGGCGGCGTCCTGTTGCAGGGTGAGCAGGGCATTCTGGCGTTGTTCGTCCTGGGTCAGGCTGTGGTTCAACTGGCTGGCCTGCCGGGCGAGCCAGGCGTCGCGCTGGTCGGCTTGCAGGTCCAGCAGTTGCGTGGCCAGCGGATGGGCTTCGAGGCTGGGTGCCAGGGCCTGCTGCCGGATCGCCAGTTGCTCCTGTTGCTGCAGCAGTTCCTTTTGCCGGGCGATCAGTCCGCCGACTTCGGTGCGCAGCTCGGTGAGCTTTTCCTTGAGGATGTCCACCGCAGCCTGGGCATTGGCCTGTTCGCTTTCGTCATGACGACCGAGGCTCTGCAGCAGCGCTTCGGGTTGATGATAAGGATGTTCATGACTGCCGCAGACCGGGCACGGCTGGTCATCCTGCAGCTGCGCGCGCAGTTCTTCGACACTGGCACTGCGCGCCAGGCGCTGACGCTCCAGCAGCTCGCGGGTGACGGTGAAGGTCTGTTCGGCCACTGCCAGTTCGGCCTTGGCCTTGACCCCGTCCTGGGTCAGGCGCTCGCGCTCCTGCTGGGCCTGGAGCTGGCGTTGCTGTAGCTCGGTGGCGCGTTTATCCAGTTCCTGCTGGTCGGACCAGAGTCGTGTCAGGTCTTCGATGGCGCGCAGTTGCTTGCGGTTGTCCTGCAGCAGACCGCCAAGGATACCGATCTGTTCGGCGACGGCGTCCGGCTCGGCACTGGCTTCCTGGTACAGGACTTCCAACTGCTGTTTCTGTTCGGCCAGGGCCTGCGTGGCCTGCCGGGCCGTGTGTTCGAGGTTGGCCAGTTCCGCCTGGCCCTGGTTCAACCGGTTGCCGATCAGCATCAGCTGTTGCAGGCGATCGCGATAGGCGTTCCAGGCGTCGCTCAAGGGGGCCAGGTGGACGCTTTGCTCCAGCTCGCCGGCGATACGCTGCAAGCGCCCGGCAACTTGCTGTTGCTGGTCGAGCAGGGTTTGAATCGCCTTCTGGCCCTCGATGCAGGCCTGTTCGGCGGCTTCTTGTGCTTGCGCACCCAGCAGTGCTTCCCTCGCCAGGCGCGTGAGGCTGTTCTGTTCATCGAAGGCCTGGCGCAGTAACGGCGCCGCGGCGCTTTGCTGCTGTTGCGCGGTGCTCAAGGCCTCTTGCTCAGCCGCGAGAGTCTGTTCCAGCTGGGTCTGGCGCTGGTTCAGTTCGCCGCGTTGCTGGGCGTGGCTGGCGATCTGCGCCGCCAGGGGTGTCAGCAGTGCATCGACTTCAATCTTGCGGGTGAATTGATGCCGTTGCGGAGCGAGTTGCTCCAGGCGTGTCAGTTTCAGGCGTTCGTCGGCCAGGCCCTGCCACTGCTGTCGGGCGCTGTCCAGTTGCTCCGCGGCGGCCTGTTGCGTGTCCTGCAACTGGCGCAGTTCCTTGAGCCAGGCATCCTGCTGTTCAAGTTGGCGCAGTTGCGCCTTCTGCAGTTCCAGCTGTTGCTGCGCGGCGTTGAAGCGCTCATCGAGTTCGGCGCGGGCCTCGGGGGCCAATGGCGTGACGCCGCTGGCCTGATCCTGCAGCTGCTTGTGGGCTTCGCGGGCTTCCTTGCTCTTGTCGAAGGCGCGGCGACCAAGGCGGGTATACAGCGCCGTATCGGTGAGCTTTTCCAGCAGTTCGCTGCGTTCGTTGTCGTCGGCCTTGAGAAAGGCGCTGAACTCGCTCTGGGCCAGCAGCACGGCGCGGGTGAACTGTTCGAAGTTCAGCCCCAGGCAGGTTTCCAGCTGGGCCTTGTATTCGCCTTTCTGGCTGGCCAGCAACTGGTCGCTGTCGAGGTCGCGCAGGCTCTGGCGGCTGGCCTGCAGCTTGCCGTTGGCCTTGTCCCGGGCGCGGTTGGCTTCCCAGCGGGCACGGTAGCGGCGACCGTCGATACCGACAAAATCCACTTCGGCGAAGCCGGCACCGGTGCCACGACGGAGCAGGGTGCGTGGGTCGCCGGTCGCGATCTCACCGTCGGCGTCCGGCACCTTGGCGTCCCGCGAGGCGTTGTTCAGGCGTGGCACGGCGCCGAACAGCGCCAGGCAGAGGGCGTCGAGCAAGGTGCTCTTGCCGGCGCCGGTCGGCCCGGTAATGGCAAACAGGCCGGCGCTGGCCAGCGGCTCGGCGGTGAAGTCCAGCTCGAACGGGCCGGCCAGGGAAGCGAGGTTCTTCAGGCGAATGGCGAGGATCTTCATGGTTGTTCGCCTTCCAGCTGGACTTCCTGCAAGAGCACGGAAAAGTCGTTGAGGGTCTGCTCGTCGACGGCATTGCCATAGCTGTCCTGCCAGGCGCGGCTGAACAGCTCCTGGGGACTGAGCTGGTCGAGGTCGATCAACCGCCCGTCTTCGTCCTCGCCGTCGCGCGCACTGCCTGCGGCGTATTCGGCGGCGATACGCACCAGGCGCACCGCCTTGCCCTGCAGGGCGGTTTCCACCTGCTGGCGCAGGTCCGGTTGCGGCTCGTCGAGGCGCACCCGTACTTCCAGCCACGGCTGACGTTGCAGGTCGGCCAGCAGGTCGACGTTCGGCAGCTCGGCGAGCTTTTCCAGCATTTCGGCGAACGGCAACGGGCCCAGGCGTTGCAGATTCACGGCGCGCGGGATCAACCGCGGTTCGACGCTGACCAGGGTCTCGCCGTCGAGGACGATATCGAGGATCTGGTGCTGATAGCCGATTTCCGAGAACGACAGCGGGATCGGCGAGCCGCAGTAGCGAATGCGCTCCTCACCGTTGACCTTCTGCGGCTTGTGCAGGTGGCCGAGGGCAACATAGCTGACACTGGCATCGAACAGGCTGGCGGGCAGGGCTTCGGCGGTGCCGATGATCAGGCTGCGCTCGGAGTCTTCCGAGACCGAGCCGCCGGCCATGTGCGCGTGGCTGATGGCGACCAGGGCCTGTCCCGGCTGGCGTCTGGCATTGGCCGCCGCGATCAGCCAGCGGTGGACCTGGCCGATGCCGCGCAGGTAGTCGTCGCCCAGTTGCGTACCGGTGACTTCGGCCGGGCGCAGGAAAGGCAGGGCCAGGCACCAGGCAGCGATGTCGCCGCTGGCGTCGGGCAACGGGATCAGCAGGCGTTCGCTGTCGAGCTGGCCGTCATCGAGCCACAGTACCCGGCCCAGGGCGTGGGTGCGCAGGCGCCGCATCAGCGGTGCGGGCAGTTCGATCCGCGAGCCGGAGTCGTGGTTGCCGGCGATCATCACGATGGTCAGCAGCGGCTGTTGTTCGTGGGCGCCGACGATAAAGTCGTAGAGGCGTTCCTGGGCTTTGACCGGCGGGTTGACGGTATCGAAGATATCGCCGGCGATCAGCAGCACATCCGGTTGCTGGCTGGCGAGCTGGGCGAGCAGCCAGGTCAGGAAGCAGGCGTGTTCGAAATCCCGCTCCTGGCCATGAAGATTCTGGCCGAGGTGCCAGTCGGAGGTATGAAACAGGCGCAAGGCAAACTCCGCGAAGACGGTGGCGACCGCTCAAGACAAGGTGGCGGCGCGAAAGACCGTCAAGTCTACTGGTAAATACCGGAAGTTGCTGGATGGGCTTGGCACCGCCATCGCCGGCAAGCCCGCTCCTGCAACAGCCCGTTCGGCGGGCTATTTCGGGTAGAGCGGCGGCAGTCCGCTGTCACCCACCGGGTCCTGCACCCGTTCGGCCGCCGGGATGGCGCGGATCACCCGCCACAACTCCTCGCCCTGCCAGTGCAGGCCGGTTTCGCTGTACAGCGCACCGTTCAAGCCATCCAGCGCATCGGACAGCGGCACGAAGCGCGCGGCCATCTCGGCCAGGGTTTCCGGCTGCTGGCGGGCCCAGGCGTCGAGGGCCTGGCGTGTGGCCTGGGGGTCGTTGGCCAGGCATGTGCGCTTGAGATCATCGAGCAGGGTGCGCGGGCTCGGACCGGTTTGCGCGGCGCGGTGTACCGCCGGCTGCGAGCGTGCCCGCCACCAGAGGCCGAAGCCGAGCAGGGTGGTGCAGGCCAGCAGCACGGTGCTGAGCTTCCAGATCCACAGGCTCGCCGCATCCGCCGCGATGTTACCTGGCACGCTGCTCACCGGTGTGTCCACCGCCAGGCTCGGGTTGTTGACCACCTGCAGGGTCCGCGCCGGCAGGCTGCTGCGTTCCATATGGTCTTCGTGGGTGTTCCACCAGACCACCGTCACCGCGGGCAATTCGAAGCTGCCGCTGTGGGTCGGTACCAGCGCCTCGCGCTCTTCACGGCTGCCGATCAGTCCGCGTTCGCTGTTCTGGTTGCTCAATTGCGGCTGGTCCGGGTAGCGCCGCAAGCCATTGACGGTGGTCGCCGGCAGCGGTGGCAACTGGGCGCTGGACAGGCCTTCGGCCTTGACGGTGAGGCTGCGGGTCAGGGAATCGCCGACCTGGCTGTGCTCGGGCTCCGGGCTCCAGCTTTCACTCAGGCTCAGGCTGCGGGCCGGTAGCCAGGGAATATCGGCAGGCCAGGTCGAGGGCTGCGGCTTGACGTCGAGGGTCATCTGCGCCGAGCTGACATGAATCAGCTTGCCGGGCTTCGGGGCGGTCGCGACCTGGCCCTGGTTCTGGCCGACGTCCACCAGCGTCGCGCTGAACACCTGCGCGGGGATGGTCAGTCTGCCGCTGTGCTGCGGGTAGAGCGCATAGCGCAACTCGATGACGCCATGGCGTACGCCATTGATCAGCTTTTCGTAGGTGCGCGATTCACCCAGTTGCTCGATGCGCACATCGCTGACCTGCAAGGGGCTCAGGCTGCTGTCGTCATACAGCGACACCGAATGGTAGATGCGCAGGGTCAGCACCGACTGGGCCTGGACGTAGACGCTGTCCTGGTCGAGGCTGGCCTCGATGTACACCGGCGCCAGGCTGTTGGCCGCGTCCTGTTCCTCGCTCTGTACCACTTGCAGGGTGATGGGCTGGCTTTTCAGTTCGCCCAGTTGCAATGGCGGGATCACCACGCTGCCGTTCAGTTTCGGGGTCAGGGTGATGATCCAGCGCGTGGTCGCCTGCTTGTCGCCGCCCAGGGTCGTCAGCTGGTTGACCTGGCGCGTACCGCGCACCTCGAACTGGCTGGTCAGCGGCTCCAGGTCCGGCTTGCCGAACTGGGTGACATCGCTGGATTCCAGGGTCAGTTCCACCGACTCGCCGGAATTCAGGCGCGTGCGGTCGACGCTGGCGACCAGGCCATCGGCGTAGGCCGGCAAAATCCCGCACAGCAGCCACAGCAATAAAACGGAAAAGCGGGTGGTCATCGGGTCTTGTCCTGATGGAGCTGTTGTTCGTACCAGAATTTGCGCCGCAGCAGTTCGCCCGGATCATCGGGGATCTGCCGCAGCCATTGTTCGAGGGCCTGGCGCTGCTCGCCGTCGATATTCTGCGAGGCATTGCGCAGAGGTGGCCGGGTGGTCTGCTCGTCGCCCAGCTCGCTGCCCGGCACGTCATTATCACCTGTCGGCGAGGTCGTGGTCTCGGCTGATTCCGTGCCCGAGGGCGAGGTGTGGTCCTGGGGCGTCGCGGTGCTGTTGCTCTGCTGGCCGGGAGGCGCGTCGCCGGCCTGCGCATCGTGGGCGCTGGCAGGCGGTTCGCCGCCGGTTTCCGTGGTGTCGGCGGGCTTGTCCGCTTCCGTCGCTGCCCGGGCGCGTTTTTCCTCGAGCATCTGCTCCACCAGGGCCTTGTTCCTCAGCGCCGGGCGCAAGTCCGGCTGACGCTCCAGGGCCTGTTCGTAGGCGTCCAGGGCGGCATCCAGCTCGCCGCTGCGGGCCAGGGCATTGCCGCGATTGTAATGGGCATTGGCATCGTCGCCCTCGGCGAACTTGCGCGCGGCGGCCACGTAGTCGCCGGCTTCGTAGAGGGCCAGGCCCTGCCACTGTGGGTCGTCGAAGTGCCTGACCGCCTCCAGCGGGCGCTGCTGTTCCAGCAAGCGGAGGCCCTGCTGGTCCGGGCGCAGCCATAGGTCGCTGAACTCGAAGGCCTGGCTCGGCTGCGGGAACAGGAAGAACAGCGGCAGGCAGAACAGCCAGCCGCGCCGACCGGCACAGGCGGCCAGCAACAGCAGGGGCAGTAGCAGCCAGTAGCCCTGGTCGGCCCAGCTGTCGAGCTGCACGACCTGGCCGTCGTCGCGCAAATGCCGCGGGCCGTCGAGCAGGCCCAGGCCGCGCAGGTCGCTCTCGTCCAGGCGTGCCTGGCGATAACGTCCACCGACGTCGCCGGCAAAGGCCTTGAGGCTCTGGCCGTCGAGGCGCGGGACATGGATCGCACCCTGGGCATCCTTGAGGAAACCACCGTTTTCCTGGACGACCGGTGCCCCGTCACGGGTGCCGATGCCGAGGATCAGCAGGCTGTGACGCTGGCCGTCCAGTGCCTGGCGAATGCCTTCGCGTTCCTGTTCGCTGAGGGAGGAGCCGATCAGCAGGAGGCGTCCCTGGCCCAGCGCGCCGCGTTCGAGCAGGGTCAGCGCCTTGACCACGGCCAGATCGGCACGATGGCCCTGCTGGGGCATGATCGACGGCTTCAGGGCGTCCAGCAGGTTGCGGCTGGTGGCCATGTCATCGGACAGCGGCACCAGCGTGTGGGCACTGCCGGCATAGACGATGATCGCCGTCTGCGCATCGCTGCGGGCCCGCAGCAGGTCGAACAGCTTGCGCCGGGCCTGCTCCAGGCGATTGGGCAGGACATCGGTGGCGAGCATGTCCGGGGTCAGTTCCAGCAGCACCACCAGCGGGTCCGAGGGTTTCTGGGTCGATTGTTCGACCCGCTGCCAGCCGGGCCCGAGCAGCGCCAGCAAGGCCAACGCCCAGCCCAGCCCGAGGGCGATCCACGGCAGTTTGCTCTCGCGCCCGCTGCCACCACCGAGCAACACGCGGTGAAAGGCCGGCGGCAGGATCATCTGCCAGCGTCCGGCACGTTTCTGCCGATGCCAGAGTTGCCACAGCAACCAGCCGAGCAAGGGCAGGAGCAACAGCCACCAGGGGCGGAACCAGTGTGGCCAGAGTGCTGACCAGAATTCGGCGGTCATCGACGCCTCCGCAAGCGCAGGCGTTTGAGACGCTGGCGCCATTCCGGGTGCTGCGGCAGAAAGCGGCGGCGCGCCAGCCAACGCTGGAGCGGATTGTCCGGCCAGTGCTCGCGGATCACCAGCAGCACGCTCAACGCCAGGGCCATGGCCAGCGGCCAGTGATACAGGGCGCGGGCGGGGCGGGCCTGGGTCGGTTGCTGGGCCACCGGTTCGAGTTTGTCGAGGGTGCTGCGGATCACCAGCAGCTCATTGCCGTCGCGGGCGCGGAAATACTGGCCGCCGGTGATCTGGGCGATTTCCTTGAGGGCCGGCTCGTCCAGGTCCATGCTCGGGTTCAGTCCCAGCATGGACAGGCTGCCGCTCTGTTCCGGATCGGCGCCGATGCCGATCGGGTAGATCTTCACCTGTTCTTCGGCTGCCAGGCGGGCGGCGGTGATCGGGTCGATCTCGCCGCCGTTGTTGGCACCGTCGGTGACGAGGATCAGTACCCGGCTCTGTGCCGGTCGCTGGCGCAGGCGCTTGAGGGCCAGGCCGATGGCATCGCCGATGGCGGTGTTTTTCCCGGCGATGCCGATCTTCGCTTCGTCCAGCCAGATCCGCACGGTGCGTCGGTCGAAGGTCAGGGGCGCCTGGACATAGGCCTTGCTGCCGAACAGGATCAGGCCGACGCGATCGCCTTCGCGGCCTTCGAGAAAGTCGCCGAGCAGGTGCTGGACCAGGCTCAGGCGGCTGACTTCCTCGTCCTGCCAGTGCATGTCGGGAAACTCCATGGAGCCGGAGACATCCACCGCCACCAGCAGGTCGCGACCACTGGCAGCGATCGGCAGCGGTTCGCCGAGCCATTGCGGGCGTGCAGCGGCCACCAGCAGCAACAGCCAGAGCAGCAGGAAGGGCGCCTGCTGGCGCCAGCCCGGCAGGTTGATCCGGGCGCGACGGCGGGCAAGGGTTTCGAGATCGGCGAGAAAGCTGATCTTCAGTGCCGCTTCGCCGCTGTCGGCCACCGGCAGTAGCAGGCGCAGCAGCCAGGGCAGCGGCAACACGGCGAAGACCCACGGCCAGGCGAACTCAAACATGTTTGCGAATCCACGTGTCGATGGACTGGCTCAGGCCGGCGATGGCCTTGTCGTCGAGTTTGCATTCGGGCTTGTAGGCGCCTTCCACCAGCACCATCCAGCGCGTCAGTCCGGCGGCCGGGCAGCGGTTGTCGAGAAACGCCAGCCATTGGCGACCGTTGAGGGTATGGCTCTGGCTGTAGGGGTAATCGTTGCGGCACAGGCGCTTGAGCAGGGCGTTGAGCTGTTGCAGCCAGGCGCCGGCCGGCGCGCCGTCATAGGGCTTGGGCAGGCGCGCGAGTTCTTCCAGTGCGGCCAGCCGCAGCGGGTCCAGTGGCTGTTCGGCGCGTGGCAACGGGCGCTTTCCCGGCAACCAGCGCCGCAGGTACCAGAGGCCGACGCCCAGCAGCGGGAGCAGCAGCGCCAGCAGCCACCAGCCCGGCGCCGGTGGCCAGAACCCCTGGACCGGCGGGCTGATCAGCGGCTGCAACTGGTCCAGGCCGCTCATGGCTGTTTCCCCGGGCGCTGCGGGTTGAGGTATTCGCGTAACTGTTCGACCATTTCGCTCTGGGTGCTCAAGGGCATCAGCAGCACCCGCAGTTTCTGCGCCAGCAACTCCCAGCGGGCCACCCGCGCCTCGCCCTGGGCACGATAGGCCTGGCGCAGCTCGGGGTTCAGGGTGTCGAGTTCCAATTGCGCGCCGCGCTCGGAAAAGCGCAGCAGGCCGGCGGCGGGCAAGGCGTGATCGAGCGGATCGGACACCGGCAGCATGAGCAGGTCGCAATGACGTGAGAGCAGGCTCAGCTGTTGTTCGGCGGCATCGGTCAGCGCCCGTTCGTCACAGATCACGATCACCAGGCTGCCCGGACGCAGTACTTCGCGCGCCCGGATCAGCGCCAGACCGAGGGCATCGCGGTCCGCCGCGGTTTCGGTATGCAGCGACTGGTTGACCCGCACCAGTCGGTTGAGCAACTGCAGCAGGCTCTGCTTGCTGCGCCGGGGCTTGATCTCGTAGTGCTCGTTGTCACCATAGACCAGCCCGCCGACCCGGTCGTTGTGGCCCAGGGCGGCCCAGCCGATCAGGCTCGCGGCCTGGGCGGCGAGCACCGACTTGAAGGTCTGTCCGGAGCCGAAGAACAGTTGCCGGCTCTGCTCCACGAGAATGAAGATCGGCCGCTCGCGTTCTTCGTGGAACAGCTTGGTATGGGGTTCCTGGGTGCGCGCGGTGACGCGCCAGTCGATGGTGCGCACATCGTCACCGGCCTGGTAGACCCGCACCTGGTCGAAGTCCACCCCGCGCCCACGCAGTTTCGAGTGGTGCAGGCCGATCAGCGGGCTGCGCTGGCTCGGCGTCGAGAACAGTTGCACTTCGCGCACGCGATGGCGCATCTCGATCAACTCGGCGAGTGTGGTGCGGATGCCGGGCTCGGCGGGTAGGGGGGTGATCATTGTCGGGGTCAGGCGACGGCGACGACGTCGAGAATCCGCTGGACGACCCGGTCCTGGTCGATCCCCGCCGCTTCGGCTTCGAACGACAGGATGATGCGGTGGCGCAGCACGTCGAACAGCACTGCCTGGATATCTTCCGGGCTGACGAAGTCGCGTCCGGCCAGCCAGGCGTGGGCGCGGGCACAACGATCGAGGGCGATCGAGCCGCGCGGGCTGGCGCCATAGGCGATCCATTCGGCCATTTCCGGGTCGAACTTGGCCGGCGTACGGGTCGCCATCACCAGTTGCACCAGGTATTCCTCCACGGCATCGGCCATGTACAAGCCGAGGATTTCCTTGCGGGCGGCGAAGATCGCCTGCTGGCTGACCCGGCGCTCGGGCTTGGTTTCGCCGTTCAGTGCTTCGCCACGGGCCTGTTGCAGGATCCGCCGTTCGACGGCGGCATCCGGGAAGCCGATCTTGACGTGCATCAGGAAGCGGTCGAGCTGGGCTTCGGGCAGCGGGTAGGTGCCTTCCTGCTCGATCGGGTTCTGGGTCGCCATCACCAGGAACAGCGGGGACAGTTCGTAGGTGCTGCGCCCGACGCTGACCTGGCGCTCGGCCATGGCCTCGAGCAGGGCCGACTGGACCTTGGCCGGGGCGCGGTTGATTTCGTCCGCCAGGACCAGGTTGTGGAAGATCGGGCCTTGCTGGAACACGAAGCTGCCGGTTTCCGGGCGATAGATCTCGGTGCCGGTGATATCGGCGGGCAGCAGGTCGGGGGTGAACTGGATGCGATGGAACTGCGCTTCGATACCTTCGGCCAGCTCCTTGATGGCCTTGGTCTTGGCCAGGCCGGGGGCGCCTTCGACCAGCATGTGACCGTCGGCCAGCAATGCGATCAGCAGGCGCTCGATCAGCTTTTCCTGGCCGAGAATCTGCGCTGAGAGAAAGGTTCGCAGCGCCAGCAGCGCTTCACGATGTTCCATCGATGAGTGTTCCTGGAGAGGGTGGCCGACGGCATTCGAATAATGTCGTGGCTGGGGGCGTTACTTTAATCCATCGGGGGTGGTGGCGACTAACGGCTATGGGGATTTTTATGGATTTTGAAGAAAAGTCCTACGTTGTTGAGAAACATATCCTGTAAAAGGCCCCGCCCTGTCACTTTCGGCAGGGGCGGGACCCTGCCGCTCTCCGGTTTATCGGGCCAGGGCGCAGCCATAGTCCTGGATCTCGCCGGCGGAGCCCAGGTTGAAATCGCCGAGGCTCAGGCGGTTCGCCAGCAACAGCAGGTCACCGCCGGGCGCGACCACCAGGGCCAGGCCGTAGCGGGACATGCTGTCATCCTGCTGGCGGACATAGTCGCCCAATACCTTGAACGGGTTTTCCCGAGCCAGGTCCTGGCCGTCGAGGCGTTTCGCCAGGTATTCATGTCCATTCAGCCTGGCGCCCAGCGGCTGCCAGTCGCCGGTGACCTGTGCGCCATGCTGGTCCAGCAGCGTGCGAACCTCGGGACGCAGGCAGGCCAGGTGGATATGCAACTGGCCCTGGGAACGGCCATACCGGGAGTTGACGGCCAGCGACAGGAACTCGTCCTTGATCGGCTTGCCCGCTTCGGCGGCCAGGCGCCCACGTTGTTGCCAGGCATTGGCGAAAAACGCGTAGGCGTTGTCTTCGAGCAGCAGCGGGCTTTCGATACCGGTGATCCGGTCCGTGGGAATGGTCAGGTCATGCAGGGGCCCCAGGCGATCCTTGAACAGGACATAGTGCTGTTCAAGGTCCACCACCAGGCAAGGCGCGGGATTCTGCGTGTTGCGCTGATCGGGCACGCATTGCTGGCTGACAATCCGCCACAGGGCGTTGCCGTTGCCGTGCCCCCAGATCAGCCATGGCACCACCACCAGTACCGCTGCGATCACCAACAGCGCCAAGACTTTAAGCCACTTGCTCATTCAGGGTTCCTGATCAGAAATAAAAACCGGAGCACTCTAAACCAGTAACACTCCATTTTTATGTCTGTGCCGATCAGGGATGTTTCAGGCCAGCGGGGAATGCTCAGCCCAGTTCGCTGATATAGGTGCCGGTGCCGTCGAGGATGTTTTTCAGCGTCAGCTCGACTTCCGCGAGGTCGGAAGCGGCGGTCGCGTGCAGGATCTCGAGGTGATCGTCGCCATTCAAGGCATCGGCATCGCCGGGGGCGATTTCGATCAGCAGGCGCGTGGCACTCAAGGTGACCTTGACGCCGTCGAGGGTGGAAGGCTCGCCATCGAGGGTGATCTCCAATTCATCCTCGTCGGGATAGCGGGTCATCAGGAACATCTCCCCCTTGTCGCTATGGCAGCAAAGCATGGCCATGTCGTCTTCTTCATCGTCGCAAGGGTTGGCGATGAGATGGGCGGTACTGAGCTGCATGGCGGAGTGTCCTGTCTGGGCGGGGAAGTGGCGGTATTTTGCCTGCATTCGGGATATTTTTCAGGAACAGGTGATTGCAAGGCTTGAATCGGGCCCTGGCCTGGCTTCGACGGATGATCGGGCCATGTAGGATATTTCCTGGCGCAAACTTTATTGATTCCATATTGGCTTCGGATTTCTCGTATATACCTGTCATTTCTGACAGTAGACGATGTCATCCGAAGTCTTGATAATCGTCGCCAAGCCGAGTTCCAGCGTTGTCCGGTTCAAGATTTTTCATAAATCTTATGGCGGAGGAATAAGGCCTTGAAAGTCTCGATCCTGATGTGCACCTACAATGGCCAACGTTTTCTGGCCGAACAGATCAATTCCTTTGAGCGTCAAAGTCACTCCAACTGGAGTCTGGCTGTTTCTGACGACGGTTCCCATGATGCGACGCTGGCGATAATCCAGGATTGTGCCAGTAGTTGGCCAGTAGAACGCCTTAAAGTATTTTCCGGTCCGAGACAGGGTTTTGTCGCCAACTTCCTGTCATTGACCTTTCGTCCTGAAGTTCAGGCGGATTTTTATGCCTGGTCGGATCAGGACGATATCTGGAATGAAGACAAGCTCGAAACGGCACTGATGTGGCTGCAAGATGTTCCTTCTCACGTACCGGCGCTTTATTGCGGGCGCACCCAGTTGATCAGTGAGTTGGGAATAGGCGCCGGCCAGTCCCCCAGGTTTTGTCGGCCGCCAAAGTTCGCCAATGCGTTGGTACAGAGTATTGGTGGTGGCAATACAATGGTATTTAACCATGCTGCCCGAGAACTTCTACGGGAGGCGGGTTCCCATATATCCATCCCTTCCCATGACTGGTGGGCCTATCAACTGGTATCCGGTGCCGAGGGCGGCGTGGTCTTCTACGACCCGCAACCCAAGACCCTCTACCGTCAGCACAAGGCCAATCTGGTCGGCAGCAATGCCGGTTGGTGGGCTCGTCTTTATCGCGTGCGCATGCTGGTGCACGGCCGTTTTCATGAATGGAACAGACAGAATATCCGTGCGCTGGAGCTGATGAGTCATCGCTTGAACAAAGAAAGTGTCGAAGTGCTTTCGAGTTTCAAAAGTGCCAGGGAACAACCTCTTTTTCATCGGCTTGCCGGTATCAGGCGCTCCGGTGTGTACCGACAGACGCTCGGTGGCAATCTCGGATTGATGTTCGCGACCTTGATCAGAAAAGTCTGATCACTCGTTACAGGCGCGTTGTTTTTGGCTGTTTTCTTAAGGCCGGTTTCTTGCTTTTTCATATCAGGAGTGTCGATTGAATGTATGAGATCACGGACGACGATAGGCGTATGCCGGGAACCAGGTTGGGTGGCCGCGCATTGCAAGGTCTCGCTGGAGGGCTGTTCTGATGTCCTCTGATGTTGCGATTTGTGCCGAGGGCCTCAGTCATTGTTATACGATCTACAACAAACCCAGTGATCGGCTGTTGCAAATGTTGCCGTTGGGAAAAAATTGTCGCCATAGAGAATTCTGGGCACTGAAGAATCTCTCTTTCGAGATAAAAAAGGGCGAAGCCGTTGGTGTTATCGGTAAAAAAGGGGCCGGCAAGTCAACTTTGTTGCAACTGATTTATGGGACCTTGAGCCCGACCTCCGGAGTTCTCCGTGTGCAGGGACGTGTTGCGGTATTACTGGAGTTGGGGGCCGGTTTCAATGCCGAGTGCAGTGGGCGTGAAAATATCTATATGGCGGCTTCGCTGTATGGATTGAGTCTTGAGGAAATCAATCTGCGCTTTTCCGCGATAGCCGCGTTTGCCGATATTGGTGGGCTTATGGAACAGCCCCTCATGACCTACACGAGCGAGATGTGCGTGCGCCTGGCTTTTGCGGTGAGTGCTCACGTGGATGCCGATATTTTGCTGGTCGACGAAACACTGTCCCTGGGCAATGCCGGTTTTTTGCAGAAGTGCATGCATTTCATGCATAGGTTCAAGCAAGACCATTCGCTTGTTTTTGTCAGTCACGATATGGATGCGGTCATCAGTCTGTGTGATCGGGTGATCTGGCTGGAGGGTGGGCAGGAAAAGCAGGTGGGTCCATCCAGGGCGGTCTGTGAGTCTTACCTGGACGATGTATCTGGCTCGATGAAAACCGAACAGGGGTCGTCTTCGGACGTTCATGGCGATGGGCGCGATACTCCGCAGTGGCGTGACCTGCACGCCGGCACGATCAAGTCGCATGATCTGGAAGTCTCCCGGTTCGACCCGCAGGCTCCTGGCGCGCAAGCATTTGGTGGGGACGAGGCAAGGATCGTCGACGTCAGACTCAACGATGCTTCGGGTGTCGGCGTGACCTGGATGCTGGCTGGCGAGCGTGTGACGCTCGAAGTCAACGCACAGACGTCCATTGTTCTGCAAAGCCCCATTATCGGTTTTTTTCTCAAGGATCACTTGGGGCAGACCCTGTTCGGCGACAACACCTATGGCTATCAGGTCGGTCGGGAGCGTGCAGTGCCTGCAGGTTCGACGTTGTTGGCCAGGTTCGAATTCTCCATGCCATGGCTGGCCAAGGGAGACTATGTCATCCAGGTCGCCATCGCCGACGGCGAGCAACATGATCACAAGCAACTTCACTGGTGCCACGAAGCACTGTTGATCAGGTCGAATCACGATCCTGTCGCGAGCGCAATCAATGGCATTCCTCTTATCGATAAAAGTCTCGATGTGACGGGCCGGTAAGCGGCCCTATGCACCGAGTCCCGGGGTTTCCAGGCAGGAGTCTTTATGAAAGTGTTGGTTGATGCAATCAATCCCCATGCCAGACGCCCGGCAAGTCTGCGAGAGCTGATTGCCAGCGTATTGCGCAATAAACAACTGATCTGGCAGATGACGAAGAGAGAGGTGGTCGGGCGCTATAAAGGTTCCACGATGGGCTTGGCGTGGTCGTTTTTCAATCCCGTTGTCATGCTGCTGATCTACACGTTCGTTTTCTCCGAAATATTCAAGGTTCGCTGGGGCGGCACGGGTACCGAGGACAGCAAGACCCAGTTTGCAGTCATATTGTTCGTCGGAATGATTGTTCAAGGGATCTTTGCTGAAGTTTTCACCCGGTCACCGGGATTGATTGTCGCCAATGTGAACTATGTCAAAAAAGTGGTTTTTCCCTTGGAAATACTTTCCGTCATAGCGATGGGCACTGCATTGTTTCACGGAGTTGTAAGCCTTCTTGTGCTGTTGATTGCGTTCTTCGTGTTCAATGGTTTTGTTCATTGGACGGTTGTATTTATGCCGATCGTTATTTTTCCCTTGATTGTCCTGATACTGGGATTTTCTTGGTTTCTGGCTTCATTGGGTGTGTTTGCGCGGGACACGGGACAGCTTGCGGTGATCATTACCACGGTCCTGACATTTTTATCCCCGATATTTTATCCGATCTCCGCGGTGCCCGAAGGGTTCAGGCCATGGATGATGGCCACGCCCCTGACTTTCATCATCGAGCAGTCCAGGGCGGTGCTCATATGGGGGCGAATGCCTGACTGGTCTGGCCTGGCCCTCTATATGTCGGTGGCAACGGCTTTCGCCTGGGCGGGTTTTGCCTGGTTTCAGAAAACGAGAAAAGGTTTCGCCGATGTCCTATGAGCAGATTGCCATACGGGTCTTGAATGTCAGCAAGCGCTATGAAGTCTATAGGGCACCCCTGGATCGCTTGAAGCAGTTTGTCCTGCCCCGTATCGGATTTCGCAAACAGGAGGGCGCTCCTCATAATTATTTCAATGAGTTCTGGGCGCTGCGCAATGTTTCCTTTGAAATCAAGCGTGGCGAAACCATTGGCGTGATCGGTCGTAATGGCAGCGGGAAGTCCACATTGTTGCAAATGATCTGTGGGACGCTCAGTCCCACCGGTGGAGAGATAGAGACACGTGGTCGGGTTGCCGCTTTGCTGGAACTGGGGTCCGGTTTCAATCCCGAGTTTACCGGGCGCGAAAACGTCTATTTGAATGCCGCAATCCTGGGTTTGACCAAGGGAGAAATAGAAAGCCGCTTTTCGGATATCGAGTCATTTGCCGACATCGGGGATTTTCTGGATCAGCCGGTA
This sequence comes from Pseudomonas gingeri, assembly GCF_013386115.1. Classification (GTDB taxonomy): domain Bacteria; phylum Pseudomonadota; class Gammaproteobacteria; order Pseudomonadales; family Pseudomonadaceae; genus Aquipseudomonas; species Aquipseudomonas gingeri. The sequence continues at coordinate 453,852 of NZ_JACAOR010000011.1, forward strand.
AGGACCTATTCCAGCGGCATGCTGGCGAGGCTGGCTTTCTCGGTCGCAGTCCAGGTTGATCCCGATATTCTGGTTGTCGACGAAGCGCTCAGTGTCGGCGACATGGCTTTCCAGGAGAAGTCCTTCACGCGGATGAAAAAAATCCGTGAAGGCGGTACCTCTATCCTGTTTGTCTCGCATTCCACGCCGGCGGTTCGCAATTTCTGCGACAGAGCCATCTGGCTGGACAGGGGAAGTGTCCGGGCAATCGGTGAGCGTCAGGGCGTATGTGATAGCTATCAGGCGGAGATGGAACAGGCGATTCGCCAGGGCAATGCGCCCTTGCAAGCCCCGGAAAGTGGAAAACCGCCGGTTTCAATCTTCAAACCGAAAGCCAGGACAATCGCGATCGAGTCGGTTGTCGCTGATAGACAAGTTTACAAAATGGGCGATGAAATACGTGTTGAAATAAAATTGCGGTTTGCCGGTGTACCGCCTGTATATGGTATCGGCCTGATCATTTATGACGCTGACGAGAAAGTTGTGACAATTTTCAGCACCCTGAGAGACGATATATTTTTCTCTCAAGCCAATGAGAGCGTTTCTCTGGTTGTCAGGAATAATAATTTTGTTCCTGGATCTTATCGTGGCGTGCTCTCTGTTTCGGATGAGCATGGGATGTTCTCATACGACAAACTGGAATCGTGCTTTAAGTTTGATATCAAGATGGAAAGAAGCACGCGAGGCTTGGCAAAAGTCGACGGTGTGTTGAGGTCCGATCATGAGTGGACCAACAGTGCCTGTTGGGAGCTCAATAGCAGCGAACGCTTGTGGATACGGCCCGGGCTGCCGGCGAAAGCTGATTGTCGAGTACCGCTGCTGGTACTGCTCCGGGTGCGCAATGAAGAGCTTGTTCTCCCGGATACGCTCGATCACCTCTCGACGTTCGCTGATTATATCTGTGTCTATGAAGATGCCAGCAATGATGGCACCCGTGAGTTGTTGAAAACGTGCGAGAAGGTTGTATTGATCGTGGAGAACGATCAGTGGCAGTCCGGCGCCGATAATCGACTGTTGTCTGAAACCCGACATCGGGGATTATTGCTGGAAATGGCACGACGGCATTTCGAGTTTTGCTGGTGCATGTGCTGTGACGCGGATGAACGATATATCGGGCGCATCCGGGAGTACGTGACATCATCATTGGATTGCAAGCCCGAGGCAGTCAGGGTCCAGCTGTTTGACGCCTATATGAGTCGAGGAGATGACGCTCCGTATATGCCGGAAACACCACTCTTGAATTTCAGACGCCTGTTTGGCGTGGAGCGGCGGGACATACTCATGCTCTGGCAGAATCGTGAAACGGTGAAGTTTGTCGGGTTGGATGCCAGGGAGCCCGTGGTCACTGGTCGTATCGATGTCAATTTTTTCTGCCAGCATTACGGTAAAAGTCTTTCGTATGAGCACTGGGATGCCACCTGCGACTACTACAGTACTCACTTTCCTTGGGTGCCCTATGGGGAAAAATGGTCAAAGCGCAAAGGGCGGGCGCTTCATGAACTGTCTGATTTTGGTCGTGAGTTACAGGCGTGGAGTGGTGCGCTATTCGAAAACTCAATAAAGATCAACTGATATGAAATGCACTGAATTCAAGGGGCAAAAGGCGCTGGTCGCGTGTTCCCGATTGGTGGATTTTGCGGGTGCCGAGATGGCAACCCTGGAAGTTGCCGCAGCCTTGGCGGACCTCGGGTATGAGGTTGTGCTCGCGGCGATGGAGGTGGGTGGTTTCATCGAGGCCGAGCTGAACGCGAAGGGGCTGTATTTTGTCGATCTTTCCGTTGTCAGTCTGGCCGACAAGGACTTTGACCTTGTATGGGTCAGCCATTATGTGGTGGCGTATCATTTATTGGTGCGTGACCGGATTTCGGCCAGGCATGCTTTCTATTCTTCCTTGTCTCATTTCGAACCGCTCGAAACACCGCCGCTGCCGAATATACTTTTTTCACAGTACCTTGTTCATTCTCAGGAAAATTTCGAGCATTTTTCCGCGCGCTATCCTCACCTCGTTGACCGTCTCGGTATTTTTCCCAACGCCGCACCCGCAGAGTATTTTGAGGTAATCAGGCATTCGGCCCGGCCCGAACTTCGGTCCATAGGGATTGTTTCAAATCATGCTCCCGATGAAGTTCTTGAACTGTTGGCATTGCTCGAAAACCGTGGCATCAATGTCGAGCTGATTGGCCTTCAGGGGACACCGAAAAGAGTGACCCCTGAATTGATCCGTCAGTACGACGCTGTCATCAGTATCGGGAAAACTGTGCAGTATTGTCTGGCTGCTGGTATCCCCGTCTATTGCTACGATCGTTTTGGTGGCCCCGGCTGGATTACCAGCAGTCATTTTGAGATGGCATTCGCAAAAAACTTCTCAGGTCGATGTACGCCCAGAAAGCTTTCAGCAGCCCAGATCATTGAAGAGATGGTCGCCGGGTACGAAGCGACTTTGGCGCAGTCCCGTTCGTTGAGGGATCTTGCTCTTGATCGGTTTTCGCTCAAGCGGAATTTGATAGCGGTTCTTGACCGGTGCAAGAGCTTTCCTTTGCTCAGGAAGTTTTCCAAAACTGAAATCGAAATATTGTCCAGGGAGTCAGAAGTCTTTCTGGCACAACGACGGGTGATAAAAAACTACCAACAGGCTGTCGCTGAACGCGATGCCCGACTGGCAAACATCAACCCATCTGAAGCTGAGCAAGACGTGGTGGATAGGGATGTGAACAAGGTATTGATCGCACGTGAAGCCCAAGTCGAACTCTTGAATACCGAACTCTCGAATTGTGTAGGTCGGGTGGCCCGGTTGGAGGGGGAACTCGAGAGCTGTTCTTCCAATATGGAAACATTCAACATGACCCGGGCGGATTGGGAAGCCAAGCTGGCCGCAGCCCCTGTTCGCACGGCAAAACAGGAAGAAAAGGCGCCTCATGCCAATCTGGACTCCAAAGGACAGCGAGCGCGGCTGGCAGTTTCCAATGGCTTGCTTTATGAGCAAGAGGCCAGGATCGCCCGGCTGAGTGACGAATTGGCCTTGGCCAATCAGGAGCTACAGGATGCTTCATATTCCAGGAGGCAAGTGACGCAGGAGTCGACTCGGCGGATTGCCGAACTTGAGAGACTGTTGGCGTTGTCGCGTCAAGAGTTGATGTCGACACTCGATTCGACCAGTTGGAGAATCACTGCCCCATTCCGGCGCCTTGGGGGGTGGTGCAGGCTGCAAGCGGCCTATATGAAGGTGCTACTGGATAATTCGGTTTTTGTATTGCGCCAGCAAGGTGTTGTGCCATTTGTACGCAGGGCAACCGGCTTTCTGCTGCGTTGGCGACAAAGGAAGACGGCGTCGCTGAAACTGGCGAGATTCAACAAGGCTGAAAGCTCCGTGTTGGCGGTGGATGCGCCTTTGGTTTCGTTTGTCATCCCTATCTATGATCGGGTCGAGGTGTTGCGTGAAGCGGTGAATTCGGCCCTGGCCCAGACGCAACAGGTCTTCGAGGTCATCCTGATTGCCGATGGTTCTCCCCCCCAGACCTTGGCGGTAATCGAGGAGTTTCGCGACAACCCATTGGTCAGGATCTTCAAGTTCCCCACCAGTTCGGGCAACGCTGTGCGAGGTCGAAACAAGGGGATTCTTGAAGCGAAAGGTAAATACATCGCTTTCCTCGACAGTGACGATATCGCTGCCGTCGATCGCCTGGAGGTTTGCCTGCCGGTCTTGGAAAGTGGCGTGGATGTGGTCTATGGCGGTTGGCGCGCGTTACTGGATGGCACTCGCGCAATCGATGGATTGGTCAATGGTCAGGTGGTCTATAGCCCCGATTGCAGCCTGGAGATGCTGGAGAAAACCTGCGTGCCTTGCCAAAGCACCGTCATGGTCAGGCGAGATACGCTTCTGCGCTGTGGGTTACTGAAACATCGGATGGAATACAGGGAAGACCATGAGTTATGGCTGCGGCTTGCCTATCATGGCGCGAAATTCAAGGCCATTCCCTATGTTCTCACCGATCTGCGCTTGCATGCCGGCAACAATGAACTGAACTTCAAGAACGACGATAGCCACTGGCAATCCCTGCTCAGGGACGAATACCGCAAAAAGGGGCCCAGCCCCAAGAAAATCGCCTTTCTCCTGGCCGGGTTGGGTATATCCGGGGGCGCAGCCGTCGCGCTGAAGCATGTCAGCCTGCTGCTTGACGAAGGTCACGATGCTTTCGTGATTGATCTTGGCGGACAGGGAGATATCGATTGGTATGGAAATCCTGCGATCCGCGTGTACCGGCTGAATGAGTTATCAGCCTGTGGGATTGATAACATCGACATGCTTTTTGCGACGTTCTGGACCACCGTCGAATGGCTTGAAAAAATTCCGGCTGGAAGAAAGCTGTACCTGGTTCAGTCGGATGAGCGACTTTTTTATGAAGATCCCGCATTGAAACGTCGCGTCGCACAAACCTATGGCAAGGATATCGAATATATCGGCATTGCGAATTGGATCGTTGATTTCCTGCGGGACGAGTTTGGGCGTTCGGTCGTTTATCTTCCCAATGGCATTGATGCTGCTCTGTTTTATCCGGATGTTCCGCTATCAGAAAAGAACCCGCAGTGCCCGCGTGTTCTGATCGAGGGGCCTGTTTCCGTTCCTTTCAAGGGGGTAGCGGATGCATACGCCGCGGTCAGCGAGCTCGATTGTGAGTTGTGGGTCGTCAGCAGTGACGGTGTTCCGGAGCCGCATTGGCGCGTCGATCGTTTTTTCCAGAAGGTCAGGCAGGAGGATATGCGCAGGATTTACTCGTCGTGCGACATTCTGCTGAAGATGAGCAGGATAGAGAGCTTTGCCTACCCACCGCTGGAGGCCATGGCCTGTGGCTGCTCCGTTGTCGTCATGGAGGTGAAGGGCGGGATTGAGTATGCGGTGGATGGAGAAAATGTGTTGAAGGTGGGCTCCGGCGACGTGTTGGCCGCGAGATCGGCTGTCAGGAGGCTGATGGATGACGATGGCTTGCGTGACAGGTTGAGAAATTCCGGCTTCAGGACGGTAAGGAACTGGAGCTGGGAGCCGGCAAGAAAGGTCTTGTCGCAATTGACCGAGTCCTGAGTCGATCAGGCACGCTTCTGTCCTGCTTCGGTCGCGACATGGCGGGGCGGGCAACCCGCTCCGTACCGGGCTGAAACGCATCGTTTCCCCCTGCGCTACCTGCCAATGTCCGAATATGTCGCAGCGCCGCAAGCACGGGCGTTCGCCCACTCGTTAAGCTGCGCAACGGATAGTTTTCTCCCCGGGCCCGGCCTGTAGAATCGGCGGCGGCCCCCGAAGAAGCTAATCTTCGAACGTGAATGTGACCCCTGGGTCGCGGCCAGCTTCATCAACCTGTCACTCTGCACTGCCCAGATATACCCTGCAGAGTGATGCAGGACCCCTTTTTACGGGGAAAACGCGCGACGCTTCTCTCTATAACAAGCCCAAGCGGAGTACCACAGATGGCGTTCTTCACCGCAGCCAGCAAAGCCGACTTCCAGCATCAACTGCAAGCGGCACTGGCGCAGCACATCAGCGAACAGGCACTGCCACAAGTGGCGTTGTTTGCTGAACAGTTCTTCGGCATCATTTCCCTGGACGAGCTGACCCAGCGTCGGCTCTCCGATCTCGCCGGCTGCACCCTGTCGGCCTGGCGCCTGCTGGAGCGCTTCGATCACGCCCAGCCACAAGTCCGGGTCTACAACCCCGACTACGAACGCCATGGCTGGCAGTCGACCCACACCGCCGTCGAAGTCCTGCACCACGACCTGCCATTCCTGGTGGATTCGGTGCGTACAGAACTCAACCGCCGCGGCTACAGCATCCATACCCTGCAAACCACCGTGCTCAGCGTGCGCCGTGGCAGCAAGGGCGAACTGCTCGAAATCCTGCCAAAAGGCACCCAGGGCGAGGGGATTCTTCACGAATCGCTGATGTACCTGGAGATAGACCGTTGTGCCAACGCCGCCGAACTGAACGTGCTGTCAAAAGAACTGGAACAGGTTCTGGCGGAAGTCCGGGTCGCGGTCGCTGACTTCGAGCCGATGAAGGCCAAGGTCCAGCAGTTGATCGAAGGCATCGACAACAGCCAGTTCGCCATCGAAGCTGATGAAAAAAGCGAGATCAAGAGTTTCCTGGAATGGCTGGTGGGCAACCACTTCACCTTCCTCGGCTACGAAGAGTTCGTGGTCCGTGACGACCAGAACGGCGGTCACATCGAATATGACCAGAATTCCTTCCTCGGCCTGACCAAGCTGCTGCGTGCCGGCCTCACCGCCGATGACCTGCGCATCGAAGACTACGCCGTGAACTACCTGGCCGAGCCGACCCCGCTGTCGTTCGCCAAGGCCGCGCACCCGAGCCGCGTGCATCGCCCGGCCTACCCGGATTTCGTTTCGGTGCGGGTGATCGACGCCGACGGCAAGGTGGTCAAGGAATGCCGCTTCATGGGTCTCTACACCTCGTCGGTGTATGGCGAAAGCGTGCGCGTGATTCCGTATATCCGCCGCAAGGTCGAGGAAATCGAACACCGCTCCGGCTTCCAGTCCAAGGCCCACCTGGGCAAGGAACTGGCCCAGGTGCTCGAAGTGCTGCCGCGCGACGACCTGTTCCAGACGCCGGTGGACGAGCTGTTCAGCACCGTGATGTCGATCGTGCAGATCCAGGAACGCAACAAGATCCGCGTCTTCCTGCGCAAAGACCCGTACGGTCGCTTCTGCTACTGCCTGGCCTATGTGCCGCGTGACATCTACTCCACCGAAGTGCGCCAGAAGATCCAGCAAGTGCTGATGGATCGCCTGAAAGCCACCGACTGCGAGTTCTGGACTTTCTTCTCCGAGTCCGTGCTGGCCCGTGTACAACTGATTCTGCGGGTCGATCCGAAGAACCGCCTGGACATCGATCCGGTCCTGCTGGAAAAAGAAGTGGTCCAGGCCTGCCGCAGTTGGCAGGACGACTACGCCAGCCTGGTGGTCGAGAGCTTCGGCGAAGCCCACGGCACCAATGTGCTGTCGGACTTCCCGAAAGGCTTCCCGGCCGGTTACCGCGAGCGTTTCGCCGCGCATTCGGCCGTGGTCGACATGCAGCACCTGCTGAGCCTGACCGAAGCCAACCCGCTGGTCATGAGCTTCTACCAGCCGCTGGGCCAGGTGTCCGGCCAGCGCGAGCTGCATTGCAAGCTCTACCACGCCGATACCCCGCTGGCACTGTCCGATGTCCTGCCGATCCTGGAAAACCTCGGCCTGCGCGTACTGGGCGAGTTCCCGTATCGCCTGCGTCACAGCAACGGTCGCGAGTTCTGGATCCATGACTTCGCCTTCACCGCTGCCGAAGGCCTGGACCTGGATATCCAGCAACTGAACGATACCCTGCAGGACGCCTTCGTCCACATCGTCCGTGGCGATGCCGAGAACGATGCGTTCAACCGCCTGGTGCTCACCGCCGGCCTGCCATGGCGCGACGTGGCGCTGCTGCGTGCCTACGCCCGCTACCTGAAGCAGATCCGCCTGGGCTTCGACCTGGGTTACATCGCCAGCACCCTGAACAACCACACCGATATCGCCCGCGAACTGACCCGGTTGTTCAAGACCCGCTTCTACCTGGCCCGCAAGCTGAGCGCCGACGACCTCGACGACAAGCAACTGCGCCTGGAGCAGGCGATCCTGACCGCCCTGGACGACGTCCAGGTCCTGAACGAAGACCGCATCCTGCGTCGCTACCTCGACCTGATCAAGGCGACCCTGCGGACCAACTTCTACCAGACTGACGCCAACGGCCAGAACAAGTCGTACTTCAGCTTCAAGTTCAACCCGCACGCGATCCCCGAGCTGCCCAAGCCGGTGCCGAAATTCGAGATCTTCGTCTATTCGCCACGGGTCGAGGGTGTGCACCTGCGCTTCGGCAACGTCGCCCGCGGTGGCCTGCGCTGGTCGGACCGCGAGGAAGACTACCGCACCGAAGTCCTGGGCCTGGTAAAAGCCCAGCAAGTGAAGAACTCGGTCATCGTGCCGGTGGGCGCGAAGGGCGGCTTCCTGCCGCGTCGCCTGCCCCTGGGCGGCAGCCGTGACGAGATCGCGGCCGAAGGTATCGCCTGCTATCGCATCTTCATCTCCGGCCTGCTGGACATCACCGACAACCTCAAGGACGGCGCCCTGGTGCCGCCGGCCAACGTCGTGCGTCATGACGACGATGACCCGTACCTGGTGGTAGCGGCGGACAAGGGCACCGCGACCTTCTCCGACATCGCCAACGGCATTGCCATCGACTACGGTTTCTGGCTCGGCGACGCCTTCGCTTCCGGCGGCTCGGCCGGCTACGACCACAAGAAGATGGGCATTACCGCCAAGGGCGCGTGGGTGGGCGTACAGCGTCACTTCCGCGAGCGCGGCATCAACGTCCAGGAAGACAGCGTCACCGTGGTTGGTGTCGGCGACATGGCCGGCGACGTGTTCGGCAACGGCCTGTTGATGTCCGACAAGCTCAAGCTGGTCGCGGCCTTCAACCACCTGCACATCTTCATCGACCCGAACCCGGAGCCGGCTTCCAGCTTCGCCGAGCGCCAGCGCCTGTTCGACCTGCCGCGTTCGGCCTGGTCCGACTACGACACCAGCATCATGTCCGAAGGCGGCGGTATCTTCTCGCGCAGCGCGAAGAGCATCGCGATCTCCCCGCAGATGAAAGAGCGCTTCGACATCAGCGCCGACAAGCTGACCCCGACCGAACTGCTCAACGCCTTGCTCAAGGCGCCGGTGGACCTGTTGTGGAACGGCGGTATCGGTACCTACGTCAAGGCCAGCAGCGAAAGCCACGCCGATGTCGGCGACAAGGCTAACGATGCACTGCGCGTGAACGGTAACGAACTGCGCTGCAAGGTGGTGGGCGAGGGCGGCAACCTGGGCATGACCCAGCTCGGTCGCGTCGAGTTCGGCCTCAATGGCGGCGGCTCCAACACCGACTTCATCGACAACGCCGGTGGCGTGGACTGTTCCGACCACGAAGTGAATATCAAGATCCTGCTCAACGAAGTGGTGCAGGCTGGCGATATGACCGACAAGCAGCGCAACCAGCTGCTGGCCAGCATGACCGACGAGGTCGGTGGCCTGGTGCTCGGCAACAACTACAAGCAGACCCAGGCCCTGTCCCTGGCAGCCCGTCGTGCCTACGACCGGATCGCCGAGTACAAGCGCCTGATGAACGACCTGGAAGGCCGTGGCAAGCTGGACCGCGCCATCGAGTTCCTGCCGTCGGAAGAGCAGCTTGTGGAGCGTGTGGCGGCCGGCCAGGGCCTGACCCGTGCCGAACTGTCGGTGCTGATCTCCTACAGCAAGATCGACCTCAAGGCTGCCTTGCTCGACTCCAAGGTGCCGGACGACGAGTACCTGACCCGCGACATGGAAACCGCGTTCCCGCCGACGCTGGTGAGCAAGTTCGCCGATGCCATGCGTCGTCACCGTCTGAAGCGTGAAATCGTCAGTACCCAGATCGCCAACGACCTGGTCAACCACATGGGCATCACCTTCGTGCAGCGCCTGAAGGAGTCCACTGGCATGAGCCCGGCGAATGTCGCCGGTGCCTATGTCATCGTGCGTGACATCTTCCACCTCCCGCACTGGTTCCGTCAGATCGAGGCCCTGGACTACAAGGTCTCGGCCGAGACCCAACTGGAACTGATGGACGAACTGATGCGCCTGGGCCGTCGCGCCACGCGCTGGTTCCTGCGCAGCCGTCGCAACGAGCAGGATGCCGCCCGTGACGTCGCGCACTTCGGTCCGCACCTGGCAGCCCTGGGCCTCAAGCTCGACGAACTGCTGGAAGGTCCGACCCGCGAAGTCTGGCAGACCCGCTACCAGGCCTATGTCCAGGCCGGTGTACCGGAGTTGCTGGCGCGCATGGTGGCCGGTACCACGCACCTGTACACCCTGTTGCCGATCATCGAAGCGGCTGATGTCACCGGTCACGACGCCGCCGAAGTGGCCAAGGCCTACTTCGCGGTGGGCAGTGCCCTGGACCTGACCTGGTATTCCCAGCAGATCAGCGACCTGCGTGTCGGCAACAACTGGCAGGCCCAGGCCCGCGAAGCGTTCCGCGACGATGTCGACTGGCAGCAGCGGGCGATCACCATCTCCGTGTTGAAACTGGCCGACGCGCCGGAAGACATGGAAGCCCGCGTGGCCCTGTGGCTGGAGCAGAACGCGAGCATGGCCGATCGCTGGCGTGCAATGCTGGTGGAAATCCGTGCTGCCAGCGGCACCGACTACGCCATGTACGCAGTGGCCAACCGTGAGTTGATGGACCTGGCAATGAGTGGTCAACCCGTACTCGCATAGCCTGGAACAAGTGGTAACTGAAAGCCCCGACTCGTGAGAGTCGGGGCTTTTTTATTGATGGCGGTACATGCGTATTTGCACTTTATGAAAGGAGTTTGCGATCAGCCGAAAGGCTGTTTGCTGGTTTTATTGTGGGAGGGCGTTAATAGATATTTCATGGGTGGATAATATAGATGGAAGGAGCGCGGAAGCGATTGGCTATTTGAACTTTTTATCAGGGGGATGAAGATTAGTATAAGGCGATTGAGGTTATTCAAGGTTTTTTGCTGATGACTGTTTCTGCTCTTGAAACATCGAATGTCGCCGTGGTACTTGATGGCGAGGGCTATCATGCCCTGGTGGCCAGCCGGCTGCCGGCCTGGATGAAGGATGCACCCTTCGCGACCCGTAGCGCCTACACCGACAGCCTGCGGCGCCATCAGTCGGACAAGGCTCGTCTGGCGTCGTATCTGCGCGCTTTGCAAAGCCCGGAGGCGTTTGCCGCGCCGCTTCTGCAAGGCGCCCTGGACAAGGAGTTCGGCCCGGGCCTGGACGTGCATGAGGACCAGCTCAGGCATGTTCACATACTGGCGGCGCAAACACTGTCCACACCCTATCAGCAACGGTTGACGCAACAAACACTGTTGCAGGCCGCATTGCAGAACTTCGAAGAGAGTGAAACGACCTACTTTGGTTTCGATAGAGGCTCGCAGATATTGCGCAAGACTTCAGGCGTATTGCTGAAGGAGTTTACGCCGCGGGTATTTGCGCGGTTATGTCGCGAGCTGGACCTGGGCGGTAAATATAAAGAGCATATCGAGTCTTTCCTGTTGCGCAAGAATGCCTCCGGGCAACGCGATGACGAGTTTCGTCGATTGTTCATGACCAACGAAATCTCCGAGTTGGCGCTCCAGGCCGATATTGCCGTGATGAAAGGGCATATCGACGACTCGTCCTACCGGATGCTCAAGCAGTGGGTCGGCGGCAACGCCAGTCCCCTCTGGAGCCTGCATGCCGTGCAGTTTCATGAAATCAAGATGCTCGATGTGCGCATCCCTGACGGTGGCTATCGGGGGGCTTTGCTCAAGGGCGTCCTGTTGATCCGTTTCGACGTCCCGAGCAGCGGTGAATCCTGTCCCTGTGTGGTGTACCTGTCCGGTGATGGCGAACAGGCGCTCAAGCAGTATTCGAGCCTGGCGGCCTTCGAGGATGATCTTCGGCGCCGGCTGCGTGACCCGGGGTATCGGCACGAGTTTCGGCGCTACCTTCATCTGCGTTCTCAACCGGTGTTTTTCGCCGTGCTGAACGAACGCCTGAATCCCGTGAGTGGCGAAACCGGCCGGCGGGTGCCTGATGAGCAGGCACGCTTGCAGTTGCAGCTCGCGCGGATCACCGGCGATCCCTTTTTCGAGCTCTATGCGCAGCACACCGACAAGATGCTCGATGATGCCCGGTTACTGGCGGTGTCGACGGGCGCGGAGGACAAGAAGACCCGCAGCGCCCGTTGGCATGCCTTCCTGGATTGGGGCGTCAACCTGCTGTTTTTCGTGCCGGGCCTGGGCGAGGCGATGCTGGCGGTGGCTGCGGCCCAGATGCTGGTCCAGGTCTACGAAGGCATCGAGGCGTGGGACCACGACGACAAAAAGCAGGCCGTACTGGCCTTTCTCGGTGTGGTGCTGAACCTGGAACTCGGCGCCTTTATACAGGCCCTGGCCCGCAATACCGAGGCGACGGCTTTTATCGACAGCCTCAAGCAGGTCAGGCTGGCGGACGGTGACACCCGCTTATGGAAAGCCGACCTTGCCCCCTATCGACAGGCTCCGGCCCTGCCCGAAGGCCTCAGGCCCGACGCGTCGGGCCTGCACACGCGCAATGCCAGTACTTATCTATCGCTGGACGGGGACTACTACCGGCTCAGTCCCACTCGTGTCAGCCATGAGTATCGCGCCGAGCATCCCACCCGCACGACCTATTCGCCGCTGTTCAGTCACAACGGCTCGGGCGCCTGGACCCATGAGCTGGAGGAACCGTTGCAGTGGGATGCGTTCAAGCTGTTTGCGCGCCTGGGGCCCGAAGTGGCGGATTTTTCCCCGGAACAGGCGACCCGGATCATGACCATCAGCGGCGTGGAGGCCGATCAGTTGCGGCCGGTGTACCTGGATCAGATGAGCTGCCCGGCGCTGCTCAACGACACGGTGCAGCGCTTCCGGATCGATGCGGATATCCAGCGGTTTATCGACACCGGTACGACCAATGGTGGCGTGGTCGATTGGCATATCCAGGAACAGTTGCTGGAAGCCTTGTGGCCGCCGACCCGGGTGTTGCGGTTCGTCAATGGCGAAGGGCGGGTGCTGAAGGAATACGGTCCGCCGGACAAGGCGCGGTTGCCGGTGGTGACCGTGACCGAAGCCCAGATCCATGACGCCGAACTGCTCCAGGTGGTGTTGCAGGGGCTTGACCGGGAAGAGGTCGATACATTGCTCGGGCGCCAGCCGGGCCAGGCGCGATTGACCGATGCCGAACAGCTGACCGCGCTGAACCGACGGCTTGCCGACGAGGCCCGCAACCAGCGCAGCGCGCTGTTCGAGGCCTATTACCAATTTCGCAGCCGGTCGCGCAATGCCTTTGCCGCCTTGTTCAAGCGTGATTTCCCCAACCTGCCGACGATGATTGCCGATGAGTTGACCGGTGCGGCCAACAGCTATGAGGTGGCGTCGCTGGAGGCGGGCAGGGTGCCGCTGCGGCTGGCGGAAGAAAGCCGCCGGTATGCGCAGCAGGTACGTATCGCCCGGGCCTATGAAGGTCTTTTCATCGAGTCTTCGGTCAGCCTGGATGCCGACCGGTTGTTCCTGCATTCACTGGAGAACCTGCCGGGCTGGTCGGAAAACCTGCGCGTCGAGCTGTATGAGCCCGCCGAGCTGGCACCGGGCGGGCGACGCCTGCTCGACAGCCTGGGACCGACCTCCGACACGCCGCTGGCGTTGCTGCGCACGTCGGGGGGCTATGTGATCGAAGGGCAGCCCCGGCCTGGCGATCTCCAGATGGCGCTGTTGCAGGCGCTGCCGGATAACCGGCTCCAGGCACTGGGCTTTTCGCGCACCACCGCCCCGGAGTTGTTCAGGCAGGCGGTGGCACGTCACCTGGAGTTGTCGCGCCCACGTGTTCGCTCGTTGCTGGGCATGCAGGCGATCAAGCCCGGATTCAGGTCGCCCATGCGTTTGAGCGATGGCCGGATCGGTTATCCGCTCGGCGGTCGGCAGGGTGTGCATAGGGTGTCGTCGAGTCATTTGCAACTGCTGGTGGACAAGCTCTATCCCGGCCAGGACGTGGAGGTGGTCCGCCGGTTCCTGACGGTTGAAGGGGCGGATGACGGGGTTTTCCTGAGGGCCCTCAAGAAACAGCAGGAAGAGTACCAACGACTGAAACTGATGTTGGAATACTGGCGGCTCGACGGTGAGTACGAGCGTGGCAGCAGCGGCGGCTGGCTGGTCAACAAGGCGGCCAAGTCACGGGTGGTGGAGCGGATCCGCAGGTGCTGGCGCCGGGAGTCGCCGCCGCTGCTCGATGCCGGCGGCCAGCCGTTGGGGCATGAACTGGACCTGTCGGGCGAGCGCCTGCTGAAGTTGCCGGAACTCGAAGAGGGCAGTTTCGATCATGTGGTCTCGTTGAAGCTGACCCTGGTCGGGCAGCGCGATCGCCGCGACCTCGATACCTTTCTCAAGTGTTTCACCCAGTTGCGCGAGTTGCAGATCTCCGGGGGCAGGCTCACGCGGCTGCCGGTCGGCATTGGCGAGATGAGTGAGTTGCGCAGGCTGCAACTCAACGGCAATCGGATCGTCTGGACCGTGACGCTGGGGCAGCAACTGCGCAGTCTGAAACGCCTGAGGCGACTGAACCTGGACGGCAACCCCCTGGGGATGTTCAGCGCCAGCGGGATGCCCAGGCTGCAAGGGCTCCAGTTGCAGCGTACGGGGTTGTCCATCTGGCCCCTCGGGGCCCTGGACCTGCTCGATCTGGCCGTGCTGGACCTGCAGGGAAACCGCCTGACCTCGATCCCCTGGAGCTTCTACAGCCTGAGCAGTCGCAGGATGAGAACGGTATTGCTGTATGGCAATCCCTTCGATGCGCCGACACGCTATGCGATCGCCCAGTTCATTGACCGCCCCTCGATACGCTTCACCCTGCCTGAGGACACGGGCGTCCTGGAGCAGGGGGTGCCGAAGCTGATGCCGGTCGTGGAAAACTGGCTGAACAGCAGTATCCCGGTTGCCGAACAGGAACGGCTAAGGACCTTGTGGAGCCTGATGGTCGATGAGCCGGGCAGCCAGACGTTCCTGGAGTCGATTGCCGCGCTGCGTTACTCGGCGGACTATCGCGTCGAATACCGGGATCAGTTGATCCGGCGGGTCTGGCGGATGATCGAGGCGGCGGTGGCCGACACCCGCTTGCGTCAGCTCCTGTTCGACTGGACGAGCGACCTGGAAACCTGTGCCGATGGCTTTATCGAGGTGTTCAGCCGCCTGGGGGGCGAGGTCCTGCTCTACGAGGCGCAGCAACTGGCGGATGATGCCAGGGAAACGGCATACACGCGGCTGGCCCTGGGGCGCTCGCGCCTGGCCCGACTGAACGATATCGCCAAGGTCGAAACCGCCAGCCAGGAGATCACCCGGGCCGGCCATATCGAGGACGCCAGGGCGCAGGCCGTCGCGACGGCGAGCGGGCTGGGCCTGAGCGAGGCCGAAATCGAGGCGGCGGGGCAGGTGGCGGCCGCGGCCGCTGACGAGCGCTGGCCCCATGTCGATGAGGTCGAGATCTACCTGGCCTACCGTGTCGATCTCGCCAAGCGCCTGGCGCTGCCCTGGCAGCCCCTGACCATGCTGTATCGCGGCGCCAGCAATGTGACCCGGGACATGACCCGGGAAGCGGGCGATCGCATCCTGGCTGCCGAGAACGTACCCGGCAGGCAGGTCGAATTGCTGCTTGAACAACCGCTCTGGAGGGATTACCTGGAGACCCTGCCCGAGACGCAACGGCATGCGGTCGTCGCGCAGGAACAGTTGCAGACCCTGGAAGAACTGCGCGAGGCGTTGGAAGGCCTGGCGCGGCAGCCGCAGGCCTCGGCCGGGGAAATCGCCGGCTGGACCGCGACGGTGAAGCAGGGCGCGAGTGTCCTGGGGATTGCCGAGGCGGATATTCCCGTTGGCCGGGAAATGGACGATAGCGTCTATGAACAGGCGCTGGAAGCGATCGATCGCGAACGAAAAGCCGGGGAAGTGCGGATCACCCAGCAGGCACTGGACCGTGCCCAGGCGCCCGAAAGCCCGGATCCGTGAAGCCCGCCCCTTGAACGCAGCCGGCGCTGTGCCGGATCGGGACGGGCCGCCAAGGGGCCTGGCTCAGCTATCGGTGGGTCAGATCCCCATATTGCCGAGGGCCTGGACGATATTGCGCAAGGTGCCGGCGATGGCCGGGTGTTCGAGTTCGAAGCGCTCGACCGCCAGGTTGACGCCGTCGGCCACACTGCTGTCCTGGGTCGCGGTTTCCAGTTTCAACTGCAGTTCGATCTGGCGCATCAGGTCCTGCAGGTTTTCACGTTCGGCTTCGGACAGCGGTGGATTCTGCTCAAGTTGCTCGCGCAGGGTATCGAGTTGTTCTTGCAGTTCGCGGGCAGGCATGGTGGTTTCCTTCTATGGATAGTCTCTGGCATAGACCTTCGTACGGCGATAAAGGTCTGTGCCTGCCTTTCAGAGTAATCCACGACGGCGATCCGTGCCTGATCCTGATCAAGACCCGTGCTCAGGGTTTCTCGCCCTTGAGCCGGCGCAGGGCGATATCGTCCAGGCAGGTCGCCAGTTCACCGAGGTGATCGATCACCGAGTGCACGCCGAGGCTGAACAGCTCCACGGTGGCCTTGCCGCGCTTGCGTTCCCGTTCCTTCTGCGGCAGTGCCTGCCACTCCATGGGCGACAGGCCGCACAGGGGCCCGCAGGAAGCCAGGCCGATGGTCCACAGCCCGGCGTTCAGGCCCGATTGCAGCAGGCGCGGTTCGCCGCTGACCAGCACGCAGCCTTCCAGTTGCTCCACGCCGAGCGCCATCAGCGCATGCCAGCAGGCATTGGGCGCCGGCCACTGCACGCAGTTGGCGGGAGTCAGGGAAGGTTTGATCCAGTCGGGCAGGGTCGCGGCGAGCGGTTGGCTGACGGTGTGGGGCAATTCATCCAGCCAGGCGCAGGGCACGCCGCGTTGTTGCAGGCCCTGGAGAATCTCCAGTGCACCCGGCGTGGCGTGGTTGTGTTCGTCCGGATCCAGGTGCGGGCGGGCGCGGGCGCCGAAATCCACCAGGCAACCGGTCAGGCCGAAAAGCAGGGCGGTGGGCGCGGGCAAAGGTGCGACGGCGGGTAGTGGCATGGCAGCGTCCCTGATGATGACTGCGCAGAATAAGGCGCCGCCATGACAATTGGATGACTGCACGTCCTTGGCCTAACCTGTAATTCTTTGTAGGACTTGTCCGAGTCATACTGCCTAAACCCGGGCATCCGCTTTATACTGCGCCTCATCAATCAGGGCATGGCGCCCCGCATCCCGTCTCATCCAAGGAGTTTCTCTCTATGCGCTGGATCGATCGTCTAGCTCAGTTGTCGTTGTGTGCCAGCGTTGCGCTGGTGCCATTTGCCGCACAGGCGGCGGACGAAGATCCGTGGGAAAGCGTCAACCGTCCTATCTTCAAGTTCAACGATGCACTGGACACCTACGCCCTGAAACCCTTGGCCCAAGGCTATCAGGCGGTCACGCCGCAATTCCTGGAAGACGGTATCCACAACATCTTTCGTAACTTCGGCGATGTCGGCAACCTGGTCAACGACGTACTCCAGCTCAAGCCACAGGCGGCCGGTGTCGACACCGCGCGCCTGCTGCTGAACACCACCCTCGGCGTGGCGGGCTTCTTCGACGTCGGCACCAAGATGGGGCTGCAACGCAACGACGAAGACTTCGGCCAGACCCTCGGTCACTGGGGCGTCGGCAGCGGTCCGTACGTGGTCATCCCGTTCCTCGGCCCAAGTACCCTGCGCGATGCGCCGTCCAAGTACGTGGACAGCTACACCGAACCGTACCGCTACATCAACGACGTGCCGGCGCGCAACATCACCTTCGGCCTGGATATCATCGACACCCGGGCCAGCCTGCTGTCGAGCGAGAAGCTGATCAGCGGCGACAAGTACATCTTCATCCGCAACGCCTACCTGCAGAACCGCGAGTTCAAGGTCAAGGACGGCAAGGTCGTCGACGACTTCTAGTCCCCGGCCCCCCGGCTTTGCGCCGCGCAAACGAAAAAAGGCGACTCGGTGAGTCGCCTTTTTCATGGGGGTAATTGCGCTCAGCGCATTTTCAGGATGCGCAGGCCCAGTTTCTGATCGTTGGCCCACACCACCTCGGTTTCCGCCTCCAGGCCTTTGAGCGCCGGGTGATCGGAGTCGATGCGCACCGAAATCCGGTCGCCGGCGTTGAACTGCCGGGGCGCCTCGACCTGCATGCCGGTGCTGGACAAGTCCAGGCACACCGCTGAAATCTCCAGGCCGGCGTGGATCAGCGTCACGTCGGCATCGACGCGCATCCGGATGTAATCACGCTTTTCACTGTAGTC
The DNA here is from genome assembly GCF_013386115.1 of Pseudomonas gingeri. GTDB lineage: Bacteria > Pseudomonadota > Gammaproteobacteria > Pseudomonadales > Pseudomonadaceae > Aquipseudomonas > Aquipseudomonas gingeri. The sequence continues at coordinate 471,835 of NZ_JACAOR010000011.1, forward strand.
ACGATCGGTTTGGCTCATGGACTCTGTCCTTCGATTCCGTTGTGGTTTTCACACTTCTTATAACTCCCGGTGATTTGAGGTGTAAAGACCTCAAGCGACCATCGGCATGAGCTTGAAACGCCCGGCGGATGGGAGTACCGTCTGCGCCTTAGAAGGGCACCTCTGATACCGATGCACCGGACGTGATCGTCCGACCGATCGAGACAGAGAGGCTGAGGCCTGTACGAGAATTCGCCGAGCGGCGATCAGGCAAGGCAAAAACAGGAGAGGACGTGGAGTTGGCTGCTGTCAATGAGCATTCCGGGCCTGTTTTTGACGCAGCATGATCGTCGTGCAGGCAGCTCTCGAGTGAATCCAGTAGTACGAGCCGGGCATAAAGCCTTGCCGTCTACGCCAACCTAATTCTGGCGCCGTTTGCCCACATGCAAAAAACCAGTGCCACGCTGCTGATAATTGATGACGACGAAGTAGTGCGCGCAAGCCTTGCGGCCTATTTGGAAGACAGCGGATTCAGCGTCCTGCAAGCCGGCAACGGCCTGCAGGGACTTCAGGTATTCGAGCAAGCACAGCCCGACTTGGTGATCTGCGACCTGCGCATGCCCCAGATGGGTGGCCTCGAGCTCATTCGCCAGGTGACCGACCTCGCGCCGCAAACGCCGGTGATCGTGGTTTCGGGCGCGGGCGTCATGAACGATGCCGTCGAAGCGTTGCGCCTGGGTGCGGCGGACTACCTGATCAAGCCCCTCGAAGACCTCGCCGTCCTGGAGCACTCCGTGCGCCGGGCCCTGGACCGTGCGCGCCTGCTGCTGGAAAACCAGCGCTACCGGGAAAAGCTCGAGACCGCCAACCGCGAGCTCGAAGCCAGCCTCCATCTGTTGCAGGAAGACCAGAACGCCGGTCGCCAGGTCCAGATGAACATGCTGCCGGTCAGTCCCTGGAGCATCGACGACTTCAACTTCGCCCACCAGATCATTCCGTCCCTGTACCTGTCCGGCGATTTCGTCGACTACTTCCGGGTCGATGAGCGGCGTGTGGCGTTCTACCTGGCGGATGTCTCCGGCCATGGTGCGTCGTCGGCCTTTGTCACCGTGCTGTTGAAGTTCATGACCACGCGGTTGCTGTTCGAGTCCAAGCGCAACGGCACCTTGCCGGAATTCACCCCCTCGCAGGTGCTGGGCCATATCAACCGTGGCCTGATCAACTGCAAGCTGGGCAAGCACGTGACCATGGTGGGTGGCGTGATCGATGAAGAAACCGGGCTGTTGACCTACAGCATCGGTGGTCATCTGCCGTTGCCGGTGTTGTACACCCCGGACAGCGTGCGTTACCTGGAAGGCCGTGGCCTGCCGGTGGGCCTGTTCAACGAGGCCACCTATGAAGACCACATTCTGGAACTGCCGCCGACATTTAGTCTTACACTGATGTCTGATGGCATTCTGGATCTTTTGCAGCAAGATACACTCAAAGAGAAAGAGGCTGCCTTGCCAGAATTGGTGAGAACAGCCGGCGGCAGCCTGGATGGCTTGCGCCAGGTTTTTGGATTGGCCACGCTAGGGGAGATGCCGGATGATATCGCCTTGTTAGTGTTGAGCAGGAATCTTTGATGAGTACCGGTAGAATCCAGTTCGCCGAACAGGATGGCACCTTCGTTCTGAAGTTCGTTGGTGAAGTTCGCCTGACCCTGTGTTCAGCGTTGGATGCCACGATCGAGAAGATCTTCACGGCGCTGAATTTCACGGCGATCGTGATCGACCTGACCGAAACCCGCAGCATCGACAGCACCACCCTGGGCTTGCTGGCCAAGCTCTCGATCCTGTCGCGGCAGAAAGTGGGCCTGTTGCCGACCGTGGTGACCGTCCACGACGACATCACCCGTCTGTTGCAGTCCATGGGTTTCGACCAGGTGTTCAACATCGTCAACCGCCCGATCCCGTGCCCGGAATGCCTGACCGACCTGCCTTCGCAGGACCAGTCGGAAGAAGTGGTGCGGGTCAAGGTGCTGGAAGCGCACAAGATCCTCATGGGCTTGAACGACTCCAACCGCGAAGCGTTTCACGACCTGGTGAACGCGCTGGAGCGCAGTTGAGCGACTGACGCCACGAGCGTACAAAAAAGGGCGACATCCACCTGGATGTCGCCCTTTTTGCGCTGCTCCCAAAACACCGCTGGCCCCTGTGAGCCGGGCTTACCCGCGAACAACAATAACGCAGTCCCTGTAGGAGCTGGCTTGCCAGCGAAGAACGATAATGCGGTCCCTGTAGGAGCCGGGCTTGCCCGCGAAGAACGATAACGCGGTCCCTGTGGAAGCTGGGCTTACCAGCGATAAACGATAACGCGGTCCTTGTGGGAGCTGGCTTGCCAGCGAAGAACGATGACACGGTCTATAGCCGGCCGCATTACCGCCCCTCCAGCAACTCCCCAGCCTGATCCAGCAGAGCCAGTGGATCCTTGGTCTTGTGAATATCCACCGACAGCAACTGCCGGAACCGCCGCGCCCCCGGAAACCCCGTGCCCAGCCCCAGCACATGACGGGTGATATGGTGCATCGCCCCACCGTCGGCGATATGCGCCGCCACATAGGGCCGCAACTGCGCCAGCGCCTCGGCCCGGGAAAGCGCCGGCGCTTCACTGCCAAACAACTGCTGATCCACTTCCGCCAGCAGATACGGGTTGTGATAAGCCTCACGGCCCAGCATCACCCCGTCAAACGTCTGCAGATGCTCGTGACACTGCTCCAGCGTCTTGATCCCGCCGTTGAGAACAATCTCCAGCTCCGGGAAATCCGCCTTCAACCGCGCGGCCACGTCATAGCGCAGCGGCGGAATATCCCGGTTCTCCTTGGGCGACAGGCCTTCGAGAATCGCAATCCGCGCATGCACGGTAAAACTGCGGCAACCGGCATCGCGCACCTTGCCGACGAAGTCGCAGAGCTCTTCATAACTGTCCCGGCCATTGATGCCGATGCGGTGCTTGACCGTCACCGGAATCGACACCGCATCGCGCATTGCCTTCACACAATCGGCCACCAGCTCGGGATGTCCCATCAGACAGGCGCCGATCATATTGTTCTGCACCCGGTCGCTGGGGCAGCCGACATTGAGGTTCACCTCGTCATAACCGGCGTCCTCGGCCATGCGGGCACAGGCGGCCAGATCGGCCGGCACACTGCCGCCCAGCTGCAACGCCAGCGGGTGCTCGGAAGCGTTGTAGCGCAGGAAACGCTCATGATCACCGTGCAGGATGGCGCCCGTGGTGACCATCTCGGTGTAGAGCAGGGTGTGCTTGGAAAGCAGGCGCAGGAAGAACCGGCAGTGGCGGTCCGTCCAGTCCATCATCGGGGCCACGCTGAAGCGTCGAGAGGGCTCGGAGCGGGTGGGGGTAACGTCGTTCAAGGGCATGGAAAATCGGTCGCTGTGGGCGCAGCCGGCGCGAATGGGGCAGGGCGCGGGCTTGAGTGGCGTGGGGCTGAATGGGGTGGAGTTTATCAGGAAATGGAGTTGGCTGGCGGGGGAGGCGAGAGGGCTGGTCTTTGAAATACAAAACGCCCGATGCGGTGCACCGGGCGCTGTGATGACAGATTCAGTTAACCAATCTGGATAATCGGCCCATCAGCTTGATTCGTCGTATTCGAAGGAAGAGGTCCGTAGATGAGTGAGACAAGGTTCAGGGTATTCGTGAAGGTTTCCTGGGCGCGTCCACTCGACACCGAGGTAGCCCACCGGACTTGGGAGTATCCACTGGAAGCAGGGGTGCACTTGCCTGTTTCATTGGGCTGAATCGCTTCAACATTGAACTCCATGGTCTGTTCCCCGTTGAAAATACTGGGGTTCCACCACCGCACGTTCGCGATCACGTTGCTCGATGCATCGCGAACGTCATCGAGGTGGATGATGAACTTCGCCGATTTAATGGGAAAGATCGTACTGTTGTGCAGTACTGGAGCGGAAGTATAGAGCTCTTGCCTGTTCTGGTTGATCTGCAATGCACCAGGCAGATCCAGAGTGATCTTGATGCCGTTCTGGTTGAAAAGGGTGAAGGTTTTAGCTGGGGTTTGGTCTTTGTTTGAGATTGCGTCAGACATTTTTTATTCCCTTTATCCATATGTGCTGAAATTCTGAGAAGAATTTTCCCTTTACGCGATTCCTAACCTTGGATCCGCGCTTTTATTCTTAGTAGGAGCGATTCGCTCTGTCAATGTTTGTATTCGGGCTCTATGTGAACGGGAAAAGGAGACGGATTTAATTTTAAGGAATATAAGCGGGAAAAGGGGACGGATTTAATTTTTATGAAAAAGGGGACGGATTTAATTTTTGGGTGAAAAAGGGGACTAGGAAAAAGGGGACGGATTTAATTTTTGAGGAAAAGAGGGCAGATCCTTTTCGACTTGCTACGCTGATATCTCCACGGAAGGAGGTTTCATGCCAAGAATGGGACGTGTTGTCTTGCCAAACTACCCGCATCACATTGTTCAGCGAGGGCACAATCGTCAGGTTGTTTTTGCAGAAGCTGGCGATTTTCAGCGTTACTTGTATGACTTACGTGAGCTGAAAGCCGTATTCGGGGTCAAGGTCTATGCGTACTGCCTTATGGATAATCATGTGCATCTGTTGCTCGCTCCCGGTGAGTCGGTTGCTGGTCTCGGGCAGTTAATGAAGGCTTTGGCCGCACGAATGACTCGCCATCGGAATAAGCTTGAAGGTCGTTCCGGAACGTTGTGGGAGGGGCGTTATAAATCAAGTCTCGTGCAATCAGATAACTATTTACTCGCATGCAGTCGCTATATTGAGCTAAATCCAGTTCGAGCAAGAATGGTTTCTCGGCCAGAGGATTATATCTGGTCAAGTTATCTATTACGTTCTAGTGAGCAGGCCTACGATAATTGGCTTGATACGGATCCTTGCTTTGAGGCCCTGGGTCACACCCTGGAGGATCGAAGGGTTAAATATCGGGATTTTGTAAATCAGGAAATTTCATCTGAAGAATTGACATTGATTCGAGAATCGTTACAGCGCGGGCAGTTGACTGGAAATACTCGCTTTGTTGATGAGATTGAGGCGGTTAAGGGCTTGCGGATAGAGCGACGTGGGCAGGGAAGGCCAGCGAAGCGTATATGAAAATAAATCTGTCCCCTTAAAATAGACTGGAACGCCCCGGCACCTGGGTGTATTGGGGCATTCAGCCTGTTTCAAAAATTGTGAATGATTAAGAGTTAGGTCAGATGCCTGAGATCGATCATTCGCCCACCGGGGGGCGGCAGAAGGCGAGCATTTTATGTTTTGGGTTCTGTGCCATCAGTTATTGCAGAAACGATGAATTCGTCGAGTTCCGCAAATGTCATGACCTTATAGTCTTCTATATAAAACTTAATGATGGTGGGGTATCGAGTAACAAAAACAGGCACAACTTTGATCGAGTCAAGATTGTAGGGCTGGCCGTCAAATTCTTTTAGGCGAAAAATGGTAGGGGTGTTTTCTTTGATCCACTTAATTTTAGAGCGAAATTTTTCATCGTATTTTTTTTGTTTGAAATGATCCTTTTGTTGTTGGGAAAACCCTCTCGAGTCTAAGGCCGGTGCTCCAGCCTTGCACTCAACGACAAAAAGCACTTCTGATTTTTCATGGTAAGCAATTATGTCAATCTCGCCGCAGGGAAGGGGAATAGAATGCCCCTCTGGGGTTCTCCATTTTTTTAAACTTTGGATGCGCTTGAATTGACGAGCCTTAAAAATGTCAGCTATCACAGACTCAAATACATCTCGTCTCTGATACTGTTCAATCTTTTCCAAGGCACAGTTCAGAACCGGATAAGATTTTAAATCTTGACGCTGACCATTAGAGCACTTGTACATGAATGTATCGTACCACTCTCCCAGCATGAATATGTTGATTATGATGTGCCAGGTTGCTTGTTTTATATGCGGCTTTTTAGTTGCTGACTTTGGGTAGACTGCGCCAAGATGATTTAGGTTGTCAATTCTGACGCCAGCGAAATTTATCATTCGTATGGGGTCCTTTTTGTCAAGGAAGTCCCTGTCGATGGCTACTAACGAGTTAGGTGATAAGTTTATAAAATCAAATATTTTGGCAACGGTTTCTTTCGGTATTCCACTTTCGTCTGATGCCCAGTCAATCATGTATCGACCTGGTAAAATTATTGTATAGCCAGAGGAGAGAATTGTTCGGCACATTGTGTCAATCAGTGCTTTTAGCTGAGCAATCGTGAAACCAAGCTCTTCCTGCATAGCCGTGCTAAGGGTCGACTCTACAAAAAGTTCTGTAGACTTAGCTCTTGCTGTTGTGAGTTTGCTCCATTCATTTCCTTCCTTCTTGAACATGTAGTTTGAACGGGCTGCAAGTGTGGGTTCTGCTGCGTCATCCAATAATGGGGTTAGCAAACCATGTTCGGTAGTTAAATCGAATTTGACGTGGCCGTAGACGTCAGGAAAGAAGTGGATAAGATTTGACCATTCTGCGGAGCTTGCCGAAATGCTGAGCAAAGTAAAGGCTTCAGAAACCTCGTCGTACGTGGGTTTGGCACGACTTATGCTGTTTAAGTTTTTTTTAGAGAGAAGATACTCTATCGCATAGCGCCAACCAAACCTGCCAATAGGTGCAAGCTCTTTTGGAGATTCGAAATCCTCCCAAGGGGTGAGCTCCTGTTTGTAGACAGCTGTCCACATAAAAGTCTGCTTGTAAGCTTCTAGTATCCAACTGGCTGGATGACGAGAGTTCAGCAGTTTATGCAGTTTCGCAATTGCTATCTCGTAAGCGAGATTTAAAATTGTCTTTGTTTGTTCCTCAGTTGGTGCGTCTTGCTGAAGCCGGAATTTGACTAGTTTAGCAATCTCGGAAATGACCGCGCTGTTGATCTGTGCGACAGGCTCATCAATAGGGGTGTGCTGCTTGTTTATATCCATATTTCCCCGCCATTAACAAAATTAATAGTTTTCTTGGTTTTTATTCGTTTACTTTAAATGCTATTCTGTTTGCCCGTTGTCGACGTCATCAATTGATGACCAATCATTGGACTGGTAGTCGGTGCTTGTTGCCTCTCGAAAGCTATCCTCAAATTTGCGGATTGAAACGAACAACTCGTCATCACCGAACGCCTTTGCTGTTAAGCAACAAGCCATGATGGCTCGGTACATATAATTCCAAAAATCAGCGCGATGCTCAGCTTGTCTTATAGTCCCGTGCATGCCTCGCATAAAAAATCCACGCGTAACTCCCCCATACATATCCATGATTTGAGGTGATGCCGCGTGGACGTAGCCAGAATACGCCTTGCTGACAGTTCGAGAAATGTCCAGGTGCTTGCTGGAACCTTTTGCGCCATTCACACATCGATCCAAGTACGCGCGAATTTTTTTCCTCGAAACCATCCCCCTGTCCGTCGACGAAACGGACTGCTCAGAGGGATTAAATTCTTCTTGGAAAAAGTACTCCAAGTATTTCTCATGTGCTGGAGTTGACTCGCCGATTATTACCGAGAAAGCCAAGAACGAAATATCTTCGGTAATTTCATCGAGAATACGTTGTAGAGATGCCTGTTCTTGTACAAAACCCGCCTCCAGGAGCAGCCTTGCAGCATGAATACTGCTAACCATCCGTGCGAGCTTCTGCACCAACGCCTGATGTATCGTTTTCTCTACATACCGATAAATGAATGAAACTCCAAATTGAACACGCTTGGGTGCAGGAACGCGCATTGAAAGTATATTAACTATGTGTTCCATATTATCTAACGCTTGTGCGTAATGTCTAGTCTCTGTCATTGACAAGCTAATCCTTTTCCAGATTTTTTAATCGTGCCAAGCCCTGATTGATAAAACCCGCATTCTCGCCGATTCGCTCAAGTGCCACACAGGCATTCTCCCGCACGGTCTCGTATCCCTGGCGCTCGACTAATAGCACCAATTCCATCAGCGCAGCTTTGAGGCCCAGCTGATTTTCGTACATCTTTTCGACGACGACGGTAAAGGAATATTCGCTGGCCATAAATTCGACTCCATTCGGAAAGCAGGAAGCATAGCAGGGCGCGCGAGGAGGCTAATTTCAGTTCGAGGCTGGGAAAAAGGTAATTTTGGTAAGCCGATGCGGAAAAAAGGCTGCAGCCCTTATAGCGCTTGGCTTTTATGTATTACCTTGGGAAATAATATTTGGTAAGCCAGGAGGTAATATTTCGCCAACTACCTGATTTTTAAGGGTTTCGTAAGCTGTTGAGATTACTACTACTAAAGGTAATTTTCTAACTTTTTTCTTACCCTGTTATTATCTTTTTAGAGTTTCTCTAAAATTCTGATTTTATTGTGTTTTTTTATGCTAAAAAGAAAATTACCAAAGTTACCTTTTTTCCAGGGGGCAACCTGAAAACGGGGTGAGGTATAAAGCGAGTAGGTTGGCTGGCCGTCCATGCACGCGGTTTAACTCTCAGAAAACTCGCCTGATCCGACGATAGACATTGCCGGGATTGGAGCCGAGAATCGATGCTTAAAATTTGCTAAAGCAGTCGGCAGAAGCGATAGGGTGATGAGGGAGTAAAACGTAGCTGGTACGCAACTGGTACGCGGGTTGGCGGGGAGGCGTTTGCGCCTTTAGTTACGGGAGGTATAAGAGAAGTTAGTCCAATCCATCATCGGTGCAACGCTGAAGCAGCGAAAGGGCTCGGAGCGGCAAGGGGTAACGTCGTTCAAAGGCATGAAAGGTCTGTCGTTGTGGGCGCAGCCGGCGCGGGGCGCGGGCTTGAGTGGCGTGAGGCTGAATGCGGTGGAGTTCATCAGAATATGGGGTGGTTCAGATGATGACGGCTGCGTCGGATAACTACGAGGCCAGGCTCTCAGGACTGCTTAAATCCGTTCACGCCGTTGAGAGCCAGGATCAAATCGTGCTCACTCATTGGCGGGCTGTAAGAAGTCACTGATCAGGGTGATGAAAGATGTGCCCCCTGGCTTAGGCCGAAGGGGCGGGAAAGATCACACCAGCTGAAACCGCTGACCTACACCTGAGCCATACCCCCATCCACGCAAAGATCGATACCCGCAACAAAACTGCTTTCATCGGACGCAAGGAACAACGCCGCCGAGGCAATTTCATCCGGGCGACCCAGGCGGCCCAATGGCACCGCTTGGGCAAAGGAGGTCTTCACTTGATCGACTTCCTCTTTTGTCGTCGCCTGGCTGTCCATGATCGGGGTATCGACCGGGCCGGGGCTGAGGGTGTTGACGCGGATACCGCGATCCTTGAGTTCGAGGGTCCAGGTCCTGGAGAACGAGCGGATGGCCGCCTTGGTCGCGCTGTAGGTGCTGTAGCCGGGAATGCCTTTGGTCGACGCGATAGAGGCGGTCAGGATGATCGAGCCGCCGTTGCGCATCAGCGGCAGGGCTTTTTGTACGCTGAACAACAGGCCCTTGACGTTGATGTCGAAGGTCTTGTCATAGTGCTCGGCGCTGATCTCGTCGATGGACTTGTTGTCGACGATGCCCGAGTTGGCGAAGAGCACGTCGATGCTGCCTTTCTCGCGCTGTACGACTGCGTAAAGCCGGTCCAGGTCTTGCTGGTTGGAGACGTCACCCTGAACGGCGGTGACATTCCGGCCGATAAGCGCGACTGCCTTGTCCAGCTCTGCCTGGCGTCGGCCAGTGATGAACACGTAAGCACCTTCGCTCACGAATCGCTGCGCGGTGGCCAGGCCAATGCCGCTGCTGCCGCCGGTGATGACTGCGATCTTGCCTTGTAATCTGCTCATGTCTATTTCTCTCGGGAGGATGCGAACACGACTGGCGCTGCGTTGAGTCGCCAGCCTCGTGGTGGGCATCAGTTTCTCCTTCGAGGTAAATACCGAGAACGCCGGTTGTGTGAATAACACCTATGCCTGAGTTGAATGAGGTGACAGGGTACTTTTTGTGAGTCGCGCACCGGATTGGTCGCAGGATTGAAGTCCCCACATCAATTCGATCCGGTCGCCCGTATCCAGTCCAGGGAGGCTCGTACCTGGGCAGCGATAGTGACTTGTCCTTTGAAACCTAACCCTGCGACCTCAACCCTTTCACCAGCCACGCCCCAACCAGCAGAACCAGCGCATTGATCGCAAAGGCAATCCTCACCGACAGCGCCCAGTCGCTGATTGCGTACAGCACAATCCCCATCACCGCTACGCCTGCGAGTGCACCGATCTGGCGATTGGCATTGAGCGAGGCGGCCGCGACGTTGGAGTAGGTGGCGCCGGCCACATGCATGACGCTGCTGATGGCCGCGGGCAGCGCCAGTCCCATGCCGGCATTGCACAAGGCAATGGCCGGCACGATCCAGAGGTAGGCCACGCCACCGCCCACGCAGGCGGTGACAAGGCTGCCAAGTACGGCAATGCTCAGCCCGGTGAGCATCACCCGGCGTTCGCCGAAGCGCTGGGCGAAGCGGCCGGACGCATAGTTGCTGATCGGCACCGTGGCCATGACCGGCAGCATCCAGGCACCGGTCTGCAGCGCCGTGGTGTGGTGAAACTGCTGGAGCAGCAGGGCGACCAGGAAGATCTCGCCAAACAGGGCGAAGTTGATCAGAAAGCCCAGGCCGTTGAGGGCCCAGAAATTGGCGTTGTGGCGCAGCGGCGCAGGGATCACCGGCGAGGACGAGCGCTTTTCCCGCAGGATTACTGCGAGCGCACCGAAGGCGGCCACGGTCATCGCGATCCGGTTGGCCGGGGCTGTCCAGCCCAGCGACGGCCCTTCGATCAGGACGAAGCTGAGTCCGGCCAGGGTCAGCATGATCAGCAGGTGCGTGGGAAGGTTGAAGACGATGGGCCTGCGTGGGGAAGGATGTATCGTCCACAGCGTCAGCAGGATACCCAGCAGGCCGATCGGCAGGTTGAGGTAGAAGATGCTTCTCCAGCCGAGGTCATTGACCAGCAATCCGCCGATAAAGGGGCCGGAGCCGGCGGCGGCCCCGACGATGGCGCCCCAGATGCCGACCATCCGTATGCGCGTGCTGCGGTCGGGAAAGGCTTCGGTCAGTAGGCTCAGGGAGCTGGGCATGAACAGTGCGGCGCCGATACCCTGCAGGAAGCGGGCGCCGATCAGCATCGGTGCCGACGTTGCCAGGCCACATAGCAAGGACGCCAGGATGAACCAGGCGAGACCGAGCATATAGGCGCGCTTGGCCCCCAGCACATTCGCCAGGGCTCCGCCGAGCAACAGGAACGAGGCGAACATCAGGGTGTAGGCGTCGATGACCCAGACCAGCGATGATAGGGTCACGTCGAATTCCCGTTGCAGATCCGAGAGCGCCACATTCACCACGGTCACATCGAGCATCGCCATGACAAAACCCAGTGCCACCGCCAAGAGCACCAGGGCAGTGGGGGCGCGGCTCGTGGGGGCCACGACGCTTTGGCAAGGCACACTCATGCAGCAAACTCCTCAATCTTGGCGGGGGGAGTCCGGTCGGGCTTCGTCAGTACGATAGTCGATGCTTGGTATCTAGAATGCCAACGCATAAAACTGATTTCATGCAGTTGAAAGTCGAATGGATTGTGCTTGAAAGACTTGGGAGGGGGGCGTGGTGCCGATCTCTATCCAGGCCGCCAGGGCGGGTAGGGGTCGGGGGTTGCCGCCGGATCATGCAGACCCCGCTTCTTTCTGGTGTCGAACAGTCAGGATCGTGACGGTATCGAGATCAATTCGATAGCGCGCTACATAGCCGCTGTCTCCAAAATCAATCAACCATTCCCGGTACTCATCGGGCAGGTCATCCACCAGTCTGCCGATCTGCGGCTGCGCTGCCAGTAGCCGCACACCCTGGATGATCGCTTCACCCGCGCGTTTCGCCGCATCGGCATTCTTTGGGCGAAGAAACTCCCGTAGCCGTTGAATATCCCGGATGGCGGCGGGGGCGAAGATCATTCGTGGCATGGAGGTGCAGGTAGCTCGTTCTCAGTTCCCCAACTCGACAGCCATTTCTCGACATCTTCGGCCGTCGCGTGCAGTCCGGTGGCTTGAAATTCTTCCCAGGCTTGCAGCGTCTCCTGTCGGAACGTTTCACGTTTTTCTTCGCGCTCGACGTACTGTGCGATAGCCTCACGCATGATCCAGTGCGAAGTACGGCGGCGAGCATCGGCCAGATGCTGCACGCGTCCTTTCAGCTCATCATCAAGCTTGATGGAGGTTGGGGTTGCCATGTCGGTCTCCTGTAGCAAAAGGTAATACCTGACGCTACTGCAGTTTAGTTACCGCACGCCACCCTGTCCATGACCTCGATTTCGACCTGAATCTTTGCGGGGCAATCAGCTCCGATCCGCACTACATTACTTTCAGACAGACCAAAATTTGCAAAGCCCGACAGGAGCCCCTCATGACGATGATTGACTCGGATCTCTTGAAGCCCTACCTGGCGGCCCGGGACAGCGCTCGCGCGGCCTGGCGGCTGACGGTGGCGTCCTTGAGCAAGACGCCGAAGGAGGCGCTGGAGGAGGGGTTCAGGGCGGTCAGGATCGCCGAGCGGGCGTATTACCGCTGCTGCGAGGATCTGTGCAATGTGGTGCGCAGCGAGATGGAGCGGGCGGAGGATGAGGTGGCCGTGCGGGGGCGTTTTGTCGACGGTAGCCTCTAGGAGGCAGGCCACGGGGACGTGGCCTGTTGATTCCGGCGATGGGTCTTAAATCGTCAGCCGCCGGGGTCGTTCCAGCAGGGCATCCACCATCGCCCTGGCCATTTCCACCGAGTGCGTCACGGTCCAGATCTGATCGCTGGCGATGCCATTGGCGCCTGTGCTGATGTCGTCGGCAACGTATTCGGCCGTTTTCAGAAGTTGTGAAACGCTGGTCAGTGCGTCCTGGAGATTGATGTCTTCGCGTACGGAGAAGAGCGACTTTTTCTGAGAAAGAAGTACTTCGGACGTTTCAATAATGAGTGCAGGCGAAGTGCAGGGTGGATCAGGAACAATTTTCTTGTGCATGTTCATGGGGGCAACTCCAATGGTTCGTTGGACCGCCACCGCCTGCTGTCAAACAAGTTTAGGTGGCAGCTGTACGCAGGTTGACAGACCGGGAACCAAAGAAACCGGCGCATCCGAAGATGCCCTGCGCACAGCCGCCGCAACACGTAATCACAGGCGTAAAAAAAACGCCAGCAAATGGAGTTTGGGCGCTTATGCGCAGTGGTTCATTTCGGTCTGTCAAAACCGGTCGCCGATTTGGCGGCGACCCTGAAAAACTATCGGGATAGACAGGCTGCGGCAAGGCTGCGAATCCTGCAAAACCGTAGGTCTTATCGACGTTTCGAGTGGGCTATCTCCTACTCGTTGTGCCGAGCGTGAGCCACCCGACGCGTTCGGGATCCTCGGCGTCTGAAAATAAAAATTTACAAAGTTGAAATGAACTTTTTCTGTTTTAAATAATGTCCTGTGTATTCATCTGCTTTGTAATCTTTGTGCGTAGTCCATTGCCTACATAGTGCGTAGGAGTAGCGGATAACTGGCTGTGGAAAACTCAAGATTACTCAATGAAATATGAAGCCGATCTGGAAAGTCCCTGTTTCACCGCCCATGAACAAAGCTCACATCTGCGTTAGGTTGACAGCGCTCCCCATGAGGGAGCCTGTTCAATCAATGGAGTGAGAAAATGAACAAACCTTTACCCAATCCAGTGCTCCGGCACGGTCGTGTCATTTCCCCCGCCAGTCGCGGTTCGGTAGCCGTCGAAGTCGGTCTGCTCGGTAACTGGCAGGTCAATGAAATGGAAGGCGGCAAGAACTTTCCGGCGCTGACCGCCGGGCCTTTCCCCGCGCCCTTCGAGACGGATGATCCCAGCGTCGTGCCTCCGGCTGACGGCCATATCCTCAGTGGTGGCAAGACCGATGACCGCGATTGCCTCAACTTCACCAACGAAGAAATGAGCCAGAAGCTCAATCGCCCCTTCACCTGGCCGCTGCTGAATGTCGATCCGGGCCAGGTCTTCCAGGTGAAATGGGAATACACCGCGCCCCATGTCACCCGTGGCTATCGCTGGTTGATCACCCGGGATGGCTGGGACCCGAAACAGCGCATCAGTCGTGCGCAGCTGGAGGCCAAGCCGTTCTTCGAGGACTTCTACCCGCAGGTGCCGTACTACCAGCATACCGACGAGCTCAAGGCCCGGGTCGATCATTCGGTGAAGCTGCCCTCCGGCAAGAAAGGCCATCACGTCATCGTCCTGCTGTGGATCGTCGCCAATACCGGCAATGCCTTCTACCAGGCCTTCGATGTGGACTTCAAATAACGCCGTGAACCGGCGGACAACCCTGTGCAATTTCTGAAGGATCAGAATGTGACCACTATCAATTTTTCACTGCAAAAATCCCAGGCCAATGATTCGGCATCGCTGATGCCGAGCCTGGATGGCAAGAAAATCCTCATGGGTTTCTGGCACAACTGGGCCGCAGGCCCGGGCGATGGCTATCAGGGCGGCAAGTTCGCCAATATTCCCCTGGTGGATATCCCCAAGGAATACAACGTTGTGGCCGTGGCTTTCATGAAGGGCAACGGTATCCCGACCTTCAAACCCTACAATCTCTCCGACGAGGAGTTTCGCCGCCAGGTCGGTGTGCTGAACAGCCAGGGCCGGGCGGTGCTGATTTCCCTTGGCGGCGCCGATGCGCATATCGAATTGCGCAAGGGCAGCGAGCAGCCGCTGGCCAATGAAATCATCCGCCTGGTGGAGACCTATGGTTTCGACGGGCTGGATATCGACCTGGAACAGAGCGCCATCGACTACGCCGACAACAAGGTCGTGCTGCCCGCTGCCCTGAAGCTGGTCAAGGATCACTACAAGGGCGAGGGCAAGCATTTCATCATCAGCATGGCGCCGGAGTTTCCCTATCTGAGCAGCAACGGCAAGTACGTCGACTACATCAAGGCCCTCGAAGGCTATTACGACTTTATCGCGCCGCAGTACTACAACCAGGGCGGCGACGGCGTCTGGGTGCCTGAAGCCAATGGCGGGCAGGGCGCCTGGATCGCGCAGAACAACGACGCGATGAAGGAGGACTTCCTCTACTACCTGACCGACAGCCTGGTGACGGGGACTCGCGGTTTCACCCGGATCGCCGCGGACAAGTTCGTCATCGGCCTGCCGGCCAACGTCGATGCGGCGGCGACGGGCTATGTGATCGACCCGAAGGCGGTGAGCAATGCCTTCAAGCGACTTGATGCGGCAGGGCATTCGATCAAGGGGCTGATGACCTGGTCGATCAACTGGGACCAGGGCCTGAGTAAGAGTCAGGTGCCTTACAACTGGGAGTTCCGTAATCGTTATGCGCCACTGATCCACGGTGCACGAGCGACGACGGCGGACAAGCGCCAGGCGTGAGACGCCAGCAAGACAAAACCCGGCATTTTCGCTGGGTTTTGTCTGTCTGGTCAGCGCCGTGCCCGGCGCTTGTCGGGGGGGATCAATATCGCCTACGGCCCGCTTCAGTCCTTCCTTGCAATCTTGGCCTTGGTCTTGACCTGTCCGCGCGGGTACAACGATTTCCCCAGTTTCTGGCGTTCATCCAGGGGCAGGGTGCCGGCAAAGTCCGCCACGGTGTTGTCCACCAGTACCCTCAGGGCATCGTCTGCCTCACGGGCGCGGCCAAGGTCGGCCATCAGTGCGCTGCGATCCAGTGTCGGCGCCTCCAGTTGCCTGATCACATCCATGCGCGCTTCACGCCCGGCGATGATCAGCGGCTGACTGTCCGCCTGGTTGCGTCGCAGCAACTGCCGCAATTCTTTGCGGCGTGCCTCGGGCAGTTGCTGCATCGCCTGGCGCAAGCCGTGGGGATTGACCACGGTCTCGGCGGGCTTGGCGTTGACCAGCCAGTGATACAGGCCGCCGCCGACACCGCCGATGAGGAACACATTGAACAGCAACGACACGACCAGCAGCGGTTTCAGGTACTTGGGCTTCAGGTGCTTGGGTGGCGGGGTCATTGCTCGCTTTCCTCGGCGTTGACGGTAAAGACGACATCGGCATCGCCATGGTCGAAGACGCTGGGCAGCACTTCGGCTGACAGCATCGGCAGCGGCAGGCTCAGGGACGCCACCAGGATACCGGCCGCGACACCGGCCACGCCGACCCCGACAAAACCCGCGGGGGAAAGCCAGCCGGCATAGCGGCTCCAGAACGATGGCGGTCGCGCGGGATTGGCCGACAGGCGGACCTGTCGGATCAGCGCCGGATCCACGGCCGGCAGTGTGTGGCTGTCGAGCAGGCTGTCGAGCCAGCGGGCCTGTTGCACGGCGTCGAGGGCGGTGCTGTCGCCGCGATCGAGCAGCGCCTGGGCGGCGGCCTGTTCGCCGGCCGGCCAGCGTCGCAGGTCGGCACCATAGGCCTCGGCCAATTGACCAAATCGTTCGGGCGTCATCGTTTTTCCCTCCCTAGGCTGGCTTCGCCGGATGTCTCGGCAAGGTAGCTGCGCAGGTTGCGCCTGGCCCGCGACAGCAGGCTTTCCAGTGCCTCGACGCTGATATTCATCAGGGCCGCGGCTTCGATGTTCGACAGCTCCTGGTAATACTGCAGCACGATGGCCTCGCGCTGCCGGTCGGGCAATGCCGCCAGCGCCGCGGCCATCTGCTCGCTGCGGGCGGTGGCTTCCAGTTGTTCATCGGGCGGCGGCGCGCTGTCGACCACCTCGATCATGTCCTCGTCATCGGCCAGCGGGCGCTCCTTGCGCCGGCGCAGGCGATCATGACAGAGATTGAGGGCGACCCGGTGCAGCCAGGTGTCGAAACGTGCCTCGCCGCTGCGCCAGTTCGCCGCCTGTCTCCAGATGCGCAGGAAGCTTTCCTGCGCGACATCTTTGGCCTCGTCGGCATCACCGAGGATCCGACCGGCGAGCGCCAGCAGACGGGGCAGCTTGCGCGACACCATCTCGTTGACGGCCGCCGGTTCGTTGTTGCCGATGCGGGCCAGCAACTCAACGTCCGGATCAGTTTCTTTCAATATGGCAAATCCCGGTCCGGTATCTGAGTGTCAGGTGCAGGGCGCCGCCTGGCAGCGGAGTGCGCAGCCAGGCGATGTGGGCTTAGCGGATCCAGTGGCCTTCGACCCAGAACCAGCGCGGTCCGTGGGCTTCCCAGTGGCCGGGTTCCCAGCGCGCATTGCGCATCACCGGCTGCCAGTGGCCCGGTTCCCAGACATAACCGCGACCTTCCCAGCGCCAGTGCCCGCGGTCCCAGGCGTAACCGGGACGTTCGACGGGAACGGCTTCGACGCGTACGGGCGGCGGGGCTTCGCGGATGATGACTTCGGTCTGGGCAAAGGTCGGCGTGCTGGTCAGGGCCGCGAATGCCAACGGGATAAGCAGGGCATAGCGTAATTTGGCCAGAGGTCGTGCAGGTCTCATGACAACTCCTTCATGCGGCGGACGAAAGTGAACGCTGCTGATGGGTTGAACGCGGGACGCCCGGAAAATCCGTCGCGAAAAAAACAGTTTTTTTCACGGCGGGTTTGAGGCGTTGTTCGAGGGAAGTATTGCCCAGGGTTTGCGGGCACTTCATGAAATTGTTGAAAGGTAGCGACGGATTCCGGCGGGTGGTGACGTTCAACCGGTAACCGCTGGCAATCGACAGGTGCCTTGGCCCTGTCTGTTACCCGCCATATCCACCGTGCCCTACCTGCTGAATCATGAGGAAAACCACCATGTCTCGTCGTCTCTCGTTGCTCGTTGCCGCCGTCCTGCTCCTGAGCCTCAGCGGCTGTGTGATCCTGCCGGGGCACCGCGATCATTGCTGCTGGCGCTACTACGGGGCTGTCTCCACCTCGACGGGGGTAGCGGTTTCCTGATCGGCGATCCCGGCGTCTTTCCGTGCCTGACGGGAAAAGGGGCGGGACGAGCCTTGCCCCTCATGACGCCGTCCCGGATCTTGTCCTGGGTTTTTTCGGCTTGCCCAGGACGCGATTCAGTTCCCCGGCCACGGCAATCAACTGCTGTTCAAGCGCCTGGACCTCGTAACGGCCGATGCCTTCGTTGAGCGTCAAGACTGCCTCGGCCCGTTTTCGCGGGGCGGGCGCAAGATTGTGGGTGGCTTGGGAAATCAGGGCCTGGCGCAGCAGGTTGTTGATAATGGTCTGGTAGCCCGTTCCCGCGCTTTCGGCGAGTGCGCGCGCCGCGTCGATCACCTCGTCGTCCAGCATGATGGTGATCCGTGTCTTGCCCGTGCTGCTGGCAACGGCCCCACGCCTGGCTTTGCTGAAGTCATACTCTTCTTTCATCGGTCAACTCTCCAGATATTGGCGACGTTCATTTCTCGAGGCGGCTCGTGCGCTGATGATTCGAACAAAATCCGGATCACGGTAGGTGTAGGCCGCCACCAGCAAGCGACCGGTGGCGTCCATTCCCATGATGATCCAACGCTCTTCGCCATGATCGCGGTCCTGAAAGGTGAGTGCCGCCTCGTCGTAGAACAGGGGTTCTGCATCGGCAAGGCTCACCCCGGCGTGCTTTTGCTTGTTTGTGGCGTTTTTGGTCTCGTCGTACTGGATTCGGAATGTTTTCATTATGCATACTTTATATGTATATGGAAGGTCTTCGATGTACCTTTCGGCGGCTGAATTCCGGGAATGGCAAGCCGATGAAAGAGAGGGGGCGGGGCGATTTATCGGGATAAGGACGGAATCCCGATGATGTGCGGCCGCCAAGTGACTGAAACAGGTTTGGGAGGAGGGATCCTGATCGTCGGGCCATAAAAAACCGCATCATTGATGCAGGTTGTTTCAGGCCGGTCTGGCCATGCCGGACACGGTGTGCGTCGGAGCTTGTACGCCACGTCGAAACTCTGGCCAGAGCCTTTGGATGGTCTTGATGGAGGCGCGGTCAGAACAGGGCTGACACAAATGGAATCAGTTTACAGCTTGCCTTTTTGGGTTTGTTTTAACTGGAAATTCGTAAAAAACAGGCCCATCATTCGCCGCGCTGTCTACGCTCCAGGGGACTGCTGCGTGTCTGTGCGAAGACCGTGAACCACTCGCCTTTTTTCAGGAACTCATCTTGTCTAACGTCTGCTCCAGCGGCCTCGATATTGGCTTCGCTTCTCTGAATTATTTACAAATCGGCATTCTGGGTGTCATTCAGGGCATCACCGAATTGCTGCCGATTTCCTCCACCGCCCATATGCGCATCGTTCCGGCCGTGCTCGGCTGGCAGGATCCGGGCTCGGCGTTTTCGGCAGCCATGCAACTGGCGGCCCTGGCGGCCGTGGTCAGTTATTTCTGGCGCGATGTGCGTGACGTGGTCGGTGGCAGTATCGGTGCGGTACGCCAGCGCGATTTCGACAGCCAGTGGTTCAAGCTGGCGGTGGCGATCATCCTGGCGACCATTCCCATCGGGATTGCCGGCCTGGCCTTGTCGTCCACCCTCAATGCCTGCGATTCACCCTTGCGCGGCCTGACGGTCATCGGGATTTCCTGCCTGGTGATGGCGGTATTGATGGCGGTGTCGGAGTTCAGTTGCCGGCATCAGCGGGTGGTCGGCGAAATGCGCCTGCGCGATGCACTGATTGTCGGCATTGCCCAGATCGGCGCGTTGATCCCGGGTGTGTCGCGTTCCGGCTCGACCCTGACCGCGGCCCTGTTCCTCAACTTCAAGCGTGAAGAGGCCGCGCGCTTCTCGTTCCTGCTCGGCCTGCCGGCGATTGCCCTGGCTGGATTGAAGGAGCTGTGGGTGCTGCACCACGCGCAGATCCCGGTGGAAGCCTGGACCCATCTGCTATTCGGCCTGGTGGTGGCCAGCGTCTCGGCGTTCGGCGCGATCTGGGGCCTGATGCGTTTCCTCGAGCGCTTCTCGACCTGGCCGTTCGTGGCCTATCGGGCTGTCCTGGGGATCTTCCTGATCGTTTCGGTCCACACCGGTTTCCTGTCCTGATCGAGTGCCGGGAGGCGCAACTTTCGCGCTGCGCCGCCTGGCCGGTTTCCCCCATTTGCAGGCCCTGTCCGGCGGGCAAAAAAAAGCCCGCATGCGGGCGGGCTTAAATGGGAGGTTCACCAAAGGAGCAGGGACAAATATAAACAGCCGGCGCCCTTGGCACAGTGAAAGAAGTTTTATCTGAACGGCGCTGGAAGCCACGCACGGCAAGGGCTCAGAGCGGTTTTTCGATGCGATCGTAGCGCTGTTTCAACTGCGTCAGGCGCTTCTCGTACTGATCCAGGAGACAGTCGTTGTCGCTGCCACAGGCGTTGCGCTCCTTGAGCCAGGCGACCTGCTCATCCTGCATGGCGCCCCGGTTTCCCATGGCGAACAGACCGCGCAGCAAGCGGTAGGTGGTGGCCATTTCGACGTCGAGGTCGTTGAGTTGCCGGTCGGTGCAAATGGCGATTTCGGCGGGCTGCTTGGCTTTGCCACAGTCGAAGCTGGCCGCCTGGGCAGTGCCCAGGAACAGGGTTAGCGCAGCCAGTACCCATAAAGATTTTTTCATGCTCGTCTTCAGCGCTCGGTTTTTACCTTGATTCCACTCAGACCAGCCTGGGCGCCATTGGTTTTACGGCCGCCTTGCGCTTGGCGCACCGATCGTTCCCACGCTCTGCGTGGGCACGCCGCCCGTGACGCTCCGCGTCACTCGCACAGCGGACGCGGAGCGTCCATAGAGGCATTCCCACGCGGAGCGTGGGAACGATCAACAAGGGGCGGTTTCAGTTGCGCAGCAATCGCGCTTGCAGGTGCTGGCGCACCTCAGGCCATTCATCGTCGATGATACTGAAGCGCACCGAATTGCGCTTGCGCCCGTCGGGCATGATCCGTTCGTTGCGCACGATCCCTTCCTGCCTGGCGCCCAGGCGCAGGATCGCCGCGCGCGAGCGGGCGTTGATCTCATCGGTGGTGAACTGCACGCGTACGCACTCCAGGTCCTCGAAGGCATGGCGCAGCATCAGGTACTTGACCTCGGTGTTGACGAAGCTTTTCTGCCAGCGGGCCGAGATCCAGGTGCTACCGATCTCCAGCTTGCGATAGGTGCGGTCGATCTTCCAGAAGCGCGTGGAGCCGATGATTTCGCCTGACTCCCTGAGCACGATGGCAAACGGCATCCCGTTGCCGGCTTCGCGCCCGGCGAGGGCGGCGCGGATGTACTGTTCGACGGTGGCTGTCGAGGGCACGACGGTGAAGGGCAGGTTCCACAGTTCGCCGTCCCGGGCCGCCTCGACCAGGGCATCGGCATCATCGAACTGGAGCGGGCGCAGCAGCAGGCGCTGCCCCTCGAGGGAGCGGGTAAGCAGGAGGTTTTTCACGGCACGGGCTCGCGGGGATGGTTCTCCCTCGCATTACAGTGAGCACGAGGGGCCTTGGCAAGGACCATTTGTGTTGAAAGCGCAGGTGCCAATGTCGGTGGCACCTGCGGACTGGCGACCTTACTCGACGGTGTAGCTTTCCAGTTGGTTGCCGTCGGCATCGAATACCAGGCGTTGCGCGTCGTTTTTCGGATCGTAGACCGTGTACTGGGCATCGTTGCTGTTGGCCGAGACCTTGCCCTGGGAGAAATAACCCAGTTCCTTGACCACGCGATTCTGCCGGTCGATCAGCACCAGGCCGTCAAATCCCTGTTCCGGCTCGGCTGCCGCCAGGTTCTTCTGGAAGGTGTAGATGGATTTGTAGGCCAGGGGAATCTGCAGCTTGCCTTGCAGGTCGATGGCCCCGCGCTTGCTGTCCTTGACCACGATGGCCATGCCGTTGGAGAACGGCTGGACATCGTCGTAGGGCAGGTTGAAGGGCAGGCGTTCGCCACGGCTGTTGATAAAGGCGAACTGCTTGCTCTTGAGGTTCTGCACCAGCAGCGGCTGTTCCCCTTCGAAGGTGCCGATCACATTGAAACCTTCCGGGTTGATCTTTTTCCCGGTCAGGTCGAACACCTCGTCCAGGTGCCGGTCGGCGCTGCTGGTATAGATGAAGTCGCCGTGTTGCGTCGCGTTGGAGTAGCGCGGCGGCAGGATTTCCTTGCCGGCCAGGGTGTAGGCACCGTATCTGGGTTGGAATTCATAGGTCTTGTCGCCGAGGCGGGCGATAAAGATATCGCCGCTTACCTGCGGACTGACGAACTTCATGGGGATCGTGAACTGCTGTTTTTTCAGGTCATAGACGCCATAGGGGCCGTTGGATTCACGCTCCACCAGCAGCAGGTCGTCCTTCAGCGATTGTTCGATGACCTCGAAGGGCAGTTGTTTGAGGGTATCGGTGCCGGGCAGCAGATAGAAGTATTTGCTCAGCAGTTCCACCGTGTCGTCGTCGACGGGCTTTTCGCTGACCACCATGCTGTAGATGCCCGGCTCGGACAGGGCCTCGATACGCAGGAAGCGCGGCTTGATCAGCCACTTGCCACTGGCATCGACAAAGCCGGCACGCCGGGTCTTGTCGTCATAGGCGATGTAGTGGCTTTGCACCGGCGTGCTGTTGAGCAATTCCAGGGAGGCCGTGCGCTGCACCGCCGGGGCCAGGACATAGAGGGTGACGCGCTGCGGCGTGTCTTCGAAGTGGTACTCGGCCTGGACATTGCTGTGGCTGTCTTTGCTGTCCGGCAGTGCCTGGACGAACTGTTCAAGATGTTGCTGGAGGTTCTTGCTGTCGGGGTACTGGTCGAAGTGCTTGCGCACCGTCACCAGTTCCTCGTAGTACTTCTTCAGGTTGGCCTTGGCTTCTTCCGAAGGCAGCGTGTGCGAACTGCTGCCGGTGTTGTGCAGGGGCTTGTCCGGATTGGCGCCATACGCCTGCACCACCAGGGATGTGTCCTTGGGGGGCGACAGCAGCAGGGAGACGCTCTTGTCGGAAATGGCCGACAGTTGATACTGCTCGCCGTTGCCGAAGCCGGCCTTCGGGTGATCCTTGTCCAGCACGATCTTGCGCACGGACGGATAACTCGGATAGGTCACCGTGACCTTCAGCTTGTCCAGCGGCTTGTTCACCGTGAGCGCCGCATCGGAAGGCCGTCCGCTTTCCTTCAGGGCGGCGGTTTCGCTCGGGTTGACGATATCGGCAAAGGCCTGTTCCGAACCGTCCCTGAAATAGACCCGGTCGATCTGGTACTGCTCTTCCAGGCGTTGCTCGGGCGGTGCGGCGCGTTGCCAGAAGTCATCGAGAGGGCTGGTGTCGAGACGGACCAGGCTGCCGGCGGTGCCGATTTTCTGGATGACCCGCGGGGTGTCCTTGAGGTTCGCCAGGGCCTGTTCGACCTCCGGGGTGGCAAAGGGCTGGAACGGCGGGTCGTACTGCAATTCGGTGGGGGGTGTATCGCCTGTCGCCGGGCTGATCTGCAGGTCCAGGCCCTCGATCATCGCCTGGGCATTGAGGGTGCTGCGCATCACCGTGATCAGGTAGTTGAGGCGCTTCCTGGCTTCCGGCAGCGACAGCGAGGCAAGATCGTCGATATCGCCTTCGTTCATGTCCTCGGCGCCGTATTCCTCGCCGCTGATGATCGTCGGTCGATCATGGGATTGCACCAGGTAGTAGCTGCCGCCTGCCGCCAGCAGGGCAACCACCAGTGCCGATAACGCCGCGATCCGGATATTTTTCTTGTGCATGAGACGCTCACTCCCTGAAACCGGCTCGCAATACCGCGAACAACGATGGTTCCTTGGAGGCGCCGAATGGGAAAACATTCCCTTCGGCGATGCTGTTTATTGGCTATCAGTGTGTATTCGTGGACTGTTTCGCAATCGAAGGGGGTTATTCCTGGCTGATATCCAGCAATTGCGGCTTGGCAATCGCCAGGTAGTCGCGGGTGGCGAGGACCATGGAGGCGTCCAGGCGCCCGGCATTGAAGGCGATTTCCTCATAACGACGGGGCAGGGCAGGGTCGACGATCAGTTGGATCCGCTCATCGAAGACGAACGGCGGAATCGCGCCGATCCGGCAACCGGTCAGCGCCATGGCGGTTTCGGCCTTCACCAGTTCGGCCTTTTTCCCGCCCAGGGCGGCGCCGAGTTTTTTCATGTCGAGCTTCTGGTCACCCGGCAGGATGGCCAGGGCATAACGCTCGGCCTGGCCCTTGAGGGCGCAGAGCATGGCCTTGGCGCCCTGGCCCGGTTCGGTGCCACGGATCTGCGCGACCCGCGCCGACTGGCCCTCGGCGTCGTGCAGCAAGACACGGTAGCTGGCGGCATGGGCGTCCAGCAGGCTGACCAGTTGATCGAAGATCGGATACATGGAGCGTTCCTCAGATTTGCGTGATCAGGTCATAGGAGAGCTTGCTGATCAGGATGACCAGCAGCACCAGGAACAGCGCGCGGACAAAGGGCACGCCCTTGTGCACCGCCAGCCAGGTGCCGGTCAGGGCGCCGAGGATATTGAACAGCGCCATGGGAATCGCCACCAGGTACAGCACGTTGCCGGTGGGGATGAAGAACACCAGCGCGGCGACGTTGGTCGCGATGTTCACCAGTTTCGCCGAGGCCGAGGCATGGAGGAAGTCGAAGGCGAAACAGCGGATGAACAGGAAGATCAGGAAGCTGCCGGTGCCGGGGCCGAACAGCCCGTCGTAGAAACCGATGGCGCCACCGATCAGGACCGCCAGGAGCTTTTCCCGAGTGCCGATGCGCATGGGCTTGTGCAGGGCACCAAAGTCCTTTTTCCAGAAGGTGTAGAGCGCCATCAGCACGATCAGCACCAGCACCGCCGGGCGGATCACCGATTGCGGCACGGCCGAGACCGTCGCCGCGCCGCAGAAGGCCATGACAAAGGCCGCGCAGGCCGCCGGGATCACCAGCCCCCAGTCGATCACCACCTTGCGTACGAACGACCGCGCCGCGAAGGTCGTGCCACACGCCGCGGCGACCTTGTTGGTCCCCAGCAGCGCGGCCGGCGGGGCCGTGGGCAGCACATTGAACAACGCGGGGATCTGGATCAGTCCGCCGCCGCCGACCGCCGCGTCGATAAGACCGGCACAGAAGGCGAAGACGCAAAGGAGGGTGATATCGACCATGAAATCAGGCTCTGACAATAAAGGGTTGAGTCGGGTCCAGCGGCACCACGCGGGCTGCGTCGTCGACCCCGAATACCCGGATCATCCAGCGGTCGCGGCCGTCATAGCGCGGGGCGAAACCGTCCCGGGCGTGCAGGGTCTGCTGGTTCTTGAAGATCAGCATGTCGCCGGGCTGGAGCAGGATGTGGCGGGTGACATCGGGGTGGTTGGCGGCCGCCTCGAACAATTGCAGGGCAACGTCCGCATTGGCCGTGGTCGCGGTGACGCTGGCTTTGTTGTAGCGGCAGTGCAGGCCGCCGGATGGGGTTCTGTAGAGCAGCGGGACGCTTTCCAGGACATTGCCCTGCTTGCCGAACGAGTCCGGCCGGCGAATGGCAAAGTTCGGCTGTTGCAGTTCCTGCTCGACAAAGTCGGGCAGGCTGTCCAGCACGTCCTGGATGGCGACGATGCGCGTAGGCACGTCCAGCTCGCAACGCAGGCCGGTCAGGCTCAGGTATTCGGGGCAGGCCGACAAACCGGTGACCGCTTCGCAGGTCAGCGGCAGGTGCGGGTTGTCGACATGCATGCCCAGGCCCAGGCGGGAGCCGAACGAGCTGGTGGTGGTTTCGTGTTCCTGCTTGGGCGAGACATGCCGGAAGACCGTGGTGTCGCTTTCTCCTTCATACCCCACCGGCCGGGTTTCCAGCATCGCCAGGACCGACAGGATCGCGCCGGCCAGGACCGGCACCTGTTCGATACCGGGTTCGGCGTCGTAGGGCGTGGCCGGCAACCCCGGGTCGACCGGCAGGCCGCGGACAATCAGGGCCACGTCGCGGGAGCGGGGGAAGTCGCGCAGCACCTGGCGTTTCTTCGCGCCCAGCACCGTCTCCAGCATCCGGGCGAGCGCCGGCATCTGTGCTATACCCGAAGCACTGTCAGTGATTGCGCGGTGCGCGAGGGCTTCATTCAACTGCTGATGCTCGGCGAACGAAATGTGAATTTCGGGCAGGGCCGACAAAGCGGATGCCGGCGGTTTAGGGGCCAGCCATTGCTGGCTTTCTTCACTGATCCGGGAGGCCGATTTCCTGACTGTTTCATCCAGCTTTGACACGTCCTTTGCTCCTGTATGCCTACGTCCCTGTGGGTTAAGCGCGCAGGCTAACGGAAGGGGCGTTTTTGTGTTGCAATGCCACATTGTGAAAAGTGCAACGAGGTCAGGAATGGCGCTGGATATGTTGGGTGAGCTCGAAGCGTTCGCGACCGTGGCGCGCAAGCGCAGTTTTATTGCCGCGGCGCGTACCCTGGGACGCTCGCCGAGCTCGCTGACCCGTGCCATTCAGGCCCTTGAGGAAAGTGCCGGGGTCAAGCTGTTCAATCGCTCGGCCAATGCGGTGAGCCTGACCGAGGCCGGTGAGCGCCTGTTGCCCCATGCCCACAAAATGCTGGATCTGCAACGTGAAGCCGATGAAGACCTGGCCGGCATCAGCGGCCTGGCCACCGGCTGGATCCGCCTTTCAGCCCCGGAGTTTCTCGGTCACGGAGTGATGCCGCGGCTGATCGCGCAGTACTGCGAGCGCTATCCCGAGGTGAGTATCGACGTGATCTTCACCGACGAAACCATCGACCCGGCCAAGAGCAAGCTGGACTTTTCTATCCGCGGCGCCTTTCCGCAGTCCAGCGACCTGATCGGTTTTCCGCTCTGGAGCTATGCCCGTCATCTGTATGCCAGTCCCGCTTATCTGGAGCGCCGTGGCACGCCAGATTCGATAGAGGCATTGGAAACCCATTCGTTGATCCTGCACACCGCCCCAAGGATTCTTAAAGAATGGAATTTTCGCAGCGAGCAGCAGGCAATGAGCTTGCGGGTGCATCCGAAATTTCGCTTCAGCTCCGGCGCGGCGGTGTTTCAGGCTGCGTTGGCGGGGGTGGGCATTGCCCGGCTGGCGGATTGGCTGGCCGAGCCCGAGGTGGAACTCGGGCGGCTGGTGCGGGTTTGTCCCGAGTACCGGCTGACGTCCAGCCATGGCGAGAATCCGCAGATGCATGCGGTGTACCCGGCCGGCAACCTGCCGCTGCGGGTGAAGATGCTGCTGGACCTGATCCGCGCCTTTGGCGACAACGTCGGCCGGGCCTGATCAGGCCGGTGGTGTTTCGCCGAAACGACCGCGCACCAGCTCGACGAAGCGCGCCGCCGCCGGTCCCAGGGTCTGGCCACTGCGAGTGATCAGGCCGATCTCGCGACTGACGCCGGGATGTTCCACCGGCAGTCGCCTGAGCCCATGGAGCCCGTCATCCGCCGATTCCGGCAGGAGCGTCATGCCCAGGCCCTGGCGCACCAGAGCCAGTACCGTGGACATGTAGTTGGCCTCCAGTCCCGGCACCAGGGCCAGGCCTTGCTCGTCGAACAACTGCTCGACCCGTTCGCGCACGCTGCTGTCGCGCCCGGTGAGGATCATCGGCTGGCCGCTCAGGTTCGACAGGCGCACGCGTTTTTTCCGCGCCAGCGCATGTTGCTGCGGCACGAACAGGCAGAGCCGGTCGACCATCACCACTTCGAAGTCCAGGCCATGATTGAGCCGGGCCCGCACGCCCAGGCCGAAATCCACCTCGTTCTCCCGCACCAGCGCATCGATGCGTTGGGCGACCACATCGCGCAGGCGCACTTCGACGCCGGGAAAGGCCTCGCGAAACGTGCGCAGTACCGGCGGCAGGGCGCCGGAGCAGATCGACGGCAGGGCGGCGATGGTCACCACCCCGCGTTGCAGGCTGGCCAGGTCGCGGGAGCCGCTGACGATATTGTCCAGGTCCAGCAGCAGCTTCTCCATCGGCCCCCGGGCCTGCTGTCCGGCGCTGGTCAGGCTGACCTGGCGCGGGCTGCGTTCGAGCAGGGCGACGCCGAGCCAGTCTTCCAGTTGCTGGACCTGCACGGTCAATGCCGAGGGCGACAGGTGCAATTCGTCCGCCGCCCGGGTGAAGCTGCCGGTACGGGCCACGGTAAGAAAAGCGCGGATATGCTGGATGGAGTTCTTCATTCTGTTTTTCCGAACATAAGGCGGTGAACATTCCAATTTACAAAGCTTAACCGCGTTCCAATACTCCAGGGAAAACAATAACCGTCCACCCCCGGGCCACTCGCCTGTCGGGGCGGCTCACTGGAGTCTTCCCATGCTTGCCACGCTGGGTGTCATCACCATTCTCTGTCTGCTTGCTGCTGTCATGAGCAAGCGCCTCTCGCCCCTGGTTGCCCTGATTGCCCTGCCGATCATTGCCGCGTTGCTCGGTGGCTTCGGCCTGCAGACCAGTGCCTTTATCGTCACCGGTATCAAGAACGTCGCCCCGGTGGTGGGGATGTTCGTCTTTGCCATCCTGTTCTTCGGGGTGATGACCGATGCCGGCATGCTCGACCCGATCATCGACCGTATCCTGCGCACCGTCGGCACGCGGCCGACCCGTATCGTCATGGGCACCGCGCTCCTGGCTTTGCTGGTACACCTCGACGGTTCGGGCGCGGTGACCTTCCTGGTGACGGTCCCGGCGATGCTGCCGTTGTACACGCGGCTGGGTATCGACCGACGGATCCTCGCCTGTGTCGCGGCCATGGCCGCCGGGGTCAACTTCCTGCCCTGGACCGGCCCGGTGCTGCGCTCATCGGCGGCCCTGCACGTACCGGTGGCGGACCTGTTCCAGCCACTGATCCCGGTGCAGATCGTCGGCCTGCTGTTTGTCTTCGCCAGCGCCTGGTGGCTGGGGCGTCGTGAAGAGCGTCGCCTCGGGCTCGGCGCGGGCGCCGCGGTGGACAGCGTGCCCACCCGGGTAATCGGTGCGGAGGAAGAGCGCCTGCGTCGGCCGCGGTTGTTCTGGGCCAACCTGTTGCTGACCGTGCTGGTGATGGTGGTGATGATCGCCGGCTGGGTCGACCCGGTGGTGATGTTCATGCTCGGCACGGTGGTCGCGCTGTGCCTCAACTATCCGAACGTCGACGCCCAGCGCGCCCGTATCGATGCCCATGCCAAGACCGCGCTGACCATGGCCAGCATTCTCCTGGCGGCCGGGGTGTTCACTGGGATCATGCAGGGCACCGGCATGCTCAAGGCCATGGCCGAAGTGGCGGTGGCGCAGATTCCCGCCGGGCACGGCAAGCTGATTCCGGCCGTGGTGGGCTTCCTGTCGATGCCGCTGAGCCTGCTGTTCGATCCGGACTCTTTCTACTTCGGCGTCATGCCGGTGATCGCCGAAGTCGGCAAGGCCCTCGGCGTGGAGCCGTTGCAGGTGGCCCAGGCGTCGCTGCTCGGTGTGCACACCACCGGCTTCCCGGTCAGCCCGCTGACCCCGGCGACCTTCCTGCTGGTGGGGCTGTGCAAGATCGAACTGGCCGATCACCAGCGTTTCACCATTCCGTTCCTGTTCGCCGCCTCGGTGCTGATGACCCTGACGGCGTTGCTTCTGGGCGTCTTCTGACATGAAGGACTTTGCGATGAAAACCTTGCGTATCGGTTCCGGTGCCGGTTACTCCGGCGACCGTATCGAACCGGCCGTGGAACTGGCGGCCCAGGGCGAGCTGGATTACCTGGTATTCGAATGCCTGGCCGAGCGGACCATTGCCCTGGCGCAACAGGCGCGGCTGAGCGATCCCGAGGCGGGCTACGATCCCCTGCTGCGCGAGCGCATGCAGCGGGTGCTGCCCTTTGTCGCCGGCAATGCGCGGCGGCTGCGGATCATCACCAACATGGGTGCCGCCAACCCGTTGGCGGCGGCTCGGGAAGTACGGCGGATCGCCCTTGAACTGGGCCTGACGAAGCTCAAGGTAGCCGCCGTCACCGGCGACGACGTGCTGGCGATCCTGCAGGCCGAGCCCGGCCGGCTGCTGGACAACGGCCTGCGGGTCGAGCAGTTGGGCGAGCGACTGATTTCCGCCAACGCCTATATGGGCGCCGAGGGTATCGTCCAGGCCCTGGCGGCGGATGCCGATGTGGTGATTACCGGGCGGGTCGCCGACCCGTCGCTGTTTCTTGCCCCGCAGTTGTTCGCGTTCGGTTGGGCGGCGGATGACTGGCAACGCCTGGGGCGGGGCACCCTGGTCGGTCATCTGCTCGAATGTGCCGGGCAGATCACCGGCGGCTATTTTGCCGATCCCGGGGTGAAGGATGTGCCTGGCCTGGCACGCCTGGGTTTCCCCCTGGCCGAGGTCGATGAACAGGGCCTGGCGATCATCACCAAGGTCGCCGGCAGCGGTGGCCGGGTGGATCGGGCGACGTGCGCCGAGCAACTGATCTACGAAGTGCATGATCCGGCGGCATACCTGACCCCGGATGTCAGCGCCGATTTCTCCCAGGTGAGTTTTCTCGACCAGGGCCCGGACCGGGTGGCGGTGCAGGGCGCCACGGGGCTGCCACGACCGGACTCGCTGAAGGTTTCGGTCGGTTACCTGGATGGCTGGATCGGCGAAGGGCAGATGTCCTACGGCGGTCCCGGAGCGCTGGCCCGGGCGCGACTGGCGCGGGAGGTGGTGCTGGAGCGCTTGCAGATCATCGGCGTCGAGATGGACGAGGTACGGGCCGAACTGATGGGCGTCGATTCGCTGCATGGCGAACGCCTCGGCAGTCGGGTCGACAGCGAGCCCTGGGAAGTCCGTTTGCGGGTGGCCGCCCGTTGTGCGCGGCGGACCGATGCCGTGCGTATCGGTAATGAAGTGGAGACCCTGTACACCAACGGACCCTCGGGCGGCGGCGGGGCCAGCAAGAGTGTCCGCCAGGTGGTGGCGGTGGCGTCGTTGCTGTTGCCGCGGGAGCGTCTTGGTGCCCGGGTTCATCTGGAGGATCTGCAATGACTACGGTGGTACTGCGGGTCCTGGCCCATTCACGCACGGGCGACAAGGGCGATACCTCGAACATCTCGGTGATCGCCTATCGCGCCGAAGACTATCCGCGTTTGCGCCAATGGCTGACGGCGGAGCGGGTCGCGGCCTGGTTCGCCGAATTGCGCGAGCCGACCGCCGGGCCGGTGCGCCGTCATGAGCTGCCGGGCGTGCAGGCGCTGAACTTCGTCCTGCCGGGTATCCTGCGTGGCGGCGTGACCCGCTCCCTGGCCCTGGATGCCCACGGCAAGAGCCTGGGCTCGGCGCTGCTCGACATGCCTGTGCAACTGGACGACTAGACCGGCTTACCTCGGCGCGAGAATCCGTTCGGCGATCATCTCGCCGATGGGCATGGCCGAGGTGGCGGCCGGTGACGGCGCGTTGCAGACATGGACCATGCGCGCCGTTTCGGCGAACAGGAAGTCATGCACCAGGCTGCCATCGCGCATCACTGCCTGGGCGCGGATACCGGCCTCGTAAGGCTGCAGGTCCTCGACGGTGAGTGACGGGCAGTATTTGCGGCACTGTTCCAGGTAGCCGCGCTTGAACAGTGAGTTCTTCATTTCCACGCTGCCGGAACCGAGATTCTGCCAAATGGTTTTCCAGAAGCCGGGGAAGCTGGCGTACTGCGCGACATCCCGCCAGTTGACCGAAAACTTGCGGTAGTTCTCCCGGCCCAGGCCCAGCACCGCATTCGGGCCGACCGTCACGCTGCCGTCGATCATGCGGGTCAGGTGCACGCCGAGGAACGGCAGTTCGGGGTCGGGAATCGGATAGATCAGGTGGTTGACGATGTCGTTCTTCGACGCCGGCAGGCGGAAGTATTCGCCACGGAACGGGATGATCTGGTGCTCGATGGGGATCCCGGCCAGGGTTGCCAGGCGGTCGGACTGCAGGCCGGCACAGGCCACCAGCTTGCGGGCCTGCCAGACGTCATCCGCGGTACTGACGGTGACGCTGTCGGTGTTTTCCCGGATCGCGGTGACGGTCTTTTCCAGGCGGATTTCCCCGCCACCGGCGCGGATCACCCGTGCCATCGCCTCGCAGACCTGCCGGTAGTCGACGATCCCCGTGGCATCGAGGAACAGGCCGCCGAGGCCGACGATATTCGGTTCGCGGCGCCGCAGTTCATCGGCGTCGAGGCGTTCGACCTTCAGGCCGTTGAGTTGCGAGCGCTCATACAGGGCATCCATCCGCTGGACTTCCAGAGGCGTGGAGGCCACCAGCACTTTGCCGCAGACCTCGAAGCGGATGCCGTGCTCCCGACAGAACTCCTTGGTGGCCTGGGAGCCGCGTTTGCACAGATCGGCCTTGAGGCTGCCGGGGGCATAGTAGATGCCGGCGTGGATGACCCCGCTGTTGTGCCCGGTCTGGTGGCGGGCGAGGGTGGCTTCCTTTTCCAGGATCACCAGCGAGGCGCCGGGCTGGCGCTTGAGCAGTTCCATGGCCGTGGCCAGGCCGACGATGCCGCCGCCGATGATGCAAAAGTCGTAGATCATGGTTCAGTCACCCTTTTCAGTGCAGGTCTTGTTATCAGGTTGTCAGACTAATCAATCCATAAAAAATCACACCACCCACTGTGGGAGTTGGCTTGCTGGCGATGGCGGCGCGAGATCGATGCAATTCCCGGTGGCCTCATCGCCGGCAAGCCAGCGCCTACAGTTCAATTCATCGCAGGCAACTCCAGTTGCAGGCGCTTGGCCGCCGCTCGCAGGTGGGCTTCGGCACAGGCCGCCGCGGCCTGGCGATCGCCGTCGACGATGGCCTGGAACAGTGCCTGGTGTTCCCGGCCGGCGTCTGCCGAGCCGCCTACCGAACGCGTCGCCGAGTTTTCCCAGGCGGCGCGCCGGGCTTCGGCCAGTTGCCCGCGGAGGAAATCGTGGAAGGCGACAAAGTAGTCGTTCTTGCTGGCCTCGGCGATGGCCCGGTGAAAGGCCACATCGGCACTGGCGGCGGCGGCGAAGTCGGTGCGTTTGTCGTGCATTTCCTGCAAGGCGTCGCGCATGCGTTGCAGGTCGCCGGCATCACGGCGCTGGGCGGCAATGGCGGCGGCCTGGGTCTCGATCCACAGGCGCATTTCGAACATCTGCGCCAGGTCGGTGTTGCGCCCGGTGCCTTTCGGAAAACGGAACACGGTCCCGGCAGGGGTTTGCGAGATATACGAGCCGAGGCCGCGACGGGCAACGAGGATGCCGTCGGCCTTGAGCTGGGCAATCGCTTCGCGCACCACGGAACGGCTGACATTCAGCTGTTCAGCCAGCTGCTGTTCGGTGGGCAGGCGCGATTCGGCCGCGAGGCGACCGGATTCGATTTCGGCACGAATGGCGCTGACGACCCGTTCGACCAGGGAGTCGGGGCGCTGGAGTTCAAGCATGGGAGTCTGCTCATAAGTCAGGTTGTCAGACAATGACCGAGCCGGATTTTCCTGTCAATACCGCGCTGCCATGGTCAATGCCGTTCAGCCGAGGAAACAGGCCATTGAAAACAGCGCATAACCTGCAGGCGCCGACCTGCCGACAATGAGGTCCTTGAGGCTTGCAGCGATCTGCATGACCCCATCGCTGGCAAGCCAGCTCCCACAGGGTTAGTGCTCGGCGCATATGCCATGTCTAGCCCAAATCCCGTGGGAGCCGGCTTGCTGGCGATGGCAATCGCAAGATCGATGCAATTCCCACTGGCCTCATCGCTGGCAAGCCAGCTCCCACATGGTTGGTGCTCGGCGCATATGCCATGTCTGGCCCGAGTCCTGTGGGAGCCGGCTTGCTGGCGATGGCGACCGTGAGGTCGATGCAATTCCCACCGGCCTCAATCGCTGGCAAGCCAGCTCCTACAGGGTTGGTGCTCGGCGCTTATGCCCTGTCTGGCCCGAATCCCGTGGGAGCCGGCTTGCTGGCGATGGCAATCGCAAGGTCGATGTATTTCCCACCCTCCAGGAGGATATCTGGAGGGCGCGATCCTCAGAGCAAGCCCAACCGCCCGGCCGCCCGTTCTGTGATCAGGCCGCGCTGGCGGCGCGATTCCACCACCCGCTGCCGGGCGATGGCGAGGATCGCCTCGGGAGCGGTTTCCGGGCTACCGGAATTGAACGGTGGCGCCGGTGCGTATTCCAGCTGCAATTGGATCGCCTGGGCTTCCTCGGCGCCCACCAGTTCGCTGACCAGGGTCAGGGCGAAGTCGATCCCGGCGGTGATGCCACCGCCGGTCAGCAGGTTGCCGTCACGGACCACGCGCTCCTTCACGGCTATCGCGCCGAGGGTCGTCAGCATGTCGTGATAGGCCCAGTGGGTGGTGGCCTTGCGTCCGCGCAACAGGCCGGCGGCGCCGAGCACCAGCGAACCGGTGCAGACCGACGTGACATAGCGCGCCTGCTCGGCCTGTCGGTTGATGAAGGCCAGCGTCTCGGGATCTTCCATCAACGCTCCCACACCGGCACCACCGGGGACACAGATCACGTCCAGCGCCGGACAGTCGGCAAAGGTGGTGGTCGGGGTGAAGGGCAGGCCGGTGCTGGACTTCACCGTTTCGAGGTCTTTCCAGACCAGGTGCAATTTGGCATCCGGCAGCGAGGCGAGGACATCGTAAGGACCGGTCAGGTCCAGTTGTTGCACGTTGGGGAACAGCAGAAAGCCGATGTGCAGCGTCATGTCGAAAGCTCCTCGTGAAGGGATAAGCGGGTCCGGCGTGTGTGGACGGCTTCACTCTAGTCCCGTAGCATTTGGCGAATGCGCCATACAGCCCACTTTTTACGCCAATCATCATGAACAGACCCCGCATCATCCAGGTACTGGCTTTTCCCAATGTGCAGGTGCTCGATGTCACCGGGCCGCTGCAGGTGTTTGCTTCGGCCAACGATCTGGCTCGTTCCCAGGGCCTGCCGTTGCCCTATGCGCCGCGAGTGATTGCCGCCCAGGCCGGGCCGGTGATGAGTTCGGCCGGCCTGGCGCTGGTGGCCGAGCCGCTGCCGGCGGCGACGACGCCCTGCGACAGTCTGATCATCGCCGGTGGCTGGGGCACCTACGCCGCTGCCGAGGACCCGCTGCTGGTGGAATGGGTGCGCCAGCAAGCCGCCTGCGCCCGACGGGTCGCCTCGGTGTGCACCGGGGCATTCCTGCTGGCGGCCAGCGGCTGGCTGGATGGGCGGCGGGTGGCGACGCACTGGACCCGCTGCGAGCAGTTGGCCGAGCAATATCCGAAGTTGCAGGTCGAACCCAATCCGATCTTTATCAATGACGGACCGGTCTGGACGTCCGCCGGAGTCACCGCCGGTATCGACCTGTCCCTGGCGCTGGTGGAACAGGACCTGGGGCGGCCGATGGCGCTGGAAGTGGCGCGGCACCTGGTGGTGTTTCTCAAGCGTCCGGGTGGTCAGTCGCAGTTCAGCGCGACCTTGTCCCTGCAGAAGTCCGGCAACCGTTTTGGCGACCTGCACGCGTGGATCGCCGAGCACCTGGCGATGGACCTGTCGATTCCGGTCCTGGCGCAACAGGTGGGCATGAGCGAGCGCAGTTTTGTCCGCCACTACCGCACGGAGACCGGCCAGACGCCGGCCCGTGCCATCGAGAATCTCCGTGTGGAAAGCGCTCGTCGCCTGCTCAGCGACACCGCCACGCCGATCAAGCGGATCGCCGCCCGCTGCGGCTTTGGCAGCGAGGAGACCTTGCGTCGCAGTTTCCTGCGGGCCCTGGGTGTGACACCCCAGGCCTATCGCGAGCGCTTCAGCAGCAGCGGGCTAACGAGAGCGGACGCCTGAACGATCGTTCCCGCGCTCCTGCGTGGGAATGCCTCCCGGGGTGCTCCGCGTCCGCGTTTATGGCAAAAGTCAAACCTTGATGCGCTGCCCCTGCAACACTTCCTGTTCGCGCCCGGCACTGTTGACGTTGACGGTGCGGGCGAAGCTCAGCTGATCGCCGTCGAACACACACAGCACCCGGTCGCGAAACGCGGTCTGCGGGTAGATCCAGGTCATTTCCAGGGTCTTGCCATCCAGCCAGCGGGCACCGGCGACGATCTGCGCGCCCTTGAATTCGTAACCGTGGTGCAGGGCCCGTCCCGGCATATCGGTGACGCCGCGCAGCCACTGCCCGATGCCTACCTCCAGGGCATGGCTGGCATGGGTATCGGTCAGCTGGAACCGCAGCAGATTGTCTTCAAAGGCAAAGGACAGCTGGCGGACGCCGAGGTTGTTGGCCTGCACCTCGAAAACCCCCGAGGGGGCCGCTGACGGCGCGCCGCTGGAAACCAGCACGGGGGGGTCGCCCATGCGCGCCAGGCGCTGTTGCAGTCGTGCATCCGCCTCCGGGCGCGGTTGCCTGTCGTTGCCGAAGGCGGCCGGGAAGTGGCGTTCGATAAAGGGAATCACCTCGGCGGAATTCTTCATGCCGCCGACGATGGCGAGGGTGGCGCCGTATTCGGGAAACACCATGGCCATCTGCACGAACACGCCGACGGCGGTATAGGCGTGGCGTGGCTTGATTGCCCAGTGGTAACCGTAGCGGCTGTCCGGGCCACCTTGCGGGCGGGTGGCCGCCTCGACCCAGTCCGCCGGCAGGATCCGCCGGCCTTCCCACATCCCGCCCTGGGCATGCAGGATCGCCAGCTTGAGCATCGCCCAGACCGGCGCGGTCAGGCCGTTGCCGCCGGGATTGACGCCATCGGGGCCGATGGCCCAGCGCTCGTTGTCGATGCCCAGCGGGACGAACAGGCGGGGCTTGAGGTATTCGTGAAGGGTCTGTCCGGTCACCCGGTTGATCAGGGCCGAGAGCATGTAGCTGGCGGCACTGGTATAGACGTAATGGCTGCCGGGGGCATAGGCCAGGGGGATCTTGAAGTACTCGGTGATCCAGCTGGTGTCGATGGCACGCCATACCGACCCCGAGGTGTTCGAGGCATGGCCGGTGCGCATGGTCAGCAGGTGCTCGACGGTCAGGTGCGCCAGCCGCGGGTCGGCATCGGCCGGCAGGTGCTCGGGAAAGAATGCCGCCACCCGGTCATCCAGCTTCAGCAGGCCTTCTTCCACGGCCAGGCCGATGGCGCAGGCGGTGAAGCTCTTGGCCACCGAATGCAGGACGCGGGGTTCGTTCGGGTCGCAGGGCCAGCTCCAGCCTTCGGTGACCACATGGCCGTGGCGGTGCAGCATCAGGCCATGCAGGTCGAGGCCGGCGGCCTGGACTTCGTCGAGGAAGGCGCGCACATGGTCGGCATCGATGCCGACACTGCCGGGGGTGGCGCGGGGCAGGCCGTCGTGGGAGGTGCGGGGCAGGGTGGGTGTTGCGCAATCGCTAGGCATGGACAGGCTCGGCGTCTTCGGGGGAGGAGTGGATCAGCGGGTACGGTGCACCAGCCGTGAATAGGAAATCAGCATGCTGGTCAGCTCCTGGCTGACGCTGGTCAGCGGCGAGGCGCGACGGCTGATCAGGCAGACATCGCGCGACGCCAGGGGCTCTTCGATGGCGATGGTGGTCAGGGCGCTGGAAAACAGTTTCATCCCCGGCAGCATGCGCGGCTCGATGGTCAGGTAGTCGGTTTCCGAGACGATGTGCAGGGTTTCCAGCAGCGAGTCGGTGGTGATGGCGATCTTCGGCGGCGCCAGGCCCTGGGCGCGAAACAGTTCGGTCAGGCGGTTTTCCGCGCCGCCCACCACGCCTGCCGGGCGCACGCTGATCCACTGGCAATCGGTGAGGGCCTGTACCGAGCGGGCCTGGGCCTGGGGGTGACCCTTGCGCGCGATGATGCCGGCGTTGGAACTGTAGAGGCGGTCGATGGACAGGTCGATATCGCTGACATTCGGGGCCAGCGGGCAGAGCACGAAATCCAGGCGGCCGTCGCGGACCTTTTCGATCAGGCCCTTGGTCGAACCGCTCGCCACGTGCACCTGCATGCGCGGGAAGCGCTGGGTGAAGCTGCTCAGCACCGGCAGGAGCAATTCGGCCAGGGGCTCGGAGGTCACGCCCAGGGCGATATGGCCTTCGGGTTCGCCTTTCCAGGGTTGCAGATCGAGCAGGGCACGTTCGCAATCGAGGGTGATGGAGCGGGCGCGGATCAGGAACACCTCGCCGGCCGGAGTCAGGTTGATGCCCTGGTTCGAGCGCTGCAGCAAGACCACGCCGAGTTCTTTTTCCAGGGTCTGGATCGATTGCGTCAGGGTACTTTGGGCGACATCCAGTTGGCGTGCGGCAGAACGGAAACTGCCCTTTTCAACCACGGAACAGAACGCGCGAAGATGGGTGAGAGTCATGACGGTCGGCCTCGTTTCGTTCGTTATTGATCAAGCTGTTCCAGTTGTTGTGTGCACGATGTTAATTATCGAATGAGAATTGTTTGTAGGGCGAAAACCGGGTCGTCCAATAATGCACCGGCCGCAGCTTATCGGATGCCAATTGGCCTTGAAAGATCGGTATTGACGATCAGGTTCAGTATTTCTGATCACTGAAATCGCAATTTTTTCCGCTCCAGGGCCCGATTTCTCGGTAGGGTTGAGCCATGACCACAACGGACCAGGGGTTGATCGCCTGGACCGATCCCGATCACTCCGAGCGTTCTTCTCAAGTTCCTCGGGTTGCTTCTAAGATCGGTTCCGGAACATGAACACGGTGTCGGGGCATTGATTGGAAATACCCGCGTCAGTGAGTCTGACCAAATATTATCAATACCCGGTTATTGATAAACGAAAGGTTATAAGCGATTCGATAGTGCCGCGGCCTATGGGATAAGCGCGATTAAAACAACAACAAATCATGAGGTGTTCGGCCGTGCCTGTTCTTGGGTCCTGCCAGCGTCCGAACCCGAGCTTAAGGATCATTTAGGGTGCATTTATCATGAATAAGACTTTAATCCTGGCTGGCGCCTTGTCAGCTGCGCTGATGGGCACCGCTCACGCCGAGAATCTGTTGAAGGTGGCGTTGAACGCCGACATTCGCAGCACCGAGCCAGGAGTCAACCGTGACACCAACTCCGACGCGATCATCCTGCACATCACCGAAGGACTGGTGGCCTTCCGTGAAGATGCGACCGTCGGCCCGCTGCTGGCCAAGGATGTGCAGATGTCCGATGACGGCCTGCGCTATACCTTCCATCTGCGTGACGGGGTGAAATTCCAGAACGGTGCGCCGTTGACCTCGGCCGAAGTGCTGTGGACCTGGAAGCATTACCTGGACCCGAAGACCCAATGGCGCTGCGCCCCCGAGTTCGACGGCCATGGCGGCGCGAAGATCGTCGATATCAGTGCGCCGGATGCACTGACCGTGGTGTTCACCCTCGACAAGCCCAACGGCCTGTTCCTTACCAGCACCGCGCTGCCTGAATGTGGCGGCAGCGGCATCCTGCACCCGGACTCGGTGGTGGACGGCCAGTGGAAGGCGCCCATCGGCACCGGTCCGTTCCGCCTGGGTGAGTGGAAGCCCGGCCAGTATGTCGAACTGCTGCGCAACGCCAACTACACCCCGCGGAATGAAAAGGCCCCGGACGGTTACACCGGCAACAAGACCACCAACCTGGACCGCGTCCGCCTGCTGGTGATTCCGGACCCGGCGGCGGCCAAGGCGGCATTGCTGTCGAAGAACGTCGACCTGCTGATCGATGTCACCCCGCTGGACGCCACCGAACTGGCCGCCAGTTCCGGCATCAAGGTCACCTCCAGCGGCACCATGTCGGTCAATGCCCTGCTGTTCCAGACCCGTGATCCGCTGCTCAAGGACGTGCGCCTGCGCCAGGCCATCGCCCATGCCCTGGACTCCGCGCAGATCGTCGCCGCGCTCACGGGGGGACGCTCCCAGGCCAACAACTCGATGGTCGCCAGCGGCAGTCACTATCACAAGGCGACGCAGGACCTGGGCTTCAACTTCGACCCGGCGAAAACCGCGCAACTGCTGCGCGAGGCCGGTTACAAGGGCGAGCCGATCAAGCTGATCGTCAACAAGCGCTACGCCGCGATCTTCGACATGGGCGTGTTCGTCCAGGCCATGGCCAAGGCCAGCGGCATCAACCTGGAACTGGAAACCCTGGAGTGGGGCACCCAGCTCGAACGCTACCAGACCGGCAACTACCAGATGATGGCTTTCCCGTATTCCGAGCGCCTGGACCCGGCCCTGAGCTTCGACTCGGTGACCGGCGACAAGGACAAGGAACCGCGCAAGGTCTGGGATAACCCCGAGGCGCGCCAGTGGCTGCGCGAGGCCCAGCGTGAATCCGATATCGACAAGCGCCAGGCGCTGTTCGACCAGTTGCATCGACAGATGCTCAAGGATGTACCGATGATCCCGATGTACAACGGCAACGCGATTGCCGCCTCCCGCGATTACGTGCAGGGCCTGCGCACCTGGCCGGTGTCCAAGCCGCGGCTGTGGACCGTCAGCGTGCCTGCGTCCGGGAGTAACTGAGGATGTTGCGTTTCATCGTTCAACGGCTGGCAATGGCGATCCCGACCTTGCTGCTGATCTCGCTGATGGTCTTCGCGATCATCCGCCTGGTGCCGGGTGATCCGGCCCTGTTGATGCTCGGCGACATGGCCGACGCCCACAGCCTGGAAGTCACCCGTGCCGCCCTGGGGCTGGACCAGCCGCTGCCGTTGCAGTTCGTGATCTGGCTCAAGGCCGTGTTCAGCGGCGACCTGGGCCATTCGATCACCACCAGCGAGGCGGTGCTGCCACTGATCCTCGAGCGCTTCCAGGTCAGTGCCGGGATCGTTCTGGTGTCGGTGCTGCTGGCGGCCCTGATCGCGGTGCCCGCCGGCCTGCTGTCGGCCTGGAAACAGAACAGCACGCTGGATTTCGGCGTGGTGTCGACGGCCACGCTGCT
The DNA here is from genome assembly GCF_013386115.1 of Pseudomonas gingeri. GTDB lineage: Bacteria > Pseudomonadota > Gammaproteobacteria > Pseudomonadales > Pseudomonadaceae > Aquipseudomonas > Aquipseudomonas gingeri. The sequence goes on from NZ_JACAOR010000011.1 coordinate 512,365, forward strand.
GCTGTCGATCCCCAGCTTCTGGCTCGGCCTGCTGCTGCTCTACGCCTTCGGTATCAAGCTGGGCTGGTTGCCGGTGGTGGGCTACGTGTCGTTCGGTACGGCGCCGTGGCAGGCCCTGAGCTACATCGTCCTGCCGATCGTCACCCTGACCCTGGTGGAACTCGGGGCGATCACGCGGATGGCCCGGGCCAGCGCCATTGAGGTGCTGCGCCTGGAATACATCACCCATGCCCGGGCCAAGGGCCTGTCGGAGCGGGCGGTGTTGTGGCGCCACGCGCTGCGCAATTCCTTTGCGCCGACGCTGACCCTGATCGGCCTGATCCTCGGCAACCTGCTCAGCGGTATCGCCGTGCTGGAAACCGTGTTCACCCTGCCGGGCATCGGCCGCCTGATGGTCGATGCCATCTACGCCCGGGACTACCCGGTGCTGCAAGGCTGCCTGCTGCTGGTGACCTTTGTCTATGTGCTGGTCAACCTGTTGGTGGACCTGCTGTACCCGCTCTTCGACCCCAGGGTTAAGTTATGAATAAGCCTCTTCCTGCCGCGCCCGAGGTGCTGCTGCCGGCGCCGGTGCGTGCTTCCAGGTCCTGGCGTGTGCCGCCGTTGAACGCGCTGATCGGCGCGATCCTGCTGGCCGTGCTGTTGATCATGGCCTTGCTCGGCCTGGTCTGGACGCCCCACGATCCCCTGAGCCTGAACCTGCTGGCACGCTTGCAGGCACCGACGGCCGCCCACTGGCTGGGCACCGACGAATATGGTCGCGATGTGTTGAGCCGGTTGATGATCGGCGCGCACACCAGCCTGTGGGTCAGCATTCTCACCGTGACCCTGGCGATCAGTGCCGGGACGTTGCTGGGCCTGCTGGCCGGCTTCCTGCGCGGCTGGGTCGACCGTGGCCTGATGATGGTCAACGACGCCTTGCTGGCATTTCCCGGCATCCTGCTGGCCCTGGGCCTGATGGCGATCATCGGCCCGAGCCTGTACGGCATCGTCTTCGCCCTGAGCCTGGCCTACACCCCTTCGGTGGTGCGGGTGGTGCGCGGCACGGTGCTGTCGCTGCGGGAGAAAGAGTTCGTCGAAGCCTCGCGGGTCATCGGCAACTCCGAGCTGTACACCATGTTGCGGCATATCGCGCCCAACTGCGTGGCACCCGTCTGTGTGCTCGCCACCAGCATGTTCGGCTGGGCGATCCTCGCCGAAAGCTCCCTGAGCTTCCTCGGCCTGGGCGTGCCGCCACCGGCGGCGACCTGGGGCAACATGCTGGCGGCCAGCCGCCCGTATATCGCCACGGCCAGTTGGCTGGGGCTGTTTCCCGGAGCCTGCATCGCCATGGCGCTGCTGGCGTTCAACCTCTGTGGCGACGCCTTGCGTGATCGTCTCGACCCGCGGATGAGCAAGTGACCATGACCACGACCGATGTATTGCTGGCGGTTGATCAGCTGAAAATCCGCGTGGGCAGCCATGGCCCGTTGGCGGTCAATGACCTGAGCTTCACCATCGCCCCCGGCGAGATCGTCGCGCTGGTGGGCGAATCCGGCAGCGGCAAGACCATGGCCGCCCGTGCCGCCATCGGCCTGCTGCCGCCGCCCCTGGAACATTGCGGCGGCCAGGTGCGCTTCCAGGGACATGACCTCAATCAGCTCACGCCCGAGCAACTGCGGGCCTTGCGCGGGGCGAAGATCGGCATGGTGTTCCAGGAACCCATGGTCTCCCTCAACCCGTCGATGAGCATTGGCGAACAGATGGCCGAGGGCCTGCGCCTGCACACGCTGTTGAGCGACGCGCAGATTCGCCAGCGCAGCCTGGAGATGCTCGGTCATATCGGCATCAAGGATGCCGAGCGCTGCCTGGCCGCCTATCCCCATGAGTTCTCCGGCGGCATGCGTCAGCGGATCATGCTCGCTTCGGTGATGCTGTTGCGCCCGGCGCTGCTGATCGCCGACGAGCCGACCACCGCCCTTGACTGCCTGGCGCAACTGGACGTGTTGAAGCTGATGCTGGAGCTGACCCGCGAGCAGGGCACGGCAATTCTCTTTATCAGCCATGACCTGTCCCTGGTGGCGCGTTATGCCGACAAGGTGGTGGTGATGCGCGAGGGCCGCGCGGTGGAGCAGGGCAGCATCCAGCAGATCCTGCTGGCGCCCAAGGCCGAGTACACCCGCCAGTTGCTGGAGGCGCTGCCCCGGCGCGGCGAACTGGCCGAGCTGCCGAAGGCGGATGGGCCGTTGCTGACGGTCAGGGACGTGTGCATCGAACACCCCGGCCCGCGCAGCCTGTGGGGGCGCAGCCAGCCCAAGCGCGTGGTGCATTCGGCCAACCTGACCATCGCGCCGGGGGAGACCCTGGCCCTGGTGGGCGGCAGCGGGTCCGGGAAGACCACCCTGGGCCGGGCGATCGTCGGCCTGAACAGCGCCTGTGCCGGCGCCATCGAGTTCGAAGGCGTGGACATTCTCAAGGCCGGCAACCGCGAGCATCGCCTGCAGTGCCAGATGATCTTCCAGGACCCGTATTCCTCCCTCGATCCACGCATGAAGATCGGCGACATCCTGGCCGAACCGCTGCGCCATGTGCCCGGCATGACTCCCGCGCAAAAGCGCGAACGGGTCACCAGGACGCTGGCGGATATCGGCCTGGCCGAGCAGTTCGTCGACCGCTTCCCGCACCAGCTGTCCGGTGGTCAGCGCCAGCGCGTGGCGATCGGCCGGGCGCTGGTCCGTCACCCGCGGCTGGTGATCGCCGATGAACCGATCTCGGCCCTGGACATGACCATCCAGAAGCAGATTCTCGAACTGTTCGAACGCCTGCAGGCGCAGTACGGCTTCGCCTGCCTGTTTATCTCCCACGACCTGGCGGCGGTGGAGCGCATTGCCCATCGGGTCGCGGTGATGAGCGAGGGGCGGGTGGTGGAGATGGGCAGTCGCGACGAGATCTTCGACCGACCGCAACATCCCTATACCCGCAAGTTGCTGGCCGCCGCCAGCCCCCTGGAGAAACTGGACAACGGTGGCTATCGCATCCGCCCGGCCCCCGTCCCGCTAGCGCTGTAACCCAGGACTGACTTCACCCGCCGCGCAAATCGTCGATTTGCGCGAACGGCGAAGCCATGCCCGAAGAACAAGAAAAACACCCTACCTCTCGACACTGCCAGGAGCTAAAAAAATGAAAAAATCCCTGACTCATCTCATCACCGGCGTGGGCGTCGTCAGCAGCGGGATCCTCCCGTCGCTGGCCCATGCCGAGTTCATCAAGGACAGCAGCGGCGCGCTGGAATTGAAGAACTACTACTTCAACCGCGACTACCGTGAAGAAGCCTCGCAGTCGATGCGCAACGAATGGGCGCAAGGTTTCATTCTCGGCATCAAGTCCGGCTTCACCGAAGGCACCGTGGGTTTCGGCCTGGACCTGACCGGCATGCTCGGGGTCAAGCTCGACTCCAGCCCCGACCGTTCCGGCACCGGGCTGCTGCAGCGCGACAGCGACAAGCGCGCGTCCGACGAGTATTCCAAGCTGGGGGTGACCGCCAAGGCCCGTTTCGCCAAGAGCGAACTGCGCGTGGGCTACCTGGTCCCGGACCTGCCGACCCTGCAACCCAACACCAGCCGGCTGTTCCCGCAGTCGTTCAGCGGTACCCAGCTGATCTCCAATGACATCAGCAACCTCAAGCTGAGCCTCGGCCAACTGGACCAGGCCAAGGACCGCGACTCGACCAACTACGAAGACATGAAGCTGACCACCGTCAGCAAGGTCTACAAGAGCACGGCCCTGAGCGACAAGTTCCGCTTCGCCGGCGGCGACTACTCGCTGACCCCCAATACCCTGCTCAGCTACCACTACGCCGAGCTGGACAGCATCTACCACCAGCAATACGTGGGGTTCAAGAACAGTTTCGGCCTGGGGCCGGGCGCGCTGAAAACCGACATACGCTACTTCAAGGCCGACAAGGATGGCGCCGGCCTGGCCGGTGATGTCGACAACCGTGCCCTGAGTACGCGCCTGACCTACCAGTACAAGGGCCACAGCATCGGCGGCGGCTTCCAGCGGCAGTACGGCACCACGCCGTTCACCTACCTGGACGGCTCCATCACCTACCTGTTCACCGAGTACCAGTTCAGCAACTTCACCCAGACCCGGGAACAGGCCTGGCACGCCCGCTACGACTACAACTTCGCCGACATCGGCCTGCCGGGCCTGACCTTCGGCGCCAAGTACGCCAAGGGCGATTCGGCCGAAGTCCTCGGTTTCAACGGCGAAGGCCGTGAATGGGAACGTGACCTGGACATCGCCTACGTGGTGCAGACCGGTCCGTTCAAGGGCGTGTCGATGCGCTGGCGCAACGCCCTGGCCAAGGGCAACTACTTCAACGACGTCAACGAGAACCGCGTGCTGCTGGGTTACACCATCGCCCTCTGGTAACAGGGCCCGCCGATCACTCCCATGCGCATCGTGGGAGTGATCCCGGCGGGGGCGGTCGTGATCGGAACAACAGATCGAGATAGCCCTGGCCGCCCTTACTGGTGATCACCGCTGCTCGCTACTATTTCCACGGCATCCGTCACTCGAATATCGAGACTTCTGGTTTATGAAACTTAATCAACACCCCTTGCTGCAAGCGACACAGGGTACCCACAGGCACGTGGAGAGTGAGCATTACGGTGCACTGGGGGCCGCGCGGAAAATCTACATCCAGGCGGCGCTGCACGCCGACGAGACGCCGGCATTGCTAGTGGCCGCCCGGTTGCGTCGGCAACTGGCGGAGCTCGAAGACGCCAACCGCCTGAATGCCGAAATCGTCCTGGTGGCGGTGGCCAACCCGGCGGGCCTGAGCCAGTACATCATGGGTGCCCCGAGCGGGCGTTTCGAGCTGGGCAGCGGGCGCAATTACAACCGTGGTTTCCCGGTGCCCTACCAGGAGATCGCGGGCAAGATCGAGTCCCGGCTGGGCCAGGACATCGACGCCAACCGGCAACTGATTCGCCAGGCCTGGGGCGAGTGCCTGCGGGCCGCCGAGCCGATGGATGAGTTCCAGTCGTTGCAGCGCACCCTGATGCTGCTGGCCCATGATGCCGACATCGTGCTCGACCTGCATTGTTCCCGCGAAGCGGCCATGCACGTCTACACCGGGGAAACGGTGTGGCCGACGGTCGAACCCCTGGCCCGCTATATCGGCGCCGAGGTTTCCCTGCTGGCGACCGATTCCCAGGCCAACTCGTTCGACGAGGCGTTGTACCTGCTGTGGCTGAACCTGCGCGAGCGCTTCGGCGCGCGTTTCCCGATTCCCGACAGCAGCGTCGCGGTGACCATCGAACACCGCGGTCAGCGCGACGTGTCTTATGCCCTGGCCGAACACGATGCCACGGCGATCATCGATTACCTGACTCACCTGGGGGCTATCGAAGGCACCCCGCGACCGCTGCCGGAACTGCGCAACCCGGCCACGCCCCTGGCGGGCAGCGAGCAGTTCTATTCGCCCTGCGCCGGCGTGCTGGTCCACCGCGCCGCGGTTGGCAGTCGCATCGAAGCGGGCGAGCCGCTGTTCGATATCGTCGACCCGCACAGCGGCAAGGTCACCACCCTGAACAGCCACAACACCGGCGTGTTGTACATGCGTCGCGACGTTCGCTTCGTCAAGCCGGGCGATCCCCTGGGCCGGGTCTCCGGTGCCACGCCGATTCGCAGCGGCAAGTTGCTCAGCGCTTGATCCTCGAATAGCTGATCGTTCCCACGCTCCGCGTGGGAGTGCATCCCGTGACGCTCCGCGTCAACTCCAGGCGCACTTGAAGCGGGACGCGGAGCGTCCCGGGCGGCGCTCCCACGCAGAGCGTGGGAGCGATCCTTGAAACCATTCATTTTTTGTTATCTGGCAGGACTTTCCCATGCAACCGAATCCGGCGATCACCCTGGAAAAGCGCTTTTGCGCCCACAATTACTCACCCCTGGAAGTGGTCATCGTCCAGGGTGAAGGCGTCTGGGCCATCGGCGATGACGGCCGGCGCTACCTGGACATGATGTCGGCCTATTCCGCCGTCAGCCACGGCCATGCCCACCCGCGTATCCGTGCGGCGGCGATGGCGCAGATCGACAAGGTCAGCGTGGTCTCGCGGGCGTTCTACAGCGAGCCGCTGGGCAACTTCCTGCAGACCCTGTGCCGCATCAGCGGCTTCGATTCGGCCCTGCCGATGAACAGCGGTGCCGAAGCGGTGGAAACCGCGATCAAGGCGGCGCGCCGCTGGGGCTACCGGGTCAAGGGCATCGCGGCCAACCAGGCAAAGATCGTCGTTGCCGACAACAACTTCCATGGCCGCACCTCGACCATCGTCGGGTTCTCCTCGGAGCCGGCGTACAAGGCCGATTTCGGTCCGTTCTGCAACGGGTTCAGCGAAGCCCGCTTCGGTGATATCGAGAGCTTCCGCGCGGCCATTACCGCTGATACCTGTGCGGTGCTGATCGAGCCGATCCAGGGCGAGGCCGGGATTCGCCTGCCGCCCGCCGGTTTCCTGCGCGAGTTGCGCCAGCTGTGCGATGAAACCAACACCTTGCTGATCCTCGATGAGATCCAGTCGGGCCTGGGCCGGACCGGCAAGTGGTTCGCCTTCGAGCACGAAGGCATCCGCCCGGACGCGCTGATCCTCGGCAAGGCCCTGGGCGGCGGGATCATGCCGGTGTCGGCGTTCGTCGCCGATCACCCGATCATGGACCTGTTCGATGCCGGCAGCCACGGCTCCACGTTCGGCGGCAACCCGCTGGCGGCGGCCATCGGCCTGGAGGCGTTGAAGGTGCTGGAGGACGAGGGCCTGATCGACAATAGCGCGCAACTGGGCCGGTACCTGGTGGAGCGCCTGACCGCCCTTGGCTCGCCGGCCATTCGCGAGATCCGCGGGCGTGGCCTGTGGGTCGGGGTCGAGCTGGACCGCGATGCCCGGCCGATCTGCGAAGCGCTGCTGGCCGAGGGGGTGCTGACCAAGGAAACCCACGAAAACGTGCTGCGCATCGCGCCGCCGCTGTCCATCAGTCGCGAAGAACTGGACTGGGGCCTGGAGCGCATCGAGCGCGTGTTCAAACAACTGGTCTGACTTGAGTCCCCGTATGAGCGAATTTCTCAGCCACCTCGACATTGATCAGCAACGCTTCGCCTATCTCGACCTGCACAAGTTGCTGACGCCCGGGCAACTGGCACGGTTGCCGTATTCGCTGCGTATCCTCCTGGAAAACATCGCCCGCTGCGCGCCGGCGGCGCTGCCCGGGGTGCTGGCGCGGGCCACGGGGAACGGTGCCGATTGCGAGGTGCCGTTCCAGCCCAATCGGCTGATGTTCCATGACACCACCTGCCTGCCGGCCCTGGCGGATTTTGCCGGCATGCGCGACGTGGTAGCCGAGTTGGGTGGCGATCCGCGGGCGGTGAACCCGTCGATTCCGGCGGTGCTGACCATCGACCATTCGGTGATCGTCGAACACTACGCCGAGGCCGGCGCGGTGGAGGCCAACCTGGCGATCGATTTCCGTCGCAACAGCGAGCGCTATCGGTTTATCAAGTGGGCCCAGGCCAGCCTGGACAATTTCAAGGTGATTCCGCCGGGCACCGGGATCATTCACCAGATGAACATGGAGTCGATTGCCCAGGTGGTCTGGGAGTCGAGCATGGCCGACGGCCAGGTGCTGCTGCACCCGGACTGCATGGTCGCCACCGACAGCCACACGCCGATGATCAACGCCATCGGTGTGCTGGGCTGGGGCGTCGGCGGCCTGGAAGGGCAGGCGGCGATGCTCGGCGAACCGGTGCCGATTCCCTATCCACAGGTGGTGGGGATCCGGGTCAGCAATGCCTTGCGCCCCGGCGTCAGCGCCACCGATCTGGCATTGACCGTGACCGAGTTGCTGCGCCGGCGCAGCATGGTGGGCAAGTTCGTCGAGTTCACCGGGCCGGGCCTGGCGTCCCTCAGTTGGGCGGCACGGGGCACGGTCGCCAATATGGCGCCGGAGTACGGCGCCACCGTGGTGTTTTTCCCGTTCGATGACGAAACCCTGTCCTATCTCACCCTCAGCGCACGCCCGACCGCCCTGGTCAGCAAGGTGTCGGCGTATATGGCGGCGCAGTCGCTGTGGCGTCGGGAAAGCGATCCCGAGCCGCAGTTCGACGAGCTGATCGAGCTGGACCTGGCCACGGTCGAGCCCAGCGTCGCCGGCCCTCACCAGCCGCACCAGCGCCAGTCGCTGGCGACGGCGGCGGCCTCGTTTCACCAGCAGATCCCCACCGATACCGGGCAGCGCTTTTTCGAGCCGTCGTTCGATGTGCCCATCGGCCATGGCGCGGTGGTGATGTCGGCCATCACCAGTTGCACCAACACCGCCAACCCGGCGCAGATGATCCAGGCCGGCTTGCTGGCCCGCAATGCCCGGGCCCGTGGGGTGGGGCGCAAACCCTGGGTCAAGACATCCTTGTCTCCCGGCTCGCGGGTGGTCGCCGATTACCTGGAGGACGCCGACCTGCTACGGGATTTCGCCGCGGTCGGTTTTGAACTGACGGGCTTCGGCTGCATGACCTGCATCGGCAACTCCGGCAGCCTGGAAAGCCATGTGGAGGCCTTTGCCGACCAGGGCCTGAAAGGCGTGGTGGTGCTTTCGGGCAACCGCAATTTCGAAGGCCGGGTCAATCCCAGGGTCCCTGCCGGCTACCTGGCGTCGCCGGCGCTCTGCGTGGCCTATGCGATTGCCGGCAGCATCGATATCGACGTATCGAGCCAGCCACTGGCCGTGGATCGGGACGGCCGGCCGGTGTACCTGCACGAGCTGATGCCGGACGACGCCGAGGTGGCGGCGCTGGTGAGCAGGGTGGTACGGCCGTCGCTGTTCCGCCAGCGCCAGGAACTGCTCTGGCAGGGCACCCATCACTGGCAGGCCCTGGAAGCCGACGGCAGTGTGCAGTTCGCCTGGCAGCCGCAGTCCACCTACCTGCGTCGCCCGCAGTACCTGGCGGGAATCGGCGCCGAGCCCGCGGCCTCGCTGTCCATCGCCAATGCCCGCGCCCTGGTGGTACTGGGCGACAATGTCACCACCGACCATATCTCGCCGGCCGGGACCATCCCCGCCGAGAGTCTGGCCGGCCACTGGTTGCGCGAGCGCGGCGAAGCCCTGGCGGACCTCAACCAGTATTCGACCCGGCGCAGCAACCATGAGGTGATGGTGCGTGGCGCTTTCACCAATCCGCGCCTGAACAACCTGCTGGATACCGGCCAGCCGGCGCGCCAGGGCGTGTGGGCGTGGAATGCCGACCGCAGCGAATACCTGCCGCTGTACCAGGCGGCGCAGAGTTACATCGTCCGTGGCACGCCAACGGTACTGCTGGCCGGGATCAACTATGGCGCCGGTTCCAGCCGTGACTGGGCGGCCAAGGTGCTCAGCCTGCTGGGTATCAAGGTCGTCGTGGCGCGCAGCATCGAGCGTATTCACCGCAGCAACCTGATCGGCATGGGCGTGCTGCCGCTGGTGTTCAAGAGCGGCGCCGGGGCCATGGACCTGCGCCTGGACGGCAGCGAAGCCCTGACCTTCGAGGGCCTCGATCAACTGAGTGTGGGCGAGAACCCGATCACCCTGGTGATCCGGCGTGCGGACGGTACGCTTTGCTCCACGGAACTGCTGTTGCGCCTCGACTCGTTGCAGGAGCTTGGGTACCTTGAGCACGGCGGTGTATTGCCGTTTGTCGTGCGTAAAACCGTGAAGCGGACTCGCCAAGGAGTGTGATGTGCAGCCGATTGACCCCCAGGTACTGCAACAACTGGCCCCCGACGGTGTGTTGCGGGCCGCGATCAACTACGGCAACCCGGTGCTCGCCCAGCGTGGTGACGACGGCCGGCCCCGTGGCGTTTCCATGAGGCTGGCCGAGGCCCTGGCCGAAGAACTCGGCGTGACCCTGGAGACGCTCTGCTTCGAGGCGGCGGGCAAGGTCTTCGCTGCCTTGGCGCAGGACGCCTGGCGTGTGGCGTTCCTCGCCATCGAACCGGTGCGCGAGCGTGAGATCGCTTTCAGCGCACCCTATGTGATCATCAAGGGCACCTACCTGGTGGCGGCTGACGCGCCGTTCACCGAGGTGGCACAACTGGATGCTCCGGGGCGGCGGATCGCGGTGGGCCAGGGCGCGGCCTATGACCTCTACCTGAGCCGCACCGTGCAGCACGCCGAACTGGTGCGTGCGCCGACCTCGGCAGGTGCGGTGGATCTTTTCATCGAGCGGGGGCTGGACGCGGCGGCGGGTGTGCGTGACTACCTGCGCGGTTTGGTCGATGAGCGTTGGCGGTTGCTGGATGACGACTTCATGACCATTCGCCAGGCGGTGGCCGTGCCGGTGGCCCATCAGGCCGCGGCGGCGTTCGTCAGGTCCTTTGTCGAGCGGCAGAAGGCGAGCGGGGCGGTGGCAGAGGCGCTACTGGCCAGCGGACAGAGTGCCGAGCTGGTAGCGCCGCGGTGAGTGCCCGGCCCAGGTCCGGCAAGTACGGATCGCACTTGCCGAGGCAATCTCTGGATATGCGTTGTATAGAGAAAAGTTTCGGAAGTTATTAAGGATTGAGCGGCAACTGTTAAAAAGATTAAAGAATGTAAAAGTTTGTATAGTTGCATTTTTTAATAGCCGATTTGTTTGCGCTGACACTGGAGTTTATCGACCCTGGCGCGTCTATAATGCGCGCACTCTATATATCTGCAGATTGTCACTTATGGAAAGTTCGGCATTGAGCAAAGTGTTGCTCGTTGAAGATGACCTCAAGCTTGCGGCCCTGGTGGCGCAATTCCTGTCCCAGCACGGTTTCGACGTACGCACGGTACATCGCGGCGATGTGGCATTGGCGGCTTTCCAGGAGTTCAAGCCACGGATCGTGGTGCTCGACCTGATGCTGCCGGGGCAGAGCGGTTTGCAGGTGTGCCGGGACATTCGCGCCATTGCCGACACCCCCATCGTGATTCTCACGGCCAAGGAAGATGACCTCGACCATATCCTGGGCCTGGAATCCGGGGCCGACGACTATGTGATCAAGCCGATCAAGCCGCCCGTGCTGCTGGCGCGGTTGCGTGCCTTGCAACGTCGGCAGACGCCGGATGTCTCGGCGCGGGGCACTCTCGAATTCGGTCGCCTGAGCATCGACCGCAGTTGCCGCGAAGTACGCCTGGCCGGCGAGCTGATCGAACTGACCACCATGGAGTTCGAACTGCTCTGGCTGCTGGCCAATGCCGCCGGGGAAATCCTTTCCCGCGATGACATTCTCAACCGGATTCGGGGCATTGCCTTCGATGGCCTGAACCGCAGCGTCGATGTCTATGTCAGCAAGCTGCGCAACAAGTTGCATGACAATCCCCGCGAACCGGTGTGCATCAAGACCATCTGGGGCAAGGGCTACCTGTTCAATCCGTTCGGTTGGGAGTTGTAGATGCTGCGCCTGTTCCTGCGTCTGTACATTTTCCTGGCGCTGGGTTTCGGTGGCGCTATCTATACGGTCAACTACGTCTTCACCGAGTTGCTCAACGGCCCGACCGAGGCCCTCAACCGTGAGTCGGTGCGGGGCCAGGCCTATGCCCTGGTCAAGGACCTGCGGCCTCTCGACAAGGCCGGTCGCGAGCGGCAATTGCTGGAGTGGAAGCCGCATTACGGGTTGAGCCTGAGCCTGGTGGAGACCGATACCCTGGATCTCACCGAGCGGGAGAAGAAACTGCTGGCCAGCAACCAGCTGGTGGTCCGTGAGCAGTTCACCGAGTACATCACGCGGATCGACGACGGCCCGCAACTGCTGAGCATCAAGCTGCCGCCCGAACCGAGCATGACGGTGCCCTATACCATCGCGGCCTACCTGATGCTCGGGGTCCTGGTGGGGATCGTGCTGTTCTTCTGGGTGCGTCCGCACTGGCGCGACCTTGAACGGCTGCGCCTGGCAGCCCAGCGTTTCGGCAACAATGACCTGAGCGCGCGGCTGCATCTGCCCCGGCGTTCGAACATCTACGAACTGGCCGAGCATTTCAACCAGATGGCCGCGCGTATCGAGGGTCTGATCGACAACCAGCGCGAGCTGACCAACGCGGTGTCCCATGAGCTGCGCACGCCCATCGCGCGGTTGTCGTTCGAGCTGGACCAACTGCGCCAGCATATCGATCCGCAGGTCAGTGGCGAACTGATCAGCGACATGCACGCCGACCTGGGCGAGCTGGAGGACATGGTTTCCGAACTGCTGACCTACGCCAGCCTGGAACACGGTGCCGGGGAGAACCGCCGCGAGATCATCGAGGCCCACAGCTGGCTCGACAGCGTGGTGGGCAGCGTGGCCCTGGAAGCGGAGGCCGCTGGCGTGCAACTGACCATTGCCGCCTGCGAAGTCGAGAGCGTGTGCATCGAGCCGCGTTTCATGGCCCGGGCGGTGATCAACCTGCTGCGCAATGCCATTCGTTATGCCGAAGGGCGGGTGCAGGTATCGTTGACGCGTCATGAAGACCATTACCAGGTGCTGGTCTGTGACGACGGCCCCGGTGTGCCGGCGGAGGGCCGGCTGAAGATCTTCGAGCCGTTCCTGCGCCTGGATGCCAGTCGCGACCGTCGCACCGGCGGCTTCGGCCTCGGGCTGGCGCTGGTGCGGCGGGTTTCGCAATGGCATGGCGGCCACGTCGAGGTGCGCGATTCGCAGTGGGGTGGAGCCTCGTTCCGCCTGACCTGGATGCATGTGGAACAGGCCCGCTGACGGTCGCTTCGACAACATCGCAACCCCGTAGGAGCCGGCTTGCCGGCGATGAGGCCAGTAAGCCTTGCATCGTCTGATCGGCCGCTATCGCCAGCAAGCCGGCTCCTACGGTGAGCGCGTCCGGAAGGTAGGGGCCAGCGGGCCCATCAATCGCGCCACCGATATCAGAAAATCAGGCTGGGAGAGGATTCGGAGGCACGTTTGAAGCGGTAGCCCAGGGCGCTGATGCCCAGCACCTGGCGGCTGACGGTGTCGCCCAGGCCCAGGCCGTTGCCGGCCAGGACCGCGTGGGCGTTGTCGATGGGGGTGAGGATGAATTCCGTCAGTTCCTGCTCGTTGATCCGCCCGCGCAGCAGCAGGAAGCCGTCCTCGACCCGGATACTCACGCCGCTCAGGGCCGCCTCGGGCTCGTCGGAATTGATCACCTGGTACTCGCCCACGGTGTTCAGCCAGCCCCTGGGCAGGGGCACCGGCTCGATGCGCTCGCCGAGGGGCATCAATTGCCCGTGGCTGCGGGCGGTGAGGATCTGCCGGCCCTGGACCGTGGTGACATCCATCTGCAGGCGGCCGAGTTCGCCGAGGTCCACCGGCCAGAAACCCAGCAGTTTTTTCTCGGCGCGCAGCCAGCCCTGTTCATCGCGCAGCAACTCGAAGCGGTTGCCGGCCAGGTCGGCGTACAACCGCTGGCGTTCCTGCCGGATCCGCAGGACCCCGGACGGCGTGGCATAGAATCCCTCCAGCCGTTGCCGGTCGATATCGCTGGGGACCGTGCGAGTGCCGGCGGCCACCGTCGCTTCTTCCTCGCAGGCTTCGGTGCAGGCGCTTTGCCCGGCATGGGCCTGGAGCATCATGCGCAGCGAGCGGGTGGTCAGGGAGGCGACCAGTTCGCTGCTGGTGTCGGAATTGGCCATGACGATCACGGCCAGTTGCTGGTCGGGCAGCAGGCTGATCTGCGCGACGAAATCGCCGCTGGCGCCGCTGTGCTGGAACGTGCGTACGCCGGGGCCGACCGGCTCGTCGCCGCAGGGTGCGAGGAACCAGCCGAGGCCCATCTGGCAGTCGAAGTCCAGGGCGTTGCCACGGTTTTGCTGGCGGAACATTTCCTGCACCGATTGCGCCTCCAGGATCCGTCGGCCCTTGTAGGTGCCGTCGGCGAACAGCATCTGCACGTAGTGGCTCAGATCGCGGGGACTGGCCCAGAGGCCGCCGGCGGAGAGGTCGCGGATTTCCGTGTCGGGTCGCGGCGAGCCGTTTTGATAACCCTGGGCCCGGAACGGCTGGCGGTCGCCATCGCCGATAAAGCTCGACTGGGTCATTTCCAGCGGCTTGAGCAGGGTTTTCTGCAACTGGTTCTCGAAGCTTTCGCCGCTGCTGCGTTCGATAGCGGCACCCGCCAGGGCATAACCGAGGTTCGAGTAGGCCACCTGGCGGCCGGGCGGGTTGCTCAGCCAGAGGCCCGAGACCCGTTGCGGCAACTGGTCGAGGGCCGACGGCGTGCGCAGGTCGCGCAGGTATTCTCCGGGCAGGCCGGACTGATGGCTGAGCAGGCGGCGCAGGGTCACGGCCTTGTCCGCGTCCTGCTGGCGTTCGTGAAAGCGCGAGCGGACGTAGAACTCCTTGAGGGTGTCCTGCAGCGGCGCATCCAGGCTCAGCCGGCGCTGTTCGACCAGTTGCAGGGCCGCCGTGGCGGTCAGCAATTTGGAGAGGGAGCCGGCGCGAAACGCGGTGTGATCGGTGACCCGCACGCCGTCTTCCTTGTCGGCATAACCGAAGCCCCGGGCCCAGATCAGCTCCTGGCCGGCGACCAGGGCAATGGACAGCCCCGGGACCTTGCGCTCGGCCATTTCCTCGGGGATCTGCGTCTGCAGGTAACGGATGATGCTGCTGTAGTCACCCTTTTCCAGGATCGGTGTCGGCGCCGGTGGCTGGCCGTTGCACCCCATGCTGCCCAACAGGAAGCTGATCAGGGGAAGCGTGCGGAGCGAGCGGAGCATGGGACACCCGGAAGCAATGAGAATAATCCCATCCTAGGGCCGGGGGCGGTGGCGGTCTTTGAGTGCTTTGTCGGGAAACTGTCAAAGAGTGTTAAGTGGCTGGCGAGGCCTCGACTGTCCAGCCAGTCCTGCCCGGGCAGGTGTCATGTCTGTTGATCTAAGCCATACCCTTACGTCCGGTTGCGTATAGGCTGATGGATTATTGGACGTGGTTCTCAATAAAACCGCGGGCATACACGTCTTTTATGAAAGTTATGGCATCATGCCACTAATCTTTTCCCTGATATTCCATACGATGAGCACCGGCCTGTGTCAGTGATTCCCCTACTTGTCTGTGACGACTCCAGCATGGCGCGCAAGCAGGTGCTGCGCGCGCTGCCGGCAGACTGGTCGGTGTCGATCACCGAGGCCAGTGACGGCCGCCAGGGGCTGGAGGCGATACGCCAGGGGTTGGGGCAGGTGGTGCTGCTTGACCTGACCATGCCGGAAATGGACGGCTACCAGGTCCTGGCTGCCATGCGCGCCGAAGGACTGACCGCCCAGGTCATCGTGATTTCCGGGGATGTCCAGGAAGAAGCGGTACGTCGGGTCCGGGCCCTGGGCGCCCTGGCTTTCCTGAAGAAGCCCTTCGACGAAAGTGAGCTGCGCCATACCCTGGGCGAGTTGGGCCTGTTGGGCGCGCCGGGCCAGGCCCTGGCCGCACCGCGCCAGGCACCGAGCGTGGAAATCAGTTTTCGCGACGCCTTTCGCGAAACGGTCAACGTCGCCATCGGCCGTGCCGCCGCGCTGATTGCCAAGGTCCTCGGGGTATTCGTGCAACTGCCGGTGCCCAATGTGAATATCCTCGAAGTCGGCGAGTTGCACATGGCGTTGATGGATGCCGGCAGTTGCCAGCAGCTCACCGCCATCTGCCAGGGTTTTATCGGCAGCGGCATCGCCGGTGAAGCGCTGCTGATGTTCCATGACTCGGAAATCGCCGACATGGCCGAGCTGATGAAGCGCCAGGGGCCCGAGTACTCGGACCTGGAGATGCTGCTGGACCTGTCGAGCGTGCTGATCGGCGCCTGCCTGAGCAGCATCGCCGAGCAGATCGACGTGGTGTTTTCCCAGGGCCACCCGCAGATCCTCGGGCAGCACGCGGCCATCGACGACCTGATCCGGGTCAACCGGCAGCGCTGGAAAAAGACCCTGGCGGTGGAGATCAGCTACAGCCTGGAAGGGCACGATATCCACTTTGACCTGCTGTTGCTGTTCACGGAAGATTCGATCGAGCGGTTGACCCATAAACTCGCCTACCTGATGAACTGAGCCATGAACGATCACATCGATCTGAACGAGTTCCACTGGTTGCTGGCGATCGTCCAGAGCATCGATGTCGGTGTGGTGGTACTCGATCGCGACTACTGCGTGCAGGTCTGGAACACCTTCATGGAGAACCGCTCCGGGGTGCAGCCCAAGGACGCGAACAACCAGTCCTTCTTCGATCTGTTTCCCGATGTCGACCGCGAATGGTTCAGCCGCAAGGTGGAAAGTGTCGCGACCCTGGGCACCCCGGCGTTCACCATCTGGGAGCAGCGGCCTTACCTGGTGCGGTTCAAGAGCTACCAGCCGATCACCGGCCTGGAAGATTTCATGTACCAGAACACCACGTTGCTGCCGTTGCGCTCCACCGACAGCGAGATCCGCCATATCTGCCTGGTGATCTACGACGTGACCGACGTGGCGACCAACCGCCACCAGCTCCAGGCCGCCAATGCGCAACTGCAGACCCTGTCGAGCACCGACCGCCTGACCGGCCTGTACAACCGTGGGCACTGGGAAGAAAGCCTGAAGGTCGCCCATGCCCGGCACCAGCGGCATGGCAATCCCACCAGCCTGGTGATGTTCGATATCGACCACTTCAAGCGGGTCAACGACACCTACGGGCACCAGGCCGGCGACAAGGTGATCGAGCAGGTGGCCCAGCTGGTCCGCGAGCATGTCCGTGACAGCGACGTGGCCGGGCGTTATGGCGGCGAAGAGTTTGGCGTGGTGCTGTCGGACACCGACAAGGCCGGTGGCCGGTTCTTTGCCGAACGCCTGCGCAAGGCGGTCGAAGCGCTGGAAGTGCTGCACGAAGGGCAGGTTATCCGCTTCACCATCAGCCTCGGCGTGGCGGACCTGAGTCGCCCGTCGGTCACCCACGCCGACCTGATCGCCTGGGCGGACCAGGCGCTGTACACGTCGAAGAAGTCCGGGCGCAATTGCGTGACGGTGTACGAATAGTCAGGTGCCAGGCGCGCGCCCGGATCGTCAGACCCGGAAGCGCTTGACCAGCAGCCCCAATTCCCGCGACAACTGATCCAGCTCGACGCACATCTGGTTGTTGCGGGTGGTGAGGGCCTGGGTGTCGTTGATGTGCTGGCTGATCTGCGACAGGCTCTGGTTGACCTCCGCACCGATACTCGACTGCTCTTCCGCGGCGGTTGCAATCTGGTTGTTCATGCCATTGATCTCGGATACCGCGTTGCTCACCTGAGCCAGGATCTGGCCGGTGCCGTTGACCTTGGTCACCGCCACTTCGCTGCCATCGAGACTGCTCTGCATGGTGCTGACCGCTGCCCGGGCGCCCTGTTGCAGTTGGCTGATCTTGCCCTGGATTTCCTGGGTGCTTTGCTGGGTGCGCTGGGCCAGCGAGCGGACCTCATCGGCCACCACGGCAAAACCGCGGCCCTGTTCGCCCGCGCGGGCGGCCTCGATGGCGGCGTTGAGGGCCAGCAGATTGGTCTGCTCGGCAATGCCACGGATCACATCGAGGATGGAACCGATGGACTCCACGTCGCTGCCCAGGGTCCGGATATCCTGGGCGGCTTTTTCGATATCCCGGGCCAGGCCGCCGATGGCATTGACGGTGTCGTTCACGTTGGTCTGCATGGCCTGGGCCTGCTCATCGGTATCGCGGGTCGCCTGGGCCGCGCTTTGTGCCGACTCCGCCACGTTATGGGTGGCCAGGGCCATCTGCTCCATGGCGTGGGTGACCTGCTCGGCATCGCGGGTCTGGCGTGTCAACGCGTCGGAGGCATGCTGGGCGCTCTGCTTGAGCTGCTCGTTGCGCTCCTGCAATTGCTGGGCGCAGCGGGCCAGGTCGAGCACCATATGGCGGATCTTGCCCGCGAACTGGTTGAAGGCGCTGGCGAGATCGGCGGTTTCCTGGTTGCCATCCACGGGCAACTGGCGGGTCAGGTCGCCGTCTTCGCTGGCCAGGTCCTGCAGGCTACGCGTCAGCAGTCCGAGTGGCCTGACAATGGAACGGGCCACATAGGCGGCGACCATGCTCAGCACGATCAGCAACACCAGCATGATGCCCCATTGTTTCCAGCGCAGGGCCTCCATGGTCTGCTGCTGGTGTTGCGTCTGTTCGGCGATCAGGGCGTCAAGGCCGTCGACATAAAAGCCGGCGCCGACGGTCCAGTTCCATTTCTCCAGGTAGATGCTGTAGGACAGCTTGGGGTAGGCGGTGCTGTCATTGCCGGGCTTGGGATAGTAATAGGTCACGAAATCGCCGCCTCGTTTGGCGGCGCCGATCAGTTCGCGGATCAGGTAGGTGCCGTGGCTGTCCTTCAGGTCCCAGAAGTTTTTCCCCTCGTCCTTGCCGGCCAGGAAAATCCGGTCGCCCTTGTCGCTGTAGCCGAAGAAATAACCGTCCTGTCCGTAGTGCAGTTCGCGCAGGCGCCGCTTGGCTTCCTCCTGGGTGGCCGGAGCCATGGCGTCGGCCCCGTCATAGAGTGGCTTGATGGTGCTGTAGGCCAGGTCGAGGTAGTGCACCAACTCGTCCTTGCGGGTCTTGAGCAGGGTCTGGCGCGTCTCCTCGATGCTTCGTTCGCCCATGGCCTGCTGCTCGGAAAAAGCCAGCAACTGAATGATCAAGGCCAGCAAAAGGGCAGGAATGACGGCCAGCAGCAGAACCTTGTTGCGTATTTTCCACTTCATGGGAAGTCCCGGGTCGGAGAGGAATCTTATTGTGTTTTTCCTGTATCGACCCGCAGGCGCGATTGTTCAGGTCTGCCCGTCGTTTTTTTCAGCGATGCCGGTACTGGCCGCAGGTTTGGCCCGGTTACGAGCGGTCCGCCAGCAGCTCATCGATCACCCCCATGAAGGCTTCCACCAGCAGGCTGCGACCTTGCGCCCGTGTCAGCACCAGCAGCGGGGCGCAGGCTCCAGGGTCGGCCAGCGGGCGGTAGGTCACGCCTTTTTTCGCCAGGGCCTGGGCACAGGCGGGTACCAGCGCGACGCCCTGGCCGGCGGCCACCAGGGCGATGATCGAGGTGATCTGGCGTCCGGCCGGGCCCGGTCGCAAGGGCACGTCATGGCGTTGGTAGAGCTGCTCGATGGTGCCGTTGAGGCCCGAGCCGTAATCGGCCGGAAACAGGATCAGCGGGTAGGCGCCGAGCTGTTCCAGGCTGACTTCGGCCTGGCCGGCCAGCGGGTTGTCGCTGGGCAGGGCGGCCACCAGCGGTTCGTCGCCGAGGGACAGCGATTGCAGCCCGCCCTGGCCGTCGGGCGGTTGCTTGCGGCTCATGCCGATATCCAGGCGGCCATCGGCGATCTGCGACCACTGGCCGCCGGAAGAGCCTTCGAGCAAGGTCAATTGCACGTCCGGAAAGCGCTGGGCAAACACCTGGATGGCCTGGCTGAAGATATCCGACAGGGCAATCGAGCTGGCGTAGCCGAGGGCCAGCTGGCCGGCCAGGCCCGTGGCCAGCTTGCCGGCAATCACCTCGGCGAGGTCGATCTGCTCCAGCGCGGCGCGGGCGTAGGGCAGGAAGTGCCGGCCCTGGGGCGTGAGCGTCACCGTGCGGCTGGTGCGGTCGAACAGACGAAATCCCAGTTCGCTCTCCAGCGCGGAGATCTGCCGGGTCAGCGGCGGCTGGGCGAGATGCAGGCGCAGCGCCGCGCGACCGAAATGCAGCTCTTCGGCGACGGTCAGGAAGTAACGCAATCTACGTAGATCGAGCATCCGGGTCCTTGGGTATTGATCGGTCCGAATTCGGTATTGGTCTTCGGTGAGCTGCCTATCTTATAAAGTCCTCACGGTATAAAACGAGAGCTCCGATGAATTCGCGCCAATTGTCCGCCCGCGTTGCGCTGTTTCTTTGCGGTTGCGCGGCCTTTCTCCACTTGTACGCGACCCAGAGCATCCTCCAGGTGTTTGCCGCGGATTTCCAGGTCAGCGCCCGCCAGGCCGGCTGGAGCATCACCGTGACCACGCTGGCGGTGGCGATCACCGCGCCCTTTGTCAGCCGCCTGGCGGGTCGCTTCGAGCAACGCCTGGTGATTGTCGTCGCGGCCCTGCTGCTGTGTGTGCCGGCCTGGTTCGCGGCCCGTGCCCACAGCCTCGGCGAGTTGCTGGCCTGGCGGTTTATCGAGGGGATGTTGATTCCCCTGGTGTTCGCCACCAGCGTGGCCTATATCGGCGAGCGCTGGCGTGGCGGCATGGTCACCGAAGTCACCAGCCTGTATGTCGCCGGCACCGTGCTGGGCGGTTTTGCCGGGCGTTTTGTCACCGGGGTGATGAGCGAATATGTGGGCTGGCGCGAAGGCTTCGAGTTGCTGGCGGGGATCAGCCTGCTGGTTGCCCTGGCCATTCATTGTCTGCTGCCGGCCAATCCGCGGTCGCTGGCGCCGGTGGTGCGCAACCGTCTGCTGGCCCTGCGCGAGCTGCGCAGCAAGCCTTTGCTGGCGGCCTATGGCGTCGGTTTCTGTGTGCTGTTTTCGCAGGTGGCGACCTTCACCTACGCCGGCTTGTACCTCGGCCAGTCGCCCTTCGAGCTGGGTAGCGCGGCGCTGGGGACGATCTACATGGTGTTCCTGCTGGCGCTGGTGGTGATCCCCGTCGCCGGACGCCTGAGCAAGTCCCGCCCGCAATCGGAGTTGCTGGTGGGCGCGGCGGTGCTCGGGGTCAGCGGTTCGGCGCTGACGCTGTTGCCTTCGTTGTGGCTGATCGTGCCTGGATTGGCCCTGAGTTCCACCGGGGTGTTTCTCGCCCAGGCGGCCGCCAATGCCTTTATCACGTCCACCGCTCGCCATGACAAGGCCGGCGCGGTCGGCCTGTACCTGACCGGTTACTACCTGGGCGGCAGCTGCGGCGCCATCGTGCCGGCGCTGGTCTGGAACCCATGGGGCTGGCCGGGCTGCGTGGCGCTGATCGTCGGCTTTCAACTGCTGTCGTTGCTGATCGCCCTGGTCGGCTGGAAACCACCCCGGAACGCGGCTTCGGTCGTCGGGCTCGGCTGAGTCCGGCTTGTTCTTCAACCCTACTGACTGACGTCGCCGATAATGAACACCACGAACGATAAGGTTTTCCAGGCTCAATCCCGACCTGCTGACACCCCCTCGCGCCGTCGCTCGCTGTGGGCGGCCTGTACTGCCCATGCGGTACATGACGGCCTGACCGATGTGATCTATGTGCTGCTGCCGATCTGGCAGTTGCAGTTCGGCATGAGCTACGCCCAGGTCGGGCTGTTGCGTGGCGCCTACTCGGGGATGATGGCCGGGTTCCAGTTGCTGGCGAGCCGCGCCGCCCGGCGCTGGGGCCGTGAACGCCTGCTGGTGGGCGGGACGGCGTTGGCGGGTGTGGCCTACCTGCTGGCGGGGCAGGCCGGCGGACTGGCGGTCCTGCTGTTGGCCTTGATGCTGGGCGGACTGGGCGCCAGTACCCAGCATCCGCTGGCGTCCTCGATGGTCAGCGATACCCATGAGGCGGGTGGGGGTGTCAAGCAAGCCTTGTCGCAATACAACTTCGCCGGCGATATCGGCAAGATGCTGATCCCGGCGCTGATCGGCCTGCTGCTGACAGTCGTCAGCTGGCGAGCCAGCACCACGCTGATCGGGCTGCTCGGCCTGGCCGCTGCCGGCTTGCTGTGGTGGTTGATTCCCGCGCGGATCGAGCCGGCGACGCAGGAGAAACAGGCTCGGCGGGCCACCGGCAGCGGTTCCGTCAGCGGTCTGCGCGCATTGCTGGCGACCGGTCTGCTGGACAGCGCGGCAAGGATGGGCTTTCTCACTTTCCTGCCCTTCCTGCTGACCAGCAAGGGCGCCGGGACGGCGGGCATCGGCGTGGCGCTGGCGCTGCTGTTCGTCGGCGGTGCCTTCGGCAAGTTGCTGTGCGGTTACCTGGGGGCGCGTATCGGCATGGTGAAGACGGTCTGGCTGACCGAGTCGGCCACGGCGCTGCTGATCATCCTGGCGGTATACCTGCCACTGGCCGGCCTGATGCTGATGCTGCCGTTGTTGGGGCTGGCCCTGAACGGCACCTCCTCGGTGCTCTATGGCGTGGTGCCGGAGGTGTCGGGGCCGGGCCGGCGCGAGCAGGCGTTCGCCCTGTTCTACACCGGCACCATCGGAGGTGGGGCGCTGGCGCCGGTGCTGTTTGGCCGGCTGGGGGACGCCAGCGGAGTTGCCGTGGCGGTGATCACCCTGGCGGCGATCCTGTTGCTGACCTTGCCGTTGTCCTGGGCGGTGCAGCGGGGACTGGACCGGGCTGCCCTCGCAGATAACGACCCGGAGGCAGGCCCACATGCCGGCTGAAGGCGGTACTGAAGGTACTGGCCGAGCTGTAGCCGACCCGTTCGGCGATTTGCGCCATGCTGATGTCACCGCGGCCCAGCAGGTTTTTCGCCACCGCCATGCGCCAGGCCACCAGGTACTCCATCGGTGGCATGCCGACGGTGCGGGTGAAACGCTCAAAGAACGCGGAACGTGACAAGGCGGCGACCTTCGCCAGTTGCACCATGGTCCAGGCGCGTGCGGGGTCGCCATGCATCTGTCGCATCGCCAGGGCGATATGGCTGTCCGCGAGGCCGCGCAGCAGCCCGGGAGGCGAGTCGTCGCCCGAGGTCGAGCGCAGGGCGTCGATCAGCAGCATCTCCACCAGATGCGTCAGGACCAGGTCGCGGCCTGCGCGCCATTGACTCGCTTCTTCGGCGACGAGCCCGGTCAGCAGCGACAGGCGTTCGACACCACGCACATGGATCTGCGCGGGCAACAGCGAGACCAGCAGGTCGGCATCGGGCGAATCGAACAGGAAGTAGCCACCGAGCAGGCGCACATCGGCGGCGCCGTCCTGCCGGCCGTGGCGAACCTCGCCCGTGGGGGTTGCTGCCGCGTTGGGGTCCAGGCATTCGGGGGTGACCGGTTCGAAACCCGACAGGGTAAAGCCGGGTGTCGCCGGCAGGAGCACGAAGTCGCCAGGCTGGAGGGTGAGGACCGGTTGCTGGTCGACCGCGAGCAGGCAACTGCCTTCGAGGACGACACAAAACCCTGGCTGGCCGAAGGCGCAATAGCGCACGCCCCAGGCCCCGGCCCCGCTGATGCCTTTGGAGAAGACGGCGCGGGGGCGGAGCAGGGTGATGATCTCGGAGAGTGGATCGTTCATTTTTGGACGATTGCAAAACAAATAAGGACTTTCGATTGTAGAGCGTCCGGTCTCTCGTCGCTATCGTTACCACTCTTGAAACTACCCCGGATCTCTTTTCATGAAAACCGTGCTTATCACCGGCTGCTCCTCCGGCTACGGCCTTGAAACCGCGCGCTATTTCCACGCCCAGGGCTGGAACGTGATCGCGACCATGCGCATGCCGCGCGAGGACCTGCTGCCCGTTTCGGAGCGCCTGCGGGTCCTGGCGCTCGACGTCACGCAGCCCGAGAGCATTGCCGCCGTGCTCAAGGCGAGCGGGCCCCTCGATGTCCTGGTCAACAATGCCGGCATCGGCCTGTTCGGTGCTTTCGAGGTGACGCCGATGGCGACGACGCGGGAAGTGTTCGAGACCAACACCTTTGGCGTGATGGCGATGACCCAGGCGGTTCTGCCGCACATGCGTGGCCGCCGTTGCGGAGTGATCGTCAATGTGACCTCCAGCGCGACGCTGGCGCCGATGCCGCTGGTGGCCGTGTATACCGCCAGCAAGATGGCGATCGAAGGGTTCACCGCGTCGCTGGCCCATGAACTGGAGGCATTCGATGTCGCGGTGAAGCTGGTCGAGCCGGGCTATGCGCCGACCACACGTTTCACCAGCAATGGCAGCGCGCGCATGGACGGGCTGATTCCCCCGGCTTACGCGCCGTTCGCCCAGGCCGTCTTTGCCTCCCTCGACCAGTCGTCGGCGCGGACCACCGAGCTGGACGTGGCCGAAGCGGTATGGCGCGCCGCGACGGATACCACCGGCCAGCTGCGTTTTGCGGCGGGAGCGGATGCCGTGGCCCTGGCGGGTTGAGAGCCGCGCTGGCGATTGCGGTGGTCCCCCTGATGTGGAATCCTGCCGGGCATTACCTTCCCGAACGTTTCCCCATGTCCCGCTCCCAACGTCTCCTGGCCTTGCTGCAGATCCTGCGTCGTCACCGTTTTCCTGTCGCCGGGGCGGCGCTGGCCAGTGAGCTGGGCATCAACCTGCGCACGCTCTACAGGGATATCGGCACCTTGAAGGAGCAGGGCGCGACCATCGAGGGCGCCGCGGGGCTGGGCTATGTGCTTCGCCCCGGATTCATGCTGCCGCCGTTGATGTTCTCCGAAGATGAGATCGAGGCCCTGGTGCTGGGCGCGCGCTGGGTGGCGGGACGTGCCGACGAGCATCTGGGCCACGCGGCACGCAATGCCCTGGACAAGATTTCAGCGGTGCTGCCGGCGGGCCTGAGGGACGAGCTCGATGCGTCCGCCCTGCTGGTGGGGCCGAGTGCTTCGCTGTTGTCGACGGACATCGTCCAGCCCCTGATTCGCAAGGCGATCCGGGCCGAGCTGAAAACCCTGGTGGTCTACAAGGACCTGAAGGGCGAGGAATCTGCCCGGACGGTCTGGCCGTTTGCCCTGGGGTACTTCGATGAAGCCCGGGTGATGGTGGCCTGGTGTGAGCTGCGGGGCGGTTTTCGGCATTTTCGCACCGACCGGATTGTCGCTTTCACGGTTGCCGAGGAGCGGTATCCCCGCCGGCGCCAGGCACTGTTGAAGGCCTGGCGGCTCCAGGAGGGGATCGCTCCGCAGTAGCTGATCACTGCTGACAGAAATTGGTAGTGGCATACGTAGGATGGAGGCACTGGCAGACATCGCGCTGACAGTTTACTTCTTACTCCACCGTTCAGAGCCACTTCAATGATCAAGCCAAACTTCATTATCCTGTATGTCGATAGCCCGGAAACCAGCGCGCGTTTTTATGCCGAGTTGCTGGGGCGTGCACCGGTGGAGCAATCGCCGACCTTCGCTTTGTTCGCACTGGACTCGGGGTTTATGTTGGGGCTCTGGTCCCGGCATACGGTGGAACCTCGGGTGGCCGAGGTGGGTGTCGCGGGGGAAGTCGCGTTCTCCGTCGAGGACAACGCTATCGTCGATTCGACCTGTCAAGCCTGGGTTGCCCGTGGGCTGGGTGTTCTGCAAACACCGACAGAGATGGACTTCGGTTATACCTTTGTCGCTCTCGATCCCGATGGCCATCGCCTGCGTGTGTTTGCGCCATCCGGCAACTGATCAAGCACTCCTGGCTCACGCTTGCCTTGGACCTGATGGTGTGGCGAGGCTCAGGCCCGCCGCGCCATCAGCAGCACCGAAGCCGCCCCGGACAACAGCACCGCGCAACCGCGATTGAACAGGCGCTTGCCCTTGGGCTCGGCGAACCAGCGGCGCATATGCACGCCCATATAGGCGTAGGCGCTGATGGCGATCCATTCCAGCGCCAGGAACAAGGCGCCCAGTACCGCGAATTGCGACGAGACACTCTGGGTCGGGTCGACGAACTGCGGCAGGAAGGCGGTGAAGATCAGGATGGCTTTCGGATTTCCCGCCGCGACCAGAAATTCCTGGCGGGCGAGGGCGGGCAGGCTGGCCGGTGCGCCAGCCGCCTTGGCTTCGGCCTCGGGGTTGGCGCGCCAGAGCTGGATGGCGAGGTAGATCAGATAGGCCGCGCCGAGGATCTTGATACCGTAGAACAGCAACTCGGAAGTCTGCAGCACCACCGCCAGGCCCGCCGAGGCCAGGGCGATCATTCCCCCGAAGGCCAGCAAGCGCCCGAGGCCGGCCAGGCATGAAGTGCGAAAGCCATAACGGGTCGAGTTGCTGACCGACAACAGGTTGTTCGGGCCGGGGGCCATGTTCAGGGCGAAACACGCCGGGATAAACAGGATCAGGGTCGACAGGTCCATGGCAGGCTCCAGATCGAAAGTCGGAAAAACCGACAATAACGTCAAGTCCTGGCCGGATACCAGTGCGTCGCAGGCTTTCCCCATCTGTACCTGAAACTTGCTGCTCAGGTGTACGGTTCAGTGCCGATATTCCAGGGCGGCTGCGCGTTTGGTTGCAGTGCAAGGTCACAGGGCCATCGGTTGGGCGGGTGCTCAACGGTTTATCTCTGACCCCCCTCCGTTCGATCGTTCCCACGCTCTGCGTGGTCATGCAGCCGTGACGCTCTGCGTCACATCGCAGAGATATAAAGGGTGTATCCGACGCCCTTCAGCTCGCCTGTCTGTGTCACCCGGTCATGGCTTGGGATCGCTGTAGAACGCGCAGATCGCATAACCATTGGTGGTGTCGTAAAGCTCGGTCAGGAAGGTATTCAGGAACTCGCGGAAATTGTCCTTGCCGATGGCACAGGCGCCTTCATTCGGGTCGTACAGAGCCATGGCGCCAGTAGGGAAACGCCATACGCCGATGGCATGTGCAGCCCCCGACGGAAAATAGATCACAAAAATACTCATGCTCTCGCGCTTGTTCAGCGGATCGAATTGCAATTTCAGGTCGGCACCGTATTTTTTTGATGTGTACTCGTGCTTTGTTGTCGAGCGATACCAGAAATGCTGGCCGACAGTCACTTTTGCCTGTGTTTCGACGGTTGCCAGACCTGCCCAGCCGGCTTCCATCTTGTTCTGCAGGTTCAAGGCCTTGGCCTTGTTGACGATGCCTTTCGCAGGATCGGTCTTGGCCGTGTTCTGGGCAAACCACATCATCACCAGCGCCGCGCACACGCCTTCATAGTTCATCATGGGACCACCGAGAAACGTGGCAATGGTGTCCTGGGAAGACGTGAACAACAGCGCTCCTGCGCTGCTTTCGACCATTTGCGTAAAGCTCTTGGGCATGGCGCGCGCTCCTGATGGCGGTCAAGTCAGTCCCAAGGTGTAGCAGCTACTGCTGCCTGGCGCCATTTCCTGCTGGGTGGCTGCTATCTGTCTGAAGCAGACTCCAAGTTCAATTTTAGACCCCTCCAGATTGCTGGAGAGGCTTCCCATAGACTATTGCCTGTGGATTTGATAGCGTTTGGCCATGTTTTGAGTCCAGAAATGCAAAAGCTGCGATCTGACTTCACTCTAAAAAAATCACGATATCAAGGATGTAGACGAGTGATAACAGCAAATTTATTCATCGACTGGGACTCGGCCTCTCGAGTTACGCGAATAAGGCCAAGCAGTGATATGCCATTGCCCTTAAGGTTTTCTTGCACTAAACAAGCATTCACAGAATTGCAAGATAGAATAATGAGCAAGCTGGCGGAGATTGAGCCTAAGTCAACTATTAAAATATTAAAGTCTAGGATCTATCATGGCTGGCATAGAGGTAAGTCACCTTCTGCTGACAAGGTTGTATGGGATCAACTTAGAACTCAATTAAAGGCCGTATCCAGAAACAGAATTTCCTATCTGCCAGATATAGAGTTTGGCAATGAGCTTATATGCAGAGGAACTCGAAGCCCAATTTTTGATACTTTGCGGCCGGACCGAAGCAACCCTGGGTCTTCAAGTCAGAAGATGGTGGACACAGCTTTAGTTTCCGATCTCCTAAGCTTCTGTCGCTCTGAAAGTGGTAGCTTCAGACGAAATGAAAGACCTACCACCTTGGCCATAGTAGTAGGTGATGATGACGATCTTTTGCCAGGTGTATTTGTCGCTGAAGCCTGGGGGTTGCCAACTTACGTATTTCGGATCACGCGTGACCACGACAATAAGCATTTAAGTACAGATGGAATAATTCATAGGATTTGAAATGAGCATAGTACAAGCAATCGAAGACATTAAGTTGTTCTGCGATCCGTTCACTGAGATCGCTCAGAAGCCTGTGGCCGGAAAAAAAAGAATCATATTAATTCGGAACGGTAGAGAGCTGATTTTTGATCTCGACGTAGAAACAGGTAGGATCTCAGCGAAGCATAAAAAAGCCGAATACAAAGACATTAAGACACTTATTGCCTCAAGTGAGTTTTCGGATATAAAAAGATTTGCGGAAACCCAAAAAAGGTTCTTTTCTCAAACGAAAGAGAAGCCAGTAATTGAATCAGAGATAAGCTATGGCGGAAATGACATACTTGCAAAAGACCTTGATAGTAGTATAAAAATTACAGATGGCAAGGTAACATTGGTTTTGCTAGACGGTCCGGCGGGAGTAGGTAAAACTTTCCAAATTACTGAGTTGGCAAAAGCACAATACAATAAATTCCTCTCGGATAATCTCAGTCCTCCAGTAATTATCATATCGAGCAGCGGTCGCCGTCTGTCTAACTTCAAAGACGTCCTTGCAGCTACTACTCAAGACATGGGTGCGTCCTTCACGGGGGCACACGTACCTATGCTTGTTAGGCACGGCTTGTTGATCGCGGCAATTGATGGATTTGACGAACTTGTGGATGCTGATGGGTATGAGGACTCTTGGCGCGCTCTAAAGGATTTCATTGAGGAAATTGGTGATTCTGGCAAGGTAATACTTGCTGCGCGAGACACTTTTCTCGATGAGCAGGAACTGATATCTCGAATTAGTGCCGAAAACAAAGGTGCTATTGATCTAAAACTTGCACACATAAAGCTTGCAACAATTGAAACTGCAATTAAATACCTATCGAACTCTAAGTGGAAGCCTACTGACCTAGGTCAGGAAATAACAGCTGATATATTTTCGAGTAACAGCTACGCCTTGCGTCCCTTTTTTCTCAGTGTTTTGAGGGATGCCGGTGGGTGGTCAAACGTGAGCTCGGAAGGCTTTCGCTCATTCCTAGTAAACAATCTCATTGAGCGCGAATCCAAAATACTTTCAAAGACTTTCGGGAATTTGAATAGCGAGGATATTGCGCCAAACCTAAACGCTCTCTTTGAAGAGGTCGCGTTAGAAATGGCCACAAGGGAGAATAATTTAATTGAAATAGACCATCTGGCCTTCCTGACAGACTATTGCTTCGGTGAGTTGCTAGACGATAATTCCCGCCGAAAACTTACGCACAAGGCCGGTAGTATTTCTCTTCTAGAGACTTCTGATATCAAGGATAAAAGGAAATTTCCTCATACTGAGGTGCAATATTACTTTCTAGGGAATGCGCTAGTAGCGCAACTAGCTAAAAAATCCATTCCTGGCGTGCTTCGAAGAACTATTCTAAGTGCGGAGCATCTTGAAGTTTTCGCGGAGGTTTTCACTCGAGCAGAACAAATAGCAAAAAATGCAATGGACTATCTATATGCGACAATCAATGGGGATTCATCCAACGATGGTCTAGCTTCAAACGGTGGTGCAATGGTGCTGCTGAGTTTTGCCATGGGCCTTACTGATCGAATCGATTACCTTGTAGTAAATGATGCAACCTTCGCGGGCGGCTCTCCAAGCGGCGCACTTCAAGATGTCACAATAAGCCGACTAGATATTTGCGGGAGCGATGTTTCCAATGTGATTTTTGAGAAAGTCAAGATTGGAACTCTTGTAGTTAATGAATTCACCATGTTCGGCAGTAGCGTACCGAGCGTGGACGCGCTAGAGATTCGAGGAGAGAATCCTCGCACTGAAAGAGAACCAAGTGAAATTGATGCGTTCATTCGTAATCACTTTGCCGATACAGACATAGGAAAACTCAGAGAGCATCCTGCGGTTTATCTATTGGAGAAAGTTGCTCGTAGATCGGTAAGATATTGCTACCTCCGAGACGGAGACGATGACGAGGGATCATTCATGCTCCGTGATGAGCACTGGCCTCATGTTAAAAGTGTTCTACTTGAGCATGGTCGAATGGAAGTCAAGAAAGGTAAGCCTATGCATGGTAGGCCAGCCGCGCTGATGAGAATTAAGCGCCCCATTGAACTACTCGACTTTAAGTCTCCAGAGACTTTGGCGATCGTAGATCAGCTAACTAAGGAAGGTGCGTAGCTTCATTGCTGATCTCAGGGCCGGTTTCCATCAGAAGCGGTCACTAATGGGCGTCCCCTTTTAGCTGTTCAACCATGAGAAACAAGCACTAATGAAAACCATATTTGAAGACATCATCACGCGCTATGGCACAAAGCGCGCAGAGTTTATCGCAGAGACCTGGCCGAAAACCCCAAAATGGCTTGAATTCATCAAGGTGTCGGAGTCCCCAAGAGCGGAGGAGTACTTTGATGAGGAGATGGAGTTTTACAGGGCGTTCGAGCTGGAACTTGATGATATTCCGAAATTGAGAAATAAAGAAATCAGCACACCTCAATGGGAGGAGATTGTTAATTTTTTAAAAATCCATAACGAGAGACTATCATCGCAAATTGATAACTCGACGACGCTCACCGCCACCTTCGTTTTTATGGGGTCTCTATTTATTCTGCTTGCAAATTACATCACCAATATATTCTACGTTCCGTTTGCATTCCTGGCTGTGGTCGCCATACAGATTTTTTTACAACGGATGGGGCGTCGGCATGAGCTGGCTAGAAATAAAGAGCTTTTGATCATTATCGAAAATTACATCAAAAAATGTCGCACTGAGTCGCCTCGGATTTCGTAGACGGCGACTGTCCGCTCCTGGCCGATTCTGTTGAAAAAGTAGC
>NZ_JACAOR010000012.1 GCF_013386115.1 Pseudomonas gingeri
GGGGTTTTGTTTTTGCGCTGCGAAAAGCCCGCAGTGATGAGGTCCTTGAGCCCTGCGGGGATCTGGCGGCCGCCATCGCTGGCAAGCCAGCTCCCACAGGGGGCGGGTGGGTGCGGCCGCAAGAACGATACAGGACTTGTGGGAGCGGGCTTGCCCGCGAAGAGGCCGGCAAGGGCGACGCAAGCCTCAAGGGCCTCTTCGTGGGCAAGCCCACTCCCACAGCGCCAGACCGTCTGCAGTATGCAAGGCTCCGGCTCATCGCCGGCAAGCCGGCTCCTACAAGGGACGGGGATGAGGCCATCCCGGCGGTGTCCCGACAAGCCTGCTCCCACAGGAGGTGCTAAAGTCCTGCCTTCGTTTTGAATTCTCCAAGGAAGTCGGCATGCCGGACGCGACATCACTCAACCCTGCCTTCATGGTTGTCCAGAGCAACAGCCCTGAAGAACTACGCAGCCTGGTGATCAACGTGATGCGGCGTTACCCCCTGGCGCCCCTGGAGAATGAGATCGCCCTGGTCCAGAGCAACGGCATTGCCCAGTGGCTGAAGCTGGCCCTGGCCGAAGACGCCGAAGACGATGACTCGGGAGGCTGCGGCATCGCCGCCGCCATCGACGTGCAACTGCCCGGCACCTTCATGTGGCAGCTCTACCGCATGGTCTTGGGCCGTGACCAGATCCCGGCCAAGTCGCTGCTCGACAAGGCCCCGCTGACCTGGCGCCTGATGCGCCTGCTGCCGGAACTGATCGACCAGCCGCACTTCGAGCCCCTGCAGCGCTTCCTCACCCACGACAGCGACCTGCGCAAGCGCTACCAGTTGGCTGAACGCCTGGCCGACCTGTTCGACCAGTACCAGGTCTACCGCGCCGACTGGCTGGAAGACTGGGCCGCCGGTCGTCACCAGTTGCGCAGTGGCCGTGGTGAAGCCAAGCCGCTGAGCCCGGCCAATTGCTGGCAGGCCGAACTCTGGCGTGCCTTGCTGCTGGATGTCGGCACCGAAGGCATGGCCCAGAGCCGCGCGGGCGTGCACCAGCGCTTTATCGAGCGCATCAACAGCCTGACCGCGGCACCAGCGGGCCTGCCTTCACGGGTGATCGTCTTCGGCATTTCCTCATTGCCGGCCCAGGCCCTCGAAGCCCTCGCCGGCCTGGCACGTTTCAGCCAGGTGCTGCTGTGCGTACACAACCCCTGTCGCCACCACTGGACCGATATCGTTGCCGACAAGGACCTGCTGCGTAACGAATACAAGCGCCAGTCGCGCAAAGCCGGCATGCCGCTCGCTCTCGATCCCGAGACCCTGCACCAGCACGCCCACCCACTGCTGGCCGCCTGGGGCAAGCAGGGGCGCGACTACATCAACCTGCTCGACAGCTACGACGACCCCAACAGCTACCGTGCGGCCTTTCGCGACGGTCGGATCGACCTGTTCAGCGAGAGCCTTCCGGCGACCTTGCTCAACCAGTTGCAGGACGACATCCTCGAACTGCGTCCCCTTGGCGAAACCCGCGAACTCTGGCCGGCCGTCGACCTCGATCAGGACCACTCGATCCGTTTCGAGATCGCCCACAGTGCCCAGCGCGAAGTGGAAATCCTCCACGACCAGTTGCTCGCCCGTTTCAGTGCCAATCCCGACCTGCGCCCCCGTGACGTGATTGTCATGGTCCCGGATATCGACAGCTATGCCCCACACATCCGTGCGGTGTTCGGCCAGCTCGAACGCAACGACCCGCGCTTTATCCCGTTCACCCTGGCCGACCAGGGCCAGCGTGGTCGCGACCCCTTGCTGATCGCCGTCGAACACCTGCTGAAACTGCCGGACAGCCGTTTCCCGGTCAGCGAGATTCTCGACCTGCTGGACGTTCCCGCCCTGCGCGCCCGCTTCAATATCGAAGAGCGCGACCTGCCGACCCTGCATCGCTGGATCGAAGGCGCCGGTATTCGCTGGGGACTGAACGCCGAGCAACGTGCTGGCCTCGGCCTGCCCAGCGAACTGGAACAGAACAGCTGGCGTTTCGGCTCGCGGCGCATGCTGCTGGGCTACGCGGTCGGTAGCGGCGACGGTTGCGAAGGCATCGAACCGTACGACGAGATTGGCGGTCTCGATGCTGCCTTGATCGGCCCGTTGATCGCGCTGCTCGATGCCCTGGAAATCGCCCACCAGGAACTCTCCGAACCGGCCCGTCCGCAACAGTGGGGCGAGCGCCTGCAAGCGCTGATCCAGCTGTTCTTCCTGGCCAGTACCGAGCACGACGATTACCTGCTGATCCAGCTCGAACAACTGCGCGCCACCTGGCTGGAAACCTGCGAAGCCGTCGACCTGCAGGAAGAACTGCCGCTGACCGTGGTGCGTGAAGCCTGGCTGGCCGGCCTCGACCAGGGCCGCCTGTCCCAGCGCTTCCTCGCCGGCGCGGTGAACTTCTGCACGCTGATGCCGATGCGCGCGATTCCCTTCAAGCTGGTGTGCCTGCTCGGCATGAACGACGGCGATTACCCGCGGGCCCAGCCACCCCTGGACTTCGACCTGATGGGCAGCGACTACCGCCCCGGCGACCGCTCACGCCGTGAAGACGATCGTTACCTGCTGCTCGAAGCCCTGCTCTCGGCACGGGAACAGCTGTACATCAGTTGGGTCGGCCGCAGCATCCGCGATAACAGCGAGCGCCCGGCCTCGGTACTGATCGGCCAATTGCGCGACCATATCGCCAGCGGCTGGCGACTGCCCGACGCCGACGGCGAACAGCTGTTGCACGCCCTGACCCAGGAACACCCGCTGCAACCGTTCAGTGCCCGCTATTTCCACGAAGGCGACAGCGGCCTGTTCAGCTATGCCCGGGAATGGCAGCAACTGCACGAACTGCAAGGGACGAGCCCGGCCATCGACGAACTGGCCGCCTACCTCCAGGAAGAACCGCTGACCCTGGCGCAACTGCAAGACTTCCTGCGCAACCCGGTCCGGCACTTCTTCAGCCAGCGCCTGAAAGTCTTCTTCGAAGCGGCCGAAGCACCGCTGGCCGACGAAGAACCCTTTGTCCTCGATGCGCTGCAACGCTACAGCCTCAGCGACAGCCTGCTGGGCGCAGCGCTGATGCACGCCGACAATCCCGAGCAAGCGCTGCGCCAGCAGGCCCGGCGCCTGCAAGGCAGCGGCCTGCTGCCGATGGCCGGCTTCGGCGAGTTGCTGCAAGACGAACTGATCGAGCCGCTGCCCGACCTGCTGCAACGCTACCAGCAACTGTTGACGCTGTGGCCGACCCCGGTGACCAGCGCCGTGCCGGTCAGTGTCGATGCCAGCGGCGTGCGCCTCGAAGGCTGGCTTGCCGGCTTGCACCAGCGCAGCGATGGCGGCTACCTCGCCGTCACCACCATTCCCAACAGCATCGGTTCGCTCAAGACCCGCAAATGGCATCGCCTGACCCGGCCCTGGGTCGAGCATCTGGTGGCCTGTGCCTGTGATTTGTCGATGACCACGGCGCTGGTCGCCAGTGACGATACCCTGCTGCTGCCGCCGTTCGAGCAGGAGCGGGCCCGCGCCATTCTCGGCGAGCTGCTGCTGGCCTGGCAGGCCGGCATGCGCCGGCCATTGCCGGTGGCGGTGAAGACCGCCTTCGCCTGGCTGTCTCAGCCCGACCCGCTCAAGGCCGACGCCGCCGCCCGCAAGGCCTACGACGGCGACGGTATCAACAGTGAGGGCGAGCGCCGCGAAAGCGCCGCCCTGGCCCGGCAGTTCGCCGACTACGATGCGCTGATCGCCAGCGAAGAATTCACCGGCTGGTGCGACACCCTCTATCGACCGCTGCTCGAAGCGCCGTGGCGCGCCCTCGCGGCCGAGGAGGCGCGCCCATGACCGCTACCAAGACCCCGTTGGCCCTGGCCTTTCCATTGCGCGGCAGCCAGTTGATCGAAGCGAGTGCCGGTACCGGCAAGACCTTTACCATCTCCGCGCTGTACCTGCGCCTGGTGCTCGGCCACGGCGGCGAAGCGGCCGGTTTCGGGCGCGAACTGCTGCCACCGCAGATCCTCGTGGTGACCTTTACCGATGCCGCCACCAAGGAACTGCGTGACCGGATCCGCACGCGCCTGGCCGAAGCCGCGCGCTTCTTCCGCGACGAGACGGCCGCCCCGGACGACTTGATCGCGCAATTGCGCGCTGAATACAGCATCGAGCAGTGGCCCGCCTGCGCGAACCGCCTGGACATCGCCGCGCAATGGATGGACGAAGCGGCCGTATCGACCATTCACGGCTGGTGCCAGCGCATGCTGCGCGAACATGCCTTCGACAGCGGCAGCCTGTTTACCCAGACCCTGGAAACCGACCACAGCGACCTGCTCGGCGAAGTGCTGCGCGATTACTGGCGGCTCTACTGCTACAAGATGCAGGGCGACGCGTTGAACTGGGTCCGCGCCAACTGGGGCGGTCCGGCGGCTTTGTTGCCAAGGGTCAGGGCCCTGTTCGGCAGCGACAGATCCGCTGGCGAACGACAGGATGATGTCGAGCCCGCCGAGCTGATCGATGCCTGCCTGCGCGAGCGCCGCGCTGCCCTGGTGCAGCTCAAGACCCCCTGGAAACAATGGGCGGCCGAACTGCGGGAGATCTGCCTGCAAGGCGTGGCGAACAAGACGGTCGACGGCCGCAAGATGCAGGCACGTTACTTCGAACCCTGGTTCGACAAGCTCACTGCCTGGGCCGACGACGATACCCAGGAGCAACTGGATATCGGCACCGGCTTCACTCGCCTGACCGCCGATGGCCTGGCCGAGGCCTGGAAGGGCGACGCCCCGCGGCATCCCGGTCTCGACGCCATGCCCGGGCTCAAGGCCAGCCTCGATGCCCTGCCGACGCCCGACGCCGCGGTGCTGGAACATGCCGCCCGTTGGGTTGGTGCACGCTTCGAAGACGAGAAGCGCCGCCGCGCCGAAATGGGCTTCGACGATATGCTGCTGCGCCTCGACGCGGCATTGCAGGCCGACGGCGGCGAGCGTCTGGCGAGCCTGATCCGCGAACAGTTCCCGGTGGCCCTGATCGACGAATTCCAGGACACCGACCCGGTGCAGTACCGGATCTTCGAAAGCATCTACCGCATCGAAGACAACAACCCCGACGGCGGCCTGTTCCTGATCGGCGACCCCAAGCAGGCGATCTACGCCTTCCGTGGCGCCGATATCTACACCTACCTGCGTGCCCGCCAGGCCACCAGCGGGCGCCTGCACACCCTGGGCACCAACTTCCGTTCCAGCCATGCCATGGTCGACTCGGTCAACCACGTCTTCGCGCGCGCCGAGCAGCGTGAACAGGGGCGCGGCGCGTTCCTGTTCCGCGATGGCGCGCAGAACCCGGTGCCGTTCCTGCCGGTGGCCTCCCAGGGCCGCAAGGAAGTGTTCGAGATCGACGGACAGCCGCCGGCGGCGCTGAATCTCTGGCAGTTGTCCTCCGGGCAGCCGTTGTCCGGCGCAGTCTATCGCCAGCAACTGGCAGCGACCTGCGCCAGCGAAATCGTCGCCCTGCTCAATGGCGGGCAACAGGGCCGCATCGGTTTCAGCCGCGATGGCCAACTCAAGGGCGTCCTGCCTTCCGATATCGCCATCTTGGTCCGGGACGGCAAGGAGGCCCAGGCGGTGCGTGGCGAACTGGCCGCTCGTGGTGTGCGCAGTGTCTACCTGTCGGACAAGGATTCGGTCTTCGCCGCCCAGGAGGCCCACGACCTGCTGGCCTGGCTCAAGGCCTGCGCCGAGCCGGATGTCGAACGTCCGCTGCGGGCGGCCCTGGCCTGTATCACCTTGAACCTGCCGCTGGCCGAACTGGAGCGCTTGAACCAGGACGAACTGGCCTGGGAAGCGCGGGTCATGCAGTTCCGCGGCTATCGCACGCTGTGGCGCACCCAGGGTGTGCTGCCGATGCTGCGGCGCCTGCTCCACGACTTCCAGTTGCCCCAGGCCCTCATCGCCCGCAGCGACGGCGAACGGGTGCTGACCAACCTCTTGCACCTGTCCGAGCTGTTGCAACAGGCGGCCGGCGAGCTGGATGGCGAACAGGCGCTGATCCGCCATCTGAGCGAACACCTGGCGCTGTCCGGCCAGGCTGGCGAAGAACAGATCCTGCGCCTGGAAAGCGACGAGCAACTGGTCAAGGTGGTGACCATCCACAAATCCAAGGGCCTGGAATATCCGCTGGTGTTCCTGCCCTTTATCTGTTCGGTCAAGCCGGTGGATGGCAGTCGCCTGCCGCTGCATTACCACGACAGCGAAGGCCGCGCCCAGGTCAGCCTCAAGCCCACCGCCGAACTGATCGCCCAGGCCGACGACGAGCGCCTGGCCGAAGACCTGCGCCTGCTCTATGTGGCGCTGACCCGCGCGCAGCATGCCTGCTGGCTGGGTGTCGCCGACTTGAAGCGCGGCAATAACAACAGCTCGGTGCTGCACCTGTCGGCCCTCGGTTACCTGCTGGGTGGTGGTGCCGTGCTGGGCGAGTCCACCGCCCTGGCGGGCTGGCTGGCGCAACTGCAACAGGACTGCCCGACCCTGGCCTGGGGAGAGCTGCCAGAGCCCACCGATGCCTCGTTCCAGCCGCCACGCAACCAGGCAACCCTGCTCGAACCGTTGCTGCCCAAGCGCCGTGCCGCCGAGCACTGGTGGATCGCCTCCTACAGTGCCCTGCGCATCGGCGATCAGCTCAGCAGCGACAGTGACGAAGCGCCGGAAAGCCCCCAGGCGCAGAAACTCTTCGACGATGAACGCCTGGACCCGGACGCGCCCCGCGAAGTCGCCGCCAGTGGTGGCGATATCCATCGCTTCCCGCGAGGGCCGAACCCCGGCACCTTTCTCCATGGTCTGCTGGAATGGGCCGGTGAGGAGCGCTTCACCGCCGATCGCACGCTGATCGAAAAGGCTGTCGCGCCGCGCTGCAACCTGCGGGGCTGGAAGGGCTGGATCGAGACCCTCAGCGACTGGCTCGCCCACCTGCTGCAAGTACCGTTGCGCCTCGGCAACGACCAGCCACCGGTGATCCTCGCGGGCCTGGACAGCTATCAGGTCGAGATGGAGTTCTGGTTCGCCAGCCACAAGGTCGACGTGCACCAGGTCGACGAACTGGTGCGTCGCCATACCCATGGCGGCGTGGCGCGGGCGGCGGCCGAGCCGGTGTTGCTCAACGGCATGTTCAAGGGCTTTATCGACCTGACCTTCGAACACCAGGGCCGCTATTACGTGGCCGACTACAAGTCCAACTGGCTGGGCGCCGACGATACCGCCTACACCGAGCAGGCCATGGCCGCGTCGATCCTGGAAAACCGCTACGACCTGCAATACGTGCTGTACCTGCTGGCCCTGCATCGCCAGCTCAAGGCCCGTCTGGTCGACTATGACTACGACCGGCACATGGGCGGCGCGCTGTACCTGTTCCTGCGCGGCACCCGTTCGCCCAGCCAGGGCGCGTATTTCGCCCGGCCGCCGCGGGAGCTGATCGAACACCTGGACCTGCTGTTCCAGGGCAAGCCCGTGCCGAAATCCGCGCCCGCCTGGGAACAGGGGAGTCTGCTATGAAACGTTCCTTCGCCGAATTGCTGCCCACCGCGTTGAGCGACGACAGCCTGGCCGAACTGGCGCCGCTGAGTCGCGCCGAAGACCTGCTGCTGTTGCTCGAACGCTGGCTCGAACGCGGCTGGGTGCGGGCGCTGGACAAGGCCTTCGTGGCCTTTCTCCATGAGCTCGACCCGAGCGGCGATCCGCTGGTGCTGCTGGCGGCGGCCCTGACCAGTCACCAACTGGGTCACGGGCATGTCTGCCTCGACCTGTTCGAAACCCTCAAGGAGCCGGACTTCGCCCTGTCGCTGCCACCGGAAGGCGATGTGCAGAGCGGCGCGATGCTGCTGCCCTCGCAACTGCTGGTGGCCCTGGACGGTGACGCCTGGTGCCGGGCCCTGCAGGCCAGTTCGCTGGTGGCGCTGGCCGACGATCATGACGCCGGGGCTGGACAGCGGCCGCTGGTCCTGAGTGGTCGGCGCCTGTACCTGCGACGTTATTGGGGCTACGAGCGACGTATCGACAACGCCTTGCGCCAGCGCCTCGCCGAACACGAAGCCAGCCCCGACGATCTGCCGCGGCGCCTGAGCGAACTGTTCGGCGTGGCGGCTGCCGGCGAGCGCATCGACTGGCAGAAGCTGGCCTGCGCCCTGGCGACCCGTGGTGCCTTCAGCATCGTCACCGGCGGTCCCGGTACCGGCAAGACCACCACCGTGGTGCGCCTGCTGGCCTTGCTCCAGGCCCCGGCGGTGGAAGCCGGGAAACCGCTGCGCATTCGCCTTGCGGCGCCGACCGGCAAGGCCGCCGCGCGCCTGACCGAATCCATCAGTGCCCAGGTGCGCTCATTGCTCATCGATGAAGCGGTGCGCGCGCGGATCCCCAGCGAAGTGACCACGGTGCACCGCCTGCTGGGCAGTCGTCCCGGCACCCGGCACTTCCGCCATCACGCCGGCAACCGCCTGCCGCTGGACGTGCTGGTGGTGGACGAAGCCTCGATGATCGACCTGGAAATGATGGCCAACCTGCTGGACGCCTTGCCGGTGCATGCACGGCTGGTGCTGCTGGGGGACAAGGACCAGCTCGCCTCGGTGGAAGCCGGCGCGGTGCTCGGCGACCTGTGTCGCGATGCCGAGGAGGGCTGGTACAGCGCGCAGACCCGCGATTGGCTGCAAGCGGTCAGCGGCGAGGACCTGAGCGCCAGCGGCTTGCGCGAAGACCTCGATCACAGCCATCCGCTGGCCCAGCAAGTGGTGATGTTGCGTCACTCACGACGTTTTGGCGAAGGCAGCGGCATCGGCCGGTTGTCGCGGCTGGTCAACCAGCAGGCGGCGGACGAGGCGCGTGCCCTGCTGGCGGCGGGCAGTCATGCCGATCTGTTCGCGCTGGCCCTCAAGGGCGAGCAGGACCGCGCGTTCGAGAAGCTGGTGCTCGACGGCCAGGGCAGCGAGCGCAAGGGTTATCGGCACTACCTCGGGGTGATGCGCGGCCAGCGCCCGGCGGCGGGCGTCGACCTTGATGATCCGCGCTGGTCGGACTGGGCCCGGGCCGTGTTGCAGTCCTTCGACGAATTCCAGTTGCTCTGTGCCGTGCGCAAGGGCCCCTGGGGCGTCGAAGGCCTGAACCAGCGCATCACCGCGGCGCTGTTCGCCCATCGCCTGATCGACAGCGACCAGCACTGGTACGAAGGGCGCCCGGTGCTGATGACCCGCAACGACTACGGCCTGGGGTTGATGAACGGCGATATCGGCATCGCCTTGCGCCTGCCGGAGCGCGACGGACCGCAAGCCGGCCAGCAGGTGCTGCGCGTGGCGTTCCCGCGCAACGACGGCCAGGGCGGCGTGCGATTTGTCCTGCCGAGCCGGCTGAACGACGTGGAAACCGTCTACGCCATGACCGTGCACAAATCCCAGGGCTCGGAGTTCGCCCATACCGCGCTGATCCTGCCGGAGGCGCTGAACCCGGTGCTGACCAAGGAACTGATCTACACCGGGATCACCCGGGCCAAGGACTGGTTCAGCCTGATCGAGCCCCGCGGCGGCGTGTTCGAAGAGGCCGTGCGGCGCAAGGTCAAGCGGCTGAGCGGGTTGATGCTGGAGCTGGGAGAGTAGCTGCCTGTACCGGCCTCCTCGCTGGCAAACTGCACCGAGAACCTTGTGGGAGCGGGCTTGCCCGCGAAGGGGCCCGCGAGATCGCTGAAGACTTCCAGGCAATCCCGATTCCCACAGGCACCGCGTTCGCTTCAGTTGAGCTGTGCCACCGCCACCTTCGCGGCCGCCTCGATCCCCATGAAGCGCCGCACCCGTTCACCCCGCGGCTCTTCACGAATCGCCCCGGGGCTGGCATCCAGTTGCACCACGCCGTTCTCCATGAAAATCACCCGGTCGGAAATCGACATCGCAAAATCCATCTCATGGGTGACGATCAGCATGGTCATGCCTTCATCGGCCAGGTCGCGAATCACCTTCAGGACATCGCCCACCAACTCCGGGTCCAGTGCCGAGGTCGGCTCGTCGAACAGCATCACTTCCGGCTCCATCGCCAGCGCGCGGGCGATCGCCACCCGCTGCTGCTGACCACCGGACAACTGATGCGGGTACTTGTGGGCATGGGCCAGCAGGCCGACCTTGTCCAGCAGCGCCAGGGCCCGCTGCTCGCCCGGTACGCGCGCCGCGCCGTGGTAACGCGGGGCCAGGGTGACGTT
The DNA here is from genome assembly GCF_013386115.1 of Pseudomonas gingeri. GTDB lineage: Bacteria > Pseudomonadota > Gammaproteobacteria > Pseudomonadales > Pseudomonadaceae > Aquipseudomonas > Aquipseudomonas gingeri. Next base: position 10,214 of record NZ_JACAOR010000012.1, read on the forward strand.
GTCGAGAATGCTGCGGTGCGGGAACAGATTGAAGTTCTGGAACACCATGCCGATGCGCCGTACACCGCGGCGTACCTGCGCACTGTTGGGATGGTCGGCGGCACTGATGAAGCTTTCGCCGAACAGCACGATCTCGCCCTGATCGATGCTTTCCAGGCCGTTGATGGTGCGGATCAGCGACGTCTTGCCCGAGCCGGACGGGCCGATGATCGACAGCACCTGGCCGCTGCCGACGTTCAGGTCGATGCCCTTGAGCACCTCATGGTCGCCATAGCGCTTGTGGATATTCTGCAATTGCAGGGCCGGCGCGGCCCCGGCGACGGCCTTCGTACGGGCTGCCGCGGCCAGTTGTGGCAAGCTCGCCCGCAGGCTGGCGGCGGCGCTGTCGACGAGGGTCCGAGGCTTGCGCTGGCTGAGGTCCAGATACTGTTCCAGGCGCTGCAACAGCCAGCCGAACAGACTGACGATCAGCACGTAGTACACCGCCACCGCGCCGAGGGTTTCCATCACCAGGAAGTTCTGCGCGTAGAGGCGCTGGCCCACCGTGAGGATCTCGGTCAGGGAAATCACCGAGATCAGCGACGTCAGCTTCACCACCGTGATGTATTCGTTGATCAGCGTCGGCAGCGAGATGCGGAAGGCCTGGGGAATCACGATCAGGCGTTGCAGCCCGAGCAGGCCGACACCCAGGGCCCGGCCGGCCTCCTTCTGGCCCTTGGCGACCGAGATCAACCCGCCGCGATGAATCTCGGCCATGTAGGCCGCTTCCGTGACCACCAGGGCGAACAAGCCCGAATAGAACGGGTTCGACAGTACACGGCCGGTAACCGGAAACAGCTGAGGCAAGTTGTAGACGAACACCACCAGCACCAGCAGCGGGATACTGCGGAAGAACCAGATGTACACCACTGCCGGCAGACGGAACCAGGCCGCGCTCGACAGCTTGGCCGAGGCCAGGACAAAGCCCAGCAGCATGCCGATAAACCAGGCCAGGGCGCTGAGCTCGACCACCGTGACACAGGCCTGCCAGAAGGCCGGCATCGAGAACAGCGAAAAGAAATAGGGCCAATCGAATTGCATGGGAACCTCGGTGTGGCTGTATCGCAGGTTGCGGGGGATCCTTTGCATCCACTATCCCTGTAGGAGCCGGCTTGCCGGCGATGAGGCCCTCGAGCCTTGCATCGCCTGACCGGTCGCTATCGCCGGCAAGCCGGCTCCCACAGTCGATCGTTCCCACGCTCCGCGTGGGCATGCAGCCCGTGACGCTCCGCGTCACAAGCGCCGACGCGAGCGCCCGGCGAGGCATTCCCTTGCCGCGCGCGGGAACGATCAGGGCGGTTGTTACTCCGCCGCCTCCAGACTGTACTTGCTCAGGATCGCCGCATACTCGCCGCTCTTCTTCGTTTCCTCGAAGGCCTTGAGCAAGGCCTGGTACACCGCGTCATTGCCCTTCTTCACGAAGATCCCGAGGGTCTGCTGGTAGATCGGATGCTCGGTGGTCACTACCACCCGGCCCTTGGTCCGTTCGGCGATCATCTTCGCCGCGCCGGCAATCTCCACCTGCGCCTGGATATTGCTCGACAACAGCGCCTGGGTGACTTCCGGCGCCGACGGATATTCACTGACCGTGATCGCGCCCTTGCCCTTGGGCACGCAGTAATCGGTGGACAGCTTCTGGAACTGCGCGACCCAGGTCGTGCCCTGCTCCAGCCCGACCTTCAGCCCGCAGAGGTCTTCCGGGGTGGTCGGTTTCAGCGCGCTGTCCTTGGGCACCATGATTGCCGCGCCGGTCTTGGCGTAGGCAATCGTCATGGCCTGGGTCTGGCGCTCGGGAGTGATGTACATGCCGGAAATGATCGCGTCGAACTTGCCGGCATTGAGGCCCATGATCAGGCTCGGGAACTTGGTGTCGATAAATTCCGCCTTGCTGTCCATGTGCCTGGCCAGCGCCTGGGACAGCTCCGGATCGGAGCCGACCACGTTCTTCTCGGCGTCATAGGACTCGAACGGCGGGTAGGTGATTTCCATGCCGACTTTCAGTTGGCCGGGGGTGGCGGTCGCGGCGGCGAAAACGCTGCCGGCGCAGAGCAGGCCGGTGGCGACCAGGGTCAGGCGGGGGAGGTGCTTGAGCATGTGCGATAACTCCAGGATGAGAAGGTAAGCGGCAGGTTCAGGAAGGCTGCGCCTGGTTTTTCAGATGACCGAAGCTCGATGGCTTTCGGGCTTTTTCCGGCAGGGCGATCTCGCCGTTTTCCACGCGCTTGCGCAGGTACTGGTAGGTCTGCAGGGCCTGGCCATACATGTGTTCGCCGATGGCGATCTGTTCGTATTCCTGGCCGGCCCGGGCAAAGCTGGGCAGCGGCTGGATCAGGGTGTGGAAGTCGCAGGCATAGAACAGCGGGAAGGAGTAGCGCTCCTCGCTCACGGTGCGCACGCGGTGGGCGGTGGCGACAAAGGTGCCGGCGGTCATCACTTCGAGCATGTCGCCGATGTTCACCACGAACGCGCCGGGAATCGGCGGCGCGTCGATCCACTGGCCCAGGTCGTTCATCACCTCCAGGCCGGGCTTGTCGGCCAGCAGGATGGTGAAACACTCGTAGTCGGTGTGGGCACCGATACCGGGGGCGTCCTGGGCGGCATCGTCGAACGGGTAGTGGATCAGTCGCAGCTTCGATGGCGGCCGGCTGACCAGGCTGTCGAAAGTGTTTTCCTCCAGCCCCAGGGCCAGGGCGAAACCGCCGAACAGCTTGCGCCCGAGGGCGAACACGGCGGCGTAGTAGGCCTGCACGGCTTCCTTGAAACCGGGCAATGACGGCCACTCGTTCGGCCCCAGCAGAGGCGTGCCGGCGAGCACCAGCGGATCGTCCGCCGGCACTTCGAAACCGATGTCGAAGGCTTCCTTGTGGTCCGGCTTGCCCTTGGCGTACACCTCTTCGCCCTCGGGCACGAAACCCTTGTGGCTCTTCGACGTGCCGATGTAGTGCTGCATCTTGGCTTCGAGCGGCTGGGCGAAGTAGTCCTTCGCCGCCTGGCGCAGGTTGGCGATCAGTTGCGGATCGATGCCGTGCTCGGTGATGTAGAGGAAACCGACCTCGCTGGCGGCGGCCCCCAGTTGCTCGGCGACCGCCAGGCGATGCTCCAGCTCGACGCTGAACAGCCCGGCGATATTCACCACCGGAATGCTCTTGAAGTTGGCTTGGGCCGGACTGTTATGGCTGTTCTCAGGCATGACGCAAACACCTCACGGGTGGGTTGATTGGCTGAAGCGGTCGAAGTGCGCGCGTTCGGTCCCGGCCATCCAGACGTTCAGCGACCACAGGTCGGCGACCGGGACATTGGTGAAGGGCAGGTGATGCAGATAGCCGTCGGCGCCGAACTCCGGGGTCAGGGTGCTGACGGCATAGCCGCGGGCCTGCTGGGAACGCCAGATGCTTTCCCAGTGGGCCTGGTGGAAGGCCAGTTCGCGGGCGTATTCCGGGGCGCCGGGGTGTGGCACCTGAGGGCCCTGGTCATAGCCGACCCGGGCCTGGATATGGTGGACGCGTTCGACAAACGGCCCCAGGTCATCGGCCGGATCGTCCAGCAGGCGTTCGCAGGTGACGATCCAGTGGCTGATATCGCTGGTGAAGCGCAGGTCGGGCAGTTGGCGGATCAGTTCGAGGGTCAGCCAGGGGTTGAACAGCGAACGCGAGCGGTGGGTTTCGAAGCAGCAGGTCTGCCCCGATTGGCGAGCCAGGTCCATGGCCGCACCGAAGAATTCCACCTGTTGCGCCAGGGGCCAGCGGTCGTTGCCGGCCAGCACGTTGACGAAGCGCGGCTCCAGTTCGGCGGCCCAGGCCAGTTTCTGTTCGAGATCGCGCAGGTGCTCGGCGGGCGGCGCGGCCTGCTCGGGGAGCACGTCGTAGGCGGTGAAGACCGTGCTGATATAGCCCAGTCGATTGGCCCGCAGGAAGGCGGCGAACTCGGCGCGTTCCCGGGCCTGCAACGGCAGGCGCGCTTCCATGCCGTCGAAGCCGGCGCCCAGCAACTCGTCGAGTGCCTGGGCCTTGCTCGCGGTGTAGCCCCAGAGGGTGCGGAAAATCTCCAGTTTCATCGGTGAACCTCAACCAGACCTTGAGCTGCTCGAAGCACGCCACGGCACAGGGCCAGGGCGGGCGGTTACGGCAGTAGCAAAAGGTTTCGTCGAGCCGGCTCTCTGTGGAGCCGGTCTCACCGCGAGGCGGGGAGGGATCAATCACGCTGGCGTCGATCTTAGACAGCCACGGACGCAGAGAAGAATAGGAAACCTCAAATCCATACTTCAGAGATTCATGAACTATTAGCCGGCTATCTACCGCCTTGGCTTGACGCTGGCAGGCCAGTGATATGCTATCGTTGCGGCATCATTCCTACATAGTTTCAAGAGAATCCCTGCATGAACGTGGCTGTCTGGACGACAGAGCGGTGGTTTGGCTGGAGACAGCTGGGGCTGTCCGCCATGCTCTGTTTGTTCACGCACTTGAGTAGTGCCCAGGACACCGTCGCCCCTGGCGCCGCCGACCAGCGCGCCCAGGCCGTCACCCAGGTGGTGCTCGGCATCCTCAGTTATGCGCGCTGGCCGGTGGAGCCCGCGCAGCTGCGCTTGTGCATCATCGGTCCCACCGAATATACCGACGACCTGGTCAAGGGCACCACCCAGGCCACCGGCCGGTCGGTGCTGGTGCAGCGCCTGCTGGCCGACAACGCCACCGTCGCCAGCGCCTGTGATGCGGTGTATATCGGCAAGCTCACCAGTGACGAACGCAGCCGCCTGTTCAACGCCCTCAACGGCCATGCCGTGCTGAGCATCAGCGAAGGTGGCGATCAATGCACCGTCGGCAGCCTGTTCTGCCTGCGCGTGGCGGACAGCCAGGTGTCGTTCGAGGTCAACCTGGATTCGGTGGCCCGCAGCGGCGTGCGCATTCACCCGAGTGTCCTGCAACTGTCCCGTCGTCGGGCCGCACAGCCATGATCGGTCTGCACAAGCCGGAAGTCCGCCGTAGCCTGCGCTCGGTGCTGGGGCGCGGGCACCTGATGGCGGCGCTGGCGGCGGTCGGGCTGGTCAGCGTGTCCCTGACCTTCCTCGGCGTGCTGGCGCTGCGGGTTTATGCCGATCACAACCTGCACCTGATCGCCCGCTCCATCAGCTACACCGTCGAGGCGGCGGTGGTTTTCAACGACAGCAGCGCGGCGACCGAAGCCCTCGACGTGATCGCCGCCACCGAGGAAGTGGCCGATGCCCAGGTGTTCACCGCCAACGGCCAGCGCCTGGCCCACTGGCAGCGACCGGAGACCGGTCTGATGTCGCAGTTGGAAACGCAATTGGCGCGGTCTCTGCTCGAACAACCCATCGAACTGCCGATCCTGCACCAGGACCGTGAAATCGGCAGCGTGCGCCTGACCGGCCATGGCGGCAGCCTGCTGCGCTTCCTGCTCAGCGGCCTGGCGGGGATCCTGGTCTGCAGCGTGCTGGCCGCCTGGCTGGGCCTGTACCTGGCCCGCCGGTTGTTGCGCGGGATCATCGTACCGCTGCGCAGCCTCGCCGAAGTGGCCCACGCGGCCCGCAGCGAGCGGGCCTTCGATCGTCGCGTGCCGGCGGCGGAGATCGTCGAGCTGGACAACCTCGGCACCGACTTCAATGCCCTGCTCGACGAACTGGAAGCCTGGCAGACCCACATCCAGAGCGAGAACGAATCCCTCGCCCACCAGGCCAGCCACGACAGCCTGACCGGCCTGCCCAACCGGGCGTTTTTCGAGGGCCGCCTGATGCGTGCCCTGCGCAATGGCGCCAAGCAGGGCGAGCGGGTCGGCGTGCTGTTTCTCGACAGCGACCGCTTCAAGCAGATCAACGACAACTTCGGCCATGCCGCGGGCGATGCGGTGCTGATGGCCGTGGCCACGCGGGTGCGGGCGCAGTTGCGCGAGGACGACCTGGTGGCGCGCCTGGGCGGTGACGAGTTCGCCGTGCTGCTGACACCGCTGCACGCGATCGAAGACGCCGAGCGCATCGCCGACAAGATCATCGCCAGCATGGAAATGCCGATTGCCGTGCCCGGTCAGGCCCAGGTCGTGACCTCCCTCAGTATCGGTATCGCCGTCTACCCCGATCATGGCACCACCCCCGGCACCCTGCTCAATGCAGCCGATGCCGCGATGTACCAAGCCAAGCGCCTTTCCCGAGGCGGGCAACACACGGCGGAGTCGGAGCACTCCGCAGCCACTGTTCAGATCAGGAGTTGAACCCTTGTATACCTTTACCCAGCGTTCCCTGCGATTCTTCGGTGTCTTCCTGTTTACGGCGCTGCTGGCCCTGGCCGGCTGCCAGACCGCCCCGCAAAAAGGCCTGAGTCCGGCGCAGATCGCCGTGCTCAAGCAACAGGGGTTCGAACTGACGGACGAGGGCTGGGCCTTCGGCCTGTCGGGCAAGGTGTTGTTCGGCAGTGACCTGGAAGTGCTGAACAAGGAAAGCCACGACATCGTCGAACGCATCGCCAAGGCCCTGCTCGGCGTGGACATCCAGCGGGTGCGGGTCGACGGTCACACCGATGCGTCGGGCAAGGAAGCCTACAACGAACAGCTCTCCGTACGGCGCGCCAACAGCGTGGCGACGGTGCTGGAGCAGACCGGCATGAAGAAGGAAAACATCGAGATCCGTGGCCTGGGCAGCCGCGAGCCGGTGGCCTCCAACAGCACGGCCGCCGGTCGTACGGAGAACCGTAGGGTGTCGATCGTGGTGATTGCCGACTGAGTATCAGGCGCCTGACGATCTGGACACATTATGAAATAACATACGCCGCTCTTTCTCGAGTTGTACCCATGCGGGTATAAGTGATGGCCCTGCCAGGCAGGGGCGTCGACTGAGAGGAAGTTTGAATGGCAACTGTTCAATGGGTCAGTCGGGCAGCTTTGATCCCGTCCGTGTTATGGGACACCTGTTTCAACCATGTCGAAGGTCGCTGGTGGTACGAGGCGCTGGAGGCCAGCGGTCTCGATGACCAGTTTGAATTCGCCTATGCGGTGGTCGAGCGCGACGGCCAGCCCATCGGCCTGGCTCCGACCTTTATCATGGACGTGCCGATGGAACTGGTGGTGCCGCCACTGATCGCCAGGCTGATGCGGGTGATTCCGGCGTTGCGTTACCAGCGCACCCTGTTCGTCGGCTCGCCCTGTTCGGACGAAGGCGCGGTGGGTGTGATGCCCGGTTATTCCCTCGGCGATATCCTGCTGCCGCTGCAAGATGCGCTGACCCGCCGTGGCCATGAGAAAAAGGTCGCGATGACGGTCTGGAAGGACTTCGGCGAAGCCGAGAAGCCGGCGCTCGAAGCCCTCAGCCAGGCTCGCCGGTTGTTTCCCATGGTCAGCTTTCCCGGCACGACGGTCGAGTTGGCGGCGGGCGGTTTCGAGGGTTACCTCAAGGGACTCAAGAGCCGTCATCGTTATCGCCTGAAAAAGAAGCTCAAGGACGGCCTGGCCCACGGCGCCCACGAAGTGCGGGTGCTGCAGCAACCGGACGAGCAGATCCTGGACGCGGTATTCGCGCTGTTCCAGCAGACCTATGAAAAGGGCAAGACCAAGTTCGAGCGCCTGAATATCGAGTTCTTCCGCCAGATCGCCGCCAAGCCCCAGTCCCACTTCATCCTGATGACCGATGCGCACAGCGGCAAGCTGGTGGCATTCATGCTGTGCTTCCTGGTGGGCGACAAGGCCATCAACAAATTCATCGGCATCGACTATGCCGTGGGCATGCAGTCGCACCTGTACTTCCAGCTTTGGGAGCAGGCGGTGAAATGGGCCTGCGGTGTTGGCGCCACCCGCCTGGAAAGCGGCCAGACCGGCTACAGCGCCAAGCGCGAGGTCGGCCATCAACTGGTCCCGCTGGACTGCTACTGCCGGCACCGCAACCCGTTGCTGCACCGCGTATTCGGCGCGGTGGCCAAGGGCATCAACTGGCAGAACCTGGATCCCGACCTGCGGCAGATGGCCGAGGCTGAATAGCACCGCGACCTGTGGGAGCGGGCTTGCCGGCGAAGAGGCCCGGAAGGCTTGCACCCTGTGGGAGCGGGCTTGCCCGCGAAAGCGGCGGTGAGGCTGGCATCGTCATCGCTGGCAAGCCAGCTCCCACAAGGTTCCAGGCTGGGCGATAGACCGTGGCGAACCCCCCTCCTGTGGGAGCGGGCTTGCCCGCGAAAGCGGCGGTGCGGCTGGCATCGTTATCGCTGGCAAGCCAGCTCCTACAAGGTTCCAGGCTGGACGCTAGTCCGTGGCGAACCCCCATCCTGTGGGAGCGGGCTTGCCCGCGAAAGCGGCGGTGCGGCTGGCCTCGTTATCGCCGGCAAGCCAGCTCCTACAGGGTTCGTCACGATCGTTCCCACGCTCCGCGTGGGAATGCAGCCCGTGACGCTCTGCGTCACAAGAGCGGACGCAGAGCGTCCAGTAAGGCATCCCTTTGCCGCGCCTGGGAGCGATCAGCCGTCACCGTAATGGCACCTGTTTCAGGGTGTAAAAGTGGCAGCTATTCGGCAGATCGCTGGACTATAGTTCGGCAGTCATCGACGAATCGGTGACCGGTCTTAGCCGACTGAAACTACTACGAAACGCAGAAGCGCCCTATGATATTGGCGCTTTTTGCTGTCTGGATTTTTGTCATGGCGGCTGTGCGTGGGACACCCTCGGGTGTGCCGGGTTTCGTAATAGTCCCGGTCGGCTAACCCGCGTACAGCTGCCACCTTCGTTTGTTTAGCCGCAGATGTTGGTGACTCCATAACTATTACGGGGTTACACCATGACCAATTTCCGCCCGCTACAAAGCAATCTCACCCAAGTCCCTGTGCTCTACCTCAACCTCGACGCCCCGGTGCGCGATCTCTACGAGCTGGCCGTACAACGCATCAAGGCGGCTCGCGACCTGAGCCACAGCCTGACCTGCATGAGCATCGGCAATACCTGTGACCGTGACCTCTATCACTTTGCCGGCGCGGCCTATCTACTGTTGCAGGACGGTTGTGACGCCCTGGATGCGTTGCAGCGGCGGATCCCCGATCCCCAGCCCGACGCGTTGCGGGCCTGATTGGGTACACCCCAAAACGCTGAAAACGCCACCTGACTTGTAGGGGCCGGGCTTATCGGGACGCCGCACCACCGCGAAGGGACCTTCAGGTCGCTAAAAGCTTCGCGGGCAAGCCCGGCTCCTACAAGGGACCACACCCGCCCTCAATCGTGAAACACCATGCTCCGCGTCTCTCCCATCAGCAGCGCCTGGTTGCGCTCGGTCACTTCGCGGATGTAATCCCACAACAAGGTAATGCGCTTCAACTTGCGCAGGTCCTCCCGGCAGTACATCCAGAATTGCCGGGTGATGTTCACTTCGTCCGGCAGCACCGGCAGCAGGTTCGGGTCCTGGGCTGCGAGAAAGCAGGGCAGGATCGCCAGCGCGCGGCCCTGCTGCGCGGCGACGAACTGGGCGATCACGCTGGTGCTGCGCAGGTTGGCGGTGGCGCTGGGCAGGACATTCGCCAGGTACAGCAGCTCGTTGCTGAAGGCCAGGTCGTCGACATAACTGACAAACCGATGCCGGCCCAGGTCGCTGGCGCGACGGATCGCCGGGTGCTGGTCCAGATACTCGCGGGTCGCGTACAACTGCAGGCGGTAGTCGCAGAGCTTGCAGCAGACATACGGCCCATGCTCCGGGCGCTCCAGGGCAATGACGATATCCGCCTCGCGCTTGGACAGGCTGATGAAGTGTGGCAGCGGCAGGATATCGACGGAGATCGCCGGGTACGCCTCGACGAAATGACTCAACTGCGGGGTGATGAAGAAACTGCCGAAGCCTTCCGTGCAACCCATGCGCACATGCCCGGAAAGCGCTACACCCGAGCCGGAAACCTGCTCGCAGGCCATGTGCAGGGTGCTTTCGATGGACTCGGCGTAGCCCAGCAGGCGCTGGCCTTCGGCGGTCAGGACAAAGCCGTTGGTCCGCGACTTCTCGAACAGCAAGGTGCCGAGCGCTGCCTCCAGCGAACTGATGCGCCGCGACACCGTGGTGTAGTCCACCGCCAGGCGCTTGGCCGCGCTGCTGGCCTTGCGGGTACGAGCGACCTCGAGGAAAAACTTCAGGTCGTCCCAGTTCAATGAACCCAAAGACGTGATGTTTTTTTGCATGTTGGTCCGGTTTTTATGTGCGTTCTTATTAGAAGAATGCACATCTATACTCCAAAAACAGTCCAGTCACCATGCTCGGCGCTGCCTCGCCCGTCTCGGACCCTTGCACCAGGATTCGCCCCTACAATAATTCAGGAGACTTCCATGAACGTTTCTCTCAAGCCCGACGCTACCCTCAAGACCGCCAGGTTGCTGATCGACGGCGAATGGGTCGAATCCAGGACCAGCGAATGGCATGACATCGTCAATCCGGCGACCCAGGAAGTCCTGGCCAAGGTCCCGTTCGCCACCGCCGATGAAGTCGACGCCGCCATCGCCGCCGCGCACCGTGCCTTCCAGACCTGGAAGCTGACCCCGATCGGCGCGCGCATGCGCATCATGCTCAAGCTGCAGGCATTGATCCGCGAACACTCCAAGCGCATCGCCGTGGTCCTCAGCGCCGAGCAGGGCAAGACCATCGCCGACGCCGAGGGCGATATCTTCCGCGGCCTGGAAGTGGTGGAGCACGCCTGTTCCATCGGCACCCTGCAAATGGGCGAGTTCGCCGAGAACGTCGCCGGTGGTGTCGATACCTACACGCTGCGCCAGCCCATCGGCGTCTGCGCCGGGATCACCCCGTTCAACTTCCCGGCGATGATTCCGCTGTGGATGTTCCCGATGGCGATCGCCTGCGGCAACACCTTCGTGCTTAAGCCTTCCGAGCAGGACCCGCTGTCGACGCTGCTGCTGGTGGAGCTGGCGCTGGAAGCCGGGGTTCCGCCGGGCGTGCTGAACGTGGTGCACGGCGGCAAGGACGTGGTGGACGCCTTGTGCACCCACAAGGACATCAAGGCGGTGTCCTTTGTCGGTTCGACCGCGGTCGGCACCCATGTCTATGACCTCGCCGGTCGTCACGGCAAGCGCGTGCAGTCGATGATGGGCGCGAAGAACCATGCGGTGGTGCTGCCCGATGCCAACCGCGAACAGACCCTCAATGCCCTGGTCGGTGCCGGTTTCGGCGCGGCCGGCCAACGCTGCATGGCCACTTCGGTGGTGGTGCTGGTGGGCGCGGCGAAACAATGGCTGCCGGACCTCAAGGCCCTGGCGCAGAAACTCAAGGTCAACGCCGGCAGCGAGCCGGGCACCGATGTCGGCCCGCTGATTTCCAAGCGGGCGAAAGAGCGTGTGCTGGGTCTGATCGAAAGCGGCATCAAGGAGGGCGCCAAGCTTGAGCTGGACGGTCGCGACATCCAGGTGCCGGGCTTCGAGCATGGCAACTTCGTCGGCCCGACCCTGTTCTCCGGGGTGACCACCGACATGCAGATCTACACCCAGGAAATCTTCGGCCCGGTGCTGGTGGTGCTGGAAGTCGACACCCTCGACGAGGCGATTGCCTTGGTCAACGCCAACCCGTTCGGCAACGGCACCGGCCTGTTCACCCAGAGCGGCGCGTCGGCGCGCAAGTTCCAGAGTGAAATCGACATCGGCCAGGTGGGCATCAACATCCCGATCCCGGTGCCGGTACCGTTCTTCAGCTTCACCGGTTCGCGCGGTTCCAAGCTCGGCGACCTCGGCCCGTACGGCAAGCAGGTGGTGCAGTTCTACACTCAGACCAAGACCGTCACCAGTCGCTGGTTCGACGATGACAGCGTCAATCACGGTGTGAACACCACCATCAATCTGCGCTGAGGGAGGAACGGGCCATGAAGATCGCATTTATCGGACTGGGCAACATGGGCGCGCCGATGGCGCGCAACCTGATCAAGGCTGGGCACAGCCTGAATCTGTTCGACCTGAACAAGACCGTGCTGGAAGAGCTGGCGGCCCTCGGCGGGACCATCAGCGGCTCGCCGAAAGCCGCGGCCCAGGGCAGCGAGCTGGTGATCACCATGCTGCCGGCCGCCGCCCATGTGCGCAGTGTCTGGCTGGGCGAGGACGGCGTCCTGGCGGGTATCGCCAGCGGCGTACCGGCGGTGGATTGCAGCACCATCGATCCGCAGACCGCCAAGGATGTCGCGGCCGCCGCAGCGAAACAGGGCGTGGCCATGGCCGATGCGCCGGTGTCCGGCGGTACCGGCGGTGCCGCGGCCGGGACCCTGACCTTCATGGTCGGCGCCTCCGCCGAACTGTTCGCCACCCTGCAGCCGGTGCTGGCGCAGATGGGCCGCAATATCGTCCATTGCGGCGAAGTCGGCACCGGGCAGATCGCCAAGATCTGCAACAACCTGCTGTTGGGCATTTCCATGGTCGGGGTCAGCGAAGCGATGGCCCTCGGTGCGGCGCTGGGAATCGACACCCAGGTGCTGGCCGGCGTGATCAATAGCTCCACCGGGCGTTGCTGGAGTTCCGACACCTACAATCCGTGGCCGGGGATCATCGAGACGGCGCCGGCTTCCCGGGGTTATACCGGTGGTTTCGGTGCCGAGCTGATGCTCAAGGACCTCGGCCTGGCCACCGAGGCCGCGCGCCAGGCCCACCAGCCGGTGGTGCTCGGCGCCGTGGCGCAGCAGCTTTACCAGGCCATGAGCCTGCGCGGCGAAGGCGGCAAGGACTTCTCGGCGATCATCAACAGCTATCGCAAACCCGAATAAGGGTTTTTTCCGGGGGCTCGCGTCGGGCGGGCCCCCGGTTTTTTCCGTGCATGGAATAAACGTCGCGTTCAAACGTTAACTGCTCAACACCCGACACTAAAGAGCACGTCATGCACTATCACTTCCGCTTGGCCGCCGATCAGGATGTCGACACCCTGGTCTGCCTGATCAATGCTGCGTATCGCCCCGGCGCCGACCTCAGCGGCTGGACCCACGAGGGCGCCATCCTCGACGGGCCGCGCATCGACGCCGGGCAACTGCGCGAATCCCTCGCCACCCCGGGCGTGGTCCTGCTGGTGATGGAAATCGACGATGTGCTCACCGCCTGTGTCGAGGTCCGGCACCAGGGCGACGATGCCTATATCGGCACCCTCGCCGTATTGCCCGGACAGCAGAACAGCGGCATCGGCAAGATGATGCTGGGCGCGGCCGAGGCCTATGCCATCGAACAGCTCAAGGCCACGCGGCTGGTGATGAGCGTGCTGTCGGGGCGCGTGGAACTGATCAATTTCTATGTGCGACGCGGTTATGTGCGCAGCGGCAAGCTACAGGATTTTCCGCTGGACGCCGGAGTCGGCGTGCCGAAAGTGTCTAGACTGGTCCTGGAGACGCTCTACAAGACGGTGCCGCAAACCGCAGACGCGTGAATGTGCCGTGCCGCCAGGCAGCGGTATTGACCTGCCCCGAGACTCGATGTGGCCCCGTCCATGGATAAACCCGTACTGCCGTTCTCCTATGAACAACTGGACCATTGGGTTGCGTCGTTGCGCTCCCGGCTGGTCGACGAGGCCTTTGCCTGTGTGGTCGGCATCCTGCGTGGCGGGGCGCCGCTGGCGCTGATGGTGTCGCATACCACCGGGCTGGCACCGGCCTTCCTGCGCTATGAGCGTGGCAGTCGCACCGTCACCTGGGATTCGTCATTGCCGATGCCCGCGCCGGGCAGCAAGGTGCTGTTGTGCGAGGACATCGCCGGTGCCGGGCACACCCTCGCCGACTGTATCGAGTTCCTGCAAGGCCATGGCCTGACCCTGAAAACCATGACAGCGGGCTTCGACGACCTCAGCCGGATCCGTCCCGACTACAGCATCGATGGCCGGGGCGCCTTCCTGCTCTTTCCCTGGGAGCGCCATTCCCATACCGCCGAATACCGCGCCCGCTGGCAGGCCACCGGCGGCGGCCTGACCGGGCCGGTGGGTGAAGATCACGAATACGAAACCTACGGCATCGACCTCGATGGCATCCTGTTGCCCGATATCGCCCCGGAGCGTTATGCCGCCGACCTGCGCCGGGCGTTGCGCGAGCGAGACCGCCTGGACCCCTTCGAGCGCCCGTCCTGGCTGGCCTTGTCACGGGTCAGGGCGATCATCACCGGGCGTCCGGAAATGGATCGCGAGCGCACCCGGCATTGGCTCGACCTTCACGGTTACGCCGGAATCACGCTGCTGATGCGCGATATCGCCACCTACGACGACAGCCCGGAACAGGTGGCTGCCCACAAGGCCGCGGCGGCATTGCAGCAGGGCTGCACGCATTTTGTCGAAAGCGATGCGCAGCAGGCGATCCTGATTTCGACGCGCCTGCCGCTGCTGCGGGTGATCTGGTGGGATGCCCTGGTGCGCAGGGGGCGATTGATCGGTGCCCATGACTGGAGCCACGTCCCGCAGCGACAGGAAGACGCGCAACTGGCGTGAGAGAGGGGCGCCCCGGCGGGCAATGACGAGTAGAATTGCTGCCTGGAATCGGTTTCGAGGTAGTGGTGGTGGATCTACAGCAGGGTTTTGTCCTGACCCGGCATTGGCGCGACACCCCTGCGGGGACGCAGGTCGAATTCTGGCTGGCCACCGATGACGGCCCGCGCCATGTTCGCCTGCCACCGCAACCCTCGGTCGCGTTTATCCCCGCCGCCCAGCGCGAGCGCGCCGAAAACCTGTTGCGCAACGAGCGTGGCGTCGAGCTGCGACCGCTGGAACTGCTGGATTTTCATCACCGCCCGGTGCTCGGCGTCTACTGCCAGCAGCACCGGCAGTTGATAAATATCGAGAAACTGCTGCGCTCGGCCGGCGTGGATGTCTACGAAGCCGATATTCGTCCGCCCGAGCGTTACCTGATGGAGCGCTTTATCACCGCGCCGGTGCAGTTCGGCGGCACGGCGAACGGCGATGGGCCGCTGCTCGACGCGCAGATGAAGCCGGCGCCGGACTATCGGCCACGGCTGCGGCTGGTATCCCTGGATATCGAGACCACCATGCAGGGCGAGTTGTATTCCATCGCCCTGGAAGGTTGCGGCGAACGCCAGGTGTACATGCTCGGGCCGGAAAACGGCGAAGCCGGCGAGCTGGATTTCAAGCTCGACTATCGCCAGAGCCGTGGCGAACTGCTCGAAGCCCTCAACGGCTGGTTGGTCCGCCACGACCCCGATGCGATCATCGGCTGGAACCTGGTGCAGTTCGACCTGCGGGTCCTGCATGAACATGCCCAGCGCCTCAAGGTGCCGCTGCGCCTGGGGCGCGGCGGCGATGTCATGGGCTGGCGCGATAACGGTGCGCGCAACACCCACTATTTCGCGGCCGCCGCCGGGCGCCTGATCATCGACGGTATCGAGGCCCTGCGTTCGGCGACCTGGAGCTTTGCGTCGTTCAGCCTCGAATACGTGGCGCAGAACCTG
The DNA here is from genome assembly GCF_013386115.1 of Pseudomonas gingeri. GTDB lineage: Bacteria > Pseudomonadota > Gammaproteobacteria > Pseudomonadales > Pseudomonadaceae > Aquipseudomonas > Aquipseudomonas gingeri. Next base: position 25,625 of record NZ_JACAOR010000012.1, read on the forward strand.
CTGGGCGAGGGCAAGGCGATCGACAACCCCTACCAGCGCATGGACGAGATCGACCGCATGTTCGCCGAGGACAAGCCCGCCCTGGCGCGCTACAACCTCAAGGACTGCGAGCTGGTGACGCGGATCTTCGACAAGACCCAGTTACTCACCTTCCTGCTCGAACGCGCCACCGTCACCGGCCTGCCGACCGACCGCAGCGGCGGCTCGGTGGCGGCCTTCACTCACCTGTACCTGCCGCTGATGCATCGCCAGGGGTTCGTCGCGCCCAATCTCGGCGAGCGCACGCCCGAAGCCAGCCCCGGCGGCTTTGTCATGGATTCTCGCCCGGGGCTGTACGAGTCGGTACTGGTGCTGGACTACAAGAGCCTCTATCCATCGATCATCCGCACCTTCCTGATCGACCCGGTGGGCCTGATCGAGGGCCTCAGGCATCCCGATGACAGTGAGTCGGTGGCGGGTTTTCGCGGCGCGCGATTTTCCCGCACGCGGCATTGCCTGCCGGCGATTGTCGAGACGGTCTGGCAGGGGCGCGAGGCGGCCAAGCGCGAGCACAATGCGCCGCTGTCCCAGGCGCTGAAGATCATCATGAACGCTTTCTACGGGGTGCTCGGTTCCAGCGGTTGCCGTTTCTTCGATACCCGGCTGGCGTCGTCGATCACCTTGCGCGGCCACGAGATCATGCGCCGCACCCGGCAACTGATCGAGGCCCAGGGCTACACGGTGATCTATGGCGACACCGACTCGACCTTCGTCTGGCTCAAGCGCGCCCATGACCAGGAAGAGGCCGCGCGGATCGGCCGCGCGCTGGTGGCCGGGGTCAATGACTGGTGGCGCGAGCATCTGCATCAGGAGCATGGCCTGACCAGTGCCCTGGAGTTGCAGTTCGAAACCCACTTCAGCCGTTTCCTGATGCCGACCATTCGTGGTGCCGAGGAGGGCAGCAAGAAGCGCTATGCCGGGTTGGTCACGCGGGCCGACGGCAGCGAGGAAATGGTCTACAAGGGGCTGGAAACCGTGCGCAGCGACTGGTCGCCGCTGGCCCAGGAGTTCCAGCAGGAACTGTATCTGCGCATCTTCAATCGCCAGCCCTACCAGGACTATGTGCGCGACTATGTGCGACGCACCCTGGCGGGCGAACTGGACCCGCTGCTGGTATACCGCAAGCGCCTGCGCCGGCAACTGGGCGACTATCAGCGCAATGTCCCGCCCCATGTGCGGGCGGCGCGGCTGGCCGATGAGTACAACGATGCCCAGGGGCGTCCACGGCAATACCAGAGCGGTGGCTGGATCAGCTACGTGATCAGCCTGGCCGGGCCGGAACCGCTGGAGGTCCGGCGCGCGCCGATCGACTACGACCACTACATCACCCGGCAATTGCAGCCGGTGGCGGATGCGATCCTGCCGTTCGTGCAGGACGATTTCAGCACCCTGATCGGCGGCCAGCTCGGGTTGTTCTGACGGGCCCTCGATCAAGGTGATGATCGTGTATTGCAATGTATCTGGCCCCGTCCGCGATACGTGCTGACTTCCGCGACCCGGCTGGCGAACACATTCGAGATACCTCAAGGGCGTTCAATAGGTTCCAGGGAGACAGACCGCTCTGCCTCCAGCCCATCGAATCGAATCTTGAGGAAATCATCATGAAACTGAAAGCCTTCATTGCCACCGGCCTGTTCGGCGCCCTGAGCGTTCTCGCCGTGATCGCGCCGGTCCAGGCTGCCAGCCAATCCGCCAGCGCCAAGCCGGATATCCAGCGGGTACTGTCGGTGGTGACCGACGCCACGGGTGGCTGCGGCGTGGTCAACGCCCACATGACCTACGTGGACTCCCACGGCGAGCAGCACACCCTCGACTACGGCAAGTTCGCCAACAACTGCAACCTGGGCAGCTGATCCCTTGGTGATCACGTTTGTGCCCGACCTCCCTCTCGCCTGAAACCGTGCCGTACCCCGCTCGGTTCCAGGCTCGCCTCTGTCCGGTGACGCCATGCTGCTTATCGCTTTTCTGGGCGGGATACTGACGGTCCTCAGCCCTTGTATCCTGCCGGTTGTACCTTTTCTCTTCGCCCGCGCGGACCGCTCGCGCGCGTCGGTCGTGCTGACGCTGGTCGGCATGGTGCTGACCTTCGCGCTGGTTTCCAGCCTGGCCGTGGTCAGCAGCGAATGGGTGATCCAGGCCAACAATGCCGGACGCCAACTGGCCCTGGTGGTGATGGTGCTGTTCGCCCTGTCGCTGATTTCCGCCCGCGCCGGTGCCTGGCTGTCACGGCCATTCGTCATGCTGGGCAATTGCATCGACCCGGCGGCCCGCCAGTTGTCCGGCCCCTTGGCTTCGCTGCTGGTGGGGGTGGCCACGGGATTGCTGTGGGCGCCATGTGCCGGCCCGATCCTGGGCGTCATTCTTACCAGCGCGATGCTGCAAGGCGCCAATGCGCAGACCAGCCTGTTGCTGCTGGCCTATGGATTGGGCAGTGCGCTGTCCCTGGGCACGCTGATTTTCGCCGGTCGCGGGCTGGTCAACCGGCTTCGCCCGTCGATTCCGGTGACCGGCTGGTTGCGGCGTGGCGCCGGTGTGGCGGTGCTGTTGTCGGCGCTGGTGATTTCCACCGGCGCGGATAACACGCTGCTGGCCGGCACCTCGTCCCAGGGCGCCGCCGCGGTGGAGCAGAACCTGCTGAAGCAGATTCCCCGGGCCATCGACTATGTGATCAGCAAGGCCAATGCCGCCACGGCGGTCGACCTGGAGCCCAAGGGCGCCATGCCGTCGCTGGCGGGTGCGGTGGAATGGTTGAACTCGCCGCCGCTGGATCGCGAGTCCCTGCGCGGCAAGGTGGTGCTGGTGGACTTCTGGACCTTCGACTGCATCAACTGCCTGCATACCCTGCCGTATGTGAACAGCTGGGCGAAGAAGTACGAGAAGGACGGACTGGTGGTGATCGGCGTGCATACGCCCGAGTACGCCTTCGAGAAGATCCTCGGCAATGTGCGCCAGCAGGTGATGAAGCTCGGTATCGGTTACCCGGTGGCCATCGACAACGACTACAGGATCTGGCGTGCTTTCGACAACCAGTACTGGCCGGCCCATTACCTGATCGATGCCAAGGGGCAGGTGCGCTACAGCCATTTCGGCGAGGGTCGTTATGACGAACAGGAGCAAGTGATCCAGACCTTGCTGCAGGAAGCCAAGGGCGTTGTGCCAGCGGGTAACGCCGGCTGAGATTCAAGTCCGGGCCACCCAGGCCGCAAAACCCCTGGCCGGGTTTTGCGGCTTTTTCGTGGGCGCCGGATTGCCGGCAATGGCGTGTGATCGATCGTTCCCGCGCTTTGCGTGGGAATGCCCCTCTGGACGCTCTGCGTCCGCTCTTGTGACGCGGAGCGTCACGGGCTGCATTCCCACGGGGACCGTGGGAACGATCACGGTGTGTTCCGGCTTGAGGGCGTGTCTTTCGGTCGGCCATGAAAAAGCCCCGGTACTGATCGTTCCCACGCTCTGCGTGGGAATGCCTCTCTGGACGCTCTGCGTCCGCTCTTGTGACGCAGAGCGTCACGGGCTGCATTCCCACGGGGACCGTGGGAACGATCACTGTGTGTTCCGGCTTGAGGGTGTGTCTTTCGGTCGGCCATGAAAAAGCCCCGGTCGGATGAGCGGGGCTTTTTCTCGAGGAACCGTTCAGCGCGTTGCAGGCTTCAGACACGGCGATCAGCGTGATGATCGGCATCGCCGGCAGCCAGGCGACGTTCCAGCAAACGATCGGAACCGCCTTCGGCGACACGACGCTCCAGCAAACGATCGGAACCGCCTTCGGCGACACGGCGCTCCAGCAAGCGATCGGAGCCACCTTCCGCCAGTTGCTGCTGGTTGACGTGGCTGAATTCGACGGCCGGGACATTGGCCGAAGCGACATTGGACAGGCCGAGGCCGCCGGCCAGTGCCAGGGCGAGGGTCAGGGAAACGGTCGGGAACTTGAACATGGGGTGAGACTCCTGCGTTGTGGGTAAGACTCACGGGGTATGAGTCGAGGGCCTGGATCGGCGTTGCCGATCGACAGGCCCATTTCAACGCGGGGGTGTATCCGCCGTGTGTCGCCGGCGGACGACAACGTGCCTCAGTGTATGGCGGGGGACTGCGTACACAGTCTGATACGTGGCTCAGATCGAGAAGCGTGCCACCAGCCCGTGCATGTCCGCCGCCAGGCGCGACAGCTCGGCACTCGCCACCGAAGTCTGCTGGGCACCGCTGGCGCTGTGCATCGACAGGTCGCGGATACTGCTCAGGTTGCGGTCCACGGTGCGCGCCACTTCGGCCTGTTCTTCGGAACCGGCGGCAATGCGCAGGTTCATGTCGTTGATCTGGCCGATGGCGCCGGCGATCTCCGTCAGGGCCGCGCCGGCCTCATGGGCGATGCGCAAGGTGTCGCGGGCTTCCTCGCAACTGTCCTGCATGGCCCGGGTCACCTGCTCGGTGCCCTGGCGGATACGCTCGATGATCTGGGCGATTTCCCCGGTCGATTGCTGCGTGCGCCCGGCCAGGGCACGGACCTCATCGGCCACCACGGCAAAGCCGCGACCCTGTTCGCCGGCCCGCGCCGCCTCGATGGCGGCGTTCAGGGCCAGCAGGTTGGTCTGCTCGGCGATGGTGCGAATCACCTCCAGGACCTGGCTGATGTCCTGGGATTGGGTCGCCAGCTGCTGCACATCGCTGCTGGTGTTCTGCACCGTCGAGCTGAGTTTCTCGATGGCGACGACGGTGTGCATGACCCGGTCCGCACCGGTCTGGCTCGACTCGCCGGAGGAGCGCGCCGCCGTCGATGCCGAGGCGGCATTGCGCGCCACGTCGTTGACCGCCACGGTCATCTGGTTCACCGCCGTGGCCGCCTGTTCGATCTCCTGGTTCTGCCGTTGCAGGCCGCGACTGGATTCGCCCGTCACCGCGCTCATTTCTTCCGCGGCCGAGGCCAGTTGGGTCGACGAGTCGCCGATCAGGCGGATCGTGTCGCGCAGGTTGCCCTGCATGGTCCGCGCCGATTGCAGCAGGGCCGAGAGTTCGTCCTTGCCTTCGATGACGATCTCGCTGCGCAGGTCGCCGCGGGCAATGGTGTCGTTGATCGACAGGGCGTATTTCAACGGCACGGTGATGCTGCGGGTGAAGCGGTACGCCAGGGCCAGGGTGGCCAGCGAGGCGAAGATGATCATGGCAATGGTGAAGTCGAGGCTGACGTTGTAGGTGTGCGCCGAGTCGAGCCCGGACTGCCTGGCCTTGTCGATATTCAACTGCACCAGCTGGTCGATGGCCTGCTGCATCAGCTTGTTCAGGGGGACCTGCTCATCCAGCAGCAATGCGCCTTCGGCGTACTGCCCCTTCTGGCTGAAATCGATGCAACTGTCGGCCAACCGGGTCAGGCGCTGGATGCCGTCGCTGACCACCTTGAACAACTGCTGCTCGTGCTCGTCGCTGATATAGGCGCTGTAGTCCTGCAACTGGCCGAGGAGGGTGGTGCGAAACGCGCGGATATTCTCGATGGTGGCGTCCCGGGTCGACGCATTGGACTGGGCGATCAGCCGGCGGCTTTCCAGCAGCAGCTTCAAGGCGGTCGAGTTGACCCGGTCGGCGGCGATGACGCTGGCCATCGAGCGTTCCTCGAGCTGGGCCGCCAGGGTGCGGATGGCGCTCATGTTCCACAGGGAAACCAGGCCCAGCACGATCAACAGCGAAGTAATGACAGCGAAACTCAGGGCAGAACGTACGGGGATCTTCAGATTCCTCAACAGCATGACAACCGGCTCCTGGATTCCGCCAAGTGAAAGTGGGTGTTACGAAAGGCTTCGATGATGGCACGAGAGCTTTGCCGTTTCAGAGCGGTGTTCATTGAATTAACTAATGCCTTCCATAGTTTTTCCCGTGGTTTTGCCGGGGGCGCGAGGCCCAGTAGCCGGGGCTGACAGCCTGCCCATGTCCCCCATAAAGGGGGCAGTGGCGGCCATGCCCAGCGGATGCCCGTCAATGTTCATTGGTTGTTCTCCGGGCATCACGGGCGTACCGTGGCGCAGACCGCATAAGGGGGCCTGCCTGGGTGGTGGTGGCTTCGCCGATGAAAAAAAACGGCTCGTTCGCAGGTGAGTGGTTCGCCGGGCGAAATGAGTTCCATGAAAAATCATCATTGCACTTGCGGTATCGATCACATGACATCTCTAGTGCTGGCACTCTAAAGTTTGTAATGCCAGTGCTTTGACATTGCCGGGGCTTTCAGGAGTATTTTGTCCATTGCCCGGTATTTGAACTTCAGTGTTCGAAAACGGGGCAGGGGAGAATAACTCGCACTGGCATCTGTCGATGTAAGATTACGGTTGACAGGCATAAGTACGAATGTATTCTTTCGCCCACTACCGGGAACCACTCTGCTTTGCCGGCCTCAGTTATCGTGGGATGCCGATCTTTATCGGTCAATGGAGCGTGAATGATAAGGTGGCCTTTCAAACGTTTGTACGAATCGTTCAAAGAAGATATTTCAGGTTTTTTGTGCGCGTGCTCTTATTTTAATGCCCTGTTAATAGCGCCGGTTTCCGAATAGTGTTAACGGAAAAACGAACTTGCTGAATATCAGTACTCGTCGGTTCTGTTTCAAGTATAGGGCAATCATGTTGTCTTAAATAAGCGGCTTGCCAATTTTTGGGCACGCTAAGCCTGTCCTGATGTTTTTTTGGCGTTGTGGAAAATAAAAACATAATGGATTTTTCTGCTCGGTAAGTTGTTCCGAGTGCGGGGTTCTGTTCGCAACAGCTGCCGGTGCGATGCAAATGTCACCAGGTGGTTACAAAGGAAGCGACGGCCTCGCCTGGCGGGGAATTTAATAGAGCGGACCGATCTGGAGATCGTAGATGGGTGTGTACGATTGCTTTGATTGTGAGCTTGACTCCGAGAAGGAGATTCCCAATATAAAGATCATTGCGCAAAGCACGTCTCAGCTGGGCATCGACCTGCTGCTCTCGGGTGAGACGGGGACGGGCAAGGATACCCTGGCCCAGCGGATCCACGGGCTTTCCGGCCGTAGCGGTCCCTTTGTGGCGATGAACTGCGCGGCGATTCCCGAATCCCTCGCCGAGAGCGAATTGTTCGGGGTGGTCAGCGGCGCCTTTACCGGGGCCAGCCGGTCGCGCATGGGCTACATCGAGGCGGCCCAGGGCGGCACGCTCTATCTCGACGAGATCGACAGCATGCCGTTGAGCCTGCAGGCCAAGCTGCTGCGTGTGCTTGAGGTACGGGCCATCGAGCGCCTGGGGTCGACCACCGTGATTCCTCTGGACCTGTGCGTGATCGCCTCGGCGCAGCGGCCCCTGGGGAAGATGGTCGAGGACGGGCTGTTTCGTCGTGACCTGTATTTTCGCCTCAATGTCCTGACCATCCAGTTGCCGGCATTGCGTGAGCGTCGCGAGCAGATCATCCCGCTGTTTTCCAAGTTCGTCAGTGCCGCCACCCGCGATCTCGGGCGGGGCCAGAAACCGTTGAACGCCTCGCTGGCGCAGATGCTGCTCAGCCATTCCTGGCCGGGCAATATCCGTGAGCTGAAGTCGGCGGCCAAGCGCTTTGTGCTGGGGTTCCCGCTGCTGGGCGGCGATGCGCCGGACGATGTCGAGGGGCAGACCCTCAAGGCGCAGATGCGGGTGATCGAACGCACGCTGATCCAGGAGGCGCTCAAGCGCCACGGCCAGTCCGTCGATGCGGTCAGCATGGAGCTGGGCGTGCCGCGGCGGACCCTGTACCACCGGATCAAGACCCTGGATATTTTCCTGAAGAACGATGGCCTGGAAAAAAAGATGGAACTCAAATCGCTGGGGGTTCCACTCATGGATATCCCGCACTGACGTGGGTGAACAATCAGGAGTTGTAGAAGATTATGAAACTTCCAGGTATCGGCGGTATGGTGAATTCGGCGGTCAATGGTTTCAACTCTGTGAAGGAAACCGCCAACTCTATCCAGGGTAACGCGCAAAACCAGTCAGCGGCGGCGGATTTGTCCGGTGGCGGCAAGGCCGCCGACGCACAGATGAAGATGATGCAGATGCAGGACGAGCAGTCCGCGCGCAATATCATGTTGCAAGGCCAGGCCGCGATGCAGACCGAGCAGCGCAACACTCTGCAGGCCATCAGCTCCGCTCAGACCGACGCCGCGAACAAGGAAATCTCGAACGTGGCGCAAACCGCCAAGGGCATCAGCTATTAATCATCCCCCGGCCCCCTGATTGTTCAGGGGGCATTGTGATCGTTAGCGAGATTCTTCCATGTTAAATTCTGTTTCCAGCTCTGCCGGTGCATTCGGGCGGATAGGCACTGTCATTCCGTCAGCTTCAACTTCGGACGCTTCCGGTTCGCCCCAGACCCTCAAGGGCGTTATCGAAAAGTTAAGCAATGCCTTAATGTCAGGAGGCCATCTTTCCACCGATTCGCCGTTGGGGAAAATGGTTGAACAGCAACTAAAGAAAGATAATCCGCTGGCGGCATTAACGGGCAATAGCGATAGCGGTGCAGTTAAAAAAGCATTGGGCGAAGTTATCAAGGACAAGCTGGGCAGCAACTTCGGTGCTGCCGCCGACGCCGGAATCGGTGGCGGGCAGGGCGGTCCGGACCTGTTGTCGCAGGTCATGAACGGCCTGAGCAAGTCGATCCTGGATCACGCCCTGACCGACAAGGGTGACGGCTCGACCTTTTCCAACGCCGACAAACCGGTCCTGCAACAGGTCGCCGACTACATGGACAAGAACAAGGCGCTGTTCGGCGCGCCTGATTCCGGCTCATGGAGCAAGGAGCTGGACGAGGACAACTACCTCGACAAGGGCGAAACGGCGAAATTCAGGGCGGCACTCGACCAGATTTCCCAGCAGTTGGACGGGGGCGACGCTGGCGATGCCTCGACCCAGCCGGCCAATGCCGGTGGCCTGGGCAGCCCGCAGGGCTCGTCCGATGGCGGCGGTCTCGGTGGCCCGCAAGAGGATCTGTCCGGCAACGGCGGCCTCGGCACCCCACAGCAGGAGCCTGCCGACAACGGCGGCCTGGGCAGTCCCCAGCAAGCGTCGCCACGTGGTGATCTGGCCAAGGTCGTCAACAGCCTCGAAGACCAGCTGGCGAAATTGATGGGCGCGAAGAATCCGATGGATATCTTCAAGCAGGGCCTGGAGATGGGCCTGGGCCTGGCCAGTGGCTTGCAGTCCGGTGGCCTGGGGCATCATCTGCAGCAGCATGACCTGCAGAACTCCGCTGCCCAGGCTGCGCAAAACATCCTCGACGTGATGACCAGCAGCCTGGGCTGATGCCCGGTTCGCTGTGGCGTTATTCCACCATTCGACACTGTCTGCCGGAGAAGTCCCGTGAGCCTAGCCCCCATCCACTCCTTCAAGGGTTTGCCCGTCGACCATGAGCAGGGGCTGGTTTCCGGGCCCGCGCAGGCGGATGTCGACCTGTTCAACAACGCCATGCGCCAGGACCACGGGGTCTCCGGACACCTGGCCGACGGCATGGTCAATGCCATTTCCGACCGCCTGCAGTCCCAGGGACGTCTGTCCGAGCAGGCCATGCGGGCGATGAAGGTCGCCGCCGGTTCGGCCGATCCGATGGACGTGGTCAAGATGAGCCGCTCCCTGTCCCAGTACTCCCTGCAGATGGCGATGACCACCAAGGTGGTGAGCAAGGGTGCCCAGGCACTCGACAAGCTCACCAACCTGCAATAGGACCGCGTGTGAGATCGCTCTGGCCGCTCCTGCTGTTGTGCCTGTCGCTGCTCGCCGGCTGCAGCGATGAAAGCAAGCTCTTCGGTGGCCTGTCCGAGCAGGATGCCAACGAAGTGATCGCGCAACTGGCCGACCAGCATATCGAGGCGCACAAACAGGCGGAGAAGGTCGGCGTGACGGTGATCGTCTCCAGTCACGACATCAATCGCGCGGTGCGTGTCCTCGACGCGGCGGGCCTGCCGCGGCGCACCCGCACCAGCCTGGGGGAAATCTTCAAGAAGGAAGGGGTGATCTCCACGCCGCTTGAAGAACGGGCACGCTACATCTACGCCTTGTCCCAGGAGCTGGAGTCGACCCTGTCGCAGATCGACGGGGTGGTCGTGGCCCGGGTGCATGTGGTGCTGCCCGAACGCATCGCGCCGGGCGAACCGGTGCAGCCGGCCTCGGCGGCGGTGTTTATCAAGCACACCTCGGCGCTGGACCCGGACAGTGTGCGCGGGCGTATCCAGCAGATGGTCGCCAGCAGTATTCCAGGGATGTCCCAGGAAACCCTGAACTCGAAGAAATTCGCCATCGTCTTCGTACCGGCGGTGGAGTTCGAAGACAAACAGAAACTGGTGGCGTTCGGGCCGTTCCTGGTGGACAGCCGCGACCAGGGCTTCTGGAACTCGGCGCTGCTCGCGGCAGTGGCCGGCGTCTTGCTGTTGCTGCTGCTGATCGTCCTGATCCTGCGGGCCGACTGGCGCCAGGCGCTGCTGGGGCGCTTGCTTCCCGGTCGGCGCAACGCTTCCCGCTACCCGGCGCGGCTGTGAACGAACTCGACTGGGTGAACTGGTGGTGTTGCACCTGGCGCTGGGCCCATCCCGACTGGCGCCTGCGACTCCTCGCAACGCGCGGACTGGATGCCGGCCACGCCGCGGCCCTGGCCGGCAGCCGACACGGTGAACTGCTGGAGGCGCTGGGGGTGATGCCCAGCCAGCCGCCGCCTGTCGATGCCGATGTCGCGCTGTGGTTGTCCCTGACCGCCGAGCAGCGCGAGCAGGCGCTGTTGCTCGCCCGGTCGATCTGCTGCGCGCCGCTCCCGCACCAGCCCACGGTTCCCGAACGCCACGGGCAATGGTGCCGCAGCCTGGCGAAAGCCCTGCGTCCTGGCCTGTGGCTCGATCAGCCGACGGTGGACGCACGGGTGTTGCTGGCCAGCTGGCTGGGCGCGCCGTTCTGGTCACGCCTGCGCCTGGCCTGGGCGCCGGATGAGCGGCTGGAGCCGCTGGCGGATCTGCCACGGCAGAAACTCGATACCCTCTGGCGCGCCATACTCTGGCGGGTCGGAACCCCATGAGCCGCCCCTGGAGCCCGTTATCGTGCTGAGTCTCAGACGCTTGTCCCTCGGCGCCTCGGCGCTGCCACACTCGCCCATCGTGCGCCTGGAACAACTGGCCCAGGCGCAGGAAGCCACGGATGTCCTGGCGGCGGCCCGGGCAGAGGCCGAGCGTTTGCTGGCGGACGCCCGTGAACAATGCCAGCGCTATCTTGACCAGGCCCTCGGCCAGTTCTGGGAACAGGCCAATGATTTTCTCCAGGCTCTCGACAGCGAGCGCGAAGCCCTGCACCAGGAAGTGCTGGTGTCGGCCGAGAGCGTGCTGGTCGCCGCCATGACCCGCCTGTTCGGCGAAACCGGTCCCGCCGAGCGGGTCCGCGCCCTGGTCGGCCACCTCGCGGGCAGTCAGCGCCAGGCGGTGAGTGCGGTGCTCAGTTGTTCCCCGGGGCTGTTCGACGAGGTCCAGGCATGGTTGGCGAGCAGTCGCTTCGCGCAGCTCTGGCAACTGCGCGAAGACGCCTTTCTCGGACCCCAGGCGCTGCGCCTGAGCAGCGACACCGGGACCTTCGAACTGGATTGGGAAGGCCTGGTGCGTTGCCTGTCGCTGCGCGGTGAATGACAGCGGGTGCGCCTGGCGGTCATCGGCCGTGGAAAAAGTGGAACCCACTGGCGGCTTTGCTCCACTCACAGGCATCACCTCGCTGGAGCGACCTCGATGATCAGTTTCAAAGCCTTGCAACATCGCCTCGATCACTCGTTTACCCACAACCAGACCGGCACCGATGACGCCGCCATGGCCGCCGCCGAAAGCGGTTCGGTGGAGGACATGATGGCGTTTACCGATGCGGCGCAGAAAATGGCCACCGCCACTTCGGTGATGAGCGAAGGGCTGCGCGCCCAACATGGCCTGACAAAGTCGATCATCGATGGAATTCAGTGATTTCACGGCGATCGTCGTCCAGTGGTGCGAGCAGTCTTCCGGCACCCCGCTGGACTGCTGGATCGATGATGCGAACGCCCGGCTCGTCGCCATCGAAGGCGGCGTGCGCTGCAGTATCGATGTGCTGGATCCCTATGATGCGGCCGACCCGGAACGGGTGACGGCACTCCTGAACCAGGGCGCGGCCAGCGTGGCCTGCCACTGCGAGGGCGCATTGGCCATTGATCCCGACAGCCATTGCCTGGTCCTGGTCAGTTGGCAGCCGCGGCCGTGTCCGCCGCAACGCCTGCTCGAACGCCTGGAGAACCTGGCCAACCAACGGGCGGCGATGCTCAGCCTGTTGCGCACCACCCTCGACAGCCTGGCGGCCAGCGCCTCCGGGCGTCCGACCCTTCACAGCTGGCAGCCGGGAGTCTGAAATGCGCAAGGTTGCCTGGTGGTTACCGTGGTTGTTGATGTGGGCCGGTGCCCCGGCCCTGGCGGTGGTTCCGCCGGCGTGGAAGCACACGGCGTATGCCTATGACGCCAAGCAGGCCGATGTGGCGACGACCCTGGAGGACTTTGCCCGGGAATTCGGCATCGGCCTGGAAATGGGCCCGCTGGACGGCGTGGTCGACGGTCGTATCCGCGCCGCCAGTCCCCAGGCCTTTCTCGATCGGCTGGGGCAGGAGCATCACTTCCAGTGGTTCGTGTACAACGAAACGCTGTATGTCAGTCCGACCGACCAGCAGACCTCGGCCCGTATCGAGGTGTCCCAGGATGCGGCGGATGACCTCAAGAGCGCACTGACCGATGTCGGCCTGCTCGATCCGCGTTTCGGCTGGGGCGCCTTGCCCGACGAGGGCGTGGTGCTGGTCAGCGGACCGCCGCGCTACGTCGAGATGATTCGCGAGTACAGCCGCAAGGTCGACACCCCGGACGAAAAACAGGATGTGGTGGTGCTGCCGCTGCGTTACGCCAACGCCGCCGACCGTACCATCCGCTACCGCGACCAGCAACTGACGGTGGCCGGCGTGGCGACCATTCTCCAGGACCTGCTGGAAAGTCGTGCACGGGGAGACACGGTGAACGCCGCCAACCTGTTGCAGGGTGCGGGCCTGGGCGGCGGCCAGGGCAGCAATCCCTACGGTGCCTCGTCGACCCTGCTCGGCGGCCTGGATAACGACAGCCTCCAGCAAGGCCTGGACCGGGTCCTGGCCAACACCACCGCTGGCGCCAAGAACAGCCATGGCGGCACGCCCGGCGGCAGCAAGTCGCGGATCCGCGTCAGCGCCGATGTGCGCAACAACGCCGTGCTGATCTATGACCTGCCCAAGCGCAAGGCCTTGTACCAGGAGCTGGTCAAGCAGCTCGATCAGCCGCGCAACCTGATCGAGATCGATGCGGTGATCCTCGACATCAACCGCGACGACCTGGCCGAACTCTCCAGCAGCTGGAACGTCTGGGCCGGCGGTACCAATGTCAGCGGCTCGCTGCTCGATTCGGGGGCGACCCTGTCGGCGGAAAACTCCGGGCGGTTCGCCCTGGCGGTGCATGCGCTGGAGGCCAGGGGCGCCGCGACCGTGGTGGGCAACCCGTCGATCCTGACCCTGGAAAACCAGCCGGCGGTCATCGACTTCAGCCGCACCGAGTACATCACCGCCACCGGTGAGCGGGTCGCCGATATCCAGCCGATTACCGCCGGCACCAGCCTGCAGGTGATCCCGCGCTCGCTGAACGGCAATGGCAAGTCGCAGGTGCAGTTGATCCTCGATATCGAGGACGGGCAGATCGACCAGTCGGTGCTCAATGTCACCCAGCCCAGCGTGCGCAAGGGCAATGTCAGCACCCAGGCGATCGTTGCCGAGCGTGGTTCGCTGGTGGTCGGCGGGTTTCACGGCCTGGAGTCCAACGACAAGATCAGCCGGATTCCCTGGCTCAGCGATATCCCGGTGATCGGCAAGGTGCTGTTCACCTCCACCAGCCATCGCACCACCAAGCGCGAGCGGTTGTTCATTCTCACACCGCGGCTGATCGGCGACCAGGTCGACCCGGCGCGGTATGTCGAGAACGGCAACCCCGACGATATCGACGCCGCCGGCCAGCGCATCGACAAGCGCCGCAGCGAGGCGCAGCCGACGCGGATCCAGGTGCAGAACACCTTTACCCAGTTGCTCGACGGCCTGCAGCCGAGCGGTTTCAGCAGCGGCGGCGCCTTGCCGTTCGTGCCGGACAGTCTCTGCGATTCCGGCGGTGGCCTGGTCATCGACCGCCAGCGAGCCCAGTGGTACGGCCACAAGACCTGGGGCGTGGCGGTGGTGGTGGCGCGCAATACCGGGACCCAGCCGGTGCGTGTCGACGAGAGCGGCTGTGGCGGGCGCTGGGTGCTCGGGGTTGCGGCCTGGCCCCATGCCTGGTTGCAACCGGGAGAGGAAAGCGAAGTGTTCATCGCCCTGCGCCAGCCCAGGGCCGCCCAGGGCAATGCCCAGGCCCGCGCTTCACTGCTCAAGGGAGCGAAACCATGAACAAGTTGATCTGTCTCGCGCTGGCGGGACTGGGGGTCATGCTGGCCGGCTGCAGTACCGCGCCGCCGCCGGTGGGTTGTACGGGCCTGGCGTGCAGCCGGCCGGATTCCACCGATCGCAGCCTGGTGATCTGGTGGCCCGAGGAGATGCGCCACGGTCTGGAAGGCCCCGAACGAGTACTCGATTTTACAGTCGTGCCATTGAAGGACTAAGCGTCATGATTCGCGTTTCCGGTAAGGCGGCGTTTTACGAGCGGGTAGCAGCAGAGCAGGATGCGATCTGGCCTCTGGTCAGTGGGGTGTCCTTCCTCAGTCGACGTGAGCATCACGACTGGGGGATTGCCCTGCATATCGAGAAGCGTGCGCTGAAACCTCAACAACTGCGTGAAACCCTCGAGCGGCGTTTCACCCAATCCCATCGCTTCCCCGATTACTTCCTGTTCCTCGATCCCCAGCGCAACTTTGTCGTCTGGCACGCGGTGCCGGGCGGTGGCGAGGGGAGCCCGTCACTGGATCAGATCCGCCAGCATCAACTGATGCTGGCGGGGCTTGAACACCTCAACGACTCCCCGCACTGACGCGGCCTAGACCGCGTCGTCCGCCAGGGCGGCGCGGGCGACCCGTGTGTTGCCCCTGCGGTTGACCATCCCCGCCTGAGCCTCGATCCGCGCCTGTACCGGTTCCACCGCCGTGGCGGCCGGTGGCGGGGCGTCGATGGCCTTGCGCACGCTGCCGTGGGCCTGGAATGTCTGGTTCATGGTGCGATAGGCCAGGCCCATGGCCAGGGCGGTGCCGCTGTTGCCGAGGAAGCTGGACAGGGCCGGTGTCGTCCCGCCCCGCGTCAATTCCCCCATGGCCATGTTGATGGCGCTGGCCAGCGAGGTCCAGGCCACCCGCGCCGGCGACTGATCGAACAGACGCCCATAATCCTTGAGCGGCAGGCTGGCCTCGAACTGCTGGGTGGTGCCCGCCTGCCGGGTGTCGAAATGCTTTTGCAGGTGGCCGTCGATAATTGCCGTGACGGTGTTGAACGCCGCGCGGGTGCCCGCCAGGGTCTGGATCGAGCGGGCCAGGGCGTCGCCGCGCAACGGCTGGTGGTCGGCGCCGGTCAGGGCCGGGCTCGACAGGGTCTGGCCCGGTGGCAGGGTCTTGGGGCTGATGGAGTCCTGGATAAACCCCATGGTCAGGGTCATGGTGCCGTAGGCCCAGCCCAGCAGCGCCATATTGTCTTCGTTGACGCCGTGGGTCTTGGTGTCGTCGTGCTTGCCGGTCATGCTCAGGCTGGCCTGCATGGTTTCCCGCGACAGGGCATAGATCACGTTGCGCAACTGGGTCGCCAGGATCCGCGCGCTCAAGGCGCCATCGCCCCGGGCCGCGCCAAGGGCGCCGAGGCCGAGGTAGATCGCTTCGGCGGCAATCTGGTTGCGGGTGACATTGCGCGAGTCGCGCTGCATCTGCTCGCGCCGGGCCTGCTGCTGGTCGGCACCGAGGGCGTTCCATTGCCGCTCGCTGAGGGCGAAATGCCCGCGCACGGCGACGGTGGATTCGGCGCCCAGGCGATCCAGGCGCGGCTGGCGGACATACACATGGCTGGCGACGGTGGCCAGCGAGATTGCCGCCTGCAAGGCCAGCGCACCGCCCGGACTCTTCTGCGCCAGGCCCTCGGCCAGGGCGCTGTAGGTGTGCATGAAGGCGACTTCACGGGCGTAGGTCGGCAGCCCGCAGGTGACCATCTGCTGCAGGGTCTGCCCGGCGGCGGCCAGGGTACTGCGCCCGGACGGCAGGTTGGCGGCGGTGTCGGCCCAGCTTTGCACGGCGGTGTGCCGGATGCTGTTGCCGGCGCTGACGCCACCCTGGTACATCGCCGTTCCCGCGGCATTCATGCCCTTCCACGCGGGCGCCAGGCACTGGCGATGAAACGCCTGGCCCATGCCGCTCGCCGCCTGGGCCGCACGGGCGGTGAAGCCGGGGGGCGCGACGGCCACCTGGGCGTTTTCCACGGCGCCCGGAGTACGCACAGCCAGTTCGATGGCCGCTGTCGGCGGCGTGGCGTTGACCGTGGGCGCCTGTGTTCTCAAGACCATGTCGGGTTCCTCAGCTGGGTTCTGGTGGGCGTGGTTTCGGGCGCGGAAGGCGTGGCGAAACTTTCGGCGAAGGCGGCGAAGTCCAGCAGCCAGTCGACAAAGGCCTGGGCGTCCAGGCCCTGGCTGTCCCAGCGGGCCTGCAGGCAGGCACCCTGTGGGGCAAGGGCGATGGCACAACCGGTAAGCGTCATCAGTTGCAGGTTGGCGCGCAGTGCGAGTTCGCGCTGGTCGCTGCCGTGCAGCGGGGCATCGATGGCGGTGCTGACCAGCAGGTGACGCTGGTCGCTGTCGGCAATGATTTCCAGCGCGCGACCATTGAGCCGGATCACGCCGACGGTTTCCGGCGCCGCCGGCGGCGGGGCGATGCCAAGGTGGCGCAAGACCTGTTCCAGCAGCGGGCGATGCCAGGTCTGCGCCATGGCCGCTTGCGCCTGTGCCCGGGCCGCGGGACTTGCCGCCGGTGGCGGGCCGGCCGCTGCGTTGCCGGTGGCGAGAGGCGAGCTCAAGGCCGTGGCGCCGGCAATCAGGCTTTCGCCCAGGGCCAGCAAGTGACTGAGTTCGGCGGCCAGGTAGCGGGTGTCCGAGTACGGCTGGTATTGCAGGCGCGAGACCAGTACCGCGTTGCCGTGATCATCCAGTGCGCCGGCGCAGGTGCTCATCGCACTGGTGGCGCAATTGGCCCGCAACAGCAGCTCGCTCCACAGCGCCGGCGTGCAGTCGAGGGGGCGTTGCAACCAGCCCAGTGCCAGCCATTGTGCCACCGGTTGCTGCTGCCACTGCACCAGTTGCAGGGTCAGGCCAGGCAGGGGCAATTCACCGCTGCGGGCGAAGTCGCGAGCCTGCGGATCCGCCAGCCCGAGCTGCCTCGCCGCGTTCAGGAACCAGCTCGCCGCAGCGTCTGGAATGGGGATTTGCGGGCCTTTTGCAGCGGGTGGGCGAACATGTGATTGCATGGGCTCTACCTATGGGGCTTTTGAAGCCCATTTGAGCGCAACAACATGTCAGTTTGATGAATCGGAAGGCTCTGGATCAGTCTTCTTCGAGCTGAATGATCTCGTCGGTGACTTCATCGAGCTGGCGGATCACCTGGTAGATATGAGCCACGTCGAGCAGGGTCGGACGGGGGATGTATTTGCCGGTCCTGACCTTGTACAAAGTGCGCGCCAGCCACACGCTCTGCACCACCGGAATCTTCGCGCGCCGGGCACGTTCGATCAGCGCCAGGGCGTCGGCATCCTCGCCCTTGCAGTGGATCAGCGGCAGCGGTGTCTGGCCGGGGCGGTAGTAGAGCGCCACGGCGAAGTGGGTCGGATTGACCAGCAGCATGTCCGCGTCTTCCACCGGCTTGGGCGGCGTGCGCGGTTCCTCGTTGAGCAGTTCATGGGCCAGTTGGCGGCGATGGCCCTTGACGTGCGGGTCGCCCTCGGACTCCTTGTATTCCTTCTTGATGTCCTCGTGGCTCATGCGCATTTTCTTCGCGTGGAAATACTTCTGCAGGGCGAAGTCGATCATGCCTATCGCCAGCAGCAGGCCGAGGGTGGTGCGCAGGACACTGCGCAACAGCGTCAGCAGGGCATGCCAATAGGTGTTCAGGTCCGAATCCGCCAGCAGCACCAGGGTGCCCAGCACCGGCTTGATCGAGACATAGAGGGTGGTGCCGATCGCCACCGCCTTGAGGATGCTCAGCAGCAGGTTCATCAGGTTCTGCCCGGAGAACATCTGCTTCAGGTGGCTGATGGGATTGAGCTTGCCGAAGTCGATCTTCAGGGCCTTGGGCGCGAACAGGAAACCGATCTGCACCCAGCTGCCGACCATGCGCATCAGCATCGCCAGGCCGACGCTCATCAGGATGAAGCTGATCAGCAGCCAGGTGGCCTCGCCGGTCATTTCCGTCAGGCTGCTGAGGAACGGCTGGTTGATGCGCCGCAGGGTCAGCGACATCAGGTGTTCCAGGCGCGCCACGCTGTCGTCGGCCATGCCCAGGGCGACCTCGCTGACCACCATCAGCACCAGCAGCTTGCCCAGGTCCTGGCTTTGTCCCACCTGGCCTTTTTCACGGGCGTCGCGCAGCTTCTTGGGCGTGGCCTTTTCGGTTTTTTCGCTCATGGCACCTGCACCAGCAGGCCGAGCAGATGCTTGAGGTCCAGCAGTTGCCGCAACTGGCCGTTGCCCAGTTCCAGCAGGGTCGGCAGGTAGATCAGCAGGAACGCCAGGCCGGCCATGCTCTTGGCCGGCATCGCCAGGACCGAGACGTTCAGTTGCTGGGCGTAGAGACCGATGATGGCGAATGCCACTTCGATCAACAGCAGCAGGCCGATAAAGGGCGCGGCATAAAGCAGCGCGTGTTGCAGGGTCTGGTTGAGTTGGCCGAGAAAGACGTCCAGGCCGCCGACATTCAGCCCCGGCACCCAGACGGTGGGCGGCCAGACTTCATAGCTGTCCCAGATCACCTGGGTGATCAACGACAGCCCGCCGCTGAGGATCACCAGCATGATCAGCGCCTCCTGGAACAACTCGCCCAGGGGCGTCGCGTCCGGCCCGAGGGACGGGTTGAGCTGGCCGCCGCTGAGGGCGCCGCGCTGGCTGTCGAGCAAGGCGCCGACGGTGGCGAACATCCAGAACGGCGCGTACAGCAACAGGCCCAGGAGAATGCCCAGTACCGATTCCTTCAGGAGCAGCCCGGCGATGGTGAACCAGGCGTCGTTTTCCAGGGCCAGGGCGCGACCGATGCTCGGCGCCGGGATCAGCGCCAGGGCGCAGGTCACGCCATAGCGCAGCGGGCCCTTGAGGTGCTTGAAGCAAAAGGCCGGGACCAGGATCAGGCAGGGCAGGATCCGCGCCATGGCCAGGCCCATGCCGAGCATCAGCTCGAAGGCGCTCTCGGCGTTGAACGGCATCAATGGGCACCACCGGTGCGCGCGATCAGGTCGAAGGACAGGTTGATGAACTGGATCAGTTCGACCCCGATCCAGCGGCCGGTCGCGGCCAGGGTCAGGCCGACGGCGGCGAGCTTGATGCCGAACGGCAGCGTCTGGTCCTGGATCTGCATCAACGCTTGCAAGAGTGAGGTGATCACCCCCACCAGGACCGCCACGCCGAGGGGCGGCGCGGTAAGGATCACCACCAGGAACATGCCTTGCTTGAACAGTGCCAACGCTTCCACGGCAGGTCTCACAGATAGGAATAGAAAAGGCTGTCGAGCAGGCGCGACCAGCCCTGGACCAGCACGAACAGCAACAGCTTGAGGGGCAGCGAGATGGTCATCGGCGAGACCATCTGCATGCCCAGGGCCAGCAGCAGGTTGGAGACGATCAGGTCGATGACGATAAACGGGATGTAGATCAGGAACCCGATCTGGAACCCGGCCTGCAGCTCCGACAGCACGAACGCCGGGATCGCCAGCAGCAGGTCGCTGCTGCTGGCCTTCTCGGCCATCTCGGCGGGCCACATGCGGTGGGTGTTTTCCAGCAGGTGGGCCTGCACGTCGGGATCGGTGTTGCGGGTCATGAAGCGCTCGATCGGTTCCATGACGGTGTTGGCGCTGAATTGCAGTTTTTCCGTGCTGCCGATTTCCAGCGGGTTGTCGTGGACCCGTTGCTGGATCTGATGGGCCACCGGCGCCATGACGAACATCGTCGCGGCCAGGGCAATGCCGTACATCGCCATGTTCGGCGGTACCTGCTGCACACCGATGGCGTTGCGGGTGATCAGCAGCACCATGGAAATCTTCAGGAACGCGGTGCAGACGATCAGGAACAGCGGGATCAGGGACAACGCGCCGAGAAACAGCGCGAGCATGATCGGGTTCATGCCATCCAGGATCATCGGTCGAATACCATCCGGGTGATCTGCAGGCCGAGCCGACCTTCCACGTCCACCAGCTCGCCGTGGGCCACCACGCGCTCGCCATGGCACAGGGTCGCCTCGCCGGGGACCACGCCGGTGACTTCCAGCACCACCCCCGGCGCCAGGCGCTGGAGGGCGTACAGGGGCAGGCTGATGCTGCCGCTGCGGATGGTCAGGTCCAGGTTCAGGCCAGCCAGGGGCGATGGCGGCTGTTCGGGTTGCTGCTCCAGCCCCAGTTCCTGTGTCGGGGGCGGTGCCTCGTCCTGGTCGTCCGGTGCCACCGGCACGTCTTCGTACAGTGCATCATTGTCCATCGTGCGGGGTTTCCTCATGGTTGAGCTGTACAAGCAGCGTGTCGTTGGCGACGCCGGTGGCGACGCGCCAGGTCCGGGCGGCGAGGTGCAGCACGCCTTGCCCGGCGCAATCGAAGTAGGCGCGGCCGGGCAGCAGCACATCGCCGGGGCGCAGCGAGCGCAGTTCGTTCAGGGTCAGGCTCAGCTCGCCGAGGACCAGCGGCGCGGGCAGCGGCCAATCCTCGGGCAAGGGTTGTTCGAGGGCCTGCCAGGGCAGGGCGTCCAGCAGGTGGATCAGGGTCTGCGCATCGCAACTCAGGCGTGCCTGCACCGACTCGTCGGCGCAGTGCACCACGAGTCGGCAGGCGATGTGTCCGGCGCGCTCGTCATCCGCCGGTAGCCGCGGTTCCAGGGGCGCCAGCAAGGCGGCCAGCGGTGGGCTCAGTTGCTGGTTCAGGTATTGCCAGTACCAGGCCTGCAACGGTCCGCCGGTCACCACGGGCACTTCGCCGAACAGGCTCAGCACGGCGTCGGCGTCGGTCAGGTGCAAGCGGCCCCGGGCGCTGTCGAGGGTGGTCCAGGTGCGCTCGTCGGGGCTGGGCTGATCGGCCGCGAGCAACGGGCTCAGGCTCAGCCGGGCCACAGCGCCACGCAGCGGATATTCCAGCCAGCGGCCACGGCCGAGCAGGCGGCTGGCGCTGGCCAGTGTCCGCGACACCGGGCGCAATGCCAGGGGCGTCATGCTGTTCCGGTTCCGTGCAGGGACAGGTTCACTTCCCGGCCCAGGGCCTGGCTGAAGGCATCCTCGCAGGCCTGCCGATTGTTGCTCAGGCGATTGAGCACGTCGGCGCGTTCAAAGCCCAGGTCGATGGTCCACTGGTTGTCCCGTCTGCCGGCACGGACCTGGACCTTGCCCAGGTTGGGCATCAGCAAGGTGGCGCTGAAAGGCCGGTCGCCGCGGGCCGGCAGTTGCAGAGCCAGTTCGTCGATCAACTGCGTGGGAATGGCCTCGGCGGCCTGGAACAGGCTGAAACCCGAGCCGCCGTGCTGCTCAGATTGGTCGCCCTGGTCGCTGGCGGACGGCGCCAGCAGTTGCTCGAAGAACAGGCCGTCGGCGATCATCTCGCCGCTGTCGCGACTGGCACCGAACGCGCCCCCGGACTGGCGTGCGCGCTCGGTCTCGGCGCGGCGCGGAAAGGCCGGCGAAGGCAGGCGGTTCTCGGCCTGCGGGGCTCGTGCGGCAGGAGCCGGCCGGTGCGCCGGGTGCGGGGGCGCGGGCTTGATCGGAGTGGTCATCGCGGAGTCATTCCTCATTCAGGTTCTCGCTCATGCAGGCGAGTTTTTCCACGGCGCGCTGACGGGCCCTGGCTTCCATCCGGGCCTGCTCCAAGCGCTGCTGGTGCTGCTCGATCTGCTGGCGCAACTGCCTGACGTCCTGCTGGATAAAGGCCAGTCGGTCGAGCATGCGCCGCTCTTTTTCATGCCAGCGCTCGACCTCGTTCAACTCCAGGGTCTGTTGCAGGTGCGCCTGGGACAGCTGCCGACGGCGAACCCGCTGGTTGTCGCGCTCCTGGAGCCAGGACTGCTCGCTGTGCAGGAGCTGCTGGCGCAGTGTTTCCAGCTCCTGCTGCAAGCGGCGCTGGGCGCGCTCGGCGCTGGCCTGGCGGTGCTGGCGCAACGGCGTGAGGATCTGGATCACCTGGGCCATGGCGACGTGGTTGGGGTCGGCTTCGAGTTCTTCGTCCATGGTCACTCGGGCAACTGCGAGGTCAGGCGGGTGAGCAGGTCCATCGTGGTTTCCAGCGGCACCGGCTCACGCAGGTCCTGGCGCAGGAAATCATTGATGGCGTCGTTGAGCTGCACCGCGCAATCGGTGACCGGATCGGCGCCGGGCTGGTATTCGCCCAGGCGCAGGAGCATCTCCACCTGGCGATAGGCGGCCATCAGCCGACGCAGGCGGTTGTTGGCCTGCTGGTGCGCGCGGCCGGTGACGTTGCTGAGGATCCGGCTGATGCTGGCGGGCACGTCGATGGCCGGGTAGTGCCCGCGCTCGGCGAGTTTGCGCGACAGCACGATATGACCGTCGAGCAGCGAGCGGACCTCGTCGGCCACCGGGTCGTTCATCGAGTCCTGTTCGATCAGTACGGTGTAGAGGGCGGTGATCGAGCCGTTCTCGCTCATGCCCGCGCGCTCCACCAGGCGTGGCAGCAGGGTGTAGACCGAAGGGGGCAGGCCGCCACGACCGAGCGGCTCGCCGGCGGCAATGCCGATTTCGCGCTGGGCGCGGGCGAAACGGGTCAGCGAGTCGATCAGCAGCAGCACCTTCAGGCCGCGCTGCCGGTAGGCCTCGGCAATGGCCGTGGCGGTAAACGCCGCGCGGGCGCGCTCCATGCTCGAACGATCGGAGGTGGCGCAGACCAGCACCGAGCGCCGGCGCAGGGTGTCATCCAGTTCGTGGTCGAGGAACTCGCGCAACTCCCGGCCACGCTCGCCGATCAGGCCGAAGACGATCACATCGCAGGCCATGTTGCGGGCCATTTCCGCGAGCAGGGTGGTCTTGCCGCAACCGGCCCCGGCAAACAGGCCGACCCGCTGGCCTTCGCCGAGCAGGATCGCGCTGTCGATGGCGCGGATGCCGGTGGGCAGTGCGGCGGTGATCCGCGGACGCTGGGTCGGCGGCAGCGCATCGGCGATCACCGGCATGGTTTCGCGGGTGTCATAGGGGCCGGCGAAAGCGCCTTCGCCATCGCCCAGCAGTGGCCGACCGAAACCGTCGAGGACACAACCGAGCAGGCTGTCGTCGACGCCGATCCGGTGGGCCATGCCCAGGGGCCGGATCTGCGCCCCGACCTGGATGCCATCGGGCGTGCCCAGGGCGCTGAGCAGGGTGCACTGGGTGGTGAAGCCGACGATCTCGGCCAGCATGCTGCTGCCGTCGGCCTTGCTCACTTCGCACAGGTCGCCGATCTTCGCCGCGGGAATCTGGCATTCCAGCAGGATGCCGTTGACCGCCGAGACCCGCCCGCTGACCTGCACCGCCGACAGTTGCGTCAGGCGGCGGGTCTGCTCGCGGGTCCACTGGGCGAGGGCGGCACTCACCAGCGCACCTCGTAATGCTGGTCGCCTTCGAATTCGATGCGCTGGTCGTCGATGCGGGTCAGGCGCAGCCCGTTGAGTTCGTCACCGACATACAGACGGTGGCCGTCATCGGTGACCAGGTGACCATTGGCGCCGGAAATCACCTGGACGATGACGAAAGGCAGGCCGCTGCTGACCGGGACCACGCTGTCGACAATAGGCACGGCCGATTCATAGCGTTCGTGGAAACGCTGGAGCATCCGCTGATAGACCGACAGGGCATCGCCCTTGAGGCCGCCTGCGAGGGTCAGGCCGTCGACGCTGTCTTCGATGCGCACGTCGGTCAGCAGGCGATCGCTGAGCAGGGTATTGAGCAGGCGACGGGTGTCTTCGCGGCTGGCCAGGCGGGTCTTGCCCGGAGCCGGTGGTTCGACGTGCGCAGCCTTCGCCGGGCTGGCAATGGGCGGCGCCGGTGGTGCGGTCGGCTGGCTGACGCTGCTGCGGTTCCAGACCCAGGCGCCGCCGAGCAGGCTCAACAGCACGCCGACCAGCAGGGCATTGCGCCGGCTGAACCAGCCCGCGCGGGCACTGACTTTCTCCAGCGGCGCGGAGGCGGCGAACTCATCGGCCCGGGGGTCGAAGGCCGCCGGGCGGGAAGCGTTGTCATGGGCCACCGGCACCAGCGGCCAGGCGTCTTCGGCGGGTGCAAGGCACAGCCAGACATTGCCCAGGGCAAAGGTCTGGTTCGGCGTCAGTTCGGTGAGGCTGTGGGCGTGGCCCTCATCGTCGTTGATCAGGCTGTCTTCGGCGCTCAGGGTCCAGCCATCGGCACTGCGTGTCAGCCGGCAATGCCGGGCCGCCACGCCGGGATCGTAGAGGGCCAGGTCGTGATCGGCGTCGGCACCGATCAACCACTGCTCGCCCACCAGCGGCAACGCGGCGCCCTGGTGCAGGCCGTTCAATACCCGCAGTTCGTACATCATGCGGGGCTCCCTGCAGTATCAGGCCGCATACTCGTCCTCCAGCGGTTGCATATCGTCTTCCAGGTCGAAGCGACCCAGGACCTTGACTTCGGCGGCGTTGCTGATTTCGGCGAACGACAGCACGGGCACGTGGTGGAACTCGTCCTGCAACAGGGTGCGCAACGGGCTGCGCAGGTCCTGGGCCACCAGCAGCACGGCGCGCTCGCTGGTGCGCAGGGGGAAGGCGATGCGCAGTTGCTGCACCAGCAACAGGCTGGTCTCGCTGCTCAAGGCAAAGAAAGTCTCGGTCTGGGTCTGGCGCAGGCCGTCGCGCAGGATGCCTTCGCTTTCCGGGGTCAGCAGCCACACCAGCAGGCCGGCGGGGCTGCTGTACTGGTTGTAGATCAGCGACTTCAAGGCGATGCGCACGTAGTCGGTGAGAGCGGTGATATCCCGTTCGTGCTGGCCGTGTTCGATCAGGGTTTCGGCGATGACGCGGATCGCCCGTAGCGGCACGCACTCCGAGGCCAGGCGTTGCAGCACGGCGGAGAACCGCGCCAGCGGCAGGACCCGCTGCATCTCCTGGGCCAGCTCGGGTTGCTCGGACTCCAGCCAGCCGAGGATCGCCTTGGTCTCCTGCAAGCCGATGAACTGCGGACCGCAGGCCTGCAAGGCCCGCTCCATGCGTTCGACGATCAGGGTGCTGGCGCTGACGGTTTCCAGCCGTTCGGCTTGCAGCTGCGGCGCATCGGCCGGCATCCACACCCACTGGTTTTCCTGGCGGTCGAGGCTGCCGGCCACCGCCTGTTCGACCTGGCTCGCATCGAGCACCTGGGCGTCGACCGCGACGTGGGTCTGGTTGAAGGTGGCCTTGAGCAGCGGTACTTCGTAGACCGAAAAACGAAACTCGTCGGGCTCCAGGTGCTCGGCGGTCTCGATGATGAAGGACGGCAGCGTCAGGCCGTACTGCACCACCAGGCGGTTGCGCCGCTGGCGGATCTCGCTGACCAGTTCCTCGATCTGCGCCGCGTTCTGTTGCGGGTGGAACTGCAACAGGAACTGGCGGCTGGGGATAAAGGTGCGCAGGTCTTCCTTGCCGTTGTTTTCCGGCGCGACGAAGATCGGCTGGGCCTGGGGCGCCTTGGGCCTGGCCCGTTGCAGTTGCAGCATGCCGCCGCAGCCGCAGATCAGGGCAATGATGACAAACACCGCGGTGGGCATGCCGGGCAGGGCGGCGAAGCCGAGCATCGCCACCGAGGCGATGATCCAGGCCTTGGGCTGGCTGGTGATCTGCTCGGCGATCTCGCGGCCGATATTGGCTTCCACGCCCGGCGTGTCGTTGTTGGAGACGCGGGTGATGATCATCCCCGACGTCACCGAAATCAGCAGCGCCGGGATCTGTGCGATCAGGCCGTCACCGATGGTCAGCACGGTGTACAGCTGCACCGCGTCGCCGGCGCTCATGCCATGCTGGACCACGCCGATGGCGATGCCGCCGATCATGTTGATCGCGACGATGATCAGGCTGGCGATGGCGTCGCCGTTGACGAATTTCATCGCGCCGTCCATGGCCCCGAACAACTGGCTTTCCTTGCCCAGTTCGGAGCGTCGGCGGCGGGCTTCGTGGACGCTGATCAGGTTGGCGCGCAGGTCGCTGTCGATGGACATCTGCTTGCCGGGCATGGCGTCGAGGGTGAACCGCGCGCCGACTTCGGCGACCCGCTCGGAGCCCTTGGTGATCACCAGGAAGTTCACCACCGTGAGGATCATGAAGATCACCATGCCGACCGCCAGGTTGCCGCCGACGACGAACTGGCCGAAGGCTTCGACGATGTGCCCGGCATCCTGGTTCAGCAGGATCAGGCGCGTGGTGGAGATCGACAGCGCCAGGCGGAACATCGTGGTGATCAGCAGCACCGAGGGAAAGGTCGAGAACGCCAGGGGGCGCGGCAGGTGCATCGCCAGCATGATCAGCAGGCAGGAAATACAGATGTTGATCGCGATCAGCACATCCACCAGGCCGGTCGGCAACGGCGTGATCATCATGAAGACGATGGCGAGCACGACGAACGCGCCGACGATTTCCGAACGGCGCATGGCCGCCAGGGCGACCTGGTTGAGCAGGTTGATCAGGTGATCCATCAGGCGCTTTTTCCCTTGGGCAGGCTCTGTTCCTGGCGGGTCAGCTCGGCCATCAGCAACAGCAGGTTGCCGAGGGCGTTCTGGCGCGCCTTGAGGTCACGCCAGAGCAGGATCGGCAACTGTTGCAGCATCGGTCGCAGGCCATTGAGAAAGGCCAGCTGGTGCCGGAGTTTGGGGCCGCCGATGTACTGGGTCAGTTGCAGGGTTTCCTGCAGGTTCATGCCCTTGCCCGAGAGGGTCAGCAAGTGCTTGAGAAAGGACGGCGCGCTCAGTTGCAGGGTCGGGTTCTTGCCGCGCATGCGCCCCAGCAGGTGTTCGCTGTTCTGCAGCAGGGTGGCGACATGGCGCGCGGTGTTCAGGCCGTGCATGAGGTTGCGCAGTTGCTGCTGGGTGCTGGACGGGCTCAGGGCCGCGAGGTCGTCGGCGATGGCGCCGCGCAGGTCGCGCAGGGTCGGTTCGAATTGACGCTCGCCTTCCTCCAGGCCCAGCAGGGTGTCGATCAGGCTGGAGATGGTCTGCTGGCCGACCACCCCGGAGTAGTACAGGTCGCGCAGGTTCTGCCGACGTCGCGGGTTCAGGGTGGAACGGGCGAAGGCCCGCGCGGTGTTCATGCCGGCCTGGGCACGGCTGCCATGTTCGCGGCGCAGCAATTTGAGCTGCTGGCTCAGCACCACGTGCTCGTTGTCGTCGCCTTCGTCCTGGGCCTGCCGGGCGGCGGCCTGGAGCGTCACATGGGCCTTGGCCGCGTCGCCACCGCTGAATGCAAGAACTTGCGCGAGGGTCGCGGCCTGGTTTTTCAACTGCCGCCGCAGCGCCCGGGCCGCCTCGTCGAGGCCCTTGTCCTGGGTGCCCATCAGCAACTGATACAGCTCGCCGAGCTTGACCGCCTTGGATTGCAGGGCGGTGCTGCTGGCCATCAGGTCGCGCTGGCTCAGGCTGAGGCTCTGCTGCACCAGGGCCGAGGCGAAGCGGGTGACCTGCTGGGCCGAGTTGTCCTGGTGGGGCGTGCTCTGCGCGATCAGCGCCGCCGGCTTGGCCGGGGCGTTGATAACCGGTGGCTGGACAGGCGATAGGGTCGGAGCGGCGATCTTCATGGCGCATGACTTCGAGGGGCGATAACCCATGAGTGGTCAGGTGCGCCATCCGGTTCCATCGAGCCCTTCGGTCGGGAAGGATTTGTGCAAGAAAGGTTGTACGGAGCAAGGTGATTTGTGCAACTAATTGCAAAGAAACCTTCGGTAACAAAAAATAAAATTCATAAAAATCATGCAGTTATTTTTATGTAACAGGTGGCATACATATCGCTATAGGCATTGGACATATCCTGAAATGGTTTATCTCTATGCTCTCCAGCGATTCGATTGCCCATTCATCCCAGGCCTCCGGCATCCGTCAGCTCAATACCGAGCAGGTGCAGAAACTGCGATCGTTCATCAAGCGACGGGTGATGAACCCTGATGATGTGGAGGACATCATGCAGTGCACCTTTCTCGAGGCGCTGCGCAACGAGCACAAATTCCGTTTCGATTCCCGACCGCAGACCTGGCTGTGCGGCATTGCCCTGAACCTGATCCGCAACCATTTCCGCCGTCAGTACAAACAGCCGCTCCAGGAGCGCTGGGAGGATCGCGAGGACATGGAACTGTCCGATGGCGTCGATATCGGCGCGCAGATCGATGGTCATCGGCAACTGGCGCGGGTGGTCCGGGCCATCGGCACCTTGCCGCTGACCATGCAGCAGGTGATCCAGGTCAGCCTGGAAATGGATGGCAACTACCAGGACACCGCCCTGAGCCTCGGTGTGCCGATCGGCACTGTCCGTTCACGGCTGTCGCGGGCCCGCGAGCAACTCAAGCGCAGCGTGCCCAGCGTTTTCTGAAGCAATTGCCATCAGATTGGAACCACTTGCGTCGGTCGCGCCACACAGCGATATGTTCGACTGACGATGGCGACCTCTCATGCGCATTTCCACTACACCTTTTTCCGGTACCGGTTCTCCCATGCTGGGCGGCGACATGGCGGCAGCTCCTTCGACGAAGGAGCCCAAGCTCGATAGTCAGTCGGCATTCGATTTCGGCGTTCAATTTGCCCAGCAGGCCTTGCAGCAGCATCCGGGCACCGATTCGGCGGATGATCTGAAAGCCATGATCAGCCAGCTGTTGAAGCGACTGTTTGGCGGGGATGCGAAACCCGAGGGCCAGGTTCCGGACAAGCCCGCGACCAGTGCCCCTGCGACACAGACTGCGCCGGCTACAGGCGCCTGCCCGGCGACGCCGGTGCAGGCTCCGGCTCCGGCGGCACCTGCCGCGGCCAACGATTGCTCGGCACCGGCCGCCAAGCCGAGTGCGGAAGCCAGTTTCCTCGATGATTCGAAGTACTCCTCGCCCAAGGACCTGGAGCGCTGGGCACCGATGGTCGCCAACCTGCCGCCGGACCAGCGCCTGCAGGCGGAAAAAGAGCTCAATCGACCGATCGCCGCCGCGCGCATGGCCTTGGAGAAAGGTCCCGACGGGGCCAAGGCGATGAAGTTCATCAACGACAACCCGGCCCTCAAGACGGCCATCGACACCGCCAAGCATGGCGGCAAGGCCGACGGCAAGATCAGCGACGGTGACCTCAAGGCGTTCGCCAAGAAGATGCAGGGCGCCGCGGATGGCGCGGCCAAGGATCTCGCCCAGTACCAGAAGGACAATCCCGGAGCTGACCCGCAGTCGTTGCAGATGGTCCGCTCGGCCCTGTTGCTCAAGGCCAACGCGCCACTCACCGCGGCCGCCGACCCCAAGCATGCCGCCGGCACGGAGGGCGAAACCAAGGTCGACAACCTGACCAGCGCCGATGGCCTGCAGGCCTTGCAGAAGAGCAACCCGGGCCTGGCCGGTACCCTCAAGCAGTCGGCGAAGACCTTCTCCCAGCCGGGCTTCCTGAACATGCTCGACCAGGGCGGATTGTCCGGCCGCGGCCTGGCCACCCATGGCCCGGACAAGCTGTTCAATCCGGCGAATATCGGCGACTGGGTGAAGAAGCAGGCCCCCACCAACGGTGGCGAATTCGCCTCCATGCTCAGCGATGCGGCGACCTTGAACGCCGTGGCCGGTACCGATATCAGCAAACTCGACAAGCAGGTGTTCGAGCAGCCGCAGAACTACACCGGCGCGCAGAAAGCCGCGGTCATGGTCAAGCTGCAACAGACCCAGCAAAGCGTGGTGGCCGGTCGCGACCTGCACAAGACCGGCAAGACCGAAGACGCGCTGGCAGAAAAGATCGCCCAGTTGCAGGCCGATCCGGATGTCCAGGCCTACATGAAGCAGGCGGTGCCGAGCCAGGAGCGCGCCCTGGTGGCCAGCGACCCGGCCCTGGCCAAGGCGGTCAAGGGACAGCTGCAACAGGTGACCAGCGGCCAGGCGCTGCGTAACGACATGAGCACCGCCGACCGCAAGGCCAACGGCGACAGCAGCAAGGCTGACTACAGCGGTGCGATCAGCGGCCTGTCGGCCCAGTTGCAGATGCAACAGGACCTGCTGGGCCCGGATACCAAGTTGCCCAGCGCCCAGCAGGTGATCGGCGGACAGCCGCAGGTCCAGGCCCGGCTCAAGCAGTCCTATGAGGCCAACTTCAGCGAAGGCGGTGCCCTCAAGCAACTGCTGGGGCAGAAGAAGGCCGATGTCGGCGACTCCCTGCAAACCGTCGATGCGCGCAAGGCGGCCTATGACAGCGTGCTGCCGGAGCACTTCGTCCGTGGGCAGCAGGACAGCTACATGAACACCACCGTCGGCCAGTTGCAGCAGTCGAAGAAGGGCCGCGAACTGCTCGAAGGCATGCTCGACCCAGGTGCCGGCGCCGATGCCGCATCACCGAAAAGCAAGGCCCAGCAGTTCAAGGACGGCTACGACAATGCCAAGTCCGGGCTGTCGGCCGCCAGGAACGGCATCGAGACCGCCGGCAAGCTGGCCGGCCGCGAAGTCTCGGTCGGGCTCGGGCGCCTGGCCGGTTCCATCGGCGGGCGCATTGCCGGGGCCGTGGCCGGTGAAGCGGTCGGCATGGCAGCGGCCTCCGCCATCGGTGCGGCGGCCGGGCCGGTGGGTTGGGTCATCGATGCGGCCATGAGCCTGGGTTTCGGCATCGCCGCGATCATCGAAGCGGTGAAGAAACACCACGCGCAGAAACAGTTCGATCACAACGTCGATCCGACCCTGGACCAGTTCGGCATTCCCCGGGCGCATTGATCCCAGGCGCCAGTGATTGATGCCATCGAGCAGAGGAGCAAGACCGTGAGTGTGTCGATTTCACCGATTCGCACAGCTGTGCAAGATTCTGCAAATGCCTTCAACCCCGTGCTTGAACGGAAATTTTTCGTATAACAGCGAGGCAAGACGCCAATGACTATTCCATCCTCGACCTCAGGGGGCCATTACCTGACCACTTCGCAACGGCAGGCAAATGCCTCGCACGACGTGGAAATGCAAACGCCGTCGCGGGCGACCGCCGTCGACCGGGTCCAGCCCGGCACGCCGCAAGCCCTGGAAGGGCTGAAGCAGAAAATGGCCGACATTTTCGAGCCGCACAAGACCGCGGACAACGAAGAGGCCCTCAAGACCCTGATCGACAGCCGCGCCGACGAGCTGCACGCCATGGGCCAGACCGCCGATGACGTCGAGCGCCTGCTGGACAAGGCCGCGCGCATGGACCGCGTGGCAGTGCCGGCCCAGGGCGCGGTGGGCGGTATTCCGTTCGGTGTCGCCTCGGTGGTGCTCGATCGCGTGCCGGATATTTCCGCCGATGCCGCCCACAGCCCGGCCTATGGCGGCTTTCTCTCCGGTGCCTTCTCCGGTGCGGCGGACGTGGTCGGTGGCGGCCTGTTGTCGAAGGCGACCCATGACACCTTCTGGCTCAAGGCTCCGGCCGAAAGCCTCGAACCGGTGATGCAGGACGCCCAGAAAGCCAAGGCCTCGGAAAACCTCGGCACGCAGACCCTGCAGAACGCCGTGGCGACCCAGACCTTTTCCCTGCGCAACGCGGTGCGCGGCGTACTCAATACCACGCTGACCGCGACTTCGGGTCCGAAGACGGCCGCGGCGGTGGATACCGGTATGTCCGCGCTGGGCGGGATGGCTGCGGGTGCCGGTTTCGCCAGCATCATGCGCGGGCATGACACGCGGGCGCACCGCGCCGGTCCCGAGTACCTGTTCGGGCGCCAGGACTGGAAGAAGCAGTACGAGACGCTGCGGGACTGCAATCCGACCCGCGACCCACTGATCAATGGCGCCAAGCGCATGGCCAAGCTGCCGCTGGACATCATGACCGACGGCCTGAAGTCCATCGCCGGCGCCGCCACCATGACCAGCCTGGCCAACAATGGCCTGGCCCTGGGCGGTGGTTTCGCCGTGGCGTCGCAGGTCCGTGGCCTGGTCAAGGAGGCCGCGACCCGGGCCGGTTTCTCACCGGTGGCGAAGGTCGCGGTGGACCAGGCGACCAACCTCGGCATGTCGGCCCTGGCCTTTGCCGGCCTGAGCGTGACCTCGACCCTGGCCGGTCCTGCCAGCGATCATGCGGTCAAGGTGCTGCAGGAGGACGTACCACCGAAGGCCCAGGCCATTGCCGACAAGGTCCAGACCCAGGTGGCGGCCAAGGCCGAGTCCGCCGGCAAGCAGATCAGCTCGGGTTATGCCGGGGCCAAGCAGAGCGTGAGCCACATGATGGACGGGCTCGGCGATGCCGCCGCGTCCGGCGCCGATCTGCTGGCGGGTGCGATCAACACCGTGCGCCGTCGTCCTGCGGCTACCGCCAACGCGCCGGTCAACACCCCAACACCGACCCCGGCCAATGCCGTGGCGAGCAGCAGCACCCAGCCCAATCCGGCTTCGCAGGTCTGACCCCTGGGTGAATGAAAAAGCCCCCGGTTGCCAACGCAGCCGGGGGCTTTTCATGTGTGGGGCTCAGGCGAAGACGAAATACTTGCGCACGGTCTCGACCACTTCCCAGGTGCCCTTCATGCCGGGTTCAATGATGAACTTGTCGCCAGCCTTCAGGTGGATCGGCTCCTGGCCATCAGGGGTGATCACGCAATAGCCTTCCTGAAAGTCGCAGTATTCCCACTTCACGTATTCGACCCGCCATTTGCCCGGAGTGCAGATCCAGGTGCCCATGATCTTGCTGCCGTCCTCGCTGGTGTAGGCGTTGAGGTTGACGGTGTGCGGGTCGCCTTCGAGCTTTTCCCACTTGCAGGCATCGAGCACCGGCAGTGGGTGGGTGTCGCGCAGAACGGTAATCGGTGGATTGGACATGCTGGGCTCCGGGCGCAGGTTCTGAATGAAGCCTGCACCCTAGCGGTCGCGGCCGCCCGGCGAATGTCCAGGGTCGACATCCACCTGTCCATGCGCGCACGGCGTCATTGCGGTTTCAGAGCCTCCACCAGGGCTCGGGCATAGGACGGCAGGTGTTCGAACGAGCGCGCGCACAGCAGCAGTTTGCGCCGGGCCCAGGGTTCGGGCAGCGGGCGACTGATCAGCCGCTCATCGGCCGGCCAGCGGTCGAGGGTGGCCTGGGGCACGATGCCCGGGCCGGCACCGCGGGCGACCATGCGCAACACCGCGTCGAAGCTGTCGACCCGCACGCGCAGTTGCATGCGCAGGCCCAGGTGCAAGGCCTGTTCTTCGAGGTACACCGCCAGTGCGCTGGCGGCGGCCAGGCCGACCTGCTCGTGGCGCAATGCATCGCTGAAGCGCGGCTGCGGGACCGCGGCCAGCGGGTGCCCGTCGGGGATCACCAGCACCAGCGGATCGTCGTGAAAGGGTAGGGTCTGCAAGTCCTGGGTGTCCACCGCGTCGGAGACGATGCCCAGTTCCGCGGCGCCCTGGCTGATGGCATGGACGATGCGCAGGCTGGGCAACTCCTGCAGGTCGATATCGATGGGCGGGTGCTCGCGCAGGAAGTCGGCGAGACGTTCCGGCAAGTATTCGCTGATCGCCGTGGTGTTGCACAGCAGGCGGACCTGGCCCTTGACCCCGTTGGCGTAGTCGGCCAGGTCCTGGCGCAGGCGCTCGCTCTGTTGCAGGATCAATCGCGCATGTTGCGCCAGGGCCTTGCCCGCCGCGGTGGGGGTGACGCCACGGCGACCGCGCTGGAAAAACGGCGTGCCGAGGGATGCTTCCAGGGCCCTGATCCGCGCGCTGGCCGCCGCCAGGGACAAATGACTGCGGGTCGCGCCGGCGGTGATATTGCCGGCATCGAGGATGTTCAGGTACAGGCGCAGGTCGGTCAGATCGAAGTGCATGGTTTTCAGCCTCTTGTATTGGCAGAGGCTAGCTCAGGCAATCGCAGATTTTCAAATGCATTCGCCGGGTCCAGCATGGGCCCATGAATACTTATCTCGAGTTCTACCAGACACTGGGCCTGGCCCTTTCCCTGCTGGTGCTGGGCACCTTTCTGCTGGCCGGTACGGTCAAGGGCGTGATCGGCCTCGGGCTGCCGACGGTCGCCATGGGGCTGCTCGGCCTGGCTATGGTACCGGCGCAGGCTGCGGCCCTGCTGATCATTCCGGCGACCCTGACCAATGTCTGGCAGCTGGCGGCGGGCGGGCATCTGCCGGCGCTGCTCAAGCGCCTGTGGCCGCTGTTGCTGGCGATCTTCCTCGGCACGGCGGCCGGCACCCTGTGGCTCGGTGGGATCGAGAGCGGCGGTTGGGCGGTGCGGGCACTGGGCGCGGCCTTGCTGCTGTATGCCGGGTGCGGGCTGTTCCTGCCGACCCTGCGGGTGGGCAGCCGCTCCGAACGCTGGCTGGGGCCGCTGTGTGGCGTGGTGACGGGTGTGATCACCTCGGCCACCGGCGTCTTCGTGATCCCGGCGGTGCCTTACCTGCAAGCCCTGGGACTGAACAAGGACCAACTGGTGCAGGCGCTGGGCCTGTCGTTCACGGTCTCGACCCTGGCCCTGGCGGCGGGGCTGTTCTGGCGCGGCGCCCTGGGCGAGGGCGCGCTCGGTGCCTCGTTGCTGGCGCTGGTGCCGGCCCTGCTCGGCATGTGGCTGGGCCAATGGTTGCGCCAGCGGATCAGTGCCGTGCTGTTCAAGCGGGTGTTCTTCATCGGCATGGGCGTGCTGGGCGGGCACCTGTTGATCAGCGGCTAGTGGTTCCTTTTGCCCCGCATACGGCTACTATCAGGCCTGTTTCCAGATGAGGGGCCAAGGTGAAAGCCAGATCCGATGAGTTGCAGATCTTTGTCAGCGTGATCGAGTGCGGTTCGATTTCGGCAGCGGCCGAGCAGGTCGGCCAGACGCCGTCGGCGGTCAGTCGCAGCCTGTCGCGGCTGGAAGCCAAGCTCGACACCACGCTGATCAACCGCACCACGCGACGCATGGACCTGACCGAGGAGGGCAAGTTCTTCTTCGAGCGGGCCAAGCAGATCCTGGAGCAGATGGACGAGCTGGAAGAGCGACTGTCCCTGCGCCAGCAGACACCGGCCGGGCGCCTGCGGATCAATGCCGCGTCGCCGTTCATGCTGCATGCGGTGGTGCCGTACATCGCCGAGTTCCGCAGCCTGTACCCGGATATCCAGCTGGAGCTCAACAGCAACGACCTGATCATCGACCTGCTTGAGCAGAGCACCGATATCGCCATCCGCATCGGCAACCTGGCGGACTCGACCTTGCATGCGCGTTCGCTGGGCAGCAGCCCGCTGAATATCCTCGCCAGTCCCGCGTACCTGGAGCGCCATGGCGTGCCGGCCACTGTCAGTGAGTTATCCGCGCACACCCTGCTCGGGTTCACCCAGACCGAGAGCCTCAACCACTGGCCGCTGCGTCATGCCCAGGGTGACCGCTGGCAGATCCAGCCGGGCATCAGCGCCTCCAGCGGCGAGACCCTGCGCCAACTGGCACTGGAAGGGCAGGGCATTGCCTGCCTGTCGCATTTCATGACCCACCAGGACATCCAGTCCGGCCGCCTGCAAGTGATCCTGCCCGAGGCCAACAGCGGCTATCGCCAGCCGATCCACGCGGTGTACTACCGCAACTCGCAGCTGGCGTTGCGCATCCAGTGCTTCCTCGATTTCATCCAGGGCAAGCTGGCGGGGTACGCCAGCTAACCGGAGCGTGGGAACGATCAAAAGCTTCGGGGGCAAGCCCCCTCCCACGGGAGCGATCATCGGGTCAGTGCGCCGCCTGCTTTTTCAGCAGCACCGGGATCGACAGGGCGATCAGCGCGGCGATCACGCAGAGCATTCCGGCGATGAAGAAGGCCGGGATGTAGGTGGCGAGCAAGGTGCGGGTCAGCCCGGCGCCGTAGGCGGCGAAGGCCGCGCCCAACTGGTGGCCGGCAAACACCCAGCCGAAGACGATATTGGCCCGCTCGCCGCCGAATTTCTGTGCCACCAGCTTGACCGTGGGCGGTACGGTGGCGATCCAGTCAAGGCCATAGAGCACGGCGAAGAATGACAGGCCGAACACGGTGAAGTCGGTGAACGGCAGGAGCATCAGGGAGATGCCGCGCAGGCCGTAGTACCAGAACAGCAGCCAGCGATTATCGAAACGGTCCGACAGCCAGCCCGAACCCACGGTACCGAAGAAGTCGAAGATGCCCATCATCGCCAGGATGCCGGCCGCGGTGGTGGCGACCAGGCCGAAGTCGCCGCACATACTGATGAAGTGGGTCTGGATCAGCCCGTTGGTGCTGGCTCCGCAGACGAAGAAGGTGAGGAACAACACCCAGAATGTCCAACTGCCCGACACGTCACGCAGGACCTTCAGCGGGCTGATCAGCATCTGCAGCAGGCTGCCGCGATGGGCGGGGGCCGGCAACACTTCACGCTCGCCGTACAGCGGCAGGTTCAGGTCCGCCGGGCGGTCGCGCAGGAGGGCGATCACCGTCACCACGACCACCGCCATGGCGGCGCAGATCAGGCCCAGCGCAAGGCGCCAGCCATAGTGCTCGGTCAGCGAGGCCATCAGCGGCATGAACAGCAGTTGGCCGGTGGCCGAACTGGCCGACAGCAAGCCGACCACCAGGCCGCGACGATGGGAGAACCAGCGGGTCGCCACCGTGGCCCCGAGGACCATGGCGGTGAGCCCCGTGCCGATGCCGATCACCACGCCCCAGAGCAGGACCAGCTGCCAGAAGCTGTTCATGAACATCGAGCCGATCATGCCGCCGAGCACGATCACCAGCGCCGCCAGCACTACCCGGCGCAGGCCGAAGTAGTTCATGAACGCCGCCGCGAAGGGACCGATCAACCCGTAGAGCATGAAGCGGATCGCCAGGGCCGAGGAAATCTGCGCGCTGCTCCAGCCGAACTCATGTTCCAGGGGCACGATAAACACCCCCGGCGCGCCCATGGCGCCAGCCATCACCAGCATGGTCAGGAAGGTGACGGCGGCCACCACCCAGCCATAGTGGACCTGGCGCCTGGCCAGGCGGTTTGCAACCAATGTAGACAGCATGAGGTGTTCCTTGTGCGTGCGGTGTCGGTGGAGGTATCGGCAACAGCATCGACGGGCAACACGTGGCGAGCGCAAGGGACAGCGTGGATGGCCTGCCAGGTTTGTCGAATAAATGTTTTGTAACATCTATTATTTCGCCGGATCGCGAGATGCTTGTCAACTTAAATGTCATTTGTCATTTATTTGAGACGCGCCAGCGGACAAACCACCGGACGGTTGTGACGGTCACGCTCAGGATTCGTGAATTCAATGCAAGAGTGAATTGGGCGGTACGGGGTTATTCGGCACGGATAAGTCTTCGATACTCATTCCATCACTTATTCATCCACGGAGTTTCTCCATGAACGTATTCGTTACCGGCGCAGCCGGCTTTATCGGCGGCTCCATCGCCACCGGCCTGATCGCGGCCGGCCATCAGGTCACCGGTCTGGTCCGCAGCGCCGAGCAGGCCGAAGAACTGCGCGGCCTGGGCATCACCCCGGTGATCGGCACCCTCGACGACAGCATGCTGCTCGCCGAACAGGCGCGCCAGGCCGATGCGGTGATCAACGCCGCCAGCAGCGACCATCGCGGTGCGGTCGAAGCCTTGCTCGGCGCCCTGCGTGGTTCCGACAAGATGTTCCTGCACACCAGCGGTTCGAGCATCGTTGGCGATGCGTCCGGCGGCAAGGCCAGCGATATCGTCTATTACGAAGACAACCTGCCGGAACCGACCGTCGACAAGGCCGCCCGCGTGGCCATCGACAACCTGATCCTTGGCGCGGCGAAGTTCGGCGTGCGCTCGGCGGTGATCTGCAACACCCTGATCTACGGCCACAGCCTGGGCGTGAATCGCGACAGCGTGCAGCTGCCGCGCCTGTTGAAACAGGCACGCAAGAGCGGTGTGGTGCGCCATGTCGGCAGTGGTCGGAACATCTGGTCCAACGTGCATATCGAAGATGTGGTGGCCCTGTACCTGCTGGCCCTGAGCAAGAATCCGCCGGGCACCTTCTACTTTGTCGAAAGTGGCGAAGCCTCGTTTATCGACATGACCACGGCGATGGCCAAGGCCCTGGACCTGGGCGAGCCGCAGGACTGGCCGCTGGCGGATGCCGAAGCCGAGTGGGGCTATGAAATGGCCAACTACGGCCTGGGCTCCAACAGCCGGGTACGTGGCAAGAATGCCCGTGAGTTGCTGGGCTGGGTACCGAAGCGCACCTCGGTCACCGAGTGGATCCTCAACGAAATGGTCTGACGCGCGGCGGGCCCGGCAACGGAACCACTTCGCGCGATGGAGCCACACAACAGGACTCCTTCTCGCGAGCCCTGCGCCATGCCTTTATCGACGGATCGAACCTTTTCCGCCAGTTCCCGCCATTTCAACAGCGGTGATCGTGACCACACGGTGTCGACGCGCCGGGTACTGGCCTCCGGTGACCCCCGGCATTTCAAGGCGACGACGACGGTTTCCGTGGCCCAGATGAATGCGCTGATGTTTTCCAATCGCGCCATCGATGACACCTGGAAGATCCTCAACTACGGCTCGGGCAACCAGCGCAAGCATGTCCGGGCGAGCGAGGCCGAAGCCTACAAGCGCACGGTGGTGGTCTACGACGTCAGCGCCAATCAGGGGTACACCGACTTTGCCCGCACCGCGGCACGCTTCCAGGCCGGCAACTGCGACCAGATGGCCGCGGTGAACGCGCTGCTGCTGGCGGGCGCCGAAGGGCAACACCAGCAGGTGTCGATCTTGCAGGCCAGGGATGTCGGCCATACTTTCGTGGAAATCGGCGATTCGCGGGTGGACAACAACACGGTGATTTCCGATGCCTGGCCGGAGTTCGGGCGGGCCATGCGCCGCCAGGAGTTTTCATTGCTGGGGGCCAACCCCGAGGTCCTGCATCGTTATCAACCGCGCTACGATCCGGAAGAGCGCGAACGCCTGTTCAACGGGCCCAAGGCCAGCCAGCGCGAGGTCGACCGGGAGTTCACCCGCCTGCGGCCGAGCTATCCGGCGGGCAAGGCGCAACTGACGGATTTCCTGCTGGAAAACGCCAAGCTCTACACCCAGGTGCATGCATCGAAGAACCTCGGCATGCGCTATGAGGGCGACCGCAACCAGGGTGATGTGCGGCGCCAGGACCAGGATTTCCCGGAGTACAAGTTCAAGCGCCGGATGAGGCAGTTGGGCCTGGATACGCGGGATGGCACGGAGGTGCCGCGCAACCCGCCTCCGGCCCCGATGCCGATCGTCAATACCATGAACTTCCCCCCGGTGAACGGGCATTCCCGTGGGCGCAGCGCTTCGATCAGCACCCCCGCGCCGCCACTGCCCCGTCCTCGTGCCGATAGCATCAATACCTGGTCGCGTCCGGTCGTTACCCCCTATGTTCCACCGCGGGACGACTATCGTGTCGATCCCCGGCACTACCGGCCGCCGGTGGATAACAGCGATTACTCCCGTGGTCGGCCCTCGACGTCGCGGGCCCGGGCGGAATCGTTCAGCACCCGCGAACGGCCGGTGATCCCCAACTACGGTCCGCCTCCCGTGGAGCGGCGCCGGGCGCCGTCGGTCAGTGCCCGGCGCGAGCCGTCTTCGACACGCGACGGCGGCCGCTACCGCGAGACGCCGCCGGCCCGCCGCGAGCGCTCCAATTCACTGATGGCGCGGATGCGCAACATGATCATCCGATAAGGAAAGTCGTCGATGGCGAGCCAGTTGAAACAAGTGCTGTCCCCGGTGTTTCACCAGATGGGTATCGACGAACGAGAGCTGGAGGTGTCCGACAGCTATGTCATGACCTTGCCGAGCGGCCTGGTGCTGGAGTGGCGCGAGTCGCCCCATGACTTCCTGACGGTCAGTTGCCTGCTGCCGGTGTCGGAACAACGCTTCGACGATCCGGGTACCCTGGCCATCCTGCTCCAGAGCAATCTGCTAGGGCTGGAGCATCCGCCGATCCTGACCGGGGCGATTGTCGAGCAGAAGAAAGTCATCCTGTGGACCCGCCAGCCCTTCCTCATGCTCGACCACAGCGCGATGCAGCGCCTGTTCGAGCGCTTCACGGAGCAGGCCGACAAGCTGGGCAACTGGCTGGCGCTGAGCCTGGAAGAGCTGAAGGCCCGCGAACAGGCTTCGCGACAGCCGATGCGGAAGACGCCGTTGCGCGGAGCGATACCGCGCAGCTAGGCCACTGGTCCTGATGAAAATACCGCGGCGTATTTTCATTTTTCCCGGTTCGGGATTTCTCTGAGCGACACTTCATACCTCTGTGCGAAAGTTATTTTCATGGAGGTTGGTCGGTGCTGCCCGCTAATGCATTCTGGTTTTCATAAGAGTTTTCCAGATACCGTTATCGAGGAACCCGCCATGACGCCACCACCGGGCTACGGACTGCTGCTGTATGCGGCGATTGCGATCATTGCGCTGATCGTGCTGATCGCGCGCTACCGGATCAATCCGTTCATTGTGATCACCCTGGTGTCCGTCGGCCTCGCGCTGTTGGCCGGGATGCCGGCGGGCAGCGTGGTGGGGGCGTACGAGGCGGGGGTCGGCAAGACGCTGGGGCATATCGCCCTGGTGGTCGCCCTGGGCACCATGCTCGGCAAGATGATGGCCGAGTCCGGTGGCGCCGAGCGGGTCGCGCAAACCCTGATCGAGCGGTTCGGCGAGCGCAACGCGCACTGGGCGATGGTCTGCATCGCCTTCCTGGTGGGCTTGCCGCTGTTCTTCGAGGTGGGCTTCGTGTTGCTGGTGCCCATTGCCTTCACCGTGGCACGGCGGGTCGGGGTGTCGATCCTGATGGTCGGCCTGCCGATGGTGGCCGGCCTCTCGGTGGTGCACGCCCTGGTGCCGCCGCATCCGGCGGCGATGCTGGCGGTGCAGGCGTACCAGGCCTCGGTGGGGCAGACGCTGCTGTATGCGATCCTGATCGGCATTCCCACGGCGATCATCGCCGGCCCACTCTATGCCCGGTTTATCGTGCCGCATATCCAGCTGCCCGCCGAGAACCCGCTGGAACGCCAGTTCATCGAGCGCGAACCGCGCAAGCGACTGCCGAGCTTTGCCCTGACCATGATCACCATCCTGCTGCCGGTGCTGCTGATGATGATCGGCGGCTGGGCCAATCTGCTGTCCACGCCGGGTTCGGGCTTCAACCAGTTCCTGTTGTTTATCGGCAACTCGGTGATCGCCCTGCTGCTGGCGACTCTGTTGAGTTTCTGGACCCTGGGCCTGGCCCAGGGCTTCAACCGCGAGGCGATCCTCAAGTTCACCAACGAATGCCTGGCGCCCACCGCCAGCATCACCTTGCTGGTCGGTGCCGGTGGTGGCCTGAACCGGATCCTGATCGACGCTGGGGTCACCGACCAGATTGTCGGCCTGGCCCACGCATTCCAGTTGTCGCCGCTGTTCATGGGCTGGCTGTTCGCCGCGCTGATGCGTATCGCCACCGGCTCGGCGACCGTCGCCATGACCACCGCCTCCGGGGTGGTCGCGCCGGTGGCAGTCGGCCTGGGTTACCCGCATCCGGAATTGCTGGTGCTGGCGACCGGTGCCGGGTCGGTGATCTTTTCCCACGTCAACGACGGCGGCTTCTGGCTGATCAAGGAATACTTCAATATGACCGTCATGCAAACGTTCAAGACCTGGACCGTGCTCGAGACCCTGATCTCGCTGGTCGCCTTCGGCTTGACCCTGGGCCTTTCGGAGTGGCTGTAGATGGACATCCTGTATCAGATCCGTGCCCGCCAGGACGCCTTCAGCGCCGGTGAAGGGCGCATCGCCCGAGTGATTCTCGAAGACATCGGCCATGCCGCTTCGGCCAGCCTCGACGAGTTGGCCGAACGGGCTGAAGTCAGTGCCGCGACGCTCTCGCGTTTTGCCCGCACCGTCGGTTGCCGCGACCTGCGTGACCTGCGCTTGCAACTGGCCCAGGCCAGTGGGGTCGGCAGCCGTTTTCTCGATCCGGTGGGGCGCCCTGAGCAGTCGGCGTTTTTCCGGCAGATCGTCAGCGATATCGAGATCACCCTGCACGAACACCTGGCCGGTTTCGACCAGGTGCACTTTGCCGACGCGGTGCGGCTGCTGGCCCAGGCGCGGATGATCCATGCCTTCGGTCTCGGCGGCAGCTCGGCGCTGTGCAGCGAGGAGTTGCAGGTCCGGCTGGTGCGACTGGGCCTGCCGATCGCGGCCTGTCACGACCCGGTGATGATGCGTGTCACCGCCGCGACCCTCGGTCCCGAACATACGTTGCTGGTCTGCTCGCTGACCGGCCTGACGCCGGAGTTGCTGGAAGCGGTGCGCCTGGCCCGCAACTATGGCGCGTCGATCATCGCTATCACCCGGGCGGATTCGCCGCTGGCGCAATTGGCCGATGTGCTGCTGCC
Source organism: Pseudomonas gingeri (assembly GCF_013386115.1). Lineage (GTDB taxonomy): Bacteria > Pseudomonadota > Gammaproteobacteria > Pseudomonadales > Pseudomonadaceae > Aquipseudomonas > Aquipseudomonas gingeri. Next base: position 68,302 of record NZ_JACAOR010000012.1, read on the forward strand.
GCTGCAGGGCGCCGAAACCAGTTTTATCTACAAACCGACGGCGGCCCGTTACGGCATGCTGCTGGCCATCGATGTGCTGTCCACCGAAGTGGCGCTGTCGCTGCCGCAGGACAACCAGGAGCGGCTGCGGCGGATCAAGCTGGCCCTCGATGAATACCGTGGCGGCCCCGACAATCTGCCGCTGGGAGACTGATATGCAGTACGACACGCTGATTCGCAACGCCACCGTTATCGATGGCAGCAACACTCCGGGCTATGTCGCCGATGTCGGTTTGCGCGACGGGCGCATCGTCCGCATCGGGGCGCTGGGCGACGCCAGCGGTAGCGAGGAAATCGACGCCGGCGGCAAGGTCCTGGCTCCGGGATTTATCGACGTGCACACCCATGACGACACGGTGGTGATCCGCCAGCCGCAGATGCTGCCCAAGCTCAGCCAGGGGGTGACCACGGTGATCGTCGGCAATTGCGGGATCAGCGCCGCGCCGGTCAGCCTGCGCGGCGATCCGCCGGACCCGATGAACCTGCTGGGCTCGCGGGAGGCCTTCGGCTATCCACGTTTCAGCGATTACCGCGCGGCGGTCGAAGTGGCGAATCCGGCGGTGAACGTGGCGGCGCTGGTGGGCCATACGGCGCTGCGCAGCAACCACCTGGATGACCTGTCGCGCACGGCGACGGCGAGCGAGATCGACGCCATGCGCACGCAGTTGCGCGACAGCCTGGAGGCCGGTGCCCTCGGATTGTCCAGCGGACTGGCCTACGCCAGTGCCTTCAATGCCGAGACCGATGAGGTCAAGCAACTGGCCGAAGAGCTGACGGCCCATGGCGCGGTGTACACCACCCATCTGCGCAGTGAGTTCGAACCGGTGCTGGAGGCCATGGACGAAGCCTTCGAGATCGGCCGCCATGCCCGCTCGCCGGTGATCATTTCCCACCTCAAATGCGCCGGCGCGGGTAACTGGGGACGCAGCCCGCAGCTGCTGGCGAAACTGGAGCAGGCGGCGAAGGATCATCCGGTCGGCTGCGATTGTTATCCCTATGCGGCGAGTTCCTCGACCCTCGATCTCAAGCAGGTCACCGATGCCTTCCGCATCACCATCACCTGGTCGACTCCGCACCCGGAAGTGGGGGGCCGGGACCTGATGGACATCGCCCGGGAGTGGGGCGCTTCGCTGCTGGAAACCGCGCGGCGCCTGCAACCGGCGGGCGCGGTGTATTACGGCATGGACGAGGCGGATGTCCGGCGTATCCTGGCGCATCCGCTGTCGATGATCGGCTCGGACGGCCTGCCCGAGGACCCGTTTCCCCATCCGCGGCTGTGGGGCGCCTTCCCGCGGGTGCTGGGGCATTTCAGTCGCGATCTTGGCTTGTTTCCCCTGCACACCGCCGTGCACAAGATGACCGGGTTGTCGGCGACCCGTTTCGGCCTGGTGGAGCGCGGTGAAATCCGCGAAGGGCATTGGGCCGACCTGGTGCTGTTCGACCCGCTGACCGTGCGCGACGTGGCGGACTTCAATGACCCGCAACGGGCCGCTGCCGGCATCGACGGGGTCTGGGTCAACGGCGTGAAGAGCTATTCGGCCGGGCAGGCCAACGGTCGGCGAGCCGGCCGCTTCCTGGCGCGCTCCGGGGATTTGCGCGAGGGTTTTTGAGACGAATGTCGCGATTTCAATCGATGATGGCATTAAGCTATTAAAGAAACCCGCGCCGGGGCCGAAGCGCTTTGATCCAGACCCGCCAGGAAGACCTGTCATGAGCTTCGGTAAAACCACTCCCATTCTGCGAATTTTCAATGAGGCCGAGGCGTTGGGGTTCTATGTCGACTTCCTCGGCTTCCAGGTCGACTGGCGGCATCGCTTCGAGCCGCAGTTGCCGCTGTATCTGCAAGTGTCCAAGGGCGATTGCCTGCTGCACTTGAGCGAGCATCACGGCGACGCCACACCCGGTTCGGCCCTGCGTATCGAAACCGACGAACTGGTGGCGTTCCGCGAGCAATTGCTGGCCAAGGGTTATGCCCAGGTCCAGCCACAGATCCAGGCGACGCCTTGGGGCAGCCTGGACATGACCATCACCGACCCGTTCGGCAATCGGCTGGTGTTCACCAACGCGATTTGTGTATAGGGCGGACAGCTGGGCTCTTGCTGGTTTCATGTGTTAGCCTGCAATCAATGATTTCATTGATTGCATGGGGTGAGTCATGGCCAGTATCACTATTCGTAATCTTGACGACCAGATCAAAGAGCAACTGCGCATCGAGGCGGCCCATAACGGGCACTCCATGGAGGAAGAGGCGCGGCTGATCCTGGGGCGGGCACTGTTGCAGGCCAAACGCTCCGGTGGCCTGGGCAGCCGCATTCACGCACGCTTCGCACCATTCGGTGATGTCGAACTCGACCTGCCGGCCCGTACCGAGAAAGCACGAGCGGCGGATCTTGAAGAATGATCCTGCTTGATACCAACGTGCTTTCTGAATTCATGCGCCTGCAGCCCGATGCGCGGGTCCTGGCCTGGGTCGACGCCCAGCCCGCGATTGATCTGGTGATCAGCTCGATTTCCGTCGCCGAAGTGCTTCATGGCATTGCCCGGCTTGCTGCGGGCAAGCGCAAACAACGCCTGCAGGCGCAAGCGATGGCGATGTTCGAAGAAGACTTTGCCGGACGCATCCTGCCCTTCGATGCGCTCGCAGCAGTGGTCTATGCAGAGCTGGTGGCCGAGCGAGAGGCGGGAGGCCGGCCGCCCAGCGTGGCTGACGCGCAGATTATGGCGATTGCCAAGGCGCACGGTGCCAGCATCGCCACGCGAAATGTTCGTGATTTCGAGCAATCCGGTGTGTTGATCATCAACCCTTGGATAGCCTGAAACCCGATCGCTCCCATGAGTATGGGAGCGATCTTCTCCGTCAGACCCGGAAGTGGCTGACCATCATCTGCAACTGATTGCCCAGGCGGGCCAGTTCGACGCTGGAGGCGGCGGTTTCATCGCTGGCGGCGGCGGTCTGTTCGGAGACGTCGCGGACATTGATGATGCTGCGGCTGATCTCTTCGGCCACCGCGCTCTGCTGCTCGGCCGCCGCGGCGATCTGCTGGTTCATCGACTGGATGTTCGACACCGTGCGGGTGATGTTTTCCAGTGAGGTGCCGGCCTTGCGCGTCAGTTCGACGCTGCTGTCGGTGAGGCTGCGGCTGTTGTTCATCACGGTCGCCACTTGCTGGGTGCCGTTCTGCAGGGCCGCCACCAGGCCTTCGATTTCTTCGGTGGACTTCTGCGTGCGCTGGGCCAGGCCGCGCACTTCATCGGCCACCACGGCGAAACCACGCCCGGCTTCGCCGGCTCGGGCCGCTTCGATGGCGGCGTTGAGCGCCAGCAGGTTGGTCTGCTCGGCCACGGCCTTGATCACGTCCATGACGCTGCCGATCTTGTCGCTTTCCTGTTGCAGCACGGTCATGGCTTCGGTCGAACGCACCACCTCGGTGGCGAGGCGTTCGATCTGGGCGATGGCTTCGCCGACCACCCGATCGCCTTCACGGGCTTCGCCATCCGCCGCGGCGGCCGCGAGAGAGGCCTCTTCGGCATTGCGCGCGACTTCCTGCACGGTGGCGGTCATTTCGTGCATGGCCGTGGCGACCTGGTCGGTTTCGATCTTCTGGCTGTTGACCCCGGCGCTGGTCTGCTCGGTCACGGCCGACAGCTCTTCGGCGGCGCTGGCGATCTGGGTGACGCCGTCGCGAATGCCGCTGATCAGGTCGCGCAAGGTGCTGCCCATGCGCTGGATGCCCTGTTGCAGCACGCCCAGTTCGTCACGGCGGGTGACGACCAGGTTCTGCGTCAGGTCGCCGGAAGCGATGCGTTCCACCACCCCGAGGGTCTCGCGGATCGGCCGGGTGATCTGGCGGGTGATGACCACGGCGGCCAGGATGCCGAACAGCAGGGCGAGCAGGGTGCTGCCCAGTTGCAGGCTGCGGGCCCGGGCGCTTTCGCTGTCACGACGGTCCAGCTGGATCTGATAGAGATCGTCGCTGCGGGCGACGATGTCATTGCCCTGGTCGGTCATTTCCTTGCGGGCCTGGATGGCGGCGCTGTTCGCCGTTTTATAGGCCTGCACGGCGACGCGGTAGTTGCCCAGGGCCGTCTCCAGTTTTTGCAGCTCGTTCTGCTGGCTGCTGCTGAACTGCTGCTGGAGTTGTTTCAGGCCGGCAATCGCTTCATTCAGCTGGTTGACAGCCTTCTGTTCGGTATCCGGGTTACTGTTGCCGGTATAGCCACGCACTTCGTAGCGTGTCAGCTGGAACTGTTCCTTGGCGTGGGTGATGGCCTGGAAACGCTCGAAGCGTCCCTCTTCGCCCGGTGCCATGTTCAGGACGTTGTCGTGGATCGTGGAGATCAGTTTCTGAATGACCTCGGCATTGTCGCCCATGGTCTGGCGAGCGCCGGCAGCGGTGCGATAGGCGTCGCGCATCTTGTTCAGCGACTGCTGGTAGTTGCTGATGATCGTCGCCTGCTCATTGAGCAGCTTGAGGTTTTCCGGGCTCTTGAAGCTGCCGATCAGCTTCTGCTGCTGGGCGATAAAGGCATCGAGGTTGACCTGCACGTTCTGTGCGGCGGTCTCGTCGCCGTTGGTGAGCATGTACTGCAAGCGGGCTACGCGCAGTTTGGTCAGCGAGGCATTGAGCTGGGTGATGTCGCTCATCCAGTTGCTACGGTCGATCAGGCCGCCCAGGCTGGTCCAGCCGGTCAGGGCCAGGATGGTGGTAAGCACCAGGACCAGGCCGAAGCCCAGGCCCAGTTTCAGGTTGACGCTGATATTTCCAAACCAGCTATTCATTGAATTCCTCCAGGAACGTTGTGTTGCTTGCTCGTCGGGTGGCTGGAAGGTGTTGTTCTTGGTGCCAGCTGAATTTGTCCGTAGGGGCTGTATCGGCGGCAGGGCCGATAGCTGAAAGGTTTTTCTCGTGAGCTGTTGTTTCACGAAGTGTAGTGCGGGATGGCGAATCGCCGCCGTGCCCGGATCCCGGGCTCGTGGCGGTGTTTTTGCCGGCGGGACAGCGCACCGCGGGCTTAAGGAATTTTTCACATTCCTTTCACCAGAGGGCGACTTCTGCGGACCTAGTCTCTGCGTTCGGATCGGTGTAGCGCGGTATTCGAGCGGTTTCTCCAGTGGCAGTGACGCCCGATGCTCGGCTGTCATTTTTGCCCTGTAGGGTCACCGACATCGTTTACTCAACCAGCGTTTGCCGTAGGGGCCACCTCAACGTGGAATCAAGACTGACGTATAGCGGGATCAGGCGTTCGTTCGAACTGAGCCGTTTCGCCAAATATAAAAATACCCTGGTTGTGCTGCTTTCCGCGTTATTTGTCATTCCCCTGACGCTGTTCATCCTGCGCCCGGCGACCATTACCGATCTTGCCCGTCACGGCGCCAGCAGCGCGGCGGCGTTGAGTGCCGGTTGGGCCAAGGGCGAGATGGTCGTGCTGGTGCGCCATGTCGAGCGCTGCGATCGTTCCAAGGCGCCTTGCCTGGACGGCCAGGACGGTATCACCGATCGCGCGCGCGATGTGGCGGTGGGCCTTGGCGCCCGCTTTGAAAAGCTCGGACTGGCCAGGACGGATATCTACAACAGTCCGTTGACCCGGGCGGTGCAGAGCTCATTCTATATGTTCAACCAGGTCAGCAGCACGCAGGACTGGCTGTTCAACTGCCGCAAGACCATGCTGCGCGATGTGCGCCGCTTCAAGGTGCCAGGGCGCAACCTGATCCTGGTCACCCACAGCGAGTGCATGAATGCCCTGGAGCAGTCGATGAAGCTCTCCATGCCTTCTCTCGGTTATGGCGCCGCCTTGTTCATCACGGAAAACTCGACGAGCGAAGCCCCGCGAGTGATGGGCTTTATCGAAGCTTCGGATTGGCCGCAGGTGTTCAAGCCGTGAGTGGTCGCGACCCGATCCAATAAAAAACGGCGCCCAGGGGGCGCCGTTTTTTTATGCCTGGCGTTCGCTTCAGCGGGTGTAGAAGTAGTAGGTGCGCTTGCCGCCGATGGTGACGGTCGCCAGGATCGTGTGCGAGGCATCCGGCTCCTGGTTCTGGACCACGGCCACGTTGTCCGGCGAGGCGGCCAGGAAGGCATCCAGCTCGGCCTGGGTCTGTACCACCTGTTGCTGGCGCTGGGTATAGAAGACCGTCGAGGCGAGGCGTTCGTCCGGTTGATACAGCGCCACCTGCTTGCCGCCGGACTGCAGGGCGATGACCTGTTCGGTCACTGGCTTGAAGGAAGTGGTGCGGTCGGCGATAGGCGCCCGCCAGGCGACCACCAGGTAAGCGCAGACCACGACCGCCAGCAGTCCCCCCGCCAGCGGGCGACGATACTCGACCAGGTTGCGGCTGAGCGTCGAGCTGGCGGACCGGCGGCGCAGCCAGTCGAGGATCACCCCGCTGTATTCGGCGGCGATGATGGCCGCGGCCGGTGCCATGGACACCATGTAGACCATGCGCTTGCTCGAGGCCAGGGTCAGCAGGGTGAACTGGGCCAGGATCCAGACGGTGGCGAACAGCAGGTGGCGCTTGCGTACCAGTTCCTTGCGCAAGTGCCAGAGGCCCAGGTAGACCAGCAGGTTCCAGGGCAGGAAGGCTTCCGGCAGCTTGGTGAAGTAGTAATAGAACGGCTCGTAGTGCCCGGCGGCGGTGAAGGAACCACTGAAACGGCCGACGCTGTTGGCCCACAGCACCTCACCGACCGCTTGCAGGCCACCCTGGCGGTAGAGCAGGGTCAGCCAGATCAGCAACGGGATCAGCCCGATCAGGGTGAACACCGCCGGGCGCAGCCAGTTGGCGAAGGTGAAGCGCTTGTCGATCAGGCTCTCGCTGACCAGGTAGACGAAAATCACGATACCCGGCAGCGCCAGCCCGAGCACGCCCTTGCTGAGGGTCGCGATGGCGATGCCGACGACGAACACCAGCCAGCTGCCCAGGGTTCCCGCCTGTTCCTGCTGTCGCCGGCCGGCATGGAAAAAGGCGAACAGTGCCAGCGCCACGCCCAGGCTCAGGATCGCGTCCTCACCGACCTGGCGCGCATTGCCCAGATAGCTGGCCATGGTCGCGAGCATCGCCGCGGCGGTCCACGCCAGTAGCGTCGGTCGGCCGATCTTGCGCATGAATCCGTACAGTGCCAGCACCGTGAACAGCCCGGCGAAGGCCGAGGCCAGCCGCACCGCCAATGGCGTGCCGCCAAACAGGCGGATGGCGCTGGCGTCCAGCCACAGGCTCAGCGGCGGCTTCTCCAGGAACGGCTCGCCCAGCAGGCGCGGGGTGACCCAGTCGTTGTTCAGGTGCATTTCCATGGCGATCCCGGCGACCCGGGATTCGGTGGAACCCTGCAGTTCATGGTTGCCCAGGGCAAAGAAGAACACTAGACAGCCAAGCAGGAACAGCAGGAGAGCGGGGCGTGTTGTTCGCATGGTGATACCGGCTAAAGGAAATTGAGCCCGAGGGCATCCAGATAACCGGTCACTATACGGAGGGAGTTCTTAATAAATTGTGAACGACTGTGCGGAAGATCGGGTTTGTTCAATCCCCCAGTGCCGCGCCCTCGCGCCGTGGATCGGCACCACCGGCCCACGAACTGGCACCTCGCGCATCGCGCACGCGCATGATCGCCTGGGTGCCGCTGGTCATCTCCGGCTCGCTGATCTCGTGACCCTGGTGCTTGAGCGCATCGATCAACTGTGGAGAGAACAGGCCCTGCTCCAGTTCGGTGGGACCATTGCGGCTGCCGAAGTTGGGCAGGTTGATCGCCGCCTGCGGGTCGAGGTTCCAGTCCAGCAGGCCGACCAGGGTCTTGGCGACATACTCGATGATCTGCGAACCGCCCGGGGAGCCGACCGTGCCGAGGAACTCGCCACCCTGGCGGTCGAACACCAGCGTCGGCGCCATCGACGAGCGCGGGCGCTTGCCCGGCTCGACACGGTTGGCCACCGGCTTGCCGTCTTCGCTGGGGATGAACGAGAAGTCGGTCAACTGGTTGTTGAGGATGAAACCCTCGACCATCAGGTGCGAACCGAACGAGCTTTCCACAGTGGTGGTCATCGACACGGCGCCGCCCTGGTCATCCACCGCGACGATCTGCGAGGTGGAGATGCGCGGAGGCGAACGGTCCGGGGCGAGGGCGACCTGGAGTCCGGCGGGGACGCCGGGTTCGGCCTTGCCCAGGCTGCGTTCGCCGACCAGTGCGGCGCGTCGGGCGAGGTAGGTCGGATCGATCAGGCCGGCCACCGGCACCGGGACAAAGTCGCTGTCGGCGACGTACAGGCCACGGTCGGCATAGGCCAGGCGCTCGGCCTCGGCGATCAGGTGCACGGCTTGCGGACGCGGTTCGAGACCGGCGGCCGATGCGCTTTTCTGTGGGGCCAGGGCTGGCAACGCCCATTGCCTGTCCCGGGCCTCCAGCGCCTGCAAGGTGCCGAAGATCTGCGCGATGGCAATGGCGCCGGAGGACGGTGGTGGCATGCCGCAGAATTTCCAGCGCTTGTAGTCCGAACAGATCGGCGTGCGCTCCTTGGCCTGGTAGCCCTGCAGGTCGGCCAGCGACAGGCTGCCGGGGTTGGCGCTGCCGTTGACCGCCGCGACCATCTCCCGGGCGATCGGACCTTTATAGAGGGCGTCGCTGCCCTCATTGGCGATGCGCCTGAGCACGGCTGCCAGGGGCGGATTCTTCAGGATCGTGCCGACGGCTTTCGGGCTGCCGTCGGCGTTGAGGAAATAGGCCGCCATGGCTGGGGATTTCGGCAGGAACGGACTGGCGGCGATCTGCTTGTGCAGACGCGGCGAAATCGGGAAACCCTGCTCGGCCAGGCGGATCGCCGGCTCGAACAGCTGGGCCCAGGGCAACCGGCCATTGTTGTGGTGGGCCAGTTCGAGGGCGCGCATCACCCCGGGCGTGCCCACCGAGCGGCCGCCGATCTGGGCCTGGGTAAATGCCATCGGCGTTCCGTCGGGGTTGAGGAACAGCTTCTCGGTCGCACCGGCCGGCGCGGTTTCGCGGCCGTCATAGGCGTGCACGCGCTGGCCGTCCCAGACCATGATGAAGGCGCCGCCGCCGATACCGGTGGCCTGGGGTTCGACCAGGGTCAGTACGGCCTGCATCGCGATGGCGGCGTCCACGGCGGAGCCGCCCTGGCGCAGGATTTCCCGTCCGGCTTCAGCTGCCAGCGGGTTGGCGGCGGCGGCCATATGCCGGGTCGCATGCTGGGTGACCATGCCGGTGCGATAGCCCGTGCCGATCTCCGGCGCATCGGGCAGGGCGGTGGCGGTCGTGGCGGGCGGGGCGTTGCAGGAGGCAAGCGAAAGGGCGATGGCCAGGGAAGAAAGAGTACGAAGATAGACGCGACGGGTGAAAATTCTGGAGTGCACTGCGTAGGCTCCTGCCTTGGACGTGCCTGGCACTATAGAGCGTGCCGGGAGGCTGGAACAACACGGGTGCCGGCGGGTGCCGCGTTCCCACCGCCATCTGACGACAGCGGTGGGACTGTCGTCAGGCGCTGACGATGATCCGGAACCCGCCGAAGATCATCCGCTGGCCGTCAAACGGCATGGGGTTGACGTCCGGTTGCAGGCGGGGATCGCTCATCACTTTCTGCATCCCGGCGTCGCGGACTTCCCGCGAGGGCCAGACGATCCAGGAAAACACCACGGTCTCGTCTTCCTTGAGCTTGACCGCCAGGGGGAACGAGGTCAGCTTGCCGGGCGGGACATCATCGCCCCAGCACTCGACGACGCTCAGTGCGCCGAACTCCTTGAACAGGACCGCGGCGCTTTCGGCATGCTGGCGAAAGCGCTCGCGGTTGGCGGTAGGTACGGCGGCTACAAAACCATCGACATAGGACATGATCAGTCTCCTGACTGGCGTGAGTGAATCGAGGTCGACCCGATAACGGTCGATCTGTGGGTTAGTCGATCCGCTGCTGGCGGAATCGACACGGCCATTCACTCGATGCCGGCCAGGCCGACCGGCGGTTGTGCCAGTGCCCGGACCTGCGATCCCCCTGCGCTAGTCGCCGTAGTCCACATGCAGGTCGTCATCCAGGCGGTTGCTGGACGAGCCGCCCTTCTGCGGGGTCTGGTCGAAGTGTTCCCATTCGCTGTCCTGGAAGCGGAACAGGCTGTCGTCGGTCGGTGCTTCGCGACCGCCGTAATGGTGGATCGAGTAGTGGGCGTATTCGACCTTGTCGGCCCAGTTGTCCTGCAGCACCCCGTCACCGGCGAGTTCGCGGTACCAGTCGTTTTCCTTCTCGGAAGCCTTCTGTTTCTTGTTGTGGTCGACGAAGTAGCCGACGATCCCGCCGACCACCGCCAGCACCACGCCCACCAGGAAGAACGGGCCGGTCAGCGCCGCCGCGGAACCGGCGCCAAACAGCGCCGCCGCGCCGAGTACCCCCGCCGAGGCGCCGAAGGCACCCCCGGCGACCTGCAGGCCGCCGGCCGCCTTGGACAGCGGGTCGTTGGTCTCCACGCCGCTCTTGATGGTGAACGCACCGAGCACGATATCGGCAAAGCCGCCGACGATATCCGTGGCCGGGCCCAGCACCTTGATCACCGAACCGGCGATCTTCGCGGCCTTCGAGGCGCTGAGCTTGGCGCCGCCGGCGGCTGAGAGGGCATCGTCCAGGTGAGTGGTCAGGCCGTCGGTGACATTGTCGGCGGCGGCCTTGGCGCCATCACCGTCGCCGAACAGCTCGGCGATGCCGTCGTACTTGCTGTCGGGGACCGCATCCAGGGCGGTGCTGATCTTGGCTTTGACATCCGCCGGCAGGTCGCTGACGCGGAACTCGAAGTTCGGCGCCTGGGTGCCGGTCTTGCCCCAGATCTCGGGCAGGGTCTTGTCCAGGCCGAGGAAGTCCACCAGGCCGCCCTTGCCGAGGGCTTCGCCGATCTTGTCGCCGAGTTTGACGAAGTGACTGCTGGCTCCGGCGAAGCTGAGGAAGTCCTTGGCGATGGTCATGCGCTGGGCCGGGGTTTCGCCGAGCTTGCCGCCCTTGCCGACCAGTTGGTAGATCGCCGAGAACAGGGTGACGCCGGCCCCGAGGGAGCCGAGGATGCCCTTGTTGTTGAGGGTGTTGAACACCTCGCCGAGGGTGCCGCGGTCGGCGATCGGGATGTAGGGTTTGTTCAGGGCGGTGTTCAGGTCGGCTTCGCTGATCGAGCCGTTGGCCTTGTAGACCGCGCCCAGCTCTTCCAGGGCCTTGGTCACCGCCGAGGCTTTTTCCTTGCCCTGCAGGCCTTCGGTGAGAAATTTCTCGATGACTTCCTGGGAGCGCCGCGGCAGGTCGAGCAGGCTGCCCTTGAGCACCCCCTTGAGCAGGCCGAACAGGTCCTTGGTCGCCAGCTCCTTGTTGTCGTCGCTGATCTTGCTCGGGTCGGCGAGGATGCCGTTAAGGTCGGTGGTCAGGCCGTCGGCCTGGATCGATTGCGCGGCCTTGCTCGCGGCGTCCGGGTCGAACAGTGACAGCGAGGTCAGGGTATCGCTCAGGTCCTGCTGGGCTTCGTGGGTCTTGCCCTGGTTCTGCAGGTCCTTGAGGTAGGTGATGTAGTCCGGGTTGGCGGTCAGGTCGAGCAGCTTCTGCTTGATCTCGTCCTTGTTCGGCAGGTGGTTGATGGCATCGTCCATCTTGCCCTTGTAGTCGGCCTGGACGGTCGGGTCGGCGAACAGCGTCGCCAGCTGTTTCTGCAGCGCCGGGCCGTCGATGATGTCGTGCATGTCGGCGGAGGTGAGTTCGGTCTGCTTGTCGTCGAACACCCGCCAGGTGCCGCCGAAGGCGCCGGGTTCTTCCTCGTAGCCGGTGATGCCGCGACCGTTCTGGTAGGCGGCCTGGGCTTCCAGGGCGCGAACCAGCCTGGCCCGCGGATCGTCCTTGGCGATCGAGCCGTCGGCGACGCCGGCGCGGTAGGTGTCGAGCAGTTCCTTGGTCGCCAGTTCGCTGACACTCAGCTCCGGCGAGTTCGAATCCTTCTCATCGGCGCGCACGCCGGTCTTGAGGTTGAGCACGTCCAGTTCGGACTTGGGCGGCAGGTTGTATTTGCCGCGCGTCTCGTCGACCGTGCCGGCACTCCAGGCCTCCCATTTGCCGACCACCTCTTCGTAGAGTTGCGGGCTCAGTTCCTTGGAGACGATGACCTTGCCTTCGCTGGTCTCGTAGCGGATCAGGCCGTTCCCCAGTTCGTCGGGGGAGCCGAAGGTGATATCGGTGTTCTTGAGGAAATCGTTGGGGCCCGCGAGCTTGTAGCCTTCGCCTTCGCTGGTGTGGATCTTGTCCCAGGTGTCGTGGGCGGTGGCGACGCTCTTGAACAGTTCCGGCGTCAGGTCGGCGGAGACCACCATGCGCTTGCCGTCATGGGTTTCGTAGGTCAGCACATTGCCTTGCTGGCCTTCGATCCAGCCGAAGCCCTTGTAGTCGTTGAGTCCGGGCGGCGGGGTGTTCTGGTCGGCCAGGGTCGAGCCACCGTCGGTGGCGGACTGCAGCGCGGCGAGCTTGCCCGGATCGCTCTTGAGGTCGTAGAGGCCGACGAGGTAGTCGAACAGCTTGGGATTGTCGTCGCGGGCGACCACGACTTTCTTGCCGTCGCTTTCATAGCGGATGGTGTCGGGACCCACTTCGTCCTTCGGCCCGACAATCGTGCCATCGACCGGTGGCCAGACTTCGTTGTCACCGGCCCGACGATACCCTTCGCCTTCGCTGGCGGTCAGGCCGCTCAGGCTGGCGTAGGCGTCCTTGGCCTGCTCGAAGAGCGCCGGGTTGTCGCGCTCCGAGACGATGACCTTGTTGCCGTCCTGGGTCTCGTAGCGGATCAGGCCGGGGCCCACTTCATCGGCGGGGCCGACGGATTTGAAGTCGCCGAGCTTCCCGGGCGGCGTGTCGTCGGCGCCGGCCCGGTGGTAACCGTCGGCCTCGCTGGCGTTGATGGCGCCAAGGGCCTTGAAGTCTTCGCTGACCTGCTTGAACAGCTCGGGGTTGTCGCGCTCGGCGACAATGACCTTGTGGCCGTCCCCGGTTTCGTAGCGGATCAGTCCCGGGCCCATTTCGTCGGCGGCGCCGATGGCCTTGTAATCCGCCAGGCTGCCGGGTGCCGACGCGTCGCCGGCGGCCAGCTGGTAACCCTGGGCGAGGCTGTCGGTCAGGCCCGGCAGGAGTTTCTGGTCGGCCACTACCTGTTGGTACAGCCCGGGGTTGGAGGCCTTGCTGACCAGCACGTGATCGCCGTCCCGGGTGACGAAACGCACCGTGTCGGCGGCCAGGGTGTCGGGCTTCTCGATGGACGCATAGCCGGACAGCGCCGGGGCCTTCTCATCGGGCCTGGCCTGGCGGTAGACGGCATTGTCCTGTTCGCCGGTCTTGAGCAGCACGGCAAAAGGGGCCCCGGAAGGCGAGCGATTGAAGGCTTTCGGGTCGGCGGTAGTGTTCAGCGCTTGCGTCTTCATGCTCGGGAGCTCCTGTGATAACCGGGCGGCGAGTGGTTGTCCTGCCGTTTCAGGATCGGCAAAAACCATAGCAGGGGGGCTGCCGTGGAAGGTTGCGAAAAGTTGTGAAAGATCGCGAAACCCAGGTGGGCCGTGGGCTGGCGACGAAACCAGGGCGGTCCGGGCGTCGCGAAGCGGGGCGTGGCGGCGGTTTTTCTGCAGCTTGTTCAGGGTGTATTCAGGGCCTGGACCTGCACCATTGGGGCTGGCACGCCAGCCTGCCGAGTGGCGACTCTGACTGATGGGACACCCGATGGCTCACGAAAACCGGTTTCGCCTTGAATCCCTGTACATCTTCCTGATCGCACTGCTGCTCTTTACCCTGGGCATCTGGGACCAGACGGCCCAGGGCTTCGACGGTCGCTGGGCGTTGTTCCTCAATGAAATGTTTCGCCATGGCCCGAGCCTGTTCGCCACGACCTATGGCCAGCCGTATCCCGACTATCCGGGCACCGCGACGTTCCTGAGCTTTCTGTTCGCCCAACTGTTCGGGGCGCCGAACCATCTGGCGAATGTCATGCCGACCGCGCTGGCCTCGGCCGGGGTGATGGCGATGATCTATCGCTTGCTGGCGCCGTCCGGGCGTTCCTGGGCGCTGCTGACCGTCCTGCTGACGGCGCTGACCACACAGCTGCTGGAGAAGTCCCGTTCGGTGTGCCTGGACCAGATGACTTCGTTGTTGTGCCTGGCCTGTTTCTATCTGCTGCACAGCGGTGAACGCCTGGGCTCGAAGCTTCGGCAGTACGCGATCTTCCCGCTGTTCGTCCTGGGCTTTGTCATCCGTGGGCCGTTGGGCTTGATCGAGGTCTGCGGGGTGGCCTGTGTCTATTGGGCCATGGGTGTTTCCCGCTCGCGGGCCGAGACGCTGCAACTGCTCAGGAAGGTCCTGGTGCACGGCGTTATCGGCCTGCTGCTGCTCGCCGCCTGCTGGTGGTTGCTGATGAAGCTGGCGCGGTTCAGCGGCGGCGACGGCTTTGCCGATCAGGTCTACCACATGCAGGTCGGCGGTCGTCTCGATGAAAGTGGCGAGCCGTTCTTCTTCTACTTCCAGCTCAGTCTCTATCGTTATTTCCCGGTGGTGCCGCTGGCCCTGGCGACCCTGATCGCGCTGCGCCACAAATGGTCGCTGCGGGACCGGGACAGCGATGTGCAACTGGCTTTGCGCCTGGGGGCCTGCGGGTTGATGATCCTGCTGGGGCTGTCGGTGCCGCACTTCAAGCGTGCTTATTACGTCCTGCCGATGGTGCCGATGTTCGCGGCGGTGGCGGCCTATGGGCTGCTGCAGGCGCAAGGCTGGCTGGTGGGCGTGCGCCGCTTCTATGAAGGGCTGGTGACGCTGTTGCCGGGGTTGGCGGTGATTGTCGTCTTCGTCCTGCGCCATTCCTGGCTCAAGCATGGTTTCTGGCCGCAGGTTTCGCTGCCGCTGCTGGTCGGGACGCTGGTGATTCTGCAAGGGCTCGCTGCCTGTGTCTGGCTGAACAAAGCCAGGGTGCAGCCGCTCCACGACCTGGGCCGGCGCCTGGTGCTGCTGAGCCTGATCGCCCTGGCGGCGCAGTGGTTGCTGCTGGTGAAGGTGGTGGAGCCGGCCAAGGACCTGGAGTTCGACACCCGGGGCTTTGTCGAACCGGTGGAACGCCTGCGCGCGGCGAATCCGGGGCCGCTGGTGTTCCTGAACCTGGGGCAGGACACCTGGGCCGTGCGCTACATGATGAACCTGGACCATGACGAGCAGCCGCTGTTCATCGCCGGGGCCGATGCCGCCAGACTGGATTCGCTGCCCCGTCCGGCCTGGGTGATCCTGTCGCGCAAGGACCTGGGGTTGCTGGCGGGGACGGCACTGGAGAAGAGCACTCCCGCATTCGAGGGGCGCTTCAATGGTAATCCGTGTGTGGTGATCGAGATGAAGTAACGTTTTTCCAGGGCTGCGCTGGCGCCGGAGGAAAGGGCGTCGGGTAGCGCAGACACCATGAAGCCGAGCATTGTCGGAATCTGCCCTGTTTATGTCCTGCCGGGCGCTTTGAAAAGTCATCGGTTGTCGGTCAAATAGCTTTCGTCAGCAGGAAGGTACGGTGCTTTGATCGAGCCCGACTCCATTCACTCCAACACAAAGGTGGCAAGCCCATGTCGCAAGCAAACAGCCTGATCAGTTTCAAACGTCCCGATGGTCGCGAGGTCAGCGGTTATCTGGCCCGTCCGGCAAAAGTCGAAGGTGCCCCGGCCATTGTGGTGATCCAGGAATGGTGGGGGCTCAACGACCAGATTCGTGGCGTTGCCGATCGCCTGGCGGCCTGCGGCTACCTGGCCCTGGTGCCCGATCTGTACCGTGGCGAGTCGACGGTGGAAGAGGAAGAAGCCCATCACCTGATGAGCAAGCTGGATTTCGCCGAGGCGGTGTCCCAGGATATCCGTGGCGCTGTGCAGTACCTGGGCGCCCACACGAAAAATATCGGCGTGACCGGCTTCTGCATGGGCGGCGCGCTGACGCTGCTGTCCTTGAATGCCATCCCGGAGCTGACGGCCGGCGTGGTCTGGTACGGTTTCCCACCGCTGGAATACCTCAATGCCGCGGCGATCAAGGCACCGCTGCTGGCGCATTGGGCGACTCAGGATCTGTTCTTCCCGGCGGAAACCGTCGACACCCTGGAGACCACGCTGCATGAAGCGGGTGTCGATGCCACGTTCCATCGTTACCTGGCGCATCACGCCTTCGCCAACGAGACGGCGGTGGGGAGCGGACGCATCCCCGGGACCCAGTTCGACCCGGTCTGGTCGCAAATGGCCTGGGACCGGACCCTGACGTTCTTTGGCCAGAAACTCTGGGATTGATCCACCGTCAGGCCGTTTGCACGGGGCACCACGTCGTGTCCCGTGTGCCGGACGACTCAGGATGACGCCGGGTCGTCCTGCAAGCCCGAGCCCGTCTGGCAGTTCCTGGTGTCCATGACAATCTCCGGTGGACGGGCGCTATGGGCGGGCGTCAGCAGGTACAGGAGCAGGATCAGGCAGGCTGCCGGGCGCACAGGATGCTGCCGGTATTCAGGACGCGAGCAATTCGCGCTGGACTTCCAGGGCATTGCGCTCGACCCAGTTGTGGCCCAGTTGCCCGTCCGGGCGCACTTCCCAGACCGCGGTCCCCAGCATCTTGAACGGGGTGCCGCAGGCCCGATTGCCGATAAAGCCGTTGTTCTTGCCCTCGAGTATCCAGCGCGAGGCCACGCGGGTGCCGTCGGCATTCTGGAATGTCTCGATGCTGGCGAAATCGAAGTCGTCGATTTTCGCCAGGAACGCGCCGATCCAATCGATAAATGCCTCGCGGCCGACGATGTCGACACCTCCCGAGGTGATGACAAAGTCTTCGCTGACGAAGCGCGCCGCCGCTCGCGGATCCTGTTTCTGCCAGACCTCGCGCCAGAAGCTTTCGACGATTTCTACAGCCTTGTTGCCTGTCATGGGGTGTTCCTCGTGCTTGCAGTTGTTTGGCCGATGCGCTGACCGCCGACCGGATGAGCACGATGTTCGGAGTTTGCTATCTAGAACTCAAACGCATAAATTTAATTGCATCCAGTTGAAAGGCGAATTCATCATGCAAGCCAGCGATATCGAGATCGACCTGCTCCGGGCGTTTATCGCCGTGTCGGAAACCGGCAGTTTCACGGCGGCGGCAGAGGTGATCGCGCGTTCGCAATCGGCGGTGAGCCAGAAGATCATCCGGTTGGAGGAGATCCTCGGTCTCCGGGTGTTCGAGCGCACCAGTCGCGCACTGACCCTGACCGCGGACGGTGAGCGCCTGCTGGTGGGCGCGCGCCGGATGCTGGTGCATTACGAGACGTTCCTGCGTGAGATCAAGGCGCCGGCGATGCCGGGCTTGTTGCGCCTGGGCATCTCGGAAAACCTGGTGCTGACCCAGCTGCCCAAATTGCTGTCGCGCTTTTGCGCGCTGTATCCCGATATCCAGCTGGAGCTCACCACCGGCCTGAGCAATGACCTGCTCACCGCCTATGAGGCGGGGCAACTGGATGTGGTGATCGCCAAGCGCAAGATCAGCGCGACGGCCCAGCGCGGTCGCGTCATCTGGCGCGAGCCGCTGGTGTGGATGGCTGCCAGCGACTATGAAATCGAAGCGTCCCGGCCGGTGCGGCTGGTGATGATGCGACCGCCTTGCGCGTACCGCGCGATCATGGTCGAGGCCCTGGCATCGGTGAATCGCGAATGGGTATCGGCCTGCTTGGCGAGCAACCTGATCGGCGTGCAGGCTGCCGTCTCCGGCGGGCTGGGCATCACTGCCCTGGGCACCTCGTTCCTGCAGGAAGGGATGAAGATTCTCGAACCTTCGGAAAAATTACCGACACTGCCCTCCACCGAGGTGGCGGTAGTGGGCGATGAGGCCGGCACCCAGCACCTGGTACAGCCGCTGGTGTCGTTGCTGACCGAGGGGCTGATGGCGGGGGCGCGGTTGACCTGAGTGTTTACTGTTGTGTCGCAGTTGGCGACCAGGGGCCGTTAGCCGGCCAGTGTTGTAGATAGGATGTTTTGCTGCGTACTGCGGTAATCACAGGCATCAAGAAGTCGTGCAGAGTTGTCACTACGTGCATCAGGTCCAATGCTTCGAGTTTGTTCTTTTTCAGAAACGCTCGCCACTGTGTGTGCTTTTGTGGATCGCGGGCAAAACCCTCGGTGAGACCAAACGGGACATCCTCTCGTAATATCGTCCCGCGACGGTCAAATATTGAAATCCTGACGGGTTTCCCGTGCGCGGTTGAGCAGGCGTGCTCGTACTGATGTCGCGATATTGCGGTCATTCATGTCAGGCTTTCCATGTAGGGACGCATCACGTTGGTCACCCGACAAAGGGTGGCGTAGCGCCATAGCTCGTCCATGTTCAGACGTCTGGAATGCCAGGCATCAGACAGCGCTTCCAGCGCCACATCCAGCCCTATCTTGTTACGAAACTTGAAGCAGTCGACAACGGTACGAGCGACGCTGGTCACGCGTATGGTCACGCCATCGATATCATGATTTTCAACGCCATCAGTGAGTGCAGAGCTTGAGAAGCGGACGATGCGCAATGGCGGATAACCGGGCTTTGGCGCACGAGCCTTGTTGGGTATGGCGAACCAGACCTCGAATGGCGACTGGGTCGTGAGCCCATGTACCCTCAAGGCTGACAGCAGGCAGATCACCCCTTTGGGGTATTTGCTTGCTACCTCGGCCAAGGCAACGTGCTCGGAGATGTTGCGCTGCGGTAGCGAGTAAAGACCGTGGTCTATTCGTTGGAGCAGACCCTGTCGTACCAGCCGGGTCAATGCGACGCGGGGGAGTCCTTGTGCAACGACGTCCCGGGAGCGGATGAGGCCGTTGCGAGCGGCGAGCGCCAGGATATGGTGGTGTGAGTTTTCCATATCGACAGCGTGTTCCTCTTTGTCGGTAATTGTCAATATTTACCGACATAGAGGAACGTGCAGGATAGCAGCTTTCTCAATACGCCCGAACCCATCGCACTTTCGTCGAAGCCTGGACCGCGCCACTTCCGCCTCCGCCCGTGGGTGGGGTGGGGGTGGTGATGGTCTGGTCGCCGGTTACCGCCGAGACATCGATGGCGATGCCGCCCTGGGAAATGGTGGTGGGGCTGGCGCCGTTGTTGCCGGTGGACAGCGAGCCCTTGATGTTGGTCGTGGCCCCCGAGGTGCTGACCAGGCCGCCGAGGATGACGTTGCCGTAGAGGGTCCAGCCGCTGGTGGCGAGGCCGCCGTTGGCTTCGATGGCGATATTGCCGATGGGCAGGCCGCTGTGGGTGACGTTGGCGCTGTCGGTCCAGGTGGCCAGGGCCGGTGGTGTCGCGCTCTTGTTGCACAAGTTGGTCGGGTAGAACGACCCGCTGCACAGGTTCGAGTAACCGGAGAAGTTCGGCGAGTACAAGGGCACCGCGCTGTTGCTGGTCAGGGCAACGTTGCCGGTGGCGAGTACGGTGTTTGTGAGTCGGCTCAGGCCTTGCACACCATCGAGAGTGATGTTGCCCTGGAACCACAGCACGCCCGGCGGCAGGGCCTTGATCCCGGTGAAGGTCCAGCCGTTGGCGGGTGTCGCGCTGTTGCCGCAGCTGCTGTTGCCGTAATTGCAGGTCAGGAAGGTGTTTCCCAGCAAGGTGCGCAGGTCGGTGGTACCCAGGTTGTAGGGGCCGCCTGCCACGGCGGTGCCGGCGGCGGTCTTGACGTTCTGGATCTTCAGCATCGGTGTGTTGCCGTCGAAGTAGAACACGTAGTTGGCCTGGCTTTGCAGGGGCGTGACGTCCACCGGGGCGCTGGTGATGTTGCAGTACGGTATGCCGGGCAGGCCCGGCGAGGCGCCGGCGATGTTCTGTGTCAGGTTCGCCAGCGCGGTGCCCGTGTAGGCGGTGCCGTTCTGGTTGAGCACCTTGCCGGCGATCTGGCTGGCGGTGTTGAACGAGGGCGTGTTGTATTGCGTCACGCTGAGGTTGCCGCCGCCCTGGAACTGCCCCACCGTCGCGGTGAGGATCGATACGTCGCTGTTGGCCTTGAGCGTGTTGTAGGTGGCGCTGTAGCCGCTCAATGCCAGGGTGTTGCCCCAGAAGGTGCCGACGGTGGCGTTCCTGAAGTTGACGTCGCCGCCGTAGATCGCATTGTAGCTCAGCGAAATGCTGGCGGGCAGGGTGCCGGTCCCGGAGATCAATTGCGCGCCGGTGCTGGTGCTGATGACCCCGGCGGATTGGCTGGCCTTGCTCAGGTCCAGGGTATAGACCGTGCCATCGGTCAGGGTGATCAGGGCCGTGCCGGTGCTGGCGGCGGTGATCGAGTTGTCGGTGTTTTTCGTGCCGCCGACCAGGGCGGTGCCGATGGTTGATCCGGCCGACAGGACGTTGGCCTTGAACGCGCCGGCCTTGATCGACACATAGCTGCCGTCGGACTGGCTGATGTTGATGGACTTGGCGCCTACCGTCAGGTTGACCGGCGGGCTGCTGGAACTCATGGAAAAGGTGCCCTCGGTGTTGAGGGTCGCGTTGTCCGCGATCCCGCCGCCGCTGAGGTTGATGCCGCCCTTGGCACAGCCGGAGACATAGGCTTTCGAGCCGTTGGAGATGGTCAGCACGCCGGTGACGGCGATATTCGCCAGGGTCGTGCCGTTGGTGATCGACAGATTGCCGCCGGTGTAGTTGAAATTGCCATTGAACTGCAGGGCCGGTGGCAGGTTGCCGCTGGGCGGGGCAGTCGCGGCACTGGCCGGGGTCAGCACGTAGACCACCTGCAGGGTATTGGTCGCCAGGTTGTTGGTGGCGGTGATGGTGGCGGTGACCAGCGTGCTGCCGGCGCTGGCGACCTTGGAGATGATCTGGGCGCTGAGGCCGCTAGCGCTGATGGGCAGGTTGCCCGGTGTGACATTGGCCAGGGTACTGTCCTGCAGCAGTTGGGCCTGCAGGTACAGACGCACCCACTCCACCCCGCTCCAGACCCGTGACTCCGCCGGTGAGATGGCATGGGCCGCCACTTGCTGCTGCTGGGCGCCACGTATGCCGTACATCATTCCCAGGGCGGTCACGGACAGGGCCATGCCGACGAACAGGATCATCAGCGTGGCGGCCATGCCGCGTTGAGACGCGGGTGTCGATCCGGAAAACGAAGGGGCTGGCATCAAGCGCTCTGTCAGGAAGTGGGTTTTTCGAAGTTGATCAGACACGCCGTTGCCTTGCTTTTCACGTAAGCGGGCTGGGGATCGCTGCTGTTGGGGTCGAGCGTGCTGTTGTTGGCGTTCAGGGTGACTTGCAGGCGCGAGGCGGTATTGGTGGTGTCGGTGGTCCGGCCATAGGGCCAGCAGGTGGCGAAGCCCACCGAGAACGAGGCGCTGCCCTGGCCGGCTTCGATCAGCGGGGTGCTGGTCCAGGTGCTGCTGCCCCATTGCGCTGAGGCCTGGGTGCAAGCGGCGGCGGCCTTGAGGCTGAGCAGGGCGCCGTTGCTGATCAACAGTCCGGCGCAGCTGGGGTTGGCGGTGGCGCTGGTCTGGTAGGACCAGACAATCGCGTTGCCGGTGATGCCGTTGGGGGACGCGTTGGTCAGGCTGGGAAAGCTGGTCTGGGCGGTGGCGTTGCCGCTCAGGGTGCCGTTGCTCAGGACGGCGCCGGACAGCAGCACGAAATTATTGTCGATATCGGCGCTGGCGCGCACGGTGGCACTGCCGCTCCAGAAGCCGGCATTCATCAGCTCGCGCTGGGCGGTCAGCAGCGCCGCCGCCACCTGGCCGTCCTGCCGGGCGCTCTGGATCGATGCCGCCGAGGTGTAGACCAGGTTTTTATACAGCGAAAGCATGGCCAGGATGCTGACCAGGGAAATGGCCGTGCCGACCATCAGGCTGATCAGCGTGAAGCCGCCTTGCCCACGGCTCATGACTCATCGCCCACGCGGATGACGCCGCCAAAGAGGCTGCTGTCCTGGGTGCGGGTGGTCAGCACCACGGCGCTCTGCGGCGTCCCGCCAGTGAGGGTGCTGGTGCCGACGGTGACGGCCGGGGCGCTGGTACAGGTCGCCACGATCGGCAGTGGGCTGGTCTGGGTGGGAAGGGAGACGACGAGCAAGGCGGCGTTGGTCGAGCACAACAGCGCGCCGTTCTGTTCCAGCAGGCTGCGCATCTGGCTGACCACGATGTTCTGCAGCTTCATGTCGCGCTGGCTCACCGCCGCCCGCGATGCGGCATAGGTGATGCCCAGGCCGACGATCGCCATCAGCAGGATGCCGATCAGGGATTCGAGCAGGACATCACCCCGTTGTCGCCCGGGGTGGGGGTCAAATGAGCGGGACATCGACTGAACTCTCACTCCCCGCCGTGACCTGCAGCGTCGCGGTGGTGCAGGTGCTGGAACTGACCGCCAGGCCTCGATTGTTGAAGGCGACGCAGGCCAGGTCGACACCGGCGCTCTGGATACTGGCCGCCGCCGGCAGCGGGCTGCTCCAGAGGGGCGGCGTGGTGGTGGTGCAGTCGATGGCCTGTCCGGCGGTGAGCCTGAACAGCTGGAGATTCTGCCCGGAACGACAGAGCACGGCGGCGGGGGCGCTGTCCTGCACGGCGCCCTGGTTGCGCAGGGCGATGGCCTTGGTGCGGCTGATCCCTTGCTTGAGCAGGCCGGCGGCATCGCGCTGATAGGCGCTGTTGGTCCATGACTGGGTCAGCGGCACCCCCACGAACAGCAGCAGGCCGAACAGGGTAATGGTGATCATCAGCTCGATCAGGGTGAACCCGCGGCTGCGCATTACAACCAGTTGCCGTTATACGAGCTGCACGAGGCGATGCTGCGGGTGTTGTCCTGGGTCAGCGTGATCGTGCAGCCATTGACGTTACCGCTGTTGCCTGTGGCGGTCACGGTGTAGGTGGTCGCGTTGGAGCTGAGCGAGTAGCTGAACTTGCCGGACTGGCTCGGCTGCCAGCCTGACGTCGGGGCGGTGCAAGGCGAAGCGCTGCTGGCCAGCACGCACTGGATCTGCGTCGTGCCGCTGGCACCCGAGGCCGGGTACACCAGTTGTTTCTGGTAGTAGTTTTCCAGGCTGAGGCTCAGCGCGACCAGGTCGGACTCGGCGGCCTTGATCGTGCTCTTGGTGACGTAGCTGCTGTAGGCGGGCACGGCGATGGCGGCGAGGATCGCGACAATGGCGACGGTGACCAGCATTTCTATCAGGGTGAAACCCGATTGTGTTCTTGGGTGTTTCATCGACATGTGAATGATGCTTTCCAGTGCCCCAATGCTCATAAATCGCATTATGACATCATTGAATAACAGTTCGGTGAATGGAGCCGGCGAGAAGCCGAATCTGAATAATCTTTCATTGTCGATGCTGTCGCGGATTCTCCCGTTGATCTGCATCAGTCCGGGGTATTGCGCGAGCGGGACTCAGGAGCGATTGGCGAGCGTGGACTGGAAGCGTTCGGCCAGCCAGTCGATAAATACCCTGACCCGATGGCTCAGGTAGCGATTGGGCGCGTAGACCACATGGAAGGGGTAGGGCGCCGGTCGCCAGGCTTCGAGGAATGGGACCAGGGCGCCGCTGTCGATGTGCTTTTGCACCGTGTAGCCGAAGGTGTGGATGATCCCCAGCCCGGCGAGGGCGGCGGCGACATGGGCGTTGCTTTCATTGACGCTGCAGTTGCTGTGCCCGGTGATTTCAAAGCGTTCCCGGCCACGCTCGAAGACTGCCGGCATGACCCGGCCGGTGCGCGCGGACAGGTAGTCGATCAACTGGTGGCCGTTTTCCAGCGCCGTGGGATGGGTCGGTCGGCCGAAGCGTTCGAGGTAGGCGGGTGTCGCACAGGTCACCCAGCAGGCGTGGCCGATCGAGCGCGCCGCCAGCGACAGGTCCTTGAGCTCGCCGCCACGGATCGCGCAATCGACGCTTTCGCTGATGAGATCGACATGACGGTCGCTGACGCCGACCTCGAGGCGGATATCCGGATAACGCGCGAAAAACTCCGGCAGTGCCGGAATGATCAATTCGGTGGCGACCGACGAGCCGATATCCACCTTCAGTTTTCCCCGTGGCTTGACCTGGGCGGTGCGCAATCCCGTGTCGACTTCCTCCAGATCCCGCAGCAGGCGCGCGGTCTGTTCGTAGTACGCGAGGCCCTCGTTGGTCACCGAGACACGGCGGGTAGTGCGCTGCAGCAGTCGCACATTCAGGTAGGTTTCCAGCTCTCGGACCAGCTTGCTGACCGTGGTGGTCGGCATCGTCAGCGAGTCGGCCGCTCTTGTGAAGGAGCCGGCTTCGACGACCCGGGCGAAGGCGCGTATGGCGAGTAGCTGGTCCATGGGTGGGCTCTACCTGACGGGTATCAATGGGCGGGGATAAATGATTATGCACCATTGTGCATAAAGTAAGCGGGGTCAGGCTATTTTTCACTTAATGACCGAGGCCTACAGTCGCTCCAACGGCTCACTTCCTACCGAGCCTTTTCCTACTGGAGCACTGAACATGAGCAATAAACTGGCAGGCAAGATCGCACTGATCACGGGCGGGACCACGGGTATCGGCCTGGCCTCGGCGCGGGAGTTCGCGGCACAGGGCGCCAGGGTTTTCATCACCGGGCGTCGGCAGGCGGAACTGGATGCCGCGGTGGATAGCGTGGGTGCCAAGGCCACCGGCATTCGGGGCGACGTCTCGAAGATCGAGGACCTGGATCGGATCTTTGCCGTGATCAAGTCCCAGGTCGGTCACCTGGATATTCTCTTCGCCAACGCCGGTGGCGGGGACATGTTGCCCCTTGGGGAGATCACCGAAGAGCAGTTCGACCGCATCTTCGGCACCAATGTGCGCGGCACCTTGTTCACCGTGCAGAAGGCTCTGCCGCTGCTCCGGGATGGCAGCTCGATCCTGCTGACCGGCTCGACCACCTCGGTCAAGGGCACAGCCAGTTTCAGCGTCTACAGCGCGAGCAAGGCGGCGGTGCGCAACCTCGCCCGCTCCTGGTTGCTGGATCTGCAACCGCGCAATATCCGCGTCAATGTGATCAGCCCGGGGCCGGTGCGCACCGAAGGGTTGGGCGGCCTGGTACCGGCGGAACAGGTCGACGGCCTGTTCGCCCACCTGGCCTCGCAGGTGCCGATCGGACGCCTGGGCGAGCCCGGCGAAATTGCCCAGGCCGCGGTATTCCTGGCCTCGGATGACAGCCGTTTCGTCAATGGTATCGAGCTGTTCGTGGACGGAGGCATGGCCCAGGTGTGATACGCCGGCGGCTCTCGATAAAGGTGCCGGGATCCGGCGCCTTTTTTGTGCGGCTCGTGCCGGCCAATGTTCCCGCCGCTACAGCGCCTGCGAGTGCAACGTGTGCTTGAAGTGATGCTCCCACAGCCGTATTCCCAACCCGCCCGAACGATCCAGGGACGAACCGACCGTCAGGTCAGTGATCAAGGTCGGTTGCAGCCCCGCATCGAACAAGGCAAATCCCGCCGCCAGGCAACAGGTTTCGGTTTGCAGGCCACAGACCAGGACACGCTCGACCTCCAGGCTCTTCAGGTATTCGATGGTTTCCGGCGAGGGAGCGTAGCCATGCTTGATGAAGATGCGATCGGCAGGCACCAGGCTGTCGTCGTCCGGTGCCGGGTGCCAGCCTAGCTGGCGCTGGAACGGGGTGATCGATTCATCGTGGCGCTCGACGGTGGCGACGCTGGGCATGCGGCCGATCAGGCCCCGAATACCGTCGATCAGCCATTGCGGCGGGGAGAAGCTGGGTTGGACATCGATGATCAGCAGGGCTTGGCGCATGGGGTGGTCCTGGGCGGTGTTCACGTCGTCAAGGATTGACGCATAACCCTGGCGATCGGTTCAACCCGAGGCGTGCGACCCGCCAGCGCACACACCAGTAAAGACTGCGCGCCCGTGGAAAGGACGTCACTTGACGTCTGGCCATTCCCCGGGCGGCCAATCCGCTTGAAGTCCTGAAACATCGCACCCAACTGCCCTGAAGGTCGCCTGGGGAGCCTCAGCGACTGGCAAGCAGTACAGGGACCGCGTTGTTGAGAGAAAACGCCACCAGAAAGACTGCCAGCCCGACGTCGATCTGCCGGGTGTATTTCAGGAACAAGGCCTTGATCGGCCCCTGACCGAACAACAGGGCCACCAGGGAGTACCAGGTGATTTCCAGGGTCGAACACAGCAGCACCACCAGCACCTTGTCGAGCTCCGAGCGCGGCGAAGACAGAAAGCCCGCATAGATACTGATCATGAAGGCGATGGTTTTCATGTTGCTGATGTTGGTGATCAATCCGACCCTGTAGGCCCTGGCAAAACTGGTCACGCCAGGTCCCGTGCTTTCAGGCGTGCCGGTGCTTTTCGCCAGCACGCTCCTGATGATGCTGTAGGCGATGTACAGCAGGTACGCCGAGCCGCAGAGCGTGGCGACCTTGGAGAACGCCGGATACTGGTGCAGCAGCGCCGCCAGGCCCAGCAGCGAAATGGTCGAGAAGAACACGCCAACCGTGCAAATGCCCAGGGTTGCGCCAATGCCGGTCGACACCGAGCCGAGGGAAGAAAACCGGCTGACGATAATGAAATTGGGGCCAGGGCTGATGACCGCCAGGATGTAGATCAGTGCCGCAGTAAACATGTGAATTCCTTTTCATGGAGCACCGCCTGTTCGACCGTGATGTTATTGATAGTGTGATTGCGCTGCCGACCTTGCAGTTTTTCCTCGGGGATCCGCACATACGGGGTGTTGATCAGGTCGCCGAGTGGCTCAGAGTAGCCGTCATGTCATATACCGGTTATCAATCCAATGAAATGGACTTTCAACAGGTAGGGTTATTGCCCAGTAGCCATGTAAGTAGTGCTGAGAAGACTTTAATCCCTTGAAGTTCGGCTGCAATCTTCATCCAGTGAAACATGACCCGCTCTATTGACAAGCAAGAACAATGACGTCTTTCTTTTTTTAAACTAACAGCAATTACCGGGAATCTGAAAAAGTATAAATTCATATGCTTATGTCGTTCGTCGTCGAGTGCCTCCGGAGGCTGTGCCGATGAAGCGTCGATCGATCAGCGCTCGCCGCTCAATCGGCTCTCGCGTCGAACCGGTTGCGGCGGATGCGGGGGAACAGGCCGCAGACCGTGATATGGCGTGAAGTGAGGGATAAATGTCGTTTGTGCCTTTTGCCATCAACCGTAGAGTCGGTGCTCGGAACAGCGCAGGCCATTCGCCCCTGTCGAAGGGGCGGCCGCCTGTTTTCGTTCAGCATGCAAATCAGGACAAGGATATGAAAGATGACCAAGAAAGTACTTGAGATCCCGGCAGACCACCCGATGTTTGCCGCGACCCATGGCGGCTATGAGAGCTACGGCTACTCGCCCGCCGTTCGCGCTGGCAACCTGCTGTTTATCGCCGGCGAAGTCGGCTTCCGTCCCGATGGCTCGATCCCCGAGAGCGTCGCCGAACAGACCGAGGTAGCGCTGGAACGGACAAGGGAAATCCTCCGCTTGCAGGGGCTGACAATGGCCGACCTGGTTGAAGTGGTGAGTTACCACGTCAACCTGAAAGACACGGTCGACGAGTTCCTGCCGGTCAAGGCCCGCTACACCGAACGCCCGTTTCCGGCCTGGTCGATCATCGGGGTCGAGGCGCTGGCGCTTGCGCAGTTGAAGATTGAGATTCGCAGTGTTGCGGTTTTTCCGGAGGGGAAATAGGCGAGGGCTGCGGGCACGATGGCATGTTTCGATGGCTGGACGTGCGGGTATTTGGATTTTAGCTTGCTGAGCTGAAACGACGACGGTACTCCGTCGGCGTGAGGCCAACGACCCTTCGGAACCGCGACCGGAAGGTCACCGCAGACCCGAATCCGGAAAGAAGCGCCGTTTGATCAATCGACACCTCGCTCTCCTCAAGCAATTCACGCGCTCTCCCAATACGAGCGCTGAGAAGCCACTGTAAAGGAGTAGTGCCGGTCTGTTCCTGAAATCGCCGAGCAAATGTACGCGAGCTCATCTTGGCGCGAGCCGCAAGGTCATCGACTGTGTGCGAACTGCTCAAATTGTCCCGCATCCATTCAATCAACGGCATTAAGCTCGTTGGCGAGCCTGGTAGCTCCTGACGAATAAATTGTGCCTGACCGCCATCACGGTACAGCGGCGCGACCGCCAGGCGGGCAGTGTTTGCCGCAACAGACTGGCCGTAATCGCGTCGCACGAGATGCAAACACATATCCAATCCTGCTGACGCGCCGGCCGACGTCACGATGCTACCTTCATCGACGAACAGAACATTAGGTTCTACCTTTATCTCTGGGTGAAGCCTGGCCAGGTCCTCGGAGAAACGCCAATGCGTCGCTGCGCGTTTTCCGACAAGAAGACCGCTTGCGGCAAGGATAAAGGCCCCCGTGCAGATTGAAGCCAGTCTTGCGCCACGAATATGTGCCTCGCGAAGAGCGATTTTTACTGCTTCTGGAACCACTCCAAACGGATCTTCACTTCCTGGTATGACGATAGTTTGGGCTAGCGCAAGACGGTCGAGGCCGTACCGCACCTGCATATCAAAACTGGCGGCGCGAATTGTCCGCTCGGGTGCGCACACCTCCACCTCGTAAGCTTTGCGACCATCGGGCTGAGAAGCCAAGGCGAAAACCTGATAGGCAATACCAAAGTCCAAAGGCACCACGTCATTCAATGCCAGAACCGCGATCTTATGCATGGTGTTGGACTCCGCTCGTAAACCTGAATATTCAGCTGGCAGAAACTGATCGATCAATGTCATTTCCGCCACTCACGTGGAGCGTCTAACAGGAATACTCTTCAGTCAAGTACGACGAGAGGAGACGGTAATGTCTGATGAACTGAGCAATAAGATTGAAGACCGCCAACTGCAGATTGGCATGGTGATTTTTCCTGGTTTCACTCTGCAAGACTTGGCAGGCCCACAGACGGCGTTCGGCCTTCACGCTAAAACTCACATAATCTGGAAGACAATGGAGGCTGTTCCAACGGATATGGGCGTCACCATGAATCCCACGATCACGATAGATGACGTTCCAGATCACTTGGACGTGCTGTTTGTCGCAGGTGGCGGAGGAACTCCTGAAATCATGAAGGACCAGGAGCTGCTCGATTTTATTGCTCGCGCAGGAAAGACAGCCACTTATGTAACCGCCATATGCACGGGCTCTGTACTTCTTGCTATGGCGGGACTGCTGGAAGGCTATCGTGCAGCGACCTACTGGCCTTTCTACGAACCTCTCATAGCCTTGGGTATCGAACCGAGCTACGAACGGGTATGCGTCGACAGAAACCGAATCACAGGTGGCGGTGTCACGGCGGGTATCGACTTTGCGCTGCAGGTCATCGCCGAACTCAAAGGCCAGGATGCGGCTGAGTTTACGCAGCTCGTGCTCGAGTACGACCCGCAGCCGACAATGCACTCGGGGAATCCACGTACTGCGCGGCCTGAGATCGTCGCACAGATAGAAGGTCTGTGGGGGAGAACTGACGAGGCTGTGAGAGTCGCGAATGAGCATATGGAGCGTCGAGCGCAGTTATCAAAACTGACTCCCGCGTGATCGTAGCTCCCATGCGCCCTCTATCTGCGTTTGGGCTGATACCTGGAAAACCAGCCCTGGTAGAGAAAGCCCAAGGACGATCTGTTCAACGCGTTGATTTGTTTTGGTTCGATTGGGCGCTGGGTGCATTAGCAAATCTCCATGAGGGTAATCAGATCTTCTGCACATTGTTGCGCCGAAAGTGCTTGAGAAAATCCGAGGCGTAGCGTTCCTTGGTAGTCATACACATAGCTCGTCGATGAATGAGTCAGTGTATAGCTTGATCCAATCGGTACTTTTTTATAGAACACGCCAAATTCCTTGGCTGTGGCCGCCGTTTCTTCTGGTGTTCCGTAAAGTGCGACAAAAGACGGGTCAAAAGTTTTGACATAGGCGTCTAGTACGGCTGGGGAATCCCGTTCGGGATCAAGCGTAATAAAGATAACCTGAAGGCGGTAGCCATCCTTATCCATCATCTTTTTGATTTTTGCTGCACGAGCCAAGGCGGTGGGGCAGACTGCCGGGCATTGAGTAAATCCAAAAAAGATCATTGGCATCACGCCTCTATAGCTTGAAAGCGTTCTTACCTCGCCGTCAGTATCTTTTAGCCTGAATGTGCGCCCAAGAATTTTATCGCTTAAGTCTTTGCCATATTTGTACGATAGCTCACCCCGGGTATCGCAGCCTGCCAGCATGCCGATACCTAGAAGTCCCATACCTGAAATCACCTTGCGGCGAGTCAACAAAACGCTCATTGGTTCAAGCCTCTTCATACGAAAAAACAATAAATTGGATTGGCGTATCTTATTTAAATTACTACTTCATGCATCGACGGTATGCTTGTCGATAAATAAACACATCCGTTCAAGATCGAGCTGATCCCTGGTGCGGTTGACTTGAGGATTTTGTCTCTAATACTTTTAACAGAATCCCAACGCCATCAAACGTGGGCCACCCAACTAAGCATTCACGCAAACCACGCTCAAACCGGTGCCGGTGATGAGTGCACGCTTGCCTGAAAGTTATTTCATGACTGTCCCATTAGTAGGTTGGAGATTCACCGCGACCATTCGGGGTCATCAAGGCCCAGAGGTTTAAGCTTAAGCGTCACTGGCGCTTTGCAAAACGACTTAGTCCCCTCGATTTACGCCATGCTATTTGGTCGAACTTGTTTCTCCCTTAACTTCAGAAGCGCTAACACCCTGATGTGCGGCCAGCCGTCTGATGCTTTGAGGTGGGTGTCCAATAACTCTGATGAAGGCTCTGCGCATCCGCTCCGGATCCTTGAAACCGACCGAGTGTGCTATCAGTTCGATTGGTTCCGCCCCACGTTCAACGCGCAGCCTCGCGACCTCGACACGCAAACGCTCCACTGCTTTAGCCGGTGTTTCCCCCGTTTCCAGCAGGAAAGCCCGACCGAACTGACGCAAGCTGAGGCAAGCAATTGATGCCAGATGCTCTGTTGATAGCTGTTCGTTCAGATGCTCTCGCATATAGGAAAGCACCTCCCTCATGCGATCCGTCGACGGCTCCATATCGGCCATGGCCGAAAATTGTGATTGCCCTCCTGGCCGACGGTGATACACCACCATGGTGCGAGCGACCTCATGGGAAACAGCACTTCCCAGATCCTCCTCAATCATGGCCAGCGCCAGATCGATTCCCGCAGAGATGCCAGCAGACGTCCAGATGCCACCATCCTTCGTAAATATATGATTGGGCTGTACCCGCACCTTCGGAAAATTGCGTTGCAGTCGCGCGGTCTGCCTCCAGTGTGTAGTAGCCCTGCGACCGTCCAACAGGCCCGCCGAAGCCAATAGAAAAGCCCCGGTGCAAACACTCGCCACTCGCCTGGTACCTTTCGCGGCCGCATTAGCGAGGTGGTCCGACACCATAGGAAGGTCATAGGGCTTGGAAAAGGCCTTACCGCCGACCACTATCAACGTATCGTACGGGCTTGATCTGATCTTCTGACTCCTTACTTCCAGACCAGACGAACTCATCACAGGACCGCCCGACAACGAAACCACCGAACAGCAGTAGGGATCTGGTACCCCAATCTCTTTAGCGATCTCGAAGGCCGCCAGCGGACCGCTAAGATCCAGAATCTGAAACTCGGGAAAGATCAGGAAAGCGATGTCACGCATGGAATTACCTTCTTGAAAAATCATAGGTCCTGCTCGGAATTACTGTTCCCTGCCGGCGTCTTATTGGCCGATTTTCGTACTGCTGGCCCCAAATCATCCTCTAAAAATTTCATGGCGAAAAGGGCGGAAAACCCTCAAAAAACGTCATCGTTTTTTCTCGCTTCGCAGTCCCGCTTCGCTATCGGTTTTCCTGTTTGTGACACCTGCTGCCCAATGCAGCCCGACGACCAAAAAGGAGGGAACTAAGTCCTTTCTCCCGCGATAAGCGACGGAGAGAATGCTCCAGTTTCTCAACGGG
The DNA here is from genome assembly GCF_013386115.1 of Pseudomonas gingeri. Lineage (GTDB taxonomy): Bacteria > Pseudomonadota > Gammaproteobacteria > Pseudomonadales > Pseudomonadaceae > Aquipseudomonas > Aquipseudomonas gingeri. The sequence goes on from NZ_JACAOR010000012.1 coordinate 100,254, forward strand.
AGAGTCGTCATGGTTGTAAGGGCAGACAGCTCGAACCTTCTTGACTGGAGGCGGGCACAATGAGCACATCAAAATTATCGGAAGACATTTCAGCGCCAGAAAAGTCGTCAAGCCGATCGAATGTGGCGGTACTGGCAATAGCTCAGGGTTTGTTCACGGCAGCCATCGCTATCGATCTCACATTGACCGGTTTGACGGGATATCAGCTCGCCCCCGATAAATCGCTTGCGACTCTGCCCTTTGCACTGATCACCGTAGCCGGCGCGATTGCGACATACTTCGCCTCTACCCTGATGCAAAAGATAGGTAGACGGCGTGGATTTGTACTAGGTGCCCTCACTGGCGCGATAGGCGGCTTGATTTCCGTATGGGCAGTCTTCCTGAATTTTTTCTGGCTGTTTTGCATCGGGACAGCCGCCGTAGGTGTTTTCCAGGCATTCGCCCAGTATTACCGGTTGGCGGCAACAGATTCGGAACCTGACAACCGCAAAGCACGCGCGATCTCGTTGGTGCTTGCGGGCGGAGTGATCGCCGCTTTTCTCGGGCCTTTGTTGGCGAGTTGGAGCGCGGATTTGTTCCCGGTCCTGTTCGCCGGCTCGTACTTGATGGTATGCCTGCTGGGCCTTGCCTCCGCAGCATTACTTTGGCTGGGTTACCAGGATGCACGTCCAGAACCATTGGAACTGCATGACCACGAACAGCCGCCACGCAAACTACTCACTATATTCAGGCAACCTATTTCACTAGCGGCACTCTCGAATAACGTTATTGGCGGCGTGGTGATGATGTTCATCATGACCGCGACACCGCTGGCTGCTGTCGCCAGCAATCACTCCATAAATGATGGCGCCAGCATTATTCAATGGCATTTAGTGGGTATGTACGCGCCGTCACTATTCGCTGGGCGCCTGATTGCCCTATTCGGATTGCCACCGATTTTATTCCTGGGAATGGCACTAAGTGCAGCTTGCGGATTGATTGCACAGTTTTCGGACAGCTTGACCGCGTTCTATATCGCGCTTCTTTTTTTAGGCGTCGGGTGGAATTTTATGTTTGTTGGTGGCACCACCTTGTTGACTTCCTCCTACCACCCCTCCGAAAAGGCCAGGGTGCAGGGAGTGGCAGAGTTTATTCAATATACGTTCACTGCATTTTCCACCTTGGCCGCCGGCCCCATATTGCAATTACTTGGCTGGAAGGGCATGAATAATATTGTTTTTCCGCTAATCGCGGTATCTGCGGTTATTACCTTAAGGTGGATGCGTGCCGACCGCAGAACAAAAATCGCCAATGGCGAACGCGTTCCAGACAATGAAAACAGGTCGATGACGTGATTTTTCACGCATACCGTTCACTGTAAAAAAGCCGCGGTGTCGTTGGCGAAGCAAACACCTAGGCTCCCAACAAGCGCCACTTCATATTTCATGAGAATTGGCCATCGGAAGTTGGCATTCACACAGCAGTCAAGCTAGAACAGGATTAACTTTGGAGTAATTATGAGCGCTAATTCCAAGCCCCGCACCAGGCTGGCACTTTATTCGGCAGGCATGCTTTGTATTTCCGGAGTCATTGCCTTTGGGGTGTTCGATAACTCAGAGAAAGCTGTAGCACAGGAAGGCCCGCTCCCAATCCAGGAGGTAGATGTCGCGGTCGTTAAAAGAGAAATCGTTACCGACTGGCAAATCTATTCTGGTCGATTAGCAGCGGTGGAAAAAGTTGAGGTCAGGCCGCTGGTGGCAGGAACCATAACGGACGTCAACATACATGACGGCCAATTGGTTAAAAAAGGGGACACTCTGTTCGTCATCGATCCACGACCTTACCAAGCACAAGTCGAACGAGCCAAGGGGCAGGTTGCGGCAGCTCAGGCTCGCGCCGCGTACACGAAAAGCGACTGGGAGAGGGCACAGCGCCTGATTACCGAAAATGCAATCGCAAAACGTGATTACGATGAAAAAAACAACGCAGCACTGGAGGCCATTGCCAATCTTAAAACTGCTGAAGCAGCGCTGGATGCAGCTAAAATTGATCTCGGCCATACCCAGATTAAAGCTCCAATTTCTGGTCGCGTATCGCGGGCAGAAATAACACTTGGAAACATCGTAAACGCCGGGGCAGGCGCGGCGCCTTTAACGATGCTTGTCTCTGTGAACCCCATTTATGCAGAGTTCAACGCTGATGAGCAGACTTATCTCAAGTACATCAACAGACTCGGCAATAAGGTTAATGTTCCGGTTGATCTAGGGCTTGCAGATGAGACAGGGTATTCGCGCCGGGGAGTCATCCAATCCGTAGACAATGAACTCGACACTACCTCAGGCACTATCCGAATGCGTGCACGGTTCGACAACGCTGATGGCACCATGGTCCCGGGGTTATATGCGCGTGTAAAAGTGGGCGGCAGTGAACCATACGCGGCCCTTCTTATTGATGATGCGGCAATTGGCACCGATCAAGACAAGCGATTTGTCCTGGTCGTGGGAAAGGATGACCATATTGTTTATCGCCCGGTAGCGCTGGGGAATCTACAAGGCAATGATCGCATTATCACGTCCGGGCTCGAAGAGGGCGAACGGGTGGTGGTCGGCGGTATTCAGCGAGTCCGTCCAGGGGAGCAGGTTCTAGGAAAGATAATTCCCCAAAGTGACGCTCAGGCTAGAAACGCTCACTGACCCACGACGGCACTAACCAGAATTCACTGATAAACGACAAATGCCCCTCGGGTTCGTACGATTTATTGGTCCGCGCATTGATTATAAAGCAGAGTGCATCCTCAAGCGTCCTGTTGTCTTTTTTAACCTTGAAGCAGCGCTGAGAGTAAGTAGCCGCCTCACTTAAAGAGTCGTTAATGAACATATCAAAGTTCTTCATCGATCGTCCGATCTTTGCGGGCGTACTATCCGTGGTGATCCTGCTTGCAGGGTTGATAGCAATATTCAAATTGCCGATTTCTGAGTATCCAGAGGTCGTTCCACCCTCGGTAACCATCAGCGCACAGTATCCTGGAGCGAACCCAAAAGTCATTGCCGAGACAGTTGCGGCGCCGCTTGAGGAAAAAATCAACGGCGTTGAGAATATGCTGTACATGCAGTCTCAAGCGAACAGTGACGGTAACCTGACCATCACCGTGACTTTCGCATTAGGAACTGACCCGGACCTGGCTACCCAGTTGGTACAGAACCGAGTCAATCAAGCATTGCCACGGCTGCCCGAAGATGTCCAACGATTGGGTGTTACTACGCTCAAAAGCTCTTCTTCATTGGTTCTTTTTCTGCACCTCGTGTCACCCAATGATCGGTACGACACGACGTATTTGAGAAACTACGGCGTACGTAACGTCAAAACGCGCTTTGAGCGGATACCTGGCGTTGGCCGTGTCGATATGTGGGGCGCAGGCGATTACGCAATGCGTGTGTGGCTCGATCCGCAGAAGGTGGCACAGCGTAATCTCACCGCCTCGGAGATTGTCACTTCCATTCAAGAACAGAACATCCAGGTTGCTGCGGGGGCCGTTGGTGCTGCGCCTTCTTCGCCGGGTACTGCAGTACAGCTGACAATCAATGCCCAGGGTCGCTTGAAGACCGTCGACGAGTTCCGCGACATCGTTCTCAAAACCAGCCCGAATGGCGCAGTGACTCATCTGCGGGATGTCGCCCGGGTCGAACTCTCCGCGGCTGAATACGGATTGCGTGCGTTGCTGGACAACAAACCCGCCGTCTCCCTCGCCATCTACCAATTGCCTGGCGCCAACGCGCTGGAGATCTCCGATCAAGTCCGCGCGGCACTCAAAGACCTCAGCGCTGATTTCCCTCCAGGCCTGGATTACAGGCTTATCTACGACCCCACCCGCTTCGTGAAGTCGAGCATCAATGCGGTTATAGAAACACTGCTCGAAGCCATCGCACTGGTGGTCGTGGTCGTCATTGTGTTCCTCCAGTCATGGCGTACAGCGATCATCCCCTTGATCGCTGTACCGGTATCCATCATCGGTACCTTTGCGCTGTTGCTGGCCTTCGGCTTCTCGATCAATGCCCTGTCGCTTTTCGGAATGGTGCTAGCCATTGGTATCGTCGTCGACGATGCCATCGTTGTGGTTGAAAACGTGGAGAGGAACATAGCCAGCGGGCTGACGCCGAGGGACGCCACCTATAAAGCCATGCAAGAGGTCAGCGGCCCCATCATTGCCATCGCACTCACGTTGGTTGCTGTGTTTGTACCGCTGGCATTCATGAGCGGTCTCACGGGCCAGTTCTACAAGCAGTTTGCGATGACCATTGCGATCTCCACAGTGATCTCCGCGTTCAACTCACTCACGCTCTCTCCAGCCCTCAGCGCACTCCTTTTGCGTAGCCACGACGCCAAGCAAGACGCCTTGACGCGGGTGATGAATAAGCTGTTGGGCGGTTTTTTTCGAGCATTCAACAAGGTTTTCAATCGTGGCTCGGAGCAATACTCGAAAGGCGTAACAGGCGTCCTCAAGCGCAAGGGCAGCATGCTGGTTGTTTATGTGGTTCTTCTGGGGCTCACGGCGTTCATGGGGAACGTTGTGCCTGCCGGGTTCATTCCCATGCAGGACAAGGAGTACCTGGTCACCATCGCCCAGCTTCCCAATGGCGCTTCTCTTGACCGTACGGAAGAAGTGATTCGCCAGATGAGCGAAATAGTCATGAAGCAGCCGGGCGCAGCTCACGCAGTCGGCTTCCCTGGCATGTCCGTTAACGGATTCATGAACAGTTCCAGCGCTGGGATTGTCTTTGTTCCCCTCAAGCCTCTCAGCGAGCGTACATCGAAAGATGAGTCCGCCGCGGCTATCGTCGCAGCCCTCAACCAAAAGTTCGCCAGTATCAAAGGAGCCTATGTCGCAGCCTTTCCACCGCCTCCAATACTCGGGCTTGGCACACTGGGTGGCTTCAAAATGCAGCTGGAAGACCAGGGTAGCCTGGGGTATGAGGCGCTTGACAAGGCCGCTCAAGCATTCATGGCCAAGGCTGCTGTGACCCCGGAGCTTGGTGGGTCACTGACAAACTATCAGATCAACTTCCCGCAGTTGAACGTCGAGCTGGACCGTGTGAAAGCCAAACAGCTGGGCGTGTCCGTTACCGATGTGTTCAAGACCATGCAGGTATACCTCGGCTCCTTGTATGTGAATGACTTCAACAGTTTCGGCCGTGTCTACCAGGTACGAGTACAGGCCGACGCCCCGTTTCGTCAGCGAGCAGATGACATCCTTCAGCTGAAAACCAGAAACGACCGTGGGGAAATGGTGCCCTTATCGTCTCTGGTTCGTATCAGCCCAACCTACGGTCCGGACATGGTGGTTCGGTATAACGGCTACACCGCAGCGGATATCAACGGCGGCCCAGCGCCGGGCTATTCGTCTGGCCAGGCCCAGGCAGCAGCAGAGCGCATTGCCGCCGAGGTGTTGCCTCAAGGCGTGAAATTCGAGTGGACCGAGCTGACTTACCAGAAGGTTTTGGCAGGTAACGCCGGTATGTGGGTCTTCCCTGTCAGCGTCCTGCTCGTATTCCTCGTACTGGCCGCACTGTACGAAAGCCTGACCCTTCCTCTGGCGGTCATCCTGATCGTCCCCATGAGCATCCTGTGCGCACTCACGGGGGTGTGGCTCACGCAGGGAGACAACAACATCTTTACCCAGATCGGGTTGATGGTATTGGTCGCATTGGCTTCCAAAAACGCCATCTTGATAGTCGAGTTCGCCAGAGAACTGGAGCACGACGGGTACACGACGCTGAAGGCCGCCATTGAAGCAAGCCGCTTGCGTCTGCGGCCGATTCTCATGACTTCGATCGCCTTCATCATGGGCGTTGTCCCACTCGTGTTTTCCACGGGGGCGGGCTCAGAAATGCGCCAGGCCATGGGGATCTCGGTGTTTTTCGGCATGTTGGGCGTGACTCTGTTCGGTCTCGCACTGACACCTGTCTTCTATGTGGTTCTGCGTACGCTGGCAGGTGGCAAAGTACACGTGGCTCAAAAAGACGCGCCCCACCTGACAACGCAAGCATTGGACGCATGATCGGAGCCAAACGAATGATCCAGTTACCCCAAAAGTCTATTGTTGGACTGCTAACTTCCTCGGCGCTGCTATCGCTTCTATCAGCATGCTCTGTGGAGCCGACATACAACCGCCCCGACGTCCCGACTCCGCAGACGTTCAAGGAAGCTTCGGCTGAACAGAAGCAAGCATCATTGCCCAAGGATAGCGCCTGGAAAAACGCTGAACCGGCCGATGCCGAGCATCGTGGGCAATGGTGGCTGGTCTTTGGCGACCCGGTGCTAAACGACCTGGAGCGGCAAGCCGCAGAGGCTAATCAGAATCTGAAGGCGGCTGCCGCACGAGTCCAGCAATCGAGAGCCTTGACCCAATCAGCCCGAGCGGGATGGTTCCCGTCCCTGGATGCGGGATTTGGTCCTACGCGTGAACGCCTGTCTCCTGCCTCGCAATTGTTGCCTGACGATGCGAGTGGGTCCACGCAGACTCTTTGGCGGGCGCAGGCGACAGCCTCTTACGAGGTAGACCTGTTCGGGAAGGTGGATTCACAAGTGAACACCGCGCTCGCTAATCAAGCACAGAACGAGGCGCTGTATCGTTCTGTGCTGTTGGCCCTCCAAGCTGATGTGGCGAAAAATTATTTCGAGCTGCGTGAGTACGACAACCAACTTCGACTATTTCGTCGCACGGTCACCCTGCGTGAAAACACCCTGAAATTAGTGGAGGGGCGATTCAAAGAGGGCGACATAAGCGAACTTGATCTCTCGCGAGCGCGCAACGAATTATCGACCGCGAGGGCGGACTCGGTAGGGATCGCACGGCTTCGCGCGACGTCGGAACATGGTCTTGCCGTGTTGTTGGGCAAGTCTCCTGCCGACTTCGACTTCCCTGACTCACCGATAGAGCCCATCGCGACCCAGGTGCCTGTCGGATTGCCATCAGCGCTACTGGAACGTCGTCCCGATATTGCTGCCGCCGAGAGAGCCATGGCCGCGGCTAACGCACAAATCGGATTGGCGAAATCAGCATTTTTTCCGCGGCTTAACATAAATGCCACTGCCGGCTTCGAGTCGTCGTCGCTGGGAAATCTGTTCGACTGGTCGACTCGGTCTTTTCTACTAGGCCCCCTTACGGGAACGGCACTGACGTTACCGATATTTGATGGTGGTCGCAGGAAAGCAGATCTCGCCTCTGCAAGGGCTCGATACGACGAGCAGGTTGCGAAGTATCGGGAGCAAGTATTGGTGGCGTTCAGAGAGGTAGAAGACAACCTGGCGGACCTGAGGTTGCTCGATGATCAGAAAGGTAATCAAAGCGCAGCTGTTGCAGCATCCATACGGACAGAGCGGCTTTCTAAAACTCAGTATGAAGAGGGACAGATCAGCTACTTGGACGTGATCGATGCCCAGCGCCAGGTCTTGCAAACCGAACTGCAACTGAGCCGTCTGACGGGCACGCAGGCCATTGCAACGGTGAATCTGATCAGAGCCTTGGGTGGGGGGTGGGACCGCGCCAACACCGATATTGCCGCCAATGGGCCTTAGGCGGTCATCGCGCAGTCTTGGACGGCTTTAAAGAGACGCCCCACCAAAAGCAGCCCATTGAAGATCGCGAATTTCCTGACCTGGATCGCTTGAAAGCCAATCGAAACTTTTAACAGGTAATGCATGTATGAGCGAGAAGACACTGTTATTGACCGGTGCCAGTCGTGGCATAGGCCATGCCACCGTCAAACACTTTCACGCCGCCGGGTGGAGGATTTTCACCGCCTCTCGCCAGGACTGGGTCGCTGAATGCCCATGGGCCGAGGGCTTGCTCAACCACATTCATCTTGATCTGGAAGATATCGAGAGCATCACTGATAGCCTTCCGGCCATCAGGGAGAAATTGGGTGGGCGCCTGGATGCATTGGTAAACAATGCCGGAATTTCGCCCAAGGGGCCTGAAGGGGCACGTCTTGGTGTTCTGGAGTCCGACTATGCAACCTGGATCAAGGTCTTCAATGTCAATCTGTTTTCCACGGCTCTCCTTGCGCGGGGGCTGTTTGATGAATTGAAAGCTGCAAAAGGCAGCATCATCAACGTGACCTCTATTGCAGGTTCCAAGGTGCACCCGTTTGCAGGTGTGGCCTATTCCACATCCAAAGCTGCGCTCTGCGCCCTGACTCGGGAGATGGCCTTTGATTTTGGCCGACATGGCGTAAGGGTCAACGCTATCGCACCCGGAGAAATTGAAACCTCAATGCTCTCCGCAGGCACTGCGCAAATCGTTGAACGGCTGGTGCCGATGAACCGACTGGGCAAACCTGAAGAAGTTGCCTCGCTCGTCTACTTCCTTTGCACCGGTGGCGCTTCTTATGTAAACGGCGCCGAGATTCACGTTAACGGTGGCCAGCATGTCTGACGTTAATCGCCGTCGACCTGCCAGGCGCACCTCCATGAAAAAACCATTGATGCCTTCATGACTGCGGCAGCGGCCCGGTGGATAAATACGGGCTTTTGATTCTGGTGATGCCCAATCCTCCTGCGTATTCAGTTTCACATGACTTTCATCGGAATATCCCATGTACTCGGACAAGAACGAGCCGCAGTTTTACATTGATCCGTCGCGGCTGCGCTGGCGCCATGCCTTTTGCATGTTTCTGGGGCTGGCATTACCAGTCATTGCCCACCCACAAGACGGTGCCGTGGATGCACCCCCAACATCCGATCAATCACAGATTTGGACGTTGGAAACCATAACCGTTTCCGGGTCGCGTGAAGGCTACAGCGCACCCTCTTCTGCGTCGGCCACGCGCACCGACACGCCCCTGGTCGAAGTCCCGCAATCCGTGCAAGTTGTCACGCAAACGCTCCTCAAGGAGCAGGACAGTCATTCGCTTGCTGACGCGCTGGTCAACGTCTCGGGGGTAAGAGCAACCAAGCAGCAGGAGGCACTGTTCGCCCAGCCAATCGTGCGTGGTTTTCCGGCGGAAATTTACATGAACGGGCTGCCTGCCTTTGGCGGCACGGCAGCGAGCATCGACCCGACCAGCCTCATCGGCACCGAGCGCATCGAGGTACTCAAAGGCCCTACATCAGCGTTGTACGGCGGCGGTATCGGCGCACCGCTGGGTGGCTTGATCAACGTGGTTTCCAAACGGCCCGAGACCGAGCCAAGTGCACTGCTGTCGCTGCGCACCGGTAGCTTCGGCACAGAGAATCCTTCGCTGGATCTCAACACACCCATTGGCGACAAGGTCGCCGCACGGATTACCGCCGACTATCAAGAAAACGACAGCTGGATTGATCACGTCAACGGCCATCAGTGGTCGATACAACCCAGCATCGCTTTCCAGCTATCGCCAGAGACTGAGTTGTTACTGCGCGGCCAATACGAGAATCGCAGCCAGGTCGAATATTCCGGCCTGCCAGCCGCTCAAGCATTGAGCGGGCAGATTGATCGCAACGCCTTCCCAGGAGCGACCCACGGACAGCCTCACACCACTATCGAGAATCGAACAACCACCGCCGAACTCACGCATGAGCTTGACGACGACACACGACTGACCGTCACCGCTCAGTATTACGAGGGCAAAGTTCGCGATTATGGCAGCCTTGCATTTCCGGACCTTCTGGGACCGAATCCCGCGACACCCACGGTTTACCCGATATTCAAGCTTTACCTGCCCACGAATATCCGGGAAAGCACACTGGATACCAACCTAAGCTCCCGAGTCGAATCGCTGGGCGGAGATCATGAGTTGCTGGTTGGTATCAGTTACGACAGCACTCACTTCAGCTCGGGGATGTCCGGCATTGAACTCATCGGCGAGCTTGACCTTGCCAATCCGGGATATGGGATTTCCTACGGCGCGACGCCCGAAACAACGGTGTCCCAGACCAACCGTTACGAGACGAAGGCTTTATACGTTCAGGATCAAGCGACCTATGGCCGTTTGCACTTGTTGGGGTCGTTGCGATTGACCCAGCTCGACATCAACCAACAAGAGCAAGGTGTAGATGCTTCATATCATCGTGTGACACCACGGTTTGGCATCACGTATGACCTGACCGAAAGTCTTGCGCTCTACGCGGCGTATTCCACCGGTTTCAGGGGGGCGTTCAACTTCACTGGTAACGAGGCGCCCAAGCCTGAGCTGTCTCGCAATTATGAGGCGGGCGTCAAACTGGCGTTCAGCGATCTGGGCATTTCTGGCACTCTCGCCGTGTTCGAGCAGACGCGTCGTAATGTCTCCACCCCGGATCCTGACCCTACCTATGCGATTCTGGGTTACTCGGTACAGAGCGGCGAACAACGCGCTCGCGGGGTAGAAGCGGACCTGGTCTGGGAACCGACCCCCGCTGTTTCATTGCTGGGCAACTACGCCTACACCCAGGCAGAAATCACAGAGGACAACTCGATTCCGGTCGGTGATGGACTGCCTCGAGTACCACGGCACAGCGGTCGCCTCGCAGCCCGCTACCGGATACTTGACGGCGCCGCCAAGGGACTGGGCTTCGGTGCTGGTATTACAGCACTCAGCGCCCGTGAGTTAACCCTGCCTAATACGGTATCCGTCCCAGGCTACGCACTGCTGGATGCGCAGACTTCCTACGATTTCGACCGCTACACGATCTCGGTTTCGGCGGTAAACCTGACAGGTCGCAAAGTCTTCGAGACCTATCAATACATGGGCTCCCCAGTGGTACTACCCACTCAACCACGTTCAGCGTACCTGACGCTGACGGCCCGCTTCTAAAGACACCCTCATGATCGATAGGCCTGCGGATAAGAGCGGGTGGGTGGCCGGCGAATTCGAACCAGTGGGTGAGAGGTTTTCCTTTTTCCCCCCTGGATCGCGGGTGTCTCGTAATGAGTAGAAATAGCTTTCAAAATGAACTTACTTTTCCTACGCGTTTTAGGCGTGTGAGAATGTTGTGTGTGTCCAATGCCGTGTCTACATTCCTGTTGTCGCTGCAAATTCAGCGATACGGGTTTCGCAGCCCGGTAGTGTCTTGGCGCACAGCGCCGCGTAAGCGGTTTTTTCATGTCTGCTTTACGGCGGGCTGTGCGCAGGAGGCTTATGCCTGCCGGTTTCCAAGATCACCGGTCTGCGAACCTGCGTACAGTTCGCCACCCTTGTGTCGCAGCGAGTGTGGTGATCTCCTCAAATGATCTTGGAGACCTACCATGGTGAAAAAAATCACCCCTGACCCACCTCCTGTTAGCAGCGATCCCGTGGAGTCAATGAGGCCAGATGCGGCCCGATTGCTTGATACCCTCGCTGTAACCCTGTCCAAAACCGTCAATCACGCTGACCCTCTGCGTCCCACGATTTTTGCCATCCAACCCGGCGTCACAGCCCACGACGCGCTGAGCTACGTATCGAACCTGTTGGAGGTCGCCGAGCTGAACGGTGACGAAATCAGCTTGCATACCAATCCAGTGGAGCAAACGCTGTTCTGGGGCATGCTGCACTCGGTAGAGATGGCGAAGGCGGTGGTGGATGCTTTGCTTCAAGGCGCGCCACCAGCCCTGGACGGTCGACCATCTGGTAACTCACGGGCTCGCGAGCTTGCGGGGGCAGGTTGATGTAGGCAAGCACTTCTTGGCTCTCGGTTGAGAGGGGGATGGCGCGGTTCTGGCGCAGTTTGCAGAACTGCGCCAGTTATGTTGGCGCAGATGGCGCGGTTCTAGGTGGGCTGGATGTTGGCGAGTAGATCACGTAGCGGCTGGCCTCTTCGTGGGCAAGCTGAGCTCCAACTGTGGATTGAGTAGAAATGAGTAGCACAAGTGGACCGACTGCCGAGGTAGGGCGTGCACATAGGGCGGGTGATGGTGGGGGCGGGGTGAATTGCCAAGGCTCATATGCGACAAAGCCCGCGCTGGGGGGGCGTTTGTTTCGTTTGGCCGGGGTAATCTGAATTGTTGCTTTATCTTGTTGAAATATATAAGAAAGATCCGGTTTAATTCTTGCTTGGAATACCGTTTGGAATACCGGCTTGCCGGATTTGAACTCAGGATGCTGTAGCGCTTCCTGGAGGTTGATCTTGCTGTCTCTGCTGGCGGAGCGTCATTCAATCGTCGGTGAGATATACGCCGGCTTCAGCTTCCATCCTCACCAGGTTCTCAATGATTTGAGCGCGTTTCATGCCATGCGCTTCAGCTAGCGCATCGAGCTGGACGATCACCGTTTTCGAGAGCATGACGTTGACCTGCTTCTTATCGGCGGCGCGCTCGTCGAATTGCTTGCGACTCCATCGCCTCTTGATCTCTCGAATCATGGCCGTCCGTTCGTTGCGGCCGATATCTTCCTGGTCGAAGAACATCAACAGCTCTTGGTGGTTGCTGATAGGAGGCTGTCTTGAAAATGGCGTCAGGTAATTCTTCTGGAGCCACTCCCAGGCGCAGGCACATCGCTTCTCGCCGTCTTTTTTATCGGCAAACCACTCGAACTCACTGTCCTTTGCTTTGTGCCTGAGCCAGTCCAGGTGAAGGAGTTCGACCTCGGATGCCTTCTCAGCAAGATCGACATCCCAAAGGTCGATCATGGCGATGAGGCGGTCCCTGCCAGTGAGGTGGACTAGCCCGCGAGGCAGGCGCAGGCCAGTCATCTGCTCGATCTCGCGGAGCAGCCACCGATACTGCCGTTCATCCTCTGTGATCCATTCCATTTTTTCGTTTGGAAGCAGGAGCCGGTCTTTCTCTTGAGGGATACGGGACTGGAATAGCTTCTGGTCCTTCAGGGATCTGGCTATCTCGTCACGCATGGTGAGGCCGTTGCAGGTTTTGAGATCAAGCCTGGCCTCTTTGTAGTAGTCGAGGTACAGCCACAGCCAGATGTCGTGGCGATGGTTTCGATGAGGATCTTGGAGCAGCTCGCTCAGCCTGTCCGCATCCTTGCTGCGTGCACGATTGTCAGTTTTCACGTCATTTCAATCCAGGTCTAAGGGCGGCCTTGGTGCAAAATCTCTTTTGATTCTACAGCTATTCTACGTGCGTTCTAGGTGAATTATATTAAACATCTATATGATCTCTATGGTGATTCTATGAATAGAAATTTCTTTTTAGCCCAGTATTTACTTGGTTTCAGATGGGTTTATACAGTTTTTCTCATTCTTTCTATTCGAACCTAATGTAGTGCGGTGTAATGGTGCGCTGCGGAACACCATCCTGAAAGCGCGGTTTGCTAGCCGCGTTCAGGTAGTCGACAAGATGATCAGGAGGATGGGGCGCTAGATTGGCCTGACGGAAAACGGCTATGTAGAACTCACACCGGATGCCTGCAGGGCATGTGTGAGCCGAGGCGGTTTCTGAATGCTGGCGGGATAGTCACGAGGCAGGGCAGGGGCTCTTGTCGGGGTTCGGGTGTCAGAGAGCTGTACGTTTAAGGCTTGTAGGTGTTCTGGGGCTGCGGATCAGTCCTTCAGTGTTTTTTTACCGGCTCTGCCAATCCTCTGAACGAATACGAGGAGCCCCGTTCATGAGGATCATCCGTCTGAAAGAAGTCATCGACTCGACCGGTCTTGCCCGATCGACCATCTACAAATACATCGGAGAAGGAACCTTCCCGAAACCGGTCTCGCTGGGCGACCGCTGCGTCGGTTGGGTCGATAGCGAGGTGCACGACTGGATCCTGGCCAGGATCGAGGAACGTGACCAGGCCGAGGGAGCTACTGCGCGCCATATCGGTCACCTGAGCATGGCCAGCTAGAACCAGCAGCGCCATGACCGGCTACGGCTGGTCATGGCGCTTATGCCGCTGCTGAGGGTTCTCTGATCTCAGCTAACTCTACCGAAGCTCGGTGCGGTAAATCTTTCGACAGGCTTGGCAGTGTTGCTCCCCATTGCCCGGCCTGACCGGGAAGGTCTGCATCGGTCAGGGCTGCATCTATTGATATAGCGATTAACTATCTACTCTACCTATCCAATAGTAACCATCACTACCCATCACCACTGACTACCACCAGAGGGAAAGAGACCAGTAAAAAGAAACAGACCACGTACCTGGTATGCACCATCAACCAATCAGGTACGCACCATGAATAACCGCAAGCTCAACGCCTACCTTTCCCAATCTGACATTGCCCTTCAGATCGAGTCACTCGTCCTAGCTATCGAACACAGCGACACACCTGCATTCCGCATCACGCAGAGCCGTTCAGGTTGCGAGCGTATCGAAGCGACCAGGCTCTCCCGCTACTTCACCCATATCAAGCAGATGGTCGACCTGTTCGATGACAGAGTGGAGTACAGCTACAGCGAGCACCTACAAGCGTTTAGGGAGGCCTGTCAGGATATCGGTCTTGAGCTTCATTCCGATGGGCCTGTCTGCCTGGATGAGCGGGGCGCGGGTTGGCTCAGTCATCACCACAGCATGAACGTCCTCGTCGCAAGGATCTGTCAGCTGACCCGGCAGCAGTGGTATCGGCGTAGGGCTAAGGATCGTCGTGATTTGGCCAAGCAGCAGGAGAGGGAGATCACTGAGTACACGGAAGCTGTGACGAGCTGGTACTCCCGCACCACGATCATCCGGGTGAATCTCTATTACCGTCCTGAAGCCCAGGCCAGGCTGCGAATCGAGCATGTTTTCGATGATCTAGACGCTCTAATTGCTAAACACAGCCGCCATTCGATTTTCGAGCACCTCATCGGCTACACCTGCTCAGTGGAGCAGGGGGATCGCAATGACGGGCAGGGCTATCACATCCATGCTGCCTACTTCTTCAATGGCAACGTGGTGTGCCGGGATGTCTGGAAGGCGATTGAGATCAGCGAGCTGTGGGAGGAGATCACGCGTGGTCAGGGCTATGCCCATAGCTGCAACCACGACAAGGAGCGATATGGCGATAGGCGCGGAATCGGCCTTATCCAGAGGGATGATCAGTCGATACGGCCTCATGTGCACAAGGCGATGAAGTATCTGGTCAAGGATGGTCAGTGCCTACGCCTGAAGCCTGTAGGGAGGCGCTGCCTGCGTAAGGGGGCTCTGAGTCATGCTCGTCGGTGATGGCATGCTTAGATGTCCGCTGAGGTCCCCAGGCGCGCGCGTACCCGGTGCTCCTGGGGTCGTGGGCATCGGCTGACGCTTCGGTGTCTCTGAAGAGCAAATTTTAAGGCGCGAAGGTGAAATGGCTTGCGCCTACGGTAAAAAAAACCATAATGGCGACTTATGAATAGTTTTGAACATAATTAGCCGTCGGAATTGAAGAAATGATTGAAGCCAACCTTACCCTTAAAGAGGTCGCGGCCTACCTAAAAGTCTCCCTGAGCACAGTGCGTCGTCTCATCCGTAACGGAGAACTCCAGTCGTTTCGCATCGGTACGCAAGGCCAGGTTCGTGTGCCGGAAAGTGCCGTCAAGCGGATGTGCGGTGCTGAAGTTGCTGAGCCGGTGCTATCACGAGAGCTTGAGAATTCTGCGAAGTCTTCGATTGCTGTTGTCGACGCGCATGCCGAGGTTCGGGTCCTAAGCGGATCGACGCGAGAAGAACTGCGCTGGAGCATCCTTCATGCTGACGTGAACGCCGCGGCGGCCAAACTGCCTGCCGAGAGCGTCAACTGCGTGGTGACCAGTCCCCCATACTACTGGCAGCGCGACTACGAAGTAGGCGGGCAGATTGGGCACGAACCGACTATCGAGAGATACGTCGATGCACTGGTCGAGGTGTTCTCGAAAATCAAGAAGTCGCTCACTCCTGACGGCACGCTGTTCCTGAACCTTGGCGACACGTATTACTCGGCCAAGGGCAAGCCCCACGGCACCGATGAGAAACATAAGGGCCGCAACATGATGCGCAAGCATCTGCGGGCAGTCGACGGCCCAGGTTTAGGTCTGCCGCGTAAGTCGCTCATTGGTATCCCTTGGCGAGTCGCGCTTGCCATGCAGGATGACGGGTGGACGCTCCGCAGTTCTATCATTTGGCAGCGTCCAGCAACCCTGCCTGAGCCGACTGCACGCGACCGGCCGTGGCGCACGCACGAGAATATCTTTGTCTTCTCAAAAGGGCCGAAGTATTACTTCGACCGCAATGCACTGCAGGGCGAAGAGGACATCTGGAAAATCATCGCCAGACCAGAAAACCCCGGCTCCCACTTCGCTCCGTATCCTCGTGAGCTCGTTGACCGTTGCCTTGCCTGTGGCTGTCCCGAGGGTGGAACTGTGCTCGATCCATTTGTAGGGTCGGGGACTACTATTGTCAGTGCCTTAGCCAGCGGGCGTCATGGGGTAGGCATCGAGCTCAAGCCGGAGTACGCAGAATTCGCCGCTAAGCGAATCAAGAAGGAGTTCGGAGAACTCGCGACGGCGAAGGACTCTGCATGACGCAGCCGGTCTCAGTCCGCCTTGAACAGGCTGGGATGACGATGGAGCTGTTTCCAGGCGTCGGTGATGTCGAGTTGCGCGAAGGCACGGTCTTCGGGTCCGTGATGGCTTCGAGCCGTCCAATTGTCCAGCTCGACGACGTGCCCCTTCCCATTTCATGGCATCAAAGCGCCAAGCTGGCGGTTTGGAGCACGGACCTGACAAACCAAGTCGGCTTCCATCGCCTGAGCATACAGGTGGCCGGCGCGACGCACATCTACGATTTCCGGACCAGCACCGCCAAAGCGACGTGGGACGAGGTCCGTTCGATGGCCGAGGTGTGCGCGAGCTCTTACTTCGGATACCGCCGACAGTTTGCCTACATGGCTGCCAACGGGACGACGCGAAAAGTCCGTCTCCCTCAGATTCACTACGCCTGGCTGCGGGGCCGGCTGCCGGAGATTGAGCGTCTGGTTCGCTCTATCAACGACCGTCCGGCCGTGTCCAGTGTGAGGACCACCGAGGTGTCGCAGCGTAGCAAAGGCCTGTCGGTGGCTCAGACGAGTCGGCTGCTGCGAGAGAAGCACCATCTTCTTGAACGTGCGGATGGCGGTCCCATCCAAGTCGGTGGCGCCAGCTACTGGCCGTCTCGCGTTGCCGTGCATGCAAGAGAGCGGGAAAAGCAGATCGAAGAGCATGTGCAGATTGCGGCGTTTCTGCAGGTGCTAGCGACGCAGTGCGTAGACCTGGCGACATTAGTTGCGCCGGCGGTGAGGGCCGAGGTTCAGGGGTTCGCCGAGCTCTTGAAGTTGCTTCGTTCTTTGCCTGTGTTTAGGAACCTCCTTGTGCGGCCAGGCGCTAAGCCCACCACAGTACTACCGAGTACCACTCAGCGAAGCGATAAGCGGTATGGTCGCATGCGTGACCTCCATGCCGAGTATGGGGCAGACATCGCGGACAGTACGGACTTTACCAGGTCGGTTCGTGCGAACGTCAAAGACGTGTGGGAGGTGTATCAGACGTTCGTGGCCCACGTGGTCGGCAACGCCCTCGGTCTCGCATACTCATCCCCCGACAAAGACCTGCGCAAACGATCACCACACGGGTGGTCCATGAGCTCTGACGAGTGGAGGCTCTTTTTCGACACCAAGCCGCCGACCGACGTTCTAAGCTCTTGGCGCGATGCCGCAGCCAGGCCGGCAGACGAGCGGCCCGATGTCCTATTGGTTGGCGCTGCCGGCTCAGTGGTAGTGCTCGACGCGAAGTTCAAAGTCGACGCGCGAGTGACTCGTGCCACTCAGCGCGATCTATTCGAGATGCAGGGCTACCTGAACAGCTTCGCGGCGAAGTCGGGCGGCATCATCTTTCCAGGCCCGGCGCCGGCCGCCAACCTGATTGCCGCTGAGGGTAACTCGCTGTTGGAACTGCCGATTCGGGCCGCTCACTTTGCAGAGGCCGGTGGGGCAGAAGCCGTTCACCTTTATGTGCGCAATGCCTTAAAGCTGGTCAGTACTTGAACAGGACATGGCCGGTTCCCAGGTCTTTGGTGCGCAGGAGTGCCTCCAGCGCGGCTGTGGCTACGGCGAAGTCTCCGGTCCCAGCGTCGGCGTTCGCGGTGAAAGCAAGCAGTTCTTCGCAGACGGTACTGGACCCGCTCAACTGCGGAACGACTTTCTGGGCAATTTGCTCGCTCAGCGCAGCCCGCCATGGTCGGCCGGACATTGCCACGTAGTCGAGAACGTCCTGGATGACGCCGAATGTAAGCGACGTCGAGTCGCTGCCGGCGCATGCTTTGCAAATGTTCCACAGCAAGTCACCGAACCCTGCGGAGCGCACATCCGAGTCTGCAGTCAGGGCGGTGGTCAGCCGTTGCGAGCGGAAGCTGTCGAAAACACTCCCGAGGCCGTCTCGGGTCCTCTTGTCGACGCGTGCTTTGGTTTGCTTCAGCATGTCGACGCAAGCTTGGTCGAACTTCGGTCGGTCGTTGCTCGCAACTAGGTCCCCAAGCGCGTTCGGCATCTCGATGATGTTCGCGCGCCTTTTGACAGGGCTGCTGAGGGGCGCGCGGGTTGACTCTTCGAGGAAAGAGTTCACTGTGCCGACCACGAACGCGTCTGGGGGAAACTGGCTCGGCGAACCATGACCTGGCAGCTCGACCTTCGCATCGCTCTCGATTGCGGGAAGCAAGCGCGCTAGGTAGTGGTCAACCTGACCGAGGTTCATCTCGTCCAGCAGCACCACGTAGATGTCACGCGGGCGCTCGGACAGGAACAGCTTGCGGCTAAGTTCCGTGGCTGCCAGGCCGCCTGAAATCTTCTCGTACCCCAGAGCGTCTGCCTCGGAGAAATCGCTACCCACACTGACGTCAATGAGCGAGACCGCGTTTGCAAAGAACGTGTTCAAGCCTTCTGTGAAGGCTCGCACGAAGGCGGTCTTACCCGTCCCGGGGCGACCGGCTAACACGACGAATCGCTGGGCGATCAGCGCGCCGTAGAAGCCGTGTACGAACCCGGCTGGTAGCGTCAGCCCTTCCACCCGGGTTACGTGATGCTCGATGTGCTGTAGGAGCTCAGCCTCCGTGCGTCCCAGCATTGACGGTCCGGGCGGCACGCCATGAATCAGTTGCGCCAGTTCCTCCTCAGTGATGGCTACGGGCGAGAAGTACTGTGCGACTGGCGGGCGAGACACGTCGAAGAGCCTGGCGTACTCTTCGTCGTTGATGTTGAACTCAGTCCGGAACTTGGTTTCGACATCATCGAGCGAGCTAGGCAGGTCCTCGTGGCGATACAGCCAGGCGGCCAAGTCGAATACCGGAATCCGCAGCTTCAGGCCCCCGGAGCCGTCCGGTAGCAGACCTTCGAGTTTGTCCAGATAGTCCGCCGTGAACTCCCATTCCCTATTGGTTGGTCGCTCAAGAGCTTCGCGGTAGTTGTCCGTTGTACGAGCACGCTGCAGTGTGCCCCCGGAATACTTAGAGTTCTTCCAGTACCAAGAGTCGGGGTCTTTGCGACCAAAGGGCACGCAATATGGCTTGTCCGGTGGTGCGCCGGCGGGAGCGAAGTATTGGCGTAGCAAGGCCTCCTCTTGGGTCCCTCCCCACCCCGTCGCAGTCCCAACGCCTACGCCAGTCTTCTTCATCGACAGGAAGGTGACGCCATAGAAGGCGTGAAACGGCTGCAGTTTATTAAGTGACCGAGCCAACTGACCGACTGAAATGAACGCCAAGACTTACCCCCTCCCCTCATGAACCATTTTATTTGAGATTGGATTCTACTGACACTCTGAACGAATCGCTATTCGACAGTGACCGTCCACTAGGCGAGTTTGGCGTTGACCGCCATTCCGGCATACGTTCGGCAAGAACGCGGCGGGTGGCGGGGCATTCAAATACAGTCAGCCGCTGACCAGGAACCGGGTCAACATGAGCCTGGGTACATATCCAGACGACTCTCTGGCGCAGGTTCGCAGACGAGCCGTCTTCAACGGTTGCAATCGACCGATTCTGTTGAAAAAGTAGC
>NZ_JACAOR010000013.1:0-229010 GCF_013386115.1 Pseudomonas gingeri
TGAGGGCACGAATGGCGTTGGCACGCTCACGACGGCTGGGCATCGCTGATCTCCTGGAGGATGTTCAATTGAAAGTAAATAAAACGAAACGGAAAAAAGGCGAGCATTTTCCCTCAGGCACCGCCAGGGGGCAATGACAGATAGTCGCTCGACCACGTTTTTCCTGCCGATAGTTGCGCATTGCACGGGTGAAACCTTTCCGCGCTTCGTCTGTAGAGACAAAGGCGCACGGGAAAGTGCCATTTATCGTGCAATATCAAAACTTTTTGATATTGATCTTGCGAGGCGCCGCGACCGTCATCTAGACTGCTGGCCTTATGAATCTACGTGCACCTGCCCTGCGTCCTGATGATTGCGACGAACTGTCCGCCCTGTGCAAGGCCGGCGGCGACCCGTTGCGTCTCAATGTATTGCGGGCCCTGGCCAATGATTCGTTCGGGGTGCTGGAGCTGGCGCAGATCTTCGCCATCGGCCAGTCCGGCATGAGCCATCACCTGAAGGTGCTGGCCCAGGCCGCCCTGGTGGCCACCCGTCGTGAAGGCAACGCGATTTTCTACCGTCGCGCCCTGCCCCACACCGAACTGCCCGGCGGCAAGCTGCATGCCGCCCTGCTCGATGAAGTCGACAGCCTTGAGCTGCCGGCCGACGTGCAAGCGCGCATCGCCCTGGTACACGGGCAACGCGCGGCCGCCAGCCAGGACTTCTTCTCGCGGATCGCGGAAAAGTTTCGGGCCCAGCAGGATCTGATCGCCGGCTTGCCGCAGTACCGCGAAAGCATCCTGGCGCTGCTCGACAAGCTCGGCTTCGGCCCCGAAGCCACGGCGCTGGAAGTCGGCCCCGGCGACGGTGGCTTCCTGCCAGACCTGGCGCGGCGCTTCCAGCGGGTCACGGCACTGGACAACAGCCCGGCGATGCTCGAACTGGCGCGCCAGCTGTGCGAACGCGAATCACTGGCTAATGTCAGCCTGCAACTGGCCGATGCATTGCTGGACGACAGTATCCAGGCCGACTGCGTGGTCCTGAACATGGTCCTGCACCATTTCGCCGCGCCGGCCGAGGCCCTCAAGCAGATGGCCGCCCTGCTGCGACCGGGCGGCAGTCTGCTGGTAACAGAGTTGTGCAGCCACAACCAGAGTTGGGCCAGGGAGGCCTGCGGTGATCTTTGGTTGGGGTTCGAACAGGAAGATCTGGCCCGTTGGGCCACTGCTGCGGGGCTCATGCCCGGGGACAGCCTCTATGTAGGCTTACGTAATGGTTTCCAGATCCAGGTTCGCCACTTTCAGCGACCGGCTGGTGCCACTCAACATCGGTAAACTCAGGAAAACCATCGATATGAGCGAATATTCCGTTTTCACCTCCGAGTCCGTGTCTGAAGGGCATCCGGACAAAATCGCCGACCAGATCTCCGACGCGGTGCTGGACGCCATCATCGCCGAAGACAAGTTCGCCCGCGTCGCGTGCGAAACCCTGGTGAAAACCGGTGTTGCCATCATCGCTGGCGAAGTGACCACTTCGGCCTGGGTCGACCTCGAAGACATCGTGCGTAACGTGATCCTCGACATCGGCTACAACAGCTCCGACGTCGGTTTCGACGGCGCCACCTGCGGTGTGATGAATATCATCGGCAAGCAGTCCGTGGACATCGCCCAGGGCGTTGACCGCAGCAAGCCGGAAGACCAGGGCGCCGGTGACCAGGGCCTGATGTTCGGCTACGCCAGCAACGAAACCGCGGAACTGATGCCTGCTCCGATCGCGTTCTCGCACCAACTGGTGCAGCGCCAGGCCGAAGCCCGCAAATCCGGCGTGCTGCCGTGGCTGCGTCCGGACGCCAAGTCGCAAGTGACCTGCCGTTACGAAGGCGGCAAGGTGGTTGGTGTCGACGCTATCGTCCTGTCGACCCAGCATAACCCTGACGTCTCCTACAGCGATCTGCGCGAAGGCGTGATGGAGCTGATCGTCAAGCACGTCATCCCCGCCGAACTGCTGACCAAGGACACCCAGTTCCATATCAACCCGACCGGCAACTTCATCATCGGTGGCCCGGTGGGCGACTGCGGCCTGACCGGTCGCAAGATCATCGTCGACAGCTACGGCGGCATGGCCCGTCACGGCGGCGGCGCGTTCTCCGGCAAGGACCCATCGAAGGTCGACCGTTCCGCGGCCTACGCCGGTCGCTACGTGGCCAAGAACATCGTTGCCGCCGGCCTCGCCGACCGCTGCGAAATCCAGGTCTCCTACGCCATCGGCGTCGCGCAACCGACCTCGATTTCGTTGAACACCTTCGGCACCGGCAAGATCAGCGATGACAAGATCATCAAGCTGGTCCGCGAGATCTTCGACCTGCGCCCATACGCCATCACCACCATGCTCGACCTGCTGCACCCGATGTACCAGGAAACCGCGGCCTACGGCCACTTCGGTCGTACCCCGCAGCAGAAGACCGTCGGCAACGACACCTTCACCACCTTCACCTGGGAAAAGACCGATCGTGTAGAGGCTCTGCGAGCTGCTGCCGGCCTGTAATGTCGCCTGCGTCACAAAAGCCCTTCCTGGTCCGCCAGGGAGGGCTTTTTCATGGGTGCAAAATCTTGCACGAGCCGATCATGTTTCCTAATATTTCGCGTTCTCGGACCTTTTCCCCTACTTGGATATTGCGCGACGCCTGTTCGAGAGCCCCTTGGCCGTCGGCAATCGAACATTGAGGTTTGCCATGCGTACTTCCGTCTTCGCGCCCGCCGCGATTCTGCTGGGTCTGTTCACTCTTCCCGTACAAGCCGCCGACCTGAGTGCGCTTGGCGACCTGGCATCGCAACTGACCGGCGGCGCGACAACGCCCGCAGCGGGCACCACCGCCAACTCCGGCGGCTGCACCAAACAGATCCAGGACCTGCAGACACAGATCAACACCGCCAAGGCCAAGGGCGACAGCCTCAAGGCCAGCGGCCTGCAACTGGCGATGGACCATGCTTCCAAGAGTTGCACGCAGCTCAATGGCCAGGTAGCCGCGGCGCCGCAGCCGGTCGCACAAACCCCGACAGCGGCCCAGGACCCCAAGGCCCAGGCGGTTGATGCCGGCATCAAGGCGCTCGGCGGCCTGTTCAAGTAAGGCGACACACGCGGTAAAAAAAGCCTCGCCTGCGGCGGGGCTTTTTTATGCCCGGACTGATCTAGGCTGTGTTTTTAAGTCGAGCAAGGATGCTCCGGCATGCGTGTCTTCACTGGTTGGGCAGTTCTTGTCTGCTGTTTCAACGCCTATGCCGGCCAGTGCCCGGATTGGCCGGCGGAACGCGCCCGACGCGAGGCCGACGCCCTGCAACAGCAACTGGCGCGCTGGGACGAGCTCTACCATCGCCAGGGCATTTCGCCAGTGGCCGACGAACTCTACGATCAATCCCGCCAGACCCTGGCCCAGTGGCGCCGATGTTTCGCCCTGCCGCCCGGGCAGGCCGACAACCCGTTGCTCAAGGCCCGCGGAACCGTTGCCCACCCGACGGCCCATACCGGACTGGACAAGCTGCCGGACGACCAGGCGGTCCGGGAGTGGGTGCAGGGCCGCCAGGACCTGTGGATTCAGCCCAAGGTCGACGGCGTGGCCGTGACCCTGGTTTATCGACAAGGCCGGCTGCACCAGGCCATCAGCCGTGGCGATGGACTCAAGGGCCAGGACTGGACCGACAGTGCCCGCAGGATCGCCGCCATCCCGGCGCAACTGCCACAGCCCCTGGACCTGGTGCTGCATGGCGAACTGTATTGGAGCCTGGTTGACCATGTACAAGCCGAAAACGGCAGCCTGAATGCCCGCGGCAAGGTCGCCGGACTGATGGCACGACACCAGTTGAGCGCCGATGAAGCGGAAGGTATCGGCCTGTTTGTCTGGGACTGGCCCGACGGACCGTCCACCCAGCTCGAACGCCTGCGCGGCCTGAGCGCCCTCGGCTTCACCGACAGCGAAACCTACAGCCGACCGGTCAGCCACTTTGCCCAGGCCCGGGACTGGCGCGAGTACTGGTTTCGCCAGCCGCTGCCCTTTGCCAGCGATGGCGTGGTGCTGCGCCAGAGCCAGCGACCCGACGCGCGACGCTGGCAAGCCCGGCCGCCCCATTGGAGCGTCGCCTGGAAATACCCGCATGCCCGGGCATTGGCCCATGTGCGCAAGGTCAGTTTCAAGGTCGGCCGCACCGGACGGATCACGCCGATGCTCGAACTGATCCCTGTGCGGCTGGATGATCGGCAGATCAGGCGGATCAGCGTCGGCTCCCTGCAACGTTGGCAGGCACTGGATATCCGTCCCGGCGACCAGGTGACCATCAGCCTGGCGGGCCTGACCATCCCGCGCCTGGAAGGCGTGGCCTGGCGCAGCGTCGAGCGAGAGCCGCTGGACGTCCCCGACCCGGATGCTTTCCATGCCGCGAGCTGCTGGCAAAACAGCCCGGGCTGCGAAAGCCAGTTCCTCGCCCGCCTGATCTGGCTGAGTGGCAAGCAGGGCCTGGCGCTGCCGCACCTGGGTCGCGGCACCTGGGAGACGCTGATTCACGCAGGTCGTTTGCAGTCCCTGCTCGATTGGCTGACCCTCGATGCCCGCGAGCTTGCTAACATTGCAGGCTTCGGTCCGAGCCGCAGCCGACAATGGCTCGACAGTGTCCAGGTGGCTCGGCAACGCCCCTTCGAACGCTGGCTCAAGGCGCTGGGGCTGCCGGCGACCGCCGGCGTCAGGTTGACCGGCCCCTGGCAGGTCCTGGCCAGTCGAACCGCCGAGGACTGGCAGGCGCAACCGGGAATCGGGCCCGGGCGGGCCGCGCAACTGAGCGCTTTCTTCCGCGACCCGCAGGTGATGGCCCTGGCTGAATCATTAAGTACCGCCGGGGTCGATGGATTTTGAGGACATAATTGCCGGCTAATCCGGGCCTGTCATAACGGCGGATTGGCTTTATTTATTCATAGTGTGTTTTTTCAGTCTTTTTTCTACACGGAGCTTTTCATGAAATTTCTCTCACCGCTGGCTCTTTTCACCCTGTGCAGCGTCATGGCCGCCCCGCTCCTGGCCGCCGAAGAACAACCCGAGCTGACCGGCTGCGCCGCCAAGCGCCAGGCCATCGGCAGCCAGCTGGAAATCGCCAGGGCCCAGGGCAACAGCGACCAGCAGGCCGGACTGGAGAAAGCCCTGGCCGAAGTGACCACCCATTGCACCGACGCCTCGCTGAAAAAGGAGCGGGAAAACAAGGTCCTCGACGCCCGCCACGAAGTCAGCCGTCGCCAGGCCGACCTCGACAAGGCAATGAAAAAGGGCGATCCGGACAAGATCAACAAGCGCAAGGACAAGCTGGCCGAGTCCCGCAAGGAACTGCAGGACGCGCTGGATGAGCTGGACAAGTGATTCGCGACCGGACTTTGCAGCCAGCGGCGCCCGTTACCGATCAGTGATCGCGAAACTCTTTATGACAGGCATCACAGGCATCTTCGACTTTCTCCACGGCCGGCCTGAGAATGCTCGCCTGGTAGGGCTGGACCCGGCTGGCGATCACCAGTTGGCCGGTAGCCCCTTCCAGCGAGCGCGCCAGCTCCTGGAAACGCGCCTGCTTCTGCCAGACATCGGCCTTGGCACTGGTATGCTCCGATTCCTTGACCTGCGGGAAATGCTGCCACGGCTCATGGGACAACCCGTCAAGTTTGCTCGCTCCCTCGGCAAACTTCGGACCGTCGAAGGGGATGCGGCCACGCAGCATGCCACCCAGGTCCTCACTGGTCTTGAGCATCTGCTTGAAAATGGCCTTGCGCTGACCCAGGGGCGAATTCGGGTCAATGCCGCCACAGGCACCGAGGGCCAGGCAGGCCAGCAATACAACGGAAAGTCTTTTAAGAGTCATGATGGCTTCAGGTCACGGGACACGGCGGCCAGTATCCTCGCCTCGGCATCAAAGACCAATAGGCCCAAGGGCCAATACCCTTACTATTTGAATGGACTACCTGAACAGAGACTGAACGGGTAGTGACTCAAGGAATACGCTTGTTGATGAACACCACTTTCAAACGCCTGGGCTGGAGCATGCTCGCCCTGGCCCTGCTCGCCGGCTGCAATGGCAAGGACCACCAACCACCTGCGCCGGCGGTGACCACCTATGTCAAGGCGGACTGGAAGGCCTTGCCGGATGTTTCCGATGCCGACCTGCAGGCCGGTTTTGCCTCCTGGCGCAGTGCCTGTACCCGGCTGAAGAACGATGCCAACTGGGCGGCGACCTGCTCCGCTGCCGCCAATGTCGCGAATACCCCCGCCGCCATTCGCACCTTCCTCCAGCAGAACCTCGAGGTCTACGGGCTGCGCTCCGCCGAAAACAGTGCCGACGGGCTGATCACCGGCTACTACGAACCGGTCTATCCCGGCAGCCTGACCCGCACCGCCAAGGCCACGGTGCCGGTCTACGGCGTGCCCGACGACCTGATCATCGTCCAACTGGAAAGCCTCTACCCCGAGCTCAAGGGCAAGCGCCTGCGCGGACGCCTGGAAGGCCGGGTGATCAAGCCCTATGACGATGCCGCGCTGATCGCCACCCAGGGCGTCAAGGCTCCGGTGCTGGCCTGGCTGACCGACCCGATGGACCTGCAGTTCCTGCAGATCCAGGGTTCCGGTCGCATCCGCCTGGATGATGGCCGGCAATTGCGCATCGGTTACGCGGACCAGAACGGCTACCCCTATCGCGCCATCGGCCGCTGGCTGGTGGAACAGGGTGAGTTGAAGAAGGAAGACGTCACCATGGGCAGCATCAGCGCCTGGGCCAAGGCCCATCCGACGCGTATCCCGCAGCTGCTGGGCAGCAACCCGAGCTATGTGTTCTTTGCCCGCAACCCGGACAGCAACGAGGGTCCGCGTGGTTCGCTGAACGTGCCGCTGACCGCCGGCTACAGCGTGGCGGTGGACCGCAAGGTGATTCCGCTGGGTAGCCTGCTGTGGCTGTCGACCACCCGGCCGGATGGCAGCGCCCTGGTCCGTCCGGTGGCCGCCCAGGATACCGGCGGGGCCATTGCCGGCGAGGTACGCGCCGACCTGTTCTGGGGCACCGGCGATGCCGCCGGGCAGTTGGCCGGGGACATGAAGCAGAAGGGCAATATCTGGATGTTGTGGCCGAAAGGCATGGCCTTGCCCAAGACCGCCGATATCGGTAGCTGATGGCTCTGGAGCCTGAACTGATGCCTTCGCCAGCAAGCCGGCTCCTACATTACAGCGTCGGGCATGGATTTTGTGCACGACACAAACCTGTGCAGGAGCCGGCTTGCCAGCGATAACCATCGAACAGGCACCCCATGACCTGAAGGCCGCGCCTCATCAGATCGAGACGAAGAAGAAACTCGCAATCAGTGCCATCCCGACAAACCACACCAGCGAGCGCAAGGCCGCCCAGTCCGCCAGGTAGCAGATGATGTACAGCAGGCGACTGGTGATGAACAGCACCGCCAGCACATTGATCGTCACCAGCGAGGCATTGCCGGCGATATGCGCAATGATCACCGCCGCCGCGAAGGCCGGGGTCACTTCGAAACTGTTCAATTGCGCCGCATGCGCCCGCCTGGCAAAACCTTCGAGGGTTTCCAGGAAGGCCCGCGGATCATGGTTCTGCCGGGGGCCGAACTTGCCGCCGCTGAACTTGGCGATGCCGGTGCACAGGTACGGCAGGAAAATCGCGATCAATACACACCAGAACGCTGGAGTCATAACACAGTCCCTTCTTATTGGATTTTCATGATGAGCATGCCGGCCAGCACCAGCCCGCAGGCCAGGAGCCGGGGCCGGCCGAACGGTTCCTTCAGGTAGCGCATGCCGAACAGCACCACCAGGATCACGCTGATTTCGCGCAACGCCGCCGCCTCGGCAATCGAGCCCAACTGCATCGCCCACAACACTAGCGCATAACTGAACAACACACAGAACCCGACGCCCAGGCCCAGTCGCCATTGCTCGCGCCAGAACCGGGCAAAGGCGGCACGACGGCGGGTCAGCGCCACCAGCGGGTAAGGCCAGGCACTGAGCAGGCTCATCCACACTAGGTAGTCAAGCGGGTGCGGCCAGCGCCGCAGCGCCTGACCATCGACAAAGGTATAGCCACCGATGCACAGGCCGATCAGCAACACCACCGGCAACATCGACCAGGGCAGGCGATCCCCGCCACCGCCCTGCCAGAGCAGGCAGAGCATGCCGCAGGGAATCAGCAGGATGCCGAGGATCTGCTGCGTGGTCAGGGACTCGCCGGCAAACACCAGGGTCAAACCGAGGACCACCAGGGGCGACAGCCCGCGCATCAGCGGATAGACCAGGCCCAGGTCACCGACCCGATACGCCTGGATCAGCAGGTAGCGATAAAGCAGTTCGAACAGGGCCGAGGCGATGATCCAGGGCCAGATCCCGGCCGGCGGCAGCGTGACGAACCCCAGCATCAGCAGGACGAACAGCAACGCCACGCTGTCCATGCAGGCCACCACCAGCAGGCGTTCGCCGCTGAACTTGATCAGGGTGTTCCATGCCGCATGCAGGACTGCCGCGACCAGCACCAGAGCCGTCGCCAGCACGGCACACTCCTTGTTCGAATGAAGAGAATTGATTCGTCATATTTCAACAGCTGTTTATACTAAAGCCACCACGCCGCACTCAATGCGCAAAAACCCATTCCAATAACTATTCGCTTCTGCCCGATCGGTCACGGCCCGGACAGTCGTGTGCGCATGCCCGAACCTACTGCCCGAGATCAAAGCGCATGCCACTTGCCTTGCTTGCCCTCGCCGTCGCCGCTTTCGGCATCGGCACCACCGAGTTCGTCATCATGGGCCTGCTGCCCGATGTCGCCCGCGACCTCGCCGTCAGCATTCCCCACGCCGGCCTGCTGATCACCGGCTATGCCCTGGGCGTGGTTTTCGGTGCACCGATCCTGGCCATCGGCACCGCCAACATGCCCCGCAAGGCCACGTTGCTGGGCATGACGATGATGTTCATCCTGGGCAACGTGCTCTGCGCACTGGCCCCGAACTACGCCACGCTGATGGCGGCACGGGTGGTCACGGCGTTGTGCCACGGGGCGTTCTTCGGCATCGGTTCGGTGGTGGCGGCCGGGCTGGTCGCCCCCAACAAGCGGGCCCAGGCGATTGCCATGATGTTCACCGGGCTGACATTGGCCAATGTCCTCGGCGTACCACTGGGCACGGCCCTGGGACAGTACGCCGGCTGGCGCTCGACGTTCTGGGCGGTATCGGTGATCGGTGTGATCGCGGCCATCGCCCAATGGATCTGGCTGCCGAAACATATCGCCATGGACAAGGCCAACCTCGCCAGCGAATTCCGCGTTCTGGGCAAGACCAACGTCTTGCTGGCGCTGGGCATGAGCGTGCTGGCCTCGACCAGCCTGTTCAGCGTCTTCACCTATATCGCGCCGATCCTGCAGGACGTCACCGGCGTCAGTCCCCACGGTGTGACGATCATGTTGCTGCTGTTCGGCGTTGGCCTGACCGTGGGCAGCATGCTCGGCGGGCGCCTGGCCGACAGTCGCCTGCTGCCTTCGCTGGTGGGCATGGCCCTGGCGGTGGTGCTGGTGCTCGCGGCATTCAGCCAGACCAGCCGCTCACTGATTCCGGCGGCGATCACCCTGGTCCTGTGGGGGATCTTCGCCTTTGCCCTGTGCCCGATCCTGCAACTGCTGATCATCGACCAGGCCCATGAGGCACCGAACCTGGGCTCGACCCTCAACCAGAGCGCGTTCAACCTGGGCAACGCCAGCGGGGCGTGGATCGGCGGGCTGGTGGTCGGCAGCGGGATCGACCTGGCGGACCTGCCATGGACCGGGGCCTTGAGCGGTTGCGTCACCCTGCTGGCGGCGCTGCTGTTTATTTTCCTGCAGCGTCGCCGGATCCAGGCGGTGGGCGTCTCCGGCTAGGAGCGGGCGCTGCCTGGTCCTTGGGCACGCCGCTCTCGCTGCGAATCTGCGCATGGCTGATCAAGGCGAAGATAAAGCTGCCGCCAATGATATTGCCGCCCAGCGTCGGGCCGGCGAAGTGCAGCCAGAATTCGCGCCAGGACAGCTCGCCGGCGAAGACCAGGTAGGACACCTCGGCCGAGCCGACGACGATATGGGTGAAATCCCCCAGCGCCATCAGGTAGGTGATCAGGATAATGATCCACATCTTGGCGCTCTCCATGGAGGGGATCATCCAGACCATGGTGGCGATCATCCAGCCGGAGACGATGCCCTTGGCGAACATCTGCGGCGGCTCGTTCTCCATCACCTTGCGACCGATCTCCAGGAAGGCCAGGTCGGTCTTGCTGTCGAAGATCGGCAGATGCAGCATCACATAGGCCACCAGGAGGGTGCCGCAGAGGTTGCCCAGCAACACCACGCCCCACAGCCGCAACAGCCGGCCGAAGTTGCCGAGGGTCGGCCGGCTCATCACCGGCAGCACGGCCGTCAGGGTGTTTTCGGTGAATAACTGCTGGCGGGCCAGGATGACCGCGAGAAACCCCGCGCAGTAGCCGAAGCTGGCGATCACCTTGAAGGCCTCGCCATCCGGCAGCCGGGAATTGAGCAATCCCATCGCCATCAGCGACAGGCCCATGGTCAGGCCGGCGGCCAGTGCCGACCACCAGAGCGCGGCGACACTGCGCTCCAGTTCCTGGTTGCCCTGGAGGCGGATGATCTCGTGCAACACGGCAGCCCGAGGCGGCTGGTTGCGCGTGACATCCTGTTGTTCCGCCGGGGACAGGTCCGGAGTCTTGCCGTCTTTTTGCGTGTCCATGAAGCTCCTGAACCCGAGGTGTGTGTCATTACGACACTGGGGGTTCAGGGCTGTTCAGTACGTCCGTCGATCAGTTCTCGTCGGCCCCGTCGTCCTTGAACTGGTCTTTCACGTACTTGATCTCGGTACGCCCGTGGGGAGCCGGCAGGCCGTCTTCACCCAGGTTGACGAAGACCATCTTCTCCACGGTGAGGATGCTTTTGCGGGTGATCTTGTTGCGCACTTCACAGGTCAGGGTGATGGAAGTGCGGCCGAATTCGGTCGCGGTGATCCCCAGCTCGATGATGTCGCCCTGGCGCGAGGCGCTGACGAAGTTGATCTCGGAGATGTACTTGGTCACCACGCGCTGGTTGCCCAGCTGGACGATGGCGTAGATCGCCGCTTCCTCGTCGATCCAGCGCAGCAGGCTGCCACCGAACAGGGTGCCGTTGGGGTTGAGGTCTTCGGGTTTGACCCACTTGCGCGTATGGAAATTCATGCGTTCTCCTGACCGTCTTGCCATTGATGCCACCTATCATGGCAGACCACAGGGTCAAGCTCTATGAGCGTCGGGCTATGGTCGCCATGAGCAATCTTCATCGAACCGACAGAAACCCTTGGGAAGTCGGTCCCGGCCCGCTATAATCACCGCCGTTTCAAACGGTCATCTTCTCTTGATACCGTTTTCCCGCCACCTGTCCGAGGGGCGCTGCAGCAGGTTCGACCTGTCAGGCTCGGATGGGGCGTTGTTCGCTCAGGTTCACCTGCACGGACACTAAACGCACAACGGCGCCCATTCGCATACTACGAATGGAGGCTCTTCATGAGCGCTGTCAACACGCCTGCAGATTTCACCGACTACAAAGTCGCCGACATGTCCCTGGCTGCCTGGGGCCGTCGTGAAACCATCATCGCCGAATCGGAAATGCCGGCCCTGATGGGTCTGCGTCGCAAGTACCTGGCCGAGCAACCGCTCAAGGGTGCCAAGATCCTCGGCTGCATCCACATGACCATCCAGACCGCCGTGCTGATCGAAACCCTGGTTGCCCTGGGCGCCGAAGTTCGCTGGTCGTCCTGCAACATCTTCTCGACCCAGGACCAGGCCGCTGCCGCCATCGCCGCCGCCGGTATCCCGGTGTTCGCCTGGAAAGGTGAAACCGAGCAGGAGTACGAGTGGTGCCTGGAGCAGACCATCCTGAAGGACGGCGCGCCTTGGGATGCCAACATGATCCTCGACGACGGCGGTGACCTGACCGAGCTGCTGCACAAGAAATACCCGGCCGTCCTGGAAAAAGTCCACGGCGTCACCGAAGAAACCACCACCGGCGTACACCGCCTGCTGGACATGCTGGCCAAGGGCGAACTGAAGATCCCGGCCATCAATGTCAACGACTCGGTGACCAAGAGCAAGAACGACAACAAGTACGGCTGCCGTCACAGCCTGAACGATGCCATCAAGCGTGGCACCGACCACCTGCTGTCCGGCAAGCAGGCGCTGGTCATCGGCTACGGTGACGTGGGCAAGGGTTCGGCCCAGTCCCTGCGTCAGGAAGGCATGATCGTCAAGGTTTCCGAAGTCGATCCGATCTGCGCCATGCAAGCCTGCATGGACGGCTTCGAACTGGTTTCGCCGTTCATCGACGGTATCAACAACGGCACCGAAGCCAGCATCGACAAGGCCCTGCTGGGCAAGATCGACCTGATCGTGACCACCACCGGCAACGTCAACGTCTGCGACGCGAACATGCTCAAGGCCCTGAAGAAGCGCGCCGTGGTCTGCAACATCGGTCACTTCGACAACGAAATCGACACCGCTTTCATGCGCAAGAACTGGGCATGGGAAGAAGTGAAGCCACAGGTGCACAAGATCCACCGCACCGGCCACGGCGATTTCGATCCACAGAACGATGACTACCTGATCCTGCTGGCCGAAGGCCGCCTGGTGAACCTGGGCAACGCCACCGGTCACCCGAGCCGCATCATGGACGGTTCGTTCGCCAACCAGGTCCTGGCCCAGATCTTCCTGTTCGGCCAGAAGTACGCCGACCTGTCGCCAGCCCAGAAAGCCGAGCGCCTGACCGTTGAAGTACTGCCGAAGAAACTCGACGAAGAAGTGGCCCTGGAAATGGTCCGCGGCTTCGGTGGCGTGGTCACCCAACTGACCAAGACCCAGGCCGACTACATCGGCGTGACTGTCGAAGGCCCGTTCAAGCCGCACGCCTATCGCTACTGATCGGCCTGGTTGCCTGCTCTCCCCGTGGGAGCAGGCTTTTGTGGAAGCCGGCTTGCCTGCGACACGCTCTTGCTGAACGAGCAAGGTGCCTGCATCGCGGGCAAGGCCGCTCCCACACCGGTATTCTGAGCTTCCATAGGTATTACCATGTCTCAAGATCGTCGCTACAGCTTCGAGTTTTTCCCGACCAAGACCGACGCTGGGCATGAAAAGCTGCTTGCCACTGCCCGTCAGCTGGCCAGTCACAACCCCGACTTCTTCTCCTGCACCTACGGTGCCGGTGGCTCGACCCGCGACCGCACGATCAACACCGTGCTGCAGCTCGAGAGCGAAGTGAAGATTCCCGCCGCACCGCACCTGTCCTGCGTCGGCGACAGCAAGGACGACCTGCGCGGCCTGCTGACCCAGTACAAGGCCGCGGGCATCAACCGCATCGTCGCCCTGCGCGGCGACCTGCCGTCCGGCATGGGCATGGCCAGCGGCGAACTGCGCCACGCCAATGACCTGGTCAGCTTCATCCGTGAAGAGACCGGCGCCCATTTCCATATCGAAGTCGCCGCCTACCCGGAAATGCATCCGCAGGCGCGCAATTTCGAAGACGACATCCAGCATTTCGTGCGCAAGGCCAATGCCGGTGCCGACAGCGCGATCACCCAGTACTTCTTCAACGCCGACAGCTACTTCTACTTCGTCGAGCGGGTACGGGCGATGGGCGTGAATATCCCGATCGTGCCGGGTATCATGCCGATCACCAACTACAGCAAGCTGGCGCGCTTCTCCGACGCCTGCGGCGCGGAGATCCCCCGCTGGATCCGCAAGCAACTGGAAGCCTACGGCGATGACAGCCAGAGCATCCAGGCGTTCGGCGAACAGGTGATCAGCGAAATGTGCGAACGCCTGCTGCAAGGCGGCGCCCCGGGGTTGCACTTCTACACCCTGAACCAGGCCGAGCCGAGCCTGGCGATCTGGAACAATCTGAAGTTGCCGCGCTGACTTCCAGCCCGGACAGCGACAAGGGTCCTCGCGCAAGCAGGACCTTTTTTTATGGGTAAAACCTTGAGCCAGAGCCTTTCCGATCTAGCCATTGGCCGGGTTCTCGTCGTAATCTCCAACGATGCCCGTCATTGCCCAGCTTCTGACAGCCGTACTCTTCGCTTGCCTGAGCTTTGCGGCTCGAGGTGAAAAGCTGCGTATTGTCACAGAACCCTGGGCGCCCTACGTGTACGAAGAGAACGGCCGGGCGGTGGGACTCGATTACGAAACCACGGCGATCGTCTTCCAGCGCCTGGGCATTGAAGTGGAGTGGCAGTTCCTGCCCTGGAAGCGCTGCCTGGCGATGCTCGAACAGGGCCAGGCCGATGGCGCCCTGGATATCTTTCACAACAGCGAGCGCGACGCGACGCTGCTGTATCCCGAAGAACCCCTCTCCGAAGTGGAGTTCGTGCTTTTCTACGCCAAGGCCCGTCCGCACCCCGTCAGCACCCTCGACGACCTCAAGGGACTGACCGTGGGGACCTCTCCCGGCTACTTCTACGGTGAATCATTCAACGACTCGCCCCAGTTCCGGCGCGAACCGGCGCCCACCCACGAGGCCAATTTCGGCAAACTGGACCTGGGCCGCATCGACCTGTTGATCACCGACCGCCGGGTGGGCCAGCGCATACTTGAGGAACTGCACCTGCAAGAGCGGATTGCCCAGTACCCGACGGTGATCCGCCAGGGCAGCCAGTACCTGGCCCTGCGCCGCAACGCCGGCATGGACCTGCTGGTGCAGCGCTTCAACGCCGAACTCAAGCGCTTCAAGCGCGAGCCGGCCTATGCCGAACTCGCTGCCCGCTATGGCGGAATCACCCCGACGGCAAAACCGCCGGCGACCTCGGGAAAGCAAAAGCAGTAAACCGTTGAGCAGCAGGAAAGCGGCACGCGTCGATTGCTCTGTTATACTCCGGCGTTCCCGCCAGGCTTACGCCCGGACGCTCGACCTTGCATCAGGTATTCCGACACTGTGACCAGCGCCGCCCAATGGCCCGCGCGCGCCGTGCGTAGAGCCTCAAGATCCAGCAGGACCGGACGGGATTGCGTCCTCCAGGACTGAACGAAAAAGCGCCGTGCGATATGCCGGCCGCTCTCGTCCAGCCCCCAAACGCCATTCGCGCCAGGCAAGATTCCCATCGGGCTATGCCCTAACTGAACAGGATTACTCATGTCCTTTGCTTCCCTCGGTCTCTCCGAGGCTTTAGTCCGCGCCATCGAGGCAGCGGGCTATACCGAGCCTACTCCGGTGCAACAGCGGGCCATTCCCGCCGTGTTGCAAGGTCGCGACCTGATGGTCGCGGCACAGACAGGTACTGGTAAAACCGGCGGCTTCGCCCTCCCGATTCTGGAGCGGTTGTTCCCCAACGGTCACCCGGACAAGTCCCAACGTCACGGCCCGCGCCAACCCCGCGTGCTGGTCCTGACCCCGACCCGCGAACTGGCCGCCCAGGTGCACGAGAGCTTCAAGCTCTATGCCCGCGACCTGAAGTTCGTCAGCGCCTGCATCTTCGGCGGTGTCGGCATGAATCCACAGGTCCAGGCCATGTCCCGTGGTGTCGACGTACTGGTTGCCTGTCCGGGTCGCCTGCTCGACCTGTGCGGCCAGGGCAGCGTCGACCTGTCCCACGTGGAAATCCTCGTGCTGGACGAAGCCGACCGCATGCTCGACATGGGCTTTGTCCATGACGTGAAGAAGGTCCTGGCACGGTTGCCGGCCAAACGGCAGAACCTGCTGTTCTCGGCGACCTTCTCCAAGGACATCACCGACCTGGCCGGCAAGCTGCTGCACAACCCTGAGCGCATCGAAGTCACGCCACCGAACACCACCGTCGAGCGCATCGAACAGCGCGTGTTCCGCCTCGCGGCCAGCCACAAGCGTTCGCTGCTGGCGCACCTGATCACCGCCGGCGCCTGGGAACAGGTCCTGGTGTTCACCCGCACCAAGCATGGCGCCAACCGCCTGGCCGAGTACCTGGACAAGCACGGCCTGAGCGCCGTCGCGATCCACGGCAACAAGAGCCAGAACGCCCGCACCAAGGCCCTGGCCGACTTCAAGGCCGGCGACGTGCGGATCCTGGTCGCCACCGATATCGCCGCCCGCGGCCTCGATATCGACCAGTTGCCCCATGTGGTCAACTTCGAACTGCCGAACGTCGATGAAGACTACGTGCACCGTATCGGTCGTACCGGTCGTGCCGGTCGTTCGGGCGAGGCGATCTCGCTGGTCGCGCCGGACGAAGAAAAACTGCTGAAAAGCATCGAGCGCATGACCAAGCAGAAAATCGCCGATGGCGACCTGATGGGCTTTGACGCCAGTGCGGTGGAAGCCGAGAAACCGGAAGTCCGCGAGCGTCCGGATGTGCGTAACCCGCGCAACCCACGTGGCCCGCGAGGCGACGGTCCGAATGGCGGCGGTGGTGGTGGCGGTCGCAAGGACAAGGGCAAGGACAAGGGCGGCAAAGAAAAACCGGCGGCCAACGCTCGCGGTGAGCGCCCGGCCCGCGAGCAGAAGCCTCGTGAAGGCACGCCTCGCGAGCAGCAACGTCCGGTGCCACGTCCGGCAGCCGACCGTGCTCCCGACGAGTTCCTCGACGACGATGTGGATAACTTCGGTAACCGCGTCGACTACGTGCCCCAGGCCAAACCGGCACCGGGTCGTGGTCGTCGTCCTGGCGCCCCGGCCCAGGGTGCGGGTGCTCCGCGCACGGGTCAGTCGCAAGGTCGCCAGAATGGTCCGCGCAACAGCAACGGCGCGACCACCGGCACCCCGCCGGCCAAGCGCAACGGTCCACGCAACGGTGCTCCACGTGACGGCCAGGCCCGTCGCGAAGACTCGCGCAACCGCCGTCCGTCCCGTGATGATCAGCCACGTGAAGAGCCGGCCGTGCAGAACCCGCGCGGCCCGGCCCCGAAGATCATTCACAAGGAATCCAAGAGCGATCGCGCCCTGACGCCTGAGCAGCTGGATCAGTTGCCGAACCGCCCTCGCGGCGAGAAACCGGCGCTGCTGACACGCAATCGCTGAGTTCCAGACGGCAATGAAAAACGCCCCCGGTTCGTGAGAGCCGGGGGCGTTTTTCATGGGGGTATCACGGATGATGCCCGCTTATTTGGCCTGCACACCTTCAAACGAGATATCCAGGTCCAGGGTCTGGGAAGTAGGACCTGGGCCCTTGATGCCGAAATCGTTCAGGTTGAGGGTGGTGGTGCCGTTGAAGCCGGCACGGTAGCCGCCCCATGGATCCTTGCCTTCGCCGTTGAACGTGGCCTTGAAGGTGACCGGCTTGGTCACGCCGTGCAGGGTCAGGTCGCCGGTCACGTCAGCTGTTTTCTCGCCAGTGGACTTGACGGCGGTGGAGACGAACTTGGCTTCCGGGTACTTGGCCACGTCCAGGAAGTCTTTGCTGGAGATGTGCTTGTCACGCTCGGCGTGGTTGGAGAACACGCTGGCGGTTTTCAGTTCGACTTCGATCTTGCTCGCTTCAGGGGTCTTGGCGTCGAAGCTGAACTTGCCGCTCCAGTCCTTGAAGGTACCGTGTACGAAGCTGTAGCCCAGGTGGCTGATTTTCCAGTCAACGAAGGCGTGCTGGCCTTCCTTGTCGATCACATAGTCAGCGGCCATCGCCTGACCGGCTGACAGAAGAGCGGTACCGATTGCCAGAGCGGCGAGAGTCTTTTTCAACATGCTTCTATTCCTTTTGAGTCGAGGTTGAACATCAGGCTTTGCGACCCAGCATGCGGGTCAGCGTCGCATCACGGTCGATAAAATGGTGCTTGAGGGCAGCCAGGCCATGGAGAACGGCAAAGACCACCACCGTCCAGGCCAGGTACAGATGCACCGTACCCGCCACATCCGCCTGGTCGGGGATGCTGGAAATCCAGGCAGGCACATCGAACAGGTTGAACACCGGAATCCCGACACCTTCTGCGGTGGAAATCAGGTACCCGGAAAACATCAGGGCGAACAGGCCGAGATAGAGAAAGCCATGGCCCAGCTTGGCAGCCACGCGGGTCAGCCGGCCGTGGTTGGACGGTGCCGGCGGCGGCGGGCTGACAAAGCGCCAGAGCAGTCGCAGGACCATCACCGCGAACAGGGTCAGGCCAATACTTTTATGCAGGTCCGGAGCAGCCTTGCGCCATTCGCTGTAGTAATCGAGACCGACCATCCACAAGCCCAGCGCAAAAAGACCGAAGACCACCAGAGCCACGCCCCAGTGCAGGAACATGCTGACTGCACCGTAGCGAGAAGAGGAATTACGTAGCTGCATGGCCGGATCCTGTAAGTATTGCGTCCAAGACTAATGGTTTACCTATCGAATTAAAGCGGAAAATTTCGCTTTGAAATATCGAGAAATACGATCATAAGTCTGAGACGAGCGGGTTAAGAAAATATTAAGGTCGTCGCTCAGGTAGAACAGCCCGGCAAGCGGTTTTATTCGAGTCGCCAGGGCCCTGATCGCAAAACATGATCGCAAAAATCGTCCATGTCGCCGCCGGACGACCTCATCGTTCGATTCCTGGTCGGCTAAATGACCCAATGGGTTGTCCCGCGGCCACGCATTGCATAGGCTTGCGGATTGTTTGCCCGCGCCTGTCGCGAGCCGCCCGTGGGAGAGTGGAAATGAGCCTGAACAACCAGTGGATGAAACGCGACCTCGAGGTCGTGTGGCACCCCTGCACCCAGATGAAAGATCACGAACTGCTGCCGCTGATCCCGATCCGGCGCGGCGAAGGCGTCTGGCTGGAAGACTTCGACGGCAAACGCTATCTCGACGCCGTGAGTTCGTGGTGGGTCAACGTGTTCGGCCACTGCAATCCGCGCATCAACCAGCGTATCAAGGACCAGGTCGATCAACTGGAGCATGTGATCCTCGCCGGCTTCAGCCATCAGCCGGTGATCGAGTTGTCCGAACGCCTGGTGAAGATGACGCCCGAAGGCCTGACCCGCTGCTTCTATGCCGACAATGGCTCGTCCTGCATCGAAGTCGCGTTGAAGATGAGCTTTCACTACTGGCTCAACCGCGGCCGGCCGGAAAAGAAGCGTTATGTCACCCTGACCAACAGCTATCACGGCGAGACCGTCGCGGCGATGTCGGTGGGCGATGTGCCGTTGTTCACCGAAACCTACAAGGCGCTGCTGCTGGACACCATCAAGGTGCCCAGCCCGGACTGCTACCTGCGCCCGGAAGGCATGGGTTGGGAAGAGCATTCGCGCAACATGTTCCTGGTCATGGAGCAGACCCTGGCCGAGCATCACGACAGCGTCGCCGCGGTGATCGTCGAGCCGCTGATCCAGGGTGCCGGCGGCATGCGCATGTACCATCCGGTCTACCTCAAGCTGCTGCGCGAGGCCTGCGACCGCTACGGCGTGCACCTGATCCACGATGAAATCGCCGTGGGCTTCGGCCGCACCGGAACCATGTTCGCCTGCGAACAGGCCGGTATCCGCCCGGACTTCCTGTGCCTGTCGAAAGCCCTGACCGGCGGCTACCTGCCGCTGGCGGCCTGCCTGACCACCGAAGAGGTTTACAGCGCCTTCTACGACGACTATCCGACCCTGCGCGCGTTCCTCCACTCCCACAGCTACACGGGCAACCCCCTGGCCTGCGCGGCGGCCCTGGCGACCCTGGATATCTTCGAGCAGGACAACGTCATCGAGAACAACAAGGCCCTGGCCCGGCGCATGGGCAGTGCCACCGCGCACCTGGCGGACCATCCCCATGTGGGCGAAGTACGGCAGACCGGCATGGCCCTGGCCATCGAGATGGTCCAGGACAAGGCGGGCAAGACCGCCTACCCATGGCAGGAACGCCGTGGCCTGAAGGTCTTCCAGCATGCGCTGGAGCGCGGCGCCCTGCTGCGCCCCCTGGGCAGCGTGGTGTATTTCCTGCCGCCGTATGTGATCACGCCGGAGCAGATCGACTTCCTCGCCGAAGTCGCCAGCGAAGGGATCGATATAGCGACCCGCAGCGATATCAGCGTGGCGGTGCCGGCCAACTTCCATCCGGATTTCCGCGATCCGGGCTAGGATATTGCGGCGTCCGTGATACCGCCTTCGCGGGCAAGCCCGCTCCCACGGGTCCGAGGTCGTGCCACGGACGCTTGGCCAGACACGGACACCATGGGAGCGGGCTTGCCCACTCCCGGGTCCGAGGTCGTGCCACGGACGCTTGGCCAGGCACGGACACCATGGGAGCGGGCTTGCCCACTCCCGGGTCCGAGGTCGTGCCTCGGAAGCCTGGTCAGGCACGGACACTGTGGGAGCGGGCTTGCCCGCGAAAAGCCCCTCCCAGGCAAAACATCATTCAGTTATTCAGAGACTCACCATGCGCCTGTCCCGCTTCTTTATCGACACTCCCCTGAGCCTCGGCGAACACGAACTGCCGGAGGCCCAGGCGCACTATATCGGCCGCGTGCTGCGCATGAGCGAAGGCGACGCGCTGCAAGTGTTCGACGGCTCGGGCAGCGAATTCCTCGGCACCCTTCTGGAAGTCGGCAAGAAGCGCGTGCGCGTGCAATTGAATGAACGCTTCACCGGCCAGGCGGATTCCGCGCTGCATATCCACCTCGGCCAGGGCCTGTCCCGTGGCGAGCGGATGGACTGGGCGATCCAGAAAGCCACCGAGCTGGGCGTCAACGCGATCACCCCGATCGTCAGCGAGCGCTGCGAGGTCCGTCTCAAGGATGAACGCGCCGACAAGCGCCTGGCCCACTGGCGGCAGATCGCGATCAGCGCCTGCGAACAGTGCGGGCGCTCCACCCTGCCGGTGATCCACCCACCGCTGTTGCTGGCCGAGTGGCTGAAACAGACCGAAGCCGACCTCAAGCTGGTGCTGCATCCGGTGGCCGAACCCCTGACCAGCCACCCGAAACCGGGCACCCTGGCGTTTCTGATCGGTCCGGAAGGGGGCCTGTCCGACAGCGAAGTCGAGCAGGCGGCCAAGGCCGGCTACCTGCCGGCGCGCCTCGGCCCGCGAGTCCTGCGTACCGAAACCGCGCCGGTGGTGGCGCTGGCGGTCGCCCAGCAGTTGTGGGGCGACTTCTGACAGACAGCGCAAAACCTGAGCTGGCTTGCCTGCGATGAGGCCAGCCGGCCTTGCATCGCCCGATCGCCCGCCTTCGCCGGCAAGTCGGCTCCACCAAGGTCCGCGCTCGACCTCAGGTCAGATCACGAACCATGAGATCGCCACGAAATGCAGGACACTGCCGGCGATCACGAACAGGTGCCAGATCCCATGGGAATGGCGCAGCCGGTGATCGAGGGCAAAAAAGATGATCCCCAGCGTATACAGCGCGCCGCCCGTGGCCAGCCAGATAAAGCCGGCCATGCCCAGCGCGGCCAGCAGGGGCTTGATGGCCACCAGCACGATCCAGCCCATTACCGCATAGATCACGATCGACAGGATCCGGGCCTCGGAGCGCGGCTTGATCTCCTGCAACATGCCGATCACCGCCAGCCCCCAGACGATGCCGAACAGGGTCCACCCCCAGGGACCGCGCAAGGTGACCAGGCAGAACGGCGTATAACTGCCGGCAATCAGCAGGTAGATCGACAGGTGATCGACCTTCTGCATGATCACCTTCGCCCGTCCGCGCACACTGTGATAGACCGTCGACACGCTATACAGGGCCAGCAGCGTGACGCCGTAGATCGCCACGCTGACAATCTTCCACGGGCTGCCGTCCAGGCTCGCCATCACCAGCAGCCAGATGGCGCCGATGCACGCCAGCACCGCCCCCACCAGGTGGGTCCAGGCGTTGAATCGTTCCCCGTGATACATCTGCCGCCTACCTCCGTTGATCAGAATACCGCCCACTAGGCTCAGGCCTCGCGACGCGGAATGCAATGCCCGGCGCCCGGCAATTTCTCGACCGGCCTCTGGTGTGCCGGGCCCGAACCGGCTTTACTGATGGCCCACCGCCAAACCCGCAACGGCCCCCGCCTGTTCCAAGGAGCCCATCGATGTCCGCCACGGCGCCAACCACCGCCCTCGCCCCTTCGCCCAGCCTCTGGCAACTCTTCTACAACTTCGCCATGGTCGGCCTGTTCGGCTTCGGCGGCGTGATGCCCTGGGCCCGGCAGATGATGGTGGACCGCCGGCGCTGGGTCGACGAACAAGGCTTCAACGAACTGCTGACCACCGGCCAGTTTTTCCCGGGACCGAACATCGGCAACGTCAGCATCATCTACGGCCGCCGCCAGCAGGGTCTGCCGGGGGCCTGCGTGGCGCTGCTCGGACTCTATCTGTTCCCCTCGATCATCACCGTGCTGGCAGGCTTCGCCTACGCCCGCTGGTGGAACAATGACGCGGTGCAACAGGTGTTCGGCGCCATCATGCCGATCGCCACCGGGCTGATGCTCGGCAGCACCCTGCGCCTGCTCAGGGCCATGCCGCGCAACCTCGCCAACTACTGCGCCTTCGGCCTGACCTTTATCCTGATGGGCGTGCTGGTCCTGCCGCTATGGAGCGTCCTGCTGATCTGCATCCCGCTGTCGATCGCCCTGCGTTTTGTCGACCCGCGAGCCTGAACCATGCAGACCGTACTGTTTCATCTGATGATCCAATGCGCGCTCTGGTCGTTGATGGCCATCGGCGGCAACACCGTGGCCCTGGGCGACATCCATCGCTACACCGTGACCCAGATGAACTGGATCAGCGACGCCCAGTTCGTCGCTTTCTTCGCCCTGTCCCAGGCACTGCCGGGCCCCAACGGCATGTTCCTGGTGTTTATCGGCCAGCAGGCGGCCGGCCTGCCCGGAGCGCTGGTGGCGTTGACGGCCAAGCTGCTGCCCTGCTCGATGCTGACCTGGTTCGGCGCCGGCTGGCTGGAGAAACATACCGCAACGCCGTGGGTCCAGCGGATCAAGCGCGCCCTGCTGCCGATCTCGGTGGGGTTGATCCTCGCCGCCAGCTACATCCTGATCCGCAGCATGGAAACCAGCGCCTTGAGCCTGCTGCTGACGCTGGTCAGCGCCGCCGTGGTGTATTTCAGCCGGGTCAACGCCATCTGGCTGATCATCGCCGGCGTCGCCCTCGGCTTGCTGAGCAGCACCCTGGGAGCCAACTGGTTCTGAAAAAGCCCCAGCCAAAACCCCGGGACTTGGGCACAATCGAGGCATTCGAAAAAGAGCCCGCGCCATGCTGATCGACGAAGAGCTGACCCTGAAAAAGCTGGAAGTGTTCCTGGCCTTCATGCGCACCGGCAACCTGGCGCGGGCGGCGGCCGAGTTGCAGACCAGCAACGTCAGCGTGCATCGGGCCATCCACTCCCTGGAAAACGCCCTGCGCTGCCCGCTGTTCAAGCACGAGGGCCGCAACCTGACGCCGCTGGAAAGCGCCTATGTGCTGGAAGAGCGCGCGCAGAAGCTGATCCAGGACGTCGTCGAAAGCGTGCGCATGACCCGCGAGGCCGCCGGTTTCTCCGCCGAGCGGTTCAAGCTCGGCTCGCTCTATTCGCTGACGGTGAAAACCGTGCCGCAACTGATCATGGGCCTGAAGATCCGCCGCAGCGAACTGAACATCGACCTGATCCTGGGCTCCAACTTCGACCTGCTGTACAAGCTCAAGAACATGGAAGTGGACGCGATCCTGGTGTCACTGGACGACACCACCAACGACCCGGACTGCGAACACCTACCGCTGTTCGCCGACGATATCTTCCTGGCGACACCCGCCGACTCGCCCTTCGCCCAGCAGGACGAAGTCGACCTGGCGGACCTGCGGGACATGACCTTCATCACCCTGACCCAGGGCTTCGCCACGCACCGCGACGGCAACCGGGTGTTCGAGCAGGCGGGATTCGAGCCGAAGGTGGCGATGCAGGTCAACGATATCTTCACCCTGCTGAGCATGGTCAGTTCCGGCGTCGGATACGCCTTGCTGCCAGGGCGGATCGCCGCGGTGTACGAGAACCGGGTGAAGCTGATCCCGCTGCAGGCGCGCTATCACCTGCAACAGCATA
Source organism: Pseudomonas gingeri (assembly GCF_013386115.1). Lineage (GTDB taxonomy): Bacteria > Pseudomonadota > Gammaproteobacteria > Pseudomonadales > Pseudomonadaceae > Aquipseudomonas > Aquipseudomonas gingeri. The sequence goes on from NZ_JACAOR010000013.1 coordinate 23,978, forward strand.
TCGGCGTGGTGTTTCTCAAGGCCAAGGAACGTGATCCCAACCTGTTGGCACTCCTGGCGGAATGCCGGATGTATGCCAACAGGTTGAATTGATGGCTCAGCCCACCAGGCCACGCACGATGAAGAACAGCACCGAAGGTCCGAGCAGGCAGCCCAGCCCGGTGTGGAAGGTTGCCGTCAGCGCGCCATAGGGCACCAGCCGCCGATCCGTCGCCGCGAGGCCGGCGGTCACGCCGCTGACCGTGCCTGCCAGGCCGCCGAAGACCATCGCCGAACGCGGGTTGTCGAGGCCCATCCAGCGCGCCGCCACCGGCGTGCCGACCATCACGATGATCGCCTTGATCAACCCCGTCGCGATCGACAGCGCCACCACATCGGAACTCGCGCCAATCGCCGCACCGGTCACCGGCCCGACGATATAGGTCACCGCGCCAGCACCGATGGTGGTCATGCTCACCGCATCGCGATAACCGAAGGCCCAGGCCATGCTAGCCCCGACGATAAACGGCAGCACCGTGCCCAGCAGCAGCGCCAGGGCACCGATCAACCCGGCTTTCTTCGCCTCGGTGGCCTGCACTTCAAAGGCCGTGGCAACGATGGCGAAGTCCCGCAGCATCGCCCCGCCCATCAGGCCGATGCCGGAGAACAGCGTCAGATCCGCCAGGCCCTTCTGTCCGCCGGTCAGGGTGCCGCCGACCCAGGCCAGCACCAGGCCGATCACGATGGCAATCGCCGAGCCGTGGATCCGGCCAAAGGTCAGGCGCCTGGACAGCACCACCGACACCCACATCACCACGCCGACAAAGGCGAACGCGGTGATCAGGCCATTGTGTTCCAGGCCTTTCTCGATGAGATCCCACATATCAGCGACCTCCCGCGACAGGAGTGGCCGGCACGATATCCGCCGGCTCGTCCGGCAATGGCTCGCCCTTGTGGGTCCGGCTGATCAGGGCAATGGTGCAGCCGCAGACCACCACTGAACCGATCGCCGCCAATACCGCCACCGGACCGCCGTGCAGCGCTGTGACCACGTTCTGGTTGGCGGCCATGGCGACCACCACCGGAATGTACATGGCGCCCCAGAAACCGACACCCATCTCGCAGTCCCTGGTCATGCCGCCGCGCCTGTGCATCCACAAACGCGCGCAGATCAGCAGGATCATCGCGATTCCGACCCCGCCGACATTGGACTTCACCCCCAGCAACACGCCCAGCATGTCACCCAGGATCACCCCTGCCAGCGTACAGATCGCCAACAGTGCCACACCGTAAATAATCATTCTTGTTGTCCTCGCATCGCATTGTCGAAGTTGTTGTTTTTGTCCTTCGAAGCAGCAGCCGGTGTTTATCGGTGACGGCGTCCCTCCTCATCCATCAGCGCCTTGAGGCTGTCCAGCCGGGCACCGTCGAAGGCAATGACGGTGCCTTGCTCGAACACCCGACGCGCCAGGCCGGTCAATACCGAACCTGGTGGCAGTTCGATCTGCAGGCGGCTGCCGCGCTCATAGGCGCTTTGCACGGTGCCGCGCCAGTCGACGACCCGGCACATGTTGAACGCCAGGTCATCGCGGATCTGTTCGGCGGTGCGCAGCAGCCGCGCGCTGCTGCCGCTGAGGTAGCCCAGCCGCGGCGCGCGCAGCGCCACCGTGGCGAACGCGGCGGCCAATGCCCGGGCCGGTTCGTCCAGCAGCGGACAATGAGAAGGCACGCTGACCGCCAGGCGCCGGGCGGTGCCGTCCTTTCTCATCAGGGCAACCAGCGCATTCATACCCGCCTCGCTCCCGGCGATCACACACTGGTTGTCGGCGTTGATGTTCGCCAGGTAGACCGGGGTGCGCTCGCTGTGCACCTGGGCCAACAACTTATCCACAACCGCCAGTTCCAGCCCGATCAGGGCGGTCATGCCATAGCCCTGTGGATAAGCCCGTTGCATCAGTTCGCCACGCAGGCTCACCAGCCGTACGGCATCGTCGAAGTCCAGCGCCCCGGCCACCACCGCCGCCGGATAGGCGCCGATGGACAGGCCGGCGACATGGCTCGGCGCCTCCGTGTTCTCCAGCAACAAGCGGGCAGCGGCCACCCCGGCGAGCAGCAGGCAGAGCTGGACCGCACGGGTCGAGGCCAGGGCCTGTGGCGTATCCAGGGTCGCGACCTCCTCGCCCAGGACTTCGCTCGCTTCGCGCAGGCAATCGCGGACCACGGCGGCATCGGGCAGCCGCTGCAACATGCCGGGCTGTTGTGCACCCTGGCCGGGAAACACCAGCAGGCTGCTCATGCCGCCTGCTCCTGGTCGGCCCAGGGATCGAGCACCAACAGCGCGCCCTCGGCCCGCTTGAGCAGGACCCGGCGTGCCGGGCCCGCCCACTCGGCCAGCGCCACCGCGCCTTGTGGCGTCTGCACCTGCAGGTCGACGCGGCAGAACGGATTGTCCAATTGCTGCAACAGGCCGGCGGCCTGACGACGCGACAAGGCTTGTGGCGCCCGCAGGATCAGGTCCAGGTCGCTCTGCTGATGCAGGGTCGGCAAGCCGGTGGCCAACTCGAAACCGGCACTGCCGCCGACGCCCCAGGCCAAGCCCGAAGCGTTCAGGAAGGGCCGCAGATAATGCAGCGCCTGCAAGGCTGGCCAGTCGCGTCCCCAACCGATACTCGCGATCAGGGCTTCGGGGCGTACCCGACGCTCGACCAGCCGCCGGGGCATCAGCGTGGCAAAACGCTGTTCACGCAGAACCCCGCGCACCCCCACCGGCACCTGGCCGGCAGACGCCAGCGCACGCCGCACCACCACCGGCTGGCCGTGGCTCAGCGCCTCGGCGACCCAGCCCGGTGCGTCCTCCGGTAACTGCGCCGGGGTCAGTCCCCAGAGCAAGTCATGAGGAAGGAGTTCGTCGTCAGCCTGCATCGCCATTCACCACTGCTCGCGCAACAGTTGCCGAACCCGGCTCGACGCCGCCCGATTGCTCGCGCCCAGGCGTCCGCTCAGGTCCGTACCCTTGTGCGCCACATCGTGGATGGCTTCGACCAGACAGTCCTGCACCTGTGCCATGTCGCCGGCCGTCGGCTGTTCGATCTGTTCCACGCCCAGGGTTTTCCACAGCAGGCCAAGACTGGCGTAGCTGTCGATGTCATAGGCCATCGGCGGCACACTGGCGGCCAGGGCTTCCAGCTCTTCGACGCTGCGCAAGGTCACCCGTGCCGCCGAGGCCTTGCCCATGGCGTGGACCATCACCCCCGGATCGCGCAGGGCGATCAGCCGGTTGGCCTGGTAACCGTGGGCGAGAAAGGCCCCGGACATTGCCTTGCCCACCAGCAGGGCAATCACCGCGTGCCCCGCGAGGCGGGCGCGGGCATAACTGTCCGCCGCTCCGGCCAGGGCCTGGTGGATGCCCAGGGCTTCCTCACGACGCCCGTAGGCCTGGCTCGGTACATCGACAATGGCGATCAGGGCCCGTTTGTCCGTGCGTCCGCTGTCAGCCTCGATCACTTCATCCACGGCCTTGGCCAGGCCCCAGCCCTCCAGCAGGCCGACCTCGCCATTGCGGGCGCGGACAAAGCGATTGGCCGGGTCCGCCACCACTGCCAGGAAGCGCACCGGGTGGCCGCCGAGCTCGGCATCCGCGACCTTCAGTGAAGGCGGCAGGCCGGACACTTCGCCGACACCGGCGGTCAGGGCCTGGAACCAGTGCAAACCGCGCAGGGAATAAGCGCTCATGGGCGATCTCCTTGGAAAAGACGACGAACCGTGGCGGGATCGATCTGCGGCCCGGCATCCAGTTCGGCCAGCCGCTGCAGGTACCAGTGCGCCTGCCGGCTGCGTTGCGCCTCGGGCACACCGGCCTCGAGCAAGGCCGCGACCTGCTCCCGGACCTGTGCCACATCATCGGCCACGTAACGATCCACCAGGCCGCTGGCGAAACGCTGTTCGCCGCCGGTCAGGCTCCAGATGAACGGACGGTCGCGGGAGTCGTATTCCTCCAGGCCGGCTTCCTGTTCGATCACCTGCGGGCCGTTGAGGCCAAGCCGCGCCTCCTGGGTCACCAGCAGATAACTGCACAACGCCGCCGCGATGGACATGCCGCCAAAGCAACCGACGCTCCCGGCCACCACGCCGATCACTGGCTGATAACGCCGCAGGTCGACAATCGCCGCATGGATATCGGCAATGGCCGCCAACCCCAGGTTGGCCTCCTGCAACCGCACGCCGCCGGTTTCCAGCAGCAGCACGGCGCGGGTCGGGATGCCCTTGCGGTTGTCTTCGGCGGCCAGTTCCAGGGCACCGGCGATTTTCGCCCCGCCCACTTCACCGAGGCTGCCGCCCTGGAAGGCGCCTTCGATGGCAGCCACCACCACCGGCAGGCCATCGATGCTGCCCTTGGCGATCACCACCCCGTCATCGGCCTGGGGCACCACGCCCTGGCGTTCGAGCCAGGGCGACATGACCCGCGCAAAGGGGTCGAGCAGTTCGCGAAAACTGCCACTGTCGAGCAACGCCCGCGCACGCTGGCGGGCGCCGAGTTCGACGAAGCTGTGCTTGTGCAACAATTGCTCGCTGTCAGTCATGGCCGATCTCCTCGAAGCCTTGTTCCAGGCGCAGGCGGACCACACCGGGAGTCGCCCCGAAATCGTGGATATCGATGCTCAGCGCGGGCGGCAGCTGGCCATCGAACAGTCGCTCGAACAGATGCTGCCAGCGCGCCGAACTGCCGTTCACCGAAGTCGTCACCTCGATCGACAGGCGGCCCGGATGGCCGGGTTCCAGTAGCACTTCCAGATCGCCCGAGCCGACGCAACCCACCAGCGCACGGCCTTTGGGCGGTTGCCCGGCGGGGAATTCAAAGGACAATTTTTCCATCACAAGGCTTCCTGTTCGAGGCGGTCGATCAGCAGGCAGGCGGCGAGCAGATCCGCCGCGCCACCCGGTGAAGCGTTCATCGCCAACAGCTGTTGATCCAATTCATGCAGGCTGCGCCGTCCGGCCAGGCTGGCGCTGCCGCCCGCCTCCAGCACGGCGCGGGCGCCCTGTTGCATGGCCTGCAGACCCGGCACGCCGGCGCGGTAGAGCACGCAGGTGTCGGCCAGGCTGGTCATGATCGCGAGCAGGGCATCCAGCCGGGCGTTCTGTTCGCCGTGGCCGGCCAGCCGGCTGCGCTTGAGTTGTGGCAGGCCGAGACGGGTCACCGCCGGAAAGCCCAGTTGCGCTTCTTCCCGGGCCCCACGCGCGCCGTAGCGCTGGGCGACCTGGCTGCCGTGGCTGCTGCCGTTGGGCGCATGACGGTCTTCCAGCAAGGCCAGGCGCGCGGCGCGCAGGGTCAGGGCATTGGCCGTCACCACGCGCGGCTCGAGCGCCGCCGCCGCCACCAGCAAGCCCAGGGCCCAGATCGCGCCGCGATGGGTATTCACCCCGCCGGTGGTCTGCAGCATGGCCTGCTCGCCTTCACGGCCGATACGGCCGAGGGCTTCACGCAGCGGCAGGTCGACGGTGCCGCTGGCGGCCGCGGCATCCGCCATTTCCCTGAACATCGGCCACAGCGACAAGGCCGAGGCATGCATCAGCCCCAGGTGCAGATCGCTGTGGGCACCGTTGCCGCGGCGATCCACCAGGGCCGGCTTGGGCGACAGGTCGGCTTCGTCGATCAGCGCTTCCACCGCGAAGTCCGCCAGGCGCTCGGCCAGGGACAGGGGTTGGGCTGGCAGATTGAAGGCGTGCATTTACCAGCTCCTGAACTTGGCGGGCGGGTTGTAGAGGCCACCCGACCACTCCACCAGGTCGGCCACACTCTTGGCCGCCAGCAGTTCGCGGCTGGCATCGGTGCGACGGATACCGAGGTCTTCGGGCAAGGCGATCAGGCCTTCGCGACGCATCCGCGCGGTGTCCTTGGGGTTATGCCGCAAGCCGATGGCCGTGACACCGGCCACGGCGGCGATCATCGCCTGGCGCTCCGCCAGGGAACGGGCCTTGTACAGGTAGGCGATACCCTCTTCGGTCAGCAGGTGGGTGACGTCATCGCCATAGATCATGATCGGCGCCAGCGGCATCCCGCTTTTCCTCGCCACATCCACGGCATCGAGGGTCTCGACGAAGGTCGGTTTGCCGCCCTCCTGGAAGGTCTCGACCATCTGCACCACCAGCTTCTTGCCGCGTTCGAGCAACGCTTCGGGCGCATCGCCGCCATCGAGGCGCATATCGAGCCAGGCCGGGGTGCCATGGCGACGGCCGCGTGGATCATGCCCCATGTTCGGCGCCCCGCCGAAACCGGCCAGGCGACCGCGGGTCACCGTGGAAGAATGACCGTCGCCGTCGACCTGCAGGGTTGCGCCGATAAACAGGTCCACCGCGTATTGCCCGGCCAACTGGCAGAACATCCGGTTCGAACGCAACGAACCGTCGCGCCCGGTGAAGAACACATCCGGCCGGGCGGCGATGTAGTTTTCCATGCCCAGTTCAGTGCCGAAACAATGCACGCTCTCGACCCAGCCACTCTCGATGGCGGGAATCAGGGTCGGGTGCGGGTTGAGAGTCCAGTTGCGGCAGATCTTGCCCTTGAGACCGAGGGATTCGCCGTAGGTCGGCAGGATCAGCTCGATGGCGGCGGTGTTGAAACCGATCCCGTGGTTGAGGGACTGCACATTGTGTTTCTCGTAGATCCCGCGGATCGCCATCATCGCCATCAGCACATGCACCGGCTTGATATGGCGCGGGTCGCGGGTGAACAGCGGCTCGATATAGAACGGCTTGTCGGCCACCACCACGAAGTCGACCCAGGACGCCGGAATATCCACCCGGGGCAGTTCGCTGACGTCATCGACCAACTGATTGACCTGGACGATGACGATGCCGTCGCTGAACGCCGCCGGCTCGATCAGGGCCGGGGTGTCCTCGGTGCTGGCGCCGGTGTAGATATTGCCGGCACGGTCGGCCATGAAGCCGGCGCTGAGTACCACGTTGGGGATCAGGTCCACCACCAACCGGGCATAGAGTTCGATGTAGGTGTGAATCGCGCCGATTTCCAGCAGGCCGTCTTCCAGCAACTGGCTGATGCGCAGGCTCTGGGTGCCGGCGAAGGAGAAGTCCAGCTTGCGGGCGATGCCGCGCTCGAACAGGTCCAGGTGCTCGGCGCGGCCGACGCTGGGCATGATCATGTGCAAATCGTGGAGTTTGGCCGGGTCGGCTTTCACCAGCGAGCGCGAGAGGAAATCCGCCTGTTTCTGGTTGTTGCCTTCCAGCACCACCCGGTCGCCGGGCATGATCAGGGCTTCCAGGGCGGCGACGATCTTGTCGGTGGGCAACACCACGCCATCGGCGAGGGCCCGCACCTGCTCGAGACGGCGCTGCTTCTCGGCACGCCGCCGGGTCCAGCGCGAGTCGGGGGAATTGGGGGTTGTCATGCTCACTCCACGGGTTCGCTTTCGTGGAGTAGACAGTAGGAGCGAATCGCCGGGGCATCAATCAAGCCCGGCGCTGGATTGTTACGCTCAGGTTAATGGTTCTAGAACCCGCAACTTTGACTCCGGCGGTATGAGCAAGACACTGGAACGCCAGAATGGGCGAGCCCACTCTGTAGGAGCTGGCTTGCCGGCGAAGAGGCCATCAGTGGCGCTGCAAGTCTCAAGGGCCTCTTCGTGGGCAAGCCCACTCCCACAGTGCTCTGTGTCGCCCTCCACATCAAGCGCCCCTGAACCTGTAGGAGCTGGCTTGCCAGCGAAGAGGCCGGCCGCCGCCACGCAATCGCTCAGGCCAGCCCCGACTCCAGCACCAGGCGCTCCAGCCCCAGCAGATCCGGCACTTTTGCCACCAGGTCGGCGACCTGGACCGCGGCTTTTTCCAGATGGCACAGTGGCACTTCAACAAAGCTCAGCTGGCTGTCGAGCTTGTACGAGCGGGGTCTTGTACAAGCCTCCCCAAGTCGTTTTCGGCTTGAATGCTTGATAATCCTCTTCCTGGCAATACTGAATATAAGCAGAGGTATCCTTTGACTGTTGATTGAGGTAACGGCAATGGCGAGGTGATCGGCTACCAAGAGCCACTGACACATACCAGCCAAGTGCTCGGTATAGCCTGCGTGTTAAGGGGTTATCCCAATGGGCTCCAGAGTAAATCTTTCAGCAATATTATGAAGATTAAACTCGGTAACAACGGGCGCATTGTTATACAGAGGAGTGTTGACACGCATGTAACTACTTAGTCTAACTATATTGCATATATAATAAACCCCTCTATCTGGTCCGGGATCTACCTGCAAAACAAGCCACTTTTGATCATCGTTTCCACTGCGATCTCTGAGGCGCACTGTTTGGACGCCAGCATCATAAGTCAAATATAGGTGGTTATCAGGGTATGATCGAATATGAAAGGTGTCCTGCTCTCCCTCCAGGCGATAAAACGTCCACTGTGATAAAGGAGGATGGCTACTTGCGTTAGTAATCGAAATTTGGCCCCTGGGTAATGGGGTGGAGTATAGATAAAACTGACGATTGACCATGGTTAATATGTTTACTATTATATATTCTTGTATTCCTGGCTGACTTGATTCGCTCTCAAGTATCTGATTTGTAGTTGCATGTTCAGAGGTATCGGTACTTTTTGTCATGACAGCTCTCCTTGGCTTGCTGATTCTTGCTGATAGAGGTAACAGCAATGAAGGCAGCAATGGCAAAGAGTTGAGAGCGCTTGCCAACAGCCGGCTGACACATAATACCCAAGCATTAAATATAGCCTGCTTGACGAAAATCGCAAGGGTGCGAGTGTGGCTGTTAGATACCGAGCAGAAACCTCTTCTGCATCCAAAAACTTCCATTCGCTCTTCTGTTTAGCACTAAAGGCGATATGTTCGCTCACCGCCACGGCTGATTGAAAATGACTATTCAGCTATTGGCTTCAACTTTGCTGACAGGCGGGTTTCGGAAACCTTTGGTATCGCCGCACATCAGCGCGTGGCGTTCGGTCCGTTTGCGGATCAAGCGTTTATCTCAGGTCCCATCGCCAAGGATCAAGCCCATGCCGGCAGCGATATGGAGGGTTAAAAGATTACCGTGTAGAGCGCGGTCGGCAGTCGTCACGCCAGAGTCCGGGTGTCAGGCCAGCCCCGACTCCAGCACCAGGCGCTCCAGCCCCAGCAGATCCGGCACTTTTGCCACCAGGTCGGCGACCTGGACCGCGGCCTTTTCCAGGTGGCACAGCGGCACGTCGACAAAGCTCAGCTGGCTGTCGAGCTTGTACGAGCGAGGAATGCCCTGGATCACCAGGGCGATGAACTTCAGTTCCGGCCGCCCGCCCAGGGCATTGAGAACGACGATCCGCGACCGGTCGCCGACCGCAATGGCCCCGCCACACGCGGCCTCGAAGCTGATCAGCGGCAACTGCCGGTCACGCCAGGTGACTTGCCGCAGGTACCACGGCGGCGCATCGCTGGCCGGTTCGCCGCGCTGGTAGTCGATCAGTTCGGCCACCGCCACGTTCGGTAGCAGCAGGTAGCGGTCGGCCAGCGGCAGCATCAGCCCGGTCAGGCTGCTCGCACGATGTTCATGCATGCACATGGCTCCAGTGGGCGATGCTCTCCAGCAGCACCGATTCCTGGTACGGCTTGCCCAGGTAGTCGTTGACGCCGATGGCCATGGCCCGGTCGCGGTGCTTCTGGCCGGTACGGGAAGTGATCATGATGATCGGCAAGTCCTTGAGGCGCGGATCGTTGCGGACCTGGGTCGCCACTTCGAAGCCGTCCATGCGCGGCATTTCGATATCCAGCAGCATCAGGTCCGGGGTGTGTTCCTGCAGCAGGGTCATCGCGTCCACGCCGTCCTTCGCGGTGATCACGTTCATGCCGTTGCGCTCCAGCAGCCGGCTGGTGACCTTGCGCACCGTGACCGAGTCGTCCACCACCATGACCAGCGTCGGTCGCATCGGCGTGAAGTCCACCGCCAGGTCGCTCAGCGCCCGCGGCACCGGCACCCAGGCCTGGGAAGTGCGCACATGGGCCAGCAGGTCGAGAATCAACACCACCCGGCCATCGCCGAGAATCGTCGCGCCGGACAAGCCCGACACGGCGGCAAACTGCGGCCCCAGGCTCTTGACCACGATTTCCCGGGTGCCGGCCAGGGTGTCCACCTGCAACGCCACCCGCTGCTCGTTGCAATGCACCAGCAGCACCGGCAGCGCCTGGCTCAGCCCGAGCAGCTTGGGCTTGCTGACGGTTTGCAGCAGTTCGCCCAGGTAGCGCAATTCGTAGGTCTGCCCGGCGTATTCGTAACGCGGCGGGTTCATCTGGTAATAACCTTCCAGCTCGCCGGGCAGGACCCGCACGATGCCTTCGACGGTATTCAACGGGATCGCATATTGCTCCTCGCCACACTGCACCATCAGCGCGCGGTTCACCGAGACGCTGAATGGCAGGCGGATCTGGAAGTGCACGCCCTGTCCCTTGATCGAGTCGATGGTCATGGTCCCGCCCAGTTGCCGCACTTCCTCGTGGACCACGTCCATGCCGACGCCGCGCCCGGAAATCTGGGTGATGCGCTCGGCGGTGGAGAAGCCCGGCTGGAGGATGAACTGCAACACGTCGCGGTCGCTGATCAGCGTGTCTTCCTCGATCATCCCGCGCTTGATCGCCTTGCGCCGCACGGCATCGAGGGGAACACCGGCGCCGTCGTCGCGGATATCGAAGACGATGTCGCCGCCTTCATGGGACAGGTCCAGGGTGATCCGTCCCTGTTCCGGCTTGCCGGCCGCCAGCCGCACCTGGGCACTTTCCAGGCCGTGGTCAACGGCGTTGCGCAGCATGTGTTCCAGGGGCGCGATCATGCGTTCGAGGACATTGCGGTCCATCTCGCCTTCGGCATTGCCGACAATGAAATCGACGTCCTTGCCCAACTCTCCGGCCACCTGCCGGACGATGCGCTTCAGGCGTGGCACCAGGCGTTCGAACGGCACCATGCGCGTGCGCATCAGGCCTTCCTGCAACTCGGTATTGACCCGCGCCTGTTGCAGCAACAGGTTCTCCGCGTCCTGGTTACGGCCGGCCAGGGTTTCCTTGAGGTCGAGCAGGTCGGAGGCCGACTCGAACAAGGCCCGCGACAGTTGCTGCAACTGCGAGTGGCGATCCATTTCCAGCGGGTCGAATTCTTCGTAGCCCAGGCGCTCGGCTTCCACCTGCTGACGGCTGAGGATCCGCCCCTGGGTTTCGATATCCATCCGCCGCAGTTGGTCGCGCATCCGCGAGAGGGTGGTTTCCATTTCGTTGAGCGCGACCTTGGCGTCATTCACCTGCTGCTCGATGCGCCCACGGAAGATCGAGGTTTCCCCCGCCAGGTTGACCAGGTCCTCCAGCAGATCCGCGGAGACCTTGACCATGTCCTGGGGCGGACGCTCGGCTTCGGGCAGCACCGCCTCGCTCTTGGACGGCAGCGAAGGCGCAGGCTCCGGCGTCACCGGCAGCTCGACCACGGGCTGGCGACCAAAGGCCTGGATCTCGGCAATCAGGGCATCGGCCGGGACCACCGGCTGTTCGTCGCGCACCGCATCGAGCATCTGCGCCAGACGGTCATGGCCGCTCTGCAACAACTCGAACAGCGCCTCGCCAGGCTGCAGCAGCAGGGTCGACACGCCTTCGTAGAGAAACTCCAGTTCATGGGCCAGGTCGCCGATGGGCGCAATCTCGACCATTCGCGCACCGCCCTTGAGGGTGTGCAGGTCGCGCAGCAGGGTTTCCACTTCCTGGCGGCTCGACGGCTCGGCCTGCCAGCGCTGCAGCGCGGCGCCGGAGCTTTCGATGATGTCGAAGCCTTCCTCGAGAAAGACCTCCAGCAATTCCGGATCGCTGACCGCTGTCGGCAACTCGGCCGGCTCGTCCGGTTCGAGCGGTTCCGCCGCCTGTTGGCGAAACGCGCGAATGCCGTCGATCAGCGCCGCCGGATCGCTCAGGGGTTGCTGGCCTTGCAGTTGCTCCAGCAGCACGGCGAGGTGGTCATGGCTCTTTTGCAGCAGCAGCGCCAGGGCCGGAGAGTGGCTGAAACGCCGGTCCACCAGGCCTTCGTAAAGATTTTCCAGTTCGTGGGCCAGATCGCCGACCGGACCGATCTCGGCCATCCGCGCGCCGCCCTTGAGGGTATGCAGGTCGCGTTGCAGGGACAGCAGCGGCGCGGCGTTGTCCGGCTCGTCGAGCCAGCGCTGCAGGGCCAGCCCGGCGCTGTCGAGAATATCCGCCGCCTCTTCGAGAAAGATCGTCACGATCTCGTCATCCAGATCGACGCCGCCGGCCACCCCGGCCGCGTCAACCCGGGCCGCCTCGGCGGTGGCCGTGGTCAGCTCGGTGATGCTCAGGGTGCGGCTGCCGTCGGTCTTGATCAGCCCGGTGGCGGACGGGTCGAGGGCTTCGTCGAGCAACTCGCGCAGTGCCTGGACGCGGGCCGGCTGCGGGTTGATTGCCTGGCCGGCGGCCAGTTCGTCGAGCATGTTGATCAGCGCTTCATGGGCCTGCTGGGCCTCATGGAAAAACCGTTCGCTGACCGCCAGGCTGCTCTCTTCGACGGCGCCGTAGAGATCCAGCAAGGCTTCGCACAACTCGTCCACCGGCTCCAGGTCGGCGATATGCGCGCCCTGGCCGAGGGTGGTCAGTTCGTCCAGCAGGTCGTTGAGCTCCTGACGCTCGCCGGGATGCTGCTGCCAACGCAGCAACAGGTTCTCGGCGTCCAGCAGGATATCCATGCCCTGGGCCAGGAAGTTGTTGATCAGTTGCGGGTCACGCCGGGGCCGCTGGGCACTGCTGGGCTCGCTCAGCAACGCGTCGAGACGGCTCGCCAGCAGGGCCTCGGTGCGCTGGATCAGCTCCGGCGCGCCGCTGATGGCGGCCAGCGGATCGTTGCCCAACTGCTTCAGGCCACGGCGAAACAACCCTTCGGCCTCGAACAGCAGTTCGATCTCGTCCAGGTCCAGCGCCAGCAGGTGGGCCTTGAATTCCCGGGCCAGGTGGTCAAGCGGCGCGGCCAGTTCGGCCATCGGCAGGACTCCGGCCATATAGGCACTGCCCTTGAGGGTGTGCAGGGCCCGTTGCAGTTCGTCGCTGGCCTGCAGCGGCAGGTGTTCGGCGGCCTGCTCGAGAAAACGGTTGAGGCTGTCGAGATGGGTTTCGGCCTCGTTGCGGAAGATTTCCAGCAACTGCGGGTCGAGGCCCTCGGCCTCGCCAGCGACGTCAGCCTCGTCGTCATCCGAACTGGCCAGCTCATGGGCCCGGGCGGCTATCCAGTCGACATCGTCACGCTGGCGCTGGGCATTGGCGGCGAACTCGCCGATCAGCTCCGGCAGCAAGGCCACCACATCGGCGATCAGTTGCTGCACCGCCGGCTCCGGTTCGACGCTGCGCTCCAGCACCCGGTTGAGCAGGTTCTCCACGGCCCAGGCCAGTTCGGCCAGCACCAGCGCACGCACCATCCGACCGCTGCCCTTCAGGGTATGAAAGGCCCGGCGCAACTCGGCCAGGGCCGATTTGCTCTCGAGATCGGCGAGCCAGCGTGGCAGGTAGTCGCGCAAGGCATCGAGGACTTCCTCGGTTTCCTCGAGGAAGACTTCGCGCAATTCGTCATCGACCGGCGCTTCATCGGACGGCGGCGGCAGCAGGCTCCCCGGCATCTGCCGGGCCGGCGGGTTGAGCGCCGAGACCGGGCTGGCCAGGACATCGGCCAGGGACTGCACCACCTGGGGGTCGTCCAGCGCCTGCAAATCGTGCATGACCTGGGCCTCACTGGGGCTCAGGATTTCTTCGAGCAACGGCACGTCCAGTTCGACCGGCGCATAGCCCAGCGCATCGAGGCTTTCCTCGGCCTTGTCCAGCACCCGCTCGCCAGGCGCCTCATGGTCTTCGGCCAGGCGCTCGAGGTAGTACTCGATGCTGGTCAGCGCGTCGGCAAGCCGATCGAGTTGTTGCCAGGACGGTGGTGCCGGGTCTACCAGCAGGTGTTCGCGGACATAGCGGTTGCAGGTTTCCAGCAGGCTCGCGGCGCGGCCCAGGGGAATCATCGCCAGGGCGCCACGGACCTGGGTCAGCAGCTCGGGCAGCGGCATCAGGCGCTCGCGGTCCCAGTCGGCATCGATGTAGTCGACGATCAGGTCCTTGGCCTGCTGCAGGCAGATCCGCGCTTCCTTGATCACGATCTGGTGAATCTGGGTCAGGTCGGTGGTCGGCAGGCGGCTTTCTTCGCGGCTTTCCGGCTCCACCGTGCCGATCATCCCGGCCAGTGTCGCCTCGACATAGAGCAAGGCCCCGGCGACATCCATCAGCACCGCGTCATTGGGTTCGCGCTGCCCCTGGGCCAGGCCCTGGACCACCGCCAGTTGATCGATGATGACCTTGCGCGGCTGGCCGAAACCGAGCACCGCCAGGGTATCGGCGATCTGCCGCAACGGCGCCAGCAGGCTGGCCAGGTCGTCGGTGTGCTGGCGGTCGCTGCGCACGAACAGGTCGAGCCGCTCCTTGACCCGTACCAGCTCTTCACAGAGCGCCGAGACCACCGAGCGCATGGCGTCCCGGTCGGGGCCGGCCAGGCGCGCGCGCTCTTCGTCGACCACGGAAGTCGCGGGCAAGGCCTCGTCGAGACCGTAGCGCGCCTTCAGGGCGAGCATCTGCGCGGTGGGCCGCTCGGCCTTGGCGATATAGAACAGCAGGCTCTTGAGCAATTCGTCCGGCGCGGCCTGGTTGATGCCGGCCATGCCCTGTTCCAGCAGGCGCTTGAGTTCCTTGTCGGAATCCTTGAGCAGGCTGCGCAGGGCCGGGCTGTTGCCGATGGCCCCGCTGAGCATGCCTTCGACCAGCGCCGAGCCGACCTGCCAGAGCTGGCCCAGCGGAGCGTTCTGGCACAGGCTTTCGAGACGGGCGAAGACCTTGGCCATGTAGCCGAGGTTGGTCTGATCGTCCTGTTCGCGCAGCAAGCCGACCAGCGCGGTCTGCAGCATCTGTCGCAGTTTGCGCAGCAGGTTGGGCAGTTCCGCCGGGGCCTGGCGGGCCAGGGCCGCGTCGTCGAGGGCGGGCAGTTCGAGCAGGGTCGGACTGAACAGGCTGGTTTCCGAGAGCAGGCTTTCGCCGCGGGCACTGCGCAGGTCGTTGAGCAACGGCAGCACCACCAGCGGCAGGTCGCGCCGGGCGCTGTGCACACGGTCCAGGTACAGCGGCAGTTGACCGAAAGCCTGGTGCAACAGGCTGATGGCCTCTTCCTGCTCGCCGACCCGGCCCTGCTGCATGGCCAGCACCAGTTGTTCCATCTCTTCGGCCAGCAGGGCCGCGCCGTAGAACTCGACCATCTGCAAGCTGCCATGCACCTGGTGGATGCAGGCCAGGCACTCGGTGATGTCCTGGCTCGAATGCCCCGGTTCGTCGAAGGCATCCAGGGCCTGGCGGGCCTGCTTCAGGGTGTCGGCGATTTCGCCCTTGACCCATTCGAGGGCCACATAGTCGTGGTGGTCGCTCATGCTTGCACTACCGGGTTTCACGCGCATCTTGCGCCTGGGGCAAGGTGAAGCCGGAGACCGAGCGTCGCAGCTGGCTGGCCATTTTCGCCAGGTTGCCAATGCTGTCGGCGGTGGCGGTCGAGCCGGATGAGGTCTGGGTGGTGATCTGCTGGATCACGTTCATGGTCAACGAGATCTGCCCCGCCGACGAGGTCTGTTGCTGGGCCGCGTTGGAAATGCTCTGGATCAGCGCCGCCAGGGTCTTCGAGACGCCTTCGATTTCCTCCAGGGCCACACCGGCGTCCTGCGCCAGGCGGGCGCCACGCACCACTTCGGTGGTGGTCTGCTCCATGGAAATCACCGCTTCGTTGGTATCGGCCTGGATCGCCCGCACCAGGGTCTCGATCTGCCGGGTGGCGGCGGAAGAGCGTTCGGCCAGGCGCTGGACTTCGTCGGCGACCACCGCGAAGCCACGCCCGGCATCGCCGGCCATGGACGCCTGGATCGCCGCGTTGAGGGCGAGGATATTGGTCTGGTCGGCAATGTCGTCGATCAGGTTGACGATATCGCCGATCTCCTGGGAAGACTCGCCGAGCCGCTTGATGCGCTTGGCGGTGTCCTGGATCTGCTCACGGATATTGTCCATGCCGTGAATGGTGTTGTGCACCACCTCGTTGCCCTTGTTGGCGATTTCCACCGAGCGCTCGGCCACCGCCGAGGATTCGGCGGCGTTGGCCGATACCTGGTCGATGGACTCGGCCATGTCGCTGATGGCGGCAGACGCCTCGCTGATCTGCTGGGCCTGGTGCTCGGAGGCTTCGGCCAGTTGCATCGCGGTGGCCTGGGTTTCCTGCACGGCGGCGGCCACCTGGCCGGCGGTGAGGTTGATAGTCGCGACCAGGTCGCGCAACTGGTCCACCGAATAGTTGATCGAGTCGGCGATGGTCCCGGTGAAGTCTTCGGTCACCGAGGCGGTCACGGTCAGGTCACCGTCGGCCAGGTCTTCTATTTCATCCAGCAGGCGCATGATCGCGTGCTGGTTGCGCTCGTTCTTTTCCGCGGTCTCATGCAGTTGCCGGTTGGTCTCGCGCACCATCACCAGGCCGATCAGGATGATTGAGGCCAGCGCCAGCAGGCCGAGGACATAACCGCCGATGGTGTCGAGGGAACGCCCGCCCGCCAGGTTTTCAAAACCGTTGGCCAGGTGCGAGGCCTCGTCCAGCAGGGTTTGCGAAAGGCTGAAGATATTGCTGGCGGACTCGCGGACCTGGAACAGTTCCGGCGACGTCTCGAGAATTTCGTCGACGGAACCGGAGACGAACTGGAAGAGTTCGGCAATATCGCCGAGACGGGCGCGGGCGTCCTTGTCTTCGACCTGGGAAATCTTCAGCGCCGCATTGCCCTGCAGCATGCCATTGAGCACCTGGCCGAAGCGCGCCGCGTCACGCCCGAAGGCATCGGCGGCCTGGGACGCGGTTTCATCCCCGGCCAGCACGGTATTCACCGCGCCGAGAATGCGCTCGGCGAGCAACGACTGGCGCTGGGCCATGGCCACCTGGGCCGCCGGCGCACCGCGTTGCAGGAGGATTTCCACGACCTTTTCGTACTCGACCTGCAGCTGCGGCACCGTTTCGGCCAGGGTCGCGGCCACCTGGTGCAGGGACAACACGGTCTGTTCGCTGGCAAGGATCGCATCGGTGTTCTTCAGCAGGCTTTCCCAGTCCTGCTGCACCGCGTGCATTTCGCTGCGCACCACCGGTGGCGCGGCGGGCAGGCCGGTGGCCGGGTCGCCTTTCTTCAGGTAGCCCCAGCGCTGGGCGAAGTCGTTGCGCGCATCGCTGAGCAGCTTGAACGCCGCGGCCTTGCCGGAAGCGGCCTCGGTGGCGTTCTTGGCGATACGCTGGGACAGCACCCGCAGTTCGCCGGCGTGGCTGATGTACTGCTTGTCGTAGTTGGACTGGGTGTTCAGGTACGCGAAGTTGGCGAACAACAGCATGATGAACACGATCAGCGCGATAAACAGCACGATGATCTGCGAACGACTACGCGAAGCCTCTTCCGGCTTGCTGGTTTTGGCTTTAATCATCGATCAGACCGCCACTTCGAGAAAACCCGGCGCCTGTGCCAGGACAAACGGGCTGAACACCCACCAGTTGCGCCCACGTTCGAAACAGCCCTGCACAAAGGGCGCCACCACCAGTTCCGGGCGCTCGACCGAATGCATCTGCCGGCTGCCCTGGGGAAAGTGCTGCATGCCCGCCACCTCATCCACCAGCAGGCCGGCGAACACCTCCTTGTACTCCAGCACCAGTACCCGCCGCTGCTTGCGCAACGGCGACAACTCATGCCCGAAGAAGCCGCACAGGTCCATGATCGGCAACAACCGCCCGCGCAGGTTGGCGACGCCCCTGACCCAGGGCTTCACCCCCGGCAGCAGGGTGTAGCGCGGCTCATGGAGAACCTCGGCCACTTCGCCCATCGGCGCCACGTACCACTGCTCGCCGAGCCGAAAACCGATGCCGCTCCAGGTGTCCTGGCGGGTTTCCTGGGACGGCAGGTCCGCCGCCAGCAGCCGGCAGCGCTGGTCGATTTCCAGCAACAGCTGGAAGGCGGTCTGCGATTCAGCCATGGGCGCCGGCCGTCAACCGGCCAGGACGTTGTTCAGGGTCTTGAGCAGGGTCTCTTCGTCGACCGGCTTGGTCAGGTAGTCCCTGGCGCCCTGGCGCGTACCCCAGACCTTGTCGGTTTCCTGATCCTTGGTGGTGATGATGATCACCGGGATCGCCGCGGTTTCCGGGTCCTTGGTCAACTGGCGGGTCGCCTGGAAACCGTTGAGGCCGGGCATGACGATGTCCATCAGGACCGCGTCGGGCTTTTCCTGCCGGGCCAGGGCCACGCCGTCGGCGCCGTTCTCGGCCTTGAGGACTTCATGGCCGTGCTTTTCCAGCATGCCGGTCAGTTTGTACATTTCAGTCGGCGAATCATCGACGATCAGGATGCGTGCCATGGTGTTCCCCATTTCTTATAAAGAGGGCGGCCCACCGGCCACCCGTCAATGTGCTTGTTCCACTGCCGCGAATCCCGGCACATGGGCCTTGATCGCATCCAGCAGCTCTTCCTTGCTGAAGGGCTTGGTCAAGAAGCGGTCGGAGCCGACGATGCGCCCCTTGGCCTTGTCGAACAGGCCGTCCTTGGACGACAGCATGATCACCGGCGTCGACTTGAACGCACTGTTGTTCTTGATCAGGGCGCAGGTCTGATAACCATCCAGGCGCGGCATCATGATGTCGACGAAGATGATGCCCGGATGATGATCGGCAATCTTGGCCAGCGCATCGAAACCGTCGATGGCCGTGATGACTTCGCAACCGACATGCTTGAGCAGCGTTTCGGCCGTGCGACGAATCGTCTTGGAGTCATCGATGACCATGACTTTCAAGGCTGTGGAATGCTGTTCCATATCTGCTCTACCATCGCCACAGCGACTCGTTTTCTACGGATACCCGGTTTCCGGGCGCGAAACCCTTGATGTGGAAGGATTTCGTACAGGATGCGAACCTTTTTAGCACAGTCTCCCCACGCAATCCATGAGCGGCCTCGGCGCGGCTGCCAGAGGCGGTTTTTCCTTGACCGGGAATCGGTGTAGCGCCACTCTGACGCCACTTTTTCAAGCCATCGCGGCCTTCACGGCCAACAGAGGATATAGCCCATGAGCGTTCGTCTCGGGATTGTCATGGACCCCATCGCCAGCATCTCCTATAAGAAGGACAGCTCGCTGGCCATGTTGCTGGCCGCCCAGGAGCGCGGCTGGACGCTGTTCTACATGGAACAGCAGGACCTTTATCAAGATGCTGGCGTGGCCCGGGCACGGATGAAACCCTTGAAGGTGTTCGCCAACCCCGAGCACTGGTTCGAGCTGGAAGCCGAGACCGACGCGGCCCTGAGCGATCTGGACGTGATCCTGATGCGCAAGGACCCGCCGTTCGACATGGAGTTCGTCTACTCCACCTACCTGCTGGAACAGGCCGAGCGCGCCGGCGTGCTGGTGGTGAACAAGCCCCAGAGCCTGCGCGACTGCAACGAAAAGCTGTTCGCCACCCAGTTCCCGCACTGCACGCCGCCGACCCTGGTCAGCCGTCGGGCCGATGTCCTGCGCGAATTCGCCGCCAGGCACGGTGACGTGATCCTCAAGCCGCTGGACGGCATGGGCGGCACCTCGATCTTCCGGCACCGTGTCGGCGACCCGAACCTGTCGGTGATCCTCGAGACCCTGACCGCCCTCGGCACCCAGCAGATCATGGCCCAGGCCTACCTGCCGGGGATCAAGGACGGTGACAAGCGCATCCTGATGATCGATGGCGAACCGGTGCCGTATTGCCTGGCGCGGATCCCGGCTGCCGGCGAAACCCGCGGCAACCTGGCGGCCGGCGGTCGTGGCGAAGCCCGTCCGCTGACCGACCGCGACCGCTGGATCGCTGCCCAGGTCGGCCCGACCCTGCGCGAAAAAGGCCTGCTGTTCGTCGGCCTCGACGTGATCGGCGAGCACCTGACGGAAATCAACGTCACCAGCCCTACCTGCATCCGCGAAATCGACAATGCCTTCGGCACCAATATCGGCGGCCTGCTGATGGATGCCATCGAGCAGAAGCTCAAAAGCCGTTGATGTAGAACAGCCGAGATGAAACCAACATTGCGTTATCATGCATCGCCTCTGATACGCGTGATGTTGGTTTCCTGGTCATGACACTCCCCGCCGATCTGCCCTCCGAACTCTCCCGCACCGGCGTGCGCCCGGCCGATCGGCTCGGCTTTACCTTGTTTCTCGCCGCCCTGATCCACCTGGCGCTGATCCTCGGCATCGGTTTCAGCTTCGTCGAGCCCAAGCAGATCAGCAGGACCCTGGAAATCACCCTGGCCACCTTCAAGAGCGAAACCAAGCCTGCCAAGGCCGACTTTATCGCCCAGGAAAACCAGCAGGGCAGCGGCACCCTGGACAAGAAGGCGATCCCCACCACCACCGAGGTCGCGCCGTTCCAGGACAACATCGTCAACAAAGTGACCCCGCCGCCACCGGCCAAGCAGGAAATCAAGGAAGCCGCGCCCAAGGCCGCTGTCGCCACCGTGGCGCCAAAACCCAGGAAAACCGTGACCAAACGCGAGGAAACCCGGACCGAAGTCACGCCCAAGGCCGAAACACCGACCTTCGACAGCTCGCAGCTGTCCAGCGATATCGCCAGCCTGGAGGCGGAACTGGCCAAGGAACAGCAGTTGTACGCCAAGCGCCCGCGCATCCACCGCCTCAGCGCCGCCTCGACCATGCGCGACAAAGGCGCCTGGTACAAGGACGAGTGGCGCAAGAAGGTCGAGCGGATCGGCAACCTCAACTATCCCGAGGAAGCACGGCGCCAGCAGATCTACGGCAACCTGCGGCTGATGGTCTCGATCAACCACGACGGTTCGCTGTATGAAGTGCTGGTCCTGGAATCCTCCGGCCAGCCCCTGCTGGACCAGGCGGCCCAGCGCATCGTGCGCCTGGCGGCCCCCTTCGCGCCCTTTACCGGCGACCTGTCGGATATCGACCGCCTGGAAATCATCCGCACCTGGCGTTTCGCCCGGGGAGACAAGCTGTCCAGCAACTGAGAACCCGTGAGAACCTGCAGGAAAACCTGTGGGAGGGGGCTTGCCCCCGAAGCCGTTGGCACCGGCAAGGCCCTCCGTTGAACAACAAGTCCGCGTACGCCGCTTGTCAGCTTGCCCGCCCAACGCCACACTAGGGCTCATGAAAAACCTCACCCCGACTTACCTCAAGCATCACTTCCTGATCGCCATGCCGCATATGGCCGACCCGAATTTCGCGCAGACCTTGACCTACATCGTCGAGCACACCGCGAACGGTGCCATGGGACTGGTTATCAACCGCCCACAATCGCTGAACCTGGCCGATATCCTCGAACAGTTGCGCCCGGACATCGATCCGCCCGTCCTCTGCCAGCATGTGCCGATCTACTCCGGCGGCCCGGTGCAGACCGATCGCGGCTTTGTCCTGCATCCGATCGGCAAGACCTACCAGGCCACCGTCGAACTCGAAGGCCTGGCGCTGTCGACGTCCCAGGACGTGCTGTTCGCCATCGCCGACGGCATCGGCCCGGAGCGCAGCCTGATCGCCCTCGGCTATGCCGGCTGGGAAGCCGGGCAACTGGAAGCCGAACTGGCCGATAACGCCTGGCTGACCTGCCCGTTTTCCCCGGACATCCTCTTCGAAACCGACAGCGATGCACGCCTGGCCGCCGCCGCCGCCCGGCTGGGCGTCAATCTCAGCCTGCTCACCAGCCAGGCGGGCCACGCCTGATGGCCAATATCCGCCTGCTGCTGGGCTTCGACTACGGGACCCGGCAGATCGGTGTCGCCGTCGGCCAGATGATCACCGGCCAGGCCCGCGAGCTTTGTACGCTCAAAGCGCAGAACGGCATTCCCGACTGGAACCAGGTCGAAGCCCTCATCAAGGAGTGGAAACCCGATGCCGTGGTGGTCGGCCTGCCCCTGAACATGGACGGCACCCCCAGCGAAATGTGCGCCCGGGCGGAAAAATTCGCCCGCCGGCTCAACGGTCGCTACAACGTGCCGTTCTTCACCCAGGATGAACGCCTGACCACGTTCGAGGCCAAGGGCGAGCGCATGGCCAAGGGCGGACAGAAAGGCACCTATCGCGACAACCCGGTGGACGCCATCGCCGCCAAGCTGCTGCTGCAAAGCTGGATCGAAGAAAACCCTGCACCCCCAGAATCCTGAAGGCGTTTCACGCCCCACCGTTTCAGCCCTCGCCGCGCTTGCCGGGCGGGGCCCTTGAAGGAGCCACCATGAGCCTGCCCAATCCCGCCGAACTGATCGACCAGATGGCCATCCGCCTCAAGGCCCACCTGCAACAGCGCGCCATCGACACCCCGCGCTATATCGGCATCCGCACCGGTGGCGTGTGGGTCGCGCAGGCGCTGCTCAAGGCGCTGGACAGCGATTCGCCGCTGGGCACCCTGGACGTTTCCTTCTACCGCGACGACTTCAGCCAGAACGGCCTGCACCCGCAGGTACGCCCCTCCGAGCTGCCGTTCGAGATCGAAGGCCAGCACCTGGTGCTGATCGACGATGTGCTGATGAGTGGCCGGACCATCCGCGCCGCCCTCAACGAACTGTTCGACTATGGCCGCCCGGCCAGCGTGACCCTGGTCTGCCTGCTGGACCTGGACGCCGCCGAGTTGCCGATCCGGCCGAATGTGGTGGGCGCGACCCTGTCACTGGCGCCCACGGAACGGGTAAAATTGTCCGGCCCCGCACCGCTCCAACTTGAACTTCAAGACCTGGCCCTTTAAGCACCTAAAAAGAGTCCCTTGCGATGACGCCTCCAGACGCCAAGCGCCCCCTGCAGCTCAATGATCAGGGCCAGCTGCGCCACTTCCTGTCGCTTGACGGTTTGCGCCGCGAGCTGCTGACCGAGATCCTCGATACCGCCGACTCCTTCCTCGAAGTCGGCGCCCGGGCGGTGAAGAAAGTCCCGCTGCTGCGCGGCAAGACCGTGTGCAACGTGTTCTTCGAGAACTCCACCCGTACCCGCACCACCTTCGAACTGGCGGCCCAGCGGCTGTCGGCGGACGTGATCACGCTGAACGTGTCGACCTCGTCCGCGAGCAAGGGCGAAACCCTGCTCGATACCCTGCGCAACCTCGAGGCCATGGCCGCCGACATGTTCGTGGTACGCCACGGCGACTCCGGTGCCGCGCACTTCATCGCCGAACACGTCTGCCCGCAGGTGGCGATCATCAACGGCGGCGACGGCCGCCATGCCCACCCGACCCAGGGCATGCTCGACATGCTGACCATCCGCCGGCACAAGGGCGGCTTCGAAAACCTCTCCGTGGCGATTGTCGGCGACATCCTGCACTCGCGGGTCGCGCGCTCGAACATGCTCGCGCTGAAGACCCTGGGCTGCCCGGATATCCGCGTGATCGCCCCGAAAACCCTGCTGCCGATCGGTATCGAGCAATATGGCGTGAAGGTCTACACCGACCTCGCCGAGGGCCTGAAGGATGTCGACGTGGTGATCATGCTGCGCCTGCAGCGTGAACGCATGACCGGCGGCCTGCTGCCCAGCGAAGGCGAGTTCTACCGCCTGTTCGGCCTGACCACCGCGCGCCTGGCCGGTGCCCGGCCGGACGCCATCGTGATGCACCCGGGCCCGATCAACCGCGGCGTGGAGATCGAGTCGGCGGTGGCCGACGGTCCGCGTTCGGTCATCCTCAATCAAGTCACCTACGGTATCGCCGTGCGCATGGCCGTGTTGTCCATGGCCATGAGCGGACAGACCGCCCAGCGCCAATTCGAGCAGGAGAACGCCCAGTGAAGCTCAGCATTCTCGGCGCCCGCGTCATCGATCCAAGCAGTGGCCTGGATCAAGTTACCGATCTGCACCTGGAAGCCGGCAAGATCATTGCCATCGGCGCCGCCCCGGCGGGCTTCGCCGCCAGTGAAACCATCGACGCCAAGGGCCTGGTCGCCGCCCCCGGGCTGGTGGACCTCAACGTCGCCCTGCGCGAGCCGGGCTACAGCCGCAAGGGCAGCATCGCCAGTGAAACCCGGGCCGCCGCCGCCGGTGGTGTCACCAGCCTGTGCTGCCCGCCCCGGACCAAACCGGTGCTGGACACCTCGGCCGTGGCCGAGCTGATCCTCGACCGTGCCCGCGAGGCCGGCAATACCAAGGTGTTCCCGATCGGCGCGCTGAGCAAGGGCCTCGACGGCGAGCAACTGGCAGAGCTGGTTGCCTTGCGCGATGCCGGCTGCGTGGCCTTCGGCAACGGCCTGGACAGTTTCCGCAACAGCCGCACCCTGTGCCGGGCGCTGGATTACGCGGCAACCTTCGACCTGACGGTGGTGTTCCATTCCCAGGACCATGACCTGGCCGAAGGCGGCCTGGCCCACGAAGGCGCGACCGCCAGCTTCCTAGGCTTGCCGGGGATCCCGGAAACCGCGGAAACCGTGGCACTGGCCCGCGACCTGCTGCTGGTGGAACAGACCGGCGTACGGGCGCACTTCAGCCAGCTGACCAGCGCCCGCGGCGTGGCGCTGATCGCCCAGGCGCAGGCGCGGGGCCTGCGGGTCACCGCCGATGTGGCGCTGTATCAGTTGATCCTGACCGACGAAGCGCTGATCGATTTCTCCAGCCTCTATCACGTGCAACCGCCGCTGCGCACCCGCGCCGACCGCGACGGCCTGCGCGAAGCGGTGAAATCCGGGGTGGTCCAGGCGATTTCCAGCCATCACCAGCCCCATGAGCGGGACGCCAAGCTGGCCCCGTTCGGCGCGACCGAACCGGGTATCAGCAGCGTCGAGCTGCTGCTGCCGCTGGCGTTGACCCTGGTGGAAGATGGCCTGCTGGACCTGCCGACCCTGCTCGCGCGCCTGAGCGCCGGCCCGGCCGACGCCCTGCGCCTGCCGGCGGGCAAGCTGACGGTGGGTGCGGCGGCCGACCTGGTGTTGTTCGATCCGAGCACTTCGACCGTGGCCGGCGAACACTGGCTGTCCCGCGGCGAGAACTGTCCGTTCATCGGCCACGCCTTGCCGGGAACCGTGCGCTACACGCTGATGGACGGACGGATCACCCACCAGGCCTGACACCGGAGCAGCGCTGCGGCGCAGAGGTCGATCGTTCCCACGCTCTGCGTGGGAACGCCTCTCAGGACGCTCTGCGTCCGCTTGTGTGACGCAGAGCGTCACGATCTGCACTCCCACGCGGAGCGTGGGAACGATCCTAAGCCCGACTCACAGACTCCCGGGTTCAGCCCCGCCCGCTGTTCTTCAGCGACACCTGGTCGTTCAGCGTCCAGAAGTCATACAAGACACCCAGGAAGAACAACCCGCCCGTCACCAGGTACAGCAAGCCGGTCAGCCACTTGCCCTGGTACATCCGGTGCACGCCCAGCACGCCAAGGAAGGTCAGCAGCAACCAGGCGACGTTGTAGTCCAGCGGACCCGGGGTGAAGCGCAGGTCGGCTTCACGATCCATGGCTGGAATCAGGAACACATCGATCAGCCAGCCGATACCCAGAAGACCCAGGGTAAAAAACCAGATCGTGCCGGTGATCGGCTTGCCGTAATAGAAGCGGTGAGAACCGGTAAAACCGAAAATCCACAGCAGATACCCGAGTAAAACGTTGTGGGTACTCGCTGGCGCGCCATCCTGCCGATAGCTGTTCATAAGTGACCTCTCTGAGCCCGATAGATAAATTTTTCGTCATTTCGTGTGACTTTTTTACTGTCTCAAAACATGTAACAAACTCTTGCTGAAAATGGCTGAAAGCCTTGTGGGGCCTGACTTGCGCGTGACCCACCGGTCTGTTTTCGCTGTCCCGGAGCGGTTTTGCCCCCTGTATAGAATCGACAAACGGCCTCGGAAATGACCAAAAAGCTGTTATAAAGTTGCGCGCTAACCCATATGAGCCTTGCCTAATGCGACCATTTTTCAAGACATGGCTGACCATTTGCCTTTTGATGCCACTGGCCGCCCACGCCACCAATCGTGAGCAACGTCTTCCCAACGTCAACGGTCATACCGCAAAGTCACCTGCAACCGTTGCCACGCTGTCCGAGATCAGCGTTCCCTCCGCCAAGCACCCGGGCAAGCATGCCAGCTCGCTCAAGGTGAAGCACGGCGTGGTCACCACCACGGCTGTCGCCGGAGCACCGAACGCCAAGCAGAGCAGCGCTGTGCTGAGCCGCGCGGTGAACGTGCTGGGCACCCCTTACCGCTGGGGCGGCAGCAGCCCGAGCAAGGGCTTCGACTGCAGCGGACTGGTCAAGTATGCCTTCAACGGCGTGGCCGCCGGCGACCTGCCGCGCACCTCCAACGCCATGGCCGCCGGCCACGGCCTGAAAGTCGATCGCAAGGACCTGAAGCCGGGCGACCTGCTGTTCTTCAACATCAAGAGCCGCAAGGTCAACCACGTCGCCATCTACCTGGGCAACGACCGTTTCATCCATGCCCCACGTCGCGGCAAGGCCGTGACCATCGACACGCTGAAGAAACCCTACTGGGACAGCCACTACGCGATCGCCAAGCGAGTGATCCCGAAAGAACAGAACAGCCACCTGCGGGTTGTTCAGCGCTGATCCCATGATCGTTCCCACGCTCCGCGTGGGAACGCAGCCCGTGACGCTCCGCGTCACAGATCCAGGGCGGACCCAGAGCGTCCCGTGAGATATTCCCACGCAGAGCGTGGGAACGATCAATACGCTCAATGCCTCATCACCTCGCTTACTCCGGGTTCAGGCTCAAGTCAGCCGATGTCTCGCTACCCGCGCCCTTCTCCAGCTTGATCATCAACCGCAGGTCATTGGCCGAATCCGCATAGGCCAGCGCATCGCGGTAGCTGATCGCGCCCTCCTGGTACAACACGTACAACGCCTGGTCCAGGGTCTGCATGCCCTGTTCGGTCGAGCGTTTCATCAGCGACTTGAGCTCCTTGATCTCGCCCTTGCGGATCAGGTCGGCCATCAGCGGCGTGTTCAACAGCACTTCCACCACCGCCCGCCTGCCGGTGCCGTCCCGCGTCGGAATCAGTTGCTGGGCGACGATGGCGCGCAGGTTGAGGGACAGTTCCATCCAGATCTGCGGATGCCGGTCCACCGGGAAGAAGTTGATGATCCGCTCCAGCGCCTGGTCGGCATTCGGCGCGTGCAGGGTCGCCAGGCACAGATGCCCGGTTTCCGCGAAGGACAGGGCATGGCCCATGGTTTCGCGGGTGCGGACTTCACCGATCATGATCAGGTCCGGTGCCTGGCGCAGGGTATTTTTCAGCGCCACCTCGTAGGAATCGGTATCGATGCCCACTTCGCGCTGGGTGATGATGCAGTTCTGGTGTTCGTGGATGAATTCGATGGGGTCCTCGACGGTGACGATATGACCGCTGCCCTGCTGGTTGCGGTGACCGATCATCGCCGCCAGGGACGTCGACTTGCCAGTGCCGGTGGCGCCGACGAACATCACCAGCCCGCGCTTGAGCAGCGCCAGTTGCTCGATGACCTCCGGCAGCTTCAGGTCGGCCAGTTGCGGAATCTGCGTTTCGATCCGCCGCAGCACCATGCCCGGTTGGTTGCGCTGGTAGAAGGCGCTCACGCGGAAGCGGCCGATGCCCTTGGGATGGATGGCGAAATTGCACTCGTGCAGGTGGGTGAAGTCGAGCTTCTGGCGCTCGCTCATCAGTCCGAACACCGCGTCGTGGGTCTGTTCCTGGGTCAGCGGGTTGCGGGTCACCGGCAGGATCTGGCCGTTGACCTTCAGCGACGGTGGCAGTCCCGGGGTGATAAACAGGTCGGAACCGCCCTTCTCCACCATCAGGCGCAGCAGTTTCTCGAACTCCATGAGCTTCTCCGCGTCAGTTCAGGCATTACCTGTGTGACAGCGTAGAAGCTCCAGCGTCTTCGGGCCTCACAAAAACTCGCCGGGCGGCGATCAGGCGGTTTTCGTCAGGGCCTAGAAGTTGTCGGGAATCTTTGCCTTCTCCCGGGCGTTATCGCGGGTGATCAGGCCCTTGGCCAACAGATCCTTGAGGCACATGTCCAGGGTCTGCATACCCAGGGAGCCGCCAGTCTGGATCGACGAGTACATCTGCGCCACCTTGTCCTCGCGGATCAGGTTACGGATCGCCGGGGTGCCGAGCATGATTTCATGGGCCGCGACCCGTCCGCCGCCGACCTTTTTCAGCAGGCTCTGGGAAATCACCGCCTGCAGGGATTCGGAGAGCATCGAGCGGACCATGGATTTCTCTTCCGCCGGGAACACGTCGACCACCCGGTCGATGGTCTTCGCCGCGGAGGTGGTGTGCAGCGTGCCGAACACCAGGTGGCCGGTTTCGGCGGCGGTCAGTGCCAGGCGAATGGTTTCCAGGTCGCGCATCTCGCCCACCAGGATCACATCCGGGTCTTCCCGCAGGGCCGAGCGCAGGGCGGCGGAGAAACTCTGCGTGTCGCGGTGCACTTCACGCTGGTTGACCAGGCACTTCTTCGACTCGTGGACGAATTCGATCGGGTCCTCGATGGTCAGGATATGGTGGTGCTTGTTGTTGTTCAGGTAGTCGATCATCGCCGCCAGGGTGGTCGATTTACCCGAACCGGTTGGGCCAGTCACTAGCACCAGGCCACGAGGAACCTCGGTAATCTTGCGGAACACCTCGCCCATGCCCAGGTCATTCATGGTCAGGACTTTCGACGGAATGGTCCGGAAGACCGCGCCCGCACCACGGTTCTGGTTGAAGGCGTTGACCCGGAAACGCGCCACGCCCGGCACCTCGAAGGAGAAGTCGGTTTCCAGGAACTCCTCGAAATCCTTGCGCTGGCGGTCATTCATGATGTCGTAGATCAGGTCGTGGACCTGCTTGTGGTCCAGCGCCGGCAGGTTGATCCGGCGCACGTCACCATCGACCCGGATCATCGGCGGCAGCCCGGCCGAGAGGTGCAAGTCCGACGCGCCCTGTTTGGCGCTAAAGGCCAGCAGCTCGGTGATATCCATGAGACTCCCCAATACAGGTAGAATGCCGCAGACTTTTGACCTGCTGGCGAAATTGAATGACCACGATAGCAGACAACATTGCCTCCGTTGCAGCCCGTATCAGTGCCGCCGCCCTGGCCTGTGGCCGCGATGCCGCCGATATCCACCTGCTCGCCGTGAGCAAGACCAAGCCCGCCGCGGCCGTGCGTGAAGCCCATGCCGCCGGACTGCGGGATTTCGGCGAGAACTACCTGCAGGAAGCCCTCGGCAAGCAGGCCGAATTGACCGACCTGCCCTTGTGTTGGCACTTTATCGGCCCCATTCAATCGAACAAAACTCGAGCCATTGCCGAGCATTTCGACTGGGTGCACTCCGTGGATCGCCTGAAAATCGCACAACGCCTGTCCGAACAGCGTCCGCCCGAACTGGCGCCGCTGAATATCTGCATCCAGGTCAATGTCAGCGGCGAAGCCAGCAAGTCCGGCTGCGCACCGGCCGACCTGCCGGCCCTGGTCGCGGCCATCGGCACCTTGCCGAACCTGGTCCTGCGCGGGCTGATGGCGATTCCCGAACCCACCGAAGAGCGTGCCGCACAAGACGCCGCGTTCGCCACCGTGCGGACTTTGCAAGACAGCCTGCACCTGCCGCTAGACACACTTTCCATGGGCATGAGCCACGATCTCGAATCGGCCATTGCCCAGGGCGCCACCTGGGTGCGGATCGGTACCGCGCTGTTTGGTGCCCGCGACTACGGCCAGGCCTGAAATGGCCTTACACACTCGTTCAAAGGATCCGTCATGAGCAATAATCGAATCACTTTCATCGGTGCCGGCAACATGGCGGCCAGCCTGATCGGCGGCCTGCGGGCCGAAGGTCTGGATGCCGCGCTGATTCGCGCCAGCGATCCGGGCGCCGAGACCCGCGCGCGGGTCCAGGCCGAACACGGTATCGAAGTGTTCGCCGACAACGCCGAGGCCATCGAAGGGGCCGACGTGGTGGTGCTGGCGGTCAAGCCGCAAGCCATGAAAGCCGTGTGCGAGGCCCTGCGCCCGCACCTCAAGCCCCATCAGCTGGTGGTGTCCATTGCCGCCGGCATCACCTGCGCGAGCATGAACAACTGGCTCGGCGCCCAGCCGATCGTGCGCTGCATGCCCAATACCCCGGCGCTGCTGCGCAAGGGTGTCAGCGGCCTGTTCGCCACCGGGCAGGTCTCCGCCGGGCAACGCCAGCAGGCACAGACCCTGCTGTCAGCCGTCGGCACCGCCCTGTGGCTGGACGAAGAGCAGCAACTGGACGCGGTCACCGCGGTATCCGGTAGCGGCCCGGCGTACTTCTTCCTGCTGATCGAGGCCATGACCGCCGCCGGCGAGAAACTCGGCCTGTCCCGCGAGGTCGCCACCCAGCTGAGCCAGCAGACGGCCCTGGGTGCCGCCCACATGGCTGTCGCCAGCGATGTCGACGCCGCCGAGCTGCGCCGTCGGGTGACCTCGCCGGCCGGCACCACCGAAGCCGCGATCAAGACCTTCCAGGCCGGCGGCTTCGAAGCCCTGGTAGAACAGGCGCTCGGCGCCGCCGCCCGGCGTTCGGCCGAAATGGCCGAGCAACTCGGCCAGTAATCCTCGAGGGAACACTTAATGTTTGCACTCAATAGCGCTGCCATTTTTGTCATCCAGACCCTGGGCAGCCTGTACCTGTTGGTGGTTCTGCTGCGTTTCATCCTGCAACTGGTGCGGGCGAACTTCTACAACCCGCTCTGCCAGTTCACCGTCAAGGCCACCCAGCCGCTGCTCAAGCCACTGCGCCGGATCATTCCCAGCCTCTTCGGCCTGGACATGTCCTCGCTGGTGCTGGCGATCATCGTGCAGATGCTGCTGATGGCGGTGATCCTGCTGCTGAGCTACGGCGTGACCGGCAATATCGGCTACCTGCTGATCTGGGCGATCATCGGCGTCACCTCGCTGTTCCTCAAGGTGTTCTTCTTCGCCATGATCATCAGCGTGATCCTCTCCTGGGTCGCCCCGGGCAGCCACAGTCCGGCGGCCGAACTGGTGTTCCAGATCAGCGAACCGGCCCTGGCGCCGTTCCGCAAGATCGTGCCGAACCTGGGCGGGCTGGATATCTCGCCGATCCTCGCGTTCCTGGTCATCCAGTTACTGCAGAGCTACGTGATTCCACCGCTGGCGGTGATGAGCGGCATGCCCGAGGTGTTGTTCCGGTTGATCTGACCCCACCCTGCCTCGTGGGAGCCGGCTTGCTGGCGATTGCGGTCTGACAGCCGACATCATTGTCGCCTGACGCGCCGCTATCGCCAGCAAGCCGGCTCCCACGATGTTCATACAGCCGCCAGCAGTACACACCGCGGTCTCGCTGCTTGCCGCTGATCCCCCCGCTCATTAGACTTACGCCTCATTCAAGCGTGAGCAGGGTTGATGTCCACTGTCTTTCCCCACGATTCCGTCGGGCTGGTCGTGCCGCAAACGGCACATTTCAGCGAACCCCTGGCCCTGGCCTGCGGTCGCTCCCTGCCCGCCTACGACCTGATCTACGAAACCTACGGCAGCCTCAACGCCACGGCGAGCAATGCCGTGCTGATCTGCCATGCCCTGTCCGGCCATCATCACGCGGCGGGCTATCACAGCGCCGACGAGCGCAAGCCCGGCTGGTGGGACAGTTGCATCGGTCCCGGCAAGCCCATCGACACCAACAAGTTCTTCGTCGTCAGCCTGAACAACCTCGGCGGCTGCAACGGTTCCACCGGCCCGAGCAGCCTCAACCCCGAGACCGGCAAGCCCTTCGGCGCCGACTTCCCGGTGCTGACCGTGGAAGACTGGGTCCACAGCCAGGCCCGCCTCGCCGACCGCCTGGGTATCGGCCAATGGGCCGCCGTGATCGGTGGCAGCCTGGGCGGCATGCAGGCGCTGCAATGGACCATCACCTACCCGGATCGCGTGCGCCATTGCCTGGCGATCGCCTCGGCACCGAAGCTGTCGGCACAGAACATCGCCTTCAACGAAGTGGCGCGCCAGGCGATCCTCACCGATCCGGAGTTCCACGGCGGTTCTTTCCAGGAACGCGGTGTGATCCCCAAGCGCGGCCTGATGCTGGCGCGGATGGTCGGCCATATCACCTACCTGTCCGACGACTCCATGGGCGAGAAATTCGGCCGGGGGCTCAAGAGCGAGAAGCTCAACTACGACTTCCACAGCGTCGAGTTCCAGGTCGAAAGCTACCTGCGCTACCAGGGTGAAGAGTTTTCCGGGCGCTTCGACGCCAATACCTACCTGCTGATGACCAAGGCCCTGGACTACTTCGATCCGGCGGCGAACTTCGACGACGACCTGGCGAAGACCTTCGCCAACGCCCGGGCCAAGTTCTGCGTGATGTCCTTCACCACCGACTGGCGCTTCTCCCCGGCCCGCTCGCGGGAGCTGGTCGACGCGCTGATGGCGGCGCGCAAGGACGTCTGCTACCTGGAAATCGACGCCCCGCAAGGCCACGACGCCTTCCTGATTCCGATCCCGCGTTATCTGCAGGCGTTCGGTAACTACATGAACCGAGTTGAAGTGTGAGAACGCCATGAGAGCCGACCTGGAAATCATCCAAGAGTGGATCCCCGCCGGCAGCCGCGTGCTCGACCTCGGTTGCGGCGACGGCGAACTGCTGACCTGGCTGCGCGACAACAAGCAGGTCACCGGCTACGGCCTGGAAAACGACCCGGACAACATCGCCGAGTGCGTGGCCAAGGGCATCAACGTCATCGAGCAGGACCTGGACAAGGGCCTGGGCAACTTCGCCAGCAACAGTTTCGACATCGTGGTCATGACCCAGGCCCTGCAGGCCGTGCATTACCCGGACAAGATCCTCGACGAAATGCTCCGGGTCGGCCGCCAGTGCATCATCACCTTCCCCAACTTCGGGCACTGGCGCTGCCGCTGGTACCTGGCGAGCAAGGGCCGGATGCCGGTCTCGGAATTCCTGCCGTACACCTGGTACAACACGCCGAACATCCACTTCTGCACATTCGAGGACTTTGAAGAACTGTGCCGCGAACGTGAAGCCAAGGTCATTGATCGGCTGGCCGTGGATCAACAGCACCGCCACGGGTGGGCGAGCAAGCTATGGCCTAATCTGTTAGGTGAGATCGGCATCTACCGCGTCAGCAGCCCCGGCCTGCTGGAACACCAGATCGCGGTGTGAATCACCACATTTCGAGGAGAACGATCATGGGTCGTTTAGCGTTGTTGTTAACCGCCTGCCTGAGCCTCGGCGCCATGGCGGCGGATGTCATCAAGAGCGAACGCCAGGAAACCTTCGGCGACGTGACGGTGCACTACAACACTTTCAACTCCACGTACCTGCAGCCGGACATCGCCAAGGCCGCCGAGCTGATCCGCAGCAAGAACCAGGGCGTGATCAACGTCTCGGTGATCAAGGGCGGCAAACCGTCGGTCGCCAACGTCACCGGCACGATCAAAGACCTGACCAGCAAGACCGTGACGCTGAACTTCCGCCAGGTCACCGAACAGGGCGCGATCTACTACATCGCCCAGTACCCGGTGGAGCAGCAGGAAACCCGCACCTTTGAAATCAAGGTGCAGAACGGCGACAAGGTCAACACCATCAATTTCAACCAAGAGCTTTTCCCCGGCGAATGATGAACCTCAAGCAGCTCGTATTGGCCAGCCATAACGCCGGCAAACTCAAGGAACTCCAGGCCATGCTCGGCGACTCGGTGCAACTGCGCTCGATCGGCGAGTTCAGTAGCGTCGAGCCGGAAGAGACCGGCCTGTCGTTCGTCGAGAACGCCATCCTCAAGGCCCGCAACGCCGCGCGTATTTCCGGCTTGCCGGCGCTGGCCGACGATTCCGGCCTGGCGGTGGACTTCCTCGGCGGTGCGCCGGGGATCTACTCGGCCCGCTACGCCGACGGCCAGGGCGACGCGGCGAACAACGCCAAGCTGCTGGACGCCCTCAAGGATGTCCCGCAGGCCGAGCGCGGCGCCCAGTTCGTCTGCGTCCTGGCCCTGGTGCGGCACGCCGACGATCCGCTGCCGATCCTCTGTGAAGGCCTGTGGCACGGGCGCATCCTCACCGCCGCCAGCGGCGAACACGGTTTCGGCTACGATCCGCTGTTCTGGGTGCCCGAGCGCGACTGCTCCAGCGCCGAACTGAACCCGGTGGAAAAGAACCAGCTCAGCCACCGCGCCCGCGCCATGGCCCTGCTGCGGCAACGCCTGGGCCTGAAATGACCCGGACTTCTTCCGCGCAGCCGCTGATCCATGGCGGTGCGCAACCTCCTCGGGCGGCGTTGCCGCAGTTGCCGCCCCTGGCGCTGTACATCCATATTCCCTGGTGCGTGCGCAAATGCCCGTATTGCGACTTCAACTCCCATGCCGCCAGCCCAGTGCTGCCGGAAGAAGAGTATGTCGACGCGCTGCTGGCCGACCTCGACCAGGACCTGCACGCCGCCCATGGCCGTGAACTGAGCTCGATCTTCTTCGGTGGCGGTACGCCGAGCCTGTTCAGCGCCCAGGCGCTGGGACGCCTGCTCAAGGGCGTCGAGGCGCGCATCCCGTTCGCCGGCGATATCGAAATCACCCTGGAAGCCAATCCCGGGACCTTCGAACAGGAAAAATTCGTCGCCTACCGGCAACTGGGGATCAATCGGCTGTCGATCGGCATCCAGAGTTTCCAGGAAGAAAAGCTCAAGGCCCTGGGGCGCATCCATACCGGCGGCGAAGCCGTGCGGGCGGCGGACATGGCGCGCCAGGCCGGCTTCGACAACTTCAACCTGGACCTGATGCACGGCTTGCCCGACCAGTCCCTGGAGGACGCCCTCGACGACCTGCGCCAGGCCATCGCGCTGAAGCCGACGCACCTGTCCTGGTACCAGTTGACCCTGGAGCCCAATACCGTGTTCTGGAACCAGCCGCCGACGCTGCCCGAAGACGACACTCTGTGGGATATCCAGGAAGCCGGGCAGGCCCTGCTGGCCGAGCACGGCTACGCCCAATACGAGGTCTCGGCCTATGCCCAGCCCGGACGGGCGGCGCGGCACAACCTCAATTACTGGAGCTTTGGCGACTTCATCGGCATCGGTGCCGGGGCCCACGGCAAGCTCAGCCACCCGGACGGACGCATTGTCCGTACCTGGAAAACCCGCCTGCCCAAGGACTACCTGAACCCGGCCAAGAGCTTCAAGGCCGGAGAGAAAGCCCTGGGCAACGACGAGTTGCCGTTCGAGTTCCTGATGAATGCCCTGCGGCTGACCGAGGGTGTCGATGCGGTCCTGTTTGCCCAGCGCACCGGGCTTGCCCTCGACAGCTTGAGCGAAGGGCGGGCCGAGGCAGAACAAAGCGGCCTGTTGCAGGTCGAACCCACACGCCTGGCGGCGACCGCCCGTGGCCAGCTGTTTCTCAATGACCTGCTGCAATACTTCTTGACCTAAGGAAACCCCATGGACCTGGTACTCGACCTGCTCGCCACGGTGTCACGCTGGAGCCGCAGCAACCTGTCGGAAATTTCCCTGGCACTGGTAGGCTGCCTGCTGGTGCTGTTTGGCGCGGATATCAAGGGTTGGGTCGATCAGCGCCTGGGCAGCATCGCCGGCGCCCTGCGCGTGCCGCTGATGGCGCTGCTGTGCATGATCGGCAGCGGCCTGGCCTTGATCTATGCCACGCCCTGGGTGGTACGCGGCCTGAGCCAGTTCAACAACTACAGCCTCGCGCCGGTGCTGCTGGTGGTACTGGTGCTGATCGGGGTGGTGGCGGACCGGCGCTGACTCTGAGGGTTAACGCGGTCACTGTGGGTGGCTTGCCGGCGATGAGGCCAGTGGGTTTGGCGTTGATCTTGCGGACGTCATCGCCGGCAAGCCAGTTCCCACAAAGGTTGCGCTGTGGGTGAGTGCGGGCTCCGACTCACCTCGCCGCCACGGGTCTCAGGCCAGCTTCTCGAACTTCAGGTCCCAGACCCCGTGTCCCAGGCGCTCGCCACGGCGTTCGAACTTGGTGATCGGGCGCTCGGCCGGGCGTGGTACGCATTTGCCGTCTTCGGCCAGGTTGCGGTAACCCGGCGCGACATTCATCACTTCCAGCATGTATTCGGCATAGGGCTCCCAGTCGGTGGCCATGTGCAGGATCCCGCCGACCTTCAGCTTGCTGCGCACCAGCTCGGCGAAGGAGGCCTGGACGATACGACGCTTGTGATGACGGCTCTTGTGCCACGGATCCGGAAAAAACAGCATCAGCCGGTCCAGGCTGTTGTCTGCCACGCAGCGGTTGAGCACTTCGATGGCGTCGCAGTCGTAGACCCGCAGGTTCTTCAGACCCTGGGTCAGCACGCCATTGAGCAGCGCGCCAACGCCCGGACGATGCACTTCAACGCCGATAAAGTCCTGCTCCGGCGCAGCCGCCGCCATTTCCAGCAGGGAATGGCCCATGCCGAAACCGATTTCCAGGGAACGCGGCGCGGAACGGCCGAACACCTGGTCGAAATCCACCGGCGCATCGGCCAGCGGCAGGACGAACAGTGGCGCACCCTGCTCCAGGCCCTTCTGCTGGCCTTCGGTCATGCGCCCGGCGCGCATCACGAAACTCTTGATGCGGCGGTGTTGGCGCTCTTCGCCGTCTTCCGTGGAAACTGGCGTGTCGTTCGATTCAGTCATCAAAGGCTCTTACTTGATCAGACCATCCAGCGGAGAGGAAGCGCTGGCATAGAGTTTTTTCGGCATGCGGCCGGCGAGGTAGGCCAGGCGGCCGGCAACGATGGCGTGCTTCATGGCTTCGGCCATCAGGATCGGTTGCTGGGCATGGGCGATGGCCGAGTTCATCAGCACCGCTTCGCAGCCCAGTTCCATGGCGATGGTGGCGTCGGAAGCCGTACCGACGCCGGCATCCACCAGCACGGGGATCTTCGCTTCTTCCAGGATGATCTGCAGGTTGTACGGGTTGCAGATCCCCAGACCAGTGCCGATCAGGCCGGCCAGCGGCATGACCGCGATGCAGCCGATTTCCGCCAGCTGGCGGGCGATGATCGGGTCGTCGCTGGTGTAGACCATCACGTCGAAGCCTTCCTTGACCAGCACTTCGGCGGCCTTGAGGGTTTCGATCACGTTGGGGAACAGGGTCTTCTGGTCGGCCAGGACTTCCAGCTTCACCAGGTTGTGCCCATCCAGCAGTTCACGGGCCAGGCGACAGGTGCGCACGGCCTCGATGGCATCGTAGCAACCGGCGGTGTTCGGCAGGATGGTGTAGCGATCCGGTGGCAGGATATCCAGCAGGTTCGGTTCACCCGGGTTCTGGCCCAGGTTGGTGCGGCGCACGGCCACGGTGACGATCTCGGCCCCCGAGGCCTCGATGGCCAGGCGGGTTTCTTCCATGTCGCGGTATTTGCCGGTGCCGACCAACAGGCGGGACTGGAAGGTACGGCCGGCCAGCACGAAGGGCTTGTCGCTGCGAACGGTGCTCATTCGGAAATCCTCTTGAAAGGTTGAGGGCTTGCAGGGTGGATCAGGACGCGGGACCGCAGGCGGGCTCAACCGCCACCGATGGCGTGCACCACTTCGACCTGATCGCCTTCACGCAGGGCGGTGTCGGCATGCTGGCTGCGCGGGACGATATCCAGGTTCAGCTCCACCGCTACCCGCCGCCCGGTCAGGTCGAGCCGGGTCAGCAATGCCGCGACGGTTTCGCCGTCGGGCAGTTCAAAGGATTCACCGTTCAATTGAATGCGCATGCGCCGGGCTGCCATCATTTTTAGGGGCCAGCATTCTAGCCCGATCAGTCCGGGCGACCCAAGCCATTCGTCTTGAAATGGACCCGGCAGTCAAGCCAGGCGCCAGGCGGCGAGGCCCAGGCAGAACCAGCCGAGCAGAAACGCCAGGCCGCCGAACGGGGTAATGATGCCCAGCTTGCTCACGCCGGTCAGGGTCAGCAGGTACAGGCTGCCGGAAAACAGCAGGATACCCACCGTGAACGATACGCCGGCCCAGGTCACCAGCCGCCCCGGGATATGCGTGGCCAGCAGGGCGACACCGAACAGCGCCAGGGCATGGATCAACTGGTAGCTGACGCCGGTATGGAAGATCGCCAGGTAGTCCGCGCTCAGGCGGTTCTTCAGGCCATGGGCGGCGAAGGCGCCGAGGGCGACACCGGTGAAACCGAAAAACGCGGCGAGCAGCAGAAAACCACGCAGCATGACGAACTCCATTCAGGGGGCACAGGGTCTGTATAATGGCCCGCTCCCACGCCCCGGCCAAGCCATCTCTATGCTGCGTTTTCTTTTCCGTCGCCTCACCACCGCCCTGAAGTGGTTCGCCATCGCGAGCGTACTGCTGGTGTTGCTGTTCCGCTGGGTGCCGCCACCGGGCACCGCGCTGATGGTCGAGCGCAAGATCGAATCGTGGACCGACGGCGAGCCGATCGACCTGCAACGCACCTGGAAACCCTGGGACCAGATCTCCGACGACCTCAAGGTGGCGGTGATGGCCGGCGAGGACCAGAAGTTCCCAGAGCACTGGGGCTTCGATTTCGGCGCGATCCAGGCCGCGTTCGCCCATAACGAGCGCGGCGGCTCGATCCGCGGCGCCAGTACCCTCAGCC
Organism: Pseudomonas gingeri; assembly: GCF_013386115.1. Taxonomy (GTDB): domain Bacteria; phylum Pseudomonadota; class Gammaproteobacteria; order Pseudomonadales; family Pseudomonadaceae; genus Aquipseudomonas; species Aquipseudomonas gingeri. The sequence continues at coordinate 62,535 of NZ_JACAOR010000013.1, forward strand.
AGCAGGTGTCGAAGAACCTGTTCCTCTGGTCCGGCCGCAGCTACCTGCGCAAGGGGCTGGAAGCCTGGTTTACCGCGCTGATCGAAGTGATGTGGCCCAAACAGCGGATTCTCGAGGTGTACCTCAACAGCGTCGAGTGGGACGAAGGCGTGTTTGGCGCCGAGGCGGCCGCACGACATCACTTTGGTATCAGCGCCGCGGCCCTGTCGCGCCAGCAGGCAAGCCTGCTGGCGGCGGTACTGCCCAATCCCCGCGAGTGGAGTGCCAGCCATCCGAGCACCTACGTGGCGCGCCGCGCCGGCTGGATTCGCCAGCAGATGAGCCAGCTGGGCGGCGATGAGTACCTGGTGGGATTGAATAACTCGCGCAGGGCGCCCTGGGCGCTGTAGCCCGGATAGGGCGGTGACTGGAAGGAGGCCTTCGCGGGCAAGCCCGCTCCCACAATGGGAAGACGCCCACATCCCCGTGGGAGCGGGCTTGCCCGCGAATGGGCCTTCAGCCGCACCACAGGACTTGACCCTTGCATACAAAAACGCCCCGATCAGATCAGGGCGTTTTTTATTGCCTTGAGTGCTTACGCGGCAATCGACAGCTTGAGCTTGTTCATCGCGCTCTTTTCCAGCTGGCGAATCCGCTCGGCGGAGACGTTGTACTTCTGCGCCAGGTCGTGCAGCGTGGCTTTATCTTCCGCCAACCAGCGCTGGTAGAGGATGTCGCGGCTACGCTCGTCCAGGACTTCCAGGGCCTCGTGCAGGTTGCTGTTGGAGTTTTCGCTCCAGTCGGCATCCTCCAGCTGGCGCGCCGGATCGTAGCGGTGGTCTTCCAGGTAGTTGGCCGGAGACTGGAACGCGCTGTCGTCGTCGGCTTCCGCCGCCGGATCGAACGCCATGTCCTGGCCGGTCAACCGGCTTTCCATCTCGCGCACTTCACGAGGCTCGACCCCGAGGCTTTCCGCCACGCGGTGGACTTCCTCGTTGTTCAACCAGGCCAGGCGTTTCTTCTGGCTGCGCAGGTTGAAGAACAGCTTGCGCTGCGCCTTGGTGGTCGCCACTTTGACGATCCGCCAGTTGCGCAGGATGAATTCGTGGATTTCCGCCTTGATCCAGTGCACGGCGAACGACACCAGGCGCACACCCATTTCCGGGTTGAACCGTTTCACGGCCTTCATCAGGCCGACGTTGCCTTCCTGGATCAGGTCAGCCTGGGCCAGACCGTAGCCGGAATAGCTACGGGCGATATGAACGACAAAACGCAGGTGGGCGAGCACCATCTGCCGAGCCGCCCCCAGATCCTGCTCATAATAGAGACTCTCGGCCAGTTCACGCTCCTGCTCCGGCGTCAGCAGTGGAATGCTGTTCACCGTATTGACGTAGGCCTCCAGGTTCGCACCCGGGACCAGCGCATAGGCAGGTTGCAAAGAAGTGGTCATACGAAAAAACCTCCGACTCACATGACTCGTGCAGTGAAGCACTGCGAAAATTGACCGGGAACCGCAGAACAAGTTCCATGAACAGCCACTACGGTCAATACCAACAAGAACACATTAATTTGACATTAATTACTTCGGCGCCAGCTCGCGAAGATGCCGTGCGACCGCAATCCAAGCACCGATATACCCCAACAGCACCGCGCCAAGCAAGAGCGACAGACCATCGGCAGACGGCACGCCCGCCAGGGCGAAATCGCTGCCGTACAGGCCGGCCAGCCCGACAACCGCCTCGTTCAGCCAGTTGAGGCCGAAAGCCAGGACGCCCCAGGAAAGAATTCCCGCGCCGAAGCCATAAAGCGCGCCCATGTACAGAAACGGCCTACGCACGTAGCTATCCGTGCCGCCCACCAGTTTAATCACTTCGATCTCGGTGCGGCGGTTTTCAATATGAAGACGAATGGTATTGCCTATCACCAAAAGTAATGCAGAAACCAGCAACACCGTCAGGCCGAAGACAAACCGGTCGCCCAGCTTGAGAATCGCCGCCAGGCGTTCGACCCAGACCAGGTCCAGCTGGGCCTGTTGCACCTTGGGCAACTCGGCCAGGCGCTGGCGCAGGGCTTCCAGCGTCGCCTTGTCGACCTCGTTCGGGGTCACCAGGACCACGCCCGGCAGCGGGTTCTGCGGCAGTTCCTTGAGCGCCTCGCCCAGCCCGGACTGCTGCTGGAACTCGTCCAGGGCCTTTTCCTTGCTGATGAACTCGGCATCCGCCACACCCGGCATGGCCTTGATCTGCTCGCTCAGGCTCTCGCCTTCCGTCGGGCTGGCGTCCAGTTGCAGGTACAGCGAAATCTGTGCCGCGCGCTGCCAGGAACCGCCCAGGCGCTCGACGTTGTTGAGCAGCAGCGACAAGCCCATCGGCAGGCTCAGGGCCACGGCCATCACCAGGCAGGTAAAGAAGCTGCCGATCGGCTGCTTGCCCAGGCGGCGCAGGCTGTCCAGCAGGCTGGCACGATGGCTTTCGATCCAGGCGTGCAGCAGGGTGCTGAAGTCCGGGCCGTCGTCTTCGTCGCGTTTCTTTTTCGGTGGCGGCTGATCGGAGGCTTTCGGGGCCACGCGTTCGGCCACTTTCGGGCTGCGGGTCGCACTCATACGCCGGCCTCCCCGTCGCCGATCAATCGGCCGCGTTGCAGGGTCAGCATGCGGTGGCGCATGCGGGCGATCAGCGCCAGGTCGTGGCTGGCGATCAGCACGCTGGTGCCGAGACGGTTGATATCCTCGAACACCCCCATGATTTCCGCCGCCAGGCGCGGGTCGAGGTTACCGGTCGGTTCATCCGCCAGCAGCAATGCCGGACGGTGCACAATGGCACGGGCAATCCCGACGCGCTGTTGCTGGCCGGTGGACAGGTCGCCGGGGTAGAGGTCGGTCTTGTCCGACAGCGCCACGCGCTCCAGGGCCGAATCCACGCGCTTGGCGACTTCAGCCTTGGACAGGCCGAGGATCTGCAGCGGCAAGGCGACATTATTGAACACCGTGCGATCGAACAGCAGCTGGTGATTCTGGAACACCACGCCGATCTGCCGGCGCAGGAACGGAATCTGCGCATTGCTGATCTGGCCCAGGTCCTGGCCGGCCAGCAGCAGCTTGCCGGTGGTCGGACGCTCCATCGCCAGCAGCAGGCGCAGCAAGGTACTTTTGCCCGCGCCGGAATGCCCGGTCACGAACAGGAATTCACCACGACGCACCCGAAAGCTCAGCTCATGCAAGCCGACGTGACCGTTCGGATAGCGTTTACCGACCTGTTCGAAACGAATCATGAACGCTCCCGCTCGGCGAAAAGGGCTTGGACAAAGGGCTCGGCTTCAAAGGTACGCAGATCGTCGATGCCTTCACCGACACCGATGTAGCGGATCGGCAGGCCAAACTGCTTGGCCAGGGCGAAGATCACCCCGCCCTTGGCGGTGCCATCGAGCTTAGTCAATGCCAGGCCGGTCAGCTGTACCGTCTGGTTGAATTGCTTGGCCTGGTTGATGGCGTTCTGCCCGGTACCGGCATCGAGCACCAGCAGCACTTCATGCGGTGCGTCGGCGTCCAGCTTGCCGATCACCCGGCGAACCTTCTTCAGTTCTTCCATCAGGTTGTCTTTGGTGTGCAGGCGACCGGCGGTATCGGCGATCAGCACATCGATGCCGCGAGCCTTGGCCGCCTGCACCGCATCGAAGATCACCGAAGCCGAATCGGCGCCGGTGTGCTGGGCGATCACCGGAATGCTGTTGCGCTCGCCCCAGACCTGCAATTGCTCCACCGCGGCGGCGCGGAAGGTATCGCCCGCCGCCAGCATGACCTTCTTGCCTTCCAGTTGCAGCTTCTTGGCCAGCTTGCCGATGGTGGTGGTCTTGCCCGCGCCATTGACGCCGACGACCAGGATCACGAAAGGCTTGTGCCGCGTGTCGATCTGCAGCGGCTGCTCGACGGGCTTGAGCATGGCGGCCAGCTCGGCCTGCAGCGACTTGTAGAGCGCATCGCTGTCGGTCAACTGCTTGCGCGCGACCTTCTGGGTCAGGCTCTGGATGATCACGCCGGTGGCTTCGACGCCGACGTCGGCGGTCAGCAGGCGGGTTTCGAGTTCTTCGAGCAGGTCATCGTCGATGGCCTTCTTGCCGAGGAACAGGCTGGCCATGCCTTCGCCAAGGCTGGCGCTGGTCTTCGACAGGCCCTGCTTGAGACGGGCAAAGAAACCGGCCTTGGTTTCCTCCGCGGCGGGCTTGACCGGCTCGGCGGCCACGGGCTCGGGAACCACCGCCAGCGCGGGGACGGGAGCTGCCAAGGGAGCGATAACCGGCGCAGGTGCTTCGACAACCGCCGGCGGCACGACAGGCGTAACCACTGGCGCAGGCGACACGACCAACGGCGTCGGCGCGACGACTTCGGCCACCGGCGGAATCGGCGGCGCGACATGCTCGGCCTGCACATCTTCCACCAGGGCCACCGGCTCTTCGGCCACGGGCAGAGTCAGCCATGGCTCGGGCGCCGCAGCGGCCTCGACCGGCGCTTGTTCGATCAGCGGCGCGACCACCGGCAACGGCTCGACGGCGACCGGGGCGGTCTCGACCAACGCTGCCGGCGCGGCTTCAGGCTGGGCTTGTGGCTGTTCGACGACGGCTTCCTGCGGCTTTTTGCGCAGCCATCCGAACAGGCTTTTTTTCTCGCCAGCCGCAGCTGGGGTCTTCTTGTCGTCGTTGGAACCAAACATGGAGGACGGCTATCTCAAGGTAGCGACGCGCCAAGGGGGCGCTTCGGCAAATAATATTCTGATGCGTAACAGACTGCTTTTTGACCAGATTGTTCGCGCGCAACACAGTATCCTAGCACCTCCTCGCCCGCCTACGCTAAGACCAAGCGGGCCGTCCTACAGGTTTAAAAACGAATGAATGCTCTAGCCCGCCGCGCTGCTGGCCTGTTGCTCAGCACGCTCTGTCTGCCGCTTTCAGCCCTGGCTGCCGATCCACAACCGACCCACGAGTTCACCCTCGACAACGGCCTGAAGGTCGTCGTCCGTGAAGATCACCGCGCCCCCGTGGTGGTTTCGCAGATCTGGTACAAGGTCGGCTCGAGCTACGAGACGCCGGGCCAGACCGGCCTTTCCCATGCCCTGGAACACATGATGTTCAAGGGCAGCGAGAAAGTCGGCCCCGGCGAAGCCTCGCTGATCCTGCGGGACCTGGGGGCCGAGGAAAACGCCTTCACCAGCGACGACTACACGGCCTATTACCAGGTCCTGGCCCGTGATCGCCTGGGTGTCGCCTTCGAACTGGAAGCCGACCGCATGGCCAGCCTGCGCCTGCCGGCCGACGAGTTCAGCCGCGAGATCGAAGTGATCAAGGAAGAACGCCGCCTGCGCACCGACGACAAGCCGATGGGCAAGGCCTACGAGCGCTTCAAGGCCATGGCCTACCCGGCCAGTGGCTACCACACGCCGACCATCGGCTGGATGGCCGACCTCGACCGCATGAAAGTCGAGGAACTGCGCCACTGGTACCAGTCCTGGTACGTGCCGAACAACGCCACCCTGGTGGTGGTCGGCGACGTGACCCCGGATGAAGTGAAGAACCTGGCCCAGCGCTACTTCGGCGCGATCCCCCGGCGCGACACGCCGCCGGCGAAGATTCCACGCGAGCTGGACGAACCCGGCGAACGGTTGATCACCCTGCATGTGAAGACCCAGCTGCCGAGCCTGATGCTCGGGTTCAACGTGCCAAGCATCGCCACCGCCCAGGACCCGCGTTCGGTCAACGCCCTGCGCCTGATCGCCGCCCTGCTCGACGGCGGCTACAGTGCCCGCCTGTCCTCCCAGCTGGAACGTGGCGAAGAGCTGATCTCCGGCGGTTCGGCCAGCTACGACGCCTACACCCGTGGCGACAGCCTCTTTACCCTGTCGGCGACGCCGAACACGCAGAAGAAGAAAACCCTGGCCGATACCGAAGCCGGCCTCTGGCGCCTGCTGGACCAGCTGAAGACCAAGCCGCCCACCGCCGAGGAACTGGAACGCGTGCGCGCCCAGGTCATCGCCGGGCTGGTCTACGAGCGTGATTCCATCACCAGCCAGGCCACCGCCATCGGCCAGCTGGAAACCGTCGGCCTGTCCTGGAAACTGATGGACAGCGAGCTGGCCGAACTGCAAAGCGTGACGCCGGAGGATATCCAGAAGGCCGCTCGCACCTATTTCATCCGCGAACGTCTCAGCGTCGCCCATGTATTGCCCGAGGAGACCCGCCCATGAGCAAGCCCAAGGGTTCCCGTTTCACCCTGCTCGGCCTGGCCCTGATCGTGACCGCCGGCAGTCTCGGCCTGTCCCTGCTCGGCACCCGCGTCGCCCTGGCCAGCGAGGCGCTGGAAGAGGCCAGGTCGGGCCACAAGCTGCAATCGCTGGCCGAACTCGATGACAAGGCCCCGGCGCGGCGCACCTTGAACGTGCAGACCTGGAACACCGCCGAAGGCGCCAGGGTACTGTTCGTCGAGGCCCATGAGCTGCCGATGTTCAACCTGCGCCTGACCTTCGCCGCCGGCAGCAGCCAGGACGGCAAGACCCCCGGCCTGGCCGTGCTGACCAACGCCATGCTCAATGAAGGCGTGGCCGGCAAGGACGTCGGTGCCATCGCCCAGGGCTTCGAAGGGCTCGGCGCGGACTTCGGCAACGGTGCCTACAAGGACATGGCGATTGCTTCGCTGCGCAGCCTCAGCGCCGCTGACAAACGTGAACCGGCACTCAAGCTGTTCGCCGAAGTCGTCGGCAAGCCGACCTTCCCGGCCGGCTCACTGGCGCGGATCAAGAACCAGTTGCTGGCCGGCTTCGAGCTCCAGAAGCAGAACCCCGGCAAGCTGGCGAGCCAGGACCTGTCCCAGCGCCTGTATGGCGAGCATCCTTATGGCCATGCCAGCGAGGGCACGGCGAAAAGCATCCCGCCGATCACCCTCGCGCAACTGCGGGCGTTCCATGCCAAGGCCTATGCCGCCGGCAACGTGGTGATCGCCCTGGTCGGCGACCTCTCGCGCAGCGAAGCCGAAGCCCTGACCGCCCAGGTCTCGGCCGCCCTGCCGAAAGGCCCGGCCCTGGCGAAAATCGCCCCGGCCAAGGACCCGCAACCCGGCACCGGGCATATCGAGTTCCCGTCCAAGCAGACCACCATCCTGCTGGCACAGATGGGTATCGACCGCGCCGACCCCGACTACGCGGCCCTGTCACTGGGCAATCAGATTCTCGGCGGCGGCGGCTTCGGCACGCGCCTGATGAGTGAAGTCCGGGAAAAACGCGGCCTGACCTACGGGGTCTACTCCGGGTTCAGCCCGATGCAGGCCCGCGGCCCCTTCATGATCAACCTGCAGACCCGTGCCGAGATGAGCGAAGGCACGCGCAAGCTGGTCGAGGAAGTCCTGGCCGACTACCTGAAGTCCGGTCCGACCCAGAAGGAACTCGACGATGCCAAGCGCGAAATGGCCGGCAGCTTCCCGCTGTCCAACGCCAGCAACAGCGATATCGTCGGCCAACTGGGCTCCATCGGTTTCTATGACCTGCCGCTGAACTATCTGGAAGACTTCATGCAGCAGACCCAGGCGCTGACCGTCGAGCAGGTCAAGGCGGCCATGAACAAACACCTGGATGTCGACAAGATGATCGTCGTCACCGCAGGTCCCACGGTGCCGCAAAAGCCGTTGCCGCCGCCGACTGACAAACCCGCCGAGCAGCCACTCGGGGTTCCGGAGCACTAATGGCCAGTTCATCACGTCCCAGCAAGAAACCCGCGCACACGCATAACGGCGTGAACCAGTTGCGTATCATCGGTGGCGAATGGCGCAGTCGGCGCCTGAGCTTTCCCGATGTCCTGGGCCTGCGGCCGACTCCGGACCGCGTGCGCGAAACCCTGTTCAACTGGCTCGCGCCCTATGTGGCCGGGGCCAAGGTGCTCGATCCGTTCGCCGGCAGCGGCGCCCTGTTCCTCGAGGCCCTGTCCCGTGGCGCCGCCATGGGCCAGGCGCTGGATGCCAGCAATGTGGCGGTGTCGAGCCTGCGCGAACACCTGGGCACCCTGCGTTGCAGCGTCGGCCAGGTCCAGACCGCCGACGCCCTGCGCTACCTGGAGACCCAGGCGGCCACGGCATTCGACCTGGTGTTCCTCGACCCGCCGTTCAACCAGAACCTGCTGCCGGGCGTCTGCGCCCTGCTGGAAGAACGCCAGTGGCTGGCCGATGACGCCTGGGTCTATACCGAAAGCGAAACCGCGCCCTCGACCCTCGGCCTGCCGGGCAACTGGCGCCTGCACCGCGAGCAGAAGTCGGGGCGGGTCTACTACGCGCTGTGGCAACGCAGCGTAGCAGCGCTGTAGACCGCTCCCCGATGACGGCCCGGTGATCCCCGGGCCGTCATCACTATTCCTGTACCGCCATCGCCCCCGCCAGCCGGATCACTGTGTGCCTTCGAAAACCGCAAGGACACAAGGATCCCTCACCGATGAAACGCCCCACCCTGCGCCTCGCGCTCGGCCTGCTCCTGCCGCCGGCCGTCGCCCTCGCCGCCCCTCCCATGCCCGACACCCACGAACTCAGGCTGGACAATGGCCTGAAAATCATCGTGCGCGAAGATCATCGGGCCCCCGTCGTGGCCGCCCAGCTCTGGTACAAGGTCGGCTCCAGCCACGAACCGCCGGGAGCGTCAGGCCTTTCCCACGCGCTGGAGCACATGCTGTTCCAGGGCAGCAGCAAAGTCTGCCCCGGCCAGGCGCTCCAGGTCATGGAGCGCCTGGGGGCCGAGATCAACGCCTTCACCAATCATGACGCCACCACCTACGAATACCTGATGCCGCGCCAGGTCCTGGGCGTCGCCCTGGAAATCATGGCCGATCAGATGAGCTCCGCCCGACTTTCGCCTGCCGCCTTTCGACGGGAAATCGAGGTGATCAAGAACGAGCGGCTGCAGAACATCGATGATGTCCCCTGGGCAATACTCGACGAGAAGATGCGCAGCATCGCCTTTCCCAGCAGCGGCTATCGCACCTCGACCGTCGGTTGGCAACACGACCTGCACCGCATGAATACCCGGCAACTGCAAGGCTGGTACGCCAGTTGGTACGCGCCGAACAATGCCACCCTGGTGGTGGTCGGCGATGTCACCCTCAAGGAGGTCGAGCCCCTGGCCCGGCGCTACTTCGCCGAGCTGCCCAGCCGGGCCCTGCCCGAGACCAGGCGTCCGCTGGAGCTGAACGAGCCGGGCGAGCGGCGGATCACGCTGCAGACCCACAATGAGTTTCCCAGCCTGATCATGGCCTTCAACGTGCCCAGCCTGGTGACTGCCAGCGACCCGCATACCGCGCACACCTTGCGCCTGCTCAACGAACTGCTCGGCGTCGGCCCCGGCTCGCGGATCTTCAGACAGCTGAAGTTCCGTGAAGAGCTGATCACCCGCGCGCACTCCCGCTACGAGGCCTTCAACCGCGGAGATGCCTTGCTGAAGATCGCCGTCGACCTGGATACCGAGAAAAATCCCGGCCTGGATGACATCGAGGCACGCCTGTGGCAACTGCTCGACGAACTCAAGCAATCGCCTGTCAGCGCGCAGGAACTCGAGCGCGCGCGGACCCGGATGATGGCGCAACGCATCTTTGCCCTCGACTCGGTGGAAAACCAGGCACAGAAACTCGGGGCCCTGGAAAGCGTCGGCCTGTCGTGGACCCTGGAAGAAGGCGAACAGGAACAACTGAAGGCCGTCACGCCCCTGGATATTCAACGCGCCGCACAAACCTATTTCACCCGCGAGCGGCTCAGCGTCGCCCTGGCCAGCCCTGGGAAAAACCCTCATGAATAAGGCTTATCCGCTGTTATCGAGCGTCCTGCTGACGCTGCTCGCCGCCCTCCCTGGCCCCGGTTCGGCAGCGCCTGCCGGCGTCGACCTGACGAGCGTCGATCCCCTGCAATCGCTGGACGAGGTCCGGCACCTGGCGCCCACCCCCACTACCCGCGTCGTGCGCGGCTGGAAAACCCTCAACGGGACCAAGGTGCTGTTCGTCGAAACCCATGGCCTGCCGTTGCTCGATGTGGCCGTGAGCTTTGCCGCGGGCAGTCGTTACGACGGCGAACAACCCGGGCTGGCGGCCATGACCCTGAGCCTGCTCAACGAAGGCTCCGAGGGTAAAGATGTCGACGCGATCATGACCGCGTTCGACAGCCTGGGAGTGAAGGTCAGCAATGGCATCGACCGCGATCATGGATTTTTCACCCTGCGCAGCCTCAGCGACGATTCCATCCGCACAGCGGCCCTGCAATTGTTGAGCGAAGTGCTGAGCAAACCCAGCTTCGGCAGCGATGCCATTCGCCGGGTAAAGAGCGAGATCCTCGACCAGCAAATGCGCCAGGATACCGCCTTCGACACCTGGATCAGTCACCGCTTCACACCGCCGCTCTACTCACGACACCCCTATGCCCAGCCGCTCTATGGCACCCGGGAAAGTATCGGGAATATCACGGTCGAGCAGCTACGGGCCTTTCACAAGAAGGCTTACAGCGCGGGCAACGCAATCATCGTGCTGGTCGGCGATCTCTCGCTGGAGCAGGCACAGAGCATCAGCGTGCAGATTTCCGACGCCTTGCCCAAAGGCCCGGCATTGCCACAGACCGCCAGCGCCCGGTCTGAAGACAGCACCGTCGGCACCACCCATATCGAACGACCGACCACCCTGGTGCACCTGGATTTCGCCCAGATCGCCGCGCCGCGCAGCCATCCCGACTACGTCGCCCTCTATGTGGCCAGCCTGATCTTTGGCGGCGGCTTCGACAGTCGCCTGATGACGGTATTGCGCGAACAGCATGGCGTCACCTACTCGGCGCTGGCCCAGCTCAAGAACTGGCAAGCCCGCGGCCCGTTCCACATCAGCCTCTCGACCCCTCCCGAATACCGTGAAGCGGTCATTGAGCGGGTCAAGCAGATGTTCGAACAGCTCCTGAGGGAGGGCCCGACCGAGCAGGAACTGCAGAACGCCCAGCAGAGTCTGCGCGGTGACATGGCGCTGGATGGCGCCAGCAATGCGGATATCCTACAGGCGTTGCTGGTGATCGCCCGTCACGACCTGCCCCTGAGCCTGACGGACTACGCCGAACAGGCGCAACGACTGACCCGCGAAACCATCAGGAGCGCCTTGAACGCGCATTTCGCCGCCGACAGCTGGGTGGTGACCAGTACCGGCCCCAGCGTCCCCCAGCAAGCCCTGCCCGATCTTCAGGTACAAGGGCCCACCTGCCAGCCCCGCGCCCTGTCGTCCGGATAAAAAGCTGCGGGAATGGACGGGACTGTGGCAATTTAGACGTATTGCACGCGCAAGCGTGGCTGCCATGGCGACTGGCATATGTCAGCGCCGGCCCTGTCCATTCCCACTCCGAGATTCGCTGCGTTGCCGTCACCTTCCCAGCCCATTCATTTGCCGGGCTTCACTCCCGCCCCAGGCCTGGGCAATCCGCACCTGCAGACCCTGTGGGGCCCCCTCTGGCGCAAGACCGTGCACCTGGACCGCCAGCGTGAACGCCTGTGGCTCGAAGACGGCGACTTCCTCGACCTCGACTGGCACGGCCCGCACGCCGCCGATACCCCGCTGGTGCTGATCCTCCACGGGCTGACCGGCTCGTCGAACTCGCCCTATGTCGCCGGCCTGCAACAGGCGCTGGCCAACCAGGGCTGGGCCAGCGTGGCGCTGAACTGGCGCGGCTGCTCGGGGGAACCCAACCTGCTGGCGCGCAGTTATCACTCCGGGGCCAGCGAGGACCTGGCGGCGACGATCGCCCATCTCAAGACCCTGCGCCCGCTGGCGCCCCTCTATGCCGTGGGTTATTCCCTGGGCGGCAATGTGCTGCTCAAGCATCTCGGGGAAAGTGGCGGGGACAGCGGCCTGCAAGGCGCCGTCGCGGTGTCGGTGCCGTTTCGCCTGGACCAGTGCGCCGACCGCATCGGCCAGGGGTTTTCGCGGATCTATCAGGCGCACTTCATGCGCGAGATGCTGGCTTATATCAAGAACAAGCAGCGCCAGTTCCAGCACGACGGCCGGATCGACGGCCTGGCGACCCTGAGCGATCTGGGACCGTTGACGGGCATGCGCACCTTCTGGGATTTCGATGGCCGGGTCACCGCGCCCCTGCACGGCTTTGCCGATGCCGAGGATTATTATCGCCGCGCCTCCAGCCGCTATTTCCTCGGTGAAATCCGCACCCCGACCCTGATCATCCAGGCGGTGGACGATCCCTTCGTGTTTCCCCACAGCCTGCCGGAACCCGGCGAGCTGGCGCCGGGCACTGAATTCGAACTACAGGCCAAGGGCGGCCATGTGGGGTTCGTCGACGGCTCGCTGGGCAAGCCGGGGTACTATCTGGAGCGACGCATTCCGCAATGGCTGGCCGCCCGGGAAGGTTGAGCGCAATGCGCGGGGTCTTTCTATCGACCCGATGATCGATCAGGCATATTCCTGGTAGGTGACAAAGCCCACCGGGGTGGCGATATCATTCAATAGCGGCACGGCTATCTGCCCATTCCCATAGCCTTCCGGCTGATCATGGGCCCAGGCAAACACCTCGGCTTCGAGATTCGCATCCACCTGCCAGTCTTCCAGCATTTCAATGTCGCGGTCCTGCAAGGGCTTATCGGCGAAACTCAGGGTTTCCATGCCTATTTCGTTGCCCTCGGCATCGAACCAGACCCATTCCGATTCCGGATCGAGCTTGTCGGTCAATCCAGCCCGGGGGCCGACGGTGTCCCGGGCGCTGTCTGCCAGCTCGTTGTACTCGGGACCTTGCAAGGCCCATGTCTTCATGTCCAGGGCGACGCCTATGTCCACGCCATGGTGCGGGTCTATGTCCCTGGCATAGATCTGATCCAGCACATCGGCCAGCGGCCCGACCTTGTCCTTGAGCGAGACCAGCGATTCGACGATCTCTGTCTCGGTCGCCGCCAGAAAACCTTCGAAATCGCTCATCCCCGCCTCGTGAACCAGGCGCAGGCCGAGCTCACGGATGTTGAAAAAGTTGCTGCCCGCGACCAGGCTGAACAGGTGGTCGATGCTGTCTGAAAACAGGCCCAATTGTGCGTCGGTCAGTTGATCGAGCGTACCGGAATCAAGATGACGGAAGATAAGCTGCGCCTGGGTCGAGATATTCGAGGTGGGGTGCAGCGCATCCCGAACAAGCTGCAGGGAAGCCTGATGCAGTTCGAGCGCCCGCTCCTCGAAGACCTTGCCGACCTCGGCGTCTTTGTCCGGCAACACGCTGCGACCGAGGGCGAGCATCTGCTGATGGCTGTTGTTCGCCAGGGCCTCGAAGTGCCTGGCCAGAGGCTCCATCTGCCCGCTGTAGCGTGGCTCGGCAGGGATTGCCCCTGCCCGTTCGGCCACGGCCCCTGGCGGTCCCGGATCGAACGGGTTATCCAACACGACCTGTCCCATAAAAATCTCCTGTCTGCGTTCTATCAAAGAGCTTTCTACAGCGTGGATAGCTCCACGCTCACAGGGGATTAGGCCCGCCAGGGAGTCAGGCGTGTATATAGATAAGTATTGATCGCCGCGGCAGTCAGTCGCCCGTCGCCACCGCTCGTTGCGGATCGGTGATCCACTCGCTCCACGAGCCGGCATACAGCGTCCCCAACGGATAACCCGCCAGGCTCAAGGCGAACAGATTGTGGCAGGCCGTCACCCCGGAGCCGCAGTACGCCACCAGCTCCCGCGGCGAACGGTCGCCCAGTTGCCCGGCAAATCGCTGCCTGAGCTGCTCGGCCGGCAGAAAACGCCCATCGGCACCGAGGTTGTCGCTGAACGCCGCGCACTGGGCGCCGGGGATATGCCCGGCAACCGGGTCGATCGGCTCGACCTCGCCACGAAAACGCGGCTGCGCGCGAGCATCGAGCAAGGTCAGGGAGGCCTGGCCGAGACGCTCTTGCAGTTGCTGCGCGCTGATCTGCAACGAGGGGTCCGCCGTGCCGCTGAAGGTCCCGCGGGTGGCTGGCGGCGGGTTCAGGCTCAGCGGCTGCCCGGCGCCATGCCAGGCCTTCAGGCCGCCATCGAGAATGAATACTCCGTTGCGCTTGCCCAGCCAGGCCAGCAACCACCAGGCCCGCGCCGCGTACATGCCGGGACCGTCGTCATACAGCACGATCTCGCTGTCGACGCTGACGCCCCAGGCTTGCAGGCGCTGCACCAGCGCCGTCGGCTCGGGCAGCGGATGGCGGCCGGTCACGCCCCGGGTCACCGGGCCGCTGAGGTCGCGCTCCAGGTCGGCGAAGTGCGCGCCCTCGATATGCCCCTGGGCATAGCTGCGCTGGCCGTAGTCCGGGTCTTCCAGGGCGAAGCGACAATCCAGGATCACCAACCCCGGCCGGGCCTGGCGCTCGGCCAGTTGCTGCGGGCTGATCAGTTGCGCAAGGGGCATGATGCATTCCTCGTAAGTGGGTAAAGAACAACGTTCATGATCATTCCTGCACGTCCTCCAGCGCCTGGGCCAGCGGGACGTAGAACTCGTTCAGCAGCTTGTCCACCGCCGCCCGGGCCTGGGCCGTGACAAATCCCGACTCCAGCACCAGCACCTGATACACCCCACGCTTGATCGACTCCTCGCTCAAGTGATTGGCGTTTTCCCGGGTGGTGCTCAGGAACCGGACCCAGGACGTCAGGATGATCCAGGCATTGAGGGTCAGTGATTCGGTCTGCACGGCGTCCATGGCCAGGATCCCGGCCTCGACAAAGCCGCCGTAGATCGCCTGCCCCTGGATCAGGCAACGCTGGGAAAACCGTCGATAGCGGGCCGCCAGTTCGGCATCGCTTTCCAGCAGGTGTTCGAGATCGCGATGCAGGAAACGATAGCGCCACATCGCCGCCAGCAGCGCCTTGAGATAGAAGCGCTTGTCGTCGATGGTCGCGACGCGGCCCTGGGGCGGGCGCAGGAAGCTGTCCACCAGCGCTTCGTACTCGGCGAACAGCACGGCGATGATCGCCTGCTTATTGGGGAAGTGGTAGTAGAGGTTGCCCGGCGAAATATCCATGTGCGCCGCGATGTGATTGGTGCTGACACTGCGCTCGCCCTGCTGGTTGAACAGATCCAGGCTGTTCTGGACGATGCGCTCACTGGTTTTTATTCGTGGGGCCATGACTTCAGCTTTACTTCAAGAGTGCGGTGCCAGGCATCTTACGACCTATCCGGCAGCGGATAAACGGTCGGCGTCGAACACGGCTGTTGACTTTTTGGAGTACAAGCTCTAAACATTTGTTTAAAAATAAAAACACATTTAATGGAGCGCGCCATGTCTGCCGAAATTGCCTACCTGCAGGAGTCACAGCAGCAACTGGGCGAGCTCCAGCGTCTGTTTCAGGTCCAGCGCCAGGCCTATGCGGCGCATCCGATGCCGCCGGCCGAACAACGCCGGCAATGGCTCGACAGCCTGCGCCAGTTGCTGAGCGACGAACGGCAGGCCCTGGTCGAGGCCATCAGCCACGATTTCGGCAACCGCAGCGCCGACGAAACCCTACTCGCCGAGCTGATGCCCAGCCTGCACGCTCTCCATTACGCCCGCCGGCATCTCAAGGGCTGGATGAAACCGGCGCGGCGCAAAGTCGGTCTGGCCTTCCAGCCGGCTTCGGCCAAGGTGGTCTACCAGCCACTGGGCGTGGTCGGGGTGATCGTGCCGTGGAACTACCCGCTGTTCCTCGCCATCGGCCCGCTGGTCGGTGCTCTCTCGGCGGGCAATCGGGTGATGCTCAAGCTCAGCGAGTCGACACCGGCCACCGGCCTGCTGCTCAAGGAATTGCTCGGCCGGGTGTTTCCCGAGGACCTGGTGTGCGTGGTGCTGGGCGAGGCGGAAGTCGGCATGGCGTTCTCCAAACTGCCGTTCGACCACCTGCTGTTCACCGGTGCCACCAGCATCGGCAAGCACGTCATGCGCGCCGCCGCCGAGAACCTGACCCCGGTGACCCTGGAGCTCGGCGGCAAGTCGCCGGCGATTGTCTCCAGCGATGTACCGCTCGAGGACGCCGCCGAACGCATCGCTTTCGGCAAGACCCTGAACGCCGGCCAGACCTGCGTGGCCCCGGACTATGTACTGGTCCCCGAAGAGCGCGTCGGCTCCTTCGTCGAGGCCTACCGCCAGGCGGTGCGCAGCTTCTACCCGAGCCTGGTCGACAACCCGGACTACACCAGCATCATCAACGAGCGGCAGTTGGCGCGGCTCAACGGCTACCTCAGCGATGCCACCAGCAAGGGCGCGCTGCTGATCCCGATGTTCGAGCAAGGCCAGCAACGCCGCATGGGCCACAGCCTGCTGTTGAACGTCAGCGACGACATGACCCTGATGCAGGATGAAATCTTCGGCCCGCTGCTGCCGATCGTCCCGTACAAGGGCCTCGATGAAGCATTTGCCTACATCAATCGGCGCCCTCGCCCACTGGCGCTCTACTACTTCGGCTACAACAAGGCCGAGCAGGCCCGCGTCCTCCACGAAACCCATTCCGGCGGTGTCTGCCTCAACGATACGTTGCTGCATGTCCCCCAGGAGGACCTGCCGTTCGGCGGTATCGGGCCGTCGGGCATGGGCCATTACCACGGCCATGAAGGCTTCCTGACCTTCAGCAAGGCCAAGGGCGTGCTGACCAAGCAACGCTTCAACGCCGCACGGCTGATCTACCCACCTTATGGAAAATCGATCCAGAAGCTGATCCAGAAGCTGTTTGTCCGCTGATCCGTGTCCCTTGCGTCAAAAACAACCACTCAGGTGAATAACAATAATGATCCCAAGCCTGTCCGAGTCCCCCGCGCTGTCCCGGCGCGGTCTGCTGAAAATCGGCCTCTGCGCCAGCGCCTTCCTGACCACCGCCGGGCTCGCGGCCAGCCTCGGCGGCTGCTCGGCGAGCGGGCCGGCCAGCGGCTTTGCGGTGCTGCAGACGGCTGACCTGCCATTCCTGCGGGCGCTGATCCCGGTGATGCTCGAAGGGGCCGTCAGCGCCGACAAGATGCCCGGCGCCGTCGAGCAGACCCTGGCGAGCCTGGACAAGAGCCTCGACCACCTGTCCCCGGAAATGCTCAAGCTCACCCGGCAACTGTTCGATGTGCTCGGCATGGGACTGACCCGTGGCCCGCTGACCGGCATCTGGGGCAGTTGGGAGAATGCCGGTGCCGAGCAGATCCAGGCTTTTCTCCAGCGCTGGGAAAACAGCTACCTGAGCCTGTTGCGCATGGGTCACGCCTCGCTGCTGCAACTGGTGATGATGGCCTGGTACAACCGCTCCGAGTCCTGGGCCCGCTGCGGCTATCCGGGACCGCCGAAGGTCTGAGGCGTGCTGGCGATCCCGGCGATGCGATTCGAAAGGGGACCGCGTCGATATCATCGCCAGCAAGCCGGTTCCTGCAGCGTTCGTGTTGAACACAAAATAATATAAAAGAGGCGTCACATGCCCGTACCCGATCTGTTCCGCGAAGGCCTCGCCCGCGGCTGGAAAACCTACAACGGCTCGCAACTGGACCACGACCTGAACCTGGAAGCCGACGTAGCCATTATCGGCAGCGGCGCCGGGGGCGGGACCACCGCCGAGATCCTCAGCGCCGCCGGCTACAAGGTCCTGCTGATCGAGGAAGGCCCGCTGAAAACCAGCAGCGACTTCAAGATGCTCGAAGACGAGGCCTACACCAGCCTCTACCAGGAAGGCATCGGCCGCATGAGCAAGGATGGCGCCATCACCATTCTCCAGGGCCGTGCCGTCGGCGGCACCACCCTGATCAACTGGACCTCGAGCTTCCGCACCCCGGAACCGACCCTCGAACACTGGGCCAGGGAACACAACGTCAAGGGCCACGGCAGCGCCGAGATGGCGCCCTGGTTCGAAAAAATGGAACAGCGCCTCGGCGTCGCGCCCTGGCTGGTGCCGCCCAATGCCAACAACGACGTGCTGCGCAACGGCTGCGAAAAACTCGACTACAGCTGGAAAGTCATCCCGCGCAACGTGCGCGGCTGCTGGAACCTGGGCTATTGCGGCATGGGCTGCCCGACCAACGCCAAGCAGTCGATGCTGGTCACCACCATTCCAGCGACCCTGGAGAAAGGTGGCGAACTGCTCTATCTGGCGCGCGCCGACCGCCTGCTGCTCGACGGCGACAGGATCACCGGCCTGCAATGCCTCGGGATGGATGCCCGCTGCGTCGCCCCCAACGGGCGCAGGATCAACGTCAAGGCCCGGCACTACGTGCTGGCCGGCGGCGGGATCAACAGTCCGGCGCTGCTGTTGCGCTCCAAGGCCCCCGATCCGCACGGGCGCCTGGGGAAGCGGACCTTCCTGCACCTGGTGAATTTCTCCGCCGGGCAGTTTTCCGAAGTGATCAACCCGTTCTACGGCGCGCCCCAGTCCATCTATTCCGATCATTTCCAATGGCTGGATGGCACCACCGGGCATATGTCCTACAAACTGGAAGTGCCGCCCCTGCAACCGGCCCTCGCCAGCACCCTGCTCGGCGGCTTCGGCCCGCAAAGCGCGCTGCGCATGGAACAGCTGCCGCACACCCATGTGATGCTGGCGCTGATGCGCGACGGTTTCCACCCGGACAGCCAGGGCGGCAGCGTCGAATTGCGCGGCGACGACACCCCGGTCCTCGATTACCCGGTCTCGCCGTACGCCTGGGACGGCCTGCGCCGGGCCTTCCACAGCATGGCCGAGATCCAGTTCGCGGCCGGCGCCAAGTCGGTGCTGCCGCTGCATGCCGATGCCGACTACGTGAACACCCTGGCCAAGGCCCGGGAACTGATCGACGGCCTGAGCCTGGAGCTGTACCGCACCCGCCTGGGCAGCGCCCATGTGATGGGTGGCTGTGCCATGGGCGAAGACCCGAAAACCGCGGTCACCGACAGCCTCGGCCGCCATCATCAACTGCGCAACCTGTCGGTCCACGATGGCTCGCTGTTTCCCACCAGCATCGGCGCCAACCCGCAGTTGTCGGTGTACGGGCTGACCGCCCAGCTGGCCACGGCCCTGGCCGAGCGCTTGAAAAACCCATGAGAAAGAGGATTATTCACGGCGTCTATAGGGCTTTCTTCCGTACGTCCTGACTTGGCCGACAGGATAGGCTGCGATACCATCCGATTCCCCAACGGACTCCCGCCAGGACGACGCGATGAACCGAGTGTTGTACCCAGGTACCTTCGACCCGATTACCAAGGGCCATGGCGATCTGGTCGAACGCGCCGCGCGCCTGTTCGACCACGTCATCATTGCCGTGGCCGCCAGCCCGAAGAAAAACCCGCTTTTTCCCCTGGAACAGCGTGTGGAGCTGGCCCGCGAGGTCACCAAACACCTGCCCAACGTTGAAGTGATGGGCTTTTCCACGTTGCTGGCGCACTTTGCCAAGGAACAGAACGCCAACGTTTTCCTGCGCGGGCTGCGTGCCGTGTCGGATTTCGAGTACGAGTTCCAGTTGGCGAACATGAACCGCCAGTTGGCACCGGAGGTGGAGAGCCTGTTCCTCACGCCGTCTGAACGCTACTCGTTCATTTCCTCGACGCTGGTGCGGGAAATCGCCGCGTTGGGCGGAGATATCACCAAGTTCGTCCACCCGGCGGTCGCCGAGGCCCTGAACCTGCGCTTCAAGAAATAACCCGGTTGGCGGCTCCGCGCCGCCGCCACGAACGGCGCACCCGAGGCCGGTCTTGTCGTGCCCGCGTGCACTGCGCGCGTCAATGCGGCACAATTGGCCCATCAGTTTTCACGTTGCCCGGGCTCGCCGCCCTGGCCGGAGTGCCCATGTCCCTGATCATCACCGACGATTGCATCAACTGCGACGTCTGCGAACCCGAGTGCCCGAACGCCGCCATCTCCCAGGGCGAAGAGATCTATGTGATCGACCCGAACCTCTGCACCCAGTGCGTCGGCCACTACGACGAACCGCAGTGCCAGCAGGTCTGCCCGGTGGATTGCATCCCGCTGGATGAAGCCCATCCGGAAACCGAAGACGAATTGATGGCCAAGTACCGGAAGATCACCGGCAAGGCCTGACGGTGGGCGCCGGCTTGCCGGCTCCTGCGAAGGGCGTTATTGCTGCTGGTTGCCGTCAAACCCTTCCGCCGTGCAACCCAGGCAACGGGCGAACGCCGCCTTGCCCGGGTCGACCACCAATGCCTTGCCGGCCTTGCCCACGCCGCTGATACCACCGAACGCGGTAAACGGCAGCGACACCACGAAGGCCGCCGTACCGATCAGGGTCGCGCCCACCAGCAGCGGTCGCGCGATCAGCAGGTCGCCGATCATCGCGTAGGCCGGCGGGTTCTGGATCTGATAGGTCGGGTCGCCGCTGGTCCCGTCATCGGCCAGGGCCGGCAGCGCCTGCAAGCCAGAACTCAGGGCCAGCAACAAGGCCAGGGTGCGAAACGGGGTCATGGCTCTATCCTTCGGCTAAGCAACGGGAGGGCAAAGACTTACTATAGCGTCTGCGCACGGCCCAGGTCAGCTCTGACATTTCGGGCAATAGACACTGGCCCGCTGGCCGAGCTTGATCTCGCGCAAACCGCTGCCACAGACCTTGCAGTGCTCGCCGCCGCGCCCGTAGACGAACAGTTCCTGCTGGAAGTAGCCGGGCTGGCCGTCGCCACCGATAAAGTCGCGCAAGGTGGTGCCACCCCGCTCGATGGCATGGGCCAGGATCCGTTTGATCTCGATGGCCAGCCTGAGGTAGCGCGCCCGGGAAATACCCCCGGCTTCGCGACGCGGGTCGATGCCGGCGGCGAACAGCGCTTCGGTCGCGTAGATATTGCCCACACCCACCACCACCGCGTTGTCCATGATGAACGGCTTGACCACCATGGAGCGCCCACGGGACAGCTGGAACAACCGCTCACCATCGAACAGGTCGGTCAGTGGCTCCGGCCCCAGGCGAATCAGCAGCTCGTGATTGAGCGGGTCGAGGCTCCAGAGCATCGCGCCGAAACGGCGGGGGTCGGTATAACGCAGGGCCAGGCCCGACTCCAGCTCGATATCCACATGCTCATGCTTGGCCGCCGGCATGCCGACTTCCACCAGGCGCAGGTTTCCCGACATCCCCAGGTGGCTGATCAGGGTGCCGACCTCGGCATTGATCAACAGGTACTTGGCCCGCCGTTCGACCTGGACGATGCGCTGCCCGGAGAGGCGCACATCGAGATCTTCCGGGATCGGCCAGCGCAGGCGCCGGTCGCGGACGATCACGCGGCTGACCCGCTGCCCTTCCAGGTGGGGCGCGATACCGCGCCGGGTGGTTTCGACTTCGGGTAATTCAGGCATGGTGATTCCAGGTCAGGAAGTAGCGTGCTCTGAACTAATGAGCACCCAACTCGCGGATGTTCTCTCTGAGCGTCTCGAAGTCGTAGTCGGACAGGCCGACGTAATCGAGCACCAGGTGGCCGATGGCATTCCACTCGTGGTCTTCGGTCTGGTTGCCCAGGACCCGATGGGACGCGCAGATGTGCTCGGCCATTTTCAGGATCGCCAGCAGATTCTTCAACTGGCTGTTGCGTGTGCTCTCGTCGCTGAAGATCGCCAGCGCGTTGTGGTGGTTGGCGATGGCGTTGGTCACGTGTTCCGGCAGGCGCCAGGACTTGGCGGTGTAGTAGCCGACCACCGCGTGGTTGGTGTTGAACACCTGGTTTTCCGTGTCCACCACCCGCTGCTCCGGACCGGCCTTGGCGTAGGCCTGCTCCAGCACCGTCATATAGTCGGGGAAGCGCTTGAGCATCAGCGGAATCCCGCAATCGTGGAACAGGCCCAGGGCGTAGGCCTCGTCGATGGCCTGGGAACCGGTGCGCTTGGCCAGCGTCAGGCTGGTCATCGCCACGTCCTGGGCGGTGTCCCAGAAGCGGTTCAGGGTAACAATGGTTTCATCGGCCATTTCGCCCTTGATCGACTGCGCGTTGATCAGGTTGATGATCGAACGGCTGCCCAGCAGGTTCACCGCCCGCTGGATCGAGGCGATCTTGTTCGCCAGGCCGTAATAGGGCGAGTTGACGATTTTCAGCAACGCGCCGGAGAGACCGGGGTCCTGACTGATCAACCGGGCAATCACCTCCAGGTCCGGGTCGGGCATGTACTGCTCCATCTGCAAATCCACCATGATCTGCGGTTGAGGCGGCACGCTGATGCCTTGCAAGGCCTGTTGGATCTGTTCGGCTGAAAGTTCTTGGGACATGAGTACACACTCCGGGCGAGTCGGCGATTCTAGCGGAAAAGTTGTACCGGATGGGTGACCTGTACACTTCAATCACATGAAACATGACGACCCGGCGGCCGGCAACTCCCGCTATAATTCCGCTCTTTTTCCCGGAGCGACGTCATGTCCCTGCCTAGCCTACGCCTCAAAGCCAACGCCGACCGCCGCCTGCGCGCCGGTCACCTGTGGGTCTACAGCAACGAAATCGACGTGGCGGCGACTCCACTGCATGGCTTCAAGGCCGGCGACCAGGCCATCCTCGAAGCCGCCGGCGGCAAGCCCCTGGGCATCGTCGCCATGAGTCCGAACAACCTGATCTGCGCCCGCCTGCTGTCGCGCGACATCAAGTTGCCGCTGGACAAGTCGCTGCTGGTGCACCGCCTCAACGTGGCCCTGTCCCTGCGCGAGCGGCTGTTCGACAAGCCGTTCTATCGCCTGGTCTACGGCGATTCCGACCTGCTGCCAGGCCTGGTGGTGGATCGCTTCGGCGATATCCTGGTGGTCCAGCTCGCCTCGGCGACCATGGAACAGCACAAGGACGACGTGATCGCGGCGCTGGTCCAGGTCCTGAAACCCAGCGGCATCCTGTTCAAGAACGATTCGGCGGCCCGTGATGCCGAAGGCCTGGAGCGTTATGTCGAAACCGTCTTCGGCCTGGTGCCGGAGTGGGTAGCGCTGGAGGAGAACGGCGTGAAGTTCGAAGCGCCGGTGATGGAAGGCCAGAAGACCGGCTGGTTCTACGACCACCGCATGAACCGCGCGCGCCTGGCGCCTTATGCCAAGGGCAAGCGGGTCCTCGATCTGTTCAGCTACATCGGCGGCTGGGGCGTGCAGGCCGCGGCCTTCGGCGCCAGCGAAGTGTTCTGTGTCGACGCCTCGGCTTTCGCCCTCGACGGCGTGGAGCGCAACGCCGCGCTGAACGGCTTTGCCGAGAAACTGACCTGCATCGAGGGCGATGTCTTCGAAGCCCTGAAGGAACTGAAGTCCGCCGAAGAACGTTTCGACGTGATCGTCGCCGACCCACCGGCCTTCATCAAGCGCAAGAAAGACCTGAAGAACGGCGAAGGCGCCTACCGCCGCCTGAACGAACAGGCCATGCGCCTGCTCAGCAAGGACGGCATCCTGGTCAGCGCCTCGTGTTCGATGCATCTGCCCGAAGACGACCTGCAGAACATCCTGCTGACCAGCGCCCGCCACCTGGACCGCAATATCCAGCTGCTCGAACGCGGCGGCCAGGGTCCGGATCACCCGGTACACCCGGCGATCCCGGAAACCCGTTATATCAAGAGCATTACCTGCCGGCTGCTCCCCAATAGCTGAGTGATCGTCGACCCGCCCTGGATCAGGGCGGGTCGTGTAATACCTGGATATGACCGACATATAACTCGGACATACCCTACACATATCTCAATTGCCAACTCCCCCCACAAGACTACTATCACCATTACATCGCCTCGATAACCGAGATGATGATGTGGTGGAAATATCCGCACTCCCAAGGCTACCGGGTTGCACTTCTCGAAGCAGGCCACGTTTCGCAGACCTTTCAACTGACCGCCACCGCACTGGGCCTGAAGACCTGGGTGACGGCCGCATTGACCGAACAGAAAATCGAGCAATCGTTGAATCTGAGCGATTTGTGCGAGCAGCCGCTGCTTTTTGTCGGTGCGGGCTACAGCAACGGAGAAGCGCTCTGCGACGAACTCAGCGCACTGCTCCCCCATCCGTGAACCCATTCCCTCGCGCACCGCACCACCAGGAGGAGTCCAACGATGCAAGGTTCCGCCCCCACGTCCGCCCTGCAATCACGCCACTACAAACGCTCCTGCATCCTGCTGGTCACTTGCATATCGCTCATCAGCTTTTTCCCGCTCAATGTCCTGTTGCCGGCTTTTCCGGCCCTGGCAGAGCAGTTCAATACCTCAACGGTGGATATCGCCCTGGCCATCAGCCTGTTCACGCTGGTCTTCGCTTTCTCGCAGTTGGTGGCGGGCCCGCTCTCCGACAGGTTCGGGCGCAAGGAGGTACTGCTGGGATGCCTGGCTATTTCCTTCGTCGGCGCCCTCGGCTGTACCCTCGCCACGGACTTCACGGCCTTTCTCTTCTTCCGCGGTGTCCAGGCGCTGGGCTGCGGGTTCTTTGTGCTGGGGCTGGCACTGGTCGAAGACCTGTTCGACAAGGAAGAGCGGGCCCCCGTGCGCATCTATTACATGAGTTTCAGCGGGCTGTTCGTGGCGCTGTCACCCCTGCTGGGCTCCTGGCTGCTGGAGTCCTTCGGCTGGAGGAGCAGTTTCCATGCCTTTGCCCTGATCGCAGCGGCCATTTTCCTGCTGGCGCTGGGGGTCCTGACGTCAAGGCCGAAGGCACAGCCCCGGGAACAGGAACCGATCATGAATTCGATCCAGGCGATCCTCGGGCACGCAGACTTCCGCCGGTACTGGCAGATCGCGGCACTGGTGTTTTCCGCCTACTTCGCGCTGATCAGCGTGTCGCCGCTGATTTTCATGGATCAGCTGAAACTCTCCGAGTACCAGTACGCCATCGTGCTGCTCGTCTATGGCGCGGCCTATCTGTCCGGCGGATTCCTCGCCGTGTGGCTGCAAAGGCGCCTGGGCGTCAGGGCCCAGATCGATACCGGCCTGGTACTGCTGGGTTGCTCCGGCCTCGTCCTGCTGCTGATCATGCAACTTCAGGCCGTGTCGACAGCCACCCTGCTCATCCCCATGTGCCTCAGCGCCGTGGCCGTGACCGTCACCCGACCGGCGGCCATCTCGGCGGCGATGCTGCTGTTCTCCACGAATGCCGGCACGGCGGCGTCGACCGGCAACACCCTCATGTTCCTCGCCGCCGCCGCGACCAGCGCGGCACTGGCCATGGCGGGGCCCCATCTGCTGCCGGCCATCGCCACAGGCCTGGTGGTCTTCAGCGTCGCCGGCCTGCTGAGCAGTGCCCGGGTCAGCCGCTGAGCACCCTTGCACACAAGCGGCGGCGGGAATCCATAGCCGCGTGCTGAACCCAGGCTTCACACCCTTGAGCGCCCGGCCCATTCCTTCCACGCGCCAGCGGTGTAGAATCGCGCTATTCATCGCCAGTCATCCCCCGGCGGGTTTATGAGCTCAAGCTGAAACGCACGGCGATCCCGTGCGGCTATCGGCAGCTTTCGGACACACGGCCATTTCTGAGTGTTCCCGAGGTCAATAGAAGCTCACTCCCCATTTGATACCTGATTAGCCGCCCGGAGTGCTCCATGCCTGATTACCGCTCGAAAACATCCACCCACGGCCGCAACATGGCCGGTGCCCGCGCCCTGTGGCGCGCCACGGGGATGAAAGACGCCGACTTCAAGAAGCCGATCATCGCCGTCGCCAACTCGTTCACCCAGTTCGTGCCCGGCCACGTCCACCTCAAGGACATGGGCCAGCTGGTTGCCCGCGAGATCGAACGTGCCGGCGGCGTCGCCAAGGAATTCAATACCATCGCCGTGGATGACGGTATCGCCATGGGCCACGACGGCATGCTCTATTCGCTGCCGAGCCGCGAGATCATCGCCGACTCCGTCGAATACATGGTCAACGCCCACTGCGCCGACGCCATCGTCTGCATTTCCAACTGCGACAAGATCACTCCCGGCATGCTGATGGCCGCCCTGCGCCTGAACATCCCGGTGATCTTCGTCTCCGGCGGCCCGATGGAAGCCGGCAAGACCAAGCTGGCCGCCCACGGCCTGGACCTGGTGGACGCCATGGTCATCGCCGCCGACTCCAGCGCTTCTGACGAGAAGGTTGCCGAGTACGAGCGCAGCGCCTGCCCGACCTGCGGCTCGTGCTCCGGCATGTTCACCGCCAACTCGATGAACTGCCTCACCGAAGCCCTGGGCCTGGCGCTGCCGGGCAACGGTTCGGCCCTGGCGACCCACTCCGACCGCGAGCAGCTGTTCCTGCAGGCCGGCCGGACCATCGTCGAGCTGTGCCAGCGTTATTACGGCGACAACGATGAATCGGTGCTGCCGCGCAACATCGCCAACTTCAAGGCGTTCGAAAACGCCATGACCCTGGACATCGCCATGGGCGGTTCCACCAACACCATCCTGCACCTGCTGGCCGCCGCCCAGGAAGCCGAGATCGATTTCGACCTGCGCGACATCGACCGCCTGTCCCGCCATGTGCCGCAACTGTGCAAGGTCGCGCCGAACATCCAGAAGTACCACATGGAAGACGTGCACCGCGCCGGCGGGATCTTCAGCATCCTCGGCGAGCTGGCCCGTGGCGGCCTGCTGCACACCGACCTGCCGACCGTGCACAGCAAGACCCTGGCCGACGGCATCGCCAGGTGGGACATCACCCAGACCGACGACGAAGCGGTGCACACCTTCTTCAAGGCCGGCCCGGCCGGTATCCCGACCCAGACCGCGTTCAGCCAGTCGACCCGTTGGGAAACCCTGGACGACGACCGTGAAAACGGCTGCATCCGCAGTGTCGAGCACGCCTATTCAAAAGAAGGCGGCCTGGCCGTGCTGTACGGCAATATCGCCCTGGACGGCTGCGTGGTGAAAACCGCTGGTGTCGACGAGTCGATCCATGTGTTCGAAGGCAACGCGAAGATCTTCGAAAGCCAGGACAGCGCCGTGCGCGGCATCCTCGCCGACGAAGTGAAGGCCGGCGACATCGTGATCATTCGCTACGAAGGTCCGAAAGGCGGTCCGGGCATGCAGGAAATGCTCTACCCGACTTCCTATCTGAAATCCAAGGGCCTGGGCAAAGCCTGCGCCTTGTTGACCGACGGTCGCTTCTCCGGCGGTACGTCGGGCCTGTCCATCGGTCACGCTTCTCCGGAAGCCGCCGCCGGTGGCGCCATCGGCCTGGTGCAGGATGGCGACAAGGTACTGATCGACATTCCGAACCGCTCGATCAACCTGTTGATCAGCGACGAGGAAATGGCCGCCCGCCGTGCTGAGCAGGACAAGAAAGGCTGGAAGCCGGTGGAAAGCCGCCCACGCAAGGTGACCACTGCACTGAAGGCCTACGCACTGCTCGCCACTAGCGCCGACAAGGGTGCGGTCCGCGACAAGGCAATGCTGGACAAGCTGGTGCCGTAAGTACCGCGGCGTCCATGAAAAACCCGGCCGAGGCCGGGTTTTTTATTGCCTGTCTGATTAGCCGTGATGACTGGCTATCCGTGAAGCTTTTAGCGACCTTGCGGCCCTCTTCGCGGGCAAGCCCGCTCCCACGGCAACAAGGCGTAGCCCCTACAGGAAGATCCGGGTTTACTGGATGTCTTCAGGCTTGACGATCACCCAGTTCTTGTCCGCCGTCACCGGCAAGCCTTCCTTGGCCTGGGCCTCGGCGTAGGTCTTCATCATGCCGTTGAGCTGGGTCATGTACTTGTCCTTGCGGTTGACCCACAGGTGCACGCCGCCCTTGGCCACGTCGACGCTGTGGAACAGCATGTAGCCGTCGCTCGAAGGGGTGTCGCCGCCTACCAGCACCGGTTTCTTCCACTGGTCGATATAGGTCAGGATGGCCGCCTGCTTGCCGGCCATCCAGGTCGCCGGGGTCCACAGGTACGGGGTCAGCTCCAGGCCGAGGTTGGCTTTCTCGTCATACTTGCCGGCGCTGATCTGCTTGCGCGCGGTGGTCAGCTCGCCGGTCTTGCGGTCCTTGAGCAAGGTGGTCACGCCGATCACGTTCTGCGGCTTGACGTTGTAGCCGTACTTCGGGTCCGCCGCGACCATGCGCACCAGTTCTTCCGACGCCGCGGTCATCACGTAGACCTCGATGCCGTTCTCCATCAGCTTGTTGTACAGCTCGGCCTGGCCGGTAAAGACCTTGGGCGGCTGGACCTCGATGTTCTTCACCACGTCGCCATCGTAGTAAGTGCTCGGCACCGGCTTGCCGGAGGCCATGAGTTCGTCGACGTAACCCTTGAGTTCCTTGAGGGTGAAGCCGGAGAACACCTGGGCCACCCAGGGGTAGCAGACCATGTCGTCGATTTCACAGAGGCGGTAGTAGTAGCTGAACAGGCTTTCCTTGTGGTCGGCGGTGTCCTTGAACGGGATCAGTTTCAGGGACGGATCCAGGGTTTCGCGGGTAATCAGCCCCTTGTTCTCCATGAACGGCAGCAGCGACTCTTCCAGGTCATAGCGATAGCTGGTGTTGTCCATGTCGAACACCGCGAAATTGCCCTTGTTGGCATTGGCGGCGATCATCGCGTCCAACTGCTTGGCCTGAGCTTCGGGCCAGTGTTTCAGCTCGGTGGCGAACGCCTGGCCGGCAAGGCCCAGGCAGAGTGCGGCGGCGAGAAGTTTGGGGACGAATTTCATTGGCGGTATCTCCCTGACTGAAAGTCATCGACGCTAACAAATCTGTATGACAGTCCTCATCCGAGCGCGACCGCCTGCATCCTGATCACGTCACCGGCATTCGCCCCAGCGCCACCGGCTTATTCCAAAAACGACACACACCATTCCATTTAGATATTAAATTCATATATATCAAGCTGTTAGGCTTATCGGTTCACCATCAACCAGGATCGGTGCGAGAACTCGCCGAGCGGCGATCAGGCAAGCCTGTTTCTAACGCAGCATGATCGTCGCGCAGGCAGTTGCCGTACAGAGCCAGGAGTGATGGGCACCTCTTGTTTTCGGAGTCTTCATGAACCTGCCGCTGATCCTCAATCTGCTGGTGTTCCTCGCCCTGCTGCTGGGCCTGGCACAAACCCGCCACACCGCCTGGAGCCTGGCGAAGAAGGTCCTGTTCGCCCTGGTACTGGGGGTGGTTTTCGGCGCGAGCCTGCATGCCATCTACGGTGATGGCAGCCCGGTACTCAAGGCCTCCATCGCCTGGTTCGACCTGGTGGGCAACGGTTATGTGCAGTTGCTGCAGATGATCGTCATCCCGCTGGTGTTCGCCTCGATCCTCAGCGCCGTGGCCCGCCTGCACAATGCTTCGTCCCTGGGCAAGATCAGCTTCCTGACCATTGGCACGCTGCTGTTCACCACCGCCATCGCCGCGCTGATCGGGATCGGCCTGACCAACCTGTTCGGCCTGACCGCCGAGGGCCTGGTCGCCGGCACCCAGGAGCTGGCCCGGCTGCAAACCATCCAGACCGACTACGCGGGCAAGGTCGCCGACCTGAATATCCCGCAACTGCTGCTGTCGTTCATTCCGCAGAATCCGTTCGCCGACCTGGCCCGGGCCAAGCCGACCTCGATCATCAGCGTGGTGATCTTCGCCGCCTTCATGGGCGTTGCCGCGCTGCAACTGCTCAAGGACGACGCCGAAAAGGGCCAGAAGGTGGTGAATGCCATCGATACCCTGCAAGCCTGGGTGATGCGTCTGGTGCGCCTGGTGATGAAGCTCACGCCTTACGGCGTGCTGGCGTTGATGACCAAGGTGGTGGCCGGTTCCAACCTGCAGGACATCATCAAGCTGGGCAGCTTCGTCGTGGTGTCCTATATCGGCCTAGGGCTGATGTTCGTGGTCCACGGCCTGCTGGTATCGCTGGCCGGGATCAACCCGCTGCGTTTCTTCCGCAAGATCTGGCCGGTGCTGACCTTTGCCTTCACCAGCCGCTCCAGCGCGGCGAGCATTCCCCTGAGCATCGAGGCGCAGACCCGCCGCCTGGGGATTCCCCAGTCCATCGCCAGCTTTGCCGCCTCGTTCGGTGCGACCATCGGACAGAATGGTTGTGCGGGGCTGTACCCGGCCATGCTGGCGGTCATGGTGGCGCCGACCGTGGGCATCAACCCGCTGGATCCACTGTGGATCGCGACCCTGGTGGCAATCGTGACCCTGAGCTCGGCCGGCGTGGCCGGTGTCGGTGGCGGCGCGACCTTTGCCGCGCTGATCGTGCTGCCGGCCATGGGCTTGCCGGTGTCCCTGGTGGCCTTGCTGATTTCGGTGGAGCCGCTGATCGACATGGGCCGCACGGCGTTGAACGTCAGCGGCTCGATCACCGCCGGCACCCTCACCAGCCAGTTCATGCAGCAGACCGACAAGTCCTTGCTGGATGCCGACGAGCATGCGGAGCTGGCTCAGGCCTGAGTCTCCCGGCGCTCGCTGGATCAGCTTCGGGGGCAAGCCCCCTCCCACAGGTGTGAAGGACATTGTGGGAGGGGGCTTGCCCCCGAAGCGTTCAGCTCCTTTCCCAGACCTCGAAGCTGAACGCCGGCTTGTCGTCCAGCGCCGGGTGCGGCTCGTTCGCTACCCGTTTCCACTGGTCTGGATCGAACTCCGGAAACCACGCGTCGCCTTCAGGGCTCAGCGCTACCCGGGTCAGGTACAAGCGGTCCGCGTGCTCCAGGCCCTGGCCATACAATTGCGCGCCGCCGATCAGCATCAGCTCGCTGGCGCCCTGTTCCAGCGCCCATTCCTCGGCCCGCGCGACCGCTTCTTCCAGCGACGGGAAAACCTCCGCGCCTTCCAGTCGCAGGCCCGCCTGGCGACTGACCACCAGGTTCAGCCGACCGGGCAATGGCCGGCCGAGGGAATCCCAGGTCTTGCGCCCCATGATGATCGGCTTGCCCAGGGTGGTGGCCTTGAAATACTTGAAATCCGCCGGCAAATGCCAGGGCATGCTGTTGTCGACGCCGATCACGCGGTTTTCACCGAGGGCCGCGATCAGGCTGAGGGGGAGTGTGTTTTTCATGCCGACGAGGATACCTGACACCTTGGTGCAGGCACTAGCCACAGCGGTTATGCTTCTGGCTCAACCCCGCAACAGGATGGCGCGTGACTGAACCGACTCCCCTGCAACGCCTCTGGCTGACCGAGACCGTGCGCCTGCGCGAAGAGCAGGCCGGTCCCCTGGAAGACCTCGAGGCCAACCGCCGCGCCCGGGCGGCCGGCGGCGACCTGGCGACCCGTATCCAGCACCGCGCCCTCTGGCTCGCCGAACGGGATGGCCAGCTCGACGCCCTGCGGCACTGGCTGCAAGGGGCGCGCCTGGCCCTGCTGCTGCTCGCCGTGCTGGTGGTGCTCAGCGGTGCCGGCCTGGCCTTCGCCGCCCTGGGCAACGGGCAGGCCCCGGTCAATGTGTTCTGGGCCCTGGGCAGCCTGCTCGGGTTGAACCTGCTGCTGTTGGCGAGCTGGGCCACGGGCCTGTTGCTGGCGGGCGGCCATGGCGCCAGCCTGGGGCGATTGTGGCTCTGGCTCAGCGAAAAATTCGCCCGCGACGCCCAGGCCGTGCAACTGGTGCCGGCGCTGGCGCTCCTGCTGCAACGCCAGCGCCTGAACCGCTGGGCCATAGGCATCGTCGTCCATGGCCTGTGGCTGCTGGCCCTGCTCTGCGCGCTGGTGATCCTGCTGATGCTGATGGCGACCCGCCGCTACGGTTTTGTCTGGGAAACCACCATTCTCGGCGGCGACACCTTCGTTAGCCTGACCCAGGGCCTCGGCGCCCTGCCGGCCCTGCTGGGCTTCGACGTGCCCGGCGAAGCGATGATCCGCGCCAGCGGCAACAGCGCCCTCGACCTGGAAGGTGCGCGCCAGGCCTGGGCCGCCTGGCTGGTCGGGGTGCTGGTGGTCTACGGCGTGCTGCCGCGCCTGCTGCTGGCACTGTTCTGCCTGTGGCGCTGGCACCGCGGCAGCCGCACCCTGCGGCTGGACACGAGCCTGCCCGGCTACGCCCATCTGCGCGAACGCCTGATGCCCAGCAGCGAACGCCTCGGCGTCAGCGATGCCGCCCCCGAGCACCTGCACAATGCCGCGGCCGGGGTCACCGCGCTCGACAGCGACGGCGCGCTGCTGGTGGCCATCGAGCTGGACGATCAACGGCCCTGGCCGCCGGCACTGCCCAAGGGCGTGAGGGACGCCGGCATTCTCGACAGCCGCGAGTCACGGCAGAAACTTCTTGAGCAACTGACCCGCTTCCCGCCGGCACGCCTGGCGATCGCCTGCGACCCGCGCCGCTCGCCCGACCGCGGCAGCCTCGGACTGATCGCCGAACTGGCCCGCAGCGCCGCCGACACCCGCATCTGGCTGCTGCAGGCACCACTGGGCCAGGCCCTGGACGCCGACCGCCTCGGCGACTGGCACAGCGCCTTGCGCCAGCTCGACCTGCCGTTCGCCGATTGCGCCCCGCTCACCTGGCTGGAGACCGGCCATGACTAAGCCGCTGAAACTGGCCGTGGTCGGCCACACCAATGTCGGCAAGACCTCGCTGCTGCGCACCCTGACCCGCGACGTGGGCTTTGGCGAGGTGTCCCACCGGCCCAGCACCACCCGCCATGTGGAAGGTGCCCGTCTGTCGGTGGACGGCGATGCCCTGCTGGAGCTGTACGACACGCCCGGCCTGGAAGACGCCATCGCCCTGCTCGACTACCTCGAGCGCCTGGACCGCCCCGGTGAACGCCTGGACGGACCGGCGCGGGTGGCGCGTTTCCTTGACGGCAGTGAAGCCCGGCAGCGTTTCGAACAGGAGGCCAAGGTCCTGCGCCAGTTGCTGGCGTCGGATGCCGGACTGTATGTGATCGATGCCCGCGAACCGGTCCTGGCCAAATACCGCGATGAACTGTCGGTCCTCGCCAGTTGCGGCAAGCCGTTGCTGCCGGTGCTCAACTTCGTCAGCAGCGCCGCCCAGCGCGAACCCGACTGGCGTGAGGCCCTGGCCCGCCTCGGGCTGCATGCCCTGGTGCGCTTCGACAGCGTCGCACCGCCGCAAGATGGCGAGCGTCGGCTCTATGAAAGCCTGGCCCTGTTGCTGGAAGGCTCCCGCGCCCAGCTGGAGCGGCTGATCCTCGACCAGGAAGCGCAGCGCCAGGCCCGCCGGCAAAGCGCCAACCGACTGATCGCCGAGCTGCTGATCGACTGCGCCGCCTGCCGTCGCCAGGTGGTCAGCGCCGCCGATGCCGAAAGCCGTGCCATCGCCGAGTTGCGCCAGGCCATCCGCCAGCGCGAACAACGTTGCGTCGAAGCCCTGCTCAAGCTCTACGCCTTTCGTGCCAGCGACGCGGCGGCGGCCGACCTGCCGCTGCTCGACGGGCGCTGGGGCGACGACCTGTTCAATCCGGAAACCCTCAAGCAACTGGGGGTGAAGGTCGGCGGTGGTATCGCCGCCGGGGCCGCAGCGGGGGCCGGGGTCGATCTGCTGGTGGGCGGCCTGACCCTCGGTGCCGCCGCCCTGGCAGGGGCCATTGCCGGCGGTGCGCTGCAGACCGCTCGTGGCTACGGCAGCCGCCTGCTCGGCAAGCTAAGGGGACAGCGTGAGCTGACGGTCGACGACAGCGTGCTGCGCCTGCTCGCGCTACGCCAACGGCAACTGCTGCAGGCACTGGAGGCGCGGGGTCATGCGGCCATGGACAGCATCACCGTCGCGACACCGGTGGACAAGACCTGGCGCGAAGGCAAGCTGCCTGACGCCCTGAACAAGGCCCGGGCGCATCCGCAGTGGTCGCCACTCAATCCCGGCATGAAATTGAACCAGACCGAGCGCCAGGAGCAGATCACGGTACTGGCTCAACGAGTGAAAGAAACATGAAATCGCCCGGCACATGGCCGGGCGATCCGCACTACTCGAAGGGAGGCGGCAATCCGCGACTTATTTCTCGTGCCACTTGAATTGCAGGAAGGTGCTGGCCATTGTCTTGAGCAGTTCCTTGTCGGCCTTGTCGGCAACGCCGTTCCTGTCGAGGTCGGTGTTGCTGAACGAATCCAGTCGTCCATTGCTGCCACCGTCATAGGCGGTCGCGCTGTAGACCAGTGATTGTTTGCCTCCCGCCTCGCAGCGATCGTGAAATTGCAGGCAGACGGCGGCGGGTTTGCCATTCTTGCCGTGATTGCCCACGAACATGCAGAGTACGCGCTGCTCACTCGCCCCCTTGTTGAACCAGTTCAACTGCAGATAGGTGTTGGCAAACCGCTTGAGTAACGCGATATCCGCCTGATCGATCTGACCATCGCGGTTGATGTCCGCGGCAAAGGCGAAATCGCTCAGGCCATCGCCGGAGATATCCAGGGCAATGGCTTCGCCCACCACTTCATCGGGTTCGCACAGGTTTTTCTGGTAGAAGTGCAGCAGCACCGAGTCGGCTTTTCCACTACCGCTTCGATCCTGGGCGGTGACTCTCAAATAACGCATGACAAGTTCCTTTTGGTTAAGAGCCCGTCAAACTAAGCCACTGTCCTCAAGCTGGCGACACCCCCATTTCCGGGGTGTTCGTAAGAAACCACGCTGGCGCCTGACGTCCACCAAAGCGTGTCTTTCACCCCCGGCGGGCAACTGCGGATTGCCCCGCCTGCCGCTTCTCGCCCGATGACCATTGCCGATGATGAAAAGCCTCCATCCTGGGCAGGTACAACCAGTTCTGCGGAGCTTCGAGAATGAAGCCCTCCAACGCCTCGATCCATTGCGCCAGCATCTGCTCGAAAGGGCCGTGGAGGATCCGGTCTATCACCTGCAGTTCCCCGCGTTGCCCCAGGCGGACACGATGGCCTACCAGCAGCAGATCGCAGCCCAGCTTCGACGCCAGGAACAGCGGGCCTTTGACAAACTGTGCATCGCGACCGAAAAACCGTCCCGCCATCGGCTCGCCGAATCGAACACCGTCAAGGCTCACCGGCAGGTCGCAGAAAATGATCACCTGGTCACCGCGCTTCACCCCCCGGGCAATCGCCAGTGCTGTCTTCGGATCATTGCTGTCCAGGACCTCGATCACATGCCCGAGGCCTTCGAGGTTCTTGAGCGAGCCATGGGTAAACGGATCGCCGAAGTTCCAGATCGGAATAATGAACCGCGTGGGCGCGGTCCTGCGCTCGACCACGCAGGCCACGGCCATCCAGTACTCGCCACAATGGGGCAGCGCCATGATGGTCTGGCGCCTGGCCCCCCGTTGCCAGTGTTCGGCGGGATCGCACCACGGGATGGACCTGATCCAGGCCCGCAGATGTGCGGGCCGATGGCTCTGGTAAAGGTGTTGATAAATCCCGCGCTGGAACTGGATCGCGCTGTATTGGCAGGCCAGGGCCCGGCAATGCCCGGGAGAAAAATCGAAGAGCTCCAGGTTCTGGCGACTGCGCCGGTATTCCACGCCTCGCAACCCCCGGGGCAAGTGGAGCAGGATCGTCGGCAACAGGGCCAGTAAACCGTGCACGGCATTGATCCGCAAAAGCACGGCCGTGATCGCCAGCAACTGCCTGCGCAGCCTGGCCTTGAACCTGGCCAGCCATAACCAGCGCTGCATCCGGCCACTCAGGCCACGGGGTATCATGGCTTCGCTGTCGCGCTGCTTTCGCCGTCAACCGGCACCAGACGGCCTTCGGACATCTGCAAGACCGTCGTACAGGCATCCGCCACCTCCCGGTCATGGGTGACCACGACACAGGCCAGGGGCAGCTGGCGAATCGTCTCGATCACCACATCGTGCGATGCCCGATCCAGATGGGCCGTCGGCTCGTCGAGCAGCAGCAACTGCGGCCGCCGATACAGCGCCCGGGCGATCAGCAGGCGTTGCCGTTGCCCGGAGGACAACTGGATGCCCACCGAGCCCAGTTGCGTGTTGAAACCATTGGTCAGTTGCAACACGCACTGGAGCAGGCCCACTTGTTCGACGCAAGCCTGTAGCCACGGGCCGTCCAGCTCGTCGTCCATCACGATATTGTCGACCAGGGTACCGTCGACGATCTCACCCTGGGCCATGACATAAGCCACACTCTGGCGGTAGCGGCGCAGGCCGAAATGTCGCAGCGCCTGGCCGTTGATGCGGAACAAGCCTGCATCCAGCGGATAAAAGCCGGCCAGGACCTTGAGGAAGGTGCTCTTGCCACAGCCGGAAGGGCCCAGGATGGCGATCTTCGCGCCCTGCCCCTCAAGGCTGAAATCCAGCTTGTCGAAGGTCGGGCGCTCGAACGAGCTGTAGCAGAACCGCGCATCCTGCATGCGGATGGAGCCGATGGATTCGCGCTGCCCGAGCGGGCTGCTGCTGTAGACACAGGACTCGAACGGTTCCGGTTGCTCGTCGACGATGTCATCCAGCCGTCCCAGCTCGACCCTCACCAACCGCAGGTTCATGTAGCCATCCACCAGCTTGAAGGCGCATGCCATGAACATGTCCTTGTACAGCACGAAGGCAAACAGATCGCCGACGCTGTTCTCGCCGTTCAATACCGCCAGGGCCCCCAGCGCACTGACCAGCAGCGAGTGGCCGTGGGACAGGCCCTCATGCACCACCTGGTTCATCGCCTGCATGCGCTGGACCCCGGCGCGGGCCGTTTCGGTGTCCGCCTGCCGATTGCTCCAGGACGCCAGTTTCACCGCTTCGTAGTGATAGAGCTTCATCGACTCGATGCCACCGAGGACTCCCAGCAACGTGACGTTGCGCAGGGTCTCGGCCTCGATCGAGGCCTTGTGGCGCTTTTCCATCGCCGGCAGGGTCAGGCCCCGAAAGAGAAAAAACAGCAGGCACAACACCAGGGACAAACCCGCCAGCTTGAGATTGATCAGCGCCATCAGCAGCAGGAAGACCAGGGCGAACAGGCTGTCGATGCCGATGTCCATCCACCCCGCCGTGAACGGAAGATAGACCTTGTCTGCGGCCTGGGTGCGTCGCAGGAGATCGCCCGGGGCGCGACGCTCGAAATAGCCCAGCGGCAGGCGCAGCAAGCGGGCGATGACGCCGGTCGAGAGATCCTGGGTGAGCGCGACCCGCAGTTGCGCATCCAGCAGTGCCCGCAGCCAGGCGGCGACGGTCTTGAACAGAAAAATCCCGCCGAAGACATACAGGATCAGGTACAGGAAATCCTCATCGTTCTTGGCAACGACCTCATCGATCGTCAGCGAGAACAGCTTCGGCGCGGCGATCCCGCCCAGGTAGCCGACCACTGACAGCAGTCCCATGGGAATCAGGTAGCGCAAGAGCCACGGGTTCTTGCGCAGCAGGCTGGCAAAGCCCAGCGACGCCGGGACCCGGACGCCGGCCTGCAGGGTAAAGGCCAGGCCCGGGAGCATTTCCAGGGCGACACCACTGAACAGCGGTAAGGCTTCTTCCCAGGTGTAGAAACGCCGTCCCACCGCCGGATCGACCAGGTGCAGGCCGGTTCTGCTCACCGCCTCCAGCACCACGAAATGCCGGTTGTTCCAGAACAGGATCGATGGCGTACGCAGTTGCCCGAGTCCGTCCAGCAGGGTTTTCAAGGGGCGACAGGTAAACCCCAGCTCGTCGGCCACCTTGATGAGCTGGAACAATGACATGCCGTCCCGCGCCACGCGGTAGTCCCGTCGCAGCTGACGCAGGGCCAGGTGCTTGCCGTGGTAACCGGCGACCATGGCAAGGGAGGCCAGGCCGCACTCGGACATTTCGTCCTGCAGGATCACCGGCACGCGCTTGCGCAGCCTCTGCCCGGAGCGCGCCAGGGCATCGCGCAATACCGCCTTGAGCCCACTCATGTCGGCTCGTCCGTCGACAACGGTGCAGGCCGGACCGCCGGCCACACGCCGGGATTACGTTCCAGCCCCTTGAGCACGGGCAGGAACAGCCACTCCATCAGGCTCAGGCGTTCCAGGCTCAAGGAGCCCCTGAGGGTCATGCCGTCCTTGAGCCAGTCCTGGCGAATACGGGTGTGAGGGGCACTGAAATCCGGCTGTACCTCCACCAGGTAGGTGGGCGCCTCCCGCGCTTCATCGCCGGTCTCGCCGGGGATCGCCGCCCTGTAGGTACTGGCGGAACTGTGCACGATGGCGCCTTTGACAATACCATGACGCTCATAGGGAAAAGCATCGAAACGCAAGATCACCTCGGTACCGGGTGTAGCGAAACCAATGGCCGACGTGCTGACGTCCAGCATGATCCGCAACTGCGAATCCCCGGCCCGGGCGGCCCGCAGCAGCAACATCGGATGGCCCGCCTCGACCCGGCCGCCGGCAAATACCGCCACGGTGTCCACGACGCCATCCACGGGAGAAAGCAATACATATCCCTGGTTCTTGCCCAGGGATTCCAGGCGTTCCAGCCACTCGTTGCGCTGGCGGGCGAACTGCCCCAGGCGAGCCGCCAGGTCCTGGTCCGCCTGGCTGACGCGCTGCTGCAACTCCAGGCGCCGCTGCTGTGTGCTGGTCCTTGCCAGCTCGTTGCTGGCCTGGTCCTCGAGGGCCGACTCATGGACCACCACCGCCTGGTCCCTGGCTGAGCCGGAAACCGCGCCCTCGCCCGCCAGTTGCTCATGGCGCTGCCGCTCGTCCAGGGCGGTGCGGACCCGGCGCTGGATCGATTGCCCTATGCGGCTGTTGAGCGCCAGATCCTCATCCAGTTGACGCAGTTGGCGTTGCAGAAGGTCCTGATGCGCGACGTGGGCGGAGCGGGCCAGACTTTCTTCCGCCGTCAGCTCATCGAGCAGGTTGTTCAGGCGCTCGATATTTCTGGCGGAGAGGGCCCGGTCACTGTCGGCCTCGATATTTTCCGGGGCCACCGTGCGCAGGCGAATCAGCGGCTGGCCGCGCTTGACCGGGGAGCCGGCACCCACCAGCACCTCGTCGACATGGGCCGCCTTCTCATTGGCGATACGCACCACATCGCGGGTCATTACCCGCCCCTGGACCTCTTCCTTCCTGAGATAGCTTCCCGTCGACAGCAGCACCATCACCGCCACGACAAAAAGACCGAGCACCGCGCCCAACAGCAAGGGCCGCAACGCCGATCTCGGGGTGACCGTCCCCCATTCGAGCATAAGTAAATC
The DNA here is from genome assembly GCF_013386115.1 of Pseudomonas gingeri. Lineage (GTDB taxonomy): Bacteria > Pseudomonadota > Gammaproteobacteria > Pseudomonadales > Pseudomonadaceae > Aquipseudomonas > Aquipseudomonas gingeri. The sequence continues at coordinate 101,358 of NZ_JACAOR010000013.1, forward strand.
CGTACAGGGGAAGTTCGCCGTGAATCAGGCATCGGACAAACGGGGCGAGGTCATCGACCTGCCCCGTCTGATGCTATTGCTTCAGCTCATGGTCTATCAGTGAAAGTTACGACTTGGCCGAATGAGTGAAGAATTCCTTCATATTCTTGAAAAAGTCCCCTACTACCGCGCCCGCATCGGCACCCCAACCGGCCCCGCGGATATCCATGGTTTCATCGAGGGTCATTTCCTGCGGGGCATTGTCTTGCTGCTTAACATCTTCCATCGGGATACCTCACTGATCGAGTTATGAAAAACACATCAGGCCGGACACACTGTCCGGCTTGAATTTCATCGCACTCCACGGGCCCGGGGGCATTGCCGGAGTGCGCGATCATTCTCCCAAGCAGCCAGGAAGGGAACTATAAGACCGGCGAGTATCCGGTGCCTGAATCGGCACCAGCCAAACCAGAACTATGCCTCGCGAGCTGTAGTATCAATCACAGGTTTACTCAGCAGGTGTTGCGCCTTGCCTCTCAAAAGCTGCAAGTCGATGAGCGGAGTGTGGCGCTGCTTGGCCTGCTCGTCCCAATGACGCATCCGCAAACTCACGCCACACAAAGGGTCCAGCTCGAAGGCCCGGGCCTCCTCCGGGCTCATGACACCACCCTGGTACTCCAGCGTACGGCGACTGGCCTCGCTCAGGCGCTCGTAGTACCCGGGATCGGTCAATGTCAGATAACGCTTGGCCTGCACGTGATACTCCACCAGCCGGGCCAGCCGCTCGCTGAAACCGGCCCGGCGCAGATAATCCGCGCCCAGGCGCTCATGGCTGACAACGCCATAGCCGCCCATATCCCCCGCAGGCTGCTCACCGGCCGGGCAGATATGCCCGATATCGTGAAAGAACGCCGCCAGCACTACTTCATCGTCGAAGCCTTCGGCCATCGCCAGTTGCGCGGCCTGGGACATATGCTCCAGCTGCGAGACCGGTTCGCCGATGTAGTCCGCGTCGCCAAACCGCCCATAGAGGCCGAAGACCTCGTCCAGTACCCGTTCGACCTGGTTCATGCGGACTCTCCCAGCAAAGTGGCAAGGTTGTTTTCGGCCATCTGCGGGCCGACGCTCATGCCGACCCCGGTGTGCATCAGCGCGGCACTGACCCCCGGCGCCGCCCGCAGGAACGAGAACGGGCCCGGCCCCTTCGAACCGTAGACACCCTGCCACCGTTCCAGCACCTGGACCTTGCAGCCCAGGGTGTGCTCGGCCAGCTCCAGCATCCAGGTGTCCACCTGTTCGGCATTGAAGGGCGAAGCATCGCTGCCGTAATGGTGGGAGTCGCCGATGATCAGCTCGCCATGGGGCGTCGGACTGATCAGCAGATGGATACCGTGTTCCTGCAGGTGCGGGCTCTCGCGCTGGATCTGTTCCCGCACCGCGGCCGCCTCGGGCAGGTCGCAGAACGCCCCGTAGTGCACGCAGCTCAGGCCGGTCAGCACCGCGTGTTGCAGGTTCAGGCTGTTCGACAGCGGGCGCGCGCGAAGCATTTGCAGACGACAGATGCCCGGCTGCAACCGGGCCATCGATTCGGCCAGCAGCGTCTGATAATCGTGGCCCGAACAGACGATGATCTGCTCGCCGCGAAAGCTGCCGGCGGTGCTGTGCAACCGGCCGGGCTCGACCTCGCGCACCAGCGTCGAGAAGTGGAATTCCACGCCCAGTTCGCGGCGCAGGTAGTCGATCAGCGTCGGGATCGCCTCGCGGGAATACAGTTGCTGGTCGTCCAGGCCATGCAGGGCGGCACGGTGATGACTGAACTGGCCGTCGTGCAGGGCGTGCAGGTCCTGGCCCCGCAGCAACTTCACCCGATAGCCGTGCTCCCCGGCACGTCTGGCACAGAATGCCTCCAGCAGATGTTCTTCCGCCTCGGTACGGGCGAAGAGCAGCGAGCCGTTGCGCTTGAGTTGAAAACCGGCCTGCCGTGACCAGTGGTCCCAGATGTCCCGACTGGCACGCGCCAGGTCGAGCATCACGCCCGGCGGCTGGCCGGTGACCAGAGCCTGGCCGAAGTTGCGCACGGACGCGCCGAGGGGAGTCGCGCTGCGCTCGAAGACCTTGACCCGCAGGCCACGGCGGGCGGCGGCGTAGGCATGGGACAGGCCCAGGATGCCGGCGCCGACGATGAGAATGTCGTTGTGAGTTTCCATGGGTATTCCGTGGGGAATGGCCGCTACGCGGTTCGCGAGCAAGCTCGACTCCCACAGGACTCGCGTCGTTCACAAAAACAGGGATCGACACAACACCTTGTGGGAGCCGGCTGGCCCGCGATAGTGGTCCAGGGGTTATTGGGCGACTTTTTCCGACTTGCCGTCATAGCGCTTGCGCCACTCGGTGAGGATCTCGTCGCGGTTCTTCGAGGCCCAGGCGAAGTCGTTCTTGATCAGGCGCTGTTCGTAGTCGGCCGGCAGTTCGGTCTGCGGCTTGGCGATTCCCGGCTGGGCCAGCACGGCGAAGTTTTCCTTGTACAGTTCCATGGCCGCCGGGCTGGCGGAGAAGTCGGCGAGTTTCTTCGCCGCGTCTTCATGCGGGGTGCCCTTGATCACCGCGGTGGCCTCGATTTCCCAGCCCAGGCCTTCCTTCGGCAGGATGATGTCCAGCGGCGCGCCCTGGCGTTTGAGCTGCACGGCCGGGTATTCGAAGGAAATACCGATCGGGAACTCGCCGGAGGCCGCCAGCTTGCAGGGCTTGGAACCGGAGTGGACGTACTGGCCGATGTTCTGGTGCAGGTCATCCATGTATTTCCAGCCCTGCTTCTCGCCGAAGGTCTGCAACCAGGCGCTGACATCGAGGAAACCGGTGCCGGACGAAGCCGGGTTGGGCATCACGATCTTGCCCTTGTACTCGGGCTTGGTCAGGTCCTGCCAGCTCACCGGCTTGGTCAGGTGCTGCTTCTCGGCTTCGACGGTGTTGAAGCAGATGGTCGCGGCCCAGACGTCCATGCCCACCCAGGACGGCGGGTTGGCGGCGTCACGATAGTTGCTGCCGATCTTGCCCAGGTCTTTCGGTGCGTAGCTCTGCAACATGCTTTGCTGGTCGAGGATCGCCAGGCTCGAAGCCGCCAGGCCCCAGACCGCGTCAGCCTGCGGGCGGGCTTTTTCGGCCAGCAGCTTGGCGGTGATGATGCCGGTGGAATCGCGCACCCACTTGATTTCGACGTCCGGGTTGGTCTTCTCGAACGCGTCCTTGTAGCTCTTGAGCTGTTCGGCTTCGAGGGCGGTGTAGACGGTCAGCTCGGTTTTCGCGGCAAAGGCATTCAGGCTGAACGCCGAGAGGACAGCAGCGGCAAGAGCCAGTGGGGTGAACAGGCGTGACTTGGACATGGCGCGGTTCCTTGAGTGAGTGCGAGTTGATCGGGTGGGCGAATCAATGGCCGGGCGCGGTCTGCCGCCAGGCCTGGGAGCGTCGCAGCAAACCGCGCGAGGCCCAGGCCAGCAGCAGGGACACGCCCGCCGAGGTGAAGAGGATCAGGGTCGACATGGCCGCCGCGCCGCCGACATTGCCGGCGTCGTCCATGTTCAGCACCGCCACCGCCGCGAGGATGGTGTCGGGGCTGTAGAGGAAGATCGCCGCCGAAACGGTGGTCATGGCCGAGACGAACAGGTAGCGGATGATGTCCAGCAGCGCCGGCAGGCAGATCGGCACCGTCACCTTCAGGTAGTGCCGGTACAGCGGCGCCTTGAGCGACAGCGCGGCGGCCTCGAACTCCCCGTCGAGCTGACGCAGGGCGGTGGTGGCGGTCATCTGCGCGGTGGTCAGGTAGTGCGCGATGGTGCAGACCACCAGCAGCGTCATGGTCCCGTAGAACACATGCAGCGGGTTGCCGTTGAGGTTGAAGAAGAACACGTAGCCAAGGCCCAGGACCAGGCCCGGCACGGCCATCGGCACGAAGCTGAGCATGCGCAACGCCAGGTTCAGGCCGCGCTGGCCGCGGGTTTTCTCCATCAGGTAGGCGCCGGTGAAAATCAGCGCGCTGCCGATCAGCGCCGTGCACAGCGCCAGGGTCAGGCTGTTGCGATAGGCCAGCCAGCCGCCACCCGCCGTTTCATTGAACTGATAGTGGTTGAGGGACAGCGACAGGTTGTACGGCCAGAACTTCACCAGCGACGAGTACACCGCCATGCCGAACACCAGCAGCAGCGCGGCGCAGATCAGCAGGACAATCGCCAGGTAGCAGCCATCGCGCAGCGGCGAACGGGCCGGCTGGAACACCTGGGCACGACCGCTCATGGCCTCGCCATGACGCCGGCGCAACCAGGCATCGACGGCAAAGCTCAGCAGCGCGGGCAACAGCAGGATCATGCCGATCAGCGCGCCCCGCCCGAACTGCTGCTGGCCGACCACCGCCTTGTAGGCTTCCAGGGCCAGGACCTGGTAATCGCCACCGACGACCACGGGCACGCCGAAGTCGGTGATGGTCAGGGTGAAGACCAGGCAGAAGGCGGCGAACACCGCCTGCCGGGTCGCCGGCCAGGTGATGCTGCGAAAGGCTTTCCAGGGACCGGCGCCCATGCTCGACGCGGCGTCGAACAGTCGGGCATCGGCCAGGGACAAGGCCGACAACAGAATCATCAGGGCATGGGGAAAGGTGTAGATGACTTCGCCGAGGACAATGCCCCAGAAGCCGTAGATATTGTCCGGGAACAGCCCGCGCAACAGGCCCTGGTTGCCGAACAGGTAGACCAGGGCAATGCCCGGCAGCATCGACGGCGCCATCAGCGGCAACAGCGACAGGCCGCGCCACAGGGTCTTGCCGGGAATCAGGGTGCGTTGCAACGCATAGGCGAACAGGTAGGCCAGCGGCACGACAAGCGCCGCCACGCTCATGGACACCTTCAGGCTGTTACCCAGCAACCAGTGAAAGTTGTCGCTGTTCAGCAGTTCCTTCGCGGCGAGCCAGCCACCCCCCTGCCCGGCCTCGCTGCTGAAACCGCGCCAGAAGATCGCCAGCAGCGGCAGCAATACCGCGACACCCAGCAGGCAGAGCCAGAGCACCTTGCCACCGACCACGAACAGACGGTCACCCAGATCGCCGCGCAAGGGCTTCACGCTCGACTTGCGCGCCAGCGGCAGGCTGATTTCGCCGGCCATCTCAGGCAAACACCTGGAGGCTGCGCGGTGGCAGGGCGACCCAGATATCCGGCGAGCCGAGGCGCGGCATATCCTGCGGACCGACTTCGGCCAGCAGCGGATGACCGGGCAATTCGTTGAGTTCGAAGCTCATGCGACAGCGGTTGCCGAGGAAGGTGATTTCGCGCACCCGCGCCGGGAACAGGTTTTCCTCGTGCACCGGCGGATTGACGCTGATCGACTCCGGGCGGCAGAACAGCCGGCCGGAACCGGCCCGCGAGGCGCCTTCGGCGAGGCGCACATCCATATTGCCGACCCGCGCGTGATGGGCACTGCGATGCTGGAACGGCAGCCAGTTGCCCTGGCCGACAAACTCGGCGACAAACGGCGTGGCCGGTCTGTCGTAGATTTCCTGGGGCGTGGCGTACTGCTCGACCTTGCCGTTGTTCATCACGGCAATGCGATCGGCCATCAGCATCGCCTCATCCTGATTGTGAGTCACCATCAGGGTGGTGACGCCGAGGCTGCGTTGCAACTGGCGCAGCTCGGTGCACAGGTGCTCGCGAACCCGCGCATCGAGGGCCGACATGGGTTCGTCCAGCAGCAGCAACGACGGCGCCGGCGCCAGGGCGCGGGCCAGGGCGACACGTTGCTGCTGCCCGCCGGAGAGTTGGCCGGGATATTTTTTCTCGCTGCCGACCAGGCCCACCAGTTCGAGCATCTGACCGACGCGCTTGCGCACCTCATCACGGCCGCTGCCGGCCAGGCCGTAGGCGATGTTCGCTTCCACCGTCAGGTTGGGAAACAAGGCGTAGGACTGGAACAGGATGCCGTAGTCCCGCGCCTGGGGCGGCAGTTCGGAAACGTTGCGATCGCCGAGGAACAGCTCGCCGTCGTCCTGGCGCTCGAGGCCGGCGATGCAGCGCAGCAAGGTGGTCTTGCCGCAACCGGACGGCCCCAGCAGACAGACCAGTTCGCCGGCGGCGACATCGAGGGAGACATTATCCAGGGCGGTGAAGGCGCCGAAACGCTTCTGTACACCGCGCACTTTCATCGGTGCGCCCGGATTGGCCAGGACGGTGGCGATCGAGTTGTTCATGGACGGACCTCATCAAGCAGATGAGGGTCATGCTAGGGAGCGAATGCGTAGCCCGTGTGGCAATAAGGCAAAAGCTGCCGATAGTGGTATTGGCGGATTTGGGTTCAGACCGGCGCCATTTCCTGGGCCAGGCCCATGAACGCCGCCGGCAGGCGCGCCGACTTGCGCTCCTTGAGGCAATACAGGTACTCGGGAATCTGCGGCGCATTCTCGATGCTCAGCACCCGCAGTTGCGGATCGTGGGGCACTTCCTGGCGGGCAATGATGCTGATGCCGATATTGCGCAGCACCGCTTCGCGGATCGACTCGCGACTGCCGATTTCCAGCAGCGGGCCATGGCTGACCCGGGCATTGCGCAACAGCTCTTCCGTCAATTGCCGGGTGGTCGAGCCCGGCTCGCGCATCAGCAGGCAATGCCCGGCCAGCGCCGACAACGGCACATGCTCATGAATCGCCAGCGGATGATTGCGATGCACCGCCAGCACCAGCGGATCGCTGCCCAGCACCCGGCGGATCAGGCGCGGGTCCTCGAGCAACTGCGAAGATGCCGCGACATCGACGCGATAGTCCTCCAGGGCTTCCAGCACCTGCTGGGAATTGCCGATTTCCACCGACACCTCGACCTGGGGCAGACGTTCACGAAAGGCTTTCACCAGATCGAGAATGTAGTACGGCGCGGTCGCGGCGATGCGCAGGGTGCCCTGGACCTGGCCGCTGTTGCGCAGGAAAAACTCGATATCGGCTTCCTGCTGCAACAACGCCTTGACCATCGGCAGCAACCGCGCGCCCTCTTCGCTGACACTCAGGCGGCGCCCGCCGCGATAGAACAGCTCGACCGAGTACTGGCTTTCCAGGTGACGGATCTGGGTGGTGACCGTGGGCTGGCTGAGGCCGAGCTTTTTCGCCGCCTCGGTGATGCTGCCGAGGCGAGCGACCATGTAAAACGCCTTGAGCTCGGCACTCTTCAATTCGGCACTCGGCACATCACCCTCTCATCGTCTATTTGCGCAACAGGCGCAACCCATTGAACACCACCAGCAGGCTGACGCCCATGTCGGCGAACACCGCCATCCACATGGTCGCCATGCCGAGGAAGGTTACCGCAAGAAAGATCGCCTTGATGACCAGGGCCAGGGCGATATTCTGCTTGAGGATAGCCGCAGTCTGCCGTGAAAGGCCAATGAAAGCCGGGATCTTGCGCAGATCGTCGTCCATCAGGGCGACATCGGCGGTCTCGATGGCCGTGTCGGTACCGGCCGCCGCCATGGCGAAGCCGATCTCGGAGCGGGCCAGGGCCGGTGCGTCGTTGATGCCGTCGCCGACCATGCCGACCCGGTGCCCCTTGGCGTACAGGTCTTCGATGGCCTGCAACTTGTCGGTCGGCAGCAGGTCGCCACGCGCTTCGTCGATGCCCACCTGGGCGGCAATCGCGTTGGCGGTGTGCGGGTTGTCGCCGGTCAGCATCAGGGTCCTGATACCCATCTCGTGCAACTGGCGGATGGCTTCGCGGCTGGAGGCCTTGACCGTATCGGCAACGGCGAACAGTGCCAGCGGGCCGGAACGGTCGAGCAGCAGCACGACGGTCTTGCCCTGTTTCTCCAGGGCGAAGAGTTTCTCTTCCAGTGCCGGCGAGCACAGGCCGAGGTCTTCCACCAGACGGTGGTTGCCCAGGTGATAGCGCTGGCCGCCGATTTCACCCCGCACGCCGCGTCCGGCCAGGGCTTCGAAGGCCTCGACTTCCTGCAGCGGCAGTTGCTTGTCCTGGGCATCCCGGGCAATCGCCTGGGATACCGGGTGATCGGAACGGACCGCCAGGCTGGCGGCGATAGCCGGCGCGGATTCGCTCAGCAGCGGGTCCAGGGGCAGGAAGTCGGTCAGCACCGGCTTGCCGTGGGTGATGGTGCCGGTCTTGTCCAGGGCCAGGTAATCCAGCTTGTGACCGCTTTCCAGGTACACCCCGCCCTTGACCAGGATGCCCTTGCGGGCCGCCGCGGCCAGGCCGCTGACGATGGTCACCGGCGTCGAAATCACCAGCGCACACGGACAGGCGACCACCAGCAATACCAGTGCCCGGTAGATCCAGTCGAACCACAGGCCGCCCAGGAACAGCGGTGGAATCACCGCCACGGCCAGGGCGAAGGCGAACACCGCGGGGGTGTAGATCTTCGAGAAGCTGTCGACGAAACGTTGGGTCGGCGCCCGCGCGCCCTGGGCCTGCTCGACCGCGTGGATAATCCGCGCCAGGGTCGAATTGCCCGCGACCGCCGTTACCCGGTAGTCCATGGAACCGGCCTGGTTGATCGTCCCGGCGAACACCTTGTCCCCGGGGTTCTTCTCGATGGGCAGGCTTTCGCCGGTGATCGGCGCCTGATCGACACTGGAACTGCCATAGACCACCTCGCCATCCAGGCCGATGCGCTCGCCCGGCCGCACCCGCACCAGGGCGCCCAGTGCAATGCTTTTGACCTCGCGCTCGACCCAGCTACCGTCTTCCTCACGGACAGTGGCTTGCTCCGGGGTCATCTGCATCAGGCCGCCGATGGCGTTGCGCGCCCGGTCCAGCGAACGGGCCTCGATCAGTTCGGCGATGGTGAAGAGGAACATCACCATGGCCGCCTCCGGCCATTGCCCGATCAGCAAGGCGCCGGTGACGGCGATGCTCATCAGGGCGTTGATATTCAGGTTGCGGTTCTTCAGGGCGATCCAGCCCTTTTTGTAGGTGGTCAGGCCACCGCTGAGGATCGACACCAGGGCGATGATCGCCACCACCCAGTTCGGCGCGGCGCCGGTGAAGTGGATCACTTCGGCGCCCAGCGCGCCCAGCCCGGAAACGGCCAGCGGCCACCAGGATTTCCTGGCCGCAGGTGCACCCACGGCTTCGCTGCCCTCTTCCAGCGGGTCGGCCTGCATCCCCAGCGACTTGATGGCCTCGACAATCGGCGCGGTCGACGCCAGGTCGTGGGTCACGCCGAGAATGCGGTTGATCAGGTTGAATTCCAGCTGCTGCACACCCGCCAGCTTGCCGAGCTTGTTCTGGATCAGCGTCTGCTCGGTCGGGCAGTCCATCGCCTCGATACGGAAACGACTGAGCCGGGCCGTAGCGCTAGTGGTGGCGCTGAGCTTGATCAGCGCCGGCGCCTCGGCAGCGCCCGAACAGCAGCTGTGCTGATGCACGGCCTTCGCCGACGAGTGGTCATGAGCATGATCGTGGCTGTCGCCATGCTTGTGCGCGTGACCGGCATCAGCCGGCGCAGCCGCTTTGCCCGAGCAGCAGGCGTCCTGCTGGTGCACGACCTTTACCGACGAGTGGTCATGGGCGTGATCGTGGCTGTCGCCATGCTTGTGCGCGTGATCGGCATCAGCCGGCGCAGCCGCTTTGCCCGAGCAGCAGGAGCCCTGCGGTTGCACGGTTTTCACCGAGCCATGGACATGCTCGTGGTCGGTGTCGGTCTTGCGATGGATATGAATGGAGTCGCTCATGGGTGCGTCCCTGAAGGTGCTTGTTGCCAAGTGAACACCCTGTAGCCACTATAGGGTCAAGCACCCTTTTCGGAGATCGAACGATGAAGATTGGCGAACTGGCGAAACTCACCGACTGCCAGGTGGAAACCATCCGTTATTACGAGAAGGAAAACCTGCTGCCGGAACCGGCACGTAGCGAGGGCAACTATCGCCTGTATACCCAGGCCCACGTGGAACGCCTGACCTTTATCCGCAACTGCCGCAGCCTCGACATGACCCTGGAGGAGATCCGCAGCCTGCTGAACCTGCGGGACAGTCCGCAGGATCAATGCGAAAGCGTGAATGCGCTGATCGACGAGCATATCCATCACGTCAAGGCGCGCATCGACGGGCTGCTGGCGCTGCAGGCGCAACTGCTCGACCTGCGCCAGCGTTGTGGCGAAGGGCCGGATGTCGATCAGTGCGGGATCCTGCAGCGGCTGGAAGTCAGCGGCAGCGTGCTGCCGGCTGAAGAGCATTCACATGTCGCGAGAAGTCACGGCCATTAGGGCCTCTTCGCGGGCAAGCCCGCTCCCACAACGGCGCAGGACCTGTGAAGAACGGCGCAGGACCTGTGGGAGCGGGCTTGCCCGCGAAGAACGATAACGCGGTCCCAAGCCAGGCTCAGACCGCCATCGGCGCCGTCATCGGCGCATGGTGCTGGTAGCCTTCCAGGGAGAAGTCCCCCGGTTCCACCCGCTCCAGCCATTCCGGCTGGTACACGCCAGTCTTGGCGAACTCCGGCACGCGCTCGGAAATCACCAGCTTCGGCATCGGGAACGGCTCGCGGGTGAGCTGTTCGTTGAGCATGTCCAGGTGGTTTTCATACACATGGGCATCGCCGATGAAGTAGGTGAACCAGCGTGGCGTATAGCCGGTCAGGCGACCGATCAGGCTCAGCAGCGCCGCGCCCTCGGTCAGGTTGAACGGCGTGCCCAGGCCCAGGTCGTTCGAACGGATGTAGAGGGTCAGGGAAATCTCCCGGGTCTCCACGTTCGGGTGGAACTGATACAGCAGATGGCACGGCGGCAGGGCCATTTCATCCAACTGCGCGCAGTTCCAGCCGTGGAACAGGATCCGCCGGCTGCCCGGGTCCTTGATGATGGTGTCGACGCACTGGCGCACCTGGTCGATGGCCTTGTACAGCACCACATAGGCCTGGCCGTTTTCCTCGCCCTCGGCGATCTGCCGGTAGCCCTGGCTCAGGGTCTGCTCGATGGCGGCGCGATTAGCGGTCGGGATCTGCTTGTACGCCGGCCACTTGCGCCATTGCACACCGTAGATCTCGCCCAGGTCGTCATCGCCCTGGCGGAACGGGTTGGCCAGCCACTGGGCGTTTTCGTTGGCGTTCTGGTCCCAGACCTTGCAGCCCAGTTCGCGGAACTCGGCGGCGTTGTTGACGCCACGGAGGAAACCACACATCTCGCCGATGGCGGACTTGAAGGCCATCTTGCGGGTGGTGATCGCCGGGAACCCTTCCTTCAGGTCATACCGCAGCATCGCCCCCGGAAAGCTGATGGTGTTCACGCCGGTACGGTTGGCCTGCTTGGTGCCGTTCTTGATGACGTGGGCGACCAGATCGAGATATTGCTTCATGAATTACCTGCATCCTTGAATACGGGGCCCGCGGGCCCCGATCCGAATTTAAAGCGCGGCGTCTTTCGTTGCCGGAGTGGTCGAGGCGCGGTGATAGGCGAACCACAGCAGCGCCAGGCCGCCGATGATCATCGGCAGGCTGAGGATCTGCCCCATGGTCACCCAGCCGAATGCCAGATAACCGAGCTGCGCATCCGGGACCCGGACGAACTCGACGATAAAACGGAAGATCCCGTAGAACAACGCGAACATGCCGGAAACCGCCATGGTCGGCCGCGGCTTGCGCGAGAACAGCCAGAGGATCACGAACAGCGCCACGCCTTCAAGGGCGAACTGGTACAGCTGCGACGGATGGCGCGGCAACTGCGCCGGGTCGCTGAACGGCGGGAAGACCATCGCCCACGGCACGTCGCTCGGCTTGCCCCACAGTTCGGCATTGATGAAGTTGCCGATACGCCCGGCACCCAGGCCGATCGGCACCATCGGCGCGACGAAGTCCATCAGCTCGAAGAATGACTTGCCGTTACGTCGACCGAACCACCAGGCGGCCAGCATCACCCCGATGAAACCGCCATGGAACGCCATGCCGCCCTTCCAGACCTCGAAGATCAGCGTCGGGTTGGCGATATAGGCCGACAGATCGTAGAACAGCACGTATCCCAGGCGTCCGCCGACGATCACCCCCATGGCGAGCCAGAACACCATGTCGGAGAGTTTTTCCTTGGTCCAGGTCGGGTCGAAACGGTTCAGGCGCCGGGAGGCCAGCAGCCACGCACCGCCGATGCCGACCAGGTACATCAGGCCGTACCAGTGGATTTTCAGCGGACCGATGGCCAGGGCCACCGGGTCAATCTGCGGGTAAGGCAGCATTGCGACTCCTCGATAGAGTAGAAAATTCAGGGTCCGTGCGGTGTATCGGCGCCCGGACCGGCGGGCCATGTTGCGGCTCGCGCATTAAGCCAATATTGCGCCCGGAAGACTGAACCGGACCTGAGACTCAGATCAGGAATTTTATCCCGACACAGAACAATAGCCCGGCAAACAACCGCTTGAGCAACAGCGGCGATAACTTGTGCGCCAACTGCACGCCGAAACGGGCGAAAAACATACTGGTCAGGGCGATGCCGAGCAAGGCCGGCAGATAGATAAAGCCCAGGCTGTGGGGCGGCAGCAACGGATCGTGCCACCCCAGGATCATGAAGCTCAGGGCACTGGCCACGGCGATCGGCAGGCCACAGGCCGACGAGGTCGCCACCGCCTGCTGCATCGGCAGGCTGCGCCAGGTCAGGAACGGCACGGTCAACGAACCGCCGCCGATACCGAAAATCGCCGAGGCCCAACCGATAAAGCCACCGGCAACGCCCAGCCCGAGCTTGCCGGGAATCCCGCGGCTGCCCCTGGGCTTGAGATCCAGGGCCATCTGCGCGGAAACGATCAGCGCGAACACACCGATGATCTTCTGCAGGTTCGGCCCGGCAATCGCCTTGGCCGTCAGCGCGCCGAGGCCAGAGCCGAGCAGGATGCCCAGGGTCATCCAGGCGAAGATCGGCCAACGCACCGCGCCCCGGCGATGATGGCCGCGAATGGTGTTGAACGAGGTGAAGATGATGGTCGCCAGGGAAGTGCCGACCGCCAGGTGCGTGAGGATCGAGGTATCGAACCCCTGCAAGGTGAAACTGAACACCAGCACCGGCACGATGATGATCCCGCCGCCGACGCCAAACAGCCCGGCCAGCACGCCTGCGCATGCGCCCAGTACCAGATAGAGCAGAAATTCCATGGGTGCCCCCGAAACAAGACCGGCATGGTAACGGAAGCATGCCGCTCGTCTCTACTGGATGACGACGGACACCCTGCGTAGAGTGGGCAAAAACACAGAAGGACCACCTGATGTGCCTGATTGTCTTCGCCTGGCGCCCGGGCCATGCCCAGCCGCTGATCGTCGCGGCCAACCGCGACGAATTCTATGCCCGCCCCAGCCTGCCGCTGGCGCAATGGCCGGAAACACCGCAGGTTCACGCCGGACGCGACCTGGAAGCCGGCGGCACCTGGCTGGGCGTTGGCGCCGGCCAGCGCTTTGCCGCGCTGACCAATATCCGCAATCCCCATCAGCCGCCGGCCCGGCGCTCCCGGGGCGAACTGGTGGCTCGGTTCCTCGCGGGGGAAACGTCGATCGACGATTATCTTGCCGATATCTCCGCACGATCACCGGAATATGCCGGTTTTAACCTGCTGCTGGGTACGGCTGGAGAGTTGTGGCATTTCAACTCCCATGAGGCTCAGCCGCGCCAACTCGCGGAAGGCATTTACGGCCTGTCCAACGCGGGACTCGATACACCGTGGCCAAAGTTGCTGAAGGCCAGGGCGGCGCTGGCGCAGACCCTCGACGATCCCCGACCGGAGAACCTGCTCGCCTTGCTGGCCGACCCGCAGACCGCACCCTTTGCCGAACTGCCGGATACCGGCGTCGGGCTGGCGACGGAGAGCCTGCTGTCGAGTGTGTTTATCGCCAGCCCGAGCTATGGCACGCGAGCCAGTACGGCACTGATCGTCAATGCCGATGGCACGCGGCAACTGGTCGAGCGCAGTTTCGGGCCCTATGGCGGGCATCTGGGAGAGGTGGAACTAAAGGTCTGAAACACATCACGGGACTGACTGATCGTGCCCACGCTCTGCGTGGGTATGCAGCCCATGAAGCTCCGCGTCAGCTTCAAGAGCGGACGCAGAGCGTCCAGCGCGGCATTCCCACGCGGAGCGTGGGAACGATCATGTATGAAAAGTCTGACGCTTCCCTGTAGGAGCCGGCTTGCTGGCGATTGCGGCCGGGTCGGCGATACAAGGCTTGCAGGCCTCATCGCCGGCAAGCCGGCTCCTGCAAAGGACGCAGGGTCAGTCAGTGCTTGACCACCGGATTGGCCATCCGCGCGAGGCCGAGGTTTTTCAGTGCCAACTGCAAGGTACTGTGGATAACTTGCGGGTTGTCGATGGTCATCACCTGGGCCAGCAGTTCCTGGGACTTGCTCAGGCTGATCTGGCGCAGCATCCACTTCACTTTCGGCAAGTTGGTGGCGTTCATCGACAGGCTGTCGAAGCCCATCGCCATCAGCAGCACCGCTGCCGCCGGATCACCAGCCATTTCGCCGCAGATGCTCACCGGCTTGCCTTCGGCGTGGGCATCACGCACCACGTTCTGCAAGGCCTGCAGCACCGCCGGGTGCATGTAGTCGTACAGGTCGGCAACCCGCGGGTTGTTACGGTCAACGGCAAGCAGGTACTGGGTCAGGTCGTTGGAGCCGACCGAGAGGAAATCCACTTGCCGGGCCAGCTCGCGGGTCTGGTACACCGCTGCCGGAATCTCGACCATCACCCCCACCGGCGGCATCGGCACATCGGTGCCTTCGTCGCGGACTTCGCCCCAGGCGCGGTGGATCAGGTGCAGGGCCTCTTCCACTTCATGAGTGCCGGAGATCATCGGCAGCAGGATCCGCAGGTTGTTCAGGCCTTCGCTGGCCTTGAGCATCGCCCGGGTCTGCACCAGGAAGATTTCCGGGTGGTCGAGGGTTACGCGGATACCCCGCCAGCCGAGGAACGGGTTGTCCTCGACGATCGGGAAGTACGACAGCGACTTGTCGCCACCGATGTCCAGGCTGCGCATGGTCACCGGTTGCGGGTGGAACGCCGAGAGCTGTTCGCGATAGATCGCCAACTGCTCCTTCTCGCTCGGGAAGCGCTGGTTGATCATGAACGGCACTTCGGTGCGATACAGCCCGACACCTTCGGCGCCACGCTGTTGCGCACGGGCCACATCCGCCAGGAGGCCGGTGTTGACCCACAAGGGCATGCGGTGACCGTCGAGGGTCACGCAAGGCAGCTCGCGCAGGGCATCGAGCCCCTGGGACAGCTGGCGTTCCTCTTCGACGACACTGGCGTATTGCTTGCGCAGCAGCTCGCTCGGGTTGGTAAACACCTCGCCACGGGCGCCGTCGACGATCATTTCGATCCCGTCGACCTTGGAATACGGCAGGTCCACCAGGCCCATCACCGTCGGGATGCCCATGGCCCGGGCCAGGATAGCGACGTGGGAGTTACCGGAACCGAGGACCGACACCAGGCCCTTGAGCTTGCCTTCCGGCACCTCGCCGAGCATGGCCGCCGTCAGCTCCTCGCTGACCATGATGGTGTTGTCCGGGTAGACCATTGCCTGCTGGCGTTCCGACTGCAGGTAGGCCAGCAGCCGGCGCCCCAGGTCCTTGACGTCCGAGGCCCGCTCGCGCAGGTAGGCGTCGTCCATCAGCTCGAAGCGATTGACGTGGTCGGTGACCACCTGGCGCAGCGCGCCCTGGGCCCACTGGCCGGTCTTGATGATATTGGTGACTTCACTGCCCAAGGACGCATCGTCGAGCATCATCAGGTAGACGTCGAACAAGGCGCGCTCTTCCGGGCGCAACTGGGTGGCGAGCTTGGCCGACAGGGTGCGCATGTCGCTGCGCACGCCTTCGATGGCGGTCTTGAACAGCGCCAGTTCGGCATCGATATCGCTGACCGCCTTGTCCGGCACCACATCCAGGTCCGCCGGCGGCAGCATGACCACCGCCGTACCCACCGCGGCACCGGGCGACCCCGGCACACCGATGAACTTGGCTTCCTGGATGCCCTTGCCTTCACGCCCCAGGCCGCGGATCGAACCGGTGGCCTCGGCATGGGCGATAACGCCGGCGAGCTGGGCGCTCATGGTCACCAGGAAGGCTTCTTCGCCCTCGTCGAACTGGCGACGCTCCTTCTGCTGGATGACCAGTACGCCGACGACGCGGCGGTGGTGAATGATCGGCGCGCCGAGGAAGGAGGCGTAGCGCTCCTCACCGGTTTCGGCGAAGTAACGGTAGCGCGGGTGGTCAGCGGCGTTTTCCAGGTTGAGGGGCTCTTCGCGCGTCCCCACCAGACCGACCAGGCCTTCGTTCGGCGCCATGCTGACCTTGCCGATCGAGCGCTTGTTCAAGCCCTCGGTGGCCATCAGCACAAAGCGGTTGGTCTCGGGGTCCAGCAGATAGACCGAGCAGACCTGGCTGCCCATGGCCTCTTTGACGCGCAATACAATAATCCCCAACGCCGCCTTGAGATCCTTGGCGGCGTTAACTTCCTGGACGATCTTGCGCAGCGTATTGAGCATGGCTCGGGGTCGAACTCCGTGTCAGTCGCGCGCTAAAAGGCGCGGGGCAAGCTCTTTGAGCGCGCGACGATAAACCTCGCGCTTGAATGTCACCACCTGGCCCAACGGGTACCAATAGCTGACCCAGCGCCAGCCATCGAACTCCGGTTTACCGGTCAAATCCATCCGCACCCGCTGCTCGTTGGAGAGCAGGCGCAGGAGAAACCATTTCTGTTTCTGGCCGATGCACAGCGGTTGGCTGTGGGTACGCACCAGGCGTTGCGGCAAACGATAGCGCAACCAGCCCCGGGTACAGGCCAGAATTTGCACATCCTCGCGTTCCAGGCCGACTTCTTCGTTCAATTCGCGATACAAAGCCTCTTCAGGCGTTTCGTCCGGATTGATTCCGCCTTGCGGAAACTGCCATGCATCTTGATTGATCCGGCGTGCCCACAGGACCTGACCAGCATCATTCGTCAGAATTATCCCGACATTAGGACGGAAACCATCGGGGTCGATCACGGCAACCACCTCGCAAACGCATGTCGTCGCATTGTTCCACAAAGGTTGTGAAAGCAGCAACGAGCCTTCCTACCTTATGTGCACTCTTGTGAAAAGACCGTATTCTGGAGACCTTTTTACAGGCTTTTCAGCGAGTAACCGCAATGCGTCTGGCTTTATTCGACTTGGACAACACACTTTTGGGCGGCGACAGCGACCACGCCTGGGGCGATTACCTGTGCGAACGGGGAATTCTCGATCCGGTGGCCTACAAGGCGCGCAACGACGAGTTCTACCAGGATTACCTGGCCGGCAGGCTGGACAACGCCGAGTACCTGAACTTCTGCCTGGAAATCCTCGGCCGCACCGAGATGGCCCAGCTGGACGAGTGGCACCGCGACTACATGCGCGACTGCATCGAACCCATCGTCCTGCCCAAGGCACTGGAACTGCTGGCACGCCATCGCGATGCCGGCGACAAGCTGGTCATTATCACCGCGACCAACCGTTTCGTGACCGGGCCGATTGCCGCACGCCTGGCGGTCGAGACCCTGATCGCCACCGAGTGCGAGATGCTCGACGGTCGCTACACCGGCCGCAGCACCGACGTGCCGTGCTTCCGCGAAGGCAAGGTGACGCGCCTGAACCGCTGGCTGGAAGAGACCGGGCACAGCCTGGAGGACAGCTACTTCTATAGCGACTCGATGAATGACCTGCCGCTGCTGGAGCAGGTGAGCCATCCGGTGGCGGTGGATCCCGATCCGAACCTGCGGGCCGAGGCCGAGAAGCGCGGCTGGCCGGTGATCAGCCTGCGCGGCTGATATTGCTTTCGCGGGCAAGCCCGCTCCCACGGGTTCTGCGCACTGCATAACGATTGCGCGCAGCCCGAGTCCGATGTGGGAGCGGGCTTGCCCGCGAATGAGGCCAGCAAGGCCCGCTCCGCCCTCAAGGACGCCTTCGCTGGCAAGCCAGCTCCCACAAGTTCTGCGCACTGCATAACGATTGCGCACGGCACGAGTCCGATGTGGGAGCGGGCTTGCCCGCGAATGAGGCCAGCAAGGCCCGCGTCGCCCTCAAGAACGCCTTCGCTGGCAAGCCAGCTCCCACAAGCAGCCAGCTCCCACAGGTCCCGCGTCAGACGGGCTTGGCGCCCATCAGGGCGGCGATCGCGACAAAACACAGGGCACCGAAGATCGCCAGCGCCAGGGTGAATTTCGCATTGCCGGAAACATCACCCCGACGCAGGCGGTTGAGCCGCACCACCAGCCACGCCCAGGCCAGGCAACCGACGGTGTAGAGCACGCTGGAGCCCAGCAGCCAGGTCTGGCCCAGGGGGAAACCGCCCAGGTGCACCAGCCACCAGCCGCTGACCGGCTGTACCACCAGGCACAGCGCCATCAGCCACCAGGCCAGGGCCCAGGGCATTTTCAACAGCCGGCCCGGGATCGTCGCATCCCCGCGCCGACGCCCGCGCCAGAACCAGATGGCCACGGCCAGGGCACTGCCCAACAGCAACACCGTGACCACACTGTGAAGCACTTTCAGGGCCGTGAAGGTTTCCATTTCGTCTTTTCCTTAAGCGTTGCCCATCAGCGTAGCAGCCATCCGTCGGGTTTCAGCCGAGAAACAGCTGGTAGGCCGGGTTATCACTTTCGTCCCAGTACGGGTAGCCGATTTCCGCCAGCGCAGCCGGCACCAGGTGGCGTTCTTCGGCCGGCACCTGCAAGCCGGCGACCACCCGCCCATCGGCGGCGCCGTGGTTGCGGTAGTGGAACATCGAGATGTTCCAGCGCCCGCCGAGCTTGTTGAGGAAGTTGAACAGCGCGCCCGGACGCTCGGGGAACTCGAAACGCAGGACGATTTCATCGCTGACCCGCGCCGCATGACCGCCGACCATATGGCGGATATGCAGCTTCGCCAGCTCGTTGTCGGTCAGGTCGAGGACCGGGAAGCCCTGCCCGGTCAGGCTCTCGATCAGGGTGCTGCGTGGATCGTTGTCCGGATGGGTCTGCACGCCGACAAAGATATGCGCTTCGCGACCGGTGTGGTAACGGTAGTTGAATTCGGTGATCTGCCGCTTGCCGATGGCCTCGCAGAAAGCCTTGAAGCTGCCCGGCTGTTCGGGGATGGTCACGGCGATGATCGCTTCACGCCCCTCGCCCAGCTCGGCGCGCTCGGCGACATGGCGCAGGCGATCGAAGTTGACGTTGGCCCCGGAGTCGATGGCGACCAGGGTCTGTCCGCTGACCTTGCGCAGTTCGACGTACTTCTTGATCCCGGCCACGCCCAGGGCGCCGGCCGGCTCGGTGATCGAGCGGGTGTCGTCGTAGATGTCCTTGATCGCCGCGCAGATTTCGTCGGTGCTGACGGTGATCACCTCGTCGACGTAGTCCTTGCAGATATCGAAGGTGTGCTGGCCGATCTGGGCCACCGCCACGCCATCGGCGAAAATCCCTACAGTAGGGAGGACCACCCGCTCACCGGCGGCCATGGCCTGCTGCAGGCAGTTGGAGTCGTCCGGCTCGACACCGATCACCTTGATCTCCGGGCGCAGGTACTTCACATAGGCCGCGATGCCGGCAATCAGGCCGCCGCCGCCGACCGGAACGAAGATCGCGTCCAGCGGACCCGGATGCTGGCGCAGGATTTCCATCGCCACGGTTCCCTGCCCGGCAATGGTGTGCGGATCATCGTAAGGGTGGATGTAGACGTAGCCCTTTTCCTCGACCAGTTTCAGCGAATAGGCCAGCGCTTCCGGAAAGGAGTCACCGTGCAGCACCACCTTGCCGCCACGGGAACGCACGCCTTCGACCTTGATTTCCGGGGTGGTCTTGGGCATCACGATCGTTGCCTTGACCCCCAGCACCTTGGCCGCCAGGGCCAGGCCCTGGGCATGGTTGCCGGCCGATGCGGTGACCACGCCGCGCGCACGCTCTTCATCGCTGAGCTGGGTCAGCTTGTTGTAGGCACCGCGAATCTTGAAGGAGAACACCGGCTGCAGGTCTTCACGCTTGAGCCAGACCTGGTTGCCCAGTCGCTCGGAAAGCTGGCGGGCGGTCTGCAACGGGGTTTCCACGGCGACATCGTAAACGCGCGAGGTGAGGATCTTCTTGACGTACTGTTCGAGCATCGGAAAGCATCGCTGGCGGGTTGGGCAGGGACCGACGAGTCTAACCCAGCGCTTGCGACAACGACCACAGGGATCCTGCGGTTTTGATCGCCCCTTTGCAGGGCCCGCGCTTATAATGCCGGCCTTTCGCCTACCCCCTGCCCGCTTCCGGAGCCCGCATGACCCAGGATCAACTCAAACAGGCCGTGGCCCAAGCCGCCGTCGACTTCATCCTTCCCAAGCTCGATGACAAAAGCATCGTCGGCGTGGGCACCGGCTCCACCGCCAACTGCTTTATCGACGCACTGGCGCAACACAAGGGCGCCTTCGACGGCGCGGTCGCCAGCTCCGAAGCCACTGCCGCGCGCCTCAAGGGCCACGGGATTCCGGTGTACGAGCTCAATACCGTCAGCGACCTGGAGTTCTACGTCGACGGCGCCGATGAAAGCGACGCGCATCTGAACCTGATCAAGGGCGGCGGTGCGGCACTGACCCGCGAGAAGATCGTCGCGGCCGTGGCCAAGACCTTTATCTGCATCGCCGACGGCAGCAAGCTGGTACCGGTCCTCGGCGCCTTCCCGCTGCCGGTGGAAGTGATTCCGATGGCCCGCAGCCACGTGGCCCGCCAACTGGTGAAGCTGGGCGGCGACCCGGTATACCGCGAAGGCGTGCTGACGGACAACGGCAACATCATTCTCGATGTGCACAACCTGCAGATCACCAACCCGGTGGAGCTGGAAGCGCAGATCAATGCGATTGTCGGCGTGGTCACCAACGGCCTGTTCGCCGCGCGTCCCGCGGACCTGCTGCTGCTGGGCACCAGCGAAGGCGTGAAGACCCTCAAGGCCTGAAACGCGTCACCCTTGCGGGAGCCGGCTCCCGCAAGGGTGATATCAGGGTCTAGTCCTGTGTGCGCTTGAAGACGTAGAACAGGTTCGGCTCGCTGACCATGTACACGGTCCCTTCCTCGTCCATGGTCACGCCCTCGGCGCGGGGAATGGTATTTTTCAAGCCGTTGAAACCGCCCAGCAAGGTCATGAAACTGACCTGTTCGCCCTTCTCGTCCAGCTCCAGCAACAGATGCGAGTCTGCCGACAACGCCAGCATATGGCGGGTCCGCGGATCGATCGCTAGCGCGGAAATATTGCGCATGGCCAGTTGATCGCTCGGCAGCTTCCGCTTCTCGCCGAACACCTGGATACCGTCGCTTTTCAGGCTGAACAAGGCCGGTGGCCGCTCTTCGCCCAACAGGATCTGCTGGTTGGCGGCGTCCCAGACCACGGCCTCGAAGGCCTTGTTCTGGTTCTTCGACGGGCCCAGGTCGTGCTGCTGGAAATCCTTGATGTTCAGTTCACGGGTATTGGCATCGACGGTGACGATGGTCAGGGTATGCATGCGCTCGTCGACGATCGCCATGCGCTCGCCTTCAAGCACCGTCACGGCTTCGGGATTGTTCCAGCCGACCAGCGGGATCTTGCGCAGGACATCGCCTTGCAGGGTCAGCTCGACCAGGAACGGATTCTTGCCCATGACCGAAAACAGCGTTCTGGTACGCGGGTTGTAGCTGACATCGGAAGCTTCGTCCTTCTCCATGCCCGGCAGCAGCTTGGCGTCGATCACCGCGCGATAACCCGGCAGCCAGATACTGTCCTTGCGCTCGGCCGGAGTTTCAAAACGCTCCTTGACCCACAGCACGCCGCGGTCCTCCCAGTGCATCGGCACAGACACGCCGGCACCGATCACGACCACCAGCAACAGCCAGTAATACCAACGCAACGCGAAACGGGAACGACGGGCGGAAGGCGAAGCAGGGGGCGATTGGGAGGCCATGTGAGGGCTGTTTCCTGATTTTTATGACGTTTGGACAACACACTGTAGGCAAGGCACAACGACCAGCCGGGAAATTATCCAGACAGGATGTGAAAAAAACGGCAAAAGGCAGGAAACAGGGGGACAAATCAAACGTGGAGCGTGGAAGTGATTCAGGCGTCTGTGGGAGCCTGGCTTACCAGAACACCGGACCGCCGCGAAGAGCCCCTTGAGGCCGCTGAAAGCTTCGCGGCGATGCGGCGCTCCGACGAGCCCGCTCCCACAGTTTTTTAGCGGACGCTGCTGCTGAAGGTGCTGACGTTCGGCAGTTCCAGCACCAGTTCGTCACCGGCGTTGAGCGGACCGACACCTGCCGGCGTGCCGGTCAGGATCACATCACCGGCCTGCAACGAGAAGCACGCGGCCATGTACTGGATCATCGGCACGATCGGGTTGAGCATGTCGCTGCTGATGCCGTCCTGGCGTACCTGGCCATTGATGGTCAGGCGGATGCCGATCTGGGTCAGGTCGGGAAAGGTGCTGCCCACCACGAACGGCGCGATCACCGCCGCGCCATCGAACGACTTGGCGATTTCCCACGGCAGGCCCTTGGACTTCAGCTCGGCCTGCTTGTCACGCAGGGTCAGGTCCAGCGCCGGGGCGAAACCGGAAATCGCGTCGAGCACTTCTTCCTTGCTCGGCTTGGTCGACAACGGCTTGCCGATCAGGACGGCGATTTCCGCCTCGTAATGCACCGAGCCGCGATCGGCCGGGATGCTGAAACCACCCTCGATCGGCACGACGCAGCTGCCCGGCTTGATGAACAGCAGCGGCTCGGTAGGCACCGGATTATCCAGTTCCTTGGCGTGTTCGGCGTAGTTACGACCGATGCAGACCACCTTGCCCAGGGGAAAGTGAATGCGGGTACCGTCGACATACTGGTGCTGATAGCTCATTGACCGACTCCTGATCTGTTTTATCGTCGTGACGCGAGGTTCAAACCGCGAAAATCTTGCCCGGGTTCATGATCCCGTTAGGATCGAACACCGCCTTGATCGCCTTCATGTATTCGATTTCAGCCGGGGAACGGCTGTAGGTCAGGTAATCGCGCTTGGTCATGCCCACGCCGTGCTCGGCGGAAATCGAACCGTTGTACTTCTCGACGGTCTCGAATACCCACTTGTTGACGGTGGCGCACTTGGCGAAGAACTCGTCCTTGCTCAGGTTTTCCGGCTTGAGGATGTTCAGGTGCAGGTTGCCGTCGCCGATGTGGCCGAACCAGACGATTTCGAAGTCCGGATAGTGTTCACCGACGATCGCATCGATTTCCTTGAGGAAGCCCGGCACTTTCGACACGGTGACCGAGATGTCGTTCTTGTACGGCGTCCAGTGGGAGATGGTTTCGGAGATGTACTCGCGCAATTTCCAGAGATTCTGCAACTGCTGCTCGCTCTGGCTCATCACGCCATCGACCACCCAGCCCTGCTCCACGCAGTGCTCGAAGGTCGCCAGGGCATCGTTGGCCACTTCTTCGGTGGTCGCTTCGAACTCCAGCAGCGCGTAGAACGGGCAGTCGGTTTCGAACGGTGCCGGCACATCGCCACGGCCGAGGACCTTGGCCAGCGCCTTGTCGGAGAAGAACTCGAAGGCGGTCAAGTCCAGCTTGCTCTGGAAGGCGTGCAGCACCGGCATGATCGAGTCGAAATCGGGGGCGCCGAGGACCATGCAGGTCAGGTTCTTCGGTGCACGGTCCAGGCGCATGGTCGCTTCGACCACGAAGCCCAGGGTGCCTTCGGCGCCGATGAACAGCTGGCGCAGGTCATAGCCGGTGGCGTTCTTGATCAGGTCCTTGTTCAGTTCCAGCACATCGCCCTTGCCGGTGACGACCTTCATGCCAGCCACCCAGTTGCGGGTCATGCCATAGCGAATCACCTTGATCCCGCCGGCATTGGTGCCGATATTGCCGCCAATCTGGCTGGAGCCCGCCGAGGCGAAGTCCACCGGATAGTACAGGCCGTGTTCCTCGGCCTGGTTCTGCAACTGCTCGGTGACCACGCCCGGCTGGCAGACCGCGGTGCGGTCGGTCAGGTTGATGTCGAGGATCTGGTTCATATAGTCGAACGACACCACCACTTCGCCATTGGCGGCCACGGCGGCGGCGGACAGGCCGGTTCGGCCGCCCGACGGCACCAGCGCGACGCGGTGCTGGTTGGCCCAGCGCACGATGGCCTGGACCTGCTCGATGGTCTTCGGAAACACGATGGCCGTCGGCGCCGGCGCGAAATGTTTCGTCCAATCCTTGCCGTAAGCATTCAGGGAGTCAGCATCGGTCAGCACCTTGCCAGGCTCAACCAGGGTCTTCAGCTCATCAATCAGGGCAGGATTGGTCATCGACAGAACTCTCGAACATTTCATGGTCACCCTGAGAACGCTTCACGTCGCAGAATGAGTGTTTGCGGGTCGCATATGCTAGCATACGCACCCCGCAGAAGCGTGCTATCAGGCCGATCTGCGGTGCCGGCGATCACGCCGTGGGGTCAGCTCAAGCTGTCCATTTCCCTGCCATTTTTCTCCGGGACACAGGTTTACGCAGATGAGCAAGACTTCTCTCGATAAGAGCAAGATCAAGTTCCTTCTTCTCGAAGGCGTCCACCAATCCGCAGTCGACGTCCTCAAGGCCGCCGGGTACGTCAACATCGAGTACCACACCAAATCCCTGCCGGATGCCGAGCTGAAGGAAAAGATCGCCGATGCCCACTTCATCGGCATTCGCTCCCGCACCCAACTGACCGAGGAACTCTTCGATCACGCGAAGAAACTCGTCGCCGTGGGCTGCTTCTGTATCGGCACCAACCAGGTCGACCTCGACGCGGCTCGCGAGCGCGGCATTGCCGTGTTCAACGCACCGTACTCCAACACCCGCTCCGTTGCCGAGCTGGTGCTGGCCGAAGCGATCCTGTTGCTGCGCGGCATTCCCGAGAAGAACGCTTCCTGCCATCGCGGTGGCTGGATCAAGAGCGCGGCCAACTCCTTTGAAATCCGTGGCAAGAAGCTGGGGATCATCGGTTACGGCTCGATCGGTACGCAGTTGTCGGTCCTGGCCGAAGGCCTGGGCATGCAGGTGTTCTTCTACGACACCCTGACCAAGCTGCCGCTGGGCAACGCGACCCAGGTCGCCAGCCTGACCGACCTGCTGGGCATGTCCGATATCGTCACCCTGCACGTTCCGGAAACCGCTGAAACCCAGTGGATGATCGGCGAGAAGGAAATCCGCGCCATCAAGAAGGGCGGGATCCTGATCAACGCCGCACGCGGTACCGTGGTCGAGCTGGACGCCCTGGCGGACGCGATCAAGGACAAGCACCTGATCGGCGCGGCCATCGACGTGTTCCCGGTGGAGCCACGCTCCAACGACGACATCTTCGAAAGCCCGCTGCGTGGCCTGGACAATGTGATCCTGACCCCGCACATCGGTGGTTCCACCGCCGAAGCCCAGGCCAACATCGGCCTGGAAGTGGCGGAAAAGCTGGTCAAGTACAGCGACAACGGCACCTCGGTGTCGTCCGTCAACTTCCCGGAAGTGGCGCTGCCGGCTCACCCTGGCAAGCACCGCCTGCTGCACATCCACGAGAACATCCCGGGTGTGATGAGCGAGATCAACAAGGTCTTCGCGGAAAACGGCATCAACATCTCCGGTCAGTTCCTGCAGACCAACGAGAAGGTCGGCTACGTGGTGATCGACGTCGACGCCGAGTACTCGGACCTGGCGCAAGAGAAGCTGCAGCACATCAACGGCACCATCCGGTCCCGCGTGTTGTTCTAAGCTTTACCGGCGCTCATGAAAAAGGGAGACCCTCGGGTCTCCCTTTTTCTTTCTGAACAAATCTTACTTGACGTTAACCGTGATGCGTTTCGACGCTACAGTCGGGTTGAACTGCATGTGCAGTTTGTCGCCAGCCACCAGCTGCAAGGTGTGCTTGCCCGGGGTGAGGGTCAATTGGGTTTCGGTCTGCGCCTTGCCGTAGTGGATCACGGTGTCGGTGGCCGGAATCGGCACGCTGGCGTCCGGCAACTCTTTCTGGTCGACCAGCAGGTGGTGGTGGCCGGTGCCCGGGGTCTGGTCGGTGGCCGGGGCCAGCTTGAGACCTTCCATGCCGAATTTTACCGTGAAGGTCTTGTCGACGGTGGCACCGTCCTTCGGCGACTCGATAAAGACCTTGGCGCCCTCGGGGGGTGCCGAGCGCGGAATGCCGTCGGCCGCGACGGCGAGCAGGCTGGAACTCAACAAAACAGTGGCTAAAGCGACGCGAGACACTAAGGTTTTCATTAACTTCTCCGGTTTTTCCACAAAATTTGGGCAGTCATGACAACTTCAGGACAAATCGTTGTCCAAACCTGCCAATCAACATAAAGCAAAGCGAGCAGCAGTTGCGCATCGCCCGTTACGAATTCATCTAGGAGTGACCATGCGTTTTTTGCCTGGCCTGTTGCTGTTACTGCCCCTTGCAAGTCCTTTCGCCCAAGCCGAACTGATCGATGACGTCAACGACCGGGGCGAACTGCGCATTGCCCTGGAAGGTGACATGCGGCCCTTCAGCTTCAAGGAAGACGGTCGCCTGACCGGCTTCGAAGTGGAACTGGGCGAACTGCTCGCCAGGGAGCTGGACATCAACCCGTCGTTTATCACCACCGATTCCGCCGATCTGCTGCAAGGCGTCGAAAGCGGCAAGTACGACATTGCCATCAACCACATAGCACTGACCCCGGAACTCAAGGAACGTTTCGATTTCAGCGAGCCTTACAGCTACACCAGCGCCCAGTTGATCGTGCGCAAGGAAGAACAAAGACCACTGGGCACACTGGACGCATTGAAAGGCCGTGCCTTGGGTGTAGCCCAAGGCAGCCAGTTCGTCGACGAAGCGCGAACGGTCGAAGGGGTGGACCTGCGCAGCTACCCGAACGCGCAGCAGCCACTCAAGGACGTCGCCGACAAGCAGATCGACGCGGCGATCAGCGATCGCCTGCTGATCCCCTTCGCCATTCGCGACAGCCGCCTGCCGGTCAAGGAAGGTCCTCCCGTGGGGCCGACCGTGACCCTGGCCATCCCGTTCCAGAAGGGTAACCCGGCCTTTCAGGCCAGCATCGACCGGGCCCTGCAGCGGATCAAGGCCGATGGCCGGCTGATGGCGTTGTCGGAAAAATGGTTCGGCATGGATGCGAGCGAGCCGCCGAAGCCCTGATACCAGGGAGGCGGAGCGTCCAGGGTGGCAGTCCCACGCAACCCGTGGGAAGGCTTGTCAGGGTTGCGCCGAGTCCAGCACAGCCAGGGCCACCGCTGCCTCGGGCAGTTCCAGCTCGCTGAATACCTGGACGCCGGCCTGCTTCAGCAAGGCCGCCGTCACGCCCTCTCCGGGCACTTTCACGCCGCTGAAGGTGCCGTCGTAGGTCAGCAGATTGCCACAGGACGGGCTGTTGGCCTTGAGCACCGCGATCCGGATGCCATGCCGCCGCACCAGCTCAAGCGCCTGCCGGGCGCCGTCGAGAAAGGCCGCGCTGACGTCCTCGCCCTCGGTGGTGATGACCCGGGCGCGCCCCTCCAGCACCTGCACGCCCTGCCCTCCGGGAATCTCCGCCGCTGCGCGCGGGGTCGGCAGGCCGCCGGCGACTTCCGGGCACAAGGCCACGACGCGGCCTTCGGCCTGCCAGGCCGCCAGTTGGGCGTAGGGACCGCTGGCACCGCCGTCATAGCGCACCAGATGCCCCAGCAGGCAGCGACTGACCAGAATTTTCTGCAGCATCAGAAAGGCTCATCGCCGCGACGACGGAACCAGCCGGTCAGCGACAGGCGCTCGCGCGTCGCCGGCAGCACTTCATGGGGCACCTCGCCGGAAAGGAAGACCACCAGGCTGCCGCCGGTCGGATCCACGTCATGCTCCACGCCACCGTCCAGGTACATCCGCAACTGGCCACCCTGCTCGGGCAACCAGGCGTCGTTCAGGTAGATCACGGCCGAGACCATCCGCCGATCGTCGTCGCGAAAGCGATCCACGTGCTTGAGATAGAAAGCCCCGGGCGGGTACAGGGCAAAATGGCTCTCGAAATCCTCGAGGCCGAGAAACAACCCGCGGTTCAACGCCTCGCGCAGGCTGTCCATCATCCCCAGATAACGGTCGCAAGGCTCTGCCTGACCCGGTTCCAGCCATTGGATATGGTCACCGCGGATGCCTTCGCGCACCTGTTGCGCCGGCCCGCGACCCACCGCGGCCGGTGCCAGTTCGCCTTCAGCCGCACGTTTACGGCACTCGGCGGCCAGCTCCACGGTCAGAGCAGCAGGCAGGAACACAGGCTGCCGCGACCAGCCGCGCGCGGCCAGGTCGTCGACGATACGTAACAGCAGCGGATGATCAGAGGGTATTTGCATGGCGCGCATAGTATCCATACGCCTGGAAATCCGACAGAGCCACCGGGCATGACAATACGAATTCTCGACAAGTCCCGCGCTCGTCGGGAGAATAGTCGGCTGTAGACAGGAGTCCCTATGCGCCGTTTGCTTTTTTCGCTGTTGATGTTCTGCACCTTGCCCGCCTGGGCAGACAGCCACGACCAGTTGTACAAGGTCGCCGGTTGGCCAGAACAACGCGCGCATTTCAGCGATGCCCTGAGCGCCGCCCAGCAAAAGTACCGCAACAGCCTGCCGCCGGCCGTCTATCAGGCCCTGGTCAACAACAGCAACCAGCGTTTTGCGCCGCAGGCCATAGACCAGCGGGCCGAGGCCCAGCTGCGCCAGAACCTGAACGATCCGAAGCCGGCCCTGACGTTCTTCCAGTCACCGCTGGGACGCAAGATCGTCGCCGCCGAACTGCTCGCCACCCGGCGCGACCAATTGGCCAAGAATGCCCAGGGGCTGCCGCATATCGAAGCCAGCGCGACCCGTCGCCTGCTGATCAACCACCTGGCCAACGCCTTGCCGGCCCGTGAAGCCGGTGCCGAAGTCAGTCTCGCCATCGCCGGCGTCGCCGCCGACAGTCTCAGTTCGATGATTCCCGGCCTGCTGGGCGCGGGTTCGGCCCAGGGCCTGCTCAACGGTCAACGCGAACGCCTGATGCAACAGATCGGCAACGACCTGGACAACACCTTGCTGTACGTCTATCGCGACCTGTCCGACCCTGAGCTGGAAGAGTTCTCGACCTTTGCCGAATCGGCCGAAGGCAAGGCGTACTACCAGGCCGCCCTGGCGGCAATCCGCGCGGGGTTGGCCGTGGGCCAGAACCTGGCGCCGGCGCAACCTGGAAACTGACCGCCACATAGCCCAGCCGGCAACGGTCTATAATCCAGGCGCAATATGAAAGTCCGGGTGCCATCCGTGCAGCAGGCTCACCTCCCCTCAGGAGACGACTCATGTACAGGATCAACCTCGCTACCGCCGCGGACATCGAGGGCATCGCCCAACTGCTCCAGGCCAATTCCCCCTCCCGGGGCGGATCTCTGACCGGGGAGTTTCCACTCGACAAGGTCAGGCAGATGGCCCTCGGCGGCTCCCCCGTGGTGGTTGCCTCTCGCGATGACAAAGTCGTTGGCGTGCTGTTCAGCGCGGCCAGGGACATGCACCCCGCCCCGCCGTCGATCCAGGCCATGCTGGCCGCATGGCCGGGCACGCCCGATGCCTACGTGTACGGGCCCGCCTGCATCGCCAGCACGGAAAGAGGCCAGGGTCTCCTGCCGCGACTCTATGCCCAGCTCCAGCAGCATTATCCTGGCCGCGAAGCGATTCTGTTCATCCGCCGGGACAACGGCGCCTCGCTGCGCGCCCATGAACGCCTGGGGATGCGCGAGGTCGCGGGTTTCACCCTGGAGGGTGACGAGTACGCCGTCCTCAGTGACCGACCGGCTGGCGCAGAGTAAGGCACGCCTCTCAACGATAAAGCAGGGCGCCTGAAACACCGCGAACCTAGGAGCCCGGCTTGCCGGCGAATGCGTCCTCAAGGCCGCCAGAAGCTTCGCTGGCAAGCCAGGCTCCCACAGGCAACTTCAGCCTAGGCGGTTTGTGCCTGCCCGGCATGGGACCAGGCCGTGACCCACTCCCGCACCTGCGCATAGGGATAGGCCTCCAGCGCTGAAAACCCCGGCAGCGCCCGCGCCTTCAATTTCGTGAACAACGGCACGCTGATACCGCAGAGGAAGCGCGTCAGGCATTCCGTACTCGGTGAGTGCCCACTGTGCTCCTGGTGCTTGTGGATAAATCCACTGCATAGCCCCGGGAAATCCCGCTGTTCGAGCGCCGGCAATGCCGGTGGCTCCGGCAGACGGGCCACTTGCCCGTGACACACCGAACAATGCCCGCAGCGTTCAGGTGCCTGCTCGTCGCCGAAATAGCGGGCCAGCCGATAACCCAGGCATTGCTCGGTCGCAAACAACGCCAGCATCGCGTGAATCCGCGCAATCTCGCTGACCTCATGCTGGGCGAAACAGGCATACAGCTCCAGGCTCAAGGCATGGGGATCGAAGTCGCTGACCAGCAGACTGTAGACCTCGGTCATCTGCTTGCTCTCCAACTCGATCCAGCGCCGTTCCTGGAAGAAGTCCAGGGCCTTCACCACCCGCCCGCGCTCGGCCCGGTGCTGCTGGTACATGGCGTCGAAATCCACCGTGGCCCAGGTGCGCGCGCGACTGGAGGTGTGGATGATCGCCGCGACAAAATCGCGGCGCTCGCCCTCGAACTTCGCCAGCAGCACCTCCGGCTCCACCAGGAACTTGAAACGGTACTCGGCAAAATAGGCATAACGCGGTGCGATCAAGCCACGCAACTCCAACTGGACCAGCAAGGTCTTGAGCGGCAACTGGCGGATATTGCTCTGGTCGGCCAGGGGCCCGAGAAGGAATTCCCACTGGCCGTCCGGGCTCGCGCCCTGCAGTTCGTCCAGCACCCGCCGAATCCCCTCCAGCTCCGGGGTATCGCCGTAGACGAAGTTTTCCAGCACGTTGAGGCTGTCGCGGTTGGCCAGCACCAGGCAATCGGAAGGCTGGCCGTCGCGCCCGGCCCGGCCGATTTCCTGGCTGTAGTTCTCGATGGACTTGGGCAGGTCGAAGTGCACCACGTTGCGGATATCGCTCTTGTCGATACCCATGCCGAAGGCGATGGTGGCGACGATGCAGTTCAACTGCCCGGCCATGAACTGCCTCTGGATCGCCTCGCGCTGCTCATGGGGCAGGCCGGCGTGATAAGCGCTCGCCGCAATACCGCGCTGGCTCAGGTGTTCGGCGATCTGCTCGGCGGTTTTCTGCAGGGTGACGTAGACGATGCTCGCTTGCCCGCTGCGTTCACCCAGCCACTCCACCAGGCGACGACGCTTGTCCGGGCCGCTGACCGGCTCCACCAGCAGGTTCAGGTTCGGCCGATAGAAACCGGTGGTCACCACATCGGCCGGCGCAATGGCGAACCTGGCCTGCATGTCGGCGATCACCTTCGGCGTCGCGGTGGCGGTCAGCAACAAGGCCTGGGGAATACGGAACTGGCGCTGATAATCCGGCAGCTTGAGGTAATCCGGGCGGAAATTGTGGCCCCACTCGGAGATGCAGTGCGCCTCGTCCACCACCAGCAGGGAAATCTGCACCTGCTGCAGGAAATGGCGGAAGCGCTCGTTTTTCAGGCGCTCCACGGAAATCATCAGGATCTTCAGCTCGCCGGAGCGGGCCCGGGCCATCACCGCATTGGCCTCATCGCGACTCTGCACCGAGTCGATGCTCGCCGCCGCAATGCCGTGGCCTTGCAGAAAGGCCAACTGGTCCTGCATCAGTGCCAGCAGTGGCGACACCACCAGCGTCAGGTGCGGCAGGAGCAGTGCCGGTAGTTGATAACACAGGGACTTGCCGGAGCCGGTGGGAAAGATCGCCGCCGCCGAACGCCCGGCCAGGACCGCGCTGATCGCCGCTTCCTGGCCGTCGCGAAACCGTGGATAACCAAAAACCCGCTGGAGGGTGTCGTGCATAGGCTGTCACTCCGTTGACCGCTGTGGATAAACAAACCCTAGGCGGTCAGGCGAGAAAAGGTCCGAGGCAAGCATTACAAACCACTACAGCGCGCCAGCCTATCGCAAAGCCGGCCGCGGTTGCGGGATAACCACCAATAGCCGGATACAAATCCACGGGTGCGCCCCCGCGAAAATATCGATTATATCCAAGCCTCCTATGATGACTGATGCCCGGTCGCCGATCTTCGCGTCGTTGAAACGGACGGTTCAACGACGCTCGTTTACCCAGGAGCCCCCCATGGACACCGCCCCTCGCCCCTTCTCTTCACTGGCCCGTCACGGCCTGCTACTCACGCCCCTGTTGCTCGGCGGTTGCCTGTCCGGCCCGGACTCCGGCCTGCTCAAGCCGGGCGCGGCGGGCGTCGAGCCGCCGTCCAGCCGTTTCGAAACCCCGGAATACAAGGCACAACGCGCGCTGGCACTGGTCAAGGCGTCGGCCCTGTATGCACTGGGCGGCACCGGCAAGGGGGTCAGCGTGGCCATCATCGACTCCGGCCTCAACACTCAATTACCCGAGTTCAAGGACCGCCTCGCCACCCCGGGTCACGACTACGTACGCGACGTCCCCGCACTGATCGACCCCCACGGACATGGCACCCAGATGGCCGGGATTGTCGCCGCCAACCGCGACGGCCAGGGCATGCATGGCATCGCCTTCGACGCCAGGCTGATCGTCATGCGTATTGGCGATAACAACGAACCGTTCTTTTTTGACGATCAGATCGCCCGCGCCTGGAAAGACAGCTTCGCCGCCGGCGCCAGGATTCTCAGTAACTCCTGGGCCAACGATATTCCCGCCACCGAAATCACTGAAGCACGGTACAAGCAGGTGATGGGCGATTCCTTGCCGGTCGCCCGCCAATTGGTGGCCGAAGGCGCCGTGTTTGTTTTCCCCACGGGCAACGAGCTGCGGCGCGAGCCCCTGGCCGAACCTGGCCTGCCCCTGGCATTGCCTGAACTGGAGAAGGGCTGGATCGCGGTGGTGGCGCTGAAGAATGACGGCACGCTCATCAACCAGAAATCCAATTACTGTGGCGTGGCAGAGCGATGGTGCATCGCGGTCCCGGGCGGGGATGGTGGTGTCGACAATGGCTTGCTCACCACCAGCGCCAAGGGCGGCTACCAGGAAACCGCCGGGACTTCGCCCGCAGTGGCGTTGGTCAGCGGCGCACTCGCCGCCCTGCAGAGTCGCTTTCCCGAACTCACCACCCAGCAATTGCGCGATGTGTTGCTCGATAGCGCCAACCACAGCGGGCCTTACGCCAAGGGCGAAGCCTACGGACGCGGGCTGATGGATCTGGCGGCGGCGGCGCAACTGGCAGCCGAACGGGTGAAGAACCCGCCGACGACGCCGGTCCAACGGTAACGGCCCCGCACAAACGCACAACGCGCCAGACAGGGCGCGTTGTGGGCTTGGATCAGTTCGCTATTCAGCGATTCCTGACCCGCTCGATCGCCGTGTCGTACACCGGGTTGGCTTTCTGTTCCTTGGCCAGCTCGTAGTGACGCAGCGCGTCGGAGAACTGCCCGGCGTCTTCATAGATACGCGCAATGTTG
Organism: Pseudomonas gingeri; assembly: GCF_013386115.1. GTDB lineage: Bacteria > Pseudomonadota > Gammaproteobacteria > Pseudomonadales > Pseudomonadaceae > Aquipseudomonas > Aquipseudomonas gingeri. The sequence goes on from NZ_JACAOR010000013.1 coordinate 134,810, forward strand.
TAGTAGGAACTGGCACGCACGGTGTTCGCCGAGTTGCCGGATGCCAGGGCAACGGCCTTGCGGTTGGCCCAGATGGCTTCGGCGGTGTTGCCGGCCTTCTGGTACGCCAGGCCGAGGTTGCTGTAGGCCTGGCCGAAGCTGTTGTTCAGATCGATGGCCTGGCGGAAGAAGGCAATCGCCTGTTCCAGATTTCCAGCCTTGTAGGCTGCTTCACCTTTGACATTCAGCGCCTTCGCATCGGCCTGGGCCGTGGAACTGACGGCCACTTCGGCGACCGCCACCTTGTCGTCCAGCAACGGCGAGACTTCGTTCAGCACATCCTTGGCTTCCACGGTCACGCCGCTGAAGGTGTTGATATCCTGGAAGTCACCGTTGCCGGTCATGCGGAACACGGTCCACAGGTTGCCGCTGCGATTGGCCGGCACGTAGTAGGTACGAACCAGGGACTGGCCCATGTAGACAAACACCTTGGCCTGGCTGTTGGACAGCTGGCGCGAGCTCGGATTGCCGCCGTTGGTGAAGTCATGCACGGCATACACATAGCTTTCGCCATAGTGCTTCTTCTGCAGGGTGATGGTTTCCGGGCCGTAGCTGTCGGTGTCATCCACATCCAGCTCGGCATCGTCGCCCTTCTGCTGTTCGAAGTAGATATTGTTGCCGGGGAAGATCATGTGGGAGTCGAGGTCAGCCGGGGTCTTGCCCCAGGTCAGCACCACGCGCAGGCCGTCGAGGCTCTGCATCACCGGGCTGATGGCGTAGGTCATGTCCTTGCACGGGCACTTGACCACCAGGTTGGAATAACCGGCCTTCTTGATGATCAGCAGGTTGCTGGCGTCATCGGCGAAGTTGGCGGCAAGGGTGACCTGGCCCTGGGCGTTGGTCTTGCCGACCACGTTCTGCTCGCCGTTGCGCTGCAACAGCACCTCGGCGTCGGCGATCTTCTGATCCTTGACCACGGCACTGAGTACTTCGATGGGCAATGATTCGGCCTGGACCGTCCATGCCGCGGCACACAATGACACCACCGAGGCCACGCGAAGCAGAGACATACTTAACTCCCTTTAAGTGCAAGTTCGAGCATCGGATGACGCCCGTAAAATTGCAGGGAAACATACCGATTTTTTGCCTGAAGTGTCTGACTTTCATGAGGGAAATTTCATTTTTGTGGAGCCGTCGTTACTGGCAAACGGCTATTTCGCGATTTAATCTGCAAATCTCCTCAAAGCCCATGAGAAAGCGCCGATAACCCGCTGACTCACCAAGGAAGGCAGCGGCGAACCATGCAACAACCCCCTGAAGACGACGGCGTCATTCATTTCAAGCGCCTGCACCCCGAGCATTTCGACGTGGTGCTGGGATCGCACCCGACCCGGCAAAAGCCGCCACGCCCGGTTCGCCCCAGATCCTACGGCCTGTGGATACTGTTGCTGATCCTGCTGGGTATGCTCGGCTACATGGTGCACAGCCGCAACAGCAGTCATCGCCTGCCACAGAATGAACCGGTACCACAGCCTGCTGCCGAACCGCTGGCGACCGAGCCTGGCGTCCAGCCCGAAGCCCCGGCAGAGCCGCTGCAACTGCGGACCGAACCCAGCGCCAACCTCGCGCCACTGCCGGCGGAGCCCGTCGCCGCGCAAATCCAGGCACCGCCGCCCAAGGCCCAGGGACTGGTATCCGCCAGCTACCTGGCCGAGTACAAGGCCGACCTGAAGGCGCCCGAAGCCACCCATACGCGCCGGGGCGAAGTCGCCACCGTACTCATCCGCGAGTGGGACGGGCGTAATCGCTACGCCGCGAAATGGCGCATCTTCAACAACGTCATCGACAATGCCAGCGTCTGCGCAAACTTCCCGACCACCTCCACGGAACATCGCGAATGCCGCAAGGCCGCCGAGGTGTTTTTCAAGGAACAGTGCGCGGAATGGGGCAAACGCTCGAGCCGCGACAAGGACGAGCAGAGCAAGGGGATGCAGGCACGGTATTGCACGGCGATGCAGACGTATAGCCCGCAGGGGTGACCGTCTGTTTCCGCTACGCTTGGACCTTGCCCTTTGAGATAGAAATCATGAGCAAACTGACATTTCGGGAAAAGCAGGATCACTACAACAAGATCCGTCGATCAAACAGCCTGGCAAGCCTTCGTCTCGAAGGGTTCAATACTTCCCGTGCCGATGTCGATAAACCGCTCCCGACGATGGAGGCCGTTCTCAGCCAGTACCGTAGTATCTCCAACTGATGCCAGCCCAATACGGAATTGGTAAAAATCCGTATTGCGACCCCAGCACCCAGGTTCTGCGCAATCTCCCCCGCTCCGAGCTCATAGTCGAAATCGCGCAAACTTATGGAGACTTCAATGTCATTCACCCTTTTCGCGAAGGCAATGGACGAGCCCAGCGAGTTCTGTTCGAGAACATCATCGTAAAACCAGCGCCCACCAACGCCTCCAGGCCGCCAGCGACCTGCTGGAAGCCATGACCTGTGTCAGCCTCGACACCACCTGCGACAAAGACCTCCCCCATGTCACCAATGCCGCCTACCTGTTGGTGCGCGAAGGTTGTGTCCTGTTGCAGTTGGTTCAGCAGCGAACGATGGCATTGAGCAGGCAAGTCGCCCAGTAACATCACGACAAACAGGCCATTTCACAATAGGAAATGGCCTACTGATATTGTGGAATTCACAGCCCATTTTGAGAGTCTGGCTACGAGATTGAAGGTAAAAGCTGATCCACAGCCGGTGTCAGCACCGCCATTATTTCATTCGACCTTCTGACGCTGACTTTCATAGCCCGGAGGAAATACCTTCTGGAGGTAACCCGGTGACAATTCAGACGATGCCCGAGCTGGCATATGCCTTGCCTATGCAAAAAATCGACACTACACTGCATATGCCAGACATATGCAGGGGCGATATCATGCGCACAGTCTCAATTTTCAAGAACGGCAAAAATCAGGCGATACGCCTGCCAAATGACATGGCTTATGAAGGCGTAGGAGAACTGGAGATCACGCGCAATGGCGATGTGATCACCCTGCGCCCTGTGCGCCCCAGCTGGCAATCGCTGGCAGAGCTACCTGCGGCTGATGCTGACTTTCTACAAGAACGCCCGGACATCATCGGCGATGAAGGCAGGTTCAGTCTGTGACCACCTATATGCTCGATACCTGTATTTGCTCGTTCATCATGCGTGAACGCCCCGAATCTGTATTGAAGCGATTGGCAGCAGAAGTGGGTCGAAATAACCGGATCGTAATCTCTGCGATCACTTACTCAGAAATGCGCTACGGACAGATCGGCAAAAAAGCTTCCTCCAGGCACAAAATAATGATCGATGAGTTTGTGAAGCGCCTGGATGCGATCCTGCCGTGGGATCAGAACGCCGTGGACGCGACAGTCGAAGTGAGACGCCAACTGACGGATATCGGCTCGCTCATTGGCGGTAATGACACGGCCATCGCGGGCCACGCCATAGCCACGGGATGCAAGCTGATCACCAACAATCTACGTGAGTTCAGCCGTGTTACAGGGCTCGAATACGAAGACTGGGTTCATTGAGGCATTACCCGCCAGGTTTGTTGTGCAGGGTCAGGCCGATTGATAAAATTTCCGCAACGCATCTGCGTTGAATATTTGCCCAACGTCCAAGGCCCGCATCGATTCGTCTAGCGGGCCTTCGTGTTTTCGGGCTTCCACTGAGACACCTCCCCGATGATATTGGCCAGCAGCCTTCCAGACACCGAATTGATGAAACAACTGATCGAGTTGCTGGACGACGAGATCGGCTTGCCGGAGCACAAGTCCGTTGGCCTGCACACAGCCATCAATCTTGACCTGGGCTGCGACGGCAAGGATGCCAGTGAGTTGATGGAAGCACTGGAAGAGCGATTCATCCTGGATCTCATCGACTTCGATCCCTATCGCTATTTCGAACCCGAAGGTTTCGATGTTTTCGCCAAACGTCGCACCAAGGTGCGCAGCCGCAAGGTCGCCCTGACCATCGGCATGCTCTATCAGGCCATCCGACAGAAACACTGGAACACAGCCGAACTGGAACGCCTCGTCGAAAAACGGGTATAAAAAAGCCGCCCCGAAGGGCGGCTTTTCAAACAGCTGGCAACCGATGCTTACAGCTTCGGACCCGCCGCCTTGATCGCGTCGCTCACGTCGAACTTCTTGAAGTTCTCGATGAACAGGCCTGCCAGGGCTTTTGCCGCTTCGTCGTAGGCAGCTTTGTCGGCCCAGGTGTTGCGTGGGTTCAACAGGCCGGTCTCGACGCCCGGTACGGCCAATGGCACGTCCAGGTTGACGGTGTCCAGGTGCTCGGTTTCAACGCCGATCAGCGCGCCGCTCTGGATCGCGGCAATCACGCCACGGGTGGTCGGGATGTTGAAGCGCTTGCCAACGCCGTAGCCGCCGCCGGTCCAGCCGGTGTTGACCAGGTAGACCTTGGAACCGAAACCACGGATACGCTTGATCAGCAGTTCCGCGTATTCGCCGGCCGGACGCGGGAAGAACGGCGCGCCGAAGCAGGTGGAGAAGGTCGACTTGATGCCGCCACCCGAACCCATCTCGGTCGAACCGACCAGGGCGGTGTAGCCGGACAGGAAGTGGTAAGCGGCCTGCTCTTCGCTGAGGATCGACACTGGAGGCAGTACGCCAGTCAGGTCGCAGGTCAGGAAGATCACGGCGTTCGGCTCGCCACCGAGGTTTTTCGGCGCGCGCTTTTCGATCAGTTCACGCGGGTAGGCCGCACGGCTGTTCTGGGTCAGGCTGCTGTCGGCGTAGTCGGCCTTCTTGTTGGCATCGAGCACGACGTTTTCCAGCACGGCGCCGTGCTGGATGGCTTTCCAGATCACCGGTTCGTTCTTCTCGGACAGGTCGATGCACTTGGCATAGCAACCGCCTTCGATGTTGAACACCACGCCCACGCCCCAGCCGTGTTCGTCGTCGCCGATCAGGTAGCGGCTTTCGTCAGCCGACAGGGTGGTCTTGCCGGTGCCCGACAGACCGAAGAACAGGGTCACGTCGCCCTCTTCACCCATGTTGGCCGCGCAGTGCATCGGCAGCACGTCGGCGGCCGGCAGCAGGAAGTTCTGCACCGAGAACATGGCTTTTTTCATTTCACCGGCGTAGCGCATGCCGGCGATCAGGACTTTCTTGGCCGCGAAGTTGAGGATCACGGTGCCATCGGAGTTGGTGCCGTCACGCTCGGGGACGCACTCGAACTCCGGAACGTTGAGGATCTGCCACTCGTCCTTGCCACCGGCGTTGTACTGGCCGGCTTCAGGGTTGATGAACAGGCAACGGCCGAACAGGTTGTGCCAGGCAGTACCGGTGGTCATCTTGACCGGCAGGTAGTGCGCAGGATCGGAACCTACGTGCACGTGGGAAACAAAACGCTCGCGCTCGCCGATAAAGGCTTCGACGCGGTTCCACAGGGCGTCGAACTTGTCGGCCGGGAACTTGCGGTTGATCGGGCCCCAGGCAATGGCATCCTGGGTGGAAGGCTCTTCTACGATGAAACGGTCTACCGGCGAGCGACCGGTGCGGTGACCGGTCCGCACGACCAGCGCGCCGGTATCGGCGAGTTCGCCTTCACCACGAGCCAGGGCTTCCTTGACCAGATCATCGACACTCAGATCGGTGTACACGGCATTGTTTGCTTGCGTCATGAGATTCCCCGTCGGCCAGTGGCCGAGTGCTCCAAACGTTTTGTAGTAGAAAGTCGTGCACTACTACCGCGAAAAAAGTGGGCCGGATTATGCCAGAAAAGCCCAAAAAGAGTAGGGCCCTCCTGTCAGAACGCCTATTTTCCGGCGTTTGACAGGAGATTTACCTGTGCTGAAGCGTTTTAGTGACGAGTATCTGACGGGGTGTCGACCCCGGCACCGGCAAACAATTGGGCAATATCGGCCGCATCGAACAGATAACGCTGGTTGCAGAACTGGCAATCGATCTCCACGACACCGCCCCGTTCGACCACCAGTTCCTGGGCATCTTCCAGTCCCAGGCTGACCAGCGCGTTGCCCGAACGCTCGCGGGAGCAACTGCAGCGGAAGCTCAGCGGCTGGATATCGAACAGGCGCACAGCCTCTTCGTGATAGAGGCGATGCAGCACGGTTTCGTTGTCGAGGCCGAGCAGTTCCTCGGCGGTCAGGGTGGTGGCGAGGGCGGTGATGTGCTGCCAGCTGGCGGCACGCTCTTCTTCATCCTTGAGGCGGTCGGCCGGCAATTGCTGCAACAGCAGGCCACGGGCACGCTGGCCATCGGCGTTGAGCCAGAAACGGGTACCGACCTGCTGGGACATGACGAAGTAGTTGGTGAAGCACTCCGACAAGGTGGCGCCGTCGAGGTCGACGATCCCCTGGTAGCGCTGGCCCTGGATCGGGTCCACGGTCAGGGCCAGGACACCATTGGGCATCAGGTCGGCGAGGCTCGCGCCGGGGACGACCTGGTCCGCTTCGTAGCGCGCCAGGCCGCGGATTTCGCGCTCGCTGGAGCACTCCACCATCAGCAGCGGCACCGCGCCTTCGGAACGGGCCTGGAGAATCAGCAGGCCGTCGAACTTCAAGGTGCCGACCAGCAGGGCGGCGGCGGCCATCAGTTCACCGAGCAGTTGCGCAACCGGTTCGGGATAGGGGTGCTTGGCCAGGACTTCAGCGTAGCTGCGCTCCAGAGACACCAGTTCGCCACGGGTGTCGCTGTCATCGAAGATGAAGCGTTGGGTGTAATCGGTGTCCGGTAGATCTGACATAGGGTTCAATTCTGGAAGTAGGAATGAGGGCGTTCGGCTCAGGAAATATGAGCATTTTATGAACAAACAGGGTTCGAACCAAGCAACATGGGGGCGAATGTCGGCCAGTCAAGGACATGAGGTCCTCTAATAACCGTGCGAGCCGATGGTCAGTCGGCGCCGCTGCCGCGGAATTTGAACAGGTCGCGCCGCTGCTTCTTGCTCGGCTTGCCATCGGTGGTCAGCCCCAGGGCCCCGGCCTTGCGCTGGGCCGCGGCGGCTTCGCGCCGGGCGATGCTGGCTTCGGTTTCAGTGTAGAGCGCCTGCGCCTCCGGTGCGCCGCGCCGGACCACCGACAGCGCCTGCACCACCACGGTACGCTCGTCGAAGCCGACGCGAATCAGCAACTCGTCGCCCACATGGGGCTCCCTGGACGGTTTGCAGCGCTCGCCGCGACAATGCACCTTGCCGCTTTCGATCGCGTCCTTGGCCAGGGCACGGGTCTTGTAGAAGCGCGCTGCCCATAACCACTTGTCGAGTCGAACCTTGTCGTCCGCTTCCGGTTTCTGCGCCACGGGGATTCCTCAAACTGAAATATTGCTGAACTGTACTACCGTTGCCGTCGAAGCTGAATGTCCCTGGCCAGTCTAGAATGCGGGGAGCCGGGCTGATTTCACGGCCTGATACAAGTCGCACAGATATCTGTCGCCATTTACCCATTATTCTGCGTGAATACCGCGATTATGGCCGCCTCGCGGCCTGAGCGGGTTTCTCACCGGTTGAGCATTTTGAAGACATTTGACCATTTGACTGTTGTGGGTCTGCGCGAGTGGGTGGCGCTCCCGGATCTGGGAGTCGCGGGCCTGCGGGCGAAGATCGACACCGGCGCCAGTACCTCCAGCCTGCACGCCACTGAAATCGAGCCGTTCGAGCGCGACGGAGAGAAGTGGGTGCGTTTTACCGCCCACCTGGGCAGCGTGGTGCAATTGCGCCATCGGCGCTGCGAAGCCCCGTTGCTGGCCATGAAAACCATCAAAAGCTCCAACGGCCATGCCCAGGTGCGCTATGTCATCGCCACCACCCTGGCCATGGGAGACAAGGTCTGGCAGGTGCAATTCACCCTCGCCTGTCGCAAGGCCATGCGTTATCGCCTGTTGCTGGGTTCCAAAGCTCTGATCGACGGCCAGCTGGTGGTCAATCCGGGCCAGAAATACGTTCAAGACAAGCCGGTTTTCCCGGTCACTACTACCTCTGCCACAGGTGTTGCATGAAGATCGCTGTGCTGTCGCGTAACCCGCGTCTGTATTCCACTCGTCGCCTGGTCGAAGCCGGTGTCGAGCGTGGCCATGAGATGGTAGTGGTCGATACCCTGCGCGCCTATATGAACATCGCCAGCCACAAGCCGCAGATCCACTATCGCGGCAAGCCGCTGGAGGGTTTCGACGCGGTGATCCCACGGATCGGTGCCTCGGTGACCTTCTATGGCTGCGCGGTGTTGCGCCAGTTCGAAATGATGGGGGTCTTCCCCCTCAACGAATCGGTGGCGATTGCCCGTTCGCGGGACAAGCTGCGCTCGCTGCAATTGTTGTCGCGCCGCGGGATCGGCCTGCCGGTCACCGGTTTCGCCCACTCGCCGGACGATATCCCCGACCTGATCGAGATGGTCAACGGCGCCCCGCTGGTGATCAAGGTGCTGGAAGGCACCCAGGGTATCGGCGTGGTGCTGTGCGAGACGGCGACGGCGGCGGAGTCGGTGATCGAGGCCTTCATGGGCCTGAAGCAGAACATCATGGTCCAGGAATACATCAAGGAAGCCGGCGGTGCGGATATCCGCTGCTTCGTGGTCGGCGACAAGGTGATCGCGGCGATGAAGCGCCAGGCCAAGCCGGGCGAGTTCCGCTCCAACCTGCACCGTGGCGGCAGCGCCAGCCTGATCAAGATCACCCCGGAAGAACGCATGACCGCGATACGCGCGGCCAAGGTGATGGGCCTGAGCGTGGCCGGGGTGGATATCCTGCGTTCCAATCACGGACCGCTGGTGATGGAGGTGAACTCGTCGCCGGGCCTGGAGGGGATCGAGGTCACCACCGGCAAGGATGTGGCGGGAATGATCATCCAGCACATCGAGAAAAATGGCGGGCCGAACATGACCCGTACCAAGGGCAAGGGCTGATCGTCTATTCAGATCCGCGCTGCACGGCTATCCGGTCAAGGCCGGCTAGACCGCGTCGCGCGGCAGCATCAGGCCCAACGGCAGGCGAACCCGCGCTTCCAGGCCCCCACCGGAGCGGTTGCGCAGTTCGACATTGCCGCCATGCATCGAGGCGATCCGCTTGACGATCGCCAGGCCCAGGCCGGTGCCCTTGCCGCCACGGGCCTTGTCGCCCCGGGTGAAGGGGTTGAAGATTCCTTCCAGTTCGGCCGGATCGATACCCGCGCCACGGTCCATGACACTCAGGACCACGTAGGGCGCACTGGTATCTCCCGACACATAGGCCGCCACTTCCACGCCCTCTCCGGCATGGTTGAGGGCGTTGCCGATCAGGTTGTTCAGCAGCCGCTTCATCGATACCCGCCGCAGGGGGAACGGCTGGATCGGCTGCAGGCGCATGCGCACCCGCTCTTCGTTCTGGTTGTAGGGCATCACCACCTCGCGCACGAGGTCGCTGAGATCCACTTCTTCCACCGACTCGTCGCGGCCGTCGCGGATGAATGCGAGGAACTGGTCGAGAATGGCGTCCATGTCCTCGATATCCCGCACCATGTCTTCGCTGAGGTCGCTGTGGTCGCCCATCAGTTCCAGGGACAGGCGCAAGCGCGTCAGCGGCGTGCGCAGGTCGTGGGAAACCCCGGCCAGCATCAGCTCCCGTTCGCGCCCCGCCTGCTCGACGTCCTCGGCCATCTGGTTGAAGGCGCTGTATACCTCGGTCATTTCGCTCGGGGTGTCGCTGATCGGCAGGCGCACGCTGCGACCCTGGCCCAGTTGCCGCGCGGCAAAGACCAGGCGCTTCAACGGCTGGTTGAGCTGGCTGACGAAGATCCACGCCGATGCCGTGGACAGCAGGCCGATGGCCAGGAACCAGCCCAGCACACTCCAGATCTTCTGCCCGCGTAGCGGATGCGGATACAGCGGCACCTTCAACCAGCCCGCGCCCAGGCTCGGCGCCCGCACCCACAAGGCCGGCGGCGCATGCATGCGCAGGCGGACCTCGGTATCGGCACCCAGCTCGGCCTGCATCTGGCGCTGGTAGATTTCACTGTAGGGCCAGTGCTGCTCGCCTTCCGGCACGCCACCACTGACCACGCGGATCAGGCCGGCCGCATCGGCGATCTTGTCGCGGTCGTCTTCATCCGCGGCCCAGTAGGCCCGCAGGGTCAGGGCCACGCCGTGGCTGTACTGGCGGTCCACCAGGACGTCCTCGTTCATCAGCAGGTAGACCAGGGTCAGTGCCTTGGAGAACAACACCACGATGAGCACCAGCCAAAGGGTGCGCGAGAAGAAACTTTGGGGAAACCAGAGAGGGGTTTTCATAGACAGCCGCTACATACTTTGCAGGAGCGAGCAGGCGGGCTCGCACAATTGTGGATCGCGACTTGCCCGGGCGGCTTTCGCACACCCGGGCAACCCGCTCCTACAAATCACCGGTCACTTGGTTGCAGCGCCATCCGGCACGAACACATAACCCACGCCCCAGACGGTCTGGATATAGCGCGGCTTCGACGGGTCCGGTTCGATCATGCGGCGCAGACGGGAAATCTGCACATCGATGGAACGCTCCAGCGCATCCCATTCCCGCCCACGGGCCAGGTTCATCAGCTTGTCGCGGGTCAGCGGCTCGCGGGCATGCATCACCAGGGCCTTGAGCACGGCGAATTCGCCGGTGGTGAGCATGTGCACTTCGTCGCCGCGCTTGAGTTCGCGGGTGGCGAGGGACAGCTCGTAGTCGCCGAAGGTGACGCTCTCATCTTCGCTGCCCGGAGCGCCCGGAACCGGAGCCGCCTGACGCCGCAGCACGGCCTTGACCCGCGCCATCAGTTCGTCGGGGTTGAACGGCTTGGCCAGGTAATCGTCGGCACCCAGTTCCAGGCCCTTGATCCGGCTCAGCTCGTCGCCCTTGGCGGTCAGCATGATGATCGGCACCTGGTTGTTCGCCGCGCGCAGGCGACGGCAGGCCGTCAGGCCGTCTTCGCCAGGCAGCATCAGGTCGAGGACCACCAGATTGAACACTTCACGCGCCAGCAGACGGTCCATTTGCTCGGTGTTGGCCACCGCGCGGGCACGATAGCCCTTGCTGGTGAAAAAACGTTCCAGCAGGCTGCTCAGCCCCGGATCGTCATCCACGATGAGAATTTTTTCGCCTTCAGCAGTTTGTGCAGTGCTGCTCATGGGTTGCTCCTTTGATCTCGGCGCGCATTATGGGGCCAGCGACCGTTATACGTATCCTGTGCATTGTTAGCAGATTTTTCCTCGACTACCAGCAAACGCTGTTTTATGCCTACACGCGCACAATCCCCCCAAGCCCGGAACGCTGGTTATAATGCCCCGCCTTCTGCGTCAGGCAACGTCTGATCATTGCTGTTCGATGCCATCTTTTTTTCAAAGGCTCACAGCAATGTGCTGATTTCACGGGTCACAAGGTGCGCCTTTTGATCCCAAACCAGGCTCGCCCGACAGGCCCAAAGGCCCGGCGTGCCTGATTTCACACTTTGTCAGGTGGTTTTATGGACAGCATCAACAGCCGCATCGCCGAAGAACTCGGCGTACGCCCACAACAGGTCGAAGCGGCCGTCGCTCTACTGGATGAAGGTTCTACCGTACCTTTCATCGCGCGCTACCGTAAGGAAGTGACCGGCAGCCTGGATGACACCCAGCTGCGGCACCTGGAAGAGCGCCTGCGCTACCTGCGAGAACTCGACGAGCGGCGCATCAGCATCCTCGCCAGCATCGAGGAGCAGGGCAAGCTGACCCCGGAACTCGCTCGCGACATCAAGCTCGCCGACACCAAGACCCGCCTCGAAGACTTGTACCTGCCTTATAAGCAGAAGCGCCGCACCAAGGGCCAGATCGCCCTGGAAGCCGGTCTCGGCGAGTTGGCGGACGGCCTGTTCAACGATCCGTCGCTGACCCCGGAAAGCGAAGCCGCGCGCTTCGTCAACGCGGAAAAAGGCGTCGCCGACACCAAGGCGGCCCTCGAAGGCGCCAAGTACATCCTGATGGAGCGCTTCGCCGAAGACGCCAGCCTGCTGGACAAGCTGCGCAACTACCTCAAGCAGGAAGCCACCCTCAGTGCCCGCGTGATCGCCGGCAAGGAAGAAGAAGGCGCCAAGTTCCGCGACTACTTCGAACACGACGAACCGCTCAAGAGCATGCCGTCGCACCGCGCCCTGGCGATTTTCCGTGGCCGCAACGAAGGCATCCTCAGCTCGGCACTGAAAGTCGGCGACGAACTGCCCGGCACCATGCATCCGTGCGAAGGCATGATCGGCCAGCAGTTCGGCATCCAGAACCAGAACCGCCCTGCCGACAAATGGCTCGGCGAAGTGGTGCGCTGGACCTGGAAGGTCAAGCTCTACACCCACCTGGAAACCGACCTGCTGGGCGAGTTGCGCGACGGCGCGGAAACCGAGGCGATCAACGTGTTCGCCCACAACCTGCATGACCTGCTGCTGGCCGCCCCGGCCGGCCCGCGCGCGACCCTGGGTCTGGACCCGGGCCTGCGTACCGGCTGCAAGGTCGCGGTGGTGGACGCCACCGGCAAGCTGCTGGACCACGCCACGGTCTACCCGCACGTGCCGCACAACAAGTGGGACCAGACCCTGGCCGTCCTCGCCGCGCTGTGCGCCAAGCACTCGGTGGACCTGATCGCCATCGGCAACGGCACCGCCAGCCGTGAAACCGACAAGCTGGCCGCCGAACTGATCAAGAAATACCCGGCCATGAAAATGACCAAGGTCATGGTCTCCGAGGCCGGCGCATCGGTGTACTCGGCCTCGGAGCTGGCGTCCAAGGAGTTCCCGGACCTCGACGTATCGATCCGGGGCGCGGTGTCCATCGCTCGCCGCCTGCAGGACCCGCTGGCCGAACTGGTGAAGATCGATCCGAAATCCATCGGTGTCGGCCAATACCAGCACGACGTGTCGCAGCTGAAACTGGCGCGCGGCCTCGACGCGGTGGTGGAAGACTGCGTGAACGCCGTCGGCGTCGACGTGAATACCGCCTCGGTGGCGCTGCTGGCACGGATCTCCGGCCTGAACACCACCCTGGCGCAGAACATCGTCAACCATCGCGACGAGAACGGTGCCTTCAAGACCCGCGCCGCGCTGAAGAAAGTCGCGCGCCTGGGCGAAAAGACCTTCGAGCAGGCCGCCGGCTTCCTTCGTGTGATGAACGGCGACAACCCGCTGGACTCGTCCGCCGTGCACCCGGAAGCCTATCCGCTGGTACAGCGCATCGCCGCCGAAACCGACCGTGATATCCGCTCGCTGATCGGCGACGCCAGCTTCCTCAAGCGCCTGGACCCGAAAAAGTACACCGACGAGACCTTCGGCCTGCCGACCGTCACCGATATCCTTCAGGAACTGGAGAAACCGGGTCGCGACCCACGTCCCGAGTTCAAGACCGCCGAGTTCCAGGACGGTGTCGAGGACCTCAAGGACCTCGAACTGGGGATGATCCTCGAAGGCGTGGTGACCAACGTGACCAACTTCGGTGCCTTCGTCGATATCGGCGTCCACCAGGACGGCCTGGTGCACATTTCGGCGCTGTCCGAGAAGTTCATCAAGGACCCGCGTGAAGCGGTGAAGGCCGGTGACGTGGTCAAGGTGAAAGTCATGGAAGTCGACATCCCGCGCAAACGCGTCGGCCTGTCGATGCGCATGAGCGATACCCCGGGCGAGAAGATCGACGGCGCCCGCGGCTCGCGTCCGGGCTCGGCCCCGCGCCAGTCGCAGAACAACGCCCCGCGCAAGGAAACCGCGGCCCCGGCACCGAGCAACAATGCCATGGCCTCGCTGTTCGCCAACGCCAAGCAGTTGAAGAAACGCTAATGGAAATCCCTGACGGCCTTACCCAGAGCGCCTTCAGCGAGTTGATCGGCTGCCGCCTGCAACGCCTCGACAGCGGCGTTGCGGAGGTGGCCCTGTCGCTGACTCCGCAACTGCGCAATCGCGGCAACGTGTTGCATGGCGGCGCGCTGTTCAGCCTGGTGGATATCACCATGGGCCTGGCCTGTTCGGCGACCCATGGCTTCGACCAGCGCAGCGTGACCATCGAGTGCAAGATCAACTACATGCGGGCGGTGGCCGAAGGCGATGTGCTGTGCATCGCCACCGTCATCCACCCCGGGCGCCGCACCCTGGTGGTCGAGGCCGAAGTGCGCCAGGGCGACAAACTTGTCGCGAAAGCACAAGGCACGTTCGCTGTTCTCTAGCTGTCCCGTCTCGATTTGGGTTAATTTCGGCACTGCGAATGCGGTGTCGGAATTTTCCGTCGGCATCACATCCGACTCAGGGACGAAGTATCGGCGTTTTCTGACATTTACCAGGCGACAACGCCAGTTCTCAACTTCACCCTTGTAGACCGTCTTGCCCACCCCCATATTGGGGCGACTGACGCGTGAAGGAATCCAACTTGAGCGAACTTCTCAACCGCCGCCTGGCTCTGCTCGGCGAGCGCGCCCACCTCTCCCTGCTCGAAGAGTGCCTGCACGGCATCGAGCGCGAATGCCTGCGCGTCACCGGCGAAGCCCGCCTGGCGCAGACACCGCATCCGGAAGAGCTGGGTGCCGCACTGACCAACGAGCAAATCACCACGGACTACTCCGAGTCGCTGCTGGAGTTCATCACTCCGGCCCTGCCCGACCCGGCCGACACCCTGGAAAGCCTGGACAAGATCCATCGCTTTGCCTACAGCAAGCTCGGCAACGAGTACCTGTGGAGCCCGTCGATGCCCTGCCCGCTGCCGGCCGAGGAAGATATTCCGATCGCCTACTACGGCACCTCGAATATCGGCAAGCTCAAGTATGTGTACCGCCAGGGCCTGGCCCTGCGCTACGGCAAGACCATGCAGTGCATTGCCGGAATCCACTACAACTTCTCGCTGCCGGAAAAACTCTGGCCGGTGCTCAAGCAGGCCGAAGGTTTTGTCGGCACGGACCGCGACTACCAGTCGCTGGCCTATATCGCGCTGATCCGTAACTTCCGCCGCTACAGCTGGCTGCTGATGTACCTGTTCGGTGCTTCGCCGGCCCTGGACGCGGGCTTCCTGCGCGGTCGCTCGCATTCGCTGGAACAGTTCGACGCCGACACGCTGTACCTGCCCTACGCCACCAGCCTGCGCATGAGCGACCTGGGTTACCAGAGCAACGCCCAGGCCGGCCTGACGCCGTGCTACAACGACCTGAGCAGCTACACCGACAGCCTGCGCAAGGCGGTGGCGACGCCCTACGCGCCATATGTCGAGATCGGCACGCACAAGGACGGTGAGTGGGTCCAGCTCAACACCAACATCCTGCAGATCGAAAACGAGTATTACTCCAACATCCGCCCGAAACGCGTGACCTACACCGGCGAGCGGCCTATCCAGGCGCTGATGGCCCGTGGCGTGCAGTATGTCGAGGCGCGCTGCCTGGACATCAACCCGTTCCTGCCGACCGGCATCGACCTGACCGAGGCGCGCTTCCTCGATGCGTTCCTGCTGTATTGCGCGCTGAATGACAGCCCGCTGTTCGAAAGCAACGAGTGCAACAATGCCACTTCGAACTTCCTCACCGTGGTGAAGGAAGGCCGGCGTCCGGGCCTGCAATTGCAGCGTCGGGGCCAGGCGGTGGACATGAAGGAATGGGCCACCGAATTGCTCGAGCAGATTGCTCCGTTGTCGGCGTTGCTCGACCGCAGCCATGGCGGCGATGGTCACAGCAAGTCCCTGGACGAGCAAATGGCGAAGGTCCGCGATTCGTCCCTGACGCCGTCGGCCCAGGTGCTGGCGAGCATGACCCAGCACAAGGAAAGCTTTGCCCAGTTCTCCATGCGCCAGAGCCTGGCCCATGCCGAGTACTTCCGCAGCCAGCCGCTGGCCAAGGACGAACAGGCCGCTTTCGAAGAAAGCGCGCGCCAGTCGCTGGTCCAGCAACTGGAGCTGGAGCAGAACGAAGTGGGTGATTTCGACGTGTTTGTCGGGTCGTACCAGGCGAGCATCCTGTCGATCAGCAACTGAGGCGGCGCCTGTACTGACGCCTTCGCCGGCAAGCCGGCTCCCACAGGACTTCGTCGACCACGCATGCGTGGCCGACCCCGAATCCTTGTAGGAGCTGGCTTGCCAGCGAAGAGGCCCTCAAGCGCCCCAGAGCCCCAAGACCCAACCACCTCCCAAAGGACTTCGTCGGCCACACATCAGTGGCCGAGCCCGAATCCTTGTGGGAGCTGGCTTGCCAGCGAAGAGGCCCTGGAGCGACCCAAAGCCCCGCAGACCCAACCGGCTCTGAAGCTCAGAGGGCCTTTTCGAAGATCTTCGAATTACGCTGGTAGTTGTACAACGACGCCCGCGCGCTCGGCAGGCGCTCGACGCTGCTCGGCACAAATCCGCGCTCACGGAACCAGTGGGCGGTACGGGTCGTCAGGACAAACAGGGTCTTCAGGCCCTGGGCCCGGGCCCGGGTCTCGATACGCTCCAGCAGTTCGTCCCCGCGCCCGCCATGACGGTACTCCGGGTTCACCGCCAGGCACGCCAGCTCACCGGCATCCGAATCGGCGATCTGGTACAGCGCCGCACAGGCGATGATCATCCCTTCACGCTCGACCACGCTGAACTGCTCGATCTCGCGCTCCAGCACTTCCCGCGAACGCCGCACCAGGATGCCCTGTTCTTCCAGCGGACTGATCAGGTCGAGCAGGCCGCCGACATCTTCGATCGCCGCTTCGCGCACCAGCTCGAACTGCTCCTGGGCCACCAGCGTACCGCCACCATCGCGGGTGAACAGTTCGGTCAACAGCGCGCCGTCTTCGGCATAACTGACGATATGGCTGCGAGCCACGCCGCCACGGCAGGCTTCGGCCGCCGCGTCGAGCAACTCGGCCTGGTAATCGCTGCCCAGGCGCTGCAGGTGCGCCGGCACCTGCTGTGGGCGCAACTCGCGGACCAGACGACCATGTTCATCGATCAGGCCGTGATCGGCGCCGAACAACAGGAGTTTTTCCGCCCCCAGGTCGATGGCGGCGCGGGTCGCGACGTCTTCGCAGGCAAGATTGAAGATTTCCCCGGTGGGCGAGTAGCCCAGCGGCGACAACAGCACGATGGAGCGTTCGTCCAAGAGGCGGTTGATGCCCCGGCGGTCGACCCGGCGCACCTCGCCGGTGTGGTGATAGTCGACCCCTTCCAGCACGCCGATCGGCCGCGCCGTCACCAGGTTGCCGCTGGCGACCCGCAACCGCGAACCCTGCATCGGCGAGGCGGCCATGTCCATGGACAGGCGCGCTTCAATGGCGATCCGCAGATAGCCGACCGCGTCGATCACGCACTCCAGGGTGGCGGCATCGGTAATGCGCATGCCGTGATGGTAATGCGGGGTCAGGCCACGGGCCGCCAGGCGGCTTTCGATCTGCGGGCGCGAACCGTGGACCAGCACCAGGCGCACGCCCAGGCTGTGGAGCAGCACCAGGTCATGGACGATATTGCCGAAGTTGGGGTGCTCGACACCGTCACCGGGCAGCATGACGACAAAGGTGCAATCGCGGTGGGCGTTGATATAGGGAGACGCATGGCGAAGCCAGTTTACGTATTCGGGCATGACCTGAACCTGTATAAAAAACAGCCAATAAAAAGTGGGTGCAACATGAAAACGCACAACGGGCTGTTGGTTATCGTCGGAACAGGCTTGGCGACACGCGGGCTCTCCTTAATCGGTAACGGATGGTCTGGCCTGGCATTTAACGCAAGGTCGGGGCCGGGCTCAAGCAATAATGTTCAATCAGTTCACGCAGTAACGCCACGGTAGGCTGCAAACGTGACATTTCGAGGTATTCCCCCGGTTGATGCGCACACGCGATATCGCCAGGGCCGAGTACCAGGGTCTCGCAGCCAAGGCGCTGAAGATAAGGCGCTTCGGTGCCGAACGCCACTGCTTGTGCACGATGGCCGGTGAGTTTTTCGGCGATGCGCACCAGTTCGGCATCCGCCACCTGTTCGAAGGGCGGCACCTCGGGGAACAACGGCGCATAGTCGATCCGGACCTGGTGCAGTTCCGCCAGGGGTTCGAGCTTGGCGCGGATCGCCGCACGCAGCACGCCTGGGTCCATGCCAGGCAGCGGCCGCAGGTCGAACTCCAGGGAACATTGGCCGCAGATGCGGTTGGGGTTGTCGCCGCCATGGATACAGCCGAAGTTCAGGGTCGGCTGGGGCACGCTGAACTGCGGGTTGTTGTACTCGCGCTGCCACTGCCAGCGCAGGCCCTTGAGCTCGCCGATCGCATCGTGCATGGCTTCGAGGGCGCTGTGCCCCAGGCTTGGATCCGACGAATGGCCACTGCGCCCGAGGATTTCGATGCGCTCCATCATCACGCCCTTGTGCAGGCGGATCGGCTTGAGCCCGGTCGGTTCGCCGATCACCGCCGCGCGCCCCAGCGGCCGCCCGGCCTCGGCCAGCGCGCGGGCACCGGACATCGAGCTTTCTTCGTCGCAGGTGGCCAGGATCAGCAACGGCTGCTTGAACGGCTGGTCGAGCAACGGCTTGACCGCCTCGATGGCCAGGGCAAAAAAACCCTTCATGTCGCAACTGCCCAGGCCGACCCAGCGGCCGTCGACCTCGGTCAGTTTCAGCGGGTCGGTCTGCCACAGCGCCTCGTCGAACGGCACGGTATCGCTGTGCCCGGCCAGCACCAGCCCGCCGGGACCGCTGCCGAAGCTGGCCAGCAGATTGAATTTGCCGGGGCTGACCGGCTGGATATCGCAGCTGAAGCCCAG
Organism: Pseudomonas gingeri; assembly: GCF_013386115.1. Taxonomy (GTDB): domain Bacteria; phylum Pseudomonadota; class Gammaproteobacteria; order Pseudomonadales; family Pseudomonadaceae; genus Aquipseudomonas; species Aquipseudomonas gingeri. The sequence continues at coordinate 153,495 of NZ_JACAOR010000013.1, forward strand.
GTCGCCGAGCCATCCCGCCAGCAGGTCGATCACCGGCCGGTTGCTCTGGTCCAGGTTCGGCTGGGTACAACTGACGGAGGGAACTGCGATCAGGGCAGCGAATTGATCTTTCATCGACGGCAAAAGCATACACTTGCTCCTTGTTCACAGGACGGCCCCTGCTGCACGCCTCCAGGCCTCACGCCATCCTGTGGGAGCCCGGCTTGCCGGCGACGACGTCTTCAAGGACAACGCATGGCATGACGGCCTCATCGCCGGCAAGCCGGACTCCTGCAAGGATCGCGTGGATTTCGAAATCGATCGGCATCCGGGCGATGCCCCATCATAGAGCCATCCAACGCCCGGAATAAACCGCCGCGACGCGTGCGACCCGCTTGTCCTGTACACTGCACGGCCTAGGCAGCCACCCTTTTCCCCGGCTGCGCTCCCGATCCTGGATTTTCCGGCCATGCAGAAAGAAACCGAAATCAAACTCCGCGTCAGCCGCGAAACCCTCGCCGCCTTGCGCGAGCACCCGCTTTTGAAGAAGCGTAACAAAAGTGGCTGGGAACGTCGCGAGCTGACGAATCAGTATTTCGACACCCCCGAGCGCGACCTGGCCAAGGCCAAGGTCGCCCTGCGCCTGCGCCGTGACGGCGAAGAAGTGATCCAGACCCTCAAGACCCGCGGCCAGAGCGTCGCCGGTCTGTCGGAACGCAACGAGTACGACTGGCACCTGCCCAAGGCCAAGCTCGATGTGAAGAAGCTCGACGGCGAATGCTGGCCAGCAGCACTGGCCGAGCTGGACAAGAAGACCCTGAAGCCGATCTTCACCACCGATTTCGTCCGCGAACGGGCAGAAATCGCCTGGGGGCGCGGCAAGTCCAAGGTGGTGATCGAAGCCGCTCTGGACCTGGGCTTCGTTGTCGCCGGCAAGCAGAAGGAAGAAATCTGCGAGCTGGAACTGGAATTGCGCGAAGGCGAGCCGGCCGCCCTGCTGGAACTGGCTGCCGAGCTGGCCGAGAAGCTGGCACTGATGCCCTGCGACATCAGCAAGGCCGAGCGCGGCTATCGCCTGTTCGACGCCAACAGCTACTCCCTGAGCCTGCCGGCCCCGCAACTGACCGCCGAGATGCCGCTGGACGACGCCTTCGCCGCCCTGGCCTGGCATTTGCTCGGCAGCAGCCAGCGACTGGCCGAGCAATACCGCTTCAACGGCCACTGGCGCCTGCTGCAGGATTGGGTCGCGCAACTGATCGAATTGCGCGCCCTGGTCGGCAGCCTCGGCCAGGCCGCGCCACGGCAGGCGACCAGCGAGCTGCGCAGTGCCCTGGATGCGCTGCTGGAAGACTGGCGTCCGTTGCTCAACGCCGGTGCGGAAGACGAAGACGTGCGCAAGGCCGCGCCGGAACAGTTCCTCGAGGAGCTGGAAGACGTGCGCTGGGGCCTGTTCTCCCTGAACACCTCGCGCTGGTTGCTGGCCCGTAGCTGGGCGGCCGACCGTACCACCCGCGGCAACCGCCAGGGCGCGGCGCAGTTGCAGAACTGGCTGCCACGCCTGCTGGCCGAGGAAGCCGCTTCGTTGCAACTGGGACGCTACCAGCAGCAACCGGAAGATCTCGCCGAGCAACTGCCGCGCATCGAGCGGATCCAGGCCTGGCTGCACCTGGCCCGTGGCGTGCTGGACCTGCCGGACCTGGATCGCCTGTTCGGCGAACTGAACAAGCTGGCCCAACTGGCGGAACTGGATATCAGCGAAGAAGTCCTGGAAGCGCGGGTGCAGCAGGCGCTGACGGTGTTCCAGAGCCGTGCCTGGAAGACCTTGCTGCGCCTGTAACCTCGCAACCTGCATGAGCCTGGCTGGCCAGCGCAGCTTCTGGCGGTGCTCAGAACCTCTGCGCGGGCAGGCCGGGATGCCGGCCGGGCCCCCGCTGAAAAAAATAGCAATCTTTGTCTTGGTATCGGACCAAACGTCAGGCAGCCTCGCGACTATTCTTTGCAATCCAGGGTCAGACAGGGACTACGTCTGAATCAATGGTTGCAAGACCGCCTGAATAGGAGCCCGCATGCCCGTCGCCCCACTCTCCCAGGACCGCTGGCTGGATCTCAACGAGCTGCTGCGCGAACTGGTCGCCCAGGGTTTTATCAGCCAGGACTCGGCCGAGCACGCCCTGACCATCCGGCGCAACGCGCAGAACAGCCAGTTGCATCCGCTGGAATTCATCGCCAGCCAGCACCTGCCCGACCAGAGCCGCCCCGGCAAGCCGCTGGAGCTCGAGAACCTGACTTTGTGGCTGGCGCAACAGGTCGGCCAGCCGTACCTGCGCATCGATCCGCTGAAAATCAACGTCGCCGCGATCATGCCGCTGATGTCCTATGCCTTTGCCCAGCGCCACAAGATCCTCGCCGTCGCGGTGGATCACGACGGCGTGACCATCGCCAGCGCCCAGCCCCACGTAAAGGCCTGGGAAGCCGACCTGAGCCATGTGCTCAAGCTGCCGATCAAGCGGGTGGTGGCCAACCCGGTGGATATCCAGCGCTACACCGTGGAATTCTTCCGCCTGGCGAAGTCGGTCAGCGGCGCCAACATGGTCGACCAGAAAGGCCATAACCTGGGCAACTTCGAGCAACTGCTGAACCTCGGCGCCAGCGACCAGGAACCGGACGCCAACGACGCGCATATCGTCAATATCGTCGACTGGCTGTTCCAGTACGCGTTCCAGCAACGGGCCAGCGATATCCATATCGAGCCGCGGCGCGAGCAGGGCACGGTGCGTTTTCGCATCGACGGTGTACTGCACAACGTCTACCAGTTCCCGCCCCAGGTGACCATGGCGATTGTCAGCCGCCTCAAGAGCCTGGGTCGGATGAATGTCGCGGAAAAACGCAAACCCCAGGACGGCCGGGTCAAGACCAAGACCCCGGACGGCGGCGAAGTGGAATTGCGTCTGTCGACTCTGCCGACCGCGTTCGGCGAGAAGATGGTCATGCGCATCTTCGATCCGGAAGTGCTGCTCAAGGATTTCGACCAGCTCGGCTTCTCCGCCGAAGACCTGCGCCGCTGGCAGGACATGACCCGCCAGCCCAACGGCATCATCCTGGTGACCGGGCCCACCGGCTCGGGCAAGACCACCACGCTGTACACCACGCTGAAAAAGCTGGCGACTCCGGAGGTCAATCTCTGCACCATCGAAGACCCGATCGAGATGGTCGAGCCGGCCTTCAACCAGATGCAGGTCCAGCACAATATCGACCTGACCTTCGCCAGCGGCGTACGCGCCCTGATGCGCCAGGACCCGGACATCATCATGATCGGCGAGATCCGCGATCTGGAAACCGCCGAGATGGCGATTCAGGCGGCGCTGACCGGGCACCTGGTGCTCTCGACCCTGCACACCAACGACGCGCCGAGCGCCATTAGCCGCCTGCTGGAACTGGGTGTACCGCATTACCTGATCAAGGCCACGGTGCTCGGCGTCATGGCCCAGCGTCTGGTGCGTACCTTGTGTCCGCACTGCAAGGCACCGCAGAGCCTGTCCGAAGAAGACTGGCAGACCCTGACCCGGCCCTGGCAGGCACCGCTGCCCACCGGCGCGCAGCGCGCCATCGGCTGCCTGGAATGCCGCGATACCGGTTATCGCGGACGAGCCGGGGTCTACGAGATCATGTTGCTCAGCGACAGCGTGAAGGCGCTGATCCATGCCGATACCGACCTGCTGGCGGTGCGCCGCCAGGCGTTCATGGAAGGCATGCGCAGCTTGCGCCTGTCCGGTGCGCAGAAGGTCGCGGCGGGGCTGACCACCATCGAGGAAGTGCTGCGGGTCACGCCTCAGAGCGAACAGCGCTGAACGTGCCGCGGCCAGTGTCCGGGCCCGTCCGGCAGGCGTTCATTACGGGGTGATCTCCAACCAGTCGATCACCCCGACCTCGTTGTTGGCCTTGATGTTCACCGAGTCCTCATTGCCCCGACGCTGGAGGATCGAACGGCCCAGGCTGACCTTTTCTCCCGTGCGCAGATTGATGGCATCCTGCGCCCTGGAAGGGCTGAACAACCAGGCGCCGCCAGCATCGCCCCTTACCCGCGTGCCCGCCACGTAGCGCCAGTCCCCCAGCGTGGCGGGCTGGGCCAGTTGGCCCTGCCAGCCCAGCGGCTGGCGCTGCGCATCGAGCATCATGCGCAGCGCCGCCAGCTGCAGGCCGTCGAGGGCGATGCTCAGGTTGTCGGCGTCCTCGGCCCGCAGCATCCAACCCGACCTGTCGCCAGAAACCACCGTGCCCGCCGGCCAGTCCACCCCGGCCACACCCATCCCGGGGACCAGGCCACACTCTTTGAAATGCCAGCGACTTGGCCGGAACCTGTCGTCGACTGCATGCCCGAAGACCACCCAGGCACTTGCGGTACAGGACCAGCCCTGCACCATCCGGTCATGCTCGAGACGTACACGGGCGTTGTCGGAGCCCCAGGAAAAATCCAGCGCCACCACCGGCAACCCGAGGACATCGAGGGCAACGGGCAATTCGATTGACGTCAGGCTTTGCAGGCCGTGCGCCTGGGGCTGCCCCTGCCAGTCCAGCGCCTCCAGGGTGCCGATATGCGCCTGGCTGCCCGCCGGAAAATGCAGTTCGCCCAACTGCAGATCAGCTTGCAGGCGAGGGTTCAGTGCCTGCCGTTGCGATTCGGCTTCCTCGTCGATCCGCTGGAAATCCCGCCACATCAACCCGCCCAGTCCGGCAAACACCAGGGCGACCAGTATCAGCACCGCGTAACGCCGGGGGTTGCGCCGCAGGTGATCGCGCGTCGGCGCGAACAGCGAGGCCACCAGCACCCACAGCAACCCGGCGGCACTGAGCGCCGCCAGCGCGATCAGCAGGAAAACCAGGAAAATGACGGAGGGATCGGGACCGAAGATCATCGAAACCAGGCGCTCACAGGATGCGACAGTGAAATGACCGCCAAATTAGCATGGCCCGACCTCTACACTTGAATACAAATGAAACACTTATCTTCAACCAGGCTCGCTACAATCATTCCACTATCGCCACCTCGATAAACACTTGAACACAGGGAACCGTCATGCAAATCGGTAGCGTGCTTCTGCTTTTCGTCGGCCTGGCCATTGCCATCGTCTTCATGGGCTTCAAGGTCGTACCCCAGGGGTATCAGTGGACGGTGGAACGCTTCGGCCGCTACACCACCACCCTCAAGCCCGGCCTGAACATCATCGTCCCGGTCATGGACCGTATCGGGCGCAAGATCAACGTGATGGAAAGCGTGCTGGATATCCCGCCCCAGGAAGTCATCACGTCCGACAACGCCACCGTGCAGATCGACGCGGTGTGTTTCTTCCAGGTGGTCAATACGGCCCAGGCGGCCTACGAGGTGAACAACCTCGAACACGCCATCCGTAACCTGCTGCAGACCAACATCCGCACCGTGCTCGGCTCCATGGAGCTCGATGCCATGCTCGGCCAGCGCGACACCATCAACGAGAAACTGCTGCGCACCGTCGATGAAGCCACCGCACCGTGGGGCATCAAGATCACCCGGATCGAAATCAAGGACATCAGCCCGCCCGCCGACCTGATGGCGGCAATGTCCGGGCAGATGAAGGCCGAACGGGTCAAGCGCGCGCAGATCCTCGAGGCCGAAGGCCTGCGGGCGTCGGCGATCCTGACCGCCGAAGGCAAGAAGCAGGCGCAGATCCTCGAAGCCGAAGGTAATCGCCAGGCCGCCTTCCTCGAATCCGAGGCCCGCGAACGGGAAGCCGAGGCCGAGGCCCGGGCGACCCAGGTGGTGTCCGAGGCGATCGCCAACGGCAACGTGCAGGCGGTCAACTACTTCGTCGCGCAGAAATACATCGATGCCCTCGGCAAGCTGGCCTCGGCCAACAACAGCAAGGTGATCCTGATGCCGCTCGAAGCCAGCCAGGTCATCGGCGCGGTCGGCGGCATCGGCGAAATCGTCAAGGCCACTTTCGACGGCAAGAAGGCCTGAGGCACCGCCATGTGGGAATTCCTGCAACACCTGTCCTTCTGGGACTGGCTGGCCCTCGGCACGATCCTGCTGATACTCGAAGTGTTCGGCGCCGGCGGCTACCTGCTGTGGGTCGGCATTGCCGCGGCAGCGGTCGGCGTGTTGACCTTCGTGATTCCCGGCCTGCCGTGGACCGTGCAATTCCTGTTGTTCGGCCTGCTCTCGGTGCTGACGGCGGTGTACTGGTGGAAACGCCAGCGCAGCGCCGCCAGCGTCAGCGACCAGCCGGGCCTCAACGAACGCGGCCATGAGCTGATCGGCAAGACCTTCGTGGTACACGCGGCGATCAGCAACGGTCGCGGCAAGGTCAAGGTCGGCGATGGCGTATGGATGGTCACCGGCCCCGACGCCGAGGTCGGTGCACGGGTCCGGGTGGTCGGCCAGAACGGCACGATCCTGCAGGTCGAAACCGTTGAATGAAGACAATGGAACTCCGCATCGATAACCGCAATCCAACGGTTCATATACCCCCATGCGGAGTCACCACCATGCGTCTCAAATATGCTGTCGCCACCCTGGCATTGCTGTCCATCCCCGTTGGCTCGGCCATGGCCGACGGTTTCTGGCGCAACGTCATTTCGTCCGGTGCCACCACCGGCTCGACCTACCTGACGTTCAAGGACCACAAGCTGATCGTCGCCGCCCAGGACGATGCCGGCAGCTTTGTTGCCAGCGACGGCAATATCCGCGGCCCTTATCTGGAAGCCGCCATGCAGAAAGTGCGTGCCGATAATCCGGACCTGAAAGCAAGCGACATGGAACTGGCCAACGCGATCCTGGCGAAGAACGCACTGGCAGACGAATGATCGACAGCCCGTCGAACTGAACGATGAAACGCCGACAGCCTGTCGGCGTTTTTCGTTTCTGCCGCTCCGTTATTGCGCCGCTACTGCCTTCAGCCCCGCCAGAGCGTAAGTCATCATGTGCTCGATCAGCGCCTGGGGCTCGATATCCAGGCCCGGCAACACGTTCTGGCTCAGGGTCTCGTGGGCCAGCAGCAGGAACAGGCAAGGGGCGAATACCCCCAGCGCACAGCGCAACGTGGTCGGGTGGTCGTCCGGCAGGTTCATGATCTGCCCGAGGATGCCGCGGAAGATCTTCGCCTTGGGATACGCCTGCTGTTCCAGCACCGAGGGCAACAGGCTCGAGGGCGACAGCAGTTCCCGACTGAGGACCTTGAGGGCCCAGGCCTCGCGATGATCCTGCAGGCGCTCCACCAGCACCGTGATGATCACTCGTAACTTGTCCTCGGCGGGTGCCGGGCTCTGGCTCAGGCTGAGCAGCGTATCGATGCGCAGCAGGCGATCATGGGCCTCGAGCAGCACGGCCCGGTACAGGCCGTCCTTGTTCTCGAAGTGATAGTTGACCGAGGCGGCATTCGACCTGGAGTTTTCACAGACCTGCTTGCTGGTGGTATTGGCGTATCCCAGCCGCGCGAACAACTGACCCGCCGTTTCCAGGATCTGCTGGCGGGTCGCCTGGCCATCCTGGCGCTGGGCACGTTGAGAGGCGGTCTGGTTGGGACCGGACACGGGCATGGGATTCCTCACTAGATCAAATTCAAATTTGACTTTTATTTATACACGGCTTAGTTTCAAATCAACCACTCCCCTCGACAGGCGTGGACGCTGCCGACAGATGCTGTCAGGTCCACAGCCGTTTAGCCAAAGGAAATTACCGCAATGGATGCGCGCGTCATGACCCCGTTCACCTACTTCTCCCTGCCGATGCAGAAGCTGTTCCTGCGCAACCGCGAGGCGATCAAGGACAAGCCCTACGCCAGGTATTTCAGCGGGCACATGCAGGTTCCGCTGTCTGCCGTGCGCGGAATCCAGCAAGGACCACTGGCTCCGGAACAGACGCTGACGCCGGGTATCGAGGATATCAATCGTCTGCTGGAAGCGGATTTCGTCAGCGCCGAGTCGGGTTATGCCCTGCTGCCCGGGCCCATGGCCTACGTCCAGAGCCGCAAGTTCTTTCCCGGCTGCACCGCCGAGATGTTCAAGTGGTGGTTCATGTGGCATCCGCTTGAGGCCGAGCGCTATACCCTGTGGTTTCCCTATGCCCATGTCAGCAATCCCTGCGTCAATCACGAACGGCTCAAGGACACTTCCCTGAGTTTCGAAGAGCGCTTGTACGGCAATACCTTCTGCGCCTCGGAATATGTCGGCGATCGCCTGATGCACCTGCATATCCACTTCCAGGAACCGGAGAAACTGGGCCTGCGCACCGAGCTGTACCGGGATGCGAAGATCGACGGCAGCGTCAGCGCGCTGATGAGCCTCGCCGAACAACCGGATGTGCCGGTGTCGCTGATGGTCCACCTGTTCAAGCAGACCCCGGATGGCCTCTACCTGACCAGCCGCTACTGGGTCGGCAGCCATCCGTCGATGGCGCGTTTCCCCGGTGCCGAACGCGCCGCGGCGCTGCTACAGGCCAACGGCCTGGGTGAGGCGGAGCTGGAGACCCTGGCCTACGAGTTCGCCGTCCACGACCTGTGCGAATTCAACCACCTGGCCAGTTTCCTGCCGGATCTGTACCGGGAATTCAGCGCCAGCTGAATCACCGGGCAAGGCATTCCGCCCGGCGGGCGGAATGACCTCCAGGCCTCAGCGTTGCCCCGCCGGACACACACCGTTTATCAGAAGCGTCGTAAATTCCCCGATATCCTGTTCCGCTGTCAGTTGCTCGGTCAGCAGGCGATACCAGCAAAAACCGAAGATCATATCGAGCAGCAATTCGCGATTGGTGTCCTTTGGCAGTTCACCATTACTGATGGCATTTTCCACCAGCTTCTTCGGCATCTCCCGCCGCCGTTCCATGAACTGGTCCTTGAGCTGGACCAGGGTGACCGGATCCAGCTGGGCCTCCGCGATGACACAGCGAAAAGCCTCGCCACAAATCGTCTCACGCCATACCTTCCAGAGATTGTGCAGCAAAAAGTCGAGATCTGCCTTGAAAGAGCCGAGATCAGGAAACTTCCTCACCTGCTCGCTTTCATTCTCGTAAACCTCGGCGATCAACGCCGCCTTGTTGTTCCACCAACGGTAGATCGTCGGCTTGCTGGCACCCGCCCGTCGGGCGACCGACTCGATACTGAGTCCCGAATAACCGCATTCCTTGAGAATCTCGATCGTCGAACTGAGGATGGCCTTGTGGGTGTGGGGGCTTCGTAGGGAACCGATGGAGCTGCGAGAGGGTGTACGAGCCACGGTGAAATCTCCAGGCAGGGTGCTTGACAAAAGCAACGCAAGGTATAGGATTCCCTCGAAATGAAATGAAACGGTCCGTTTCGTTTCATTTCGATGAAACTATGAACGACTGACTTAGATCAATCTGTTTTCCGATTTTCTCATTAGCGTGCAGGAAACAAAGCCTTCTGCTCAGGGCATCCCCCATCAGTCGGCAGCTGTTTTTTCCACTTATGAAATCAAGTCATTTGTTTTATGAATCAAACGATACGTTTCGTATCATAGCAGCTTGAGAGGTAAAAAGGCAATATTTGGCACGTTTTCAGACCCATCGGTCGAAAACGCCAAGTAGTTGAAATCACTGGATAAAACGGCGTTCCCAAGACTCAGGGCTCTACAAACTGTTTTCCGTATGTTTCACGGTGTCTGGCAAGACGCCACCAGGGTTTTCTGACAAAGAATGGAATCAAGAGGAAAATGAACGTGAAAAAAGTAGGGATAGTGAGCTACGGCACCGGCGTTCCCGTTTGTCGCTTGAAAGTCGAAGACGTCATCAACGTCTGGAAGAACACCGATCTGCACCTGGTGCAAAACCAGCTGGGCGTGACCGAAAGAGCGGTGCTGCAACCGGACGAAGATGTCATCACCCTCGGGGTCCTGGCGGCCCAGCGGGCGCTCGACAAGGTCCCCGGCAGCAGCGTCGAAGCCCTCTACCTGGGCACTTGCACCAACCCCTATGACTCCCGCGCCTCGGCCTCGGTCATTCTCGAAATGCTCGGCGCCGGCTACGACGCCTACTGCGCCGACGTACAGTTCGCCGGCAAGTCCGGCACTTCGGCCCTGCAGATCTGCCAGGCGCTGGTAGCGTCCGGCATGACCGGCAGCGCCATCGCCATCGGCGCCGACACCATCAACCGCAACACCGCCCCCGGCGACCTCACGGAGTCCTACGCCGGTGCCGGTGCGGCGGCGCTGCTGGTGGGCACGCAGAATGTCATCGCCGAATTCGACGGCAGCTTTTCCTGCGCGGCCGACGTCGCCGACAACATTCGCCCGCAAGGCGACCGCTACATCCGCTCCGGGATGGGCCTGGGCTCGGACAAGAACAGCATCGGCCTGGAAGACCAGACCCGCCGGGCGGCCGAAGGCCTGATGGCCAAGCTGCGCACCGAACCGAAGGACTACGACTACGTGGTGTTCCAGCAGAACCTGGTGTCCACGCCCTACTCCCTGGCCAGGCACCTGGGCTTCGAGCCCAAGCAGGTCGAACCCGGTATCTACGCCGGCAGCGTGGGGGACGCCGGCGCCGCCAGCCCGCTGCTCGGCCTGATCAACGTGCTCGACCAGGCACGCCCGGGGCAGAAGATCCTGCTGGTGTCCTACGGTTTCGGGGCCGGCAGCGACGCCATCGCCCTGACCGTCACACCGGCCATCGAGGCCTACCAGAAACACAACAAACCGCTGCGCGACCTGCTCGAAAACAAGCTGTACGTCGATTACGGCACTTCCATCAAATACGAGTTCAAGTATTTGCGGGCCGATTACGCTCTGACCGCCTACCTCTGATTTCGCCTGTCTACGCAAGGAGCATGAACATGTGCGCACGTCGTGTTGCAATCGTTTCGGCCGCTTACACGCCGAAACCGGGAAGTTCGCGGGTCCGGCAGACGTTCAAGGAAATGATCGTCGAGTCGGCCTACAAAGCCATCAAGGACGCCAGGATGCACCCGCGGGAAATCCAGGGTGTGGCCTACGGTTATCACGGTGAAGGCATTTCGGAATACGGTGGCCTCGGGCCGACGATCTCCGACGCGCTGGGCATCAGCCCGGCACCGACCTTCATGAGCACGGCCAACTGCACCAGCAGTTCGGTGTCGTTCCAGATGGGCCATCAGATGATCGCCTCCGGGGAATACGACATCGTCCTGGTCGGCGGCTTCGAGAAGATGACCGACCACTTCAACTACGCCGAATACATCGGCTCCAGTACCGAGTGCGAGTACGACTACTTCCTCGGCATCTCCCACACCGACGCCTTCGCCCTGGCGACGGCGGAGTACTTCCAGAAGTTCGGCTACGCCGGGCGCGAGGCCGATGTACTGGCGACCTTCGGCCGGCAGATGCGCATCTATGCGCAGAACACCCCCAATGCCACCCGCTACGGACTGCCGATTCCGTCCCTCGAGGCCCTGAAGAACAGCGAAGCCTTCGGCTCGATGCTGGCCTGGGGCGAAGCCAGCGGCTGCGCCATCCTGGTCGCCGAACACCTGGCCCACAAGTACACCGACAAACCGGTGTTCGTCCGTGGCTGTGCCTACACCGGGGTGTCCCACTACTTCGGTACCCGCTTCCACAATCCCACCCTGCATCACCCGGGCCTGCCCAAGGATGTCGGCATGGCGGTCTCGGCCAACTCGATCGCCTGCGCGGAAATCGCCTACAAGAAAGCCGGGATCACCGCCAAGGATATCGACGTGGCGCAGGTCTACGACCTGCTCGGCGCCGGCCTGATCCAGATGGAATCCATGGGCATCTGCGGCAAGGGCCAGGCCGGCGACTTTGTCCTCGAAGGCGGTATCGCCATCGACGGCCAGCTACCGCTGAACACCGACGGCGGCAATATCGGCCGCGGCCATGCCTCCGGCTGCGACGGCATCCTGCACATCACCGAACTGTTCCGCCAGTTGCGCGGCGAATCCGACAACCAGGTCAAGGGCGCACGCATCGGCGTGTCGCAGAACCTGGGGGGTTACGCCGCCCACAACTCAGTGATCGTTCTTTCCAACGACTAAGGAGCCGGACCATGTCCATGTACCCCGAACAGATCCACCGGATGACCACCGCCAGCATGCTTCGCGAATGGCGCGAACATGGCGGCAAATACCGCCTGGAAGGCAGCCAGTGTGAAGAGTGCAATGAAATCTTCTTCCCGCGCCGGACGGTCTGCGGAGCCTGCAACTCGCTGAGCGTCAAGCCCTACCGCTGTGCCCGCAGCGGCAAGATCGAAGTCATGGCCCATGCCGAGAACCCGATCCTCGCCGCCATGGGCTACGGCGAAACCGTACCGCGCTGCATGGCGATGGTGCGCCTGGACGATGGCCTGGTCATCGCCTCGGAAATCGTCGACGTCACCCACCCGGAACAACTCAAGGCCGGCGCGCCGGTACGCATGGTCGTGCGCAAGCACGTCCGGGAAAGCAACCTGGCCTGGCAATACGCCTACAAGTTTGTCCTGGACATATAAGTAACTTGCAACTTGCAGGGCGTCAGTTATTGACGCCCTGCCCTCCCGACATCAAAAACAAGAACTGTGCGTCAGCTTTATAACAACGGCCTCTACATATATTGCAGAAGCCTTTAAGACCCTGTTGCTTCAGGGGCTACGGACTGCCTTCGTCTTAAAAGCGGGGAATGACTCCCCATACTCATTATTGGCCTATATATAGCCGAGGATTCATCATGTCTACTCTTTGTCTCCCACACGTACTGTTCCCGAAAAACAAGATTACCCAGCAACAGATGATCGACCACCTGGAAAGCCTGCACGCCGACCATCCGCGCATGGCGGTGGCCAAGCGCATGATCCAGAACACCGAGGTCAACGAACGCCACCTGATCCTGCCGATCGACGAACTGGCGGTGCATACCGGCTTCACCCACCGCAGCATCGTCTATGAGCGCGAAGCCCGCCAGATGTCCTCCGCCGCGGCCCGCCAGGCCATTGAAAACGCGGGCCTGACGGTCAACGACATCCGCATGGTGGTAGTCACCTCCTGCACCGGCTTCATGATGCCGTCGCTGACCGCGCACCTGATCAACGACCTCGACCTGCCGACTTCCACCGTGCAGTTGCCGATCGCCCAGCTCGGCTGTGTCGCCGGGGCCGCTGCCATCAACCGGGCCAATGACTTCGCCAAGCTGGACGCGCGCAATCATGTATTGATCGTTTCCCTTGAGTTCTCTTCGCTGTGTTACCAGCCCAACGATACCAAGTTGCATGCCTTTATTTCCGCCGCCCTGTTTGGCGACGCCGTTTCCGCCTGTGTATTGCGCGCGGATGATCAGGCAGCGGGTTTCAAGATCCACTCGACCAACTCGTTCTTCCTGCCGAAAAGCGAGCACTACATCAAATACGATGTAAAGGACACCGGCTTCCACTTCACCCTGGATAAAGCCGTGATGAACTCCATCAAGGATGTCGCGCCGATCATGGAGAAACTCAACTACGACACGTTCGAACAGAACTGCGCGCAGAATGACTTCTTCATCTTCCATACCGGCGGCCGCAAGATCCTCGACGAACTGGTCCTGCAACTGGACCTCGCCTCCAACCGTGTCTCGCAGTCGCGCACCAGCCTTTCCGAAGCCGGCAATATCGCCAGCGTGGTGGTGTTCGACGTGCTCAAGCGACAGTTCGAGGCCGGTCTGAATCCGGGCGACGTCGGCATGCTGGCGGCTTTCGGTCCGGGCTTCACCGCCGAAATGTCCGTGGGTGAATGGGCGGCCTGACAGGCCGGATATCCGCTCGGGCAACGGGGAACCGCTACGCAAGCCCTGACCGTCAATCGACGCCAGGGCTTGCCGCGCGCCCTCGGGCATCGCGCAAGACGGCGCAGCGCTTCATTGCGCCTGGTTCATGGTTTCACACGGAAGATGAGCGATGAACACAGACAATCACACGACGCTGCCCAGGCGGCGTTACGAACGACGCATGGTACTGCTGCTGTCCCTGAGTTTCGGGCTGGTCGGGCTTGATCGCTTTATCATCCTGCCGCTGTTCCCGGTGATCATGCACGACCTGCACCTGGATTATCAGGACCTCGGTTTTCTCTCGGCCGCGCTGGCCTTCACCTGGGGTTTTTCGGCCCTCGGCGCGGGCTACGTGATCGATCGCCTGGGGCGCAAGAACGCCTTGGTCCTGTCGATCGCCGTGCTGTCCCTGCTGGCGGGGCTCTCGGCCCTGGCCAGCGGTCTGTTCGGCCTGGTGCTCCTTCGCGCCCTGATGGGACTTTGCGAGGGCGCGTTCACGCCGACCAGCATCATCGTCACCGACGAGGTCTCGCATCCCGACCGACGCGGGCAGAACCTGGGTTTCCAGCAGGCGCTGTTTCCGATTCTCGGCCTGTGCCTGGGACCGCTGCTGGCAGCCAGCCTGCTGGAACTGTTCGACTCCTGGCGCACGGTGTTCGCGATCATTTCCCTGCCCGGCCTGCTGCTGGCCGCCTACCTGTGGAAGGTCTATCGACCGGCTCCGCTGTCCGGGCAGCAACGGCAAGCCCGTGGCAATGCCCGGAACTGGCTGGCGGCCTTCAGGAGCGGCAATGTCAGCCTGAACATCCTGATCATGTTCTGCATCCTCACCTGCCAGTTCGTCCTGTGCGCGATGCTGCCCAGCTACCTCACGGACTACCTGCACCTGGAAACCCTGTCCATGGCCGTGGTGATTTCCGCCATCGGCATCGGCGGTTTCATCGGCCAGTTGATCATTCCGGCGCTGTCGGACCGGTTGGGACGCCGGCCGGTGGTCATGGTTTCATTCATGACCAGCGCGACACTGGTGGGCCTGCTGATCATCTGCCCGGCGGTCACCGGCCTGCTGTTCCTGTTGCTGTTCCTGCTGTCGTTCTTCAATTTCAGCCTGATCTGCATGACCGTCGGCCCGCTGACCAGCGAGTCGGTGCCGGCGGCGCTACTGCCCACGGCCACCGGCATCGTCGTGGGCTTCGGCGAGATCCTCGGGGGTGGCGTATCCCCCGCCGTCGCCGGTTATGCCGCCACTCATTTTGGCCTGCCATCCATTCTGTACGTCGCCCTGGCCGGAAGCGTCGCCGGCCTGCTGTTGTCACTGTGCCTGCGCGACAGCCAGGCACGACGCGCCCCCGCCGCCGTCCTGCAGCCCATGGAAGCGTTGCCGGCAAGCCTGACCCTGAAGGAGTAGAGAATCATGGGACACTATTTGATGTTGCTCGACCTGTGCCAGCAGGAGCACCGTGGCATCGGCCTGTTCGATTTCCAGACCGGCCGCAACGCCCGGCTGTTTCCCGAGCAGGGCGGGTTGTATGAGACGCTGCAGTACTGCAGCCGCTGGCACCTGGGCTGGGCCGACCACCTCAAGTCCCTGCCGGCCAGCACCAGCACCCGGGAAATCAGCCTGCGGCCACCGCTCAAGCCCGCCAACAACCTGCTGGCCCAGGTCAGCGCGGTCAGCCTGGCGACCCCGAAGCGCAACCAGGCGTGGTTCTACAAAGGCAACGGCAGCCTGCTCAAGACCGATGGCGAAGCGCTGAACATCCCCTATCACGCCCTGAGCATCGCCAGCGAACCGGGGATCGTCTGCGTCTATATGGTCGATCCTTTTGGCAAGTTGCGTTTCGTCGGTTTCACCCTCGGCAACGAAGTGCAGGACCCGCTGCTCGGCAATCTCGATTCACCGGATGCCCTGCAGGCCAGCCTGCGCGAATGCGCGATTGCCCCGGCCATGATTCTCGGGGAGATGCAGTGCCGGCTGTCCATCAACGCCCGTATCGAACGCCTGGACGCGCAGATTTCCTCTCGTGAATACGTCATCGAACTGAAGGAATGGCAGGCGCTGCGCCGCCATACCCAGGCGTTCCTCGAACAGCATGAGCAGTTCCTCCAGCCCGGCATGCTGCACTACGTGTTTCATGGCCTGGAGCGGCGGGACAACCCGGCGCCGCTGCAACACGGCGACTGGCTCGACCTCGATTGCCCGGAGCTGGAACTGGGCATGAGCAACCGCATCGTCGAGGAAGAACTGCTGCACCTGTATCCATTGGGCAAGCGCCTGGTCGATAGCAGCCTGCCGGCGCGGGCGGCGGCCCTGCAACAGCGCCCCGGTGCTCAGCGATAATCGTCCACCGGCACGCAGGCGCAGAACAGGTTGCGGTCACCGTAGACGTTGTCCACCCGGTTCACCGTCGGCCAGTATTTGTGCGCCCGGGTGTGAGCCGTCGGGGTCACCGCCTGTTCGATGCTGTAGGGGCGCTCCCAGACCCCGGTGATATCCGCCAGGGTGTGGGGCGAGCGCTTGAGCGGGTTGTCCTCGGCGGACCAGTTGCCGTTCTGCACCTCGGCAATCTCCGCGCGGATGCGCAGCATGGCCTCGACAAAACGGTCCAGTTCCGCCTTCGACTCGCTTTCGGTGGGCTCGAC
This sequence comes from Pseudomonas gingeri, assembly GCF_013386115.1. Taxonomy (GTDB): domain Bacteria; phylum Pseudomonadota; class Gammaproteobacteria; order Pseudomonadales; family Pseudomonadaceae; genus Aquipseudomonas; species Aquipseudomonas gingeri. The sequence goes on from NZ_JACAOR010000013.1 coordinate 169,872, forward strand.
CATCAAGGTGCCCGGCACCGGGAATGACATGGTCGGGGCATGGAAACCGTAGTCCATCAGGCGCTTGGCGACGTCCTCCTCACTGATCCCGGTCTGGGCCTTGAGCGGGCGCAGGTCGAGAATGCACTCATGGGCGACGCGGCCATTGCGTCCGCTGTAGAGCACTGGGAACGCGCCACCCAGCTGCTGTGCCAGGTAGTTCGCGGCGAGGATCGCCACCTCGCTGGCATCGGCCAGTTGCGGCCCCATCATCGCGATATACATCCAGCTGATGGGCAGGATGCTCGCGCTGCCCCAGGGCGCCGCGCTGACCGCGCCGTTCTGCGGCAACGGCCCGTCGATGGGCACCACCGGGTGGTTGGCGACGAAAGGCGCCAGGTGCGCCCGCACGCCGATCGGCCCCATGCCCGGCCCGCCGCCGCCATGGGGAATGCAGAAAGTCTTGTGCAGGTTCATGTGGGAGACATCGGCACCGATATCCGCCGGCCGGGCCAGGCCGACCTGGGCGTTGAGGTTGGCTCCGTCCATGTACACCTGGCCGCCGTGGCGGTGGATGACTTCACAGATCTCGCCGATGCCTTCCTCGTACACACCATGGGTCGACGGGTAGGTCGCCATCAGGCAGGACAGGTGATCGCCGGCGGCCAGAGCCTTGGCCTTGAGGTCTTCGAGCTCGACATTGCCGGCCTCGTCGCACTCGACGATCACCACCTGCATGCCGGCCATCTGCGCCGAGGCCGGGTTGGTGCCATGGGCCGATGACGGGATCAGGCAGATATTGCGCGCGCCCTGCTGGCGGCTTTCGTGATACTTGCGGATCGCCAGCAGCCCGGCGTACTCGCCCTGGGCACCGGAGTTGGGCTGCATGCAGATGGCGTCGAAACCGGTAATCGCGCAAAGCCAGCGTTCCAGCTCCTCGATCATCGCCGCGTAGCCCTGGACCTGTTCGCGCGGGGCGAACGGGTGCAGGTTGGCAAAGCCCGGCCAGGTGATGGGAATCATCTCGCTGCTGGCATTGAGCTTCATGGTGCAGGAGCCCAGCGGGATCATCGACTGGTTGAGGGCCAGGTCCTTGTTCTCCAGCTGCTTGAGGTAGCGCAGCATCTCGGTTTCGCTGTGATGGGCATTGAACACCGGATGGGTCAGGTATGCGGAGCGGCGTTGCAGGTCGTCCGGAATACCGCTGTCCAGGGCTTGCGCGTCCAGTTCGGCGACGTCCAGCCCGTGATCGGCACCCAGGAAGATATCCAGCAGGCGCAGCACCGTGGTTTCGTCGCAGGTCTCGTCCAGGCTCAGGCCCAGCTGGCCGCGCCCGAGAATCCGCAGGTTGATCTGCGCCGCCCGGGCACTTTCGAGGATGGCCGTCTGACTGCCACCGACCTCCAGGGTCAGGGTGTCGAAAAAGTGCCGGTTGAGGCGCGCGATGCCCTTGCGCTCAAGGCCGCTGGCGAGGATGCAGGTCAGCCGGTGGACCCGCTGGGCGATGCGCCTGAGCCCTTCGGGTCCGTGGTAGACCGCGTAGAAGCTGGCGATATTGGCCAGCAGCACCTGGGCCGTGCAGATATTCGAGTTGGCCTTTTCCCGACGGATATGTTGCTCGCGGGTCTGCAAGGCCATGCGCAGGGCCATATTGCCCCGGGCATCCCGGGACACGCCGATGATCCGCCCGGGAATCGCCCGCTTGTACTCATCGCGGGTGGCGAAATACGCCGCGTGCGGCCCACCGTAGCCCATGGGCACGCCGAAACGCTGGGACGAACCGAACACCACGTCCGCCCCCAGCTCGCCGGGCGGGGTCAGCAACAACAGGCTCAACAGGTCGGCCGCCACGCAGGCCAGCGCCTGCCGGGCGTGCAATTGCTCGATCAGCGGCCGCAGGTCACGGATCTCGCCATGGGTATCGGGGTACTGCAGCAAGGCACCGAATACCTGGTGCTGGCTCAAGTTATCCACAGGCCCGACCACCAGCTCGAAACCGAAGCCCTCGGCCCGGGTGCGCACCACGGAAATCGTCTGCGGATGGCACTGCTCATCGACGAAGAACAGGTTGCTTTTCGCCTTCGCCACCCGCTTGGCCAGGGCCATGGCTTCCGCCGCCGCGGTGGCTTCGTCGAGCAGCGAGGCATTGGCCAGTTCCAGGCCGGTCAGGTCGATGGTCAGTTGCTGGAAATTGAGCAGGGCTTCCAGCCGGCCCTGGGCGATTTCCGGTTGATAGGGGGTATAGGCGGTATACCAGCCGGGGTTCTCCAGGACATTGCGCAGGATGACCGTCGGTGTCAGGGTGCCGTGGTACCCCATGCCGATCAGGCTGGTCCAGAGCTGGTTCTGCTGGGCATAACCGCGCAACTTGTCCAGGGCCGCCTGCTCGTCCAGCGCCGCGGGCAAGTCCAGTTCGCGGTTCAGGCGGATGCCCGGCGGTACCGTCTGCTCGATCAGTTCGACCCGGCTCCCGAGCCCGAGGACATCGAGCATCGCCTGCTGTTCGGCGGCATCCGGGCCCAGGTGACGACGCAGAAAAGCCTGGGGATCTCGCAACTGGCTCAAGGACGGCGATAGGGACATGACGGGCTCTCTCTTGGCGGCGCGCAGCGTCGAGGCAACACGGGAATCACCGAGACGACGACGGGTGGACACGTCGTTTCGGCCACTGTGCAAGCAGCATAGCAGCCCGCCTCCCGGGGCGCCGCGAAGCGTCCGTTCAGCATCAGGACAGCAAAAAGAACCGAAATTTCACATCAAATCAGTATCATCGACAGCATCGCGGCCTAGTGGCCTGTGTGGCCAGTTCTGTTAGTCAACTTCGGCGCCATAAGCCCCTGTCCTGCGTTGCTGTTCCTCGCCATAGCGGGCTATGACTCGTCACAGCGCCTTGGTCAGGAACTTCTGGCATCCGAATTTGAGCTAACGAACTAGCCGTATAGGCCACGAGCTGTCTATCCTTTATCGCCTGCGGATCATTTCCCGGCCTTCACATCGGACGTCACGACCCCATGAGCCAACTTCCTTTCCTGCCCTTCTCCAAACCCACCATCGACGAAGCGACCATCTCGTCGGTCGCCGAAGTCCTGCGGTCCGGCTGGATCACCAGCGGTCCCAAGGTGGCAGCCTTTGAAGCCCAGTTGTCGGAATACTTCGGCGGCCGTCCCGTGCGCACCTTCAACTCCGGCACCTGCACCATGGAGATCGCCTTGCGCATCGCCGGCATCGGCCCGGGTGACGAAGTCATCACCACGCCGATCTCCTGGGTCGCCACCGCCAACGTGATCATCGAAGTCGGGGCCACCCCGGTGTTCGCCGATATCGACCCGGTGACCCGCAATATCGACCTGGATCAGGTCGAGGCCGCGATCACTCCACGTACCCGGGCGATCATCCCGGTGTACCTGTCAGGCCTGCCGGTGGATATGGACCGTCTCTACGCCATCGCCAAGAAACACAACCTGCGCATCGTCGAAGACGCCGCCCAGGCCCTGGGTTCGGAGTGGCACGGGCAGAAGATCGGCGCCCTCGGTGACTTCGTGTCGTTCAGCTTCCAGGCGAACAAGAACATCACTTCGTCCGAAGGCGGTTGCCTGGTATTGAACAACGCCGAGGAAGCGCGCCTGGCGGAAAAATATCGCCTGCAGGGCGTGACCCGCACCGGCCATGACGGGCTGGACGTGGATGTGCTCGGCGGCAAGTTCAACATGACCGACGTCGCCGCGGCCATCGGCCTGGGCCAGTTCGCCCATATCGACGCCATCACCGCCCATCGCCGGGAGATGGCCCGCTACTACTTCGAACTGTTCGGCGGCGATTTCGAGGAGCAGTACGGCGCGCAGCTACCGGTACAGGATTTCACCCACAGTAACTGGCACATGTTCCAGCTGGTCCTGCCGGAGCGTACCGATGGCCAGCCGGCGCGGGCGACCTTCATGGAGGACATGAAGCAGCAGGGCATCGGTATCGGCTACCACTACCCGGCGATCCACCTGCTGAGCCTGTACCGCGAACGCGGTTTCAAGGAAGGCATGTTCCCGGTCGCCGAACGCGTCGGGCGCCTGATCGTCTCGTTGCCGATGTTCAACGTGATCACCCGAGCCGATGTCGAGCGCGCCGTGGCGGCGGTCAAGACAGCATTGAAACGCTGATACCGCATGAAAAACTGTAGGAGCCGGCTTGCCGGCGATGGCGTCCCTGAGGACAGTACGAGGCTTGAGGACCTCATCGCCGGCAAGCCGGCTCCCACAGAATTCAGTGTACCTCTTACTCGCCGATGGCGGCCTTGTAGCCCGCCGCATCCAGCAACTTGCCCAGGTCAGCCTCGTCGTTCGGCTTGAGCTTGAAGATCCACGCCCCGTAAGGGTCGCTGTTCAACAGCTCCGGCTCGCCGGACAGCGCGTCGTTGACCGCGATCACCTCGCCGGCAACCGGCGAGTAGATATCGGAGGCGGCTTTCACCGACTCCACCACACCCGCCTGATCACCGGCAGCGAACACATTGCCGACTTCCGTCAGCTCAACGAACACCACATCGCCCAAGGCTTCCTGAGCGTGGTCGCTGATGCCCACGGTGACCGTACCGTCGGCTTCCAGGCGGGCCCATTCATGGCTTTCGGCAAAACGCAGTTCGGCAGGGATATCGCTCATATTCAATGTCCTCGAGAAGAAGTGTCGGCGGACCCGCCACGCGGGCTCGCCAGATAAGATCAGACCAGGGTTTTGCCATGACGCACGAACGTCGGCCTTACCACGCGAACCGGGTACCATTTGCCGCGAATTTCCACTTCGGCGCGATCAGCCGTCGCCGAGGGAACGCGCGCCAGCGCAATCGACTTGCTTAGCGTAGGAGAGAAACTACCACTGGTGATCTCCCCTTCGCCAATGTCAGCGATACGAACCACCTGGTGGGCACGCAGAACCCCCCGTTCCTCCAGCACCAGGCCGACCAGCTTGAGCTCCGGTCCGCGGGCCTTTTCCGCTTCGAGGGCGGCCCGGCCGATGAAGTCGCGGGACGCCGGCTCCCAGGCAATGGTCCAGGCCATGTTGGCGGCCAGGGGCGAGACATCCAGGTGGATATCCTGGCCGTACAGGTTCATTCCGGCTTCGAGCCGCAGGGTATCGCGGGCACCGAGGCCGATCGGGGAAATGCCGGCGCCGACCAGGTCGTTGAAGAAACCGGGCGCCTGCTCGGCCGGTAGCACGATCTCCAGGCCGTCCTCGCCGGTATAGCCGGTGCGGGCGATAAACCAGTCGCCGTCGCTGCGGCCTTCGAAGGGTTTGAGCTGCTGGATCAACTGGCCACGGGACTGGGTCACCAGCTCGCTGATCTTGTGCCGGGCCTGCGGCCCCTGGATCGCCAGCATCGCCAGTTCGGGGCGCTCCAGCAGTTGCACGTCGAACTGGCCGATCCGGGCGTTCATCCACGCCAGGTCCTGGTCGCGGGTGGCCGCGTTGACCACCAGGCGATAACCGTCGTCGATGCGGTAGACGATCATGTCGTCGATCACCCCGCCCTGCTCGTCGAGCATGGCGCTGTACAAGGCGCGGCCGGGGCTGTCGAGACGCTCGACATCATTGGCCAGCAGGTACCGCAGCCAGGCCTTGGCCTGGCTGCCGGCGATATCGATCACGGTCATGTGCGAAACATCGAAGACCCCGCAATCGCGTCGCACCTGATGGTGCTCCTCGACCTGCGAGCCGTAATGCAGAGGCATATCCCAACCGCCAAAATCGACCATCTTCGCGCCAAGGGCGAGGTGCAGGTCATACAGAGGCGTACGCTGTCCCATGGGTTTCTCCTTCCGGGCGTGGCGAAGGTGCGGACAGGCGTCGGATTGGCTTGAGCCCTTTATGGATGGGGCCTTGAGCCATGTTCCAGCACCCGGTCTGTCAGACGGACCGCACCGAATGCCGCGCATTGTAGCCGCAAGGGACCGACCTGGCACCTAACCGATTTGCCGAGCCGAGCGACGGATCAGGCCGATCACCGGCAACAGGCCGACCAGCACCAGTGTCAGCGCCGGCAGCGACGCCCGCGCCCACTCGCCCTCACTGGTCATCTCGAAGATCCGCACCGCCAGCGTATCCCAGCCGAACGGGCGCATCAGCAGGGTCGCGGGCATTTCCTTGAGCACGTCGACGAACACCAGCAAGGCGGCGCTCAAGGTGCCGGGCAGCAGCAACGGCAGATACACTTTGAAAAACAGTCGCGGCCCACCGACACCCAGGCTGCGGGCCGCTTCCGGCAACGACGGGCGAATCCGCGCCAGGCTGTTTTCCAGCGGCCCATAGGCCACCGCGATAAAACGCACCAGGTACGCCAGCAACAGGGCCGACAGGCTGCCCAGCAGCAACGGCTTGCCAGCACCGCCGAGCCAGCCGGACAGCGGGATCACCAGTTCCCGGTCCAGGTAACTGAACGCGAGCATGATCGATACCGCCAGCACCGAGCCGGGCAGCGCATAGCCGAGGTTGGCCAGGCTGACTCCGGCGCGGATGGCCCGGGTCGGCGCCAGGCGCCGCGCGAACGCCAGCACCAGCGCCACGGCGACGGTGATCAGCGCGGCCATGCCCCCCAGGTACAGGGTGTGCAGGATCAGTCCGGTGTAACGCTCATCGAGGTCGAAGCGGCCGCGCTGCCAGAACCACACCACCAGTTGCAGCAACGGAATGACAAAGGCGCAGGCGAACACCAGCAGGCACCAGCCACTGGCAACCCATGCCTTCAGGCCACGCAAGTGATACAGCGCCTTGCCCCGCGGCCGCTCGTTGCCGGCACGACTGGCGCCGCGGGCCCGCCGCTCGCCGTAGAGCACCAGCATCACCGCGAGCAGCAGCAGGCTGGCGAGCTGGGCCGCGCTGGAGAGGCTGAAGAAGCCATACCAGGTCTTGTAGATCGCGGTGGTGAAGGTATCGAAGTTGAACACCGAGACCGCGCCGAAATCCGCCAGGGTTTCCATCAGCGCCAAGGCCACGCCGGCACCAATGGCCGGACGCGCCATGGGCAGGGCCACGCGCCAGAATGCCTGCCAGGGCGATTGGCCGAGGACCCGGGCGGCTTCCATCAAGCCCTTGCCCTGGGCCAGGAACGCGTTGCGCGCCAGCAGGTAGACATAAGGGTAGAAAACCAGCACCAGTACCAGGATCACCCCGCCGGTGGAGCGTACCCGTGGCAGGCGCAGGCCGCTGCCGAAGACTTCCCGCAACAGGCTTTGTACCGGGCCGGAGAAGTCCAGCAGGCCGACGAAGACAAACGCCAGGACATAGGCCGGAATGGCAAAGGGCAGCATCAACGCCCAATCGAGCCAGCGACGGCCGGGAAACTCGCAGAGGCTGGTGAGCCAGGCGAGACTGACGCCAAGCAGGGTGACGCCGACGCCGACGCCGACCACCAGGGTCAGGGTATTGCCCAGCAGGCGGGGCATCTGGGTTTCCCAGAGGTGGGACCAGATCTGCAGGTCGATCGACTGCCAGGACAGCAACAGCACGCTCAGCGGCAACAGCACCAGGGCCGCGACGGCGAGAACCAGGGGATACCAGCGGCGTTGGGCGGGATGGGCCAAGGGAGCTCTCAGAACAGGTGTTTACACGCCGGCCCCCTGTGGGGGCCGGCTTGCTGGCGATCCAGGCGACAGGGTCGGGCAGGAGAACGCATCGATACTATCGCCGGCAAGCCGGCTCCCACAGGGTTTTGTGTCGCGACCGGGCTTTGTCTGGCGCCCCTGTCAGTTCCAGCCGACGCGATCCATCAGGCGGATCGCCTCGGCCTGGCGCTTGCCGGCGATTTCCACCGGCAGGGCATCGGGCACGAACTTGCCCCAGCTCGCCACTTCCGCCGACGGCGGCACCGCCGGGTTGGCCGGGAACTCCTGGTTCACGTCGGCAAAGATCCGCTGGGCTTCAGGTGTGGTCATCCATTCCACCAGCGCCTTGGCCGCTTCCGGGTGCGGTGCATGCCGGGTCAGGCCGATCCCCGACAGGTTCACATGCACGCCTCGGTCGCCCTGGTTCGGCCAGAACAGTTTCACCGCCAGGTTCGGGTTCTGCTTGTGCAGGCGACCGTAGTAGTAGGTATTGACGATGCCGACGTCGCACTGCCCGGCGTTGATCGCCTCGAGCACCGCGATGTCATCGGAGAAGACGTCGGTGGACAGGTTGTTCACCCAGCCCTTGAGGATCTGCTCGGTCCTGGCCGCACCATGGGTTTCGATCAGGGTGGCGGTCAGCGACTGGTTGTAGACCTTCTTCGCCGTGCGCAGGCACAGGCGACCCTCCCACTGCTTGTCGGCCAGGGCCTCGTAGGTGGTCAGGTCGGCGGGTTGCACCCGCTCGGTGGAATAGGCCAGGGTCCGCGCCCGCAGGCTCAGGCCGGTCCATTGGTGGGCCGACGAGCGATATTGCAGCGGGATATTGGCGTCGATCACCTTGGAGGTGAACGGTTGCAGGATGCCCATCTGCTCAGCCTGCCAGAGGTTGCCGGCATCGACGGTGAGCAGCAGGTCGGCGGTGGCGTTCTCGCCCTCGGCCTTGATCCGCTGCATCAGCGGCGCTTCCTTGTCGGTGATGAACTTCACCTTCACCCCGGTCTTCTGGGTGTAGGCATCGAACACCGGCTTGATCAGCTCATCGATACGCGAGGAGTACACCACCACTTCGTCGGCGGCATGGGCCGCGCCCGCCACGAAGGTTAGGGCCAGGGCCGTCAATAGACGCTTCGGTGCCGACATGGGAGCGATCTCTCGAATTCGAAATGAACGCGAAATGATAGTGACTCACATTTGGCACCTCAACCGAAGTCGGCGCGGAGGCGTTACCAGATGTTGCCGCGCACTGTCAGGCCCTGGCCAGCTCCGGCAGGTCGCCACTCAGGCCCAGCGCCTGGCGGACAAACAAGGCCTTGGCCTCCGGCATCTGGTTGACCATCTTCAGGCCGGTGTTGCGCAGCCAGCGCAGCGGCAGGCGATCGGCCTGGAACAGTCGCTCGAAACCTTCCATCGCCGCCATCAGGCCAAGGTTGTGGGGCATGCGCCGACGCTCGAAGCGACTGAGCACCTGTACATCCGCCAGCCGCTCGCCACGCTCGACCGCGTGCAACAGCACCTCGGCCAGTACCGCCGCATCGAGGAACCCCAGGTTCACGCCCTGCCCGGCCAATGGGTGAATGGTATGGGCCGCGTCGCCGATCAGCGCCAGCCCTTCGGCGACATAACGCTTGGCATGGCGCTGGCGCAGCGGCACGCACAGGCGTGGGTCGACGGACAGTACCGTGCCGAGTCGACCTTCGAAGGCCCGCTCCAGCTCGCGGCAGAAAGTCGCCTCGTCCAGTGCCATCAGGCGCTCGGCTTCACCCGGCGTGGTCGACCAGACAATCGAACACCAGTCCTGGCCGCCATCGCGCTCCAGCGGCAGGAAGGCCAGCGGGCCGTCATCGGTAAAGCGCTGCCAGGCGGTCATCTGGTGCGGCTTCGAGCTGCGCACGCTGGTGACGATGGCGTGGTGCAGGTAATCCCACTCGCGGGTCGCACAGCCGGTCAGGCGGCGCACCGCCGAGTTCGCGCCGTCGGCGGCGATCACCAGCGGCGAGCGCAGCTTGCGCCCGTCGGCCAGGGTCAGCAGCCAGTCATCGCCGGAGCGGCGCATCTGCTCCAGCCGCGCATTGGCCAGCAGGCCCATGTCGCAATCGTGCAGGCGGTCGAGCAAGGCGTCCTGGACCACCCGGTTCTCGACGATATGCCCGAGCACATCGGCATGCACGCTGGCCGCCGAGAAGTGGATCTGTCCGGTGCCGCTGCCGTCCCAGACCTGCATGTCGCGGTAGGGACTGGCGCGCCGGCCGGCAATGCCCGACCACACGCCCAGGCGCTCGAGGATGCGCTGGCTGGCGGCCGACAGGGCACTCACCCGGGGTTCGAACGCTGCCTGCGGGTCGAACGGCTTGACGCTCATCGGACCGCCATCGAGCAACAGTACTTCCAGCCCGCTGTCTTTCAGGGCGAGGGCCAGGGCACTGCCGACCATCCCGGCTCCGACGATCAGCACATCTGCGCGCATTTCCATGCTTTAAGCCTTAGTGAAAGTTAGACGGACCTTGCAGGAGCCGGCAAGCCGGCTCCTGCAGGGATCGGCGTATGGATGCAGTGACTAGGCATCGGAACGGGTACCCAGGCCCATGGCCTGGCGGGCGAACCAGCGCTTGGCCGGCGGCAGCAGGTCGAGGCCGAGCAGGCCGAGATTGCGCCCCAGGGCCACCAGCGGCTGTGCCGTGCCGAACAGCCGGGTGACCTGGTCGGAGAAGCCGACGGTCAGCGTCTGGTCCAGGCGCTGGCGCTCCTGGTAACCGCGCAGGGTGGCGAAGTCGCCCAGCCCCGCCTCACTGGCCAGCAGGGCATCCGCCAGCGCCTGGGCGTCGCGCAGGGACAGGTTGAAGCCCTGCCCGGCAATCGGGTGCAGGCTGTGGGCCGCGTTACCCAGCACCGCCAGGTGCGGACGGACCTGCTCCTCGGCCTCCACCAGCGTCAGCGGGTACAGGTGCCGCGCACCGACTTGCTTCAAGGTGCCGAGGCGATAACCGAATACACCCTGCAATTCACTGAGGAAGCTGCGTTCATCGAGCTCCGCCAGCCGCTGGGCGTCCATCCCGAGGCGGGTCCAGACCAGCGCACAGCGATTGTCCGGCAGCGGCAGCAAGGCCATCGGCCCTTCATCGGTAAACCGCTCGAAGGCCATGCCGTGATGGGCCTCGCTCGGCGAAATATTGGCGATCAGCGCACTCTGGTTGTACGGCCGCTTGCGCACACCGATGCCCAGTTGCTCGCGCAGGCCGGAGCGGCCGCCATCGGCCAGCACCGCCAGATCGCACTCGAGCACGGTTTCATCGTTGAGGGTCAGGCGGTAGCCGTCTTCCAGCGGCTGCAGGCGGGTGACCTCGGCCGGACAACGCCAGCTGACCACCTCCCGGTCCAGTCCCTGCCAGAGGCATTGGCCGAGCCAGGCGTTCTCGACCACGTAGCCCAGGGCCGGAACCCCTTCCTCGATGGCCGACAGCCGCGCCGTGGAGAAACGTCCGCGATCGGACACGTGAATCTGCTTGATCGGCTCGGCCCGCTGCGCAATCGCTTGCCACAGGCCAAGGCGTTCGTAGATCTGCCGGGCACCGAAGGACAGCGCCGAGGAGCGGGCGTCGTAGCTCGGCTGGTAACTGTCGCCGGGGGCGAAGGGCTCGATCAGCACGATCTTCCAGCCCCGTGCCCTGGCCCCGGCCTGCAACGCCAGCGCCAGGCTGGCACCGACCAGGCCGCCGCCGATGATCGCCAGATTGACCCGGCTCATGCCGCTTCGGTCCGGGCCGCAGCCATCAGGGCCTCGATCTCGGCAACGGTCTTGGGCACGCCGCCGGTCAGGATTTCACAACCTTGCTTGGTCACCACCACGTCGTCCTCGATGCGCACGCCAATGCCGCGCCATTTCTTCGCCACGTCCTGGTTGTCCGGGGAAATATAGATCCCCGGCTCCACCGTCAGCGCCATGCCGACCTCCAGCACGCGCCATTCGCCGCCGACCTTGTACTCGCCGACATCATGCACATCCATCCCCAGCCAGTGGCCGGCGCGGTGCATGTAGAAGGCCTTGTAGGCCTCGCCGTCGATCAGCTCGTCGACATCGCCGTGCAACAGTCCCAGCGCCACCAGCCCGCTGGTAATCACCCGCACCGTGGCCTCGTGCGCCTGGTTCCAGTGCTTGTTCGGCGCGATCTCGGCGAACGCCGCTTCCTGGGCAGCCAGCACCAGCTCATAGATCGCCTTCTGTTCGGGCGAGAACTTGCCGCTGACCGGCCAGGTACGGGTGATGTCGCTGGCATAGCAGTCGATCTCGCAACCGGCGTCGATCAGCACCAGGTCGCCATCCTTGAGCAATGCGTCATTCTGCTGGTAGTGCAGGATGCAGCTGTTGCGTCCGGCGGCGACGATGGAGCCGTAGGCCGGCATCTTCGCCCCGCCCTTGCGGAACTCGTAGTCCAGCTCGGCTTCCAGGCTGAACTCGTGCAGGCCGGCACGGCTGGCCTGCATGGCGCGCACATGGGCGCGGGCGGAAATCGCCGCGGCCTCGCGCATCACCTTCACTTCCGCCGCCGATTTATACAGGCGCATGTCGTGCAGCAGATGATCCAGGGCAACGAATTCGTTCGGCGGCTGCGCGCCGAGGTGCGCCTTGGAGCGGATCACATTGATCCAGTCCATCAGGTGGCGGTCAAACTCCGGGTTGCTGCCCATCGCCGAATAGACCCGGTCGCGCCCTTCGATCAGGCCCGGCAGGATGTCGTCGATATCATTGATGGGGAACGCGTCGTCCGCGCCGAAATCGCGGATCGCGCCCTCCTGGCCGGCGCGCAGGCCGTCCCAGAGTTCACGCTCGACATTGCGCTCGCGGCAGAACAGCACGTATTCGCCGTGGGCCCGGCCGGGGATCAGCACGATCACCGCCTGGGGCTCGGGGAAACCGCTGAGGTACTGGAAATCGCTGTCCTGGCGGTAGACATGCTCGACATCGCGATTGCGGATCGCCACGGCGGCGGCCGGCAGGATCGCGATGCTGTTGGGTTCCATCTGCGCCATCAACGCCTTGCGGCGCCGGGCGTATTCCGCTTTGGGGATATGAATCATGGGCAGATGGAACTCCCTGTCCTGGCTCAGTGCAACGAAGGCTTGGCAGCCGGCTCAACCGCTTTGTTGACCTCGGTGAACAGCAGCAGCGGTGCGACGCGCAGGTACTCCATGACTTCCATGTAGTCGTTCTCGCCGTCGTCGGACTCTTCCAGCGCGTCCTGGACCTGAGCGATGGCCGCGAGGTCCTGCAGCACCTCGGTGGCCTCGATGCTCAGGGCGTTGGCGCGGTAGGTCAGGCCGAAACCGGCGAGGAAACCCTGGCACCACTGGCCCAGGGCAATCGCCCGCTCGGTGAGCGGCGCATCGTCGCTCGGCAACAGCAGGACAACGGTCATGTCGTCGCTGGTAAGCTCGCCCTTGACCATCTCCTGCAAGCCGACCAGGGCGTTGCGCACGTTGTCCTGCGGTTCGCCTTCGAGCAGTTCGGCGGCATCCACCAGCCAGCTGTCGGCTTCGAAGCCGGCACCGGCACAACTGCGGCCGAGCAACAGCCCGTGCAGTTCGGCGGGAGAGACCGGATGACCGCTGGTGCTCAGCAGGGTGGCAAAGGCGTTGTACGGGGAATTCTGAATAGGCATGGGCGGCTAGGCGCCGAACGGCGCAATGTCTAGAATGAAGGCCTTGTATCCTAGCATTCGGGAACACGCCAAGACCATCAAGGCGGATAACTCGTTTGCCAAGCGCTCCAGCGACGACCTGCATGCCGCTCGTCATATTCAGTGGACACCAAAGTAGATAACGAATGGAAGACACCGACCTGCACGCGCTGATGGCCAGACTCGAACTGCTGATTACCCGGGTCGAGCAACTTAAAAGCCAAAACGGACTCCTACTAGCTCAGGAAAAAACCTGGCGCGAGGAGCGCGCACACCTTATTGAAAAGAACGAAATCGCCCGGCGTAAGGTCGAATCGATGATTTCGCGCCTCAAGGCCCTGGAGCAAGACTCATGAGTTCAAGCAATAACGTTACCGTGCAGATCCTCGACAAAGAGTACTCGATCATCTGCCCCCAGGAAGAACGCAGCAACCTGGTCAGCGCCGCCCGCTACCTGGACGGCAAGATGCGCGAAATCCGCAGCAGCGGAAAAGTCATCGGCGCCGATCGCATCGCCGTGATGGCCGCGCTGAACATTACCCATGACCTGCTGCACAAGCAGGAACGCCCTGATGTGCAGGCCAGCGGCTCGACGCGCGAACAGGTGCGCGACCTGCTGGATCGGGTGGATCTGGTGCTGTCTTCCGACTCGGATACCAGCAAGGGCTGATTCCCGCGGCCACTTTCAGGTATACTGGCGTCACTCCCTGGAGTACTTGCCAGTTGGTGATGTCCCTGAGCCGATTCGCACTACCCTGGGTGTTACACGTTGGGCCGGTGTGCATGTCCGCTAGACGGAAAGCCTTAAGGTCTACTGTAACTTCCACCTTGAACTTTCGGGTTCAAGGGCTAAGCCGACAGCGCTACGTCGGGGAGCCTGAATTATCGTCCAATGCCGGCCATCGCGCCGGCGTTGGTCTTTCACGAGCCGCCGTCCTGGCCGCTCGATTGCCGACAGCCTGATCCCATGAGCGAACCTGCGCCGCTTTCCCGCCCGCAACTTCGACGACTGCTGCGCAAGGCCCGCCGCGCCCTCACGCCCGGCGAACAGCGCCAGGCCGCGCGCGGCCTGTATCGGCAACTGGCGCAACACCCGCTGTTTCGCCGCGCCCGCCATGTCTCCCTGTACCTGCCCACCGACGGTGAAATCGATCCGCGCCTGCTGCTGCGTGAAGCCCAGCGCCGCGGCAAGCACACCTACCTGCCGGTGCTGAGCGCCTGGCCACGAACGAAGATGGTGTTCCAGCGGATTCGTCCGGGGGAAAAGCTCCACCCCAACCGTTTTCGCATCCTTGAGCCGCGGATCAATCCGGCCGCGCAGCGCAAGGTCTGGGCACTCGACCTGGTGCTGTTGCCGCTGGTCGGCTTCGATGCGCAGGGGGGACGGCTGGGCATGGGCGGCGGTTTCTACGACCGCAGCCTGGCCTATCAGTCCCGCCGCCAGAGCTGGCGCAAGCCGCTCCTGCTGGGGCTGGCCCATGAATGTCAGAAGGTCGGGAGACTGGACCAGGCCAGTTGGGACGTGCCGCTGCAGGGAACGGTCAGCGACCGTGCCTGGTATATCGCGCAATAAACGGGGGACGAGGCGTCACCGGGGATGGCGACGCCCTTGCGACGGGATCAGCGCTTGAACAGGGTCGATTGCTGGGGCTGATGCTGGACGATTTCAACCGGGATGTCTTTCTTGCCCGACCACAGGCCCTGTGCGTAACCCGTGGTTACCACACCCAAACCGAACAAAATAACCAAAATCCATAGTAAATCCGGTTTGCGTTTCATCGATTGCCCCCCTAGGCAAATCACATACGATGACAGCAGCGGTTTTTCTTTATAGGCCGTGCAGCAGCGTCAAGCTTAAAATCCCGGCATTTTGCGATAACGTGAACCGCTACGCAAACGCTGACGTCAACCGACTGTCGGTTTGTGCAAGAAATTGCCCGACAAACTGCCCAAGGAGCAAAACCATGGCCTACTGGCTGATGAAATCCGAGCCGGACGAACTCTCGATCGAAGGTCTGGCCAAGCTCGGCGAGACCCGCTGGGACGGTGTGCGCAACTATCAGGCGCGCAATTTCCTGCGGGCGATGGCGGTCGGCGACCAGTTCTTCTTCTATCACTCCAGTTGCCCGGAACCGGGGATCGCCGGCATCGGCAAGATCGTCGAGGCGGCCTACCCGGACCCGACGGCCCTGGACCCGCAAAGCCACTATCACGACCCGAAAGCCACCCCCGAGAAAAATCCCTGGAGCGCGCTGCAGGTCGGCCATGTGGAAACCTTCGCCAAGGTGCTCGGCCTCGGCTACCTGAAGCAGCAGGCGGCGCTCGAGCAGATGCCGCTGGTACAGAAAGGCAGCCGGCTGTCGGTGATGCCGGTCACGCCGCAGCAGTGGGCGGCCGTCCTGGCCTTGCGCTGAAACGAGCGGAACTGCCCGGTCACGACATTCTCCCTGCCAGCGGTCCGCCAATCAGGTTAGGCTTGCCCTTCATTTGACCGGCATCAAGCCGCCACCGCGCGGAACCGGTCAGACTAGGACGCTACCGATGCAGGATGCAGCAATGTCGATGAATCACCGCCGTTCCCGTCTTTTCGCCGGCTCCCTGCTGGTCGTGCTGTTGGCCGCCGGCGGCTTCGGCTACTGGAAATCCCTCCATGACCGCCTGCCCGAAGGCCTGAGCATGGGCAACGGCCGCCTCGAGGCGACCGAAGTACAGATCGCCAGCAAGATCCCCGGCCGACTGGCCGAGGTCCTGGTCAACGAAGGCGACAAGGTCACCAAGGGCCAACTGCTGGCACGCATCGACACCCGCACCCTCGAAGCCCAGCGGGTCCAGGCCGAGGCCGAAGTGCTGCGGGCCCGGGAAACCTTCGCCGCGGCCCAGGCCAACGTGCAACTGCGCCAGAGCGAACTGCTGCTGGCCGGCCAGGAACTCAAGCGCTTTCGCGAACTGTCCCAGCGCGGTTTCGCCAGCGGCCAGTTGCTCGACCAGCAGCAGGCCCGCTACGACACCAGCAACTCCGCCGTCCTGGCCGCCAAGGCCCAGGTCGCGGCACTGAGCGCTTCCATCGGCGCCGCCCAGGCCCAGGTTGCCCAGCTGACCAGCGAAATCGACGACAGCAGCCTGCTCGCCCCCATCGACGGCATCATCCAGCTGCGCCTGGCCGAACCGGGCGAAGTCCTCGGGGCGGGCGGTCGCGTACTGCTGCTGATCGACCCGGGCGACCAGTACATGAACCTCTACCTGCCCGCGTCCGTCGTCGGCCGCCTGACCCCGGGTGACGAGGCGCGTGTAGTGCTCGACGCCCTGCCCGAACAACCCCTGCCGGCGAAAATCGCCTTCGTCGCCGCCAAGTCGCAGTTCACCCCCAAGGAAGTGGAAACCCGCGACGAGCGCCAGAAACTGGTGTTCCGGGTCAAGCTGCGCCTGACCGATCCCGCCTCCGTGCCCCAGGCCAAACCCGGCATGCCCGGCGCCGGCTACGTGCGCACGGCGCCCACGGACTGGCCGGCCAACCTGCAATGAGCGGCCTGGCGCTGCAAGCCAGCGGCATCGGCCATCGCTACGGCAGGCAGGCGGCGCTGCTGGATATCGGTTTCAGCCTGCCGGCCGGCACCCGCTGCGGGCTGATCGGCCCGGATGGCGCGGGTAAATCGAGCCTGCTCGGGCTGATCGCCGGGGTCAAGAAACTCCAGCAGGGCCGGCTCGAAGTGCTCGGTGGCGCCATCGACGACCGGCGTCACCGCAACAGCCTCTATCCGCGTATCGCCTTCATGCCCCAGGGCCTGGGTGGCAACCTCTACCCGGAACTGTCCATCAGCGAAAACATCCGCTTCTTCGGCACGCTGTTCGGTCTGTCGAAAGCCGACTGCGACCAGCGCATGCACAACCTGCTGCGCGCCACCGACCTCGAACGCTTCGCCGAGCGACCGGCGGGCAAACTCTCCGGCGGCATGAAGCAGAAGCTCGGCCTGTGCTGCGCACTGATCCACGAACCGGACCTGCTGATCCTCGACGAACCGACCACCGGCGTCGACCCGTTGTCACGTCGACGCTTCTGGGAGCTGGTGGACGAGGTCCGCCGCCAGCGCCCGCAACTGACGCTGCTGGTGGCGACCGCCTACATGGAGGAGGCCGAGCAGTTCGAACACTGCCTGATGCTCGATCGCGGCAAGCTGATCGCCGCAGGGCCGAGCCGGACCCTGGCCGGCAGCACCGCCAGCGGCAAGCTCGACGATGCCTTCACCCACTTCCAGGGCGACAGCAGCCGCGACAACCGGCCCCTGGTCATCGCCCCCCGGGACAACAGCCAGGTCGATATCGCCATCGAGGCCCACGACCTGACCCTGCGCTTCGGCGACTTCACCGCGGTGAACAAGGTCAGCTTTGCCATCGGCCGGGGCGAGATTTTCGGCTTCCTCGGCTCCAACGGCTGCGGCAAGACCACCACCATGAAGGTCCTGACCGGCCTGATGCCGGCCAGCGAAGGCAGCGCCCGGCTGCTCGGCAAAGCCGTGGATGCCCGGGACCTGGCGACCCGCAAGCGCGTCGGCTTCATGTCCCAGAGCTTCTCGCTGTATGGCGAGCTGAGCAGCCGGCAGAACCTCGAACTGCATGCCCGCCTGTTCGACCTGCCCAAGGCCGACAGCACCGCGCGCATCCAGGAACTGATCCAGCGCTTCGACCTCGGCGAGATCGCCGACCAGCCCTCCGCCACCCTGCCCCTGGGTCTGCGGCAACGCCTGTCCCTGGCGGTGGCGGTGCTGCATCGCCCGGAAGTGCTGATCCTCGACGAGCCGACCTCGGGCGTCGATCCGGCGGCACGGGACGACTTCTGGCGGCTGCTGGTCGAGTTGTCCCGGGAACAGGGGGTGACGATCTTCCTCTCGACCCATTTCATGAACGAAGCCCGGCGCTGCGACCGCATCTCGCTGATGCACGCGGGGCGAGTCCTGGCCTGCGATACCCCGGACGCCCTGCAACGACAGTTCCAGGGCGAGACCCTGGAAGCGGCATTCGTCCGCTGCCTGGAACAGGCACAGGACAGCGCCACGCCTGAAGCGCCGGCCCCCACGACAGAAACGCCGGCAGCCCCGGCTGCCGCGTCATCGAACGGCAGCGGCTTCAGCCTTGCGCGCCTGCTGGCGGTCGCCAGCCGCGAGGGCAAGGAACTGCTGCGGGACAAGGTGCGCCTGGCCTTTGCCCTGCTCGGCGCGCTGTTCATGATGGTGATCTTCGGCTACGGGATTTCCCTGGACGTGGAAAAACTCGCCTTTGCCGTCTACGACCAGGACCAGACCCCGCAAAGCCGGGCCTACCTCGAAGCCTTTCGCAGTTCCCGCTACTTCGCCGAACAGACGCCGATCCGCGATGCCGCGCAATTGCACACACGCCTGCAACGCTCGGAGATCAAGCTGGCCCTGGAGATCCCGCCGGGCTTCGGCCGCGACCTGTACGCCGGGCGCCAGCCGACGGTCGCCGCCTGGCTGGACGGCGGCATGCCGTTTCGTGCCGAGACCAGTCGCAACTATGTCGAGGCGGTGCACCAGGCCAATCTCGAACAGGGGGCCGCCCAAGGCAGCCCGGCCCTGGACAACCGACCGGCCGCCCGCCTGGAAACCCGCTTTCGCTACAACCAGGACGTGGTCAGCGTGAACGCCATCGGCCCCGGCGTCATGGCGCTGATCCTGGCCTTCATCCCGGCCATGCTCACCGCCTTGGGCATTGTCCGCGAGAAGGAACTGGGCTCGATCACCAACTTCTACGCCACGCCGCTGACCCGCCTGGAATTCCTGCTCGGCAAGCAGGCGCCGTACCTGGCGGTGAGCCTGGTCAACCTGGGCCTGCTGGTGGCGATGAATCGCTGGCTGTTCGGCGTGCCGTTCAAGGGCAGCGGCCTGGCCCTGGCGTTCGGCGGCCTGCTCTATGTGCTGGCGACCACCAGCATGGGCCTGCTGATCTCGGCGTTTACCCGCACCCAGATCGCCGCGATCCTCGGCACCATGATCATCACCAGCCTGCCGACCATCCAGTTTTCCGGGCTGATCGTGCCACGCTCGTCCCTGGAGGGCGCCGCGGCGCTGATGGGCATGCTCTTTCCCGCCGGGCACTTCCTCGATATCGCCGTCGGCACCTTCACCAAGGCCCTGGACCTGCGCCAGCTCTGGCCGCAGTGCCTGGCCTTGGCCGGGTTCTTCGTGGCCTTCACCGGCCTGAGCCTGGTCATGCTCAAGAAACAGGAGGCGTGATGCACAAGCTTGCCCATATCCTGCGTCTCGGCCTGAAGGAGCTGACCAGCCTGCGCCATGACAGCGTACTGTTGCTGTTCCTGCTGTACGCCTTCAGCGTGGCGATCTACATGCCGGCCGCCGGCTCGGTGATCGGCGTGCACAACGCCAGTGTCGCCCTGGTGGACGAGGACCACAGCGCCCTCTCGCGCCAGCTCGGCGAAGCCTTGCAGCCACCGGAATTCCAGCGCCCCGCGCCACTGGCCTACGACCGGCTGGACCAGGCCCTGGACAGCGGCCAGTACACATTCGTGATCAACGTGCCGGCGAATTTCCAGGCCGACCTGCTGGCCGGGCGACAACCCGCGGTGCAGGTCAATGTCGATGCCACCGCGATGAGCCAGGCGTTCATGGGCGCCGGCTATATCGGACGGATCTTCCAGCGTGAACTGCTGGGCTATGGCGGCCAGGCCGACGCCGCCGGCAAGGCGCCGGTGCTGCTCGCCAGCCGCGCGCTGTTCAACCCGAACCTGGAAGGCGGCTGGTTCCTGGCAGTGATCCAGATCGTCAACAACATCACCATCCTGGCGATCATCCTCACCGGCACCGCGCTGTTGCGCGAACGCGAGCACGGCACCCTCGACCACCTGCTGGTGCTGCCGCTGACCGCCCTGGAAATCATGCTGGCGAAGATCTGGAGCAACCTGCTGGTGGTGGTGATCTGCACCTGGATTTCCCTGGAAGTGATCGTCAAGGGCGCCCTCGGCGTGCCGCTGGCCGGTTCGCTGGGGTTGTTCCTCGGGGTGACGGCGCTGTATCTGTTCGCCAGCACGGCGCTGGGCATTTTTCTCGCGACCCTGGCGCGTTCGACACCGCAATTCGGCTTGCTGGCGATCCCGGTGATCATTCCCATGCTGTTGCTGTCCGGCGGCAGCACGCCGCTGGACAGCATGCCCGAATGGCTGCAATGGGTGATGCAGGGTTCGCCGTCGACGCACTTCGTCAGCCTCGGCGCGGCGATCCTGTTTCGCGATGCGGGAATCAGCGTGGTGTGGCCCGATGTGCTGGCGCTGGCGGGCATCGGGCTGGTGTTCTTCGCGATTGCGCTGGCGCGGTTTCGCAAGAGCCTGGCGTCCTGAAACGGGAGCACGGCTTGTTGTCGCGACCAAGGGCCTCTTCGCGGGCAAGCCCGCGAAAAGCTGGAGCGGACACTACAAATCCCGGATCACTGCACGATCAGGTTGTTGAACAGCAGGTCTTCCACCTGCGGCTTGCCGGTCTCGTCGCTCAATACCTGCTGGACCTGCTTCAGGGCTTCCTGGCGCATCTTTTCCTTGGCGTCGACATTGCTCATCGACTCGGTGCTCTGCTGGGCGAACAGCGCCACCAGCTGGTTGCGGATCAACGGCTCGTTGGCCTTGACCGCCTGGGCCGCGGCGTCACCCGTCACACGCAAGGCGACATCGGCCTTGTAGACCTTGAGCTTGGGGCTGCCGTCCAGGCCATAATTGCCGACGAACGGTGGCGTCAGGCTGATATAGCTGACCTTGGGACCCGCCGCTTCACCTTCCTTGGCCTCTTCCGCCATTGCCGCCATCGGTAGCGACAAGGCCAACATCAACATGATCCACGCTTTCACAATTCGCTCCTTATCCGGTTTGCGGCCTAGCATATCGATCCCCGCCGTCGAGCCCAAGCACAAAGCTTATAACCGACTATCAGGCCAGGGCATGCTCGTTGACCCGTTGACTCACACACCTACACTTATCGGCCATCACTCCCAAAGGAATAGCCCGATGAAAGCCGTGCTGTGCAAAGCCTTCGGCCCCGCCGAAACGCTGGTGCTGGAAGAGGTCGCGAGTCCGACGCCGAAAAAGAACGAAATCCTGTTGCAGGTGCACGCCGCCGGGGTGAACTTCCCGGATACGCTGATCATCGAGGGCAAATACCAGTTCAAGCCGCCCTTCCCATTCTCGCCCGGCGGTGAAGCTGCCGGCGTGGTCGCGGCCGTGGGGGAAAAGATCAGCCACCTCAAGGTCGGCGACCGGGTCATGGCCCTGACCGGCTGGGGCAGCTTCGCCGAGGAAGTGGCGGTGCCGGGCTACAACGTGCTGCCGATTCCCGCCGCGATGGACTTCACCAGCGCCGCGGCCTTCAGCATGACCTACGGCACCTCGATGCACGCGCTGAAACAACGCGCGCAGTTGCAGCCGGGCGAAACCCTGCTGGTGCTGGGGGCTTCCGGCGGCGTAGGCCTGGCCGCCGTGGAAATCGGCAAGGCGATGGGCGCGCGGGTCATCGCCGCCGCCAGCAGCGCGGAGAAACTGGCGGTGGCCAAGGCCGCCGGGGCCGATGAACTGATCAACTACAGCGAAACCAGCCTGAAGGACGAGATCAGGCGCCTGACCGACGGCAATGGCGCCGACGTGATCTACGATCCGGTGGGCGGCGACCTGTTCGACCAGGCCGTGCGCGCCATTGCCTGGAACGGCCGGTTGCTGGTGGTCGGTTTTGCCAGTGGGCGCATCCCCGAGCTGCCGGTGAACCTGGCCCTGCTCAAGGGCGCGGCGGTGGTCGGCGTGTTCTGGGGCTCGTTCGCCCAGCGTCAGCCTCAGGACAACGCGGCGAACTTCCAGCAGCTGTTCGCCTGGTTCGCCGAGGGCAAGCTCAAGCCGCTGGTGTCCCAGACCTATCCGCTGGCCGACGCGGCCCAGGCCATCAACGACCTCGGCCAGCGCAAGGCCGTGGGCAAGGTGGTGGTCCAGGTACGTTGAACCGTAGGGGCGGGCTTGCCCGCTCCTGCAGGACGGCCATCAATCTGGAAATATCCGGCAACATCCATCCTCCAGAAACGCCTCCTGCCTGCCCCTCGGCGACATGTTCATAAAACAACATCGAGAGTCATCCATTTCTGACTTTTGTGAATGCGAAAGCCTGCTATTTTCGGTAACGAAAATGTAACATTCGCATCCGCAGTCAAAACAAGAAATCTGGAGCTCTTGAATGTTTGCCTTCTTTCGACCTGCCGCACATCAGGCGCCCCTGCCTGAGGAAAAAATAGACAGTACCTACCGCCGCCTGCGCTGGCAGATCTTCGCCGGGATCTTCTTCGGTTACGCCGGCTACTACCTGTTGCGCAAGAACTTCTCCCTGGCCATGCCGTACCTGATCGACGAAGGCTACAGCCGCGGCGAGCTGGGCCTGGCGATGTCGGCGATCGCCATCGCCTACGGCCTGTCGAAGTTCCTCATGGGCCTGGTGTCCGACCGCTCCAACCCGCGCTACTTCCTGCCCTTCGGCCTGCTGGTGTCCGCCGGGGTGATGTTCATTTTCGGTTTCGCGCCCTGGGCGACGTCCAGCGTGACCATGATGTTTATCCTGCTGTTCATCAACGGCTGGGCCCAGGGCATGGGCTGGCCGCCAAGCGGGCGGACCATGGTGCACTGGTGGTCGCAGAAGGAACGCGGCGGCGTGGTCTCGGTGTGGAACGTGGCGCACAACGTCGGCGGCGGCCTGATCGGTCCGCTGTTCCTGCTCGGCATGGGCCTGTTCAATGACTGGCACGCGGCGTTCTACGTCCCGGCGGCCGTGGCCCTGGCCGTCGCGGCCTTCGCCTTCATCACCATGCGCGATACCCCGCAGTCGGTCGGCCTGCCGCCGATCGAGAAGTACAGGAACGACTACCCGGAAGGCTACAACGCCAGCCACGAAGACGAATTCAGCGCCAAGGAAATCTTCGTCAAGTACGTGCTGCGCAACAAGATGCTCTGGTACATCGCCATGGCCAACGTCTTTGTCTACCTGCTGCGCTACGGCGTACTGGACTGGGCACCGACCTACCTCAAGGAAGCCAAGCACTTCGACGTCGACAAGACCTCGTGGGCGTATTTCTTCTACGAGTGGGCGGGGATCCCGGGCACGCTGCTGTGCGGCTGGATGTCGGACAAGATCTTCCGCGGCAACCGCGGCCTGACCGGCATGGTATTCATGGGCCTGGTGACCGTGGCGACGCTGGTGTACTGGCTCAACCCGGCCGGCCACCCGACCATCGACATGATCGCGCTGTTCTCCATCGGCTTCCTGATCTACGGTCCGGTGATGCTGATCGGTCTGCAGGCCCTGGAACTGGCGCCGAAAAAGGCCGCGGGCACGGCCGCCGGCTTTACCGGGCTGTTCGGCTACCTGGGTGGCTCGGTCGCCGCGAGCGCGGCCATGGGCTACACCGTGGACCACTTCGGCTGGGACGGCGGTTTTGTCCTGCTGGTCGCGGCCTGCCTGCTGTCCATGGCGTTCCTGGCCCCGACCCTGTGGCACAAGCAGGTCGCCAGCCAGAGCCGCGAAGCCATTGCCTAATGCGCGCCTGAACGGCAGCGCTTGAGCCGCGCCTCCAGATTACGATCCGGCATGGCGTGGCTGCGCAAGGCGCTGGCGGTCTGCTCGACATAGTCACGGGTGGTGCCGTAGCGTCCGCAAGCGCTCTGCAGCACCTGGGTCAGCACACTGTCGGGCAGGTTGCCGGCATAGCTGGGCAGGTGCCGCTCCAGCACAAAGCCCAGGGCCTGGACCGTCTGGCCATTCTCCAGGCGGCAATTGAGCCAGTGCGGCCGGTAGGACGGCACCGGCATCTCCCGCTGCCACAAGGCGTAGAGCGACGCCTCCAGTTGCTCCTCCGGCAGCCGATAGGCAAAACCACTGCAAGACCCCCCGCGATCCAGCCCGAACACCAGCCCCGGCAAC
The DNA here is from genome assembly GCF_013386115.1 of Pseudomonas gingeri. GTDB lineage: Bacteria > Pseudomonadota > Gammaproteobacteria > Pseudomonadales > Pseudomonadaceae > Aquipseudomonas > Aquipseudomonas gingeri. Next base: position 194,073 of record NZ_JACAOR010000013.1, read on the forward strand.
TCCGGCGTCCCGCGGTGCTCGTGGGACCACAGGTACAGGCCACGGTGATAACCGTGGACCCGGCCGCGCACCCGCTCCGCCGCCGAACACTCCGGACGCCAGATCAGCGAGCCGTAGGCGAAGAGCCAGACCGGCCCGCCCTTGTGCCGGGCCATGGTGGCTTGCATCGAGCTGAGCAATTGTTCGTGGGTCAGCTGCGCCCCCAGCTCAAGGCGCGGCGGATAGGCCAGACTCAACAACGCAGGATCTGTGACAGCCATGACGAATCGCGTGGAGCTCCTGAAATAGTTACCAGTTGTAAGTCACTTTACCGTAATAAAACGCACCGCTGTAACCGTACGGCGAATAAGTGCTGTAGGCCAGGTTGCCGCCGCTGTTCGCGTAGGCGCTGAGCTTTTCCGGGTACTTGTCGGTGACGTTGTCACCGCCCAGGGTGAAGGTCCACTGCTTGAGCTTGTAGTCCGCCGCCAGGTCCAGCAGCCATGCCGCCTTGAAGGTCTGGTCGTTGATCGCATCGGCCTGGTAGCTGGTGAATTCGCCATAGCGCACCAGGTTGCTGTGCAGCACCCAGTTGCCGAAGCTCAGGTCGTTGCCGAAGGTCAGCTTGTGCTGTGGCGTGGTGTCACCCAGCAGGCCGAGCTTTTCCCGGCGATCGACCCGCACCAGGTTGACCCCGAGCTGGTTGAGGATCGCCGGATTGTCCTTCACGTCGGTGACCTTGGTGTGGTTGTAGTTGTAGCCCAGGGTGCTGTTCCAGCGCACGCCGTTATCCAGCTGGTAGCGATAGTTGGCGACCAGGTCGATACCGCTGGTGCTGGTATTCGTGGCATTGGTGAAGTAGCGGGCGCTGGTGTAGTTGATATTGCCCACACCGTTGGCCTGCAGGTAGTTGATCGCCGCGTTGTTCAGCACCAGGTTGGACGACAGGCTGATCCGGTCGCGGATATCGATGCGGTAGACATCGGCGGTGACCGTCAGGTTGTCCGTCGGCTCCAGCACCAGGCCGAGGCTGTAGTTACGCGATTTCTCCGCCTTCAGGTCCTCGGCCCCGAGCAGGCGCGCCACCTGGCTGTTGGCCGCGAAGGTGCCGGCCTCCTGGATAGTCGGGCCGATCAGTTGCGACGAGGTGTAGGTGAAGTTCTGCTGGGCCAGGGATGGCGCGCGGAAACCGTTGGAGATGCTGCCGCGCACGGCCACCTGCGGGGTGAAGTCGTAGCGCGCCGACAACGAGCCGCTGACATTCGAGCCGAAATCGCTGTAGTCCTCATGACGTACCGCCGCCGAGGCGCTGAGTTTCTCGGTGAAGTTGGTTTCCAGGTCCAGGTACTGGGCGAAGTTGTGCCGCGAATAACTGCCGGCATCGGCCGCGCGGAAACCGCCAAGGCCGGAGCTGCCGGTCTGGTAGTAGGACTCCGGCTGGCCGGCGCTGATCTGGTAGCCCTGACGCAGGTACTCGGCCCCCACCGCCACGGATACTGGATACGGCAGCCAGCCGAGGTTGAATTCCCGCGACAGGTCGAAGTTCAACTGGCGCTGGTCGTTGCTCAGGGTGCCGTTATCGAACTTGCGCGGGCTGTTCAGGCCCAGCGAGGTGTTGATGGTCTCGGTGCTCAGCTCGTACTGGTTCTTGCCGTAGTTGGCCGACAGGTCGTAGTGCCAGTCGTCCGCCAGCAGGCCGCGCAGGCCAACCACCAGCGAGGTGTCCTCGAGGTTGCCGTGAATCAGCGGCAGGTAGCCGTTGGGGAAAATCGCCGGGATGTTGTTCGAGGCATTGCTGGCCCGGTAGAACGCCGCGGTTTCGCCCCGACGCTTACTGTAGCCGCCAAAGCTGTAGAGTTCGGCGGCATCGTTGAAGCTGTAGGCAGAGTTGAACTGCAGCTTGCCTTCGTTGGTCGACGGCTCGCCCTGGCGGAATACCTGCTGGCCGTAGGTCGTCGAACCGATGCTGGCCGGACGGTAATCCTTGCCGGCGCGGTTGGTATAGTCGTTGTCGGCGCCTTCGCCGGAGAGATTGAAGAAGCCGTTGTCGCCCAGGGCAAAGCCGCTGTTGCCGCCGATCTGGCGCTGGATGCCGTCGCCCTTCTTGTATTCGCCGAACTTGCTGGAGATCGAGCCGCCATGATCGGTGCTCTTGAGGATCACGTTGATCACCCCGGCAATGGCGTCGGAGCCATAACGGGCGGACGCGCCATCGCGCAGCACCTCGATATGGTCGACCGCCGACAGCGGGATCGCATTCAGGTCGGCCGGGGCCGAACCCCGGCCCACTGCTCCCCCCAGGTTGACGAAGGCGCTGGTATGGCGTCGCTTGCCGTTGACCAGCACCAGCACCTGGTCCGGCGACAGCCCGCGCAGTTGTGCCGGACGCACGAGTTCGGCGCCGTCCACCAGGCTCGGGCGGGGGAAGTTGATCGATGGAATCAGCCGTGCCAGCACAGTGCCCAGTTCATCCGAACCGCTGCTGCGCAGGCTGTCGCCGCTGATCACGTCGATGGGTGACAGCGATGCACTGGCCGTGCGCTCCTGGGCGCGGGTGCCGGTGACAATCACGGTGTCGAGTTTCGGCGCGTCGGCCGTGGTGTTATCAGACTCGGCGGCAGCCGCCGCACTGAAGGTTATTGCGCCTGCGGCGGTCAGCAAATGCGCGGACAAAATCGCCGAGTACAGCCGGTGTTGCGTGTTGCTCCCCATACCGCTCCCCTTGGAATCCAAAGTCGGGGCGTCTTGCCCCGAGTTCGCACGATCGGTCCGTGTGGCGAACGGTGTCGGTCATTGTGTTGATGATTGGCAGATACAAAGCCGGTAGTCCGATGTCATATAGCTTAATGATATGTAACAAAGAAATTAAATATCTGAATCGAATATATATAAGCTAAATGCAGTATCGGTAAAAAACCCTACATCCTTTTCAGACTCCAGGGTCTGACAACCCATTGCCCGGCTTCGTATAACGGCCACTTCTTTAATCGCCGCACACCACGAAAGGCCTGCGCTCATGAACACATCGACCTTCACTCTGGTTCTCACCCTGCTGCTGGGCTCGACCGGCGTGGCGTACGCCGTCCAGGAAGCACCCGGGGAAAAAGGCTTCTGGTACGCCCAGACCAGCCTGTATACCCGACACTATTCGCCGGACCCCGAGCACAACAATCGCCAGGACCTGATCGGCCTGGAACGCCATGAAGCGTCGGGATGGGTGTATGGCGCGGCGACCTTTCGCAACTCGTTCAGCCAGCGTTCGTACTACGGCTACGTCGGCCAGCGTTTCGACAGCTCGCGTTATCCGCTGTATGCGAAGGTGACGGGAGGGTTGCTACAGGGATATCGCGGTGAGTACCGCGACAAGATCCCGTTGAATCGCCTGGGCGTGGCGCCCGTGATCATTCCGTCGGTCGGCGCCCATTACGGGCCGCTGGCGACCGAACTGGTATTTCTGGGTTTCAATGCGGCGATGATTACCACGGGGGTGCGGTTCTGAGCCCCCGAACCACCCACCGGGGCAACACCGCCTGCCGCGGTCAGGGCCTGGGCGCGTAGGCAAACACGTCGGCGCGCATCTGGTGGGCATCCATTCCGGCCTCCACCAGCGCGTCCAGCGTCGCATAGATCATCGCCGGTGAGCCGCTGGCATAGACCTGCACGCTCGACAGATCGGCGATGTCCTCGCAGACCGCCTCGTGCAGCATGCCACAACGGCCTTCCCAGCCGCACAGGTCGCTGACCACCTTGTGCAGGAACAGGTTGGGCAGCGTCTTCCATTCGTCCCAGTGTTCCAGCTCGTAGAAATCCTCGGGCCGGCGCACGCCCCAGTACAGGTGTACCGGATGCTGGAAGCCAGCGGAGCGGCAATGCTCGATCAGGCTGTGCATCTGCGCCATGCCGGTACCTGCGGCGATCAGCACCAGCGGGCCGTCCGGCAGTTCCGCCAGGTGGGTATCGCCGAACGGCAACTCGACCCGGGCCATCCCGTTGCGCTGCAACTGCTCGATCAGGTTCTGCGCACTGGCTTCGCGCACCAGCACATGCAGCTCCAGGTCACGCCCGGCGTGAGGCGCCGAGGCCAGGGAAAACGCCGATTTCTCGCCGCTGTCGCGCTCGATCATCAGGTATTGCCCGGCGTGATAACGTGGCGGCTTGCCCGCCGGGGCCCGCAGGCGCACCCGCCAGACATCGCCACCGATTTCCGCGCATTCGGTCAACTGACACGCAAGGCTACGCACCGGCAGCTCTCCCAGGGCGAGAACACCATCCCAGAGCACCACGCAATCTTCCAGGGGCTCGGCAATACAAGTGTAGAACTCGCCATGGTCACGCACATCGCCCGCCTGCTCGACCCGCCCTTCCACCAGCAACGCCGCGCAGACATGGCAATTGCCATTGCGACAGCTCTGCGGGCAGTCGTAGCCCAGTCGCCGGGCACCATCGAGAATCCGCTCGCCGGGCCGTATCTCGAGCACGGCTCCGGAGGGCTGCAAGGTCACACGCATCAATCTATTCCTAACTGGTTCCACATGGCATCGATCCGCCGGGTCACGGCCTCATCCTTGACGATCACCCGGCCCCACTCGCGCGTGGTTTCGCCGGGCCACTTGTGGGTGGCATCCAGTCCCATCTTCGACCCCAGGCCGGAAACCGGCGAGGCGAAGTCGAGGTAGTCGATCGGCGTGTTGTCGATCATCACCGTGTCGCGCTTGGGGTCCATGCGCGTGGTAATGGCCCAGATCACGTCGTTCCAGTCCCGGGCATTGATATCGTCGTCGGTGACGATAACGAACTTGGTGTACATGAACTGTCGCAAAAACGACCAGACACCCAGCATCACGCGCTTGGCGTGGCCCGGATACGACTTCTTCATGGTCACGACGGCCATGCGGTACGAGCAGCCTTCGGGCGGCAGGTAGAAGTCGGTGATTTCCGGGAACTGCTTCTGCAGGATCGGCACGAACACTTCGTTCAGCGCCACGCCGAGGATCGCCGGTTCATCCGGCGGCCGTCCGGTGTAGGTGCTGTGGTAGATCGGCTTGATCCGGTGGGTGATGCGCTCGACGGTGAACACCGGGAAGCTGTCGACTTCGTTGTAGTAGCCGGTGTGGTCGCCATAGGGGCCTTCCGGGGCCATCTCGCCCGGATGGATCACGCCTTCCAGGACGATCTCCGCGGTGGCCGGGACCTGCAGGTCATTGCCACGGCATTTCACCAGCTCGGTGCGATTGCCCCGCAGCAGGCCGGCAAAGGCGTACTCGGACAGGCTGTCCGGCACCGGCGTGACCGCGCCGAGGATGGTCGCCGGGTCCGCGCCCAGGGCCACGGACACCGGGAACGGCTGGCCCGGGTGCTTTTCGCACCACTCGCGGTAATCCAGCGCGCCGCCACGATGGCTGAGCCAGCGCATGATCACCTTGTTGCGGGCAATCACCTGCTGGCGGTAGATGCCGAGGTTCTGGCGATCCTTGTTCGGCCCCTTGGTGACCGTCAGGCCCCAGGTGATCAGTGGCGCGACGTCGCCCGGCCAGCAATGCTGGACCGGCAACATGCCGAGGTCGACATCATCGCCTTCGATGACCACCTCCTGGCAGACCGCGTCCTTGACCACCTTGGGCGCCATGGCAATGATCTTGCGGAAGATCGGCAGCTTGGACCAGGCATCCTTCAGCCCCTTCGGCGGCTCGGGTTCCTTGAGGAACGCCAGCAGCTTGCCGATTTCCCGCAGCTCGCCGACCGCCTCGGCGCCCATGCCCAAGGCCACGCGCTCCGGCGTGCCAAACAGGTTGCCGAGCACGGGAATATCGAAGCCGGTGGGCTTTTCGAACAGCAGGGCCGGACCCTTCTTGCGCAGGGTACGGTCACAAATTTCAGTCATCTCCAGGACTGGGGAAACCGGCACCTGGATACGTTTCAACTCTCCGCGCTGCTCAAGTTGCTGCACGAAATCCCGAAGATCCTTGAATTTCATTAACCATGCACCCGTAAAATAGGCGTACATCCTACCTGCTCTTACGACCGCTGGCAGCTTATTGCATACCCTTGCCAGCCATTCCCGCTAAAGACGCCCCGTCACGGTTTGATTGCGCAAGGTGGTGAACAAGGGCTCAAGGAACGCCTCGACATACCGCGATCCCACATCGGAGAGATGGTTGTCATCGGAGTACAACGAGCGGCCATCAAGCTCGACCCGGCACCCGGCGATTGCGTCGCACAATTTCGGCGCAGGATCCAGCAACTCCACTTCGGGATCGGCATCAGCCAGTTGCACGAACAGCGCATCGATATAGGCCTGACGCTTGAGATGCTCCGCCAGGGCTATGCCCTCACTGTTGATGGGCAGCCCCACCATCGCCAGGCGACTGAGACGATAAGGCACACTGAAGTCCTGCAGCGGGACTTCCTTGACCAGCCAGACCCGATGACCAGCGCCGCGCAACTGCCGCACCAGGTCCCCCATGCCTTCGGCGAAACGCCGCTCGGCGACGGCCCGGTCGTATTTCCCGGTTGCCGGGTCCATCAGGGCAGGCCCGGTATCACCCGAGCGTTGCCCATAGACGTACAGGCTCCAGCGTCCGACCAGCACCACGTCGCTGTACTTTTCCTCGTCCAGCGCCCGGGCTACACGCTGGTTGAAGCGCGCACAACCCGGGGTGCTTTCGCTCCTGCTGAAAGGCAGGCACCCGGAATAGGCGGCATGGGTAATGTTGACGCCGTGCTTGCGCGCTTCATCTTCCAGGGCCGGAATCAACGCCGCGGCATGGCTATCCCCCCAGACCAGCGCGCGCGCCGCTTGAGGTTGCGGACCGAAGTGGCAGAACGGGCGATCGCGTTTCTTGTCATCCGAGAGGCAGCTCATCAGCTCGGGACTCCAGGTGCGCGCCTGGGCATATTGCAGCGCCTGGGGTGACAGCCGCCAGGGAACACCGGCGGCCCAACCCAGGCTCTTTCCCAACAGGCCCAGGCCGAGGATGGCCACACCCGACACCAAGAGGATCTGCCGGCGACCGGCCAACAAGCGTCGCTCACGAAACGGCACCTCGACAAACCGCCAGGATCCATAACTCAGCACCAGGCTCAAAATGAACAGGCCGGCAAGCCCCCAGGCCCCCAGGCCGTAGACACTGGCGTACTTGCCAAACACCAGCACCGGCCAGTGCCACAGGTACCAGGAGTAGGAAATCAACCCGACGCCTACCAGCAAACGACTGCCCAGCACCTTGCCCACCAGGGTTGCCTGCTGGCCGTTGGCCCAGATCAGGCCAGCCGCGCCCACTACCGGTAACAAGGCCGCAGCCCCGGGAAAGGAGGTGCCCGAATCATAAGCAAACACCGCCAGCAGGATCAGCCCCAGGCTGAACGCGCTGACGGCCTGGGCCTTTATCAGGCTGATACGTTGCCCGACAGGCATGACCGCCAGCACTACGCCTGCCAGCAACTCCCAGGCGCGCATGGGCAAGAGGTAAAAGGCTTTTTGCGGAGAGAGGCCTAGCGTCCACTGACTCATGGCAAAAGACATCAGCAGCAACAGGAACAAGCCCATGCGCCAATACTTCAAGCGACTCGACAGCAACATCAGCAGGAGCGGAAAAATGACGTAGAACTGCTCTTCGATCGATAACGACCAGGTATGCAGCAGCGGCTTGAGATCGGACGCCGTCTCGAAATAGCCATCTTGACGCGCGAACAACAGGTTGGAAGTGAAAATCACCTGGTAGTGAACAGAGCGTCCCAGCTCGTCGTAGTCCTTGGGGGCCAGCAGAAACCACCCGGCCACCAGACTCGCCAGCATCATGACGAACAGTGCCGGCAGGATACGCCGGGCACGCCGGCTCCAGAACTCGACGAGACTGAAACGTCCGTCCTGACGCTCGCGCCAGATGATCGAGGTGATGAGGTAACCGGAGATCACGAAAAACACGTCGACGCCGACGAAACCGCCGGTGAATCCAGGAACATCAAAATGAAACAGCACAACTGCGATGACCGCTACAGCACGCAAGCCGTCGATATCCTTTCGATAGGCGAGAGAGCTCATCAACCGGAGAAACCTGTTCAGATGGAAAATACGGTGACATCCAGCGTAGCCGCGTTTTTCAATCCTGCACTCGCTGATCAAAAACCGCCTTTCTGCCCTGATGTCCATTATGGCCAGCGTGTGGTGAGACGATCAGGCACGGCGATCGTTCCCTGCCAAACGCGCCCGGCAAAAAAAAAGCGCCCCGTCGGGGCGCTTTTTTCTGACCTGAAACGCGGTCTTACTTGCGTTTCATCGACAGGAAGAACTCATCGTTGGTCTTGGTCTGTTTCAGCTTGTCGACCAGGAACTCGATGGCGGCCACTTCATCCATCGGATGCAGCAGCTTGCGCAGGATCCACATGCGCTGCAGTTCGTCGTCGGCAGTCAGCAACTCTTCGCGACGGGTGCCGGAACGGTTGATGTTGATCGCCGGGAAGACGCGCTTTTCAGCGATCTTGCGGTCCAGGGGCAGTTCCATGTTGCCGGTACCCTTGAACTCTTCGTAGATCACTTCGTCCATCTTCGAACCGGTTTCAACCAGCGCGGTGGCGATAATGGTCAGCGAGCCGCCTTCCTCGATGTTCCGCGCGGCACCGAAGAAACGTTTCGGTTTCTCCAGGGCGTGGGCATCGACACCACCGGTCAGGACCTTGCCGGAGCTCGGGATCACGGTGTTGTAGGCACGGGCCAGACGGGTGATGGAGTCGAGCAGGATCACCACGTCCTTCTTGTGTTCGACCAGGCGCTTGGCCTTCTCGATCACCATTTCGGCAACCTGCACGTGGCGGGTCGGCGGCTCGTCGAACGTCGAGGCAACCACTTCGCCGCGCACGGTGCGCTGCATTTCGGTCACTTCTTCCGGACGCTCGTCGATCAGCAGTACGATCAGGTGCACTTCCGGGTTGTTGCGGGTGATGTTCGCCGCGATGTTCTGCAGCATGATCGTCTTGCCCGCTTTCGGCGGTGCCACGATCAGGCCACGCTGGCCCTTGCCGATCGGAGCGCAGAGGTCGATCACGCGACCGGTCAGGTCCTCGGTGGAACCGTTGCCGGCTTCCATCTTCATGCGCACGGTCGGGAACAGCGGGGTCAGGTTCTCGAAGAGAATCTTGTTCTTGGCGTTTTCCGGACGATCGTAGTTGATCGTGTCGACCTTGAGCAGGGCGAAATAACGCTCGCCTTCCTTCGGAGGGCGGATCTTGCCGACGATGGTGTCACCGGTGCGCAAGTTGAAGCGACGGATCTGGCTTGGCGAGACGTAGATGTCGTCCGGGCCGGCCAGGTAGGATGCGTCGGAAGAACGCAGGAAGCCGAAGCCGTCCTGGAGGATCTCCAGCACGCCATCACCGGAGATTTCCTCGCCGCTTTTCGCGTGCTTTTTCAGCAGGGAGAAAATCACATCCTGCTTGCGCGAACGGGCCATATTTTCTATGCCCATCTGTTCGGCCAATTCGAGCAGTTCGGTAATCGGCTTTTGCTTGAGTTCAGTCAGATTCATATAGGAATGACGTAATCATTTATGGAGGGGGGAAATTAAGCTTTTGGCTTAATGAGGCCGCGCCGCAGAGAAGGCGACAGGATCGCGTACTTGTTCGAAAAGGAGAGCGTCGGCGACGGCTTGCAGGGGGCAGTGGAGAAACCAGTGCGGGGCCGAATGTAACACCTGGGTTTCGGAGCGTCTAGCCCCTTTTTACGAAAAAGCCCCGCAATTTGCGGGGCTTTTTGAGGACAGCCGAACGACGCTTAGATGTTGGCGTCGAGGAATGCCTGCAGCTGCGACTTCGACAGGGCGCCGACCTTGGTCGCCTCGACGTTGCCGTTCTTGAACAGCATCAGCGTAGGGATACCACGCACGCCGTGCTTGGCCGGGGTTTCCTGGTTGTCGTCGATGTTCAGCTTGGCGATGGTCAGCTTGCCTTCGTAGGTAGTGGCGATATCGTCCAGGACCGGCGCGATCATCTTGCACGGACCGCACCACTCAGCCCAGTAGTCGACCAGGACAGGGCCTTCAGCCTTCAGGACTTCTGCTTCAAAGCTCGCGTCGGTGACGTGCTTGATAAGATCGCTGCTCATGGATGTCTCCGGAGTTGTGAGCCAAAAAAAACGTTGCTCATCATAGCCGTCCTTCCTACGTACAGGAAGCCGCAGATGATTGAGTCTAACTATGGTGTTCCATGAGTCAGGGTATAGCCCAATCCGACTTCTTCCGCACAAATGCGCGTGCGTGAACAGTACCGCCCCTTGCAGGAGCCCCTGCGCAGCTTCGGTTGGGGCTGATCAACCGGGCGTGACAAAGGCGATCCCGGTGCGCAACGCGGCATTGCGCACATGTTCCTGCATGGCCTTCTGCGCCGGGCCGCAGGCGCGCCGGGCCAGGGCGCGGAGGATCTTGCGGTGCTCCTGCCAGGTTTCCATCGCCCGTTCCGCCCGGATGAACGGTAGCTTCTGGCTTTCCAGGAACAGCTCGGCGCTGGCACTGAGAATGCCGGCCATCGCCTGATTGCCGCTGGCCAGCAGGATCCGCCGGTGGAAATCGAAGTCCAGGCGGGCCGCGGCCTCGAAATCCCCGGCGCGCAATTCGGCGCGCATGGCGTCGACATTGTCCTGCAGGGTGTCCAGCTCGTCCGCCGTCAACGTCACCGCCGCCAGCCCGGCCGCGAACCCTTCGAGGGCATACCGCAGCTGGAAGATGTCCTCGGCCGACGCCTGGGCCGCGAACGGCCAGGCCAACCCGCCGGCCGCCGGCACCTGTTCGACCGTCGCCTGGACAAATACGCCCTTGCCCGGCTGCACGCTGATCACCCCCAGTGCACTCAGGGACGACAGCGCCTCGCGCAGGGAGGCGCGGCTCACCCCCAGCTGCAACGCCAGGTCGCGTTGCGAGGGCAGCGCATCGCCCGGGCCAAAGCCCTCGTCGCTGATCAGTTTACGGATGGCTTGCAGCGCCACTTCGGGTACGGCGCGGGAAATCGAATTCATTGTTTTCAGGCTGATCGGTCCGGTGGAGCGCTAGTTGTAAAGCTATTGCGAGCGGGCGGCAAGTCACGCCCAGCGCTGGTTCGGTCGGCGCGGCCAATGCCCGATAACAGTGCGAAATGCCTGGCAACTGTTCAGACCAGTAAGACCATGAAAAGCGCCTTGAAGCCATGAAGGGCGCGGTTCCAGGCCAGTCTGGCATGGGCTGTGCAATATCGATCGACAGAAATCATCGCCTTTTCAATTCGGAGATCTGCCATGACCAAAGGCTTCAGCGCCCTGCTCACTGCCCTGTTCGCCAGCCTGATGCTGGGCCAGGCGGCCGCCCATGCCAACGGCCTGGATGACGTCGTCGCCCGCGGCACGCTCAAGGTCGCCGTTCCCCAGGACTTCCCGCCATTCGGCTCGGTCGGCCCGGACATGAAGCCACGCGGCCTGGATATCGACACCGCGAAACTGCTGGCCGACCAGCTCAAGGTCAAGCTGGAACTGATCCCCGTCAACAGCACCAACCGTATTCCGTTCCTCACCACTGGCAAGGTCGACCTGGTGATCTCCAGCCTCGGCAAGAACGCCGAGCGCGAGAAGGTCATCGACTTTTCCCGCGCCTATGCCCCCTTCTACCTCGCGGTGTTCGGTCCGCCCGAAGCCTCGATCAACGGCCTGGCTGACCTCAAGGGCAAGACCATCAGTGTCACCCGCGGCGCCATCGAGGATATCGAGCTGACCGCCGTGGCGCCCGAAGGCGTGACCATCAAGCGCTTCGAGGACAACAACACCACCATCGCCGCCTACCTGGCCAAGCAGGTCGACCTGATCGCCAGCGGCAACGTGGTGATGGTGGCCATCGCCGAACGCAACCCGAAACGCATTCCGGCGATGAAAGTGAAGCTCAAGGACTCCCCGGTCTACGTCGGGGTGAACAAGAACGAACCGGCCCTGCTGGAGAAAGTGAACCAGATCCTCGCCGCGGCCAAGGCTGACGGCAGCCTCGAGAAGAACGCCCAACTCTGGCTCAAGCAGCCCCTGCCCGCCGATCTTTGATCCGGTTTTCCCGAGGTCCGCTCCATGGCTTATCAGTTCGACTTCCTGCCGGTGCTGCACAACGCCGACCTGCTGGTGCGCGGCGCCCTGTTCACCCTGGAACTGACGGCCATCGGCACCCTGCTCGGGGTCAGTCTGGGGATCGTCGGGGCGGTGGTCCGGGCCTGGCGGATCCAGCCCTTCGCGGCAATCTTCGGCGTCTACGTCGAACTGATCCGCAACACGCCGTTCCTCGTGCAGTTGTTTTTCATCTTCTTCGGCCTGCCGTCCCTGGGACTGCAGATTTCCGAATGGCAGGCGGCGGTGCTGGCGATGGTGATCAACCTCGGCGCCTATTCCACGGAGATCATCCGCGCCGGCATCCAGGCGATCCCGCGCGGGCAACTGGAAGCCGCGGCCGCCCTGGCGATGAGCCGTTTCGAAGCCTTTCGCCACGTGGTCCTGCTGCCGGCGCTGGGCAAGGTCTGGCCGGCCCTGAGCAGCCAGATCATCATCGTCATGCTCGGCTCGGCGGTCTGTTCGCAGATCGCCACCGAGGAACTGAGCTTCGCCGCCAACTTCATCCAGTCGCGCAACTTCCGCGCCTTTGAAACCTACACCCTGACCACCCTGATCTACCTGTGCATGGCCCTGTTGATCCGCCAGCTGTTGAACTGGCTCGGGCGTCGCTACCTGGCGAGGAGCCGCTGATGGATTTCACCTTCTGGGATATCGTCAACAACCTGCTGGCAGGCCTGCAATGGACCCTGGTGCTGTCGCTGGTGGCCTTTGTCGGCGGCGCCCTGATCGGCCTGCTGATCATGGTCATGCGCATTTGCGACAGGTCCGTGGCCCGCGGCTTTGCCCGCGCCTATATCGAACTGTTCCAGGGCACGCCGCTGCTGATGCAACTGTTCATGGTGTTTTTCGGCGTGGCCCTGCTCGGGGTGGATATCTCGCCCTGGCTGGCGGCGGCAATCGCCCTGACGCTGTTCACCAGCGCCTACCTGGCGGAGATCTGGCGCGGCTGCGTCGAATCGATTCCCCATGGCCAGTGGGAGGCTTCGTCCAGCCTGGCGCTCACTCCCTACGAACAACTGCGCCATGTGATCCTGCCGCAGGCCCTGCGCATTGCCGTGGCGCCGACCGTGGGCTTTTCGGTGCAGGTGGTCAAGGGCACGGCCGTGACCTCGATCATCGGCTTCACCGAACTGACCAAGACCGGCGGCATGCTCGCCAACGCCACCTTCGAACCCTTCATGGTCTACGGCCTGGTAGCCGCCGGCTACTTCCTGCTGTGCTACCCCCTGTCCCTCAGCGCGCGCTACCTGGAAAGGAGACTGCATGCCGCTTCTTAGAATTTCCGCCCTGCATAAATACTACGGCGACCACCATGTGCTCAAAGGCATTGACCTGAGCGTCGAGGAGGGCCAGGTGGTGGCGATCATCGGCCGCAGCGGATCGGGCAAAAGCACCCTGCTGCGCACCCTCAACGGCCTGGAGTCGATCAACGACGGGGTGATCGAGGTCGATGGCGAATACCTCGACGCCGCCCGCGCCGACTTGCGCAGCCTGCGCCAGAAGGTCGGCATGGTGTTCCAGCAGTTCAACCTGTTCCCGCACCTGACGGTGGGCGAAAACGTCATGCTCGCGCCCCAGGTCGTGCAGAAGGTGCCCAAGGCCAAGGCCGCCATCCTGGCGCGCAGGATGCTCGAACGGGTCGGCCTGGGGGAAAAATTCGACGCCTTCCCGGATCGCCTGTCCGGCGGTCAGCAACAGCGCGTGGCCATCGCCCGGGCCCTGGCGATGTCGCCGAAAGTCCTGCTCTGCGACGAGATCACCTCGGCGCTGGACCCGGAACTGGTCAATGAGGTGCTCAGCGTGGTGCGCCAGCTGGCGAAGGAAGGCATGACCCTGATCATGGTCACCCACGAAATGCGCTTTGCCCGGGAAGTCGGCGACAAGCTGGTGTTCATGCACCAGGGCAAGGTGCATGAAATCGGCGATCCGAAGGTGCTGTTCGCCAACCCGCAGACCGCCGAGCTGGCCAACTTCATCGGCACCGTGGAAGCTCAGGCCTGAGCCTTCGCCCGCCCGAACCTCCCTTGCTGCCCCCTGGTTGCGCCACGCTTGTGCGTGGCGCATGCCGCGGCACTCCCCTCCTCCCGTCGCCCGCGTCACTGGAATGTCATATTTCAGTAGGAAAAATCACCTAATATCGTCTCGTTGATAAAAATTTCCAGATACGCCAAGCCCTTTCAAAAGCAGTCCCACTCATCGCCCTGATCTTTCCTGCCTGACCGGGTAAACAGCCCGGTGGTCTACCGAGCCTCAAGCACCATCCGTTGGCGGCGACGGTCGATCGTGGCACGATGGCCGGGTTATCGACCGAGATCCTTCAACCATGCCGCATTCCCAAGCCAAGAATCTTTCCCTGATCGCCGCTATCGACCTGGGCTCGAACAGCTTCCACATGGTCGTGGCCAAGGCCCAGAACGGTGAAATCCGCATTCTGGAGCGGCTCGGCGAAAAGGTTCAGCTGGCCGCCGGTATCGATGAAGAGCGCAGGCTCAGCGAAGAATCGATGCAGCGCGGGCTCGACTGCCTGAAACGTTTTGCCCAACTGATCAACGGCATGCCCCTGGGCGCCGTGCGGATCGTCGGCACCAACGCCTTGCGCGAAGCGCGCAACCGGGCCGAGTTCATCCACCGCGCCGAGGAAATCCTCGGTCATCCGGTGGAAGTCATTTCCGGCCGTGAAGAGGCCCGACTGATCTACCTCGGTGTCTCCCACACCCTCGCCGACACCCCGGGCAAGCGCCTGGTCGCCGATATCGGCGGCGGCAGTACCGAATTCATCATCGGCCAGCGCTTCGAACCGCTGCTGCGCGAAAGCCTGCAGATGGGCTGCGTCAGCTATACCCAGCGGTATTTCCGCGACGGCAAGATCACCCCGGCGCGCTACGCCCAGGCCTACACGGCGGCGCGCCTGGAAATCATGAGCATCGAGCATGCCCTGCATCGCCTGACCTGGGACGAGGCCATCGGCTCATCCGGGACCATCCGCGCCATCGGCCTGGCCCTGAAAGCCGGCGGCCACGGCGGCGGCGAGGTCAATGCCGAAGGCCTGGCCTGGCTCAAGCGCAAACTGTTCAAGCTCGGCGACGCAGAGAAAATCGATTTCGAGGGCATCAAGCCCGACCGTCGGACCATCTTCCCCGCCGGCCTGGCGATTCTCGAGGCGATCTTCGACGCCCTCGACCTGCAACGGATGGATCACTGCGACGGTGCGCTGCGCGAAGGCGTGCTCTACGACCTGCTGGGTCGCCATCACCACGAAGACGTCCGTGAACGCACCCTCACCTCGCTGATGGAGCGTTATCACGTCGACCAGGAGCAGGCGGTGCGGGTCGAGCGCAAGGCGCTCTATGCCTTCGACCAGGTGGCCAAGGACTGGGAGCTGGAAGACGGTGTCTGGCGGGAACTGCTGGGCTGGGCGGCGAAGGTCCATGAAGTCGGCCTGGATATCGCCCACTACCAGTACCACAAGCACGGCGCCTACCTGATCGAGCACTCCGATCTCGCCGGCTTCTCCCGGGAAGACCAGCAGATGCTGGCGTTGCTGGTGCGCGGGCATCGCCGCAACATCCCCAGGGACAAGTTTGCCGAGTTCGGCGATGAAGGCACCAAGCTGATCCGCCTGTGCGTACTGCTGCGCTTCGCGATCCTGTTCCATCACATCCGTGGCACCCAGGAAATGCCGCAAGTCACCTTGCGTGCCGACGGCGATAGCCTGGATGTGGTGTTTCCCAAGGACTGGCTGGAGCAGAACCAGCTGACTCAGGCCGACTTCGCGCTGGAAGCGGAGTGGCTGACCCGAGTCAGTATTACCCTCAACGTACGCTGAGCAGCGGGTTGCTCAGGCGATCGAGCAGGGTCGCCTGGGCGCTGCGGGCGTTCTGGTTGCCGGTCGGCGTGTTGCGGATGTAGCGGCCGTCCGACTGCAGGCTCCAGCTGTGGGTGTTATCGGTGAGATAACTTTCCAGCTCCTTCTTGACCCGCAGGATCAACTTCTTGCCCTCTACCGGGAAGCAGGTCTCGACGCGCTTGTCGAGGTTGCGCTCCATCCAGTCGGCGCTAGACAGGAACATCTGTTCCTCGCCGCCGTTGAGGAAGTAGAACACCCGGGTGTGCTCCAGGAAGCGGCCGATGATCGAGCGCACATGGATATTGTGCGAGACACCGGCAATGCCCGGACGCAGGCAGCACATGCCGCGCACCACCAGGTCGATCCGCACGCCGCACTGGCTGGCCTTGTACAACGCGCGGATGATCTTCGGATCGGTCAGCGAGTTGAACTTGGCGATGATGTGCGCCGGCTTGCCGTCGACGGCGAACTGGGTTTCCCGGGCAATCATGTCGAGCATGCCCTTCTTCAGGGTGAACGGGGCATGCAGCAGTTTCTTCATGCGCAGGGTCTTGCCCATGCCGATCAGCTGGCTGAACAGCTTGCCGACGTCCTCGCACAGCGCGTCGTCGGAAGTCAGCAGGCTGTAGTCGGTGTACAGGCGGGCGTTGCCGGCGTGGTAGTTACCGGTGCCCAGGTGCGCGTAGCGGACGATCTCGCCGGCTTCGCGACGCAGGATCAGCATCATCTTGGCGTGGGTCTTGAAGCCGACCACACCGTAGATCACCACCGCACCGGCCGCTTGCAGGCGGCTGGCCAGTTGCAGGTTGGACTCTTCGTCGAAGCGCGCGCGCAATTCGATCACCGCGGTGACTTCCTTGCCGTTACGCGCGGCATCCACCAGCGCGTCGACGATTTCCGAGTTGGCGCCGCTGCGGTACAGGGTCTGGCGCACAGCCAGGACGTGCGGGTCCTTGGCGGCCTGGCGAAGCAGGTCGACCACCGGGGTAAAGGACTCGAACGGGTGCAGCAGCAGGATGTCCTGCTTGCTGATCACGCTGAAGATGTTCTCGCTGTTCTGCAGCAGCTTGGGGATCTGCGGGGTGAACGGCGTGTATTGCAGCTCCGGATGACTGTCCAGGCCGGTGATGCTGAACAGCCGGGTCAGGTTCACCGGGCCGTTGACCTGGTACAGCTCGGTCTCGGACAGGTTGAATTGCTTGAGCAGGTAGTCCGACAGGTGTTTCGGGCAGGTGTCGGCGACTTCCAGGCGCACCGCATCGCCGTAGCGACGGGAGAACAGCTCGCCGCGCAGGGCGCGGGCCAGGTCTTCGACATCCTCGGAGTCCAGCGCCAGGTCGGCGTTGCGGGTCAGGCGGAACTGGTAGCAGCCCTTGACCTTCATGCCCTGGAACAGGTCGTCGGCGTGGGCGTGGATCATCGACGAGAGGAATACATAATTATCGCCAGGGCCCCCGACCTCTTCGGGTACCTTGATGATCCTCGGCAGCAGGCGCGGCGCGGGGATGATCGCCAGGCCGGAATCGCGACCGAAGGCGTCGATGCCCTCGAGTTCGACGATAAAGTTCAGGCTCTTGTTCACCAGCAACGGGAACGGGTGCGTCGGGTCGAGGCCGATGGGCGTGATGATTGGCGCGATCTCGTCGCGGAAATAGCGGCGGACCCAGGTCTTGAGCTTGGTGGTCCAGTAGCGGCGACGGATAAAGCGCACCTGGTGCTTTTCCAGCTCCGGCAACAGGATGTCGTTGAGGATCGCGTACTGGCGGTCGACCTGGCCGTGGACCAGCTCGCTGATGCGCGCCAGGGCCTGGTGCGGCTGCAGGCCGTCGGCGCCGGCCTGTTCGCGGGCGAAGGTGATCTGTTTCTTCAGCCCGGCGACGCGAATCTCGAAGAACTCATCCAGGTTGCTGGAGAAGATCAGCAGGAACTTGAGCCGTTCCAGCAGCGGGTAGGACTCGTCCAGCGCCTGTTCCAGCACGCGGATGTTGAACTGCAGCTGCGACAGCTCGCGGTGGATGTACAGGCTGCTGTCATCCAGGCTGGGAATCGCCACCGCCGACGGCACCGCCACATGCGGCGCCTCGGCAACCACCGGCGCGGGTTCCAGCTCCGGCGGGGTTTCGACGATCTGCTCGACCACCGGTTGAGCGTCTTTTACTTCAACTTCGCTGAGTCCTTCGGTATTCATCGAGTGTTCCTGTGAGGGCTATTTTTGCTCTCGTAGCAATTGAGCGGCGCGAACGGCAAAGTAAGTCAGGATGCCATCAGCGCCGGCACGTTTAAAAGCGGTCAGGGATTCGAGAATAACCCCTTCACTCAACCAACCATTCTGGATCGCCGCCATGTGCATGGCGTATTCACCGCTGACCTGATAGACAAAGGTCGGCACCTTGAATTCATCTTTGACCCGGTAAAGGATATCCAGGTACGGCATGCCCGGCTTGACCATGACCATATCGGCGCCTTCGGCCAGGTCGGCGGCCACTTCATGCAGGGCTTCGTTGCCGTTGGCCGGGTCCATCTGGTACGAGGCCTTGTTCGCCTTGCCCAGGTTCAGCGCCGAACCCACCGCATCGCGGAACGGGCCATAGTAGGCGCTGGCGTATTTTGCCGAGTAGGCCATGATCCGCACGTTGACGTGGCCGGCCAGCTCCAGGGCTTCGCGAATCGCCTGGACGCGGCCATCCATCATGTCGGACGGCGCGACCACCTGGGCCCCAGCCTCGGCATGGGACAAGGCCTGCCTGACCAGCGCGTCGACGGTAATATCGTTCTGGACGTAGCCTTCCTCATCGAGGATGCCGTCCTGGCCGTGGGTGGTGAACGGGTCCAGGGCCACGTCGGTAATCACCCCCAGCTCCGGGAACCGCGCACGCAGGGCGCGGGTGGCGCGCTGGGCAATGCCCTGCGGGTTCCAGGCCTCGGCGGCATCCAGCGACTTCAACCCAGCCGGCGTGACCGGGAACAGTGCCAGCGCGGGAATCCCCAGCTCGACCCACTTCGCCGCTTCTTCCAGCAACAGATCGATGGTCAGGCGCTCGACGCCCGGCATCGAAGCTACGGCTTCGCGATGGTTTTCACCGTCCAGCACGAACACAGGCAGAATCAGATCGTCGACAGTCAGAACATTCTCACGCACCAGGCGCCGAGAAAAATCATCACGACGATTGCGTCGCAGGCGGGTGGCGGGAAACAGGCGATGGGCGGGGGTAAAGCTCACGGCAGACTCCTGAGCCCGCGCAGGCGGGCGAGCATGGCAGTTATAAGCGGCCATTATGACGAAGGAATGACAGTTGTGCTTACTCCTGCGACCGAGCGCCGCACGCGCCGTTCTTGTAGGAAATGTTAACGTCGAGACACATTTGGACACTTTCCTCTCTGTCCTCGAAGGGTTAGGCTGCGCGTTCATTTCGCCAGCATCCAGACAATGCTCCAACAATTTCTGCAGGATTTCGGCTATTTCGCCCTGTTTCTCGGCACGTTTTTCGAAGGCGAGACCATTCTGGTTCTCGCGGGCTTCCTCGCGTTCCGCGGATACATGGACATCAACCTGGTGGTTATCGTGGCTTTCTTCGGCAGCTATGCCGGCGACCAGCTGTGGTATTTCCTGGGGCGCCGGCATGGGCGCAAGTTGCTGGCGCGCAAGCCGCGCTGGCAGATGATGGGCGACCGGGCACTGGAGCATATCCGTCGTCATCCGGATATCTGGGTGCTGAGCTTCCGTTTCGTCTACGGCCTGCGCACGGTGATGCCGGTGGCGATCGGCCTGTCGGGTTATCCACCGGGACGCTACCTGCTGCTCAATGGCATCGGCGCGGCGATCTGGGCCGCGGCCCTGGCCGCCGCCGCCTATCACTTCGGCGCGATCCTCGAAGGTCTGCTGGGCAGCGTGAAGAAATACGAGCTGTGGGTCCTCGGCGGCCTGCTGGTGGTCGGCCTGATCCTCTGGAGCTGGCGCCGCATCAAGAGCGCGCGCCTCGCCCGCAAGGCCGAGGCCGAAGCCTCCCTGGCCGGACCTAAGACCCCGCCAGGCGAATGAGCCGGCTACGGCTCCAGTAAAGCCCGATCACGCTCAGCAGGCTGTAGCTGAGCAGGCCGATCCAGCCCAGCGGGCTGGCCGGCCACAACCCCACCAGCGGTGCCAGCCAGACCAGCGGCACATTCAACAGCAGCCGCGTCACTTCCAGCTTCAACGCCCACGGCCGGTTCTCCAGCGCCGCCCCCAGCACGAACAGCCCCAGCAGCATGGCCCCCCAGCCCAGGACCAGGGCGATTGGCGACAGGCTGGCGGCGAAGTTCATCAGGTAGCTGCCCAGCGCCACGTACACCACGAACTGCAAGGCGATATAGACCTGCTGGCGCGGCTCCAGCGGCACCTCGAACTTGCGGAACTTCGCCAGGTCGTGCTTTGCCAGCGGGTACTTCGCCGCCACATCCGCCGGGCGCCAACCGGTGCGCATGAACCAGATCCGCAGCTTGTCGCGGTAGCTTCCGGCATGCCGGGCGTCGGCCGCCAGTTGTGCATAGAACTGCAGGTTGGCCCACAACGGATTCCAGCTGGCCAGCGGCGTGGTCACGCCGAACACCACCGGCTCGGCGTCGTCCTCCTCCTGGAAGGTGCCGAACAGGCGGTCCCAGAGAATGAACACGCCGCCGTAGTTGCGATCCATATAGAGAGGGTTCTGTGCGTGGTGCGCGCGGTGATTGGAGGGCGTGACGAAAAACCATTCGTACCAGCCGAGCTTGGGGATGTGCCGGGTATGCACCCAGAACTGATACAGCAGGTTCAACGCCGCCACTGTCACGAAGACCGTCAACGGCACACCGAGGACGGCCAGCGGCAGGTAGAAGATCCAGCTCAGCAGAAAGCCGGTGCTGGTCTGGCGCAAGGCCGTGGACAGGTTGTAGTCCTCGCTCTGGTGATGCACCGAGTGCGCGGCCCAGAGGATATTGCGCTCATGACCCATGCGATGCAGCCAGTAGTAGCAGAAGTCATAGACCACGAAGGCCATGACCCAGACCCAGGGGTTGTCGGCCGCGAGGTCGAACAACGCCAGGTGCTCCAGGGCGACGGCGTAGGTCACCAGGCCGACGCCCTTGGTCAGCAGGCCGGTGGTGGTCGAGAGCACACCGGTGCTGAGGCTGTTGATCGCGTCGGCCACGCGATAATTGCGGGTGCCGCGCCAATAGTCGGCCAGCAGTTCGACAACGATCAGCACGACGAAAAACGGAACCGCAAGGGCAATAAGGTCCATGGCGCCACCCGAAAGGAACGATGGGTCCAAGATTAGGTGTAGTCGGGAAAAATTCCGCTGACAATGAATGCCAGATTGGTAGACATTTAACGCCAGGCATCGGGAGATCGAACATGACCAAGAAAATCGCGGTAATCCTTTCCGGCTGCGGCGTGTACGACGGCGCCGAGATCCAGGAAAGCGTGCTCACGCTGTTGCGCCTGGACCAGCGCGGCGCGAAGGTGCAGTGCTTTGCGCCGAATATTGCCCAGTTGCATGTGATCAACCACCTGACCGGCGAAGAAATGCCCGAGTCGCGCAATGTCCTGGTGGAGTCGGCACGCATCGCCCGGGGCGAGGTCAAGGACCTGCGCGAAGCCGACGTCCGGGAATTCGACGCGCTGATCGTACCCGGCGGCTTCGGCGCGGCGAAGAACCTCTCCAACTTTGCCCTGGAAGGGGCCAATTGCAGCGTACAGGCCGAAGTCCTGGCTTTGGCCGAAGCCTTTGCCGAAGCCGGCAAGCCGGTGGGGCTGATCTGCATCACCCCGGCCCTGGCAGCGAAGATCTACGGTCCGGGTGTGACCTGCACCATCGGCAACGACGCCGATACCGCCGCCGCGCTGGACAAGATGGGCGCCACCCACAAGGAATGCGCGGTGGGCGATATAGTCGAGGACAAGGCACGCAAGCTGGTGACGACCCCGGCCTATATGCTCGCGCAGTCCATCGGCGAGGCGGCGTCCGGGATCAACAAGCTGGTGGATCGGGTGCTGGAACTGACCCAGCAGGCCTGATCGCTCCCCTATGGATCAAGCTCGGGAAGCGCGGGAAAGCCGGGTGAGGATGCGGTCGAAGGCATTGGCGAAAGCCTGCTTCTCCCGCTCGCCGTAGGGCGGCTGACCGCCGCCCATCTGCCCCTGCTCGCGCAGGTCGGTGAACAGGTTGCGCACCGCGAGCCGCTCGCCCATGTTGTTCGGGTCGAACTCCTTGCCCCGCGGATCGAGTGCCGCCACGCCCTTTTTCACCAGGCGGTCGGCCAGCGGCACGTCGCTGCAGATCACCAGTTCCCCCGGCACCGCATGCTCCACCAGGTAATCATCGGCGGCGTCCGGTCCGCTGGGCACGACGATCAACCTGACGCAGGCGAAGGCCGGCTTGACCTGCGGCTGGCCCGCCACCAGCACCACGTCGAAGTGGCGCTTGAGGGCGAACTTCACCACCAGGTCCCTGGCCGCCTTGGGACAGGCATCGGCATCGATCCACACGCGCATGCTCAGGAAGCCTGCAACCGACGCTTCTCGGCCAGCTTGCTGCGGCTGTAGAGCACGATGATCGCCAGCAAGGCGACAGCCTGGGCGCCCAGCGAGTAGGCGTCGGCATGGATCCCCAGCCAGTCGAAGTCGAAGAACGCAACCGGCCGCGTGCCGAAGATCCCGGCTTCCTGCAACGCCTTGACGCCATGGCCGGCAAACACCACCGACAGCGCGCACAGCAACCCGGCATTGATACCGAAGAACAGTGCCAGCGGCAGTTTCGCCGAACCACGCAGGATCACCCAGGCCAGGCCGATCAGCAGCACCAGCGCCGTCGCACCGCCCGCCAGCACCGCGTTGTGCCCGGCAGGACCGGCCTGCAGCCAGAGGGTTTCATAGAACAGGATCACTTCGAACAGCTCGCGATACACCGAGAAGAACGCCAGGATCGCGAAACCGAAACGGCCGCCACCGCTGACCAGGCTGCTCTTGATGTAGTCCTGCCAGGCCGCGGCATGACGGCGATCGTGCATCCACACGCCGAGCCAGAGCACCATCACGCTGGCGAACAGCGCCGTGCAACCTTCCAGCAACTCGCGCTGGGCGCCGCTGACATCGATCACATAGGCCGCCAGCGCCCAGGTCCCGAGCCCCGCCAGCAAGGCCAGGCCCCAGCCGATATTGACGCTGCGCACGGCCGATTGCTGGCCGGTGTTGCGCAGGAAGGCGAGGATCGCCGCCAGCACCAGGATCGCTTCCAGGCCCTCGCGCAGCAGGATCAGCAGGCCCGAGATAAAGCTCAGGGACTGGCTCAGGCCGTCGTTGCCGAGCAAACCGGCGGATTCCTTGAGCTTGTCCTTGGCGAACGCCAGGCGCTGCTCGGCCTGCTCGACCGGCAGGCCGTCCTGCAGGGATTGCCGATAGGCCATCAGGGACTTCTCGGTGTCCTTGCGCACGGTGGCGTCGACGTTGTCCAGGGAGCTTTCGACCAGTTCGAAGCCTTCCAGGTAGGCGGCCACGGACAGGTCGTAGGCCTGCTCATGGTCGCCGGCACGGTAGGCCGCCAGGCTCTTGTCCAGGGTCGCGCTGGTGTAGTCGAGCAACTGCGCCGGGCCGCGCTTGACCTGCGGCGGCTGGGCACGCTGGGCGCGGAACAGCGCGGCGGCCTCGTTGCCTTCGGCGGCCTGCACTTCGGCAGGGGTCTGGCGGGCCAGGTCGGCCAGGTTGTAGGCCTTGTCGCTCTTCGCCACCGGCGCGGCGCTGAAGCCGGCGATATAGGTAGCCAGGTCCCAGCGCTGACGTTCATCGAGCTGGTCGGCGAACGACGGCATGTCCGTGCCTTCGACACCCAGGGTCAGGGTGTTGTAGATGCCATACAGGCTCAGCCGATCCAGGCGCGCGGCATCCCGCAGGTTGGCCGGTGGCGGTGTCAGGCCAACACCCGCCGGACCGTCGCCGGCGCCCGTGTCGCCATGGCAGACCGAACACTGCTGGGCGTAGAGCGGTGCACCACGGCTCGGGTCCGGGGTGATGGCCGGAGCCTGGCTGACCTCATAGGTCACCGCCAGTCGTGCCCCCAGTTGCCGGGCCTGGCGCGCGACCAGCGTGCCGTCCTGGCGCTGGCTGATGGCCGTGCGCAGATCGACCACGCCCTGCTCCAGCTCCGCCCGCTCGGCACGGACCGGCAGCGCGACCACCAGTTTCTGCAGGGCCGTCAGGAACTCCAGCTGTTCGTGGTATTCGGTTTCGTCGATGACCTTGCCATCCGCCACCGTGGCCGGATAGTCCGCGCCGATGTAATCGATCAGGTGCAGGGCCTGGGGGGCGCCTTCCACCGTGTTCGCCAGCAGGCTGGAGCTGCATAGGGCGAACATCGGCAGCATCAGCCAGGCCAGGAAACGCGTGGGAACAATCATTGAAACAACCTAAATGGAAATGCGAAGTAACACATTGTTCCCTCTCACTGCGCTTCACTCAAGCGCCGTGCATCCCGAAGGTGCAAATAGTGCTCTTCAATGGCCGACCGCCAGTCCCCGGTAATGCTCGCTCATGTGGTCGACAAACGCCCGCACCTGGGGCGCCAGGTGCCGCCCATGGGGATAGAGTGCGTAATAGTGTCGCTGCCCCAGGCTGTAGTTCGGCAGCAGCCGGACCAACTGGCCGCTCAGCAACGCCTCATGCACGGTCACCCGGGTGAACGCGGCGATGCCGACGCCGGCCAGGGCCGCCGCGTGCAGCGCGCTGATCGAGTCCGCCTTGAATTGACCCTGGGGGCGTATCCGCACGGGCGCGCCCCGGGGCGGTGCCAGCTCCCAGTCCGCACCACCGCTGAAGGCCAGCAAGCGATGCCCCGCCAGTTCCTCGGCACGACGCGGCAAGCCGTGGCGGGCGACATAGGCCGGCGAGGCCACCAGCACCAGTTCCGAGACGATCAGCAGCCGCGCCACCAGCGACGAATCGGCCAACGGCGTACTGATCCGCAAGGCCACGTCCATGCCCTCGGCCACCAGGTCGATGAAACGATCGTCGCAGGACAGGTCGACCTGGATCTCGGGGTAGCGCTGCTGGAAGGCCGGCAACCAGCTCGCCAGCTCCAGCGTGCCGATCACCACCGGCGCGCTGATGCGCAACGGGCCGGCAGGCCGCTCGGAGGCCAGCGCCTGCCCGGCGGCATCGACACGGTCGAGGATATCGACGCAGGCAGCGTAGTACTGTTCGCCGGCAGGCGTCAGGCTGAAGCGGCGGGTGTTGCGGTTGATCAAGCGCGCGCTCAACGCCTGTTCGAGCTGCTGCAGTTGCCGGGAAATCGTCGAATGCGTGGTGTCCAGGCGCTCGGCAGCGGCGCTGAAACCCGCGGATTCAACGATGCAGCGAAAAGCTCGCATGGCCAGCAATTGATTCATGACCGGGTTCATCCCGCCAGTGATGGGTCGACACTCAGTGCAGCGGCAGGCGCATGATCTGCGCGGTGGTCAGCACGTCGCCAAAGGTGTCTTCGATCTCGGCCAGGGCGGCACGATGCAGACTGTCCTTGTCGACGCCCTCACCGTTGTAGCGGGTGATCGCGCGGGTTGCCGTCGCGTCCGATGCTACCACGACCTGGTAACCCAGCGGCGCCGCGTCCCGGGCCGCTCCAGCGATACAGGCATGGGTCATCAGCCCGCTGATGATCAGGGTCCTGATCCCGTCCCGCTTCAGCCGGGCATCGAGGTCCGTGCTGGCGAAGACGCTGACGGTGGTTTTCTCCAGGACCTTGTCCTGCTGGCGCGGCCGCATGTCCGGATGGAATTTCCAGCCCTCGCTGCCCCGGGCGAATACCGGCGAACCCGCTGGCGCGACATGCTGGATATGGTAGACAGGGATCTTCGCCCGGTCGGCGAAGGCGATCAGTTCGCGGGTCTTTTCCAGCGCTCCCGGGCCATCCGGGATCGGCATGCGACCGGTGAAGTACTCGTTCTGGAAGTCGATCACCAGCAGCGCTGTACTGGCCGGCTCCAGTCGCTCCAGGGGCCTGGCACCGAACATCGCCCGGATGGTCGGTTGCGGGTTTTCGCCGGCCACGGCCTGCATCGGCAGGCTCAATGAAAGACTCAGGCCGGCACACAGCGCGGCAAAAAGCTGTGGCAGGGATTTCGAAGGGAACGCAAACATGGTGGAACTCCTGCAAGGAAGGAAGTAAAACATCTCGCAGAAAGTCTATGGACGCGCCCCGGGTACAACCACGCCGCTTCTGCGACATGTCCTGTGCAGGAAATGCACAACCGAACCACTTCCGGACGCCAGGGAAGCCATACGCAAATGGGTTTGCGCCTCTTCACTTTCTTGTGCCTCTTCTGTCTGCTGGGCAGTTGCGCGGCCTATCGCGACTACAACGACGAACTGCGGATAACCAACGAGCAACTGGCCGCCGGCAATGTCGACGAGGCCTTGTACCTGCTCGAACGTCATAACCCCTGGGACGCCAAGGACCTGCTGTATTACCTGGAGAAAGGCGAATTGCTGCGGGCCAGGGGCGACCTGCTCGCCAGCCAGGCTGCCTGGCGGACCGCGGATCGTGCGGTGTTCCAGCGCGAGGACTCGACGGACTTCGACTACGGCAAGCTCCTGGCCGAACTGGGCACGATGTCGATCAACGACAAGATCCGCCGCTACGACGGCTATGACTATGAAAAGGTCATGCTGACCACCCAGATGGCCCTCAACCTCCTGGCCCTGCGCGACTTCGACGGTGCCCGGGTCGATATCAAGAAAACCCATGAGCGCGAAGCGCAGATCGCACAATTGCGCGACAAGGAATACCTGCGGCTGGAGACGCAGGCCCGTGAGCAGGGCATCAGCCTGCGCTACAAGGATTTGCAGGGCTATCCGGTGGCGATCCTCGATGCGCCCGAAGTTCTGGCGCTGAAAAACGGCTACCAGAGCGCGTTCAGCCACTACCTGGCCGGCTTTGTCTACGAGGCGCTGGGCGAGCGCGACCTCGCCGCCCCGGGTTATCGACAGGCCATCGAGTTGCGCCCGAACACGCCCTTTCTCGAACAGGCCCTGTCAAACCTCGGCAAGCCCCCTGAGTCGGCCCGTGGCAGCGATGTACTGATCATTGTCCAGAGCGGACTGGCACCGGCCCGCAGCTCGGTGCGCCTGCCCTTCCCGGTGCAGATGCAGGACGGCCAGACCATCACCTCGATCGTATCCTTTCCCATACTGCTGCCGGACACCTCGACGCCCAGGCCCGGCTCGATCAGCGTCGATGGGCGTAAACAGCCCCTGACCCAGCTCAACAGCATTACCGACATGTCCCTGCGCACCCTGCGGGACGATATGCCGGGAATCATTCAACGCACCCGCTGGCGCGCCACCCTCAACGCGCAGACACAGGCGCTGGACAACAAGAAACATCCGGAGAAAGCGAAATACATCGTCGAAGCGCCTTTCGAGCAAGCCGACACCCGAACCTGGCGCACCCTGCCGGACAATACCTACGTCGTACGCCTGCGACTCAAGCCCGGCCAACACCGGTTGAGCCTGCCCCTCGCGTCGGCCAGCGCGCCGGTGACCTTCACCATCGACCAGCCATTCCAGGTCATCAGCCTGCGCGTCATCGGAAATCGGATATTTCCTCGATAGCGTCAGCCACTTCCCACGCAACCTGCTTCCCCCTGC
Organism: Pseudomonas gingeri; assembly: GCF_013386115.1. Lineage (GTDB taxonomy): Bacteria > Pseudomonadota > Gammaproteobacteria > Pseudomonadales > Pseudomonadaceae > Aquipseudomonas > Aquipseudomonas gingeri. The sequence continues at coordinate 221,652 of NZ_JACAOR010000013.1, forward strand.
ACGTCGACACCGCGCATCGCCCCACTTAACGTGGTGCAGCGACAACAAAACCGGGTTTCGGCTTCGTACCGAAAGCCACGAAAGGGCATGTGCAACACAGGGAACGGATCCACGGCACAAGCCGAACCGCATCACAAACCGGAACAAAAAAGCCATTACATCGCCAGCACTCACGCCTATAATGCCGCGCCGATGTTATGGCTATAAGAAATTAAAGCGCCTCTTTTTATGAGGAATTGGCAGGTAAGCAACCTGACCTGCCAATGGGTCCCTTTCAGCCTGACCCGCATTCCCGGCTGCTCTTTATCAGGGAAGATATCGTCATGACATCCTGCACTCGCCTTTTGATTGCCCTGGGCACCATTGCCTTGCTGTCCGGCTGCTCGGTATTTCGCAACTACGACAGCGAGCTGGCACAGACCAGCCAGCAACTGGCCTCGGGCAATGTCGACGCGGCACTGGCCCTGCTGGACAAGAACAACGGCAGCGAAGACCGCGACCTGCTCTATTACTTCGAGAAAGGCGAGCTGCTGCGGGCCAAGGGCGACCTGCCCGGCAGCCAGCAGGCCTGGGGTCATGCCGACCAGGTGGTCGGCCACTGGGAAGATGACGTCAAGCTGGACACCGCCAAGTACGTCGCCCAGTTCGGCAGCTTCCTGGTCAACGACAAGGTGCGCAAGTACGAGGGCTACGACTACGAGAAGGTCATGCTGACCACGCAGATGGCGCTGAACTTCCTCGCCGTCAACGACTTCGAGAGCGCCCGCACCGCCATCAAGAAGACCCACGAACGTGAAGCGGTGATCGCCGACCTGCGCGACAAGCAGTACCTCAAGAGCGAGGAAGAAGCCGACCAGCAGGGGATCAAGACCCAGTACAAGGATCTCCAGGGTTACCCGGTGGCCAGCCTCGACGCCCCGGAAGTGGTCGGCCTGAAAAATAGCTACCAGAGCGCGTTCAGTCATTACCTGGCCGGCTATGTCTACGAAGCCCTCGGCGAGAAGGACCTGGCCGCGCCGGGCTATCGCCAGGCGGCCGAGTTGCGTCCCAACACGCCGCTGCTGGAACAGGCCCTGGTCAACCTCGACAAGCCCGCCAAGGACGACGACAGCGATATCCTGATCGTCGTGCAGAGCGGCCTGGCGCCGGCCCGCGACTCGATCCGCATTCCGCTGCCATTGCCGATCGACAACGGCATCGTTATCACCCCGCTGTCGTTCCCGATCATCAAGCCCGACACCTCGACCCCGGGCTTCGCCCAGATCGGCGTCGACGGCCAGCCCGTCAACCTGACCGCGCTCAACAGCACCACCGCCATGTCCCGGCGCGCCCTGCGCGACGACATGCCGGGCATCATCCTGCGTACCAGCGTACGGGCCATCAGCCGCGGCATCGCCCAGAAGAACCTGAACAAGGTCAACCCGATGGCCGGCCTGGCCGTGGGCATCACCTCGGCCGTCCTCGAAGGCGCCGATACCCGGACCTGGCGCACCCTACCGGACACCACCCAGGTGGTGCGCCTGCGCCTGAAGAAAGGCGAGCACCAGGTGTCGCTGCCAAGCGCCGTCGGCGGCTCGCTGGTCAAGGTCACCATCGACCGCCGCTACCAGGTCATCAGCCTGCGCGCCGTCGGTAACCAGGTATTCACCAGCGGCCTGGCGGCCCGGCTGATCCCGAGCGCCAACCCGACGGCCGTGGCCAGCATCAAACAACCTTGAGAACGGAGTCTTGCGCATGCACTTCAAACTGACCGCTGTCGTTGCCCTGGCCTTGCTGGCCGGCTGTGCCACCCCACCGCCGCCCCCGGCACCGGGGAGTGCCGCGAGCAAGATCGTTGCCCTGGGTGAAATGGAAGATATCCAGGTCGGCGCCATTCGCGTCGCCCGGGAAAACGGCTTCCTCACCGTCAAGGTGCAACTGAGCAACACCCGCACCAAGAACAAGATGATGTACTACCGCTTTGCCTGGCTGGGCAATGACGGCTTCCCGGTCGCCGACGAGGAAACCTGGAAGACCCTGGGCCTTTATGGCGCCCAGAGTACCTTCCTGCCAGGCATCGCCCCGACACCGAAGGCCACCGACTTCCGCCTGGAAGTCAAAACCCCTTGATACGCCGTCGCCCCCTTGCGCCCCTTTGAAGAGAACCTCTCCATGTTTGCACGCTTTTCACTCCTCGCCGTTGTCGCCCTGCTGGCCAGCGGTTGCGCCCAGAACACCTCGCCGGTCCTGGGTGGGAAGAACATCAGCTACGGTGACACCAAGGCCGTCGAGCTGGTCACCAACGAGTTCGGCTCCACCGACCTGCAGATGATCGCCGAGTCCATGACCCGTTCCCTGGCCCAGTCCGGCATCCTGCAGGGCCGTCCGGTGGTGCAGGTGTATGACGTGAAGAACAAGACCAGCGAATACATCGACACCCGCGAGATCACCACCTCGATCAAGACCCAGTTGATGAAGTCCGGCACCGCCCGCTTCGCCAGCGACAACACCGAGATGCAGAGCCAGGTCGACCAGCTGAAGCTGCAGAACCAGAGTGGCCTGTACAAGAAGAGCACCGTCAGCAAGACTGGCAACATGATCGCCGCCAAGTACCGCCTGGAAGGCTCGATCAGCTCGATCGTCAAGCGCAGCAGCGACTACAAGGACGTCTTCTACAAGTTCAGCCTGCAACTGATCGACGTCGAAAGCGGCCTGGCCGAATGGATGGACGAGAAAGAGATTCGCAAAACCACGGAGCGTTGAACGATGCGAGCATGGATTGGCATTATCGGCCTGGCCTGCGCCTTTGGCGTGCAGGCCGCACCGAAGGTCGCGGTGGCGGACCTGGCGTATCAGGCGCAAGTGGAGCAGTACATCCGCAGCGTCTCGGCGCGCAACAACTACCAGCAGAGCTACTACGGCGCCTCGGGCTCGTCGAGTTATGACGAATACGAGAGCCGCAGCAGCTATATCGAGCAAGGCGAGCTACGCAAGTTCACCGGCGACATCAAGGGCGAGATCCTGCGTACCGGCATGTTCCAGCTGATCCAGGGCACGCCCTACACCGCCAGCTCCAAGGGCGATGTCTACGACGTGATCAAGCGGATCAAGGGCGGCAGCTTCAAGGGTGCCGACTATGTGCTGTTCGGCACCGTCTCGGACATCGACTTCACCCAGGATGTGAATGAACTGGCCAACACCAACAGTTACTCCGCGGTACTGGGGCTGACACTGGTGGGCGATTTCAGCCTGATCAACACCCGGACCTACGAGATCACCTCGGCGTTCACCGCCATGGGCGAAGGCCAGGACACCAAGCTGGTCAACAGCCGGGATATCCGCGTTTCGCTGAACCGTCCGCGGGTGGTGCGTGATGTGTCCAAGTCCCTGGGCGAGGATGTCGCGCGACAGTTGAGCATGCAACTGGGCGGCCCGGATATGTCCCCGGATGCGCGCCAGCCACTGCAACGCAACAACCTGCCACCGGATGAGCCGGCGCGGGTCCTGCAATAATCCGGGACCGCGTGATCGTTCATCGCCAGCAAGCCGGCTCCCACAAAGCCCGCGTCGAGCACACTTGCACAGCACGACGCTGATCCCGAGGGAGCCGGCATCAAGCACGCTTCCCGGCTACGGCTTGGATCCTGTGGGAGTCGGCGTCGAACACACTTGCGCAGCACGACGCTGATCGTGAGGGGAGCCGGCATCGAGCACACCTCCCGGCTACGATTCAGATCTTGTGGGAGCCGGCTTGCCGGCGATAGCGTCCGCTCAGGCAACAAAGAGCCTCAGGTGGTCGCCTTGTGCAGCGTCGCCAGGAATCCGGCCGCACCGACGAACAACCCGGCAAAGGTCCGGTTCATCCGGCGTTGCTGCCTGGGGGTGCGCAGCAGACGCAAGACCTTGGCTGCCAGGCCGGTGTAGCCGGCCATGACGATCATGTCGACGCCGATCATGGTCACGCCGAGGATCAGGTACTGGTGCACCAGCGGCGCATGGGGATCGATGAACTGCGGCAGCACCGCGAGCATGAACACCAGTGCCTTGGGGTTGCTGACGTTGACCAGGAAACCGCGGAACATCAGGGTCAGCGGCTTGCCGACCGGACGGATCGTCGCTTCCTCGGTCATGTCGCTGGGCAGCGCGCGCCACTGTTTGACCGCCAGGTACACCAGATACACCACGCCGAACCACTTGATGGCGTAGAAGGCCGTCGCCGAAGCGGTCAGGACGGCACCGACACCGGCAGCGATCACTGCGATCTGTGCCGCCAGGCCCAGTTGCAGACCGAGGGCATTCCAGTAACCGCGCAGGAAACCATACTGCAGGCCGCTGGACATCGAAGCGATCGCGCCAGCGCCAGGAGACAGGCTGATTACCCAGCATGCCGCAAAAAATGCCAGCCACGTCTCAATCAGCATCACGCACCTCGGATAAGAGTTTCAACAAACCTCTAAGCTAATCCGCGGGCGTGAAATTGACCATCGTTTTTTGTCGGACAACTATCGGTCAGGACAGCGCTTCCAACTCCGCCTGCATGCTTTCCAGCACTTCCAGGGCTTCCATCCAGGCTTCTTCGAGTTCCGCCTCACGGACCTTGAGCCTGGCCTGGTCGGCCAGCAGGTCACGCAGCTCGTCCTTGCGGTCAGCTTCGTAGACCGCGCTGTCGCCGAGGCTCGCCTCGATCTTCGCCAGCCGCTCGTGCAGCTTGCCCAGCTCGGCTTCGAGCTTGTCGGCCTCGCGCTTGTGCGGGGCCAGTTGCTGACGCAACGCAGCCGCGGCCTGGCGCTGGGCCTTCTTGTCGGTCTTGTCCGCATTCACCGGCGTGTTGCTGACCGGAGCGTTGCGCTGGCGATACTCGACCAGCCAGCGGGCATAGTCTTCCAGGTCGCCGTCGAACTCCTCGACCTTGCCGTCAGCCACCAGGTAGAAATTGTCGGTGGTGCTCTTGAGCAGATGACGGTCGTGGGAGACCACCAGCACCGCACCGCTGAACTCCTGCAAGGCCATGGTCAGCGCCAGGCGCATTTCCAGGTCCAGGTGGTTGGTCGGTTCGTCGAGCAGCAACAGGTTCGGCCGTTCCCAGGCGATCAGGGCCAGCGCCAGGCGGGCTTTTTCACCGCCGGAGAAATTCAGCACCGGCTCGTCGATGCGCGCGCCACGGAAGTCGAACCCCCCGAGGAAGTCGCGCAGGGTCTGCTCGCGCTCGGTCGGTGCCAGGCGTTGCAGGTGCAGCAGCGGGCTGGCCTTGGCGTCCAGCGAGTCGAGCTGGTGCTGGGCGAAGTAGCCGACCACGGTGTTTTCACCGCGGGTCATGCGTCCCGCCAGCGGCGACAGCTCGCCAGCGAGGTTCTTGATCAGCGTCGACTTGCCTGCGCCATTGGGGCCGAGCAAGCCGATCCGCGCGCCCGGGGTCAGTTGCAGCTTGACCTTCTCCAGGATGGTTTTCTCGCCATAACCCAGGCGGGCATCGGACAGGTCCAGCAACGGGCTGGAGATCTTGTGCGACTCGCGGAAGGTGAAGTCGAACGGCGAGTCGACGTGGGCCGCCGACAGCTCTTCCATCCGCTCCAGGGCCTTGATCCGGCTCTGCGCCTGGCGGGCCTTGGTGGCCTGGGCCTTGAAGCGGGCGATATAGCTTTCCATGTGCGCACGTTGCGCCTGCTGCTTCTCGTAGGCCTGTTGCTGCTGGGCCAGGCGCTCCGCACGGGCGCGCTCGAACGCGCTGTAGCCACCGCGATAGAGGGTGATCTTGCGCTGGTCGACATGGGCCACGTGATCGACCACTTCGTCGAGGAAGTCGCGGTCGTGGGAAATCAGCAGCAAGGTGCCGGGGTAGCTCTTGAGCCACTCTTCCAGCCAGATGATCGCGTCGAGGTCGAGGTGGTTGGTCGGTTCGTCGAGCAGCAACAGGTCCGACGGACACATCAGTGCCTGCGCCAGGTTCAGGCGCATCCGCCATCCGCCGGAGAAATCGCCGACCGGGCGGTCCATCTGCTCATTGGTGAAGCCCAGCCCGGCCAGCAGCTTGCGGGCCCGGGCGTCGGCGGTGTAGCCGTCGGCGCTGTCGAGCTCCGCGTGCAGGCGCGCCTGGGCAGCGCCATCGTGGGCCACCTCGGCCGCCGCCAGGTCGTGCTGCACCTGGCGCAGGCGTATGTCGCCATCGAGCACATAGTCGACCGCCAGGCGGTCGAGGGTATCGACCTCCTGGCGCATGTGGGCGATACGCCAATCGGCCGGCAGGAAGCAGTCACCCGAGTCCGGGTGCAGCTCACCCCGCAACAGGGCGAACAGGCTGGATTTGCCGGCGCCGTTGGCACCGATGAGGCCGGCTTTATGGCCGGCGTGCAGGGTCAGCTCGGCGTCTTCTAGCAGACGTTGCGGGCCACGCTGTAAAGTCAGGTTCTGAAGTCGAATCATAATGGCGGCGGAGTCTACCAGCTTCCCTCGCAACTGGCGCGGATCGAACCATGCATGCTGACCTGTGGACGTTTTCTCTCGAGACTTATGCCAAGCCCGGCGTGGAAGAAGCCTGCCTGGCCCTGCAGGCGCAGGGGGCGGATGTCTGCCTGATGCTCTGCGCGGCGTGGCTGGGGGTACGCGGCGTCAGCTGCGAGGCCGGGCGATTGGCGCAATTGCGCCTGGTCGCACAACCCTGGCAGGCGCAGGTGGTGCAGCCACTCAGGCAATTGCGCGGGCAATGGCGGGCCATGGCGTTGCAGGACAACGAGCTGAAGGTACTGCGCGATCAGGTGAAGGCACTTGAACTGGAGGCGGAACGCCAATTGCTGTTGCGCCTGGAAGGGTTGTGCCGGGACTGGCCACAGGGAATGGCCGACGATCTGATGGCGTGGCTGGACGGCAGCACCGCACAAGCGGCCCACCTGAGCCGCGACGCGCTGCAACAGCTGCGCGTCGCGGTGAGCCAGGCTTAGGAAGCGCTGGTTGGGGTGCTGCTGGCGACCGGAGCCGGCGCTGGAGCAGTAACGGCTGGGGCCGGTGCAGCGGCTGCAGTCGGTGCCGGTGCTGCTGGAGCAGGTGCCGGAGTTGCAGGCTTGGCAACTGCTGGCTTGGCTACGGCTGGTTTGGCAGCAGCAGGTTTCGCCGCGGGCTTGGCAGCAGCCGGTTTGGCAGCAGCGGGTTTCGCCGCTGGCTTGGCGGCAGTCGGTTTGGCAACAGCAGGTTTTGCAGCCGGCTTGGCGGCAGCCGGTTTGGCAGCAACTGGTTTTGCAGCTGGCTTGGCGGCAGCGGTTTTAGCAGCCGCTGGTTTTGCAGCTGGCTTGGCGGCAGCCGGTTTGGCAGCGGCTGGTTTCGCCGCTGGCTTGGCAGCAGCGGGTTTGGCAGCGGCCGGTTTTGCAGCTGGCTTGGCGGCAGCGGTTT
>NZ_JACAOR010000013.1:229174-610726 GCF_013386115.1 Pseudomonas gingeri
CAGCGGTTTTAGCAGCAGGTTTTGCAGCCGGCTTGGCGGCGGCGGGTTTGGCAGCGGCTGGTTTCGCGGCTGGCTTAGCAGCAGCAGTTTTGGCAGCGGCAGGTTTTGCAGCCGGCTTGGCAGCGGCAACCTTGGCCGGAGCGGCAGGCTTGGCGGCGCGGGTGGACAGGGCCTTGGTCACGGCCTCTTTCACACGGCCAACACCTTGCGCCAGTTTCAGGCTCTCTTGCGCATCGCGCTTGAGTTGCAGGATGTAGGTACGGGTTTCGGACTGGCTGGCTTTCAGCTTGTCGAGCAGCTCTTCCAGTTCCCCCACTGCGCTCTTGGCCTTGGCTTGTGCCTTGGCTTTTCCGGCAGTAGCGGCTTCCTGCAATTTGGTGCGGGACTTGTGCAGTTTTTCCTGTGCTTTACCGCGTTGCTTTTCCAGTTTGGCGAGCAGTTTTTCAGCATCAGCCAAGGCTTGGGAACAAGCGTTTTCCAAATGCTCGAGCAGGCTGCCCGACAACTGTTGGAGTAAGTGCAACGGAGTATTTACAGGCTTCTTGGTGGCCGACATGGTTTACCTCCTGGCTGACGTGAGTGCGGCTCATACTAGCCCTCTGTGACTACCGCCGCTAGGGCATGTTGACAGTATCGAATGGCTGGCGTTGCATGCTGCAAAAAATGTTCTTCGGGATCATCGGACGAACACAGAAATCGCCGATAAAATTCCCCTCGCACAGGCGATATTTCGTCGTGTTTTTCCGGACCGCGTCCCCACTCTTTTTCGCGTTCCACCACCCGCTTCGAGCACACCGCAATCGGCGGTTTTTCAGGGCGCCGCGAGTTCTCCAACAACCGTCGCGCAGCACTGGCATAATCCTTCGGATCTCAGGTCGGAGAGTCCCCATGTCGCGTTATCTACTGCTGTCGTTGTGTCTTGTCTTGCCACTGGCCCATGCCGCGCCAGAAGAAAAAACCGACGATGCCCATGACCTCGCCTACAGCCTCGGCGCCAGTCTCGGCGAACGCTTGCGCCAGGAAGTTCCGGACCTGCAACTCAAGGCACTGGTCGAAGGTTTGCAGCAGGCTTACCAGGGCAAGCCGCTGGCCCTGAAGGACGAACGCATCGAGCAGGTCCTGGCCGCTCACGAAGCCCGGGCCGCCGAGGAAGCGGCAAAACCGCAAAGCGAGATTGCCCTCGAAGCCGAGAAGAAATTCCTCGCCGAGGAAAAAGCCAAACCGGGTGTCCGAGAACTGGCCGACGGCATCCTCGTGACCGAACTGACACCGGGCACCGGTGCAAAAGTGGCTGCCAATGGCCGGGTGCAAGTGCGGTATGTGGGCCACCTGCCCAATGGCACGGTGTTCGACCAGAACAGCCAACCGCAATGGTTTCGCCTGGACAGCGTGATCGATGGCTGGCGCAGTGCGCTGCCGCAGATGCCGGTGGGGGCGAAGTGGCGTCTGGTGCTGCCTTCGGCACAAGCCTATGGCGCGGATGGCGCGGGTGACCTGATCGCCCCGTATACGCCGCTGGTGTTCGATATCGAGTTGCTGGGCGTCGCCAGCTGAGCCTGCCCCACAAACGAAAAACGGCGCGCCATGCGCACCGTTTCAGTGGAGAATCGCTACACCTCAGGCCTGGGCGACCGCCTCTTCCTTGTGTGCGGTGTGCAGCACTTCGATCAGGCAGTCCTCGAGTTCGAAGCGTTCATGCAGCAGGCCACCGAGCTCCTTGAACTTCTCCGCCACGCATTTGCCGGCGTCGCACAGGTCGTTGAAGGCCAGCAGTTTTTCGGTGATCACATCGATACGGGGATAGATCGTCTCGGCCAGTTCCAGCCCGCGCTTGTCGCCGAATGCCTTGGCCTCGCCGGTCAGCTGTTCGTAGATTTCGAAGTGACCGGCCGACACGTAGTCCACCAGGACCCCGCAGAACTCCTGCAGCGGCTGGCGATTGTCCGCCAGGGCTCCGGGCTCGGCACCGAGAGCATCATAAGCCCGTACCAGTTCGTGACGCGCCTGCAACCAGCGGTCGATCAGCAGATGCACTCCACCCCAGCGTTCCTGAGCATTCTGACAACTTTCGAGCATGGTGATCTCTTCCCTTCTGGGTCATGCCGCCCGACACCTCGTACACGCCGAGGATCCTGACTTGGCCAAACAGAACAACCTATTTGCGATAACACGTGCGGGCCAGATTATGCCCGCACGACACCTGCTTCAAGGTACGCAGGAGATAAAGTTCATACAAGTGTTTAATCCGGAGGGCGACTACCGGTTGCTTCACGCGCGGCGTTCAGCGCCGGTGGCCGGGCCAACTATCTGATAGATCGCCAGAATACTCATGCCGACAAAGGCCAGCAGGCTCCACTCGGGCAGACTCAGGTCGAACAGGGTCCAGTGGATCTGCGCGCACTCGGCGGTCGCCCGGAACATCAGGACCAACGCCTTGAAAGGCGAGACCTGTTGCATCAGGCAATGCAGGCCGGGCTGGCAGATCATCAGTTCCTCTATCGGCACCCGCTGCAGCAGGACCTGCCGGGCCGCGGTCGCCGCCCCCGCCAGGACGAACAGCAACCCCAGCGCACCATAGACCCAACGACCGATGCGCGCCGGCCCGTGCAAGGCGCCCACCAGGCTGACCAGGCAGAAGCCGCCGAGGAACAGGCGCTGCATCACGCACAGCGAGCACGGCTCCAGCCCGACTCCATACTCCAGGTACAACGATGCCCCCATGACCAGGGCCGCTGCCAGAAAAGCCAGGGAGAACAGAGAACGTGAGCGGGCCAAGAACATGGCTTTTCCGTAACAGGAGAGACAGGCAGTTACGGTAGAGGAAAGGCCTTGGCCCTTTCAAGGCGGGCCGCAGCAGATAATTCCTCAAGCCTGTAGGGAATTACCGACAGACATCCTATGAAACCATTAAGTAGCGAGTAGGATTTCGGTATCAGAGCATTACAGGGAAATAGGCCGGGGGCCTGAGACGGGTCGCCCATCACGGACCACCCGCCCCGATCTCGCCTAGGCGCTCACCGGTACCGGCAGCGGCAACGCGAGCAAGCGTTCGTCCAGCAGGCCAAGACCTTCCTGGAACAGTTGGTTGCTGCGCTCGGTATCTCCCAACTGGGCCAGCAGCCTGGCCAGTTCGGCACAGGCTTCCGGGTTGCGCTGTACCCGCAGGCTCCCTTCCAGATAATCGCGAGCCTTGCCCCACAGGCTGTTCTGCAGGCACAGGCGCCCCAGTGTCAGCAACAGGCTGGCATCCGCCGGATGGTCCTTGAGCCAGCCCTCGGCGGTCTGCAGCTGGCGAGCCGGATCGCGCCCGCGCAGCAGCCCGTAGAGGCGCGCCAGATGGCTGTCGTACTGACGCTTGAGCGCCGCGCGCAAGACCTCCTCGGCCTGCACCTCGGCCCCCAGCCGGCGCAGTTGCTCGGCATAAGCCAGCACCAGTTGCGGCTCCTGCCGCTGAGCCGCGGACAATTGCTGCCAGGCCCGCTCCAGCGACTGCAGGCCGGCCTCGCCATCCTCTTCACGACGCGCCGCCAGACCGAGGTTTTCGCCCCACGCGCGCCGCTCCAGTTCGACCAGCTCGCTTTGCGGCAACGCCTTGTCCTTGCGCAGTTCCGGCAGCAGCCGGACCACCGCCGACCAGTCGCCCCGCTGCTGATGCAGCCGTTGCAACTGGCGCAGCACCTGGACACTGTGGGGATGCAGCTCATGCATGGCCTGCAGCGTACCCAAAGCACCCTCGGTATCGCCACGGTCCACTTGCAACTGCGCGTGACTCAGCGCAATCGCCAGCTCGGCCTGCGGCTGGCGCGTCAGGGCGCGTTCCAGCAGGCTGTCGCACTCTTCATATTTACCCTGCTCATTGGCCGCACGCGCCGCGCCGAGGTAATAAAGCAGCGGCTGGCGCTCAGCCTCGGCAGCCCGATGCAGGTGTTTCTGGGCACTGGCCCAGCGACCTTCGGCGAGATCCATCTGGCCTTGTTCGATGGCCAGCTGGATCCGCCGGCTACGGTTGCGCCGGGACCAGGGGTTGGCCGCCGAACTCGACGCCGTGACCAGGCCGACGAGGAACCTGAGCAGTCGATAGGCCAGCCACAGCACCAGCAGCACGGCCAGGAATGCCCACAGGCTGGATTCGTAACGGAAGCTGTCATAGGCGATCAGGACGTAGCCGGCATGCCTGGAAATCGCGAAGCCCAGCAGACCTACCGCGACGATGACCAGCAGTGCAATCGCGATAAACCGTTTCATGGACTGGTCTCCTGCGCCGGGTTGGCACTACCGCTCACCGGCGTGTCGGCTTCCACGTGGCGCCGCTCGAGATAGGCCTGGACGGCACCGAGGGTCGCAGCCAGGTCCGGGGTCAGCACTGTCACCGGTTTGCGGCTCAGTTCGCTGAGCTGCTCGACCATGACCTTGCTCTGCGGGTTGTCCGGATTGAAGCTGCCGGTCAACACATCGCGAGCTTCCGTCAGCGCCTGGGTGTAAACCCCCGCCTGGCCGTTCAGGGCCGCCCATTGCGCCTGCTCCAGCGCCAGGCTCAAGGCCAGGCGGACCTGGGTCAGGCTCTGCCCGGCGAGCAACGGCCGGATGTTCTTGTTGGCGTTGAAGTCGATACGGATATAACGCGAGATCTCGTCCCACCACTGCGCCCAGCGACTGGCGCCGTCGCCATCGGAGGTCAGGCCCAGCAGGGAGTCGCCGCGGTCCTTGTACTCCGGTGCCAGTTCGTTGAGCTGCGCGACCTGGTCACGCAAGGCGCCCAGTTGCAGGAACAGTCCGGTGCGATCCGGCTGCTCGGTACTGCGCAGCGCTGCCAGGCTCTTGGCCAATTGTTCGCGGGCGGCAAAGGAGCCCGGGTCGTTCTGTTCACGCAGGATATCGTCGGCACCCTGCACCAGGGCCAGGGCACTGGTGATGTCCTGCAACGCCGACAGGCGCAGCGTGGCCAGGCGCAACAGGTGCTCGGCCTCGGCCAGGCGCCAGTCCTTGCGGCTGGCGCCCAGCACGCTTTCCAGACGCTGGCCCAGGCGCTGCTGATCGCCCTGCAACTGCGCCACCAGGCGCCGGCGGTCCTCCAGTTCGGCGGCACCCGGCAGTTGGTCCAGGCGCGCGGCCAACTGCTGTTCGCTCAGCTTGAGCGACTGCGCCTGGTTGCCCAGTTCCTGCAGTTGCCCGCCCTGCTGCTGGTGATTGGCCTGCAGGTTGCGCACCTGCCAGACACCCCAGCCGCCCGCGGCCACACCGGCGGCACCCAGCAGCAACGCCAGGATCGCCAGACCATTGCCACGGCGCTCGACAGGCGCCACCGGCGGTTTGACCGGCGCCTCGGGCACCGGTTGAGCTTCTTCTTTTGGCAAGGCTGTTTCGCTCACGTATCCATCCTTTGCATTCAGAAAGCGGGTACGGGGAACTCCCGTAGCGCCGCCAGCAAAGCCGTGGCGTTGGCACCACGACAATCCACAACATGTTGAGCCCCGGCGGCACGAGCCATCTGCGCCACCCGGGGGCTTGGAACAAACAACGGCAACCGGGCCACTTCCGGCCAGGCCGCGCCCGCCAACTGCCGCAGGTGTTCAAAACCCTGCCCACTGCTGACCACCAGCCCGTTCAGGCGTTCCGCGCGAATCTGCCCGATCAGGGTGCCCTCGGCATACGCCGGCAGGCAGCGACGATAGAGTTCCAGATAGTCGACACTAGCACCTTGGCCGCGTAAACGCTCAGCCAGGAGCTCGCGCCCGCCCTCTCCGCGCAGGATCAGCACGCGGGGATCGGGCTGTGCCAGGGCCTCCTGCAAGGCCGGCAGGTCGAGCAAGGCCTCGCTGTCATCGCCATCGGCCGGATAGTCCACCCGCAGGCCGTAGTCGTCCAGCAAGCGGGCCGTCGCGGCACCGACGGTGAACCAGGGCAGCAGCGGCGGCTGCGGCCAGTACTGGTCCACCAGGTCCAGTCCCAGGCGCGCGGCCGGCTTGCTGACGACAATCGCCGCCGAATAGAAAGGCAGGTTGAGAATCTTCGTCAGCCCGGCACCATCGACCACCAGCGGCTCGATTTCCAGCAGCGGCAAGGCACTGCTGAAGATCCCGGCCTCGGCCAGTACCGCCGACAGCGCGGTCGACTCATCCGTCGGCCGCGTGAGCAGCAGACGCCAGCCGGTCATTCCTCGCCGGCCTCGCCATAGACGGCCTTGAGAATGACGTCCGCGCCCTGCCCCAGCAGATCCTCGGCCACCCGCACGCCCAGCGCCCGGGCATCCGCTTGCGGAGCGCGTGCTTCGGCGCTCAGCAGCAGGCCGCCGCTGGGCTGGCCGACCAGGCCACGCAGCCAGACCTGCTCGCCTTCGAGCACGGCGTAACAGGCGATCGGCACCTGGCAGCCACCGTTGAGGTGCTTGTTCAGGGCCCGCTCGGCGGTGACCCGTACGGCGGTGTCGGCGTGATGCAGGGGGGCGAGCAGTGCATGGATCTCGCTGTCGGCGCTGCGGCACTCGATACCGACCGCGCCCTGGCCACCGGCCGGCAGGCTGTCCTCGACGCTGATGGCCGAGGTGATACGGTCTTCGAAACCGAGGCGGATCAGCCCCGCGGCCGCCAGGATGATTGCGTCGTACTCGCCGGCATCGAGCTTGGCCAGGCGAGTGTTGACGTTGCCGCGCAGGAAACGGATCTGCAGGTCGGGACGGCGGGTCAGCAGTTGCGCCTGGCGGCGCAGGCTCGACGTGCCGACCACCGCGCCCGGCGGCAACGCATCCAGGCTGGCATGGGTATTGGAGACGAAGGCATCGCGGGGATCTTCACGCTCGCAGATGCAGAACAGGCCGAGCCCCTCGGGGAAATCCATCGGCACGTCCTTCATCGAGTGCACGGCGATATCCGCCTCGTGCTCGAGCAGTGCGGTTTCCAGCTCCTTGACGAACAAACCCTTGCCGCCGATCTTCGACAGCGGCGAGTCGAGCAGCTTGTCGCCGCGACTGACCATCGGTACCAGGGTCACCTTCAACCCCGGGTGAGCCTGTTCCAGGCGGGCCTTGACGTATTCGGCCTGCCAAAGGGCCAGCGCGCTCTTACGGGTGGCGATGCGGATTTCGCGAGAAGACATGGATCGATCCGTACTGAATAGATACGGCAGATAATAACAGTTCAGCCCGGCCAGCTTTGACTTGTATCAGAAAGTCCGCAGCCTCCCTGGCCTGGAACAGCGGACGGACAAACCTCGGGGCCTGTGACAAGCCCCGGATCAGAGCTGCTGCATCATCTTGCGCACACCGGCGACATGGCGCCGGCTGACGATCAGCGCATCGCCGTTGAGGCCCTTGAGGAACAACTGGAAGTGCCCCAGGGGCGTGCGCTGCAGGCGTTCGATGCGTTCGCGGGCCACCAGCGCATTGCGGTGGATACGCACGAAGCGGTCGCCGAACTCGTCTTCCAGGGCCTTCAGCGGCTCGTCGAGCAGGACTTCGCCGCCTTCGTGGCGCAAGGTCACGTACTTGTGATCCGCGATGAAATAGATCACCTGGTCGAGGGGAATCAGTTCGATCCCCTTGCGGGTCCGCGCACTGATATGGGTACGCGGTCCGGCGCCGGTTTCCGCGGCCGGGCGGGTCAGCGCGGCCAGTTGCACGCGGTTGGGCCGCTCGGCCTTCTTCAGGGCCTCGAGCAGATGCTCGGAACGCACCGGCTTGACCAGATAACCCACGGCGCTGACCTGGAACGCCTCCAGGGCAAACTCGTCATGGGCGGTGCAGAACACCACCGCCGGCGGCGTTTCGCGCTCGCACAGGCGCGCGGCCACCTGCAGGCCATCCAGGCCCGGCATGCGGATATCGAGCAAGACGACATCCGGCTTGAGGCTGTCGATCAGGGCCAATGCCTCTTCGCCATTGGTGGCGCTGGGCTCCAGGACACTGTAACCCTCGAGTTCGCCAACCAAACGGCTCAGGCGCTCGCGGGCCAGGGGTTCGTCATCAACGATCAGGACATTCATATTGCGCTGGATTCCTGCGTGAGTCTCGCACAAGGATAGCGTAGACAGGTGAAGTGACGTCCGTCACGGCGATCCACGCTAAGACTAGCGCGAGGCCCAAAAAGTGCCGTAAGTCGGGCACCAATGTTCACCAGCGCCAGTTGAGTACCGCTCGACACCTGCTGCTGGGCAGCATCGTCGTAGGGATTGCTGATACACAATATGAACTCTCCCTCTTTATAGTCGGCTTCGACTCTGACCACCCCGCCTTCGACCCGCGGCGCGATTCCATAGATCAGAGCGTTTTCCAGCAATGGTTGCAAGGTTAGTTGCGGGATCGGCAAATCGTCCGGAATTGTCCCCACCCTCCAGTCCAACTGTAGACGGTTGCCAAGCCGATAGTGTTCGATCGACAAATATCGTTGCGCTAATTCCAGCTCGTCGCGCCACGACACCAGGTTCCCCGGCTTGGCGAGACTGGCCCGGAACAGGTCCGACAGATCCAGCACCGCCTGCTCGGCCTGCCTCGGGTCGGTCGCCACCAGGCTGGCAATGCTGTTCAGGCTGTTGAACAGGAAGTGCGGCCTGATCCTCGCCTGCAACGCCTCGAGCCGCGCCTGCAACTCCGCCTGCTGCTGGCGCCGCCACTGACTCTGCAGGTAAAAGTAGCGCAACATCAGCGCCGACATGATGAGACTGATCAAGCCATGGCGCAGATAACGGCCGAAACTGCCGGCGTCGACCTGCCGCTCGACAAGGGAAAGGTACTCGGTCAGGGCGGTGCAGATCAGCGTCAGGCCGACCACCAGGGCACAGCACAAGGCACCCGCCACCCCGGGACGCAGGCGCGCCAGCCAGGACCGGGCGCCACACAGCACCGCCGCCGAGAGCAGCACGATCCACTGCACGTACAGCGAGGTCAGCGCCAGGCGCACCCAGTCGAAACCGGCGGGCATCGGCTCGGACAGCACCAGCACCATCACCAGCAACTCGGCCAATATCACCAGCACCAGCAGCGCTTCTGGCAGGCAGAGCTCCGGCAGGAAGAATTCCGGTGTCGCCGGCGCATCACGCGCCACCTTCGTTCGTGAGATTGGCATACGGGGCGTATTCCCGAAACGAGAGACCCAGTCTCCGCGCCTGCGCTGCCGGCGACAAGCCACCCGACCGATTCGGTCGAAATAAAAACCGCGCGACCAGTGTCAGCCCCAGCGGGGGCAACCCTGTTATGATCGGCAACGACTTTTCCGGCAACCCACCTTCAGTAGATCACGAGCGAATCCATGAGCACCGACAAGACCAATCAGTCCTGGGGCGGCCGCTTCAGTGAACCCGTCGACGCCTTCGTCGCACGCTTCACCGCCTCCGTCACGTTCGACCAGCGCCTCTATCGTCACGACATCATGGGCTCCATCGCCCACGCCAGGATGCTGGCCAAGGTCGGCGTGCTGACCGATGCCGAGCGCGACAGCATCGTCGACGGACTGACCACCCTCCAGGGCGAAATCGAGGCCGGCAACTTTGACTGGCGCGTGGACCTGGAAGACGTGCACATGAACATCGAGGCGCGTCTGACCGACCGCATCGGCGTCACCGGCAAGAAGCTGCACACCGGGCGCAGCCGCAACGACCAGGTCGCCACCGATATCCGCCTGTGGCTGCGGGACGAAATCGACCTGATCCTGGCGGAAATCACCCGCCTGCAAAAAGGCCTGCTGGAACAGGCCGAGCGTGAAGCCGGCACTATCATGCCCGGTTTCACCCACCTGCAGACCGCGCAGCCGGTGACCTTCGGCCACCATATGCTGGCCTGGTTCGAAATGCTCAGCCGTGACTACGAGCGCCTGGTGGACTGCCGCAAGCGCACCAACCGCATGCCCCTGGGCAGCGCGGCGCTGGCCGGCACCACCTACCCGATCGACCGCGAATACACCGCCCAGCTGCTGGGCTTCGATGTGGTCGGCGGCAACTCCCTGGACAACGTTTCGGATCGTGACTTCGCCATCGAGTTCTGCTCGGCGGCCAGCATCGCGATGATGCACCTGTCGCGCTTCTCCGAAGAGCTGGTGCTGTGGACCAGCGCGCAGTTCCAGTTCATCGACCTGCCGGACCGCTTCTGCACCGGCAGCTCGATCATGCCCCAGAAGAAGAACCCGGACGTGCCGGAGCTGGTACGCGGCAAGACTGGCCGGGTGTTCGGTGCCCTGATGGGCCTGCTGACCCTGATGAAAGGCCAGCCCCTGGCCTACAACAAGGACAACCAGGAAGACAAGGAACCGCTGTTCGATGCCGCCGATACCCTGCGCGACTCGCTGCGGGCCTTCGCCGACATGATCCCGGCGATCAAGCCCAAGCACGCGATGATGCGCGAGGCGGCACTGCGCGGCTTCTCCACCGCGACCGACCTGGCGGACTACCTGGTGCGTCGTGGCCTGCCGTTCCGTGATTGCCACGAAATCGTCGGCCACGCGGTGAAGTACGGCGTGGAAAGCGGCAAGGACCTGGCGGAAATGAGCCTGGAAGAGCTGCGCAAGTTCAGCGACCAGATCGACCAGGACGTGTTTGCGGTATTGACCCTGGAAGGCTCGGTCAACGCCCGCGATCATATCGGCGGGACCGCGCCGGCACAGGTCAAGGCAGCGGTCGCCCGCGGCCAGGCACTGCTCGCCAGCCGCTGATCCCTGGTGGGAGCCGGCTGGCCGGCGAGGGCGATCGATCAGCCGAGGCCAGGCTTACGGGCCTCTTCGCTGGCAAGCCAGCTCCCACAAGGTTTGTGCTCGAACCCATGCTCCGCGCTCGACACTCATCCGGTGGGAGCCGGTTTGCCGGCGAAGGCGATCGATCAGCCGAGGCCAGGCTGGCGGGCCTCTTCGCTGGCAAGCCAGCTCCTACAAGGTTTGTGCTCGAACCCATGTTCCGCGCTCGACACTCATCCGGTGGGAGCCGGCTTGCTGGCGATGGCGTCCTGATGAACGCCACAACCTATTTCTTGGCGGCAATCATCGCCATGAACGCCGGCATCGCGGCCTCCTTGTCCGCCGCGATCCGCTGGGCATGCTCCGTCTGCTGCAGACGCTCCAGCAAGGCCTTCGCCTCCGGCATCCCGGCCAACAGATCGATCCCGAACAGCTTCTGGCCGACCGCGCAGGCCAGGTCGACGCTGTAGAGAAAATACAGGTCCGCCACACTCAACTCGTTGCCCGCCACATAAGGGGCGAACCGGCCATGGCGCTTGAGCGAGGCAAAGCCCAGCAACAGCTCGGTGCGGGTCTTTTCCTTGATCGCCTCCGGCACCGGCATGCCAAAGAACGCCTCGGCAAACGAAGCCCGCGCCGGCAGCTCGATGTACAGTTCGATCTCCTTGGCCAGCGCCAGGACCTGGGCACGCCGGAACGGGTCGCTGGGCAACAGCGCCTTGCCGCCCTGGGTGTCGTCGAGGTATTCGAGGATCACGCTGGTTTCGTTGATATAGCCCTGCTCCACGCCCAGCACCGGGACTTTCCCGCGCGGGCTGATTGCCAGGGCCTCCGGCGTCTGTCCGGCGTAGAACGGTACTTCCTCGAACGACAGGCCCTTCTCGAGCAATGCCAGCTTGACCATGTTGTAGTAGTTGCTGACAGCAAATCCATAAAGCTTGAGCATCACAAAGCCTCCAGGCCGTGCGGGGGGTTGGCGGGGGAAGTTATAGTGCACTGGACAAAATTCAACCAGCAGCATCACGGTGATGAATACGGGTAAACTGGCGACCTTTCCTTGAGGAGCCTGCCATGAGCGAGCCAACCGATATCGACAACGACGACGAAGAGTTCGCCGAGAGCACCCTGGTCCAGGCCATCGAAAACCAGATCGAAAGCGACAACCCGCCGGCCGCCAAGGCCACGTTCAACAAGTTGACCCTGGTCGGCTACGAACGCGACGAGATTCTCACCCTCATGGCCCATGTATTGGCGACGGAAATCGACGCGATGCTCGACGATGACCGCGCGTTCGATACCCAGTGGTACGAAGACGCCCTGCGCGCCTTGCCGGAGCTGCCGCCCGAGAAGCAGTGAGCGTTTCAGCAAGGACTGTCTACACTGGAAAAACCCTGTAACAACTGATCCCACGCCTCCAGCACGCCATCCGGCCGCGCGCTCATCCAGCACTGGACAGCCCGCGCAAGTGGGATCACCTTAGGGGCGCTGTCGTCCAATAATTCCTAGAAAGTCTGGAGTCCTTATGTCGTATACCCCTGAGTTGGTTGCCGAACTGGAAATCCTTGCACTGTTCAACCTGGGGAGTTCCCAGGAGGGCCTGAAAATTCATCAGACCGCTGCCCCGACTGCCATCGCCGCCGCCAAACGCCTGTTCGACAAAGAACTGATCACCCAGAGAGACGGTGGTTACCTGACCAGCCTGGGCCGTGACGCCGCCGAACATGCCCAAGGCCTGCTGACCATCCTGAACGTCCGAAAAGAAGCCGCCTGAGTCCGCCCCAGGCCCACGCAATCCTGTGTTTTCACGGGTTGCGCGGGCTGACCGCGGCCACTCATCTGGCAATCTGACATCCATCGACAAATTCAGCTTAAAGCGCGGCCCGCTTAGCCTGTAAACTGCCACCCTTCAGAGATTTCCTACTGTCGAGCGCCGCTGAGCCGGTTTGAGTTTGAAATGACGCGCACCCACGAAATTCGCCCAAACCTGGACGAGGGCATCGACCGCAAGGTGCTCAGCCAGCTGCGCTCGCGCTTTCTGAAGCTCAACCAGGGTCGGCTCGACCGTGCCATGGAAGGTCTCTCGCCACGCCAGCAGGTCGTGCTGAACGTGCTGCCGCTGTTTTTCCATGTCAATCATCCCCTGTTGCCCGGCTATGTCTCGGGCAGCACGCCGGCCGGGCTGTCGAGCTACGAGCCGGACGATTCGGCGCTCGCCGAAGCCCAGCGCCTGACCCGTTCCTTCTCCTACAAGGCCCGTCACGGCAACCCGCCGCGGCCGATCCATGGGCTGTTCCTGATGGGCAGCCTGGGAACCCTGGCCCAGGCCGACCAGAGCGACATGGACTTCTGGGTCTGCCACGCCAGCGACCTGAGCCAGGGCGAGCTGGCGGAACTGCGCAAGAAATGCCAGTTGCTGGAAACGTGGGCGGCCAGCCAGGGCGCCGAAGCGCATTTCTTCCTGATCGACCCGGCGCGCTTCGTCCGTGGCGAGCGGGACGCCCAACTGAGCTCGGAAGACTGCGGCACCACCCAGCACTACCTGCTGCTGGACGAGTTCTATCGCACCGCCATCTGGCTCGCCGGACGGACGCCGCTGTGGTGGCTGGTGCCGGTGTACGAGGAGGCGCGCTACGACCAATACACCCATACCCTGCTGTCCAAGCGTTTTATCCGCGCGGACGAAGGCCTGGACCTCGGCCATCTGGCGCAGATCCCGCCGGGCGAGTTCATCGGTGCCGGGCTCTGGCAGTTGTTCAAGGGGATCGAGTCGCCCTACAAGTCGGTGCTCAAGCTGCTGCTGACCGAGGTCTATGCCAGCGAGCACCCGCGGGTCGAATGCCTGAGCCTGCGTTTCAAGCAGGCGGTGTTCGCCAACCAGCTGGACCTCGACGAGCTGGACCCCTATATCGTGGTCTACCGGCGGATCGAGGAATACCTCAAGGCCCGCAACGAGCCGGAACGCCTGGAACTGGTACGGCGCAGCCTGTACCTGAAGGTCAACCGCAAGCTCACCGGCAACAGCTCGCGCAACACCAGCTGGCAACGCCAGTTGCTGGAGCGCCTGGCCGGCGAATGGGGCTGGGACCGCCGGCAACTGGCGCTGCTCGACAGCCGCAGCCAGTGGAAAGTCCGCCAGGTCAGCGCCGAACGCCGCGCACTGGTCAACGAACTCAACTACAGCTATCGCTTCCTGACCCAGTTCGCCCGTACCGAGCAGGCGGTCAGCCTGATCAACAAGCGCGACCTCAACGTGCTCGGCCGCCGGTTGTACGCCGCGTTCGAGCGCAAGGCCGGCAAGATCGAGTTCATCAACCCCGGCATCGCCCCGGACCTCGCCGAAGACACCCTGACGCTGGTCCAGTCGCCCAACCGCAAGGAGCCGGGGCAGACCCATTGGGGCCTGTACAACGGCAGCCTGGGCGCCCAGGAGTGGGAACACTTCGCGCCGATCAAGCGCAGCCGCGAGCTGCTGGAATTGCTGACCTGGTGCCACCGCAACGGCGTGATCGACAGCAGCACCCGCCTCGCCCTGCACCCCGGCAGCAGCGACCTGACCGAATTCGAGCTGTTCAACCTGCTCGGCAGCCTGCAGCAGGTGATCGCCTTGCCCCTGAGCACCGTCGGCGAAGAACAGCTGCTGCGTCCGAGCATCCCGAGCGAGGTGCTGTTGCTGGTCAACGTCGGCGTAGACCCGCTCAAGCACCACCGCGACCTGAATATCCTGATGACCACCGAGCGCACCGACTCCCTGAGTTATGCCGGTGTCCGGGAAAACCTGGTGCTGACCCTCGACCAGGTCACCCTCAACAGCTGGAACGAAGTGCTGATCAGTCGTTACGACGGCCCCCATGCCCTGCTCGACTGCCTGCGCGACTACCTCAACAACCTGCCCCTGGGCCGCGAGATGCCAAGGCTGCGGGTACGCTGTTTCTGCCACAACCGCGCGCAATTCATCGCCCAGCGGGTCGAGGAAGTGCTCAATACCGCCCAGGAATTGCTGATCGGCGACCTCAACCACCGCTACCTGGTGCAGGTCCAGCAGCATTACCACGTCCTGGAACTGGTGCCCGGCCAGGTCCGCCATATCGCCCTGGACAATCTGTCGACGCTGCTCGACTACCTGAGCGCCGACCTGTCGAGCTACAGCCCGTTGCACCTGGATCTGCGGGCCATGGAGGAACACGACCTGGCCCTGGTGCTGCCGATGGGCCAGCCCGAGTGCATACAGGTGTTCTTCCGGATCAACGAGAATCAGGCCGAGCTGTATGTGCTGGATGAGTTCAATGCCTTGTGGCAACAGCGCCTGCCATTCCATGACGAGCAAAGCCTGCTGGTGCCGCTGCAACGCTTCCTGCAGTCGATCCTGTACCGTCGCGAGGCCTTGATGCCGATGGATTCGACGTTGCCCGCGACCGTGCTGGAAACCCTGTATTACCAGCTGCTGCCCTCGGCACCGGGGCGGGCACGACGGGTCGAGACCCGGCCGGCACCGCAGACGCCGGTCAACAAGCCGTTCTACGACGTCCAGGCGATCGTCGGCAAGGCCGGGCCGAACGAAGTCCAGGTCACCCTGTACTGCAATCAGCGGGAGTTTTCCCAACTGGAATACGGCGACCAGCTGTTTATCGCGGTCGCCCAGGAGATTATCGGCCAGCGGCGCGAGGTCGAGCGCTATCGCTGCTACATCACCGACCTGGACCTCAGCGGCCTGGTCGGCGAAGGCACGGGCTCGACCAACCTGTACCTGCGCTACAAGGCCGACCTGGAAAGCTCGCTGAATATCGCCCTGGAACAGGCCTGAAAGGGCTCAGGGGTGATGGCTTGTAAGTGACGGCTCAGAGGTGGAAGTCACCGGCCGCTTCCGGCTGGTATTCCACTTCCAGCAGGGTCAGCTTCAGGGTCTTGCCACCCGGGGCCGGCCAATCGATGTGCTGACCGACCTGCAAGCCGAGCAGGGCGCTGCCGACCGGCGCGAGAATCGAGATCTTGCCTTCGTCGGCATTGGCATCCTGGGGATAGACCAGGGTCAGGTGATAGTCCTTGCCACTGCCTTCTTCACGGCAATGGACCCGGGAATTCATGGTCACGACACCGGCGGGCACTTCTTCGTGGCCCACGACGCTTTCAGCGCGATCCAGTTCGGCCTGCAACGCGACGACGCCCGGCAGCGAATCGTCCAGGCTGTCGATCAGGCGCTCGAGACGCTGCACATCGAGGCGGGTGAGGATGATGGAAGGTGCGGTGCTCATGATCCAGGCAGACTCCTTTTTTCTGCACGATAAAAGCAAAACCCCGCCACGAAAGGCGGGGTTTTCACTGGCCTCGTCATCGCGAGGCATAGTCGGACACTATCACAGCAGCGCAAATACACAAGTCGCAGCGCAATGCATGTCCCGCTGGGAGCTGGCTTGCCAGTGACTACGATGCCCCGTTCACCGCCGCCATCGCGGGCAAGGCAACGCCCGCGAGGACCGCGATCAGGCCTGCGCCCGGCGCTGTCGTGCCTGCTCGCAGATCACCCGGCGGCGCTGGTCGTCCGCCGAACGCCATTCGCGAATGTCCTCGACATGCCGAAAACAGCCGATACACACTTTTTGCTCGTCGAGCCGGCACAGACTCACGCAAGGCGAAGGCACGGCCGGGCTGATGTTGCTGTACAGCGGCTTGGCGGGTCTTGCCGGTGTGGCTTGCTGCGTCACGATCAGATCTCGTCGAAGTCCAGGTTGACGCCGGCTTGCTCCAAAGTCGAGCGAGCAACGATCTCGCTCAGCAACTCATCGGTCTTGTCGCACGTCCAGACGCAGTTTTCTTCATCATAGTCAAAATGAAAACCGCCTGACTTAGCGGCCAGCCAGAGCTGACGCAGAGGCTCCTGGCGGCTAACAACCAGCTGGGAGCCCCCTTCGAACTTCACGGTCAACACACCCGCGGAGTTCTCCAGGTCCACATCCAGGCCACTCTCGTCAAAAATATCTTCCAGCACTTGCTGGGTGGCATCGACCAGATCGTGAAAACGGGCTTCAGTCAAACTCATTGCGCGAACCTCGAAAAATACTGGTCACTCCAGGCGCCCGAAGATACGGGCGCTCGCGGATGATTGCAAAGCATAACCACCCTGGAGCGACAGTGACATCAATAATCCACCAGGTCCCGATCGACCCGGCGGAGTCCGGCTGGCGGCCCGCATAGGCAAGCCGCCGGGTGGCCGGTATACTCGGGCGCAATTAATGCTTTTACAAAGGATTTCGCCATGAAGCGCCTGATCTCTTCCCTTGCTGCGCTCCTCGCGATCGCTTGCCTGGTCTCTGCCTGTGGGCAAAAAGGTCCGCTGTATCTTCCCGATGACAGTCAGAACCCGGACGACCAGGCCAAGTCCTCGCAGGCCAAAGCGCACAAGCACGACACCTACTAAGGGATCACCATGGACGCTTTTAACTACCGCGACGGTGAACTGTTCGCGGAAGGTGTAGCTTTGTCCGCCATCGCCGAGCGCTTTGGCACGCCGACTTATGTCTACTCCCGCGCCCATATCGAGGCGCAATACCACGCTTATGCCGATGCCCTGCAAGGTGCCCCGCACCTGGTCTGCTATGCGGTCAAGGCCAACTCCAACCTCGGCGTGCTGAATGTCCTGGCGCGCCTCGGCGCCGGTTTCGACATCGTGTCCCGTGGCGAACTGGAGCGTGTCCTGGCCGCCGGTGGCGCGGCGGACAAGATCGTCTTCTCCGGCGTCGGCAAGAGCCGTGACGACATGCGTCGTGCCCTGGAAGTCGGCGTGCACTGCTTCAACGTCGAGTCCACCGACGAGCTGGAGCGCCTGCAGGTGGTGGCGGCCGAGATGGGCGTCCGCGCACCGATCTCGCTGCGGGTCAACCCGGACGTGGATGCCGGCACCCACCCGTACATCTCCACCGGCCTGAAGGAAAACAAGTTCGGCATCGCCATCGCTGACGCGGAAGAGGTCTATGTCCGCGCCGCACAGCTGCCGAACCTGGAAGTCCTGGGCGTCGATTGCCATATCGGCTCGCAACTGACCAGCCTGCCGCCGTTCCTCGACGCCCTCGACCGCCTGCTGGCGCTGATCGACCGCCTCGGCGAATGCGGTATCTACCTGCACCATATCGACCTCGGTGGCGGTGTCGGCGTGCGTTATCGCGATGAAGAGCCGCCGCTGGTGGCCGACTACATCAAGGCCGTGCGCGAGCGCACCGCCGGCCGCGACCTGACGCTGATGTTCGAACCAGGCCGCTTTATCGTCGCCAACGCCGGCGTGCTGCTGACCCGGGTCGAATACCTCAAGCACACCGAATACAAGGACTTCGCCATCGTCGACGCGGCGATGAATGACCTGATCCGCCCGGCGCTGTACCAGGCCTGGATGAACGTCACCGCCGTGCGCCCGCGTGACAGCGAGCCACGGGCCTACGACATCGTCGGACCGATCTGCGAAACCGGCGACTTCCTGGCCAAGGACCGCCAGCTCGCGCTGGAGGAAGGCGACCTGCTGGCCGTGCACTCGGCCGGTGCCTATGGTTTTGTCATGAGCTCCAACTACAACACCCGCGGCCGTGCCGCCGAAGTGCTGGTGGATGGCGAGCAGATGATCGAAATCCGCCGTCGCGAGACATTGGCCGAGTTGTACGCCGGCGAAAGCCTGTTGCCGGAGTAAGACCATGCTGCTGCGTTTTACCAAGATGCACGGCCTGGGCAACGACTTCATGGTCCTCGACCTGGTCAGCCAGCACGCGCACATCCTGCCCAAGCACGCCAAGCAATGGGGTGACCGGCACACCGGCATCGGCTTCGACCAGTTGCTGATCGTCGAGGCACCGAGCAATCCCGAGGTGGATTTCCGCTACCGGATCTTCAACTCCGACGGTTCGGAAGTGGAGCAATGCGGCAACGGTGCCCGTTGCTTCGCACGCTTCGTCCTGGACAAGCGCCTGACCGCCAAGCGGCAGATCCGCGTCGAGACCAAGAGCGGCATCATCGAACTGGACGTGCGCCAGGACGGCCAGATCAGCGTGAACATGGGGGCCCCGCGCCGGGTGCCGGCGGACATTCCGTTCCAGGCTGCGGCCCAGGCCCTGAGCTACCCGGTCGACGTCGACGGCCAGAACGTCGACCTGGCCGCCGTGTCCATGGGCAACCCCCATGCGGTGCTGCGCGTGACGGATATCAACAGCGCCCCGGTGCACGAACTGGGACCGAAGATCGAACACCATCCGCGCTTCCCGGCGCGGGTCAACGTCGGCTTCCTGCAGGTGATCGATCGCCAGCGCGCGCAACTGCGCGTCTGGGAACGTGGCGCCGGGGAAACCCAGGCCTGCGGCACCGGCGCCTGCGCGGCAGCGGTCGCGGCCATCAGCCAGGGCTGGATGGATTCACCGGTGACCATCGACCTGCCCGGCGGACGCCTGTCCATCGAGTGGGCCGGCGACGGCGCACCGGTGATGATGACCGGGCCGGCCGTACGGGTGTATGAAGGACAAGTGCGTCTATAAGCGAGCGAACGTCATGACCGATCAGCCTCAGGCTCCAGAACAGCCCAACGAACTGCCTGCGCAAAGCCTGGAGGCGGCGACCGTCGCCGCCTACCTGGAGGCTCACCCGGACTTCTTCGTCGAGCACGAAGAGCTGCTGCCGGCGCTGCGCATTCCACACCAGCGTGGTGACACGGTATCGCTGGTCGAACGGCAGATGAAGATCCTGCGCGAACGCAATATCGAGATGCGCCACCGGCTTTCGCAGCTGATGGACGTCGCCCGCGACAACGACCGGCTGTTCGACAAGACCCGTCGGCTGATCCTCGCGCTGATGGACGCGGCCAGCCTGGAAGACCTGGTGATGGCCGTCGAAGACAGCCTGCGCCAGGATTTCCAGGTGCCCTTCGTCAGCCTGATCCTGTTCAGCGACAACGCCATGCCAGTGGGCCGCTGGGTCAGCGGTGCCGACGCGCAGCAGGCGATCGGCGGCCTGCTCTCGGAAGGCAAGAGCATCAGCGGCAGCCTGCGCGAGCATGAGCTGGACTTCCTGTTCGGCGAAGAACAACGCAAGCAGATCGGCTCCACCGCCGTGGTCGCCATCAGCCATCTGGGCCTGCACGGCGTGCTCGCCATCGCCAGCCGCGACCCGCAGCACTACAAGAGTTCGGTCGGCACCCTGTTCCTCAGCTATATCGCCGAAGTCCTGGGGCGTGTCGTCCCGCGCTTCACCCACTCCCTGCGCTCGGTGCGCTAGTCGTGGAACGGCAACTGGACGCCTACTGCGAGCACCTGCGCAGTGAGCGCCAGGTGTCGCCCCATACCCTCGAAGCCTACCGGCGCGACCTGAACAAGGTCCTCGCCTTCTGCGCAAAGGAACAGATCGGCAGTTGGTCGGCCCTCGATATCCAGCGGCTGCGGCGACTGGTGGCGCGCCTGCACCAGCAGGGACAATCCTCGCGCAGCCTGGCACGGCTGCTGTCGGCGGTCCGCGGGCTGTACCAGTATCTGAACCGCGAAGGCCTGTGCAACCACGACCCGGCCACCGGCCTGGCGCCGCCCAAGGGCGAACGCCGGCTGCCCAAGACCCTCGACACCGATCGCACCCTGCAACTGCTCGACGGTGCCGTCGAGGATGATTTCCTCGCCCACCGCGACCAGGCCATCCTCGAGCTGTTCTACTCCTCGGGCCTGCGTCTCTCGGAACTGACCGGGCTCAACCTCGACCAGCTGGACCTGGCGGACGGCCTGGTGCAGGTCCACGGCAAGGGCAGCAAGACCCGCGTCCTGCCGATCGGCCGCAAGGCCCGCGAAGCCTTGCAGACCTGGCTGCCGCTGCGCGCCCTGAGCAATCCGGCGGACGATGCGGTATTCGTCAGCCAGCAGGGCCGGCGCCTCGGCCCCCGGGCCATCCAGCTGCGGGTCAAGGCGGCCGGCGAGCGTGAACTGGGGCAGAACCTGCACCCGCACATGCTCCGGCACTCCTTTGCCAGCCACCTGCTGGAGTCCTCCCAGGACCTGCGCGCGGTGCAGGAACTGCTCGGCCACGCGGACATCAAGACCACGCAGATCTACACCCACCTTGACTTCCAGCACCTGGCAACCGTCTATGACAGCGCCCACCCCCGGGCCAAACGCAGCAAGGATAGTGAGTAATGACGATTCAGCTGATCACCTTCGACCTCGATGACACCCTGTGGGATACCGCGCCGGTGATCCACAGCGCGGAGAACGTGTTGCGGGAGTGGCTGGCCGGGCACGCGCCGGACCTGGGCGGCGTGCCGATCGAGCACCTGTGGGCGATCCGCGAACGGGTGCTGCTCAAGGAGCCGACGCTCAAGCACCGCATCAGCGCCTTGCGCCGCCGGGTGCTGTTCCATGCGCTGGAAGAAGCCGGCTATGCCCACGGGCAGGCCGAGACACTGGCAGCGGAAGCGTTCGAAGTGTTCATTCACGCTCGGCACCAGATCGAGGTGTTTCCCGAGGTCGAGCCGACCCTGGAGACCCTTGGCCGCTCCTTTGCCCTGGGCGTGGTCACCAATGGCAATGCCGACGTGCGCCGCCTGGGCCTTGCCGACTACTTCCGCTTTGCCCTGTGCGCCGAGGACATCGGCATCGCCAAGCCCGATTCACGGCTGTTCCACGAAGCGCTGGTCCGCGGCGGGAATGTCCCGGCAGAAGCGGCGGTGCATATCGGCGACCATCCGGGCGACGATATCGCCGGGGCGCAGCAGGCGGGCCTGCGGGCGATCTGGTACAACCCCGCGGGCAAGGCCTGGGAAGCGGACCAGCCACCGGATGCGCAGATCCGCAGCCTGACCGAACTGCCGGCGCTGCTAGCCGCCTGGAACACCAGGGCCTGACCGGCAGGCATGAAAAAGCCCGCAGCGACGGCGGGCTTTTTCGACAAGCGAGGAAGCTGACACTCAGATAGGTCGGCTGCCGTACTTGTTATCCGGCTTCTTGGGTGGATCTGCCACCACATTGGCCTCGACTTCCTGCACCTTGCCACCACGTGCGAGGAACTCTTCCATCGCGCGGGCCAGAGCATCACGCTCCTTGTTCTTGGCTTCCACGCTGGGCAGTTCGTCAACCGATACGGCTGCCTTGGCCTTACCCTTGGCAGTCGGCGCGGGGACATCGCCACCGTCGTCATCGGCAACATCTACGTCTTCAGCCGCCGCTTCCAGACCTTCTTCGGTTTCGTCTTCGTCGCCTACTTCGAGGTCATCGTTTTCCAGATCATCGTCGCTCATGTTCTACCTCATGACTTGCGAAAAGCAGATTAGTTATAGCCCAGCTGCGCCGACTGTCGTAGGCCGCCGGAAAAAAATCAACATCCGCTGGACCCCAGCGGCTTATGCCCCATCACCCTGCAGGGTGGCGAGGACTCTACGAACACCGCCATGATCACGGTGTTCGCCCAGATAGACACCTTGCCAGCTACCCAGAGCCAACCGTCCCGCCGTTACCGGCAAAGTCAGCTGACAGCCTAGCAAACTGGCCTTGAAGTGCGCCGGCAAGTCATCCGCGCCTTCGTCGTCATGTTCATACTCGAGCCCGCCTTGCGGCACCAGTCGGTTGAAAAAACGTTCGAAGTCACGGCGAACCGCCGGATCGGCATTCTCGTTGATCGTCAACGAGGCCGAGGTATGCTGCAGCCACAAATGCAACAGACCGACTCGACATGCCTTCAGTTCAGGCAAGCCATCGAGCAACTCCTGGGTCACCAAATGAAAACCCCGGGGCCTGGCCCGCAAGGTAATCAGTGTCTGTTGCCACATACAGTTCTCCGCCCATCGGCGCGCATTCTAGCGCGCTCAGGAAAAAAGCAAAGCGCCTAATACGCCAGCCATGCTGTAAGCCATCGGCCCATGGGGAATAGTCCCGGCGTTTTGGCTGGAATGCTTCTGGATAAAACCTTTCAGCTCTCTTTGCACTGACAAAATCCAGGCAAAAAAATGCCCGGCAAGCCGGGCAAATTTTTTAAACGCGCTTACAGGTTATAGCCGCGCTCGTTGTGTTGTGCCAGGTCGAGGCCGACCGATTCTTCTTCGTCGGTCACACGCAGGCCCATCACTACATCCAGGACCTTGAGGATGATGTAGGTCACGACCGCGGTGTAGATGACGGTGAAGCCGACGCCTTTGCACTGGATCCAGACCTGGGCAGCGATGTCGGTGGTTGCAGCGTTGAAGCCGCCCATCGACGGTGCCGCGAACACACCGGTCAGGATGGCGCCGAGGATACCGCCGATACCGTGCACGCCGAAGGCGTCCAGGGAGTCGTCGTAGCCCAGCTTGCGTTTCAGGGTCGTGGCGCAGAAGAAGCACACCACACCCGCCGCCAGGCCGATGATCAGCGAGCCCATCGGGCCGACGGTACCGGCAGCCGGGGTAATGGCGACCAGGCCGGCCACCACGCCCGAGGCGATGCCCAGTGCGCTTGGCTTACCGTGGGTCAGCCACTCGGCGAACATCCAGCCCAGTGCGGCAGCGGCGGTGGCGATCTGGGTCACCAGCATCGCCATACCGGCGGTACCGTTGGCCGCGGCGGCGGAACCGGCGTTGAAGCCGAACCAGCCGACCCACAGCATGGCCGCGCCGATCAGGGTGTAGCCGAGGTTGTGTGGCGCCATCGGGGTGGTCGGGAAGCCTTTGCGCTTGCCCAGCACCAGGCAGGCCACCAGGCCGGCGATACCGGCGTTGATGTGCACCACGGTGCCGCCTGCGAAGTCGAGCACGCCCCAGTCGCCCAGCAGGGAACCCGGGCCGCTCCAGACCATGTGCGCGATCGGTGCATACACCAGGGTGAACCAGACGCCCATGAAGATCAGCATCGCGGAGAACTTCATCCGTTCGGCGAAGGCACCGACGATCAGCGCCGGGGTGATGATCGCGAAGGTCATCTGGAAGGTGACGAACACCGCCTCGGGGAACAACGCCGCCGGGCCGGTGATGCTCGCCGGGGTGATACCGGCGAGGAAGGCCTTGGCCAGGCTGCCGACGAAGGAGTTGTAGTTGACGACGCCGGCTTCCATCCCGGTGGTATCGAACGCCATGCTGTAGCCATAGATGAACCACAGGATGGTGATCAGACCGGTAATGGCGAAGCACTGCATCATCACGGAAAGAATGTTTTTCGACCGCACCATGCCGCCGTAGAACAGCGCGAGGCCTGGAATGGTCATGAACAGCACGAGGGCCGTGGAGGTCAGCATCCAGCTGGTATCACCGGAATTGAGGACTGGAGCCGGTACCGGGTCCGCCGCCATGGCCAGGGCCGGCATTACGAGGGACAACAGGGCTCCTAGCCCTGCGAATTTACGCAGAGTCATATTGTTTTCTCCTGGGGCGTTGGGTTTGGCGGCTTAGATTGCGTCGGTATCGGTTTCGCCGGTACGGATGCGAATAGCCTGTTCCAGATTGACCACAAAGATCTTGCCGTCACCGATCTTGCCGGTGTTGGCGGCCTTGGTTATCGCCTCGATAACCCGGTCAAGATCCTTGTCGTCGATGGCGACATCAATCTTCACCTTGGGCAGGAAGTCGACCACGTATTCCGCGCCGCGATACAGCTCGGTGTGACCCTTCTGCCGACCAAAGCCTTTGACCTCAGTAACGGTAATGCCCTGCACGCCGATTTCGGACAACGACTCGCGCACGTCGTCCAACTTGAACGGCTTGATGATGGCAGTGACTAGCTTCATGAAACTCTCTCCCGAATTGGTGGACTTGCCCCAGGAAAACAAACCCGACTCAAGTCTAAGCGCAGTGCCTGGCTTTGTAACGCATCGTTGGCCCTGATCAGCCTGTCGACGCCAGCTAACCGCTGCCGGCGAAGCTTCCCAGCTCCGCCTGCCGCACTGCTTCGTCACAGCGACTGCATCAGTGCATGGGTCACAAGCGACTAAGCAGAAACCTTGCCATCTCTACAAAACCCACTGATTTCAATCCCTTGGTCGCCGTGGAGGACGAAAATCCCGCCCGCATGCGGACAACACGCACAACAACGGTGCGCGACCGCCCGGCGTGCTGCGCGAAAAGCGTGCATCGCCGCCCTCGGAAATCACTATAGACACTGCGTGGTACACTGGGACGACCCTGTATTCGGAACCCAGACCATGCTCGCGCCCAAAGCCTTCCTCGACGCCCTGAGCGGCCACGCCTCCCGCCTGTTCAGCGGCGAAACCCCGTTGCCGCGCACTGAAATCGAAAGCCAGTTCAAGGCCCTGCTGCAGAGCGGTTTCAGCAAGCTGGACCTGGTCAGCCGGGAAGAATTCGACAGCCAGATGGTGGTCCTGGCCCGCACTCGCGCGCGCCTGGAAAGCCTGGAGGCGAAGGTGGCGGAGTTGGAGGCGAAGCTCAGCCCGCCTGTGGAGTAACAGCTCAGTATTCCGCTCCTGCTTCATGCGGGAGCAAGGGCTGGTATTCGAGGGTTCCAGCCTCAACTCAACCCCCTGAATGACCCTACTCGCCTCGCTCGACAAGCCCGGCAAATGAACATTTGCAACCAGCTATCGGCGCTGAATTCTTTGGTAGCAAAATGGGCAATTTGCCGCCGTTTCGCGCATCCAGTTCTCATCTCAGAGTCGTTGAGTCGTTCACCACAGCTCTATGGTGGCGCGTCGCCCCCTCTCGTCCAACAACGGACAAAAGAACGAAGCATGAAAGACAGATCCCATGATTGCACCATGGCCGAGGTATTTCGCAACGATCCGGCCTACGCGGCAGAACTGCTGAACAGCATCCTGGCAGACGGCGAACAGGCCGAGTTGCTGATTGCCCTGCGCCAGATGGCGGAGGCTTTTGGCGGTGTGCGCGGCGTAGCCAAGGCCGCCGAGTTGAATCCGACTCAGCTCTATCGAACCTTGTCTGCCGAAGGCAACCCGGCTGTCAGCAGCCTTGCAGCGATTCTGCGTGTCATGGGACTGAGGCTGGCTGTTCAGCCACTTACAACCCACTGAAACACTGACACTTGCCCACAATGCACCTTCAAGGTTGTCAGCCCATAGGTATACACGCGCGCCTGCTTTGACAGCTTACAGGCTGACAACGAATCGTCCGGACACACAAAAGCCCACAAGCCCTTCCTCCGCTCGACTAGCCTTGCAGAACCGCAGCAAATCCGCTTTGCGTTCAAGGAAAGAACATGTCCCTGGCCATCGTCCACACTCGCGCCCAGGTGGGCGTGGAAGCCCCCGCCGTTACCGTTGAAACCCATATGGCCAACGGCTTGCCCTCCCTTACCCTGGTCGGCCTGCCCGAAACCGCCGTGAAGGAAAGCAAGGACCGGGTGCGCAGTGCGATCCTCAATTCGGCTCTCGACTTTCCCGCTCGGCGCATCACCCTCAACCTCGCTCCGGCGGACCTGCCCAAGGACGGTGGGCGCTTCGATCTGGCGATTGCCCTCGGCATCCTCGCCGCCAGCGTACAGGTGCCGACCCTGACGCTGGAAAACCTGGAGTGCCTGGGTGAACTGGCCTTGTCCGGCGCCATTCGCCCGGTGCAGGGCGTGTTGCCGGCGGCACTCGCGGCACGCGCCGCCGGACGTACGCTGGTGGTGCCGCAGGCCAATGCCGAAGAGGCTTCGCTGGCTTCCGGGCTGACGGTGATCGCGGTCGATCATCTGCTGCAACTGGTCGCCCATCTCAACGGCCACGCACCGATCAGCCCCTTCGAGTCCGATGGCCTGCTGCACCTGGGCAAACCCTATCCGGACCTGAGCGAAGTGCAAGGCCAGCTCGCCGCCAAACGCGCCCTGCTGATCGCCGCCGCCGGCGCCCACAACCTGCTGTTCAGCGGGCCGCCGGGTACTGGCAAGACGCTGCTGGCGAGCCGTCTGCCCGGCCTGTTGCCGCCGCTGGATGAACAGGAAGCGCTGGAAGTGGCGGCGATCCAGTCGGTCGCCAGCCATGTGCCCCTCAGCAGTTGGCCGCAGCGACCGTTTCGCCAGCCCCATCACTCGGCTTCCGGGCCGGCGCTGGTGGGCGGCGGGTCCAGGCCGCAGCCTGGCGAGATCACCCTCGCCCACCATGGCGTGCTGTTTCTCGACGAGTTGCCGGAGTTCGACCGCAAGGTGCTGGAGGTTTTACGCGAGCCGCTGGAGTCGGGCCAGATCATCATTTCCCGGGCCCGGGATCGGGTACGGTTCCCGGCGCGCTTCCAACTGGTGGCGGCGATGAATCCCTGCCCCTGTGGATATCTTGGCGACCCCGCCAACCGCTGTCGCTGCACGCCGGAGCAGGTCCAGCGCTATCGCAACAAACTCTCCGGCCCCCTGCTCGATCGCATCGACCTGCACCTGACCGTAGCCCGCGAGGCCACGGCCTTGAGGCCCGCCCGGGAGCCGGGAAACAACACGGCCAAGGCCGCGACACAGGTGGCAGAAGCCCGCCACTGCCAGCAACAGCGCCAGGGCTGCGCCAATGCCTTTCTCGATCTGGAAGGCCTGCGACAGCACTGCAAGTTATCCACAGCCGACGAACACTGGCTGGAAACGGCTTGCGAGCGATTGACCCTGTCGTTGCGGGCGGCCCATCGATTGCTGAAGGTCGCGCGGACCCTGGCGGACCTGGAGCAACTGGAAACCATCAGCCGCGACCATCTGGCCGAGGCGTTGCAGTATCGGCCCAGTGCCAGTTGATGGCGTTGGATCGATGGCAAAAGCTCAACCCTGAACATCAATCCCCGGATCAGTCTCCATATTCCCGGTGATCGCTATATCAGCGCAGGTTTTTTGCCACCAATCAGGCAGGCTGGATACTGTTTCGCCCGTTACGTCGCGAATGATTCGAACCAGATCAAACGATCGAAGCCCATCGACGTGTTCGCTCAAGCTAGCACTCGTGTTAGCCCACATAGGATCCAGGACGAAGTCGATACCTTTCATGCGTGCCAGCTTTGCCGCAGGCACAAAATC
The DNA here is from genome assembly GCF_013386115.1 of Pseudomonas gingeri. Lineage (GTDB taxonomy): Bacteria > Pseudomonadota > Gammaproteobacteria > Pseudomonadales > Pseudomonadaceae > Aquipseudomonas > Aquipseudomonas gingeri. The sequence continues at coordinate 256,731 of NZ_JACAOR010000013.1, forward strand.
GGAATCCCCAGCGACCAGAACGATCACGTCGACCAGCTTGTCGAGGGCGAGCGTGGTGATGTCCATTCCCAGCTTTGTATCGACGGCTTTCTGTTCGACCTTGTAATGGAAATCTTCATTGGTCAGCGCATGCCATTGCCTTGCCCCCTTGAGCAACTCCTTCAGCGTATGAGTATTGAGTTGCCACTCCCCATTTCTCGACAGTTCTCCCAAACGCAGGGCAGTCTTTCGGCTAGCCCTGAGATGGTCATGCAACTCTCGTCGAAGCTGGTAGGGAGGATGCTTGTTGAAGTTCAAGTGGCCGGATGACGTATGGCCCGAGGGCACAATTGGCAAACGCACCTGATTTGAGGGTGGGGGACAATCGTAGTAGTAAATCCGATATAGCTCTCTGGCTGCAGTTCGTTCATCTTCGATATGCAGCCGGACAATTTTTTTGATGATTGTCGCCAACTGCTCGGACGTCACAATGAAGTCTTTTCGGAAGTACTTGCGCGAGAAAAAAAGAAACCGCTGGAAGAAAAATCCCCCGTCAATCAGGACGGCTGTTCGTTTCATGAGCTTTTCTCCGGGCAAAAAAAAGCCCAGGACCGCTGGGCAGGTTCTAACGATTGCCTGCGCGCTGTACTGGGCTGTTGATCAAATTTTATTCAGGCTTGACGAAGCAGTCAAACCAAAATCATCAGTAGGTTGTTTCAAAACTTTCGTACGTCCTTCCTATTGAGCGGCCAACCGCGACAACTCCGCTTGGCATCTGGATCGACATCCTGAAAGGACTACTTCCGTTCAACGAAACCGATCAACCTCCTGACGCAGGTCCGCCGCCAGGCCTTCCAGTTCCTTGGCGGTCAGCGCCAGGTTGGAGACCACTTCGCGCTGTTCGCTGTTGGCCAGGGCGATGCTTTGCAGGTTGCTGCTGAGCAGGGTCGCGGTGCTGCTTTGTTCCTGGGTCGCGGTGGTGATGGCGGCGAACTGCTGGCCGGCCGAGCGGCTCTGTTCGTCGATCCGCGCCAGTGCCGAGGCAACGTTGGCATTGCGTGACAGACCTTCCTGCATCAGCGCGTTGCCCTGCTCCATGGTCTGGATGGCATGGCTGGTTTCCTGCTGGATGCTGTGGATCATCCCGGAAATCTCGTCGGTCGCCTCGCGGGTACGACCCGCCAGGCTGCGCACTTCATCCGCCACCACGGCAAAACCACGGCCCTGCTCGCCGGCACGGGCGGCTTCGATGGCAGCGTTCAACGCCAGCAGGTTGGTCTGGTCGGCAATCGAGGTGATCACTCCGACGATGCCACCGATTTCCTGGGAACGCTGGCCCAGGGTGTTGATCACCGTCGCGGTGCTGTTGAGCGCTGCGGCGATCTGCTCCAGGGAGAAGGACGCCTCGTCCATGGAGGTCCGGCCGATCCGCGTCTGCTGGGCATTTTCCTGGGCCAGGCGCTCGGTACTGCCCATGTTGTCGGCAATGTTCAGCGAGGTCGCGCTGAATTCCTCCACCGCGCCGGCCATGCTGGTGATTTCGCCGGACTGCTGTTCCATTCCCTCATAGGCCCCGCCGGACAGGCCGGACAAGGCCTTGGCGCGGCTGTTGACCTCGGCGGCGGCCTTGCGGATGTGCTCGACCATGGTCGACAGCGCCTGCCCCATCTGGTTGAAGCTGGCAGCCAGTTGGCCGATTTCGTCATGGCTCGACACATTCAGCCGTACGCTCAAGTCACCGGCACCCAGGGCTTGCGCCTGGCGCACCAGGTCTCCCAGCGGTTGCAGCTTGCTGCGCAACAGCCAGACCGCCGCGCCGACCGCCAGCAACATCGCCAGCACGCTGCCCAATACCAGGCGAATACCGACGCTCCAGGTCACTTCGCGAATCTCGGCCTTGGGCATGCTCGCCACCACGGTCCACGGCCCGCCTTCAAACGGCACCGCGACACTGTAGAGGTCGTCGCCCTTGTCGCTCCAGAAACGTCCCTGGCCCGGTTGCCTGGCGAGGTCGACGATCACCGGGACCGCCTGGTCGAGGTCCTTCACCCCGGCCGGCGGCACCAGCCAGTGCTTCTGCTCGTCGAGCAACGACAGGGAGCCGGTGGTGCCGATCCGGAAGCGCTTGAGGTTTTCGAACTGCGCGTTCTGCGCATCGGTGTAGTCGAAGCCGACAAACAGCACCGCGAACACCTTGCCACTGCTGTCACGCACTGGCGTGTACTGGGTCATGTAGGAGCGATCGAACAGCAAGGCGCGGCCGACATAGCCCTGGCCGGCCATCAGCCTGGCATAGGCCGGGTGCTGGTGATCGAGCAAGGTGCCGATGGCCCGGCTGCCGTCCTGCTTGGTCAGGGAGGTGCTGACCCGGATAAAGTCGTCGCCACTGCGCACGAACAAGGTCGCGACGCCAGCCGACATCTGCTTGAATTCGTCGACTTCGCTGAAATCGTTGTTGAGCAGGTGATCGCCCAGGTACAACCCGGGGGCCTGGGTGCCGGCGACGGCCACCGGGGCCTCGGGACGTACGCTCAGGCCGCTGCTGAAGCGCTTTTCGAACAGCCCGCTCAGGCGCTGGGTGCTTTCGCGCAGGGTGCCGTGGAAGGTATTCAACTGGTCGGCCAGCAGCCGCGCCTCGCTGGCCAGGTGCTCTTCACGGGTGTCGAGGTTGGCGGAGTCCAGCGAGCGGAGGGCAAAGACAGTACTGCCACTGATCACCACTGCCAGGATGACAGCGAGCGCAAGACCCAGTTGCGTGGCGATTCGAGCACGGGGTTGAGACATGAACAGCTCCTGGCCGAGCGGCCGGATCATCCTGATCTCGTGGCGCTACCCGGTAATAATTCTAAAAGTTGAGTCGTGAGTGGGGCTTTCTGAACGAAGGTTCCATATGGGTAGATTCGGCGGCCAGCAGCGATACTTGAGTAAATCAGGTGGATATCGGCCAAATCCCGGACTGACGGGCTGTTTCGATTCAGCTCAGGCGTTCGACCGGGGGCAATTCCATCGCGGCGACCTCGCCTTGCAGGAAGTCGCTCAGACGCCGCAGGCGCTCGCCGCCAGGGCGGGTTTTCGGCCATACCAGGTAATATTTCTCGCCGCTGGCCACGGCGGTCGGCCATGGCAGGCTCAGGCGGCCCTGGGCGACATCCTCCGCCACCATCAACAGGTCGCCCATGGACACGCCGTAGCCACGGGCCGCGGCGATCATGCCCAGTTCCAGGGTATCGAACACCTGGCCGCCCTTGAGGGAAATCCGCTCGGACAGGCCCATGCGCTCCAGCCAGCTGCGCCAGTCACGACGATCCGGCGTCGGATGCAACAGCTCGGCGCCGGCCAGCCGCTCGACGTCCCAGGGCTGGTCGTTGAGCAGCGTCGGCGCGCCTACCGGGATCAGCCATTCGGAAAACAGGTAGCTGGCTTCCCAGTCCGGCGGGAAATGCCCGTTGCCGAGCAACACCGCGCAATCGAAAGGCTCCTGGTTGAAGTCGACACTGTCGATGTCCATCCAGGCGCTGGTGAGCTGCACCTCGTTGCCTTTCTGCAAGTGCCGGAAGCGGCTGAGCCGGGCCAGCAACCAGCGCATGGTCAGGGTCGAGGGCGCCTTCATGCGCAGGATGTCATCTTCGGCGCGCAAGGTATTGCAGGCACGCTCCAGGGCACCGAAGCCTTCGCGGATCCCCGGCAACAGCAGGCGCGCGGCTTCCGTCAATTGCAGGTTGCGGCCATTGCGCTGGAACAGGCGACAGGCGAAGTGGTCTTCGAGCGTGCGGATATGCCGACTGACCGCGCTCTGGGTGATCGACAGTTCTTCCGCCGCGCGAGTGAACGAGCTATGTCGCGCCGCGGCTTCGAAAGCGCGCAAGGCGTAGAGGGGCGGCAGGCGGCGGGACATGCGGAACCTTCCGATGGCTGGATAGTGAAGAACTTACCAGAAATGCCCCTGCATGAGTTTTTATCATGCGAGCAATCGTTTTTATCCCTTTGTGCAAACCCGCGCAGGCGCCGAGAATCAATCCTTTCCCCAGCCTGCCACTTTTTGAGCCTGATGATCATGCAGCATCCAGCACGTACCGAACTCTGGGCCATCCTGCGGCTGTCGGGGCCGTTGATCGCCTCGCAGTTGGCACACATGCTGATGGTGCTGACCGACACCCTGATGATGGCCCGCCTCAGCCCCGAGGCCCTGGCCGGCGGCGGACTGGGTGCGGCGAGCTATTCGTTCGTGTCGATTTTCTGCCTCGGCGTGATTGCCGCGGTCGGCACCCTGGTGGCCATTCGTCACGGCGCCGGCGATGTCGAGGGCGCCACCCGGCTGACCCAGGCCGGGCTCTGGCTGGCCTGGGCCATGGCGCTGGTCGCCGGCCTGCTGCTGTGGAACCTCAAGTCGCTCCTGCTGCTGTTCGGCCAGACCCCGAGCAACGTGCACGCGGCCGGCCAGTTCCTGCTGGCGCTGCCGTTCGCCCTGCCCGGCTACCTGAGCTTCATGGCCCTGCGCGGCTTTACCAGTGCCCTGGGACGTGCCACCCCGGTGATGGTGATCAGCCTCTGTGGCACCGTGGCCAACTTTGCCCTCAACTATGCGTTCATCACCGGGATGTTCGGCCTGCCCCGGCTGGGACTGACCGGTATCGGCCTGGTCACCGCCATCGTCGCCAACTGCATGGCGCTGGCCATGGCCTGGCACATCAGGCGGCATGCCGCGTATCGCGACTACCCCTTGCGCCGCGGCCTGTCCCGGCCGAACTGGCAGTACCTGCGCGAGCTCTGGCGACTGGGCCTGCCCATCGGCGGCACCTACGCGGTGGAAGTCGGGCTGTTCGCCTTCGCCGCCCTGTGCATGGGCACCATGGGCAGCACCCAGTTGGCGGCCCACCAGATCGCCCTGCAGATCGTCTCGGTGGCGTTCATGATTCCGGCGGGGATTTCCTATGCCATCACCCTGCGCATCGGCCAGCACTACGGTGCCGGACAACTGCTGGATGCGCGGCGCGCGGGACGGGTCGGCATCGCCTTCGGCGCGGCGACCATGCTGGCCTTCGCCATGCTCTTCTGGCTCGCGCCGCATCAGTTGATCGGGTTGTTCCTGGACCACAACGACCCGGCATTCCGTCCGGTGATCGACCTGGCTGTCAGCCTGCTGGCCGTGGCCGCCTGGTTCGAGCTGTTCGACGGCACCCAGACCATCGCCATGGGCGCGATTCGCGGGCTCAAGGATGCCAAGACGACCTTCCTCGTCGGGCTCGGTTGCTACTGGCTGATCGGCGCACCGGCAGCATGGCTGCTGGCGTTCAGTGTCGGCTGGGGCCCCACCGGCGTCTGGTGGGGCCTGGCCCTGGGACTGGCGTTCGCGGCGGTGGGCCTGACCCTGGCGTTCGAATGGCGGATGAAGCGGATGCTGAAGCAGCGCCGGACGAATTCGTCAGCGCACACGACCCCGACGGGTGGGAGCCGGCTTGCTGGCGATCGCGTTGTACCAGCCGGCAAAGATGTCGCCTGATCGATCGTAATCGCCAGCAAGCCGGCTCCCACGGGGGACCGCGCCCCGACAGGCTCAGCAGACGTCCTGCACCGCCTGCTGGCTGGCACCGAACGTCAGGTACTCGACCAGTTCCACCAGTGGCAGCGGCCGGCTGATCAGGTAGCCCTGGGCCTGGTCGCAGCCGAAGCCACGCAACAGCGCCAGTTGCTCCGGGGTTTCGACCCCTTCGGCCACCACTTCCAGGTTGAGGTTGTGGGCCAGGTTGATCATGGCGTGAACCAGCTTGCGGTTCTCTTCGCGCAACTCCATACCGCCGACGAAACTCTTGTCCACCTTGAGCAAGGCTATCGGCAGGCTGTTGAGGTGCACGAAGGAGGAGAAACCGGTGCCGAAGTCATCCAGGGAAAAACGCACCCCCAGCCGCCCAAGGGCATCCATGGTCTGCTTGACCAGGTCGCTGCGCCGCATGACCGCGGTTTCGGTGAGTTCGAACTCCAGCCATTGCGCCTCGACGCCGCGCTCGGCGATCAGCCGGCTCAAGGTCGACAGCAACTGGCTGTCCTGGAACTGCCGGAACGACAGGTTGACCGCCATGTGCAACGGCCCCAGCCCGCGCTCGCGCAAGTCCTGCATATCCCGCAGGGCTCGGGAAATCACCCAGTAGCCCAGGGGCACGATCAACCCGCTCTGCTCGGCCAAAGGCACGAATTCGCTGGGCGGCAACAGCCCACGCTCGCCGTGGCGCCAGCGCACCAGGGCTTCGAGGCCGACGATCTGCCCGGTGCCCAGGTCCAGGCGTGGCTGGTAGTGCAGTTCCAGCTCGTCGCGGCGCAGCGCCCGGCGCAGCTCGCTTTCAAGGTCGGCGAGGCTGCGGGCATTGCGATTGATGCGTTCATTGAAGATGTGGAAGGTACAGCCCTGGGTGCTCTTGGCCTGCTGCATGGCAATGTGCGCGTGCCACATCAGCGGGTCGGCCCCGGCGTTGGCGCGAGCGTGGGCGATGCCCAGGCTGCAGCCGATCAACAGGCTTTCACCGTCGACCCAATAGGGCTCGGCCATGACTTCGATGATCCGCTCGGCCATCCACTCGGCCCGCTGCGGTGCGCGACGGGTATCGATCAACAGGGCGAACTCGTCGCTGCCCAGGCGCGCCAGTTGATCACCGGCTTCGAGCTGGCTCTTGAGGCGGGCGACCACCTGCAGGATCAGCCGGTCACCGGCCTGGTGCCCCAGGGCATCGTTGGCGTGACGGAAGTTGTCCAGGTCGAGGTGCCCGAGGGCCAGACCGCGCCCTTCATTCTCGGCCAGGCGCGCCGCCAGCAGGGTCTGGAACCCCTGGCGATTGGCGATACCGGTGAGCGGGTCCTGTTCGGCGAGACGTTGCAGGGTGTTTTCCAGCACGCCGCGCTCACGCACGTGCCGCAGGCAGCGACGCAGGGTCGAGGCGTCCAGGTCCGCGCGGACCAGCCAGTCGCTGACGCCCAGCGGCGCCACGTCGGGTTCGCTGTCGAGCAGCAGCACGGTCGGCAGGCTGCAACGCCCCGGCGCCGGCTGCAGGCCGGGCACGGTGAGCAATACCGCCGTGCGTTCGTCATCGAAGAGGCTACTGACCAACTCCCAGGAGGTCGCACTGACCAATACGGCCGCGCCTCCCATCGGAGCGAGACACTCGCGCAACAACGCTGCCCACACCGGCTCTTCGGCCAGAAGCAGCAAACGCAAGGGTTCGACAGGCTTGGACAAGCTAGCTCCCTAGACTCTGCAAAAAATAGTGGCGAAAGGCATTATGACGCGCCGTGCAGCGACTACAAACGCAATTGATTCTCAACCGCCGTCTTGTACCGTGCAAACGTGAACGATAGCCTTAAATTCTTCGCGCATCCTGCGGGAAAGTAACAAAACCGGCAAATTTAGATCGCGTGGTACGTCACAGTGTCGGAGAGTCGCGGCAGAATCTGTCCAGCCTGTTAAAATGCCCGCCCTTTTTCGTAACAGACCACTTACTTCGCCATGTCCCGACTCAACCCCCGGCAGCAAGAAGCCGTGAACTACGTCGGCGGCCCTCTTTTGGTGCTCGCCGGTGCCGGCTCCGGCAAGACCAGCGTGATCACCCGCAAGATCGCCCACCTGATCCAGAACTGCGGCATCCGCGCCCAGTACATCGTCGCCATGACCTTCACCAACAAGGCGGCGCGGGAAATGAAGGAACGCGTCGGCACCCTGCTCAAGGGTGGCGAAGGCCGTGGCCTGACGGTCTCGACCTTCCACAACCTGGGGTTGAACATCATCCGCAAGGAACACGTGCGGCTGGGCTACAAGCCGGGCTTCTCGATTTTCGACGAGACCGACGTCAAGGCCCTGATGACCGACATCATGCAGAAGGAATACTCGGGCGACGACGGCGTCGACGAGATCAAGAACATGATCGGCTCGTGGAAGAACGACCTGATCCTGCCGCCCCAGGCCCTGGAAAACGCGCGCAACCCCAAGGAACAGACCGCCGCCATCGTCTACACCCACTACCAGCGCACGCTCAAGGCGTTCAACGCGGTGGACTTCGACGACCTGATCCTGCTGCCGGTGAAACTGTTCGAGGAACATGCCGACATCCTCGAAAAGTGGCAGAACAAGGTCCGCTACCTGCTGGTGGACGAATACCAGGACACCAACGCCAGCCAGTACCTGCTGGTGAAAATGCTGATCGGCACGCGCAACCAGTTCACCGTGGTTGGCGACGACGACCAGTCGATCTACGCCTGGCGCGGCGCGCGTCCGGAAAACCTGATGCTGCTCAAGGACGACTACCCGTCCCTGAAAGTGGTGATGCTCGAGCAGAACTACCGCTCCACCAGCCGTATCCTGCGCTGCGCCAACGTGCTGATCTCGAACAATCCCCACGAGTTCGAAAAACAGCTCTGGAGCGAGATGGGCCACGGCGACGAGATCCGCGTGATCCGCTGCCGCAACGAGGACGCCGAGGCCGAGCGCGTGGCCATGGAAATCCTCAGCCTGCACCTGCGCACCGACCGTCCCTACAGCGATTTCGCCATCCTCTATCGCGGCAACTACCAGGCCAAGCTGATCGAGTTGAAGCTGCAGCACCACCAGATCCCCTATCGCCTGTCCGGCGGCAACAGCTTTTTCGGACGCCAGGAAGTGAAGGACCTGATGGCCTACTTCCGCCTGATCGTGAACCCGGATGACGACAACGCCTTCCTGCGGGTGATCAACGTGCCCCGCCGGGAAATCGGCTCGACCACCCTGGAAAAGCTCGGCAACTATGCCACCGAGCGCAAGATCTCGATGTACGCCGCCACCGACGAGATCGGCCTCGGCGAACACCTGGACAGCCGCTTCACCGACCGCCTGGCGCGGTTCAAGCGCTTCATGGATCGCGTGCGTGAACAGTGCGCCGGCGAAGACCCGATTTCCGCCCTGCGCAGCATGGTCATGGACATCGACTACGAGAACTGGCTGCGCACCAACAGCTCCAGCGACAAGGCCGCCGACTACCGGATGAGCAACGTCTGGTTCCTGATCGAGGCGCTGAAGAACACTCTGGAGAAAGACGAAGACGGCGACATGACCGTCGAGGACGCCATCGGCAAGCTGGTCCTGCGTGACATGCTCGAACGCCAGCAGGAAGAGGAAGAAGGCGCCGAAGGCGTGCAGATGATGACCCTGCATGCGTCCAAGGGGCTGGAGTTCCCCTATGTGTTCATCATGGGCATGGAGGAGGAGATCCTTCCCCACCGCTCCAGCATCGAGGCCGACACCATCGAGGAAGAACGGCGCCTGGCCTATGTCGGGATTACCCGCGCGCGCCAGACCCTGGCCTTCACCTTCGCCGCCAAGCGCAAGCAGTATGGCGAGGTCATCGATTGCGCGCCGAGCCGTTTCCTCGATGAACTGCCTCCCGACGACCTGGCCTGGGAAGGCAACGATGACACCCCGACCGAAGTGAAAGCCGTTCGCGGCAACTCCGCGTTGGCGGATATACGCGCCATGTTAAAGCGCTAGAATTGGATTCCCCTTTATTTGTGGGAGCGGGCTTGTGTGGGAGCGGGCTTGCCCGCGAAGCTTTTCAGTAGCCTCACTGGCCCCTTCATGGGCAAGCCCGCTCCTACCCAAACCCGCTCCTGCAGGAGCAATATTTTCAGCGTAAACGCGCTATTCGAGGACGTTCCGTGGAAGCACTGCATAAGAAAATTCGCGAAGAAGGCATCGTGCTTTCCGATCAGGTCCTGAAGGTCGACGCCTTCCTGAACCACCAGATCGACCCGCAGTTGATGAAACTGATCGGTGACGAATTCGCCACGCTGTTCGCCGATTCGGGCATCACCAAGATCGTCACCATCGAAGCCTCGGGCATCGCCCCGGCGATCATGACCGGCTTGAACCTCGGCGTACCGGTGATTTTCGCCCGCAAGCACCAGTCCCTGACCCTGACGGAGAACCTGCTGTCGGCAACCGTCTACTCCTTCACCAAGCAGGTGGAAAGCACCGTGGCGATCTCCCCGCGCCACCTGACCAGCAGCGACCGCGTGCTGATCATCGATGACTTCCTGGCCAACGGCAAAGCGTCCCAGGCGCTGATCTCGATCATCAAGCAGGCCGGCGCGACCGTGGCGGGCCTGGGCATCGTGATCGAGAAGTCGTTCCAGGGCGGCCGTGCCGAGCTGGACGCCCAGGGCTATCGCGTCGAGTCCCTGGCCCGGGTCAAGTCCCTGGCCGGCGGCGTCGTGACCTTCATCGAGTAACCCGTCCCGCGACAGGCCGGTCCCCGCCGGCCTCAGAAACCCATCGCGTTCGAATCCCGTAGCGAACTGGACAGCTTGAACAGTTCGCTGTCGGTCTTGATCCCCAGCTTGCGGTAGGCCGACTGTTTCTGGGTGCTGATGGTATTGGCGCTGCGCGAGAACTTCTCGGCAATCCCGTTCACCGACATGCCATCGAGAAAACAGCGCAGCACTTCCCGCTCCCGGGGCGAGAGGATGTCATGGGCACACGCGGGCACCTGCTCGCTGGCGCTCGCCGCCTCGTACACCTCCTTCTCCGACACCGTGGCGACCTCCCTGGCCATGATCGGGTGCAGGTAGATCTTGCCCCGGGCCACGGTGCGGATCGCCGCCGCCAGCCCGTCCAGGCGCTGGGTCTTGCCAAAGAAGCCCCAGCTTCCGGCCCGTAGCGCCAGCGACACGGTCGCCGGGGTGTAGTGGGCCGAAAGCACCAGTGGCCGGCAATCGGGATAACGCACCCGCAGCGCACGGATCAGGTTGATCCCGTCGATCTCCGTCGGGCCGAGCATGAAGTCGATCACGAGGATATCCGGCTGCCTGATGGCCAGGGCGGCGAGCAGTTCCCTGCCCGTGGAAAAGGAACCGACAACCTCAAGGTCAGGCTCTTTCGACAACCACAGGGACGTACCCACCCTTATCAGTTCGTGATCGTCCAGCAGCATGACTGTGTAGGAACCAGGGACTGCGCTAGTCATCTTTATTTAGACCTCCCGAGAAAAAACCGAGCCAGCAGATAAGGGCCGCGACGAATACCTACAGAACTTTCAGGCTTATAGCACCCAGCGCCGAGAGCACAAACGGAAAGCCCTTCGAGAAATCACGAAACTGCAGGGTTTCGAGTTATCTCGATGTTCCAGCGACCCCGGCTACGCGAGAGTAGCGGCCTCGTCCGACAGGCTATCACCCTCCACCCGGAGGGCTGTCGGAAGGGAAATCAACTGAAACCATTCAAGGTAATCCGATGAAAATCTCCCAAGTCTCTGCCGCCGTCTCCCTCGCCCTGGCCGCACTCATCGCCCTGCCGGCTTCCGCCGCCAATGACGGCGTCATCAACTTCAATGGCCTGGTGACCGACGTGACCTGCACCATCGAAGGCGAAGCGCCAGGCGGTGGCAGCGTGGTCAAGAACGTCGACCTCGGCGGCGTGTCCGCGGCCCGCCTGACGAACGCCGGCGATCGCGCCAACCTCACCGGCTTCTCGATTCGCGTGGGTGCGCCGGGTGAAACCGCCTGCACCAACGGTCGTACCGCAATGGTCGCGTTCGACCCGACCAGCCCGGCCATCGATGTCGCCACCGGTCGCCTGAACATCGACACCACCGGCGACGCCGCCAGCAACGTGCAGGTCGAGGTCACCCAGCGCGACGGTACGCCGATCCACGTCTACACCGAGAAATCCGAAGGCGTGGTCATCGCCGACAACCAGGCGGTCATTCCCCTGGCCGCCCAGTACTACGCCACCGGTGCCGCGGGTGAAGGCCAGGTCGCCACCCGGGTCGGCTTCATGATCGAGTACGCCGAGTAAGCGTCATCCAACGGACCCGCGCCCTGTCGCGGGTCCAGCCTTCAACACGAGAGCTTCGCCAATGAACAACCTGGTTCGTTCGGGCATGGTCGCCTGTGCCCTTCTGACGGCATCGCTGCACGCTACTTCCTCGCTTGCCGCCGTGGTCATCCATGGTGCGCGCGTGATCTATCCCGCCGAGCAACAGGAAGTCGTGGTCCGGCTGGAGAACAAGGGCGAACGCCCCGCCCTGGTCCAGCTCTGGCTCGACGATGGCGACAAACGCGCGACGCCCGCTACCGCGCAGGCGCCCTTCACCGCCATGCCGCCGATCCTGCGCATCGAACCGAAAAAGCAGCAGGCCCCGCGCCTGCGCTATACCGGTGGCCCGCTACCCGCGGACCGCGAAAGCCTGTTCTGGCTGAATGTGCTGGAAGTGCAGCCGACCACCGTCGGTACTGCCGACAGGAACCTGCTGGAACTGTCGTTTCGTTCCCGGCTGCGAGTGTTCTACCGGCCGGAAGGCCTGCCCTATCCGAAAACCAGCGCGGCGCCGAAGCTGAGCTGGAAACTCGTGCGCCATGAAGGTGGCCACGCGCTGGAAGTCCTCAACCCGACGCCTTATCACGTCTCCCTGGGCTCGGTGGAACTGGTGGGCAAGGGCCGCGACGAGCGTTACCCGAAGGCACCGAACAAGGAGGTCAACGACAGCCTGTTGCTGCCGTCCGGCGACATCAAGCGCTTCCCGCTGCCCAACCTGCGAACCCCGCCCAGCGGCGCCCTGAAGGTCGAATTCAGTGCGATCAGCGACTTCGGCGCGCGCGTCAGCCACAGCGCCGACATCACCTCTTGAACCGGACCGACCAGTGCTCATGAACACACTCCCGCGCAGCGCCGCGACCGCACGCCTCGTCATCCTGCTTGCCCTCGCAATCCTGATGCTGAGCACCAGCTTCATGGCCCGGGCCAGCGTCATCATCACCGGCACCCGGGTGGTATACCCGGCGAACCAGAAGGAAGTGACCATCCGGTTCGAGAACAAGAACCAGAAACCGGCCCTGGTGCAGGTCTGGCTGGACACCGGCGACGAAGAGGTGGCGCCGGAACAGGCCCGGGTGCCCTTCCTCGCCACGCCCCCGATCTTCCGCATGGAACCGGGCAAGCAACAGGTCGTGCGCCTGGCCTATACCGGCGAATCGCTGCCCAAGGACAAGGAGAGCCTGTTCTGGCTGAACATGCTGGAGGTACCGCCCAAGGCCCAGGACTCGGAAGGGAGCAACCAGCTGCAACTCGCCTTCCGCACGCGCATCAAGGTGTTTTTCCGGCCGCGGGACCTTCCCTACCCGCCCGCGCAAGCCGTGGAAAAACTGCGCTGGACACTGGTGTCCGGCGACCAGGGACCCGCCCTGGAAGTGCATAACCCTACGCCCTACCACCTGAACTTCGATTCGGTGGAACTGGTCGCGGCGGGCCAACGCCATGCCAAGCCGGTCGGCCAGACAGGCGCCGGGAACATGGTCAACCCGAATGCCAGCAACCGCTTCGTCCTGCCGAGCCTGAAGTCGGCCCCCGCCGCTGGCGCCCTGGTCGAGTTCCAGACCATCGACGACTACGGCGCCCGGCATTCGCACAAGGTCCAGGTCACGCCATGACCGGCTGATATCAGCGCCTGGCGCGCCTGGAACGCCAGCCAGTAAAGGAACTCCCGCCCCGTCCGCGAACAAGAACGCGCGACGGTCGGGCCCGGCTTGCCCGAATCCGGCAATACACAAGGTTTGGAATGTTTGCGATGAGATCGAAGACCCAGTCTGTACCCGGCGGATTGCGCACCCCGCGCAACCGTCTGGCCCATGTCATTCACAGCCTCCTGCTGCTGGCAGCCGGCAATGCCCTGGCCGCGGACGAGGTCGAGCGGGTGGAGTTCAACCCGGCGTTCTTCCCCGGTGGCGGCGGACAGATCGACATCTCGCGCTTCAACGAAGGCAACGTGGTCCTGCCGGGCCAGTACCGCGCGGACGTCTCCGTCAACGGCAACTGGATCGGCCGGGAAGAACTGACCTTCGCCGCCGTCGAGGGCCGCAACAATGCCCAGCTCTGCCTGGAACGCCCCCTGCTGACGCGGCTCGGGGTCGATCTCGATGGCATAGCGCAGAAGGCCGCCGAAGTCGGTGAACCCGTGCCGCCGGCGCTGCCGCCGCTGTCGACCTGTGGCGATATCGGCACCTACATCCCCGGCGCCAGCGTCAGTTTCGATGCCGGTGAAGGACGGCTGGACCTGCAGGTGCCACAGCTCTACCTGTCACGCACGGCACGCGGCTACGTCAGCCCGGAGCATTGGGATCCGGGGGTGAACGCGGCGTTCGTGCGCTACAACGCCAACGGTTTCATGAACAACAACAAGGGCCGCTCATCGTTCTCCAACTACCTGGGGCTGCACACCGGTCTCAACCTCAACGGCTGGCACCTGCGACACAACGGCGCCTACAGCAGCAACGAAGCCAGCAGCAGCTACCAGAGCAGCGCCACCTATCTGCAACGGGAACTGCCCGGGCTGCAATCGCAACTCATGGCCGGCGAGATCTACACCACCGGCGAGCTGTTCGACAGCATCCGCCTGCGCGGCATGACCCTGTCCACCGACGATCGCATGCTGCCCGACTCACTGACCGGCTACGCGCCCATCGTCCGTGGCGTGGCCGAGACCAACGCCCGGGTCAGCGTGCGCCAGCGCGGCATACTGCTGGACGAAGTCACCGTGCCGCCGGGCCCATTCGTGCTCAACGACCTGTTCCCCACCGGTTACGGCGGCGACCTGGAGGTCACCGTCACCGAGGCCGATGGCCGGCAACGGCAGTTCATCGTACCGTTCGCCTCCAACGTCAACCTGATCCGGCCGGGCTACAGCCGCTACTCGCTGAGCCTCGGTGAAATGGACGAGCTCGGTGTCGACAGCAAGCCCTGGCTGAGCCAGGGCACCTTCCAATACGGTCTCAACAACCTGGTCACCGGCTATGTCGGCGCCTTGGCGTCGGAAGGCTATCACTCGCAACTGCTGGGGGCGGCGTTCAATACGCCGGTGGGGGCGATCTCCCTCGACCTGACCACCTCCCAGTCTGAACTGCCGGGGTTTGCCAATCGTCGCGGCCAGAGCCTGCAGGCCCGCTACAACAAGAACTTCGCCGATACCGGGACCAACTTCGCCCTGGGTGCCTTTCGCTATTCCACCGACGGTTTCCTCAGTGCCCGCGACACCGCGCAACTGCGGGATATCGCCCGCCGGGGCGGGGACCTGGAAAAAGTCAGCCGGGTGCGCGAACGCCTGGATGTCAGCCTCAACCAGAGCCTGGACCAGGGATCGGTATTCCTCACCGGCTCGTCGCAGAACTACTGGAACCGCAAGGGCGGCAGCCTGAGCTTCACCGCCGGCTACAGCAGTTCCTGGCAACGCATGAACTACACCATCAGCGCCCAGCGCAGCCGCGACCTGCTGACCGAGCGCAGCAGCAACCAGATCGACCTCACCATCAGCCTGCCGCTGGGCTACTCGAACCGCGCACCGAACCTGTGGAGCAACCTCACCCGCGGCGACCGGCAAAGCAGTGTCCAGGCCGGCCTGGGCGGCACCTGGGGCGAACGCAGCGAGGTCAACTACGGGGTTTCGGCCAGCCACGCCGGCAATGGCGTCGGCAACAGCTTCAACGCTGACCTGCAATACCGCAGCCGCTATGCCGTGGCTTCCACCAGCCACAGCCAGGGCAACGGCTACCACTCGCAATCGCTGGGGTTGTCCGGCGGGCTGGTCGCCCATGCCGACGGCTTGACCCTGAGCCCGGAACTGGGCGACACCATCGGCCTGGTCCACGCACCCGGCGCCAAGGGGGCCTGGGTCGGCAGCAACAACGATGCCCAGGTGGACGGCAAGGGGTACGCCGTGGTGCCGCACCTCACCCCGTACCGCCAGAACGTGGTCGAACTGGACCCACGCGACATGTCCCACGACGTGGAGCTCAAGTCCGCCTCGCACAACGTCGCCCCCCGGGCCGGTTCCGTGGTGGTGATGAAGTACGAGACCAGCAGCGGGCGGGCCGTGATCATCAATGCCAGTCGGGAAGATGGCAGCCCGCTGCCGTTCGGTGCCGATGTGTTCGATGAAAGCGAGGCCAACGTGGGCGTGGTCGGGCAGAACAGCATGGCGTTTGTCCGGCTGCCAGACGATAGCGGCCAGTTGACGGTCAAGTGGGGCCCGAGCAGCGCGGACAGCTGCCGGATCGCCTACGACCTGGGCACGCTCGCCGACTCGGAGGACTTACGTCAAATGGAGGGGGAATGCCGGACCGACAGTAGCGATACGTCCCGCTCGACCCCGCCTGATACTCCTGCAGATGAGGCTTGATCATGGTCGCGAATACCTGCCCCGCAAACGCTTCGGTCGACAGACTCCAGACCTTGCTTCAGGCGAGACCACACATGAAACGTCCCCTCCAGGCAGCGTGTGCGTTGCTGGTCCTCCTGCTGCCCGTGGCAGCCCAGGCCGCGTGCAACTATTACCCGAGCAACCCCCGCAACGGCGTGACGTTTCCAGCGACCATCAGCGTGCCGTCAACTCTGCCCGTGGGGGCCGTGATCGCCAGGGCTCCCTTCGGTGGTCCCTACCCCAGCGGCATCAGCACTTGCAGCCCGCCGATCATGCAGCAAACGGTCGGGCGGTACACCACCGCCGACTGGGTGGCGCTTCCCGGGCTGACGAATGTCTATCGAACCAATGTTCCAGGGATCGGCATGCGGGCCCATGCAACGCTCAGGGGAGGAGTCTTGTATCCCATGCCTCTCCACAGCAGTTCGATTGCACTGGGCTACACAGCCTACGAACACACGATGTTGACCATGGAGGCGCAGTTCTACAAGATCGGGAACGTATCGAACGGCACGGTCCCCAGCGGCAACCTCATGGTCAACAGCTGGGATGGACGCACCATCCACACGGTTCTCCTGAACAACGCGGTCAGCTTCGTCGCGCCCACCGCCACCTGCGACCTGGCCACCAGCGATGTCAATCGCACCATCACGCTCGACCCCGTGCAGATCGCCAACTTCACCGGCATCTCCACCGGCGTCAAGCACTTCGACCTGACCGCCACCTGCAGCAACGCCTCGAACGTCACCTTCAGGTTCACCGGCACTCCGGCGCCCACCAACCCCGCGCTCTTCGCCAACACAGGCGGCACGGCCGGCGGCGTTGCGTTATGGCTGCATACCCCGAACCAGACGGTCAGCCACAACAGCACCCGGACCGTGGCGGTATCCGCCAACCGGGCCGTGCTGCGAATGGGCGCGGAGTATCACAAGACCACCGGCGCCCTGACCAAGGGCACGCTGGTCAGCACCGTCACCGTCAACATTTCCTACAACTGAGCAAGCCCGTGGTCGGCGGCGTCTTTCACCAGCCGCCACGAACCGATCGACTTCCCAACCCATGAGGACCCCGACAATGAAAGCACCTCTTTTCGCACTCTCCTTGTGCATCGCCGCGACAACGATCAGCGCCACCGCCCAGGCGGTCCAGACCGGCAGCCTGACCATCCGCGGGACTATCCAGGGCGGGACCTGCCACCTGGCCACCAGTGACGTCAGCCGCACGATCAATCTGCCCAATGTCAAAGTCAGTGACTTCGATAGCTCCGAGTGGGCCGGATTGCATGAGTTCAACCTGACCGCCAACTGCGACTCGGATATCAGGAATGTCACCTTCACCTTTGACGGAAAGCCGGCTCCCACCGCGCCCACACGCTTCGCCAACGACGGCAACGCCGCCGGCATTGCCACCGTGATCCAGTCGCGCATCGGCGGGTCCGTCTACAACTTCCCGGCCAACGGCAACGCCACCGCTCGCTCGCGAACCATTGCGGCCACCGCTGGCCGCGCGGTACTGCCGATGGGCGCGCACTACATCAGGATCGGCACCGTTTCCAAGGGTTCGTTGCTGACTATGGCCTCCGTGACCATTACCTACAACTGACGCCCCGAATCCTATGTGGAAGCAGCCCCCAGCCGGCCCGCCAGAACGGACAACACCCCATGAAAACGTACCTGATACCCCTGGTGCTGACGGTTACGGCCATCGCCCAAGCCTCGGCCACCGAGGTCCTGAATCCGGGAAACCTGCAGATCAAAGGCACTGTCGAGGGTGGCACCTGCAGCCTGGTTGCCGATGACATCGAGCAGCCCATACGCCTGCCATCGGTCAAGGTCGGTGACTTCGCCAATACGGACTCGGCGGGTCACAAGCCCTTCGAGCTGAGTGCCCGCTGCGAGTCGGATATCAACAGCGTCACCTTCACCTTCCATGGCACCCCGGCACCCTCGGACGGTGCCCGGTTCGCCAACACCGGCGACGCCAAGGGCCTGGGGTTGTGGCTGTACTCGCGCCTGGGGGGCGTGCAACAGACCATTCGCGCCGACGGTCGCGAGAATGTCCGCACCCTGACGCCGAATGCCGGCCTGGCCGTGCTGCCGCTGGGGGCGGCCTACTGGAAATCCGGGACGGTAAGCGAAGGCACGCTGGAGAGCCTGGCGACTGTGGAAATCACCTACAACTGAGGCAAACAGGTTCACGCAGGCCGCGTGCGCCGGGCCCGGGAACCATCGGTATCAATAACCGGGGGAGGCAAATGAACAAACCCTACAAGGTAATATCCGCGGTGGCGCTGCTCGGGTTCATGTCCGGGCAGGCGTTCGCCGCGTGCACGTCTTCTGTCTATCATCCGGGCGGCTATTCCGGTGATATCGGCACGGTCACGGTGACAGATCTCAATGCATCGGTCGGCAGCCCGCTCACCGGCTGGCGGGACTTTCCGAGCGTGACCCACGGCACCAAGCGCGTCAGTTGGTACTGCGATAGCCGCACCGATGTGAAATTCAGTGCCCAGGGGGCTGCCGGCGCGGTATCGACCTATAACGACGGATCTCGATCCTATAGCGTCTACCCCACGGGGATGCCGGGCATCGGCATTGTCTTCAGGACCAACGGTGACACCCAGGTGGGAGCGCACAACATCGTCACCGGTATCCTGAGCAACAACACCCAGCGAACGTACAGCCAGACCAATCTGTCGGCGAGCAACAAGACCTACGCCTATGAAATAAACTACCGGCTGATCAAGACCGGTCCCATCTCCTCCGGCAGCATCGTGCCCCGCGTGATTGCCAGGACGTGGTGGGAACCGGTGCCCTCGCATTTCAACCCGCGGGAATACAATATCCTGCTGGGCAGGGGCACCATCGTCGCTCCGGTTCCCACCTGCGACCTGGCGACGGGCGACGTCAATCGCACGGTGACGCTGGACACCATCCGGCTCTCGAACTTCACCGGCACCTGGCTGGCCAAGAAAACCTTCGAGATCAGCGCCAACTGCCGCAATGCCTCCAACGTGACCTTCAGATTCACCGGTACACCGGCAACCGGCAATGCCGCGCTGTTCAGGAACACCGGCGACGCCGCCGGTGTCGGCCTGTGGCTGTACTCGCGGATCGGCGGCGTCGAATCGACCCTGAGCCACAACGGCTCACGGACCGTGACGGTATCGAGCGATCGGGCAGTGCTGCCGTTGGGCGCGGCGTATCACAAGACCACCGGCACGGTCACCAGAGGCACGCTGGTCAGCACCGTGACCGTCAACATCAGTTACAACTGAGGCAGATGACAGGCCGCGACAGCATGCCGTCTAGTCGGTTGTGGCCTGCAGTCCCGCCAGCAGCAGGCGCTGGTAGAGTTCCTCGCGCAGTCCTTGCGGTTGGGTCAGGCCCATGCGTTGCAGGTGCTCGGGGAATACCGACGGCTCGGGTGCGTCCAGCGTCGCCTTGCCCAGCTCGAAGACTTCGCTCAGCTTGAACTTGCTCTTGAGCCAGTTCAGCGCCCGCAGCAGGTCACGCTCCTCGGCGCTGAAATTGCTGCCCAGCGGATACTCCGGAAACAGCTGCGGGTGCCGTGCCCGGATCGCCTGCAGGCGCTCCGGACGGTTATCGGCAAAACGCGGATCGAGGCGGAAGTCCTTCGGCAGCTTGCCGACCTTCTGCGCCTGCTCGATCAGGCCGGCCTGGAACCGCGAGTCGCTGATATTGAGCAATGCCTCGATCACCGTCGCATCGTTCTTGCCGCGCAGGTCGGCAATCCCGTACTCGGTCACGACGATGTCGCGCAGGTGCCGGGGAATGGTGCAATGGCCGTATTCCCAGACGATATTGGAACTGACCTCGCCCGCGGATTCACGCCAGCTGCGCAGGATCAGCACCGAGCGCGCATCTTCCAGGGCATGTCCCTGGGCCACGAAGTTGTACTGCCCGCCCACTCCGCTGAGCACCCGTCCGTCTTCCAGCTGGTCGGCAACGCCGGCCCCGAGCAGTGTCATGGTGAAGGCGCTGTTGATAAAGCGCGCATCCAGCCGTTGCAGGCGCTTGAGTTCCTCCTGGCCATACAGCTCGTTGATATAGCTGATGGAGGTCATGTTGAACTCGGCGAGCCGCTCCTTCGGCAACTCCCGCAAGCGCTGGTAAAAGCTCTGCGGCCCGAGAAAGAAGCCACCGTGCACGGCGATGCCGCCGACCGCCGTCGTCTCGTCGAGCAGCCCGGCATTGGCCTGGCGCTGCTGGGCGATATCGGCATAGACCTTGCGCCGCACGATCCCCGCATCGGCCAGTACCAGCAGGCCGTTGACGAACATCTCGCTGCAGCCGTAGAGCCCCCGGGCAAACGGCTCGGTACCGCCCTGCCGGTCGATCAGCGACTTCCATGGCAGCACGTCGATATCGGCCAGCAGCGCCCGATAGCCTTCGTTATCCGCGTGGCGCGCCAGCAGCGCCGCCGTCAGCGCATCGCCCATGGAGCCGATGCCGATCTGCAGGGTCCCGCCATCGCGCACCAGGGTACTGGCATGCAGGCCGATAAAGTGATCCTGGGTGTCCACGGGCATGTTCGGCGTGGAAAACAGGGTGCTTTGCTCCTGCTCGTCGATCAGCAGGTCGAAGGCGTCACGGTCGATTTCAGAGTCGCCCGGCATGTAGGGCAGGTCGCCATGGACCTGGCCCAGCAGGAGGATGGTTTCACCGGCGGCACGGCGCCTGGCGATCATCGGCAACAGATCAAGAGTGATGTCCGGGTTGCAGCTCAGGCTCAGCCGGTCCGGCTGCCGCGGATCGGCGGCGACCAGCTGGGCCACCAGGTTCAGGCCGCTGGCATTGATATCCCGGGCCGCGTGGCTGTAGTTGCTGCTGACGTAGTCCTGCTGCGCCGCCGCGCTGTTGAGCAGGCTACCGGGCTGCATGAAGAACTGCTCGACATGGATGTTCGACGGCAACGCGTCACGATGCAGGTCGGCGAGGAAATCCAGTTCCGGGTAATCACCGAACACCCGCGCCACGAAGGGCTCGAGAAAGCGCCGTTGCAAACCATCGCCAAGGGCTGGACGGCCCAGGCTCAGGGCCGTGTAGATCGTCAGCCGGCGCTCCGGCAACCGGCTGACACGCCGGTACAGGGCATTGACGAAACGATTGGGTTTGCCCAACCCCAGGGGCATGCCCATGTGGATATGCACCGGCAACCGCGCCAGCACCTCGTCGACCGCTTGCTCGATAGAACAGTCCTGCACCATTCGATCCTCCCCACCTTTCCCTGAATTGAGGTTGGACCGAGCTTGCCCGCTCTTTGCTGCAAATGACAGCCACAAGATGTAAACGCCAGACATGAAAAAGCCGCTCGAAAGCGGCTTTTTCAGCGCGGGACCCGCGTTATTTCAGGCCGGACATCTTGCCGATGGCGCCTTTGAGCTCGTCATCGGAGCAATCGGCGCAGGTGCCTTTTGGCGGCATCGCGTTGATCCCGGTGATGGCCTTGGCCAGCAGCCCATCCAGGCCGCCCTGTTCCTTGGCACGCTTGCCCCAGTCGGCCGCGTCGCCGATTTTCGGCGCGCCCAGCAGACCGCTGCCATGGCAGGCATTACAGTGCTTGGCAATCACCTCGTCGGGCGTCTTCGCCCCGCCACCGCCACCGGCCGAGGCTGCAACTTCCATCCCCTTGCATTCCTGGCCCTGTACACAGACCTGGCCGACCGGCTCCAGGCGTTTGGCAATATCGTCGTTCGTCGCAGCTTGAGCGCTGACAGCCCATAGGGCCAACACGGTTGCTGGTACGGCCAGCATTTTCATAATTGGATTCACGCGTACACCCTCAATGGTGGCTAATCACACCCCGAACCACGGTTTCGCAGGCGGGCGTGAGTATAGCGGTAAGACCGCCACTGCGAAACAACCCCTTGAGTTACAGGGGTATTACCCCAGTCGCGTATCCGTACGGCCGGGCGCCTTGAAATCCGTGACCTGGCGCCTCTGGTTCTCAGAAATTCGCGGGTGTCGCTGCGCTGATTAGTCGCGCCGGTGTATCGAACGGATTACGAAAGCGGTGCGGCTTGGTACTTTCGAAATAGTAGCTGTCGCCCGCTTCGAGCACGAAGGTTTCCAGGCCGACCACCAGTTCCAGCCGCCCTTCGACCAGAATGCCGGTTTCCTCACCTTCGTGAGTCAGCATTTCCTCGCCGGTATCGGCGCCTGGCGGATAGATTTCGTTGAGAAACGCGATGGCGCGACTCGGATGGGCCCGCCCGACCAGCTTCATGGTCACGGCGCCATCGGAGATATCGATCAGTTCGTTGGCTTTGTAGACGATCTGCGTCGGTTTTTCCTGGAGAATCTCTTCGGAAAAAAACTCGACCATCGACATGGGAATGCCGCCAAGCACCTTTCTCAGTGAGCTGATCGAGGGACTGACGCTGTTTTTCTCGATCATTGAAATGGTGCTATTGGTGACGCCCGCACGCTTGGCGAGTTCACGTTGAGACAGACCTTTCAGTTTGCGGATGGATTGCAGTCGTTCACCGACGTCCAATGCGGCAGCCTCCCAGGGATTCAGGCAATTGTTGTAATTGAGCGATATCATGGCATAGCGTTCAGTATTTACAACACTTTGGCCCGAATCCACTTCGGCAGAACTTTCCGTGAGGCGCTGCGCCAGGCGCTAGCTCCCGGTGTAGAGCCTCGGGACCCGACGCAGGTTGCAGAAGATCTGGTACGGGATGGTCTCGGCGCAGGCGGCCACCTCGCTGGCGAGGATGTTCCGGCCCCACAATTCCACGGTCGAACCGAGCCCGGCCTGGGGCACGTCCGTCAGATCGACACACAGCATGTCCATCGATACCCGTCCCAGCAGCTGGCTGCGCTGCCCGGCCACCAGCACCGGCGTGCCGGTCGGCGCATGCCGTGGATAACCGTCGGCGTAGCCCATCGCGACCACACCGACCCGCATCGGCTTGGGCGTGATGAACCGCGCCCCGTAGCCCACCGGCTCGCCAGCCGGCAGTTCGCGCACGCTGATGATTTTCGACTCCAGGGTCATGACCGGCTGCAAGCGCGCCGCCACCGGATGTTCCTCGCCGAACGGCGTGGAGCCGAACAACAGGATCCCCGGACGTACCCAGTCGCTGGGAATGCTCGGCCAGCCCAGCACCGCCGGGGAATTGCGCAGGCTGACTTCTGCCGACAGGCCCTGGCGCGCCGCCTCGAATACGGCGACCTGCTCGTCGCTGCGCTGGCAGCCCAGTTCATCGGCGCGGGCGAAGTGGCTCATCAGCACGATCTTCGCCACCTTGCCACTGGCCAGCAGGCGCTGGTAGGCCGCCTGGTAGTCCGCCGGGTGCAGGCCGACACGGTGCATGCCCGAGTCCAGCTTCAGCCAGACGGTGATCGGCGCACCGACCGCCGTCCGCTCGATGGCCTCCAGTTGCCACAGCGAATGCACCACGCACCAGAAATCGTGCTCGACGATCAACGCCAGCTCGTCGGCTTCGAAAAAGCCTTCCAGCAGCAGGATCGGCGCGCGGATGCCCGCGGCGCGCAACTCCAGCGCTTCCTCGATGCAGGCCACGGCAAAACCGTCGGCCTCGGCTTCCAGGGCCTGGGCGCACCGCACCGCACCATGGCCATAGGCATCGGCCTTGATCACGGCGAGAGCCTTGGCCCCCGATATTTCACGGGCCAGCTGGTAGTTGTGGCGCAAGGCCTGGAGGTCGATCAGGGCACGGGCAGGACGCATGGCGGCAGACTTCTGGACGGTCGGTTGGGAATAAAAAACCGGCACGACAAGCGGTGTTGCCACACGCCGTGCCGGGAGAGGGATCTTGCGTTAAGGCAGGGCGGCCACGACGGACAGCTCGACCAGGATTTCCGGTTCGCAGAGCTTGGCCTGCACCGTGGCGCGGGCCGGGGCCACGCCCTTGGGCAGCCACTTGTCCCAGACCGAGTTCATCCCGGCGAAATCGGCATCGACGTCTTTCAGGTAGATGGTCACCGACAGCAGCTTGGTCTTGTCGGTGCCCGCCAGGTCCAGCAAACGCTCGATATTGCCCAGGGCTTCACGGGTCTGCGTCTCAATCCCGGCGCTCATGTCGTCGCCGACTTGCCCGGCCAGATACACGGTCCCGTTGTGAACGACGATCTGGCTCATGCGCTCATTGGTGAGCTGGCGCTGGATTGACATGTCTTGCAGTCTCCTGGTGATTGCCATAACGGGAAATATCGAGGCCTTCTGCGCTGATCTGCGGCGTTTTCTTCGCCATCAGGTCGGCCAGCAGGCGACCGGAACCACAGGCCATGGTCCAGCCGAGCGTACCGTGGCCTGTATTCAGGAACAGATTGCGGAACGGCGTGGCGCCCACGATCGGGGTGCCGTCGGGGGTGGTCGGACGCAGGCCGGTCCAGAAACTGGCCGCCTGGAGGTCGCCGCCCTGAGGATAGAGGTCGTTGACGATCATCTCCAGTGTTTCGCGCCGACGTGGGTTCAGCGACAGGTCAAAACCGGCGATTTCCGCCATGCCGCCAACGCGGATACGGTTGTCGAAACGGGTGATCGCGACCTTGTAGGTTTCGTCGAGAATGGTCGAGGTCGGAGCCATTGCCGAATTGGTGATCGGCACGGTCAGCGAGTAACCCTTGAGCGGGTAGACCGGTGCCTTGATCCCCAGCGGCTTGAGCAACTGCGGCGAATAACTGCCCAGGGCCAGGACGTAGCGGTCGGCGGTTTCCAGCTTGCCGTCGATCCACACCCCGTTGATCCGGTCGCCGGCGTAGTCGAGACGCTGGATATCCTGTTCGAAGCGGAATTCCACGCCCAGCTTGGCAGCCATTTCGGCCAGGCGGGTGGTGAAGATCTGGCAGTCGCCGGTCTGGTCGTTCGGCAGGCGCAGGGCACCGGCGAGGATATCGGTGACGCTGGCCAGGGCCGGTTCTACGCGGGCAATGCCGGCGCGGTCGAGCAGTTCGTAGGGCACGCCGGACTCTTTCAGCACCGCGATGTCCTTCGCCGCGCCGTCCAGTTGCGCCTGGGTGCGGAACAGCTGGGTGGTGCCCAGGCTGCGGCCCTCGTAGGCAATGCCGGTTTCGGCGCGCAATTCGTCGAGGCAGTCACGGCTGTACTCGGACAGGCGGACCATGCGTTCCTTGTTCACCGCGTAGCGGCTGGCGGTGCAGTTGCGCAGCATCTGCGCCATCCACAGGTACTGGTCGACATCGGCGGTGGCCTTGATCGCCAGCGGCGCATGGCGTTGCAGCAGCCACTTGATGGCCTTGAGCGGCACGCCAGGCGCGGCCCACGGCGAGGCATAACCCGGCGAGACCTGGCCGGCGTTGGCGAAGCTGGTTTCCATGGCGGCGGCAGGCTGACGGTCGACCACCACCACTTCAAAGCCGGCCCGGGCCAGATAATAAGCGCTGGCGACACCGATGACGCCACTGCCCAATACCAGAACTCGCATGTGTATGTCCCTCAATCGCGGCCAGCTGCCGATGTTTGTTGTTCAGAGCGAAGATGCGCGCAGTGTAAAAAACAATAGCCAGTGCTTTTCACTATATAACCGCCTATATTTGGCGAGAATTCTCGGCAATATGGCTTTTCACGGAGGCGCATCCCCTATGCGAACCAACCACCAGACCAAACGCGAGCTGGACAAGATCGACCGCAACATCCTGCGGATCCTCCAGGCCGACGGGCGCATCTCGTTCACCGAGCTGGGGGAAAAGGTCGGTTTGTCCACCACGCCCTGCACCGAGCGGGTCCGGCGGCTGGAACGCGAGGGGATCATCATGGGCTACAACGCCCGGCTCAACCCGCAGCACCTCAAGGGCAGCCTGCTGGTGTTCGTCGAGATCAGCCTCGACTACAAGTCCGGCGACACCTTCGAGGAATTCCGCCGCGCCGTGTTGAAGCTGCCGCATGTGCTGGAGTGCCACCTGGTCTCGGGTGACTTCGACTACCTGGTCAAGGCACGGATTTCCGAGATGGCGTCCTATCGCAAGCTGCTGGGCGATATCCTGCTCAAGCTGCCTCATGTGAGGGAGTCCAAGAGCTATATCGTGATGGAAGAGGTGAAGGAGAGCCTGAACCTGCCGATTCCGGACTGATCCGCCGAACGATCCATGGGCTCAGACCAGGACCTGGCGGGTGCTGGCGATGTACTCGTGTACCTGCTTCTCGGCACGTGGATGAATCATTTCAACCGGACGCCGGCCATTGGGGCACGGCAGGCTCGGCGTGGTGCCGAACAGGCGGCAGATCAACGGTCGCTCGTCGTACACCGTGCAACCGTTCGGCCCCAGGTGCACACAGTTCAGTTCGTTCAGCGCCGCTTCCTGTTCGGCCGCGGTCTTGCGCGGCAGACGGGCCATTTCCTCCGATGAGGTGGTCACCGGCCCACAGCAGTCGTGACAACCCGGCACGCACTCGAAAGACGGGATCTGCTGCCGGAGAAAGCGGATTTTCTGGCTGTTGCAGCTCATCGAGGCGATTACCGGAGACAGGGATGGGTAAGAATTCTGCCTGAAAAGCCCGACAGCAGACAGCGGTAGCCGCCCCGCGGTTGCCCGCCCGTAAGGGTCCGGCTTATCCTCCGTAAAATTTTCCAAACACAAAAATCAGGATCATGCACATGAACGCCCCTGCCCGGCACACCGCCTCCTACTACGCCGCCAGCAGCCACCCGCAGCCGGAATATCCGCTCCTGCAAGGTGAGGTGCAGGCCGATGTCTGTGTGGTCGGTGGCGGTTTCTCCGGGCTCAATACCGCCATCGAACTGGCCGAGCGCGGCCTGAGCGTGGTCCTGCTGGAGGCGCGCAAGATCGGCTGGGGTGCCAGCGGACGCAACGGCGGGCAACTGATCCGCGGCGTCGGCCATGGGCTTGAGCAGTTCACCGACATCCTCGGCCAGGACGGCGTACGGCAGTTGAAGCTGATGGGGCTGGAGGCCGTGGACATCGTCCGCCGGCGCATCGAGCACTTCCAGATCGACTGCGACCTGACCTGGGGCTACTGCGACCTGGCCAACAAGCCCCGCGACCTCGAAGGTTTCGCCGAGGACGCCGAGGAACTCCGGCAACTGGGCTATCGCCATGCAACCCGCCTGCTGCAAGCCCATGAAATGCACAGCGTGGTCGGCTCCGAGCGTTATGTCGGCGGCCTGGTGGACATGGGCTCCGGTCATCTGCACCCATTGAACCTGGCGTTGGGCGAAGCGGCCGCCGCCACGCAACTGGGGGTGCGGCTGTTCGAGCAGTCGGCGGTGACCCGTATCGATTACGGCCCCGAAGTGCGGGTGCACTGCGCCCAGGGTTCGGTTCGCGCCAAGACCCTGGTCCTCGGCTGCAACGCCTATCTCAACGGGCTCAACAGCGAACTCGGCGGCAAGGTGTTGCCCGCCGGCAGCTATATCATCGCCACCGAGCCCCTGAGCGAAGCCCAGGCCCGCTCGTTGCTGCCGCAGAACATGGCGGTCTGCGATCAACGGGTCGCGCTGGATTACTATCGGCTATCGGCCGACCGTCGCCTGCTGTTCGGGGGTGCCTGCCATTACTCCGGGCGTGATCCGCAAGATATCGCCGCCTATATGCGACCGAAAATGCTTGAGGTGTTCCCGCAACTGGCCGGGGCCAGGATCGATTACCACTGGGGCGGGATGATCGGTATCGGCGCCAACCGGCTGCCACAGATCGGTCGCCTGAAGGAGCAGCCCAACGTGTATTACGCCCAGGCCTATGCCGGACACGGGCTCAACGCCACCCACCTGGCCGGCAAGCTGCTGGCCGAAGCCATCAGCGGCCAGCAGAGCGATGGCTTCGACCTGTTCGCCCGGGTGCCGCATATCACCTTCCCGGGCGGCAAGTACCTGCGTTCTCCGCTGCTGGCCCTGGGCATGCTCTGGCATCGCCTCAAGGAATTGCGTTAAGACCGCCAGAAAGGTTTCAGGCCTTCCGCCCTTGCCTGCTCCCGACTCAGCCCGATATCCCGCAACTCGTCGGGCGTGAGTTCGAGCAGCACCTTGCGGGTACGCAGGCGATGCCAGAGCAGCTCCATCCGACCCAGCGCGGGCGCGCATTGGCGGACGGAAACCGCACCCGCGTGCTCCTGCTCGATCATCAGTTCCTGACTGCGCAAAACCAGACGCACATCGCTCAAACCGTTCATTGCCGCTGCTCCTTTGTTACTCGGTTGCCATGAGCAGAGAGCATGACGATTCGGGGAAAACCATTACAGATTCAATCCTCCTGTATTATTTCCATACAGAATTGACAAAATCGTCACTGAATCCTGTATTTTCCACCTATCTGTACTGGTCAACCGTTTCCCTCCTGAGCGAGCACCCGCCATGACCCTCTACATCAACCTCGCCGAACTGCTGGGAACCCGCATAGAACAAGGCTTCTATCGCCCAGGCGACCGTTTGCCTTCTGTACGGGCATTGAGCGTGGAACATGGGGTCAGCCTGAGCACGGTGCAGCAGGCCTACCGGATGCTGGAGGACAACGGCCTGGCCCTGCCCAAGCCAAAGTCCGGCTATTTCGTGCCGACCAGCCGCGAATTGCCGGCCTTGCCGGTGGTGGGGCGCCCGGCCCAGCGGCCGGTGGAGATCTCCCAGTGGGACCAGGTGCTGGAACTGATCCGTGCGGTACCGCGCAAGGACACCGTACAGTTGGGCCGGGGCATA
This sequence comes from Pseudomonas gingeri, assembly GCF_013386115.1. Classification (GTDB taxonomy): domain Bacteria; phylum Pseudomonadota; class Gammaproteobacteria; order Pseudomonadales; family Pseudomonadaceae; genus Aquipseudomonas; species Aquipseudomonas gingeri. Next base: position 285,570 of record NZ_JACAOR010000013.1, read on the forward strand.
CCGGACGTCGGCAGCCCGACCATGAAACCGCTGCTGCGCAGCCTGGCACAGATCAGCCGGCGCCAGGACCTGCCAGGGCTGGCCTACGACAACATCTACGGCAACCTGGGCCTGCGCGAGCAGATCGCCCGGCTGATGCTCGACTCCGGCTGCCAGCTCGGCCCCCACGACCTGGTGGTCACCACCGGTTGCCATGAAGCACTATCCGCCAGCATCCGCGCCACCTGCGACCATGGCGACATCATCGCGGTGGACTCGCCGAGCTTCCATGGCGCCATGCAGACCCTCAAGGGCCTGGGCATGAAGGCCCTGGAAATCCCCACCGACCCGATCACCGGGATCAGCCTCGACGCCCTCGAACTGGCGCTCGAACAGTGGCCGATCAAGGCCATACAGTTGACCCCCAACTGCAACAATCCGCTGGGCTATATCATGCCGGAGTCGCGCAAACGCGCGCTGTTGCAGCTGGCACAACGTTTCGACGTGGCAATCATCGAGGACGATGTGTATGGCGAGCTGTCCTACACCTACCCGCGTCCACGCACCATCAAGTCCTTCGACGACGATGGCCGGGTCCTGCTCTGCAGTTCGTTTTCCAAGACCCTGGCCCCGGGCCTGCGCATCGGCTGGGTGGCGCCCGGGCGCTACCTGGAACGCGTGCTGCACATGAAGTACATCAGCACCGGCGCCACTGCCCCGCAGCCGCAGCTGGCCATCGCCGACTTCCTGCGCAACGGTCATTTCGAACCGCATTTGCGGCGGATGCGTACGCAATACCAGCGCAATCGCGACTTGATGCTCGACTGGGTCAGCCGCTACTTTCCCGCCGGGACCCGGGCCAGCCGGCCCCAGGGCAGCTTCATGCTGTGGGTCGAGCTGCCGGATGGCTTCGACACCCAGCGGCTCAATCGCGAACTGGTGGACCAGGGCGTCCAGGTCGCCGTGGGCAGCATCTTTTCGGCCTCGGGCAAATACCGCAATTGCCTGCGGATGAACTACGCTGCCAAGCCGACGGCACAGGTCGAGGAAGCCGTGCGCAAGGTCGGCGTGGCGGCGACCCGGCTGCTGGCCGAAAACCCGTGCGGCAGCGATTGACCTTTATCCGCCGGACAGCGTCCATATGCCAATACCTGCCATGACTCAGGGCGACTGCGCTTGAAATCCTGTTTGCTGTTGATCGCCCTGCTCTTGAGCGGATGCGCCTCACTGGAAGTTCCCCGAATCCCCAGCCAGGCCTTGCCGGCAGCGGACTCGGCCTTCGGCCGCGCGCTCCAGGCCCAGGCCGCGGCCTACCAGGGGCGCTCGGGCTTTCGCCTGCTGCCCAATGGCGGCGAGGCCTTCCGGGCCCGGGCCGAACTGATCCGCAACGCCCAGAGCAGCCTCGACCTGCAGTACTACATCGTCCACGACGGCCTGAGCACACGGATGCTGGTGGACGAACTGCTCAAGGCCGCCGACCGCGGCGTGCGCGTGCGAATCCTGCTGGACGACACCACCAGCGACGGCCTCGACGACATCATCGCCACCCTGGCCGCCCACCCGAACATCCAGATCCGCCTGTTCAATCCGCTGGACCTGGGGCGCAGCACCGTGGCCACGCGCACCCTGGGCCGGCTGTTCAACCTGTCCCTGCAACACCGGCGCATGCACAACAAGCTGTGGCTGGCCGACAACAGCGCGGCCATCGTCGGCGGACGCAATCTGGGCGACGAGTATTTCGGCGCGCAACCGGACCTGAACTTCACCGATATCGACATGCTCGGCGTGGGACCGGTGGCCGAACAGCTCGGCCACAGCTTCGACCAGTACTGGAACAGCGCCCTGAGCAAACCCATCGGCGAGTTCCTCTCGCGCCAACCCACCGCTCGCGACCTGGCGGACACCCGCACCCGCCTGGAACAGTCCCTCGACGCCTGGCGCCAGCAGAACCCCGCGCTGTACCAGCGCCTGGCCGATTACCGTTACCGCCCCCGCCTCGACACCTGGCGCCGCGAGTTGATCTGGGCCTGGAACCAGGCCTTGTGGGATGCGCCGAGCAAGGTGCTGGCCAGGAACGAGCCCGATCCGCGCCTGCTGCTGACCACCCAGCTGGCGCCCGAGCTGCAGAATGTCCATACCGAGCTGATGATGATTTCCGCGTACTTCGTGCCCGGCCAACCGGGGCTGGTGTACCTGACAGGACGGGCGGACGCCGGGGTGGCCGTCAGCCTGCTGACCAACTCGCTGGAAGCCACCGACGTGCCGGCGGTGCACGGCGGGTATGCGCCCTACCGCAAGGCGTTGCTGGCACACGGGGTGAAACTCTTCGAACTGCGCCGCCAACCCGGCGACCGTGGCGGCAGTGGCCCGCACCTGTTCCATAGCGGCTCATCCAAGGGCTCGGATTCCAGCCTGCACAGCAAGGCGATGATCTTCGACCGGCAGAAATCCTTTGTCGGCTCGTTCAATTTCGACCCGCGCTCGGTGCTGTGGAACACCGAGGTCGGGGTGCTGGTCGACAGCCCGGAGCTGGCTGAACACGTGCGCACCCTGGCCTTGCAGGGCATGGCTCCGGCCCTGAGCTACGAGCCACGGCTGGAAGCCGGGCAACTGGTCTGGGTCACCGAGGACAACGGCCGGATACATGTCCTGCATCGCGAACCCGGGAGCTGGTGGCGCCGCTTCAATGCCTGGCTCGCCAGCAGCGTCGGGCTGGAGCGCATGCTTTAGGCGGACACGGGCTCCGTCCGGCCAAACGCCCCCTGGCGCAGTACCAGGATCACCAGGCCCAGCGCCCCCGCGGCCATGAACAGCGGCAAGGCATGCCCGCTGATCCACTGGCTGCCCGCCCCTGCGGCCAGCGGCCCGACCAGGCAACCGATGCCCCAGAGCTGGGCCACATGGGCGTTGGCGCGGACCAGCGCGTCGTCACGATAACGCTCGCCGATCAGGATCAACGACAGCGTGAACAAGCCGCCCGCGCTCGCCCCGAACAGCACCCACAGCGGCCAGATCAGCAGGGTGTCGAGCAACAGCGGTACCGCCAGGCTCGACAGCATCAGCGCCACCGCGCAGCCGCTGAACATCGCCCGCCGCGAGATCCGGTCGGCCAAGGCTCCGATCGGTAACTGCAGCAGCGCATCGCCCACCACCACGGTACTGACCATCGCCAGGGCGATATCCGCCGTGAAGCCCTGGCGCAGGCAGTAGACCGGCAGCAGTGTCAGGATCATCGCCTCGAAGGCGGCAAACAACGAGATCGCCCAGGCAATCGCCGGCAGGTTCCGGCAGAACCCCAGCAGGTCCATCAGGGTCACCCGGCTGGATTCCGAGGTCGGAGCCCCGCTACGGCCCAGCAACAGGAACGGCGAAAGCACCAGCAGGCCCACCCCGACCCAGAAACCGTAGTCGCCTTGCGTGCCCACCGCCGCCAGCAGCAACGGCCCGGACAGCTGGCTCAGGGCATAGCTGCTGCCATAGAGCGCCACCAGCCGGCCGCGCCAGCGCTCGACCACCAACTGGTTGATCCAGCTTTCGCCGAGAATGAAGACGATGGTCAGGATCACCCCGATCATCAGGCGCAGCACCAGCCAGACCGGATAACTCGGCAACAGCGCCAGCAGGCCGATGGACAATGCCCCGGCCCACAGACACAGGGCCATCAGCCGCGCCGTACCGAAGTGGGCCGCCAGGCGGCTGGACACACTCGCGCCGACCAGCACGCCAATGGCCGGCATCGCCGCCATGACCCCGATGGCGAACGAACCATAACCCCAGCCTTCCAGCCGCAGCGACACCAGCGGCATGCTCACGCCCAGCGCCAGGCCGACGCTCAGCACAGCGGCCAGGACGGCGAAATAAGTCGCCCAACGCATTTCCACGCTCCTGTGGATAACTCTGTCTGGAGACAACGCAGCCGGACCTCCTTGCGGAAAGTCCGGCTGTGTCTTTTGGATACCGTCGATCGTTCCCATGCTCCGCGTGGGAACGATCGTCAGACGCGATCCTTGTGGGAGCCGGCTTGCTGGCGATGGCGTCCGGACTGACAGCGCAGGCCCCAGGACCTCATCGCCAGCAAGCCGGCTCCTACAGGTTTTGTTGCGACCTGAAGATTACAGCTTGATCCAGGTCGCCTTCAGCTCGGTGTACTTGTCGAACGCATGCAGCGACTTGTCGCGGCCGTTACCCGACTGCTTGAAACCACCGAACGGCGCGGTCATGTCACCGCCGTCGTACTGGTTGACCCACACGCTGCCGGCACGCAGGGCCTTGGCGGTCAGGTGTGCCTTGGAGATGTTCGCGGTCCAGACGGCAGCGGCCAGGCCATACGGCGTGTCGTTGGCAATCTGGATGGCTTCTTCGACGCTATCGAAAGCGATCACCGACAGCACCGGGCCGAAGATTTCTTCCTGGGCGATTTTCATCGCGTTGCTCACGCCATCGAAAATCGTCGGCTCGACATAGGTCCCGCCAGTCTCCTGGAGGGTTCGCTTGCCGCCGGCCACCAGCTTGGCGCCATCGGCATGGCCGGAATCGATGTAGGACAGCACGGTGTTCATCTGCTGGGTGTCCACCAGGGCCCCGACATTGGTTGCCGGATCCAGCGGGTTGCCCGGCTTCCAGGCCTTCAGCGCCTCGATCACCAGCGGCAGGAAGGTGTCCTTGATCGAACGCTCCACCAGCAGGCGCGAACCAGCGGTGCAGACTTCGCCCTGGTTGAACGCGATGGCGCTGGCCGCGGCTTCGGCGGCGGCCTGCAGGTCCGGGGCGTCGGCAAAGACGATGTTCGGGCTCTTGCCGCCGGCTTCCAGCCAGACGCGCTTCATGTTCGACTCGCCGGAGTAGACCATCAGTTGCTTGGCGATCTTGGTCGAACCGGTGAACACCAGGGTATCGACATCCATATGCAGGGCCAGGGCCTTGCCGACGGTGTGGCCGTAACCGGGCAGCACGTTGAGCACACCCGCCGGGATGCCGGCCTCGACGGCCAGGGCCGCGATGCGGATGGCGGTCAGCGGGGATTTTTCCGATGGCTTGAGAATCACCGAGTTACCGGTGGACAGCGCCGGGCCGAGTTTCCAGCAGGCCATCATCAGCGGGAAGTTCCACGGCACGATGGCGCCGACCACGCCGACCGGCTCGCGGGTCACCAGGCCCAACTGGTCATGGGGCGTCGCGGCGACTTCATCGTAGATCTTGTCGATGGCTTCGCCGCTCCAGCTCAGTGCCTGGGCCGCGCCCGGCACGTCAATGAACAGCGAGTCGGTGATCGGCTTGCCCATGTCTAGGGTTTCAAGCAGGGCCAGCTCTTCGGCATTGGTCTTCAGCAGCGCGGCGAAACGGATCATCGCCGCCTTGCGCTTGGCCGGCGCCAGGCGCGACCAGACGCCGGAATTGAAAGTGGCACGGGCATTTTCCACGGCGCGCTGGGCATCGGCGGCATCGCAGCTGGCAACATGCGTCAGCAGGCGGCCGTCGACCGGGCTGATGCACTCGAACGTGTCGTTGGAAACCGCGGCGGTGTATTCGCCATTGATGTAGGCGCGGCCTTCAATCTTCAGCTCACGGGCGCGTTGTTCCCAGTCAGCACGAGTCAGGGTGGTCATGCGAGTGTCCTCCTCTTATTGAAATACAAGCGCCACGCGCTCTTGCGCCAGCACCGTCCAGAATTCTGCCCGACGAGCCCTGTTTTCGGCCCACGGCACCCACCACCCTAAACCAGCGGCACCCGAAGTTTCAATATATTTGACACAAGGTCGGTAAACGCCGTTGCCATGTTCGTTTTAATAAACATAGACTCGTGACTGCCGATCACCCGCCTTACCACTGCCGAGGAAAAGCAGCATGAGCATCCAGGACATCGTCGACTTCAGCGAAGCCAGCACCACGCCCGAACGCTTTCGCCCGGTACCGGAAAAGGTGCTCAAGGGCGATCCGGAACAGACGATCTTCAATCACTACGCCAGCCCGTGCGGCCAGATGAATGCCGGTGTCTGGGAAGGCGCGGTCGGCCAATGGACGGTGAACTACACCGAGCACGAATACTGCGAAATCGTGCAGGGCGTTTCGGTGTTGCGCGATGCCGATGGCAACGCCAAGACCTTGCGCGCCGGCGACCGCTTCGTCATTCCAGCAGGCTTCAAGGGCACCTGGGAAGTGCTGGAGCACTGCCGCAAGATCTACGTGGTCTTCGAACAGAAAGCCTGATCAGGCCTCGATGCACCAGATGCGCGGGTCGTCGACGGCCCGCACCGGATAGGGCAGGTCGAGCTTGAGGTCGTCGCGCTCGACGCGCAGGCGACCGTCGTCGCCCTTCTCCAGTTCGTCCGCCGTCAGGGCCAGGATCCAGTAGAAATCCTCGCGCCCACAGGCTTCCTGCAGCCGACTCGCGACGGTGGCCGCCCTGAGTTCGATGCGACCGTCACGGAAGGCGAAGCCCGCCCGCACCCCCACTTCGATTTTCTCGGGCTGCGCGGCCAGAAGGTAGGACTGGACGATCTCGAAACTGCCCTGCATGGCTCGGTTCGACACCATCAGGCGTGCGCCGGAGGGATCGTTGAAACGCTGCAGGAACGGCTCGAAGGCCTGCGCCGCCTGGCGATTGGCCTTGGCGACGGCAGCGTCGATGCGCTGGCTCAGCACCTCGTCAGCAGGCGTGGCGAGCGGTGGCAGCGATCCCAGCAGGATCGCCACCGGCGTCTCGCCCCGGGCGACACGCGGCAGCCAGTCCACCCCCTGGCGCTCAAGCAGATACCCGGCCAGATCGCCCAGCACATAACTCTCGTGGTCGGCGGTCAGATAGTCTTCCCGCCCCTGCCGGACCAGCGCTTCGAGCATCAGTGTCGACCATTCGGCAGAGTCCGGCCGTACGCCCTGCGCCAGCAATCGGGCAACCGACTCCACATGACGCGCACTGCCTTCGGAGCGGTCGGTGTTGCCGACACGCCTGGCCTCGTCGGCATGCTCGCTCAACCAGCGGCGATGCCAATGGCTGGCCCGTGCCAACCCGTCAGGCTGTCCCTGGGCCGCCGCCAGCAGGTGACGGATGATCAGGTTGCGATACAGCCTCGGCGCGGCGGACGCGGGATACAGGACGCTGCGCTCCGCCCCCGGGCCAACCACCCAGTCGTCCTCGGCGTAAAAATGAAAGGCCTCGTGGGTTGCCAGGCTGAACACATCGGGAACTGCCCGCGGATCCTTCAGGCGCTGCCGCTCATCCTCGGGCAAGGCTTCTCCCAGGCCGACAAAGACGGCCGGGCGGCCCTGCCAGCGGATCTTCCGATAGCGCTGGTACTCGTGGGACAGGCCCAGTGCGGTGACCTGCGCCATCTCCACTTCGCGCCCGCCCTGGGCATTCATCACCCAGGCGCGCCGGCCATTGCTGGTCACCAGCTGGATATCGGCAAACACCCGGGTGGCCTGGTTGAACCCGGCCAGCGCGGGCCAGGCGACCTGCGTCGCCTCGATCATCCGGCGCACATAGGCGTCGGTGCCGGTTTCGCCATCGGCCGACGGCGCCGCCGAAACCGCGACACTGGCCGCCGCCAGGAACACCAGCAACAGCAATGCAAACATCCTCGCAATGATCATCCACGCCCTCCATGACTGTGTTGTCCCGCTGTTCAGGCAGTCTAGGAAAGGCACAACGGGAGAGACGCAGGAAAAGGCCATGCGAAATGAAGGAAACAGCCGAAAAACAGGCGAAAAAAAAACCCCGAACCAGTCGGGGTTTTTCTCGAAAAACAAAATCAATTACTTGATTTTGCCTTCCTTGTAGATCACGTGCTTGCGAACAACCGGATCATATTTCTTGATCTCGATTTTGTCCGGAGTAGTGCGCTTGTTCTTGTCAGTCGTGTAGAAATGACCAGTACCGGCGCTCGAGATCAAACGAATCAATTCACGCATGATTTAGCTCCCTTATACCTTGCCATCGCGACGGAGTTCGGCCAGCACGACATCAATGCCACGCTTGTCGATGATACGCATGCCCTTGGCGGAAACGCGCAGACGCACGAAACGCTTCTCCGACTCAACCCAGAAGCGGTGATGCTGCAGGTTCGGCAGGAAACGACGACGGGTTTTGTTGTTTGCGTGGGAAATGTTATTCCCAGTCACCGGACCCTTACCGGTAACTTGACAGACTCTAGACATGCCTCAGCCCTCTAAACCACATGCCCAACCCGGCATGGGTTGGCCGCTTAATCTCTCAGTCATTTGGCGCCAGGCGCCGCGTTTCTTTAAGGGTCTTACCGGCTACACCTACAAGCGAAGGAACCGGGCCCCTAGAAAAGAGCGCTGCTTTATACCAGAAAGACTACGTTGCAACAACATCAAGTGCGATTAAAACCGTGTCGAGCGCCCGAGAACCAGGGTACGGGACGCCAATGCCGGGGGCTTGGGCAACAAATGCCGCTCGTCGCACAAAGCCAGGCCCTGCGAGGAAAAGCCCGGAACCCTGTATGGGGAAGACCGCGCGATTGTACAGTGCCCCGGGCAAGCCGAGTAAAAATGGGATAGTCAATTGTCGCCCGGCGCACTAGGGTAGAGGTTTTTCCAGACTGCACTCGCAGATGGGACAACGACCTGCAAAGGAAACTGAATATGCGCTTCGCTGCCCTACCGCTATTGCTCGTCCCTTTTCTCAGCCCGCTGGCCTCGGCCGCGACCTCGCTGAGCGTCTGCACCGAAGCCAGCCCGGAGGGCTTCGACGTCGTGCAATACAACTCGTTGACCACCACCAACGCCTCGGCGGATGTGCTGATGAACCGCCTGGTGGACTTCGACGCCGCCAGCGGCAAGCTGGTGCCGAGCCTGGCCGACAGCTGGAGCGTCTCCGATGACGGCCTGACCTACGACTTCAAGCTGCACCCCGGGGTGAAATTCCATCGCACCGATTACTTCAAGCCGACCCGCGACCTGACCGCGGCCGACGTCCGCTTCAGTTTCGAACGCATGCTGGACCCGGCCAACCCCTGGCACAAGATCGCCCAGAGCGGCTTCCCCCATGCCCAGTCGCTGCAACTGCCGGCACTGATCAAGCGCATCGAGGCCACCGATCCGCTGACCGTGCGCTTTACCCTGGACCACCCGGACTCGACCTTCCTGGCGGCGCTGAGCATGGGCTTTGCCTCCATCTATTCGTCGGAATACGCCGACAAGCTGATGGCCGCCAATACCCCGGAGAAGCTCAACAGCCAGCCGATCGGCACCGGCCCGTTCGTTTTCGGGCGGTTCCAGAAGGACGCATCGATCCGTTATACCGCCAATCCGGACTACTTCGCCGGCAAGCCGGCGGTCGACAACCTGATCTTCGCGATCACCCCGGACGCCAACGTGCGGCTGCAGAAGCTGCGGCGTAACGAATGCCAGATCGCCCTTTCGCCCAAGCCCCTGGATGTCGGTGCGGCGAGCAAGGATCCGGCGCTCAAGGTGGAGAAGACCGCCGCCTTCATGACCGCCTTCCTCGCCATCAACAGCCAGCATCCGCCGCTGGACAAGCCGGAAGTCCGCCAGGCGATCAACCTGGCCTTCGACAAGACCAGCTACCTCAAGGCCGTCTTCGAGGATACCGCCGAAGCCGCCAACGGCCCTTACCCGCCCAATACCTGGAGCTACGCCAGGGACCTGCCCGGCTACGCCCACGATCCGGCGAAGGCCAAGGCGCTGCTGGCCAAGGCCGGCCTCAAGGACGGCTTCCAGACCACTATCTGGACCCGCCCGTCGGGCAGCCTGCTCAACCCCAACCCGAGCCTTGGCGCGCAACTGCTGCAGGCCGACCTGGCGGAAGTGGGGATCCAGGCGGAAATCCGCGTGATCGAATGGGGCGAACTGATCCGCCGCGCCAAGGCCGGCGAGCATGACCTGCTGTTCATGGGCTGGGCCGGCGACAATGGCGACCCGGACAACTTCCTGACCCCGCAATTCTCCTGCGCCGCTGTGAAATCCGGCACCAACTTCGCGCGTTATTGCGATGCCGGCCTGGACAAGCTGATCAGCGCCGGGAAAACCACCAGCGAACAGGGCGTGCGCAGCAAGCTCTACCAGCAGGCCCAGGCCCAGATCCAACAGCAGGCGCTCTGGCTGCCACTGGCCCACCCAACCGCCTTCGCCCTGACACGCAAGGATGTCCAGGGCTACCAGGTGAGCCCGTTCGGACGCCAGGACTTCTCCCGGGTCGCCCTGAAACCCTGAGATTGACACGCCCCCTGCAGGAGCCGGCTTGCCGGCGACGAGGCCTTCGAGCCTTGCGGCGCCCATCCGGACGCCATCGCCGGCAAGCCGGCTCCTGCAAGGGATCGCGGTATCTGCCCGCCTCCCACCTACATCAGGCCATGCTCCATCATTGAAAACGGCTCGCCCTCGCCGACAATGAAATGATCGAGCACCCGCACATCCACGAATTCCAGTGCATCCTTCAGCCGCCGGGTCAGCAGCCGGTCGGCCTGGCTGGGCTCGGCAACCCCCGAAGGATGGTTGTGGCACAGGATCAACGCCGCCGCATTGTGCGCCAGCGCCCTTTTCACCACCTGGCGGGGATAGACGCTGGTGTTGTCGATGGAGCCCTGGAACAAAGCCTCGAAGGCCAGCACCCGGTGCTTGGCATCCAGAAACAGGCAGCCGAACACCTCATGGGGCTCATGGCGCAACATCGCCTTGAGGTAGTCGCGTACGGCCCGCGGGCTTTCCAGGGCCGAATCACGCCGCAGGCGCTCGGCCAGGTGACGGCGGGCCATTTCCAGCACCGCCTGCAACTGGGCGAACTTGGCCGGCCCCAAACCCAGCTCACGGCTGAATTCCCGCTGGTCGGCCTCCAGCAGGCTACGCAAACTACCGAACCGTCCTAACAGATGTCGCGCCAGATCCACGGCACTTCTGCCGGAAACCCCGGTGCGCAGGAAGATCGCCAGCAGCTCGGCATCGGACAGGCTTGCCGACCCCAGCTCCAGCAGCTTCTCCCGTGGCCGCTCCGCAGCCGGCCAATTGCGAATACTCATCCCACCTCCCTGTCCTTTGGGCCCCGCTGTTCCATGGCGGGCGCTGTGTTATCGTAGCCCATCTTTTTTACCCCCGATCCGGCCTGGGGAGGCGTCGTCGGGGGTAGCAATCACCGGACTAAAAGGCAGGCCTATGCAGCGGCTGTATCGGAAACGCATCGTTCTCGGCGTCGGCGGCGGCATTGCTGCCTACAAGAGCGCCGAGCTGGTTCGCCGACTTCTCGACCAGGGCGCCGAAGTGCGCGTGGTCATGACCCGCGGCGGCAGCGAGTTCATCACTCCGCTGACCATGCAGGCGCTGTCCGGGCACCCGGTGCACCTGGACCTGCTCGACCCGGCGGCCGAAGCCGCGATGGGCCATATCGAACTGGCCAAGTGGGCCGACCTGGTGCTGATCGCGCCCGCCACCGCCGACCTGATCGCACGCCTGGCCCAGGGCATCGCCGACGACCTGCTGACCACCCTGGTGCTCGCCACCGACGCCACCGTGGCCATCGCCCCGGCGATGAACCAGGCCATGTGGCGCGATCCCGCGACCCAGGCCAACACCCAGTTGTTGCAGAGCCGCGGCCTGAAAGTCTTCGGCCCGGCCTCCGGCAGCCAGGCCTGTGGCGACGTCGGCCTGGGGCGCATGCTCGAAGCCACCGACCTGGCCCAGTGCGCCGCCGACTGCTTCCAGCACCTGGCACTGACCGGCAGGCATGTCCTGATCACCGCCGGCCCGACCCAGGAAAACATCGACCCGGTGCGCTACATCACCAACCACAGCTCCGGGAAAATGGGCTTTGCCCTGGCCGAGGCCGCGGTCGAGGCCGGCGCCCGGGTGACCCTGATCACCGGCCCGGTGCACCTGCCGACTCCTGACCGGGTCAGCCGTATCGATGTCGTCAGCGCCCGCGACATGCTCGCCGCCTGCGAAGCCGCGATCCCCTGCGATCTGTTCATTGCCTCGGCCGCGGTGGCGGACTACCGCCCCGAAGTTGTTGCCCCGCAAAAACTCAAGAAAGACCCTACGAACGGCGACGGCCTGCTGCTGCAGATGGTGCGCAACCCGGACATCTTGGCCACCATCGCCTCCCGTCCCGATCGTCCGTTCAGCGTCGGTTTTGCCGCCGAGACCGAGCATCTGCTCGACTACGCCGCGCGCAAGCTGAAGGACAAGAACCTCGACCTGATCGTCGCCAATGACGTGGCCAACCCCAGCATCGGCTTCAACAGCGAGGAAAACGCCTGCAGCGTGATCGACCGGGACCTGCACGCGACACTTTTCGCCCAGACCAGCAAAGGCAAGATTGCCCGCCAGCTGATCTCTTTTATCGCCACACGACTGAACCAGGTTTAATCCACATGCACGCTTTGCAAGCCAAGATCCTCGACCCACGCATCGGCAACGAATTCCCGCTGCCGCAGTACGCCACACCCGGCTCGGCCGGCCTCGACCTGCGCGCCATGCTCCAGCAGGACACCGTACTGGAACCGGGCCAGACCTTGCTGATTCCTACCGGCCTGTCGGTCTATATCGGCGATCCGGGCCTGGCCGCGCTGATCCTGCCGCGCTCCGGCCTGGGCCACAAGCACGGTATCGTGCTGGGCAACCTGGTCGGCCTGATCGACTCGGACTACCAGGGCGAGCTGATGGTGTCGTGCTGGAACCGCGGCCAGACCGCCTTCAATATCGCCGTCGGCGAGCGCATCGCCCAACTGGTGCTGGTGCCGGTGGTCCAGGCGCATTTCGAACTGGTCCAGGAGTTCGACGAAAGCCAGCGCGGTGCCGGCGGTTTCGGGCATTCGGGCAGCCATTGACCTACGCTGATCAAGGCCGGGCTCCACACCCGGCCTGAACAATTCGCGCTGCACTTCAGGATGAGTTTCGCGGAGACGGTATTTGAAAGGCATCAAGCGCAGTGCAAAGACCGCCAACGGTCCCGAACATCCTGACCATTCGTCTTCGAATGAGGCCGCCAATCCACTGCTTCCGGGCCTGAAGATCGCCCTCGGCGGCCTGCTGCTGGCAGCCGCACTGCTCTGGTTCGGCGTGCTGGGCCCCTCGCACCAGTACTTTCGCCTGCAACTGGCGCAAACGGCCGGTTCCGTGATGGCCTCGGGCCTGGGACAGGCCACCACCGACCTGATCGCCCAGACCGACGCCGCCGCGCTCAACCCCGCCCTGCTGAAAGCCCTGCAAAGCCAGAACGCCGATAGCGTGAAAGCGACGGAAGACAGCCTGCGCCATATGGATGGCCTGGTGGACGTGCAGCTCAACCTGCGGGACGCCGCCCAGCCGGTCGCCGACCGTGCGGCGCCGCTGAATTTCTCGGCCCTGGACCTGATCCGCCGCGCCGAACGCGGCACCCGGCCACCGCCGGAGGCCTACAAGGTCGGCCAGCGCTGGCTGGTGTACAGCGTAGCGACCCTGGGCGACGCAACCGATGCCCGTGGGACCCTGCTGCTGGTATTCGACCTGCAACGCCTGCTCAAGCCCCTCGGCACCTGGCACCCGGACAACGGTTCGCTGCAGCTCACCCAAAGCATTCTCGGCAGCCCGGAACAGGTACTCGACCAGCGGGGCAATGGCGCCTCGGGGGATAGCTATACCCTCGGCACCAACAACGCCAACTGGGTACTGAAGTTCAGCCCCGGCCCGGCGTTCCAGTTCGGCTACCCGCTCAGCGCCTATGGACTCATGCTCCTGGCGCTGCTGGTGGTGCTCGGCAGCGCGGTGCTGGCGATCTACCTGACCCACAAACGCCTGCAAAACCGTCTCGACGGCGATGCCCGACAGCTGGAACAGCTGTTTCACGAACTCTCCGGCGGAAAAGCCGTCAAAGCCTTCAGTTTGAGCCTGCCGGCCCTCAACGGACTGGCGCAGGATCTGGCGCGCTTCTCTCTGCGCAATGGCCAGCCTGCCGCCGCCGCGAATCAACCCGGCATCGATCCAGGCCCGACGACCAGCAGTGCCCCAGCGCCGATCCAGACCGTCACCCCGGGTGCCGAATGGATCGATCCGCTGTTCCAAGATACCGATATCCTCGATGTCGACATTCTCGACGAAAACCAGGATTTCCTGAGAACGGAGCACCCTCTCGCCATGAACAGCATCACACGCACTGTCCCGACGTTCCCCGACAGCATCTTCCGCGCCTATGACATCCGCGGCACGATTCCGGAAACCCTGACCGCCGAAACCGCCTACTGGATCGGTCGCGCCATCGGCTCGCAGAGCCTGGCCCAGGTCGAACCGAATGTATCGGTTGGCCGCGACGGGCGCCTGTCCGGCCCGGAGCTGGTCCAGCAACTGATCCAGGGCCTGCATGACAGCGGCTGCCATGTCAGCGATGTCGGCCTGGTGCCGACACCGGCGCTGTACTACGCCGCCAACGTGCTGGCCGGCAAGTCCGGGGTCATGCTCACCGGCAGCCACAACCCGTCGAACTACAACGGCTTCAAGATCGTCATCGCCGGCGACACCCTCGCCAACGAACAGATCCAGGCCCTGCACACGCGCCTGAAGACCAACGACCTGAGCAGCGGCAAGGGCAGCATCGAGAAGGTCGAGATCCTCGACCGCTACTTCCGGCAGATCCGCGAAGACATCGTCCTGGCGAAGAAACTCAAGGTAGTGGTCGACTGCGGCAACGGTGCCGCAGGCGTGATCGCCCCACAACTGATCGAAGCCCTGGGCTGCGAAGTGATTCCGCTGTTCTGCGACGTCGACGGCAACTTCCCGAACCACCACCCGGACCCGGGCAAGCCGGAAAACCTCGAGGACCTGATCGCCAAGGTCAAGGAAACCAATGCCGACCTGGGCCTGGCCTTCGACGGTGACGGCGACCGCGTCGGCGTGGTGACCAACACCGGTAACATCGTGTTCCCGGACCGCCTGCTGATGCTGTTCGCCAAGGACGTGGTGTCGCGCAATCCGGGCGCGGATATCATCTTCGACGTCAAATGCACCCGGCGCCTGACTCCCCTGATCCAGGAATATGGCGGCCGCCCGGTGATGTGGAAGACCGGTCACTCGCTGATCAAGAAAAAAATGAAGCAGAGCGGCGCCCTGCTGGCCGGCGAGATGAGCGGCCATATCTTCTTCAAGGAGCGCTGGTTCGGTTTCGACGACGGCATCTACAGCGCCGCGCGCCTGCTGGAGATCCTCAGCCAGGAGAAAGCCACCGCCGAGGAGCTGTTCGCCACCTTCCCGAACGATATTTCCACGCCGGAAATCAATATCAATGTGACCGACGAGAGCAAATTCAGCATCATTGAAGCCTTGCACGACGCACAATGGGGCGACGCCAACCTGACCACCATCGACGGTGTACGGGTCGACTACCCCAAAGGCTGGGGCCTGGTTCGCGCCTCCAACACCACGCCGGTGCTGGTACTGCGCTTCGAGGCCGATACCGAGGCCGAGCTGCAGCGCATCAAGGATGTGTTCCACGCGCAACTGAAACGTGTTGCACCCGATCTCCAACTACCGTTCTGACATACAGGCGGTGTAAAAACACCGTCTGACCACTTGTTCCACCGGAGCCCTGAATGACCCTCGAACGCGATGCCGCTGCCAATACCGCCAAGGTTCTTTCCGAAGCGTTGCCTTACATCCGCCGCTACGTCGGCAAGACGCTGGTGATCAAGTACGGCGGCAATGCTATGGAAAGCGAAGAGCTGAAGACCGGCTTTGCCCGCGATATCGTGTTGATGAAGGCCGTGGGCATCAACCCGGTGGTCGTGCATGGCGGTGGCCCGCAGATCGGCGACCTGCTCAAGCGCCTGTCCATCGAGAGCCATTTCGTCGACGGCATGCGCGTCACCGACGCGCAGACCATGGACGTGGTGGAAATGGTCCTCGGCGGCCAGGTGAACAAGAGCATCGTCAACCTGATCAACCGTCATGGCGGCAGCGCCATCGGCCTGACCGGCAAGGACGCTGAGCTGATCCGTGCGAAAAAGCTCACCGTGACCCGCCAGACCCCGGAAATGACCGCGCCGGAAATCATCGACTACGGCCAGGTGGGCGAAGTGGTCGGGATCAATACCGATCTGCTGAACCTGCTGGTCAAGGGCGACTTCATCCCGGTGATCGCGCCGATCGGCGTGGGCGCCAATGGTGAGTCCTACAACATCAACGCCGACCTGGTCGCCGGCAAGATCGCCGAGGCACTGAAAGCCGAGAAGCTCATGCTGCTGACCAATATCGCCGGCCTGATGGACAAGGAAGGCAAGGTCCTGACCGGCCTGAGCACCGACCAGGTTAACGGCCTGATCGCCGACGGCACCATCTACGGCGGCATGCTGCCAAAGATCCAGTGTGCGCTGGAAGCGGTACAGGGCGGCGTGGGCAGCTCGCTGATCATCGACGGCCGGGTACCGAATGCGGTCCTGCTGGAGATCTTCACCGACACCGGCATGGGCACCCTGATCAGCAATCGCAAGCGCCACTAAGCGCCGGCGATGAAAAAAGCCCCGCTCCGGGAAACCGGG
Source organism: Pseudomonas gingeri (assembly GCF_013386115.1). GTDB lineage: Bacteria > Pseudomonadota > Gammaproteobacteria > Pseudomonadales > Pseudomonadaceae > Aquipseudomonas > Aquipseudomonas gingeri. The sequence continues at coordinate 302,027 of NZ_JACAOR010000013.1, forward strand.
CGGGGCTTTTTTCTGCCGTCTGGACAACGACTCAGATGGTCAGCGTCCAGTCGTAGTCGACGATCAGCGGTGCGTGCTGCGAGAAGCGCGGCTGGCGCGGCAGGCGCGCGCTGCGTACGAAGCGGCGCAGCCCCGGCGTCAGGATCTGATAATCGAAGCGCCAGCCGAGGTTGAGCATCTCGGCCTGCTCGTTATCCGGCCACCAGCTGTACTGGTCGCCTTCGCGGCTGACTTCGCGCAGGGCATCGACATAGCCCATGTTGCCGACAATCTCGTCCATCCAGGCGCGCTCAGGCGCCAGGAAGCCCGGGGATTGCTGGCTGTCGCGCCAGTTCTTGATGTCGAGCTTCTGCTGCGCCACGTAGAGCGAGCCGCAATAGATGTACTCGCGACGTTTGCGCCGCTGCTTATCCAGGTAGCGGGCGAAGTCGTCCATAAGCTTGAACTTCTGGTTCAAGTCTTCATCGCCGTTCTGCCCTGATGGAAGCAGCAAGGTCGCGATGCTGACCTTGTCGAAATCGGCTTGCAGGTAGCGCCCGTAGCGGTCTGCCGTCTCGAAACCGAGACCGCTGATGACAGCCTTCGGTTGCAACCGCGAATACAGAGCCACGCCACCTTGGGCAGGGACTTCGGCATCGCAGGCATAAAGGAAGTAGCCATCCAGTTGGAAGGCTGGGTCGTCCAGTTCAAAGGCGGAGGCGCGGGTGTCCTGCAGGCAGATGACGTCGGCATTCTGGGCTTGCAGCCAACTGAGCAAACCACGCTCGACTGCAGCCTGAATACCATTGACGTTCACACTGATGATCCGCATAAATGGCCCCAAAAATCACGTGCGTGTATGATACCCGAGGTCTACCTAATTAGCTAAATCCGTGGTATTTGGGGCTTTTTTCATGCAGGCGTATCAGCGCGATTTCATTCGTTTTGCCATCGATCGCGGGGTTTTGCGCTTCGGTGAGTTCACCCTGAAGTCCGGACGCACCAGTCCTTACTTCTTCAATGCCGGCCTGTTCAACTCAGGTTCCGCCCTGGCCCAGCTGGGGCGTTTCTATGCCGCGGCGATCGTCGAGAGCGGTATTCCCTTCGACGTTCTGTTCGGCCCGGCCTACAAGGGTATTCCCCTGGCGGCCGCGACTGCCGTGGCGTTGGCCGAGCATCACCAGCTCGATCTGCCATGGTGCTTCAACCGCAAGGAGGCCAAGGCCCACGGCGAAGGCGGCAGCCTGGTCGGCGCGCCATTGACCGGCAACGTGCTGATCATCGACGACGTGATCACCGCCGGTACGGCAATTCGCGAAGTGATGCAGATCATCGAATCCCAGGACGGCGCCAAGGCCGCGGGCGTGTTGATCGCGCTGAATCGCCAGGAACGCGGCAACGGTGAGTTGTCGGCGATCCAGGAAGTCGAACGTGACTTCGGCATTCCGGTGGTCAGCATCGTGTCGCTGAACCAGGTCCTCGAATTCCTCGCCGGCGACGAGCAGCTCAAGCAGCATCTGCCGGCGGTCGAGGCTTATCGCGCACAGTACGGGATCTGACCCTTCTTGAGGCGCGGATACCTGTGGCTGGCCCTGGCCATCGGGGCTTCGTTCGCCGTGCAGGCGGACGAAGTGCTGCTGTACCGTTATGTCGATAACAAAGGCGTGACGGTCCTGGATCGCCAGGGTGTGCCGCCGGAGTACATCGGCAAGGGCTACCAGGTGCTCAACCAGCGCGGCCGGGTGATCCAGACCGTGGCCCCGGCGCTCACCGCCGAACAGATCCAGCAGAAGCAGGCCGAGAAAGCCCAGGCCGATGCCAATGCGCAATTGCTGCAGCGCTATTCCAGCGTCGATGAGGTCGACAAGGCCCAGGGACGCAAACTGGCCGAGCTGGATGGGTTGATTGCCAGCGTGCAGACCAATCTCCAGGCGTTGCTGGCCCAGCAGGCTGCCCTGCAAGGCCAGGCGGCGGAGCAGGAGCGCGCCGGCAAGGAGGTTTCGCCACAACTACTGGCCCAGCTCGCCGGCTTGCGCGACGAGCAGGTGCGGATGAAGGCCGATATCGACAAGTATCGGGCGGCACGGGTCCAGTCACAGCAGGATTTCGCGGTGGATCGGGCACGGGTCGAGCAGTTGCTGCGCTGATCGACAGCCACAAAAAAGCCGACCTCGCGTCGGCTTTTTTGTGCGTCGGTGCTGGACAGGGGAGCTTGTACCGCCGTCTGCGCATCAATCCGGCACCGGCCCGAAGCTATTTGATCGGACGCCAGGTGAAGGGATAGCGATAGGCGATGCCCTGGTTGGCCTTGATGCCGGCAATGATGGTCAACACCACCGCACCGATGGCCAGCAGGCCGAACAGCAGGAAACCGATCACCACGAACATCAGCGCAAAACAGACCATCGCGGCCACCGCCACGGTGATCTGGAAATTCAGCGCTTCCTTGCCCTGGGCATCGATGAACGGATCCTGCTCACGCTTCATCTGCCAGAGGATCAACGGCCCGATCAGGCTGCCGAAGGGAAACCAATAGCCGAGAAACGCCGACAAGTGACAGAACATCGCCCACTGACGGACGTTTGCATCCGGTGCCGGCACAGGCATCTGCTCACTCATGGCGCACTCCTTTTACGCGGGGAAAAGTCCGGATCATCAGTCAGCCAGTGCGGCGTTCTGCAATTCGAAGATCTCGTTCATGCCTTTTTGTGCCAGTGCCAGCATCGCATTCAGCTCTTCCGGCTGGAACGGCGCGCCTTCGGCGGTGCCCTGGACCTCGATAAAGCCACCGGTGCTGGTCATCACCACGTTGAGGTCGGTCTCGGCGGCGGAATCTTCCAGGTAGTCCAGGTCGAGTACCGGCTCACCCTGGTACATGCCCACCGAAACGGCAGCGATCATCTGCTTGAGCGGGCTGCCACCCTTCAGGCCGCCACGTTTCTTGATCACGGCCAGGGCATCGGCCAGCGCCACCATGGAACCGGTGATGGACGCAGTGCGGGTGCCGCCGTCGGCCTGGATCACATCGCAGTCGACATACAGGGTCACGTCGCCGAGCTTGGACATATCCAGCGAAGCACGCAGCGAACGGCCGATCAGGCGCTGGATCTCCAGGGTCCGGCCGCCCTGCTTGCCACGGCTCGCCTCACGCTGGTTACGCTCGCCGGTGGCCCGCGGCAGCATACCGTACTCGGCGGTCAGCCAACCCTGGCCCTGGCCCTTGAGGAAGCGCGGCACCCCATTCTCGACACTGACCGTACAAATCACTTTGGTATCACCGAACTCGACCAGTACAGATCCCTCGGCGTGTTTGGTGTAGTTGCGGGTGATGCGGATCGAGCGGAGCTGATCGGCGGCGCGACCACTTGGACGTTTCATCTGGGAATACCTGTACAGGGACGGAAATCTACCCGGCATTATAGAGGGCATGGCCCGCGCTGGGCACTTCTTAAAATTCTGCAGCCACCGGCTCCCACGGTTTCGCGGCGATCGGCAGGTCATCGACCGGCATTGGGGCATTCGCCGCACTGCGCTACAATCCTGCGCCTTTGCTGCCAGTCGGCTTTAATTTATTCATCAGGTCAGCCCCGGCAACGCCGGCAGGCCCGAACAGCGAGGTACCTCCATGGTCCACAGCATGACCGCCTTCGCCCGAGTCGAAAGCGCCGGAACCCAGGGCACCCTGAGCTGGGAACTGCGCTCGGTCAACAGCCGTTACCTGGAACCGCACCTGCGCCTGCCGGAAGCGTTCCGCGACCTCGAGGGCGCGGTGCGCGAAGCCCTGCGCCAGGGCCTGTCCCGGGGCAAGCTGGAATGCACCCTGCGCTTCACCGAGGAAACCACCGGCAAGCCGCTGCAGGTCGACCGCGAACGCGCCACGCAACTGATCGCCGCCGCCGAGACCGTCGCCGGCCTGATCAAGCAGCCGGCCGCGCTGAACCCGCTGGAAGTGCTGGCCTGGCCCGGCGTGCTGGTGGCCGACGCCAGCGACCCGCAGGCCCTCAACAATGAAGCCCTGGCCCTGTTCAACAAAGGCCTGAAGGAACTGAAGAACGGCCGCGAGCGCGAAGGCGCGGAGCTGGCCCGACTGATCAACGAACGCCTGACCTCGATCGAGGAAGATGTCCTGACCCTGCGCGAACTGGTGCCGCAAATGCTCGCCACCCAGCGCCAGAAGGTTCTCGACCGCTTCGCCGACATGCAGGCCGAACTGGATCCGCTGCGCCTGGAACAGGAAATGGTCCTGCTGGCGCAGAAAAGCGACGTGGCCGAGGAACTCGACCGCCTGAGCACGCATATCATCGAAGTACGCCGGGTGCTCAAGTCCGGCGGGGCCGCCGGCCGGCGCCTGGACTTCCTGATGCAGGAGCTCAACCGCGAAGCCAATACCCTGGGCTCCAAGGCCTTCGACCCGCGCAGCACCACCGCCGCGGTCAACCTCAAGGTGTTGATCGAGCAGATGCGCGAACAAGTACAGAATATCGAGTAAGGCTACCCCGACATGACCCACAGCACTGGCACCCTCTACATCATTTCCGCACCGTCGGGCGCAGGCAAGACCAGCCTGGTCAAGGCCCTGATCGATGCCCAGCCGCAGATCCGCGTCTCGGTCTCGCACACCACCCGCGCCATGCGTCCGGGCGAAGTCGACGGGGTGAACTACCACTTCGTCGACCGCGCCGAGTTCGTGCGGATGATCGAGCACGGCGATTTCCTCGAGCAGGCCGAAGTCTTCGGCAACCTCTATGGCACCTCGCAGAGTCACCTGCAGCAGACCCTGGACGAAGGCCATGACCTGATCCTCGAAATCGACTGGCAAGGCGCCGAACAGGTGCGCCGGCAGATGCCCCAGGCCAGGTCGATCTTCATCCTGCCGCCGAGCCAGCACGCCCTGCGCCAGCGCCTGACCAACCGCGGCCAGGACAGCGACGAGATCATCGAAGGGCGGATGCGCGAGGCCGTCAGTGAAATGAGCCACTACGTCGAATACGATTTCCTGATCATCAACGACGATTTCGCCCACGCCCTGGACGATCTCAAGGCGATTTTCCGCGCCAACCAGTTGCAACAGCAGCCCCAGCAGCAGCGTTTCAGCGCCCTGCTGACGCAATTGCTGGCATGACAAGGACTTCCCAAAACCGCTGCGAGGGCTTTACATTGGCACTTGTAGCGCGTTCGGGTGTTTGCTGGAAAAATCAGCGCTTCCCTAATCGCTGGTGATTTTTTAAACTGTTCAGTCCGCTCGCCCATCCGGGCAGCGCGCCTACCGCATTTGCTACGAGGAACACCATGGCCCGCGTAACCGTTGAAGACTGCCTAGAACACGTGGATAACCGTTTTGAGCTGGTCATGCTCTCTACCAAGCGTGCTCGTCAACTGGCGACCGGCGGCAAAGAGCCGAAAGTGGCATGGGAAAACGACAAGCCTACCGTTGTGGCCCTGCGTGAAATCGCCGAAGGCCTGGTGAGCTACGAAATGATCGCCAACGAAGAGATCGTCGAAGACGAACCTCTGTTCGCGGCGTTCGAGGACGAGTCCAACGAGGCCGTCTAAGCCTATGCCTGGTCGACGTAGCACGGCGCAGGGTACAAGGCTTCGGCCGGGGGAAACCTCATGCCGAGCATAGACGCCCTCGCCGATCGCTTATCGACCTACCTCGGCGCCGACCAGGTCAATCTGGTCCGCCGGGCGTATTTCTACGCCGAACAAGCCCACGATGGCCAACGCCGTCGCAGCGGCGAAGCCTACGTCACGCATCCGCTGGCGGTGGCCAATATTCTTGCCGACATGCACATGGACCATCAGAGCCTGATGGCGGCGATGCTGCATGACGTGATCGAAGACACCGGGATCGCCAAGGAAGCGCTGCAGGCGCAGTTCGGCGAGACCGTGGCCGAACTGGTCGACGGGGTCAGCAAGCTGACCCAGATGAATTTCGAGACCAAGGCCGAGGCCCAGGCGGAAAACTTCCAGAAGATGGCCATGGCCATGGCTCGCGATATCCGCGTGATCCTGGTCAAGCTCGCCGACCGCCTGCACAACATGCGCACCCTGGAAGTGCTGTCCGGCGAGAAGCGCCGGCGCATCGCCAAGGAAACCCTCGAGATCTACGCGCCCATCGCCAACCGGCTGGGCATGCATGCGATCCGCGTCGAGTTCGAAGACCTCGGCTTCAAGGCCATGCACCCGATGCGTTCCGCGCGGATCTACCAGGCGGTCAAGCGCGCCCGGGGCAACCGCAAGGAAATCGTCAACAAGATCGAGGAATCCCTCAGCCACTGCCTGGCCGTCGACGGCATCCAGGGCGAGGTCAGCGGTCGGCAGAAACACCTCTACGGCATCTACACCAAGATGCGCGGCAAGCGCCGGGCCTTCAACGAGATCATGGACGTCTATGCGTTCCGGATCATCGTCGACAAGGTCGACACCTGCTATCGCGTGCTCGGCGCTGTCCATAATCTGTACAAGCCCCTGCCCGGTCGCTTCAAGGACTACATCGCGATTCCCAAGGCCAACGGCTACCAGTCGCTGCATACGACGCTGTTCGGCATGCACGGCGTACCGATCGAGATCCAGATCCGTACCCGCGAAATGGAAGAGATGGCCAACAACGGCATCGCCGCCCACTGGCTGTACAAGTCCAGCGGCGACGAGCAGCCCAAGGGCACCCATGCCCGCGCCCGCCAGTGGGTCAAGGGTGTGCTGGAAATGCAGCAACGTGCCGGCAACTCCCTGGAATTCATCGAGAGCGTGAAGATCGACCTGTTTCCCGACGAGGTCTACGTCTTCACGCCCAAGGGCCGGATCATGGAGCTGCCAAAAGGCTCCACGGCGGTCGACTTCGCCTACGCGGTGCACACCGACGTCGGCAACAGCTGCATTGCCTGCCGGATCAATCGCCGTCTCGCCCCGCTGTCCGAACCGCTGCAAAGCGGCTCCACGGTCGAGATCGTCAGCGCCCCCGGCGCCCGGCCGAACCCGGCGTGGCTCAACTTCGTGGTCACCGGCAAGGCCCGCACGCATATCCGCCATGCCCTGAAGCTGCAGCGCCGCTCCGAATCCATCAGCCTGGGCGAACGCCTGCTGAACAAGGTCCTCAACGGCTTCGACAGCGCCCTGGACAAGATCCCGGCCGAACGCATCCAGATGATGCTCCACGAGTACCGCCTGGAGCTGATCGAAGACCTGCTGGAAGATATCGGCCTGGGCAACCGCATGGCCTACGTGGTCGCCCGTCGCCTGCTCGGCGAAGGCGAACAGCTGCCCAGCCCCGAGGGCCCGCTGGCGATTCGCGGCACCGAAGGCCTGGTGCTCAGCTACGCCAAGTGCTGCACACCGATCCCCGGCGACCCGATTGTCGGTCACCTGTCCGCGGGCAAGGGCATGGTCGTGCACCTGGACAACTGCCGCAATATCAGCGAAATCCGCCACAACCCGGAAAAATGCATCCAGCTCTCCTGGGCCAAGGATGTCACCGGCGAATTCAACGTCGAGCTGCGCGTCGAGCTGGAACACCAGCGCGGCCTGATCGCCCTGCTGGCCAGCAGCGTCAATGCGGCCGACGGCAATATCGAGAAAATCAGCATGGACGAACGCGATGGCCGCATCAGCGTGGTCCAACTGGTGGTCAGCGTGCACGACCGCGTGCACCTGGCCCGCGTGATCAAGAAACTGCGCGCCCTGACCGGGGTGATCCGCATCACCCGCATGCGCGCGTAGCCGCCCAGACAGTCCAGACATTACAAGGAGTCATTCATGACCAAGAGCGTTATCAGCAGCGACAAGGCCCCGGCCGCCATCGGCACCTACTCCCAGGCGATCAAGGCCGGCAACACCGTGTACATGTCCGGCCAGATCCCCCTGGACCCGAAAACCATGGAACTGGTCGAAGGCTTCGAAGCCCAGACCGTCCAGGTCTTCGAGAACCTGAAAGCCGTGGCCGAAGCGGCCGGCGGTTCGTTCAAGGACATCGTCAAGCTGAACATCTTCCTGACCGACCTGAGCCACTTCGCCAAGGTCAACGAGATCATGGGCAAGTACTTCGAACAACCGTACCCGGCCCGCGCCGCCATCGGTGTCGCAGCGCTGCCACGCGGCTCGCAGGTCGAGATGGACGCGATCCTGGTCATCGAATAACCCGTCACCCCAGAACAACCCCGCACTGCCTGGCGCAGCCTCCAACACTGCGCCAGCCTCGTCTGCAAGGATTCCACCATGCGCAAAGCGCTTGCCATCCCGGTGTTTGCCCTCCTGCTTGGCGGCTGCGCCAGCGACCCCGCCAAATATGACATCAGCGGCACCTGGATCAACCAGGCGGCCATCGATGCGGCCGTGAAAAAGGGCAGCTTGCGTGAAGCCCTGGAAACCTACGGGCCGAACCTGGAATGGAATATCGACACCCGCAACAGCCAGGCCAAGTACAGCAACGGCTTCGAGCGCCCCGAAGGGCATGTGCGGGCGGACGGCAAGCAGAAGTGGCACGTTGATTTCTATGGCAGCACCGGCACTCCCCTGGTACGCGACGGCAAGGAGCTGATCCAGGGCGCCAGCGACTCCGAGCCCGAGCAGACATTCGTCCGGGCCCAGAGCGAGCTGCCGGCCGAAGCGCCGGTAGGCGCCAGCTTCGAACAGGCCCTGTATACGGCTTACATGGGTGGCGACTGGAAAATCGTCAGCGGCCCCGGCGAAGGCGCCCAGGTGAAATTCCTGCCGGACGGACGCCTCGAAGGCCTGCCCGGCAGCGACCGCTACGCCCTCTGCCTCGCCGGCGATTGCGCGAACATGAGCGGCGACAACGACAGCATCTGGCTGCAGCAGGGTGACAAGGGCAATGCCTGGATCTTCGTGCGCAAGGGCAAGCAACTGGAAATCTTCCAGGCACTGAACTCGGCCCAGGCCGACGAACAGCCGCAGCTTTACCCGGGCAACCGCCAATGGTTGCTGGAGAAATAATCTTCCACGACTGAAAACCGCAGGCCCCTTGCTGGCGATGAGGCCCTTGAGCCTTGCGCTGCCCATGCGAGCGCCATCGCCAGCAAGCCGGCCCCCACAATGATCGAGGCAAGACAGGGGGCGGCGACAAGGCTCCCGCAGGGATTGCGCTCGCCTGTTTCAGCAACGCCCTTCGAGAATCGCCGCATACCCCTCGCGGTAGCTCGCATACCTCGGCACCCAACCCAGGGCCCGCGCCCGGGCATTGCTGCAACGCTTGCTGCCGGTGCGACGCACGCTGGACTCGGCATCCCACTCGGTCACCCCCAGGTACTCGCGCAACCAGCCCACCACCTCGGCCAGGGGTGCCGGTGCGTCATCGACGCCGATATAACAGTCCTCCAGCACCTTGCCCGCCCGATCCGCCTCCAGCAGGAACGCCAGCAACCCGGCAGCGTCGTCGACATGAATGCGGTTGCCATATAAAGGCGGCTCGACGGCCACCCGATAACCGCGGCGCACCTGCGTCAGCAGCCATTCGCGGCCCGGCCCGTAGATTCCCGTCAGGCGCACCCGGCTCGCCGGGATACCGCTGTCGAGCGCCAGCTGCTCGGCCTCGAGCATCAGGCGTCCGGAATAACCCTCGGCTTCGGTCGGCGAGGTCTCGTCGACCCATTCGCCCTGCTGCTGCACATACACACTGCTGCTGGAGACGAACAGCAGGCGCCTGGGCTGCTGTCCCGACTGCCCGAGCCAACTCAGGACATGCCGCAGGCCTTCGACATAGGCGGCCCGATAACCGGCCTCATCGTGATCGGTGGCCGCCGCGCAATACACCAGGTAATCCAGCGATCCACCCGGCCAGCCGGTGGGACGCTGCTCGACGAACAGGTCCCCCGCCACCCCGAGAACACCTTCCGGCAGACGGGAAATCGAGCGGCGCAGGCCATGCACCTGCCAGCCGCCGGCCAGCAATTGCGTGGCCAGGCGACTGCCGACATCACCGCAACCGGCAATCAGAACAGAAGGAGCGGACATCGGGAACCTCCACAAAAAGAGCCACAGACTAGCTTCAGGAATGGACGAGCGGCTAGCAATGGAAGAAAAAAAGAGACGCTATTACTTCTGTTAACAAGAATTACTTGCAATAATGTCCACCCATTTGTTCTCGGCCCCACGAGGCCTGGAAGGACAAGACCCACTTTCAATTCGCTCAGGTCCGGCCAGAATGACACGCAATCCAATCTCCGCCTCGCCAACCCAGTCTCACCGTCCCTCTCGCGCCTGGCGTTCGATTGCTGCGTTGCTGTTCAGCCTGCTGCTGGCGCCGACTGCCGCCTTCGCCGACGAGCCGACCAACCACACCGCGCCTGCCGCTGCCGCACCGGCTGCCGCCGAACATGCCGCGCCCAGCGTGACTCCGGTGGCCGCTGATCCGGCCCAGGCTGAAAACGCCGCGCCGGCCGATGCCGACGTACTGCCGGTCGAAGACACCACCCTGGGCCTGGGCCACGACCTGTCGCCCTGGGGCATGTACAAGAACGCCGACATCATCGTCAAGCTGGTCATGATCGGCCTGGCCATCGCCTCGATCATCACCTGGACCATCTGGATCGCCAAGGGCTTCGAGTTGCTGGGCGCCAAGCGCCGTCTGCGCGGTGAAATCGCCAACCTGAAGAAGGCCACCACCCTCAAGGAAGCCAGCGCCACGGCGGCCAGGGAAGGGACCCTGGCCAACCTGCTGGTACACGACGCGCTTGAAGAAATGCGCCTGTCGGCCAACAGCCGCGAGAAAGAAGGCATCAAGGAACGCGTCAGCTTCCGCCTGGAGCGCCTGGTCGCCGCCTGCGGTCGCAACATGAGCAGCGGTACCGGCGTGCTCGCCACCATCGGTTCCACCGCGCCGTTCGTCGGTCTGTTCGGTACCGTATGGGGCATCATGAACAGCTTCATCGGCATCGCCAAGACCCAGACCACCAACCTCGCCGTGGTCGCCCCCGGCATCGCCGAAGCCTTGCTGGCGACGGCCCTGGGCCTGGTCGCCGCGATCCCGGCGGTAGTGATCTACAACGTCTTCGCCCGCTCCATCGCCGGCTACAAGGCCCAGGTGTCCGACGCTTCGGCCGAAGTCCTGCTGCTGGTCAGCCGCGACCTCGATCACCTGCCGGTCGCCGAGCGCTCCGCGCAACCCCATGTGGTCAAAGTAGGGTAATCGGCCATGGGCTTGCATTTGAAAGAAGGCGCGGACGACGATCTCGCCGAGAACCATGAAATCAACGTCACGCCGTTTATCGACGTGATGCTGGTGCTGCTGATCATCTTCATGGTCGCGGCGCCCCTGGCCACCGTGGACATCAAGGTCGACCTGCCCGCCTCCACGGCCAAGCCGGCACCGCGTCCGGAGAAGCCGGTGTTCCTCAGCGTCAAGGCCGATCAGCGCCTGTTCCTCGGCGAAGACGAGGTCAAAGCCGAGTCCCTGGGCGCATCCCTGGACGCCAAGACCCACGGCAAGAAAGACACCACCATCTTCTTCCAGGCCGACAAGGGCGTGGACTACGGCGACCTGATGCGCGTCATGGATTCCCTGCGCGCCGCTGGCTACCTGAAGGTCGGCCTGGTCGGACTCGAGACGGCAGCCAAGAAATGATCACGACGCGCCATAAACTGACGCGTTACGGCGGTAGCCTGGTCCTGGTACTGGGCGTTCACGCGGTGGCGATTCTCGCCGCCCTGAACTGGTCGGTGTCCAAGCCGATCGAACTGCCGCCGCAGGCCATGATGGTCGAGCTGGCCCCGTTGCCGCCCGCACCGCCGCCTCCGGCGCCACCCAAGGTGGTGACGCCGCCGCAGCCGCCGGCACCAGTCGAAGAACTGCCGCTGCCCAAGCTCGCCGAAGCGCCGAAGCCGACGATCTCGGTGCCCAAGCCGGTCAAGCCCAAACCCAAGCCGCAGCCACCGAAGCCGGAAGTGAAGAAGGAACCGGAAAAGGAAAAGCCCAAGGAAGAGAAACCTTCCGAGGAGCCGCCGACCAACCGTCCGCCGGAGAAATCCGCCGCACCGGCACCCGGCCCTTCGCCACAGCAGGTCGCCGCCAAGGCGAGCTGGGAAGGCACCCTGCTGGCGCACCTGGGCAAATACAAGAAGTACCCGCCCGCCGCGCAATCCCGTGGCAAGGAAGGCCTGAACCGCCTGCGCTTCGTCGTCGACGCCGAAGGCAAGGTACTTTCGTACGAGCTGGTGGGCCGCTCGGGCAATGCTGATCTGGACCGGGCCACCCTGGAAATGATCCGCCGCGCCCAGCCACTGCCCAAGCCTCCGGCAGACATGCTCACCAACGGCAGCATCGAGATTGTCGCGCCCTTCGTCTATTCCATCGACAAGCGCGGCCGCTAGATCAAGACAGGGAGCGGGACCTATGTGGGAGCGGGCTTGCCCGCGAAGCTTTCAAGGACCTCAAGGGCCTCTTCGCGGGCAAGCCCGCTCCCACAGTTTCCTGATCGCCAATCGCTCCCGAACCTCCCGTCCCGCCCCCGCAAACCCGTCGTTTCATTAAATTAACGACAATCGCCGCTTATCCTGCGTCTGATAACGTGCGTCTATCGATTGCAGCCGTTATGCTTGGCCCGCAACCTTATGGACGCTCGCTATGACTCTGACAGAATTACGCTACATCGTTACCCTCGCCCAGGAGCAACACTTCGGTCACGCGGCCGAGCGCTGCCATGTCAGCCAGCCGACCCTGTCGGTGGGCGTGAAAAAGCTGGAAGACGAACTCGGTGTGCTGATTTTCGAGCGCAGCAAGAGCGCCGTGCGCCTGACGCCGGTCGGCGAAGGCATCGTTGCCCAGGCACAAAAGGTCCTGGAACAGGCCCAGGGCATCCGTGAACTGGCCCAGGCCGGGAAAAACCAGCTGACCGCACCGCTGAAAGTCGGCGCGATCTACACCGTCGGCCCCTATCTGTTCCCGCACCTGATCCCGCAACTGCACCGGGTCGCCCCGCAGATGCCGTTGTATATCGAGGAAAACTTCACCCACATCCTGCGCGACAAGCTGCGCAACGGCGAACTGGACGCGGTGATCATCGCCCTGCCGTTCAACGAAGCCGATGTGCTGACCCTGCCGCTGTACGACGAACCGTTCTACGTGCTGATGCCGGCCTCGCACCCCTGGACCCAGAAGGAAACCATCGACAGCGCCCTGCTCAACGACAAGAGCCTGCTGCTGCTGGGCGAAGGCCACTGCTTCCGCGACCAGGTCCTCGAAGCCTGCCCGACCCTGGTCAAGGGCAGCGAAGCGGCCAAGCACACTACGGTCGAATCCAGCTCCCTGGAAACCATCCGCCACATGGTCGCGTCCGGCCTGGGTATTTCCGTGCTGCCGCTCTCGGCGGTGGACAGCCATCACTACGCGCCCGGCGTCATCGAGGTCCGGCCGCTGACGCCACCCGTACCGTTCCGCACCGTGGCCATCGCCTGGCGTGCCAGCTTCCCGCGGCCCAAGGCGATTGAAATCCTCGCCGACTCGATCCGCCTGTGTTCGGTGGCCAAGCCGCCCGTCGCGAGCTGAATGCCGTGACTGAGCTGTCGCAGGTGTCGGTCACGGCACTCAAGGGTGTCGGCGAAGCCATGGCCGAAAAACTGGCCAAGGTCGGCCTGGAGAATATCCAGGACGTCCTGTTCCACCTGCCCCTGCGTTACCAGGACCGCACCCGCATCGTCCCCATCGGCGCCCTGCGCCCCGGCCAGGACGCGGTGATCGAGGGCGTGGTCAGCGGTGCCGACGTGGTCATGGGCAAGCGCCGCAGCCTGCTGGTGCGCCTGAACGATGGCACCGGCAGCCTGAGCCTGCGCTTCTACCACTTCAGCAATGCGCAGAAGGAAGGCCTCAAGCGCGGCACCCATGTGCGCTGCTACGGCGAGGCCCGCCCCGGCGCCTCGGGCCTGGAAATCTACCACCCGGAATACCGCGCCCTGACCGGCGACGAACCGCCCCCGGTGGACCAGACCCTGACCCCGATCTACCCGCTGACCGAAGGCCTGACCCAGCAGCGCCTGCGCCTGCTGAGCCAGCAGAGCCTGGCGATGCTCGGCCCGCGCAGCCTGCCGGACTGGCTGCCCCAGGAACTGGCCCGCGACTACCAGCTGGCGCCGCTGGACGATGCCATCCGCTACCTGCACCAGCCGCCGGCCGACGCCGATGTCGAGGAACTCGCCCTCGGTCATCACTGGGCCCAGCACCGCCTGGCCTTCGAGGAACTGCTCACTCACCAGCTGTCCCAGCAACGCCTGCGCGAAAGCCTGCGGGCCCTGCGCGCGCCGGCCCTGCCCAAGGCCAGCAAGCTGCCGGAACGGTTTCTCGCCAATCTCGGATTCCCGCCCACCGGAGCCCAGCAGCGGGTCGGCAACGAAGTCGCCTACGACCTCAGCCAGCCCGAGCCGATGCTGCGGCTGATCCAGGGCGATGTTGGCGCGGGCAAGACCGTGGTCGCCGCCCTGGCCGCCCTGCAGGCCCTGGAAGCCGGCTACCAGGTGGCGCTGATGGCGCCGACCGAGATCCTCGCCGAACAGCACTTCATCAACTTCCAGCGCTGGCTGACGCCGCTGGGCATCGAGACCGCCTGGCTGGCCGGCAAGCTCAAGGGCAAGGCCCGCGTCGCCGCCCTGGAACAGATCGCCGGCGGCACGCCGATGGTGGTCGGCACCCACGCGCTGTTCCAGGACGAAGTACAGTTCAAGAACCTGGCCCTAGTCATCATCGACGAACAGCACCGCTTCGGCGTCCAGCAGCGCCTGGCCCTGCGCCAGAAAGGCGTGGGCGGACGCATGTGCCCGCACCAGTTGATCATGACCGCCACTCCGATCCCGCGCACTCTGGCGATGAGCGCCTACGCCGACCTGGACACCTCGATCCTCGACGAGCTGCCCCCCGGCCGCACGCCGGTGAACACCGTACTGGTGGCCGACAGCCGGCGCTTCGAAGTGGTCGAGCGAGTCCGCGTCGCCTGCGCCGAGGGCCGGCAGGCCTACTGGGTCTGCACACTGATCGAAGAGTCCGAGGAGCTGACCTGCCAGGCGGCCGAAACCACCTTCGAGGAATTGACCGCCGCCCTCGGCGAACTGCGCGTCGGGCTGATCCACGGGCGCATGAAACCGGCGGAAAAAGCCGCGGTGATGGCCGAGTTCAAGGCCGGCAACCTGCAACTGCTGGTGGCCACCACCGTGATCGAAGTCGGTGTCGACGTACCCAACGCCAGCCTGATGATCATCGAGAACCCCGAGCGCCTGGGCCTGGCGCAGCTGCACCAGTTGCGCGGCCGGGTCGGCCGGGGCAGCGCCGCCAGCCACTGCGTGCTGCTCTACCATCCGCCGCTGTCGCAGATCGGTCGCCAGCGCCTGGGCATCATGCGCGAAACCAACGACGGCTTTATCATCGCCGAGAAAGACCTGGAACTGCGCGGCCCTGGCGAAATGCTCGGCACGCGCCAGACCGGCCTGCTGCAATTCAAGGTAGCCGACCTGATGCGCGACGCCGACCTGCTCCCCGCCGTGCGCGACGCGGCCCAGGCCCTGCTCGCCCGCTGGCCGCAACATGTCAGCCCGCTACTGGAACGCTGGCTGCGTCATGGGCAACAATACGGTCAAGTGTGATAGACCTCACAATTCATGGACCAATCACCAGGACAAGCTGGTTATACTGGTGAAATTGTAGGAAACCGGATACAGACCATGACAGAAGTTGCCCTCATTGATGCAACCCCGCACACCCCGTCTGTGGTCCGGCTGCTGCTCGACAAGCTAGCCATCAACTACCGCGAAGTCCCGGACCTGCCTGGTCTGCCGGCCGCTCGCAAGGTACAGGCAGTGCTGCTCGACGACGCAGTCGGCGCGCTCATGGTCCTGTTTCCGCAGAACCAGCTGCTCGACCTCAACCGCCTGACCGAACTCACCGGTCGGCGCCTGACGGCCGTACCGACCGAACGCCTGGAGCGCATGCTCGGCAAACACAGCCTGCACCTGCTGCCGGGCCTGCCGGCACTGACCAGCTCGCCGTGCCTGTACGAAGAACAGCTGCTGCGCGAACCCAGCGTGCTGATCAACTCCGGTGAGGTCGGCCTGCTGCTGGAGATCTCCAGCGACGACTTCAAGAGCATGCTCACCAAGGCCAGCGCCGCCAGCTTCGGCGAAGCGCTGAGCAGCATCCGCCCGAACCTCGACCGCCCGGACGATGACCGCGAGGAAATCACCCAGGCGGTGCAGGCCTTCACCGCCCGGCGCATCCAGCAACGCCTGGAAGCGACCATCGAGATCCCGCCGCTGGCGGAAACCGCGCAGAAGATCATCAAGCTGCGGGTCGATCCCGATGCGACCATCGACGACATCACCGGCGTGGTCGAGACCGACCCGGCGCTGGCCGCGCAGGTGGTGAGCTGGGCGGCATCGCCGTACTACGCCTCGCCGGGCAAGATCCGCTCGGTGGAAGACGCCATCGTCCGCGTGCTGGGTTTCGACCTGGTGATCAACCTGGCCCTCGGCTTGGCCCTGGGCAAGACCCTGAGCCTGCCCAAGGACCACCCGCAGCACAGCACGCCGTACTGGCAGCAATCGATCTACACCGCCGCGGTGATCGAAGGCCTGACCCGGGCCATGCCTCGCGCACAGCGCCCGGAAGCCGGCCTGACCTACCTGGCGGGCCTGCTGCACAACTTCGGCTACCTGCTGCTGGCTCACGTGTTCCCGCCGCACTTCTCGCTGATCTGCCGCCACCTGGAGGTCAACCCGCACCTGTGCCACAGCTATGTCGAGCAACACCTGCTGGGCATCAGCCGCGAACAGATCGGTTCCTGGCTGATGCGTTACTGGGACATGCCGGACGAACTGGCCACCGCGCTGCGCTTCCAGCACGACCCGAGCTACGACGGCGACTATGCCGAGTACCCGAACCTGGTGTGCCTGGCCGTGCGCCTGCTGCGCAGCCGCAATATCGGTTCCGGGCCGGACGAGGAGATTCCCGACGCCCTGCTCGACCGCCTGGGCCTGAGCCGCGACAAGGCCGAGGACGTGGTGAACAAGGTGCTGGAAGCGGAAGTCCTGCTGCGCGAACTGGCTTCGCAGTTCAGCCAGGGCTGATACGGCGCCTGGACGATCGCCATCGCTGGCAAGCCAGCTCCCACAAGGTCGGCGCCGCATGCAAGCAGACTGCACGCCATCCGTAGGAGCCGGCTTGCCGGCGATCCAGGCGACGCGGTCCGACAGCGAGACCGCGGTGACATCATCGCTGGCAAGCCAGCTCCTACAAGGTCGGCGCCACATGCACGCAGACTGCACACCATCCGTAGGAGCCGGCTTGCTGGCGATCCAGGCGACGCGGTCCGACAGCAAGACCGCGCTGACATCATCGCTGGCAAGCCAGCTCCTACAAGCGATCCAGACGGCTGCGGATGAGTATCAGGCCTTCTTTTTCTTCGGCTTGAGGTACTTCGTCAGGCCCTGGAACCAGATCACCAGTGCCGGATTTCCCTTGATCTGGATCGACTTGTCCTGAATCCCCGTCATGAACGCCAGTTGCTTGTTCTTCGCCTGCATCGTGGCGAAGCCGTAGGCGGCATCCTTGAAGGCAATGGCAAACGCCGGCTCCGGGTAAGTCCCGGACTTGCTGGTGATGCGCTGGTCCTTGACCGTGAAATGACGCGCCACCTTGCCGTCCAGGGTCTGCAGCTGGAAGACCAGGGCCTTGTCGGCCAGTTGCTGCTGGAACGCGGGGTTATTGCGGCTGGCCCGGGCCATCAAAAGGCCCATTGCCCAGAGAAGAAAACGGAATTTCATGCACAGCGCCTCGGCAGAAAAATTGAATAGCCGGCGCAGTGTAGCGGTTTGTTCGGGGAACGCCACCGATCTGCTTCGTTGCAAGAAGATCGGTGGGCGTTTGCTGCTTATCTCAGCACGTTATTGACCAACCGGTCACTCAGACGTTCGGGCAAGGCACGGGTGCCCAGTCGCCCAGGTCCGGGTTCTTGCACATGCTGTTGACCTGGGACTGGCCGGTGCTCGCCACTTCCTGGCTGGCAGCTTTCTTGGCGTTGGCGTCCTGGATGGTCTTCTCGGTCGCGACCGCTTCTTTCGGCACGGTCGGCAGTGGTGGCTTCTTCACGACCTTGACCTGCTTCTTGCCCTTGCCGGTGGTCGGCGCAACCACGGGCGCGGTATCGGCGGTCGCCACGGTGACCACGTCAGTACGCTGGACGCCGACGGTCTGCAGGTCTTTTTCGTAGGCCTGGGTGTAGTTGCTCAGGTCTTCGCTGGCCTTGCCGTTCACCGCGACGATCAGGTCATTGGACTCTTTCAGGCCGGCAACGATTTCCGCCAGGCGCTTGCGGCCCTCGGTATCGTTGATGGTCTTGGCCTTGCGGGCATTGACCAGGCTGGTGAACTCACGCTGGTAGCAGCTCTGCGAAGCCCTGGCATAGGCGGTGCTGCGATCGATATCGGCGGCGCTTTTGTTGATATCGGTGGCATAGGAACCGATACGCTGGTTGTCATCGGTGATCTGCTTCTGCTTCTCGGTGTAGTAGCCTGCCGCGCCGCCCGCGAGGGCACCGCCGGCGGCACCGATGGCGGCGTTGCGACCACGCTTGTCGGCGTCGCCGGTCAGTGCGCCGAGGGCCGCGCCACCCAGGGCACCGAGTACCGCGCCGGTGGCGACGGACTTGGTCATGTCCGAGTCAGTGGCGCGCAGGTGCTGCACCGGCTCGTAGCAGGTCGGGTAGTACTCGACCTTGGTGGTCGCGCCGACCTTGGACGTCGCGGACGTGGCGCAACCGCCCATCAGCACGGTGCTGAATCCGGCGGCAACCCACAGCGCGGCACGGCACTTGGAGGTTAAAGCAAGGGGTTTGCTGGAGAAAATCATGTTCATGTTCCCTTTCTTGGTTTGACTTGGCCGGACGACACCCTGCCGCCCGGATCCCCTCTACACTCGCCGGATCACGACCGCTCAAGGCTTCTGCGCGGTCGATGCGAGTAACGCTTTCAAGATCGCCGCCGGATCGGCCCGCTGCTGCTTGCGGTAGTCCCCGACATGACGAACGAACAAGGTCGCCCGCGCCACCAGGCTGTTGCCGAGCACGGGCTTGCGATTGAGTTCTTCCCTGACCCGCTGGAACTGCGCCTGGATCACCGCATCGGTGTAGCGCGTGGCCGTTGCCAGGTTGTCGATATAGATCGCCACGGCGCCGTCCAGGGCGCTGCTGCCGTTATCGATGGCGGTGGCGAACAGCGCGGCGCTGGCTTCGTCCTTGGCATCGAGGGCCTGCTGGCGGCTCTTCTTCAGGTTGGTCAGGCGGATGTTGTAGTTGTTGACGGTTTCGGCCACCAGGGCCGCCGACTGGATCAGGTTGCCGGCGGCTTCCTCGCGCTGGCGGGCGATCAGCGAGACGTTGCGCTTGAGCTCTTCGTTGACCAGTCCCAGTTCGGCCTGCAGGCGCGGGTCGGTGCTGGCGGAAATGATCCCGTCCAGGCGCTTGGTCGGGTCCTGGGCATCGTCGATGGCATCGGTCAGGGCGGCCAGGCGGCCCTCCTTCTCCCATTGGCTGAACAGTTCCTTGTAGCGCGAGCGCGGCGCCGACAACGCGCCGATGGCCACCCGGAAGCCGGTGGTCTCATTGCTCTGCTCGGTGCCGTCGGCGGCGAACAGCGGATACTCGCGGCGCATGCCGGTAAACAGCGTGCCTTCGCCTTCGAGGTAGTTGCCGCCCTTGACCACGAAGCCGCCATAGGCGCCCTGGCGCCGCCCGGCGTGCACCAGCTGGAAGGATTCCTGGACCATCTGCGCGGCATTGCCGATCACATCGAACAGGCCGATGGGATTGGGCAGCTTGGTGCCCACCGGCATCAGCCGCGCGGCCTGGCCGGTGCCGCCGGCAACTTGGTTAAACACCGCGTAATCGGCCAGCGGGCCGTCGCTGTCGCTGCCTGGCTGACGCCGGGGAAACAGCCGGCCTTCCAGGTCCTGGCGACTGACCGCCTGGCCACCGCGGGCCGCGAACTCCCACTCGACTTCAGTGGGCAGGCGCACGAACCCCAGGCCGCCGTCGTCGGCCGATGAACCACGTCCACTGACCGGCAGGCGATCACGGTGATACTTCATCAGCCAGGCACTGTAGACCGCGGAAAAACGCTCGGCATCAAACCGCGAGACCTTGACCTTGGGCAGGCGCCCGGCGATGCCCTCCGGTGCCTCGCAGGCCGGGGCCGGCTCGCCGCTGGCCAGCGACTGCGCCTGGGCCATGACCAGCGCGTACTGGCGCGCCGTCACCGGGTATTTGCCCATGAAATAGAACATCGGCTTCAACGGCGAGCCGCTGTCGGTTTTCGGCAGGGCCGGGGAAATGGCTTTCTGCCAATCGGCCGGCAGATCCTTGAGGGTGAACTGGCCGTTGATGAAATCGCGCCGGTAGCCGGAAATGAACGACTGCTTGTAGCCGGGTTCGTCTTCGCTGAAGGGATAACCCAGGCTGATCTCGCGGTCATCCAGGGTGCCCTGGGCGAGGATATAGACGTAGCGGAACACCATCTCGCCGTCGCACGGCAGCGGCAGGCTGATATCGCCACTCAAGGGCTTGGGGTTGTCCAGCTTGTTGCCGTCGTCGTCGGCCAGGGCCATGCCCACCGCGATCAGGGAACCGACAAGAACCGCCAGGGCCGCGCTGCGCAGCTTAAACATCTCTGATTCCTTCCGAAGCTTCTATCCGTGCCACGCGCCAGCCACCGAGGGCTGCAGCCAGAGCACAGACCACCAACACCGAGAAAAGTGCCAGCACATAGTGGCGCCACAGCAACTGACTGGCGTATTCGCCGGCCACCTGCACAAACAGATGATTCAGGCCCTGCTCCGCCACGGCGTACAGCGCCACGCTCAACGCCGCGGCGAACAGCCCGCTGTAGAGCGCCTGCAGCACCACGAACAGGAGCAGGGCACCGGTTCCCAGGCCGAGCAGGCGTAGGACCGACAGCTCGCGACGCTTGCGCTCGACCGCCGCCAGCGCCCCGGCGCAAATCGCCGCGAAGGCACCGGCCAGGGCCAGCGCGGCGATGATCCAGAACACGATGGACAGGTTGCGGCTCAGGGACTGCACCTGGGCAATGGTCTGGGCCTGGGTCGAGACCAGCAGGCCGCGCTCGGCGAAATAGCGGCGCAACGGCTCGACATCGCCCAGCTCGCGGGCATACAGGCGGAAGGCCGGATACACCCGCTGCGCGGCGGAACCCGCCGGCTCGCCGCTCCAGCCCAGCAACGGCACGCCACGACCGTCGCGATAATCTTCCGCGGCCTCCAGCAGGCCCAGCGGCGCAAACAGCGCATCGCGACCGAAGGCCTCCAGCGGCAGCACCGCCTGCACGCGGATCTGCGTGTGCTGGCTTTCCACCCGGCCCGCCACCTGCCGGCTGAAGGACACCTCCAGCCAGTCCCCCGCCTTGGCCCCGAGCTTCTCCGCGGCCGTCTGGCTCAACAGCATCGCCGCCAACCCGATCGGTGCCGGCAGGCCACCCAGCAACGGATCGCCCTCGGCGGTCGGCAGCATCTCGACGTTGAGCGCCGGGCCCTGCCTGTCGAGGGACAGATCGGCGGTGGCGGCGATCTGCCGGGTACGCGGCAAGGCGAACGCCACGTCTTCGCGCCGCCCCAGCTCGGCGATATAGGCCGCGTTGAAGCGGCCGCCGCCCAGGGGAATGATCTCGCGCACCGTCGGGTCCCGCTCCAGCCGCTCGGTCAGGCTGCTGACCAGCCCGAACTTGAGGCCAAACAGCACCAGCAGCGGCGCGATCACCGCCACCAGCGCCAGCACCGAACAGGCCGACAGCCGGGCATCGGCGCGATAGTCCTGCCAGGCCAGCGCCGCCACCAGCGCAGCGCGCATCACAATGCCGCTCCCAGGGTCGCGGTGACACCGCCATCGGCATCGCGCCGGCAACTGATACGCAGCACCGCCAACCCCAGCTCGCGCACCAGGGCTTCGTCATGGCTGGCAATCACGCAACACGCACCCTGCTCGCGGGCCTGGTTCAACAGCAACTGCATGACCCGCCCGGCATTCAGCGGATCGAGCGCCGCGGTCGGCTCGTCGGCCAGCAACAGTCGCGGCCCATGGGCCAGGGCCCGGGCACAACCGACCCGCTGGCGCTGCCCCACCGACAGATCGCGGGGCGGCTTGTCCAGTTGATCGGCGATTTCCAGCTGCTCGGCGAGCCGCTGCACCGTGCCGTCGTCGCCCATTCCCAGCAGCTTGCGCGACAGCCCGATATTCCCGCGCACATCGAGAAAGCCCAGCAGGCCGCCGGTCTGCAACACATAGCCGAGGTAGCGGCTGCGCAGCTCCGCCAGCCGTGCGTGCCGGCCCTGGCGCCAGAGCGCGGCGATATCCAGCGCGCCACTGTGGTCATCGAAGGCGAACAGCCCCGCGCGGTCCGGCGCCGACACCAGCGCCAGGAGGTCGAGCAAGGTACTCTTGCCGCAGCCGCTGGGGCCGACCACCGCCCACTGCTGGCCGGGCGCCAGGGTCAGGCGCGGAACCACCAGGCTGTAGCGCTGGGCGCCCTCGCCGCGCGTCTTGCGCACCTCGCGCAGGCTGATCATCACGGCAGTGTCGACAACGGCACGCGATACAGCGCGTCACCCGGCTCGGCATCGCCGAACCGGACCCAGTTGGCCACATCGTTGTGGAAGGTCTCGTAGAGACGGATCTTCGAATCCAGTTCGTCGATAAAGTCTTCCTGCTCGGCGACGCTCAGGGACAACCACAGGTCCTGGGTCATGCTCAGCGACTTGCTGCGATATGGCAGGCCTTCCAGGTACTCGCCGAGCACGCCGCCGTCGGCGAGGTTGCCGCCCTTGCGCAGGGCCGCCGGATCGCGGCTCATGTAGGCGCTGGCGCTGGCGATTTCCTGGAAGAAATCCTTGGGCGAGGTCTGGGTCTTGCGCGCGGCATCGACAATCAGTTTCAGCGACTGCTGCAGATCGTTGAGCTGCAGCTTGGTCAGCATCACGCAGACCTGGAACGCCGGCAGAGCCGGGTTGGTCAGGTCGCGGTCGGCGGTCCAGGCACTGACCAGCTGCGGCGCCTGGCTGGCACCCTTGCGGCCGAGGAAATCCATGTGCATCGCATAGCCGATGGCCGCCGACTTGTCCGCCAGGCTTGGCGCCGCCGCCAGCAGCGGCACGGCCTGCGCCTGGTTGCTGCGCACCTGGTGCACGAGATTGGCGAACACCGAGCCGATCTCGCCGACCCGCTCGCCGAGCTTGCGCACATCGCCGCCCTGGACCGGGATATAGAGATCGCCGATCTTCGGGTTGGCGTCGGCGGTCAGGGTCCGGTACTGCTGCTCGGCGAAGGCGTGATTCTTCTTCCCGGCATCGCTGCGCAGGTGCAGCGCGTAGATCTTGATCTGCTTGCCCAGCGCCGCCTGGCGAATCTCCGCCTCGTTCATCTGGGTGCTGCTGTAGGGGTCGTTCTTGCGCAGTGAGCCGGCGTCGCTGACCAGCAGGATCAGGCGCCCGCCGTAGCCCGACCAGTCCATGCCGTTGACCGCCTGCATGACTCCGGCGAAGGAGTCCTCGTTGAACGAATGGCTCGACACCGTCGATGCCTTGACCTGCCGCGCCAGTTCGAGAAAGCGCTCGGGATCGCGGCCCTGGTCGAGGGTCACCAGGGTCTTGGCCAGGTACTCCAGGCCGGGGGTCTTCTGGATGTTGTTGCGAAAGCCCACCAGGCCGAAACTCACGCTGTCCAGTTCGCCGCGCTGGGCGATCTGGCTTTGCAGTTCGTGGACCACATCGCGGATCTGGTCGATATAGGGCTGCATCGACACCGTGGTGTCCACCACCAGCACGATGGCGGTACGGAAGCTGTCGGTCGCCGCCGCTACGGGCGCGGCGCCGTTGCCGGTGCTTTGCCCACCGGTGCCGGGATCGATCGAGGCGACATTGAGCAACTGCACCGGCTGGCCGTTTTCATCGAAGCTTTCCCGCGAGGCGAAAATCGGCAGCAGGTAGAACTGGTTCTGCGGCACGGCGCTGGCCGCCGGTTCCAGGGCCAGCACGCGCTGGTCGTCCGCCGGATTTTTCTGGGCGTTGAGCAGCAGGTTCTTCGCCGCCGACGGATCGGCCAGCAGGCGGTCGAGATCGGCGGACTGGCGCAGGAACATCACCGGTGCCCGTCCGGAGCGCTCGGTGAATTTCAGCACCAGGCTCTGCTTCCACTCGCTGACCTTCGCGCCCGGCAGCCAGCCCGCGCTGCGTCCGTCGCTGGCCGCGCCGACGCGCACCCAATCGGCGCCGTCGACATGCTTGCGCTGATAGACATAAAGCACCGAGAACGCCGGCAGGACCTTGTCCTTCTGTCCCCCCGGCGAACTGTAGAGCTGTGCGCCGGGCTGGCTCAGCACGCGCTGGAACAGGGTCTTCTTGCCCGCCATCAGCAAGGGGCGATTGCCGCCGTCCGCTTCGCCCGGCGTCGGTTCGCTGACGGTCGGGAGCGCTGTCGACGGCGTGGTCGGCTTGTCCGAGGCCGGAGGTGGTTTCGTCGCCGCGGTGGCCGTCGCCGATGAGCCTGTGGTCGCTCCCGGCGGCGTTGACGAAGACGTCGTGGCGCTGGCGCTCGACTGACCGCCCGCGGGGGGGTTCGCCGGGGCATCGGCGCTCAGCCACCAGTAGCCAGCGCCGCCGATGCCCAAGGCGGCCGCCACCGCCACGGCCAGCAACGCGAGCACCGGGCCACGGCGCTGCTGCGAGCCGGCAGCCGGATCGAGCACCGGTTGCGCAGCCGGGCGCGGCGTGGGCGCGGGTTGTGCCGGCGCGCTGGTGGGAATCTCGATCGAGACCGGCGTCAGCCCACCCAGGTCGGTTCCCGGGGACGGCATCGGCTGCGCAACCGGCGTCGGCACCGCCAGGGGCTGGATCAGGGTCGACTCCAGCGTCTCGGGCGGCAGGTTGTCCAGCGCCGCCAGCAAGGCCGCCGCATCGGGGAAACGCTCCGCCGGGTCCTTGGCCAGCAGCCGACGCAGGATGTCCTGGTAACGACCGTGCTGGATCGGCAGCTCCGGCAACGGTTCGGTGAGGTGCGCCAGCGCCGTGGACAGCGCATCGGTGCCGGTATACGGCAGCTTGCCGACGAGGATCTCGTAGAGCACCACGCCCAGCGCGTAGAGGTCGGCGCGACCGTCGATATCCTGGCCCCGCGCCTGCTCCGGGCTCATGTAGCTCGGCGTGCCGACCGCGAATCCGGCCTGGGTGAACTGGGTACGGTCGTCCAGCGACTTGGCGATGCCGAAGTCCGAGAGCACCGCGGTACCGTCGGCGCGGAACAGGATGTTGGCCGGTTTCACATCGCGGTGCACCAGCCCCTGGGCATGGGCATACCCCAGCGCCGAGGCGATCTGGCGGATATAGCCCAGGCCCTGCTCCGGGCTCAGGCCGGCGGCGATGCGCTCCTTGAGCGTGCCGTTGGGCAGGTACTCCATGGCCATGTAGTACAGCTCGCCGACATTGCCGATATCGTGGATGGTCACGGTATGCGGGTGCGACAGTCGCGCCAGGGTCCGGCCTTCGCGCAGGAAGCGCTCGCAGAAGCTCGGGTCGGCGGCCAGCGCGGCCGCCATGACTTTCAGCGCCACCTTGCGCTCCAGCGACCGTTGGGTCGCCAGGTAGACGGTGGCCATGGCGCCTTCGCCAATCTCGCCGTCGATGTCGAATCCGGGAATCAGTATGTCCATGGGTTGGGGTGTCTTCAGGTGGCTTTGACGACGATCGCCGTAATGTTGTCGGGGGCGCCCCGGGTCAGGCCCAGGTGCACCAGGCTGCGCACCACCTCATAGGGATCCGGGTGGCCGAGCACGTCGCGGATCTCCGCGTCTTCGGCGGTCTTGTTCAGGCCGTCGCTGCACAACAGGTAGCTGTCGCCGGAGAGCACCTGGAAGTTGCTCGTGGACAATTCCAGTTGCGCCTCGACGCCAATCGCCCGGGTGACGATATTGGCCCGTGGATGCACCCGCGCCTCGGCCTCGCTGAGCAGGCCGCTGTCCTGCAGGTCCTGGACATAGCTGTGATCGCGGGAAATGCTCTCCAGCTGGCCGTCGCGCAGGCGATACAGGCGGCTGTCGCCGGCCCACAGGCAGACCGCGGCATCGCCGCGCACCGCCAGCAGGACCACGGTACTGCCCATCATCGCGACACCCCGGTTGCTCGTTTCCTCGCGGACCGCCGCGTTGACCTCGGCCAGCCGCGTGCGCAGGGCATTGCTGTAGATCGCCAGGGAGTCCGATGGCGGAATGCGCCGCAAGGTGTCGACGATCAGGCTGGCGACGTAATCGCCCGCCGCGTGACCGCCCATGCCATCGGCGACGGCCCACAGGCCGGCATCGGGCAATTCCAGGCAAGCGTCTTCGTTGATCTGGCGAACCATGCCGACATGGCTGTAGCTGGCGGACTGATAAGTGATTGCAGGTGTGCTGGACATCTAGTTCGACACTCCGCTGCCCAACAGGAAACTGCCGAAATCGGCGGTCGCCGGCAACCCCGTGCAGCGCATCAGGCCGGCGGCGATCCGCTGCGAACCACGTCCCCACCACAGGCTCGCGCCGACACAGGCCTGCTCGGCCAGGGCCAGGCCACGACTCTGCGCATCGAGCGCGGCAAAGCGCTGCAACCCGGCGAAATCGCAGGTCGGGGGCTTGTTGGCAAACAACAGTGCGCCGAGGTCCTGGACGCCCTGGTCGAAGGCCTCGAAACCGGCCTCTTCTTCCAGGGTCGCCAGCAACAGCGCCTCGGCCTGTTCGAACCAGTCGTCGGCGCCGCCCACCACCGTCGCCAGGGCATGCCCGGCGTCCAGCGGCTGGGCGATGGTCAGCGGAAAATAGCGGCCGACCCGGTCGATGCTCGGCATCAGCACGCCGGCGATCGCCTCGGGCCCACAGACGCCCGGTGCCAGGACAAAACGCCAGAGCGGGCTGACCAGGTACACATTCAGCCAGTCGCTGCCCAGTTGCTGCTGGCTGGCGAGCAGGCCGGACGCCAGCCAGGCGTCCCAGGGCTGCACGAAGCCCTGGGGCAGGCCGCGACTGACAAAGTCGCCGCGGCTGGCCAGCTTGCCGTAGAAACCCACTGTCGTCATAGGCGCTCCGGCAGGCTGAAGCCGCTGAGCACACGACTCTTGAACGGGTTGAAGGCGCTGTTGGCGCGCAACTCGTAGGAGATGCTCGCGCCGTCCACGCGCAAGCGCAGGTTGAAGCGGTCCGGGGAATTGCCGGCGTCCAGGTCCGACTGCTCCAGCAGGCGGAACCAGGCCCACGGGCCATCCAGGGTGATGCCGGAACGACCGGTCGCCGAGGGCGGCGAGATCGACAGGCGGACCACGCCGATACTTCCGGGGTTGGGCCATTGCATCGCCACCGGCCGGCTCGGGCCGTGGTCGTAGCTGATCTGCTGGCCATCGAGGTCGAGCAGGAACTGGGTGATCGAGGCATCCATCGCCACCGGCTTCAACTCGAAACGCACGATCGGCTGGGTGCCGCCGGAGCGGAAGAACGCATCGCGAATCGACGCGGCGCGCTGGAAGGTCTGCAACACGCCCGGTGCGATCCCCAGTTTCTGCGCGGCGCCCGGCTGCCAGCGCCAGGTCGCCGCCGAGGTATCGACGTAGGGCTGCAGGTATTTGCGGAAGTAGTTGTCCATCACCCCGCCCACCCCGAAGAACTGGCCGAAGTCATCCAGGGTCGCGTCCCGGGCACTGCCGGAGGCCAGCGGATAACGGCCGCTGAGGGACTGCCGGTAGACATTCACCACTTCGCTGGTCCAGGCCGCGTTCAGCTGGTTGCGCACCCCGCCCATCATGCTGTTGGTGGTGGAGCTGACCACCGACTTGACCAACCCCTGGACCAGCGGTGGCTGGCGCTCGGCGGTCAGGCTGACCCGCGCGGCGGCGGCGCTGGCCTGGTTCTTCGCTTCACCGAGCAAGGCATCGCCACTGGCACCGACCATGGCGCTGACCTGCACATACAGTGCGTTCATGTCCGCCAGCAGGCCATCGATGGCCGCCGGCTCACCCTCGCCCTTGTTGACCAGGGCATTGAGTTCGGCGAAGTGCGCGCTGACCGGGTCCTCGCCCGCCGCCGCCGGCGCGGTGCCGGCCGCCTGTTCCTGGCCGAGCATCGAACCCAGGCGCTGCTTGATCTGGTCGACCCCGCTGTCGACCTTCTTGCCCTGGGCCGCCAGCAGGCGTTCTTCCTGCTGCAGGTCGGTTTCCCTGGCCACCGCCACCAGCAGTTTTTTCAGTGGCGAGGTCGGTCCGGATATCACCCGCAGGACATCGGCCGCCTGGGCCACGCTGGTGATCGGCACAAAGTCGATATCCGCCAGCAGGGCATCCCACTGGCGCAGGTAGTCCTGGAAGTACAGGCGGCGCACATCCGCCGCCAGGCTGGCGACATTCTGTTGCTCGGCCTGGTCGCGCCCCAGTACCCACTGCTCTTCGGCCAGGGTTCCGGCCTGGCTCAGGCTGCTCAGCAGGAACGCCTCGCGATAGCCCCTGGCGGTGAAGAAGCCGCTCAGGGGATCGCCCAGGGGCTTGCCGCTCTTGCGACTGAAGACCAGCGCGGCATCGCGACCGGCGGCTTCGTTCAGGCGGAAATCGGGCACCCCTTCCGGCAGCTTCTGGCGCTTGACGCGGTCGTAGACCCGCTGCGCCACCGGCAGTTGCTGCAACTGGCGGCGCAGGTCGTCGATCAGCCGCTCGTCCAGCCGGGCATTCGGCGGACGGCGCTCGAACAGCGCCTTGAGGTGCTCGCCCAGAGCCAGCCGCTGCTCCGGCGGCAGGTCACGGGGCAGGCTGCGGTCCCAGTCGAGGGCGATCCAGGCCTTGATGAACTCCGGATCGTAATGCTCGTTGTCGGCCAGCATCAGGTAGGCCTTCAGCCCCTCGTAGAGGAAGTCCGAGTTGCCGCCGCCGTGCAGTTGTTCCTCGACCCGGGTCAGCAGGCGCGGCGCGAACACCGCGATCAACAGCTTGCGATAGACACTGGCGGACTCGGCCTCGAGCATGTCGCCCTGATACAGCCCCAGCCCTTCGGACCAGCCCGGCGCATCGCCGGCCAGGTGCCTGACCGCGTTGAGCAGCGGCAGCACCGCCAGCACATCGCGCTGCGCCGGGCTGAGGTTCTGCACGCTCTGGCCCAGCGGCGCGACCTTCTGGTCGACCTGGGCGATATAGGCCTGGTTGGCGCGGTAGCTCACCAGCCACAGCGTGCCCACCAGCAGCACCACCGCGACCGTTGCCGCCAGTACGCCACGGGCCAGCCATTTGCGCCGGCGCTCGACCTTGGGGTTGACGCCGACCAGTCCGCGCTCGGCGAAAGCCACGGCGGTGAACAGCTTCTCGATGAAATAGCTGCGCCCGGTACCGCTCTGGCGGGCCAGTTGCTGGCGGTCCAGGTTCATGCTCTGGGCCATGGCACCGATCAGGCGGTCGATCGGGCTGCCTTCCTGGGTGCCGCTGGTGAAGTACACGCCGCGCAACAGCGCCCGGTCTTCATAGGCGTTGGGCTTGAACACGCCGTCGAGGAAGCTCTGCAGGCATTCCTTCAGCGCGCCGAACTGCTGC
Source organism: Pseudomonas gingeri (assembly GCF_013386115.1). Lineage (GTDB taxonomy): Bacteria > Pseudomonadota > Gammaproteobacteria > Pseudomonadales > Pseudomonadaceae > Aquipseudomonas > Aquipseudomonas gingeri. The sequence goes on from NZ_JACAOR010000013.1 coordinate 331,582, forward strand.
GGGAAACCGTAGATCAGGTCGCGCCGCGCCGGGTCGCGTTCCTGCTGCAGGCGCTCCACCAGGCGGGCGTTGAGGCGCTGCTCAAGCGCGGCGAATTCGCTCTTGAAATGCAACAGCGGACCTTCGGCGTTCTTGCCGTCGTCCAGGGCAAAGGTCATGCCCCAGACCTGCGCCCGTTCTTCCTTGCTCAGGGCATCGAAGAACTCCATGAACCCCGGCACCAGGTCCAGCTTGGTCAGCATCAGGTAGATCGGGAAGCGCACCCCGAGCTGGGTGTACAACTCCTGGATCCGCGCGCGGATCGCGGTGGCATGGGCCGCCCGCTCCGCGTCGGTGCTCAGCAGCAGGTCGGACAGGCTGATGGCGATGAAGGCGCCGTCGATGGGCCGGCGCGAACGCTGGGTCTTGAGCAGGTCGAGGAAGCCCAGCCAGGCCGCCTTGTCCACCTGGGCATGGCTGTCCTGGGTGGTGTAGCGCCCGGCGGTGTCCAGCAGCACCGCTTCGTCGGTGAACCACCAGTCGCAGTTGCGCGTGCCGCCGACCCCGCGGATCGCCCCGGCGCCGAGTTGCGCGGCCAGGGGGAAGTGCATCCCGGAATTGACCAGCGCGGTGGTCTTGCCCGAACCCGGTGGGCCGATGATCACGTACCACGGCAACTCGTACAGGTTGCGCCGCTCGTCACCGCCGAGCTTGGCCTTCTTGAGCAGCACCAGCGCCTCGTCCATGCGCTGGCGCAAGGTCGCCAGCTCCTCGGCGGTGGCCACGCTGGCGGGGTCCGGCGCGGTTTCCGCGGCCAGGCTCTGCATGACTTTCGCCGCCTGGCGGCGGGCCTGGATCAGGCGGAACAGGCGATAGCCGATCCACACCGCGAAGATCAGGATGATCAGCGCCCAGCGCCGCCCTGGCGGCACCAGCGCTTCCAGCAGCGGGCCGACGAACCAGATGATCAGGCTCAGGGCGATCAGCCCCAGCAACGGGATCACCCAGCGAATGACAAAACCGAAAAACGCCTTCACTCGACTCCCTCCGCCAAGACTGTGATTTCCACCCGACGATTCTTCGCCCGGCCCTCGGCCGTGGCGTTCGAGGCCAAGGGCTCGGTGTCGCTGCGCCCTTCGGCGCTGAAACGTTCCGGCTGGCCGGTCTTCGCCGCGAGGATCTGCAGCACCTGCTCGGCCCGCGCCTGGGACAAGGCCCAGTTCGACGGGAAACGCAGGGTGGCGATCGGGCGGTTGTCGCTGTGGCCGGTGACCCGCACCTGGCCCTTGACCTTGTGGATGGCGTCGGCGATGCGCAGCATCAGCGGCTGGAAGTCATCGACGATGCTGGAGCTGGCCGAGGCAAAGAGTTCGTCGCCGCGAATGGTCACCACCGAGCGATCGACCTTGTCTTCGACGGCGACCTTGCCAGCCTTGATCTCCTCGGCGAGGAACCCCGCCAGGCGCGGCCGCTCCACCAGCTTGGGCTGCACCACCGGACGGTCGATGGTCTGCACCGGGATCTCGCCCAGGGCATGGATATTCTTGAACACCGGCTCGGCGTCGGCGGCCAGCTTCAGGCGCAGGCCGAACAGCAGCGCCAGCAGCAACGCCAGGCCGATGGCGACACCGACCCAGGGCGGCATGAACTGGCTCAGGCGGTCGCGCACCACGCTCAGGCCGCGCCAATGGGGCGACAGCTCGCGCTCGTACTCGCCACGGGCGCTGCGGATCGCCGCGCTGGTGCGTTCGCGCAGGGCATCGAGCTGGCTGCGACCGTCGTTCATCACCCGATAACGACCTTCGAACCCCAGGCAGATGCACAGGTACAGCAGCTCCAGCAGATACAGGCGTTCGCGCGGGCTCTGCAGGCAATGTTCGAGCAGCTGGAAGACCTTCTCGCCACCCCAGGCCTCGTTGTGCACAGTGATCAGCAGGCTCTGCTTGCCCCATTCACTGGCGCTGCCCCACGGCGTGCTGAGCACGGCTTCATCGAGGGCGGTGCACAGCGCGTAGCGCGCCAGCAGCACTTCGTTGCGGGCCACGCCGGCGGCTTCGGCGCGCTCTTCGAACTGGCGCAGATAGGCCAGCAATTGCGCGCGCAGGCTCGCCGGTGCCGGGTGGGCGATGGTGTTGCGCAAGCGTGTCAGCAACGCCAGCAACGGGCCGGCGGCGCTTTCCAGCGGGTTCAGGCCCTGGGACTGGCCCAGCGGTAGCGGCGCGGCCGGCATCGACAAGGGCGCCACCGGCTCGGCCCGGGCAGCGGCTTGCGGCTCGCGGCCACCGGGACGCGGCATGAACTGGGTACGGTCGTTGGGGACCGGCGCGGGCTGGCCCAGCGGATCTTCATTGGAGTGCATCGCGGCTTATCCTCGAATGGCCCAGAAGGCCAGGTTCAACCCCGGAAACTCGCCGGCGACATGGAACGCGAAGCCGCCGGAGTGGATCAGTTGCTTCCAGTGCTCGCTGCCACGGTCCAGCTCGTAGTAGGTAGAACCGGCGTGGAACGGGATCTGCCGCGGCGCCACCGGCAACGGCAACAGACCGATGCCCGGCAACTGCAGGTTGACCAGGTCGCGGATGTGCTCCACCGAACCGATCTTGCTTTGCTGGGCAAAACGCCCGCGCAGGGTTTCGCTGGGGATATCGGCACGCACCACCAGGATGAAGCTGGCGTTGTCGATCAGGGTCTTGTCGGCGAGCATCGCCACATGGATACCGTAGGCTTTCTCGACGATCGGAATCGGCGTGGCCTTGCTGTCGATCAGCATCGACAAGGCTTCGCGCAGCGCCTGCATGACCGGGGCGAAGCTCAGCACCAGGGCATCGTGCTGGTACTGCGGATACTCGGCAGGACGCCGGCCGCTCTGGGAAAAGGTGGCAAACTCGCCGGCCAGACTCACCAGTTCGCTGTAGAAACGCTCGGGGTGCAGCGGGCTCAGCTGGCTCAGGTGATTGACCAGCGGCTCGGCGCGGTTGACCAGTTGCAGCAGCATGAAGTCGGCGATCTCCGAGGCACCGCCGGCGCCCGAAGCGACGACCCGCCCGGCCAGGGCTTCGCCACGCTGGTGCAGGAGGCCCAGCAGCTCGCTGCGAAAGGCCGTCAGCGGCTTGCTGGCGGCCACGTCCAGCACCGGCGGGATATAGCTGTCGTCCAGCACCAGGGCGCGGTCGGCACGTTTTTCCTTGATCCGCACCAGGCCGATGGCGGCGTAGTCGCTCAGGCCATCGCCGGTGGTCAGCAGGCGCAACGCACGGGAGCCCACGGCCACCGGCGCACGGTTCTCGAACGGGGCGTTGTCGTCACGCACTTCGCGCACCTGGCTCAGGTAGCGTGCGCCGCCGAGTTCCTCGCCTTCGTCGACGGTATCGCGGGCACCGGCACGCTTGAGCGGCAACGCCAGGTAGATCACCCCGTCACGCAGGCTGTCCTCGATGCTCAGCGGGCTCGGCGCCACGTCGTCATGGGGAATATTGAACGGCGTGCCGTCCGGCAGCAGGCCCCGGGCGGAAACGATGGCCAGCTTGCCCTGGGCCAGCAGGCCCTGGTCGATCAACAGCTCGGAAAAACCCCAGGCACCGACCGCCAGCGGGCGGCTGCGGGCGTCGATCAGGTTTTCCAGATAACGGTCATGCTGCTGGAAGTGCTGCGTTCCGATGAACATGCCTTCCGACCAGACCACTCGATTGTTCCAGGACATGGCTTCTCCGTTTGCCTAAGGGGCGGTGCGTTCGACGGCGCTGCGCACGGCACGCACATCGAGGCTGATCTGATAGTCGGTGACTTGCCGGGGCGGCACGTTGAGCACGCTGCGCCAGAGCGCCTGGTCGATTTCGCGATAGCCCACCACCAGCCCGACCTGGCGGGTCGCGGGATTGAGCGGGCGCTCGACACTCAGTTGTTCGCCGGGCTGGACCAGCACCTCGTCCTGATCGACAAGATCGGCACCGAGGGTGGCCTGGGCCCGTTCGGCCAGGGCGAAATAATCGGCACGGCTGAAGTTGGCGGTATTCTTCAGCTCGAAAATACGCACGCGCACCGGGGCCGGCGCGCCGTTGGCGCCAGGGTTGAGGCCAGCGATGGCATGGAAATTCAAGACAACGGTGGCGCTATCGGCAACCGGGCTATCGGCGGGCGCTGGAGCCGCCGCATCCCTGGCACATGCGCTCAGCAGCAGTGTCGCGGCTGCGGCGAGTAAAGCTCGGTGAATCATCCTGCGTCCTCAATGACGTGCTGAACTATCCGTTAAATCCTGTGTTGCAAAAAATCGTTGGCGCCGTGGCGCTGCTACTGGCGCCTTCGCGGGCAAGCCCGCTCCTACAGGGGTCCAGGCGTACACAAAATCTGCGCAAGACCCGGACATTGTGGGAGCGGGCTCGCCCGCGAAGAGGCCCCCGTGGCCACCCCACTAGCCCCGGCGCAATCGCGCGCTGTGTTCTTCATAGGCCCGGCTGAACTCCCGCCCGAACAGGTCCTGGAAGTCCTCTTCGGCCTCGCGGGAGATGTTCGTGTACAGCTCGGTGAACTGTTGCCAGTACTGTGCCTGACGCGAACCGCTGAACAGGTTCGACAGGCCGCCGGGCCGGCTCATGCGGGCCTCCAGTTCGGCTGGTTCGAAGCGCTTGAGCAGGTGCTTGATCGCCGCTTCCACCCCGGCCATGACCGCCAGCTGGTGGGCCCGCAAGTCATCGAAACTGTCCCGCACCGCCTGGTCCGGGGCCATGAAGGCCTGGTTGCCATGGCGCAGCAGCAACAGCAGCGCCTCATCGGCGTTCGGGGCAAATTTCAGCGGATTGTTTTCCACCGGGCGGATCATCGTCTGCTGCATGCGGAATTCGCCCTTGAGGCTGCTGCGCGCCCGCAGGACATCGATCAGTCCTTCGACCATCAGCCGATAACTGCGACCGATGGCCTCCATCTGCGCTTCCACCTGGGCGCCGTCGATACGCAACTGATCCAGGCCCGCACCGCGCAGGAAGGCTTGCAGCAGGGCCGCCTGCGACCCGGCCGTCGACGGTGAATCAACGGCCGGCGCCACAGGGGCCACGAACGGTTCGACCACTGCCGCGGGCGGCGCGGGAATCGGCTCGATAATCTCCGGTATCGCTACCGGGACCGGTGGCGGCGGGTTGATCGCCACCTTCGGCGGATCGCCGAACAGGTCCCAGTCTTCGGGAATCACCCCGGCGGCGGGAACAACCGCGGGTGCGGCCACGGCAACCGGCGGGCTCAGGGGGGTCGGCGGACGGAAATCATGCTGCTGCGCCGGCACATGATCCGGCTGGGTGGCCGGCGGCACGCTGGTAGGTGTCAGGAAGTCGAACAGGTCGGGCAAGGTATCCATCGACGAGCCGCCCTGGAAATGCACCGCGGGCGTATTGAACGGCACAGGCGTCGGCGCTGGCGCGGCGCGCCCCATCAGCGCCTCGAAACTGTTGGAAGAGTCCACGCCGGAAAACGCGGCATCGGCCAGTTGCAGATTGAAGTCGATGCGTGCGCGGATCTCGTATTCACCGATACGGATAACTTCGCCATCCTGCAATGGCTCGCTGTTACCCCTGCGCAAACGGATACCGGCATTGACCAGTTCCACTCCATTGGTGCTGTTATCGGTCAGATAGTAACGTCCGTCCTTATATTGAATAACGCAATGTCGGGAAGAAACCAGCCGCTCCGGATCGGGAAGTACCCAGTCATTTTCAGAACTACGGCCAATTGCCATCACTCCCTTGTCCATGGATTTCTCGGGACATTGGCCGGGGGTGATCTTGTGATAACTAGTGATAGTCAAACACAGCGACATTGCGCCTCCTTGCAGTACTTCCACGCGCGGCCAGCCCGCCACAACGACCTTGCGGCGAGCCCCGTCCGGGCCTTGCAAACCCTGGATAAAAACCTATTGATTTCAGCCAGTTCGGCGAAACTACCGGATTCTACCCACAATTTTCTTACAATCGTACACGGCATGACCCATGAGTCGTCAGCCTTGCCGAGTCCGTCACAACGGTAACAAAGGGCAGATAGCTTACCTTGACAAGCCCCAAGTACTACACCAAAAATGCACAACTTCTCGTTTATACATGATGGCTCCGTGATATCAAGCAGCCAATATCAACGAGAACTATGAGACTTTCCTCCCGGGAACTTTCACAGGAAATAGCTGGCACTTTGCCAGCAGATAAGGAGATCGATTTTGCTGGACGTGCCGTTGTTGCTCGCCGCTGTTTCCGCGAACTCGCCCTGTGGCGAGGACCTGGAATATGACGCGCAATTCTTGCAATTGGAGCGCGACGCCCAAGGCAAACCCGAGCGTAGCATGGGCGATTCGGTACAACCTGCCGAGCCCCCCGCCTGGCGCGCCATCGAACAGTCGAGCACGTCCCTGCTGCAACGCAGCAAAGACCTGCGCATCACCCACTTCCTGACGCAAAGCGCCCTGGCCCTCGACGGTTTCGCCGGCCTGAACGATGCCCTGAACCTGATCAGCCAGCTGCTCCAGCAGTACTGGGCCGAGCTTTACCCGCAGCTCGATGCCGATGACGACAATGACCCCACGGTGCGGGTCAATGCGCTCTCGGGCCTGGCCTGCGAGACCAATGTACGCCTGCTGCGCGAAAGCGTGCTGACCCGCTCCCGGGCCTTCGGTACCGTCACCCTGCGCGCGGCGCTGAACGCCAGCGGCCTGCAGAGTTTCTCCGACGAGAGCCTGAACGCCGACGAGCTGGGCGGCGCCCTGCGCGACAGCGATCCGCAGCAACTGGACGCCGTGCGCCGCAGCCTGACCGAGGCCCGCAGCGCCCTCGACGCCATCGAGCGCTTCGTCTCCGAACAGGTCGGCTCGGCCCAGGGCGTCGACCTGAGCGCCTTGCGCCAGCCGCTCAAGCTCGCCTTGCAGGTGCTCGCCGAGTACGCCCCGGACAGCGCCGGCGAGCCGGCAACCGAGGCCGCCGAAAGCCCCGCCGACACCAGCGGATACCCCCCGGTCGACGCCCCTGCAGCCGCGACTCCACGCGCCACGGGCGAGATCGGCAACCGCGACGACGTGTTGCGCAGCCTCGATCGGATTCTCGCCTACTACACTCGCCACGAGCCCTCGAGCCCGTTGCCGGTGCTGTTGAACCGGGCGAAGAATCTGGTCCACGCCGACTTTGCGGCGATCGTGCGCAATCTGATTCCCGATGGCATGTCCCAGTTTGAAAACCTGCGTGGTCCCGAGGGCGAGTAAGCCCCCGCGGAGCGCGCAGTTACGTTAACGGCAGACACCGATGACGCCTACACCGTCGCAGCAGCGACCAGGAGCAGCAACGTGGCGAAGCAAAGTTCTCAGAAATTCATCGCGCGCAACCGCGCGCCACGGGTCCAGATCGAGTACGACGTGGAACTCTACGGCGCCGAGAAAAAGGTCCAGCTGCCCTTCGTCATGGGCGTGATGGCCGATCTCGCCGGCAAGCCCGCCGAACCCCTGGCCGCGGTCGCCGACCGCAAGTTCCTGGAGATCGACGTCGACAACTTCGACTCGCGCCTCAAGGCCATGCAGCCACGGGTCGCGTTCAACGTGCCGAACGAACTGACCGGCGAAGGCAACCTGAGCCTGGACATCACCTTCGAAAGCCTGGACGACTTCAGCCCCGCCGCCGTGGCCCGCAAGGTCGACTCGCTGAACAAGCTGCTCGAGGCGCGGACTCAGCTGGCCAACCTGCTGACCTACATGGACGGCAAGACCGGCGCCGAAGAAATCATCATGAAGGCCATCAAGGATCCGGCGTTGCTCCAGGCCCTGGCGAGTGCGCCAAAGCCCCAGGACTCCGAGCCCAGCGCTTAATCAGGACGAACGATCATGACCCAGTTGCAGCAAGACAATCAGCCTCTGCAAAGCGGCACCACCGAACCCAGCGAGTTCGCCAGCCTGCTGATGCAGGAGTTCAAGCCCAAGACCGAGCGTGCCCGCGAAGCCGTCGAAGGCGCCGTGCGTACCCTCGCCGAGCAGGCCCTGGCGCAGACCAGCCTGGTGTCCAACGACGCCATCAAGTCGATCGAATCGATCATCGCCGCCATCGACGCCAAGCTCACTGCGCAAGTCAACCAGGTGATCCATCACCCTGACTTCCAGCAGTTGGAAAGCGCCTGGCGCGGCCTGCACTACCTGGTCAACAACACCGAAAGCGATGAACAGCTGAAGATCCGCGTGCTGAACATCTCCAAGCCGGAACTGCACAAGACCCTGAAGAAATTCAAGGGCACGGCCTGGGACCAGAGCCCGATCTTCAAGAAGATGTACGAAGAGGAATACGGTCAGTTCGGTGGCGAGCCCTACGGCTGCCTGGTGGGGGACTACTACTTCGACCAGTCGCCGCCGGATGTCGAGTTGCTCGGCGAGCTGTCCAAGGTCTGCGCGGCGATGCACGCGCCGTTCATTGCCGCCGCCTCGCCGACGGTGATGGGCATGGGCTCGTGGCAGGAACTGTCGAACCCGCGTGACCTGACCAAGATCTTCACCACTCCGGAATACGCCGGCTGGCGTTCCCTGCGCGAATCCGAAGACTCGCGCTACATCGGCCTGACCATGCCGCGCTTCCTCGCGCGCCTGCCGTACGGGGCCAAGACCGATCCGGTGGAAGCCTTCGCCTTCGAAGAAGACACCGACGGCGCCGACAGCAACAAATACACCTGGGCCAACGCGGCCTACGCCATGGCGGTGAACATCAACCGCTCGTTCAAGCACTACGGCTGGTGCTCGCGGATTCGCGGCGTCGAGTCCGGCGGCGAGGTCCAGGACCTGCCGGCCCACACCTTCCCGACCGACGACGGCGGCGTGGACATGAAGTGCCCGACCGAGATCGCCATCTCCGACCGGCGCGAGGCCGAGCTGGCGAAGAACGGCTTCATGCCGCTGCTGCACAAGAAGAACACCGATTTCGCCGCGTTCATCGGTGCCCAGTCGCTGCAGAAACCGGCCGAATACGACGACCCGGACGCCACCGCCAACGCCAACCTGGCCGCGCGCCTGCCGTACCTGTTCGCCACTTGCCGCTTCGCCCACTACTTGAAGTGCATCGTTCGCGACAAGATCGGCTCGTTCAAGGAAAAGGACGAAATGCAGCGCTGGCTGCAGGACTGGATCCTCAACTACGTCGACGGCGACCCGGCCCACTCCACCGAAACCACCAAGGCCCAGCACCCGCTGGCGGCGGCGGAAGTGGTGGTCGAGGACGTCGAAGGCAACCCGGGGTACTACACCTCGAAGTTCTTCCTGCGTCCGCACTATCAGTTGGAAGGCCTGACGGTTTCGTTGCGCCTGGTATCGAAGCTGCCGTCGGCAAAAGGGGCGTAACCCCAAACCTTGTGGGTACAGGAGCCGGCTCCCGCAAGGGGCCGTGTAACCCTCGATAACAGCGAATCCGCCCCCTACCTGGCGGATCCTGGCTAACAACATCGTGGTGAAGACCACACTGGAGAAAACATGGCTGTTGATATCTTCATCAAGATCGGCGACATCAAGGGCGAGTCCCAGGACAAGGCCCACAAGGACGAGATCGACGTCCTGAACTGGAGCTGGGGCATGTCCCAGTCCGGCAACATGCACATGGGCGGTGGCGGCGGTGCCGGCAAGGTCAATATCCAGGACCTGTCGATCACCAAGTACGTCGACAAGTCGTCGCCGAACCTGATGATGCATTGCGCCAGCGGCAAGCACGTCGACAAGGTCACCCTGGTGGTGCGCAAGGCCGGCGGCGAAAGCCAGGTCGAGTACATGAAGATCGACCTCGAGGAAGTGCTGATCACCTCCCTGAGCACCGGCGGTTCGGGCAGCGATGATCGCCTGACCGAAAACGTCACCCTGAACTTCGCCCAGGTGATGGTCGAGTACCAGGAACAGAAGGCCGACGGCTCCAAGCAGGGCGGCCCGGTCAAGTTCGGCTGGAACATCCGCTCGAACACCAAGCGCTGATCCCCGCGCCCCCGACGCCTGGCGTCGGGGGCGTCTGGCGTTACCCCCGAATTCGATTCACTCCCGGTGCCCGAGCATGGCCAAGCCTTCGTTTCCCGATCAGCGCTGCTGCCATCCCAGAGCGGCCCGCCCCCATGACGTTCGGACGGGCGACGTTGCGCCATGAGTAGCGTGCCCAGCGACTTCGCCCTGCGCGAACGCCTGCAACCGTCGCTGCTCGACCGGCTGACCGACGACGAACCCGGCCATCTGCAGGAAGGCACGGACAAACGCGTGTTGTCCCTCAGCCAGCTCAAGGCCTCGGTGCTGCGTGACCTGACCTGGCTGCTCAATACCACGTCGCTGCTCGACGCCGACGCCACCGTGCACACCCCGGCGGGCACCTCGGTGATCAACTACGGCCTGCCGGCACTGGCCGGCTACAGTGCCTCGAGCATCGATATCCCGGTACTGGAAAGCCTGATCCACAAGGCCATCGTCACCTTCGAGCCGCGCATCCTGGCCAGCACCTTGCGGGTCCGCGCCCAGGTCGCCTACGGCGAGATGAACCACAATGCCCTGAGCTTCGAGATCGAGGGCGATCTCTGGGCGTTGCCGGCCTCCCTGCCATTGCTGCTGCGCACCGACCTCGACCTGGAGTCCGGCCATGTGCGCGTGGTCCCGGCCGAGCAACGGAGACGTTCATGAACCCGCGCCTGCTCGACCTCTACAACCAGGAACTGCAGCACGTGCGCGAAAGCGCCGCCGAGTTCGCCAAGGAATACCCGAAGATCGCCGGGCGCCTGACGCTGTCCGGGATCGACTGCGCCGACCCCTATGTCGAGCGCCTGCTGGAAGGTTTCGCCTACCTCACCGCGCGGGTGCAGCTCAAGCTCGACGCCGAGTACCCGACCTTCACCCACAACCTGCTGGAAATCGCCTACCCGCACTACCTGGCACCGACTCCGTCGATGACCGTGGTGCAACTGCAGGCCGATCCCGACGAAGGCTCGCTGGCCGGCGGTTTCACCCTGCCCCGCGATAGCGTGCTGCGTGCCACCCTGGGCAAGGACACCCAGACCTCCTGCGAGTACCGCAGCGCCCATGCCGTGACCTTGTGGCCGCTGCAGGTCAGCCAGGCCGAGTACTTCGGCAACCCTTCGGCAGTGCTCGGGCGCCTGGCCGCCAGTGAGCCGAAAGCCAAGGCCGGCCTGCGCCTGACCCTGCGCACCGGGGCCGAGCTGCCGTTCAACCAGCTCGACCTGGACAGCCTGCCGCTGTATCTCAATGGCGCCGACGAGCAGCCGTTCCGGCTCTACGAGCAACTGCTGGGCAATGCCTGCGCGGTCTTCGCCCGTGCCCCCGGCGGCGACTGGGTCGAACGCCTGCCGCCGGATGCCCTGCGCGCCTGCGGCTTCGATGACCGGGAAGCAGCGATGCCGGTGGTGGCCCAGGCCTTCCAGGGCTATCGGCTGCTGCAGGAATACTTCGCCCTGCCGCAACGCTACCTGTTCGTCGAGTTCGCCGGGCTGGGGCGCGCGGTCAAACGCTGCGCCGGCCAGGAGCTGGAACTGATCGTGCTGTTCGAGCGCTTCGACCAGAGTCTGGAAGGCAGCGTCGGCAGTGCGCAGTTCGTGCCCTTCTGCACGCCGGCGATCAACCTGTTTCCCCGTCGCGTGGACCGCATCCACCTTTCCGACCGGGTCAACGAGCACCATGTGATCGCCGACCGCACCCGGCCCATGGACTTCGAGATCCACTCGCTGACCGGCGTCACCGGCCACGGCACCGGGCCCGACCAGCCGTTCCTGCCGTTCTATGCCGTGCGCGATCCGTCCCGCTATGGCCGCGACCAGGCCTACTACACCCTGCGCCGCGAACCGCGGGTGCTGTCCAGCGAACAACGGCGCAAGGGCACCCGCTCGACCTATATCGGCAGCGAGACCTTCATCAGCCTGGTGGACAGCCAGCAGGCCCCGTACCGCCACGACCTGCGCCAGCTGGGCGTCAGCGCCCTGTGCACCAACCGCGACCTGCCGCTGTTCATGAACGTCGGCACCGGCAAGAGTGACTTCACCCTGGCCGACAGTGCCCCGGTGTCGGCGGTGCGCTGCCTGGCCGGGCCGAGCCGGCCGCGCGCCAGCCATGCCCATGACAACAAGGCCTGGCGCCTGATCAGCCAGCTGTCGCTGAACTACCTGTCACTCAGCGAACAGGGCCAGGGCGCCGCTGCCCTGCGCGAACTGCTGCGCCTGTACGGCGACAGCAACGACGCCGCCCTGCACTTGCAGATCGAAGGCCTGCGCGAGGTCAGCAGCAAGGCCTGCACCCGGCGCCTGCCGATGCCCGGGCCGATCGTCTTCGGCCGCGGGCTGGAGATCACCCTGGAATTTGACGAGAACGCGTTTCGCGGCACCGGGGTGTTTCTCCTCGGCGCGGTGTTCGAACGTTTCCTGGCACGCTATGTGTCGATCAACAGTTTTACCGAGACGGTGATCCGTACCACCGAACGCGGCGAGATCATGCGATGGAAAGCCAAGCCCGGACGCCGTCCGACCCTGTGAGCACGCTCACGGCGATGCAATCCGAGCCCTGGGAATACGATTTCTTCCAGGCGCTGCGGCGTATCGAGTGCGAATCGCCGCACCTGCCGCGCTTCGGCCATTCGTTGCGCCTGGCGGACGATCCGTTGCGCCTCGGCCAGCAGCTCGATTGTGCCTTCGCCCCGGCGACCCTGGCGTCGATGTCACCGGCCACCGAGACCACGCCGGCACGCCTGGAACAGTTCTTCTTCGGCCTCGGCGGCCCCAACGGCCCGCTGCCGCTGCACCTCACCGAATACATGCGCGAGCGCCAGCGCAATAACGCCGACAGCACCAGCAAGCGCTTTCTCGATGTCTTCCACCACCGCCTGCTGAGCCTGTTCTACCGGGCCTGGGCCGAAGCGCGGCCGACCGTCAGCCACGACCGCCCGGATGATGACTACTGGTCCGCGCGCCTCGCCGCCCTGAGCGGCCGGGGCATGCCCAGCCTGCTCAAGCAGGGCTTGATCCCGGATACCGCCAAGCTGCACTTCAGCGGCCACCTCGCCGCGCAGACCCGCTATCCGGACGGCCTGAAGGCGATCCTCAGCGAGTATTTCGGCCTGCCGGTGGAAATCGAGGAATACGTCGGCCAGTGGCTGGAGCTGCCGGAACGCAGCCGAGTCGGGGTCAGCGCCCACCAGCTGGGCGTGGACTTCTGCCTCGGGCGCCACGTCTGGGATCGCCAGCACAAGTTCCGGATCCGCTTCGGCCCGCTGAAGCTCGATGAATACATGGGCCTGCTGCCCGACGGCGAACCCTTCCGCCATCTGGTGGCCTGGGTCGCCGAATACCTGGGACACGAGCTGGACTGGGACCTGAACCTGGTCCTCGAACAGCCCGAAGTCCCCAGGTTGCAACTCAACGGCCGGTTCCGCCTGGGCTTCAACACCTGGGTCGGCCAACCCCGAGACGATGCCAGGGACCTGATCCTGGCCCGGCATTACGCCGAACACGCCACACCAGCCCACCACTCAAGGAGCACAGAGCATGGGTGAAATCAGTCGCGCCGCGCTGTTCGGCAAACTCAACAGCGTCGCCTACAAGGCCATCGAGGCCGCCACGGTCTTCTGCAAGCTGCGGGGCAATCCCTATGTGGAACTCGCCCACTGGTTCCACCAGTTGCTGCAATTGCAGGACTCGGACCTGCACCGGCTGGTGCGCCAGTTCAACCTCGAACCGGCGCGCCTGGCCCGCGACCTGACCGAGGCGCTGGACCGCCTGCCCCGTGGCTCGACCTCGATCACCGACCTGTCGTCCCATGTCGAGGAAGCCGTGGAGCGCGGCTGGGTCTACGGCAGCCTGATGTTCGGCGAGAGCCAGGTGCGCACCGGCTACCTGGTGCTCGGTATCCTCAAGACCCCGAGCCTGCGCCATGCGCTGCTGGGATTGTCGACGGAGTTCGACAAGATCAAGGCCGAGGCCCTGAGCGAACGTTTCGACGAATATGTCGGTGACTCGCCGGAAAACAACCTGGTCGCCAGCGACGGCTTCAATGCCGGTGCCGTGCCGGGCGAAGCCAGCGGTGCCATGGCCCCGAGCGCCATGGGCAAGCAGGAAGCCCTCAAGCGTTTCACCGTCGACCTGACCGAACAGGCCCGCAGCGGCAAGCTCGACCCGATCGTCGGCCGTGACGAGGAGATCCGCCAGCTGGTGGATATCCTCATGCGCCGGCGCCAGAACAACCCGATCCTCACCGGCGAAGCCGGGGTCGGCAAGACCGCCGTGGTCGAGGGCTTCGCCCTGCGCATCGTCGCCGGCGACGTACCGCCGGCCTTGAAGGATGTCGAGCTGCGCAGCCTCGATGTCGGCCTGTTGCAGGCCGGCGCGAGCATGAAGGGCGAGTTCGAACAACGCCTGCGCCAGGTCATCGAAGACGTCCAGGCCTCGCCCAAGCCGATCATCCTGTTCATCGACGAGGCCCACACCCTGGTCGGTGCCGGTGGCGCCGCCGGCACCGGCGACGCAGCCAACCTGCTCAAGCCCGCCCTCGCCCGCGGCACCCTGCGTACCGTGGCCGCCACCACCTGGGCCGAGTACAAGAAGCACATCGAGAAAGACCCGGCGCTGACCCGCCGCTTCCAGGTGGTGCAGGTCGCCGAGCCCTCGGAAGACAAGGCCCTGCTGATGATGCGCGGCGTCGCCTCGACCATGGAAAAACACCACCAGGTGCAGATCCTCGACGAAGCGCTGGAGGCCTCGGTCAAGCTGTCCCATCGCTATATCCCGGCGCGGCAGCTGCCGGACAAGTCCGTCAGCCTGCTGGACACCGCCTGCGCGCGGGTCGCCATCAGCCTGCACGCGGTGCCGGCGGAAGTCGATGACAGTCGCCGACGCATCGAGGCCCTGGAAACCGAGCTGCAGATCATTGCCCGCGAACACGCCATCGGCATCGATACCCGCGCCCGCCAGAACAACAGCGAGACCTTGCTGGGCAACGAGCGCGAGCGCCTGGCCGAACTGGAAAGCCGCTGGGCCGAAGAAAAAGGCCTGGTGGACGAACTGCTCGCCACCCGCGCCGAGCTGCGCGAAAGCGTCGGCGTGGTCGACAGCGAGGCCGGCACCGAACAGGGCCACGCCCTGCGGGAAAAGCTGGTCGACCTGCAACAGCGCCTCAGTGCCCTGCAAGGCGAAACCCCGCTGATCCTGCCGACCGTGGACTACCAGGCGGTGGCCTCGGTCGTGGCCGACTGGACCGGCATTCCGGTGGGCCGCATGGCCCGCAACGAACTGGAAACCGTGCTCAACCTCGACCAGCACCTGCAAAAGCGCATCATCGGCCAGGACCATGCCCTGCGGATGATCGCCAAGCGCATCCAGACCTCCCGCGCCGGCCTCGACAACCCGAGCAAGCCGATCGGCGTGTTCATGCTCGCCGGCACCTCCGGCGTGGGCAAGACCGAAACCGCCCTGGCCCTGGCCGAAGCCATGTACGGCGGCGAGCAGAACGTCATCACCATCAACATGAGCGAGTTCCAGGAAGCCCACACCGTCTCGACCTTGAAGGGCGCCCCGCCGGGTTATATCGGCTATGGCGAAGGCGGCGTGCTGACCGAGGCCGTGCGGCGCAAGCCCTACAGCGTGGTGCTGCTGGACGAGGTGGAAAAAGCCCACCCGGACGTGCACGAGATCTTCTTCCAGGTCTTCGACAAGGGCGTGATGGAGGACGGCGAAGGCCGGGTGATCGACTTCAAGAACACCCTGATCCTGCTCACCACCAACGCCGGCACCGAGCTGATCTCGCACCTGTGCAAGGACGCCAGCAACGTGCCGGACCCGGAAGAGATCGCCAAGGCGCTGCGCCAGCCGTTGCTGGAGATCTTCCCGCCGGCGCTGCTCGGGCGCCTGGTGACCATTCCGTACTACCCGCTCAGCGACAGCATGCTCAAGGCGATCACCCGCCTGCAGCTGGGCCGCATCAAGAAGCGCGTGGAGAGCACCCACAAGGTCGCCTTCGACTTCGACGACGCGGTGGTCGACCTGATCGTCTCGCGCTGCACCGAGACCGAAAGCGGCGGGCGGATGATCGATACGATCCTGACCAACAGCCTGCTGCCGGACATGAGCCGCGAATTCCTCACGCGCATGCTCGAAGGCAAGGCCCTGGCGGGCGTGCGGATCAGCGAGCGGGATAACGAGCTGCACTACCAGTTCAGCGACGCAACTTGACTACGCCATAACCTGTAGGAGCTGGCTTGCCAGCGATGATAGCGACACGGTGTCCTTCCAGACCGCATCGCCTGGATCGCCAGCAAGCCGGCTCCTACAAGTGTGTAGCGCTCCATCTATCGCATTCAACGAGATAATCGATGCAATTCACACAAGCCACCCGCCTGGCCCAGATCAACAGCCCACTCGGGCCGGACGTGCTGTTGCTCAAGGATTTCGGCGGCGGTGAGGAACTGGGTCGGCTGTTCGACTACGAATTGCACCTGACCTCCAGCGACGGCGCCATCGACCTGAACCAGTTGCTGGGCAAGCCCATGAGCCTCACCCTGCAATTGCAGGGCGGCGGCGCCCGGCATTTCCACGGCATCGTCGCGCGCTGCAGCCAGAATGTCAGCCAGGGCCAGTTCGCCAGCTACTCGGTGACCCTGCGCCCCTGGCTCTGGCTGCTGACCCGGACCTCCGACTGCCGGATCTTCCAGCACCAGAGCATCCCGCAGATCATCAAGCAGGTGTTCCGCGACCTCGGCTTCTCCGACTTCGAGGATGTTCTCAGCCAGCCCTACCGCGAGTGGGAATACTGCGTGCAGTACCGCGAGAGCAGCTTCGATTTCGTCAGCCGGCTGATGGAACAGGAAGGCATCTACTACTACTTCCGCCATGAAAAGGATCGCCACGTACTGGTCCTGGCCGACGCCTACGGCGCGCACCACCCGGCGCCGGGCTACGAGTCGCTGCCCTACTATCCGCCGGACGGCCAGCATCGCGAGCGCGACCACCTCAATGGCTGGCACCTGGCCCAGGAAGTCCAGCCGGGCTCGCTGGAACTCAACGACTACGACTTCCAGCGCCCCAGCGCGCGGATCGATGTGCGCTCGGCCATGCCGCGCTCGCACACCGCCGGTGACTATCCGCTCTACGACTACCCCGGCACCTATGTGCAGAGCCAGGACGGCGAGCACTACGCCCGCACGCGCATCGAAGCCATCCAGAGCCTGCATGAGCGCGTCGAGCTCAACGGCAACGCCCGTGGCGTCGGGGCCGGGCACCTGTTCAGCCTGACCGGCTTCGGCCGCCAGGACCAGAACCGCGAGTACCTGATCGTCGGCGCCCGTTACTACATCGCCCAGGAAAACCTCGAATCCGGCGCCACCGCGGCCGGCGCGCAGTTCGAAAGCAGCCTGACCTGCATCGACGCGCAGCAGAGCTTCCGTCCGCTGGCGAACACTACGCGGCCCATCGTCAAGGGCCCGCAGACCGCGGTGGTGGTCGGTCCCGCCGGCGAAGAGATCTGGACCGACCAGTTCGGCCGGGTCAAGGTGCACTTCCACTGGGACCGTCACGACCAGTCCAACGAGAACAGCTCCTGCTGGATCCGCGTGTCGCAAGCCTGGGCCGGCAAGAGCTGGGGCTCGATGCAGATTCCGCGGATCGGCCAGGAAGTCATCGTCAGCTTCCTCGAGGGCGATCCCGACCGGCCGATCATCACCGGCCGGGTCTACAACGCCGAGCAGACGGTGCCCTACGACCTGCCCGCCGCGGCGACCCAGAGCGGCATGAAAAGCCGTTCGAGCAAGGGCGGCACGCCGGCGAATTTCAACGAAATCCGCATGGAGGACAAGAAGGGCGCCGAGCAGTTGTATATCCATGCCGAGCGCAACCAGGACATCGTGGTCGAGGTCGATGAAAGCCACTCGGTGGGCCATGACCGCAACAAGAGCATCGGCCACGACGAAACCGTGCTGATCGGCAACAACCGGGTGCGCATCGTCAAGCAGCAGGACGTGTTGGCGGTGGGCCAGAGCAAGACCGACAGCATCAGCCAGAGCTACCTGATCGAGGTGGGCGAGAACCTGCGCCTGGTCTGCGGAGCCAGCGTGCTGGAGCTCAACGCCAGCGGCCAGATCAACCTCTGCGGCGTGCAGATCAGCTTCCATGCCAGCGGCGATGCGCAGTTCAACACCGGCGGCGTCCTGCACCTCAACAATGGCAAGGGCGCCGACGCCGCGCCCGACGGCGACGGCATGAAGGGCACGATCGACGCCAAGGTGGCGTCCGCCTTCCCCGCGCCCAAATAAGGAGCATTGCCTGCCATGACCTACCGAATCAACGAACTCCAGTTCCAGCTGCCGGACAGCGAATTGCTGGATGCCTCGATCAATATCCTCAAGTTCCCCGAGCTGGGGACCTCGCTGATCGTCAGTCGCAGCGTGCTGGCCGAGGGCGAGGACCTGCGCGGCAATTTCGACACCCAGCTCAAGCGCCTGGAGCAGCAGGTCCAGGAGCTGCGTTACCAGCCGCGCCAGGATGTGCGGCTGGGGGCCGACCAGTCCATCGACGCCATCGAATTGCGCAGCCAGTTCAGCAAGGGCACGGAGAAAGTCTTCCAGTTCCAGCTGGCGTTCGTGCCTCCCGGCACGCGCAAGATGATCGCCCTCAGCTACGTCAAGGCGCAGCCCCTGGGCGATGCCGAAACCGCGCACTGGGCCACGCTCAAGCACAGCCTGACGCTGACCTGACGGATGTCTGACGCGCTCTGGGCGGCCCGACTGGGAGACGGGCTGGAACACACCTCGGTGATGGCCGACATCCTCGGCGGCGTGCTGGAGGTGGCGGCCAACGTCGCCATCGGCGCACTGGCGACGGCGGCGGTGGTCGCGGCGACCGGCATCACGGTGGCCACCGGCGGCCTGGGCGCCTGCCTGCTGGGAGCGGTGGTCGGGGTGATCGTCGGCGTGGTCATGAGCAAGACCGGCGCCGACAAGGGCCTGAGCAGTATGTGCGAGGGCATCGGCAATGCGTTGTTCCCGCCCACGGTACAGGCGACGATCCTGACCGGCTCCACCAACACCCTGACCAACTCCATTCCCGCCGCGCGGGCAGCCGGCACGGCCCCTCCCCCGGCCCCGGCCGGCGGCGCGCCCCACAGCGAGAGCGCCGCCCCCGCCGAGGAAGAAGCACCGGCCGGGGAAGGCCCCGGTTTCCTCGATATGGCCAAGGGTTTCTTCTCGCAGATGTGGCGCCCCACCGTCGCCACCCCGGGCCCCGGCACGGAGCCCAAGCCGCTGGATCTGGTCACCTGCATGAAGCATCCGCCGATGCCACCGCAGTTTCTCGCCGAAGGTTCGGAGAAAGTCAGCATCAACGGCCAGCCGGCCATACGCAGCGGCGACCGCAGCACCTGCGATGCCAAGGTGGTAGCGTCCGGCATGGTGTCCTCGAACGTGACCATCGGCGGCGGCTCGGTGGTGGTGCGCGAGATCCGCAGCGGCAAGACGCCGGGCATCGGTCTGGCGATCACCGTGCTGATGATGCTCAAGGGCGGCAAGGGGAAGTTCATCAGCAATCTGCCGTGCATGTTGCTGTCGGGGCTCAACTCGTTCGTCGTCAGCCAGGCCACCGGGGCGTTGACCCAGGCCATCGCCGGCTCACCCAACCCGGTCCACGCCGCTACCGGTGCCAAGATACTGGGTGGCGAGGAAGAACTGGATTTCGCCCTGCCCGGCATCCTGCCCATCGACTGGCAACGGTTCTACAACAGCCGCGATGAGCGTAATGACAGCCTGCTGGGTGCCGGCTGGAGCGTGCCCTATGAAATCAGCGTACGCATCGAGCCACATCCCGAAGGCGGCGAGCGCCTGGTTTATACCGACGAGCAGGCCCGCCGCATCGACATGGGCTCGATCCCCCTGGGCGGCGCGGTATTCAGTGCCGGCGAAAGCCTGGCCGTGCGCCGTAACGGCAACGGGCAATTGCTGATCGAGAGCGATGACGGGCTGTATCGGCTGTTCGAACCGACCCTCGCGGATCCATCGTTGCTGCGCCTGAGCCAGTTGGGCGACCGCAACGACAACCGCATCTATCTCGACTACAGCGAGGCGGGCGCGCTGATCCGCTTGCGCGACACCTTCGACCAGGTCCAGGTGGAGCTGATCTACAGCGCCCGCTGGCCACGACGTGTTAGCCAGATCGAACGCCTCTATCCGGACCAGATACGTGAAATGCTGGTCAGTTACGAGTACGACCACAATGGCGACCTGGCTGAAGTTCGCGACGCACTCGGCCAGGTGCAGCGACGCTTCGCCTATGACGAAAACCGGCGGATGGTCGAACATCAACTGCCCACCGGATTGCGTTGTTTCTATCAGTGGGCGCTGGTCGACCACCGCGAATGGCGGGTGATCCGCCATTGGACCGACGAGGGTGACGAGTACCTGTTCGACTACGATCTGGACAACGGCATCACGCGCGTCACCGATGGCTTGCGGCGCATTAGTACCCGCCACTGGAACCCGCAGCACCAGATCACCGGATACACCGACAACCTGGGACAGACCTGGCAATTCGAATGGAACGACGAACGTCAGTTGCTCGGTGCCACCGATCCCCAGGGCGGGCAATATCAGTACAGCTATGACGAAGCCGGCAATCTCAGCGGCACCGTCGATCCGCTGGGGCGCAGCGAGTCGACCCTGTGGCTGGAACACTGGGCATTGCCACTGGTGGAAACCGATAGCGCCGGCAACAGCTGGCAGTACCAGTACGACCCGCGCGGCAACTGCACCCACGAAATCGACCCACTGGGACAGGTCACCCGCTACCGCTACGACAATCGCGGCCAGGCGGTGGAAATCATCGATGCCAGCGGCAAGAGCAAGACCCTGCAATGGAACGATCTCGGGCAACTGACCGAGCATGTCGACTGCTCCGGCTATGCGACCCGCTTCGGCTACGACCGACGCGGCTATCTGCACGTGGTCATCGACGCCCTCGGCGAACGAATGACCTACCAGCACGACGCACAAGGTCACCTGTTGCAGAGCACGTTGCCGGACGGTCGCGTCGAACAGTACCTGCGCGATAGCAGCGGACAGCTGACCGGCCATGTCGATCCGGCCGGACACACCACCGCTTATCAGTACGACCGGCGCGGCCAGGTCCGCCAGCGCATCGACGCATTGGGTCGGCAGGTGCAGTTCGGGTATGACGCCTATGGCCGCTTGCAGGCGCTGACCAACGAGAATGGTGAGAGCTATCGCTTTCTCTGGGATGCCAATGATCGCCTGATCGAGCAGCAGGACCTCGACGGCAGTGGCCGGCGTTATGCCTATGACGCACTGGATAACGCGACCCGTATCGAATACGTCCCGGCGCCCTTTGGCAATGGCCTGGCCGTGGTTCCCAGCGCACCGGTCAAGCCCATTGTCCATCAGTTGGAGCGCGACGCGGTCGGACGGCTGGTCGCCAAGATCACCGATGACGGGCACACCGAATATACCTACGACCCCGTCGACCAGCTGACCGCCGTGGTGTTCAGCGACAAGGAGGGCAACGAGCACAAGCTCGGTTTCGCCTACGATGCCCTCGGCCAGTTACTGGAAGAACTGAGCACGGCGGGCAGCCTGCGGCATCACTATGACGAGTTGGGCAACCTGGTCCAGACGCAGTTGCCCGACGGACGCTGGGTCAATCGCCTGTACTACGGCAGCGGCCACCTGCACCAGCTCAACCTCGACGGCCAGGTGATCAGCGACTTCGAACGCGACCGCCTGCATCGCGAAGTGCTGCGTACCCAGGGCCAGATCAGCACCCGCAGCGACTACGACCGCAGCGGTCGGCTGCGTTCCCGGATGCGCCGACCCGCCGGCCCGCCCACGGCAATGCCGGCACCGGCCCAGAAGCATTTCGACTACGACCCCGCCGACAACCTGATCGGTCGCCTCGATCAACAGCCACGGGGCGACCACCGCCAGCTCCTGCACTACGACGCCACCGGGCGCATCCTCGCCAGCCAGGACAACATCCAGGGCCAGAGCGAGACCTTCGCCTACGACGCCGCCGCCAACCTGCTCGACGGCCCGCAACAAGGCACGGGGCTGGTGGTGCACAACAAGCTGCTGACCTACCAGGACAAGCGCTACCGCTACGACGCCTTCGGGCGGATGATCGAAAAGCGCAGTGGCAGCCGGCTCGTGCAACGCTTTGCCTATGACGCCGAACATCGCCTGATCGAAGTACACAACCAGAATGGCGTACGCGAAACCGTTGTGCGCATGACCTATGACCCGCTGGGCCGGCGTATCGGCAAGAGCGAGCACGACAGCAATGGCTATCCGTTGGGCGAGACACGTTTTACCTGGGATGGCCTGCGCCTGTTGCAGGAGCATCGCAATAGCCAGACCAGCCTGTACCTGTATGCCGATAACGGTTATGAACCGCTGGCCCGAGTCGATGGCCTGGGGGCGCAGCAAAAGGTGCGCCATTACCACAACGACCTCAACGGGCTGCCGGAACAACTGACGGAAAACGACGGGCAGACGGTATGGCAGGCACGCTACAAGGTCTGGGGCAACACCCTGGAGGAAGTGCGCGAGCCGTACTATATCGAGGAACAGAACCTGCGCTTCCAGGGCCAGTACCTGGACCGGGAGATCGGGCTGCACTACAACACCTTCCGGTTCTATGATCCGGATGTGGGGCGGTTTACTACGCCGGATCCGATTGGGTTGATCGGCGGTTTCAATCTTTACCAGTATGCTCCGAACCCACTGACCTGGTCAGATCCTCTGGGATGGGCGCCCTGGGCGAATGGAAAGTTCGATGAGTGGTTCAACACCGCATCGGTCAAAGATATCAGCAGCAACAAGGAGTCGGTAAGCGCAGCCCTGCGCGGGGCCGGTGGAAAACATGAGATGTTCCCCGTGTCGCTTGCGGCCAAGGCCAAGGAGCTGGGCTTTACCGCTCAAGAGTTGAAAAAATACGTGGTCGACACCGACAGGATTACCTTTACTAACGTTACGGACTCAAAAGGCAGACCCGTACCGGATGGTGGCCATCACGGCAGCCGTGCCGGCAGGCACTTCCACAACAAATTGATTGCCGAGCTGGAAACGGCCACGAGCAAACGGCAGGCCAAAGTGATTATCGCCAGGAATCATAGAAACCATATGAAACTGAGTAGGTGCTTATAAATGTCAAATGAAAACAACAATGTCCATGTCTGGATAGGCAGCAACTTTTCGCCGGAAGCGGAGTACATGGCGTACTTCAAGCTGGATTATTCTGTTGAAGGTGACTTTGACGATCCAAACTACAAACTCTGCGGTTTCTGCAAAGACATCGGCACCCGTTGGTATGACGAAGACTTCATTGGCATCATCCCACGCTGTGACAGCGAAGTTTCGCTGGATGAGATCCTGGTCGAAGCTGCCGTCGATCAAGACGATCTACCTCTGGTAAAAGCTCGCTGCGATGCCCTGGGAATCAGGAAAGCCAATGCCATCTTCTGGTACCAGGATGCAGATCTGGTCCTCAAGCAACCCATCAAGGACAGCTATAACGGCTTGAAATACATTGGTCTGTTCCAGGGTGATTAAAGCAACCCGCCATAAGCTGCTGGCTTTGTCGCTATGCGTGATATGCGCGCCCGCAAGCGCGGCAACCTGGCAGATCTGCCGCATGGAGCTAAGCATCACCGAGGTAGTGAAACAACCGTACCCGCAGCTACAGGCCCGAATCCTGGCAGTAAGCCCGAAATCGGCTACGACGGAATGCCCGGAGCAAGGCACGAGCATCACCTTCACCCCGGAGACGAGCGACTATCAGGCCACGCTGCCACGCAAACGGTGGCCCGGCAAAGGCCAGTCGGTACGTGTCGACTACCGGTATCTGGATGGTATCTGCAAGGGCGATGGCCAGGAGTATGCGTGCCGTATCAGGCACTATCCGGTAGTGGGCCGATAGCTCGGGCAAGCTGCCCACCAGGATGGGGCGGGCTGGAATCGGTGCTGCCGACAGATACCTGAACGACTCCGCAACCGTGGTCTATCCTTCAACCGTCACCAGGATCGTCAACAGGGGAGATGGCGAATGGATGCACGAGAAAGAGCGTTGATGCGGGCCAGCGTGGCGCTGGGGTTGCTGGTCAGCACGTTGAAGAAGCATGACCTTGGCGCCCCGCTGTCCCTGGATGATCCCTTGCTCAGGAGCATGCTCGCCCAGCTTCAGGAAAACCTGCGCGAAGCCGAGGCCAACCACGCGGTGTCCAGCGCCATGGCCCCGCTGAACAAGGCTTTCGCCCAGGGCACGCTGCTCAATGCCAGCAACGTCGGCACCCTGCTCAATCACCTGAAGAAGGTCGACGCCCTGCTCAAGGATGCCGGCCATTCCGCGCCGGCCATGAGCGCCTAGCGCAGGCTCAGGCGTTCGCCGGAACGAAGTCCGGACCACCCAGCTTGTCCCGCACCATCAGCGCCGAGCGCATCAACGGGGTCCACATGCCATCCGGGCTGTTCCAGGCCGCGCCCGCCCAGCGGGTATCGGCCACCAGGTCGGCCTTGCGGCTTTCCAGTTGCCGCCTGAGCGCCACGGCGACGCTGCCCAGGTCGACATCGAACAGATCGCCATAGGGCCCCTGCGGCTGCTTGCGTTGCTTGTCCTGGCAGAAGCGGTAGTACCAGACCCAGTCATGGGCGATATAGATCGCCCGGTTGCGGTCCGGATAGGTCGCCAGGATCGTCAGCAACGCGGCCACGAAGCGGGTCGCGAAGCTCGCATCATGGGTCTGGCGCCAGTACGGCAGGATCAACTGGTCGAAGGCCGCCACCACATTCTGTGGCTCATCGTTGTCGACCTTGGCCTCGAGGAAGTAGAACGGCTCGCCCACCAGGAACTTGTCCAGTTCGTCATTGGCCAGTGCCAGCAGCAGCACGTTGTCTTGCGGGTTGCTCATTGGATTCTCACTACATCGTGGGTCGACATCAGGGCGTCGACGTCATTACCGTGGAAGATCGGCACATTATCCAGCACCGCCTCCTGCCTGCCACCGGGATGGGTCAGGCCGCCCGGGCGCCACAGCGAGTTGGCGCCGCCTTCGTTGCCGCTGGGCATCACCACCTTGGGGTTGTCCAGGCTCACCATGTAGATGTCCTTGCCCACCAGCGATCCCGGATCGTAGCCCAATGCCGTCTCCAGCACCGAGACGTCACCGGTCTTCTTGTACTCGGCCACCACGGCGTTGAGATCGGACTTGGCCATGACGAACTTGTTCGGGTTGAACGAAGTGTACTTGGGGTTGGCGATGTCGTCGGGGGTGAACAGGAAGCCGCCGCCCTCGTCGGCGAACACCTTGAGGTGCTTGTCGACGTAAGCGCCATCGAGATAGTCGCTCGCCGGCGGCCGGCTGCCCTTGGGCAGCGCCATGATATCGGCCTCGGTCATGCCCGTTTTGTAGACCGCCGCGCGCGGCTCGGGCGTCTTGCCGATCCGCGCCATCTTCGGTCCCAGGCCCAACAGCGCCATGCCCGCGACACCCTGCAACAGGTCGCGGTAACCCGGCCCCAGGCGATCGCCCAGGTCACCCAGCAAGGCCATGCCGCCCATCATCGCCCCGCCGATCACCACGAAACCGGCAAAGGCCGCGGCGCCGGCCATCGCCGCCAGCACCGCCGCCGCGCCCAGGGCCACCAGGCCAAGGGCTTCGAGACCGGTGTGCAACCAGCTTTCCAGATCGAGGACAAACGCCACGGCAATCGTCGGCCCGCCGATAAAGGTATTCGGGCTGCCGCTCTTGATATGCGCCCCGCAGACCATCTTGCTCTGCAGCCGCGCCGCCGGCTTGCCGTTGATATAGACCGAGGCACTGCCTTCGGCGATCAGCACCGGAAACGGCCAGGTCGAATGGTTCATCGGCAGCCCAGAGCAGGTGGCTGACACATCGATCCCGGCGCGCATCGCGTTGCGGGTATTGATGTAGACGTTCAGGCTGCCCATGATCAACGCCCCGGTCGTCGGCTCGGGCAGGTTGAAGATAGTGTTCAGGCCCTTGATGATCTGGAACATCGACAGGCCGCCCGCCGCGATCGAACCGGCCATGATCGCCAGCGCCGCACCGCCGGTGGCCACGGTGGCGGCCACCACCGCGGCGCCGATCAGGGCACCGGCCACCGCGCCCGCGACCATCGCGGCCACGCCAAAACCGTGGGCTATCTCGTCGCCGAGGCGGGCAGCGGCCAATACATCCATGGCGTTATCGTCGTCCCGGAAGGCTGGTCAGGCGGTCTGTGGCTGGAGCTTGAGACTCTGCATCGCCGCCTTCCACGCCGGCTCATGGTACACGAGGTCGTCCGGCGTGGTGGTCAGGGTGGTGATCAGCACCACGGGTTTGCGGTCGATAAAGACCTGGCGCAGCATCAGCTCGCGGCCCTCGCGTTGCCAGCTGTAATCGAGCAGCGCGGCGGCATGCTCATGCAGCACGAAGTCCCAGCGCTTGACCAGGTTGAAGCCCGGCAACTGCTGCTCGGCACTTTTCAACTGGGCAGCGACATAGTCGGCGAACACCGCATCGCCCCGGCTCGGATCACGACTGATGACAAAACTGGCTTCCCTGGCACCGCCCACGGCGGGCAGCTTGAAGATATTGATGCTCTGATCCTGCCAGGTATCGGGGATCTCGAGATCGGCTTCCTGAAGACGGTATGCGGTCATGGTACGGGGCGCTTTCCATGCAGATGAGTGACGCGATGGGCCGCAAATCTTCAAGCAATAACTGGTAACAATCAAGGTGCGCCGACCAGGCGTTCACCGGGTCATGACGCCGCTCTCATTTTTGCCGGCAGATCGAAGCCGCGGGCAATAAAAATGGGCACCCGATCCCATCGGTGTGCCCATTTTCCTGTAGCGCTCCCCTTGCTCCGGGAGTCCAGCCTGGTGCTTACGGGTTGACGCTATCTTTGAGCGACTTGCCCGGTTTGAAGGCAACGGTATTGCTGGCCTTGATTTTCACCGGCTCGCCGGTTTGCGGGTTCTTGCCGGTGCGGGCACCGCGATGACGCTGCAGGAAAGTGCCGAAACCCACCAGGGTGACGCTGTCTTTGCGGTGCAGCGCGCCGGTGATTTCTTCGAGAACGGCGTTGAGAACGCGGTTGGCCTGTTCTTTGGTGAGATCCGCTTTTTCAGCGATTGCAGCGGCGAGTTCTGGTTTACGCATAAGTGAAGCCTCTTTGACGGTTTTTTGTTGTTATGTCCGTGCTGTTCTTCCGGAACAGCGCCCAAGGCGCCGCAGGCTCTACTCTGCGGCAGACGGGAGTGAGGATGGCACGGCGCCGGGCCCCGCGCCAGTCTGCCAGCGACCTTTAGCAGGGCAAAAGCAGGGTGTTTGCGACAGAACGCCCGCTATTTACGCCAGCAGCGGTGGGAGTTCTTTGTTGAGGGCCAGTTTTTCCATGACCGCACCGCCGGTCAGGGCGTAGCCGAGCAGGCGACCACTGGCATCGCGGCACAATGCCTTGATGTCCGCACCCTGCCCTTCGACGGTCCACACACCCTCCATTCCCCGTGGTGGTGGCGAAACGACCAGCGGGCAGACCGGTGTCTTCACCGTGACGGGCATGGCGCCATAGGTCACCGCGGTGGCGTTGCCGGCCAGGGTCTGGGCCAGGGCGCGGGCACAGCTCATCAGCGGCATGACGTACAGCAGGTTCAGGCCGTCGACCTCGGCACAGTCGCCCAGTGCATAGATATTGGCGTGGGAGGTTTTCAGCTGGCGGTCCACCACTACCCCACGGTTGACCTGCAAGCCCGCCGCCGCGGCCAGGTCGATGCGCGGGCGCAGGCCGATGGCCGAGACCACCACGTCGCAAACCAGGGTTTCACCGTCGGACAGGTGCGCTTCCAGGTGATCGCCGGCACGTTGCAGGCGGGTCAGCACCGGACCGAGGTGGAAACGTGCGCCGATGCCCTCCAGGCCGGCCTGCACCGCTGCCGCCGCCGCTGGATGCAGCAGGGTCGGCATGACCTGTTCGCACGGGGCCACCAGGTCGACTTCGTAGCCGCCGAGGATCAGGTCGTTGGCGAATTCACAGCCGATCAGCCCGGCGCCCAGCAGCAGCACGCGCTTTTTACCGGCGGCGGCGGCACGAAACCGGGCGTAGTCTTCCAGGTCGTTGATCGGGAAGATCGCCTCGGGGGCGTCGCCTTCCACCGGCACCCGCACGGTTTCCGCGCCCCAGGCGAGGATCAGGTCGCGGTAGTTCACCGCCTCTTCGCCGATCCACAGGCGCTTGTGGCCCGGATCGATGCCACTGATGCGGGTGTGGGTGCGGATCTCGGCCTTGAGCTGCTCGGCCATGGCGCCGGGTTCGGCCATGCTCAGTCCGTCGGCTTCCTTGTTCTTGCCGAAGCCGGTGGACAGCATGGGCTTGGAGTAGGAACGCCCGTCATCGGCGGTGATCAGCAACAGCGGGGTTTCGCCGTCGAGCTTGCGAAACTCCCGGGCCAGGTTGTAGCCGGCCAGTCCGGTGCCGACGATCACGACAGGTGCACTCATTCCTTTCTCCAGGTCCATTGAGAGGTGTTTAAAAATTGATCAATCAGGCGATTTCGATCATCTCGAAATCCATCTTGCCGACGCCACAGTCCGGGCACAGCCAGTCTTCCGGAACATCCTGCCAGAGAGTGCCGGGTGCGATGCCGTCATCCGGCCAACCCTCGGCCTCGTTGTAGATCAGGCCGCAGACCACACATTGCCACTTCTTCATTTCGCTACCTTCATTTCAATGCTTCCTCGGTTCCCAGGCGTTTTACGGCGCGGACGATCGATGGATGCAGCGTTGCCGTCCGGCTCAGGGCGTTTTGTACTGATCGAAGCCGGCAGATGCAAGCACGATCGCTAGCAGTGGCCGCCCAAGCGCTCTAATTGGCCGGACACCCTGTGATAAGCTCGCCGCCTCACTGGCTGCCAATCAACTGCCCATCGTGCCGTACAAAGCCCCATTCCCGGCGTCTCCCACCTGGCTCCCACAGAGCCGGCTGGCGACCCCGCCCGATGCCCACACCCTCGACTGGCTGTTCGACGAGGGCTCGCTGACCCGCCGTCTGACCGGACTTTCCGACAATGCCTTCAGTGTCACGCCGCTGTTCGAAGGCTGGCAACCGCTGCGCGACGACGAGTGCGGTGCCCTGGACCTGCCCGCCGCCAGCCTCGGCTGGGTGCGCGAGGTGTATCTGCGCGGCCATGGCCAGCCCTGGGTGTTCGCCCGCAGCGTGGCGGCGCAGAGCGCCCTGCGGCAAGGCGGACTGAACATGGACGAGCTGGGCAGCCGCTCGCTGGGTGAATTGCTGTTCTGCGACCAGGCGTTCGAACGCCAGGCCATCGAGGTCTGTCGCTACCCGGCGCAGTGGTTGCCCACGGAATATCGCGTGGATGACCTCTGGGGCCGGCGCTCACGCTTCAATCGCGGCCCCTTGAGCCTGCTGGTGGCGGAAATCTTCCTGCCGAGCCTGTGGCAGGCCGTGAATGCCGACCGGGAGGCCTGCTGATGTACCTGAACCTGCTCAAGTCCATGAACCGCCTGCACCCGCGCGCCTGGGACTTCCTGCAACTGACGCGGATGGACAAGCCCATCGGCATCTACCTGCTGCTGTGGCCGACCCTCAGCGCGCTGTGGATTGCCGCCAAGGGCGCGCCATCGCTGAGCCACCTGCTGATCTTCACCTTCGGCGTGGTACTGACCCGGGCGGGCGGCTGCGCGATCAACGATTTCGCCGACCGCAAGGTCGACGGCCACGTCAAGCGCACCGAGCAGCGACCGCTGGCGGCGGGCCGGATCAGCGGCAAGGAAGCGGTGGCGGTGTTCGCCCTGCTGATGGGCATCAGTTTCCTGCTGGTGCTGTGCACCAACGCGACCACGGTCTGGCTGTCCTTCGGCGCGCTGGCCCTGGCGGCCTGCTACCCGTTCATGAAGCGCTACACCTATTACCCGCAGGTGGTGCTGGGGGCGGCGTATTCCTGGGGCATCCCGATGGCGTTCACCGCCCAGGACGGCAACCTGCCCATGGCGGCCTGGCTGCTGTATATCGCCAACCTGATGTGGACGGTGGCCTTCGACACCTATTACGCGATGACCGACCGCGAGGACGACCTGAAGATCGGGGTGAAATCCACCGCCATCCTGTTCGGCGACGCCGACCGAGTGATTATCCTGACCCTGCAGGGCCTGATGCTCGGCTGCCTGCTGCTGGCCGGCGCGCGCTTCGAGCTGGGCGGCTGGTTCCATGCCGGCCTGCTGGTGGCCGCGGCGTGTTTTGCCTGGGAGTTCTGGAGAACCCGCGACCGCGATCCGCAACGCTGCTTCCAGATGTTCCTGCACAACCACTGGGCCGGGTTGGCGATCTTTATCGGCGTGGTGCTGGATTACGCGCTGCGCTGACCGGCCGGGTCCGAAGGGACACAACCCGACCCGTGGGAGCCGGCTTGCCAGCGAAGACGATGCAAGCTACGCCACCGCTATCGCCAGCAAGCCGGCTCCTACAGGACGGTGTGTCACCGCCGAACATCGTCAAGCCCGGGACCTTGTGGGAGCTGGCTTGCCAGCGATGACGATGCAAGCTACGCCACCGCTATCGCCAGCAAGCCGGCTCCTACAGGGCGGTGTGTCACCGCCGAACATCGTCAAGCCCGGCTCCTACAGGAGACCGGGTCGGATCAGTGCTTGGCTACGTGCCACATGCCGCCTTTACCGTCGCCATTGATGTCGCCAGGCTTGGTGTCGTCCTTGTAGGTGTACATCGGCTTGCCATCATGCGCCCACTGCATCTTGTTGTCGGCGCGCTTGATCAGTGTCCACTTGCCTTCGGGCTTGGCGCCCTCCGCAGCGATCATCGGTGGCCAGTTCTCGGCACACTTGTCATTGCACATGGATTTGCCGCCGGCGTCCTTGTCAAAGGTGTACAGGGTCATGCCCTTGCCATCGACCATCTTGCCGTCTTTCATCATGGCCGGCTCGGCGGCGAACCCCAGGGTCGGCAGCGTCAATGCCGCCGTTACCATCAGGGCTTTCAGTGAAAACGAAGAATGAGTCATCAGAACCTTCCTTTTGTGGTTGTAGATTCGAACTCCCAGCGTAGCCCATGGAAATGACAATCGTCGGCCTCGCGGAAAAGCTGTCACATGACTGCAATAATTTCGTTATCTAATGCGGCGCAAGACAGTTAAATGACAAGAGGATTAAGGGATATGGTTGGCAGGAGCATTCTGATCGTCGACGACGAAGCCCCGATTCGGGAGATGATCGCTGTCGCCCTGGAAATGGCCGGCTATGACTGCCTGGAAGCCGAAAACTCCCAGCAGGCCCATGCGATCATCGTCGACCGCAAACCTGACCTGATCCTGCTCGACTGGATGCTGCCCGGCACCTCGGGTATCGAACTGGCCCGGCGCCTCAAGCGCGACGAACTGACCGGCGATATCCCGATCATCATGCTCACCGCCAAGGGTGAGGAAGACAACAAGATCCAGGGTCTTGAAGTCGGCGCCGATGACTACATCACCAAGCCCTTTTCCCCCCGCGAGCTGGTCGCCCGCCTGAAGGCCGTGCTGCGCCGCGCCGGTCCGACCGACGGTGAAGCGCCGATCGAAGTCGGTGGCCTGCTGCTCGACCCCATCAGCCATCGCGTGACCATCGACGGCAAGCCCGCGGAAATGGGCCCCACCGAATACCGTCTGTTGCAGTTCTTCATGACCCACCAGGAACGCGCCTACACCCGCGGGCAGTTGCTGGACCAGGTCTGGGGCGGCAACGTCTATGTCGAAGAGCGTACCGTTGATGTGCATATCCGCCGTCTGCGCAAAGCCCTCGGCGATGCCTACGAGAATCTGGTACAAACGGTGCGCGGCACCGGCTATCGGTTTTCCACCAAGGGCTGAGCCGCTTTTCGCGCAATGATTGCTGACAAGGACGCATGTTGAAGTGAATCAAAACTGGCATGGCACCCTGATCCGCCATCTGTTGTTGCTGGTGACCGCCTGCCTGCTGGTCGGCCTGATCAGCGGCTATTACGGCTGGGCGCTGGCTGCCGGCCTGGGGATTTACCTGGGCTGGACCCTCAAGCAGTTGCTGCGCCTGCACGAATGGCTGCGTCAGCACAAACCCGACGAAGCACCGCCGGACGGCTATGGCCTGTGGGGCGATGTATTCGACAGCATCTATCACCTGCAACGCCGCGACCAGCGCGTGCGCGGGCGCCTGCAAGCGGTGATCGACCGGGTCCAGGAGTCCACCGCCGCCCTCAAGGACGCGGTGATCATGCTCGACAGCGACGGCAACCTGGAATGGTGGAACCGCGCCGCGGAAACCCTGCTCGGCCTCAAGACCCCGCAGGACAGCGGCCAGCCGGTGACCAACCTGGTCCGCCACCCGCGCTTCAAGGAATATTTCGAGCAGGACAGCTACGCCGAGCCGCTGGAAATCCCGTCGCCGACCAACGACCGCATGCGCATCCAGCTGTACATCACCCGCTACGGCAATAACGAACACCTGATGCTGGTGCGCGACGTCACGCGCATCCACCAGCTGGAACAGATGCGCAAGGACTTCATCGCCAACGTTTCCCACGAACTGCGCACCCCGCTGACGGTGATCTGCGGTTACCTGGAAACCCTGCTGGATAACGTCGAGGAAGTGAACCCGCGCTGGGTCCGCGCGCTGCAGCAAATGCAGCAGCAGGGCGGGCGCATGCAGACCCTGCTCAATGACCTGCTGTTGCTGGCCAAGCTGGAAGCCACCGACTACCCGTCGGACAACCAGCCGGTGCGCATCGACACCCTGCTGCAGTCGATCCGCAACGATGCCCAGGCCCTCTCCGGGCAGCGCAACCAGACCATCACCCTAGAGGCCGACGACAGCGTCCGGCTCAAGGGCAGCGAGGCGGAATTGCGCAGCGCGTTCTCCAACCTGGTGTTCAACGCCGTCAAATACACCCCGGCCGAAGGCAATATCCGCATCCGCTGGTGGGGCGACGAACACGGTGCCCACCTCAGCGTGCAGGATTCGGGCATCGGCATCGACAACAAACACCTGCCGCGCCTGACCGAGCGCTTCTACCGCGTCGACTCCAGCCGCAACTCCAACACCGGCGGTACGGGCCTGGGCCTGGCCATCGTCAAGCACGTGCTGCTGCGCCATCGCGCCCGCCTGGAAATCAGCAGCGTACTGGGCCACGGCAGCACCTTCACCTGCCATTTCGTCCCCGCGCAAGTGACCCGCGCGCACAAAAACAACCTGTCCGCCTGAGCACCGATGGTGCCAGGCCACTAGGCAACGGGCCCATGTGCCGCTACATTGGATGACTTGTGCCTGCCCTTCAGGTACCGAAACACACCTCAAATTGAAATACGGAACCCGTAAAACTCCATCATGGACCCTTCCCCTAGTAGCTTGACCCTCGCCACGATATTCGCCGATTTCGGCATGATTCTCTTTGCTCTGATCCTGGTTCTGCTCAACGGCTTCTTCGTTGCGGCCGAATTCGCCATGGTCAAGCTGCGCTCGACCCGGGTCGAGGCCATCGCCCACAAGAACGGCTGGCGCGGACAGATCCTGCGCACCGTGCACAGCCAGCTGGACGCCTACCTGTCCGCCTGCCAGCTGGGTATCACCCTCGCCTCCCTGGGCCTCGGCTGGGTCGGTGAGCCGGCCTTCGCCCACCTGCTGGAGCCGGTGCTCGGCGCCGTCGGCGTAAACTCTCCCGAAGTGATCAAGGGCGTGTCGTTCTTCACCGCGTTCTTCATCATTTCCTACCTGCACATCGTGGTCGGCGAGCTGGCCCCGAAATCCTGGGCAATCCGCAAGCCGGAACTGCTCTCGCTGTGGACCGCGGTACCGCTGTACCTGTTCTACTGGGCGATGTACCCGGCCATCTACCTGCTCAACGCCAGCGCCAACGCCATCCTGCGGATCGCCGGCCAGGGTGAGCCCGGCCCCCATCACGAACACCACTACAGCCGCGAAGAACTGAAGCTGATCCTGCACTCCAGCCGTGGCCAGGACCCGAGCGACCAGGGTATGCGCGTGCTGGCCTCGGCCGTGGAAATGGGCGAGCTGGAAGTGGTCGACTGGGCCAACTCCCGGGAAGACCTGGTGACCCTGGACTGCAACGCGCCGCTCAAGGAAATCCTCGCCCTGTTCCGTCGCCACAAGTTCAGCCGTTATCCGGTGTACGACGCCGAACGCAACGTGTTCGTCGGCCTGTTGCACATCAAGGACCTGCTGCTGGAACTGGCGGCCCTGGACCACATTCCCGAGTCGTTCAACCTGGCCGAGCTGACCCGCCCGCTGGAGCGCGTGTCCAAGCACATGCCGCTGTCGCGCCTGCTGGAACAGTTCCGCCAGGGCGGCTCGCACTTCGCCCTGGTGGAGGAAGCCGACAGCAAGGTGATCGGCTACCTGACCATGGAAGACGTGCTGGAAGTCCTGGTGGGCGATATCCAGGACGAACACCGCAAGGCCGAGCGCGGCATCCTCGCCTACCAGCCGGGCAAGCTGCTGGTGCGGGGTGACACGCCGCTGTTCAAGGTCGAACGCCTGCTGGGCATCGATCTGGACCATATCGAAGCCGAAACCCTCGCCGGGCTGATCTACGAAACCCTGAAACGGGTGCCGGAAGAGGAAGAAGTGATGGAAGTCGAGGGCCTGCGCATCATCATCAAGAAGATGAAGGGCCCGAAGATCATCCTGGCCAAAGTGCTCAAGCTCGACTGATACCCGCGGTCCTTGTAGGAGCCGGCTTGCTGGCGATAGCGATCCAGCAGCCGACGTGCCTACCGACTGACACACCGCAATCGCCGGCAAGCCGGCTCCTGCAGCGGCTGTGTATTCAAGTCGGCGGTGTCACTGCCCGCCTACCGCGAAGTTCGGCAAGGCTTCCACCGGCTGGTTGAACTGGTACGGAATCGATACCAGCCCCAGCCCGGTATTGCGCTGCACCACGAAATGCAGGTGCGGCCCGGTGCTGTTGCCGGTATTGCCCGACAGCCCCAACGGGCTACCCACCGCCACGTGCTGGCCTTCGCGCACGCTGACCGAACCTTGCTTGAGGTGCAGATAGACGCCCATGGTGCCGTCGTCGTGCAGCACCCGAACGAAGTTGCCGGAAGGGTCCGAGCCACGCCCGGACTGGGCATTCTCGGTCTTGACCACCACCCCGCCGCGCGCCGCGATGATCGGCGTGCCCACCGGCATGGCGATGTCCATCGCATAGCGGCTCTTGGCGCCGAAGTGGCTGTAGGGACCGTTCGGACCCTGGGTCAGGCGAAACGGCCCGCCGCGCCACGGCAACGGGTAACGATAGCCCTGGGCCTGCCCCGAGGGATCGCCGAGGGAATAGCGGAACTTGGGGGTATACAGGAACGGCTGCCCGGGGCGGGTCGCGGTGAGCAGCGCCAAGCGCTGGCTGCTGCGGGCCGGCAACACCTTGCGGATCGGCTGCAGCGGCGCGCCGCTGACGTTCTTCAGCGCGCCGAAACCCAGCTCGATCTCCACCGGCGCATACAGGTCGTTGCGCACATAGACGCTGTCGCCCCCTTTCTGCTTGCGGATATCCAGGTGCACCTGGCGTTCCAGGTGCTCGACCATCCGATCGCGGAACACAAACACCTGCGCACCGGGCGCCGGACGATCGCTGTACGAGACCACGCCATTGGCGTCCACGTACTTGTAGATCGTCATGGCCGCAGCCGAGGTGGCGACCATCAACAGGCCGCAGGAAAACAGCAAGCGCAGCAGCATAAGCGGAAATCGCCGAATCGAACGTGAGCGCCAGCCTAGCAGGTGGAGATGGAGCTTGTGTTAATCACGCAGGCATCGGCGACTGTCGGAAAGCAGCGACCAGGGGGACGGACAACGCGGCGCATCAGGCGCACCGCGTTATCAGGCAAGGCCTCAGGCCCCGGGTACGAAGTGCTTCTGGGCGGTGCCGCGGGCGATCAGGCGGGAGATGTAGTCGAGCTTCTGGGCATCCTGGTCGATAAACCGGAAGGTCAGTTGCAGCCAGTCGCTGTCCGGCTTCGGTTCGTGGGCAACGATCGCGTGCAGGTAGCCGTTCAGGCGGGCGATCTCGGCGTTGTCGCCCTGCTCCAGGTCGAGCACGGCGCTTTCGAGCACTTGCGGCAGAACCTCGCTACGGCGCACCACCAGCAAGGCTTCCTTGATGCTCAGCGCCTTGATCACGCATTGCTGGGTGCCGCTGGACAGGCGCAACTGGCCCTGGCCGCGACCACCGGTGGCCGCACTGGCTGCCGGCGCCGCAGCGGGGCGTACCGGCGGGCTGTTGAGCAAACCCTTGCTCGGGGCCGGGGCAGGCGCGGCAGCGGCCGCAGGCGCCACCACAGCGGCCTTGCCGCCGGTCAGCGCACTGAGGGAGTCGTTGGCAAAGGCCGAGTTGGCCTTGGTCGGGGCACTGTTCATCAGGGCATCGAGCTTGCCGACCTTGTGCAGCGCCTGCTTGACCTTGGTCAGCAACTGCTCGTTGGTGAAGGGCTTGCTGACGTAGCCGGACACACCGGCCTGGATCGCCTGCACCACGTTCTCTTTATCGCCACGGCTGGTGACCATCACGAACGGCATGGTCTTGAGGTTGTCCTGGGCACGGCACCAGGTCAGCAGTTCCAGACCGGACATCTCGGGCATTTCCCAATCGCACAGCACCAGGTCGAACGCTTCGCGCGCCAGCAGCGCCTGGGCCTTGCGACCGTTGACGGCGTCTTCGATCCGGATGCCCGGGAAGTAGTTGCGCAGGCACTTTTTCACCAGATCGCGGATGAACGATGCGTCATCCACCACCAACACACTGACTTTACTCATTGACCATTCCTCTAAAAATCCCGGCCAGCATACTGGCTAATGGCTATTTGCCCAAAACTGATGAGTCACGCCGGGACTTTATCGTTCGCGGGTGCGCGTAAAATTCATGCGCCACAAACAAAAACGCCCGACCTAAGGCCGGGCGTTTCTCTCGGGCAATCTTACTTATCGTCAGCTTCGCCGGGAACATTAGCGGTTTCGGACAAGGTACCCTCAACTTCCTGGCGCATGCGCTTGAGGCCCATGTGCCGCACGTCGGTGCCGCGAACCAGGTAGATCACCAGTTCGGAAATATTGCGCGCGTGGTCGCCGATCCGCTCCAGCGAGCGCAGCACCCAGATAATGCTCAGGACCCGCGAGATAGAGCGCGGGTCTTCCATCATGTAGGTTGCCAGCTCACGCAGGGCGGTCTTGTATTCACGGTCGATGATCTTGTCGTACTGCGCCACGGACAACGCCAGCTCGGCGTCGAAGCGGGCGAAGGCGTCCAGTGCGTCGCGCACCATGTTGCGCACCTGGTCGCCGATATGCCGGACCTCGACATAACCACGCGGCGCCTCGCCTTCCTCGCACAGCTGGATGGCGCGCCGGGCGATCTTGGTCGCTTCGTCGCCGATGCGCTCGAGGTCGATCACCGACTTGGAGATGCTGATGATCAGCCGCAGATCGGACGCCGCCGGCTGGCGACGCGCGAGGATGCGCAGGCATTCCTCGTCGATATTGCGTTCCATCTGGTTGATCTGGTCATCGATCTCGCGCACTTGCTGGGCCAGGCCCGAATCGGCCTCGATCAGCGCGGTGACCGCGTCGTTGACCTGCTTTTCCACCAGCCCGCCCATGGCCAGCAGGTGGCTGCGTACTTCTTCCAGCTCCGCATTGAACTGCGCGGAGATATGGTGGGTAAGACCGTCTTTATCAATCATCGGGATTCGCTCCGCGAAACAGGCAGCTTTCAGGCTGCACGTTTCAAGCAGTTATGGGTTGATCTGAACTCGCTCGGCTTCCATTGCGCCGCTTCTTGGCCCGCGGCTCGCCACTGCTCCTAGCCATAACGACCGGTGATGTAGTCTTCGGTCTGCTTCTTCGCCGGATTGGTGAACAGGGTATCGGTGTCGCCAAATTCAACCAGCTTGCCCATGTACATGAACGCGGTGTAGTCGGAAACCCGAGCCGCCTGCTGCATGTTGTGGGTCACGATGACAATGGTGAACTTGGATTTCAATTCGTAGATCAGTTCTTCGACCTTGAGGGTCGAGATCGGATCGAGCGCCGAGCACGGTTCGTCGAGCAGCAGGACTTCCGGCTCCACGGCGATGGTCCGGGCGATGACCAGGCGCTGCTGCTGGCCACCGGACAGGCCGAGTGCCGAATCGTGCAGGCGGTCCTTCACTTCATCCCACAGGGCCGCGCCCTTGAGCGCCCATTCCACGGCCTCGTCGAGGATGCGCTTCTTGTTGATGCCCTGGATGCGCAGGCCATAGACCACGTTTTCATAGATGGTCTTGGGGAACGGGTTCGGCTTCTGGAACACCATGCCGACCTTGCGGCGCAGCTCGGCGACGTCCTCGCCCTTGCGGTAGATGTTGTTGCCGTAGAGGTTGATCTCGCCCTGTACGCGGCAGCCGTCGACCAGATCGTTCATCCGGTTGAAGGTGCGCAGCAGGGTCGACTTGCCGCAGCCGGACGGGCCGATGAAGGCGGTCACGCGCTGCTTGGGGATGTTCATGCTGACGTCGAACAACGCCTGCTTCTCGCCGTAGAACAGGCTCAGGCCGGGGACTTCGATGGCCACGGTTTCGCTTGCCAGGTCCAGGCTCTGTTTGCTGCGGCCCAGGGCGGACATGTTGATGCCGTGGGTATGGGTTTCATGCTGCATGGGTAAACTCCCTGCGCTGACAAATTCATTTCGGAACGCCGCTTCGCGGGCTCCCGGTCAATATCTGGCTGGACGCGGACTACTGTGGGAGCGGGCTTGCCCGCGAAGTTTCTGGCGACCGTGATGGCCCCTTCGCGGGCAAGCCCGCTCCCACAAGCTGCATGCCAACCTGTTAACTATCCAGCGCCTTGTACTTCTCGCGCAGGTGGTTGCGGATCCACACGGCCGACAGGTTCAGCGTGGCGATCACCAGCACCAGCAGCAACGCCGTGGCATACACCAGCGGACGCGCCGCCTCGACGTTCGGGCTCTGGAAGCCAACGTCGTAGATGTGGAAACCCAGGTGCATGATCTTCTGGTCCAGGTGCAGGTACGGATAGTTGCCATCCACCGGCAGCGACGGCGCCAGTTTCACCACACCCACCAGCATCAGCGGTGCCACCTCACCGGCGGCGCGGGCCACGGCGAGGATCATGCCGGTCATCATCGCCGGGCTGGCCATCGGCAGGACGATCTTCCACAGCGTCTCGGCCTTGGTCGCGCCCAGGGCCAGCGAACCTTCACGCACGGTGCGGGGAATCCGCGCCAGGCCTTCCTCCGTCGCCACGATCACCACCGGCACCGCCAGCAGCGCCAGGGTCAGCGAGGCCCAGAGCAGGCCCGGGGTACCGAAGGTCGGCGCCGGCAGGGCTTCGGGGAAGAACAGCCGGTCGAGCGAACCGCCCAGCACGTAGACGAAGAAGCCCAGGCCGAACACGCCGTAGACGATCGCCGGAACGCCCGCCAGGTTGTTCACGGCAATGCGGATCACCCGGGTCAGGGTGTTCTGCTTGGCGTATTCACGCAGGTAGACCGCCGCCAGTACGCCGAACGGTGTCACGATCATCGCCATGATGAGGGTCATCATCACGGTACCGAAGATCGCCGGGAAGATCCCGCCCTCGGTGTTGGCTTCACGCGGGTCGTCGCTGAGGAATTCCCAGACCTTGCTGAAGTAGAACCCCACCTTGGTCATGGTGCCCATGGCATTCGGCTGGTAGGCATGGACCACCTTGCCGATGCCGATCTCCAGTTCCCTGCCGTTACCATCGCGGGCCGTCAGGCTGTCGCGGTTGAACTGGCTGTGCAGGTCGCCGAGGCGGGCCTCGATGGCCTGGTAACGGGCATTGAGCTCGGCCTTCTCGGCATCCATGTCGGCCTGGGCAGTGGCGTCGAGCTTGCCTTCAAGCTCGAGCTTGCGGCCATGCAGGCGAATCCGCTCGAGGCCGGCGTTGATCGCGCCGATATCGGTTTTTTCCAGGCTCTTGAGCTGCTTGGCCAGGTCGTTCACACGGTCGATACGCGCCTGCAGCTCAGGCCAGGCGGCCTGCCCTTCGGCGATGATCTTGCCGTTTTCCTTGACGTTGACCAGGGTGCCGTAGAAGTTGCCCCACTCACGACGCTCGACGGTCATCAGATCCGCCGGCGTGCTCTGGTCGGTCAGCCACTCGCCGACGACCCAGGTGAAGTCGTTGCCGTTCAGGTCGCGGTTACCGACCTTGATCAGTTCCCGGGTCATGAACTCGGGCCCCTGATCCGGCACCGGCAGGCCGGCCGACTTGAGACGCGCACGCGGCACTTCTTCCTTCTGCACCACTTCGCCGACCACGACCTGGGCGGTCTGGCCCGGCACGCTGTACTGGGCGTGGACCACGTCCGCCGGCCAGAAGTGGCCCAGGCCACGAACCGCAATCACCGCCAGCAGGCCGATGGTCATGATGACCGCGATGGACACCGCACCACCGCTGATCCAGACGCCAGGGGCGCCGCTCTTGAACCAACTGTTCAGGGAGTTCTGTTTCACAGACTTCTACCTTTATTAAAGCGACGAGTATTTCTTGCGCAGACGCTGACGAATCAGTTCCGCGAGGGTGTTCATGATGAACGTGAACAGCAGCAGCACCAGTGCCGAGAGGAACAGCACGCGGTAGTGACTACCACCCACTTCCGACTCCGGCATCTCCACCGCCACGTTGGCCGCCAGGGTGCGCAGGCCTTCGAACAGGTTCATCTCCATCACCGGGGTGTTGCCGGTGGCCATCAGCACGATCATGGTCTCGCCGACGGCACGGCCCATGCCGATCATCAGCGCCGAGAAGATGCCCGGGCTGGCGGTGAGGATCACCACCCGGGTCATGGTCTGCCATGGCGTGGCGCCCAGGGCCAACGAGCCCAGGGTCAGGCCGCGCGGCACGCTGAACACGGCGTCTTCGGCGATCGAATAGATGTTCGGGATCACCGCGAAACCCATGGCCAGGCCGACCACCAGGGCGTTGCGCTGGTCGTAGGTGATGCCCAGGTCGTGGGAAATCCACATGCGCATGTCACCGCCGAAGAACCAGGTCTCCAGGTGCGGGCTCATGAACAGCGAGAGCCAGCCGACGAACAGGATCACCGGGATCAGGATCGCGCTTTCCCAGCCATCCGGCACCCGCAGGCGCAGCGACTCGGGCAGGCGGCTCCAGGCGAAACCGGCGACCAGGATGCCGATCGGCAGCAACATCAGCAGGCTGAAGATCCCCGGCAGGTGCCCTTCGACATACGGCGCCAGGAACAGACCGGCGAAGAAGCCGAGGATCACCGTCGGCATCGCTTCCATCAGCTCGATCACCGGCTTGACCTTGCGGCGCATGCC
The DNA here is from genome assembly GCF_013386115.1 of Pseudomonas gingeri. Lineage (GTDB taxonomy): Bacteria > Pseudomonadota > Gammaproteobacteria > Pseudomonadales > Pseudomonadaceae > Aquipseudomonas > Aquipseudomonas gingeri. Next base: position 372,923 of record NZ_JACAOR010000013.1, read on the forward strand.
CGGGGCCATGAAGTAGGCGGTGTAGATCGCGGCGGCGACGGCCAGCGGTGCGGCCAGCAGCATGGCGTAGAACGCGGCCTTCAGGGTCCCGAAGGTCAGCGGCGACAGGCTCAGCTTGGGCTCGAAGTCGGTGTTGGCGGCGGTCGATTGCCAGACGTACTTGGGTGCGTCGTAGTTCTCGTACCAGACCTTGCTCCACAGCGCGCTCCAGGAAACTTCCGGGTGCGGGTTGTCGAGTTCCAGCGGCTGGATCTTGCCACCCTGCTCGACGATCACCCGGTTGGCCCGCGGCGACAGGCCGAAGATACCCGGGCCGTCGACCACCTGGTCCACCAGCAGTGTGCGGTGCGCGGTACTGTGGAACACACCGAGCTTGCCGGAGGCATCCAGGGCGACAAAGCCCTTGCGACGTTCTTCGGCAGTGATCTCGACGATTGGCGTGGTGCCCATCTGGAAGCTGCGGATCGGTTTCAGGCGCAGCTCGCCATCCGGGTCGCGGGCCATGAACCACTGGCCGAGACCACCCTTGGAGTCACCGATGATCAGCGAGATACCGCCCACCAGTTGCGTACTGGCGGTCACTTCGGTGTTGGCATCGTCCAGCAGCTTGTAGCGACCGTTCAGGCTCTTGTCGCGCAGGCTGAACACGTCGGCCTGGGCGCGCCCGTTGATCACGTACAGCCATTGCTGGCGCGGATCGATGTAGATGGCTTTCACCGGCTCGGTCATCTGCGGCAGATCGATGCTCTTCTGCTCGCTGGTGACCTCGCCGGTCATCATGTTCTCTTCCTTGGTCAGCGCCAGCACGTGCAGTTGCGCACCGTTGGAGCCCACGGCGACCAGTGTCGTATCGCTGGCGTTGAGGTTCACGTGCTCAAGCGCGTGGCCCTGGCCATCGAGGGTGATCGGGGTTTCGCCGTAGGGGTATTCGACCGCCGGGGAAATGGTCTTCTTGCCGTCCGGGTACGTCACTTTATAGGTGTGACGGAACACCAGGGCCTGGCCATTGGACAGACCGACGATAACCAGCGGGATGCCCGGCTGGTCCTTGCTGATGGAGGTCACCTTGGTGCCCGCCGGAAGCGGCAGGTTCACCCGCGACAGTTCAGTGGCATCGGCAACGGAGAAGAACAGCACCTGCCCCTGGTCGGAAACCCGCATGCCCACCTGGTTCTGTTCTTCCAGGGAGATCATCAGGGGGTTGCCGGCATCGCGCATCCAGGCCGGGGTAATGGCTTTTTCCGCGGTCAGCGAAGCGCCCTGGAACAGGGGCAGGACCACATAGGCGAGAAAGAAGAAGATCAGCGTGATCGCCGCCAGGACGGCCAGGCCGCCGACAAACACATACCAGCGGGTCAGGCGGTCCTTGAGCGCGCGAATGCGACGCTTGCGCTTGAGTTCAGGCGTATTGAAGTCAATGCGCTTCGGGGGAGAAGTTGTAGTCATGGTGGAATTGGCCAGATCGTTCATGCGCACACCCTAGCGATCCTGTATGACAGAAAGATGACAGTGCAGTGACGCACGGAAGCCGCCGCCCAGCGTGGCTGGCAGCGGATTCGGAAATTGGTGTGTGGGAGCGCGGTTATCCGCGAAGGTGCCCCGGGGACACCACAAGCTCCGCGGGCAAACCCGCTCCCACATGCCGGAGCCTGGGGCTCCGGCTCAAGGCTTACTTCTTGGCGACGTTGCCGCCTTCGCTCAAGCCCAGGTCAGCCAGTGCCTTGGCGGCAACCTTGGCTGGCAGTGGGATGTAGCCGTCCTTCACGACAACTTCCTGGCCCTGCTTGGACAGAACCAGCTTCACGAACTCGGCTTCCAGCGGGGCCAGAGGCTTGTTCGGTGCCTTGTTGACGTAGACGTAGAGGAAACGCGACAGCGGGTATTTGCCGTTCAGTGCGTTTTCTTCGCTGTCTTCGATGAACTCGGTGCTGCCTTTCTTCGACAGGGCAACGGTTTTCACGCTGGCGGTCTTGTAGCCGATACCCGAGTAGCCGATACCGTTCAGCGAGGAGCTGATGGACTGCACGACGGAAGCCGAACCAGGTTGTTCGTTCACGTTAGGCTTGTAGTCGCCTTTGCACAGGGCTTCTTCCTTGAAGTAGCCGTAGGTGCCGGATACCGAGTTACGACCGAACAGCTGGACCGGCTTGTTGGCCAGGTCGCCGGTCACGCCCAGGTCGCCCCAGGTCTTGACGTCGGCCTTGGCGCCGCACAGACGAGTCGAGGAGAAGATCGCGTCGACCTGTTCCATGGTCAGGTGCTGGATCGGGTTGTCCTTGTGCACGAATACCGCCAGGGCGTCCACAGCGACCGGGATGGCGGTCGGCTTGTAGCCGTACTTCTGCTCGAAGGCAGCCAGTTCGGTGTCCTTCATCTTGCGGCTCATCGGGCCCAGGTTCGACGTGCCTTCAGTCAGGGCAGGTGGCGCGGTAGCGGAACCGGCGGCCTGAATCTGGATGTTCACGTTCGGGTATTCTTTCTTGTAGCCCTCGGCCCACAGGGTCATGAGGTTTGCCAGGGTATCGGAACCGACGCTGGACAAGTTGCCCGACACGCCTTGTACTTTTGTATAGGCCGGAATGGACGGGTCTACACCAGCGGCCACCGCGTGGGCAGTCGCGACGCCAGCAGCGACAAAAGTCATTGCCGCCATCAAACGTTTCAGTTTCATGCCTTGCTCCTAGCAGAGAGGGTTAAGTTGGATCGGGGCCAAGTATCGGCAGGCCGCATGAACACTCTATGACTGGTATGTGACAATTAGATGAAAGGCCAGCATCCATTCGGACGACCGGCCTTTACCTCTGAAACGCCTGGACCCCAGGTAATACGGGGCTTAGCGGCCCTTCGCCCACAGGTAGCCGCCGACCAGCACGCCGACGCTGCAAATTATTGCAACATAATACGCAGGGCCCATCGGGCTTTCCTTGAGCAGCAGGGTGACGACCATCGGTGTCAGGCCGCCAAAGATCGCGTACGCCAGGTTGTAGGAGAACGACAGGCCGCTGAAGCGCACCACCGCCGGGAAAGCCTTGACCATGACATAAGGCACGGCGCCGATGGTGCCGACGAACAGGCCGCTCAGGGCATACAGCGGGAACAGCCACTCGGGGTGGGTCGGCAGGCTGCTGTAGAAGGTCCAGAACGTTGTCATCAGCGCCAGGCTGCCGACCACGAACACGCGGCCCGCGCCGAAACGGTCGGCCAGTGCGCCGGAGATGATGCAGCCCAAGGTCAGGCAGACCGTCGCCAGGCTGTTGGCCTCCAGCGAGACGGTCGGGGCGAAGTGGTAGGCGGTCTGCAGCACGGTCGGGGTCATCAGGATCACCACCACCACGCCGGCCGACAACAGCCAGGTCAACAGCATCGAGATCACGATCGCCCCGCGGTGATCACGCAATACCGCGCCCAGGGGAATGCCTTCGGACAAGGCCTTGCGCTGCTGCAGCTCGGCGAACACCGGGGTTTCATGCAGCCAGCGACGCAGGTATACCGAGAACAGGCCGAACACACCGCCCAGCAGGAACGGGATCCGCCAGGCGTAATCGCTCACTTCGACCGGGGTGTAGACACTGTTGATCAGCGTCGCCACCAGCGAGCCCAGCAGGATGCCAGCGGTCAGGCCCGACGTCAGGGTGCCGCAGGCAAAGCCGATCTGCCGCTCCGGAACGTGCTCGGCGACGAAGACCCAGGCGCCCGGCACTTCACCGCCGATTGCGGCGCCCTGGATCACCCGCATCAACAGCAGCAGGATCGGCGCCCAGATGCCGATCTGCGCGTAGGTCGGCAGCAGGCCCATGATCAGGGTCGGCACGGCCATCAGGAAAATGCTCAGGGTGAACATTTTCTTGCGCCCCAGCAGGTCGCCGAAATGCGCCATGACGATTCCGCCCAGCGGCCGCGCCAGGTAGCCGGCGGCGAAGATGCCGAACGTCTGCATCAGGCGCAACCACTCGGGCATGTCCGCCGGGAAGAACAACTTGCCCACCACAGCCGCGAAGAACACGAAAATGATGAAGTCGTAGAACTCCAGCGCACCTCCCAGGGCAGACAGCGACAACGTCTTGTAGTCATTACGGGTCAGCGGGCGCGAAGGTTGCGCAAGGCTGGGAGACACAGTGCTCATTGCAAGGCTTCTCTTATATTAATAGTCAGGGTGGTTATCCGGCCTCAACGGTCGTTTCTCCACAGGTAGGCGCCGACCAGCAAGCCCACGCCGCCTATGATCAATACATAGTAAGCCGGGCCCAATGGGCTTTCCTTGAGCATCAGAGTCACGATCACCGGTGTCAGGCCACCAAAGATCGCATAAGCCAGGTTGTAGGAAAACGATAAACCGGTAAAACGTATCGCCGCCGGGAACGCATTGACCATCACGAACGGCACGACACTCACCGTGCCGGTCAGCAAACCGCTCAGGGCATAGAGCGCGAACAGCCATTGCGGATGGTCCTGCAGACTGTTGTAGAAGGTCCAGAAGCTCAGCATCAGCAGCGCGCAACCGATCATCAGCACCCGACCCGCGCCGAAGCGGTCCACCAGGGTGCCGGCCAGGATGCAGCCGATGGCCAGGCTGATGGTCGCCAGGCTGTTGGCCTGCAACGTCACCAGCGGCGCGAAATGGTAGACGGCCTGCAGCACGGTCGGGGTCATGAGGATCACCACTACCACGCCGGCCGACAGCAGCCAGGTCAGCAGCACCGAGATCACGATGCCTTCGCGATGACCGCGCAATACCGTGCGCAGAGGGACTTCCGCCGCGAGCGCCTGGCGCTGCTGCAAGGCCAGGAACACCGGCGTTTCATGCAGCCAGCGACGCAGGAAGGCCGACAGCAGGCCGAACACCCCGCCCAGCAGGAAAGGAATCCGCCAGGCGAAGTCGGCGATGTCCACCGGGCTGTAGTTGCGGTTGATCGCGGTCGCGACCAGCGAGCCCAGGAGAATCCCGATGGTCAGGCCAAACGTCAGGATCCCGCAGGCCAGGCCCATGCGCCGCTGCGGCGCGTGCTCGGCGACGAACACCCAGGCCGCCGGCACTTCACCCCCAATCGCCGCGCCCTGGATCAGGCGCATCAGCAGCAACAGGATCGGTGCCCACAGGCCGATCTGTGCATAAGTGGGCAGCAGGCCCATCACCAGGGTCGGCACGGCCATCAGGAAAATGCCCAGCGCGAACATCTTCTTGCGACCCAGCAGGTCGCCAAAATGCGCCATGACGATGCCGCCCAGTGGACGGGCGACGTATCCGGCGGCAAAAATGCCAAACGTTTGCGTCAATTGCAGCCACTGAGGCATTTGCGGTGGAAAAAACAGCTTCCCGACCACCGCCGCGAAAAACACGAAGATGATGAAGTCATAGAACTCCAGCGCTCCCCCCAGGGCCGACAACACAAGCGTCCTGTAGTCATCCCGATTCAACGCACGGGCAGGCTGCGCAGCACTCAAAGGCATGGTGGTCATGAAGATATCCCGGGGATCGATACGGACGGAGTCGCTGCGGAGAGGTGCACAAGGCGGAAAAAAGATAACAAAATGTTTCAGAAAGTAAATGATGGCCCGATATAGAGCGATCGAAAGGGCTTTCTGATGGTCGTAGTCGAGCGGGTCGATCGATATACTGGTCAGTGTCGCCCTGATGGATGCTGTGCAAAAACGTCGTTGGAAACCCATTCCAGCCGGTTTCGCAGAGTTTCCCTTTAGTACGTCTTAGAGAAACGTGACGAACGTAGTATGTTCGAGCTGAATCGTTTTTCCTGAAGACGGCTATTCACCGGCAGTACCAACGTAGCGTCACGGGTCAGAGGCACCCCCCGTATGATCGAACTCGAACAAGAAGACCCAATCCCGCAAGGCGACCTCGCCCTGCAAATCACCGCGCTCCCGCGTGAAACCAATGGTTTCGGCGACATCTATGGCGGCTGGCTGGTCAACCAGATGGACCTCGCCGGCACGGCGATGGCCAGCAAGGTGGCCGGCGGGCGCGTGGCCACGGTCGCCATCGACCGCATGGCGTTCCTGGTGCCGGTCGCGGTCGGCGCGCAGTTGTCCTTTTATACCCAGGCCCTGGAAATCGGCCGCAGCTCGATCAAGATGATGGTCGAGGTGTGGAGCGACGACCCACTGTCCAGCGAATGGCGCAAGGTCACCGAGGCGGTGTTCGTGTTCGTCGCCATCGACGGCAGCGGTCGCACCCGCTCCGTACCGCCACGGCGCTAAACCCGGGCGGTTTTTTGCGGTCCATTGCAGTTCCTGTTGCCGAGCGAGAACACCATGAGTACGCCCTACGTTGAAACGGTCAAGCTGGATGAACTGAACTGCTGGCGGATCCGCCACGGTCAGGCCGAATTGCTGGTAGCCCAGCAAGGCGCGCATATCCTCAGTTATCAGTTGGCCGGGCAACCACCGCTGATCTGGCTCAACGACCAGGCCGAGTTCAAGTACGGCAAGAGCATTCGCGCCGGTGTACCGGTGTGCTGGCCGTGGTTCGGGGTCTTCGCGCGCAACCCGGACAGCGTCCAGGCGATGCGCCAGAGCAGCGAGCCGCCAACCGCCCATGGCTTCGTCAGGACGCTGGAGTGGACATTGCTCGGTATCCAGGCCGACGACGACGGCGTGCTGGCGGAGTTCGCCGTGCCGGTGCCCGAAGGTGGCTTTGCCGGCTGGCCGCACAAGGTCGGCCTCAAGCTGGCGATTCACCTGGGCGAACGGTTGCGGATCAGCCTCACCAGCGAAAACCTCGACGATCATCCGGTCACCCTCAGCCAGGCGCTGCACACCTATTTCGCCGTCAGCGATGTGCGCAACGTGCATGTCGAAGGCGTGGACGGCCTGGCCTATATCGACACGGCGGATGACTGGAAGCCGGCCCGGCAACAGGGCGAGTTGCGTTTCGTCGGTGAAACCGACCGCATCTACCAGGATGCGCCGGCGCAGTTGAGCATTGTCGACCCGACCTGGGAACGGCGGATCGAGCTGGACACCAGCGGCTCGCGCTCGGCGGTGATCTGGAACCCGTGGATCGGCCGCGCCAGCCAGTTCACCGACATGGCCGACGACGGCTGGCAGAAGATGCTCTGCATCGAAACCGCGAACGTGATGGATGACGTGGTGACGCTGGCACCGGGTGCCAGCCATACGCTGGGCGTGACTATCGGCAGCAGCCCGCTGGCCTGACATGAGGCGAGCGGGCTTGCCCGCTCGCCACCCTCAAAGATCCGACTCCTTCACCACCCGCACCTTACCCGCATCCAGCGCATACGCCGCATCGGCCAGGTCGTTGCTGACCTTCTCGATCTTCAGGGTCCCGGTCACCCACAGCGGCGTGTAGATATCGTCCAGCTTCAGGCCCTTGGGATAACGCACCAGCACCAGCTGGTTCGGCGGTGGTGGCGGCACGTGGATGCAGGCACCCGGATAGGGAACCAGGAAAAACAGGGTACTGCGGCCCTTGGCGTCGGTTTCCAGCGGCACCGGATAGCCACCGATACGAATGTCCTTGCCGTTCATGGCGGCGACGGTCTTGGTCGAATACATCACCGCCGGCAGGCCCTTGCTCTGCTTCAAGCCGCCCTTGGCGGTAAAGGTGCCGTTGGCTTCAGGCGAGTCATGGCTGATTTCCGGCATTTCTTCGAGGGCTTTCTGGTCCGACTTGGGCATCAGTTCCAGCCAGTCGGTTTCCGGCAGCTCGCCGGCGTGGGCCAGGCCGCTGCCCAGCAAAAGGAGTGTCAACAGAAGACGGCGCATGAGGGGCTCGGCAACAGGAAGTCAGGGCGAGCATTCTAGTCCTCTCCACGCGCCGCGCGGAGAGGACCTGGTCAGTTCGATCAGTTCTTTTTGATCAGACCGTAGATCACCAGCAGGACAATCGCACCGACGACCGCGCCGATAAAGCCCGCGCCTTGCCCGGCCTGGTAGATGCCCAGCGCCTGGCCACCGTAGGTCGCCGCCAGCGAACCGCCGATCCCCAGCAGGATGGTCATGATCCAGCCCATGCTGTCGTCGCCCGGCTTGAGAAAGCGCGCCACGAGGCCGACGATAAGACCGATGAAAATGGTTCCGATGATACCCATGACGTTGCCTCTGAGTGAGTGAGCCACACGCCAAAGCCTAGTCAGCACTTTGGCATCCTGCCATCAGAGGCTGGCGGGATCCGATGGTTCCCGCCGCGCAGGGATATCTTTACTCGGCGATCAGCGCTTCGACCCGCAGGATCTGCTGTTGCAGCGTGGCCTTGTCGGCGCAACGCAGGTTGGCGTGGCCGACCTTGCGCCCGGCCTTGAAGGCCTTGCCGTAGTGGTGCAGGTGGCAGTCGGCGATGGCGATGACCTTCTCCACCGGCGGCACGCTGCCGATAAAGTTCAGCATCGCGCTCTCGCCGACCTTGGCGGTCGAGCCCAGCGGCAGGCCGGCTACCGCCCGCAAGTGGTTCTCGAACTGGCTGCACTCGGCGCCTTCGGTGGTCCAGTGCCCGGAGTTGTGCACACGCGGGGCAATCTCGTTGGCCTTGAGGCCGCCGTCGACTTCGAAGAACTCGAAAGCCATCACGCCGACATAGTCCAGTTGCTTGAGCACCCGGCTGGAATAGTCTTCGGCCAGGGCCTGCAACGGGTGGTCGGTGCTGGCGATCGACAGCTTCAGAATGCCGCTCTCGTGGGTGTTGTGCACCAGCGGGTAGAAGCGGGTTTCGCCATCGCGGGCACGCACGGCGATCAGCGAGACTTCGCCGGTGAACGGCACGAAACCTTCCAGCAGGCAGGCGACGCTGCCCAGCTCGGCAAAGGTGCCGACCACATCGGCCGCGGTGCGCAGGACTTTCTGGCCCTTGCCGTCGTAACCCAGGGTACGGGTCTTCAACACGGCCGGCAGGCCGATGCTGGCGACCGCTGCATCCAGGTCCGCCTGGGACTGGATATCGGCGAAGGCCGGGGTCGGGATCCCCAGGTCCTTGAACATGCTTTTTTCGAACCAGCGATCGCGGGCGATACGCAGGGCTTCGGCGCTTGGATAGACCGGCACGAACTGCGACAGGAAGGCCACGGTTTCCGCGGGGACGCTTTCGAACTCGAAAGTCACCAGGTCGACTTCATCGGCCAACTGGCGCAGGTGATCCTGATCGCCGTAGTCGGCTCGCAGATGTTCGCCCAGGGCGGCTGCACAGGCATCCGGCGCCGGGTCGAGGAAAGCGAAGTTCATCCCCAGCGGCGTACCCGCCAGGGCCAACATGCGGCCGAGCTGGCCGCCACCGATTACACCGATCTTCATCGTCAAAAACCTCAGGCGACGCGCGGGTCTGGATTATCCAGCACGCTGTCTGTCTGTTCAGCACGGAATTTTTTCAGCACGGTATGAAAGTGCGGATGCTTGGCGCCCAGGATGCTCGCCGACAGCAGCGCGGCGTTGATCGCGCCGGCCTTGCCGATGGCCAGGGTGGCGACCGGGATGCCCGCGGGCATCTGCACGATCGACAGCAGCGAGTCCACGCCCGAGAGCATCGACGACTGCACTGGCACGCCCAGCACCGGCAGGTGGGTCTTGGCCGCACACATGCCCGGCAGGTGGGCCGCGCCACCGGCACCGGCGATGATCACCTCGATGCCACGGGACTCGGCCTCTTCGGCGTACTGGAACAGCAGGTCCGGGGTGCGATGGGCCGAAACCACTTTCACCTCGTAAGGGATGCCGAGCTTTTCCAGCATATCGGCGGTGTGGCTAAGGGTGGACCAATCGGACTTGGAGCCCATGATCACGCCAACCAGTGCGCTCATCGTCGTGCCTCTTCTCTTGGGCGCCCGCAGGCGCGTCAAAAAACAACAAGCCACGCGGGAAGACCGGCGTGGCTTGTTATGCGAATTATGGCCGGGCGAACCGGCCGAAGGCCGCGCAGTATACCGAAAAATCCGCGTCGTACGCACTTTCTGCGACCGTCTGTCGTTCGCTGGATTTTAGCCGCTGAAGGCCGGTTTACCTGACTTTCAGGTCAATCCAGGACATTGTGGGAGCTGGCTTTCCAGCGATTGCGGCCGCAAGAGCAATGCAAGGCTCAAGGGCCTCATCGCCGGCAAGCCGGCTCCTACAAGGTCCCAGGCTGGACGACAGCCCGTGGTGAACCCCGATCCTGTGGGAGCTTCAGGTCGGGGCCGGCGTCTGCGCCGCAGCGCCTTCCAGCTTGCGCCACAACAGGCGCACATTCGCCTTGCGCACCAGCGCGCAGCGATACAGGCGGATCTCCAGCGGCACATGCCATTGCGCGCCGCCACAAACCACCAGTTCGCCCCGCGCCAGCTCGGCCCGCACGCTCAACTGCGGCACCCAGGCGATGCCCAGGCCCTCCAGCGCCATGCTCTTGAGGCTGTCGGCCATGGCCGTCTCGTACACCGTGGTGAAACGCAGGTTGCGCTGGCGCAGCAGCAGGTTCACCGAACGCCCGAGAAATGCCCCGGCGCTGTAGGCCAGCAACGGCACGCTGGCCTCGCCTTCCAGGTCGAACAGCGGCTTGCCGTCCGGCCCCGCCGCGCACACCGGGAGCATTTCGGTATGCCCCAGGTGCAACGACGGAAAGATCTCCGCGTCCATCTGCAACGCCGCATCCGGGTCATAGAACGCCAGCATCAGGTCGCAACCGCCCTCGCGCAGCGCATGCACCGCGTCGCCAACGTTGGTCGCCACCAGCCGCGTGGCGATGTTCAGCCCTTCGTTGCGCAACTGCGCGATCCACCGCGGGAAGAAGCCCAGCGCCAGGGAGTGCGCCGCCGCCACCTGCATGACTTCGCCCTGCCCGCCTTCCAGATGATGCAGATGGCGCACCACCTCGCCCAGTTGCTCGACCACCGTTCGCGCCGTCACCAGGAACAGCTGGCCGGCCGCCGTCAGCTCGATCGGCGTGCGCGAGCGATTGACCAGGGTCAGGCCCAGCGCCGCTTCCAGGCTGCGAATCCGTCGGCTGAACGCCGGCTGCGTGACGAAGCGACGCTCGGCAGCCTGGGAAAAGCTGCGCGTCGCCGCCAGGGCACTGAAATCTTCCAACCATTTGCTTTCGAGATTCATTGGCCCTTCCCTCCTCCAAGCGCACCATTTTGGTTCACACGCTCGCCACACACAATGCGTCACATCGGCATTATGCCGTTTGTGCATAGGGCAGCGCCGAACAGCATTGGCCCAAAAATTCCCTCAAGCCTAGCATTGCCAACGTTCCGGCATTGACCGGGTCCATTTCGAGATGATTTCTATCATGTCCTCCGCTGCATCTTTCCGCTCAGAAAAAGACCTGCTTGGCGTACTCGACGTACCTGCCGACGCGTACTACGGCATCCAGACCCTGCGAGCGGTGAACAACTTCCGCCTCTCCGGCGTTCCGATTTCGCACTACCCGAAACTGGTCGTGGCCCTGGCCATGGTCAAGCAAGCCGCCGCCGACGCCAACCGCGAGCTGGGGCATCTGAGCGAAGCCAAGCACGCCGCCATCAGCGAGGCCTGTGCCCGCCTGATCCGCGGTGATTTCCACGAGCAGTTCGTGGTGGACATGATTCAAGGCGGCGCTGGCACTTCAACCAACATGAATGCCAACGAAGTCATCGCCAACATCGCGCTGGAGGCCATGGGCCACGGCAAGGGCGAATACCAGTACCTGCACCCGAACAACGACGTGAACATGGCGCAGTCGACCAACGACGCCTACCCGACGGCCATCCGCCTGGGTCTGCTGCTGGGCCACGACGCCCTGCTCGCCAGCCTCGACAGCCTGATCCAGGCCTTCGCCGCCAAGGGTGAAGAGTTCAGCCACGTCCTGAAAATGGGCCGCACCCAGTTGCAGGACGCCGTGCCGATGACCCTCGGCCAGGAATTCCGCGCCTTCGCCACCACCCTGAGCGAAGACCTGGCCCGCCTGAAGACCCTGGCACCGGAAGTGCTGACCGAAGTCAACCTGGGCGGCACCGCCATCGGCACCGGCATCAACGCCGACCCGCGCTACCAGCAACTGGCCGTCGACCGCCTGGCGATCATCAGCGGCCAGCCGCTGGTGCCGGCCGCCGACCTGATCGAAGCCACCTCCGACATGGGCGCCTTCGTGCTGTTCTCCGGCATGCTCAAGCGCACCGCGGTCAAGCTGTCGAAGATCTGCAACGACCTGCGCCTGCTGTCCAGCGGCCCACGTACCGGCATCAACGAAATCAACCTGCCGGCGCGCCAGCCGGGCAGCTCGATCATGCCCGGCAAGGTCAACCCGGTGATCCCGGAAGCGGTCAACCAGGTGGCTTTCCAGATCATCGGCAACGACCTGGCCCTGACCATCGCGGCCGAAGGCGGCCAGTTGCAACTGAACGTAATGGAGCCGCTGATCGCCTTCAAGATCTTCGACTCGATCCGCCTGCTGCAACGCGCCATGGACATGCTGCGCGAACACTGCATCGTCGGCATCACCGCCAACGAAGCACGCTGCCGCGAACTGGTGGAACACTCCATCGGCCTGGTCACCGCGCTGAACCCGTACATCGGCTATGAAAACGCCACCCGTATCGCCCGCATCGCCCTCGAAAGCGGCCGCGGCGTACTGGAACTGGTGCGCGAGGAAGGCCTGCTCGACGATGCGATGCTCGCCGACATCCTGCGCCCGGAAAACATGATTGCCCCGCGTCTGGTTCCACTGAAGGCCTGACCCTCAGTGACAGATCGCAAACCGCTCACCAGGTCGAGGGACTAGACACCTCTCACCTTTTGAGGGCCTGAAGGTCACTCTTCAGGCCCTTTTTTTTAACTGATTTTTCATGGCAACACCGTTCCCGACAACCGTTCAGCAGACGCGCATTACTCGCCAACCGACTGGCGAGGCTTCTAGGACAGCGGTTCCAGGGTGCAAAGATGAAAAATGACAGGCCGTGCAGACGTTGGCGGTCCTGATCGGTATAGTGCCGCCCCTCTTCGCGTAAGCGATCCGCGGCACAGTGGAACCGAAACACGCGAAACAACACTAAAAACAACCCGCGAAAGCTCGGGACGATTTATCGCCAGCCCACACTGCCCTGCAACACCGGGTGTAACGCGATATTTCAAACGAGCCGCCTTTGCATCAAAAACAGCGAGGAACCATCCATGCTCGAAGTCATTAACGACTTCCTCTCAGGGAAAGTACTGATCGTGCTCATTGTCGGGCTCGGTAGCTACTTCACGATCCGCTCACGGTTCGTCCAGTTTCGCCATTTCGCCCACATGTTCACGGTCTTCAAGGAATCCCTGCGCGGTCAGGCGGGCCAACTCAGCTCCTTCCAGGCCCTGATGCTGAGCCTGGCCGGCCGCGTCGGCGCCGGTAACATCGCCGGTGTCGGCATCGCCGTGACCCTCGGCGGCCCGGGTGCCGTGTTCTGGATGTGGGTCACCGCACTGGTGGGCATGTCCAGCAGCTTCTTCGAATGTACGCTGGCCCAGGTCTACAAGCGCGCCGATGGCGACGGCCTGTACCGTGGTGGTCCGGCCTACTACATCCAGCATGGCCTGAAGCTCAAGGGCATGGCGGTGATATTCTCCATCCTGCTGCTGGTCACCTACGGCTTCGCCTTCAACGGCCTGCAGTCGTACACCGTCACCCACTCCCTGCAGAACGCCTTCGGCTTCGACCCGGCCCACACCGGTATCGCCCTGGCCGTGCTGCTGGCAATCGTCTTCCTCGGCGGCATCAAGCGCATCGCCGCGGTCTCCGACCTGCTGGTTCCGATCAAGACCCTGGCCTACATCGGCGTCACCCTGTACGTGATCGGCAGCCAGATCGAGCACGTTCCGGCCATGCTGGAAACCATCTTCAAGAGCGCCTTCGGCCTTGACCCTGCGTTCGGCGGCCTGCTCGGCAGCGCCATCGTCATGGGCGTGAAGCGTGGCGTGTTCGCCAACGAAGCAGGCCTGGGCAGCGCCCCGAACGTCGCCGCCGTGGCCGCCGTGAAACACCCGGGCGCCCAGGGCGTGGTCCAGGCGTTCAGCGTGTTTCTCGACACCTTCGTGATCTGCACCTGCACCGCCCTGCTGATCCTGCTGTCGGGCTTCTACACGCCGGGCTTCGAAGGTGACGGCATCGTCCTGACCCAGAACTCCCTGGCCGCGGTGGTCGGTGACTGGGGCCGCGTGTTCGTCAGCGTCGCCCTGTCGCTGTTCGTGTTCACCTGCATCCTCTACAACTACTACCTGGGCGAGAACAGCCTGCAGTTCCTGACCCGCAACCGTGTCGTGCTGATGGTCTACCGCGCCCTGATCCTGGCCCTGGTGGTCTGGGGTTCGGTGCAGAACCTGGGAACCGTGTTCGCTTTCGCCGACATCACCATGACCTGCCTGGCCTTCGTCAACCTGATCGCCCTGGCCATGCTGTTCAAGGTCGGCCTGCGCGTGATGCGCGACTACGACGGACAGCGCCGCGCCGGCGTTGGCCAGCCGGTGTTCGATTCCAGCAAGTTCGCCGACCTGGATCTGGACCTGAAAGCCTGGCCGGCCAATCCGGACCAGCCAGTGTCCCGCGAGCAGGAAGCAGCCCAGGGCGTGCCCGCCACGCAACGCTGATCGCAGCCCCTCGGGCGGCGCCCTGCCGTCCGATGCGAAAGATCCACCGGGTGGCGTCCCAGCCGCCCGACGTGACACACCTTGCGTCCGCAGGCATGCTGCGGCGCAAGGTGTATTCGTCCAGGAGAACCATCAATGAACCCCGTCACTTATCCCGCCGCGCGGCACGTCATGGTGCTCTACACCGGCGGCACCATCGGCATGCAGGCCAGTGCCGGCGGCCTGGCCCCGGCTTCCGGTTTCGAAGCGCGGATGCGCGAGTACCTGCTCAGCCAGCCGGCACTGGTCGTTGCGCAATGGCGCTTTCGTGAGATGGCGCCGCTGATCGACAGCGCCAACATGACCCCCGAGTACTGGCTGCGCCTGCGGGACGCGGTGGTCGATGCGGTCGAGCAGCAACAGTGCGACAGCGTGCTGGTCCTGCACGGCACCGATACCCTGGCCTACAGCGCGGCGGCCATGAGCTTCCAGTTGCTGGGGCTGCGGGCACCGGTGGTGTTTACCGGCTCCATGCTGCCGGCGGGCGTGCCGGACAGCGATGCCTGGGAAAACGTCTGCGGTGCGCTGGTCGCCCTCGGCCAGGGCCTGGCGCCGGGGGTGCATCTGCATTTCCATGGCGAAATGCTCTCGCCGACCCGCTGCGCGAAGATTCGCAGCTTTGGCCGTCATCCGTTCGCGGCCCTCGCTCGTACCGGTGGTGCGGCCAGGGCCACTGACCTGCCGGCGCAACTGGACTACCACCAGGCCCGCCAGCTGACGACGGTCGGCGTCCTGCCACTGGTGCCGGGCATCGGCGCCGCGCAGCTGGACGCGATGATCGACAGCGGTATCCAGGCCCTGGTGCTGGAGTGTTTCGGCAGCGGCACCGGACCGAGCGACAACCCGGCGTTCCTCGCCAGTCTCCAGCGGGCGCAGAAGCGGGGCATAGTGGTGGTGGCGATCACCCAGTGCCATGAAGGCGGTGTCGAGCTGGACGTCTATGAGGCCGGCAGCCGTCTGCGCGGCGTCGGCGTGCTGTCCGGCGGCGGCATGACCCGGGAAGCGGCGTTCGGCAAACTGCATGCCCTGCTCGGGGCCGGCCTGGAGTCGGCTGAAGTGCGACGCCTGGTCGAACTCGATCTGTGCGGCGAACTGCGCTGACAATCGCCTGCCGATCCCTGCGACACCCGACCTCCAGTGAGCCCCGCGCACTGGAGGTCAATTCTTCCTTCCTACCCAGCCAATCTGATCAGTCCGATATATACGTAGGATTATTCTCATACACCATTCCTACGCTACTCCTGCCCAATCGCCTCGGGTAGGCTGGTCAAAGTTGCAAATCACAAACAACCTTGTTTGAACTTCGTATTTTAAATACGCAGCTTGCAACTAAAAAAGCAGAAGTTCCATCAATACCCGTATTGAACGGCTTGTTACTTTAACGCGGAAACTTCGGATAACTCGCCGACGCAGTGTCACGCCTGTCCATAAGTGTCGACTTCTGTATGTGTCTTGTTCATCCGTCGCCAGCGCACCAAAGCGCAGCGGCCCGGCCCCCGGGCATCACCTGGATAATGCGGGCCTCCCGTTTCGAACGGATCGAGTGTGCGGTCATGGAAGCCTTGGCTCTTTCTTATTCAGACGCTGTCAGGACAGCCATGGGAAAACCAGAGAGAAACCATGAGAAAACATATCGCAATAACCGCACTGTGCAGTCTTTTTTCCGTATCGGCCTTTGCGGCCAAACCGCAGGCCTGCAGTCCGGTGGAAACTTCAGGAATTGAAAGTCTGTTCGACGATTGGAACAATGCGTTACAGACGGGCGATGCCCGGAAAGTTGCCGACAGGTATCTGCCGGACGCGGTGCTGTTGCCCACGGTCTCGAACAAGGTCCGCTTGACCGACGCCGAGCGGATCGACTACTTCGAGCATTTCCTGGCCAACAAGCCGGTGGGCAAGATCGACAGCCGGACCATCCGCATCGGCTGCAACGAGGCCATCGACACCGGCACCTATACCTTCGCCTTCAAGGACCAGTCGACCGTGTCCGCCCGCTACACCTTCACCTACGCCTGGAATGGCCAGGACTGGAAAATCTCCACCCACCACTCCTCGGCCATGCCGGAGAAATAACCGGCTCCTCTGCGCCCATGCCATGCGGTGAATCTGCCGACCGGCACTAAACTTGCTCGATTCCCACACCTCCCAAGGCCGGAATCGAGCATGCTCCACTCCCACCTCACCACCCTCAACGCCGTGTCCCTGGTGCTCAATGCCTTTCGTGACGAAGGCCTGTCCAGCGATGTGCTCCTGGCCGGCAGCGGCATCAGCGCCGCCGACCTGAGCCGCGCCGATACCCGCATCACCACCAACCAGGAGATGCAGGTATGCGCCAATGCCGTGGCCCTGCGCCGGGAAATCGGCCTGGAACTGGGCCGGCGGATGCACGTTTCATCCTACGGCATGCTCGGCTACGCCCTGCTCACCAGTGCCACCTTCGGTGACGCTTTGCGCCTGGCCCTGCGCTATCCGGCGCTATTGGGAACACTCTTCGAACTGAGCCTGGACGAAGACGGCGAGCGGATCTGGTTCACCGCCAGCGATTACCGGGAGAATCCGGTGCTGGCCGTCTTCAATGTCGAGTTCTGCCTGGTGTCGCTGAAAGTCATCTGCGACGACCTGCTCGGACGCCCGCTGCCGCTGCTGGCCGCGCGCTTCGAACATGAGGCGCCGGACTACCGCGCCAACTACGCCGACAGCTTCGACTGCCCACTGCAGTTCTCGGCCACCCGCAACGCCTTCGCCTTCGACAGGCGCTGGCTCGACCAGCCGCTGCCCCTGGCCGATGCCATCACCCACCAGGCCATGGCCGAACGCTGCCGCAAGCAGAACCTGGAGTTCACCGGCCGCCAGGCCTGGCTGGGACGTATCCGCCAGCTGCTCGCCGCCCAGTTGCACACCGCCCCGGGCCTGGAAGGCCTGGCCGAACAGATGAACTGTTCGGCACGGACCCTGCGCCGTCACCTGCATGACCTGGGCTGCAGCTACCAGGAACTGCTCGACGAGCTACGCTTCGAGCGGGCCAAGCAACTGCTGGCGGACGACCAGCTACCGATCCATCGGATCGCCGACGAGCTGGGCTTCAGCGAAACCGCCAGCTTCCGTCACGCCTTCGTCCGCTGGAGCGGCGTCAGCCCCAGCCAGTTCCGCCCCTGATCGGCACCGCCCCGCAAAGGAGCGGCGCTGCCTCATTGAGGGGCGAAATTCGGACACACCTTTTGGCCATATCGATCCCCTTTTGGCCGCTCCTGCCGTTCTCCGAACCGCGTCGGGCATCAAGAATGAGCCCACGTCCACGCTATCGGAGAACAATAAATGCTGACGGTCTACTCAGACGATCACCACCTGCACCATGGCCGCTGCGAGCTGATCGACGGGCAACTGATGCCCTGCTTCGAGATGCCTTCGCGCGCCGACCACGTGCTGGCCCGCGTGCGGCACCAGGCCCTGGGCCCGGTCCGTGAGCCCGAGGATTTCGGCCTGGAACCGATCCGCCGCGTCCACGACGACGCCTACCTGACGTTCTTCAAGAGCGCCTGGGAGCGCTGGGCCGAACTCGGTCATGACGGCGACCTGCTGCCCTTCACCTGGCCGGCACGGACCCTGCGCAAGGTGATCCCGAGAAACCTGCACGGCGAACTCGGCTACTACAGCTTCGACGGTGGCGCCCCGATCACCGCCGGCACCTGGCAGGCGGCCTACAGCGCGGCCCAGGTGGCCCTGACCGCCCAGGCGGAAATCCAGCGCGGTGCCCGCAGTGCCTTCGCCCTCTGCCGTCCACCCGGACACCATGCCGCCAGCGACCTGATGGGCGGCTACTGCTACCTGAACAACGCGGCCATCGCCGCCCAGGCCTTTCTCGACCAGGGCCACGGGAAAGTCGCGATTCTCGATGTCGACTACCACCACGGCAACGGCACCCAATCGATTTTCTACGAGCGCAGCGACGTGCTCTTCACTTCGATCCACGGCCACCCGGAAGCGGAGTTCCCGTTCTTCCTCGGCTATGCCGACGAGCTGGGCGAAGGCGCCGGCGAAGGCTTCAACTTCAACTACCCGCTGGCCGCCGGCAGCGGCTGGGAGCGCTGGAGCGCGGCCCTGGAACAGGCCTGTGGGGAAATCGAGCGCTACGCCGCCGATGTCCTGGTGGTCTCCCTCGGCGTGGACACCTTCAAGGACGATCCGATTTCGCAGTTCAAGCTCGACAGCCCCGACTACCTGCGCATGGGCGAACGCATCGCCCGCCTGGGCAAGCCGACGCTGTTCGTGATGGAAGGCGGCTATGCGGTGGAAGAAATCGGCATCAATGCCGTGAACGTACTCGAAGGTTTCCAGAACGCCCAATGAGGAACTAGAAGAATGAACAGACTCAAGCGTTTTATCGCCCCGGCCCTGTGCGCCGCCGTGCTCAGCGGCGCAGTCCAGGCCGAGGACCGCACCCTGCGGGTCTACAACTGGTTTGACTACATCACGCCCAAGGCCCTGGAAGACTTCAAGGCCCAGAACAGCCAGGTCAAGCTGGTCTACGACATCTTCGACACCAACGAGGCGCTGGAGGCCAAGCTGCTCACCGGCAACTCCGGCTATGACGTGGTGGTGCCGTCCAACGTGTTTCTCGCCAAGCAGATCGAAGCCGGGGTGTTCCAGCCGCTGGATCGCAGCAAGTTGCCGAACTGGAACCACCTCGATCCCAAGCTGATGAAGCTGATCGAAGCCAACGACCCGGGCAACAAGTTCGCCGTGCCCTACATGTACGGCACCATCCTGATCGGCTTCAACCCGGCCAAGGTCAAGGCGGCGCTGGGCGATAACGCGCCGGTGGACAGCTGGGACCTGATCTTCAAGGAAGAGAACATCAGCAAGCTCAAGCAGTGTGGCGTCGCCCTGCTCGACTCGCCTTCGGAAATCCTGCCGCTGGCCTTGCAGCACCTGGGCCTGAACCCCAACAGCAACAATCCCAAGGATTATGAAAAAGCCGAGGCGCTGCTGCTGAAGATCCGTCCGTACATCACCTATTTCCACTCGTCCAAATACATGGCGGATATCGCCAACGGCGACATCTGCGTGGCCGTCGGCTACTCCGGCAGCTTCTCCCAGGCCGCCAACCGGGCCAAGGAAGCCAAGAACGGCGTAGTGGTGGACATGCGCCTGCCCAAGGAAGGCGCGCCGATCTGGTTCGACATGCTGGCGATCCCCAAGGGTGCGAAGGACCCGGAAGATGCCTACACCTTTATCAACTACCTGCTGCAACCCCAGGTGATCGCACCGATCAGCGACTTTGTCGGTTATCCCAACCCGAACAAGGACGCCACCGAAATGGTCGACCCGGCGATCCGTACCAATGCCAACCTGTACCCGACCGAAGCGGCGATGAAGACGCTCTACACCCTGCAGCCGCTGGACCAGAAGGCCGAACGGGCACGGACGCGGGCCTGGACCAAGATCAAGTCGGGGACCTGAGTATCGAGCTGCGCTCTACCGGCGTTTCGCGCTGAAACACCACTGCGTGGGAGCCGGCTTGCTGGCGATGGCGTCCGGACAGTCAATGCGAGACTCACCGGCCTCATCGCTGGCAAGCCAGCTCCCACAGGTTTTTTGGCAGGGCGATATTTTGCCGGCAGACACCTGATTCTAGGAGCCGGCTTGCTGGCGATGGCGTCCGGACAGTCGATGCGAGACTCACCGGCCTCATCGCTGGCAAGCCAGCTCCCACAGTTTTTTTGGCAGGGCGATATTTTGCCGGCAGACACCTGATTGTAGGAGCCGGCTTGCTGGCGATGGCGGCCGGACAGTCGATGCGAGACTCACTGGCCTCATCGCTGGCAAGCCAGCTCCTACAAGGGCAGCGTGGGCAATCTTCAGCCACTCAGCGACAGGAACAGCGTGGCGGCGGTCTCGGCGTCGATCGGTCCACGCCAGATGGGCGTGACGTTCACACCCGCGGCCTCCTGGGCACTCTGAAAACTGATGCCCAGATGGCGTTGCTGGAGGGTCTTGAGGTGCGCCTTGCCGTACTCGGCCAGCGGTTTGCTCGCGGTGTCGTAATGGAAGTGCGCGTACCACAACGGCCGGCCCTGCCGGTCGCGGATCTCGTACTCCTCGAGAAAGTCGGGTTTCTTGCCGCCGGGGATAGCCCGGCGCCCCCCCAGCTTGCGGATCGTGATCTGTTCCTGCTCCCGCAGAAACCTGATCGCGGTGACGGTCGGCAAGGCTTTGCGGGTCAAGCTGATCCGCAGGTTCAGCCCCTCGTTGGCCAGGATACTGGCCGCCTCCTCCAGCTCGGCAATCAGCGCGCGGGGCGACTGCGTCAGTCCGCGGGTCAATCCTCGCAGCTCCTGGATGACCTCCTCGAAAGGCTGCGCCTTGGTCTCGAGGATGTGCTGGATATCGAGAGGCGAATGCACGACTTTCGCGGTGCGCTCGGCGCCCGCCAGCAGCGCCGGCAAGGTCGCCAACAGATCACGGCCCCTCTTCTCCAGGGACTTGAGCTTCTTCGCCGCACGCACGCTCAACTCTCCCACGCCGCCCAGCAGGCGCAGGCCACGATCCAACCGCCAGAGCCCCGAGCTGTCGCGACGCAACCAGGGGCCCTGGCGCGCCGGATGCCGGTCATTGATGATCACCACCCCATCGAGCCTGCGCGACACCCGAAACCACGCCCCCTCGACACGGGCATAGAAAAGTTTGTCATGCTGATACAGGCCCTTCCATTCGCCCGACTCCAGCAAGGTACCGGGAGAATCGTCCAGCGACAGCTTGAAGGACTCCAGCCTGACCAGTTCGGAGGCCGTGAAAGGTCGATCCGGGCGGGTCCAGGCAAACACCAGCTGGCTGGAAACCTTGATGACGGGGTCCTTGACCACCGCGTTACCGAGGGGGACGGCGACCGGCACAGGGGACCGCGCCTGCGCAACGAACGACCGGCGGTGATAGACCAGCACCACAGCCAGGCTCAGCAAGACATCGGCGAACGCCGACCAGGGTTCGGAAGCGTTCGGATCGACGAAGGTCTTGAGATCGGACATCAGTTGCACGAGCAACCCGACCTCTGCCAGGGGCGCGGGCGCAAAAGGCACCAGCAGGTTGAACAGCGTCCATCCCAGGTCCGCGAAACGGTTCCAGCGGTCTTCGGCGTCGGAGACGGAAATCGCCTCGGCATGGGCGATCAGTGCCTCGACGGTGGCGGCGAACAGCGCCGCGCCGAACGCCCCGGGCAACTCGCTGGTATCGAGCGAAGCCGGCTTGGGAACGGCCGGCAAGTCCTCATCCAGGCGCGTGACCCGGACCACGTGCGGCTCCTTGAATCCGCCCTGGTCATAGATTGCGCGCCTGTTGCTGTCGAGGCCGCCGAGGACCGACTGCTGCAACACCCCTGGCGCCTGAACGGCCGCCAACAGTTCGTCAAGGGAGGCAAACTCAAGCATGAGCCTGGCGCTGCCCGGACGAAACAGCACCTGCGGCCCCTGGTCCGTGGGCTGCGGGCCGATCACGAACATGTTGCGCACCCGGTCCGGGGTGGCCTGCGGTTGTGCGACGAAAGCCAGGGGCCTGACCACGATGGGCTGGCCCCGGACCTCCTGCACGCCGTTATCGTGGGTCACCACCGCCTCGACATACAGGCGAGCGGTCTCCGTCAGTTGCCGTTCGAACCGCAACTCCAGTGCCAGCATCGGCAGCAGGACACGCAGGTAGTCGCTGAAAAGCCCCTCTTGCCGCACTCGCTCGCCCTGGTCGCGCTGCAATCTCTGCGCAAGCAGCTCAGGGTAGGTCCGACCGACATCGGCATCGCTCACCGCCATGCGCAGCGCGTCATAGGTCATCCAGGGAGGCGCCGCCTGGCCCTGGTAAAGAACCAGTGCCGCTGCCCCCAGAGGAAATGCCTCGAGGTTCTCCAGCGCCATGGCGACATAATCCCGGGTCTGTGACTCGTAGCGGACGTCGGAAGCGCTCTCGACCATTTCGAGCGGGCGGTTGGCGATACGCGTCAAGGTCACGCTGATGTCGCTGACCGACACGGTCGCGGCCTGCGGATATTTCGCCAGCAAACTCGCCTGCAACGACTCGCCAGCGAAGGTCGCGATATCGGGAATGCCATCGAGAAACGTCTTGCCGGCATGACGCCGATAAACCGCCGCGAGCGCCACCACATAATGACCATAGAGGGTGCGATCCGACGCCGAAGCATTGCGCAAACCCTCCGGGAGCAAGTCACGCAGGCGCCCCAGTTTCGCCTCGTGACCGGAACGGAAGGCCCCGAACAATGCCTGCAGGCCGGTCAGCTCCCGCAGATGCTGCTCAAGGGCTTGCGGGTCGCGATAGTCAGCCGGCCTGATGGCGTCGATAGCCTCCAGCTGTCGTGCCAGCAGGGTCACGGTCAGGGCATCGAAGACGTGATGATCGGGCGAATAATTTCTGAATTCCGAATCCTGCCCGTTCAGGGTCACCTCCAGGGAGCTCTCGAGCGCTTGCGTGGAATCGAACACTTCGATCCCGCCGAACAGCGTGTAAAGCAAGACGATCTGGCGCTTGCCGACCCAACGGCTCATGGCGAGCGCCTGCACCGGCAAGGGATCGGCGTCCTGCGCGCGGCTATCGATGATGGGGATATAGGCCTGCGCGCAATCGGCTCCGAACCTGGCCTGGCGCTCCTTCAGGTCGGGGTAGTCGAGCACCGCCTGCACGGTACTCTGTTCGTCGCCCGACAGCGCCGTGCTCGCCTGGCGCAATTGCTCCGCGAAGAACTCGGAGAGCCGCTGCCAGGGTGCGACATCCTCCGTCGACGGCGAACTCCAGAAGTCGACCAGGTCCTGTTTGTAAGCCTCCAGCAGCAACGGCGCCCACTCCTTCAGGAGCACGTCGACCGCCGCGACACTCAGGGACAGTTGCTCCGGATGCTCCGCGCCGGGATAGAGCGTCAGGTAGCTGCCGTCCGGATGAGCCAGTTGCTCTTCGCCGAGGAAGCGTTCGATCAGCAGGTGCGCCAGGGTCAGGACCCGGTATTCCACCTCGTCCCCGCAAGGCTGCGGCTCGATAAGCGCGGCATGGGCAAGCCGTTCGCCGAGCAACGGGTACTCGGCCTCCAGCATGTCGCGGACAAGGCCGGGGGTCGCGCTTTCCAGGGTCGGTCGGCGGGCGAAACAGTCACTGAGGGTGTAGACCAGCGCAGCCTGTTCGCTGTCGCTCAAGGTCGTGCCGGGAAGTGGGGACGTCATGTTCATTTATCCTGGTTTCGGGTTCCCGGACCAGATAAACATCGACTGCCCACTTGTCTGCGATAGCCGGTTAATACCCGACGCGGCTAGCGCTTCCAGACCTTGCCCAGGCGTGCCAGCGCCGACTCGATATCGGCCTCGGGCACCGCGGCAAACCCCAGCACCAGGCCGGCACGCCGGTCTTCGGGCGGCAGCGGCTGGGTCATCCAGTAGCTGCTCAGGGGGCTGATTTCCACCCCAACGCTCTCCGCCAGCGCGATCAGTTCCTGTTCCCGCTCCAGGCTCTCCACCGGGACCGTCACGTGCAGGCCCGCCGCGACCTCCGCCAATGGACCGCACCCCGCGATAGCCTTCGGCCAATGAGCCAGCAGGGTGTTGCGCCGGCTCAGGGCGGCCCTGCGCATGCGGCGGATATGCCGCTGGAAGTGCCCGGCGGCCATGAACTCGGCCATCACCGCCTGGGTACTGACCTCCGAGTGCCGCATATCCAGTGCCCGCCGCTGGGAAAAGGCCTCGACCAGCGTCGGCGGCAGCACCAGGTAGCCGAGGCGCAACGCCGGAAAGGCAATCTTGCCGAAGGTGCCGACATACAACACCCGCCCCTGTCGATCGAGTGCGGCCAGGGGGGCCAGGGGCGCGCCGCTGTAGCGGTACTCACCGTCGTAGTCGTCCTCGACGATCCAGCCGCCGCTGCGCTCGGCCCAGGCCAGCAGTTCCAGGCGCCGGGCCAGACTCATGATCACCCCGGTGGGGTATTGATGGGACGGCGTCACATAGGCCAGCCGACAGTCCGGCAATTGCGCGAGTGCGGCGCAGTCCAGGCCCTCGTGGTCCACCGCCACGCCATGCAGTGTGGCCCCCGCCACCGCGAAGGCCAGCCGCGCCGCGCGGTAGCCGGGATTTTCCACAGCGACGCCATCGCCGGGGTCCACCAGCAACTGTGCACAAAGGCTGATGCCCTGTTGTGCGCCGCTGGTGATCACAATTTGTTCAGGCGTGCAGGACAAGCCTCGGGAACCGCGCAGATAAGCTGCGATCAGGCCGCGCAGGCGCTCCTCCCCCGCCGACTGGCCGTAGCACAGCAGCTGCAAGTCCGGTTTGCGCCAGAAAGCCGCCTGCAGCTTGGCCCAGACGCCAAAAGGGAACAGATCGAACGCCGGTACGCCGACCCGGAAAGCCCGCGGCGGACCCGATGGCGGTGCGTGCAAAGGGTTGTTCTCGATCCGCTGCAAGGCACGATTGTGGATAACTTTACTGGATGTAATCCCAGCGGTTTCAGTCGTTTTTGTGGATAACCCTGTGGGTAAGCCTGTTGAAAACCCTGTGGATACTTTTGTGGACAACTTTTTGATCGGCAGAGACTTTTCCGGCAACTGGGCAACGTAGGTGCCGTCGCCGATGCGGCCCTCGATAAAGCCTTCGGCGTACAGCTGGTCATAGGCGCGCACGACACTATTGCGGGAAATCGCCAGGGCTGCCGCCAGGTCGCGACTGGCCGGCAAGCGGCTGCCGCTGGCCAGGCGTCCGTCCAGCACCCGCAGGCGCAGGGCCTGGTAGAGCTGGTGACTCAGTCCCTTGGCCGGGTCCAGGTAAATCCCGGCGGGATCGAACGGCAGCGGCAATGAAGGACTGGGCATAGCGTTGCACCTGTGAAATGGATCGATGAAATGGACCTACGAAAATCATCACTAATGGCTCTTACAAGCAACCAATAGCCTGCCTAGGATGCAGGCATTCGCCAAGGAAAATCTCCATGTACACACCGAGCGCTTTTTCCGAGCAGGATCTGCTCACCTTGCAACGGCATATTCAGGACACCCGCCTGGCGACGCTGGTCACCCACGGCAAGCTTGGCCTGCAAGCCAGCCACGTGCCGCTGCTGCTGGACCCCGGGCAAGGTCCCAACGGCACGCTCTACGGCCATCTGGCCCGGGCCAATCCGCAGTGGCGGGAACTGGCCGAGGGCGGCGAAATCCTGGTGATCTTCGCGGGAGCCGACGCCTATGTCAGCCCGTCCTTCTATCCTGCCAAGGCCGAGCACGGCAAAGTCGTGCCGACCTGGAACTACGTGGCCGTGCATGCCTACGGCGAGGCCGAGGTGTTCGACGATGCCGAGCGCCTGCGCAACCTGGTCAGTGCCCTGACCGACCGGCATGAAGCGGGTCGGGACCAGCCCTGGAAAGTCGACGACGCCCCCGCGCCGTACATCGACAGCATGCTCAGGGCCATCGTCGGCTTTGCCCTGCCGATCCAGCGCCTGGAAGGCAAGCGCAAGCTCAGCCAGAACCGCAGCGCCGCCGACATCGCCGGTGTACAACAAGGGCTGGCGGCCAGCGCCGACAGCCAGGACCAAGCCCTCGCCCATTTGATGCGTTAAGGAGTCTGCATGAGCACCCTCGAAATCCGTCCGGTCAGCGCCGCCGACCAGGCCGCCTGGCGTCCCTTGTGGCAGGCCTACCTGAAGTTCTACGAAACCGAGCTGCCGGACGCGGTCTACCAGTCGACCTGGCAGCGTTTTCTCGACCCGGCCGAAACCACCCATGCCGCCCTCGCCTGGCAGGACGGCAAGGCGGTGGGCCTGGTGCATTTCATCTACCACCGCTCGAACTGGAGCGTGCAGAATTCCTGCTATCTTCAGGATCTGTTCGTCGCGCCCGGCCAACGCGGGACGGGCCTTGGCCGATTGCTCATCGAGCACGTCTATGCCACGGCGGCCCGGGCCGATTGCAGTAAAGTGCACTGGCTGACCCACGAAACCAATGCCACGGCCATCCAGTTGTACGAGCGGATTGCCGAGCGCCCCGGTTTCATTCAATTTCGCCACGCGTTGTAAGCCCCCGAGGAAAGCGTCATGTCCACACCCGTAGCCAACTGGCAAGGCGCGCCGACGCCATCCACCCGCCACCTCGAGGGGCGCTTCATCACCCTGGAAAAGCTCGACCCCGCGCGCCATGGCGATGACCTGTTTCGCGCCCTGGAAGGCCCCGGCGCCGACCCGAAGCTGTGGAACTACCTGCCCTACGGGCCGTTCCCGCAACGCAGCGCGTTCAATGACTGGCTCGACGGCCATGCGGCGAGCGCCGACCCGTATTTCTTCGCCGTCATCGACAAGGCCAATGGCGAGGTCCAGGGCCTCCTCAGCCTGATGTCGATCGTCCCGGCCCAGGGCCGTATCGAGATCGGCCACGTCACCTTCGGCGCACCGATGCAGCGCTCGCCCAAAAGTACCGAGGCGGTCTACCTGCTGGCCCGAGAAGCCTTCGCCCTGGGTTACCGGCGCCTGGAGTGGAAGTGCAACAACGACAACGCCCGCTCCCGGGCGGCGGCCGAGCGGCTGGGCTTCCAGTTCGAAGGCGTGTTCCGCCAGCACATGGTGGTCAAGGGCAAGAACCGCGACACGGCCTGGTACAGCATCATCGATTCGGAATGGCCGGCGGTGAATGCCGGATTCGAGCGCTGGTTGTCGGAAGAGAACCTCGGCGCGGTCGGCCAGATCAAGACCCTGGCCGAGTGCCGCGGTTAACCCGCACAGCCCCCAAGCACAGCGCCCGCCACCCCGAAAACGCGGTGACTGACACCTCGGCCACCGCTGGCCCACACGCCTCCGCAGACGCCACCAAATCGCCGCGCAAGCGGCGACATCTCGCGCAAAAGACGGGTAAAAAGCCCGACATTTATCGATTACATGGATAGATACATTTCCGCCTCGATTTATTCCGAGGATGAAATGGAATGTCCCCCAAGAAGACCCACCTTGCTGCTGCACTGACATTGGCGCTGAACGGACTAACGGCTCAACACGTGCTGGCTCAGGACTTACGACACCGACAAATTCTAGAACCAGGCGCCTACACGAAAGTCAGCACAGCGCCCACCTCTGCCGGCGTTTTTCTGGTCAAGCCTCACGCGGGCCCAGGGGGAGCCTATGAGGCATACATCCAGCCCGACGGTTCTGCTGTTCCGGTATACACACCTGCGCTCCCGCCACCCTGCCTGTCATGCATGCCTCCAAATGTCGCCGTCCCTCCATTACAAGTCAGCCAGCCAACGCCAATATTCAGCCGGCCTGTCAACCCGAATGCCAGGTACCTCGGAACGACCGCAGAGGGCGGTACGTGGTGGGAAGCTCCGATTGCCCCCACTTCGCAGCCACCGCTCTCTCAAGGGACGCCGGCGCCCCAGCCTATCGCCACGAACATCGGTATTGTCGAAACCAATCTGAGCAATATCGCGGCCAATACGGCTGCTATCCAAGCCAGCGCCCACAGCATCGCAGGCCATGACAAAAGGATCACTGACAACACCACCGCCCATCAAACCAACGCCAGCAACATCGCGGACCATGACAAAAGGATCACCGACAACACCACCGCCCATCAAACCAACGCCAGCAACATCGCAGGCCATGACAACAGGATCACCGACAACACCACCGCCCATCAAACCAACGCCAGCAACATCGCGGACCATGACAAAAGGATCACCGATAACACCAGCGCCCATCAAACCAACACCAGCAATATCGCGGGCCATGACAACAGGATCACCGACAACACCACAGCCCATCAAACCAACGCCAGTAGCATCGTGAGCCATGACAAAAGGATCACCGATAACACAAACACTATCGAAAGAATGGATGCCGAGGATAAAGCCTTCCGCGAAGAAATCAGGAAGAGTAATGCCCAACTGGAAAAACGGCTCACTGCCGCCGAAACCATAAACAAGCCTCAGCAGGATGATCCAAAAAAAGGAGGACAAGGCGGCAATGTCGGCAAGCCCATCCCCAAACCGATCGAATCCCCCCTGCAAGATTCCCTGGCCGGCCTGAACGCCACGGCCAAAAGAGATGCCTGGGCACAGCTGTCCGGCGCGGCCAACGCCAACCTTGGCCGGGCGACCCTCAAGGGCGCCAGCCAAGTGGGCAACAGTGCCCTCTCGGCCATGCGCCAGCTCGGCAACGCCCCCTCGGAGCGCCTGCTCGCTGGAGCAAACGGCGCGCCCGGCCAGGTCTCGCTGTCGGGTCATTCGCAGATCAAGCCCAATGACACCCGCCTGTGGGTACAGGCCCTGAACAACGCCAGCACCTTCGACCAGCCCACGGAAACAAAGGCTTTCGAACAGAACACCAAGGGCCTGGTGATGGGCGTCGACTGGGCCCTGGACAGTGAATGGCGGGTGGGCCTGCTGGGTGGCAAGTCGCAATCGGAGCATAAAGCCAACCGCTTCGAAGGCGATCTCGACAGCTGGCATGTCGGCACCTACGCCCTGCACCAGAGCGGGCCGGTGGCCTTGCGCCTCGGCGCGATCCATAGCGACCACTCCGGCAAGACCAAGCGCAACGTGGAGTTCGGCAGCTACAAGGACCGTCTCGCCGGCGACTACGACGCCACCAGCCAGCAGGCCTTCGCCGAACTCGGCTACAACCTGGGCAGCGGCAGCCTGATCGCCGAACCTTTCGCCAACCTCGGCTACGAGCGTTACTCGCGCAAGGGCTATACGGAAAAAGGCGGCGAAGCCGCACTGAAGGCCAGTACCCAGACCCTGGACAACTTCAGCACCACCTTCGGCCTGCGCACCGCCAGCATCAGGAACATGGACAGCGGCATGAGCCTGGCCCCACGCCTGAGCGCGGGCTGGAAACATCTGTACGGGGCGCTCGACGACACCAGTACCCAGGTCAACCAGGTGACCGGCAGAACCTTCAACACCAAGGCCATCGGCCAGGACCGCGACAGCCTGGTGGTCGAAGCCGGCCTGGACCTCAACCTGTCGGCCAGGCATTCCATCGGCGTGGCCTACAACGGCGAAATGGGCAGCAGCAGCCGCAGCAACGGGGTCATGGGCCAGTGGAAGATGGCTTTTTAAGCAGAACCCACCGCCCGCTCGGTTGAAAAAACGGGCGATTGAAAACACCCCATGACCCGTAGGAGCCGGCTTGCTGGCGATGGCGCCCGCCAGAACGCAGCAAGGCGCGCGGGCCTCATCGCCGGCGATCCGGCTCCTGCACGGCCCCTGTACGACCTCGACTGACCGCTGATCAGGACTGTCATTTCTGACAGTAGATGAGCCTCTCCAAACCCTCGTAGCCTGAAGACGTCGCCCGCTCGCCCACCCGGCAACGGGCATGGATGAACTTCAGCAATGAGGTGCGAAATGTTTGATAAGACACTACAAGACAGCCCCAAAGCCGATCTGCCCGAAGAGGCGATCGTGGGGAAGAGAGTCATGATCACGGGGCGGGCCGTCAACGCATTCAGCGGAATCCATGAGCTCGAATTTCGCGGCCCCGACGAAACCTTCTTCGTCCCCATCCACCGCTCGTACTGGGACAGCATCTCGTTCATCGTGCCCGACAAGCTCGGCGAGCACGTTGTCGAAGGGTACTATTCCAGTGGCACCTCCGTGCCGGAGGAGGCACACATCTTCGGAACGCTCGACATCAAGCCGGCGTGAGCCCGCCAGAACCTGATCATCAATGAATGTTCGATGCCGTCATCCAGGCCCGACCGTTGATCGGGGCTGTCATTTCGCAGGAGGTGCCAAATGATTACCAAAACACTGCAGGCAAAACCCAGAGTCGAACTGCCGGATAAAGCGACCGTAGGGGAGGTCCTCACGCTCAGGGGCCCAATCGTAAACGCATTCAGCGGGCTCTATCAGTTCCACTTCTCGAAGGGCGGCGACGATGCCCCCAATCTCGTCAGTTTCGACATCATCGATTGGCAAACCATCTCGTTCATCGTTCCCAACAAAGTCGGCGAGGTCACTGTTACAGGCTACTATGCCACCGTCAGCGCCGTGCCGGAGGAGATACAGCTGTCGGGGCGTATCACGATAGTGCCAGCCTGAATCCGCTGGGCAGCCGCGACGTTGTTGCTCCGGGCAGGAGGCAAAAAAAAGGGGGCACATGCCCCCCGAGGTATAAATCGTTGTGAGTCGAAGGCTGCTGTTCAGCCTTCGATCTCGATAAGGATTTCGCCAGGGTTGACCCGGTCGCCCTTGGCCACGTGGATGGCCGTGACCTTGCCGGCAACCGCTGCCTGCACTTCGGTCTCCATCTTCATCGCTTCGGTGATCAGGACGGCCTGGCCGGCTTTCACGGTGTCGCCTTCCTTGACCAGCACGTCGACGATATTGCCCGGCATGGTGGTGCTGACATGGCCCGGCGCGCTGGCCTGCTTGCGCTTGCTGCTGCCGCCACCGACGAATTCGTTGAGCGGCTCGAACACCACCTCTTCCGGCATGCCATCGATGGACAGGTAGAAGTGCCGCTTGCCTTCGGCCTTCACGCCGACACCGGTAATGTCGACGCGGTAGGTTTCGCCGTGCACGTCGATGACGAACTCGGTCGGTACGCCCTCGCCGCCTGCCGCACGCACGCCGCCGGCTTCAGGAATCGGCAGCAGCGCTTCGGGCACCAGGGTGCCGGCCTCGCGCTCTTCGAGGAACTTGCGCCCGATATCCGGGAACATGGCGTAGGTCAGCACGTCCTCTTCCGACTTGGCCAGGGCACCGATCTCGCCCCGCAGCTTGACCATTTCCGGCTTGAGCAGGTCGGCCGGACGCACGTCGATAACGTCCTCGCTGCCGATGGCCTGGCGCCGCAGCTTCTCGTTGACGGTACCCGGCGCCTTGCCGTAGCCGCCTTGCAGGTACAGCTTCACCTCGTTGGTGATGGTCTTGTAGCGCTCGCCGGCCAGCACGTTGAAGAACGCCTGGGTGCCGACGATCTGCGAGGTCGGGGTTACCAGCGGCGGGAAGCCGAGGTCTTCACGCACCCGCGGAATCTCCGCCAGCACTTCGCCCATGCGATTCAGGGCGCCCTGCTCTTTCAGCTGGTTGGCCAGGTTGGAGATCATCCCGCCCGGCACCTGGTTGACTTGCACGCGGGTGTCGACGGCGGTGAACTCGCTTTCGAACTGGTGGTACTTCTTGCGCACGGCGTAGAAGTACAGGCCGATTTCCTGCAGCAGTTCCAGGTCCAGGCCGGTGTCGAACTCACTGCCCTTGAGGGCCGCGACCATCGACTCGGTGCCCGGATGGCTGGTGCCCCAGGCGAAGCTGGAGATCGCGGTGTCGATGTGATCGGCACCGTTTTCCACTGCCTTGAGCTGGCACATCGCGGCCAGGCCGGCGGTGTCGTGGGAGTGGATGAACACCGGCAGCGACTGCTCGGCCTTCAGCGCCTTGACCAGTTCGCCCGTGGCGTAAGGGGTCAGCAGGCCGGCCATGTCCTTGATCGCCACCGAGTCGCAACCCATGGCTTCCATCTGCTTGGCCTGGGCCACGAACGCCTCGATGGTGTGCACCGGGCTGGTGGTGTAGGCGATGGTGCCCTGGGCATGCTTGCCCGCCGCCTTCACCGCTTCGATGGCCACGCGCAGGTTACGCACATCGTTCATCGCGTCGAAGATACGGAACACGTCGATACCGTTGACCGCCGCCTTGGCGACGAAGGCCCTGACCACGTCATCGCTGTAGTGGCGATAGCCCAGGAGGTTCTGCCCGCGCAGGAGCATCTGCAGGCGGGTGTTGGGCAGGGCCGCGCGCAGTTGGCGCAGACGCTCCCACGGGTCTTCCTTGAGGAAGCGCACGCAGGCATCGAAAGTCGCGCCGCCCCAGACTTCCAGGGACCAGTAGCCGACCTTGTCGAGCTTGTCGCAGATCGGCAGCATGTCTTCGGTGCGCATGCGGGTGGCGAGCAGCGATTGGTGGGCGTCGCGCAGGATGGTGTCAGTTACATGGATCTTCTTGGACATTGTCATATTCCTCACAGGCCTGCGTGGGCGGCAATGGCGGCGGCGATGGCCAGGGCCAGCTCTTCGGGTTTGCGCTTGATCGAGTAGTTGGTCAGTTCAGGATGGCTTTCAACGAAGCTGGTATTGAACTGGCCGCTGCGGAATTCCGGGTTGCGCAGGATTTCCTGGTAGTAGGCGGCGGTGGTCTTCACGCCTTGCAGGCGCATGTCGTCCAGGGCCCGCAGGCCACGGTCCATCGCTTCTTCCCAGGTCAACGCCCAGACCACCAGCTTCAGGCACATGGAGTCGTAGAACGGTGGAATGGTGTAGCCGGTGTAGATCGCCGTATCGGTGCGCACGCCGGGACCGCCGGGCGCGTAGTAGCGGGTGATCTTGCCGAAGCTGGGCAGGAAGTTGTTCTTCGGGTCTTCGGCGTTGATCCGGAACTGCAGGGCAAAACCGCGATGGATGATGTCTTCCTGCTTGACCGACAGCGGCAGGCCGGAGGCGATGCGGATCTGCTCACGGACAATGTCGATGCCGGTGATTTCTTCGGTGATGGTGTGTTCCACCTGCACCCGGGTGTTCATCTCCATGAAGTACACCTCGCCCTCGGCGAGCAGGAACTCCACGGTACCGGCGTTCTCGTAGCCCACCGCCTTGGCCGCGCGCACGGACAGGTCGCCGATATAGGCACGCTGTTCCGGGGTCAGCTGAGGGCTGGGGGCGATTTCGATCAGCTTCTGGTTGCGGCGCTGGATCGAGCAGTCGCGCTCGAACAGATGCACCACGTTGCCGAAGCTGTCGCCGAGGATCTGTGCCTCGATGTGCTTGGGATTGACGATGCATTTTTCCAGGAACACTTCCGCCGAGCCAAAGGCCTTGGTCGCTTCGGAAATCACCCGGGGAAACGCCTGTTCCAGTTCTTCGCGGCTGTTGCAGCGACGGATACCGCGACCGCCACCACCGGAGGTGGCCTTGAGCATCACCGGGTAACCGATACGGTCGCCTTCGGTGAGGGCTTCCTCGATACCCGAGACGTTGCCTTCGGTGCCCGGAGTGACCGGCACGCCGGCCTTGATCATGCTGCGGCGGGCTTCGGTCTTGTCGCCCATGCGACGGATCACTTCCGCCGACGGACCGATGAACTTGATTCCACGTTCGGCGCAGATGTCCGCCAGCTCGGCGTTTTCCGAGAGAAAACCATAGCCGGGGTGCAGCGCGTCGCAACCGGTTTCCACGGCCAGGTTCACCAGCTTGCGCGGGTTCAGGTAACCGGCCAGCGGCTCGGCGCCGATGCTGTGGGCCTCATCCGCGCGCTTCACATGCAGGGCATGGCGATCGGCGTCGGAATAGATCGCGACCGAGCGAATGCCCATCTCGGCGCAGGCACGCACGATTCGTACGGCAATTTCACCACGGTTGGCGATCAGGATCTTTTTTATCACTTGGAAATTCCTAAGCCGCTGGAACAAACGACCCGGTTTACAGCCGGAAAAACGGGTCGGCGCGTGACCAGATGTTTCAAGCCAGTCGCGTCATCACACTAGTCCTACCCAGCGATAAACCAAAATCAATAATTATTGGGTCGCTCATAAGCAATGACTTATAGTTGGCCGACCCGAGACCCGAGAGTGTTCGCCGAAAATGCGTAAGTCATTGATGCGTATGACATTGCGTCAACTGCAGATTTTCAATGAAGTCTGCGACCTGCGTTCCTATAGCCGCGCAGCCGACGAAATGTCTCTCACACAACCTGCCGTGAGCCTACAAATTCGTCAGTTGGAAGAGCTGATCGGCCAGCCCTTGTTTGATTATGTCGGCAAGAAGCTCTACATGACCGAGGCAGCTGAAGCGTTACAGCGCGCGAGCCGGGACATTTTCGGCCGCCTGGAAAACCTCGATATGCAGCTCTCGGACATGCAGGGTTCGCTGCAGGGGCAACTGAAACTGGCGGTGGAATCCAGTGCCAAGTACTTCGTGCCGCACCTGTTCGCCGCGTTCAAGCGCCAGCACCCCGAGGTCAACCTGCACCTGACGGTGGTCAACCGCGCGCAGGCGCTGCGCCGCCTGTCGGACAACCGCGACGACCTGCTGATCATGTCCATGGTGCCCCAGGACATGGGCCTGGAGTTCCTGCCGTTCCTGAACAACCCGATCGTGGCGGTGGCGCGTCCCGACCATCCGTTGTGCCACATGGGCCCGCTGCGCCTGCAGGACCTGGAGCCCTACACACTGCTGATGCGCGAACCGGGATCGGGCACGCGGATGGCCTGCGAGGAGTACTTCAAGGAAAAGCGCGTGCACTTCTCGCAGACACTGGAAGTGACCTCGGGCGAGGCCCAGCGCGAGTGCGTGGTGGCGGGGCTGGGCCTGGCGCTGTTGACGCGCCATGCCCTGAGCCTGGAACTGGCGACCGGCGTGCTCCGGGAACTGCCGGTGGAAGAACTGCCGCTCTATCGCAGTTGGTGCGTGGTTCAGGCCAGGGATAAACGCCTGTCACCGGTCGCCCATGCGTTCCTGGGGTTTATCCGTAGTGAACGCTTGCAGATCAGCGGGCTGGTTGAGCGCTTCGACGGTCGGATGCCGAGTCCGCCTGCCAGTAATTGAGTGCGGCGATTTCCTGTTGCAGTTGGCGCAGTTCGGTGCGGTCTTCGATCGCGCGACGGAATTCCATGCGGCGCTGATCTTCCTGCTGCCGACGGGTCTTGACGCTGCTTTGCTCTTCGTGGTGCCGGGCCATTTCGAGTCTCCCAGGGTAGGTAAGAGACTTTCAAGATGGACGCCGGGCGTTACGATTTGGCGGCAGGCGGGTGACAGGCAGATGAATATTGCCTTGGATAATGAAGCGCCTGTTCGGTCGTCTTCGCGGGCAAGCCCGCTCCTACAGGTTTTTTCGGGCTTTGTGGGAGCGGGCTTGCCCGCGAAGGGAGCACCGCGCACCCAACGGCTATCAGTCGTCCAGCGCCTTCACCGACTTGGGCGACAAGCGCAGGCTGCGCAAGCTGCGCTTGACGCTCTTGAGGTGGTTCACCAGGCTCGGGCCACGGGCCATGGCCACGCCCATCGCCAGTACATCGATCACCACCAGGTGGGCGATCCGCGAGGTCAGCGGCGTATAGATCTCGGTGTCTTCATGCACATCGATCGCCAGGTTGACCGTCGACAGCTCGGCCAGTGGCGTCTGGCTCGGACACAGGGTGATCAGGGTCGCGCCGCTTTCGCGCACCAGGTTGGCGGTGATCAGCAGGTCCTTGGAACGCCCGGACTGGGAAATGCAGATCGCCACGTCGGTGGGCTTGAGCGTGACCGCCGACATCGCCTGCATGTGCGGATCGGAATAGGCCGCGGCGGTCAGCAGCAGGCGGAAGAATTTGTGCTGGGCATCCGCCGCCACCGCGCCGGACGCGCCGAAGCCGTAGAACTCCACGCGCTGGGCCGCTGACATGGCCGTCACCGCCCGCTGCAGCGCGGCCGGGTCGAGCTTCTCGCGCACTTCCATCAGGGTATGCAACGTGGTGTCGAAAATCTTCAGGCTGTAGTCGGCGACCGAATCGTCTTCGTGGATCGCGAACTGCCCGAAGCTGGCGCCGGCCGCCAGGCTCTGCGCCAGCTTGAGCTTGAGATCCTGGAAACCCGAGCAGCCGATGGCCCGGCAGAAACGCACGATGGTCGGCTCGCTGATACCCACGCTGTGGGCCAGATCGGCCATGGAACTGTGCATCACCGCCGCCGGGTCGAGCAGCACGTGATCGGCAACCTTGAGCTCCGATTTGCGAAGCAGGTTGCGGGACTGGGCGATGTGTTGCAACAGATTCAAAGGACTGGACTCGATTGTTATGGGCGAACGCCTGGGATGTAGCAGTCTTGTAGTTATACTACATGAAATCGCCGATTGCCCGTTCCATTGCGTAACCAGGCTCCCTGTTGCCGCGCCGCATAGGCCATGTAGCCGCTGTGGCAAGCCACTCTCGCCGAGGCCCAACGGAATAAAAATTTCTTTCGGGACGATTTTCCATCCCTCGTTTCATCACGACCGGGTATCGCTGTCGGCGCGCAGCAACTGCACCAGTTCCGTCGCCTCCACCGGCCGACTGATCAGGTAGCCCTGCACCTCGTCGCAGCCATGCAGCTTGAGGAACTCCAACTGCTGCGGGTTCTCCACGCCCTCGGCCACCACCTTCAACCCCAGGCTGTGGGCCATGGCGATGATCGCGCGGGTGATCGCGGCGTCTTCCGAGCCCTCGTCCAGGCCGCGGATAAAGGTCTGGTCGATCTTCACGTAGTCCACCGGGAAGCGCTTGAGGTAACTCAAGGACGAATAGCCGGTGCCGAAGTCATCGATGGCGAGCTTCACCCCCAGGTCGCGCAACTGCTGGAAGGTCGCGATGATGTGCTCGACGCTGTCGAGCAACTGGCTCTCCGTCAGCTCCAGCTCCAGCAGGTGCGGGGCCAGACCGGTTTCCTCGAGCACCTGGCGCACCAGGCTGACCAGCTTGCCCTGGCGCAACTGGTGCACCGACAGGTTCACCGAAACCCGCACCGGCGCCAGGCCCTGGCGCTGCCACTCGCAGGCCTGCCAGCACGCCTGGCGCAGCACGAACTCGCCGATGGGGCCGATCAGCCCGGTCTCCTCGGCCAGCCCGATAAAGTCCCCGGGCGGCACCCGGCCCATGGACGGATGATCCCAGCGGACCAGGGCTTCGGCGGCGTTCAGCCGGCCCGTCGCGAGGCAGAGCTTGGGCTGGTAGAAGACTTTCAATTGTTGCTCGTCGATGGCCTTGCGCAGCTGGTTTTCCAGTTGCAGGCGTTCGAGGGTGCTGGCCTGCAGGCTGTCGGTGTAGAACTGGAAGTTGTTGCCGCCCAGGTGCTTGGCATGCTGCATGGCGATGTTCGACTGGCTGACCAGCGCCGGGATTTCCCGCGCACTGTCCGGCAACAGGCTGATGCCCATGGACGCGCTCACCACCAGCTCATGCCCCTCCACCGTCAGTGGCAGCCGCAGCTTGCCGAGCAGGCGGGTCGCCACCCGGGCCAGGCTGGAGAGATTGCCGTAGGCATCGAACAGCACGGCGAACTCATCGCCGGACAGCCGGGCGATGGTGTCCGCCTCCGGCAGTGCATTCACCAGGCGCCGGGCCATTTTCTGCAACAGCTGGTCGGCGACTTCATGGCCGAGGCTGTCATTGAGCAGCTTGAA
This sequence comes from Pseudomonas gingeri, assembly GCF_013386115.1. Lineage (GTDB taxonomy): Bacteria > Pseudomonadota > Gammaproteobacteria > Pseudomonadales > Pseudomonadaceae > Aquipseudomonas > Aquipseudomonas gingeri. Next base: position 410,647 of record NZ_JACAOR010000013.1, read on the forward strand.
GCGGTCCAGGTTGATATGCAGCAACGCCAGGCTGCGCCCGCCCTGCCGGGCGCGCTGGTTGGCTTCGCGCAGGCGTTCCTTGAACAGCGAGCGATTGGCCAGCCCGGTCAGCTCGTCGTAGTGGGTCAGGTAGCGCATGCGCTCTTCAGATTCGCGCCGGGCCGAAAGATCGGCGAAGAAGCCCACAATATGACTGACTTTTCCCCGAGCATCGCGCACGACATTCAGTTGCAGCCATTGCGGATACAGTTCGCCGTTCTTGCGCGCTTCCACCAGTTCGCCCTGCCAGCTGCCATGCTGCTCGAGGGACTGGTGGATCATCGAGTAGTGCCGCCGGGCATCGCGACTGCAGGGCAGTTCGACGACATTGCGCCCGAGCATGTCCTCGATCTGGTAGCCGGTCACCCGGCTGAAGGCCTGGTTGACCGCCAGCAGGGCGTAGTTCGGGTCGAAGATCACGATGCCTTCGCTGGCGGCCTCGAACACCGTTGCCGCCAGTTGTCGCTGCCCTTCCAGCTCCTTGTGGGAACTGATATCGCGGCGGGTGCCGACCATCCGTAGTACGCGACCACTGGCACTACGCTCCACCGCCCGTCCACGGTCTTCGATCCATACCCAGTGGCCGTCGCCATGGCGGACCCGGTATTCGATCAGGTAGTCCTCGGTGCGGCCCTTCAGGTGCTCCACCAGGGCGCGCTTGAGCGCCGGCAGGTCTTCGGGGTGCAGGCGCGGCTTGAGGTGACTGAGCATCGCCGTCACGTATTCGGGATCCAGGCCGAACAGTTCCTTGATCTGGGTGTGATGCACCTCGTCGGTCTGCAGGTTCCAGTCCCACAGGCCGAGTTCGCTGGCCTGCAGGGCCAGGGCCAGGCGCGTCTCGCTTTTGCTCAGGGCGCGGTTCGCCAGGTCCAGCTCCAGGCTGCGCTGGGCGACGCGGCTTTCCAGGCCGACCTGGGCTTCGCGCAACTCCAGCTCGGCGCGGCGCCGCTGTTCGACCTCCCGGGCCAGCTCCTGGTTGAGCTGCTCGCTGCGGGACTGGGCCTGTTGCAGGTTCTCGATCAGCGCCTGGTTCTGGAAACGCCGCAACAGGCCGCGCTGGATCAGCCGGTTGATCTGCAGGGCCACCACGCTCAGGGATACCAGCAGGATCAGGCCGAGCCAGCCCCAGCCCTGTTGCGCGCCGCTTCCGCCCCAGAACAGATAGGCGATGGCCGGCAGCAGGCAGGGCAAGGTGAAACTCAGGAAAGCCGTGATGCTCACGGCGTAGGCGACGCTGGCGGACAGGGTCGCTGCGCCGATCAGGCCGAAGACCCAGGCCTGCTCGAGAAAACTGTCGGTGGGCACCAGGGCGATACCGGCGCAGGCCAGGGTCAGGCCGCTGACGGCGGAGCCCAACAGGAACATGCGGCGCCAGATCGGCTGGGCCTGGCGGCTGGGAATCGCCGAATCGAAGGCCGCGACCTGGATCACCCGCAGGGCCACCAGCGCCATCAGCCATACCAGCCAGGTGCTGACCAGCAGGTAGCGCTGCGGGCTCCAGAGCAACCAGGCGCAGACCAGGCCATTGATCAGCATGAACAGAGTGGGCAGCAGCGAGCCCTGATACAACAGGCGCGTACGCTCGACCGCCAACTCGGTGGCGAACTGCTTGCGGATAACCCGCCCAGCCTCCACGGAGGGGCTCAGCGCATCGAAGCTGTGAGTCATGGGCATTGTTCTTATAATGATTGAGCCATAAACGTCGCAGGAGCATACACAAGCATCCGGTCGGACCAAACTGCTCCAGGTCATAAAATGCAACGGATTTACCCACGGCAAAACCCTTCGATACAGGGCGAAGTCAGAGCCGGCGCCGCCTGCGGGCAGTGACCGACCGGTCGTCATCGGCGCTGTTTTTTCTCCGGCCGGGCCTCTGGACCCGATTGCCCCCCTGCGACTGTCCGATATCGACCACCCGGCATTAGGGTTTGCCCGCCCGCAGCCAGCACCCTAGAATGCGCCGATGCGCGATGATCTCTCCCTTCTGCTGAACTCCCTCAACGATGCCCAACGCCAGGCCGTAGCAGCCCCCGTTGGCCGTCAGTTGGTCCTGGCCGGTGCCGGCTCCGGTAAAACCCGGGTGCTGGTGCACCGTATCGCCTGGTTGATCCAGGTCGAAAACGCCTCGCCCTACTCGATCCTGTCGGTGACCTTCACCAACAAGGCCGCTGCCGAGATGCGTCATCGTATCGAGCAGTTGATGGGCATCAGCCCCGGCGGCATGTGGGTCGGCACCTTCCACGGCCTGGCACACCGCCTGCTGCGGGCGCACTGGCAGGAGGCCGGCTTGAGCCAGACCTTCCAGATCCTCGACAGCGACGATCAGCAGCGGCTGGTCAAGCGGGTGATCCGCGAACTGGGCCTGGACGAACAGCGCTGGCCGGCGCGCCAGGCGCAATGGTTCATCAACGGCCAGAAAGACGAAGGCCTGCGCCCGCAGAATATCCAGGCCAGCGGCGACCTGTTCCTGGCGACCATGCGCGGCATCTATGAGGCCTACGAGGCCGCCTGCGCCCGCGCCAACGTGATCGACTTCTCCGAACTGCTGCTGCGCGCCCTCGATCTGTGGCGCAACAACGAAGGTCTGCTCAAGCACTACCAGAAGCGCTTCCGGCACATCCTGGTCGACGAGTTCCAGGACACCAACGCCGTGCAGTACGCCTGGTTGCGCCTGCTGGCCAAGGGCGGCGACAGCCTGATGGTGGTCGGCGACGACGACCAGTCGATCTATGGCTGGCGCGGGGCGAAAATCGAGAACATCTACCAGTATTCCGAAGACTTCCCGGACGCCGAGACCATCCGCCTGGAGCAGAACTACCGCTCCACCGCCGGTATCCTCAAGGCGGCCAACGCCCTGATCGCCAACAACACCGGGCGCCTGGGCAAGGAGCTGTGGACCGACGGCGGCGAAGGCGAGGCGATCAACCTCTACGCCGCCTTCAACGAGCACGACGAAGCGCGCTATGTGGTGGAAACCATCGAAAGCGCGCTGAAGACCGGCCTGGCCCGTAGCGACATCGCCATTCTGTACCGTTCCAACGCCCAGTCGCGGGTGCTGGAAGAAGCCTTGCTGCGCGAGCGCATCCCTTACCGGATCTACGGCGGCCAGCGCTTCTTCGAACGCGCCGAGATCAAGAACGCCATGGCCTACCTGCGCCTGCTGGAAGGCCGGGGCAACGATGCGGCGCTGGAACGGGTGATCAACGTCCCGGCCCGCGGCATCGGCGAAAAGACCGTCGAGTCCATCCGCGAGCACGCCCGCCACAGCGATGTGTCGATGTGGGAAGCCATGGGCCAGCTGATCGCCAATAAAGGCCTGACCGGTCGCGCCGCCAGCGCGCTGGCTGCCTTTATCGAGCTGATCGAGAACCTGGCCGCGAAAACCAGGGACACGCCGCTGCACCTGATGACCCAGATCGTCATCGAGCAATCCGGACTGATCGCCTATCACGAAGCGGAAAAAGGCGAGAAAGGCCAGGCCCGGGTGGAAAACCTCGAGGAACTGGTCAGCGCCGCGCGCAACTTCGAGGCCTCCGAAGAAGAGGAAGACCTGTCGCCGCTGGCCGCCTTCCTCGGCCACGCTTCGCTGGAAGCCGGCGATACCCAGGCCGACGAGCACGAAGACAGCATCCAGCTGATGACGCTGCACAGCGCCAAGGGCCTGGAATTCCCCTACGTGTTCCTGGTGGGCATGGAAGAAGGCCTGTTCCCCCACAAGATGAGCCTGGAAGAGCCGGGCCGTCTGGAGGAAGAACGGCGCCTGGCCTATGTCGGGATTACCCGGGCCATGCAGAACCTGGTCATGACCTACGCGGAAACCCGGCGCCTGTATGGCAGCGAGACCTATAACAAGGTGTCGCGCTTCGTCCGCGAAGTGCCGAAGGGACTGATCCAGGAAGTGCGGCTGTCCAACAGTGTCAGCCGCCCGTTCGGCGGCGGCCAGCAGCAGAGCAGCAGCCTGTTTGGCGGCAGCGATATCCCCGATACCGGTTTCAGCCTGGGCCAGGCGGTGCGTCACAGCGTGTTCGGCGACGGGGTGATCCTCAACTTCGAGGGCGCCGGCGCCCAGGCCCGGGTGCAAGTCAACTTCAGTGAAGGCAGCAAGTGGCTGATGCTCGGCTACGCCAAGCTGGAAGCCATCTGAGGCCGGTGGAACGATCCGTCGACGGAGAGCGCAATATCATGGGTTCGGGCTTTTTTTCCTCATGGACATTCTGGGCCCTGCTGTCGGCGACTTTCGCCGCCCTGACCGCGATTTTCGCGAAGATCGGCATCGATAACGTCAACTCGGACTTCGCCACCCTGCTGCGCACCGTGGTGGTCCTGATCAGCCTGGCCTTGATTTTGTACGCAACGGGCCAATATCAGTCATTGAGCTCGATATCCGCCAGGAGCTATCTGTTCCTGCTGCTGTCGGGCCTGGCTACCGGTGCCTCCTGGCTCTGCTACTTTCGCGCCTTGAAAGTCGGCCCGGCTTCGCTGGTGGCACCGGTGGACAAGCTCAGCGTGGTGCTGGTGGCGATCATCGGTGTCCTGCTGCTGGGAGAGAAGCTCGACCTGCGGCAGTGGGGCGGCATCGGGATGATTACGGCCGGCGTGGTATTGCTAGCTTTCCGACGCTAATCCAGAAGCTTTCATACAAAGCTTGATGACATGCATGACAGACCGATGAGTATTGGTCCTGTTGCCTTTCATGAAATGTTCAGCTTTGGAATGAGAGGATCAGGCAAAAGCCGGAAACACTCTCTCGCTAGCCAGTAACATTTCACCTGTGCAGTATGGCGCGCGTGCACTCCACAAACGGGAATTCCCTTATGCAACGTTTTCTTAGCATCGCCCTGGCGCTCTGCATCGGCCTGACGATGAGCCTCGACGCCAACGCCAAGCGCTTTGGCGGCGGCAAAAGCATGGGCTCGGCTCCGAGCCACCAGACCAGCCAGATGGCTCCTGCCGCTGGCGCAGCCGGCGGTGCGGCGGCTGTAGGTGCGGCCGGTGCCGCGGGCGCGGCGGCCAAGGCCGGCGGCGCCTCGCGCTGGCTGGGCCCATTGGCCGGCATCGCCGCCGGTGGCCTGCTCGCCTCCATGTTCATGGGCGGCGGCTTCCAGGGCATGCAGTTCTTCGACATCCTGATCATGGCGGTCATCGCTTTCGTGATCTTCCGCTTTATCGCCGCCCGTCGCCGCAAGCAGCAGGAGCACCTGGCTCCGGCCGGCGCGCCGTACCAGCGTGAAGTGTTCGAACAACCGGCCCCGGCACAGAACTCGATCTTCGGCGGTTCGGCTGCCCCGGCAGCGCCTCGTCGCGTGATCAACGCCCCGGCCTGGTTCAACGAGGAGCGCTTCCTGGAAGCCGCCCGCAGCCACTTCCAGTCGCTGCAGCAGCACTGGGACGCCAATGAAATGGACAAGATCGCCGAGTTCGTGACCCCGCAGATGCTGCAATTCCTCAAGCAGGAACGCGCAGACCTGGGCGACGGCTTCCAGTCCACCTACATCGACAACCTCCACGTGCAACTGGACGGCCTGGACGATCGCGCCGACAAGACCATCGCCACCCTGACCTTCAGCGGCGTGTCGAAAACCTCGCGCTTCGACCAGGGCGAGGCCTTCAGCGAAAGCTGGAACATGGAACGCCCGCAAGGCGACAACCAGCCTTGGCTGGTCGCAGGTATCCGCCAGAACGGCTGATCCAGGCGCTTTGCCTACAGCAATAAAAAACCCCGGACTTGTCCGGGGTTTTGCATTTCACGATTGCACTTGTAGCAAGCTACTGTATAAAACGCGTCATACACACCGCGCCATGAAGCAAGAGGATTGAGGCCGTGGAAGAAGTCATCGAACAATTGCGTGAAGCCAACGAACCGGTACCGGTGCCCCTGGAGTTGCCCGACGAGGACCAGTTGGTCGAAGTGGAAGAGGAGTTGTTCATCAACATTCCCTTCGTCTTCAAGGAATTCCTCCTGACCGTCAGCGACGTGGTCTATGGCAGCCTGGAGCCGGTGACCGTCACCGACCCGCAGTCCCATACCTACCTGCCCGACGTGGCCGCGAACGCCTGGGACAGCGGTGTACCGCGGGACCTGATCCCGATCTGCCAGGACGGCGACAACTACTACTGCGTCGAGGAAGACGGCACCGTGGTGCTGTGGTCCGGCGAAGAAGAGCTGATCACCGAGGAGTCCTGGGAATCGGTCTGGCACTGGGCGCGGGACGTCTGGCTGGAAAGCTGATCAACGCGACATCGCTGACCCGTGGGAGCCGGCTTGCCGGCGATCGCAATCTTGCGGGTGCCAGAGATCCATCGCCGCATGGCCGCCTGTGGCGGATCGCGAGCAAGCTTGCTCCCACAGGTGGAAATCGGTGCCTGGACCTCAGTGCCCTGCCGCATCCTTGTTGTTCTCCAGGGTCTCCAGCAGGGCGACCTGCATCCGCGTATGCACGCGGATGAACCAGCGCCACAGCACCGCCGCCACAGCCGCCGCGACCACGGCGATCAGCATGAGCAATTCGTTGGTCGGCAGGATGCTCGCCGACAGTGCCGACAGCAGCAGGAAAATCACCAGCAGCGAAAGGATCGGGATCACTTCGGCGATCACCCGGCGTACGCGCTGGGTATGCCGCCCGGCCATCTCCGGCTTCACCCCCATCTCCGCCAGCAACATCGACAGCGCCTTGAGCTTGCGATAGGCGGCGATCAGGAACGGCAGCGACAGCAGCAGCGCTCCGCCCCAGATCAATGCCTTGTGCCAGCTCGGCTCGCTGACCCAGCCTTCCAGGTAAGCGGCGATCGGCAGCGCAAAAAAGCCGCCGGCAAAGAAGATCGCCACCACCAGCGCCAGGTTGACCCCGACCTGCAGGAGGATTCGCCGGATCATCGAAGCCAGCAACGCGCCTTCGCCCTGGGGCTGAATGCTGCGCAACCACTCGCCGTAGAGGCTGAACACCCGCCCGATACGACGCGGCACCACCGCGGCCAGCTTCAGCGACAGCGGGTCCGCCGCCCGGATCAGGTAGGGCGTGAGCAAGGTGGTGATCACCGATACCGCCACGGCCACCGGATAGAGGAAGTGGCTGGTCACCTGCAGGGTCATGCCCAGCGCGGCAATGATGAAAGAAAACTCGCCGATCTGCGAAAGCCCCATGCCGACCCGTAGCGAAGTACGGCCGTCATTGCCGGCGATAAAGGCCCCCAGGCCGCAGGAGAGCATCTTGCCCAGCACCACCGCCACGGTGATCACGGCAATCGGCCAGGCGTAGTCGAGCAGCACCGCCGGATCGAGCATCAGGCCGATGGCGACGAAAAAGATGGCGCTGAACAGGTCGCGAACCGGCTCGATCAGGCGTTCGATCTTCAGCAACTGGCGCGATTCGGCCATGATCGCGCCGATCAGGAACGCCCCCAGCACCATGCTGTATTCGAGCCTCACCACCAGCAGGCAGAAACCGAAACACAGCCCCAGCACGGTGATCAGCAGCATCTCGTTGCTTTCGAAGCGGGCCACATAAGCCAGCAGCCGCGGCACCAGCAGGATCCCGATCACCAGGGCGACAATCATGAACAACGACAGCTTGCCGACGGTGGAGAAGACTTCGCCGGAACTCACCGTGCCGCTGACGGCGATGCTCGACAGCAGGGCGATGATGCCGATGCCGAGGATATCCTCGACGATCAGCACGCCGAAGATCAGCTGCGCGAAGCGCTGGTTCTTCATCTTCAGGTCATTGAGCGCCTTGACGATGATGGTGGTCGAGGAAATCGCCAGGATCGCCCCGAGGAACAGCGAATCCATGGTGTTCCAGTCGAACCAGCGGCCGATCTCGTAGCCGATCCAGATCATCAGGACGATTTCCAGGAACGCCGCGATAAACGCCGTCGCCCCGACCTTGAACAACTTGCCCAGGCTGAACTCCAGCCCCAGGCAGAACATCAGGAAGATCACCCCGAGTTCGGCCAGGGTCTTGATGGTCTCTTCGTCATGGATCAGGCCGAAAGGCGGCGTGTGCGGGCCGATGATGAAACCGGCGACGATATAGCCGAGGACCACCGGCTGCTTGAAGCGGTGGAACAGAATGGTGACTACACCCGCCACCAGCATGATCACGGCCAGGTCCTGAATAAAACTGATGGCATGCATGGCGTGACGCTCCTTGTGTTTTCGCGAACAACCGGACAACCGCTCACAACTCCATCAGTTGTGAGCGATCACCGTTCCAGGTGTAAGAATTTTCTATGGCATGGCTTTTTGAAGGTTAACACCGGGACTTCCGACAAAAAGCCGGTGCAATATGTAGAAACAGATCCCCGGGTGCGTGACGATGGCCCGATCGGCGGCGTCCCGTTATCGAGCGTCTGAGAAAATGAAGCAAGCGCCCGCAGAGGTGCCTGAACCCGTCCCTGCCTACCCTACCGTGAGCGTGCTATGGAACCCGGAAATGCCCAGCTGTCGATGACCGTTTTGATGACCCCGGATATGGCCAACTTCTCCGGCAATGTCCACGGTGGCACCCTGCTCAAGTACCTCGATGAAGTGGCTTACGCCTGCGCCAGCCGTTATGCCGGCCGCTACGTGGTGACCCTGTCGGTGGACCAGGTGATTTTCCGCGAGCCGATCCATGTCGGCGAGCTGGTGACCTTTCTCGCCTCGGTCAACTACACCGGCAACACCTCGATGGAGGTGGGCATCAAGGTGGTGACGGAGAACATCCGCGAGCGTTCGGTGCGCCATACCAACAGCTGCTTCTTCACCATGGTCGCGGTGGATGACCAGCGCAAGCCGGCGCCGGTCCCGCCGTTGCAGCCGCAGACCAGCGAGGACAAGCGGCGCTTCATCCAGGCGCAGCAGCGCCGGCAGATTCGCCAGGAACTGGAAAAGCGCTACCAGGAAATCAAGGCCGACGCACCCTAGCGGTAAGGGCCTGGGAGCTGTGCTTTCTGGGCGCAGTCTTGCGCAGGAACAGGCTTGTTGTGGGAGCAGGCCTGTGTGAGAGCGGGCTTATGTGGGAGCAGGCTTGTCTGAGAGCGGGCTTATGTGGGAGCGGGCTTGCCCGCGAAAGGGCCCTGAAGGGCGCAACAAGCTTCGCGGGCAAGCCCGCTCCCACAGGATCCAGACAACGCCCTACACGCTGATCGGCAACGCCTCGAAGCGCACCCGTGGATGGGCAATGCGATCCTGGGCGCGCACCAGTTCCAGTTCGTAACTGGCGCAGGCCTGGGTTTCCAGCAGGACCTCATGCACCGCGGCGGCCGTGAACTCGAATGCCGCCACCAGGCTGTCGCCCAGCAGCACGCGCGCCAGGAACAGGCCCGAGGTCAGGTCGCCGACACCCACCGGCTGGCGTGGAAACGCCAGCAACGGACGGCGCAGGTGCCAGTTGCCTTCGGCGGTCACCAGGAGCATTTCGAAGCTGTCCTCGGGTTTGCCCGGGTAGGCCAGGTGCTTCACCAGCACCACCTTCGGCCCGCGAGCCAGCAGGCTGCGCGCCATTGCCAGGCAATCGAACAACGACTGTGGCGAACGCCCGCAGAAACTGTCCAGCTCCAGCTGGTTGGGGCAGAGGATATCGGCCATCGCCGCCGCTTCCTGCAGCAGGAAATCGCTGACTTCCGTCGGCACGCTGCAACCCTTCTCCGGATGGCCCATCACCGGATCGCACAGGTACAGGGCCTTCGGGTTGGCCGCCTTGATCCGCGCCACACCGCTGAGAATCGAGCGGCCCTGGGCGGCACTGCCCAGGTAACCCGACAGCACCGCATCGCAGTTGCCCAGCTCGCCGATGGCGGCAATGCCCTCCACCAGTTCGGGAATCTGATGGGGCGCCAGCACCTCCCCGGCCCACTGCCCGTACTGGGTGTGGTTGGAGAACTGCACGGTGTTCAATGGCCAGACATTCACCCCGACTCGCTGCATGGGAAAAACCGCCGCACTGTTGCCGGCATGGCCGAAAACCACATGGGATTGAATGGCGAGCAGATGAGGAGTGCGTTTCATTCCGGATTCCCGAAAGGCAGATGGATTCAAGCCGCGCAGTATGCGACGAAACAGAGCCTGTACGACAGGCCGGCGAGCCAGTTAAGCTGCTCTCAACTTGTTGGAGTGGCGTTCATGCTGACCCTGGGAAATATGTTCGTGCTGATGTTGCTGGCGACCGGCGCAGCCTGGCTCTGGCACAACCACGGCCTGCGCGAACGGGCCCTGGAGCGGGTCAAGCAGCACTGCGCCCGACTGGATCTGGAATTGCTCGACGGCGCGGTAGCCCTCAAGCGTATCGGCTTCGTCCGCGACGCCAATGGCCGGCGGCGCCTGGCCAGGATCTACAACTTCGAATTCACCGTCACCGGCGACCAGCGCCATGTGGGCACCATTACCCAGTTCGGCGCCCACAGTGCGCAGATCGAGCTACCGCCCTACCCGTTCGACGCCAAGCCCGACCTGCCCAGCGCCGAGGTGATCGAGCTGAGCCAGTGGCGCCAGGATCATCCCAAGGACCACAGCCGGTCGCACCACTGAACCGTCGGGGTTAGCGCTGGTTTGCCAGCGATCGCGCTGCCGGTCTTATTGCCATCATCGCCAGCAAGCCGGCTCCCACCAGGGCCGGTCAAGGCAATATCTCTGCGGTGAAACACCGACCTGTGGGAGCCGGCTTGCTGGCGATAGCGATATCCCGCTCACCCTGATCAACCCTGCAAACGACAACCCGCCATTCCCGCCTTAAGCCGTTCGATCTCCTGCTTTTCAGCGAAAATCAGCTCAAGTCGCGAATCCCGCCGCCATTCACTGGGTTGCCAGTGCCACGACGAGTTATCCACAGCGTTGCTGGAAACCCACCCGGCGGGGCTGTGGATAACCAACTTGGCCCTGAGCCAGTCCAGGCCTGACAACCACTGGCGGATACGCTCGGGGTCCAGTTGCTGGCTCGGATGCCAGCGCCAGCCGATGCTCCAGTTGCCTTCCTGGACATGCTCCAGGCAGATCGGCTGGGTCGGATCGGTCCAGATCGCCGACAGCACCACGTTCGCCGGGGCCGCCGGCAATGTCTCCGGCTCATGCGCCTCGCCCGCTGGCGGCGCGGCCAGCGCCAACAACTCGCCCAGATCCAACGCCCCTTGCTCGGTCCAGCGCACCGGACATTCCGGCAAGCGTGCCAGGGCCCGCCCGCGTTCAACCTCGTCCAGCCCCTGCGACTTGTTCAACAGCAGCAGGCCGGCGAGCGCCAGGGCCTCCTGCTGCGAGTCGGGCAAGGGTTTGCCCGCCGCCAGCGCCCGCGCATCGAGCACCAGTACACAGGGCTGCAAGCTCAGGACCCCGAGCCAGGGCGCCGCCCCCAGCTGCCGGAGAATCTGTGCCGGATGACCGAGGCCGGAGGGTTCGATGAACAGTCGGTCCGGCCTGGCCTTGCGCAACAGCCGGCCGAGTCCGACCTGGAAGGGCGCGCCATTGACGCAACACACGCAACCGCCAGCCACCTCGCCCAGTGCGATACCATCGTCGGCCCGGGTCAGCAGCGCGGCATCGAGGCCGATCTGGCCGAACTCGTTGATCAGCACCGCCCACCGCTCGCCCTGGGGTTTCTGCGCCAGCAGGTGGCGAATCAGGCTGGTCTTGCCGGCACCGAGGGGACCGGCGATGACATGCGTGGGAATGTTCTGCAACATAAGTGGACCGATAGGCTTGAAGGGGTGAATGAATGATGCGGTCGATTGGCCTGGGGCTGCTGCTGGCGCTGGGTTCGAGCCAGGTCCTGGCGCAAGCCTGCGTAGTCCGCAGCCATGGCGAACGGCTCGACGTCAAAGTCTGCCAGGAAAACCTCAATATCCCGGCCAAGCTGTTCAGCGATGGCTTCTGCCAGCCGAACCTGCCGGGACAGAAGGTCGAGGTCGAATACGTCGAACAGTGTCCGGGCGGCTCGTTTGGCGTCTGCCGCAACGCCCAGGTAGCCAATATGCCTTACCGCCAGAATATTCACTATTACGGCGTGGCGACGGACGCGGCGTACCTCAGGCCGTTCTGTGAAGGCCAGAGCGGCGGACAGTGGCAAACGCCATAGCGACCGCGGCTCAGGCCAGCCAATCCAGGGTCAGGATCAGACGGCGCCCGCCTTCGGCCACCTGCGGCGAGCGGTGCACCAGGCCAAAGCCTTCGTTGCCATGCCAGCGTTCCCCCTTGAGCAACGCCACCGCACCGCTGTCCACCTGGCGGATCAGCGCCGCCGCCGTGGGCTCTGCCGCCGGATTGCCCAGCTGCCGGCGATCGATCGCGCCCTCCTCCAACCATTCGCTGCCCACCCCGGCGTAGGTGGTGATCAACCTGACCGGCACATGGTCGACGTGAAAGCGCGGGCACATGGCCTTGTCCAGCACCCGCAGGCGCAAGCCGATCCGCCGCGCCCCCAGCAGGCAGGCGTAGGCACTGACCAGCCAGGACACGTCGGTCAGAAAACCTTCGTAGCCTTCCAGGTCATTGAAGCCCGACGCCAGCCCCTGCAGATTCGGCATGGCGTCGTCATCGGCCATCTCCAGGATCAGGGACTCCGCCAGCGGCTCGCCCAGGGACAGCAGCAGGTGGGCGAAATCGGCGATATGGCTGGGCAACTGGCGCTGCCAGACTGCCAGGTTGACGCCATCTTCAAAGATCTCGCCGAGTACGGTGGGGGTCTCGCCCCGGACCTGGCGAACCGATGTCTGCGCCTGCAAGCGCGGCGCCAGCATCAGGCGGCCGCCTCTTCGTCGTGCCACGGCCCGAACGGATCGCGCAACCGTTGCCAGCCTTCGACCCCCAGGGCCATCTCGTCATCGGTCAGCAGGCAGGTGTCGAGGCGCGCGGTCATCTGCGCGAAATCGATGTTCTGCCCGATAAACACCAGCTCCTGACGGCAATCGCCGGTGTCGGCGGTCCAGTTCTGCATGATCGCCGCCGTGCTTTCGGCGTCCTGCGGCCAGTGCTGCTTCGGCACGAAACGCCACCAGCGCCCGGCGAAACCATGCCGCATCAGCCCGCCGGCCTGGGACCAGCTGCCCGCCTCCTGGTATTTGCTCGCCAGCCAGAAGAAACCCTTGGAGCGCAGCAGCTTGCCGTTCACCCAGGGCCGGTTGATAAAGTCGAAGAAACGCTCGGGATGGAACGGCCGCCGCGCGCGGTAGGCGGTGGAGGCGATGCCGTATTCCTCGGTTTCCGGCACGTGTTCGCCGCGCAGCTCCTGCAACCAGCCGGGGGCCTGGGCCGCGCGCTCGAAGTCGAAACGACCGGTGTCGAGGATCTTCGCCAACGGCACTTCGCCCATCACCATCGGGATGATTTCGGCCTGGGAGTTCAGGCGTTCGAGGATCGCGATCAGCTCTTCGCGCTCCTGGCTGCTGATCAGGTCGATCTTGCTGACCAGGATCACATCGGCAAACTCGACCTGCTCGATCAGCAGGTCGGTGATCGAACGCTCGTCTTCCTCGCCGAGGGTCTCGCCACGGGAAGCCAGGCTTTCCGCGGCCTGGTAGTCGAGCAGGAAGTTCATCCCGTCGACCACCGTGACCATGGTGTCGAGCCGGGCGATATCGGCCAGGCTCTGGCCCTCTTCGTCGCGAAAGGTAAAGGTCTCGGCCACCGGCAGCGGCTCGGAGATACCGGTGGATTCGATCAGCAGGTAATCGAAGCGGCCGTCGCGGGCGAGCTTGCCGACCTCTTCCAGCAGGTCCTCGCGCAAGGTGCAGCAGATGCAGCCGTTGCTCATCTCGACGAGTTTTTCCTCGGCGCGGTTGAGGCTGACGTCGCGCTGGACCTCGCTGCCATCGATATTGATCTCGCTCATGTCGTTGACGATCACCGCCACCCGCAGGTTCTCGCGGTTGCGCAGGACATAGTTGAGCAGGGTACTTTTACCGGCGCCAAGAAAACCGGACAGCACGGTAACGGGAAGACGTTGGGTCATGGTTGATTCCTCATCAGGTCGGCCGGGTCAAAGCGCCCGTTTATGGCGTTCGCGCAGCTCTTCACGTTCTTTGGCTTCGATGCACAGGCTCGCGGTGGGCCGCAGCAGCAGGCGCTTGAGACCGATCGGTTCGCCGGTCTCGCGGCACCAGCCGTATTCGCCACGGGCCAGGCTGTCGAGGGTCTGGTCGATCTTGTCCAGCAGCTTCTTCTCCCGCTCCAGCAGGCGCAGTTGCCATTGCCGCTGCTCTTCGGCGCTGCCGATATCCGCCGGATCGCTGCTCGGTTCGTGTTCGCGCAGGACGTCGAACTCGCCGCTGATACGCTCCTGCAGCTCACGGCGCTGGCTCAGCAACAGCTCGCGGAAGAACCCTTGCTGCGCATCGTTCATGTAATCCGCCTCGGGCTGGGCGAGCAGTTCTTGTTCAGTCATGGGAGGTCAGGCGTCGGGGATTTATTTAATGTTATATTATAACAATGCAATTTAGCCAATCCCCGCTTGCTCGCCGCGACGAAGGGCGCAATGCTGGAGCCGATACCTTCCACGAGAACGCCGATGCGCCCTGTCCTGAAACGCTCGCTGCTGAGCCTGCTGCTGGTTGCCGCCAGCGCCTCGGCGCAGATCCCCGGCCCGCTGACCAACTGCACCCGCAGCGCCACGCTGCTGGCGTGCAAGGACGCCGCCGGCAACGCCTATGGCGTCGCCACAGTGGGCAAGACGATTTACCTGCAAGGTTTCGAAGTGATCGGCAAGCGCTACTGGGCGCAGACCAGCAGCCGCTACGGGCAACTGACCTTCTTCACCGGCATCGCCTCGGATGGCGAAGCCTGGGTGGGCTACAGCCGGCGCGTCGGCTGGACCACCCAGAACCGGTTTTCCAGCTCAGGCGGCTTGAGCAGGAAATTTGTCTGCGATCGGATGGTGGGCTGCTAGCGCCCTCGAGAAATGACGCCCTCCCGTGCAGGAGCCGGCTTGCCGGCGATGGCGGCCGAACAGTCGATGCAAGACTTGCCGGCCTCATCGCCAGCAAGCCGGCTCCTACAGGGGTAGCGGTTATCCAGACACCCCGCAGCGACGGATCTATACCAACCCTTCCTGCACCTGCTGTTGCCGCCAGGCGATATAGCTGTCCTGTGGCGGGTTCTTCTCGAAGTAGGTCTTCAAGCCCTGGAACAGGCCATCGGCAATCGCCTGCTGGTGCCGGGCGGTGACCAGGCGTTCGCTGTCGCGGACGTTGGAAATGAAGCCGGTCTCCACCAGGATCGACGGCACGTCCGGCGACTTCAGCACCGCGAAGCCGGCCTGCTCCACGCGTTTCTGGTGCAGGGTGGTGATGCCTTCCAGGCTGCCGAGAACGGTGTGACCCAGTTGCAGGCTGGCGGCAATGGTGGCGTTCATCGACATGTCGAGGATCACCCCGGCCAGCATCGGGTCCTTGTCCTTGAGGTTGAGCAGACTCTGGGCCCCGATCAGGTCGGCGCCGTTTTCGCGCTGGGCCATGAACCGCGCGGTGGTCGAGGTCGCGCCGCCTTCGGACAGGCAATACACCGAGGCACCCGATGCGGTGATGCGTGGCGCGGCGTCGGCATGCACCGAGATAAACATGTCGGCGTTGTTCTTGCGGGAAAACTCCACGCGCTTGCGCAGCGGCACGAAGAAGTCGTCGTTGCGCACCAGGCGCACATCGAAGCCCTTCTCGCGCTTCAGGCGCTTGGCCAGCAGTTGGGCGATGGACAGCACCACATCTTTCTCGCGCTGGCCCTTCGAACCCAGGGCCCCCGGGTCCTTGCCGCCATGTCCCGGATCGACCACCACCATGATGGCGCGCTTGGGATGCGGCTTGCCGGGCGCGGTTTCCTGCCGTACCTGGGGAGCCGCGGCCGCCGCCAGGGTCTGCGGCGCCACGCCGGCGGTGCCATTGCTGGTCAGGTCGAGCACCAGCCGATGGCCCTGGCCGTCCTGGGGCGGCAGCAGGAAGCTGTTGAGCTGGATCGGCGTCGCCAGGTCGAGGACGATCCGGGTGTCCCCCTGGCCGAAATGCCCGGAGCGGATCGAACGGATCACCGTGTTCTTCAAGGCCAGCTGGCTGAAATCGCCGGTCAGCTTCGCCCCGCTCAGGTCGATGATCAGCCGCTCGGGCGAGGTCAGGGAAAACGTCTTGTATTGCACCGGGCCGCTGAGATCGAGCACCAGGCGCAGCTTGTCGCCGGTACGCCACAGGCGCGCATTCTGGATCTGTGCCGCGGACAGGCCCAGGGGTATGAAGGCCGCACCGGCCAACAGGAAATTGAGCAGCTGACGTCTATGCATGAACCGATAACCAAAAATTAAGGGAGCGTCCGTACTCGATATCGCTGTGTGAAAGCCCCAGCAAAAAAGGCATCGTCGACCGAATAGTTATAATATAACATGTCATTTTATTTCCGACGATGGACCTGCTCATGAATGCGTTGACGCTGCCGGATATCGCCGCGCAGTCATCCCGGCAAGCCTTGCCCCTTGAGTGGGTGGGCATGTGCGGCATTGCTCTACCGGTCGCAATTGGCGGCCACCGTCTCAATGCGAAAGCCGACGCCGGCGTCAGTCTCGACGACGGCGAAGCGCGTGGCATCCACATGTCGCGCCTGTACCTGGCCCTGGAGCGCCTGGAACAGCAAGAGCTGACGCCCGCGCTGATCCGTGAGGTGCTGCAGCAGTTCCTCGACAGCCACGACGGCTTGTCCCACAACGCCTACCTGCGCATTCATACCGACCTGTTGCTCAAGCGCCCAGCGTTGGTCAGTCCGCTGGCCGGCTGGAAAACCTATCCAGTCAGTGTGTTAGCCGAACTGAAAAACGGAATGTTCCACGTGGAACTAAAAATTGACGTGGCTTATTCCTCGACCTGCCCCTGCTCGGCAGCCCTCGCCCGACAACTGATCCAGCAACAATTCGCCAACGACTTCGCCAACAAGCCTCTGGAGCACAGCGATATCCTCAGCTGGCTCGGCGGTACCCAGGGCATCGTCGCTACACCGCATAGCCAGCGCAGCATTGCACACCTGCAAATTCATCTTGATGAAAAAACGTATCGGTTTCCCTTCGAGGACCTGATCGACGACGTCGAGGCCGCC
The DNA here is from genome assembly GCF_013386115.1 of Pseudomonas gingeri. Lineage (GTDB taxonomy): Bacteria > Pseudomonadota > Gammaproteobacteria > Pseudomonadales > Pseudomonadaceae > Aquipseudomonas > Aquipseudomonas gingeri. The sequence goes on from NZ_JACAOR010000013.1 coordinate 427,715, forward strand.
CTCGGCACCGCCGTGCAGACCGCCGTGAAACGCGCGGACGAGCAGGCCTTTGCCCTCGCCAACGGCCAGAACCTGATGTTCTGCGAAGACGCCGCACGCCGTCTCAACCTGGCGCTCAAGCGCTCGGAAGCGGTACAGGGTTTCCAATTGCGGGTGGTGCATGCCGAAAGCCTGCACGCCCATGACGCGGTGGCCGAAAGCCGCTGGAACTGGAGGCAGTCATGATCCGCTGCCAAGGCCTGCGCTGGGGCGCACCGGGCCAACCCCTCACGCCCGCGGTGGATTTCGAACTGGCCGCCGGTAGCCTGACGGGCGTGATCGGCGCCAACGGCACCGGCAAAAGCAGCCTGCTGAAGGTGATCGCCGGGCTGCAAAAACCCTTGGCGGGCAAGGTCATCCTCGATGTTCCACGGCGTGGCAACCTGTCTTTCCTGCCGCAGCAACAGCACCTCGACCGGCAATTTCCCATCAGCCTGCAAGAGCTGGTAGCGGCCGGCTTCTGGGGCATCAAGCTGACGCCGCAGCAACGTAGCGAACGCCTGGAGGCGGTGCTGGAAGACTGGTGCCTGAGCGGCCTGGAGCACCGTCCGTTGATGGCCTTGTCCGGTGGCGAATTGCAACGCGCCCTGCTCGCCCGCCTGAGCCTGGCCGAAGCGCCGATCCTGCTGCTCGACGAACCCCATGCCGCGCTCGACGAGGATGGCAATGCCCTGCTGTGGAAACATATCCATGCCTGGCACGCGGCGGGTCGCACCCTGGTGGTGGTCTGCCATGACCTGGCCTCCGTGCGTCACCACATCCCCGACGCCTTGCGAATCAAGAGCAGCGGCTGCGTGCTGGCCCCGAGCACCGAACTGATCGTGCAACAGCCGATCACGCGGGTGGCCTGATGCTGATGTTTGCCCACCATCTCTGGCAGCCGTTCCAGGATTTCGTCTTCATGCGCCGGGCGTTGCTCGGTGGCCTGGTGCTGGCCTGCAGTACCGCGCCGCTGGGGGTGTTCCTGATCCTGCGGCGCATGAGCCTGATCGGCGACGCGGTGGCCCACGGCATCCTGCCGGGTGCCGCCCTGGGTTTCTGGATCGCCGGGCTGAGCCTGCCGGCCCTGACCCTCGGCGGCCTCGGCGCGGGCATGGGCATGGCCGGCCTGTCGGCCTGGATCACCCGCCGCACCGGCCTGCGCGAAGACGCCAGCCTCGCGGCGATCTATCCGATCTCCCTGGCCAGCGGCGTGCTGATCCTCGGCATCGCCGGCAAGCGCCTGGACCTGCTGCACCTGCTGTTCGGCTCGGCGCTGGCGGTGGATGGACCGACCCTGACCGGCATGCTCTGGGTCTGCAGCATCAGCCTGGTGCTGCTGGCGGCGATCTACCGACCGCTGCTGCTGGACACCCTTGACCCGCTGTTCCTGCAGACCGTCAGCCGCCTCGGCCCGTTGGCCCACGGGGTGTTCCTGACCCTGGTGGTACTCAACCTGGTGATCGGCTTCCAGGCCATCGGTGCGCTGATGGTGGTCGGCCTGATGATGCTGCCGGCCATCGCCTCGCGTTTCTGGAGTCGGCGCCTGCCGGTGCTGATGGCGATCGCGGCGCTGATCGGCTGTGTCTCGGTCACCCTCGGATTATTGCTGTCGTTCTACTACTCGCTGCCCAGCGGCCCGGCCATCGTGCTGGTGGCAGGCGGCTTTTACCTGCTGTCCGTGGTTTTCGGTCCGGTGCACGGTCTGCTGCGCCGACCGCCCTTGCCTACATCCCAATGAGGTGTCACCCGATGCGCGCTTTACTCGTGTTGTTCAGCTCCATGCTGGCCTTGTCATTGAACCTGTCCAGCGCCCAGGCGGCGGACAAGCTTCCCGTGGTCGCCAGCTTCAGTATCCTGCGAGATATCACCCAACAGATCGGCGGCGATCATATCGAGGTCACCGGCATGGTCGGCCCGGATGCGGACGCCCACACCTACGAGCCGACCCCGGATGACGCCAAGGCGCTGCTCAAGGCCAAGCTGATCGTCAAGAACGGCCTGGGCTTCGAACCCTGGCTCGACCGCCTGGTGACCAGCACCGAAACCAAGGCCACCGTGGTCACCGCCAGCAAGGGCGTGATTTCCCACACCATGGAAGAGGACGGCGAGACCATTCCCGATCCGCACGCCTGGCACAACCTGGCGAACGCCGAGCTGTACGTGAACAACATCACCAAGGCGCTGATCCAGGTCGACCCGGCGAACAAGGACGACTACACCCGCAACAGCCAAGCCTACCTGAAGCAGATCTATCGTCTGCTGGCCGAAGCCAAGGTCAAGCTCGGCAACCTGCCTGCCGGCAACCGTCGCATCGTCACCTCCCATGACGCCTTCGGTTACCTGGGCCAGGCCTACGGTATCCAGTTCCTCGCTCCCCAGGGCCTGTCCACCGAGCGTGAACCCTCCGCCGCCGAAGTCGCCACGCTGATCACGCAGATCCGCAAGGACAAGGTCAAGGCCGTGTTCATGGAGAACATCAAGGACGCCCGCCTGCTCAAGCAGATCGCTGACGAGAGCGGCGCGCAGATCGGCGGCACCCTGTACTCCGATGCCCTCGCGGCCGAAGGCCCGGCGAGCACCTTTACCGGATTGTTCGAATACAACATGAACACCCTGCACGCGGCGCTGAGCAAATGACCGCGCGGCCGCCCCTGTCGATGCTCGATCTGGAGAGCGCGGCGACGGGCAGCCGCTGGCCCCTCGCGGCAGTGCTCGAGGCACTGCCGTGGAACGATGACGGCCTGATCGCCGCCATCGCCCAGCAACACGACAGCGGCGAAGTGCTGATGCTCGCCTGGATGAATCGCCAGGCCCTGGCCGAAACCCTCGAGCAACGCCAGGTCTGCTACTGGTCGCGCTCGCGCCAGCGGCTGTGGCGCAAGGGCGAAAGCTCGGGACATCGCCAGCGCCTGGTGGAGGCCCGCCTCGATTGCGACGGCGACGCCATCCTGCTGTTGGTCGAGCAACAGGGCCCGGCCTGCCATACCGGGCGCCCCAACTGTTTCTACAACGCGATTCGTGGTGGCGCGGTGGAAGTCATCAGCGCCCCCGAGGAGACCTCTGCATGATTCGCAAGAACCCTTCCGGCGACCTGCCGGTCATCGCCGAGTCCGCCTATGTGGACAAGACCGCGATCATCTGCGGCAAGGTGGTGATCGGCGAGAACGTCTTTGTCGGCCCCTACGCGGTGATCCGCGCCGACGAAGTGAATGAACGCGGCGAGATGGACCCCATCGTCATCGGCGCCAACTCGAATATCCAGGACGGCGTGGTGATCCACTCCAAGTCCGGCGCGGCGGTGACCATCGGCGAGTTCACCTCCATCGCCCACCGTTCGATCGTCCACGGCCCCTGCACGGTCGGCAACCGGGTCTTCATCGGTTTCAACAGCGTGCTGTTCAACTGCGCGGTGGGTGACGGCAGTGTGGTGCGGCACAACTCGGTGGTCGACGGTCGCGACCTGCCCCCTGGTTTCTATGTGCCCTCCACTACCCGCATCGGGCCAAGCACCGACCTGTCGCAGTTCCCTCCGGTGAGTGTCAGTGCCTCGGAGTTTTCCGAGGATGTGGCGCGCACCAACGTCGATCTGGTCCGGGGCTACAAGGCCCTGCAAAACGAGTTCTGAACATGAGCAGCCTGCTGATCCGCAATGCCCGCGTGGTGAACGAGGGCCGTGAGTTCGACGCCGATGTCCGGGTGCTCAACGGCCGCATCGAACATATTGCCCCACAGATCAGCAATGCCAGCGCCGACCGGGAAATCGACGCGGCCGGCGACTGGCTGCTGCCGGGAATGATCGACGACCAGGTGCACTTCCGCGATCCCGGCGCGCCGCACAAGGGCAGCCTCCATACCGAGTCCCGGGCGGCAGTGGCCGGCGGCATCACCAGCTACATGGACATGCCCAACACCCGGCCGGCGACCCTGACCCTCGACGCCCTGGCCGACAAGAAGCGGCGGGCGGCGATCAACTCGGTGGCCAACTACGGTTTTCATTTCGGTGTCAGCAACGACAACCTCGACACCGTGGCGGCCCTCGATCCGCGGCAGGTGGCCGGGGTCAAGGTGTTCATGGGCGCCTCGACGGGCAATATGCTGGTGGACGACCCACGGGTGCTCGAACGGCTGTTCGCCGAGGTCCCGACCATCCTGCTGGCGCATTGCGAACACACGCCGACCATCGACCAGCGCATGGACAATCTGCGCGAACTGTTCGGCGACATGATCCCGCCCGGCGCCCATCCGCTGATCCGCAACGCCGAGGCCTGTTATCGCTCCTCGTCGCTGGCGGTCGAGCTGGCCAGGCGACATGGCACCCGCCTGCATGTCCTGCACCTGACCAGCGAGCGCGAACTGGCACTGTTCGAAAACAAGCCGCTGAGCGAAAAACGCATCACCGCCGAGGTCTGCCTGCATCACCTGCTGTTCGATGACCGCGACTACCCGCGCCTGGGCAACCTGATCAAATGCAATCCGGCGATCAAGCACCAGTCGGATCGCGACGCCTTGCGCGAAGCGCTGCTGAGCAACCGCCTGGATGTGATCGGCAGCGATCACGCACCGCACACCTGGGAAGAAAAACAGCGGCCCTACAGCGAAGCACCTTCCGGCTTGCCGCTGGTCCAGCACGCGCTGCCGGCGCTGATGGAGCTGGTGGCGGCCAAGGTCCTGCCGCTGACCACCCTGGTGGCAAAGACCAGCCACCGGGTTGCCGACCTGTTCGCCATTCCCGAGCGCGGCTACCTGCGCGAAGGCTACTGGGCCGACCTGGTGCTGATGAACCGTCAGCCGGTGAACCGCGCGGTCAGTAACGAACCGATTCTCTACCAGTGCGGCTGGACCCCGTTTGTCGAACGCAGCTTTCGCCATCACGTCGGCACCACGGTGGTGTCCGGGCAGATCGCCTGGCATGCCGGACAGATCCATGACAACTGCCAGGGCCAGCCCCTGCAGTTTCTTCGCTGATCCACCTTTATCGCCTGATCGACCAAGGACACCCCTCGATGATCCGCATCACCCTCCCCGACGGCTCGCAGCGCGAGTACGACCAGCCGCTCTCGGTCTTCGAAGTGGCCGCCAGCATCGGCCTCGGCCTGGCCAAGGCGGCGGTGGCCGGCCGGGTCGACGGCAACCTGGTGGATTGCGCCACCCTGATCGAGCGGGATGCGCGCGTGAGTATCGTCACCGGACGGGACGACGAAGGCCTGGAAATCCTCCGGCACTCCTGCGCGCACCTGCTGGCGATGGCGGTCAAGCAACTGTATCCCTCGGCCCAGGTGACCATCGGCCCGGTGATCGAAGACGGCTTTTTCTATGACTTCGCCTACGAACGGCCCTTCACCCCCAAAGACCTGGAACTGATCGAAGCGCGGATGCAGGCCCTGGCCGCGACCAATCATTCGATACGCCGACGCACCTTGCCGCGCGCCGAAGCCATCGAGTACTTCGAAGCCCTGGGCGAGCACTACAAGGCCGAGCTGATCCGGGCGATACCGGAAGGGGAAACGCTGTCGCTGTACCGCCAGGGCGATTTCGAGGACCTGTGCCGTGGCCCCCACGTACCTTCGACCGGCATCCTCCAGGCGTTCAAGCTGACCAAGGTGGCCGGCGCCTACTGGCGCGGCGATGCGAACAATGCACCGCTGCAGCGGATCTACGGCACCTGCTGGGCCCGGCCTGCGGACCTCAAGGCCTACCTCACCCGCCTGGAAGAGGCCGGCAAGCGCGACCACCGCAAGCTCGGCGCACAACTGGACCTGTTCCACTTCGACGACTGCGCGCCGGGCTCGGTGTTCTGGCATGCCAAGGGCTGGACCCTGTTCCAGCAACTGATCGGCTATATGCGCCAACGCCAGGAACAGGCCGGCTATGTCGAAGTGAATACCCCGGATGTCATGGACCGTGGCCTGTGGGAAACCTCCGGGCACTGGCAGAACTACCGCGATCACATGTTCACCACCACGACCGAGGATGAGCGGGTATTCGCCCTCAAGCCGATGAACTGCCCCGGCGCGGTGTCGATCTTCGGCCACGGCCTGAAGAGCTACCGCGACCTGCCGTTGCGGATCGCCGAGTTCGGCAAGGTGCATCGCTACGAACCGTCCGGGGCCTTGCACGGGCTGCTGCGGGTACGCCACTTCACCCAGGACGACGCGCATATCTTCTGCACCCCGGCGCAGATGCAGGCCGAATGCGAAACGGCGATTGCCCTGGTGTTCGATATCTATCGCGAGTTCGGCTTCGAGGATGTCGTGGTGAAGCTGTCGACCCGCCCGCTCAATCGCATCGGCAGCGACGAGACCTGGGACCAGCTGGAAGGTGCGCTGATCGGCGCCCTGGGACGGATGGGGATCGAGTACCGGCTCAATCCCGGCGAAGGCGCCTTCTATGGGCCGAAGCTGGAATTCGTGTTGCGCGATGCCATCGGCCGCGACTGGCAGTGCGGGACCTTGCAGGTGGACCTCAACCTGCCGGAGCGTTTCGACATCGGCTACATCGGCGAAAACGGCGAGCGCCAGCGACCGGTGATGTTGCATCGGGCACTGTTCGGCTCGCTGGAACGGTTTATCGGGATCCTGATCGAGCACTACAGCGGTGCCCTGCCGCTATGGCTGGCACCCCGCCAGGCGGTGGTGCTGAATATCAGCGAGGGCCAGGCCGACTATGCCCGGGAGGTCGCCGAGGAGCTGAAGCGCCGTGGTGTCCGCGTCGTCGCCGACCTGCGCAACGAGAAGGTCGGCTACAAGATCCGCGAGCACAGCCTGCAGAAGGTGCCGTACCTGCTGGTGGTGGGTGAGAAGGAAAAGGCCGCGCAGCAGGTCAGCGTGCGCAGCCGGCAGGGCGAAGACCTGGGGACGATGGGCGTCGAGGCGGCGTTGCAACTCCTGGCTTCGTGACCTTGTCACCGGACTTCTGTGGGAGGGGGCTCGCCCCCGAAGCTTTTAGTGCCCTCAAGGCCCTCTTCGGGGGCAAGCCCCCTCCCACAAGGCCCGTTGCTGCCTGCAAGGCGATCAGGAACGGGGCTTGACCACGCCGCAATCCTGCCCCAGCCAGACGGCCTTGGTGTCCATGCTGCCGTTCTGCTGGACACCCGTGGCATTGAAGGTGCCGCTGACCTGGGTGGTGAACTCGCGATCACTGACAAAGTGCGCCGTGCCCGCCCCCTGGGCCTTCGGACAGCTGAACCTGAACTTCCAGTTCGGGCCGTTGCGCTCGGTAATCTGCTGGCTGCAGCCGGACTGCGGATCGGTCAGCGGAATCGAGTCGGAAGCCACCTGCTGTGGGGTCAGGCACATCCGGACACCCTGCCCGCCCAGATTGATGCCCTGCTTTTCCAGGGCCGCCCGCTGCTCCGGCGTGGTGTTCTGCTTGAGCACGCCGAGCAGCATGCCGACATCCAGCGACTGGTTTTCGACCTGCACATTGCTTGAGGTCAGCTCCCACAAACCGGGCTGCAGCACTTGCGCCTGGGCGACGGGAATCACGAAGGCACAGGCGATGGCCAGACCCGGCAGACGAAGGTTCATCGTATTGCTCCTAGAGAATTGTCCTGCTTAGACGTCAGAATGATGCTTGGGTTGCGTGATGAATTAAATAGCGACAATCGTGATGGAACATGGTCTGTTAGGCATTGGGAAATCAGGACCTGGAGCTTATGGATTATTTTGGCCCCCATGTTTTCGGCTATCTGATCGCACTGATTCATTCACTCGGGACCATCGCGGCAATCCACGCCGTGCTGACCGTGCGCACCGCACAGGGCTCGATTGCCTGGGCCCTGTCGCTGATCTTCATTCCCTATCTGACGCTGATTCCCTACCTGGTCTTCGGCCGTAGCACCTTCGACGCCTATATCAAGGCCCGGCGCCAGGCCAACGTGGAAATGCGCAAGGCCATCGCCGACCTGAACTGGCGCCCCTGGGTCGAGGAAGCGCTCACCGCCCGCAACTCCCAGGCCTATGCCGCGCTGCGGGCAATGCCCAAGCTCGGTCGCATGCCGTGCCTGGCGAATAACCAGGTCCGCCTGCTGATCAATGGCGAAGCCACCTTCGAGGCGATTTTCCAGGCCATCGGCCAGGCCCGACATGCCGTGCTGGTGCAGTTTTTCATCGTCCACGACGACAAGCTCGGGCGTCGCCTGCAAAGCCTGCTGCTGGAAAAGGCCGCCGAAGGCGTCGAGGTCTACCTGCTGTATGACGGCATCGGCAGCCATGCCCTGCCCCACGGCTACGCTGACGTCCTGCGCGAGGGCGGTGTGCGGGTGAAGGCCTTTGCCACCCGCAGCGGCTGGCTCAACCGGTTCCAAGTGAATTTCCGCAATCACCGCAAGGTGGTGGTGGTCGATGGCCTGACCGGCTTTGTCGGCGGACATAACGTCGGTGATGAATACCTCGGCTCCAGGCCGCCGCTGTCACCCTGGCGCGATACCCATGTGCAGGTCAGCGGCCCGGTGGTGGCCTGCCTGCAGGAGTCGTTCGCCGAGGACTGGTTCTGGGCTTCGCGACAGTTGCCGCCGCTGATCCTGCCGGATGCCTATCCGGATGACGGCGTGCTCTGCCAACTGCTCGCCAGCGGGCCGGCCGATCCCTTCGAAACCTGCTCGCTGTTCTTCGTCGAGGCGATCCACGCCGCCCGGGAGCGGGTCTGGATCACCAGCCCCTACTTCATCCCCGACGAAGCCGTGTTCGCCGCCCTGCGCCTGGCGGTGCTGCGCGGCGTCGACGTCCGCCTGCTGCTACCCTCGCGGCCGGATCACCGGATCGTCTACGCCGCCTCCAGCCTCTATGCCTTCGAAGCGGTGCGCGCCGGGGTCCGGGTGTTCCGCTATGGCCCGGGGTTCCTGCACCAGAAGGTGGTGCTGGTGGACAACGAAATCAGCGCCATCGGCAGCGCCAACCTGGACAACCGCTCGTTCCGGCTGAATTTCGAATTGATGCTGCTGACGGTCGACGAAGCCTTCGCCAGCGAGGTGGAAAACATGCTCTTGAAGGACTTCGACCTGGCCCGGGAGGTGACCCGCGAAGACAGCCGGGAAACCCACCGCCTGCAACAGCTCGGCATGCGGGTCGCCCGGTTGATCTCGCCGATCCTCTAGTGGCTTGTGGCGCCGGGGTTGACCGACAGAACAGGCCACCCGGTCAGCGGTACAGGTCCTCGCGGGTCCAGGGCAGGTCATGGCTGCCATCGGCGAAGGGTTTTACCGCGAGGATCTGGTGCAGGTTGATCCAGCCTTTCTCGAAGGCGTAGGCGCAACCGGCCAGGTACAGCCGCCAGATTCGCAGGGCCTTTTCCGGAACCTGCCGGGCGGCGGCCTCCAGGTTGTTTTCCAGGCGCTGGCTCCAGAAGTTCAGGGTCTTGGCGTAGTGCAACCGCAGGCTTTCGACATCGACCACTTCCAGGCCGGCCTCGCTGATAAACGCCGAAATCATCGACAGGTGCGGCAGTTCGCCATTGGGGAACACATAACGATCGATGAAGTCCCCGGCCCCGCGCCCGACCGGACGCCCGTCGGTGTGCTTGGCGGTAATGCCATGGTTCATCACCAGGCCGCCCTCGCGCACCGCGCCGAAGAGGATATCGCTGTACTGCTTGAGGTTGGCGTGGCCGACATGTTCGAACATGCCGACACTGACCACCTTGTCGAAACGCCCGTCCTGCGGTAGGTCGCGGTAATCGAGCAGTTGCAGGTCGACCTTGTCCTGCAGGCCTTCGGCGATCACCCGCTCCTTCGCCAGGGCCAGTTGCTCCTTGCTCAGGGTGATGCCGAACACCTTGACCCCGAACTCACGGGCCGCGAAACGCGCCAGGCCGCCCCAGCCACAGCCGACATCCAGCAGGTATTCGCCCGGTTGCAGGCGCAGCTTGCGGCACAGGTGACGGAACTTGGCCTGCTGGGCTTCCTCGAGGGTGGCGTCCTCGGTTTCGAAGTAGGCGCAGGAATAGACCATCTCGCGATCCAGCCAGAGCTGGTAGAACGCGTTGGACAGGTCGTAGTGATAGGAAATGGAAGCCGCGTCGGTTTCCTTGTCGTGGGCCTGGCGCACCGGAAGGCTGTCCCCTTCATCCTCCAGCAACGCCTGGCTCAACTCGTCACAGACCCGCACCACTTCGCTGACCGAGCCTTCGAGCTCCAGCTTGCCCTCGACGAACGCGCTGCCCAGCAGGTCCAGCGTGGGGTGCGTGAATTGCGCAACCAGCTGCGGGTCCTTGACGATGATGGTGACACTGGGTTCCGGCCCCAGATTGAATTCATGGCCGTCCCAGAGTCTCAGGCGTAGCGGAAGCTGAAGATTCTGTAAGGCCGGTGGAAGTTGCGCGAGCATGAGTGATCCCCCCTTGTTTCAGACGTCTGATTAAAGGGTAGCGCATCCACGGAAACTGTCAGCCTATCGAGATAATAGTCCCGAACTATGATGTTCGCCGCTGCACCAGGCCGTCGTTCACCCATTGTTTGAGCCAGGTCACGGCCTGCAAGGGCGCACCTTCGCCCAGACTCTGCGCCAGTTCGCCGCATAGCTGCGCGAAACTCCAGCCATCGCGGGCCATGCCGCCCAGGGCCAGGGCTTCGGCGGGCTCCAGGCTGCGGTAATGACAGACCAGGCCGGCGCGCCAGACCAGGCAGGTCTGTGGCGAATCCAGCGGCTCGCTGGCCGGAAAATCGGTTTCGGCCTTCACCGCCCGCCACATCGCCAGGCTGTTGAACGCGCATTCGAGCCAACGGACGCTGGGCACCAGTTCCAGTTGCAGCCCCGGCCAGTCCTCGGGCGGCAAGCTCGCCATGCGCTCCAGGGTCATGGGGTCGCCGGGCAAGGCATCGAAGGCCAGGGTGAAGGCCCATTCCAGGCGTATCAGGTCGGCCAGCGGCGCACTTTGCTCCGCTATCAGGTGACGCTGGACAAAGGCCTCGAACCCCGCGCCCAGCCAGCGCAGGCTGTAGCTGGACGAGGGACATTGACGCAGGTAGGCGTGGGTCAGCGCATCGAACTCATCGTCGCCCAGCCAGTTCCAGACCGTCGGAAAATCGCTGAGCAGGGTTTCCTGCAACCGCGAGCGGTAGGCATTGTGGTAGATCGCCAGGCCAGTCTCGACATCCAGCGTCGGACCGCCGATCAGGCTGCCACTCAGGGCCGCCTCGGCCTCGGACGCTTCGCCCAGCAGGTAGCGTTCAAAGGCCAGTTGCCAATCGTTCAGGCGCATAGCGGTCTCCGCGCCAGCGCGGCGGTGCCCAGCTCGCGGGCCTTGTCCAGTTCCGTCACCAGCTCTTGCAGCGGCGGAAAGTGATCGTCGCGCTCCAGCAGGGTCGCCACCGGCCCGAGGTATTCCAGGGTGCGCTGGTAGAGCTCCCATACCGGATCGCAGACCGGATGGTCATGGGTATCGATCACGTAGTCGCCATAGTCGGCATGCCCGGCCAGGTGCAACTGGCGGATCTTGCGCGCCGGCAGGCTTTGAATGAAGGTCCAGGGATCGAAACCGTGGTTTCGCCCGCTGACATAGACATTGTTGACGTCGAGCAGCAGCTCGCAATCGCTGAGACGGCTCAGGGCCTCGAGGAATTCCCATTCGCAGAACTCGTCGGAAGCGGCGCGCACGTAGCTGGAGACATTCTCCAGCACCAGCGGCTGTTGCAGCACGTCCTGCACCTGGCGCACACGGCCGGCGACGTAGTACAGGCTTTCTTCGGTGTAAGGCAGCGGCAACAGGTCGTGCAGTTGATGGGCGTTGCCACGGCTCCAGCACAGATGGTCGGAAATCCACGCGGGCTTTACCCGGTCGGCCAGCTGCTTGAGGTTCTTGAGGTACTGCGCATCGAGTTCATGGGGGCCGCCGATGGACAGCGACACGCCATGCATCACCAGCGGATAACGCTCGGCGATGGCGTCCAGGTAATACAGCGCCTTGCCGCCCTGGACGAGGTAATTCTCGGAAACGATCTCGAACCAGTCCACGGCGGGCGACTGCTCGAGAATCTCCTGGTGGTAGTGACTGCGCAAACCCAGGCCATAACCCAGGAAAGGACGGGAAGCGGACATGCAGGACTCCTCGCGAAGTGTCCGCAGCGGCGTGGGGGGGCCGGCCGCTGCGGGAGCACTCGGTCGCCGATTATTCGCCGACTTTACCGCCAGCCGCGTCGCAGGCCGACTTGCTCATTGCCTTGAAGCCCTGGCCTTTGCAGGAGCCCTGGCCTTTGCAAGCGTGATCCTTGGTCTTGCAGTCGTTCTGGCCCTTGCAGGCGTTGACGCCATAGCAGTGAACCTGAGCATCGGCAGCCGACGCCTGGGTAACAACGCCCGCAAACATGGTGGCAGCAGCGAGAGCGAGAGCAGCACCGGCAGCAGCAGTTTTGATGTTCATGTTTTGTTTCCTCGAAATGATCGCTAGGGGTGTCGGTCCGAACGGAATGTTCAGTCTCGACATAGCACTAGAGAGCGGTCGCTTTCGGCTGTTACAGCGCGCGACAAATATTTTCGAGAGAAACCCTGAGTCCTGCTTTTGGGGGGTGACGCGGAGCGTCACAGGCTGCATTCCCACGCAGAGCGTGGGAACGATCAAAGCCCTTTGTGTACCCTCGGAAAACAGTAAACCCTGTGGGAGGGGGCTTGCCCCCGAAGGCGTCCTCGGGAGCGCCAGAAGCTTCGGCGGCAAGCCCCATCTACAAGATCGAGGTCATTCGGGCAATTTGAGCAGCGGCTCCTGGAACCGCAGCAGGCGCCCGGCGTTGCCCAGCACCAGCAAGGTACTGAGGTTGTGCAGCAGCGCCGCGATCATCGCCCCTGCCGCCCCCAGCCAGCCGAAGGCCGCCGCCGCGACAATCGCCAGGGTCCAGCCGAGACCGATCACCACGTTGACCTGCAAGGTCCGCCGGCACTGGCGACTCAGCCGGACACAGGTCCCCAGCCGGCGCAGGTCGCTGCCGATCAGCACGACATCGGCCGAGGCCAGGGCGATATCCGCCCCGCCGGCCCCCATCGCCACGCCGACGACCCCGGCCTTGAGCGCCAAAGAGTCGTTGATGCCGTCCCCCACCACCATCGGCCGGAAACCGCTGCCGATCTCGCCGAGCACGCGGGTGAGCTTGTCCTCGGGCAAGGCCTGGGCCTCGATATCGCTGATCCCGACTTCCCGCGCCAGGCTGTCCGCCACACTCTGGCGGTCGCCGGTCAGCAGCAGTTGTCGACCCAGGCCCAGTTCGCGCAACTCGGCCAGTGCCTGCCGCGCCTCGGGCTTGACGCTGTCGGCCAGCAACAGCCAGGCGAGAAACTCGCCGTCGAGCGCCAGCCCGGCAATTGGCCCGTCGTGCTCGGGCACCGCCGGCGTGGCGATCGCCAACTGCTTGAACAGCTCGGGCCGACCCAGCGCCGCCTGCCCGTGGGCCGTACTCGCCACCACACCGAGGCCCTGGCGTTCATGGACTTCACTCAGTTCGATCCACTGCGTCGGCGCCACCAACCCGGCCAGCGCCCGGCTGACCGGATGGCTGCTGGCAGAACCGAGGCTCGCCGCCAGGCTCAGCAATGGCGCCTGATCGACAACCTCGGTCTGCAGGGACTGCAGGCGCAGGGTGCCGTAGGTCAGCGTACCGGTCTTGTCCACCACCAGCGAGGTCAGGTCCGCCAGCTCTTCGAGAAACGCCGAACTGCGAATCAGGATCCCGTGCCGTGCCGCCACGGCGATCCCGGCAATCGCCGTCGCCGGGGCCGACAGCACCAGCGCGCAGGGACAGGCCGCCACCAGCACCGCGAGCATCGCCTGGGCATCGTTGGTGATAAACCAGGTGACCGCGGCGATCATCAGCACCAGCACCATATAGCTGCCGGCATAACGTTCCAGCAGCCGGGTGATCGGCGGCTTCGAGCGCTCGGCGCTCTGCATCAGCGCGATCACCTTGCCCAGGGTCGACTCGTGGCCGGTGCGGGTCACTTCGATCCGCAGCAGCCCGTCGAGGTTGATCGCCCCCCCGAATACCTGGACCCCGGGGCTGGCCTCCAGCGGCACCGATTCGCCGGTGATCGGCGCAGTGTCGAGACTCGCCTGACCCGACAGCACCACGCCATCGGCCGGCACCCGGTCGCCGGCGCGCACTTCCACCTGGTCGCCGGCCTTGAGCGTGGCGTTGTCCACTTCCTCCACGCTGCCATCGGCCCGCACCCGGCGGGCGTGGCTGCGGGTCAGGCGGCCCAGGGCGCCGATGGCCTCCTGGGAGCCGATGACACTGCGTTCTTCGAGCACATGACCGAAGATCATGATGATCGGCAGCAAGGCGGCGGTCAGCAGGTCGCCGGTGGCCCAGGCACCGAGCATCGCCAGGGCGATCAACTGGTCGGTGATCCCGTGCAGGCTCGGGTAACGCAGGCTGTACCAGGCCGAGCGCATCACCGGCACGGCCACCAGGACCGAGGCGAAGCCCAACAGCAACTGGCTGACACCGACCTGTCCGGGCGCCAGCCAGCGCCACACCAGGCCCAGGCCGAGCAGGCCGAGGGCAAGCATCGCCAGCACCAACTGGCGCGCCGCGCTGCGTTGTTCGGCGCTGCTCAACAGGCTTGGCGCGGGGGTCGCAACGTGGCTACTCATTGTTCAGCTCCCTGAATGATCAGGCGGGAATCATCCCGTGGATCGACCGTGGTCACCGACCCGGCCTGACCGAGAATCTTCGGCAGGCGCTCGCGGTACAGGCGCAGCAGCATGCCCGGATCGCTGCCATCCTGTTGCGCCCTGGCCAGGCTCACCACCGTCGCCGTATCGGCCTGGGCCTTGGCCAGGCGCTCACTGGCCTGGGCCTCGGCGACCCGCACCAGGCGATCGGCGTCCTGGGTGGCCGACTGGCTGAGCTTGGCGGCTTCGTTATGGGCATTGGCGACCGCCTTGTCGGCCTGCTGGCTGGCGGTCAGCACCGCGTTGAAGGCATTCACCGCCGGGCCCGGCAGGCTCGACTGGACGTCGACCCGCGCCACTTCGACACCGATCCCCTGCCCCGTGGCCGCCAGTTCGGCCAGCCGCCGGTTGACGCCCTGCAACAGGTCGCCGCGCAGGCGCTCGCGGCGTTCGGCGGCCTGGCTGTCGCTGCCGATCAGTTCCGGACGGGCCACGAGAATGGTGTCCAGGTCGCGCGCCGCCGTCAGCGCCACGGCGCTGCGGGTGACGATGCGGTCGAGGGCCGGCAGTACATGCCCGGCCTGGAGGACGAAAGCGTAGGGGTCGGTGACCTTGTAGAACACCCGCACATCGAGCTGCACCACCCCGGCATCGCCGGTCAGCAGGTACCCGGAGCCGGCCAGCGCGTCGTTGACCGGCGTCGCCAGGGTCGCCTGGCGATCGGCCTGGAGGGCCGCGTCGGAGCGCAACAGGCCTTCGACCCGCCGCTCGATCACCCGGTCCGCCGCCGGCAAAATCACCACCTGCTCGAACGGTCGCGGCCAGGCCAGCAGCAGCCCGGCATTCTGGATCCGCTCCAGCGCACCGAGGCGCAGGACCACCGCGCGGTCCTGTGGATCGATCTGCCGGACATTGGAGAAGGCCCAGGCCAGCGCCGCCAGCACCGTCACCGCATACAAGCCGAGAAACGCCAGGCGCCCGGCCTGGATCCACGGGCTGCTCAGGCCCGCTTCCTGTTCAGGCCGCTCGCTCATGGCTGCGATCCGTTCTTGCCATCGGTGCCGGGAGGACCGTCCACCAGCACCCGGAACGGCGCCGCGTCGGTGCGCAGGATCAGCTTGGTGCCAGGGGTGACGATGGTGCCGAGGGTATCCAGCGAGCGCAGCAGGTTGTACAGCTGCGGCGAGCCGGCGTAGGCGCGACCGTAGATCTGCGCCGCCTCGACCCGCGACTGCGCCTCGATATCCGCCGCCTTGACCGTGGCATCGGCCTGCAGGATACGCGCGTCGCGTTCGGCGGCGGAGCGGATCTGCGCGGCTTCGCGCTTGCCGATCGCCGTGCGTTCGGTGGCGATGGTTTCCCGTTCGGCACGCATCCGGTCGACGGTGGCCGAGAGCGTGACCGACGGCAGGGTCAGGCGCTCGACGCCGACCTGCAGGACCCGCACGCCATAGGTCGAGAGCAGTTGCTGGTCGATCTGCTGGCGCAGTTGTGCTTCGAAATCGGCGATGCGCACCTGGCCGGCGTCGGTGTTGACCAGGCTCGACAGGTCGAAGCTGGCCGCGGTGGTTTCCAGCGCCGAGCCGACGAAGGTACGAATCTGCCGCGCCGCTTCGTCCGGCTGGTTCTGCACCGCCCGCATGAAGCGCTCGACGTTCTGCGGGTCGCCCTGGACCTGCCACGCGACATAGGCCTGGATGATGATGCGCAGGCCGTCACGGGTGCCGACATCCTGCAGGCCGCTGGAGGTGGTCCGCAGGCGCAGGTCGACCGGGATCGCCGCTTCGAACGGTGCCGGCCAGCGCCAGCCGAGGCCCGGCTCCAGCAGGACCCGCGACGGGTTGCCGAAACGGGTGATCACCGTGGCCTCGCCGGAGCGCACCTGGACCAGGCTCGCCGCCGCGACCGCGAACAGGATCAGCAGCAGTGCCCAGCCCATGCGTCGCCACGGAAAAGGCCCGCCACTCTCGCCCGCGCCATGGTGATGATGGTGGTGGCCGTGATGATGACCATGACCGGCGTGATCGTGGCCCGCGTGATCGTGATGATCGTGTGAATGAGACAGGCTCAAGGGGTGACTCCTTGCTGAACGGCTTTACGCGGCGGCGCGGGATCGGCCGGCGGCGTGAATGAACGCAGATCGATGGTGGGCGCGCTGTTGCCCCCCAGGCGATGATCGAGGATCAGCAGCCTGGCCTTGCCCAGCCCCTGGCTCAGTTGCGCCAGGTACTGCTCCAGCACGAAGGCCCGGCCGGCCTGGGCATAGGCTTTCTGTTCGGCGCTGAAACGCAGGTCGGCCGCCCGGGCGCCGGCCTGCACTTCGTGCGCCGTGGCCCGGGCCTGGTCGCGCACGATGCTGGCCTGCAGTTGCGCCTGGTTGGCCTGTTCGCTGGCAGCGCCGCGCTCGCGGGAGATCAGCGCCTGGGCGCTGATCTGCGCGGCCTGCACCGCGTGATAGGCATTGGCCGCGCCGGCCGGCGGGTGAATCGCCTCGACCACCGTGGCGAGGATCTCCACACCGCTGTCGAGTTGCCGCAGGTCGGCCTGCACCGCGCGGCCGATATCGTCGGCCAGGGCACTGCGCTGTTCGCCCAGCAGGCCATCGAGGGTGCGGGAAGCGAAGTCATGCACCAGCACCCGGCTGGCGGTGCTGCGGATCAGTGTCGGCACATCGGCGCTGTTATAGGTGGCCGCCAGGGCCGCCTGGTCGCTCAGGCCGATACGGTAGACAAACCGCACGTCCATGTTGACGATCTGGAAGCCCTGCTTGTCGCCGCTGCTGCTGGCGATCACCTGGGATTTTTCGTTCACATGGCTGGCATCCCACAGGCGGTTGGCGCTGGCCGGCGGCAGGCCTTCGGCCGGTTCGAGCTCGGCGGGGGCGGCAGCGTCGACGCTGGTCGCCAGCTCATGGACCACGCCGTTTTCCACCGCCAGCACGCGGCCCAGCGGCCAGGGCAGGCCGATGTGCAATCCGGGGCCGAAGACTTCCACGGGCTTGCCGAAACGCTCGTAGATGCCACGGCCCTGGAGCGGCACTTCGCTGATCCCGCTCAACAGCCAACCCACCGCGAGGACCACCGCCAGCACCGGGGCAAACGCCCGGCGCATATAGCTGAAGGCCCAGATCTGGCGCAGGTCGATGCCGAAGCGGTTGTGCAGTTCATGTTGCAATGCCATCAACGGCTGCGGCGGCCAGCGCAGCAGGCCGGCGACAAAGCTGGTGGCGATCAGCCGTGGCTCGAGGCGTTCACGGCGGGGGCTGAACAGCGACAGCAGCGCCCGCAGCAGCAACTCCGCCGCCACCAGGGCCGGCAACAGGCCGATCAGCGTGGCCAGGCGCGCCGGCCACAGGGTTTCCGGCCCCGTGAACAACAGGCACAGGGCACTGAGCACCAGCACCGTGATCGCGACCCTGATCACCTGGGCCAGGGCTTGCGCCTCCGGCCATTCGGCAACGTGGGCCTGGGCGAGCTGACGCTCCAGCACCAGCAGGGCGAATCCCAGCGACAGGCCCAGCGCCGCCGCGACGGAAGCGCTCAATCCCAGGCTCGCCCCGACCAGCGCCAGGTTCCAGCTCTGCTCGACGCTCAACAGCGCCAGCAGCGACCACCCGGCCAGCCACAGCGTGTCGGGGCCGATCTGCGCCAGGGCATTGCGCCAGGCACCGTTGAAGCGCTCGACCAGGCGCTCGTAGATTCCCACCGCCTCAAGCGCTGGCGACACCAACTCATCGCCCGCGACCGTGACGGGAGCCCTCGCCTGCTCGCGCCAACGCGCCACGCCGGCGGCCGACTGCAACGCCGCGACCACCACCAGCAGCGCGGCGGCGTTATTGCTCAGCAGGGTCGGCCAGATCGAAGCTGGCGCAAAGAGCCCGACAAAGAACCCCAGCACCAGGCCGCTGAGCGCGAGCACGGCCAGGCCGATGCCCAGGTGTCGCAGCCGGCGGGCGTGGAAGCCCGCCCGTTGGAAGCGCGGCAGACCTTCCAGATCGGCCCCCGGCGCTTCAAGATCCACTCGCATGTCCACTCCAGACCCGATGCAACCACCGAGGTCATCCATCGTCAAAATCACCGGTACACCGGCACGCACATCGAGCCGCCATGAGAGGCAGCGTCACCGGGCACCTTGAAGCATTTGGTTACGATATAACAGAAAGAGTGAATTTTCTGTTCACAGAACACTTTTTATTCACATCACCGACAAATCCCGACGGCGTTCCGGCCTGCCGCCAGAACCCATGGGCTTATTACACGAAGGATGTCGGCCCTGCACACCCGGTATCGCCCACGACGAATGGACAATAACCCGAACGACAGACTCCGGAAAAAGTCCGTTTTTATTTTTCTGTTATAAAACTTCAGAACTAACCTGCTTGCTCTTACATGGTCTTAAAACAGTTCCTACAAACCGACATATCCAGATAAATAGCCACACGATAAGACATTACCAATGTAACAAAATTCAACAACTACGCCGCTTGATTGACGAATCACCAGTGACTACCATCCTGCCACTTGAATATTTATATGACACCTTTTCCGCAGATTTCCCATTAAACACAAAGTCCCTGAAAAGGTTGAAGATAAAGCCTGCAAACTGATAACAGAGCGAAAAAAATGGCTGTTATCCGTTGCAGTATTCATGTAATCGAACAGATGAAATTCGATAACCCATAACTATAGGCCAAACGGCCAACACACTTGATACCCCTGTGCATGCCGGTGACCAATAATATCGCCAACACCCGGCATGTACCCCGAGCGACGGAGCCGCCATGAGTCGAGATCTGAGTCACTATCGTTATTTCCAACGGCCTACCCGGCCTGTGGGGCATTCCAGCAAAATGAATTGCCTGACCATCAATCAACCCGGGGCACGCCTGGCACTGAACAACCTGCTGGACCTGATCAGCCACGAGATTCGCCAGGAAGATGATGAAAAAGTTCATCGCCTGACCTTCAAGAGCGGACAGACACTGTGCATAACCGTCGAGGCCAGCCTGATTACGGTTCGAGGCCAGCGCATCGATTTCCACGCCGACTCGCATTATCCGTATACCACCTACCTTGAAGATCCTGCCTTGATCGGTAGTAGCAATAAGCTATCAATTTGATCTTCCCGCCCATGAATCCAGAGGCCTGACAGCTGGATTCAGGGTCCGGTCTGCGCGTTCTGCGCGGACTGCCCGAAGTTTGTTTCCCGAATATGTCCAACCGCACGCATTTTTATCCGGAAGCTGATGCCAGCCCCTGTCATTTGTGGCAATAATTCAGTTGCCCAAAAAGCAGGCGTGCCTGCTTGCGCAAATCCCCCGGACCCGCTTCCCTCCCAGACAAGGACCGTCGCTTCCATGCCTTCGATCTACCAGCTCAAGCCGCGCTTCCAGAACCTGTTGCGGCCCATCGTCCAGCGCCTCTTCGACAATGGCACCAGCGCCAACCAGGTCACCCTGAGCGCCGCGCTGATTTCCCTGCTGGTGGGTGCCGTGGTGGCGACCTTCGCCGTCCATCCCTGGGTGTTCGCGATCATCCCGCTGTGGATGATCCTGCGCATGGCCCTGAACGCCATCGACGGCATGCTGGCCCGGGAGTTCGGCCAGCAATCGCAGCTGGGGGCCTACCTGAACGAGCTGTGCGACATCATCGCCGACAGCGCGTTGATCCTGCCGTTTGCCTTGTTGCCCGAAGTCAGCCTGCTGGCGGTGCTGCTGGTGACCCTGCTGGCGCTGTTCAGCGAGTACGCCGGGGTGATGGGTCCACTGGTCGGCGCCTCGCGGCGCTATGACGGCCCCATGGGCAAGAGCGATCGCGCCTTCGTCCTCGGCGTTATCGCCACCGCCGTGGCCTTCGGCCTGATCAATGCCCTGTGGATAAACGGCTTGTTCCTGCTGATGGCGGCGCTGTTGCTGGTCACCCTGATCAACCGGGTACGCCAGGGCCTGAAAGAGGTCGCCACGCCGCCGACGCCATGACCGCGACTCAAGAATAACCCTGCAAACCTGCCCCCCAGGCTCTCCCCCCTGATCTGCGACACAGCACAAGGATATTGCAATGCGCGACGAGCAAGCCCTGACCTTCAGTACCCACGATGGCGTCGAACTGTTTTATCGTCACTGGCCGGCCAGCGCGCCCGTCGCCGGCGAGCCGCGCAAGGCGATCCTGCTGTTCCACCGGGGCCATGAGCACTCCGGGCGCATCGCCCACCTGGTGGATGAACTGAACCTGCCGGAGTTCGATTTCTTCGCCTGGGACGCCCGTGGCCACGGCCAGTCGCCGGGCGCACGGGGCGACAGCCCGAGCTTCGCCACCAGCGCGCGAGACGTACAGACCTTCTGCGATCACCTCGGCGCCACGTTCAATATCGCCGAGGAAAATATCGCCGTGGTCGCCCAGAGCGTCGGCGCGGTGATCGTCGCCACCTGGGTGCACGACTACGCGCCGAGGATCCGTGCCCTGGTGCTGGCCTCGCCGGCCTTCAAGGTCAAGCTCTACGTGCCTTTCGCCCGCCCGGGCCTGGCCCTGATGCGGCGCTTTCGCGGCAACTTTTTCGTCAACAGCTACGTCAAGGCCAAGTTCCTCAGCCATGACCCGGAACGCGTTGCCTCCTATGACAGCGATCCGCTGATCACCAAAGCCATTTCGGTGAATGTCCTGCTCGGACTCTACGAGGCCGCCGACCGGGTGGTCGCCGATGCCAATGCGATCCAGGTGCCGACCCAGTTGCTGATCTCCGGCGCCGACTTCGTCGTCCACCGCAAACCCCAGGAGCAATTCTTCCAGCGCCTGGGCAGCCTGAAAAAGGAACTGCACATACTGCCGGGGTTCTTCCACGACACCCTCGGCGAGCGCGACCGCCACCTGGCCGTCAGCCGGGCCAGGCGCTTCATCGAGCAGAACTTCCTTTCGCCGGTCAATCGCCCGGCCCTGCTCGACGCCGACCGCATCGGCGATACCTGCGCCGAATCCGAGGCCCTGGCCGCGCCCCTGCCGCACAACTCGCCACGCGATCTCTACTGGCGCCTGACCCGCGCCAGCATGGGCCTGGGCAGCAAGCTGTCGGCCGGGGTCAAGCTCGGCTTCGACACCGGTTTCGACTCCGGCAGTACCCTGGACTACGTCTACCGCAACACCCCCACCGGGCATACCGCCCTGGGCCGGATGATCGACCGGAACTACCTGAATTCGATCGGCTGGCGCGGTATCCGCCAGCGCAAGCTGCATGTCGAGGAACTGTTGCGCCTGGCCATGGCCCAGCTGCGCGAGCAGGGTCGCGAAGTGCGCATCGTCGATATCGCCGCCGGCCACGGGCGCTATATCCTCGAAGCCCTGCAAGGGGTCGAGCCGCTGCCGGAATCGATCCTGCTGCGCGACTACAGCGATATCAACGTGCGTGACGGCAGCGCGCTGATCGTCGAAAAGGGTCTGGAAAATATCGCCCGCTTCGTCAAGGGCGACGCCTTTGACCGCGCCGACCTGGCCGCGCTGGACCCCAAGCCGAGCCTGGCGGTGGTGTCCGGCCTGTACGAGTTGTTCGCCGACAACGGCATGGTCGGCAATTCCCTGGCCGGGCTGGCCGAGGCCTGCGAGCCGGGTGCCTACCTGGTCTACACCGGGCAGCCGTGGCACCCGCAGCTGGAACTGATCGCCCGGGCGCTGACCAGTCACCGCCAGGGCCAGGCCTGGGTCATGCGCCGGCGCAGCCAGGCGGAAATGGACCAGTTGGTGGAAGCCGCCGGGTTCCGCAAGATCACCCAGCGGGTCGATGAATGGGGGATCTTCAGCGTATCCCTGGCACAACGGGTGCAATGATGGGCGCCACCGCGCGCGAAGCCGGCCTGCTGAAGCGGGCCGTGCTCTGGCTGCTCCTGCTGGCGCCGTTGTTCTTCGCCAGCTACGGCTTTGCCACCTGGTACACCAGCCAGCGCAGCGATGTCGGCAGCTATGTGTTCGACTGGGAAAGCCACATGCCGTTCTGGGCCTGGACCATCGTGCCCTACTGGTCCATCGACCTGCTGTACGGCCTGTCGCTGCTGCTGCCCACGAGCAAGCGCGAACTCGACCGGCACGCCCTGCGCCTGCTCACGGCCCAGGTCATCGCCGTCTCCTGCTTCCTGCTCTGGCCGCTGACCTTCACCTTCGCCCGGCCGCCGCTGGACGGCGTGTTCGGCTGGCTGTTCGCGGTACTGGCGGGCTTCGACAAACCCTTCAACCAGGCGCCGTCGCTGCATATCGCGCTGCTGGTGATCCTGTGGGTCATGTACCGCCGGCATTTCGCCGGGGCCGGGCGCTGGCTGGTGCATGGCTGGTTCGCCCTGATCGGCGTGTCGGTGCTGACCACTTATCAACACCACTTTATCGATGTGCCCACCGGCGCCCTGGCCGGCTGGTTGTGCGTCTGGCTATGGCCGGACGATCGTTCCAGCCCCCTGGCCGTGGCGCGGCTGGCCCGTGACGGCAAACGCTTCAGCCTGGCCGTGCGCTATGGCCTGGGAGCGGTGCTGCTGGCTATCGCCGCCTTCGGCTTCGCCGGTGTCGCGTTGTGGCTGCTGTGGCCGGCGCTGGCCCTCGGGCTGGTGGCGCTCAACTACGCGCTGCTCGGTGCCCAGGGCTTCCAGAAGCGCGCCGACGGCAGCCTGAGTCCCGCCGCCCGCTGGTTGTTCGCTCCGTACCGGGCCGGCGCCTGGATCAACTCGCGGCTGTGGACAAGATCCCATCCACAACCCGACCAGGTTGTGGATAACCTCTGGCTGGGCCGCCTGCCGAGCCGCCGCGAGCTGCGGGCCGGTCCGTTCAGGGCCATTGTCGACCTGTGCGCGGAGCTGCCGCTGGCCGCGCAAGACCGGGCCTACCAGAGCATCCCGGTACTGGACCTGATCGCCCCGTCCGCCGAGCAATGCCGGCAAGCCGCGCTGAGTATCGAAGCGTTGCGCCAGCACGGGCCGCTGCTGGTCTGCTGCGCCCTGGGCTATTCACGCAGTGCCACGGCGCTGGCGGCCTGGCTGCTGCACAGCGGCCGGGCGGCAGAGATCGATGGCGCCCTGGCGCTGATCCGCGCGGCGCGTCCCGGCGTGGTCCTGCATCCGCAACATCGCCAGGCGCTGGAAGCCATGATCCACCTGGCGCCCGAGCCGGCGCCCGGCAGCCTGGGGGTCGCCGATGTCCGCTGACATGCCGCTGCAAGTGGTCGCCAGCCTGCTGCGCCGCGGCCGCTCGCTGGATCAGTTATCCACAGGGCTGACGGTCCTCGGCGTGCTGTCGGGACTGGCGCCGCTGCTGATCGGCACCCTCAGCTCCTGGTGCCTGCTGCTCAGCGCCTGGCTGGTGCTGACCGGCCTGCTGCAAAAATACTGGGCCTTGCGTGTCGCCTTCGATGCCGACCTGTTCCAGCTGATGGCCGGGGAACCCAGCGGCCTGGGCGACCGGACCGAGGCGCTGGACCAGGCGCTGCACGACCTCGGCCTGCAACCACGGCACACGCCCGCACGGCCCTGGGCCGAGCGCAGCCGTGGAGCGCTGGGTCTGCTCAAGCGCCAGGCACTGCTGCTGATAGTGCAAATTTCCCTGCCACTGATCGTCATTCTGGCCAGCCCCTGGCTGCCCTTCGCCAGATAAGGAATCGTCATGTTCGAACCCGTGGTTGCCACCCTGATCACTTCCGGCGCCCGCCTCGTCACTGGCGCCCGTAGCCTGTGGATAGGTTCCGGGCCCGATCCGGTGCAGCGGATCTACTTCGCCAACCACAGCAGCCACGGCGACTTCGTGCTGCTCTGGGCCTCGTTGCCGCCGGCGCTGCGCAAGCTGACGCGGCCGGTCGCCGGCGCCGACTACTGGAACAGGAGCGCGTTGCGCCGCTACATCATCCGGCGGGTGTTCAACGGCGTGCTGATCGACCGCGAGCGCAAGGAGCCTGGGGATAACCCGCTGCAACCGATGCTCGACGCGCTGGAACAAGGCCATTCTCTGATCATCTTTCCCGAGGGCACGCGCAACCAGGAAGACGGCCTGCTGCCGTTCAAGAGCGGGATCTTCCACCTGGCGCGAACTTATCCACAGGCGCAACTGATCCCTGTATGGATCGCCAACCTCAATCGGGTCATGCCCAAGGGCCGGGTATTGCCCCTGCCGCTGTTATGCACCACCAGCTTCGGTGCGCCGCTGCGGCTCGAAGAAGACGAAAGCAAAGAACACTTCCTGCAACGCAGCCGCGATGCGCTGCTGGCCCTGGCACCGGAGCAACACTGAAATGGATAGGCAGACCCTGATGTTGTTCGCCGGGATCGGCATGATCCTGGTCCTGGCTTCGCTGATCGGCTTCGTTCTGCAGTGGCGGACCCGCGGTACGCCGAACGCGGTGATCGACAACCTCAACGCCCGGATCAACGCCTGGTGGGTGATGGTGCTGGTGATCGGCGTGGCCTTCTGGCTCGGCACCGGCGCGGTGATCCTGCTGTTCTATGCGGTGTCGTTCTACGCCCTGCGCGAGTTCCTGACCCTGACGCCGACTCGCCGCAGCGACTACCCGGCACTGGTGGCGGCGTTCTACCTGGCCCTGCCGCTGCAGTACCTGCTGATCTATTCCGACTGGTACGGGCTGTTCTCGATCTTCATCCCGGTCTACGTGTTCCTGCTGCTGCCGATCCTCGCCTCGCTGGGCGGCGACAGCACGCACTTCCTGGAGCGGGCCTCGAAGGTGCAGTGGGGCCTGATGATCGCGGTGTTCTGCGTATCGTTCGTGCCAGCGCTGCTGACCCTGGACATTGCCGGCTACGAGGGCCGCAACCTGCTGCTGATCGCCTACCTGGTGATCGTGGTGCAACTGTCGGACGTGCTCCAGTACGTCTGCGGCAAGCTGTTCGGCAAACGCAAGATCGCCCCCAACCTGTCGCCCTCGAAAACCGTCGAGGGCTTTGTCGGCGGCATCGCCCTGGCCTCGCTGATCGGCGGCGCGCTGTTCTGGATCACCCCGTTCAACCCCTGGCAGGCGGTGCTGATCGCGTTGCTGATCAACCTGCTGGGCTTTGCCGGCGGCATTGTCATGTCGGCGATCAAGCGCGACCGCGGGGTCAAGGACTGGGGCCACATGATCGAAGGCCATGGCGGCATGCTCGACCGGCTCGACTCGGTGTGCTTCGCCGCGCCGATCTTTTTCCATCTGGTACGTTACTGGTGGACCTGAAGGAGCGGGGCTTGTCGGGACACCGCACCGCCGTGTTCCCGGCAAGCCAGGCTCCTTGTTCACCTTGATGGACAGACATTGAACCTGCCACCAGGGTGACTGCCTGGCCGCTTGACCGGCCCTGTTCAATACGCTCATATTATACTGATAATATTTTACTCCCTTCGCCCCAGGACTTGCAGGAGAACAGCCATGAGCAGCTACGACGTGATCATCATCGGCGGTGGACCAGGCGGTTACAACGCGGCCATTCGTGCCGGCCAGCTGGGCCTGAAGGCCGCCTGCATCGAGGGTCGGGAAACCCTCGGCGGCACTTGCCTGAACGTCGGCTGCATGCCGTCCAAGGCCTTGCTGCACGCTTCCGAGCTGTATGAGGCGGCCACCGGCGGCGAATTCGCCAACCTCGGGATCGAGGTGACGCCAAGCCTCAACCTGGCGCAGATGATGAAACAGAAGGATGACAGCGTTGCCGGGTTGACGAAGGGCATCGAGTACCTGTTCCGCAAGAACAAGGTCGAGTGGATCAAGGGCTGGGGCCGCATCACCGGACCGGGCCAGGTCGAAGTGACCGACGCCAGCGGGCAGAAGACGGCACTGCAGGCCAAGGACATCGTCATCGCCAGCGGTTCCGAACCGACGCCATTGCCCGGCGTGGAGATCGACAACCAGCGCATTCTCGATTCGACCGGCGCCCTGTCGTTGCCGCAAGTGCCCCGGCGCCTGGTGGTCATCGGCGCCGGGGTGATCGGCCTGGAGCTCGGCTCGGTGTGGCGACGGCTGGGCAGCCAGGTCACGGTGGTCGAATACCTCGACCGTATCTGTCCCGGGGTCGACGCCGAAGCCGGCAAGACCTTGCAACGCGCCCTCGCCAAGCAGGGGATCGACTTCAAGCTGGGGACCAAGGTGACCAGCGCCACGACGTCCGCCGATGCCGTGCAACTGCGGCTCGAACCGGCGGCAGGCGGCACAGCCGAGCTGATCGAGGCCGACTACGTGCTGGTGGCGATCGGTCGTCGCCCCTTCACCCGCGGCCTCGGCCTGGAAAATGTCGGCCTGGCCACCGACTCGCGCGGCCTGCTCGCCAACCACGGGCACCGTACCGAGGCCACCGGGATCTGGGTGATCGGCGATGTCACCTCGGGCCCGATGCTCGCCCACAAGGCCGAAGACGAGGCCATGGCCTGTATCGAACAGATCGTCGGCAAGGCCGGCGAGGTCAATTACGCGCTGATCCCCAGCGTGATCTACACCCGTCCGGAACTGGCGAGCGTCGGCAAGACCGAGGAACAACTCAAGGCCGAAGGTCGTGTCTACAAGGTCGGCAAGTTTCCCTTCAGCGCCAACAGCCGGGCCAAGATCAACCACGAGACCGAAGGCTTCGCCAAGGTCCTGGCCGATGCCCAGACCGACGAGGTCCTCGGCGTGCATCTCGTAGGACCGAGCGTCAGTGAAATGATCGGCGAATACTGCGTGGCCATGGAATTCTCGGCTTCCGCCGAGGACATCGCCCTGACCTGCCACCCCCACCCGACGCGCTCCGAGGCGTTGCGCCAGGCGGCGATGAATGTGGAAGGGCTGGCGACGCAGATCTAGTCGGGCAGATGATCCAGCGGCAGCGGTCCGGGCGTCTTCACCGCCTGGATCGCAAAGTTGCTGCGGATATCCCGTACCCCCGGCAACCTCAGCAACTCACCGGTGAGAAAGCGCTCGTAGGCGCGCAGGTCGGGGACCACCACCTGCAGCAGGAAGTCCGACTCGCCCGACACGAGGAATGCCGAGATCACCTGCGGCAAGGCCGTGACCGCCAGGCGGAAGGCCTCGGCGTCGGCTTCATGGTGCCGCTCGACCTTGACCCCGACAAACACCGTCAACCCCAGGCCGACTTCATCGCGGTCGAGGTTCACCTGGTAGCCCCGGATCACTCCCGCCTCTTCGAGCATGCGCACCCGCCGCAGGCACGGTGATGCCGACAGGCCGATCTGGTCCGCCAGCTCGACATTGCTCAGGCGACCGTCCCGTTGCAGTGCGGCGAGAATCTTGCGGTCGTAGGCATCGAGTTTTATTTTTGGCATATCCGACTACCCCTGTCGTCATGATTGGCATGAAGTGCCAAGTCTAAGGCTTTAACGGGTCGAATACGCAAGCACCTGCCCCGCTCTTCCAGCATAGACTTTTCCCTGGTTTCCCCTCGGGCTTTTACCCTGACCTCGGAGAATGGCAACGATGCTCCTCTACCTGCTCGCGCTGGCGATGATCTATCTGCTTCCCGGCCCTGACATGATCCTGCTGCTGCAAACCGGCGCCCGCCACGGACGCACCCTGGCCCTGACCACCGCGCTGGGCCTGGGCATGGCCCGCGCCTGCCATGTCGGCCTGGCCGCACTGGGCCTGGCGGCGCTGTTCAAGACCGCGCCCTGGACTTTCGATACGGTGCGCCTGGCCGGGGCCGCCTACCTGCTATGGATCGGCGTACGCATGCTGCGTCCCGGAACCCTGACCGCGCTGGGCACCGATACCGAAGGCGAGCGAGCGAACCGGCTGGGCTGGCGCGGGGCGTTGCGCCAGGGGCTGCTGACCAATCTGCTGAATCCCAAGGCGCTGCTGTTCTGTTCCGTGCTGCTGCCGCAATTCATCGACCCCCGGGCAGGGGCGGTCGGCACCCAGTTTCTCGGGCTCGGCGTGACGCTGGTGCTGGTCGGCCTGCTGTTCGACAGCTGCTATGCCCTGGCGGGAGCCTGGATCGGTCGCTGGCTGGATAACAGTCCTCGGGCCCAGCGCCTGCAACAATGGCTGTTCGGCGGCTTGCTGATCGGTTTCGCCGCCCGCCTCGCCTTTATCCAGCAGGCCTGACCGCCCCTGTAGGAGCCGGCTTGCTGGCGATAAGGCCTTCGTGCCGTGCGCCGCCGTATAGGCCGCCGTCGCCAGCAAGCCAGCTCCCACGGCACGGCTCCACCGAGGATGCACCAGAGCGCAAAAGAAACGCCGTTAGCAGGTGAGCCGACGGCGTTTTTCTTATACATTTTGCCCTTCCTTTCCTGACTAGTTTGCGAACCATGACCAGCACGCTCGATCGTCTTATCGCCGGCACTCCCATTCTCTACGCGGGTAACCGGGTTTCCCCGGTGCCGCCGGAATTGGCCGCGCGTTTCCAGCCGGGCGATCACCTGCTGGTCGACCAGGGCAGCGGTGAACTGCTGTTGATCCCGCAGGCGGTGCAACAGATCGCCGCCAGGGCCATCGACACCGCGCAAGGCGCGTTCGCCGCCCTGGCGCAGGTATCGGACGAAGCCATCAGCCGCTTCTTCGATCTGTTCGCCGGGCATCTGGAAGCGCCCGCCTCCTGGGCACTGATCGAAGCGGCGAACCAGGCCGACCTGGCCCGCGCCAAATCGCTGGGGCGCTCCACCACCCGCTTGCTGGCCAGCGAAGCCATGCGCCGCGACATGATCGCCGGACTGCGAGCCTGGCGCGATGCACCGCTGATTCGTGGGCGGGTCCGCGAGTCCGTGGAACATGCCGGCTGGAAGGTCGAGCAGGTGGTCGCGCCGCTGGGCGTGGTGGCGTTTGTCTTCGAAGGTCGGCCGAACGTGTTTGCCGATGCGGCCGGGGTCTTGCGTACCGGCAATACCGCCGTGCTGCGCATCGGCAGCGATGCCCTCGGCACGGCCCAGGCGATCGTCAAGCATGCGCTGGACCCGGCGCTGCGCGAGGCCGGCTTGCCGGCTGGCGCGGTATCGCTGGTGGAAAGCATCGACCGCGCGGCGGGCTGGGCGATGTTCGCCGACCGTCGCCTGTCCCTGGCCGTGGCGCGGGGCTCGGGCCATGCGGTGAAACAGCTCGGTGGCATCGCCCAGCAGGCCGGTACCGTGGTCAGCCTGCACGGCACCGGCGGTGCCTGGCTGGTGGCGCATCAGGATGCCGATGCCGCGCGTTTTGCCGAGGTGGTGCGCAACTCCCTCGACCGCAAGGTCTGCAACACCCTCAATGTCTGCGTGATCCACCGCCAGCGCGCGGCCGAACTGGTGCCGCTGTTTCTTGAAGCGCTGACCCAGGCCGGCGTGGCCCGTGGCCAGAGCTGCAAGCTACACATCGTCAGCGGTGACGAAGGTGTCCTGCCCGAGCAGTGGCTGAAGGCCCGCGTCCGAATCCAGCGCGCCGAAGGGTATCAGGAGGAAGCGCAGACCGAGTCCCTGGCCGAAGACCAGCTTGGCCGCGAGTGGGAATGGGAAGAGACGCCGGAAGTCAGCCTGAAGATCGTCGACGACCTGGACCAGGCCATCGGCCTGTTCAATCGCTACAGCCCGCAGTTCACGGTGTCGCTGATCAGCGCCGACCGCCAGGCCCACGACTACTTCTACAACAGCATCAATGCCCCGTTTGTCGGTGATGGCTTTACTCGCTGGGTCGACGGGCAATACGCGCTGAACAAACCGGAGCTGGGGCTCTCGAACTGGGAGAACGGACGGCTGTTTGCCCGCGGCGCCATTCTGTCGGGCGACGGCGTATTCACCCTGCGCAGCCGCATGAGCCAGATCGATACCGCTTTGCGTCGATAAGCGGTTGGAGCGGGCTTCTTTGGGAGATGCTTCTGCGGGAGTGGGCTTGCCCACGAAGAGGGCCTGGAGCCCGCTAAAAGCTTCGTCGGAATGCCGCCCAGACCAAGCCCGCTCCCACAGAAGCACCCACCACACACAAAAAACCACCAAGGGCGACTTCAGAGCTCCAGCACCAGCGGCTCCGCGCTACTGGCCGGGATCGCACAACAGATCAGCACCTGCCCCTCGCCCGGTAATTCGGCCGGGGGATAGGGGTAATGCACCTGTCCACTGATCAGGCGTGTGCTGCAGGTCCCGCATGAGCCGCCCCGGCAACTGAATTCCGGACGCAACCCACGGCTTTCCGCCAGTTCCAGCAGGCTGCCGCCCTCCGGCTGCCAGCGCGCCTCCTTCGCCGACTGATGGAAGATCACCGGTACCGCGACCGTGGCTGCCGGTGGCTGCTCGATCGGACTGAGCCCCGGGTCCAGTTGCCGCCGCAAGGTCGATGGGCCGAAGGTTTCTGCGTGGATATGATCATCGCGAATATCCATCCCGCGCAGTTGATCGTACATCCCCTGGGTAAAACCGCCCGGCCCGCAGAGCACGAAATCCACCGCGTCATAGTCCTCGATCAGAAACAACGAACGCATGACTTCGACACTCAGGCGTCCAGGCAGGTCGTAATCCTCGCCCAGCACCGCCTGCGGTTCAGGCTGGCTCAACAGGCGCAGCACCTGCACCGATTCGCCGCCGCGCTCGCGCAGTTCATCCAGTTCCTCACGGAAAGGCAATTCCGCCTGGGATCGGGCGCTGAGAAACAGCACGGTGGGCCGCATGCGCCGCGTGCGTTTGCCCTGGTAGACCACTTCGCGCAGCATCGACAGCAATGGTGTGATGCCCACGCCCGC
Source organism: Pseudomonas gingeri (assembly GCF_013386115.1). Lineage (GTDB taxonomy): Bacteria > Pseudomonadota > Gammaproteobacteria > Pseudomonadales > Pseudomonadaceae > Aquipseudomonas > Aquipseudomonas gingeri. The sequence goes on from NZ_JACAOR010000013.1 coordinate 458,958, forward strand.
CGCGAGCAGCACCAGTGGCCGTCGTTCATTAGCCTCTACGGTGAAGTGCCCCTGGGGAGCGCGGGCTTCGATCCTGTCCCCCACTCGCAATTGGTCATGGATATGCGAAGACACCCGGCCATCACGCTTGACGCTGATCCGCAGAAACGAATCCGAAGGTGCGCCGGACAGACTGTAGGTGCGGATGTGGGTTTGCCCGTCGATGTCGAATCGCAGAGGCAGATGCTGCCCGGCCAGAAACACCGGCATCCCCGCCCCATCGGTCGGCTCCAGGTACAACGAACGAATGGTCGCGCTTTCCTCGACAATCCGGCTGATCTGCAACGGCCGCCAACTGTTGCCCAGGGCTTCAGCCTGCAAACGGGCGGCGGCTTGCGGCCAGTTGCCGGTCATCAGGCTGTTGGGTGAAAAGCCTTCGAACTTCCAGCGCAGGGTCGTTGCAGCCGGACGACGCACACAATGTTCCACGTGGAACGTCCACAACCGCTCGGCACCCTGGAAGGCTTTCACCTGCGGTCCCTCAAGGATGACTTCCGTACGCCCGCTGAGCTGCAACAGATCACCCGTATTGAAGTCGATAAACAGCAGCCCGGCGCGGGGATTGAGCAGCAGGTTACCCAGGGTGTTGAAGAACAGGTTGCCGGCAAAATCGGGGATGGTCAGGCGGTCGCCTTCCACCCGGACAAACCCGGTCTGCCCGCCCCGATGGGAAACATCCACCGAGCGTTTACCGTCGATATCCACATAGCTGGCAACAAAGAAGGTGTCGGCATTGCAGATCATTGCCGTGGCCGCAGCGTCCAGGGTCTGGGAGCGGTGAACCACCTGAAGAGCCGGATCGACGACCGGCACCCGCTCGAACTGACGCAGCTGGATATATTGTGGGCAGTTGCCGAAGCTCTGCTCCACGGCGATCTCCAGGCCTTGGTCACCCAGGCTCTGGATATGCCCATTGAGGCGGTTGCGGCGCCGTGTGTGCAATTCGATCCCCAGCAAACCCAGGGCAGCGCCCGCTCGCAGCGCCGAGTACGCCGGGTCCTGGGGTTGCGCAAAGCTGTCGAGTTGCAGGTGCCTGGGGTCCGGGGAAACGGCAAAGCCGGGATCACCCTCGAACAGGCTTGCCCAGGGGCGCCCTGCCTCATCCACCGCACCAAACAACATGAAAGGCAGTTGGCGATAGAAGTCGCGATGCTGGTCCGGCATGTAGTCACGGACCACCCTGGAGCCCAGCTCAGCCATCCGTTCGGCCACGCCGACTTGCGTCTGCATCTGCCGTTCGCCTGCGTGCCAGGGTGAAACGCCGGGTTCGTTCATCGCGACTTCTCCACTGTAAGGGGCCCGGCCTGGATAAGCCGGGACTTTATCCGTCTCAGGCGGTCTGCAAACCGGCAACGGTCCGCGGCATCGGCACAAAACCTGGCAAGGCTTCGATACGCGCCAGCCAGGCCCGTACATTCGGATAGTCCGCCAGCGAGACATTGCCTTCCGGTGCGTGGGCGATGTAGCTGTAGCTGGCGACATCGGCAACGGTCGGCTCGCTGCCCGCCAGATACGGCGTATGGCTCAGTTCCTGTTCGATCACCTTGAGCAGGGCATGGGAACGGCTGATGGCTTCCTCGGCATCGAAGGCGGCACCAAACACTGTGATCAACCGGGCCCGCGCCGGACCGAAGGCGATCGGCCCCGCCGCCACCGACAACCAGCGTTGCACGCGGGCAGCGCCCACCGGATCGGTCGGCATCCAGCGACCGTTGCCGTACTTCTGCGCCAGGTACACGATGATCGCGTTGGAGTCGGCCAGGACCACGCCCTGGTCGTCGATCACCGGGACCTGACCAAATGCGTTCAGCGCCAGGTACTCGGGCTTCTTGTGGGCGCCGCTGGGCAGGTCCACATGGATCAGTTCGACCGGAAGGCCAAGCAGGGACAGCATCAATTCGGCACGATGGGCGTGGCCGGAACGGGAGAAGTTATAGAGCTTGATGGCGGTCTGGGACATGACGGACTCCGTGGGGCAGCGGCACGAACCGGGATGGATCGCGCCAATGGAGTTATCTTCCGCCTTCGATGAAAACAACAGAATCACCATAAATGGCAATCCAGTATTTCATCTGGTGAAATAAATCCCGCCTCTGTGGCTCAGCCTTTCAGCGCCGGATGTTCGCGCAGTGCCGCCACCACGAAGTCGACAAAACTGCGCACCCGGACCGGGGCCTTGCGCCCGCCCTGAAACACCACGTGGATCGGCAGCGGCGGCAGTTCGAAGGCGGCCAGCACCACCTCCAGTTCGCCGCAGGCCAGCTTGTCGGCCACCTGGTAGGACAGCACTCGGGTCAATCCCGCCCCCAGGCAGGCCGCACGAATCGCCGCCTGGTTCGCGGTCACCGCCAGGCGCGGGTCCAGGCGGATGCTCAGCGGCTTGTCGCCATCGACAAACTGCCAGGTGCGCACTTGGGACGCCGCCGAGGTCATGACGATCCGCGCCTGGCGCAGTTCGTCGGGATGGGCGGGCCGGCCATGCATGGCGAGGTAGGCAGGGGACGCACAGACCACCCGGCGCACCTGCCCTACCCGCACCGCGTGATGACCGCTGTCCGGCAATTCGCCGATGCGTATCGCCACATCGATGCCGTCCTCGACGATGCGCACCACCCGGTCGACCAACAAGGCGTTGATGTCGACGGCCGGGTACTGATCGAGATAACGCACCATCACCGGCGTGACGTACAACTCGCCGAACAACACCGGTGCGGTCACCGTCAGTTGCCCGCTGGGCTGGGCATGGCTGGCTGCCGCCGAAGCCTCGGCCTCCTCCATTTCACCGAGAATCCGCCGGCAATCCTCGAGGTAGCGCAAGCCGGGCTCGGTCAGGTGCACATTGCGCGTGGTGCGGATCAGCAACTGCGCGCCGATGCGTTTTTCCAGTGCCGCCACCGCCCGGGTGACGCTGGGTGCCGACAGGTTCAGGCGCCGCGCCGCCGCCGAGAACCCCTGCTCCTGGGCCACGGCAACAAACGCCTGCATTTCCTGGAATCTGTCCACGGCACGCCCTCGGTCAAATCAGTCAAGAAAAGAGCCGCATCGGCGGCTCTGTCTGTTCCATCAGCGTACCCAAAAGCCGGGCCGATTACCCGGGCAGTTTCGCCAGGAAAGCCAACAGTGCCTGGTTGACGAACTCCGGGTTCTCGATGCTGGAGATATGACCGGCCTCGGGAATGCCGATATACGGACACCCGATCAGCTCGGCCATTTCCCGTGCTTCGCTCGGTGGGCGCGGCTTGTCCTGCTCGCCACACATCACCAGCGTGGTCCCGGCATCCAGGGCTGCAAGCGCCGCCAGGCGATCGTCCCGGCCAAAGATCAGGCGGCCCAGGGGCACGATGCTGTTGCGCAGGCGCTCGCTGGAATAGGTCGTCAGGGAACTGCGGAAGGTCTGGTAGAACGAGGCTTCGGGGTCGACACCGGCCTTGAAGAAAATCGGCACGATGGCGTCGAGCAGCGGTGGCGGGATACTGCCGGCGTCCTCGATCGTCTTCAGCATCGAGAAATAATACTGCCGGGTGGCTTCCGGTTCGGCACCGGCGTAGGTATCCATCAGCACCAGCCCGCGAATACGCTGCGGTGCGGCCAGCGCCAGGCGCGCGCCCCACATGCCGCCGACCGACAGGCCGACCAGGCTGAAACGCTGGATATCCAGGTGATCGAGCAATGCCAGGGTCTGGTTGGCGAGATCATCCAGGCTGCGGGTACTTTCCGGCAGCGCTCCGGACTGCCCATGACCCCAGAGTTCCGGCACGATCACCCGGTAGTGCCGGGCCAGGACGGCGATCTGCGGTGCCCACATGGCGCTGTCCCACAGATAGCTGGAGCCGAGGACAACCACCTCGCCCGCGCCCTGGTCCAGATAATGAAGCGATTGCCCCTCGATAGTCACAACTGGCATTGAATCCCCCTGCGGTCATGAATCAGACAACGAATGCCCAAAGGCAGCGATAAAGTGATCGGACAGTATTGGCCGTCCATGTCGGGCGCGCCACAACCCTGATGTAACAGAACATCCGGCTGCAGATTTTTATTCCATGACGAGCGCACTTTTACACTTTGAAACCTTCGTTTTCCGCCTTGTCCAGACGACTGCGCTAACCTCGTGGGCTTTCCAGCACAGAAATTGCCTTCATGACTTCTACCCAGTTTCTCTGCGCTGTACTGCTGTTTTCGCTTGCCGGATGCGACCAGTCAACGGCCTCCAAGGACGTTGTTCCGAAAAGCGCTCTGTCAGATCAGGCGCTCAGCGATCCGGACTCGCCCTGGGCCCAAGCCAGAAAACGCAATATCAGCTTTCGCGCCGTGGGCAATGAACCGGGCTGGTCGGTGGAAATCGGCCGTGGCGAAACGCCGGAACTGCATCTGCAGATGAACTATGGCGAACAGAAGACCGACATCGCGAAAACCGAGGCGACGCCCGAGGGGTTCTTCGGCAATGCCGCCGACGGCACCGAGATCCAGGTGCTGATCGACAGGGAAACCTGCACCGACGATATGAGCGGCCAGGAATTCGAGGCGAGCGTGCTGCTCAAGGTGGGAGACAGGGACTACCGCGGGTGCGGGGTTTCCCTGGTGGACTGAAAGCGTTGGGGCATGGACCCGTCGCTGAGGAAGAGCTCCTGGCCTTCATTGCACTCCGGCAACGTTCCCCATCAACTGCTCCACATAAGCGATAAATGCCCGGGCCTTGGCGCTTGCCATGCGCCCGGTCGGGAAGATGGCCCAAAGGTCCATTTCGGGCAGTTCCCAATCCTCGAGCACCGGCACCACCTCGCCGCTGGCCAGCTCAGGCGCGAACATCCATTCCGAAGAGAGCGTAAGGCCGTAGCTCGACAAGACGGTGGTCCGCACGCCCTCGGCGGCGCTGACCCGGACACGACCGCTGAGAGTGACCAGCTGCTCGGCCTGGCCTTTTTTGAACAGCCATGACGCCCCTCCTCCGCCCAGCGAATAGATCACCGCTTCATGATCTGTCAGGTCCGCGGGGGATTCGGGTATACCACGCCGTTCAAAATAGGCGGGCGTTCCCAGCACAAGCCGTCGGCAGCGGGCGATCTTTCTCGCCGTCAAACCCGAATCGCTGAGGTTGCCCATTCGCAAGGCGACGTCGACCCCCTCTTCGACAAGGTTCACCGAGCGGTCATCCAGCAGCACATCGACGTCCAGCAGGGGGTGCATCTCCAGGAAGCCGCCCAGATGGGGAAGAATGTGCAATCTGGAGAACGTCACCGTGGTGGAGATGCGCAGTGTTCCGGTCAGCCCGGCACCCGCCCCGCGAGCGGCGAGCTCGGCTTCACCGGCCTCCTCGATGACCTTCCTTGCCCGCTCGAAAAACAGCGTGCCGGCCTCGGTCGCGGATAACCCGCGCGTCGAGCGGGTCAGCAGGCGAACCCCCAGGCGCTCTTCCAGCTGGGCGATGGTTTTCGAAACAGCCGGCTGCCCGACGTCCAGGCGCCTGGCTGCCGCGGAAAAAGAACCTGTCTCCACGACGTAGACAAAGGTTTCCATGGCAGCCAGCCGATCCATCCCGATTACTCCACGGTGACCGACTTCGCCAGGTTGCGCGGCTGGTCGACGTCGGTGCCCTTGAGCACCGCCACGTAGTACGACAGCAGTTGCAGCGGGATGGTGTAGAGGATCGGCGCCAGGGTGTCGTGGATATGCGGCATGGTGATGACGTGGGTGCCCTCGCCATTGCTCATCCCGGCCTTCTCGTCAGCGAAGACGATCAGCTCGCCACCGCGGGCTCGGACTTCCTGCAGGTTGGATTTGAGCTTCTCCAACAGCTCGTTGTTCGGCGCCACGGTGACGATCGGCATGTCGTTGTCGACCAGAGCCAACGGGCCGTGCTTGAGCTCACCTGCCGGATAGGCCTCGGCGTGGATATAGGAAATTTCCTTGAGCTTGAGCGAGCCTTCCATCGCCACCGGGTACTGCGCGCCACGACCGAGGAACAGGGTGTGGTGCTTGTCGGCGAACAGCTCGGCGATTTTCTCGACCTTGGCGTCCATCGCCAGGGTCTCGCCCAGGCGGGTCGGCAGGCGCCGCAGTTCGTCCACCAGCTCCGCCTCGACAGCCGGCGCCAGGGTGCCGCGTACCTGGCCCAGGGCCAGGGTCAGCAGCAGCAGGCCGACCAGTTGGGTGGTGAAGGCCTTGGTCGAGGCCACGCCGATTTCACGGCCGGCCTGGGTCAGCAGGGTCAGGTCCGATTCACGCACCAGCGAGCTGATACTGACGTTGCAGATCGCCAGGCTGCCGAGGAAGCCCAGCTCCTTGGCATTGCGCAGGGCCGCCAGGGTGTCGGCGGTTTCGCCGGACTGGGAAACGGAGACGAACAGGGTGTCCGGTTGCACCACCACCTTGCGGTAGCGGAACTCACTGGCGACTTCGACCTGGCACGGGATACCCGCCAGGCCTTCGAGCCAGTAACGGGCGACCATGCCGGCATGGTAGCTGGTGCCGCAGGCGACGATCTGCACATTGCGGACCTTGGCGAACAGCTCGGCGGCCTGGGGACCGAAGGCCTGGACCAGTACCTGGTTCTGGCTCAGGCGCCCTTCCAGGGTACGTTGCACCACCGACGGTTGCTCGTGGATTTCCTTGAGCATGAAGTGGCGGAAGGCGCCCTTGTCGGCGGCCTCGGCACCGTCGCGGTACTGCACGGCCTCGCGCTCGACGGCCTGGCCGTCGACATCCCAGATCTGCACGCTGTCACGGCGGATCTCGGCGATATCACCCTCTTCCAGGTACATGAAGCGGTCGGTCACCTGGCGCAGGGCCAACTGGTCGGAAGCGAGGAAGTTTTCCCCCAGGCCGAGGCCGATCACCAGCGGGCTGCCGCTGCGGGCCGCAACCAGGCGGTCGGGCTGCTGCGCGTTGATCACCGCCAGGCCATAGGCCCCGTGCAGTTCCTTGACCGTGGCCTTCAGCGCCTTGGTCAGGTCGCCGAGGTCCTTGAGCTTGTGGTTGAGCAGGTGGGCGATCACTTCGGTATCGGTGTCCGAGGTAAACACATAACCCAGGCCCTTGAGTTGCTCGCGCAGGACTTCGTGGTTCTCGATGATGCCGTTGTGCACCACGGCGATATCCGAGCCGGAGAAGTGCGGGTGGGCGTTGCGCTCGCACGGCGCGCCATGGGTGGCCCAGCGGGTGTGGGCGATCCCCAGGCGACCGGCCAGCGGTTGACCGGCGAGGGCCTGGTCCAGTTCGCTGACCTTGCCGGTGCGACGGGTGCGCTCCAGCGTGCCGTTATGGGTGAAGACGGCGACACCGGCGCTGTCATAGCCGCGGTATTCCAGACGCTTCAGGCCTTCGACCAGGATGGCCGTGATATTACGTTCAGCAACTGCACCGACAATTCCGCACATGCTCTTTTCTCCTAGCTGACAGCCGCGCAAATCAAATGTATGCCGCGGGCCTGAATCTGTTCGCGTGCCTCAAGCGGCAAGCGTTCATCGGTAATAAGGGTGTGGACGCTGCTCCAGGGCAGTTCCAGGTTGGGGATGCGTCGACCGATCTTGTCGGCCTCGACCATGACCACCACTTCCCGGGCGACCTGGGCCATGACCCGGCTCAAACCCAGCAATTCGTTGAAGGTGGTGGTACCGCGCTCCAGGTCGATGCCGTCGGCACCGATAAACAGCTGGTCGAAGTCGTAGGAACGCAGCACCTGTTCGGCGACCTGGCCCTGGAACGACTCGGAATGCGGGTCCCAGGTGCCACCGGTCATCAGCAGCACGGGCTCGTGTTCCAGCTCGCTCAGGGCCCGGGCGACGTGCAGGGAATTGGTCATCACCACCAGGCCGGGTTGCAGGCCCAGTTCCGGGATCATGGCGGCGGTGGTGCTGCCGCTGTCGATGATGATCCGTGCATGCTCACGCAGGCGCCCGACCGCGGCCCGGGCAATCGCCTGCTTGTACTTCGACACCGAGTGGCCGAGATCGCTGACCAGTTCATGGGGCATGCTGATCGCGCCGCCGTAACGACGCAGCAGCAAGCCATTGCTTTCGAGAGCGGCCAGATCCTTGCGAACCGTAACTTCGGAAGTTTCGAAGCGCCTGGCCAGCTCGTCCACGCTCACTTCGCCCTGCTCATTGAGCAAGGCGAGGATGCTATGGCGACGTTGAGGTGTATTGCGTTTCGACATGGGAGTCTAAGTTTCGATTCGAAAGATAACGAACGCAATCAAAACCTGAAATCGAAACTTCGTCAAGTGACAGATGCAAGAACTTACCGGCGAGAGGGCCTTTGAGGCTTGCAGCGCTCATGACACCCCATCGCTGGCAAGCCAGCTCCCACGGATAACTCAGCTCTTCTTGATCTTCACCGGCCGTTTCCAGCCTTCGATATTGCGCTGGCGCGCACGGGCCACGGCCAGTTGCCCTTCACCGACGTTCTGGTTGATGGTCGAACCCGCCGCCGTGCTGGCGCCGTTGGAGATATCCACAGGCGCCACCAGGGAGTTGTTGGAACCGATGAAGACGTCTTCGCCCAGCACCGTCTGGTGCTTGTTGGCCCCGTCATAGTTGCAGGTGATGGTGCCTGCGCCGATATTGGTCCGCGCGCCGATCCGCGCATCGCCCAGGTAGGCGAGGTGGCCGGCCTTGGCATCGTCGGCCAGGTGCGCGTTCTTCAGCTCGACAAAGTTACCCACATGGGCGCGGGCACCCAGCACGCTGCCGGGACGCAGGCGGGCGAAAGGACCGGCGTCGCTGCCTTCGCCGAGGATCGCGCCGTCGAGGTGGCTGTTGGCCTTGACCGTCACGCCCTTGCGCAGCGTGGTGTCCTTGATCACGCAGTTCGGACCGATCACCACATCGTCCTCGATCACCACGCGACCTTCCAGGATCACGTTGATGTCGATGAGGATATCGCGCCCCACGCTGACTTCACCGCGCACATCGAAGCGGGACGGGTCGCGCAGGGTCACGCCCTGGGCCATCAGGCGCAGCGCGGCGCGCTTCTGGTAGTGACGCTCGAGTTCGGCCAGTTGCTTGCGGTCGTTGGCGCCCTGCACTTCCATGGCGTCATGGGGTTGCTCGGTTTCCACCACCAGGCCGTCGCCGACCGCCATGGCGATCACGTCGGTCAGGTAGTACTCGCCCTGGGCGTTGTTGTTCGACAGGCGACTCATCCAGTCACCGAGACGCCGGGCCGGCAGCGCGAGGATGCCGGTGTTGCCTTCGGTGATGGCGCGCTGCGCCTCGTTGGCGTCCTTCTGCTCGACGATCGCACAGGCCTTGCCCTGATCGTTGCGCACGATGCGGCCATAACCGGTCGGGTCCGCCAGTTCGACGGTCAGCAGCGCCACCTGCTCAGGCGTGGCGTGGCGCAGCAGGCGCTGCAGGGTCTCCACTTCGATCAGCGGGACGTCGCCGTAGAGCACCAGCACCGTGTCGCCGGTGATGAAAGGCACGGCCTGGGCCACCGCATGGCCGGTCCCCAGTTGCTTGTCCTGCAACACGAAGTTCAGGTCGTCGGCCGCCAGTTGTTCACGTACCCGGTCCGCGCCGTGGCCAATCACCACGTGAATGCGCTGTGGATTCAATTGCCGGGCGCTGTGGATAACATGTCCAAGCATCGAATTGCCGGCTACGGGGTGAAGAACCTTCGGCAACGCCGAACGCATGCGAGTGCCTTGACCTGCAGCGAGGATAACGATTTCGAGAGACATGACTGGCTACCAATCCTGGGTGGTCAGCGGCTGCGACCAGGTGATGAACATCGGAAAAGAAAAAAGGGTAGCCGAGGCTACCCTTTTTAATCAATCACACAACAAGCAGCGGATTAACCGCCGAACTTCTTGCGGATCTGCTGGACGGTGCGCAGCTGGGCTGCGGCCTCGGCCAGACGTGCAGCAGCGGAACCGTAGTCGAAGTCCGCGCCTTTTTCATTCAGGGCCTTCTCGGCAGCCTTGACGGCTTCCTGAGCGGAGGCTTCGTCCAGGTCGGCAGCACGTTGCACGGTGTCGGCAAGAACCTTGACCATGTTCGGCTGAACCTCGAGGAATCCACCGGAGATGTAGAACACCTCGGCTTCCCCGCCCTGCTTGATCAAGCGGATCGGACCCGGCTTGAGATTGGTGATCAGCGGCGCGTGGCCCAGGGCAATACCCAGGTCACCCAGTGCACCGTGCGCAATCACCATCTCGACCAGGCCGGAGAAGATTTCCCCTTCCGCACTGACGATATCGCAATGGACTGTCATAGCCATCTGATTGCCTCAACCTAAATTAGCGCCCGTTGCCGGGCGCCGGGATTACAGTTTCTTGGCTTTCTCGATCGCTTCTTCGATGCCGCCAACCATGTAGAACGCTTGTTCTGGCAGGTGGTCGTAGTCACCGTTGAGGATGCCTTTGAAGCCAGCAATGGTGTCTTTCAGGGAAACGTATTTACCCGAGGCACCGGTGAAGACTTCAGCCACGAAGAACGGCTGCGACAGGAAGCGCTGGATCTTACGAGCACGGGATACCAACTGCTTGTCGGTTTCCGACAGCTCGTCCATACCCAGGATCGCGATGATGTCCTTCAGTTCCTTGTAGCGCTGCAGAACGTACTGGACGCCGCGAGCGGTGTCGTAGTGGTCCTGGCCGATCACGTTCGGGTCCAGCTGGCGCGAAGTCGAGTCCAGTGGATCGACCGCCGGGTAGATACCCAGGGAGGCGATGTCACGGGACAGTACGACGGTGGCGTCCAAGTGGGCGAAGGTGGTCGCTGGCGACGGGTCGGTCAAGTCGTCCGCTGGTACGTATACCGCCTGGATCGAGGTGATCGAACCTTCCTTGGTCGAAGTGATGCGCTCTTGCAGCACGCCCATCTCTTCAGCCAGGGTCGGCTGGTAACCTACTGCCGAAGGCATACGGCCCAGCAGTGCGGATACTTCGGTACCGGCCAGGGTGTAACGGTAGATGTTGTCGACGAACAGCAGAACGTCGTTACCTTCGTCACGGAACTTCTCGGCCATGGTCAGGCCGGTCAGGGCTACGCGCAGACGGTTTCCCGGCGGCTCGTTCATCTGGCCGTAGACCAGTGCCACTTTGTCCAGAACGTTGGAGTCCTTCATCTCGTGGTAGAAGTCGTTACCCTCACGAGTACGCTCACCCACACCGGCGAACACGGAATAACCGCTGTGCTCGATGGCGATGTTACGGATCAGTTCCATCATGTTTACGGTCTTGCCGACACCGGCACCACCGAACAGACCGACTTTACCGCCCTTGGCGAACGGGCAGACCAGGTCGATAACCTTGATGCCGGTTTCCAGCAGGTCGTTGCCGCCTGCCTGTTCGGCGAACGACGGCGCCGCGCGGTGGATACCCCAGCGCTCGTCGGTGTCGATCGGACCAGCTTCGTCGATCGGGTTGCCGAGGACGTCCATGATCCGGCCCAGGGTCGCTTTACCGACCGGTACGGAGATGGCAGCGCCGGAGTCGACAACGTCCAGACCGCGCTTCAAGCCTTCGGTGGAACCCATCGCAATGGTACGAACCACGCCGTCGCCCAGCTGCTGCTGAACTTCCAGGGTGGTTTCCGCGCCTTGTACTTTCAGCGCGTTGTAGATGCTCGGTACGCTGTCGCGTGGGAATTCCACGTCGATAACGGCGCCGATGATTTGAACGATACGTCCGCTACTCATAGCTGGATCCTCTGAATATTTGAACCGTTAAACCGCGGCAGCGCCGCCGACGATTTCCGAGATCTCTTGGGTGATCGCAGCCTGACGCGCCTTGTTGTAGATCAGCTGCAAATCGCTGATCAAATCACCGGCGTTGTCGGTAGCGTTCTTCATCGCGATCATCCGCGCAGCTTGTTCGGCCGCGTTGTTCTCGACCACCGCCTGGTACACCTGCGACTCCACGTAGCGCACCATCAGGCCGTCAAGCAGCTCTTTGGCGTCCGGTTCGTAGAGATAGTCCCAGTGGTGCTTGAGTTCTTGATCCGGGGTTGCCACCAGTGGAATCAACTGCTCCACGGTAGGCTGCTGGGTCATGGTGTTGATGAACTTGTTGGACACCACGGACAGGCGGTCAATACGGCCATCCAGGTAGGCATCCAGCATCACCTTGACGCTGCCGATCAGGTCATTGATCGACGGCTCTTCACCCAGGTGGCTGATAGCTGCAACGACGTTACCGCCGAAGTTGCGGAAAAACGCCGCACCCTTGCTACCCACTACACACAGATCAATCTCGACGCCGTTTTCGCGGTTTACCGCCATGTCCTTGACCAGGGCCTTGAACAGGTTGGTGTTCAAGCCGCCGCACAGACCACGGTCACTGCTCACCACGACGTAACCGACGCGCTTGATTTCGCGGTCGATCATGAACGGGTGGCGGTATTCCGGGTTGGCGTTGGCCAGATGCCCAATTACCTGGCGGATACGCTCCGCATAAGGACGGCTAGCAGCCATGCGCATTTGTGCCTTGCGCATTTTGCTGACCGCCACTTTTTCCATGGCGCTGGTAATTTTTTGCGTGCTTTTGATGCTCGCAATCTTACTGCGAATCTCTTTTGCGCCTGCCATGTAACACCTATCAGGTTAGCAAGCGGGAGCCTTGCGGCTCCCGCTGCGGCTTACCAGGTTTGGGTGGCCTTGAACTTCTCGATACCGGCTTTCATGCCAGCGTCGATTTCGTCATTGAAGTCACCCTTCACGTTGATCTTGGCCAACAAATCGGCGTGATCGCGGTTGAAGTAAGCAATCAGCGCTTGTTCAAAGCTGCCGACCTTGGCGATTTCGACGTCAGTCAGGAACCCACGCTCAGCGGCATACAGCGACAGCGCCATGTCAGCGATCGACATTGGTGCGTATTGCTTCTGCTTCATCAGCTCGGTAACGCGCTGACCATGCTCAAGTTGCTTGCGGGTCGCTTCGTCCAGGTCAGAAGCGAACTGGGCGAATGCCGCCAGTTCACGGTACTGGGCCAGGGCGGTACGGATACCACCGGACAGCTTCTTGATGATCTTGGTCTGAGCGGCACCACCTACACGGGATACCGAAACACCGGCGTTCACAGCAGGACGGATCCCGGAGTTGAACATGGCCGATTCCAGGAAGATCTGACCGTCGGTGATGGAGATCACGTTGGTCGGAACGAACGCGGAAACGTCGCCAGCCTGGGTTTCGATGATCGGCAATGCGGTCAGGGAACCGGTTTTGCCAGTCACTGCGCCGTTGGTGAACTTCTCGACGTACTCTTCCGAAACGCGGGATGCGCGCTCCAGCAGACGGGAGTGGAGATAGAACACGTCGCCTGGGTAGGCTTCACGGCCTGGTGGACGGCGCAGCAGCAGGGAAATCTGGCGGTAGGCCACTGCTTGCTTGGACAGATCGTCATAAACGATCAGCGCGTCTTCACCGCGGTCGCGGAAGAACTCGCCCATGGTGCAACCGGAGTACGGTGCCAGGAACTGCAGCGCAGGAGATTCGGAAGCACTGGCGGCCACGATGATGGTGTTGGCCAGGGCGCCGTTTTCTTCCAGCTTGCGAACCACGTTGGCGATGGTCGATTGCTTCTGACCGATCGCGACGTAGACACAGAAGATGCCGCTGTTTTTCTGGTTGATGATCGCGTCGATCGCCAGAGCGGTCTTACCGATCTGACGGTCACCGATGATCAGCTCACGCTGGCCACGGCCGACCGGGATCATGGCATCGACAGCCTTGTAGCCAGTCTGTACAGGCTGGTCTACCGACTTACGCCAGATCACGCCTGGAGCAACTTTCTCGACCGCGTCGGTCTCGGTGTTGTTCAGCGGACCTTTGCCGTCAACTGGGTTACCCAGTGCGTCGACAACGCGACCCAGCAGTTCCTTACCAACCGGAACTTCGAGGATGCGGCCGGTGCACTTGGCGCTCATGCCTTCAGCCAGACTGGTGTATGCGCCCAGTACCACGGCACCTACGGAGTCTTGCTCCAGGTTGAGGGCCATACCGTAGACGCCGCCCGGAAACTCGATCATCTCGCCGTACATGACGTCGGCCAGACCGTGAATCCGCACGATACCGTCAGATACGCTGACGACAGTGCCTTCGTTACGGGCTTGGGAGGTCACATCGAGCTTGTCGATGCGGCCCTTGATAATTTCACTTATTTCGGAAGGATTGAGTTGCTGCATTGCTCTGCTGCCCCTTCAAACTCAAGATTTCAATGCTTCGGCCAATTTCGCGAGTTTGCCGCGAACTGAGCCATCGATAACCAGGTCGCCGGCGCGAATGACTACACCCCCGATGAGGGATGAATCTTCCGCAACTTGCAGGCGCACTTCCCGGTCGAGTCGTGCACTGAGAACCTTGGCGAGTTTGTCTTGCTGTTCTTGGTTCAATGCAAAAGCACTGGTGACTTCCACGTCTACCGATTTCTCTTGCTCGGCCTTGTACAGGTCGAACAGAGCGGCAATCTCCGGCAACAGCGGGAGACGGTCGTTTTCAGCAACGACGTGGATGAAATTCTGTGCCTTGGCATCGAACTTGTCGCCACACACGTCAATAAACGTGGTGGCCTTGTCTGCGCTCGTCAGTCGCGGGGCCTTGAGCACGCGCCGCATGGTGTCGTCTTGCGACACCGCTGCAGCCAGGCCGAGCATGGCTGACCAATTGGCCAGTTGCTGGTGGGCCTGAGCGTGCTCGAAGGCCGCCTTAGCGTAAGGTCGGGCCAACGTGGTCAGTTCTGCCATGATCGCCCTCGCTTAAATTTCAGCAGCCAGTTTGTTAACCAGCTCCGCGTGCGCGTTTTGATCGATTGTGGCACCCAGGATCTTCTCGGCACCGCCAACGGCCAGGCTACCCAATTGGGCGCGCAGCGCGTCTTTGACGCTGTTCAGTTCCTGTTCGATCTCGGCCTGAGCCGAAGCCTTCACGCGTTCAGCTTCGACGCGGGCTTTATCAACAGCCTCTTCGACGATCTGGTTACCGCGTTTCTTGGCTTGCTCAATGATCTCGGCTGCCTGTGCTTTTGCATCGCGCAGTTGGTGACCCGCTTTCTCTTGGGCCAACTCCAGGTCGCGAGCTGCACGGGTGGCAGCGTCCAATCCATCCGCGATCTTCTTCTGACGTTCGTGCAAAGCCGCGATGACCGGAGGCCACACGAACTTCATGCAAAACAGTACAAAAATGAAGAACGCAACGGACTGGCCAATCAGGGTTGCATTAATGTTCACGCCAACACCTCGCTCGTTCGTTGTCCATCACACCAATCAACTCGAAAATTCGAGTGATCAGCCAGCGAGTTGACCAACGAAGGGGTTCGCGAAGGTGAAGAACAGAGCGATACCAACGCCGATCATGGTTACGGCGTCGAGCAGACCGGCCACGATGAACATTTTAACTTGCAGCATTGGAACCATTTCTGGCTGACGCGCTGCGCCTTCCAGGAACTTGCCGCCCAGCAGGCCGAAACCAATTGCGGTACCCAGTGCGCCCAGGCCGATCAACAGTGCAACAGCGATAGCGGTTAGACCAACTACAGTTTCCATCTTTCCTCCCGACTTTTACGTCGTATGGTTTAGGTTTTTTAGATTTTAAAGCGGTAAAACAAATCGTTTCATAGCCCAGGAGGGCCACCTTCCCGTTTTACCGGGAAGGACATCAGACTAGTCGAGACTGGTCTTAATGGTTTTCTTCGTGCGCCATCGACAGATAGACGATGGTCAGCATCATGAAGATGAACGCCTGCAGGGTGATGATCAGGATGTGGAACACGGCCCACGCCCACTGCAGTACGACGCCCAGGCCACTGAGCCAGAGCAGGCCGCTGCCGAACATCACAGCGATCAGGATGAATACCAGCTCACCGGCGTACATGTTGCCGAACAGACGCAGTGCCAGGGAGATCGGCTTGGCGATCAGGGTGACGAATTCCAGCAGGAAGTTCACCGGGATCAGCAGGGCCTGGATGAAGATGTTCTTGCTACCGAAAGGATGCAGGGTCAGCTCGCCGATGAAACCGCCGATGCCCTTGACCTTGATGCTGTAGAAAATGATCAGCGCGAACACCGAGAAGGCCATGGCCAGCGTGGCGTTCGGGTCGGTGGTCGACACGGCGCGGAACGGAATCTCGTGGTTGCCGGAAATGGCCGCGGCCAGTTGCGGGATCCAGTCGACCGGTACCAGGTCGACGGCGTTCATCAGGAACACCCAGACGAAGATGGTCAGCGCCAGCGGTGCAATCACCGGGCTACGGCCGTGGAAGCTGTCTTTCACGCTGCCGTCGACGAATTCGACCAGTACTTCGACGAAGTTCTGCAGGGCGCCCGGCTGACCGGAGGTCGCCTTTTTCGCCGCCATGCGGAACAACAGGATGAAGATCAGCCCCAGTGCGACAGACCAACCCAGGGTATCCAGGTGGAATGCCCAGAAGCCCATTGCCTTGGCTTCTGCTGCGGAATGGGCAAAACCCCAGCCGCCGGTAGGTAGCTGACCGAAGGTCAGGTTCTGCAAGTGGTGCTGGATATAGCCCGAAGCGGATTCTGCTGCCATGGTTGCCTCAAACGCCCTAAGGTCTCGAAAGTCTTGTTTTCATTAGCAGGGGAGCGAACCAGCTGACCGACTGGGTCAGCACGAAGACGCCGAAGACTGCTATCGGCGCCAGTGGCTTCACACCTGCGAACGTCAGTGCAAACAGCACTGCCGTCAAAATTAACTTGCCCGCCTCGCCGGCATAAAAAGACCGGACGATGGACTGGGCTGCTCGGGCGCCGGAAAACCGAAAGGCCCTGTGAGCAAAATACACATTGGGTAGCAAGGCTATCAGGCCTCCGCAGAGTCCTGAGTATCCGGCAACGACACCGTGCCATTGCCAAAGCGCCACCGCGGCCACCAGCAATACGACCAATTGAGCCAATAAAACCGGAAATACCGCCAAGCGATGGAACGGCAACCTGTTTGGCCTGCGGGTTTCCATCACTCACGCTCCTCAAGGGTCGGCTGCCAGAAATCAATAACTTGGCATAAATTGTGCCGACAAAATGCGCGCAGAGTATAGGGGCGGTTCAGCCCCTATTCAACTGCCGGGTAGTGATTTCCGACTGCGCGCTACATGAGGAAATGTTTCAGCGGATGTGGGCAAGTACCCCTTGTAGTTCATCCAAGGAGTTATAGCGAATCACCAACTGACCTTTTCCCTTCTGCCCGTGGCGAATCTGCACCGCAGAGCCCAGGCGCTCGGCGAGGCGCTGCTCGAGGCGGCTGATGTCCGGGTCAGCCTTGGGGGGGTCGACCGGGGCCGGTTTGCCGCTCAGCCACTGGCGAACCAGTGCCTCGGTCTGGCGCACGGTGAGGCCGCGTGCGACAACATGTCGCGCCCCTTCGACCTGCCGGTCATCCGGCAAACCGAGCAAGGCACGGGCATGTCCCATTTCCAGGTCGCCGTGGGACAACATGGTCTTGATGACTTCGGGCAACGCGATCAGGCGCAGCAGGTTGGCCACGGTCACGCGGGACTTGCCCACGGCTTCGGCGACCTGTTGCTGGGTCAGCTGGAATTCCTGCTGCAGACGCTGCAGGGCCACGGCTTCCTCGATCGGATTGAGGTCTTCGCGCTGGATGTTCTCGATCAGCGCCATGGCGATGGCGGTTTCATCCGGCACATCGCGGACCATGGCCGGGATGGTTTCCTGGCCAGCCTGCTGGCTGGCACGCCAGCGGCGTTCACCGGCAATGATTTCAAAGCGCCCGCTGCCGATCGGACGGACCACGATCGGCTGCATCACGCCCTGGGCCTTGATCGAGTTCGCCAGTTCCTCCAGCGCCTGCGGGTCCATGTCGCGGCGCGGCTGGTATTTGCCGCGCTGGATCAGGTCCAGCGGCAGGTGCTGCAGTTCACGTTCGTCGGCCTGGACGGCCTGCTCTTCCAGCGAGCTGACGGTCGGACCACTCAGCAGTGCATCCAGTCCACGTCCGAGACCTCGTTTCTTGACGGCCATGGGGATTCCTTAAGTTGCCGGAGCGGCGGCGCGTGAATTTTTACGTTGCCGACGAACCATCTCGCCGGCCAGGGCCAGGTAGGCCACGGCACCACGGGATTGCTTGTCGTACGCCAGGGCCGGCATGCCGTAGCTCGGGGCTTCGGCCAGACGGATGTTGCGTGGAATCACGGTGTCGTACAGCTGGTCACCGAAATGTTCCTTGAGCTGTGCGGAAACGTCGTTCATCAGACTCAGGCGCGGGTCGTACATGGTCCGCAGCAGGCCTTCGACCTTCAGTTCCGGATTGAGCAGTTCGGCGATGCGCTTGATGTTATCCACAAGGTCGCTCAGCCCTTCGAGGGCAAAGTATTCACACTGCATGGGGATAATCACCCCGTCAGCGGCGACCAGGGCGTTGAGGGTCAGCATCGACAGCGACGGCGGACAGTCGATCAGGATGAAGTCGTAGTTCTCGCGGATCGGCGCCAGGGCGCTGCGCAGACGGCTTTCCTTCATCTGCATTTCCAGCAGCACCACTTCGGCCGCCGTCAGGTCACGGTTGGCCGGCAGCAATTGATAACCGCCGTGTTCGGAGAAGTGCATGGCCTGCGCCAGATCGCATTCGCCGATCAGCACATCGTAGATGGAGTTTTCCAGGCCGTGTTTATCCACACCGCTACCCATGGTGGCGTTGCCCTGTGGATCGAGATCGATCAACAGCACCCGGCGCTTGGTCGCGACCAGGGATGCTGCGAGGTTGATGCAGGTGGTGGTCTTGCCCACGCCACCTTTCTGGTTCGCTATCGCGAATACCTTAGCCATTCTTGCTTGTGTTCCCAATCATGCCGTGCGGCGCAGTATCAGCAGATGACGTTGGCCTTGGCAACCGGGTACGGCCAAGGCGTGTTCGCTATCGAGGTGGAAGTCTGCCGGCAATGCTACCAGCTCATCCGCCGGATGGACGCCCTTCATTGCCAGCCAGCGTGTGTCAGTGTCGCCGAGATGGCGGGTCCAGTTGCTGAAGTTCTCCATGCTGCTGAACGCCCGGGAAATGATCCCGTTGAACGGCTGCGGCGGCTGGAAGGCTTCGACGCGACTGTGGATAACTTGCAGGTTATCCAGTTGGAGTTCGAGTTTGACCTGGGTCAGGAAGCGGGTTTTCTTGCCATTGCTGTCCAGGCAGGTCACTGGCGACCGGGGAAACAGGATCGCCAGGGGAATACCCGGCATGCCGCCGCCGCTGCCAACGTCGAGCCAGCGGCCGTCTTCGACAAAGGACATCACGCTCAGGCTGTCGAGCAGGTGCCGTGAAACCATTTCGTCCGGATCGCGCACCGCGGTCAGGTTGTAGGCCTTGTTCCACTTGATCAACAGGGCCAGGTAGCCCAGCAACTGTTCGTGCTGGGTTGCGCTCAGGTTGACACCGAGCTGGCGAGCACCTGTGGATAACTCTTCGGCGTGTTGCGAGGTGACCAACGAACTCAAGCGCTTTGCTCCAACTGACGGCCCGCGCCGCGTTTTTTCAAGTGAATCATCAACAGGGAAATCGCCGCCGGCGTCACACCGGGGATCCGCGAAGCCTGGCCCAGGGTCTCGGGCCGGGTCGCGCCGAGCTTGCTCTGGATCTCTTTCGACAGGCCGGAGATGTTCGAGTAATCGATATCCACAGGCAACCGGGTGTCTTCGCTGGCCCGCAGCCGGGCGATCTCGTCCTGCTGGCGGTCGATGTAGCCGGCGTACTTGGTCTTGATCTCGACCTGCTCGGCGACCTGTGGATCCTGCGCGCCCTGTCCGGTCACTTCGACCAGACCAGCGTAGTCGATTTCCGGACGGCTCAGCAGATTCAGCAAATTGTATTCATGGGTCAGCGGCGTACCGAACTTCTCGGCGATGGCATCGCCCTGCTCGGTGCCCGGGCGTACCCAGGTGCTTTTCAGGCGCTGTTCTTCCAGATCGATGCTCTCGCGTTTCTTGCAGAAAGCCGCCCAGCGCACGTCATCCACCAGGCCCAGCTCGCGACCTTTTTCGGTCAGGCGCAGGTCGGCGTTGTCTTCGCGCAGGATCAACCGGTATTCGGCGCGGGAGGTGAACATCCGATACGGTTCCTGGGTACCTAGGGTGATCAGGTCGTCGACCAGTACCCCGATGTACGCCTCGTCGCGACGCGGACACCAGCTGTCCTTGCCCTGGGCACGCAGCGCGGCGTTGGCGCCGGCCAGCAAACCCTGGGCACCGGCTTCTTCGTAACCGGTGGTGCCGTTGATCTGGCCGGCAAAGAACAGGCCGCCGATCACCTTGGTTTCCAGGCTGTACTTCAGGTCACGCGGATCGAAGTAATCGTATTCGATGGCATAGCCCGGACGAACGATATGGGCGTTTTCCATGCCACGGATCGACTGGACGATCTGCAACTGCACGTCGAACGGCAGGGATGTGGATATCCCGTTCGGATACAGCTCGTGGGTGGTCAGGCCTTCCGGCTCGATGAAGACCTGATGGCTTTCCTTGTCGGCAAAGCGATGGATCTTGTCTTCGATCGACGGGCAGTAGCGCGGGCCGATCCCTTCGATCACACCGGAATACATCGGCGAACGATCGAGGTTGGCCGCGATGATCTCGTGGGTCCGGGCGTTGGTGTGGGTAATCCAGCAACTCACCTGGCGCGGATGCTGCTCTTTCGAGCCCATGAACGACATCACCGGAATGGGCGTATCACCCGGTTGCTCGCTCATCACCGAGAAATCCACGGAACGGCCGTCGATCCGCGGCGGCGTGCCGGTTTTCAAGCGACCGACGCGCAATGGCAGTTCCCGCAGGCGGTGAGCCAGGGCAATCGACGGCGGATCGCCGGCGCGGCCACCGGAATAGTTCTGCATCCCGATGTGGATAAGTCCACCGAGGAAGGTCCCGGTGGTCAATACCACGGATTCGGCGAAGAAACGCAGGCCCATCTGGGTCACGACACCACGAACCTGGTCCTGCTCGACGATCAGGTCGTCGGCGGCCTGTTGAAATATCCACAGGTTCGGCTGGTTTTCCAGGATTTCACGGACGGCGGCCTTGTACAGCACGCGGTCGGCCTGTGCACGGGTTGCACGCACGGCCGGGCCCTTGCGGCTGTTGAGAACCCGGAACTGGATGCCGCCTTTATCGGTGGCGATGGCCATCGCGCCGCCGAGGGCGTCGATTTCCTTGACCAGGTGGCTCTTGCCGATGCCACCGATGGCAGGGTTGCAACTCATTGCACCGAGGGTTTCCACGTTATGCGTCAGCAACAGGGTTTTTGCCCCCATGCGTGCTGATGCTAGTGCTGCCTCGGTACCGGCATGACCGCCGCCGATGACGATCACTTCAAAACGGGAAGGGAAATCCACCACGCACCTCGTGCCTGCTTCCAGGTAGGTAAATAAGAAAAATTTGGACTGAATGAACAAGTATAGGGAATTCGCCCTTCCTAAAGAACCCTTTGCACAAAATTTAACCAGCTGTGGATAATCGGAGGTAATAGAAATTAAAAAGAGAGAAATTTATTAAAGCTTTGTTTTTATGTTTATTCTTAGTGAGCACCCATTCTGTGGATAAGGTTCTACAGACCTTGTTTTACGGTGTGTACAGAGATTCATAAGTCTGTGGTCATGTGCCAGGGAGGGTTTGGGATAACCGATGTAAGCCTGTGGATTAAAGCGCCGCTTATCCACAAGCGGGTTCATCCTCAGTTTTCAGGCCTGGTTATCAACCGAGCTGAAGGGCAGTTATTCACAGGGCTTAATCCACAGAAAATCGCTTTCCCGGTGAATCGCAGGCACGCGCAAACCCTCCGCGAGCCGGAATTCATCAAGAGAGCGGAAGGATCAGTGCAGCAGAAAGAGAGGAGACGCCGGGATCAGGCCCGGCCCCCATGCAAGACAGGAAGTGGAATCAGACATCGTCCCAGCGATGAAATACGGCAGCCTGGCCGTGAATCACGCCTTCGGCATCCTGCAATTGCCAGACAAGGCCTTCGCGGATCCAGAAGCGCCTGCCCGTCCTGGAGATACGGATCCCGGTGTAGCCGCTGGCATAACCCTGTTGATGGACGCGATCCAGCAAGGACTGGCGTTCCGCACGGTTCGGCGCCTCGGCGGACAGTCGCGAGGGCAACTGGGTGAACTGCGCCCAGTCATAATCGAAACAGTGCTGCGCAGCCCGATTGGCATAGATGAAACGTGGATCGGCATCGGTGTTGTGGGACAGCACGCAAAAGGGCGCCCGCTCGTACAACCAGGTCGCATCACTGCCCTGCGGCACCAGTGGCTGACCGACAAGCCGTTGATAACTCCCGGTCAGAAGCTCGAAAAAGGCTGGATCAATGGACAACGAACTCATCATTTCCCCGCTACGTCGGTGTGTAAGGTTCAAGGACGCCCTCCCTGTCCCGTCGTGCTCCTGATGCGTTCACGGCAACTGTGGATAACCGGACCGTCTCCGCTTGGTCATTTCCCGATACAAAAACTCGAAAAGATTCTTCCCAGCAGATCGTCGGAGCTGAAGGCACCGGTGATTTCCCCAAGGAATTGCTGTGCCTGACGCAAATCTTCGGCCAGCAGCTCTCCGGCACCTGCCAGGGTCAACTGTGCATGACCGTGCTCGAGGGCCGAACTGGCGAAGCGCAGGGCTTCCAGGTGCCGGCGGCGAGCGCTGAAGCTGCTTTCCGATGTCTGTTCATAACCCATGCAGGCCTTGAGGTGGTCGCGCAGCAGCTCCAGGCCATCGCCACCGGCCTTGGCGCTGAGGCTGATGGTGACGTGGCCATCCGCGCTGACCTCCAGGGCGATGCCCTCTCCCGTCAGGTCGGCCTTGTTGCGGATCAACGTGACTTTCGCCGGATCCGGTCGCTGTTCGAGAAACTCCGGCCACAAGGCAAAAGGATCCACAGCCTCCGGCGCGGTGGCGTCCACCACCAGCAATACCCGATCGGCCTCGCCGATGGCCTTGAGGGCTCGTTCCACACCGATCTTTTCCACATGATCGTCGGTATCCCGCAATCCGGCCGTGTCGACCACGTGCAGGGGCATGCCGTCGATGTGGATATGTTCGCGCAGGATATCCCGGGTGGTCCCGGCGATCTCGGTGACGATTGCCGCTTCGCGACCCGCCAGGGCATTGAGCAGGCTCGATTTGCCGGCGTTCGGCCGTCCGGCGATGACCACGGTCATGCCATCCCGCAGCAGTGCCCCCTGCCCGGCCTCGCGGATCACTGTGGATAACTCGTCGCGCACGGCGTCGAGCATCGTCAGCACATGGCCGTCGGCGAGGAAGTCGATTTCCTCCTCGGGAAAATCGATGGCCGCCTCCACGTAGATCCGCAGGCCAATCAATTGTTCGGTGAGGTTATGCACACGCTGGGAGAACGCCCCTTGCAGCGAGCGCAAGGCATTGCGCGCGGCCTGGGCCGAACTGGCCTCGATCAGGTCGGCGATCGCCTCGGCCTGGGCCAGGTCGAGCTTGTCATTGAGGAATGCGCGCTCGCTGAATTCACCGGGGCGAGCCAGCCGACAGCCCAGCTGCAGGCAACGCTGCAGCAGCATGTCGAGGACGATCGGGCCGCCGTGGCCCTGCAGTTCCAGGACATCTTCGCCGGTGAACGAATTCGGCCCCGGAAAATACAGCGCGAGGCCTTCATCGAGTACTTCGCCGGCGTCGCCGTGGAACGGACCGTAGTGGGCGAAACGCGGTTTCAGCTCACGACCGCTGATGGCCAGCGCCGCACTTTGCGCCAGAGGCCCGGAAATACGGACGATGCCGACCCCGCCACGGCCCTGGGCGGTGGCAACGGCGGCGATGGTTTCCCGAGGGACGTTCATGGAGCGGGCCTCAAAGCAGAAAGTGACAGATAGCAAAACGCCCCACTAGGGGGCGTTTTGAGTGGTTATCCACAGAGTAAGTTACGCAGCGGCTTTTTTGGTAGCGGCTTCGATCTTACGTGTGATGTACCACTGCTGGGTGATCGACAGGCAGTTGTTCACAACCCAGTACAGCACCAGACCGGCAGGGAACCACAGGAAGAAGAAGGTGAAGATGATCGGCATCAGCTTCATCACCTTGGCCTGCATCGGATCCGGCGGAGTCGGGTTCAGACGCTGCTGGATGAACATGGTCGCGCCCATGATGATCGGCAGGATGAAGAACGGGTCCTTGATCGACAGGTCGGTAATCCACAGGATGAACGGTGCCTGACGCATTTCCACGCTTTCCAGCAGAACCCAGTACAGCGAGAGGAAGACCGGCATCTGCACGAGGATCGGCAAGCAACCCCCCAGCGGATTGATCTTCTCCTTCTTGTACAGCTCCATCATGGCTTGCGACATTTTCTGCCGGTCATCGCCATGTTGCTCTTTCAGCGCAGCCAGTTTCGGAGCAACGGCACGCATGCGCGCCATCGACTTGTAGCTGGCGGCCGACAAGGGGAAGAAAAGCCCTTTGATCAGCATGGTCAGGACGATGATCGAGAAGCCCCAGTTGCCGAGCAGGCTGTGGATATGTTGCAGCAGCCAGAAGATCGGCTGGGCAATGAACCACAGGATGCCGTAGTCAACGGTCAGTTCCAGACCCGGGGACAACTCTTTCAGCACCGCCTGGCTCTTCGGACCGGCGTAGAGGACCGCGCTGGTCTCGACTTTCTGGCCTGGAGCCACGGTCAGCGAAGGACCGGTGTAGCCGATGATGTAGTTACCCTGGCTGTCCTTGCGGGTGGTCACGACATTGCTGTCGCCCTTGGCAGGGACCCACGCGGTCACGAAGTAGTGTTGCAGCCAGGCAACCCAGCCACCCTGGACGGTTTCTTTCAGCGGGCCCTTGTCGATATCTTTCATCGACACTTTCTTGTACGGCTCGGAACTTGTCCACAGGGCGGCGCCCAGGTAAGTCGCGGTACCGGTGGCGGTGCTGGAAGAAGGATCGGCGCTGGCGTCGCGTTTCAGCTGGGCGAACATCGCGCCCGACCATGGCTGGGCGCTTTCGTTGTCGATCAGGTAGGAAACGGTCACGTCATACAGGCCGCGCTTCAGGCTGAAACGCTTGATGTAGTTGACGCCGTTTTCGCTGAACTTCAGGTCGACGACCAGTTTGTCCTGACCGTCAGCCAGTTGATAACTCTTCTGTTCGGAGGAGTACAACGGGCGACCGGCGGAGCTGGAGTCCGGGCCGTTGGCACCGATCAGGCCGCTTTGAGCCAGATAGGTACGCTCGCCACCGTTGTCGAACAGCTGGAACGGAATTTCCGGGTGATCCTGGCGACGTGGATAAAGCGGCAACTTCAGTTGCGCGACATCCCCACCTTTTGGATCGATAGCCAGGTCGAGCACATCCGTCTTGATATGGATGAGGTCTTTGCTGGCGGCCACCGGCGCTTCAACAGGAGCACTGGTGTCATTGGCAGCTCGTGGAATGTCATCACTGGCGGCGGCATTGCTGCCGGTTGCCGTATCCGGCAAGCCAGAAACGGTGGTGCTGGCAACATTCTGAGTCGGCAGGGCAGCCTGACCGTAGTCCTGGTTCCATTTGAGAACCATGACGTAGGACACGATTGCCAGGGCGACGATCAGGATCGTGCGTTTGATATCCATGATTACTCGGCCATCGAAGAAGAACGGGAGGTAGGGATAGGTGGAACCGGGTCATAACCACCGGCATTCCACGGATGACAGCGACCTAAACGACGAAAGGTCAGCCAGCCACCGCGCAGGAGTCCATGAGTTTCGATGGCTTCGTACGCGTAGCAGGAACAACTGGGGTAGAAACGACAGTGACTGGCCATCAGGGGACTGATGGCATAGCGGTAAAACTGGATCGGAACGAGCGCCAGTTTACGCATCTGGACTGTCTACCCCTGCAGGTTCGGTTTTGACGGTGGCTGCCGGCGCATTACGGGCCAGGCGTTTCCACAGTTTGCCGAAATGCTGAATCAATTCGGGGTTTTCTACGTCCCCCAAACCTTTGCGCGCGACGATAACAATGTCCCAGCCGACCAGTGAATCCTGGTGCAGACGGAACGATTCGCGCATCAGACGTTTGAGGCGATTGCGCTCAACGGAGAGCTTCACGCTCTTTTTACCGATAACCAGCCCCAGGCGGGGATGATCGAGGTCGTTGTTGCGCGCAAGGAGCAGGAGATTTTTCCCCGGAACCTTGCCGGTAGGGGAGTCAAAGACTGCCTTGAAATGTCGTGGCGTAAGCAGACGCTTTTCCCGACTGAAGTCCTGACTCACCACCAGTGCCGGATTATCAAACTGCCAGACGAGCGCGGCCTTTGGCGCGACGACGCGACAGGACGGCACGGCCGTTCTTGGTTGCCATGCGAGCACGGAAACCGTGGGTGCGGGCGCGTTTGATAGTGCTGGGTTGGAAAGTACGTTTCATGGCGTTGCTACCTGGTTCGTCACAACGGGCCGGAATGGCCCCCGTTTTAAGAGACCGGGGATTCTAGAGAAAGCAAGCCTCTAGGTCAATTTCCAACCAGCTTTTACTTCATATAGGTATTCAGGGTCCGTGCGCTTGATCGGCTCGCGACCTAGATATAGAAATAAAGAAGGGAATTATTTAAAGCTTTTCTGTAAAGCTTATAAAAGCTTAGGAAGCCATCCTCTGTGGATAAGTGCCCCGAGGCCTTTAACTGCCTACTGTACAGAGAATGACAACACGGTGGGGAAACGGTGTCCTGCCTGTGCTGCGCTGTCGGATAAGCTGTGTGTGGAATGGCATGTTATCCACAGGCCGGTTACCCACAGACTTTCGACCCCACTTGTGCAACGACCTCAAGGGCGGTTATCCACAGAGCTTATGCACATACCATTTGTCGCTTTGTTCACAGATAAGATGTTGATTCCTTGGGTTCTCCCTTCAATCGACGTGTGGATAAGTGCTCTGCCTGCCGGTACAATGGCCGCTTGTTTTTGCCTCACCGGCTTTCAACTTAGGGGATATCCGTGTCAGTGGAACTTTGGCAGCAGTGCGTGGAGCTTCTGCGTGATGAGCTGCCTGCCCAGCAATTCAACACCTGGATCCGTCCACTACAGGTCGAAGCCGAAGGCGACGAGTTGCGTGTCTATGCACCGAACCGTTTTGTGCTCGACTGGGTGAATGAAAAGTACCTGGGACGTTTGCTCGAACTGTTGAACGAGCATGGCAATGGCCTGGCGCCTGCCCTTTCCTTATTAATAGGCAGCAAGCGCAGTTCCGCTCCACGGGCGGCTCCCAATGCACCATTGGCCGCTGCCGCCTCCCAGGCCATGGCGGCCAGTGCCGCTCCGGCACCGACACCTGCGGCCACACCGGCACAACCTGCCCCGGCGCAGAAACCGGTGGTCGAAGTCAGCGAAGAACCGTCCCGCGACAGTTTCGACCCCATGGCCGGCGCCAGCTCGCAGCAGGCCCCGGTGCGTTCGGAGCAACGGACCGTCCAGGTCGAAGGTGCGCTCAAGCACACCAGCTACCTGAACCGTACCTTCACCTTCGAGAACTTCGTCGAGGGTAAGTCCAACCAGCTGGCCCGCGCTGCGGCCTGGCAGGTGGCGGACAACCCCAAGCACGGCTACAACCCGCTGTTCCTGTATGGCGGCGTCGGCCTGGGTAAGACCCACTTGATGCACGCCGTGGGTAACCACCTATTAAAGAAGAACCCGAATGCCAAGGTGGTCTACCTGCATTCGGAGCGTTTCGTCGCGGACATGGTCAAGGCGCTGCAACTCAACGCCATCAACGAATTCAAGCGTTTCTACCGTTCGGTGGACGCCCTGCTGATCGACGACATTCAATTCTTCGCCCGCAAGGAACGTTCCCAGGAAGAGTTTTTCCACACCTTCAACGCCCTGCTCGAAGGCGGTCAGCAGGTGATTCTCACCAGTGACCGCTATCCGAAGGAAATCGAAGGGCTGGAAGAGCGCCTGAAATCGCGCTTCGGCTGGGGCCTGACGGTAGCGGTCGAGCCGCCGGAACTGGAAACCCGGGTCGCGATCCTGATGAAGAAGGCCGACCAGGCCAAGGTCGAACTGCCTCACGATGCGGCGTTCTTCATCGCCCAGCGTATCCGTTCCAACGTCCGTGAACTCGAGGGCGCCCTGAAACGGGTGATCGCCCACTCGCACTTCATGGGTCGCGATATCACCATCGAGCTGATTCGCGAATCGCTGAAGGATCTGCTGGCACTGCAGGACAAGCTGGTGTCTGTGGATAACATCCAGCGCACCGTGGCCGAGTACTACAAGATCAAGATTTCCGACCTGCTGTCCAAGCGCCGCTCGCGCTCGGTGGCACGTCCGCGTCAGGTCGCGATGGCCCTGTCCAAGGAACTGACCAACCACAGCCTGCCTGAAATTGGTGATGTCTTTGGCGGACGCGACCATACTACGGTCTTGCATGCATGCCGCAAGATCAACGAACTTAAGGAATCCGACGCGGACATCCGCGAGGACTACAAGAACCTGCTGCGTACACTGACCACTTGAGAACTGCAGCGCAGCTTACTAAGGCAAGGGACTAGACCATGCATTTCACCATTCAACGCGAAGCCCTGTTGAAACCCCTGCAACTGGTCGCAGGCGTCGTCGAGCGCCGCCAGACCTTGCCGGTGCTCTCCAATGTGCTGCTGGTCGTCGAAGGCCAGCAACTGTCGCTGACCGGTACCGACCTGGAAGTCGAGCTGGTCGGTCGCGTCCAGCTCGAGGAGCCCGCCGAGCCGGGGGAAATCACCGTGCCGGCGCGCAAGCTGATGGATATCTGCAAAAGCTTGCCGAACGACGCCCTGATCGACATCAAGGTCGACGAGCAGAAACTGGTGGTGAAGGCCGGCCGTAGCCGCTTCACCCTGTCGACCCTGCCGGCCAACGATTTCCCGACCGTGGAAGAAGGCCCGGGCTCGCTGACCTGCAGCCTGGATCAAAGCAAGCTGCGCCGCCTGATCGAGCGCACCAGCTTTGCCATGGCCCAGCAGGACGTGCGCTACTACCTCAACGGCATGCTGCTCGAGGTCTCTGCCGGGGTGATCCGTGCCGTGGCCACCGACGGCCACCGTCTGGCAATGTGCTCGATGCAGGCCGATATCGGTCAGCCCGACCGTCACCAGGTGATCGTGCCACGCAAGGGTATTCTTGAACTGGCGCGCCTGCTGACCGAACCGGAAGGCAATGTCAGCATCGTGCTGGGCCAACACCACATTCGCGCCACCACCGGTGAGTTCACCTTCACCTCGAAGCTGGTCGACGGCAAGTTCCCGGACTACGAGCGCGTGCTGCCCAAAGGTGGCGACAAGCTGGTGCTGGGCGATCGTCAGGCGCTGCGCGAAGCGTTCAGCCGCACCGCGATCCTGTCCAACGAGAAGTACCGCGGTATCCGTCTGCAACTGGCCAATGGTCAGCTGAAGATCCAGGCCAACAACCCGGAGCAGGAAGAAGCCGAAGAAGAAGTGGGCGTCGACTACAACGGCGGCTCCCTGGAAATCGGCTTCAACGTCAGCTACCTGCTGGATGTACTGGGCGTGATGACCACCGAGCAGGTTCGCCTGATCCTGTCCGACTCCAACAGCAGTGCGCTGGTCCAGGAATCGGATAACGACGACTCGGCCTACGTCGTCATGCCGATGCGTCTGTAACGGTGCCTCGCCTCTCCATGTCCAGCACACGCTAGATGTCCCTCAGTCGTGTTTCGGTCACCGCGGTGCGCAACCTGCACCCGGTGACCTTCTCTCCCTCCCCGCGTATCAATATCCTTTACGGCGCCAACGGCAGCGGAAAAACCAGCGTGCTGGAAGCCATCCACTTGCTGGGGCTTGCCCGTTCGTTCCGTAGTACCCGCCTGTTGCCGGTGATCCAGTACGAGCAACTCGCCTGCACGGTATTTGGCCAGGTCGAGCTGGCCGAGGGTGGACACAGCGCGTTGGGGATATCCCGTGATCGCCAGGGTGAATTCCAGATCCGCATCGACGGCCAGAACGCCAAGAGCGCGGCGCAGCTGGCGGAGATCCTGCCGCTGCAACTGATCAACCCGGACAGCTTTCGCCTGCTGGAAGGCGCGCCGAAGATTCGTCGACAGTTCCTCGACTGGGGAGTGTTCCACGTGGAACCACGATTCATGTCGACCTGGCAGCGCCTGCAGAAGGCCCTGCGGCAGCGGAACTCGTGGCTGCGGCATGGTACACTTGACGCCGCTTCGCAAGCGGCCTGGGACCGGGAATTGTGCCTGGCCAGCGCCGAAATCGATGAATACCGCCGCGCTTATATCAAAGCCTTGAAACCAGTCTTTGAGCAGACCTTGAGCGAGCTAGTCGAACTCGAGGGCTTAACGCTTAGCTATTACCGTGGTTGGGACAAGGACAAAGAGCTGAGTGCAGTGCTCGCCTCGTCCCTGCATCGGGACCAGCAAATGGGTCATACCCAGGCCGGACCACAACGAGCTGATTTGCGCCTCCGATTGGGTGCACACAATGCCGCGGACATCCTGTCGCGGGGTCAGCAGAAATTGGTGGTCTGTGCATTGCGTATCGCTCAGGGGCACCTGGTCAGTCAGGCCCGGCGCGGCCAATGTATTTATCTGGTGGATGACTTGCCGTCCGAGCTGGACGAGCAACACCGTCGCGCACTGTGTCGCTTGCTTGAAGACTTACGCTGCCAGGTCTTTATCACCTGTGTAGACCACGAATTATTGAGGGAAGGCTGGCAGACGGAAACGCCAGTCGCTTTGTTCCACGTGGAACAAGGCTGTATCACCCAGACCCACGACCATCGGGAGTGAAGGCATGAGCGAAGAAAATACGTACGACTCGACCAGCATCAAAGTGCTGAAAGGTTTGGATGCCGTACGCAAACGTCCCGGTATGTACATTGGCGACACCGATGATGGCAGCGGTCTGCACCACATGGTGTTCGAGGTGGTCGATAACTCCATCGACGAAGCACTGGCCGGTCATTGCGACGACATCAGCATCATCATCCACCCGGATGAGTCGATCACCGTACGCGACAACGGTCGCGGCATTCCGGTCGACGTGCACAAGGAAGAAGGCGTTTCCGCGGCCGAGGTCATCATGACCGTGCTGCACGCCGGCGGTAAGTTCGACGACAACTCCTACAAGGTATCCGGCGGCCTGCACGGCGTGGGTGTGTCGGTGGTGAACGCGCTGTCCGAACTGCTGGTGCTGACCGTACGTCGCAGCGGCAAGATCTGGGAACAGACCTACGTCCACGGTGTGCCTCAGGAACCGATGAAAATCGTCGGCGAGAGCGAAACCACCGGTACCCAGATTCACTTCAAGGCTTCCGGCGAAACCTTCAAGAACATCCATTTCAGCTGGGACATCCTGGCCAAGCGGATTCGCGAACTGTCCTTCCTCAACTCCGGTGTCGGCATCGTCCTCAAGGACGAGCGCAGCGGCAAGGAAGAGTTGTTCAAGTACGAAGGCGGCCTGCGTGCGTTCGTTGAATACCTGAACACCAACAAGACTGCGGTCAACCAGGTGTTCCACTTCAACATCCAGCGTGAAGACGGCATCGGCGTGGAAATCGCCCTGCAGTGGAACGACAGCTTCAACGAGAACCTGTTGTGCTTCACCAACAACATCCCGCAGCGCGACGGCGGTACTCACCTGGTGGGCTTCCGTTCTGCACTGACCCGTAACCTGAACAACTACATCGAACAGGAAGGTCTGGCGAAGAAGCACAAGGTCGCCACCACCGGTGACGATGCCCGTGAAGGCCTGACCGCGATCATTTCGGTGAAAGTGCCGGATCCGAAGTTCAGCTCCCAGACCAAGGACAAGCTGGTTTCTTCCGAAGTGAAGACCGCGGTCGAACAGGAAATGGGCAAGTATTTCTCCGACTTCCTGCTGGAGAATCCGAACGAAGCCAAGCTGGTGGTCGGCAAGATGATCGATGCCGCCCGTGCCCGTGAAGCGGCGCGTAAAGCCCGTGAGATGACCCGCCGCAAAGGTGCGCTGGATATCGCCGGCCTGCCGGGCAAACTGGCCGACTGCCAGGAAAAGGACCCTGCCCTTTCCGAACTGTACCTGGTGGAAGGTGACTCTGCTGGCGGTTCCGCCAAGCAGGGCCGCAACCGTCGTACCCAGGCGATCCTGCCGTTGAAGGGCAAGATCCTCAACGTCGAGAAAGCCCGTTTCGACAAGATGATCTCGTCTCAGGAAGTGGGCACGCTGATCACCGCACTGGGCTGCGGTATCGGGCGCGAAGAGTACAACATCGAGAAGCTGCGTTATCACAACATCATCATCATGACCGATGCTGACGTCGACGGTTCGCACATCCGTACCCTGCTGCTGACCTTCTTCTTCCGTCAGTTGCCGGAGTTGATCGAGCGTGGCTACATCTACATCGCCCAGCCACCGTTGTACAAGGTGAAGAAAGGCAAGCAGGAGCAGTACATCAAGGACGACGACGCCATGGAAGAGTACATGACGCAGTCGGCCCTGGAAGATGCGAGCCTGCACCTGAACGAAGATGCCCCGGGGATTTCCGGCGAGGCGCTGGAGCGCCTGGTGAACGACTTCCGCATGGTGATGAAGACCCTCAAGCGCCTGTCGCGCCTGTACCCGCAGGAACTGACCGAGCACTTCATCTACCTGCCGGCGGTGAGCCTGGAGCAGTTGGGCGATCACGCGGCGATGCAGGAATGGCTGGCCAAGTATGAAGTCCGCCTGCGCCTGAACGAGAAGTCCGGACTGGTCTACAAGGCCAGCCTGCGTGAAGACCGTGAACGTAATGTCTGGCTGCCGGAAGTCGAACTGATTTCCCACGGCCTGTCGAACTACGTCACCTTCAACCGCGACTTCTTCGGCAGCAACGACTACAAGACCGTGGTGACCCTGGGCGCGCAACTGAGCACCCTGCTCGACGAAGGCGCCTACATCCAGCGTGGCGAACGCAAGAAAGCCGTGACCGAGTTCAAGGAAGCCCTGGACTGGCTGATGGCCGAAAGCACCAAGCGCCATACGATCCAGCGCTATAAAGGGCTGGGTGAAATGAACCCGGATCAGCTCTGGGAAACCACCATGGACCCGGCGGTCCGTCGCATGCTGAAAGTGACGATCGAAGACGCCATCGGCGCCGACCAGATCTTCAACACCCTGATGGGCGACGCGGTAGAACCCCGCCGCGACTTCATCGAAAGCAACGCGTTGGCGGTGTCCAACCTGGACTTCTGATCAGGTAGCCTGGCTGTAAGAGAAACTCCCCGGTCCCGACGGTCCGGGGAGTTTTTTATTGGCTGTTGAATAACCCCCTGCTCTGTGGCCCGGGACTTTAATTGGCCAACAGGACATCCTGCTCTTTCGCGCACAACGCCAACAAGAAATCCCAAACCACCCTCAGCCGCACCGATTTGTGCAGTTCCCTGCGGGTGCTCATCCAGTAACTGCGCTGGATCGTCTCCTGGGGCAGTATGCGCACCAGTTCAGGATCGTCCTTGGCCATGTAGTTGGGCAGCACCGCGATGCCCAGGCCGGCCCGTGCGGCGATCTGCTGGGCAATCACGCTGGTGCTGCGGAAGGTCACGTTCGGCGAGCGGCAGAAGTCGTCGAGAAACAGCAGCTCCTGGCTGAACAGCAGGTCGTCGACATAGCCGATCCACTGGTGTTGCGAGAGGTCGTCGCGATTCGCCAGGCGCGGTGCCCGGGCCAGGTACGCCGGGCTGGCATAGAGGGCCAGGCGATAGTCGGTGAGCTTGCGGGTGATCAGCATATCGGCGTGGGGCCG
This sequence comes from Pseudomonas gingeri, assembly GCF_013386115.1. GTDB lineage: Bacteria > Pseudomonadota > Gammaproteobacteria > Pseudomonadales > Pseudomonadaceae > Aquipseudomonas > Aquipseudomonas gingeri. Next base: position 492,640 of record NZ_JACAOR010000013.1, read on the forward strand.
GTCGAGGTGGATGCTGATCTCGGCTTCGCGGTTGAGGATGCTGACGAAGCGTGGCACCGCCACCAGTTCGACTTCCAGTCCGGGGTAACGCTCGAACAGGCCGCCCATGCGCGAAGTGAGAAACATGATGCCGATGCCTTCGGTCACGCCCAGGCGAATCTTGCCCAGCGGCGCGATGGCCTGGGTGATTTCCTCCTGGGCCAGCAACGCAACGTTCTCCATGGCCTCGGCGTGCTTGAGCAAAGCCTGGCCCGAAGGCGTCAGTTCATAACCCTGGGCGTGCTGGACGAACAACGCGGTGCCCAGGCTCTGCTCGATGGTTTCGATATGCCGGGCGACGGTGCTGTGGGTGGTATTCAGCCGTTTGGCCGCGGTCAGCAAACGTCCGCTACGCTGTAGTTCGAGGAAAAATCGCAGGTCGTTCCAGTCAAACATAGGGCTCCTTGTGAATCGTCGGGTTCACTTGCCTTGCTTGAAAACGCACAGCACTTGCGCAAAAACGAACGTTTTCATCTCGAAATTAATCAATAACATGAGCTGATACAAGAACAATAAACGGCGAGGTCGCTGATGCCATCTGCCCATTTGCCTTATGACTATGTGATCGTCGGTGCCGGACCTGCCGGCTGCGTGCTGGCCAACCGGCTGTCCGCCGACCCGCAGAACAATGTGCTGCTGCTCGAAGCCGGCGGCCAGGATAACTACCCATGGATTCATATCCCGGTCGGCTACCTGTTCTGCATCGGCAATCCCCGCACCGACTGGTGCTTCAAGACCGAGTCCCAGCCCGGCCTGCAAGGTCGCAGCCTGAGTTACCCACGGGGCAAGGTGCTCGGTGGCAGCTCGTCCATCAACGGCATGATCTATATGCGTGGCCAGGCCGGCGACTATGATCGCTGGGCCGAACAAGGCAATCCGGGCTGGGCCTGGAAAGATGTGCTGCCGCTGTTCAAGCACAGCGAAAACCACTTCGGCGGTGCCGGCGAATTCCACAGCGACCAGGGCGAATGGCGGGTGGAACAGCAACGCTATTCCTGGCCGATCCTCGACGCCTTCCGCGACGCCGCCGCTGAAAACGGCATTGCCAGCGTCAGCGATTTCAACGCCGGGGATAACCAGGGCTGTGGATATTTCCAGGTCAACCAGCGTTCCGGCGTGCGCTGGAATTCAGCCAAGGCGTTTCTGCGACCGGTACTCAAGCGCCCCAACCTGACCATCCTGACGGGCGTGCAGGTCGACCGGGTCAGCCTGGAAAATGGTCGGGCGACGGCGGTCCTGGCACGGTGGCAAGGTGAGGAACACCTGTTCCCGGCCCGCCGGGAAATCATTCTCTGTGCCGGCTCGGTCGGATCTCCGGGGATCCTGCAACGCTCCGGCATCGGTCCGCGGCCGCTGCTGGAAAACCTCGGGATTGGCGTACGCCACGAACTGCCGGGCGTAGGCGGCAACCTGCAGGACCACCTGCAACTGCGGCTGATCTACAAGCTCAGCAATGCCCGCACCCTCAACCAGGTGGCCAACAGCCTGTGGGGCAAGGCCGGCATGGGCCTGCGTTATCTCTATGACCGCAGTGGCCCGCTGGCGATGGCGCCGAGCCAGCTGGGAGCCTTTGTGAAATCGAACCCGGAGCAGCCTTCGGCCAACCTGCAATATCACGTGCAGCCATTGTCGCTGGAGCGTTTCGGCGAACCGCTGCACCGCTTCCCGGCATTCACCGCCTCGGTCTGCAACCTGCGTCCGCTGAGTCGTGGCCGCATCGATATCCGCTCGGCCAACCCGGACGACGCACCGCTGATCGATCCCAACTACCTCAGCGATCCCGAAGACCTGAAGGTCGCCGCCGAAGCCATTCGCCTGACCCGGCGCATTGTCGACTCCCCTGCTCTGCGCGTGTTCAAGCCCGAGGAGTACCTGCCCGGCGCGTCCCTGCAAAGTGAAGAGCAACTCTACGAGGCCGCCGCGAAGATCGGCACCACCATCTTCCACCCCGTCGGCACCTGCCGCATGGGTAACGGTCCGCAGGACGTCGTCGACTCCCGGTTGAGGGTGCATGGCGTACCCGGATTGCGCGTGGCGGATGCCTCGATCATGCCGCAGATCACCTCCGGCAATACCTGCTCGCCGACGGTGATGATCGCTGAAAAAGCCGCGCAGATGATTCTGCAAAGTCGCCAGGCGACCGATGAAGGAGGATTGGGCATCACCCGTGAAACCGCACTACCGACCGCCTGAACGAGGCGATCGGGATCAGGATTCCGGTGGCAGTCAGCCGGAATTCACAGTGGAACAACAACAATAATCACTGTGGCCCACAAGGCCGAGGACATAACGCATGTCGGACTATATCGAGCAACAGTCAACGCCGGTGGCTGCCAGCACGGGCAAGGAAGAACGAAAGATCATTTTTGCGTCATCCCTCGGGACCGTTTTCGAGTGGTATGACTTTTTTCTCTATGGCGCCCTGGCGGCGGTGATCAGCAAGCAGTTCTTTGCCGGGGTCAACGACACCACTGCGTTTATCTTCGCCCTGATGGCCTTTGCCGCCGGCTTCCTGGTGCGACCGTTCGGCGCGCTGGTGTTCGGTCGGCTGGGGGACATGATCGGGCGCAAATACACCTTCCTCATGACCATCATCCTGATGGGCCTGTCGACCTTCGCCGTCGGCCTGTTGCCCACCTACACCACCATCGGCATCGCCGCGCCGATCATCCTGGTGCTGTTGCGCATGCTCCAGGGCCTGGCGCTGGGCGGTGAATACGGCGGTGCCGCGACCTATGTGGCCGAGCACGCGCCGGCCGGCAAGCGCGGTTTCCACACCGGCTGGATCCAGTCCACCGCGACCCTCGGCCTGCTCCTGTCGTTGCTGGTGGTCCTGGCCAGCCGCTACATCAGTGGCGATCAGTTCGAAGTCTGGGGCTGGCGCCTGCCGTTCCTGCTGTCGATCTTCCTGCTGGCGATCTCCACCTGGATCCGCCTGAGCATGCACGAGTCGCCGGCCTTCGTGAAAATGAAGGCCCAGGGCAAGGTCAGCAAATCGCCGATCCGCGAGTCCTTTGGCTCCTGGCCGAACCTGAAGATCGTCCTGACCGCGCTGTTCAGCATCAACGCCGGGCAGGCGGTGACCTTCTACACCGCCCAGTTCTACGTGATGTTCTTCATGACGCAGATGCTCAAGATGGACCCGACCCAGGCCAACACGCTGCTGATTATCAGCGTGGTGATCGGTGCGCCGTTCTTCGTGCTGTTCGGCTGGCTCTCGGACAAGGTCGGGCGCAAGCCGATCCTGATGCTCGGCCTGCTGCTGGCGACAGTCTGCTACTTCCCGCTGTTCAAGGCGCTGAGTCACTACGCCAACCCGCAGGTGGATGCCGCCAGCCGGCAGGCGCCCATCGTCGTGATGGCCGACCCGGCCGGTTGCACCTTCCAGTTCGATCCCGTGGGCAAGGCCCGTTTCGACAGCCCTTGCGACAAGGTCAAGACCTTCCTGGTCAAACAGGGTCTGCCGTATGACTCCCAGGCCGCGGCGCCGGGTTCGACGGTGACGGTTGCGGTGGGCGAGCAGAAGATCAACGGCTTCGACGAAGCGGCCATGCGCGCGGCCATCACCCAGGCCGGCTACCCGGCCAAGGCTGACGCCGGGTCGGTGAACGAACCGATGGTGGTCCTGCTGATCGTGCTGCTGATCCTGATCGCCACCATGACCTATGGCCCGCTGGCGGCGGTGATGGTCGAATTGTTTCCGACCCGGATCCGCTATACCTCGATGTCGCTGCCCTACCATATCGGCAACGGCTGGTTCGGCGGATTCCTGCCCACCGTCTCGTTTGCGCTGGTGGTCTACACCGGGAATATCTTCTACGGGCTCTGGTATCCGGTGCTGGTAACCGGGATCAGCCTGGTGGTCGGGCTGTTCTGTCTGAAAGAAACCCGGGATGTGGATATCGATAAGGTCTGAGGTTTTCGCAGGCATGAAAAAACCGGCATTAACGCCGGTTTTTTTATCGCCGAGAAAAACTTATGCACGATTTTGGTTGAAAAGTCATACCGAGAAATAAGTATTTAAATCAGCTACTTACGACATTTTTTCGGAAGAAATCCAAATCTTGTGCACAAGTTATCCACAAAACCGTCAGGCCGCGCTCGGCGTTTCCGCCACCGCGTGGGGCGGTAATGAACCCATCTCGCGCTGGGTGTTCTCGTTCCAGGCCTGGACCCGGTCGTTCAACTCGGCAATGGCCCGTGGGCCGCTGCCTTCGGCGAACATCGGGGCACCGATCACCACGGTGATGGTGCCGGACTTTTTCGCCCAGCCGGTCTTCGGCCAGAACTTGCCGGCATTGTGGGCAATCGGCAGCACCGGCAGCTCGGCGTTGACTGCCAGCGCCGTACCGCCGCGGGAAAACTTGCCGACAGTACCGAAGGGCACGCGGGTGCCTTCCGGGAAGATCAGCACCCAGACGTTGTCCTTGAGCAGTTCATCGCCCTTCTTCGCCACGTGCTTGAGCGCCGCCTTCGGGTTGTCGCGGTCAATGGCGATTGGCCGCAGCATGGCCATGGCCCAGCCGAAGAACGGCACATAGAGCAGTTCACGCTTGAGCACCTGGCTCAACGGCGAGAAATAGGCCGACAGGAAGAAGGTCTCCCAGGTGCTCTGGTGATTCGACAGGATCACGCAAGGGCGCTCGGGCACATTCTCGGCACCCTTGATCTCGACCGTGATGCCCAGGAAGACTTTGGTCAGCCACAGGGCGCAGCGGCACCAGTACACGTTGATGAAGCGATAACGTGCCTTGAACGGCAGGAACGGGGCGATAAAAAAGCTCAGGGAGCACCACAGCAGCGAACTGGTGCCCAGCAGCAGGTAAAAGAAAAAGGTTCTGATGGCCTGCAGGATCGACATAGCGGCATTTACCGTTGCGGGCACTGCCCGCCTGTTAATAAGTGCACCCCCGAACAGTCCTTGGTCAGGAAGTCAGAGAAGCGCTAATTGTGGATAAGTTCAGCGGCAACCGCCGCCAGATCGTCAAAAATCAAAGTGCCCACCGGCAGGGTTTTCCCCAGTGTCTTCTCGCCTTTACCGGTTTTAACCAAAACTGGCTGACAATCGACGGCGCTGGCGGCTTCCAAGTCACCCAGGCTGTCTCCGACAAACCATAGCCTAGACAGATCGACGCCGTAATGCGCGGCGATGGTCCTGAGCATGCCCGGCTTGGGCTTGCGGCAATCGCAGCCCTCGTCCGGACCATGGGGACAGTACACCACCAGGCCGAGCTCGCCACCCTGTTGCGCCACCAACGAACGCAGGCGCTCGTGCATGGCGTCCAGGGTCGCGAGATCGTAGTAACCGCGAGCGATGCCGGACTGGTTGGTAGCGACGGCTACCGTCCAGCCGGCCCGGCTCAACTGCGCGATGGCCTCGATCGAGCCGGGGAGTGGAATCCACTCCTCCAGCGACTTGATGTAAGCGTCGGAGTCGTGATTGATCACTCCGTCCCGATCGAGAATCAGCAGCTTCAAGACCTGTCCTCAGCCCAGCAGCGAAATGTCGGCGACGCCGAGGAACAGGCCCCGCAGGCGTGCCAGCAGCGCGTAGCGGTTGGCCCGCACATTGGCGTCGTCGGCATTGACCATCACCGCTTCGAAGAACGCGTCCACCGGCTCGCGCAAGGCGGCCAGGCGGGCCAGCGATTCGTTGTACTGGCGCGCTGCGGCCATCGGCTGGACAGCCTGGTCCGCTTGCTGGATCGCCGAGTACAGCGAGAACTCGTTGGCGTTGTCGAAGTACTTCGCCTCGACGGTCGTCGGGATGTTGCCTTCGGCCTTGCTCAGCAGGTTCGATACGCGCTTGTTCACGGCGGCCAGGGCTGCGGCTTCCGGCAACTGGCGGAATTTCTGCACCGCTTGCACGCGCTGGTCGAAGTCCAGGGCCGAACCCGGCTTCAGGGCACGTACCGACAGGTAGGTCGCGACGTCCACGCCTTCGTCTTCGTAACGGGCACGCAGGCGGTCGAAGATGAACTCCAGCACCTGTTCCGAGAGGCCGGCGGCCTTGACCTTGGCACCGAAAGCGCTGACCGCGAAGGCCACGGTTTCGATCAGGTCGAGGTCGAGCTTCTTGTCGATCAGGATCCGCAGCACGCCCAGGGCGGCACGGCGCAGGGCATAGGGGTCCTTGCTACCGGTCGGCAGCATGCCGATACCGAAGATGCCCACCAGGGTGTCGAGCTTGTCGGCGATCGCCACGGCCGCACCGGTCAGGGTGGTCGGCAGTTCGGCACCGGCACCGCGCGGCATGTACTGCTCGTTCAGGGCCAGGGCGACGTCTTCCGGCTCGCCGTCATTGAGGGCGTAGTAGTAACCGGCGATACCTTGCATCTCCGGGAACTCGCCGACCATCTCGGTCGCCAGGTCGCACTTGGACAGCAGGCCGGCACGGGCCGCGCGCTGGGCGTCGCCGCCGATCCGTGGGGCGATGAAGGCGGCCAGTTTCGAGACGCGCTCGGCCTTGTCGTAGACGCTGCCCAGCTTCTCCTGGAACACCACGTTCTGCAGGCGCAGGTTGAAGTCGGCGAGCTTCTGCTTCTTGTCCTGCTTGAAGAAGAACTCGGCGTCGGTCAGGCGCGGGCGTACGACTTTCTCGTTGCCGGCGATGATCTGCTGCGGGTCCTTGCTCTCGATGTTGGCGACCGTGATGAAACGCGGCAGCAACTTGCCATCGACGTCCAGCAGGCAGAAGTACTTCTGGTTGTCCTGCATGGTGGTGATCAGGGCTTCCTGGGGCACGTCGAGGAAACGCTCTTCGAACGAGCACACCAGCGGCACCGGCCATTCGACCAGGGCGGTAACTTCGTCCAGCAGGGCCGGCGGCACGATGGCGGTGCCTTCCTGCAGGGTCGCCAGCTCCGCGGTACGCTTGCTGATCAGCTCGCGACGCTCGTTGGCGTCGGCCAGCACGTAGGCGCCGCGCAGGTCGTCGAGGTAGCTGGCCGGCGAACCGATACGCACGCTTTGCGGATGATGGAAACGGTGGCCACGGGAATCGCGACCGGCCTTCTGGGCGAGGATGGTGCAGTCGATGACCTGGTCACCGAGCAGCATCACCAGCCATTGGGTCGGACGGACGAACTCTTCCTTGCGCGCGGCCCAGCGCATGCGCTTGGGAATCGGCAGGTCGTTCAGCGAGTCTTCGACGATGGTCGGCAGCAGGCTGGCGGTCGGCTTGCCGGGGATGTTCTGGCTGTAGCGCAGCTTCGGCCCGCTCTGGTCGATTTCGCTCAGCTCGACGCCGCACTTCTTGGCGAAGCCCAGGGCGGCCTGGGTCGGGTTGCCTTCGGCATCGAAGGCGGCCTGGCGTGGCGGGCCGTCGAGGTTGATGCTGCGGTCTGGTTGCTGGGTCTGCAACTGGCTCAGCAAGACGGCCAGGCGCCGTGGCGCGGCGTAGACCTGCTTGGCTTCGAAGCTCAGGCCGGCGCTCTGCAGGCCTTTTTCGATCCCGGCGAGGAACGCCTCGGCGAGGGTATTGAGGGCCTTGGGTGGCAGTTCTTCAGTGCCCAGTTCTACCAGAAAATCTTGCGCACTCATTGTGCCGCCTCCAACTTAGCCAACACTTCATCACGCAGGTCCGGGGTTGCCATCGGGAAGCCCAGCTTGGCGCGTGCCAGCAGATAGGCTTGGGCGACGGAACGCGCCAGGGTGCGCACACGCAGGATGTACTGCTGGCGTGCGGTCACCGAGATGGCCCGGCGCGCGTCCAGCAGGTTGAAGGTGTGCGAGGCCTTGAGGACCATTTCATAGCTCGGCAACGGCAGCGGCTGATCCAGTTCGATCAGGCGCTTGGCTTCGCTTTCATAGAAATCGAACAGTTCGAACAGCTTCTCGACGTTGGCGTGTTCGAAGTTGTAGGTCGATTGCTCCACTTCGTTCTGGTGGAACACATCGCCATAGGTCACCTTGCCGAACGGACCGTCGGCCCAGACCAGGTCGTAGACCGAATCGACGCCCTGCAGGTACATCGCCAGACGTTCGAGGCCGTAGGTGATTTCGCCGGTGACCGGGTAGCACTCGATGCCGCCCGCCTGCTGGAAGTAGGTGAACTGGGTGACTTCCATGCCGTTGAGCCAGACCTCCCAGCCCAGGCCCCAGGCGCCGAGGGTCGGCGATTCCCAGTTGTCTTCGACGAAACGGATGTCGTGCACCAGCGGGTCGAGGCCGACGCGCTTGAGGGAGCCCAGGTACAGTTCCTGGAAGTTTTCCGGGTTCGGCTTCAGGACCACCTGGAACTGGTAGTAGTGCTGCAGGCGGTTCGGGTTTTCGCCGTAGCGGCCGTCAGTCGGGCGGCGGCTGGGTTGTACGTAGGCGGCGTTCCAGGTTTCCGGGCCGATGGCGCGCAGGAACGTGGCGGTATGAAAAGTGCCGGCGCCTACTTCCATATCGTAGGGCTGAAGTACCACACAACCTTGCTCAGCCCAGTATTGCTGGAGGGCGAGGATCAAGTCTTGGAAGGTACGCACGGCTGGCGTAGGCTGGCTCACGAAATTCACCTGTTACTTGGGCTGCGATTTAAAAGGCGGGAGTATACCCGATTCGGTCGCGCCTCCACCCCCTTGGAGCCTTATGCCACGCTGCTTTTGGTGCAACGACGAGCCTTTGTACATGGACTATCACGATCAGGAGTGGGGCGTACCGCTGCGCGACGAGCAGCGATTGTTCGAGTTGCTTTTGCTCGAAGGGTTCCAGGCCGGGCTTTCGTGGATCACGATCCTGAGAAAACGCGAGCACTATCGCAAGGTCCTGTTCGGCTTCGACGTGCGCGAAATCGCGCAAATGAGCGACGACTACATCGAGACCCTGATGCTCGATCCGGGCATCGTGCGCAATCGCCTGAAGCTCAACGCGGCCCGGCGCAACGCCCGGGCCTGGTTGCAGACGAAGGACCCGGTGGCCCTGCTCTGGTCGTTTGTCGGCGGCCTGCCGCGGATTCACCACTTCAAGGATCGCAGCGAGGTCCCGGCCGTCACGCCCGAGGCCGAAGCCATGAGCAAGGCCCTGAAGAAGCTCGGCTTCAGCTTTGTCGGCCCGACCATCTGCTACGCCTTCATGCAGGCCTCGGGGATGGTCATGGACCACACCACCGATTGTCATAGCTATGCCGCGCTGGCCGTGCCACGGCTACAATAGCCGGCTGACGAGTGAGCACACCGGGAGTGACCTGTGGAAAAGTTTAAAGGCGCCATGCTGGTGGGGGCGTTGCGGTTGTTCGCGATGCTGCCCTGGCGTGCCGTGCAGCGTGTCGGCGCGGCCATCGGCTGGCTGATGTGGAAGCTGCCCAACCGTTCCCGCGAAGTGGTGCGGATCAATCTGGCGAAGTGTTTCCCCGAGCTCGACCCGGTGGCCCGCGAGCAACTGGTCGGACAGAGCCTCAAGGACATCGGCAAGTCCCTGACCGAAAGCGCCTGTGCCTGGATCTGGCCGGCCCAGCGTTCCATCGACCTGGTGCGCGAAGTCGAAGGCCTCGACGTGCTCAGGGACGCCCTGGCCTCGGGCAAGGGCGTGGTCGGCATCACCAGCCACCTGGGCAACTGGGAAGTGCTCAATCACTTCTACTGCAACCAGTGCAAACCGATCATTTTCTACCGCCCGCCCAAGCTCAAGGCGGTCGATGAGCTGCTGCGCAAACAGCGGGTGCAACTGGGCAACCGGGTGGCGGCCTCGACCAAGGAAGGCATCCTCAGCGTCATCAAGGAAGTGCGCAAAGGTGGTGCGGTGGGCATCCCCGCCGACCCGGAACCGGCCGAATCCGCCGGGATCTTCGTGCCTTTCCTGGGCACCATGGCCCTGACCAGCAAGTTCGTGCCGAACATGCTCGCCGGCGGCAAGGCGGTCGGAGTGTTCCTGCATGCGCTGCGCCTGCCCGACGGTTCGGGTTTCAAGGTGATTCTCGAAGCGGCTCCAGAAGCCATGTACAGCGCCGATACAGAGACTTCGGCGGCAGCCATGAGCCAGGTCGTCGAGCGTTATGTGCGGGCCTATCCGAGCCAGTACATGTGGAGCATGAAGCGCTTCAAGAAGCGTCCGGCGGGTGAACAACGCTGGTACTGAAACACCTCATTGGCATGATCTGTGGATAAAATCGCCAGTGATTTATCCACAACGGCTTTATCCAAGGGCGCAATAGATGTCCGATAACAAGAATTACCTGCGTATCAAGATCCAGCACCCGAGCATTGGCGAATGCCTGGGGCAGACGCGCAATCTTTCCAGCAAGGGTGTATACGTGCAGCACCCGGGCCTGTCGCGCCTGCCGACCGGGACGGTGGTCTATGGCCAGGTGCAGGACTTGCCGGTGGCCGCGCCGCGTATTCGCATGGAAGTGATCCGGGTCGACGCCGAGGGCATCGGCCTGCGCTTCATCGATCTTTGAGCGCGGCCTTTTCCAGCTTTTTCAGGAACACCGTCATTTCCTTTTCCGCCTGCTTGTCGCCATGGGCGCGGGCGGCGTCCAGTCCCTGTTCCCAAGCCTGTTTCGCGGCGTCGGTGTCGCCGGCGGCCTGATGGGCCTTGCCCAGCAGTTTCCAGGCGGCGGAGTATTTCGGATCGAAGGTCACGCAGTGTTGCAGGTGCTCGGCGGCCCTGGCGTTGTCGCCAAGATCCAGGTAACCCTTGCCCAGGCCGAAGCGCAGCAACGAGTTATCCACACCCTTGGCGAGCATTTTTTCCAGTGATTCGAGCATCGGTGCCTCCCTTCAGAAAAAACTCAGGCCGACGTGGAACAGCTTTTCCACATCGCGGATATGTTTCTTGTCCACAAGGAACAGGATCACATGGTCGCCGGCCTGGATCACCGTATCGTCATGGGCGATCAGCACTTCTTCGTCGCGGATGATCGCCCCGATGGTGGTCCCGGGCGGCAGCGCGATATCTTCGATGGCCCGGCCGATCACCTTGCTCGACTTCGCATCGCCATGGGCAATCGCCTCGATGGCTTCCGCCGCGCCCCGGCGCAACGAGTGCACGCTGACGATATCGCCCCGCCGTACGTGGGCGAGCAAGGTGCCGATGGTCGCCAGTTGCGGGCTGATGGCGATGTCGATATCGCCGCCCTGGATCAGATCGACATAGGCCGGGTTGTTGATGATGGTCATCACCTTCTTCGCCCCCATGCGCTTGGCCAGCAGCGACGACATGATATTGGCCTCGTCGTCGTTGGTCAGGGCCAGGAACAGGTCGGCGTCGTTGATGTTCTCTTCCATCAGCAGGTCGCGGTCCGAAGCGCTGCCCTGCAGGACCACCGTGCTGTCGAGAGTATCGGACAGATGACGGCAGCGTGCCGCGTTCATCTCGATGATCTTCACCTGGTAGCGGCTTTCGATCGCTTCGGCCAGGCGCTCGCCGATCTGCCCGCCGCCGGCGATGACGATGCGCTTGTAGCTCTCGTCGAGCCGGCGCATTTCGCTCATCACCGCACGGATATGCGCCTTGGCGGCGATGAAGAACACCTCGTCATCGGCTTCGATCACCGTATCGCCCTTGGGCATGATCGGCCGGTCGCGACGGAAGATCGCCGCCACCCGGGTGTCGACATTCGGCATGTGCGCGCGCAACTGGCGCAGTTGCTGGCCTACCAGCGGCCCGCCGTAGTAGGCCTTGACCGCCACCAGCTGGGCTTTGCCCTCGGCGAAGTCGATCACCTGCAAGGCGCCGGGGTATTCGATCAGGCGCTTGATGTAATGGGTGACCACCTGTTCGGGGCTGATCAGTACGTCCACCGGGATCGCGTCGTTGTCGAACAGGCCGGCGCGGGTCAGGTAGGCGGCCTCGCGCACCCGGGCGATCTTGGTCGGGGTATGGAACAGGGTGTGCGCGACCTGGCAGGCGACCATATTGGTCTCGTCGCTGTTGGTCACCGCCACCAGCATGTCGGCGTCATCCGCGCCGGCCTGGCGCAGGATCGTCGGGAACGAGGCACGGCCCTGGACGGTACGGATATCCAGGCGGTCGCCGAGGTCGCGCAGGCGCTCGCCGTCAGTGTCGACCACGGTGATGTCGTTGGCTTCGCTGGCCAGGTGCTCGGCCAGGGTGCCGCCGACCTGTCCCGCGCCGAGAATGATGATTTTCATCGGATGACTCCGTTCAACCCGGTTAGCCGCGCGCGGCAGCGATCTTGATCAGTTTGGCGTAGTAGAAACCATCGTGGCCGCCTTCCTGGGCCAGCAGTTGGCGACCGTGGGGCTGCCTGATGCCGAACGGACCGGCGATATCCAGCTCGCGGGCCCCGGAGGTGCGGGCCAGGAACGCTGCGATCACCTCGGTGTTTTCCGTCGGCAAGGTCGAGCAGGTGGCATAGAGCAGGATGCCGCCGACGTCGAGGGTCGTCCACATCGCGTCCAGCAGCTCGCCTTGCAGGGCGGCCAGGGCGGCGATGTCGTCGGGTTGGCGGGTCAGCTTGATATCCGGATGGCGACGGATCACCCCGGTGGCCGAGCATGGCGCATCCAGGAGAATCCGCTGGAACGGCTTGCCATCCCACCAGGTCGCGGTGTCCCGGCCATCGGCGGCGATCAGCTCGGCGGCCAGGCCCAGGCGCTCGAGGTTCTCGCGCACCCGTACCAGGCGCTTGGCCTCCAGGTCGACGGCGACCACACCGGCCAGTCGCGGCTCGGCTTCGAGGATATGACAGGTCTTGCCGCCAGGAGCGCAGCAGGCATCCAGCACCCGTTGGCCGGGGGCCAGGTCCAGCAGGTCGGCGGCCAGTTGCGCGGCTTCGTCCTGGACACTGATCCAGCCTTCGGCAAAGCCCGGCAGGTTGCGCACGTCGCAGGCTTCGTCGAGGACGATGCCGTCGCGGCTGTAGTCGCAAGGCCGGGCGGCGACCGCGGCATCGGCCAGCAGCTTGAGGTAGGCATCGCGGCTGTGGTGACGGCGGTTGACCCGCAGGATCATCGGCGGGTGGGCGTTGTTCGCCGCGCAGATGGCTTCCCACTGCTCGGGCCAGAAGGCCTTCAGGGATTTCTGCAGCCAGCGCGGGTGGGCGGTACGCACCACCGGGTCGTGTTCCAGCTCGGCCAGCAACGCTTCGCTCTCCCTTTGCGCGCGACGCAGTACGGCGTTGAGCAGGGCCTTGGCCCAGGGCTTCTTCAGTTTTTCCGCGCAGCCGACGGTTTCGCCAATGGCGGCGTGGGCCGGGATGCGGGTATAGAGCAACTGGTAGAGACCGACCAGCAGCAGCGCCTCGACATCGGCGTCAGCGGCCTTGAAGGGTTTCTGCAGCAGCTTCAGCGCCAGCGCCGACAGCCGAGGCTGCCAGCGGGCGGTGCCGAACGCCAGGTCCTGGGTCAGGCCACGGTCGCGGGCCTCGACCTTGTCCAGTTGCAGCGGCAACGAACTGTTGAGCGAGGCCTTGCCGTTGAGCACGGCGGTCAGGGCCTTGGCGGCGGCCAGACGCGGATTCATTGGCCGAACACCGTGCCGAGGGCGAATTTCTCGCGGCGGCTGTTGAACAGATCGCTGAAGTTCAGGGCCTTGCCGCCGGGCAGTTGCAGGCGGGTCAGGCACAGGGCGGCGGCACCCGTGGCGACGATCAGGCCGTCCTTGCTGGCGGCGAGGATTTCACCCGGCCGGCCCTGGCCTTCGGCGACGCTGGCGGCGAGGACCTTCACCGCTTCGCCGTTGAGGCTGCTGTGGCACACCGGCCAGGGATTGAAGGCGCGAACGAGTCGTTCCAGCTCGACCGCCGGACGGCTCCAGTCGATGCGCGCCTCGTCCTTGTTCAGCTTGTGGGCGTAGGTGGCCAGGCTGTCGTCCTGGACTTCACCGTCGAGGGTTCCGGCGGCCAGGCCGGCGATGGCTTGCAGGACCGCCGGCGGGCCGAGTTCGGCCAGGCGATCATGCAGGCTGCCACCGGTGTCTTCGGCGCTGATCGGGGTGACGGTCTTGAGCAGCATCGGCCCGGTGTCGAGTCCGGCTTCCATGCGCATCACGGTCACGCCGCTTTCGCGGTCGCCGGCTTCCACCGCGCGCTGGATCGGCGCGGCACCGCGCCAGCGCGGCAGCAGCGAGGCGTGGCTGTTGATGCAACCCAGGCGCGGGATATCCAGCACCACCTGCGGCAGGATCAGACCATAGGCGACCACCACCATCAGGTCCGGCTCAAGTGCCGCCAGTTCGGCCTGGGCGTCGGCGTTGCGCAGGGTCGGCGGCTGCAGCACGGCGATGCCGTGTTCCAGGGCAAGTTGCTTGACCGGGCTCGGCATCAGCTTCTGCCCGCGCCCGGCCGGACGGTCCGGCTGGGTGTAGACCGCGACGATCTCGTAAGGGCTGTCGAGCAGGGCCTTGAGGTGTTCGGCGGCGAACTCGGGGGTGCCGGCAAAGACGATGCGCAATGGCTCAGTCATAGATAAAGCTCGCTTGAAAAAGAAAAGGCTTGCCGCAGCAAGCCTTTGGGATGAAGGGATCAGGCGTTCTGGCGGTGTTTCTTTTCCAGCTTCTTCTTGATCCGGTCGCGCTTGAGCGTGGACAGGTAATCGACGAACAGCTTGCCGTTGAGGTGATCGCATTCATGCTGGATGCACACCGCCAGCAGGCCATCGGCCTCCAGTTCGAACGGCTTGCCGTCGCGGTCCAGGGCCTTGATCCGTACGCGTGTCGGGCGTTCGACGTTCTCGTAGAACTCCGGCACCGACAGGCAGCCTTCCTGGTACTCGCCCATTTCGTCGGTCAGCGGTTCGAACTCGGGGTTGATGAACACCCGTGGCTCGCTGCGATCTTCGCTCAGGTCCATGACCACGATACGTTGATGCACGTTGACCTGGGTGGCCGCCAGGCCGATGCCCGGGGCTTCATACATTGTTTCAAACATGTCATCGATCAGTTGCCGCACCTTGTCGTCCACCACGGCCACGGGCTTGGCGATGGTGCGCAGGCGCGCGTCTGGAAATTCGAGGATGTTTAAAATGGCCATAGGCGTAATTGCTGCACATGTGAGGTAAAGTCAGAGACGGCTGCCGAATATCCCGGCGGGATTCGGCTACCGTTGTAAAACGTTCTCCCTGGGAGCGAGCCGCGGGGGCTCTGGCGTTTCACGCGAAGGCACATAATAAAGGGATTCACTGCATGAGGAAAACACTACTCGCCCTGCTGCTGGCCTTTACCGGTGTCGTGCAGGCGCAAGTGCAACTCAAGGACGGTTATCCACAGCGCTATACCGTGGTGCGTGGCGACACACTCTGGGACATTTCCGGGAAATTTCTCCGCGAACCCTGGAAGTGGCCGGAAATCTGGCACGCCAACCCACAGATCGCCAATCCGGACCTGATCTACCCGGGCGACATCCTGACGCTGCAGTTCGTCGACGGCCAGCCGCGGCTGGTGGTCGAGCGCGGCGCTTCGCGCGGCACCATCAAGCTGTCGCCGCAGGTGCGCAGTTCGCCGGTGGCGGACGCGATCCCCAGCATTCCGCTGGAAAAGATCAACGCGTTCCTGCTGAGCAACCGCATCGTCGACAGCCCCGAGGACTTCAAGAAAGCCCCGTATATCCTCGCCGGCAGCAACGAGCGGGTGCTCAGCGGCATGGGCGACCGGATCTATGCCCGTGGCGCGTTCGACCCGACGCATTCGGTGTATGGCCTGTTCCGCCAGGGCAAGGTCTACACGGATCCACAGACCAAGGAGTTCCTCGGCATCAACGCCGACGACGTCGGCACGGGCGAGCTGTTGGCGACCGAAGGCGATGTCGGCACCCTGACGCTGCGCCGCACCACCGAGGAAGTGCGTCTCGGCGACCGGCTGTTCGTCAGCGAGGAACGGCCGATCACCTCGACCTTCATGCCCAGCGCTCCCCAGGCGCAGATCAGCGGCGTGATCATAGATGTGCCACGGGGTGTTACACAGATCGGGGTCATGGACGTGGTCACGATCGACAAGGGCCGCCGCGATGGACTGGCCGAAGGCAATGTTCTCGCGGTGTACAAGACCGGCGAGACGGTTCGCGACCGCGTCACCGGGCAGCCGGTGAAGATTCCCGACGAGCGTTCGGGCCTGCTGATGGTGTTCCGCACCTACGAAAAGCTCAGCTATGGTTTGGTACTCAATGCCACGCGGTCGCTGGCAGTGCTGGACAAGGTGCGCAATCCGTAATGCCTGTCTGTGGGAGCTGGCTTGCCAGCTATGACTGTGGTGAATCTTGCATCGCTATCGCTGACAAGCCAGCTCCTACAGGTGTCTTCAGCTTGGGCGGATTTCGTTAGCAGGCTAAACAGGTTACTCACAGAGTTATCCACAGCTTGTTCCTGCCGGATCACGACCGCCACGGATCAAGGATGATCGAATGTCGCTGTCTGTGAGTCCCTCCCTGTCGCCGGCGGAACTGGAAGCCCGCCTGCGCCTGCATCGCCTGCCGGATATCGGTCCGAGGCGCTTTCGCACGCTGATCGAAACCTTTGGCTCGGCCTCTTCCGCCCTGAGCGCGCCCGCCGCCGCCTGGCGTTCGCTGGGGTTGCCCGCGAGCAGTGCCGAGGCCCGCCGCAGCCCTGCCGTGCGCGACGGCGCCAGCGCTGCATTGGGCTGGCTAGAGCGCTCGAACCAGCATCTGCTGATGTGGGACCAGGCTGATTATCCGGCCTTGCTCGCCGAGGTGGACGATGCTCCGCCGCTGCTGTTCGTGGCCGGCGACCCGACGATCATGGACAAGCCGCAACTGGCGCTGGTCGGCAGTCGGCGTGCCTCGAAGCCGGGCATGGACACTGCCACAGCGTTCTCCCGCAGCCTCGCCGGAGCCGGTTTTGTCATCACCAGCGGCCTTGCCCTGGGCATCGATGGCGCTGTCCATCAGGCCGCGCTGGATGTCGGCGGGCTGACCATCGGCGTGCTCGGCACCGGCCTCGGGAATTTTTATCCACAGCGCCACCGGACGCTGGCGCAGGCCATGATCGAGCGCGGCAGTGCGGTGGTTTCCGAGTTCCCCCTGGATACCCCGCCGCATCCGGGCAACTTCCCCCGGCGCAACCGGATCATCAGCGGCTTGTCCCTTGGCGTGCTGGTGGTGGAGGCCAGTGTCGCCAGCGGCTCGCTGATCACCGCCCGGCTCGCGGCGGAACAGGGCCGCGAGGTCTACGCGATTCCCGGATCCATCCACCATCCCGGTGCACGGGGCTGTCACCAGCTGATCCGCGATGGCGCGGTGCTGGTGGAGACGGTCGACGATATCCTGCAGAACCTGCGCGGTTGGCAGCGGGTTGCCGCCAGCACGCCGTCCGCCGCCTCCGATCACCCGCTGCTGGCCTTGCTGCACGCGGCGCCGCACACCAGCGAAGGCCTGGCGCTGGCCTGTGGCTGGAACCTGTCGCGGGTGCTGGCGAGTCTGACCGAGCTGGAACTGGAAGGCCGGGTTGCCAATGAAGGCGGACGCTGGTTAGCTCGCATGAGGTAGCCGTACCTGAGTAAACTGCGAGCAGCGTTGAATCCGGAGAAACGAGCAATGGTCAAGAGTTGGCGTGTGCAAGAAGCCGCACGAGAAGTTCGCGCAGGAGCGGTGATTGCCTATCCAACCGAGGCGGTCTGGGGCCTGGGCTGCGATCCCTGGAACGAAGAGGCGGTGGATCGGCTGCTGGCGATCAAGAATCGCTCGGTGGACAAGGGCCTGATCCTGGTCGCCGACAATATCCGGCAGTTCGATTTCCTGTTCGAAGACTTTCCGGAAACCTGGCTCGATCGCATGGCCAGCACCTGGCCGGGGCCCAATACCTGGCTGGTGCCGCATCAGGATCTGTTGCCGGAATGGGTGACCGGCCAGCACGACACCGTGGCACTGCGGGTGAGTGATCATCCGTTGGTACGCGACCTGTGTTCGCTGGTGGGGCCGCTGATTTCCACTTCCGCCAACCCGCAAGGGCGCCCTGCGGCGAAGACCCGTCTGCGAGTGGAGCAGTATTTCCGCGGCCAGCTCGACCTGGTGCTGGGTGGCCGCCTCGGCGGGCGCAAGAACCCGAGCCTGATCCGCGACCTGGCGACCGGCAAGGTGGTGCGCCCGGCCTGAGTCCGGTGTGAGCAGATTCATTGATCGTTCCCACGCTCTGCGTGGGAATGCAGCCCGTGACGCTCTGCGTCACAACAGCGGACGCGGAGCCTCCCAAGAGGCGTTCCCACGCGGAGCGTGGGAACGATCGATGCGGATGCCTCTGTCTTAAGGCAACAGCACCGTCGAGCCAGTGGTCCGCCGTGCCGACAGCTCGGTCTGCGCCTTGGCCGCCTCGGCCAGGCTGTAGCGCGCGCCGATCTCGATCTTCAACTGCCCGCCGATAATCAGCCCGAACAACTCATCGGCCATGGCCTGCAGTTGCCGCGGGTTGCTGGCGTAGGTGCCCAGGGTCGGCCGGGTCACGTACAGCGAGCCCTTGGCCGCGAGGATCCCCAGGTTGACGCCGTCCACCGCCCCGGAGGCGTTGCCGAAGCTCACCAGCAGGCCCCGTGGCGCCAGGCTGTCGAGGGACGTCAGCCAGGTGTCCTTGCCGACCCCGTCATAGACCACCGGGACCTTCTTGCCGTCCGTCAGCTCCAGCACCCGCTTCGCCACGTCTTCATGGCTGTAGTCGATGGTTTCCCAGGCCCCGAGGGACTTGGCATAGGCCGCCTTCTGCGGCGAGCTCACGGTACCGATCAGCTTCGCCCCGATGGCCTTGGCCCACTGGCAGGCCAACGCCCCGACCCCGCCAGCCGCGGCGTGGAACAGCACGGTTTCGCCGGCCTTGAGCTCATGGGTCTGGCGCAGCAGGTACTGCACCGTGAGGCCCTTGAGCATGACGGCCGCCGCCTGTTCGAAGCTGATCTGTTCGGGCAGTTTGACCAGGTGGGCCGCCGGCAACAGGTGGAAATCGCTGTAGGCGCCCAGCGGGCCGGTGCCATAGGCGACGCGGTCGCCGACCTTGAACCCGGTGACTTCGCTACCCACCGCGTCGACGATGCCCGCGCCCTCGCCACCCAGCCCGGACGGCATGCTCGGCGGTGCATACAGGCCGCTGCGCCAGTAGGTGTCGATGAAATTCAGGCCGATGGCCTTGTTCTGTACCCGTACCTGCTGCGGGCCTGGCTCGGCGGGGGTGTAGTCGACATATTCGAGGACTTCGGGGCCACCATGGGCACGGAACTGGATGCGTTTGGCCATCGATACTCTCCTTGGGCAGTTTTCATCTTGAGGCTGCGCGAAGAGTCTATCGGACTCTTTCATTTGACCTTCGTCAACTGCGACGGTGGCGAGGGCAGTGTTATGCTACGCCCCCCCTTGCCGCCGGCCGCCCGACGTGCCGCGTAGCTTTGCCCGATTCAAGGTGATGCCATGACTACCCGCACCGAGGCCGTTAAAGCCTATTTGCTCGACCTGCAAGACCGTATCTGCGCTGCGCTGGAAGCCGAAGATGGCGGTTCGCGCTTCGTCGAGGATGCCTGGACGCGCCCCGCCGGCGGCGGTGGCCGGACCCGGGTGATCGAGAACGGCGAGGTCATCGAGAAAGGCGGGGTGAATTTCTCCCACGTCTTCGGCAGCGGCCTGCCGCCGTCCGCCAGTGCCCACCGGCCCGAGCTGGCCGGGCGCGGTTTCGAGGCGCTGGGGGTGTCCCTGGTGATTCACCCGCACAACCCCCATGTGCCGACGTCCCACGCCAACGTGCGGTTCTTCATCGCCGAAAAGGCCGGTGAAGAACCGGTCTGGTGGTTCGGTGGCGGCTTCGACCTGACGCCCTACTACGGCAACGAAGAGGACTGCGTGCACTGGCACCGCGTGGCCGAGCAGGCCTGCGCACCGTTCGGGGCGGATGTCTACCCGCGCTACAAGGCCTGGTGCGACAGCTATTTCCATATCAAGCACCGCAACGAGCCACGGGGCATCGGCGGCCTGTTCTTCGACGACCTGAACGAGTGGGACTTCGACACCAGCTTCGCCTTCATGCGTGCCATCGGCGATGCCTATATCGAGGCGTACCTGCCCATCGTGCAGCGGCGCAAGGCGGCGGCCTGGACCGAACAGCAGCGCGAGTTCCAGGAGTTCCGCCGTGGCCGTTACGTGGAATTCAACCTGGTCTATGACCGCGGCACCCTGTTCGGCCTGCAATCGGGCGGGCGTACCGAATCGATCCTGATGTCGCTGCCGCCGCAAGTACGCTGGGGCTATGACTGGAAAGCCGCTCCGGGCAGCGAAGAGGCACGCCTGACCGACTACTTCCTGCAGGATCGCGACTGGTTGGCGCAGGGGGCTGCCTGATGGATCGTTATGTCGTCTTCGGCAACCCCATCGGCCACAGCAAGTCGCCGCTGATCCACCGTCTGTTCGCCGAACAGACCGCCCAGCAACTGGACTACAGCACCCTGCTGGCGCCGCTGGATGACTTTTCCGGCTGTGCCCGGGCGTTCTTCCAGGACGGGCGCGGCGCCAACGTCACGGTGCCGTTCAAGGAAGAGGCCTTTCGCCTGGCCGCCAGCCTGACGCCACGGGCGCAGCGCGCGGGAGCGGTGAATACCCTGAGCAAGCTGGCCGATGGCAGCCTGCTGGGCGACAACACCGACGGTGCCGGGCTGGTCCGCGACCTGACGGTGAATGCCGGCTTCAGCCTGCAGGGCAAGCGCATCCTGTTGCTGGGCGCCGGTGGCGCGGTGCGCGGGGTCCTGGAGCCGTTGCTGGCGCAGCAGCCCGCATCGGTGATCATCGCCAACCGCACCGTCGAGAAAGCCGAGTTGCTGGCCGAACTGTTCGCCGACCTGGGGCCGGTGTCCGCCAGCGGCCTCGACTGGTTGCGCGAACCGGTCGACCTGATCATCAACGCCACCTCGGCCAGCCTGTCGGGCGATGTGCCGCCGATTGCGCCGAGCCTGATCGAGCCGGGCAAGACCTTCTGCTACGACATGATGTACAGCAAGGAGCCGACCGCGTTCTGCCGCTGGGCCAGCGCGCAGGGCGCGGCCGTGGCGATGGATGGCCTGGGCATGCTGGCCGAGCAGGCGGCGGAAGCCTTCCTGCTGTGGCGTGGCGTGCGCCCGGACACGGCGCCGGTGTTGGCGGAGCTGCGGCGCCTGCTTGCCCTTTGAGCCGAAACCTTCTGAACTGAAACCTGTGAGAGCGGGCTTGTCGGAACGCCGCTCCCACAGGATGAGTGTCTGAGGGGACGAGTGCGTTCAGTCCTCGAAGCGGATCGGGCACTTATCCACACCCTCCAGCTTGACCAGTTCCTCGATCACCGGGGCCCGTGCCTTTCTCAGGGTCAGGCTGCGCCCGTCCCGCGCCAGGCGCCGGGCTTCCTGGTGCAGCATTTCCACCCCGGAATAGTCGATGAAGTTGATCTGCTGCGCCTCGATCACCACCCGCGGGCCATGCAGCCGTTGCAGGCGCACCTGCAGGTAATGGCTGGCGCCGAAGAAGATCGACCCGCCGACCCGCAGCACATCTTCGTCGCCATCGCGCCAATGCTGCACCCGTGGCTGCGAGGTGCGCTTGAGGTAGAAGAACAGCGACGCCAGCACCCCGGCATAGATCGCCGTCTGCAATTCCAGGAGCAAGGTCGCCACGCAGGTCAGGGCCATCACCGCGAACTCGGCATGACTGACCCGGAACAGCGCGCGGATCCCGCGATGATCCACCAGGCCCCAACTGATCAGCAAAATACTGCCGGCCATGGCCGGAATCGGAATATGGGCGATCAGCGCCGAGCCGCACACCGCGAACAACGCCACCCATAACGCCGAGAACACCCCGGCCAGCGGCGAGCAGGCCCCGGCTTCGTAGCTCAGGGCGGCGCGGGTGAACGAGCCGGCGGACAGGTAGCCGGAAAACAGGCTGCCGACAATGTTCGACAGGCCCTGGGCGCGGACTTCCTGGTTGGCGTCGAGCAATTGCTGGGAGCGCGCGGACAGCGACCGGGCGATCGACAGGCTGGTCACCAGTCCGAGCATACCCACGGCGACGGCACTGGGCAGCAGCCGCAGGACCGTCTCGATATCCAGCGGCAGCGGGCTGAACGGCGGCAGGCGCCCGGCGAAGCCCTTGACCAGCTGCACATGGCCGAACATCCCCGGCCACAACCAGACCAGCAGGCTGGCGAGGACCAGGGTGATCAGCAGGGTCGGCCAGCGCGGCAGCAGCGACTTGAGGCCGAGGCCGACCAGCAGCGTGCCGAGCCCGAGGGCCAGCGACGGGCGATCCAGCTCGCCGACATGCCGTACCAGCGCCAGCAGGCTGTTGAGGGCGGTGGCCTGGTTCGCCACGTCGATGCCCAGCAGGTTGGGCAGTTGTCCCAGGGCGATGACCACGGCGGCACCCAGGGTGAAGCCGAGCACCACCGAATGGGAGACGAAGTTCACCAGGGCGCCGAAACGCAGCATGCCCAGGAGCCACTGGAAGATGCCGGCGATAAAGGTCAGCAGCAGGATCAGGGTGATGTAGTCCTGGCTGCCGGGCACCGCCAGGGGGCTGACACTGGCGAACAGGACAATGGAGATCGCGGCGGTGGGGCCGCAGATCAGGTGCCACGACGAGCCCCAGAGGCAAGCGATCAGCACCGGAATGATCGCCGCGTACAGCCCGTATTCCGGCGGCAGGCCGGCGATCAGGGCGTAGGCGACGGATTGTGGCAGCGCGAGAATGGCGCCGCTGAGCCCCACCACCAGGTCACGGCGGACGCTGGTGCG
The DNA here is from genome assembly GCF_013386115.1 of Pseudomonas gingeri. Taxonomy (GTDB): domain Bacteria; phylum Pseudomonadota; class Gammaproteobacteria; order Pseudomonadales; family Pseudomonadaceae; genus Aquipseudomonas; species Aquipseudomonas gingeri. The sequence goes on from NZ_JACAOR010000013.1 coordinate 515,302, forward strand.
GGTTTGCCGGGGCAGCCAGCTGAGAAATGGCAGGATTTTGTGGCGGTTGGTCCAGCCCATGGGTCTCTCGGTTGGTTGAGTCGGCGTCAGGGTGAAGGGTGTTTGTGACAACCGCGAGGGCGCCCGCGCGCCTGCAGAAGCCGGGCTTGCCCGCGCAGCGGCCGTTGAGGCCGCTGAAAAGCTTCGCGGGCAAGCCCGCTCCCACATTGAGGCCTGCGGTGTGTCGGGAAGCGCGTCAGAGCTTGGCTTTCACCACCGGCAACGCGTCCTGGCCATCGGCGGTCTTGACGCCGTCCAGCCATTTGTCCAGCACCGCCGGATTGGCCTTGATCCAGGCCCTGGCCGCATCGGCATTGCTCAGCTTCTTGTTCGCCACTTCGGCCATGATGCTGTTTTCCATGTCCTGGGTGAAGCTCAGGTTGCTCAGCAACTTGCCGACGTTCGGGCAGGCCTGTGCATAACCCTTGCGGGTCACGGTGTAGACGCTGCCGGTATCGCCGAAATATTTCTCGCCGCCCTTGAGGTAGTGCATCTTCATCTGCACGTTCATCGGGTGCGGAGTCCAGCCGAGGAAGACCACGAACTTCTGCTTCTTCACCGAGCGGGCCACCTCGGCCAGCATCGCCTGTTCGCTGGACTCCACCAGTTTCCACTGGCCCAGGTCGAACTCGTTCTTCTTGATGATCTCCGCCAGCGAGGCGTTGGCCGGCGCACCGGAGCCGATGCCGTAGAGCTTCTTGTCGAACTTGTCGGCGTATTTGTTGAGGTCGGCGAAGTTATGCACACCCGCGTCCCAGACATAGTCCGGGACCGCCAGGGTGAACTCGGTGCCTTCGAGGTTCTTCGCCAGCTGGGTGACATCGCCGCTGGCCACGAACTTGTCGTAGAAGCCCTGCTGCGCCGGCATCCAGTTGCCGAGGAACACGTCGACCTGGCCGTCCTTGAGGCCGCCGTAGGTGATCGGCACCGCCAGGGTGTCGACCTTGGCCTTGTAGCCCAGGCCGTCGAGCAGCAGGCTGGTGATGGCGTTGGTCGCGGCGATATCGCTCCAGCCCGGATCGGCCATCTTCACCGTGTCGCAACTCTGCTCGGCGTACGCGCCCAGGCTGCTCACGGCCAGCAGCCCGGCGGTCAGTACTGTGGATAACTTCTTCATGGCCTTCCCCTTGTGTTCGTTATTGGTTTTGGCAGGGTTGTGGATAACGAGCCTTGCGCTCCAGATCGTCGAGGTCGATATGGTTGCGCATGTATTGCTGACTGGCGTCTACCATCGGCTGGTGGTCCCAGCTCTTCAGCTTTCCGAGGGTCAGGGCGTCGGCGACGAAACGCCGGCGTCGCTGACTGGCGAGCACCTGTTGGTGGATCGCCGGGATATTCCATTTCGCCCGGGCTTCGGCCAGGAAGTCGTTGAACAGCGTCTGGTGCCGCGGTGACTGGCTGAGCTCTTCCTCCTCCCGCGGATCGTTGTGGACATCGAAGAGCAGGCAGGGATCGTCTTCGCTGTAGATGAATTTGTAGGCGCCGCGGCGAATCATCATCAACGGGCTGATGGTGCCTTCGGCCATGTATTCGCCGAACACTTCGTCGTGCCCGCCCTCGCCTCGCAGATGCGGCAGCAGCGAACGGCCGTCCAGCGGCAGTCGCTCGTTCAGGTTGCCACCGGCCAGTTCCACCAGGGTCGGCAGCAGATCGGCGGTGGAGACCGCGGCGCTGACCCGTGCGGCGGCGAATTGCCCCGGTGCGCTGATCAGCAGCGGCACCCGCGCGGCCATCTCGAACCAGTGCATCTTGTACCAGAGGCCGCGCTCGCCGAGCATGTCGCCGTGATCGCCGGAGAACACGATGATGGTGTCGTCGGCCAGGCCGGTGTCTTCGAGGGTCTGCAGGAGCTTGCCGACATTATGGTCGATGTAGCTGCAGGCGCCGAAGTAGGCCCGGCGGGCATCGCGGATCTTGTCCACGGGCAGCGGCTTGTCCCACAGGTCGTAGACCTTGAGCAGGCGTTGCGAATGCGGGTCGAGACTGTCCTGGGCCGGGGTCTGCGGCAGCGGGATATCCTCGTCGCGGTACAGGTCCCAGAACGCCCTGGGAATGGTGTAGGGGTCGTGCGGGTGGGTCATCGACACGGTCAGGCAGAACGGCTGGTCGCCGTCTTCACGGATATGGTCGAACAGGTACTGCTGGGCCTTGAACACCACCTCCTCGTCGAAGTCCAGCTGGTTGGTGCGCACGCAGGGCCCGGCCTGCAATACCGAGGACATGTTGTGGTACCAGCTGGGGCGTACGTCCGGCTCGTCCCAGTTCACCGCCCAGCCGTAGTCGGCCGGGTAGATGTCGCTGGTCAGGCGTTCTTCATAACCGTGCAACTGGTCCGGCCCGCAGAAGTGCATCTTGCCCGACAACGCGGTGCGGTAGCCGAGGCGACGCAGGTAGTGGGCATAGGTCGGCACATCGGCGGGGAAATCGGCGGCGTTGTCATAGGCGCCGATCTTGCTCGGCAACTGGCCGCTGACCAGGGTGAAGCGCGAAGGCGCGCACAACGGGCTGTTGCAGTAGGCGGAGTCGAATACCACGCCGTCGGCGGCCAGGCGGTCCAGGTTGGGCAGCTTGATCGGCGACGGACCGTAGAACGGCAACAGGGGCGCGGCCATTTGATCGGCCATGATGAAGAGAATGTTCTTGCGCTTCATGGTGTCGCGGCATTCCATAGTGAATTGTTATGCGATAGTGCTGCGATCCAGCATGTGGCCCACGCCATGTGCGGTAAAGCCCATGCCACACAATGACTAGGATAAGTACAGCTTATGTTTGATGCGTTGGGTGACCTGTCCCTCGACATGCTCCGGGTTTTCGAAGCGGCAGCCCGTCATCGCAGCTTTACCGCGGCAGCGGTGGAACTGGGCACCACCCAGCCGGCCATCAGCCAGCAGATCAAGCGCCTGGAAGAACAGCTGGCGACGCGCCTGTTTGACCGCATCTACCGTGGCATCGAACTGACCGAGGCCGGCTCGATCCTGTTCGAGCAGGTGCAGGCCGGCTTGCAGAGCATCGACAGCGGCCTGAGCGCGGTGACTGCCCACAGCCAGCATGAGGTGTTGCAGGTCGCCACCGACTTCGCCTTTGCCGCCTACTGGCTGATGCCGCGCCTGCACCGCTTCCACGCGGCCAATCCGCAGGTCGATGTCAGCCTGGTGACCAGCGAGCGCAGCCACAACATGCTGCGCACCGATATCGACGTGGCGGTGCTGTTTGGCCAGGGGCGTTTCAAGCAGGGCGAGAGCCATTGGCTGTTCAGCGAGGAAGTGTTCCCGGTGTGCAGCCCGCAACTGCTCCAGGGCCGCGAGCGACCGCTGTCGACCCAGTGCCTGCTGGATTTTCCCTTATTGCACCTGAAGGGCGAGAACAGCAGCCACTGGTTCGACTGGAGCGGGGTATTTCGCGAACTCGGCCTGACCACCGCGCCGGCCCCGGGGCAGCTGCGCTTCGACAACTACACGTTGCTGATCCAGGCGGCGATCGGCGGCCAGGGCGTGGCCATCGGCTGGCGGCACCTTGTGGATAACTTGCTGGAGCAGGGATTGTTGTGCCGGCCGATCAACGAGACGGTGCTTTCGACCTTCGGTTATTACGTGGTGCTGCCGCCGCGCAAACGCCGGGGGCCGTTGATCCAGCGCTTTTTCGACTGGCTGATGGCCGAGCAGGCCAACAGCGCCCAGTCACTGGTGGGACTGGGATTGCCGTCGATTGCGGTGTAGCGTTGAGCCATTACTGAGGATCAATGAAAGAGAGCGGTATGCAACGTATCAAGGGCTACCACGCCCATGTCTATTTCGATGCTTCGACCATCGATCAGGCCCGTGAACTGTGCGAGCTGGCGGCGGCGACCTTTCCGTTGCGAATGGGGCGCATGCATGAGCGTCCGGTGGGGCCGCATCCGGACTGGAGCTGCCAGCTGGCCTTCGACGCCGAGTACATAGGCGTCGTCCTGCCGTGGCTGGCGCTCCATCGCAAGGGCCTGGTGGTGTTCCTGCACCCGTTGACCGGCGATGATCGGGCGGATCACAGCGACCATGCGATCTGGATGGGCGCGATACGGCCGCTGGACCTGTCGATATTCCGGTGATCCCGCCTGCAAGGGATCGTGGTAGGCGATCAGATCAATAGAGCACGCTGTTGAGCACCTCATAGACGATCCCCGTGCCCACCTCGATCAGCGCGACATCGCCGCCGACCCGGCGCCACTCATAGCCATGGTAGGCCGGCAGGCGCGCCACGGCGCGTGGGTCCAGGCGTTCGCCGTAGTACCCGTGGGGCAGTGGCTGGCCGCGCACGACACGGATGCCTGGCGGTGGTGGCGCGCCACGGGTGAAGTGTTCGCGGTCGTCATGGATGATCTGGCGAACCGGGCCGAAATCCTGTGGCGGACGGCGCCAGTTCTGCTCCCCCGGGCCCCGGTCGGGGCCTCTTCCCTGCTCCTGTTGGCCATGACCGCCGCGATCGTGATCCGGACCGCGTCCGTCATCCTGCGGTGCCGCTTGCAGCAGCGAACTGGCACCGAGCATCAGCACGCCAAGACCGGCAACCAGGCGTTTGGGCATTTTCATCGGGGTATTCCTCACACACAGCCAATACAGCGAAAAGAGGTTTGAAGACAGGGCTTCAAACCTCCAGGGTCTTGCTGTTTAGTCTGCGTGCGAAAGCATAGATTCCTTTGTATCAGGAACTTTACCTTGGCCGACTGCGGTGGTTATCCACAACGTCGAAAACAGGAAGTAACGCCCTCGGATTCAACCCTTGGCCATCGAGCTCCTTACCTGCCGCAGGTGAATGTGAGTCTTGCCATCGTCCTCGACTTTCACCGACTCGGGAATGTACCTGCAGCCATGTCTGAATACCTTGTAGCGGCTGCCGCCGACCTCGGCCTCACTGGGAGCGCCCTCGATAATGAGCACGACATTGGTATCCTTCCCGGCTGAGGGCGCGGGCTCTACCGGCATGAATTTGTCGATGAGAACGGAGCCCTTGTCGCCTATCCGGTTTTTGTACAGATTGATTTCCTTTTTGGATAAACACGTCTCATAGCGATAGGTGCTTGTCGATTCCGAAGTGCGATCCGAAAACCCGTCATTCAAAAGTTGTATGATATCGTTACGAGAAACATTTTTTAGAATCTCTGGAAGTTTCGGCTTTTTATCTGCTTCCCTGTTCAAGTAGTCGACGGTGCCCGGTTCGACGAATAGATGGAAAGCGGCCTGGGTCATCTCCTGTTTAATAGCCACCCGCTCCTGGTACTTTTGTTCTTTCAGGTATTTTTTATCCAAGGCATTTTCATGCTTGTGCATGCAGGTTTCGTTTTTTTCCAATGCCCTGCGCTGTATATTGACGTTGGATATCTCTTCAAGAATATCGATAGGTGTTCTTTTTTCGACACCATCGATTCTCGCTCCCAGGTACTCATTAAGCTGGCTTATCTTGGCAGAGGCCTGATTGTATCCACCGTCATACTTTGAGGGGGCGACAGTTAGTTGAGTGTTGAACGCTCTGTCAAGTTTTTCTGCCCAATATATCTTTACTCCTTTTCGTGGGGTTATATATATCTGATTATTTTTATGGCGAACGAAAGGGCGTGTGTTCTCGCTCAATTTCCAGAAGGATGTATATTTCCGATAGGACTTGCAGCGTGATCTGGCATCGGCTACGGCACCTTTCAGCTCGCTGGCAATGGCCCTGTGTTCAACGATGCGCTTTTCTTGTTCGACGATTATCCTTTCGCGGTTACGGACATGTTCCAGCCCTGCCACCAGATTACTGATCTTGTCTTGGCATTTCTTGAGGTCCTGAGGGGCGCTCAGTATGTCCTGAATATTACGGCTTCCGATTCTGAATGGCATATTCAACTCTTTTATCGGGAAGTGAAAAGCGGGCGGGAACAACCATTACCAAAGATAATGGCTTTCCCCCCCTTTTTTATTTTTCGAAAAGCTTTATGGGTTACTGCTTACCTGTTAGCTCTGTCGAACCTTCCTTGCTTTTGTTTTCCCAGAAAGTTTTCAGTTGGTTGACCTGGAGCCGCGTTGGTTCGATTGTCTCGTTTGTAGAGGGGCTCTGGCTTTTCTTCAAGTCTTTCAGACCATCTATGAATCGTGGTGGTCGAATGGGTGTAGAGCTCGTGCCGACTTCCGAAGCACTACGTTTGACGGGTTGCTCTTTCAGCGAATTCTGGTGCACAGCGTCATTGGCTATTGGATCGCTATTAGACAGACCAAACACTGACTGCTCCGGTTTGGCTTGTGGGCTATTGGCAGGATCGCTCAGGCTTCTATCCATAACTCTTTTACGTGGTTTTGGGATTGGCGCGATGCCAGGGACAGCGTCCGAATCGATACCTGTGTCTGACGACGAGATGGAGTTTGGAGAATTGAATGCATCATTTTTCAGGCTCTCAGCTGAGACCGATCTTAGCTTTTTCTGCTGGGCGGCGTCGATTTCAACAAGACCCTCTCTCAGTTCTTTACTACGGTTTCTGTGAAGATCCAAGCATTCTCTGAGATTCTTCTGAATGGTGATGCATTTTATTTTTTTGCCAAACTCGGCGAGCTTAAAGTCTTTCATGTATTGAGGTGCTTCTGAGGCACCGCCATCACGGAGCTTGAGCGTTTCCAATATGCTTCTATTGGGGCTGAAATACAGACCGCCGTTGTCTTTATTAAAACGGAGGTAGCCGCCACCTTTTTTGTTTTGAACTTCACTGACCTCTTTTACCAGTCTTTCAAGAAGCTTTATATTACCTTGGTTAACCTTGAACTCGGCATCAAATTCGGTGCGCTTTATGCTCCCTGACTGACTGAACCACTCAGTATTTTGAACCGCGCCTGCGGTAGATATTGAACCTGGACCCATTTTATAAACTCCTCTGCCCTATTCCATTATGGATGTCTTTCATTCTCCGAACGGACATGAAAGACAAGCAGAAGATGCTCAGCCACTTTTGTCCCTCAGCGCTTTCAATAAACGCACACCGAGGCAATGGCCGGCTTATTCACTCATGAAAAAAGGCCTCGGCGCTGTAGCGCCGAGGCCTTTTGAGTATTGCCTGTGACCCGATGGGTCAGTGGCGTGCGGTACGTACCCCTTGCGCCAGTGCCGCGCAGAGGCTCAGCACGCCATCGACGGCCTGTTCGTCGCTGGTGGCGTTGGCGATATGGTCGATCAGCGCCGAGCCGACTACCACGCCATCCGCCAGCCGGGCGATGGCCGCGGCCTGTTCCGGGGTACGGATGCCGAAGCCGATGCTGATCGGCAGGTCGGTGTGGCGACGCAGGCGGCTCACCGCTTCTTCGACGTGTTCCAGGGTCGCCGAGCCGGCACCGGTCACGCCCGCCACCGACACGTAGTAGACGAAGCCGGAGCTGCCGTTGAGCACGGTGGGCAGGCGCGCATCATCGGTGGTCGGCGTGGTCAGGCGGATAAAGTCCAGGCCGGCGGCCTGGGCCGGGTCGCACAGCTCGCCGTTATGTTCCGGCGGCAGGTCGACCACGATCAGGCCATCGACACCGGCGGCCTTGGCGTCGGCGATGAAGCGCGGCACGCCGTAGTGGTGGATCGGGTTGAAGTAACCCATCAGCACCAGCGGGGTCTCGGTGTTGTCGACGCGGAACTCGCGAACCATCTGCAGGGTTTTCGCCAGGTTCTGTTTGGCGGCCAGGGCGCGGATGTTCGCCAGCTGGATCGCCGGGCCGTCGGCCATCGGATCGGTGAAGGGCATGCCCAGTTCGATCACGTCGGCACCGGCCCTGGGCAGGCCCTTGAGGATCGCCAGGGACGTGTCATAACCCGGATCGCCGGCGGTGACGAAGGTCACCAGGGCGGCGCGGTTCTGTTGTTTCAGCTCGGCAAAGCGCGTTTGCAGGCGGCTCATCAGTGTTTCTCCTGCTGGGATTGCTGCATGTGGTGCATGACGGTTTGCATGTCCTTGTCGCCGCGACCGGACAGGTTGACCACCATCAGGTGATCCTTGGGCAGGGTCGGTGCGCGCTTGAAGACTTCGGCCAGGGCGTGGGCGCTTTCCAGGGCCGGGATGATGCCTTCGAGGCGGCAGCACTGGTGGAACGCGGCCAGGGCTTCGTCATCGGTGACCGAGGTGTACTGGACGCGACCGATATCGTGCAGCCAGGCGTGTTCCGGGCCGATGCCGGGGTAGTCGAGGCCGGCGGAAATCGAGTGGGCGTCGATGATCTGGCCGTCGTCGTCCTGCAGCAGGAAGGTCCGGTTGCCGTGCAGCACGCCCGGTACGCCGCCGTTCAGGCTGGCCGCGTGCTTGCCGGTCTCGATACCGTGGCCGGCGGCTTCGACGCCGATGATTTCGACGCTGGTGTCATCGAGGAACGGGTGGAACAGGCCCATGGCGTTGGAGCCACCGCCGATGCACGCCACCAGGCTGTCGGGCAGGCGCCCTTCCTGGGCCTGGAGCTGGTCGCGGGTTTCCTTGCCGATCACGGCCTGGAAGTCGCGGACCATGGCCGGATACGGGTGTGGACCGGCGACGGTGCCGATCAGGTAGAAGGTGCTGTCGACGTTGGTCACCCAGTCGCGCAGGGCTTCGTTCATCGCGTCCTTCAGGGTGCCGGTACCGGCCACGACCGGAATCACTTCGGCGCCCAGCAGCTTCATGCGGAACACGTTGGCCTGCTGGCGCTCGATGTCGGTGGTGCCCATGTAGATCACGCAGTCCAGGCCGAAGCGCGCGGCCACGGTGGCGGTGGCCACGCCGTGCATGCCGGCGCCGGTCTCGGCGATGATGCGTTTCTTGCCCATGCGCCGCGCCAGCAGGATCTGGCCGATGCAGTTGTTGATCTTGTGGGCGCCGGTGTGGTTCAGCTCTTCGCGCTTGAGATAGATCTTCGCGCCGCCGCAGTGTTCGGTCAGGCGTTCGGCGAAATACAGCGGGCTTGGACGACCGACGTAGTCGCGCTGGAAGTAGGCCAGTTCCTCGATGAACGCCGGATCGGTCTTGGCGGCTTCGTATTCACGATTCAGGTCGAGGATCAGCGGCATCAGGGTTTCGGCCACGTAGCGGCCGCCGAATGCGCCGAACAGGCCGTTGGCGTCGGGGCCGTTGCGCAGGTTGGACTGGGTCATGGGAGGCTCCAGGTGGGCGATTGAACAAGCGATGGGTTCACTCTAACCATGACAGGCCCGGATGAAAACCGATAAGATTGCCGTAACCTGTCAGGAAAACTCACAGATACCATGAGCCGCGACCTGCCCCCGCTCAATGCCTTGCGCGCCTTCGAGGCCACGGCCCGGCTGAACAGTGTCAGCCAGGCCGCCGAACAACTGCACGTGACTCACGGCGCGGTCAGCCGGCAGTTGAAAGTCCTTGAGGAACACTTGGGGCTGAGCCTGTTCGTCAAGGATGGACGCGGCCTGAAACTCACAGATGCCGGCATTCGCCTGCGCGACGCCAGCGCCGAGGCTTTCGAGCGCCTGCGGGCGGTGTGCGCCGAGCTGACCCGGGATTCGGTGGATGCGCCGTTTGTCCTGGGGTGTTCCGGCAGCCTGCTGGCGCGCTGGTTTATCCCGCGTCTCGGCCGCCTGAATGCCGACCTGCCGGACCTGCGCCTGCACCTGTCGGCGGGCGAAGGCGATCTCGACCCGCGCAAGCCGGGGCTCGATGCCCTGCTGCTGTTCGCCGAGCCGCCATGGCCGGCGGATATGCAGGTCCAGGAGTTGGCGAGCGAGCGCATCGGGCCGGTGATGAGCCCGCACTTCGCCCGCTACGCGGCCTTGCTCGAGGCGCCGGCACGGGAACTGGTGGGCGAGCCGCTGTTGCACACCACCTCGCGGCCACAGGCCTGGCCCAGCTGGGCACGGCAAAACGGCATCGAGGCGACGCAGCTGAAATACGGGCAGGGATTCGAGCATCTGTACTATCTGCTCGAGGCGGCGGTAGCGGGGTTGGGCGTGGCGATCGCGCCGCAACCGCTGGTGGCGGATGACCTGCGTGCCGGTCGCCTGGTGGCGCCCTGGGGCTTCGACGAAACGCCCGGGCGACTGGCGCTGTGGCTGCCCCGGCGCGCCGCGGACGGGCGCGCCGGACAGTTGGCGCAATGGCTCAAGACCGAGCTGGAAAACAGCGTTAGCTGACAGCACCGGACCTTATGCAGGAATCGGCTTGCCGGCGATGGCGTCCGCAAAGGCGGTGCAAGGCTCAAGGCCCCCTTCGCCGGCAAGCCGGCTCCCACAAGGGTGCGCGTTCTGTCTGGTCACCGCGTTTGCACGGCAGGACGAGGCCTCCATCGCCGGCAAGCCGGCTCCCACAAGGGCGTCAGGCGTGTCGCTCAATCCCCGCGTTTGCACAACAGGTAGGCGGCCAGCAGGCCGAGGGCACCGACCGCGACACCAGCTGTCGTCCATGGGTGTTCCTGGGCGTAGTCGCGGGTGGCGATCCCGGTTTCGCGGGTCTTGACCTTGACCTCTTCGTAGGCGTCGCTGAGCAGGTGACGGGAGTGCCGCAGGGCGCTCTCGGCATTGCTCTTGAGGGCCTTGAGGGTTTTGCGCGACTCGTCCGAGGCGTCGTCCTTGAGGCTTTCCAGAGACTTGAGCAGGCTCTCGATCTCGGCTTCCATGCTTTGCAACGAAGCTTTACGTAATGATGAACTGGCCATGTTGGCTCTCCTGCAGTGATGAGTGGCGTGTGAGGATTGGGACTGCACGGGTTTGCGAAAGTGCAGAAAATCTGTCGCCCGCCTGCTCCGGGCCATCCGGGAAATCACTGCTAGGCTGTGTCTACAGCCCCCGAGAGCCCAGGAGAACGCCATGAGTGATCATCACACCTACAAGAAAATCGAACTGGTCGGTTCGTCGCCCAACAGTATCGAAGAGGCGATCAACAACGCCCTGGCCGAGGCCGGCAAGAGCATCAAGCACCTGGAGTGGTTCGAGGTGCTCGACACCCGCGGCCATATCAAGGACAACAAGGCGGCGCATTTTCAGGTCACGTTGAAAGTCGGCTTCAGGATCGCCAATAGCTGAACAGATACTGGCCTTTTGAACTTCCACACTGGCCGACTGCCATATTGATTGCTATACAGAAGGCTCTATCTAGCCTCATGTGCGTCGCCCAAAAGCCGACGCACTTTTTTTGATTCGACCAGGGAATGCGAGCGATGAAAAAACTTCTATTGGCGGTAGGTTTGTTGAGCATTGCGGGCACTACCCTTGCTGCGGGTAAGCCATGTGAAGAGCTGGAAGCGGAGATCCGGGCAAAGATCGAGGCAAAGGGCGTGCATGGTTATGCGCTGTCGATCGCCGATAAGGGGACGGGCGCCAGCGCCGGAGAAGTCGTCGGCAGGTGTGAAGGCGGGACCAAGGAAATCGTCTATACGCGCAAATAAGCGCGGGCGATCCTGCAAGCCGGCGCAGCGCGCCGGCTTTTTCATGGGCGTCGATAACGCTTCAGCCCTTCATCACCTGCGCCAGCAACTCGTAGGAATGCAGCCGGTCGGCATGCTCGTAGAGGTCGCAGGTGAAGATCAGCTCATCGGCCTGGGTCTGCTCGATCAGCACGTCCAGCTTCGCGCGGATTTTCGACGGGCTGCCGACCATCGCCAGGCCGAGGAAATCTCCGACCGCCTCGCGCTCATGGGGCAGCCACAGGCCGTCCATGGTCTTCACCGGCGGTCGCTGGACCAGGCTCTGGCCGCGCATCAGCGCGAGGATGCGCTGGTACACCGAGGTCGCCAGGTAATCGGCCTGCTCGTCGGTATCGGCGGCCACCAGCGGCACGCCGAGCATCACGTAGGGCTTGTCGAGGACTTCGGACGGCTTGAAGTGGTTGCGGTACACGCGGATCGCCTCGTGCATGAAGCGCGGGGCGAAATGCGAGGCGAAGGCATAGGGCAAGCCGCGTTCGCCGGCCAGTTGTGCACTGAACAGGCTCGAACCGAGCAGCCAGACCGGCACGTTGGTGTTGGTGCCCGGCATGGCGATCACCCGCTGGTCCGGGGTGCGCGGGCCGAGGTACTTCATCAGTTCGGCGACATCTTCCGGGAAGTCGTCGGCGCTGCCCGAACGCTCGCGGCGCAGGGCGCGGGCGGTCATCTGGTCGGAGCCGGGGGCACGGCCCAGGCCCAGGTCGATCCGGCCCGGATACAGGCTGGCCAGGGTGCCGAACTGCTCGGCGATCACCAGCGGCGCATGGTTGGGCAGCATCACGCCGCCGGAACCGACACGGATGGTCGAGGTGCCGCCGGCCAGGTAGCCCAGCAGCACGGACGTGGCCGAACTGGCGATACCGTCCATGTTGTGATGCTCGGCGACCCAGAAGCGGGTGTAGCCGAATTTTTCTACGTGCCGGGCCAGGTCCAGCGAGTTGCGCAGGGATTGCCCCGGGCTGCCGTCCTGGCGCACGGGCACCAGGTCGAGGGTGGAAAACTTGACGTCGGACAGTCGCTTCATAAGCCTGCTACTCCTTCTTGGGGCACAGGCTTCCGTCGCGTGGCGAAATACCTGGCAATGTGTTCTTGGCAATATGGGCATATACCCGAGTTTCAAGAGCAGGCGGAATTTTTAGCCTGCAAAAAACGCAGATGGCTATTGCCAGTCCGGATCGTCCCCACGCTCCGCGTGGGCATGCAGCCATGAAATTGCGCGTCACAAAGCGGACGCGGAGCGTCCGGAGAGGCGTTCCCACGCTGGAGCGTGGGAGCGATCATCACGACAGGGTGAACTTTGCAGGGCCGACTATCCTCAGAACCCTAGGTTCGGCGCGAACCCTCGCGCCGGCTTTTGAGGAGGCAGCTATGAGTATCACGAAGAAAGCATCGGCTCATTGGGAAGGCGACCTGAAAACCGGCATCGGCTCCATCTCCACGGAAACCGGCGTGCTGCGCGAGGCGCCCTATGGCTTCAAGGCCCGCTTCGAAGGCGGTCGGGGCACCAATCCCGAGGAACTGATCGGCGCGGCCCACGCGGGCTGCTTTTCCATGGCCCTGTCGATGATCCTCGGTGAGGCCGGGCTCAAGGCGGACAGCATCGATACCCAAGCGGAGGTAACGCTGGATCAGGTCGACGGCGGTTTTGCGATTACCGCAGTGCACCTGATCCTCAAGGCGAAAATCCCCGGCGCCAGCCAGCAGCAGTTCGATGAGCTGACCCGGAAGGCCAAGGAAGGTTGCCCGGTATCCAAGGTCCTGAACGCGAAGATTTCGCTGGATGCGACCTTGCTGGGCTGAGGGTGAAAGATCGATTGGCCCTGTGCAATAGGGCCTTGCATGTGGGAGCGGGCTTGCCGCGAAGAGGCACCTGAAGCCAGAAAAAGCTTCGCGGGCAAGCCCGCTCCCACATTCTCCCCGAGTACCTTCCCCCCGGGTAACACTCCAAGCAAATACCCGGGTTTGCGCAACTGTGAGCTGGGTCAGAACTTGGCTCGCCCGGTTGTGGTCCAATCTGGTGTGGCAACCCAGTGCGTACGCCCTTGCGACGCGTTGCCGCGAAGGAGCCTGACCATGAAACGCATCGCCCTGGGATTTTTCTGTTGTGCACTGGCTGCGTCGGCCCTGGCGGCCCCGAAAGACTGCGAGGAGCTGAGGAAAGAAATCGAGGTCAAGATCCAGGCCAACGCCGTGCCGTCCTACACCCTGGAGATCGTCTCCAAGGAGGAGGCCGAGAAGCATGACGCCGCCATGGTGGTCGGGACCTGCGAAAACGGCACCAAGGCAATCATCTACCAGAAGAACGATATCTGAGGCCGGCTACGGCATGCACAGCACCGTACGGTCGCCGGCGATCTGTTCGCCCTTGTCGTTGTAGAGCCGGGCATTGGCCTGGAAGCCCAGGGCAACGCCTTCCAGGCGATAACGCCGACCGGCTTCGAAGTGATCGTAGGGCACCGTGATGTAGCAGATGCGCTCCAGTGGATCGGTGTTCATCGCCATGCCGCCGACATACACATCGAAGTCGAAACGCACGGTCAGTTCATGGGCACCGGGGGTGACCTGGAAGAAGCGCCCGTCATCCAGGCGTTTTTTATCCACGCTTTCGGCCATGACCAGGGTGCCGGTACGGGTACCCACGTCGATCCAGGCCATTTGCGGGTCGACCGCCGGCAGTGGGCTGACGCAGCCGCCAAGGCTGGCGAGGGCAAGGAGGGAAAGAAGCTTGCGCATGATGGATTTCGCTCGGTGATATGAGGTTCAGCATACCCGTGATCGATGCCTCGGGTCGCCTTGGCCAACATCCGGTGAACACCTGACCCTCGACAATCATTCATGATTATTTTCCGCCCCACGCGATAGTCTTGCAGCAAACCCCGACCGGAAGACTTCCCCATGGTGCACAGGTGGTGCTCAGCCCCTGGGCGACTCACGCCCATTTTACGTCCCGCGCTCGCCGGCCTCCTGCTTTTGCTGGTCGGCGGTTGCAGCAGCGTGAGTTATTACAGCCAGTTGGCCGGTGGGCAGTTGAGCCTGTTGCGGGCCCGGGAGCCGGTCGCCGCGGTGATCGCCGATCCGAGCCGCGATCCCAGGCTGCGCGAGCACCTGGTGCATTCCCAGGAGGCGCGGACTTTCGCCAGCCAGCAGCTGCATCTGCCGGATAACCGCAGTTACCGCCTGTATGCCGATATCAAGCGGCCCTATGTGGTCTGGAATGTCTTCGCCACGCCGGAGTTTTCCCTGACCCCGCAGAGCCACTGTTTCCCCATCGCTGGCTGCGTGGCCTATCGCGGTTACTACGACCAGGGCGCGGCCCGGGGCGAAGCCGCCCTGCAACGCCAGCAGGGCCTGGATGTGTACATTGGCGGCGTCGAGGCCTACTCGACGCTGGGCTGGTTCGACGATCCGATTCTCAACTCGATGCTGAACTGGGGCGACGAGCGCCTGGCGACGCTGATCTTCCATGAGCTGGCGCACCAGCGTTTCTATGTGAAGGACGACACCGAGTTCAACGAGTCCTACGCCAACTTCGTCGAGCAGGAAGGCACGCGCCAATGGCGAGCGGCGCGGGGCTTGCCACCGGCCAAGGCCAATGACGTGGCGCAGAAGGATCAGTTCATCGAACTGGTGCTGCACACCCGTGAACGCCTGCAGGCGCTCTACGCCCTGCCCTTGCCGGCCGAGCAGATGCGCGAGCGCAAGGCCGCCGAATTCGAGCGCCTGCGCCAGGAGTACCGGCGCGTGCAGGCGACGCAGTGGGCGGGGGACAAGCGCTATGACGCCTGGATCAACTCGCCGCTGAACAACGCCAAGCTGCTGCCCTTCGGTCTCTATGACCAGTGGGTGCCGGCTTTCGCCGCGTTGTTCAGGCAGGTCAACGGTGATTGGCCGGCATTTTTCACGGCGGTGGAGAGGCTCGGAAACCTGCCGGTCGCCGAGCGCAAGGCGGCGTTGCGTCAATTGATGCCAGGCTGAAAGGCGCTTTCGCGGGCAAGCCCGCCCCCACAAAGACAGGCCCATGACACCGGCGCTACGGTGGGAGCGGGCTTGCCCGCGAACGAAGGCGACTCGCCCTGGCGCCCTACACAAACGCCCGATGCAGGTCGGCCAGGGTCTGGAAGTGATACGCCGGCTGTTCGCCCTCCAGCTCCGCGAAGCTGCCGAAACCATAACCCACCGCCGCCGCATCCAGGCCGTTGCGTCGGGCGCCGATCAGGTCATGCTTGCGGTCGCCGATCATCAGCGTATTGCCCGGCTCCAGTTTTTCCTCGGCGATCAGGTGGGCGATCAGCTCGACCTTGTCGGTCCGGGTGCCGTCCAGCTCGCTGCCGTAGATCATCTTGAAGTGCCGGGCAAAATCGAAATGCCGGGCAATCTCGCGGGCGAACACCCAGGGCTTGGACGTGGCGATGTACAGGGTGCGGCCTTGTCCGCCGAGGGTTTCCAGCAAGGGCGTGACCCCATCGAACACCCGGTTTTCATACAGCCCGGTGACCTTGAAACGCTCGCGGTAGAAATTCACCGCTTCCCAGGCCCTGGCCTCGTCGAAACCGTAGAACTGCATGAACGCCTGCAACAGCGGTGGCCCGATAAAGTGTTCGAGCTTGCTCAGGTCCGGCTCGTCGATGCCCAGCTTGCCTAGGGCGTACTGGATCGAGCGGGTGATGCCTTCGCGCGGGTCGGTCAGGGTGCCGTCGAGGTCGAACAAAATCGTCTGGTAGTGCATGAAATACCCCAATCTGTACAAAAAACGATCAGTCAGCCTGGTGGTAGCCTTCGGCGATATGCTGATCCTTGAGCTTCACGTAGTTCGAGGCGCTGTAGGTGAAGAAAGCCTTCTCCTTGTCCGTCAGGGCGCGCACCTGCTTCACCGGGCTGCCGACATAGAGAAAGCCGCTGGCCAGGCGCTTGCCCGGCGGTACCAGGCTGCCGGCACCGACGATCACCTCGTCCTCGATCACCGCGCCATCCATGACGATGCTGCCCATGCCGATCAGGATCCGGCTGCCGACGCTGCAACCGTGCAGCATGACCTTGTGGGCGATGGTCACGTCGTCACCGATCAGCAGCGGGAAACCCTCCGGATTGAAGGGCCCGGCATGGGTGATGTGCAGCACGCAGCCATCCTGCACGCTGGTGCGGGCGCCGATGCGGATGCGGTGCATGTCGCCACGGATCACTGTCAGCGGCCACACCGAGCTGTCGGCGCCGATCTCGACATCGCCGATCACCACCGCCGACGCATCGACAAAAGCCCCGGCGCCAAGGGTCGGCGTGTGATTCTGATAGGTGCGAAGGGTCACGATAGGCTCTCTCTCTGTTGCTGATAGCTGCGGTAGGCATTGATTGTAATTAAGATGGCCCCATCTTTGTTCTTACATGTTTCTCCAGCCAAGGTACCCACCGTGAGCGCGAACAACCCTCTTCTGCAGTCCTACGACCTGCCGCCGTTCTCGGCGATCCGTGCCGAGCACGTGCAACCGGCCATCGAGCAGATTCTCGCCGACAACCGTGCCGCCATCGAAGGCATCCTGCAAAGCCAGGGGAAAAATCCGAGCTGGGCCGGCCTGGTCCTGGCCATGGACGAGCTCAATGACCGCCTGGGCGCCGCCTGGAGTCCGGTCAGCCACCTCAACGCCGTGTGCAACAGCGCCGAGCTGCGCGAAGCCTATGAGGCCTGCCTGCCAGCCCTGAGCGCCTACTCCACCGAGTTGGGCCAGAACCGCGCCCTGTTCCAGGCCTTCGAGGCGCTGGCCAACAGCCCCGAGGCCGCCGGCTTCGACGTGGCGCAGAAGACTATTCTCGAACATTCCCTGCGTGACTTCCGGCTCTCGGGTATCGACCTGCCGGAGGCCGAGCAGAAGCGTTACGCCGAAGTGCAGAGCAAGCTGTCCGAACTGGGCAGCCGCTTCTCCAACCAGTTGCTCGATGCGACCCAGGCCTGGACCAGACACATTGTCGACGAGGCCGGCCTCGCCGGGCTTAGCGCCTCGGCCAAGGCACAGATGGCCGCCGCCGCCCAGGCCAAGGGCCTCGACGGCTGGCTGATCACCCTGGAATTCCCGAGCTACTACGCGGTGATGACCTACGCCGAGGACCGCGCCCTGCGCGAAGAGGTGTACGCCGCCTACTGCACCCGTGCGTCGGACCAGGGCCCGAACGCCGGCCAGAACGACAACGGCCCGGTGATGCAGGAAATCCTCGACTTGCGCCAGGAGCTGGCGCAATTGCTCGGCTTCGCCAGTTTCTCCGAGCTGAGCCTGGCGACCAAGATGGCCGACTCCAGCGACCAGGTGCTGACCTTCCTGCGCGACCTGGCCAAGCGCAGCAAGCCGTTTGCCGCCCAGGACCTGCAACAGCTCAGGGCCTACGCCGCCGAGCAGGGCTGTGCCGAACTGCAAAGCTGGGACAGCGGGTTCTACGGCGAGAAGCTGCGTGAACAGCGCTACAGCGTTTCCCAGGAAGCCCTGCGCGCCTATTTCCCGATCGACAAGGTGCTCGGCGGCCTGTTCGCCATCGTCCAGCGCCTGTACGGCATCGAGATCGCCGAGCAGAAAGGCTTCGACACCTGGCACCCGGATGTCCGCCTGTTCGAGATCAAGGAGAACGGCCAGCATGTCGGCCGCTTCTTCTTCGACCTCTACGCCCGCGCCAACAAGCGTGGCGGTGCCTGGATGGACGGCGCCCGCGACCGTCGCCGTACCGTCGATGGCGTGCTGCAGAGCCCGGTGGCGAACCTGGTGTGCAACTTCGCCCCGGCCGACAGCGGCAAGCCTGCGCTGCTGACCCACGATGAAGTGACCACCCTGTTCCACGAATTCGGCCACGGCCTGCATCACCTGCTGACCCGCGTCGAGCACGCCGGTGTCTCCGGCATCAATGGCGTGGCCTGGGATGCGGTGGAATTGCCGAGCCAGTTCATGGAGAACTGGTGCTGGGAGCCGGAAGGCCTGGCGCTGATCTCCGGCCACTACGAAAGCGGTGAGCCGCTGCCCCAGGACCTGCTGGAAAAGATGCTCGCGGCAAAAAACTTCCAGTCCGGCCTGATGATGGTCCGCCAGCTGGAGTTCTCGCTGTTCGACTTCGAACTGCACGCCACCCACGGCGACGGCCGCAGCGTGGCGCAGGTTCTCGAGGGCGTGCGCGACGAGGTCTCGGTGATGCGTCCGCCGGCCTACAACCGCTTCCCCAACAGCTTTGCGCACATTTTCGCCGGCGGTTACGCGGCGGGTTACTACAGCTACAAGTGGGCTGAAGTGCTGTCGGCCGATGCCTTCTCCAGGTTCGAGGAAGAAGGCGTGCTCAACGCCGAGACCGGTCGCGCGTTCCGCGAGGCCATCCTGGCCCGTGGCGGCTCTCAGGCGCCGATGGTGCTGTTCGTCGACTTCCGTGGCCGTGAGCCGTCGATTGACGCACTCTTGCGCCACAGCGGCCTGAGTGAGGACGCGGCAGCATGAGTGAGGCACCCGTGACCAGGACCAAGAAGCGCTTTATCGCCGGGGCGGTCTGCCCGGCGTGCAGCGAGCAGGACAAGCTGATGATGTGGAGCGAGGACGACGTTCCGCACCGTGAGTGCGTGGCCTGTGGCTATGCCGATACGCTGAACGAGCAAGGCTTGTCGGTGCCCAGGGAGTTGGGTACGCGGGTCAACACGCCAGTGGTGAAGGTCGCCGACAAGAAAGTCCAGACCGTGCAGTTTTTCCCCAATCCGAAGCTGAAGAAGGCCGAGGACAAGTAACCTCCCGCGTGCCGGTCTCCCGAGGCGTTTCGCGCCCGGGAGACCGCGTTCCTATTTGCCGAACGGGATGATGAATTTCAGCCACAGTCTTTCGCCCTGGGGCCGATATTCGCTTTCGAACTCGTGCTGCCAGGTGGCGATTATCTGCGCCGGTCCGGCGTTGTACCTGATCGCCGGTCCCAGGGCGAAGGCCTGGCCCTTCAGGCCGTCCAGGCTGTCGATGACATCCTGCGTCGCCCGGTCGCTGACGTGGTCGTCGGTGGTCTGTTTGTAGTAATAGCCCGAGACCCCCACCTGCCACTGGTCGATGTTGTAGCCGGCGGCGAAGTCGACGTGCAATTCCTGCCCGGAGCGGTAGTCGCTGCCGGTCGGGTTCAGCCCGGTGATCTGGGCGGAGGTGTTCTTCTGGTTGAAGTCGTACATGAACTTCATGTCCAGGGCGAAGCCGTTGGGGTCGTAATAGGCAAACGCCACGACCGGTTCGAAGTTCCAGTAGTGCCGGCTGAAGTTGGCCTGGGCGTTGCGATCGTAGCTGCCGATGGGCACGTTGATGTCCAGGCCGGTGGTGAGATGCAGACCATTGTCGAAATGCCAGCCCATGATCAGCGGGTTCACGGTGATGTCCCCGACACCCCGGCGATGATCGTTGACCCCCGCCGCATCGACCTCCAGATCCACCAGCGGGACGATGAGGTGGCCGCCCCAGTTCGCGCCCATGAAGGTCTTGTCGCTGACATAGACGGTTCGCGAGACCAATGCATCGGCGCGGACCTTGAAGTCCGGGAGAAAGCCGGAATGGCCGTTGCCGTCATTGAAGCGGTTGGCGCTGTATTGCGTCAGGTAGGTCAGCTCATAGAGACCGGGCGGCGGCAGTGCCCCGGCCAGGTAGTTCTCTGCACCGTTGGGATACACACCGCCTCCGGTTTCCGTTGCCTGCGCAGTGTTGATCAGGCCGAGCGAGGCACAGAGTGTGGTGGCGATGCCGATGTGTCTGATAGTCATGGTTCGATCTTCTTATTAGTGGCCGGTCATACGCCCGGCAGCCGTCGGCCGAGCGCATGGAAGGCAATGGGTTGCGGTGGTCTTTTCGCAGTTACAGCGGGTAATGGCGCGGTTGCTGCTGGATGGTCAGCCAGCGCAGGTCGGTGAACTCGGCGACCCCGGCCTCGCCACCGAAGCGACCATGGCCCGAAGCCCCCAGGCCACCGAACGGCGCCTGTGGTTCGTCGTGGACCGTGGCGCCGTTGATGTGGCAGATTCCCGAGCGGATCCGCCCGGCGACGTCCATCGCGCGGGAAATGTCGCGGGTGAACACGGCCGCTGACAGGCCATATTCGCTGTCATTGGCGATGCGGATCGCGTCTTCCTGGTCCTTGGCCCGGATCACCGAAACCACCGGCCCGAACGATTCCTGCGTATAAAGCCGCATGGCCGGGGTGACCTGGTCGATGACATTCGCCGGGATCAGCACGCCCTGCCCGTCGTCACCGGCCAGGCGTGTCGCGCCGGCCGCCAGGGCATCGGCGATCAGTGTCCGGACCCGCTCCGCGGCCTGGGGGTCGATGACCGAGCCCAGTGGCGTCGAGTGCTTGCGCGGGTCGTCTGCGCGCAATGCCATGGCCCGCTGTGCCAGGCGTTCGACGAAGGCTTCGGCGATGCCAGGGGTGACGATGACCCGCTCGGTGGACATGCAGATCTGTCCTTGATTCATGAAGGCGCCGAAGATCGCGGCATCCACGGCCGTTTCGAGATCGGCATCATCGAGCACCAGCAACGGCGCCTTGCCGCCCAGTTCCAGCAGCGCCGGCTTGAGCTGGCGCCCGCAACGTTCGGCGATCAGCCGGCCGACCCGGGTCGACCCGGTGAAATTCACGCGTCGCACCGCCGGAGCATCGATCAGGGCATTGACGATGGCGCCGGCGTCCTCCGGGGCGTTGCTGAGGACATTCACCACCCCCTTGGGAAACCCCGCCCGCAGAAAGGCCTGGCCGATCAGCGAGTGCGTCTGCGGGCAGGCTTCCGAGGCCTTGAGAATGACACTGTTGCCACAGGCCAGTGCCGTGGCGATTGCCCGCACCCCGAGGATCACTGGCGCGTTCCAGGGAGCGATCCCCAGCACGACGCCGGCGGCCTGGCGGATCGACATCGAGAAACAGCCGGGCATGTCCGACGGGATGGTTTCGCCCCGGACGGCCGTGGTCAGCGAGGCCGCCTCGCGCAGGATCGATGCGCCCAGGGCGATGTTGAACGTGGCCCAGCCCTGCGTGGCACCGGTTTCCCGGGCCATCGCCGCCGTCAGTTCCGCGCTGAGGCCGAGCAGCTCCCGGGCCGCCTCCAGCAGCAGGTTGCGCCGGTAGTCCGGGCCGCTCCGCGACCAGCTGACAAAGGCCTGGGCGGCGGCTTCGACCGCGCTGGCGGTGTCGTCGAGGGTGGCGGCGGCGGCGGTGGTGGCCACGGTGTCCGCGACAAAGTCGTGGCGCACGAAGGTCGCACCGTTCGAGGCGGGCCGCAGCTCGCCATTGATCAGTAACAGGGTGTTCGACATTTTGCGAATCTCTGGTTGGGAAGAAGCGATTGCGTGGTCCGTGTCTCGCCGGTTTCAGGGCGCCACGGTCCCGGCTTCCTTGCGCCGGGTGCGTTCGTTCGCGGCCTGGACGAGGCGTGGCGCGGTTTCGCGCAGCAGCAGCGCCAGGCAGGTACCAATGGCCAGGCCGACCATGGGAATCCAGAACACCTGGCCGATCCCGAAGTGCTGGGCGACGAAGCCGGCGATCACCGGGGCCACGCCGCCGCCGAAGAATTCGCCGGCCCCGGAGACGAAACCGATGGCCGAGGAAGTCAGTTGGGGGGATACGGCCTCGGTCGGGATGGGCCCGGTGAGGATGGAAGCCAGGCCGAGGCCGAAGAACGCGGTAAGCGCCAGCCAGATGAACAGCGTCACGCTGTCCGCCGGGGCATGGAAAAAGCACCAGGTACCGATGGCGGCGCCGATAAACGCGATGACGGTCGCCAGCCGCCGGCCGATGATGTCCGACAGTCCCGAGATGGCGAACTCACCGAGGAACCCGCCCCAGCCCATCGCGGACAGGACAAAGCCCATGGTGGCGGGCGTCAGGTGCAGTTGGTCCACCAGATAGCTGGGGACCATCGCGCCCATCACGAATACGCAGCTCATGGTGCAGAACAGGCAGGCAGCGGCCAGCAGCGCATTGCGTGACTTGAGCACCTGCAGCCATGACGGCTTGTCGGCCGCCAGCGTTGCGGCGCGTGCCTGGCGGGTGAGGTGTGGCGGCTCGCGCAACACGCGATAGAGCAGATAGGCCACCACCAGCCCCGGCAGGGCGACGAGCATGAACACCTCGCGCCAGGACGGCACGACGGCCAGCAGTTGCGTGGCGAGAATCGGTGCGATGCCAAAACCGAACAAGGCGAAGGTGCTCAGTTGCAGGCCCTGGTTCAGGCCGCGTCGGCGCGGGTGGGAGGCCTCGGCGGTGGCGGCCACGCTGACCGGGCAGAAGGCGCCCTCCGCGGCCCCCATCACGCCACGGACCAGCAGCAGCGAGAGAAAGCCGGTGGCCATTCCGGAGAAGCCCGACAGCACGGAAAAGATCAGCAGTGCGGGGATCAGGATGGCGCGTCGGCCGACCCGGTCGGACACGTTGCCGATCAGGATGGAGAAGGCTCCCCAGGCCAGGGCCAGGGCGCCCACCAGCGTGCCGAGCTGGCTGTAGCTCAGGTGCAGGTCCTGCATCATGGCGGGAAACAGCGGGGCGAGAATCCAGCGGTCCAGGCCCACCAGGCCAAAGCCCAGGGCCAGCAGGAGGACGGCTTTCCATTCGTATCGCGAGTCGTGCGGTGTGGCGGATGTCTGATTATTGTTATTCATTTTTCTCTCCGGAAGCGGCCCGCCCGTTCTGTCGCGGGCACGCATCGGGGAGATTACGGCGTTGCCCGCGCGGTGCTTTGCCGCCAGGGAACGCCGGGTTTGTCGAGCGTGAACGCCGCCTCAGTGAGTGGCGTTCGACACGTCGGGCACAGCTATCGACGACAGGACATCGGCCCGATAGCGGGTGGGGGTCAGACCGAACCGGGCCTTGAACGCCTTGCTGAAATGCGCGGCATTGTTGAACCCCCACTGATAGGCGATTTCGGTGACCGAGCGGCTGGCCAGGCGACCGTCGCCGAAGGCGTCGCGGACACGCTCCAGGCGCGACTGCCAGATGAACTGGGCCAGGGTGCTCTCGTCGTCGCTGAATGCCTTGTGCAGGTTGCGTTTGCTGCAGCGGAAGCGGCTGGCGATCAACTCGACGTTCAACTGCGGGTTCATCAGGTTCTGTTGCACGAAGTCGTGGACCTGCAAACGCAGGATCTCGCGGCTGGAGGACGTTGCCGACTTGTGCCCGGATTCGAGCAAGGCCATGCGCAGCAGATGGGTGGCGATGGTGCCGAGTTCGGCGCGGGAACTGTGCTCGACTTCGTCGATCTCCGAAAACAGCCGTGCCAGATAGGTCGGCAGCATGCGTTCGATACCCGCGCACCGGCCGAAGCCGCGGGCGGTCAGGGCGCCGACTGCACCATGGCGCAGGCCCAGTTCCGAGCGTGGTACCAGCATCACCAGTTGGCGAACCTGCGTGAGGTTGGTCACGCTGTAGGGGCGCCGCGTGTCATACAGCGCCCACTGGCCCGGCTCCAGGCATACCTCGCGGTCGCCCTGGGCAAAGATCGCCCGCCCACGTTGCTGCACCACCAGCTTGACCAGGTCGCGATCGTCACGGGAGATCATCGCCTGGCCACGTTCGACCCTGTGGGGCGTGGCGTCCAGCCGGCAGTACTGCAGGGTTCCGGCGTGACCGAACATGGCCGAGGCCTCGAAAGGGCCGTCACCGATCACCTGGGTATCGAGTCGACCGACCACGTCCCAGATCAGGTTGCTCCACTGGTCGAGCTTTTCCCTGAGGGTTCCCACCGTGTTGAACTGAGAGGATGGCGTCATTCGGCATTTCTCCCGGCTTGCGGTTTATTGTTGTTTTATCGGCGCAGCGGTCCCGGCATTCGGCTGTGGTGCGCTAGCGGGCCAGCGCCTGGAGGATGGCCCCGGCCAGTGCGGCATCGTCATCGGAGTTCGCCCCCGCGACACCGATGGCCCCCTGCAACCGACCTTGGGCAAGGACCGGCAACCCACCCCGTAGCGCAAGGATTCCCGGCAGTCCCAGGTAAGTCGTGTTGCCCTGCTGCACGGCATCCTCCAGCACCTTCGTATCCATGCCGTAGGCGGCCGCGGTCCGGGCCTTCTTGGTCGCCGCATCGCCCATGCCGCTCGGTACGCTGGCGGGACGGGTGAAGTACAGCAGGTGCCCACCGGCATCGACGATACTGATGGCGACCCGGTCCGGGTGGAACGCCGGTTCGTGACCGACGGCCTCGATGGCGGCGGTCGCCGACTTCAGGCTCAGCTCCGCGGCCATGCCTGGCGGGCTCGTCAGCAGGCCCAGCGACAGGCTCAGGGTGGCGCAGACAGCGAGGTAGGAGGGCTTCGGGCGACGGTAAAGAGGCATGGCTTGATCTCGTTCTCAGGGCATTGTGCCAAAGGCAGCCCTTTCATCATCGCCGTCGCCGACAGTGTGGAGAAGAGCCGCCTTGCGCGGAATGCCTCACTCCTACAGAGTGAGCCGGGTATGCCTGGACCACACGTAAAAGGCATAGTATCGATGCCGGACAGCGGTGCCCGTCAGCGTGCGGCAAGGGGGGCTGCCCGAGGAGGAAAGCATGCTCGATCGAATCACCGGAATGCAGATCTTTACCCGTGTCGCCTCCTCCGGGAGCCTGTCGGCGGCGGCCAGGTCCCTGGCAATTTCCCAGACGCTGGCCACCAAGCACATCGCCGCCCTCGAACAGCAACTCGATATCAAGCTGTTTTTGCGCAGCACCCGCGGCTTGAAACTGACTGCCGCCGGCGAGCGTTATCTGGCGGGCGTGACGCGGGTGTTGCGGGATATCGAAGCGCTGGAAGAGGACGCCGCTGCCGATGACGCGGCCGTACGCGGCTTGCTGAGATTGAATGCCCCGGCGTCGTTCGGGCATCGGATCCTGGCGCCGTTGCTGGCCGGGTTCTCCCAGCGTTACCCCGGGCTGAACATCGACCTGAGCCTCGACGACAAGCGCGTCGACCTCGTCGAGGAGGGGTGGGATCTGGTCATCCGGATCGGCAAGCTGAAAAGCAATACCCTGCGCGCGCGTCGCCTGGCTCCTTGCGAGCTGGTGGTCTGCGCGGCGCCCAGCTACCTGGAGCGCCGCGGGGTGCCCGCGACGATCGAGGAACTCATCAACCATAACTGCATCGGCTATACGCTTTCGGAACACCTGGGTCCGCGCCGGTGGACGTTCGGGGCACAGGGCGAACGCTCGGTGCCGATCCGTGCGACCTTGTCCATCAACAACGGTGACGCGATCGTTGCCGCTGCGCTCGAAGGCTACGGCATCATCTACAAGCCCTTGTTCATGGTGCACCAGCATTTGCAGGACGGCCGCCTGGTGGCCCTGCAACTGAATCATCCGCCCCTCGGGCTGCATGATGTGTTTGCGGTGTTCCAGGGGGCGCGCAAGCCGCCGGAGAAGGTGCGGGTGCTGATCGACTTCCTGCTGGAGCAGCTTCAGGCACCCCTGCCCTGGATCAGCGGCAGGCCTGCCCTGGTCAGTGGGCGTTGGCCGACTTGAACCAGTTCTGCACGTTGCAGGTGGCAAATGGGCTGGTGCTGCAATCGCCGTTGGCCAGGGCCGTGCGCAGTTTCTCGATATCGGCCTTCATCATGTAGCGGATGCCGTCCTTGAAGTGCGAGCTGTCGCCGAACCCGCCCTGGGTCATCTCGCTCAGCGCGTCTTCCTTGCTCCAGCCCTCGACGACCACGCGGTACATGGCGGCCATCAGGCCGGTGCGGTCGGAGCCGTGCTTGCAGTGCATGAGCACCGGGCCGTTGGCCTGCGCGTCCTTGATCGCCCGCAACGCAGCCAGCACGTCGGCATCGTCGACGTGGTTGGTCCGGTACGGCAGTTGCACCTGCTTGATGCCCGGCGCGAACAGCCAGCTGGAGTCCGACTCCGGCAGGAAGTTGATCACCGTGCCGATCTTCAACCGCTCCAGCAGCGGCAAGGCGTCCTTGTCCGGCAGGGCGCTGCGGTAGAGCGTCGGGCTCATTTCGTTGAGGTTGTACTTGTCGCCGACGGGCTGGGCCCATTGCGCCGGACGTTCGGCGGGCGCGCTGTCGGCCTGGGCCAGGGGCAGCAGGAGCAGGGTGGTCAGGGCCAGGCCAAGGGTGGAGAGGGTACGGAGCAGCGACATGGGAAAGTGACCGAGAGAGGGACAATGGGCACAGCATGTCCTGGCGTCGGTCAAGAGCCTGTGAGGCGGGCGTCAAAGATTTGTGATCGGGACGGGGGCGCCTGCCCGACGGTGCTAGGCAGAATCGCCCGACTCCATTACTGTATATAGATACAGTAATGGAGCATTCTCCAATGTCCACCCCTCTCCCGCCCCGTGGCCGTGGCACGGCGACCAACCCGCACAACCGCTTCGCGCCGAACCGCTCGGTGGCCGAGGACGACGGCTGGTACCAGGAAGTCCCGCTGACCCAGGGCACCGAGGTGCGCATCGAGACAGCGAAGACCATCATCACCCGCAACACCTCCCCCGACCTGCCCTTCGACCGTTCCATCAATCCCTACCGCGGCTGCGAGCATGGCTGCATCTACTGCTATGCGCGGCCCAGCCATGCCTACTGGGACATGTCGCCGGGCCTGGATTTCGAGACGCGGCTGATCGCCAAGAGCAATGCGCCGCAGGTGCTGGAACAGCAGTTGTCGAAGCCGGGTTATCGCTGCGCGCCGATCAACCTGGGCTCCAACACCGACCCCTACCAGCCGATCGAGCGCGAGCACCGGTTGACCCGGAGTACCC
The DNA here is from genome assembly GCF_013386115.1 of Pseudomonas gingeri. Taxonomy (GTDB): domain Bacteria; phylum Pseudomonadota; class Gammaproteobacteria; order Pseudomonadales; family Pseudomonadaceae; genus Aquipseudomonas; species Aquipseudomonas gingeri. The sequence goes on from NZ_JACAOR010000013.1 coordinate 542,426, forward strand.
TCGAAGTCCTGCTGCGCTACCGGCACCCGGTGACGATCGTGACCAAGGGCTCGCTGATCCTGCGGGACCTCGACCTGCTGGTGGAACTGTCCCGGCAGCGGCTGGTGGCGGTGATGATCAGCCTCACGACCCTGGACGACGAGCTCAAGCGCATCCTCGAACCCCGGGCGGCGGCCCCCAAGGCGCGTTTGCGCGCTATCCGGGTGATGCGCGAGGCGGGAATCCCGGTCGGGGTGCTGTGCTCGCCGATGATTCCGATGATCAACGACAGCGAGATCGAAAGCCTGCTCACCGAGGCCCACGCCGCCGGTGCCCAGAGCGCGGCCTACATGATGCTGCGCCTGCCCCTGGAGGTGGCGCCGCTGTTCGAGGAATGGCTGGCGGCCCATTACCCGCAGCGTGCGGCCCACGTCCTGAGCCTGATTCGCCAGAGCCGTGGCGGGGAATTGTATGACAGCCGTTTCGGTGCGCGGATGCGTGGTGAAGGTCCGTTCGCCGACCTGCTGGCCCAGCGCTTCGCCAAGGCCCTCAAGCGCCTCGGGTTGAACCGCCGGGAAGGATTCAACCTCGATTGCAGTCTTTTCTGCCCGCCGGGAGCGCAGATGTCACTGCTCTGACGTAAGCTGCTGGAGCAGGAGTAGCGTGGCTTTCCGATTGTCTTTATCGGTTGTAGGGGAAATCCTTCGAGCGATGTGGAACACCCGTCCTAGAGCCTCTGATTCAGTTTGAGTTAAGTTTTTGAGGGTATGGTGATTTCGCCTGTTTCCTACAAATGACAGGCAGTGTTCAAGGAATCGGGCGTGCTGACCCGAAGAACGCTGGCTCTGAGCAAGCCAAATCAGGAAAATCCCCTTCAATCCGTCAGAAAAGAGGATGAATCATGAGTGACAAGGATAAACAGCCATTGGCTGCGTCGGCTTCAGCGCTCCCCGAGACCGAAAGCGCCGATGCAGCACTGCAGCATATCGTCGATGGCTTTCTGCATTTTCATCATGAAGTCTTTCCGCAGCAGCAAGAACTCTTCAAGAAGCTCGCCACGGCGCAGCAACCGCGGGCCATGTTCATTACCTGTGCCGACTCGCGCATCGTTCCCGAACTGATCACCCAGAGCTCCCCCGGCGACCTGTTCGTCACCCGCAATGTCGGCAACGTGGTGCCGCCCTACGGGCAGATGAACGGTGGCGTCTCGACCGCTATCGAATACGCCGTGCTGGCCCTTGGCGTGCAGCACATCATCGTCTGCGGGCATTCGGACTGCGGGGCGATGCGCGCGGTGCTGACCCCCGAAAGCCTGGAAAAGATGCCGACGGTCAAAGCCTGGTTGCGTCACGCCGAAGTGGCGAAGACCATGGTCCAGGAAAACTGCGATTGCGCCAATGAAGGCGAAAGCATGCAGGTGCTGACCGAGGAAAACGTGATCGCCCAGTTGCAGCATTTGCGCACCCATCCGTCGGTGGCCTCGCGCATGGCCAACGGGCACCTGTTCATCCACGGCTGGATCTACAACATCGAAACCAGCGAAATCAAAGCCTATGACGCGGATCGGGGCTGTTTCCTGCCTCTGGACGGCACTCGTCCAATCCCGAGCGCGACGCCCAAGGCCCGCTTCTGAAGCCTGAAGCTTTTCTCAATCGATAGGGTTCTGCCACGACTGCCATAGAGCGGTCTGGCTTTGCCATGCCTGAAGAAATCCTCAGGAGATTCATCATGCGTGCAGCACAACTGAAAGCTGTTTTACCCCGGGAGCTGCTGGCTTCCGTGGTCGTATTCCTGGTGGCCCTGCCGTTATGCATGGGCATCGCCATTGCTTCCGGCATGCCGCCGGCCAAGGGCTTGATCACCGGGATTGTCGGTGGCCTGGTGGTCGGCTGGCTGGCGGGTTCGCCGTTGCAGGTCAGCGGTCCGGCCGCCGGGCTGGCGGTGCTGGTGTTCGAACTGGTGCGCCAGCACGGTATCGCCATGCTGGGACCGATCCTGCTGCTGGCGGGCTTGTTGCAACTGATCGCCGGGCGCCTGCGCCTGGGCTGCTGGTTCCGGGTCACCGCCCCGGCGGTGGTGTACGGCATGCTCGCCGGGATCGGCGTGCTGATCGTGCTCTCGCAGATCCATGTGATGTTCGACGGCGCTCCCCTGCCCTCGGGCCTGGACAATCTGCTGGGCTTTCCCGAAGCCCTGGGCAAGGCCTTGCCGATGGTCGGCGGCGGCCTTGGCTGGCAGGCCGGTCTGCTGGGCTTGCTGACGATCCTGGTGATGTGGCTGTGGGAGAAGTTCAAGCCCCATGCCCTGCGCTTCGTGCCGGGCGCCCTGCTCGGCGTGGGCCTGGCGACACTGGTGAGCCTGTTGCTGGCCTTGCCGGTCAAGCGGGTGGAGGTGCCGGATAACCTGGCGCAGGCCATCGACTGGTTGCGCCCGGCGGACCTGCTCAACCTGGCGGATCCGGCGCTGTTGATAGCGGCCTTTGCCGTGGCCTTTATCGCCAGTGCCGAAACCCTGCTGTCGGCGGCGGCGGTAGACCGCATGCACGACGGCCAGCGCTCCGATTTCGACCGTGAACTGTCGGCCCAGGGGATTGGCAACATGCTCTGCGGCCTGCTCGGCGCGTTGCCCATGACCGGCGTGATCGTGCGCAGTTCGGCCAACGTCCAGGCCGGCGCGCGGACTCGCCTGTCGACGATATTCCACGGCCTCTGGCTGCTGGCCTTCGTGCTGTTGCTGTCCAGCGTGCTGCAAAGCATTCCGGTGGCGAGCCTGGCGGGCGTGCTGGTCTACACCGGGCTGAAACTGGTGGACCTCAAGGTCTATCGGGGCTTGTCGCGCTACGGGCGGATGCCGATGCTGACCTACGCGGTCACGGCGCTGGCGATCATTTTCACCGACCTGTTGACCGGTGTGCTGATTGGCTTCGGCCTGACCCTGGCGAAACTGGCATGGAAGGCCTCGCGACTGAAAGTCAGCCTGGTGGATTTGCCGGGCGAGGGGGAAAAGGAGCTGCGACTGACGGGGGCGGCGACCTTCCTCAAGGTCCCGGCGCTGACCCAGGTGCTGGCGACGGTGCCGCCAGGCAGCACGGTGCATGTGCCGCTGAACAACCTGACGTATATCGACCATTCCTGCCTGGAGCTGCTTGAGGAATGGGGACGTGCCAACGCAGCCAAGGGTTCGCGGCTGGTGATCGAATCCCGAGGGTTGAAACGGCGTCTGGAGGGTCGCCTGCGCACTACGACCGGTATCGGGTCGACGGCTTAGTGCGCAGCGGCAAGGTCAGGCGGCTGGCTGTTCCAGTTCCAGCTCTACGCCCAGTTGGCGGGACAGGCACGGCCAGCGCTTCCACGCGGCCTCGGTGTCCGGGTCGTTGAGGCGGTCGCGGTAGGCTTCCACCGATTCAAGGGCAAAGCTTTCTTCGTCGAGCATTTCATCGACGGCATGGTGCACCGCTTCATCCAGTTGGTTGGCGAAGTCCTCGCCGATCAGCTGGTGGGCGATCAGGTTGGCCACGGTGGTGTTCAACGGGATCAGCGACTGGCCGAAATGCACGATGTACAGATCGTTGACCTCTTCCACCAGGCGATGTGCCAGGTACGCCTCGTCCAGCAGGCTGTCGAGACCGACATGGCCATCGAGGATCGTCGGCGGTTGCAGGAAAAACTGCTCGGCGATTTTCAGCACCGGCTTGATCTGCGACTCGATACCCGCTTCACGGGCAACTTCATTGGCGGCATCCAGCAGGTCCGGGACCAGATCGATATAAGCGGTGACAAACCGGGTCATGACTCCCTGGGCATCGACTTCCGGTAGTTGAATGGCGGGATGAAGGTGCGGCAACTGTACTTCCAGTTGGCGCGTCAATTGACCGGTAGCGGCCTCGTGTTGATGTGCACGTTGTATCTGCTCGCGCAATGCGGCGGTGTTCATGAAGGCTCCAGGATGGAAAACAAAGGGAAAAGGGAGAACATAAGGTAGCTGGGTTATAAAAGTTGCTAAGACGTATTTGTCATAATTATTTCATGGTTATATGTCTGCGTTATATCGGTTTGCCATCATTTCTCGCTATCCCACGCCGTCCGTGGCCTCTGGCCCAATCACCGGTTCATTTTCCTTATCGCGTTGCGTGGTCCCGGTCGCTGTCTATACTCGGTTTTGTATGGAGTTAGCTGATGACGCCCGGCTGCATGTTCCGGCAAGACCGAATGGTCCGCTTGCGTAGTCCGACCATTCCCCTTTGCCCCAGGTGAAAGCCGGCGGGATAACAAGAACGATAAGGGGAACCCGCAATGATGCGACATCCACGGGTCTGGATGGGCCTCCTGTTGTGGTCGTTATTCAGCCAGGCACAAGCCGCCTGGACCACGAATATGACCCAAGGGGCAACCGAGGTAAGCCACGCGGTCTTCGATCTGCACATGACCATCTTCTGGATCTGTGTGGTCATTGGCGTCATCGTCTTTGGTGCCATGTTCTGGTCGATGATCCTTCACCGCCGTTCCACCGGGCAGGTCGCCGCCAAATTTCACGAAAGCACCACGGTGGAAATCCTCTGGACCATCGTGCCTTTCCTGATCCTGGTGGCCATGGCGATCCCGGCAACCGCCACGCTGATCAAGATGTACGACGCCAGTGAATCGGATGTGGACATCCAGATCACCGGATATCAGTGGAAGTGGCACTACAAGTACCTGGGCCAGGATGTCGAGTTCTTCAGCAACCTCGCCACGCCCGCCGAACAGATCCACAACCAGGCCGCCAAGGGCGAGCACTACCTGCTCGAAGTCGACCAGCCGCTGGTGCTGCCGGCGGGCGTCAAGGTGCGTTTCCTGGTGACCGCCGCCGACGTGATCCACTCCTGGTGGGTGCCGGCCTTCGCGGTCAAGCGCGATGCGATCCCCGGTTTCGTCAACGAGGCCTGGACCAAGGTCGACAAGCCGGGCATCTACCGTGGGCAGTGCGCCGAGCTGTGCGGCAAGGATCACGGCTTCATGCCGATCGTGGTCGAGGTGAAGTCCAAGGCCGACTACGACACCTGGCTCGGCGAGCGCAAGGCCGAAGCGGCCAAGCTCAAGGAGCTGACCACCAAGGAATGGACCCTCGACGAGCTGGTGGCCCGTGGCGACAAGGTCTACCACACCACCTGCGTGGCCTGTCACCAGGCCGAAGGCCAGGGCCTGCCGCCGATGTTCCCGGCCCTCAAGGGCTCGAAAATCGCCACCGGACCGAAAGAGGGTCACCTGAGCCTCGTCTATCACGGCAAGCCGGGCACCGCCATGGCGGCCTTCGGCAAACAGCTCTCCGAAGTCGATATCGCCGCGGTTGTCACCTACGAGCGTAATGCCTGGGGCAACAACAAGGGCGACATGGTCACGCCGAAAGACGTGCTGGCCCTGAAACAGGCGGAAAGCAAATGACCAGGTCAATGACGTGTGCCCTGAACTGGCCTGGGTCATGCCCCGGCCGCCCGGTTCAACCGTTTGCAGGAGACAGGACATGAGTGCTGTGATCGATGACCATGGCCATGCCGGCGACCACGCCCACGGCCCCGCCAAGGGTTTGATGCGCTGGGTGCTGACCACCAACCACAAGGATATCGGCACGCTGTACCTGTGGTTCAGCTTCGCCATGTTCCTGCTGGGCGGATCGTTCGCCATGGTGATCCGTGCCGAGCTGTTCCAGCCCGGATTGCAGATCGTGCAGCCGGCGTTCTTCAACCAGATGACCACCATGCATGGCCTGGTGATGGTCTTCGGCGCGGTGATGCCGGCCTTCGTCGGCCTCGCCAACTGGATGATCCCGCTGATGATCGGGGCGCCGGACATGGCCCTGCCACGGATGAACAACTTCAGTTTCTGGTTGTTGCCCGCGGCCTTCCTGTTGCTGGTGTCGACCCTGTTCACCGCCGGCGGCGGACCTAACTTCGGCTGGACGTTCTATGCCCCGCTGTCGACAACCTACGCGCCGGAAAGCGTGACCTACTTCATCTTTGCCATCCACCTGATGGGCATCAGTTCGATCATGGGCGCGATCAACGTGGTCTCGACCATCCTCAACCTGCGTGCCCCGGGCATGACGCTGATGAAGATGCCGCTGTTCGTCTGGACCTGGCTGATCACCGCCTTCCTGCTGATCGCGGTAATGCCGGTACTGGCCGGTTGCGTGACCATGATGCTGATGGACATCCACTTCGGCACCAGCTTCTTCAGTGCCGCCGGCGGTGGTGACCCGGTGCTGTTCCAGCACGTGTTCTGGTTCTTCGGTCATCCCGAGGTGTACATCATGATCCTGCCGGCCTTCGGTGCCGTCAGCTCGATCATCCCGACCTTCTCGCGCAAGCCGCTGTTCGGCTACACGTCGATGGTCTACGCCACGGCGAGCATCGCGTTCCTGTCGTTCATCGTCTGGGCGCACCACATGTTCGTGGTCGGCATCCCGCTGGTGGGCGAGCTGTTCTTCATGTACGCCACGCTGCTGATCGCGGTGCCGACCGGGGTCAAGGTGTTCAACTGGGTCAGTACCATGTGGCAAGGCTCGCTGACCTTCGAGACGCCGATGCTGTTCGCCGTGGCGTTCGTCATCCTGTTTTCCATCGGCGGTTTCTCCGGCCTGATGCTGGCGATCGCCCCGGCGGACTTCCAGTACCAGGACACCTACTTCGTGGTGGCGCACTTCCACTACGTGCTGGTGCCGGGGGCGATCTTCGGGATCTTCGCCTCGACCTACTACTGGCTGCCGAAATGGACCGGCCACATGTACGACGAAACCCTCGGCAAGCTGCACTTCTGGCTGTCGTTCGTCGGCATGAACCTGACCTTCTTCCCGATGCACTTCGTGGGACTGGCGGGCATGCCGCGGCGGATCCCGGACTACAACCTGCAGTTCGCCGATTTCAACATGGTTTCGTCGATCGGCGGCTTCATGTTCGGCACCACCCAGCTGCTGTTCCTGTTCATCGTGATCAAGTGCATCCGTGGCGGTCCGGTGGCTCCGGCCAAGCCATGGGACGGGGCCGAAGGGCTGGAGTGGAATATCCCGTCGCCGGCGCCGTACCACACCTTCACCACGCCACCGGAAGTGAAATGACACGGAGGGCTGTCCGATGAGCGACTCGATCGCACTCAAGCGCCTGGTCACGCGCCTGCTGCTGGTGGTGGTGGCGATGTTTGCCTTCGGCTTCGCCCTGGTGCCGATCTACGACGTGATGTGCAAGGCCTTCGGCATCAACGGCAAGACCGCCGGCCAGTACGAGGGCGAACAGGTGGTGGATGCATCGCGCAGGGTCGGGGTGCAGTTCCTCTCGACCAATGCCGTGGACATGGTCTGGGAGTTCTATCCCAAGGCCGACCAGATCAGCGTCAATCCCGGCGCGGTCAACGAAATGATCTTCATCGCCTACAACCCCACCGACCATGTGATGAAGGCCCAGGCGATCCCGAGCATTTCACCCGGCAATGCGGCGATGTACTTCCACAAGACCGAGTGCTTCTGCTTTACCCAGCAGACGCTGCAACCCGGGCAGCGGATCGAGATGCCGGTACGTTTCATCGTTGATCGTGACATGCCCAAGGACGTGAAGCACCTGACGCTGGCCTACACGCTGTTCGATATCACTGCCCGCAACCCACCCGTGGCCCACTCGGGCGGGTAGGCCATCCAGCGTGCCCGATAAGGAGAACAATAAAATGGCAACTCCAACCCACGAGCATTACTACGTTCCCGCCCAGAGCAAATGGCCGATCATTGCCACGCTGGGCATGCTGACCACTGTCTATGGCCTGGGCACCTGGTTCAACGACCTGAAGGCGGCGCGCCCGGAATCCCATGGCCCGCTGATCTTCTTTGTCGGCGGACTGCTGCTGGCCTACATGCTGTTCGGCTGGTTCGGCACGGTGATCAAGGAAAGCCGCGCCGGTCTCTACAGCGCCCAGATGGACCGTTCGTTCCGCTGGGGCATGAGCTGGTTCATCTTTTCCGAGGTGATGTTCTTCATCGCGTTCTTCGGCGCGCTGTTTTACGTGCGGCACATGTCGGTGCCATGGCTGGCCGGCGAAGGCGGTGCCAAGGGCCTGGCGCATATGCTCTGGCCGGACTTCCAGAACGTCTGGCCGCTGCTGCAGAACCCGGACTCGAAACTCTTCCCGCCGCCCAAGGCCACCATCAGCCCGTGGGGCCTGCCACTGCTCAATACCATCCTGCTGGTCAGTTCCAGCGTGACGGTCACCATCGCCCACCATGCCTTGAAGAAAGGCCATCGCGGGGCGCTGAAGATCTGGCTGGCGCTGACGGTGCTGCTGGGGCTGGCGTTCCTCGGCTTCCAGGCCGAGGAATACCTCCACGCCTACCACGAACTGGGCCTGACCCTGGGCTCGGGCATCTATGGCGCGACGTTCTTCATGCTCACCGGGTTCCACGGCGCCCACGTGACCATCGGCACGCTGATCCTGTTCGTGATGCTGGTACGGGTCATGCGCGGGCACTTCAACGCCGAGCATCAGTTCGGCTTCGAGGCGGCGAGCTGGTACTGGCACTTCGTCGATGTGGTCTGGATCGGCCTGTTCGTTTTCGTCTACGTGCTGTAGACGCGGCGCCGTTACCAGGGGGCGTTGGATACCAGCTGGCCGCTGTAGAAGCCCCAGGTGATCAACGCCAGGGTGGCGACGGCGAGACCGACCCGCACCGTCAGCGCGGTAAGCAGGCGGTGAGACGGTCCTTCGTCCTTGACCAGAAAAAACAGGCCGCTGAACAGGCTCACAACCGTGGCTATCAGCATCAGGACTATCGCCGCTTTGAGCATGGTGAGACTCCGGGGGAGATGCGCGTGTACTTGAGTATAGCGAGTCCGAATGCTGCCAATGGGGTGCCGTCGTGAGGCGCTTTCGCCCCGGCATGGCACCGACCCTGGTGGTGCTGGTGTTGCTGCCGCTGCTGGTGCTGCTGGGTTTCTGGCAGTTGGGACGGGGCGAGCAGAAGCGCGTGCTGCTGGAAAGTTATGCCCAGCGCCGCACGGCCGAGCCGTTGAGTGGCGAGCAGTTGAAGGGCAGTGCCGACCCGGCCTTTCGCCGCGTGCAACTGCGCGGCCAGTTCGATGCCGGGCACAGCTACCTGCTGGATAACCGGGTGCGTAATGGCCAGGTCGGCGTCGAGCTGATCCAGCCGTTTCACGACCAGGCCAGCGGGCTCTGGTTGCTGGTCAACCGCGGCTGGCTGCCCTGGCCGGAACGGCGCACGCCGCCGGTCTTCGGCACGCCCGAACAGGCGCTGAATATCGACGCCTGGGTCTATGTCGCCCCGGGCGCCACCTTCCAGCTCCATGCCGACCCGCTGAACGCACCCTGGCCGCGCGTGGTGACGACGATCGAGCCCGGCAAGCTGTGGACGGAACTGGGTCGTGAAGGCTTCGCCTACGAGCTGCGCCAGGAGCCCGGCCCCGGTGCCTATGAAACCGGCTGGCCGGTGGTGGCCGAAGGCATGGGCCCGGAGAAACACCTCGCCTATGCCGTGCAGTGGTTCGCCATGGCCCTGGCGCTGTTCGGCCTTTACCTCTACCTCGGATGGCATAACGCAAGGGAGAAACACCATGGGAGCGGCCATGAATCGACTCAACACAGCTGAAGCCCGGCAGCCGGGGGGACGCGCCCGTGGGCGCTGGCAGTTGATCCTGATCGTGCTGATGGTCATCGGCCCGATGATCCTTGCCACCGGCATGTACAAGCTGCAGTTCTGGGTGCCGGAGAGCCGCAGTTATCACGGCGAGCTGATCGGCAATGGCCAGGGCCGTGCCGACCTCGGCGTGCAGGCCGACGAGCAACGCTGGCAGATGCTGGTGACGGCGCCCCAGGAGTGCTCGGTGGATTGCCAGCAACTGGTCTACCTGGCGCGGCAGATCCAGATCGGCCTGGGTCGTGACGCTTCCCGCGCCAGCCACGCCCTGGCGACCGCGCAGCCGCTGGACAGCGACTATGCCGCCAAGCTGCAACGCGAATACCCGCAACTGCAACGCTACCCGCTCGACCTTCCCGCCTACACCCGGGAAGCCCGTGGCAATGGCGCGCCGCAGCTGTGGATCATCGATCCCCACGGCAACCTGGTGCTGCGCTACGACGCCCGGGTCAAGGGCAAGGACTTGCTCAACGACCTGCGCCAGCTGCTGAAACTGTCGAATATCGGATAAGGGCATCGTCATGGCCAAACCTGGATTTCGCCTCGCCTTGTTCGCCACCCTGCTGGCACTGATCGTCGTGCTGCTCGGCGCCTATACCCGCCTGACCCATGCCGGCCTCGGCTGTCCGGACTGGCCGGGCTGCTACGGCTTTATCAGCGTGCCCAAGAGCGAGGCCCAGCTGGCCCATGCCGAGCTGCACTTCCCCGATACGCCGGTCGAGGCCCACAAGGGCTGGAACGAGATGATCCACCGCTATTTCGCCGGGACCCTCGGGCTGCTGATCGTCGTGCTGGCGGCCCGTTCCTGGATGGAGCGGCGGCGCGAGGGGCAGCCGCTGAAGTTGCCGCTGTTTCTCCTGGCGGTGGTGTTCGCCCAGGCCGCGTTCGGCATGTGGACGGTCACCCTCAAGCTCTGGCCGCAGGTGGTGACCGGGCATCTGCTGGGCGGCTTTGCCACCTTGAGCCTGTTGTTCCTGCTGACCTTGCGCCTGTCCGGCGTGCTGCCGGCACTGGCCGTGCCGCGACGGCTGCAACGCTGGGCGACGGCCGGACTGTTGCTGGTGATCCTGCAGATCGCCCTGGGTGGCTGGGTCAGTTCCAACTATGCCGCCGTGGCCTGCATCGACCTGCCGACCTGTCACGGCCAATGGTGGCCGCAAGCGGACTTCGCCAACGGTTTCCACCTGACCCAGCATATCGGTCCGAACTATCTCGGCGGCCAGCTGGACAGCGATGCCCGCACGGCGATCCACCTGACCCACCGTATCGGCGCCCTGCTGGTGACGCTGGTGCTGCTGGGGCTGGCCTGGCAGTTGCGGCTGGTCGGCATGACCCGGCTGGCCGGGCTGCTGCTGATCGCCCTGGCGGCACAGATCTGCCTGGGCCTGAGCAACGTCTACTTCCATTTGCCACTGCCGGTGGCCGTGGCCCACAACGCCGGCGGCGCCGCCCTGCTGCTGACCCTGGTGCTGATCAACTACCACGCACGGACCGCCCTGGTCCGGGTCCGGCAACAGGCTCCCGTGCGCTGGCGGCTCAGCCCGCGCAAACCCGCCCACGGTCCGATAACAATAAAAGGAGAAATGCCATGGCGACTGTAGTCAGTGAGCGTCACCGCCAGGCGATCTGGCGCGACTATCTGGAGCTGACCAAGCCCAAGGTGGTGGTGTTGATGCTGATCACCTCGCTGGTGGGCATGTTTCTCGCGACCCGTGCCGGCGTACCCTGGACAGTGCTGGTGTTCGGCAACCTGGGCATCGGCCTGTGCGCGGGCGGCGCGGCGGTGGTCAATCATGTGGTGGACCGGCGCATCGACGCGGTCATGGCGCGGACCCACAAACGGCCGCTTGCCGAAGGACGGGTATCGCCACTGGCGGCGCTGACCTTCGCCCTGCTCCTGGCAGTGCTCGGGCAGGCCGTGCTGCTGGCGTTCACCAACCCGCTGACGGCCTGGCTGACCCTCGCCTCGCTGCTCGGCTACGCGGTGATCTACACCGGTTTCCTCAAGCGCGCCACGCCGCAGAACATCGTGATCGGCGGCCTGGCCGGGGCGGCACCGCCGTTGCTGGGCTGGGTCGCGGCGACGGGGCATGTGAGTGCCGAGCCGCTGTTGCTGGTGCTGATCATCTTCGCCTGGACGCCACCGCACTTCTGGGCCCTGGCGATCCACCGCAAGGAGGAATATGCCAAGGCCGATATCCCGATGCTGCCGGTGACCCATGGCGAGCAGTACACCAAGGTGCATATCCTGCTGTACACCTTTGCCCTGCTGGCGGTCAGCCTGCTGCCGTTCGTGATCCACATGAGCGGCGTGCTCTACCTGCTCTGCGCGCTGGGCCTCGGCGCGCGCTTCCTGCAATGGGCTTGGGTGCTGTACCGTGGCATCCAGCCGCATGCGGCGATCAACACCTTCAAGTACTCTATCTACTACTTGTTCCTGCTGTTTATCGCGCTGCTTGTCGATCACTACCTATTGTTGAATCTATGACTCGAACCCAGAAAACCGTCTTTATTCTCGTCGCGCTGGTGGCCCTGGTCCTGGGGCTGACGGTCAACAAGGTCCTGAGTGGCAAGGGCCAGGGCGATCCCACGGCGATGATCGACGCGGGGATTATCCTGCTGCCGCAAAGCCGCTCCCTGCCGGATGTGAAGATGACCGACCAGGACGGCCAGCCGGTGCAGGTCAACCAGTTGAAGGACAAGTGGACGATGCTGTTCTTCGGCTACACCTTCTGCCCGGACATCTGCCCGACCACCCTCGCCCAGTTGCGCCAGATCAAGAGCGAATTGCCTAAGGACATCGTCGGCAAGCTGCAGATCGTCCTGGTCAGCGTCGACCCCAATCGGGACAACCCCAAGCAGCTCAAGCAGTACCTGGGCTACTTCGACCCCGAGTTCAAGGGGCTGACGGCGTCCTCCATCGAGGACCTGCAAAAGCTGGCGAACGCGGTGAGCATTCCGTTTATCCCGGCCGATACCAGCAAGCCGAACTACACCGTCGATCACAGCGGCAACCTGGCGATCGTCGGGCCCGATGGCAGCCAGCGCGGCTTTATCCGCGCACCGTTGAACAACCAGAAACTGGTGGCGCAGTTACCGGAGCTGCTCAAGCGCCAATAGATGGGGTGGCAGGGCCGGCCCTTTCGCGGGCAAGCCCGCTCCCACAATAGTTAGCGCGGAGTGCCGCCCGGCTCCCTCCCACAATATTTGTGCGCAGGGCTGCCGGGTCCGCTCCCATGATGTTCAAGTTTTCCTGGATATTGAGGGGCCCTGAGGAACCTGTGGGAGCGGGCTTGCCCGCGAAAAGGCCCTGGAGGCCTCTGCCGATCACTTGGCAAACATCTGCCCGATATCCCTGAAGGCCTTGAACTCCAGCGCATTGCCGCACGGGTCGAACAGGAACATGGTGGCCTGCTCACCCACCTGCCCCTTGAAACGCACGTAGGGTTCGATCGCGAATCGCGTCTCCCTGGCCTTCAGACGCTCGGCCAGGGCCTCCCACGTCTCCCACTCCAGCACCACGCCGAAATGCGGCACCGGCACATCGTGGCCGTCCACCGGGTTGCTCAGTGCCTGTTCCTGGGCGGCGTTCCTGGCCTGGTGGTGGATCACCAACTGATGGCCGAAGAAATCGAAGTCCACCCAATGGTCGCTGCTGCGTCCTTCCGGGCAGCCGAACACGTCGCCGTAGAAATGTCGGGCCGCGGCCAGGTCATGGACGGGGATTGCCAGATGAAAGGGAGAGAGCGCCATGGCGGATACCGGAAAAGGAAATGAGCTTTCAGTCTAGAGACGATTATTTTGTTGAAAAGCGCATATTCTTGCCGTCGAGCCCAAATAATTTTGCTAGGTAAGTGTTCCATGCTGCGTGAACTCAAGACCTTTATCCGCGTGTCCCGGGAAGGCACCTTCGTCGCGGCCGGCCAGCAGCTCGGCTTGACCCAGTCGGCGGTCAGCGCGCAGATGCGCGTGCTCGAGCAGCACCTGGGCGTACGCCTGTTCGACCGCAGTGGCCGCGCGGCGGTGCTGAATGCCGCCGGACGCCATGCGCTGCCGCTGGCCGAGCAGATCCTCGCGTTGTATGGCGCGATGGCCTTGCCCACTGCCGCGGCGGAATGGCAGGGCGAGCTGCGCATCGGTGCCATCGCCACGGTCCAGACCGGCCTGCTGCCCCAGGCCCTGCCGAGGTTTCGGCAGGCGGCGCCACGGGTCGACCTGAAGCTGGTGCCGGGGGTGTCGCTGAATCTGTTGAGCCAGGTCGATGCCGGCGAGCTGGACCTGGCGCTGCTGATCAAGCCGCCCTTCGAGCTGCCCAAGGAGTTGCTGGCGATCCCGCTGGCCCGCGAGGCCTTTGTGCTGATCGCGCCGTTGCAACTGGCGGGCGACGATCCGTTGCAACTGCTCGCCGAGCAGCCGTTCGTACGCTATGACCGGGGTTCGTTCGGCGGTCGCCTGGTCAGCCAGTTTCTGCGCGAACAACGGATCCAGGTGCGCGATGTGCTGGAGCTGGACGAGATCGAGGCGATTGCGCGGATGGTGGAGTGCGGACTGGGGGTGTCGTTGGTGCCTAGGGCCGGGCTGTGGTTGCAGCGGGCGGATCAGTTGCGGGTGATCGAGTTGGGTGAGCTGACCTTCGAACGTCAGCTGATCGCGGTGTTGCGCCGCGCCCAGCGCCAGCCGGCACTGGATTGCCTGCTGGAGTGCCTGAGTGAAGCTGATCGTTCCCGCGCGGAGCGTCTGCTGTTGTGACGCAGAGCGTCGCGGGCGGCGTTCCCACGCGGAGCGTGGGAACGATCGTGGCGTCCTGAAGGGCCTCATCGCCCCCCAGGGTATTTTGTCCGGCCGGGTATCAGCCTGTGGCTTAGAACGCTGGAACGATCGAGCCCTTGTACTTCTCGAGGATGAAGGCTTTCACTTCAGGGCTGTGCAGCGCCGTGACCAGCTTCTTCATGGCGTCCGAATCCTTGTCGTCCTCGCGGCCCACCAGGATGTTCACGTATGGCGAGTCGGCACCTTCGATGTACAGCGCGTCCTTGGACGGATCGAGCTTGGCTTCCAGGGCGTAGTTGGTGTTGATCAGCGCCAGGTCGACCTGGGTCAGCACGCGCGGCAGGGTCGCGGCTTCCAGCTCGCGGATCTTCAGGTCCTTGCTGTTTTCGCTGATGTCTTTCGGCGTCGACAGGATGTTGGTCGGATCCTTCAGCTTGATCAGGCCGGCCTTCTGCAGCAGCAACAGCGCACGGCCACCGTTGGTGGCGTCGTTCGGAATCACCACGGTGGCGCCGCCCGGCAGGTCTTCGAGTTTCTTGTACTTGCTGGAGTAGGCGCCCAGCGGCTCCACGTGCACCGCAGCGATGCTGATCAGGTGGGTGCCCTTGGCCTTGTTGAATTCATCGAGGTACGGCTGGTGCTGGAAGAAGTTGGCGTCCAGGCGTTTCTCGGCCACTTGCACGTTCGGCTGCACGTAGTCGGTGAAGACCTTGACCTTCAGGTCCACGCCTTCCTTGGCCAGCGTCGGCTTGATGAACTCGAGGATTTCCGCGTGGGGCACCGGCGTGGCGGCAACGCTCAGGGTCTCGGCGGCATGGGCGGAGAACGCCGCGACGGCGGCAAAGGCAGCAAGCAGTTTTTTCATCTTACGACTCCATGTGAGCAGGCACCTGCCGACGTGACGCCGGCTGATTCCAGGTTGCTAAAGCGTGTTTTTATTGACGATGGTCATTTACGGGAGAAGCGTGCCACCAGCTTGTCGCCGATGGTCTGCAGTACCTGGACCAGTACCACCAGCATGACCACGGTCACCAGCATGACATCGTTCTGGAAGCGCTGATAACCATAGCGGATCGCCAGGTCGCCGAGGCCGCCGGCGCCGACCACACCGGCCATGGCGGTGTAGCCCACGAGGGTGATGGTGGTCACGGTAATGGCCGCCAGGATGCCCGGGCGGGCTTCCGGCAACAAGGCATTGAAGACGATCTGGCGGGTGGTCGCGCCCATGGCCTGGGTCGCTTCGATAATGCCGCGATCGACTTCCCGCAGCGCGGTTTCCACCAGGCGCGCGAAGAACGGTGCGGCACCGATCACCAGCGGCGGAATGGCACCGGCCACGCCCAGCGACGTGCCGGTGAGGAATACGGTGGTGGGGATCAGCACGATCAGCAGGATGATGAACGGCAGCGAACGCACCACGTTCACCACGAAGGCCAGGGCCCCATAGGTCGCCTTGTGTTCCAGCAGCTGGCGCGGGCTGCACAGGAACAGCAGCACGCCCAGCGGCAGGCCGAGCAGCACGGTGAACAGCAGCGAGCCGCCCAGCATCAGCATCGTGTCGCCGGTGGCTTCCCAGATGTCCGCCCAGTCGATATTGGCGAAAAAGCTCAGAAACAGGTCCATCAGCGCAGTACCTCCATATGGACGTCCGCCGCGGTGAAGCGGGCGAACGCTGCGTCCATGTCGCCGCCGGTGACGGCGAGCGTCAGTTGCCCATAAGGGGTGTCCTTGATGCGGTCGATGCGCCCGGCGAGGATGCTGTAGTCGACGCCGGTTTCACGGGCGACGGTGCCCAGCAGGGGCGCGTAGGTGGCGTCGCCCTGGAAGGTCAGGCGCACGATGCGGCCCGGCACATGGGCGAAGTCGTCTCGCTGCTCGCTTTCGTCGATCTGTTCGTCTTCCTGCACGAAGCGTCGGGTGGTCGGGTGCTTGGGGTGCAGGAACACCTGCGCCACCGGCCCCTGCTCGACGATCACCCCGGCGTCCATCACGCCGACCACGTCGCAGACCCGACGGATCACATCCATCTCATGGGTGATCAGCACGATGGTCAGTTTCAGTTCGCGGTTGATCTCGGCCAGCAGTTGCAGGACCGACGCGGTGGTCTGCGGGTCGAGGGCACTGGTGGCCTCGTCGCACAGCAGGATCTTCGGCTTGGTCGCCAGGGCGCGGGCAATGCCGACGCGCTGCTTCTGGCCGCCGGACAACTGGGCCGGGTACTTCTTCGCGTGGTCGGACAGGCCGACGCGCTGCAGCAGCTCGGCGACGCGCTGGTCGATTTCCCGACGGGACAGTTCACCGGCCAGGGTCAGCGGCAGCGCGACGTTGTCGGCGACGGTCTTGGAGGCCAGCAGATTGAAGTGCTGGAAGATCATCCCGACCTGCTGGCGGAAGCGCCGCAGGCCGCCGGCGTCGAGGGCGGTGACTTCCTCACCGTCCACCGTGATCGTACCGCCGCTGGGAGCTTCCAGGCGGTTGATCAGGCGCAGCAGGGTACTTTTGCCCGCGCCGGAATGACCGATCAGGCCGAACACCTGGCCATCCTCGACACGCAGGCTCGTCGGATGCAGGGCGGGAATATCCTTACCGGCGACCCGGTAGGTTTTATGGACGTTATGAAACTCGATCACGTAGCGAACCTTGTGGGGCGCAATGGAAATGGGTCAGCGGTTAGCCGGGCGCGCATTTTAGCCTGTCCGTATAGAGGCGATTAGCATTTATTTCGCATTCAACCTGTCATTTGGCAATAACGCGATCAATGGTCAGAAAAAAGGAACGGCGCAAATCGGCGGCAGTCACTCCTAAGGCAACTCGAATCTCGCCCATTGTCCGGTATGGCCGGGCGACTGCAAACGAGGAGTCTGTCTGATGAGTACCAAGAAAACCCCTGCTACCCAGCGCGCGGCCACCAAGAGCCAGCTGGCGGGAACCGCTACCCTGGATCGCGGCAACAGCAATGACAAGCTCGAAAGCCTCGAGCCCTTCCGCTCGGATGCCACCGGGCAGGCCTTGCGCACCAACCAGGGGGTCAAGGTCGCCGATAACCAGAACACCCTGAAGGCCGGCGCGCGGGGGCCTTCCCTGCTGGAAGACTTCATCATGCGTGAAAAGATCACGCATTTCGACCATGAGCGGATTCCCGAGCGCATCGTTCACGCCCGGGGTACGGCGGCCCATGGTTATTTCCAGAGCTACGGCAACCATGGGGCGCTGACCAAGGCCGGCTTCCTCCAGGACCCGACGCTCAAGACGCCGGTCTTCGTGCGTTTCTCCACGGTCCAGGGCCCGCGCGGCTCAGGCGATACGGTGCGCGACGTGCGCGGTTTCGCGGTGAAGTTCTTCACCGAAGAGGGCAACTTCGACCTGGTCGGCAACAACATGCCGGTGTTCTTCATCCAGGATGCGATCAAGTTCCCCGACTTCGTCCATGCCGTCAAACCCGAACCCCACAACGAAATACCCACGGGGGGCTCGGCCCACGACACCTTCTGGGACTTCGTCTCGCTGGTGCCGGAGTCGGCGCACATGGTGATCTGGGCCATGTCCGACCGGGCGATCCCGAAAAGCCTGCGGGCCATGCAGGGTTTTGGCGTGCATACCTTCCGCCTGATCAATGCCGAGGGCCGCTCGAGTTTCGTCAAGTTCCACTGGCGCCCCACGGTCGGCACCTGTTCGCTGGTGTGGGACGAAGCACAGAAGCTGGCGGGCAAGGACACCGATTTCCATCGCCGCGACCTCTGGGAGTCGATTGAAAGCGGCGACTACCCCGAGTGGGAGTTCGGCGTGCAGATCATTGCCGAGGAGGACGAGCACGCGTTCGACTTCGATATCCTCGACCCGACCAAGCTGGTCCCCGAGGAACTGGTGCCGATCACACCACTGGGCAAGATGGTGCTCAACCGCAACCCGGACAATTTCTTCGCCGAGACCGAGCAGGTGGCGTTCTGTCCGGGGCATATCGTGCCGGGGATCGACTTTTCCAACGACCCGCTGCTGCAGGGCCGGCTGTTTTCCTATACCGATACGCAGATCAGCCGATTGGGCGGCCCGAACTTCCACGAGATCCCCATCAACCGGCCCGTGGCGCCCTTCCACAGCAGCCAGCGCGATGCCCAGCACCGCACGGTGATCGACAGGGGGCGGGCCGCCTACGAGCCCAACTCGATCGACGGCGGCTGGCCGAAGGAAACCCCGCCTGCTGCCCGTGACGGCGGCTTCGAGAGTTATCCGGAGCGGATCGACGCGGCCAAGATCCGCCAGCGCAGCGAGTCCTTCGGCGATCACTTCTCCCAGGCGCGGCTGTTCTTCAACAGCATGAGCCGCCATGAGAAGGAACACATCATTGCCGCCTACAGCTTTGAGCTGGGCAAGGTCGAGCGGGAAGCCATCCGCGCCCGCCAGGTCAACGAGATCCTGGCCAATATCGACCTGGAACTGGCCGGGCGTGTCGCTGCCAACCTCGGCCTGCCTGCGCCGAAAAGCGGCACCGTGACGCCGCGCAAGACCGACCTGGCGCGGTCGCCGGCGTTGAGCCAGGCGAACCTGCTGCCGGGGAATATCAAGACGCGCAAGGTGGCGATCCTGGCGGCCAACGGTGTCGATGGTGCGGCGATCGCGGCGCTGAAGAAGCTGCTGGCGGCAGAGGGCGCCCATGCCCGGCTGCTCGGGCCGACGTCGGCGCCGGTGACCACGGCCGATGGCAAGAGCCTGGCGGTGGATGGTTCGATGGAAGGCTTGCCGTCAGTCGCCTTCGACGGGGTCTACGTGCCCGGTGGCGCGGCGTCGGTCAAGGCCCTCGCCGGCAACGGCGTGGCCCTGCACTACGTGCTGGAGGCCTACAAGCACCTGAAGGCGATTGTCCTGCACGGGGAGGCGAAGCAGTTGCTGGAGGTCCTGCATCTGCAGGCGGACTCGGGGTTGATCGTCGGCAGCGATGCCAAGACGCTCAAGGCGTTCGTCGCGGCGCTGGCCCAGCACCGGGTCTGGGAGCGCGAGGAACGGGCCAAGGCCGTGCCGGCTTGAGAGCGGGGTTGTGGGAGCCGGCTTGCCGGCGATGGCGGCCGATCAGGCGATGCAAAGCTTCAGGGCCTCATCGCTGGCAAGCCAGCTCCCACAGGGCGTTGTGGCGAACACCGGTTTGGCGGACGACACAAACCTCCTGTAGGAGCCGGCTTGCTGGCGATGGCGTCCGGATGGGCGGTGCAGGGCTCAGGGCTTGCGCGGGCTCAAGACCACCTGGGCCTGCACCTGCCGGTCGATCTGCTTGTCCATCTGCAAGGCGAAGCCAGGGTCGAGCTTCTTCACCCGTTTCTCCAGCAGGGTCGCCAGCCACGGGTAATCCAGGGTGCGCGGGACCTGGAAGGTGACCGCGCACTGGTAATTGACCACGTCCGCCGCCAGCGCATCCATCTGTTTGCGCAGTTGCGCGATGTCCTGGATATTCAGGGCGATGGTGCTGTTTTCGGCGCTGGGATCGATCAGCCGGGCAGCCGGCCTGGCTTCGGCGGCCTTGAGGGCGGCTTCGGCTTTCTCCAGCTCGGCCTTGCGCGCCTGGGCAATGGCGCCGTTGACCCCGCCGGTCAGGGCCGGGGCCTTAGGCATCAGGGCCCGGGCGCGGCTCAGGGCGGTGGCGGCAGCATTGACGTCACCCTTCTGCAGCACGATCTGGCTGCGTTGCAGATAGGCTTCGGCCAGTTGCCGCTGGTAGGGCACCAACTGCGGGTCGTCCGCAGACTGCGCCTGCAAGGCGGCCAGTTGATCTTCGGCGGTGGCCAGCTCGTTGCTGTTGATGTTCTGCTCCAGCGCAGCAATCGCCGTGGCCCGGGCATCGGGCACTGCGGTAGCGGCCGGCGGGGTGCTTTGGCACGCACCCAACAGCAGGGAAAATGCGACAAGGAGCAGATAACGGGAGGCGGACAGCTTCATTCCTGCGACTCTCTAATTGCGCAAAAAACGAGCAAGTCTACACCCCTCTGCGTGGCAGGACAAAACTCAGCAGAAACAGCCCGGCGGCGGTGACCACGATCGACGGGCCGGCGGGGGTGTCCTTGAACCAGGAAAGCGCCAGCCCGCCGCATACCGCGAGCATCCCCAGGACGCTGGCGCCGAGGGCCATCTGTTCCGGTGAGCGGGCATGACGCTGGGCCGCCGCCGCCGGAATGATCAGCAGCGAGGTGATCAACAGCACGCCGACGATCTTCATCGCCACCGCGATCACCACGGCGATCAGCAGCATAAGGGCCATGCGCAGGGTCGCGACCGGCAGGCCTTCGACCGTCGCCAGTTCCTCGTGCACGGTGATCGCCAGCAGCGGCCGCCAGAGGCTGACCAGCAGTACCAGCACCGCCGCGCTGCCGCCGAGGATCCAGGCCAGGTCGGTGCTGCTGATCGCCAGCAGGTCGCCGAACAGGTAGGCCATCAGGTCGATGCGCACTTCGTGCATGAAGCTCAGGACCACCAGGCCAAGGGACAGGGTGCTGGGGGCGAGAATCCCCAGCAGCGTGTCGGAAGCCAGTGGCTGGCGCTGTTGCAGGGTCACCAGCAGCACCGCCAGCAGCAGGCAGCCGACGGTCACGGCCAGGGTCGGGCTGACATCCAGCAGAAAGCCCAGGGCCACGCCGAGCAAGGCGGCGTGGGACAGGGTGTCGCCGAAATAGGCCATGCGCCGCCAGACCACGAACGAGCCCAGCGGGCCCGCCACCAGCGCCAGGGCCAGGCCTGCGAGCAGGGCGTAGAGCAGAAAATCAGCCATGCTTGCAGCTATCTCCGTGAACGTGGACGTGGGCCGCCGGGGCCTCTTCGCTGACCACCGCGCCATGCAGGTCGTGGGCGTGGTCATGATGGTGGTGATAGATCGCCAGGCTCTGCGCGTTCTTGCCGAACAGCTCGACGAAGGCCGGGTCGCCGCTGACCTGCTCGGGATGGCCGGAGCAGCAGACATGACGGTTGAGGCAGACCACCTGGTCGGTGGTGCTCATCACCAGGTGCAGGTCGTGGGAGACCATCAGCACGCCGCAGCCATGGCGGTCGCGCAACCGGGTGATCAGGCTGTAGAGCTCGGCTTGCCCCGCGACGTCGACGCCCTGCACCGGTTCGTCGAGCACCAGCAGCTCGGGTTCGCGCAACAGCGCCCGGGCCAGCAGCACGCGCTGCATTTCGCCGCCGGAGATGCTTTGCACCGGACTGTCGATCACCTGTTCGGCACCGACTTCGCCCAGGGCGGCCAGCGCCCGGGCACGGTCGACCCCCGGCACCAGCCGCAGGAACCGCAGCACCGACAGCGGCAGGGTCGGATCGACGTGCAGCTTCTGCGGCATGTAGCCGACCCGCAGCTTCGGCTTGCGCCAGACACTGCCGCGGTCGGGCTTGAGCAGGCCGAGCACGGCGCGTACCAGAGTGGTCTTGCCGGCACCGTTGGGGCCGATCAGGGTGACGATCTGCCGGGGTTCGACGCTCAGGTGAATGTTGTCGAGCACGTTCTGCCCGGCAAAGGTCACGCCCACCTGCTCAAGGCGAATCAGCGCAGTGCTCATCAGGCCCCCTGGCAGCCCGAGCAGAGCCCGACCACTTCGACGGTCTGGGCTTCGACGATGAAGCCGACATCCCTGGCGCCCTGGATGATCGCGTCGCTGATGGCCTTCTGTTCGAGCTCGATGGCCGCGTGGCAACTGCGACAGATCAGGAACTGGCCCTGGTGGGCGTGCTCCGGATTGTTGCAGCCGACAAAGGCGTTGAGCGAGGCGATGCGATGGACCAGGCCGTTGTCCAGGAGGAAGTCCAGCGCCCGGTAGACCGTTGGTGGCGCGGCGCGGCGTCCGTCCTGCTCGCTGAGTACGGCGAGGATGTCGTAGGCGCCCAGTGGCTTGTGGCTCTGCCACACCAGTTCCAGCACCCGCCGCCGCAGGGCGGTCAGGCGCAGGCCTTGCCGCGCGCACAGGGCATCGGCCTCGGACAGCGCGCTGTGCACGCAGTGAGAGTGATCGTGGGGACGACTGGCAAGGGGTGTTTTAGGCATGAGAGCGGCGACGATTGTTGTGAGAGACGTTATTATGTTACCTGTTCCTGCCGCCTTGAGTGCCCATCGTGTCCCGTCTTTTTACCTTTTTTGTCGCTTTAAGCGCCGGTTTGTTCGTGATCGGCCCTGTCCAGGCCCAGGTCAACGTCCTGACCAGCATCAAGCCCCTGCAACTGATCGCCGCCGCGGTGCAGGACGGCGTGGACACGCCCGAGGTGCTGTTGCCGCCGGGGGCTTCGCCGCACAACTACGCGCTGCGGCCTTCCGACGTGCGCAAGGTGCAGTCGGTGGACCTGCTCTACTGGATCGGGCCGGACATGGAAAGCTTTCTGCCACGGGTGCTCAAGGGCCGCAGCCTGCCGGCCGTGGCGGTGCAGGACCTGCCGGGCATGAAGCTGCGCCGTTTCGCCGAAGACAGCCATTCCCATGCCGAAGACGCCGATGAGCACGACCACGACCACCGCCCGGGTTCGCTGGATGCACACTTGTGGCTGTCGACGGTGAATGCGCGGGTGATCGCCGCGCGCATGGCCGCCGACCTGAGCAAGGCCGATCCGGCCAACGCCCAGCGCTACCAGCACAATGTCGAGGCGTTCGACGGGCGCCTGGATGCGCTGGATGCGCGTCTGAAAGCGCGCCTGGCCGGCGTTGCCAACAAGCCGTACTTCGTTTTCCACGAGGCATTCGATTACTTCGAGGACGCCTACGGGCTCAAGCACACCGGCGTGTTCAGCGTGGCCGCCGAAGTGCAGCCCGGTGCCCAGCATGTCGCGGCGATGCGTACGCGCCTGCAGGAAGTCGGCAAGACCTGTGTGTTCAGCGAGCCGCCGTTGCGCCCGCGCCTGGCCGAGACCCTGGTCTCCGGCCTGCCGGTGAAACTGGCGGAGCTGGATGCCCTGGGCGGTTATACACCGGCGGCTGCCCATGGTTACGAGCAGGTGCTGGAGAAACTCGGCAACGACCTGGCGGGTTGCCTGGAATCCCTGTAGGAGCTGGCTTGCCAGCGATGAGGCCCTGAGGCCTTGCATCGCCTGATCGGCCGCCATCGCCAGCAAGCCGGCTCCTACAGGAGGCGTGTGTCGTCTGCCACTTCGGTGTTCGCCACAACGCCCTGTGGGAGCTGGCTTGCCAGCGATGAGGCCCTGGAGCCTTGCATCGCCTGATCGAGCACCATCGCCGGCAAGGGGAACGGTTTTACAGGGCAAACGGCAGCGGTGTGCTGATCTTCTGCCGCTGCGCCAGGCGCAGCTGGAACTCCATCGGATCGTGAATCAGCACGTCCTGTCCGGCAAAGGACTCGGCGGCGATCAGCCGGGACAGCCAGAAGCGCACGCACGCCACCCGCAGCAGTGTCGGCCACAACTCGGCCTCGGCCGCGGTAAAGGGCCGCAGGCCGGCGTAGGCCCCCAGCAGCGCCCGTGCGCGTTGGCCGTCGATCTGGCCGGCGTCGTCCGAGCACCAGTCATTCAAGGCAATCGCCACGTCATACAGCATCGGCCCGGAGCAGGCGTTGTAGAAGTCGATCAGGCCGGTCAGGTGCGTGCCTTCGAACATCGTGTTGTCACGGAACAGGTCGGCGTGGATGTTCGCCCGTGGCAGGGCGAGGATCTGCGCCTTGAGCCGGGTGATCTCATCCAGTGCCGCCTGCAGCAGGGCCTGGGGCTCGGCGCTCAGGTGCGACATGAACTGGGCGCCCTCTTCGAGCATCCAGTCCAGGCCGCGATCGGTGCGACGTTCGAGGATTCTGTCGCGGGTCGCCAAGTGCAGGTGGCCGAGCAGTTCGCCCACCTGCGCGCAATGCTGGGCATTGGCCTGCTTGATGTGCTTGCCGGCCAGGCGCGGTTGCAGCAGCGCCGGCTTGCCGGCCAGCTCGCGCAGGGCCTCGCCATCGGTGGTGCGCAGGGCGTAGGGCACCGGCAGGTCGGCGCCATGGAGCACGTCCAGCAGGTCGATGAAGAACGGCATTTCCTGGACCGGCCCGCGCTCCACCAGGGTCAGGACGTATTCGCCCTTCTCCAGGCTGATAAAGAAATTGGTGTTTTCGCTACCGGCGGCAATTCCCTGGAAATCGAGCAAACGACCGAGCCCGTAAGGGGCGAGAAAGGTTTCCAGCTCAGGCCGAGCCAGGGGGGTGAACACAGACATGGTTAGAACTGCCAGTACGGGCGCCGCGATTGAGCCGGCGCCGATCAAGGTTAAAGGGCTATTTCCATTCGAAGATCTTCCATGACGGAATCAGCATATCCGGCTGGTCCGAACGGATAAAGTTTGCATCACTTCCGTCGGCGCGTACCAGGAAGTAAGGCGGGGCACCCTTGGGGGTGACCTTGATGGCGTACAGAAAGCCATTTTGCCGGTACTCCTGGATGACTTTATCGCCTTCCGTGCGGATGGTGACTTCCGGATCGGCCGAGGGTGCGTCATCCGCGGCGATGGCCGCCAGCGGAGTGATCGCAAACAGGCCGGCCAACAACAGGCGATTGAGCGTGCGCATGATAACCTTGTCCCTTTGTCGTCAACGGTCCCGCTATTCTAGCGCCGGACCCGCCGAAAAGGTTGATCGTGCTCATGAGCAAAGCCCCTCTCGTCCTGGTGGACGGTTCTTCGTACCTCTACCGCGCGTTTCACGCGATGCCGCCGCTCACCACTTCCAAAGGTCTGCCGACCGGCGCGGTGAAGGGCGTCCTGAACATGCTCCGCAGCCTGCGCAAGCAGTACCCGGACAGCCCGTTTGCTGTGGTGTTCGACGCCAAGGGCGGGACCTTTCGCGACGAGATGTACGCCGACTACAAGGCCAACCGTCCGAGCATGCCCGATGACATGCGCGTGCAGATCGAACCGCTGCATGCCAGCGTCCGTGCCATGGGCTTCCCGCTGCTGTGCGTGGAAGGCGTGGAGGCCGACGATGTGATCGGCACCCTCGCCCGCAGCAGCGCGGCGGCGGACCGCCCGGTGGTGATTTCCACCGGCGACAAGGACATGGCGCAGTTGGTCGACGGGCACATTACCCTGGTCAACACCATGAACGAAACGTCCATGGACGTGGCTGGCGTGAAGGCGAAGTTTGGCGTCGCTCCCGAGCAGATCATCGACCTGCTGGCGCTGATGGGCGACTCTTCCGACAACATCCCCGGGGTCAAGGGCGTGGGCGAGAAGACTGCCGTCGCCCTGCTGGTGGGGGTCAACGGTGGCCTCAAGGAACTCTACGCCAACCTTGACCTGGTACCGACCCTGCCGATCCGTGGGGCGAAAACCCTGCCGGCCAAATTGCTCGAACATGAAGAAATGGCCTTCCTGTCCTACCGGCTGGCGACGATCAAGGTCGATGTGCCGCTGGATATCGGCCTGGAGGACCTGCACCTGGGCGAGCCGGACCGGGAAAAGCTCGCCGAGCTGTATGCCACGCTGGAGTTCAAGAGCTGGATCGACGAGTTGCAGCGCGAAGCCAAGCGCGCCGAACTGCAGGCCGTTGCCGAGTCCGCCCCGACAGCCCCCGAGCC
This sequence comes from Pseudomonas gingeri, assembly GCF_013386115.1. GTDB lineage: Bacteria > Pseudomonadota > Gammaproteobacteria > Pseudomonadales > Pseudomonadaceae > Aquipseudomonas > Aquipseudomonas gingeri. Next base: position 568,355 of record NZ_JACAOR010000013.1, read on the forward strand.
GGCCGCCGCGGATGGTGTCGCAGCGGTGGAGCCGGTGTCCGGCGAGCCGCGGTACGAAACCATCCTCGACCAGGCCCGCTTCGATGTCTGGTTGCAGAAGCTCAAGGACGCCAGGTTGTTCGCCTTCGATACCGAAACCACCGGGATCGACGCCCAGCAGGCGCAGCTGGTCGGGCTTTCCTTTGCCGTGCAGGCCAATGAAGCGGCCTATATCCCGTTGACCCACTCCTATATAGGCGTGCCGGAGCAACTGGACCGTGACAGCGTGCTGCTGGCGCTGAAACCGCTGCTGGAAGACCCGGACAAGCTCAAGGTCGGCCAGCACGCCAAGTTCGACATGAATATCCTGGCCAATTGCGCCATCGGCGGCGACCCTTCGCAGGGCATCACCGTGCGCGGCATTGCCTTCGACACCATGCTCGAATCCTACGTGCTGAATTCCACCGCGACCCGTCACGACATGGACAGCCTGGCGAAGAAGTACCTCGACCACGACACCGTCAGCTTCCAGGACATCGCCGGCAAGGGCGCCAAGCAACTGACCTTCGACCAGATTCCCCTGGAACAGGCCGGCCACTATGCGGCGGAAGACGCCGACGTGACCCTGCGCCTGCACCAGGCGCTGCATGAGCAACTGGCCGCTATTCCGAGCCTGGCCAGCGTGCTCAGCGATATCGAGATCCCGCTGGTGCCGGTACTGGCCCGGATCGAGCGCCAGGGTGCCCTGGTGGACAAGGACCTGCTGGGCGTCCAGAGCATCGAGCTGGGCAACAAGATGGTCGAGCTGGAGCGCCAGGCGTTCGAGATCGCCGGTGAAGAGTTCAATCTCGGCTCGCCCAAGCAGTTGGGGGTCATTCTCTACGAGAAACTCGGCTTGCCGGTGCTGAAGAAGACTGGCAAGGGCCAGGCCTCCACCGCCGAGGAAGTCCTCGCCAAGCTGGCCGAAGACGACTATCCGCTGCCCAAGGTGCTGATGCAGTACCGCTCCATGAGCAAGCTCAAGAGCACCTACACCGATCGCCTGCCGGAGCAGATCAACCCGCGCACCGGGCGTATCCACACCTCCTATCACCAGGCCGTGGCCGCCACCGGGCGTCTGTCCTCCAGCGATCCGAACCTGCAGAACATCCCCGTGCGCACCGCCGAGGGGCGGCGCATCCGCCAGGCGTTTGTCGCCCCTAAGGGCTACAAGCTGCTGGCGGCGGACTATTCGCAGATCGAGCTGCGGATCATGGCCCACCTGTCGAAGGACGAAGGTCTGCTCAATGCCTTCCGCGACAACCTCGACGTGCACACGGCGACGGCGGCCGAGGTATTCAAGGTCGAGCTGGACGAGGTCACTTCCGACCAGCGGCGCAGCGCCAAGGCGATCAACTTCGGCCTGATCTACGGCATGGGCGCGCAGAAACTGGGCAAGGACATCGGCGTCGACACCAAGACCGCCAAGGCCTATATCGATGTCTACTTCGCCCGTTACCCAGGCGTTCGCGAGTACATGGAGCGCACCCGCGGCCAGGCATCGGAACAGGGCTACGTCGAGACCCTGTTCGGCCGCCGGCTGTACCTGCCGGATATCCATTCCAACCGGCCCCAGGAGCGCGCGGCGGCCGAGCGCACGGCGATCAACGCGCCGATGCAGGGCACCGCGGCGGACATCATCAAGAAGGCGATGGTCAAGGTGGACGACTGGCTGACCAGTTCCGGCCTGGATGCCAAGGTCATTCTCCAGGTGCACGACGAACTGGTGCTCGAGGTGCGTGAGGACCTGGTGGCCGAGGTCAGCGAGAAGATCCGCGAGCACATGAGCGGCGCGGTGCAGCTGGACGTGCCGTTGCTGGTCGAAGTCGGGGTGGGCAACAACTGGGACGAGGCGCACTGAGCCCGGATGCGCCGCGCTCACCTGTAGGAGCCGGCTTGCCGGCGATGAGGCCCTTGAGCCTTGCGGCGCCCATCCGGACGCCATCGCCAGCAAGCCGGCTCCTACGGAAACAGCATCGAAATGCCATTAGTTCTGAAATGTTCAGGGGCTATGCCAAATAGTTTTTGAAACAGTTCGGAACTAAACCGGTGAAACCGGACTCAGAGTTACTGAATGGCTGGTGAAGCCCTTCGATGCTCCTATGTTGTGTTAAGTGTTGGCAGATATCTGGACCCCGCCCTAGCGGTCCGGAACTTGGACCCCGAACTTCCCCTCCCCATACGAAGTCCGGGGTTTTTTTTGTCCCGAACGACCTGTGGTGCGCCCAGGCTGCGTTGAAAACGGACGAAAAACGCTCATTCAGGGCGCTGAACGCCGCTTTTTCGTCCGCGCTGGTCATTGATCGTTCCCACGCTCCGCGTGGGAATGCCGCCCCGGACGCTCCGCGTCCGCTCTGGTTATTCGGCCTGCGCTTCGCTTCCCTTGTCCGCCAGTTCCATCCAGTCCGCCAATACAGTGTAGGCCTCTTCCAGGCCCATGCGCTTGGGCGCCGAGAACAGCTGGATGGTCACCGCGTCGCCCCAGCCCTTGCGGATTTCCGCCTGGACCTTGAGCAGGGTGTTCTTCGCCGCGCCGTAGGTCAGCTTGTCCGCCTTGGTCAGCAGGATGTGCATCGGCATGCCGCTGGCGATCGCCCAGTCGAGCATCAGCAGGTCGAAGTCGGTCATTGGATGACGGATGTCCATCATCAGGATCAGGCCCTTCAGACTCTCGCGGCTGCCCAGGTAGGCTTCCAGGTGACGCTGCCAGTGTTGCTTGAGCGGGATCGGTACTTTTGCATAACCGTAGCCCGGAAGGTCGACCAGACGGCGTTCATCGTCTAGCTTGAAGAAGTTCAACAGCTGTGTGCGTCCCGGTGTTTTCGAGGTACGCGCCAGGCTGGCGTGGGTCAGGGTGTTCAGCGCACTGGACTTGCCGGCATTGGAACGGCCGGCAAAGGCCACTTCAAAGCCTTCGTCGTCCGGGCACTGGTCGACTTTGGCCGCGCTGAGCATGAAGGTGGACTGTTGGCACAGGCCGAGAATGGGATTCTTGAGTTGCATGGGATTTCCGATGTGGGCGGTGCCGGGGGGCGCGACAAGCTGTGTCGTTTCCGTTTCAGTAGCGCCAGTATATAATGCCGCAGATTTTGTGTGCGCTTTGTCCCAACGTAGGATGAAGAACACGGGGACGATTGACCCAGGCTGCGCAATAGAACGCGGCACGTTCCCAACCCTGAAAAGGTCGTTTCATGACTAGATGGCTGCTCGTTGTCGGTGTCCTGATACCGCTTTGCGGCGCTCAGGCTACACAGGATCCGGAAGCCGTGTACAACCGTGTTTGCAGTGCCTGTCATGCCGGACAGCTGCCGATGGCCCCGAAGAAGGGCGATCAGGTCGCCTGGAAGCCAAGAATGGCCCAAGGCATGGACGTGCTGGTGCAACACGTGACTCAGGGTTTCAAGGCGATGCCGCCGCGTGGTTTGTGCATGGACTGCAGTGCCGAGGATTACCGAAGCATCATCCAGTGGATGAGCGAGTAAGCCCGGTCCATAACTCTTAACCCTTAGCCGTAGTTGGATTAGCTGATGAACAAATTGATCGTGAGTCTGCTGTTGACCCTGGGGATCACCGGCCTCGCCCATGCCGCAGGCGACGCCGCTGCCGGTCAGGCAAAAGCCGCTGTGTGTGGTGCCTGCCATGGTCCTGATGGCAACAGCATGGCGCCCAACTTTCCGAAACTGGCGGGCCAGGGCGAGCGTTACCTGGACAAGCAACTGCACGACATCAAGTCGGGCAAGCGTACCGTCCTAGAGATGACCGGCCTGCTGACCAACCTCAGCGACCAGGACATTGCCGACGTCGCCGCCTATTTCGCCAGCCAGAAGGGCAGTGTCGGCGCCGCCGATCCGAAGGTCGTGGCTCGCGGTGAAGAGTTGTTCCGTGGCGGCAAGCTGGACCAGGGCATGCCGTCCTGCACCGGTTGCCACTCGCCCAACGGCGCGGGCAACGCCGCCGCCGGCTTCCCGCACCTGGGCGGCCAGCACGCGCAGTACGTCGCCAAGCAGCTGACCGACTTCCGCGAAGGGACCCGCACCAACGACGGCGACAGCAAGATCATGCAGAGCATCGCCGCGAAGCTGAGCAACAAGGATATCGAGGCGGTTTCCAGCTACGTGCAGGGCCTGCACTGAGTTGGAGTCGGCCGGCGGGATGAAAGAGGCGTATCTTTCCCCGCGTTAATGATCGATTAATCCTTCGCTGCAACGATAAAAGGGTGGCCTTGGCCGCCCTTTTTTGTGGCCGCTGCCGTTACACTAACGAACTAAGAGCCCGCTCGGTCTGTCTGAAATACAGGTCGCGACGGAAGCGACGTCTTAATGTCCAGGAGTAAAGCATGCGTAATCTGATCCTCAGCGCCGCACTCGTCACCGCCAGCCTGTTCGGCATGACGGCCCAGGCAGCCGACGTACCGTTGAAACCCGGTGAGACCTATGTGGAGCTGGCGAACCCGGGACAGGTTGCTGTTCCCGGCAAGGTCGAAGTGATCGAGTTTTTCTGGTACGGCTGCCCGCATTGCTATGCTTTTGAACCGACCATCAATCCGTGGGCCGAAAAGCTGCCTGCCGATGTGAATTTCGTGCGTATCCCGGCCATGTTCGGCGGTGCGTGGGATGTTCATGGTCGTCTGTTCCTGACCCTCGACACGATGGGCGTGGAAAGCAAGGTGCATTCCGCCGTCTTTGATGCGATTCAAAAGCAGCACAAGCGTCTGCTCCTGGACATCGACAAGGATACGAACGACGCCGCTGTTATTCCCGATGATCTGGCCGAGCTCCTGGCAGCCAACAATATCGACAAGGAGAAGTTCCGGCAGACCTTCAACTCCTTCGCCATCAAGGGCAAGATTGTCCAGGCTAAAAAGCTGGCCACCCAGTACCAGATCACTGGCGTACCGACCATGATCGTCAACGGCAAGTACCGCTTCGACCTCGGCACCGCCGGCGGTCCGGAAGCGGCGCTGAACGTGGCCGATCAGCTGATCGCCAAAGAGCGGGCGGCCGGCGCGACAGCCGCCAAGTAAGGCGCCCGGCCATGGCTCGCTGGGGTTCGGAACGCATCGTTGGCCTTCATGAGCCGAAGGTCAACGAACACCATCTGGAAGCCAGCGGCCTGCCGGCGGACAACCGCCTGAGGCTGCTCAGCTTCAATATCCAGGTCGGTATCAGCACCCAGCGTTACCGGCATTACCTGACCCGTGGCTGGCAGCACCTGCTGCCGCACACCGGGCGGGCCGACAACCTGCAGAAGATCGGCGGCCTGCTCGGCGATTTCGACCTGGTGGCCCTGCAGGAAGCCGATGGCGGCAGCCTGCGCTCGGGCTACATCAATCAGGTCGAGCACCTGGCCCAGCTCGGGGCCTTTCCCTACTGGTACCAGCAACTCAATCGCAACCTCGGTCGCCTGGCCCAGCACAGCAATGGCGTGCTCAGCCGCCTGCGTCCCTGGGCGATCGAGGATCATCCGCTGCCCGGTCCCGCCGGTCGCGGCGCCATCCTGGTGCGGTTCGGCGAAGGCCCGGAGGCGCTGGTGGTGGTCATGATGCACCTGGCACTGGGCGCCCGTACGCGGACCCGGCAACTGGCGTATATCCGTGAGCTGATCGGCGGCTTCAAGCACCAGGTGCTGATGGGCGACATGAACACCCATGCCAGTGACCTGCTGCAACACTCGCCCCTGCGTGACCTGGGGCTGGTTGCACCGCAGGTCGAGGCGACCTTTCCCAGCTGGCGTCCGCAACGCTGCCTTGATCATATCCTGCTCAGCCCGACCCTGACCCTGGAGCGGGTACAGGTGCTGGCCCAGCCGATTTCCGATCATTTACCGGTTGCCGTGGAAATTCGCCTGCCAGGTTCCATCGGTTCTGATACGTTGCCGGCCTTGAGTAGCTAAATCTCGCGGACGCCGTGCAATGAGCAGCGAAGAAGCCCAGCGCTGGAAAGAGAAGTACCTTAAAAGCATCGAACAACAGGAAAAGCTCGAGCGCCGCTGGGATGCTCGCCTGGACCTGCTTCGCCGTGGGCTGGTGCGCAGCACCCTGGCGGCGGAAGGTACCGATCGCGCGGTCGACCAGTGCATGAAGGAAATGCGCGAGGTGGTGCGCACCGACGATATGGACGGCCCCCTGGCGGCCCTGTTGCCACGCCTGGAAAAAGCCGTGCTCGACTCCGAGCAGCGGCGCGAGACCCGTGTCGAGCAGATCAGCACCGCCTTGACGGCCCTGGTGACCCAGTTGCAGTCCCTGCCGCTGCCGCGAGAAGTCAGCCGGCCACTGAAGAACTTCGCCAAGCAGCTCGATGGCCGGGTCGGCCAGGCCCGCGAGATTCCCCTGCTGCTCAGCGAACTGAGCGGCTTGCAGGGCAAGGCCCTGACCCAGCTTGAACAGCCTGCCGGGCCGGAGCGTCCGGGACTGTTGCAGCGTTTGTTCGGCTCGAAAGAACCGGTGGAACCAGCGACTGACGCCGCCCCGCCCCAGGCGCCTGTCGCCGCCCCTCCAGCCGCGGTGCCGGTTGCTTCGCCGCTGTCGGTGGAGCCTGCAGCGAAGATGGATAGCGCGTCACCCGCGCCCGAGCATGTCACTCCAGTCGTGGCGGTTGCGTCCGTTGCCGACGCTCCCGCAGTCGCGGCTAGCGAGCCGGAGCCGCAGGTCGAGACGGTGTTGCCGGCGGTCCCCGCCGAAGTGGTTGCCTACGCGCCGCCCGTGGTGCTTTCCGGGCCGGTCCCGGCGCCTGCCAGCGCACCGGCACCGGACGCGCCGGCAGCCAGCGATGCCGTGGTCGCGCCAGTGGTCGAGGTGGCACCCGCGGCGCCGGCGGAACCCGCGCCTGCCACCGTTGAAACCCCCGACCAGCCCGAGGCGGTCACCCCCGTGCCGCCTCCTGCTCCGGCATTCCTCGACAGCCTGCCGTTGCCGCCGGTGATGGCCGAGGCCCTGGCGGCGGTCGATCCCGAAGCTGCCGAGCCGGATGTGCTGTATGCGCTGCCGGAATCGCCGGAACCGTCCTACAGCTCCGTGGCCGAGCATATCGAGTCCACCCTGCTCGGCCTGCTGGACGACCTGACGCTGCCCGAGCGTCATCGCCCCCATGCCGAAGCCATGCGTCATCGACTCGAACATGGGCTCAATTGGTACGAGTTGCTGCCGATCCTCGACGATCTGGCGGTGCTGATGCTGGCGATCAACGACAGCGGCCAGCATGAGTTCGAGGTGTATCTCAAGCAGCTCAACGAACGGCTGGAGTCGTTCCAGAGCCATCTCCAGGCGGCCAGCGAGGGCCATGCCGAAGGTCGCTCGGTGGCGAATGAATTGCACAGCCAGTTGCGTGAGCATGTCGGTGGCCTGCAGAGCAGCGTGCAGGACGCCGCCGATCTCGACAGCCTCAAGCATGTGCTGGAAAACCGCCTCGAAGGTCTGCTGGGCACCATGGACCAGCATCAGCAGCAACGCGATCTGCGCGAACAGGAAGTCGCCGCCCGCCTGCAAAGCCTGGCCGAGCGCGTCGCGCACATGGAGCAGGAAGCCCAGGGCTATCGCGATCACCTCGAAGAACAGCGGCAAAAGGCCCTGATCGATCCGCTCACCGGCCTGCCCAACCGCGCCGCCTGGAGCGAGCGCCTGGACCATGAGGTCGCGCAATGGCAGCAGCATGGCAATACCCTGCTGATCGCTATGCTCGATCTCGATCATTTCAAGCGCATCAATGACAACTACGGCCACCTGGCCGGTGACAAGGTGCTGAAGATCATCGCCAGCGTATTGCGCAAGCGTCTGCGCCCCAGCGACTTCATCGCCCGTTTCGGCGGCGAGGAATTCGTCCTGCTGGTGCCGGGGACGCCAGTGGCGGCGGGACTCAAGCTGGCCGAGAACCTGCGGGCGGCCATTGAAGCCTGCCCTTTCCACTTCAAGGGCGAGCGCGTCACCATCACCGTGTCGATCGGGGTCTCGGCGTTCAAGGCCGGCGAGCGTAGCGATCATGTGCTCAAAAGAGCCGATGAGGCGCTCTACCGGGCCAAGGATGCCGGGCGCAACCGGGTGGAGCTGGGCTGAACGGGACCTGTCGTTTTGTGACAGAGTCTTGCTTTGGCCGGTGCCGGCGCCTTCCGTACGTTATGCTAGTGCGCTACTGCCCTGGCTTGTCGTCTCTCTCATGAAATTGCTCCCTCTTCTTTTCGCGGCCCTGGTGCTGGCGGGTTGCTCCAGCGGCCCGCGCATCGATAGCAGCCACCCTTCGGTCAATCACGATAACCGCGTGCAATTCGTCGTCGTCCACTACACCTCGGCGAACATGGAAAATTCGTTGCGCCTGCTGACCCATGGCCAGGTCAGCAGCCATTACCTGATCGGCGACGACAATCCCGCGACCATCTACAAGCTGGTGGATGAAAGCCAGCGCGCCTGGCACGCCGGGGAAAGCGAGTGGCAGGGGCGCACCTGGCTCAACTCCAGCTCGATCGGCATCGAAATCGTCAATCCGGGTTTTCGCGATACACCGACCGGGCGCGTCTGGTATCCCTACAGCGAAGCCCAGGTCCAGGCCCTGGTCGTCCTGCTCAAGGACATCGTCAAGCGCAACCATATCGAGCCACGCCATGTGATCGGCCACAGCGATATCGCGCCGTTGCGCAAACAGGATCCCGGGCCACTGTTCCCCTGGAAGCGCCTGGCCGCCGAAGGCCTGGGGGTCTGGCCGGACGAGCAGGCTGTGGCGCGCCAGCAGGAGGTTTACGCCTATCAGTTGCCGAGCGCGACCTGGTTCCAGCAGCAGCTCCAGTACCTGGGCTACAGCACGCCGCAGACCGGCGAATGGGACGTGGCCACGCGGCATGTGCTGGCGGCGTTCCAGATGCACTTCCGTCCGGGGCGTTTCGATGGCGTCGCCGATGCACAGAGTGCGGCGATCCTGCAGGTGCTTAACCGGTCAAAATAATGTCACCGCCGGACGGTTAGCGCTATTTTGCCAATCAGTTGCTATAACTCATTGGTAATTCTTCGGATATTCCATGATGCCGGCCGCTCGCGAGACGTTGCGCTCCTGGTTCCATCGTCCCTGGTCGCTGGCGTTGCTCGCGGCCACGATCAGTACTGCCTTGCTGCTCAGCGGCAGCCTGGGTGTGGTGGTGCGCCAGGTGCGGCAGCATGAAAGCGAGCAGATGAATGCCCAGGGCCAGCGTTTCCTCGAGCGCCTGGAGCAGCTTTTCGGCCAGTTGCGTGAAGGCCTCGATCTGCTCGAGGCCCAGCCCCTGCGCGATTGCGACGCGCAGATGATCGATACCCTGCAGCAACTGAGCTTCAGCTACCGGTTTATCTACGAAGCGTTCTACATCGATGCCGTGCAGTCCTGTTCCAACCGGCCCCGACAGGATTCACAGGTCTCCTCCCGGGCGCCGGATATCCGTGGCCCGACCTACAGCTACTGGCTCAACACCTCGACCCAGCCCAACGATAACCTCGCGGCCCTGATGCTCGGGCGCGGCAACTTCCGGGTCTCCACCTCCCGCGGCCATCTGACCGATGTCGTCGAACTGCCGCCCGGCGCCAGCCTGCTGGTGGTGGTCAATCACGGCAAGCGGGCGATTCCGGTCCTGGGGCCGGTGCAGGATTGGCCGCCGCGGGGCTGGACGACCCAGGGCAAGGACCCGCTGCTGATCACTGATCAGGAATTGATCTATCGCATGCCGACCCGAACCCCCGAGTACCAGTTGGTGATGGTGGCCCCGCGCAGTGCCATGCAGTTGCAGTTCAACCCCCTCTGGTGGTGGCTGCTGCCCGCCAGCCTGTTGATCGCAGCCTGTATCGGCGGCCTGACCCTGCAGTTCGCCCGGCAGCGGCAATCGCTCAATGGCGAGTTGCAGGGGGCGTTGCGTCGGGGCGAGTTGCAGGTGCTCTACCAGCCGATCTTCGAGCTGAGCAGTCGCCATTGTGTCGGTGCCGAGGCGCTGATCCGCTGGCGTCGCCCGGACGGCACGCTGACCAGCCCGGACCTGTTCATTCCCCTGGCGGAAGACACCGGACAGATCCGCCAGATCACCGACTTTGTCCTGCAGCGCCTGCTGGAACAGCTCGGGCCGGTGCTGCGGGCCAATCCGCAGCTGTATATCTCGGTCAACCTGGCGGCCTGCGATGTGATGGTCCCGCGTATCGGCGAAGTCATCGGCCGCCTGCTGCGGGCGCACCGGGTGGCGGCCAGCCAGATTGCCTTCGAGGTGACGGAGCGCGGCCTGATCGATGTCGTGGTGGCGCGGGACAACCTGCAGGCCCTGCGCGATGTCGGGCACCAGGTGCTGATCGACGACTTCGGCACCGGCTATTGCAGCCTCGCCTACCTGCAGACGCTGCCGGTGGACTGCCTGAAGATCGACAAGGCGTTTATCGATGCACTGGGGCACGACGCGGCCAGCAGCGGTGTCGCGCCGCACATCATCCGCATGGCCCATGCCCTGCAGTTGCGGGTGATTGCCGAAGGTATCGAGTACGAGGCCCAGGCCATGCTGCTCAGCAGCGAAGGCGTCAACTACGGGCAGGGCTGGCTGTTCGCCCAGGCGCTGACGGCGGTGCAATTCATCGAGATGATCACCCGTGGCCGGCGCCTGACTGCGAGGCGTATCGACGACGAGGCTTAGGCCCTAGAGTGGCAGCGCCATATAGAACTGGGTGCCCTGCCCCGGTCTTGAGTAGACGCCCATGCGTCCGCCGTGCAACTGGACGATTTCCTTGCACAGGGCCAGGCCCAGGCCGGCCCCGCCTTTCTTGCGTCCGACCTGGACGAAGGGTTCGAAGATCCGCCCCTGCTGGCCGTAGGCGATGCCCTCGCCGTTGTCTTCGACACTGATGATCACCCGCTCGCCATGCCGCCGCGCCTGCAGGCGGATCTGTCCGCCGTCTGCGGTGTGGCGCAGGGCGTTGTCCAGCAGGTTGTCGATCACCCGTTCCAGTTGCGGATGGTCGGCGTGCAGGCGCGGCAGCGGCGGCTGGACCTCGATCTGCAGGTCGATACCCTGGCGCAGGGCCTGGTCGGCAAAACGGTCGCGGGCTTTTTCCAGCAGTTCTTCAATGTCGCAGGGCGCCAGCGTGAGCTTTTGCAGGCCGTTCTGGTAGCGCGAGAAATTCAGCAGGTCGTTGATCAGCTGCATCAGGCGCTGCATTTCTTCGTTGACCGTGTTCAGCAGGTCCGCTTCCCGCGATTCGCTGTCGAAGTGCACGCGCTCCTGCAACAGGCCGAAGGCCATGTGCATGCCGGTCACGGGGGTGCGCAGCTCGTGGGAGGCGCGCAGGACGAACTCGCTGCGCACACGCTCGAAGGCCCGCTGCTCGGTGACGTCGTGCAGCACCATGACCGCACCGAGGATATGTCCCTGGGGATGGCTGACCGGCGTCAGGCTGTAGGTCAGCAGGCGGGATTCGCCTTCGACCTCCACCTCGAGGTCCTCCGGTGCCCGTTCCAGGCTGCCGCCGCGCAGGATCAGGCTCAGTTGCTCGTCCAGCTCCGGCCGCCCGAGGGCGTCGCCCAGGCCCTGGCCGAGACGCTCGGCATCCCAACCCAACTGGCGTTGGGCCACCGGGTTGAGGTGTTCCAGGTGACCCTGGCGATCGATCATCAGCAGCCCGTCGTCGATGCTGTCGAGCACCGATTGCAAGCGCTGCTGGCCGGTCAGCAGCTCATCGATATTGGTTGCCTGGTGCTGGCGCAGGGCCTCGGCCATGATGCCGAAGCGGCGGGTCAGCTGGTTCAGTTCATCGGCGGAGGAAATCGGCAGGGTGACTTCGAAGTTGCCCTGGCCGATATGGTCCGCCGCCTTGGCCAGCGCCTCGATGGGCGCGCCGAAACGCTGGGCGATACCGTGGGCGGTGATAAAGCCGACGATCAGTACCGCCAGCCCGACCACGCCCAGCAGGCCGGCGATCAGCAGGGCGCGGTCACGGGCTTCGCTTTCCGTGGCGCTGATGTTTTCCAGGGCCTGCCTGTGTTCGACGATCAGGCCGTTGCGCAGGGTGTTGAAGCTCTCGGTGAGCTCGTCGTTGCCGGCCATACCGTTGCGGGAGCGGTCGAAGACCTGCAGGAAGTGCTCGTAGTCGATGCGGGCCTGGGCGAAGCCGCCGCGCAGGTCGCTGTTCTGTTCGTGGTCGATGCCTTCGCGCAGCAGTTCCTGATAGTGCGCGCGCGCGGCCTGGAGGGCTGCCTGGTCGGGCTTTTCGCTGAGCATGATGATCAACTGGTCGCCCAGGCTCTGGCGCAGCTTGAGGCCCAGGTCGAGGGTGGTGAAGTTGTCGCCGATCAATGACTCCTGGCTCTTGGCCATTTGCATCACGCCCACCAGGCCCAGCAGCAAGCCCAGCAGGGCCACGGTGATCAGTGCCGAAATGCTCAGGAACAGCCGGGTGCGCAACTTCATCGCAAGCTTCATGGGCGCTGGCTCACAGGTTGTACTGTTTGCGTTTGCGGTACAGCGTCGAGGCGTCGATACCCAGGGTCCTGGCGGCCTGGTCGAGGGTGTCGCTGGTGGCCAGGACCGCGCCGATATGGGCTTTCTCCAGCTCGTCCAGGCTCATCGAGGCACCGATGCGCGGGGCGTTGTTGGTCGGTTGCTCGGCCATGCCGAGGTGGCTGATCTCCACGCGTTCCTGCGGGCAGATGATACTGGCGCGTTCGACCACGTTGCGCAGTTCACGGATATTGCCCGGCCAGCGGTAGTTGATCAGCGCCTCGCGGGCCTCGTCGCTGAAGCCACGGGCGGGCCGGGCGTACTCCTTGACGAAGCGCGCGAGGAAACGGTCGGCCAGGGTCAGGATGTCCTCGCTGCGTTCGCGCAGGGGTGGCAGGTGCAGGGTGATGACGTTCAGCCGGTAGAGCAGGTCTTCGCGGAAGCGTCCGTCGCGCACCATGTCTTCCAGGTTCAGGTTGGTGGCGGCGAGGATGCGCACGTCGGCCCGGCGGGTCACGGGATCGCCGACCCGTTCGTATTCCTTGTCCTGGATAAACCGCAGCAGCTTGGGTTGCAGGGTCAGCGGGAAATCGCCGATCTCGTCGAGGAACAGGGTGCCGCCGTCGGCCTGGTTGACCCGGCCCAGGGTGCTTTCGCTGGCACCGGTAAAGGCTCCGCGGCTATGGCCGAACAACTCGCTTTCCATCAGTTCGGCGGTCAGCGACGGGCAGTTGATGGTGACGCAGGATTTCTTCGCGCGTTTGCTCCAGCCGTGGATGGCCCGGGCCAGTTCGCCCTTGCCGGTCCCGGATTCGCCGAGAATGAGAATGTTGGCGTCGGTACCCGCGACCTGGCGGGCGGTTTCCAGCACCGCCATCATCGACGGGCTGTGAGAGTCGAGGCCGTCCTTGGGCTTGCGCACTTCGCCTTCGAGGGCCTCCAGGCGTGCCGACAACTGCCGGACTTCCAGCTGCTTGGCCGTGGCCAGGCGCAGTTGATCGGGGCTGCAAGGCTTGACCAGGTAGTCGGCGGCGCCGGCCTGGATCGCGTCGACCGCGGTGTCGACGGCAGAGTGGGCCGTGACGATCACCACCCGCATCCACGGCGCCTGGATGCGCATCTGGGCGAGCACGTCGAGGCCGTTGTCTTCGCCCAGGCGCAGGTCGAGGAAGCACAGGTCGAATACCTGGCGCTGCAGCAGGGTGTCGGCCTGGGCGGCGCTGTTGGCCGTGGCGACGCTATAGCCTTCGTCTTCCAGGCAGTAGCGAAAGGTGCGAAGGATGGCGGACTCATCATCCACCAGCAGAATACGGCCTTGGTGTTCCGTGGCGGATTCCATGTCCCACGCTCCTTAATTATGAATGTTCCTGATGGATCCCGGACGGGTCGGGCAGGTTGCATGATCCCTTCTGATCGAGGCCATGACCTGCAGGGTAACGGTCTCTACCCCTGATTGCTAACCCGCTGATTTCGGGAATTTTTTGATCTCTTTGCTTCCGACAGCCGACGCCTCAGCTAATTCCGGCTGATTTGTGGCTGATTTGTTCCAGCATTCTAGGCGCTCTTGCATGAACCTATCGTGCATTTCGCACGACCACAATCCGGGCATCGTGCAGGATGCTGCTCCGCGTTGTTTTTGTTTGTTTATAACTCACTGATTTCATTGGTATTTATCTGACAAAAAAGCTGGCATGCAGGCTGCAATAGTCTTCTTGCCCGAGGTTGAACCGGCCCTCGCCGCGTCAACCCAGAATAAATACTGTGTCGGAGGAGCTTCAGGATGAATCGCCAACGTGCCGCGCAATTGCGTATCTCGCCACTGCACTTGCAGCAAGGGCTGTTTGCCCTCCTGGCGTTGCTCGTGACGCTGATCGCGGGCCAGGCGTTTCAACGCTGGAGCCAGCCGGTGGTCGAAGCGCGCCCCATGTTTTTCCATGCCCCGACCCAGACTCATTTCAGCGCTGCCGGACCGGCTTCGGTCGACCGCGGCGCCTACACCCTGATGCCGGTCGAGCAAGCCGAGTCGCCGGCCGATCTGCCACGGCAGGAGCGCTGGGTGTTCTAGGCAACAGGCGGAAAGCCGCAGGGCGTTTCGCAGCAGCAAGCAGTAACAGGCAGTAAAAGGCAGCAGCCAAAAAAATGCAGGTCTAGGTAAGGAGAATCATCATGTTGAGCTGGGCAATCACATTCCTGATCATTGCCATAGTCGCCGCAGTGCTGGGCTTCGGTGGTATCGCGGGCACCGCCACGGGTATCGCCAAGATTCTCTTTGTCGTGTTCCTGGTGATGTTTGTCGCGTCGTTCTTCTTCGGTCGGCGCGGACGGGGCTGAACATGTTCTTGCCAACCCTCAGGGTCCTCGTCGCCGGCGTGATGCTGGGCGGCGGCGGCCTGGCGCTGGCGGCCAACGACGGCCAGACTCGGGCCAACGAGCTCTTGAGCTCTTCCCCCGAGTACCGCCAGGCCTGGCAGGACGTGGTGAAGAAAGAGGAGCGCCTGCCGGAATGGGTGATGAACCTGTCGGGCAGCGCCGAGCAGATGAACGCGGTGCAGGAGGATGGCGACAAATACCTCGTCGGCCCCTTGTGCGAAACCGCGGACACTTGCCTCAACAAGCGCCTGATCGTCGCCTTCGGTCTCGACAAGAAAGACGCCTATGCGATGTTGGTGGAAGTGCCGGCCGGACTGCCCGCCGACAAGTCGCCAACCCGTCATGCCGACTATCGTTTCCTCGGCAAGCCGGACGCGGGCATGCAGGCACTGTTGAAGGAGCAACTGAAGAAAGACCCGAACTGGTACTGAGTTCGATGCATTGAAAGAGCAGAAGCCCGACATGGGTTTCTACCCCTGCACCGCCCGAGGACGGCGGGTGCATGACCAGGGGGCCGGGATGTTCTGATTGTTTCAGGATCGGAGCGACCTACGGGTACAGGGAGTGCCTGCGCAAGGGCCGGGTCAGGCGAAGGCAACAGGCGGCAATCTGCAGGGCGGTCCCTGTGGCTTGCCGCTGTTTCGTCGCTATGTCGTTCTGACATTAAGTGCTGATTAGTATCGGATCCAACCCGCGTCGCGACCGTATATCTAGAAAAATCCCTCGCTGGTGTTCTGCCAACCCTTGAATCTGTAAGACTTTTACGCAAGTTCTGTAGTCTTTTATTCGTCCCTTGAGATAAGAGTAATTGCTCTGGAATGGCCGGTTTACGGTAGTTTCAGCGGCAGAAACGTCTTGTTCTCGGTGCTGTGGAAGCCTGTTTCAGCCGACGTAGTCCATGCCGATTCGGCATAGGGTAGGCGTTTACGGCATTAGACGTGCCACCCTTGCATCGGAATAGTTGCGCCTTTTTTCGCCTGCCAAAGAGCCTTCAGGCTCGCTCGCGGTGACCTTCCATGAGGCAGATGCCCATCCTTTGCGCGCGCCAAGACGTGCGGGCAAGAGGCTTCTGCCCGAGTCAACTTGAAGTAAGGGTAATGACATGAAGAAGGCAAAGCTCAGCCTCGCCTGGCAGATCCTCATCGGTCTGGTACTGGGGATTGCAATCGGCGCGCTGCTCAACCATTTCAGTGCCGAAAAGGCCTGGTGGGTCGGTAATGTCCTGCAACCGGCGGGCGACATCTTTATCCGCCTGATCAAGATGATCGTGATCCCGATTGTCATTTCCTCGCTGGTGGTCGGCATCGCCGGTGTCGGCGATGCGAAGAAGCTGGGACGCATCGGCCTCAAGACCATCATCTACTTCGAAATTGTCACCACCATCGCCATTGTCGTCGGCCTGCTGCTGGCCAACGTGTTCCATCCGGGCACGGGCATCGACATGAGCACCCTCGGTACCGTGGATATCTCCAAGTACCAGGCGACTGCCGCCGAAGTGCAGCATGAGCATGCGTTCATCGAAACCATCCTCAACCTGATTCCCTCGAACATCTTTGCCGCCATGGCGCGTGGCGAGATGCTGCCGATCATCTTCTTCTCGGTGCTGTTCGGCCTCGGGCTGTCGAGCCTGCAGGCGGAACTGCGCGACCCGCTGGTGAAGATGTTCCAGGGCGTCTCGGAAAGCATGTTCAAGGTCACCCACATGATCATGAATTACGCGCCGATCGGTGTGTTCGCCCTGATCGCGGTGACCGTGGCCAACTTCGGTTTCGCCTCGCTGCTGCCTCTGGCCAAGCTGGTGGTGCTGGTCTACGTGGCGATCATCTTCTTCGCCTTTGTCGTGCTCGGCCTGATTGCCCGTCTGTTCGGGTTCTCGGTGCTCAAGCTGATGCGCATCTTCAAGGACGAGCTGGTCCTGGCCTACTCCACCGCCAGTTCGGAAACCGTGTTGCCACGGGTGATCGAGAAGATGGAAGCCTACGGTGCGCCGAAGGCCATCTGCAGCTTCGTGGTCCCGACCGGCTACTCGTTCAACCTCGACGGTTCGACCCTGTACCAGAGCATCGCGGCGATCTTCATTGCCCAGCTGTACGGCATCGACCTGTCCATCAGCCAGCAATTGCTGCTGGTGCTGACGCTGATGGTTACTTCCAAGGGCATTGCCGGCGTACCGGGCGTGTCCTTCGTGGTGCTGCTGGCGACCCTGGGCAGCGTGGGCATTCCGCTGGAAGGCCTGGCCTTCATCGCCGGTGTCGACCGCGTGATGGACATGGCGCGTACCGCCCTGAACGTGATCGGCAATGCCCTGGCGGTGCTGGTGATCGCCCGTTGGGAAGGCATGTACGACGATGCCAAGGGCCAGCGCTACTGGAATTCCCTGCCGCACTGGCGCAGCAAGGAGCCGCTGCCGGCCGGCGAGACCGCCAAGGGCTGATGACCGGGCATTCCCATGCTCCGCGTGGGAATGCTTCACCGGATGCTCCGCGTCCGGCTTTTCGGCGGCGACGCAGAGCGTCGAGGGCTGCATTCCCACGCGGAGCGTGGGAACGATCAGCGGTACAGACAAACCCCGGACTTTCCGGGGTTTGTTGTTTCCGGCCCGACCGCTATCATTCGCCGCATCTTCAAGGAGTTCTTTCGATGCTCAATGGCCTCTGGCTCGGCTTCTTCCTGGTGGCAATGGTCTCGGCCCTGGCGCAATGGCTGGTGGGCGGCAACAGCGGGATCTTCGCCGTCATGGTGGAAAGCATCTTCGCCATGGCCAAGCTGTCGGTCGAGGTGATGGTCCTGCTGTTCGGCACCCTGACCCTCTGGCTCGGTTTCCTGCGGATCGCCGAAAAGGCCGGGATCGTCGACTGGCTGGCCAGGGCCCTCGGCCCTCTGTTCAGCCGCCTGATGCCGGAAGTGCCGCGCGGCCACCCGGCCATCGGCCTGATCACCCTCAATTTCGCCGCCAACGGCCTGGGCCTGGACAACGCCGCCACGCCCATCGGCCTCAAGGCCATGCGCGCCCTGCAGGAACTCAATCCGAGCCAGACCGTGGCGAGCAATGCGCAGATCCTGTTCCTGGTGCTCAACGCCTCGTCGCTGACCCTGCTGCCGGTGACCATCTTCATGTACCGCGCCCAGCAGGGGGCGCCCGACCCGACCCTGGTGTTCCTGCCGATCCTGCTGGCCACCAGCGCCTCAACCCTGGTCGGCCTGCTCTCGGTGGCGGTGATGCAGCGCCTGCGCCTGTGGGACCCGGTGGTGCTGGCCTATCTGGTTCCCGGCGCGCTGATCCTCGGTGGCTTCATGGCGGTGCTGGCCGGCTTGTCGGCGACAGCCCTGGCGGCCCTGTCGTCGATCCTCGGCAACCTGACCCTGTTCGGCCTGATCATGCTGTTCTTGGTGATCGGCGCGCTGCGCAAGGTGAAGGTCTACGAGGCGTTCATCGAAGGCGCCAAGGAAGGCTTCGACGTTGCCAGGAACCTGTTGCCGTACCTGGTGGCGATGCTCTGTGCGATTGGTGTGCTGCGCGCTTCCGGGGCGCTGGACTTCGGTCTCGACGGCATTCGCCACCTGGTGCAGTGGGCCGGCTGGGACACGCGTTTTGTCGATGCGCTGCCGACGGCGATGGTCAAGCCGTTCTCCGGCAGTGCCGCCCGGGCGATGCTGATCGAGACCATGAAGACCCAGGGCGTGGACAGTTTCCCGGCCCTTGTGGCGGCGACCATCCAGGGCAGTACCGAAACCACCTTCTATGTGCTGGCGGTGTACTTCGGCGCGGTGAATATCCAGCGCGCCCGCCATGCGGTGGGCTGCGCCCTGCTGGCGGAGCTGGCCGGGGTGCTGGCGGCCATTGGGGTGTGTTACTGGTTCTTCGGCTAAAACCAGTGCTCGTCTGTGAGGGCGATGCAAGATTCAGCGGCCATCGCCGGCAAGCCAGCTCCTACAGTACGGAGTTCACCACGAAATAGCGTTGAGCCGAGAACCTTGTAGGAGCTGGCAAGCCAGTTCCCATGGTTCGGTGCCCCACCGCGAAATATGGTTGGGCCGGGAGCCCTGTGGGAACTGGCAAGCCAGCTCTCATGGTTCGGTGCCTCACCGCGAAATATCGTTGAGTCGGGAACCCTGTGGGAGCTGGCTTGCCAGCGATAGGGCCCTCAGCGTTTAGCCGAGCTCTCGCCTTGTTGCACCGCCCAGCCGATCACCTGCCCGGTCAGTTTGTCGCCGGCCTGGCCGAAGCCCGCGACCACGCCGGGCACCTGCTTGTCACCGATCGGCTGGCGCACTTCAAAGCGCCGGCTGGCGAGAATCCGCTGGTCACTGCCGCGCACCAGCCGCGCATCGAAGCGGATCACCACCTCGGCGTCCTGTCCGCGGTATTCGGTCTGGAACGCCTGCAACTCTCCGCCCAGCTCGAAATCCGCCTGCAGGTTGCTGTCGTCGGTGCTCAGCAGGCGCACCCGACCGTCGCGCTGGAAGGCGTCGAGAATACGGTTGCGCAGCAGCACCGGCGCCGGATCGCTCCAGCGCGAAGCCTTGTAGTGGCTGATCAGGTCGCCCTGGGGCACCACGGCGATGTTCGGGTTGTTCAGCGCATCGCTTGCAATGGGCTTGGCAATCCGCAACGACCAGTCGACCGGCAGGCTGTTGGCGGCCGGGAGGCTGTTCTGTGCCGTCGGCAGTCGATAGACATCCGCCGGTTCCGCCTGGGGTAGGATCGAGCAGGCGCTGCCCAGGGCCAGGCCGGTGATCAGGGTCAGTTGGCTCAGGGCGCGACGGGCAGGCCTCATGGGGTGAATTCCTTGTTCTTGTCACGGCCGAGCAGATAGCCGCTGGGGTTGGCGTTCAAGCGTTGCGAAATGGTCCGCAGGGTACTCAGGGTGTCACGCAGCTCGCGGATCGCCGGGGCCAGCTCATTGAGGCCTTGCAAGCCGCTGTTGACCGAATCCTGATTGTTGGCCAGCAGCTTGTTGATGGTAGCGCTGCTCTGTTCCAGCGATTGCATGGCGCGTTCGGCGCTGCCCAGGGCCTGGGTGCCCTGCTTGTCGAGCAGGTTGTTGGCGTTGCGCATCAGCAGCGAGGTCTGTTCCAGGGTGGCACTCACCTGCTTGCTGACCTGGGTCATCTGCTGCAGGGTCTGGCGGATATCGTCGCGCTGGCCGGCGATGGCGCCGGTGGTCTGCTGGAGGTTGTCGAGGGTCTGGCTGACATGCTCGACGTTCTCCCGGGAGAACATGGCGTTGGCGTTGTGCAGCAGCAGGTTGATGCCGCTCATCAGGTCGTTGCTGTCGTTCAGCAGGCGTGAAATGGGCGATGGCGTGGCGATGATCTCCGGCAGGTTGCCGTCCTTGCCCTTCAGCTCCGGGCTTTGCGGGGTACCGCCGCTGAGCTGGATCAGCGAGGTGCCGGTGATGCCGGTCAGAGCCAGCTTGGCCCGGGTGTCTTCCTTGATCGGGGTGTCGCCGAGCAGACGGATGCGCGCGAGGACCCGGCGCGGATCCTTCGGATCGAGGCTCAGTTGCAGCACGTCACCGACCTTGATCCCGCTGTACTGCACCGGGCTGCCCTTGGACAGGCCGCTGACCGCCTCGTTGAAGACCACCTCGTAGTCCTTGAAGGCCGTGTCGACGCTGGACTTGGCCAGCCACAGGCCGAAGAACAGGGCGCCGAGCACCACCAGTACGCTGAACAGGCCGATCATCACATGATGGGCACGGGTTTCCATCTCATCCCTCCTTGAGCGGTGTCGCCGCTTCGAATGCGGCGCGGCCACGGGGGCCATGGAAGTATTCGTGAATCCACGGGTCGTCGGTTTCGGCGACCCGTTCGATAGCGTCCGCCACCAGTACGCGTTTCTGTGCCAGCACCGCCACCCGATCGGTGATGGTGTAGAGGGTGTCGAGGTCATGGGTGACCAGGAACACGCTCAGGCCCAGGGCATCGCGCAGTGTCAGGATCAACTGGTCGAAGGCGGCGGCGCCGATGGGATCGAGGCCTGCGGTGGGTTCGTCGAGAAACAGGATATCCGGGTCCAGCGCCAGGGCCCGGGCCAGGGCGGCCCGCTTGATCATGCCGCCGGACAGCGAAGCCGGGTATTTGTTGGCGGCGGACAGCGGCAATCCGGCCAGGGCCAGTTTCACGCAGGCCAGATGCTCGGCGTCGACGCGACTGAGGCCGGCGTGTTCGATCAGCGGCAGGGCGACGTTCTCGGTGACGGTCAGCGAGGAAAACAGCGCGCCCTTCTGGAACAGCACGCCAAAGCGCCGCTCGACCTGCGAGCGGGCCTGTTCCGAGAGGCTCGGCAGGTCCTGGCCGAACACCCGCACCTCGCCCTCGCTGGGCCGGCGCAGGCCGATGATGCTGCGCATCAGCACCGACTTGCCGCTGCCGGAGCCGCCGACGACGGCGAGGATCTCGCCCTTGTACAGGTCCAGGTCGAGGTTTTCGTGCACGCTCTGGCTGCCGAAACGATTGCACAGGCCGCGGACCTGGATCACCGCTTCGCTCCTGATCGCCGCTTCGCTGGGCGGCCGCGCCACCCGGCTCACCAGCCCATCTCCATGAAGAACAGGGCGGCGACGGCGTCCAGCACGATCACGATAAAGATCGACTGGACCACGCTGGAGGTGGTGTGGGCGCCGACCGACTCGGCGCTGCCGCTGACCTTGAAGCCCTCCAGGCAACCGACGGCGGCGATCAGGAAGGCAAAGAAGGGTGCCTTCACCAGACCGACCAGAAAGTGCTGGGCGCCGATATCGGCCTGCAGCAGGGAAAGGAACATTGCTGGCGAGATGCCCAGCGACAGCGCGCAGACCACGCCGCCGCCGACAATCCCGCAGAGCATGGCGAGGAAGGTCAGCATCGGCAGCGCGATCAGCAGCGCCAGGACCCGCGGCAGCACCAGCAACTCCATGGGATCGAGGCCGAGGGTGCGAATGGCGTCGATTTCCTCGTTGGCCTTCATCGAGCCGATTTGCGCGGTAAAGGCGCTGGCGGTGCGGCCGGCCATCAGGATTGCGGTCAGCAGCACGCCGAATTCACGCAGGAAGGAGAACGCCACCAGGTCCACGGTGAAGATACTGGCGCCGAAGCTTGCCAGCACGGTCGCGCCGAGAAACGCCACCACGGCTCCCACCAGGAAGGTCAGCAGCGCAACGATGGGCGCGGCGTCGAGGCCGGTCTGTTCGATGTGGGCGACCATGGGCGTGATCCGCCAGCGCGAGGGGCGCAACAGGCTGCGGGCGAAGGTCTCGAGGATCAGGCCGATGAAGCCCAGCAGTTGCAGGGTGTCTTTCCACACCTGGTCGACGGCGCGGCCGATCCTTTCGAGCAACTGCATGCCGGCGGCCTGCTCCGGTTCCTTGACCGGTTCGCAGAAGTCCGCCAGCGAGCAGTACACGGTTTGCAGCAATGCTCGGTCGGCAGCGGACAGGTGCTCGGCATGGTCGGCCAACTGGCCGAGGCGTTCGGCACCCAGCAGTTCCACCAGCAACGAGGCGCCGGCGGTGTCGAGGGCGCCCAGTTGATCGAGGTCGACGGCCGCGGCGGCGTCATAGTTGCCGATCAGCCCGGCGGTGCGCTTTTTCAGCGCGGTGTAGTGGGCCAGCGTCCAGTCGCCGCTGATCCGCAGGCGTACGGGCGTGCTCGAGGTGTCCAATTGGGCATTGCCGGCCATCGCGCTGATGATCATGAGCTCCGTGCTGGATAGGCGTTTGCGCAAAGCACTTTAATAGCACGACCGGTTGGCGAATCACTAGGACCCTTGTGCGGTGTTTGCGGGTTGTTCCTGGTCGGTGATCTCGAAACGCAATACGCCGAGCATCTGCCCGTCCTCGGTGAGCACCCGCACCAGCCAGTGTCCGCTCGGGTCGGCCGGGAAGTTCTGCTTGTGGGTCCAGGCACGATAGCCCTCCTTGCGCCCACCGTGGATATCCAGGGCGATCCGGTCGACCTCCTGCCCGTTGAATTCCCAGACATGGTAGATCCGCTCGTCCAGCCCGCGCGGTGCGTTGATCGAAGTGTAGGCATAGAGCCCGGCGTTGCGCACCTGGCTGGCGCTGACCTGTTTCAGGCTGTCGCCGGGGGTGCGGTCCTGCAATTGCGTGGTCACCGCGACTTCGGTCATCCACAGGGTCGCGGGCGGGACCCACGAGCGCAGCAGCCAGCCCGAGCCGCCGATGGCCAGGGTCACGCTGACCAGCATCAGCCAGCCGCGCACGCTGCGCAGCGGCAGGCTGACCGCCAGGCTGGGGATCGACAGCAGCATGGCGGTGCCCAGGGCCAGCTTGTAGCTCTCGGCGGTGGTCAGGTGCAGGATGATTGGCAGCGCGGTGAGCAACGCGGCGAACAGCGTCAGGGTATGCAGGCCGAGCAGCAGCCAGCGTTTCGGCGCCAGCCACTTGTAGTACAGCGGGTCGGTGATCGACACCAGCGCCGCCGCGCCGAGCAGGCTGGTGAATACCAGTTGGCCGCTGTTCCAGGTGGTGGTGATGAAAAAGAATGGCAGGACGAAGAACAGGCTTTCCTGGTGGATCAATTGCGTCGCATAACGCAACAGCGGTTCCGGGATCTCGCGCTTGAACAGCCGGCTGAACAGTTGGGTCAGGGCGTTTTCCAGCATCAGCCAGAGCCAGCTCAGCAACAGCACGATGGCGATCAGGCTGGCCTTGCTCTGCTGGCGGTCGACCAGGATGAAACTGGCGATCCCCGAGCAGAAGCCAAAGGCCGCGATAACCCCCGGATAACGCTTCATCAGTTCGAGGAGGCGCTGGATCAAGAGGGTCAGTTTCGGCATTCGGCGATTCACAGGGCTGGCGGGAGAAATACCCTGACACAATACCGTTTTAACGCCGGGGATGGGAGCAAGCGTATTTGATGGCTCCTGGTGCCAGTGGTGATCGTTGCCACGCGCGGCAAAGCATGCAGCCCGTGACGCTCGGCGTCACAAAGCGGACGCAGAGCGTCCAGGGAGGCATTCCCACGCGGAGCGTGGGAACGATCCTTCACGGACGGGGGATCTGGTGGCGGCGCCAGGCGCGCCAGCCCAGCAGGCCGAGCACGATCAGCCCGAGCAGGCCCGCGCCCAGCCACAGCAACTGGTCATAGCTGAACAGCGGTTTCTCGATCCGCAGGTAGCCCGGCTGTTCGAACAGTTTCTGCAGGGCCTGGTTGGCATCCTTGAGCGTCACGGCCTGCAAGGCCTTGGCCGGGTTGCTGAAATGGCCGTCTTCGTAATCCCCCAGGGCGCCCCAGTAATAGTCGGCCAGGGCACTGTTACCCTGCACTGCCCAGGCCTGACGGGCAACGGCGGCCTGTTGCAGGCGGGCGAAGGTCGCCGGGTCGAGGCCGTCCTTGAGCAGTTGTGCCTTCAGCTCGGCCAGCACCTGCTTCGCCTCGCCGAGGTTGTCCCGTTCGACATCGGCATTCAGGCTGAAGAAGCCGACGCCGCCGAGCACCTCGCGTTCGCTCCACGGGCCATAGGACAGGCTGTGGGCCAACCGCAACTGACGGTAGAGCGCCCAGTCGAGGTAATCCTTGAGCAGGTCGAGGGCTTCGTCGGGTTGATCCTCCAGCACCGGCTCGGGAAACAGCCAGTGGATCTTCGCGCCGTTGCCGACCCAGCCACGGGTCAGGTCGCGCTGCGCGGCGCCGTGGTGGAGGATCTGCGGCAGTGGCAGGTGGTCGTTGGGCTCGACCGGCTGCAGTGCGCCAAAGGCCCGGTCCAGATAGGCCGGCAGCAGGCGATCGAGCTCGCCGACCATGATCAGGGTCATATTGTTCGGCGCGTACCAGTTCTTGCGTACCGCCTCCAGCTGTTCGCGGGTCAGGTGCTCGACCCCTGCCCGTCCGGGACATTTGAGGCCCAGTTCCACGGCCAGCTGATCGCTGCTGCGGTGCCCGCTCTCCTGAATATCCAGCCAGCGCTGCAAGTGCGAGTAGTGACCGCCGTCCTCGCGCTCGACCACCTGCTTGGCGGCGGCGATATCGGCGTCGCTGAAGCGGGTCCGGGTCAGGACGGCCAGCAGCAGGTCGAGGATCTTGCGCTGGTTGTTGGCCGGTGCCTCGATCACGAAGGTGGTGTCGGCATCGCTGGTGTAGGCGTTCCACTCGCCACCGAGGGCCTGCATGCGTTCCTCGAGGCCGCCCTCGCCGCTGCCGTCGATGCCGCTGAACAGCAGGTGTTCGAGCAGGTGCGGCAGTTCCTTGTCGGCGCAGGCGAAATCGTCGAAGCCGACGCCCACCACCAGGCGGATCGCCACATGCCCGCGTTCGCTGCCGGGCTTGAGCAGCAGTTGCAGGCCGTTGGGCAACTGATAACCCTCGACCTGGAAGCGATCAAGGGCATGGGCGGGGGCAAGGCTGAGCAGCAGGCACACGAACAGCAGGCAACGCATAACCATTTTCCGAGGACAGGTTCCTACGCACAGACAACGGTGAAACCGTGGACGTTCAAGGCGAGTGGGTGATATCGGCTGTTTCTTCCGAGGCCAGCGCGCCGGTCTCGGAGGTTTCCAGGACCACATAGGCGCTGCTGCAGAATAACGAATTCAGACGCTTCATGTCGGCAATCAGCTCCAGATGCAGGGAGCTGGTCTCTATGCTCTGGACGATCTTGCGTTGCAGGCGACTGACATGGGCGTGGGCCAGGCGCCGTTCCTGGGCGCGGAAGCGGCGTTTTTCCCGCAGCAACTGGCGGGCGCTTTCCCGGTCGGCGCTGAGAAACACCGAGAGGCCCAGGCGCAGGTTGTCGATCAACTGGCTGTGCAGGCCGGCCAGTTCTTCCAGGCCGACATCCGAGAACGAGCGGCGTTGCGCGGTTTTCTGTTGCTGGACCTTGCGCAGCATGCGCTCGATCAGGTCGGATGCCAGTTTCAGGTTGATCGCCAGCTCGATGATTTCCGCCCAGCGCCGGCTGTCCTGCTCGCCGAGGTCTTCCCGGGGCATCTGCGCCAGGTAGAGCTTGACCGCGCTGTAGAGCACTTCGACGTCGTCGCTCAGGCGGCGCATCTCGATGGCGACGGCGGTCTGCTTGCCCCGCAGCACGTCCAGCATGGCGGCGAGCATGTTGTCGATCAGGTCGCCGATGCGCAGGGTTTCGCGCACGGCGCTGGACAGCGCCAGGCTCGGCGTGTCGAGGGCAGCGGGGTCGAGGTGGCGTGGCTTGACCTTGCCGTTGGCCTCCGGCCGTTCCGGCAGCAGCCAGGCGCACAGCCGCGCCATGGGCCCGACGCTGGGCAGCAGCACCAGGCAGCGTACGGTGTTGTAGAGCAGGTGGAAGCCGATGACCATTTCCTGCGGGCTGAAGTCCAGGCTGTCGATCCAGTGCACCAGCGGGGTCAGCACCGGGATGATCAGCAGCAGGCCGATCAGCTTGTACAGCAGGCTGCCGAGCGCGACCTGGCGGCCCGCGGCGTTCTGCATGCTGGTGCCGAGGAAAGCCAGCACGCCGCTGCCGATATTCGCGCCGATCACCAGGCCGATGGCCACCGGCAGGCTGATCACTCCGGCGCCCGCCAGGGTCGCGGTGAGCAGTACGGCGGCGAGGCTGGAGTAGGAGATCATGGCGAACAGCGCGCCGACCAGGGCGTCGAGCAGGATATCGCCGGTCAGCGAGGCGAAGACCACCTTCACGCCCTGGGCGTGGGTGATCGGCGCGGCGGCTTCGACGATCAGTTGCAGGGCGAGGATGATCAGCCCGAGGCCGATGCCCACGCGGCCCAGTTGCCCGGCGCGGGTCTGTTTGCGCGAGAGGAAGAAGATCACCCCGAGGAAGATCAGCAGCGGCGACAGCCAGGACAGATCGAAGGTCAGCACCCGGGCCATCAGCGCGGTGCCGACGTCGGCGCCGAGCATGGTTGCCAGGGCCGGGGTCAGCGCCATCAGGCCCTGGCCGACAAAGGAGGTCACCAGCATCGCCGTGGCGTTGCTGCTCTGGACCATGGCCGTGACCAGGATACCGGCGACAAAGGCCAGCGGGCGCCGGGCCATGTTCTGGCCGATGACGTGGCGCAGGTTGGAGCCGTAGACCCGCAGGATACCGGTCCGGACGATGTGCGTGCCCCAGATCAGCAGGGTCACGGCGGAAAGCAGATTGAGCAGGGTGAGCATGAAGGGGCCCCCTGGAGTTCCAGTGCCCTGAACGGGCCAATGTATATACCGCGCGCCTTTCTACGACTTGTCCTTAAGCTTTAGTCGGCTATCGGGCCAAGCGCCAGCATCGCATAGTCAAAGCCTGCCTTGAAACAAAACTGTCACAAATTCAGCTTCCTGCGGACGCAAAAAAGGGGCAGCGAAGCCCCTTTCCTGTGGTTGCCGACGCTTCGGGTTTATTGACCCGGAACATCCTTGCGCAGTTTCACCGGGTCCTGCTGCTGTTTCTTTTTCTGCATCGCGGTGCGCATCTTGATGTTGATCGCTTCCACGGCCAGGGAGAACGCCATGGCGAAGTAGACGTAGCCTTTTGGCACATGCACTTCGAAGGCTTCGGCGATCAGCACGGTGCCGACCACGATCAGGAACGACAGGGCGAGCATCTTCAGCGACGGGTGCTTGTCGATGAAGTCGCCGATGGACTTCGAAGCCAGCATCATCACCAGCACCGCCACGACGATGGCCGCGACCATCACCGGCACATGGGAGACCATGCCGACCGCGGTGATCACCGAGTCCAGCGAAAACACGATGTCGATGATCGCGATCTGGATGATGGTGTAGAGGAAGTTGCCGCCCTTGCCCTTGGGTTCGTCGCCGACTTCCTCGTCTTCGCCTTCCAGGCCGTGGTAGATCTCCTGGGAGCTTTTCCAAAGCAGGAACAGGCCACCGAAGAACAGGATCAGGTCGCGTCCGGAAATGCCCTGGCCGAAGACCACGAACAGGTCGGCGGTCAGGCGCATGACCCAGGTGATCGACAGCAGCAGGAGGATCCGCGTGACCATCGCCAGGGCGAGGCCGAAGATCCGGGTGCGCTGCTGCATGTGCTTGGGCATGCGGCTGACCAGGATCGAGATCATGATGATGTTGTCGATGCCCAGGACAATCTCCAGGGCGGTCAGGGTGAAGAAGGCAACCCAGATTTCCGGGTTGGTCAGCCAGTCCATGTGTATTCCTTTGCGCGAGTGTTGGGCCGCCCTGGCGCCGACCTGTGCTTTACCAGGTCCGGTCGCCGGGGTGGCGGTGAATCGTTGTCTTTACAGACTGCCGAAAAACGGGAAGGTCCCCAGCAGTAGTGCTCCCACTAGTATGCACAAGCACACCAGCACTGCCCATTTCAGGGTAAACCGTTGGTGATCGCCAAACTCGATACCGGCCAAGGCGACCAGCAGGTAGGTCGATGGTACCAGCGGGCTCAACAGGTGGACGGGTTGGCCGACGATCGAGGCACGTGCCATTTCCACGGCGGTGATGCCGTAGTGGCTGGCGGCTTCGGCCAGCACCGGCAGCACGCCGTAGTAGAACGCATCGTTGGACATGAAGAAGGTGAACGGCATGCTGGCCAGCGCGGTGATCACCGCCAGGTAAGGGCCCAGCGCCGGTGGAATCACCGCCAGCAGGCTCTTGGACATGGCGTCGACCATGCCGGTGCCGGACAGGATACCGGTGAAGATGCCCGCGGCGAAGATCAGCCCGACCACTGCCAGCACGCTGCCGGCGTGGGCCGCGATACGGTCCTTCTGCTGTTGCAGGCATGGGTAGTTGACGATCATGGCGATACTGAACGCGACCATGAACAGGACCGGCAGGGGCAACAGCCCGGCGATCAGCGCGCACATCAGGCCCAGGGTCAGGGCACCGTTGAACCAGATCAGCTTCGGCCGACGGGCATCGGGGAATTGCGAGACGCTGATTTCACTGTGGTCGATATCGTCGCCGAGCACATGCAGTTCACCGAGGCGGGCACGCTCGCGCTTGCCGTAGAAGTAGGCGATCAGCAGGATCGCGACCACCCCGGCGCACATGGCCGGGATCATCGGCACGAAGATATCCGACGGGTCGACGTGCAGCGCGCTGGCGGCACGGGCGGTCGGGCCGCCCCAGGGGGTCATGTTCATCACGCCGCCGGCGAGAATGATCAGCCCGGCCATGATCCGCGGGCTCATGCCGATGCGGCTGTACAGCGGCAGCATGGCGGCGACGCAGATCATGTAGGTGGTGGCGCCGTCACCGTCGAGGGACACCACCAGGGCCAGCACGGCGGTGCCGACCGAGACTTTCAGCGGGTCACCCTTGACCAGCTTGAGGATCTTGCGCACGGCCGGGTCGAACAGGCCGGAGTCGATCATCAGGGCGAAATAGAGAATGGCGAACATCAGCATCACGCCGGTCGGCGCGAGCTTGGTGATGCCTTCGATCATCATCTTGCCGATGCTGGGGGCGAAGCCGCCGAACAGGGCGAAGATGATCGGCACGATGATCAGCGCGATCAGCGCGGACAGGCGCTTGGTCATGATCAGGTACATGAAGGTAATGACCATGGCGAAGCCAAGGAAAGTCAGCATGGGGATACTCCGGGCGTAACGCGGCTAGGGAAAGGCGAAGCGACTGGGGTCAGCGCAGGGCGGTCAGCGCGGGAGGCACGGGCGGAGTTGCAGCGAACAGGCGGGTCGTAGCGGACATCGGTATCACCAATTGTTGTTGTTGATTGGGCCGTTGAGCGTCTGCGGGACGCGCCACGGCCGACCGGTCTGGTGCCGGCGGTGAGGCGATGCTAATGGGGCAAGCTTTCAGCCAGCTTTCGTTGCTGAAAGTCGGACGGAAGGTCATGGGCGTTGTCTGGGCACCGCGCGCTGGTGGGAGTGGGCTTGTCCACGAAGGCGGGCGACGCGCAGCGACAGGCAGATCGCGTTATGGTTCTTCGCGGGCAAGCCCGGCTCCCACACACACATGCGGTCAGGGCAGTTCGAGCCCGCCCGCGGCCTTGTGCAGGCTGCGCAAGTGCTCGCCGACCAGCTTCAGGTTGGCTTCGCTGGCTTCGATCTCGGCCTCGCGCGCCGGGTCGAGGAGTTTGCGCACTTCCTTGTCCAGGTCGCCGGTGAGGCGTTGCAGCTGTTGCTGGCGCTGGCTGCTTTCGGCTTCCAGACGCTGCCATTCGCCCGGTTGCGGCAGGCCATAGCCACCACTGCCGAGCAGTTCCGCCGGGCGACTGAGGAAGCCGCTGTTGGCGAGGATGGCCTGCAAGGTTCGGTTGGCCTGGTCCATGCCGCCGTCCTTGATATCGCGTCCGCCCAGGTACTTCTGCTTGACCTCGTCCTGGGCCAGCAGCAGTTGCCGGCGATAGCCCGCCTGCTCCAGCAGCAGCAAGGCGGCGCTGGTGCGCAGGTCGGCCTGGGCGAACCAGGGGCGGCGTTCCTCAGGGGACAGCGACAACCAGTCCTCGACGGTTTCCTGCCTGATCGGCAGGTGTTTCTTCAGCACTTCGAACATCGCCTGGTAGCGGTCGCGGTAGGAGTCGAAGCGATACCCCAGGCGCAGGGCTTCACGCGGGTCGTCGAGCACGCTGGTGTCGGCCAGGCCACGGCCCTTGAGCACTTCCAGCAGACCGTTGGGCATGATGCTGTCCAGGCCCTTGAGCTGGGCATTGTCGGTGCCGCTGCGCAACAGCTTGAGGGTCTCGACCGCGCAGTTGTTGGTCACGAAGTAGTAGTTGCCGTCGTAGCTCCAGTGCATTTCGGCGGCGTGCTCGACGACTTCCTCGATTTCCCGGCGCGACAGTTTCAGCGGCACCGAGGCCAGGCTGCGCAGTTCGGTCTTGGTGTATTCGTCGATGACCTGGGCCAGCGGCAGGACGAACAGCCGCGACGGATAGGCACCGGTCAGGCCACCCCAGGTCGAGAGTTGCACATCGTTGACGAAGGCGCGGTACGACAGCACCAGGTGCTGGTCCAGGTCCAGCCGGCAATCCGGTCCGCGTGGACGGCCGGGGGCGCAGATCACCAGGCGCAACATGCTGTGGCCCCAGCGGCTGACCCAGTTCTGGTTGGCTTCGGCCAACAGGTAGTCGACTTCATAGACCCGCTCGGGATCGATCCGGCCCAGCGGGGTCTTGCCGAAATCGTTGCCGGCATTCAGGAACGGGAAGGCCTTGTCGCAGTTGTCCTTCGCCGGCGGCGCCCAGCCGAAGCGTTCCTGGTAATAGCGGTACAGTGCCGGCCGACGGCAGGCGTAGGCCGGGTCGAGGAGGAAGTACTCCATGTTGACCGCGACGAACTCCTTGGGATTGGTGGTCTCGTAGATATCCGGGCTGCGGGCGACCTGCTTGTTGTGCTGCTCGCGCTGGCCGCGGGTGCCCACCGACTGCTGCCAGCCGGCCAGGTCCAGCAGGCGCGGGTCGTCGCTGAGGGTAAAGCGTCGGTTGGTCTGGCCCCGGCATTGGTCGGGCAGGCCGATCAGGCCGGTGTTGCCGTTCTGTCGGCTGCAGCGCTGGATCAGCGTGCGTTCGGCATCGGGCCACAGGCGGGCGCGGTCATAGATGTGGGTGAGCTCATGGAGCACGGTGGCGAGCATTTCCTCGCGCACGGTGCCGTGGGGGCGGTTGGTCTTCTTGCTGGCCGCGGAGCCGTCCACCAGGCCGGGGAGCAGGTTGCGGTTGAGGTCCAGCTCCGCGACCAGGGTTGCCTGCCCGTAGGCATTGGCCGGCATATCGGTCGACCAGCCGACGTCGATGCGTCGGTCCAGCTGCTCGATAAAGCGTGGCGGCAGGTGCGCCATGGCCTCATCGAGCAGGACCTGGCTGGCACTCTGTTCGGCGGGGCTCAGGCCGTCGGTCTTGAGCCGCAGTTGCAGGCCGGCCTGGGCCGCGTTGCCACTGAGCAACAGCGCGCAGGCCAGCAGCCAGCCGGCAAGTGGCCTCACAGAGCGAGAATGGCTTCGGCGAGGGTCTGGTCGCTGGCGTCGCGGGCTTCCGGCACCTGGGTACGCAGGGCATTGAAGGCGGCTTCCAGTTGCGCTCCACGGATCTCGCCATGGCTGGCGACAAAACTGGCGGCATCGTCATGGGCTTCGCGAACCACTTTCGAGTCGCGGATCGAGGTGGTGGTGTCCGAGGTGAAATCGATGGTACGGCCCGAGGCACGCACGATGATGTTGCTGGTGGCCACCAGGGTATGCGCCGAAGCCACGTCGGCCAGCAACAACAGGCCGAGGGTAGCGGCGATCAGGGGGGTACGCATGAAGTGTCTCCGGGATACAGAAGTGACTATTGGACGAGAATTGCCTCGGCCAGTTCAAGGTCGCTGGCATGAAGTTTTGGCTGGGCCTGACGCAGCCAGGCCAGGGCCGACTCCAGTCGTGCGCCGCGTAACCGGCCGTCACTGGCGACAAAGGCTGCGGCATCATCCTGGGCCGCCAGTATCAGTTTATGGTCGAAGGGCGCGGTGGTCACCTGGCTGGTGGCATAACCGCTGATGACGACGCCTTGTGTGGTCAGGTCGAATGCGTGGGCCTGAGTGATCCAGCAGAGTGCTATGAGCAATAAGGATAGTGAACGCATGGGTCTCGAGGGCTGAATGAACGAGCGTCAAGGCTAGCGGAATGCGCGGACCAGAGCCAGCGCGCCAATTATCGATGAAATATCGTGCAACGTTGCACACCCTTTCAACACTCAAGCGCGGTCCCTCGTAGGAACCGTGCTTGCCCGCGAAGCTTTTGACGATTTCAACGGCCCCTTCGCGGCGATGCGCCGTCCTGACAAGCCCGGCTCCTGCAGATCATTCGGTTCAGATCGCCAGGATCGCCTGGGCCAGTTGTGCGTCGCTGGCTTGCAGTTGTGGCGCCTGGCGCCGAATCGTGTCGAATGCGCTTTCCAGCTTCACGCTGCGGATCTGCCCGTCGCTGGCGACGAAGCTGGCGGCGTCGTCCTGGGCGGCGCGCACGATCTTGTTGTCACGCAACGACGAAGTGGCATCGGACGTCGCGTCGGAAGTGGCCTTGAGGGCGCCGACCAGGGAGTCGGTGGTGACGATGAAGCTGCTGGCATTGGCCGTGGCGGCCAGGCACAACAGGGCAGCAGCGCTGAGCAGGCGAAGACGGGACATGGTGGATCTCCTGGACATGAGTAGGAACAGTGGCGCAAGGCAACAACGGCCACTGGGACGCGATAAGCGATGAACCTCAGACGCACATTCCGCGCTGCGGGCTACCTATGACCGCGATAGTAGGCGGAGTTCCCGGTGGACGGAAAGCCGGTTGTGTCGTCCTGATAGCCGGGCTAGAGCCTTTTCGTCGGATTTCATAAACTGTACCGGTTGTTTGTTGATTTATTTAAAACTGTACATGTCCGGGTGTTTTCCCATTCCATCGGGCAATCCCGGGGGCCGGAAACGACAAAGCCCGTCGCGGTTTCCCGCGACGGGCTCTGTTTTTTCAATTCGGGTGCTGGCGGTGGACCCGGTGGGTCAGGGCCAGCGAGCGCTGCTTAGCGCCAGAACGGCTTGCTCAACTCTTCGTAGCGCTGTGCTTCGCTGATACCGGCATCGGCCAGCAGGCGAGCATCCAGACGAGCCAGTTGATGGCGGCTGGCGATACGGCGCTGCCACAGCATCAGGTTGGCGAGAACGCGCAGAGGCAGGGCAGCTTGAGCGTTGGTAGCGGTGTTTTCGTAGAACAGGTCGGAACTGAGTGTACGTTCCATGATTGACATCCTTCCGCTTATGGCGGGATTAGGTAGTGGTTTAACTGATGCCAATGATCCTCCTCTTTGCCTAGTCTCTCTAGATACAGTTCATCTGTATTGTGAGGGACCAGTTAACTGTTTATAGGTGCTGTACTGCTCATAATTGAGGCAACTGTACCTGTCAGCACAGTATTGGTGCATTTTTGGTCGGGTGGGGGAAAGCGGGGGAGGTTTCAGCAGGAAAATGACCGGTACAGCAGTACAGTTTTTATCAGTTGTTTGGGGAAGGTGCTCCCGCTGACGAAACTGTGTTTGCGTCAGCGGGAAACTGTATCAATCAGTCGGCCAGCATTTTCCCGGTTTCTTCCAGGTTGATGTGCCAGCTCAGTGCATCGCGCAAAATGTGCGGTGTGTGGCCGCCCAGGGCGCAGGCACGTTCGAAGTAACTGTCGAGTGCCTCGCGGTACATCGGGTGCACGCAGTTGTCGATCACCGCCCTCGCCCGTTCCCGTGGCGCCAGGCCGCGCAGGTCGGCCAGGCCGATTTCGGTGACGAGGATATCGACGTCATGCTCGGTATGGTCCACATGGCTGACCATCGGCACCACGCTGGAGATCGCCCCGCCCTTGGCGATCGACTTGGTGACGAAGATCGCCAGGTGCGCGTTGCGCGCGAAGTCCCCGGAACCGCCGATGCCGTTCATCATCCGCGTGCCGCAGACATGGGTGGAGTTGACGTTGCCGTACAGGTCGAACTCCAGGGCGGTGTTGATGCCGATGATACCGAGGCGGCGCACCACTTCCGGGTGGTTGGAGATTTCCTGCGGACGCAGCACCAGCTTCTCTTTATAGCGTTCCAGGTTGCCGAACACATCGCTGTTGCGCCGGCTCGACAAGGTGATCGAACTGCCGGAGGCGAACGACAGCTTGCCCGCGTCGATCAGGTCGAAGGTCGAGTCCTGCAGTACCTCGGAGTACATGGTCAGGTCTTCGAACGGCGAGTCGATCAGGCCGCACATCACCGCGTTGGCGATATTGCCGATGCCGGCCTGCAGCGGGCCGAGCCTGTTGGTCATGCGCCCGTCGGCCACTTCTTCCTTGAGGAAGGCGATCAGGTGGTCGGCGATGGCCTGGGTGTCGGCGTCCGGCGGGGTCACGGTGGACGGCGAGTCGGGCTGGTTGGTGATCACGATGGCGACGATCTTGGCCGGATCGATCGGGATCGCGGTGCTGCCGATGCGATCATCGACCTTGACCAGCGGGATCGGCGTACGGGTCGGGCGATAGCTGGGGATATAGATGTCGTGCAGGCCTTCCAGGTTCGGGTTGTGCGCCAGGTTGATCTCGACGATCACCTGCTTGGCGAAGATCGCGAAGCTGGCCGAGTTGCCCACCGAGGTGGTCGGCACGATATGCCCCTGCTCGGTGATCGCCACGGCCTCGATGACCGCCAGGTCCGGCAGCTTGAGCTGCTTGTTGCGCAGTTGCTCGACGGTTTCCGACAGGTGCTGGTCGATAAACATCACTTCGCCGGCGTTGATCGCCTTGCGCAGGGTGCTGTCGACCTGGAACGGCATGCGCCGCGACAGGACACCGGCTTCGGTGAGCTGCTTGTCGAGGTCGTTGCCCAGGCTGGCGCCGGTCATCAGGGTGATCTTCAGCGGTGACAGCTTGGCGCGCTCGGCCAGTGCATGAGGGACGGCCTTGGCCTCGCCGGCGCGGGTGAAGCCGCTCATGCCGACGGTCATGCCGTCCTGGATCAGGGCGGCAGCGTCAGCCGCGCTCATCACCTTGCTGGAAAGAGAAGGCAAGCGAATACGATCACGGTACATGGAGTTTTTCTCGGGCAACGGAGGCAAGATGCGCAGTCTAGACATTTCAAAAGGTTTCGCCGCCCGACCAAGGTCGAATGCCAGGCCCCGATTCAGAGCCTTCGGTCGGTTTTCTGCGGGCAAAGAAAAAACCCACCCTACTAAAGGATGGGGTTTTCGGTATTGCGCTACGGCAAGGTTTTACTCGACAGCCTTGACCATGTCCTCGATCACCTTCTTCGCGTCGCCGAAGACCATCATGGTCTTGTCGAGGTAGAACAGCTCGTTATCCAGGCCGGCGTAGCCGCTGGCCATGGAGCGCTTGTTGACGATGATGGTCTTGGCCTTGAAGGCCTCGAGAATCGGCATGCCGGCAATCGGCGACTTCGGATCGTTCTTCGCCGCCGGGTTGACCACATCGTTGGCGCCGAGCACCAGCACCACGTCGGCCTGGCCGAATTCGGAGTTGATGTCTTCCATCTCGAACACCTGGTCGTAAGGCACCTCGGCCTCGGCCAGCAGCACGTTCATATGCCCGGGCATGCGCCCCGCCACCGGGTGGATCGCGTACTTCACGGTAACGCCGCGGTGGGTCAGTTTCTCGGTCAGTTCCTTGAGCGCGTGCTGGGCACGGGCCACCGCCAGGCCGTAGCCGGGCACGATGATGACCGTGTCGGCGTTGGTCAGCAGGAAAGTCGCATCGTCGGCCGAACCGGATTTCACCGGCCGCGCCTCTTTCGCACCGGCCGGGCCGGCGGCGTCCGCGCTGTTGCCGAAGCCGCCGAGCAACACGTTGAAGAACGAACGGTTCATCGCCTTGCACATGATGTACGAGAGGATCGCCCCGCTTGAGCCGACCAGCGAGCCGGCGATGATCAGCATCGAGTTGTTCAGCGAGAAGCCGATCCCCGCCGCTGCCCAGCCGGAATAGCTGTTGAGCATCGACACCACCACTGGCATGTCGGCGCCGCCGATGGGGATGATGATCAGCACGCCGAGCACGAAGGCCAGGGCCAGCATCAGGGCAAAGGCGCCGAGGTTGCCGGTCAGCATGAAGGTCACGCCGAGACCGAGGGTTGCCAGGCCCAGCAGCAGGTTCAGCTTGTGCTGGCCACCGAATTGTACCGGTGCGCCCTGGAACAGGCGGAACTTGTACTTGCCCGACAGCTTGCCGAAGGCGATCACCGAACCGGAGAAGGTGATCGCGCCGATCGCCGCGCCGAGGAACAGCTCCAGGCGGTTGCCCGCCGGAATCGAGTCGCCCAGTTGCTTGACGATGCCCAAGGATTGCGGCTCGACCACCGCCGCGATGGCTATGAAGACCGCGGCCAGGCCGATCATGCTGTGCATGAACGCCACCAGCTCCGGCATCTTGGTCATCTCGACGCGCTTGGCCATGATCGAGCCGGCGGTGCCGCCGATCAGCAGGCCGACGATCACATAGCCGATACCCGCGGTAGCCAGTTCGGCTCCCAGCTTATAGATGAGGCCGATGGTGGTGAGGATCGCCAGGGCCATGCCGAGCATGCCGAACAGGTTGCCGCGCCGCGACGTGGTCGGGTGCGACAGGCCCTTGAGCGCCTGGATGAAGCAGATCGACGCGATCAGGTAGAGCGTCGTTACGAGATTCATGCTCATTACTTCGGCGCCTCTTCTTTTACGGCTTTCGGGGCTTTTTTCTTGAACATCTCAAGCATGCGGCGCGTCACCAGGAAGCCACCGAACACGTTTACCGCGGCCAGGGCCACGGCCAGGGTGCCCATGGTCTTGCCCAGCGGGGTCACGGTCAGCGCGGCGGCGAGCATGGCGCCGACGATCACGATCGCCGAGATGGCGTTGGTCACTGCCATGAGAGGCGTATGCAGCGCGGGTGTCACGTTCCAGACCACGTGGTAACCGACATAGATAGCCAGCACGAAGATGATCAGGTTGTAGATACCGGGGGAGATAAGCTCTTCCATCGTCTGAATCCCTGCTTAGGCGTTTTTGCGGATGACTTGGCCGTCGCGGCACATCAGGCACGCGGCGACGATGTCGTCTTCGAGGTTCACTTCGAACTGGCCTTCCTTGTTGAAGACCAGCTTCAGGAAATCCAGCAGGTTGCGGGCATACAGCGCCGAGGCATCCGCCGCGACTTCACCGGCCAGGTTGGTCGGGCCGCAGATGGTCACGCCGTGCTCGACCACCACCTGGTCGGCCACGGTCAGCGGGCAGTTGCCGCCCTGGGCGGCGGCGAGGTCGATGACTACCGAGCCGGGCTTCATCTGCGCGACCGTCTCGGCGCTCAGCAGCACCGGTGCCTTGCGACCGGGAATCAGTGCGGTGGTAATGACGATATCGGCCTGCTTGGCGCGTTCGTGCACGGCCTGGGCCTGGCGCTGCATCCAGCTGGCCGGCATCGGCCGTGCGTAGCCGCCGACACCGACTGCGCATTCGCGCTCTTCATCGGTCTCGTAGGGCACGTCGACGAACTTCGCTCCGAGGGACTCGATCTGCTCCTTCACCGCCGGACGCACGTCCGAGGCTTCGATCACCGCACCCAGGCGCTTGGCCGTGGCGATTGCCTGCAGTCCGGCCACACCGGCACCGAGGATCAGCACGCGGGCGGCCTTCACGGTACCCGCCGCGGTCATCAGCATCGGCATGAAGCGCGGGTAGTGATGGGCGGCCAGCAACACGGCCTTGTAGCCGGCAATGTTGGCCTGGGACGAGAGCACGTCGAGGCTTTGCGCGCGGGAGGTACGTGGCGCGGCCTCCAGGGCGAAGGCCGTAATGCCCTGGGCCGCCAGCCTGGCGATGGTTTCATTGCTGAACGGATTGAGCATGCCCACCAGCACGGTACCGTGCCTGATCAGCGCCAGTTCACTGTCGCTGGGGGCGACCACCTTGAGAATCAGCTCGGCGGCAAAGGCTTCGGCGGCGCTGCCAATAGTGGCGCCTGCTGCCTCATACGCACTGTCGACAACGCTGGCGTTGAGCCCGGCGCCGCTTTGCACAGTGACCTTATGACCTTGGCCGACCAGCTTCTTGATGGTTTCCGGGGTTGCAGCAACCCGCGTTTCACCCGTCTGGGTTTCGAGAGGAACACCAATGTGCACGTCAAATCTCCTGCGTGATCTTTTTTATAAGAAGGCCAGCGCACTGCGGATGGTGCGACTGGAGCGGCCGATCAGCACGATCCCGCCGGTTTCGAGGCGGGGCGCGGCATTTTGCAGGCGAAAACTGCCCCCTTCAAGAGATTCTGAAAGGTGACGCAATATTAACTACAAGTCACCCTGTGACTGAATGTCGCACGGATTGGCCGCAGGCCCACAGAATAGAGGCCTCACATGGATTCTGGCTGGAAATGGAGAAATTTCGAATCGGCGACATGAATAAGTCGATATTGCAGGCGATATGGGCTGTAGCCCTTGCCATCAGGCACTTTCGTGCAAGATTGAGGGGCGTCGGTACAGTCTGCTTAAAGGCGACATATTCTTATATCTGTAGGGCTTTTGTTTTGCTGACTACGAGGTCAAGTAATGGCGGAAAGCCTTCAGGAAAGCAGGCTGTAGCCTTGTGCCTGGCTTACCAGCCAGTCACGAAAAGCCCGTAAAGACGCCGATTCGACTTTCCGGTCGGGAATCATCAGGTAATAGGCCTTGATGCTGGAGAGCGCATTGGGGTTGGCGATCACCAGGCGTTTCTCGGCCAGTTCGCGCTGGATCAGGAACGGTGGAATCAGCGCGATCCCCATCTCGTGCATGGCGGCCTGGGCCAGCATGGAGAATAGCTCGTAGCGCGGGCCTGTCATGTCGCGGGGGATATTCAGTTCCTGGGCGTTGAACCACTGGCGCCAGGCGTAGGGCCGTGTGGTCTGTTGCAGCAGCGGCAATTCGGCGATCTGCGTCGCGCTCAGGCTCTGGCGGTTGCCGAGCATGGCCGGACTGCATACCGGCATCGGGTTCTCGCCCATCAGGCGATGGGATTCGGTACCCGACCAGTCGGCATCGCCGAAGTAGATGGCGGCGTCGAAGTCGGTATCGGCAAACAGGAACGGCCGGGTGCGGTTGGTCAGGTTGACCGTGACTTCCGGGTGCTGTTGCTGGAAATCCTTGAGTCGCGGCAACAGCCATTGGGTGCCGAATGTCGGTACCACCGCCAGTTCGATCACATTGGTGCCCTGCTGGCCCATGACGGACAGGGTGTCGCGTTCGACTGCGTCCAGTTGCGTGGCGATACGGCGGCTGTAGGACAGACCTGCCTCGGTCAGCTTCACGCCCCGTCGTGAGCGTCGGAAGAGTTCGACACTGAGGAACTCTTCCAGGCTGGCGATCTGTCGGCAAATTGCGCCCTGAGTGAGGGAAAGCTCGACCGCGGCCTTGGTAAAGCTCTCATGGCGGGCGGCGGCTTCGAAGCTGACCAGCGCGGCGGTGCTGGGGATCTTCCTGCGCATATACGGCAACCTCACTAAATATGGGTCGAAAAGGCGTTCAAAAGGTTTTCGGAGTGAGAAATTAGCACAACAGCATGCGAAATCCTCGTTTGCCGGATCCTCGGGTGACGCCTAGGATCAATCCACGATATTTGACCTACTTCGCGAGGACTCTCCCATGGGCGGTAAAGCTAGCTTCAACTGGATCGATCCCCTGCTGCTGGATCAACAGCTCACTGAAGAGGAGCGGATGATTCGTGACACCGCCCAGCAGTTCGCCCAGGACAAGCTGGCGCCACGGGTTCTCGAAGCCTTCCGGCATGAAAAGACCGACCCGGCGATCTTTCGCGAAATGGGTGAGGTCGGCCTGCTGGGCGCGACCATTCCGGTCGAGTACGGCGGCAGCGGCCTCAACTATGTCAGCTACGGCCTGATCGCCCGTGAAGTGGAGCGCGTCGACTCGGGCTACCGCTCGATGATGAGTGTGCAGTCTTCCCTGGTGATGGTGCCGATCAATGAGTTCGGCACCGAGGCGCAGAAGCAGAAGTACCTGCCGAAACTGGCCTCCGGCGAATGGATCGGCTGCTTCGGCCTGACCGAGCCGAACCACGGTTCCGATCCCGGGGCGATGATCACCCGTGCGCGCAAGGTCGAAGGCGGCTACAGCCTGACCGGCAGCAAGATGTGGATCACCAACAGTCCGATCGCCGATGTGTTCGTGGTCTGGGGCAAGGACGATGCCGGCGATATCCGCGGTTTTGTTCTGGAGAAAGGCTGGAAAGGCCTGAGCGCCCCGGCGATTCACGGCAAGGTCGGCCTGCGCGCCTCCATCACCGGCGAAATCGTCATGGACAACGTCTTTGTCCCCGAAGAGAACGTCTTCCCGGATGTCCGTGGCCTGAAAGGCCCGTTCACCTGCCTCAACTCCGCCCGCTACGGCATCTCCTGGGGCGCGCTGGGCGCTGCCGAGTTCTGCTGGCACACCGCTCGCCAGTACACCCTGGATCGTCAGCAGTTCGGTCGCCCGTTGGCTGCCACCCAGTTGATCCAGAAGAAGCTGGCCGACATGCAGACTGAAATCACCCTCGCCCTCCAGGGCTGCCTGCGCCTGGGTCGGATGAAGGATGAAGGTACGGCGGCGGTGGAAATCACTTCGATCATGAAGCGCAACTCCTGCGGCAAGTCCCTGGACATCGCCCGCATGGCGCGGGACATGCTCGGCGGCAACGGCATCTCCGACGAGTTCGGGGTCGCTCGTCACCTGGTGAACCTGGAAGTGGTGAATACCTATGAAGGCACCCACGACGTGCATGCGCTGATTCTCGGGCGTGCGCAAACCGGCCTCCAGGCGTTCTACTGACAGGAGCTCGGCTCATGGGCGCGCTTTCGCATCTGCGGGTATTGGATTTGTCGCGGGTATTGGCCGGACCCTGGTCCGGTCAGATCCTCGCGGACCTGGGGGCCGAGGTGATCAAGGTCGAGCGCCCGGGCAACGGCGATGACACTCGCGCGTGGGGGCCGCCCTTCCTGAAGGACGCCTACGGAGAGAACACCAGCGAAGCGGCTTACTACCTGTCGGCCAACCGCAACAAGCAATCGGTCACCATCGACTTCACCCGGCCCGAGGGCCAGCGCCTGGTGCGCGAGCTGGCGATGAAGTCCGATATCCTGATCGAGAACTTCAAGGTCGGCGGGCTGGCGGCCTATGGCCTGGACTACCCATCGCTCAAGGCGCTCAACCCGAACCTGATCTATTGCTCGATCACCGGGTTCGGTCAGACCGGGCCTTATGCCAAGCGTGCCGGCTATGACTTCATGATCCAGGGGCTGGGCGGGCTGATGAGCCTGACGGGCAGGCCGGAGGGCGATGAAGGTGCCGGTCCGGTGAAAGTGGGCGTGGCCCTGACCGATATCCTCACTGGCCTGTACTCGACCGTGGCGATCCTTGCGGCCCTGGCCCATCGGGATCATGGCGGTGGTGGGCAGCATATCGACATGGCTTTGCTGGATGTACAGGTGGCATGCCTGGCCAACCAGGCGATGAACTACCTGACCACCGGGGTGGCTCCCAAGCGCCTGGGCAATGCCCATCCGAATATCGTGCCGTACCAGGACTTCCCTACCGCCGATGGCGACTTCATCCTGACGGTGGGTAATGACGGGCAGTTCCGCAAGTTCGCCGAGGTGGCGGGTCAGCCGCAATGGGCGGACGATCCGCGCTTCGTCACCAACAAGCTGCGGGTGGCCAACCGCGCGGTGCTGATTCCGCTTATTCGCCAGGCCACCATATTCAAGACGACGGCCGAGTGGGTGACGCAGCTGGAGCAGGCCGGTGTACC
Source organism: Pseudomonas gingeri (assembly GCF_013386115.1). Lineage (GTDB taxonomy): Bacteria > Pseudomonadota > Gammaproteobacteria > Pseudomonadales > Pseudomonadaceae > Aquipseudomonas > Aquipseudomonas gingeri. The sequence goes on from NZ_JACAOR010000013.1 coordinate 610,321, forward strand.
GTGCGGGCCGATCAATGATCTGTCGCAGGTGTTTGCCGATCCCCAGGTACAGGCGCGTGGGCTGGCCATCGAGCTGCCCCATGCCCTGGCCGGGCGGGTGCCGCAGGTTGCGAGTCCTATCCGGCTTTCCGAGACGCCGGTGGAATATCGTAATGCCCCTCCTCTATTGGGCGAGCACACGCTGGAGGTCCTGCAGCGGGTATTGAGCCTGACGCCGGAGACGGTGGCCGGATTGCGGGAAGCCGGGGTGCTCTAGGCGCCCTGCTCTCTTCTATATAGGTAGGAGAGCCGGCTTGCTGGCGATGGCGTCCTTTTGGGCGCTGCAAGGTTTGCTGGCCCCATCGCTGGCAAGCCAGCTCCTACAGGGTTGCGTGTTCTGACTTGGTTCTGCGCTGTTTCTGACCCT
>NZ_JACAOR010000014.1:0-457575 GCF_013386115.1 Pseudomonas gingeri
TCCGACTTATTCAACAGAATCGGCCGAGAGCGGTCTACCGCGAGAATTTATATTGTCCATCGTTTGGCTTACTCGCCGCGACCAGAAACTCCTGGCGGGCGAGGGCGGGCAGGCTGGCCGGTGCGCCAGCCGCCTTGGCTTCGGCCTCGGGGTTGGCGCACCAGAGCTGGATGGCGAGGTAGATCAGATATAATCATTACTGGCCAACTTTTTAGATGCCGTCAAAAGGATTATTTAACCTCTCCATCCCTGACTGTAGCGGCCAAATCCATCCTCACTGTATCTGCTTCTGCCTGACTAACGCCGGTTAGCATGACTCCTTCCCCGAGGAAGTATTACCCCATGCCGGACGCCACCAATCTCTACCTGTTCATTGTTGCCGCCTTGCTGTTGCTGGTTGTTCCCGGCCCTAACATGGCTATCGTCACCAGCCATGCGGTTGCCCACGGCTGGCGCTTCGGCCTCGCCGCCGCTCTGGGAATAACCCTGGCCGATGTGCTGATGACCGTCGCGGTGAGCACGGGTCTTGGTGCGCTGGTCATGAGCTGGGCTCCGGCATTTGACTTGCTGCGGTGGGCCGGTGCTTGCTATCTGATGTGGTTGGCCTGGCAGGCCTTGAAGACTTCCCCTGCGGATACGGATACTCAAGCCACGCAGGCTTCGATGCGCAAGATTTTTGCCCGAGCCACGCTCAACAGCCTGCTGAACCCCAAGGCGCTGTTGTTCTTCATGGTGTTCCTGCCACAGTTCGTCACCGTGGGTAGCAGCATCACCTCGCAACTGATGTTCCTGGGGTTGCTGCTCGCGCTGATCGCATTGATCTTCCATTCCCTGCTCGGCTTATGCGCCGGACGTCTGCATGGGCGCCTGCGCGAAGGCGTACTCTCCAAACGCCTTGGTGCGTATAGCTTCGCTGTGGTGATGACAGCTCTGGCGGTACGTTTACTGGTGCTCAACCGGCAGGGTTGAAGGCTCGCCTGGATGGTTCGACGCGGGGAAAAGGGGACAGGGGAAAAGGGGACAGATTTATTTACCGGGGAAAAGGGGACAGATTTATTTACTGGGAAACAGTCCGCTTCTGGCCGAAAGCTGCCGCCCGGTCAATGCGTGTCACCGATCGAGCGGCAAGCCGGGCCGGAAGCCAGCCTCGCCTATTTCAACGGAACGTAAATATCCGTTTGCCATTGATCCTGCGGCGTTTCGGGAAAGACGCTCAGGTAATGGAAGAACAACGGATGATCCCGAAGCTCTTCTTTACTGGAGGGAAGCCAGTCGCGGTAAAGCGGGTAGATGGTTTCTCCGATGTAGTCAGGTGAGCCCGTATGGCGAATCACGGCACAACGCCCTGCGGGGATGACTCGTTCATGCACACCGAATTCATTGGGCAGTACGGCCTCCTTTATCTCGCCGCAAATCGCGAACCGAAAGTCCTCTGCGGACGTGGTATCGGGATTGTCGTAGGGGATGCCAAAGGAGCGGCTCAGGGCCACCGGCGACTGGCCGCTCCGCATGCGCCATTGACGGAAAAGATTGACGCTTTCACTGACGAGGCCGGGAGCCCCGCGATGCTCAAGCGCTGCCACGCGGGTTTCGGCGAACTCCACGATACGTATCTGCATGGTGATACTCCTGGAAAAGTGAGGGATAACGAATACCGCACTCCAGAGCTGCCAGTTCGGTGCCTTTGCGAACGCACTCGGCGTCATGCCGAAGGCTCGCTTGAACGCCCTTGAAAAGGCCTCGGGGCTTTCGAAGCCAGCACTGAGCGCTGTCTCCAGAACGGACTGATCAGGTGAGCCGACCAATTGGTGCGCGGCGCGCCGAAGCCTCATCAACTGCACATACTGTGCAACCGGAACGCCGACATACGCCGTGAACTGTCGATGAAAATGGAACGCCGAGAAGTTGGCGATCCGGCTCAATGCATTCACCGACAGATCGCCTTCGAGGTACGTATCGATGTAGGCGAGCACAGCGTCGAATCGTTTTGCATAGGCATGGCTGCTACTTAAGTCAGTCACCGAACGAAAACTCCTGAAGATGCGGTGAGCAATAGCATCCGCCTTTGCGCCCTCGATGTTCCTAGCCGGGTTTGCTCTGATTGGGTTTGGCCTCGCAGTGGAGAGCTGCCGCTTCGCTCACTGCGCAGGGGTCAATCTGTTGCGTCGACCGGTTGAATCCACAACCCCAAGCAGACACTCACGGACGCTGTATCTAGAGCGACAGGTCTGAACGCGGAGTGCTATTAACGAACCGCGCTGATGCCTTCCAGCGTCGAGAAAGAAGTATCTTTCGCCGTCAGTAAAAAGTCTTGCATGTATGGCGTTGCCAGCATGTCTGAACGCACCGCAGCGAACAGAGTCGGAAACAAGCCGTTGTCGCCCAGGCGCCGCGCTGTGACATAACCACGAGACGTGTATTCGTATAGCGCCCAGTTCGGCAAGCAGCAAACGCCCCTACCTGATGCCACTAATTGCATCATCATCACGGTCATCTCTGACGTTCGAACGTTGAGTGGCTCGACATCGGCTGGATCGAGGAAGCGTGTGAAGATATCCAGGCGGTCCCGTTCGATGGGGTAGGTGATCAGCGTGAAGGGTTTCAAGTCGATTGGCAGAATGACGTTTTTTCCAACCAGTGGATGGTGATTATCCACTGCCAGTAATGCTTCATAGGCAAACAGCGGCACGTAGGTAATGCCGTTCAGGTTGATTGGATCGGATGTTACGACCAGATCCAGATCCCCACGAGCCAGTGCAGGTAGTGGTGCGAAAGAAAACCCTGATGCCAGATCCATCTCTACCTCGGGCCATGAGGTCCTGAAGGCGTCGATGGCTGGCATTAACCACTGAAAGCAGCTGTGGCACTCAATAGCCATGTGCAAACGTCCAGCGGAGCCCCCCGCTAGCCGGCTGAAATCGCGTTCGGCTTCCCTCAGCAATGGCAGGACTTCGTCAGCCAGTCTCAGCAATCTCAGGCCCGCGCTGGTAAAGCGCATCGGCTTTGATTTGCGCGTGAACAATGTCATTCCCATCCGCTCTTCCAACTCCTTCATCTGATGGGAAATGGCTGACTGAGTAAGATTCAGGCGCTCAGCCGTTTCAACCAGGCTGCTGGTGTCACGCATGGCTTGAACGGTTTTAAGATGACGAATATCGATCATAATTATGAATAAAATTTGAGTTGAGTGGTATTAGGATTAGTTTGCCTCACCATAGATCAATTAACGACAATGGGTCCAGCGAAAGGCATGGAGCCTGAACCTGAGCGTGGCGTGCGTTGCACGCTGTGCTTTGAGCGTACGGTCCTGTACGCCTTCGAACATGGCTTCAGCGTCATCAGCAGTTCGTTGTGGATTTCTCGTTGGAAAGACATGAAGCAGATCACCGATAGCGGTATCCGCAGCACACGGAAATACCCCGACGCCACTGATTGGGATTACAGATGGCGCAAGAGTGGTGGCGTCGCTCGTGATCGAAGCGGTCACGCAGATCCGCCATCATGAGCGCGACTAATGATTTTTTGAAATCAATTCGTTTTTGTTCATACAGCCTCCCTGCTTAAAATGCGTGCAGCTCTTCACAATGGTCGATCTACAGGCTGCCGAGTGAAGGAACAGAAAGTTGATCAAAGCTGAAAGAAGCAAGACGCCAGTTCAGCTTTGTCGAAATACAGGTGCGGGTCACGATGAAAAACGAATTCACATTTGCTATCAAGAGCATTTGTTTCGATGAGAACTATTGTCCGTCGGACAAGACGCGGATTACCACCAACTTTGCCAATCTGGCGCGAGGAGAGAGTCGTCAGGAGAATTTGCGTAACACCCTGAAGATGATCGACAACCGCTTCAACACTCTGGCGCATTGGGACAATCCTGAAGGTGATCGTTACACGGTCGAGCTGGAAATCATTTCCGCTGAAATGAATATCGATGCGCATCTCAGTGGTAATGCCATCCCGTTGATCGAGGTGTTGAAAACCACCATCGTTGACAGGAAAACCAACGAGCGCATCGAGGGCATTGTCGGAAACAACTTCTCCTCCTATGTGCGGGATTACGATTTCAGTGTCGTGTTGCTGGAGCACAACAAGAATCAGGCCGGGTTCAGTACGCCAGACGGTTTCGGCGATCTGCACGGCAAGCTGTTCAAATGCTTCGTCAACTCGGACGCCTACAGAGAGCACTTCAAAAAGCCACCTGTCATCTGCCTGAGCGTTTCGAGCAGCAGAACTTACCAGCGCACCGAGAACCAGCATCCTGTACTGGGTGTTGAATATCAGCAGGATGAATATTCCCTGACGGATGAATACTTCAAAAAGATGGGCTTGAAGGTCCGCTATTTCATGCCGCCGAACAGTGCAGCGCCGTTGGCTTTCTATTTCTCCGGCGATTTGCTCGATGATTACAGCAATCTTGAGCTGATCGGTACGATCAGCACGATGGACACTTTCCAGAAGATCTATCGCCCCGAGATTTACAACGCGAATTCCGCGGCCGGGAAAGTCTATCAGCCCAGCTTGAAACACCAGGACTACTCGTTGACTCGAATCGTGTACGACCGAGATGAGCGCAGTCGTCTGGCTGTTGAGCAGGGGAAGTTTGCTGGAGAGCACTTCATCAAGCCTTATCAGACCATTCTTGAGCAATGGTCTGCCAGTTACGCTCTTTGAGTCATTGAAAATACAAGGTTTTAATCGGCTATGAAAAAACTGTTACCGACTTCAACTGCTGGCAGCTTGCCTAAACCTTCCTGGCTCGCACAGCCTGAAACCCTCTGGTCGCCCTGGAAATTGCAGGATGAAGGGTTGATCGAGGGCAAACAGGATGCATTGCGCCTGGCGCTGCAAGAGCAGCAGCACGCTGGCATCGATATCGTCAGTGACGGCGAACAGACGCGTCAGCACTTTGTGACCACATTTATCGAGCACCTCGAAGGGGTCGATTTCGAAAAGCGCGAAACCGTCAGGATTCGCGATCGCTACGATGCCAGCGTACCCACGGTGGTGGGGGCTGTTGCCCGCAAGAAGCCAGTTTTTGTAGAAGACGCGAAGTTCCTGCGTCAACAAACCGGGCAACCGATCAAATGGGCTCTGCCAGGCCCCATGACCATGATCGACACGCTCTTTGATGCCCACTACAAGAGTCGTGAAAAGCTGGCTTGGGAGTTCGCCAGGATCCTCAACCAGGAGGCCAGGGAACTCGAAGCTGCTGGCGTCGACATCATTCAATTCGATGAGCCTGCATTCAATGTGTTCTTCGATGAGGTGAACGAGTGGGGCGTTGCCACCCTGGAACGGGCCATCGAAGGACTCAAATGCGAAACGGCAGTGCATATCTGTTACGGCTACGGCATCAAGGCCAACACCGACTGGAAAAAGACCTTGGGTTCAGAATGGCGCCAGTATGAAGAGGCGTTCCCCAAGTTGCAGAAATCAAGCATCGATATCGTCTCGCTGGAGTGCCATAACTCTCACGTTCCAATGGATCTGATCGAACTCATTCGCGGCAAGAAAGTGATGGTCGGTGCCATCGACGTGGCAAACCATACCATTGAGACGCCTGAGGAAGTGGCCAATACCCTGCGCAAGGCACTTCAGTTCGTCGATGCCGACAAGCTCTATCCATGCACCAACTGCGGCATGGCGCCATTGCCTCGCCAGGTAGCAAGGGGCAAGTTGAATGCGTTGAGCGCCGGTGCAGAGATCATCCGCAAAGAGCTGTCGAACTAGGATTTAGCATGTCACTCCCTGCCACTGAGACAGTTACTGCCATTGAGCCCGTGAGCTTTCGTGAGGCGCTCGGACACTACGCTTCCGGTATTACGGTGATTACATCGCACACCGGTGACGAGCCGATTGGCTTTACGTGTCAGTCGTTCTATAGCGTGTCGATGAACCCGCCGCTGGTGTCGTTCAGTGTCATGCGCAGTTCGGCCAGTTATCCGAAAATTCGCGAGGCGGGTCGATTCGCAGTCAATATTCTATCCGGTGAACAGGTCAGGATTTCCAACCAGTTCGCTCGCCGGGGCACGGATAAATGGCAGGGAATCGAATGGCAGCAATCACCGCTGGGCAATCCGGTTATTGCCGACAGTCTGCATTGGCTGGATTGTGAAATTCACGCTGAATATGTTGCGGGTGATCATGTGATCGTGATTGGTGAAGTGAAAGCGTTAAACCTGCATAAAGCCGACGCGGCGCAGCCGTTGCTGTATTTCAAAGGGCAGTACCGCAATTTGGCGGCACACGGCGCCGTTTGAGCGAAGAGTCTCTGGCAGTGTGTAACGGAGTGGCCAGAGGTCACTCCGTTGCTTTGTATTGACGCGACCACCCGGCTAATCACAACGCTCGCACCGGAATGCACAGCTCGCCGTCGAGCTCACCGGCTACCGGATCGTAGTGGGCGTCCTTCGATCGTTCCCACGCTCTGCGTGGTCATGCAGCCCATGATGCTCTGCGTCATATCACCACGGTTTTTGTCATGTGCGTCCTGCTTTAGGAGAGCCTGGGAGAAGCGTGTCCGACATCATCTTTTTTGCATGATCATGGTCTCGGATCAAGCTTGCCCATTCTTCCGGGGAATAATAGAAATGCCCGGGAGCGCTCTACAACGCAGGTGTATCCGTCAGTAACTTTGAGCTCCTGGGCCGCTAACCCGCGAACCAGCCTCGATGGACGCGCCACTTCGCGTTCATCATCTTACTGACGGAGAGCAACATGAATTTGCAAGCAAGACTCGACGCGTTCAGGGCCGATTTCGAGGCCGGCAAGCCTCCTTATCATGCGCCTCGCGTGGTCGTCGAAACGATGCACAAGGCAACCGCCGAGCTGAAGGCCAGCGGCCAGGCCGAGCGAGCCAGGAAGGTCGGCGACAAGGCCCCGTCGTTCACTCTCAGAGACCCGGACGGTAAAACCGTCTCGTCGGCGGAACTGCTCGCAAAAGGGCCGCTGGTGGTCAGCTTTTATCGCGGAGTCTGGTGCCCGTACTGCAACCTGGAGTTGCAAGCACTGCAGGCTAGCCTGCCCGAATTCGAAAAGCTGGGTGCCAGCCTGGTCGCGATCTCGCCGCAGACCGCCCCCAATAGCCGGCGCTCCGTTCGTGACAATGAAGTCACGTTCCCGATCCTTTCGGATGAAAAAGGCAAGGTAGGTGAGGCTTTCGGTCTGAAATTCAAGCTGCCCGATTATCTGGTCGAACTGTACAAGAGCTTCAAGAACGACCTGCCGAACTTCAATGACGATCCTGAGTGGACCCTGCCGATGCCGGCGCGTTACGTCATCGCCCAGGACGGCACGATCGTGTATGCCGAAGTCAATCCCGACTATACACAGCGCCCGGATCCCTCTGAACTGCTGCCGGCGCTGCGCAAGGCCAGCATGATCGAGACCTGAGCCTGCATGGTCGATGGCGCTGAAGGACCGGTGTATCCGGGCCGACACGATCAGCTCGGGCGCGATCGACACTCCCATCATTGACAGCCGGGTCTCCTCCTCCGAGGAGGCCGCAGCGCTTCGTCCCCAAGTCTCGACGCCCCCATTAAAAACGAGAATGAATCATGTCTAAACTGTTCACCCCGGCCCGGATTGGGCAGCTCCGTTTGGCGCACCGCGTCGTATTGGCTCCGCTCACCCGCCTGCGTACCGAAGAGGGCGACGTACCCGGAGACCTGATGGTCGAGTACTACGCCCAACGGGCTTCCAGGGGAGGCTTACTGATCGCCGAGGCGACTAGCGTGTCGCCCATGGGTATCGCCTACGCCCGTGGGCCTGGCATTCATACTGACGAGCAGGTCGCGGGATGGAAGAAGGTGACCGATGCCGTCCACGCCAAAGGCGCGAGCATCTATCTTCAACTCTGGCATGGCGGTCGTCAGGCGCATCCGGACAACATGAACGGTGAACTGCCGGTTGCCCCTTCTGCGATCGCGGCCAAGGAAAAATCCGTTGTGCGCGACGGCGACGGCATCGCCGAGGCAGACCAGGTGGTGCCGAGGGCGCTGCGTCTCGATGAAATACCCGGCGTGATCGAGGAGTATCGGCGCGGTGCCGAGCGCGCCAAGGCCGCGGGCTTCGATGGTGTTGAGGTGCATGGCGCGAACGGCTACCTGCCCGACCAGTTCCTGCAAGATGGTACCAATCATCGCGACGATGCCTATGGAGGTTCGATCGAGAACCGCGCGCGCTTCATGCTCGACGTTGTCGAGGCGGCGGTTTCGGTGTGGGGCGGCGATCGCGTGGCGGTGCGGATTTCTCCGAGCGGCCAGTTCGGCACCATGTCGGACAGCAACCCCACGGCGACATTCGGCTACCTGGCGAAGAAGCTCAACCCTTTCGGTCTGGCCTATCTGCACGTCATCGAGCCGCGCATCCGTGGCTACGAGGACATTGAGCTGAACGTTCCGGCCGTCGCGTCCAAGGGACTGCGCGGCATCTTCGAGGGGCCAATCATTGCCGCCGGTGGTTTCACCAAGGAAACCGCCGAGGAGATCGTCGCTTCTGGAGATGCGGACCTGGTAGCTTTCGGCCGTCCGTTCATTTCCAACCCGGATCTGCCTGAGCGGCTGCGGATCAACGCGCCGCTCAACCCTTACGATCGCAATACCTTCTACGGGGGGCGTGACGCGGGTTACACCGACTACGCCTTCCTCGACGAGGGCGCCGTTGCGTAACGAATCTGGCCAGACTCATAGCCCTGGTCTCGGGAGACCCGCGCGGCATCAGCCGCGCGAGTGCCCTGGCGCTTGTCGCGAAGAGGCCGAGATCGCTGCCCACTCGCACAGCCACCTTCATGAAAAGGAAACATCGATGCAGAAATTATTCCGGACGATCATCATGTTCTCAGCGCTCTCGCTGCCCACCGGGGCCGTCTTTGCGCAAACCATCGACAAGATCGAGTCACGTCCTGACAACGTAACAATGGTCGATATTCCGACAAGTTCATCCCATAAGATTACCGTCGAGCGTCGCGGTGAGATCGTATTGATTGGTATCAACCGACCCAACATTCAGAACCGGATTGATCCGGAAGCGTATCTGGCCCTCGCCAAGGCATATTACGACTACGACCATGATCCATCACTTCGTGCCGCTGTGTTGTTCGGACACGGGGACAATTTCTCTCAGGGCCTTGACGTTGAGGGTTTTAAGGCCGTTGCCAGCTCAGGCGGAACCACGCTCGGTGATGGGCTGATCGACCCGCTTGGCAAGAAAATGCCCGGCCTCACCAAACCGCTGATCGTCGCGGTCCACGGCGACACCTGGAATATGGCGCATGAGCTGTTTCTTGTTGCCGACATACGGGTCGCGGCGAACAACACCAATTTCGGACAGGATGAAAATACGCATGGTCGTTTCCCGGGCGGTGGATCGACAGTGCGATTCGTGCGCGAAGCCGGTTGGGCCAACGCAATGCGCTACATTCTTACGGGAGATCATTGGACCGCCCGTGAGGCCTATCGCATGGGAACGGTCCAGGAGATCCCCGATCCACAGTCAGCCCTCGACAAGGCGATCGAGCTGGCGAACAGGATCGCCGCAAATGGACCTTTAGGGATCAAGGCATCGCTGGCATCTGCGCATCGGACTATCGACCCGGTGCAAGCCGACGCTCTATCCGAACTGGATGCGCAACGCGCAACGCTCTATAAATCAAACGACTTTCAGGAGGGGCGCAAGGCAGAGGCCGAAGGGAGATCACCTGTCTATCACGGGAATTGACAGCGCAGTTGAACGAATACAAGGGGTGAGCGAAGCGGGTTTGATTTTCGATAGAGCGGGAAACCGGTACTCCCGCTCATCGACTCATTTATCTCTCAGCCGACCTATTGACGACCTGTCCCTCGCGCCTGCCCGGTAAGGTGGTCACTGTGCATCGCCGTCGCCAGCGCAACGACGATCAGTCCCAGGGCCACGGCAAAGGTAGTGTGCATGCCGGCTGCCACCGCCTCGGGATCCGCCGTGATGATATCGCTGCTGGTCGTGGCGAATACAAATACCGCGCCCAAGGCCGCGGCGCCAGTGATCAGGCCGAGATTGCGCGACAGGTTGAGCAGGCCGGAAATCACGCCCCGCCGGTCTGCCGGGATTTCGCTCATGACGGCGGTATTGTTGGCCGTCTGGAACACGGCGTAGCCCAGGGTGAGGATCACCATGGGCACGATGTAGCCGGCGACACCCAGGGTCCGCGGCAGCAGCGATAACCCCAGGCAGCCGAGGGCGATGGCCAGCAACCCGGCGAGGGTCATGACGGGGGCGCCGAAACGGTCGGCGATCCGTCCGGCGGGTAGGCCGGCCAACGCCGCGACGGCGGGTCCGATCGCCAGGACCAGGCCTACCCGTGCCGGTTCCAGGCCGAGGGCGAGGGCCAGGTAGAACGGCCCGACCACCAGGGTCGCCATCAGTACCGTGGTAACCAGCGTGCTCATGACCAGGCTGGCGCTCAGCAAGTGGTCACGGAACATCGCCGGTTGGATCAGTGGCGAGGCGACCTTCGTCTCGACCCACGCGAAAAGCCCGGCACCCACGGCCGCTACCACCAGCAGGGCGATATTGAGCGAGCCGAAATGGTTGCGCCCCAGGGTCATGGCCAGTGCGTAGGCGCCCAGGGTCAGGGCCAGCAACGCCGTGCCCGGCAGGTCGAAGCTGGGGCGCCTGGCCTGGGTTGCAAGTGGATCGGCGGGCAGGTGGCGATAGGCGAGCAGCCAGGTCAGCAAGCCCAGCGGTACGCAGATCAGGAAGATCGCCTGCCAGCCGAATCCGGCGATCAGCATGCCACCCAGCGATGGCCCGAGGGCGGTGCCGATGGCCGAGGTGCTGCCGAGCAGGCCCATGGCGCTACCGGTGCGGGCCTTGGGCACGGTCTGGCCGACAAAGGCCAGGGTCAGCGCCATCATGATCGCCGCGCCAAGCCCTTGCAGCGCCCGCGCGCCAATCAGCCAGCCCAGTGTCGGTGCCAGGCCGCACAAGGCCGAGGCCGCGGTGGACAGGGCGATGCCGGACAGCAGCAGGCGACGCCGACCCAGCAGGTCGCCCAGGCGTCCGACGCTGACGATCAGCGTGGTGATCGCCAGCAGATAGGCGAGGACGACCCACTGGACCTGCTGGAAGGACGCCTCGAAGGCCTGGGCCAGGGTCGGCAGGCCGACGTTGGCGATGTTGGTGCCGAGGGACGACAGCAGCATGGACAGGGCCAGGCTGCCCAGGGCCCAGCGTACGGAGGGTGCATCGCTGCCATGGTTTGCGGTGGCTTGATGTCGTGCGGTGGTGGTGACTTTCATCCCGTCCTCTTTTCCCGGCGCTGCCGATACGCAGCTACCGGAAATCTACGCTGGCCCCTACTATGGCGGAAGGCGCATGGGTTGCAGATTATTCGTGCGTCTGACGCTATCCATGACTCACCTGAAGCGGGGCTGCCGATGTCGACACCTGACCTGAATCTGTTGCTGACCCTCGATGTGCTGCTGGCCGAGGGCAGCGTGGCGCGAGCCGCCGAGCGTTTGCGCCTGAGTCCTTCGGCGATGAGCCGGGCGTTGGCGCGCCTGCGGGAAACCACCGGCGACCCGCTGCTGGTCCGGGCCGGACGTGGCCTGGTGCCGACACCCCGGGCTCTGGAGTTGCGCGAGCGGGTCGGTCGTCTGGTGGAGGAGGCACAGGCGTTGTTACGGCCCGCCGAACAGCTGGATCTTGGGCAACTGGTCCGCACCTTCACCCTGCGCACCAGCGAAGGTTTCGTGGAAAATTTCGGCGCGGCGCTGATTGCCCGCATCGGCCAGCAGGCACCGGGTGTGCGCCTGCGCTTTGTGCAGAAGCCGGACAAGGACAGCACACCGCTGCGCGACGGTACGGTGGATCTGGAGACCGGCGTGGTGGGGAAGGCGGCGAGTCCGGAGCTGTTTACCCAGGCGCTGTTCCGCGACCGTTTTGTCGGTGTGGTGCGCGCGGGGCATCCGTTGAGCGAAGGGACGATAACTCCGGCCCGCTATGCGGCGGGCCAGCACATCAGCGTGTCCCGGCGTGGCCTCGACAAGGGGCCGATCGACGATGGACTCAAGCGCCTGGGCCTGGAGAGGGCGGTGCTGACGATTGTCGCGGGGTTCTCCACCGCGCTGGCGCTGGCCCGTTCCAGCGATCTGATTGCCAGTGTGCCGGAGCGCCATACCGCAAGGCTGCGATTGGGTATGCACAGCTTTGCCTTGCCGCTCGATGCGCCAGACTTCAGTGTATCGATGCTCTGGCACCCGAGGATGGACGCCGACCTGGCCCATCGCTGGTTACGTGGCTGCCTGCGGGAGGTCTGCGCGCTGTAGCGAATCGCTTCAGTCGCGCAGCATGCTCGCTCCGTACTCACTGAAGCTGCTGCCCAGGTTGCTGTTCATCGAGCCGTTCTGCTGGCTGACACGGGCGCTGCTGTTGTAGTGCTGCTGGCAACTCAGTGTCTCGCAGGCGCTGTTGTTGCTGGTAGTCACGCCGGAGCAGGCGCTCAACAACAGGCTGCCGATCACCAGTGCGGCTTTGACGAGGCTCGATTTCATAGTGGCTTTCCCTGGGCTGACACATTTTGTAATGGGTGCTCGGCCCATCTTACGCCTTCGTCCGCCGCGGCTACATGAAACTTTCCGGGCTCAGGTAGCGTTCGGCGCTGAGGCTGTAGAGCAGGCTGTGGGGCTGGCCCGGAACATCGTCCAGCTCGCCGTCGACGATCATCCGGGCGCGTTCCAGGGTACGGCGCGAGGGCAGATTGTCCGGCCGCACCAGGCCGATCACTTCGTTGCGCTCCAGGGTCCTGAAGGCCAGGTGCAGGGCGGCTTCGACCATTTCGCTGGCGTAGCCCTTGCCCCAGGCGTCCGGTGCAAAGCGGAAATACAGGTTCAGTCCGCTACGCGAGCCGAACAGGCCGTCCTGCAGTCCGCCGAAGCCCAGGACCGTCTGCGGGTGTTCCTTGTCGCACACGGCCCAGTAGCCGAAGCCCCGGCTCTTCCAGTGCTCGATCCAGTTGAACAGGTTGCTGCTGGTGGTTTCCAGGGACGCCGCGCCCTTGGGGTTGTAGCGATTGGTCTGCGGGTCGCCGTGGATGGCCTGGGCGACCTTGAGGTCGTCCGCCTGCACCGGACGCAGCAGCAGGCGGTGGGTCTCGATGATGGGGACAGGTGTGGAAGCCGACATGTGGGATGTTCCTCCAGAGCAACACGATGATCCTGATAATGCGCCGCCAGGGGAGTTTTCTTCAATACGCTGCCGGGGTGGTTGAGTACTTTGCCTGTCACATTTCACTGAGAGGGCAGTATTCGATGAGCGTTCTGATTTCCATGGCCGCCTTTGCGTTGGCGTCGTCCATCACCCCCGGCCCGGTCAATATCGTGGCCCTGAGTTCCGGCGCGCAGTTCGGTCTGCGCGCCAGCCTGCGGCACGTCACCGGCGCCACCGTGGGTTTCACCCTGCTGCTGGTGCTGATCGGCCTGGGACTGCATGAACTGTTGCTGGCGCTGCCCGCGCTGACGCGGGTGATCCAGCTCGGCGGCGTGGCGTTCCTGTTGTACATGGCCTGGAAGCTGGCGATGGACGACGGCTCGCTGCATGCCGGCCAACCCGGCAAGCGGCCGACCCTGGCGGTCGGCGCGGTGATGCAGTGGCTCAACCCCAAGGCCTGGCTGGCCTGCGTGGCGGGCATGGGGGCGTTTGCCGCCAACGGCGATACGCGGGTGGTGCTGGAGTTTGCCTTGATCTACTTCGTGATCTGCTATGGCTCGATTGCCTGCTGGGCCTTTGCCGGGACCTTTCTGCGCCGCTACCTGGAAAATCCCCGGGGCATGCGCCTGTTCAACCGGCTGATGGCGCTGTTGCTGGCCCTCAGCGCGATCTACCTGCTGCTGCCTTGAGCCGTCAGCCGCGGTACTGGCCGGGTGTCGCGGCCAGGTGTTGCTTGAACGCCCGCTGGAAGTGCGCCTGATCGGCGAAGCCGGCTTCCAGGGCGACATCGGCGATCAGCCGTCCACGGCGCAACTGGTTGCGCGCGTACTGGATGCGCCGGTTGACCAGGAAGGCGTGGGGCGTCATGCCATAGTGCTGCTTGAAGGCGCGGGTCAGGTAGGACGCCGACAGTTGCGCGGCCTGGCAGATATCCTCGAGTTTCAGCGCTTCGGTACAGTGCTTGTGGATATAGGCCGCGGCCCGTTCGAGCTTCTGGTTGATCTCGCGGGCGGGGATCGGCGCCGGGTTCAGGTGGTGTTGCAGCAGGGTGAAGAACTCGACGATGGCGCACTGTTTCTCCAGATGGGCGAGATCGTCGTCCACCAGTTGTTCGTAGAGCAGGTTCAAGCCCCGGAAGAGCAGTGGATCGGTGCTGTGGGTGGCTGAAAACGCCCGGAAATCCAGGTCCGGGCTGAACCCCAGTTCGTGCTGCAGGGACGTCAGCCAGGGCGTCTCGACATAGAACATCCGATAGGCCCAGGGCTGGTCGTCGATGGGGTTGCAAGCGTGCACCTCGCCGGGATTCATCAGCACCACGGTGCCGGCCTCGACCTGCCATTGCTGCTGTTCGTTGATATAGGTGCTGCGCCCGTGGGTGATCGCGCCAATGGAGAAATGCTCGTGGGAATGGCGTGCATAACAGACCTTGCGACCGTCCTGGATCGAACGGGCCTCGATAAACGGCAGGGTGGCATCGCGCCAGAAGTACGGGGCCCTGTCGTCAGGGTGGGCAGTGGCAGATCTGTGCATGGTCAAGTCCATTGATTCAGCCTGTGAAGGCCGGGCCGGGCAACGATGCCGGGCATCGACCTGCAGCAGCCGGCTTGCCGGCGATGAGGCCCTTGCGTAGTGCATCGCCCGCCAGCTTAGTCCCTACAGCAGGGTAGGTCTATCCAGCGCTTGCCAGGCCTGCGCGTCGCGGGCATCGGTGCGGGTCAGCCAGAGGTCGCCATGGCGTTCCAGAGCTTCGGCGGGCCATTCCAGCACGTGCTGCAAGGCGATCTTCACCCGCCGGCCGGGGTCCGAGCCATCGCGCAGGTCCCAGTCGGCCTCGAACTCGCGCAGGTGCAGGGTATCGCCGCTGAAGTCGATGAACTGCGGCCGGTTGCCCAGCCAGTCCGGCGCGGTCCGCAAGGTGTGTGCCTCGAGGTCGAGCAGCAGGAGTTTCCAGGCGCGCCGGCCGTGTTCGAAATCGCGATGCTCCAGGTAGAGTCGGGTCAGCGCCAGGTAACGTCCCTGGGGCGACCAGATCATCGATGGTGCGAGGTCGGACAGGGCGCAGCCGGAAGCGGTCAGCAGGTGGCCGCCCAGGCGTGCGACCTGACCACGCAGCAGGTCGTTGCCGTACTCGGTGGCGGTGCCGAACAACCAGGCGGCGTCCAGCCCGCTGGGGGATGGCTGGATGAAGTCGCCCTCGGCGGTGGCGATCTGTGGCTGGTTGACCACCCGCCAGGCCGGCAACGGTTCCAGTGTGTCGACGCCGAGCTTGAGTCGGCGAAGCTCGTAATAGAGTAGCGAGTCTTCCCGGTAATGACAGAACCCGCCGGCCTCTGCCGCCGGCCGGGCGGCTTCGGTAAAGCGCCGCAGGGGCGTGCCGGTGAGGTCCCGGGGCTGGCGCCCGCAGACCACCGCGACGCTGAGGATGGCGTCGCGAAAATCCACCAGTTCGGCGAGGCGTACTGCCGGTCCGTCGAGCAGGCGGCGGGTCTGGGGATCGGCCACGACCACCCGATCCGGCATCGCCGGTGTGTCGGTAAAGGGCATCAGCGCCAGGTGACAGGCGTCCTCGCTGAGCCGATGCTCCAGGCGCCAGAGACCGGGCAGGTTCCAGGTGTCCCGCTGCGGGCCGACCAGTTCGCAACGGTAGCCGCCGACGGCGTCCTGGTTGTCCCGCTCCCAGATGAAACGGGCACGGCTGCCATCCTTGAAGGCCGCGGATTCGATCTGCACGGCGGATGCCTGCCCGTCGCTGTCCAGCGGCAATACCAGGCGGATGCGCGCACGGTTCCAGTCGGCATCCTGTTCCCGTCCGAGGGGATCGTGACCGACGAGGATTTCCGAATCGCTATGGATGTTGTGCAACTGGTAGCCGAAGCGCCCGTTGTCGGGTTGATTCAGCGGCAGGTAGCTTTCCAGCCAGACGAACTGTGCGTCCAGCGCCACCGGATCGCTCCAGTAGCCCGAGGGGCTGCGGTCGCTGGCGCTCCAGGGCGTGCGCAAGGCGCGCCAGCCCTGGCCCTGTTGCCAGAGCCACAGGCCATGGAGCTGGCCGGACGTTGGCGCGGTGGGCGTGGCGACACAGACCAGAAGCTGGCTGTCTTCGCTCCAGATCATCGGCGTCTGCGCCTTGACCAGCAGCGCTGCGGGTTCGCCGTCCAGGCTCAGGCGGTAGTCCGGATGCAGCAGCGGTGCCAGGGGTTGCTCCAGCTCCAGCAGGTTGGCGGGCAGGCTCAGTTGGCCTTCCAGCAGGTGCCGGCCGTCCGGGGAGCGCTGTTCGATCTGCTGCCGGGCCAGGGCCTGCTGCCAATGGCCGGGTTCGAGCCAGAGATCGCCGGCGGGCAGCAGGTCCACGGCGTCGGCGTCCTTGAGCAGCGTCTCCAGGGCGATCAGGTCCGCGCTGTTGTCCACCAGCGGGCTGTAGCGTCCGCCGAGGCCGTGCTCATTGAAGGTGTCCAGTTCCCAGAAACGATCGTTGTGACAACGATAGAGGCGGCGCAATGGCCGGTCGAGAATCACCAGCCCCCAGTCCTGGCGCGACGGCACCGGTGCGGCGAAATAGCGGCCATCGCTGGAGAAGCGGGCCGACGAGCCGAGCCCCTCGAGCAGGATGCCGTCGGGAAACAGGTAGTCGCAGGTGACCGGACCGCCCATGGCGATTTCGCTGTAGTTGTAGACCCGGATCGGTTCGCCCTCCGGAGTGTGGGTCGGTTCCTGGCCGCCCCACGCACTGGCGCCGGCTTGACCGGAAGCCGGTTCGGGTTCCGGCACCAGGCCGAGCTTGCGTTCCCAGAGGCTCACACAGGCCAGTCCGGGGAAAATGGCGATAAAGGCGGCGGCGATGTTCCAGTACTCGGGGAGGGCGCGCCCCAGGCTGAAGCCCAGGCCGAACACCGCCGCGATCATCAGTCGGGCCGCACCCCGTGCACCGGGTAGCCAGGCGAATCGCGCGCACAGCCACATCGCGCCGGCACAGCCGAGCACCACGGCGAAGGCGAGGGGTGGCGGCAGGATCATCACGAAGAAAATCGGTACCACCAGCACCAGGATCTGCCAGATCAATTCCAGCAACAGGCGGCCTATGCTCTTTGATTCGTTGCTCTTTGATTCGTGGGTTTCGTTACGGGCGGCGCTCACGGATGACATCCTGTGCGGTGATGGCGGAGGGCGAGTATGACGGTTGCCGTGGTCGCCTGGCATGTTTTGGCGTCGGGTTGTGGCGCCGGTCACAGGTCGTGTCGGTAGAACGCCGAGGGATATACAAGGTCTATATCGTTGTACAGGTTCATTTCTTGTCATACGCTTGCACGACCGCAAGCCTGGGAAGTCCGTGATGTTAGCGCCGATAAAACCTGCCAACGAAACTGCCCGCGTGGAAACCCTGCGCTCGCTGAATATCCTCGATACCTCGCCCGAAGAGCGTTTCGATCGCCTGACCCGTCTGGCCAAGCGCTTGTTCAACGTGCCCATTGCCCTGGTCAGCCTGGTGGACGAGAACCGCCAGTGGTTCAAGTCCTGCGTGGGGCTGACGGTCAGCGAGACGCCGCGGGATATTTCCTTCTGTGGTCACGCGATTCTCGGCGATCAGGTGATGATGGTGCCGGATGCGGAAAATGATGAGCGTTTCCATGACAACCCGCTGGTGACCGGCGAGCCGGGTATCCGCTTTTACGCCGGTTGCCCGCTGACGGTGGGCAATGGCAGCAAGCTGGGCACCTTGTGCCTGATCGACACGCGGCCACGTACCCTCGACGACGAAGAACGGGCGTTGCTGCGGGACCTGGCGCGCATGGCCGAGCAGGAGCTGGTGGCGGTGCAGATGGCGACCATGGACGAGCTGACGCTGTTGTCCAACCGCCGTGGTTTCGAGGCCCTGGCCAATCATGGCCTGGGTGTCTGCAAGCGCATGGACAAGCCGGCTTCGTTGCTGTTTTTCGACTTGAACGATTTCAAGCAGATCAACGATGTCTTCGGCCATGCCGAAGGCGACCTGGCGCTGAAGACCTTCGCCGATGTGCTGCGCATTGCCTTTCGCGAAAGCGATGTGATCGGTCGCCTGGGCGGCGACGAGTTCGTGGTGCTGCTGACCGGCACCGACCACGTTGAAACCAGCGCGATCATGGCGCGCCTGCGCGAAACCCTGGATGAGCGCAACTCAGGGCAGCAGCGGGGTTATGACATTAACTTCAGCGTGGGGCAGATCGAATATGACGCCGAGCGCCATGAGACGGTCGCAGGTCTCCTTGCGGACGCCGACAAGGCGATGTACGCGCATAAACAGGCACTCAAACGCCGTTGAACGCGGCCCGGTGAACCGGGCCGGTTGATCCGTGGTTACTTTGCGGCCTGGGCGCCCACCTGGCGGTTCTTCAGGTTCTTGTCGGCCTTGTAGCGCAGGGCCACGTCCGGCACGCCGCCGCTCTTGCCGGTTTCCACCCAGTTGCGGATCCGACTGGCATCGGCGAAGTGGGTGTACTTGCCGAACGCATCGAGAATCACCAGGGCCACCGGGCGGTTACCCATTTCGGTGACCAGCACCAGGCAATGGCCGGCCTGGTTGGTGAAGCCGGTCTTGGTGATCTTGATCTTCCAGCTGTCCTTGTTGATCAGGTGGTCGGTGTTGCGGAAACCCAGGGTGTAGTTGGGTTTGCGGAACGCCACGGTCTTTTCCTTGGTGGTGCTCAGCTCGCTCAACATCGGATAGTGACGCGCGGCCATCAGCAGCTTGCTGAGGTCGCGGGCGGTGGACACGTTGTGGATCGACAGACCGGTCGGTTCGACATAGTGGGTATTGATCATGCCCAGGGACCTGGCCTTGGCATTCATCGCGGCGATGAACGCGGCATAGCCGCCCGGATAGTGGTGGGCGAGGCTGGCGGCGGCGCGGTTTTCAGATGACATCAGGGCAATCAGCATCATCTCCTTGCGAGGCAGCTCGCTATTGAGCTTGACCCGGGAGAACACGCCTTTCATTTCCGGGGTGTCGCTGATGTTCACCGAGATGTACTCGTCCATCGGCAGCTTGGCGTCCAGTACGACCATGGCGGTCATCAGCTTGGTCACCGAGGCGATGGGCACGACCACGTCCGGGTTGCTGGAATACAGGGTCTTGTTGGTTTGCAGGTCGATCAGCAGGGCACTGCCGGAGGCGACTTGCAGGTGAGTGGTATCGCGAGGGGCCTGGGTGGTTTCACGCGCCTCGACGGTGGTTGCAGCGACGGTGCCGGCCAGGACAAAAAAAAGGCCGAGGATGGAATGACGAATGTTCACGCGGATGGACTCGCTAAAAATGGATATGCCGTTGGCAACGGGCTTTTCTTGAAAAAGCTTTCTGGAAAAAGCGTTACATTTTATGAATATAGTTCAGAAAGTTGCCACACCTCTGGAGATATTGGGCGTAACTGACACAAAATTTACTTTTGTCCTGCATCCATACTGGCCATAAGACATATGTTAGCCCAGGTCGGGACGGCGTTGTGGGGATCGCGGGCCTTTATTTCGAGGGTTTCAGCGAGGGGCGAGCCGCTGTGGGCACTCGCCCCGGGTCCATCAGGGGAGCATCAGCTTTTCATCAGAGTTGAGCGCCGGCCATCAGCACATATTTGACGTGAACGTACTCTTCGATGCCGTAGTAGCTGCCCTCTCTGCCGTAGCCCGACTGCTTGACGCCGCCGAACGGAACGGAGGCGGTTCCCACCGAGCCGGAGTTGAGGATCACCATCCCGGCTTCCAGGCCCCGGGCCAGGCGCAACGAGCGGCCGAGCGCACTGGTGTAGGCATAGGCGACCAGGCCGAACTCGGTCTGGTTGGCGCGTTCGATGACTTCGGCCTCATCCTTGAAGGAATAGATCGCGAACACGGGACCGAAGATTTCGTTGCGTGCCAGCGGTGAGTCATCCGACAAGCCGGTGATGACGGTCGGTTCGTAGAACAGGCCGCCCTTGGCATGTGGCTTGCCGCCCGCGAGGATTTTCGCACCGGCAGCCCTGGCTTCCTCGACCAGGGCCACGACCTTGTCGAAGCCCATCTGGTTGACCATGGGGCCGACGACAAAGTCTTCCCGCAGGCCCTGGTCGACCTCGATCCCGGCCACGCTGGCTTTGACCCGCTTCACGAAGTCTTCAAAGATAGTGTTCTGTACGAATATCCGGTTGGGCGAAATGCACACCTGGCCCGAATTGCGCAGCTTCGCCCCGACCAGGCCTTTGACGGCTTCGTCGATATCGGCGTCCTGGAACACGATAAAGGGCGCGTTGCCTCCCAGTTCCATGGTCATCTTCTTGATGGTCGATGCGCATTGCGCGGCAAGGAGGCGACCGACCCCGGTCGAACCGGTGAAGGAGATCTTGCGGATGCGCGGGTCGCCGGTCAGGATCAGGCCGATCTCCCTGGGGTCGCCGACCACCACTTCGAGCACGCCTTCACCGATGCCGGCCTTGCGTGCGTATTCCAGCAGCTTGAAGGCGGTGAGCGGGGTGTCCTCGGCCGGCTTGATGACCATGGTGCAGCCCGCCGCGAGCGCGGTCGCCACCTTGCGGGTGATCATCATGAACGGGAAGTTCCACGGCGTGATCGCCGCGACAGGGCCAATGGCCTCTTTGGTCACTACCACGGAGGCATGCTTGTCGTGGGTCGGGATCGTGTCGCCGTAGACACGCTTGGCCTCTTCGGCGTACCACTCGATAAACCCGAGGCCGTAGTCGATTTCGCCACGGGCTTCGGTCAGGCACTTGCCGTTCTCCCGGCACAGCAGTTCGGCGAAGGCTTCCTTGTCGGCCTTGACGCTGTCGTGCCAGCGTCTCAGGGTGTCGCTGCGTTCCTTCGCCAGTTTCGACGACCATTGCGGGAATGCCGCGCAAGCGCGATCAACCGCGGCCTTCACTTCGGCCGGGGTATTCTTGGCGACACGACCGACTTCTTCACCGGTTGCCGGGTTATAGACGATTAGCATGAGGACTCTCCGGAGCTGGAATTGAAAGTGCGGCTGCAGTGCCCGTGGCCTGCAACCGTCCTTTTCCAAGCTACGCAGATCGGTCAGACAAGCGAATATCCGTTCATGTGCTTTGATTGCCCATTCCTATAAGCCTGGAGAGAGGGGCGCGCGCCCGGAATCCGGGAGTTACTGCGGGTTTCTCTCGATTGCTTGCCTGATCCTATGAGCGACGTATCCAGGAGCATCGCCGTCGGAGTACATTCCGGTTTTCCGCTGGAGGCAGGCGACATGGGCCATGACAACCCACGCACGGACCGCATTATCGAGTTGATGGGGCAGTTGGCGCCTGTCGAGGGATACAACCTGACACCGCTCGACGACGTGCGTTTTCTGCGCTCCAATCGTCCGCTCAACCGCACGCCGGTGCTTTACGATCCGGGCATCGTGATCGTCTGCCAGGGGCGCAAGCGTGGCTACCTGGGTGAAGACATCTACGTCTACGACGCGCAACACTACCTGGTGGTCTCGGTACCCGTGCCCTTCAGCATGGAGACGCAAGCCAGCGCAGCCGAGCCGATGCTGGCGGTGTATCTGCGCCTGGATTTCAACCTGGCCGCCGAGTTGATGCTGGAGCTTGATGAGGTCGCCGGGCTGGCCGAAGCCAAACCCAAGGGGATGTACTCCTCGCCGATGGATGACAAGCTGAGCGACTCACTCCTGCGCTTCCTGGAAGTGATGAGTGTCCCGGTCGAAGCGCGGATTCTCGGCCCGACGCTGATGCGGGAAATCTACTACCGCATCATCACCGGCGAGCAGGGCGGTTCGATGCGGGCCGCGCTCAATCGACAAGGCCAGTTCGGCAAGGTCGCCAGGGCCATACGCAAGATTCATTCGTGCTACAGCCAGCACCTGGATGTCGAACAGCTGGCCAGGGAAGCGATGATGAGCGTGCCCAGTTTTCATTCGCACTTTCGCACGGTCACCGACACCTCGCCGATGCAATACCTGAAGTCCACCCGCCTGCACCAGGCGCGCCTGCTGATGTTGAGAAACGACATTACCGCGGCGACGGCGTGCGCGATGGTGGGCTACGAAAGCGCCTCGCAGTTCAGTCGTGAGTTCAAGCGCTTTTTTGGTCGTACCCCGCAGGAAGAGATTCAGTGGATGAAACGGACCTATGCCTTGCCTGCTCCCACCAGCAGTTCCATTTATGTCTCGTCCCATTGAGGACTGAACATCGATTTTTGTGTATCGGCCCTGACATGTGATGGTGTCGGTCACGCACAGCGATTAGCATCGCCACTTGATCGCGAACGGCGCTTTTCAAGACGTGAGGAATCGGGCAATGCCAAAGGGTTTTATCAGCCGGGATTACCTGCCCATGGTGGTCGGGGCGGGGGTAGTGGCCGTGGTGCTGCTGGGGTTTGCCTTCTTTCCGAAGTCGGTCGACTGGTATGGCTGGATCCAGGCCGTGGGATTGATCGTCGGGCTGATGGTGGCGATTGCCGTGCCGGCGATCCAGCGCAAGCAGGCATTCCAGGTCGAACGCCGGCAACTGCGCGAGCGTGAAGTCGGTTATGCGCGGCGCCTGCATTACTTCGGGCTGGAGATCCTCGAGCTATTGGCGCGGATCACCGCCAGCCTGGCGCACTTGCGCGCGACCGACCGGCATCGCTACCAACGTATCCTCGAGGACTTCCTGCAGCGGTTGTTCGAGTCCCACAAGCATGACCTCAACGATGACCGGATTGTCATCATTCACGAGTTGCGCAAGGTCGCCTACGCCCTCAGTGACGAACTGGAAAGCGGGCGTTCGGACCGCGTGGTGATGATCGAACTGGAGAAGCGCCTGCAGAAGCTGGTGCATCGCACCCAGATCAATTCCGCACAGGCCGAGCGCGGCTGATCGGCGCCCATAAAAAAGCCCGCAACCAGTGCGGGCAAGGGGTTGTGCGGAGCAACGCACGATTCGGGAACAGGTAGGCGGTCAGGCACCGAAGCTGTGCAGGTCCATGCGCTCGGACAAGGCCTTGGCCGCCGGCAGGGACGTGAAGGGACCGCTGATGGGGACGCCGTCGCGGACCAGGTACCAGCAGGCGAGCAGTCCCAGTTCCCTGAGCGAGGCGGGAACGGCGCTGCCGATAACGGACATGATCTGAACCTTGGGCATAAGTACCTCCATCAATCTATGGAGCTACCTTACGGGGATGGCGGTTCGGGGGAAAATCACCGCGCTCGATAGTGGACATCGACGAAATCAAGCCTTGCGCCATAACGGGGCATCGACCGCAAGCGCTTGAACATGCCGGATCAGTCGACGACCTGATCCAGCATGTTCACCACTTCCTGTTCGCTCAACAATCCCTTGCGAACCAGGTTCTCGGCCAGCAGCGAGAGAAACTTGGCCGTGCGATGGCCCTCCAGCTGCTTGAGTTCGGTGAGGGCGCTGTAGACCTTGCTGGAAGTGCAGAGGCCGGCGGTGCGATGCGGGTTTTGCGTAGGCATGGCTCGTCCTTGTTTTTATAGGTAGAAGTTTTCAGGGCGTATGGGCGATCTTGCCGATCGCTAATGGCACCCATATGACAGCCGTGTGAATACCTGCTCCGGGTGACGGCTTATGCATATCATGCGCCATTGGCCCTGCGTTGCTGTCTCGCTTGCGACCTTTACCACCGAAATTCAGACCCGTCCTGTGACGCGTTCGTACTTTTCAGCAAGCCCAGAACGAGTCAGGCCCCGTCTTGCGAGCGGGGCCTGGGGTTCTTGCCTTGACGATTACCAGCGTGGGCCGTAGCCGTAGTGCGGGTGACCGTAGTACGCCGGACGGTAGTAGCCGCCACCGCCGTAGACCACCACCGGAGGCGGTGCCTGGACGTAGACCGGGGCCGGCTGGTAGTAGACCGGAGCCGGTTGCTGGACATAGACCGGTGCGGGCTGTGCATAGACAGGCTGCTGGACGTAGACCGGGCGGCTGTTCGATACCACCGAGCCGACAATCGCCCCACCGATCACGCCACCCAACAAGGCAGGACCAACCCAGCCGCCACCGTGGGCGGAGGCCTGACCTGCGACAGCGAGTGCACCAACGAGCAAAGCTATCTTGGGAATTGTACGAATCATGATTATTCCTCGGGTTCCAACCCCAGCGCTTGTTGTCTGCAATAGACTCAAGGACTGTCGCGGGGATACTTCTATGACAGCGACTTCCTGAAAATCTTCACAGCCGCTGAGTAAATTTTGTGTAAGGTTCCTGGCGATGCTTCCTTACAGTCCTGCGATACCCGCGCCAGAGCCTTGCACTTGCGGGCTATGATCAACGAAAACCAGGGTCGATGGCTAATCCCGTCTATCCGAAAGTACCCTTCAGGAGATGAAACATGCAGATGAACCCCAACAAAGACACCCAGCTGTGCATGTCATTGTCTGGGCGCCCCGGAAATTTCGGCCTGCGTTTCCACAATCATCTGTATGAACAGCTGGGCCTGAACTTCTACTACAAGGCCTTCAGCAGCCAGGACCTGCCCGGCGCGGTCGGCGGGATCCGAGCCCTGGGGATCCGTGGCTGCGGTGTGTCGATGCCGTTCAAGGAAGCCTGCATCGCCCTGGTGGACGAGCTGGACGCCTCGGCCGCGGCGATCCAGTCGATCAACACCATCGTCAACACCGCCGGCCATCTCAAGGCCTACAACACCGACTACATCGCGATTGCCCAGTTGCTGGAGACCCATGCGGTGCCCCGCGACACCAGCTTTGCCCTGCGTGGCAGCGGCGGCATGGCCAAGGCCGTGGCGTCGGCCCTGCGTGACGGCGGTTACCGCAATGGCGTGATCGTGGCGCGCAATGAGCCGGCCGGCAAGGCGCTGGCGGCGATCTGCGGTTACGAGTGGCAGGCGCAACTGGGCGAGTTGCGCCCGCAGATGCTGGTCAATGTGACGCCGGTGGGCATGGACGGTGGGCCGGAGGCCGGTCAGTTGGCTTTCGAGGCCAGCGCGGTGGACGCGGCCGAGACGCTGTTCGATGTGGTGGCGATTCCTTCGGAAACGCCACTGATCGTGCGCGGGCGGGAGCAGGGCAAGCGGGTGATCACCGGCCTGGAAGTGATTGCCATCCAGGCCCTGGAGCAATTTGTGCTGTACACCGGCGTGCGACCGACAGCGGAGCAGTTCCAGAAGGCCGTGGCGTTTGCCCGGACCTAGAGACACCACGCGATTCTTGCAGGAGCCGGCTTGCCGGCTCCTGCAGAGGGAGGTCACTCCAACCGGGCAAGGCGCTCTTCCAGCGCCGCAATCCGTGCCTCCAGCTCTTCGATCCGTTCCACTGACACCGCGCCCGCAGTGCCGCGCTCCGGTCCTTGCTGACGCGCCGCGATGATCGCTTCGATATCCGCCGGATCGCCCAGGGCATGGGTGTAGCGGTCTTCGCGCTGTCCGGCCTGGCGTGGAATCAACAGCGCCAGGCCCCGGGCGATCAGGCGCTCCAGCTGGTGCACCACCTGTTCGGTGTCCTCGAAATCATGCATCCGGCCACTGCGGGTCAGCAGCTCATTGACCGTCTGTGGTCCGCGCAGGAACAGCAGGCCGATCAGCACCACTTGCGCCGGCACCAGTTCCAGCGCCTTGTCGACCCGATGCTCCCAGCGATCGGCCCGGCTGCCCATCACCAGGCGGGTGAAGCCCTGGCCTTCGAGGGCGCGCAGGCTTTGCCCGACCTGGCCCTGGCTGAGGTTCGTCACCGGTTCGCGACTGGTTTTCTGGTTGCAGGCGAGGACCAGGGCATTGAGGGTCAGCGGGTAGGTTTCCGGGTTGGTGGCCTGCTTTTCGATCAGGGAGCCCAGGATGCGGATTTCCGTGCTGTTCAACCGTGGCTGGTCGCCGGAAGTCTCTTGCTCGGTGCTCATTGTGCTGTTCCCTATGCGTTGGAAGGGCACTAGCGTAGGACTTCCCGACGTAAAAAGACAAGCCGCAACGACGGGAACCCTGGCTATAATCGCCCGGCTTCATTCCTGCCATCTTCATTGCGAGATCCCCATGACCATTTCCCTGTACGCAGCTTCCATTCCGGTTTTCAAGCAAATGCTCAACGCCCTGAGCGACGTTCTGAACAAGGCCGAAGCCCACGCGACGGCGAAGAACATCGATCCGAGCGTATTCGTACAAGCCCGCCTGGCTCCGGACATGTTCCCCCTGGTGCGCCAGGTGCAGATCGCGGTCGATTTCGCCAAGGGCGTGTCGTCGCGTCTGGCAGAGATCGAAGTACCGTCCTACCCGGATACCGAAACCACCTTCGCCGATCTGCAGGCACTGCTGAGCAAGACCCTGGCGCACCTGGACAGCATCACCGCCGCACAGGTCGACGGCAAGGAAGGCATCGAGATCGTGACCCGTCCGGGCACGCCGAAAGAGAAGCGCTTCAGCGGCCAGTCGTACCTGCTGAGCTATGGCCTGCCACAGTTCTTCTTCCATGTGACCACTGCCTACGCGATCCTGCGTCACAACGGCGTGGAAATCGGCAAGCGCGACTACATGGGCGCGTTCTGATTCGTCAAACCTGACGCACTGCCTGTGGGAGCCCGCTCCCACAGGTCTGCTTTCACAAGGACTGCTTCGTGACCGCGCACGGTCGGCGCTTAACCTTCCGCCCCCATGAACAGCTCGCGCCGGGCGCCTTCGGTAATTGCCAGGATGCCGGGATGCTTGACCTTGCGCTCCACCGAGATCGCATAGAAAGATTCGCTCACGGCATCGGTCTGGCCCATCAGCCTGACGCCGTACTGCTTGCACACCTCATCGGCGATCACGCTCGGGGCGATAAAGAAGCCGCTGCCGGACTGCCCGAAGGCCTGCATCAAGGCGCTGTCGTCGAACTCACCGACAATCTTCGGCTGGATCTTCTGTTCGGCGAACCAGCGCAACAAGCGGCTGCGCACCACGGTTTCCTGGCCGGGAATCAGTAGCGGCGCGCCCTGCAGGCAGTTGGGGAAGGTGTCGCCGTAGCGTTGCGCCAACGCCTCGGTGGCGAAAAAACTGACCCCGCATTCCCCCAGTTTCTGGCTGTAGCCCTTGATATCCAGGTGGCTCGGCATCGGGCTGTCGGAAATCACCAGATCCAGGCGCTGGATCGCCAGGTCCGCCAGCAGGCGTTCGAGCTTGTCTTCGCGGCAGGTAATGCGGATCGGTTCGTCCAGCTCCATGGTCGGGGCGATCAGCCGGTAGACGATGGACTTGGGCACCACATCCGCCACTCCGACCCGAAACAGCACCTGCTGCTCTTTCGGCTGTGCCCGCAGCATCGCCTCCAACTCATTGCCCAACTGGAACATCTGCTCGGCGTAGGGCAGGGTCTGGCGCCCGGCTTCGGTCAGTTCGAGCTGGCGTCCGGCCTTGCGGAACAGCTCAACGCCAAAGGTCTGTTCCAGCAGGCTGATCTGGCCGCTGATGGTTTGCGGGGTCAGGTTCAGCTGTTCACAGGCGCGCACGATGCTGCCGGTCTTGGCCACGACCCAGAAATAGTGCAATTGCCGGTAATTGAGCATGGCGGCCATCACTTCGTAAAAAGCGAAGTATAGCGCTTAAAAATACGAATTTTCCTGAAGTATCGCGCTCCCTAGAATGCAGCGCTATCGGCGAGCCAACTGAGCGGTTCGCCCGGGAACAGAAGGAACCCTGGATGAAACGCCATTCGATCATGACCACCTCGCTGCTGATCGCCTCCTTGCTGGTGCTCGGCGGTTGCGACCAGGCAGAAAAAAGCGCCCGGCAGTTGATGGGCACGGCGGCCGAAACGGCCAAGCAAGCCATCGACGATACGCACAAGGCGGCCGAACAGGCCCTCAGTGACGCGACCAGGGGGTTGCCGCTCAACAAATCGAAACCCGCGGACGAGACTGAAAAGTCGTCCCGGGAAATCTAACCCGCTTTACCGGAATCAGGACTGAACCATGGAATACCTGTTGGAACTCGCTGTCAGCCCCACCGCCTGGATTGCCCTGGCGACGTTGATCGTCATGGAGATCGTGCTCGGCATCGATAACCTGATCTTCATTTCGATCCTGACCAACAAGCTGCCTGCGCAGTTTCGCACCAAGGCGCGGCGGATCGGTATCGGCATGGCGCTGATCCTGCGCCTGGCCCTGCTCGGCACCATCGCCTACATCGTCAAGCTCACGGCGCCGGTGCTCGAGGTGTTCGGCCAGGCGTTTTCCTGGAAGGACATGATCCTGATCGCCGGTGGCCTGTTCCTGGTCTGGAAGGCAACCACTGAAATCCATCACAGCATGGACCCGGAAACCAAGGAGCACGATGACAGGCCTTCGCGGGTGTCGCTGGGGTTTGCTGCCGCCATCGGCCAGATCCTGATGCTCGACCTGGTCTTTTCCATCGACAGCATCATCACCGCGGTGGGGATGACCGAACACCTGCCGATCATGGTGATCGCGGTGGTCGTGGCGGTAGCCGTGATGTTGCTGGCTTCCGAGCCGTTGGCGAAGTTCATCAACGACAACCCGACGGTGGTGATGCTGGCCCTGGGCTTCCTGATCATGATCGGCATGACGCTGATCGCCGAAGGCTTCGGTGCCCATGTGCCCAAGGGCTATGTGTACGCCGCCATGACCTTCTCGGCGGTGATCGAGGGGCTGAACATGCTGGCCCGTCGTGCCCGGCAGAAACGCGAGGCGGTGCAAGCCTGATCCGCGTCGTGTAACGAGAAAGGCCGCCTGGTTCCAGGCGGCCTTTTTTGTGGGAAATCTCTTAATGGGCGCTGACGGTGCGTCCCTGTGGCTTGTCGGCTTCCTGCGGTTGCGAGGGTAGGGCGTGCGGGTGATGGCGACGGGAGATCCGCAGGATTCCCCACAACATGGCCGCCGCGACCGCCAGCCAACCCAGGATCAACAATGCAACTGTCACGATAAGGCTCATCAGTGCCTCCTTCGCCCCGAAGGGGCTCGCTCACTTCGTCTTGCTTGAGGATCAGTCTAGTCGCTGGGATGTTTCAGGCTATTGACCAATGGTCGTGTTCGGTCAGTCATTTCGCTCTATGGCGTCGGACAAACTGTGATGAAAGGCTATACCACCGCGTGACTGCGACCTATGATCAAGGCCCGAGCCGGGGCTGACCTTGCCTGGCACCTGATCAAGAGAGTGAAGATGTTCGAGGGATCAACCCATTTGCGCTGCCTGTCATCCCGCCGGTTGTTGATGGTGGGCGCCCTGTTGCTGGCCCTGGGCGGCTGTGCCGGCAGCGTCCAGCCGGAAATCCAGCGTTTGCCGGAGCGTGTGGAACTCAATGGTGTGCCGTTTTTCCGCGGCGAGGTTTATCAGAGCGGTCCGGGAGCCCTGGCCAGCATGCTGTCGCAACAGGGCGTGACCGTGACCCCTGGGCTGTTGGACAAGCCCCTGAAGCTGCCGGGCGCCGAGGCGGATCTGCAACGCAATATGCAGGTGCTGGCGCGCGAGTACGGCATGGTGGTGTACCCGCTGGATGCCGAATTGCCGGCGGTGCTGACTCAGGTCGCGGCCGGATATCCGGTGATGGTGCGGTTCAATGAAGGGCGGTTGTTTTCCGAACCGCGTTATGCCGTGGTGGCCGGCTACAACCGGACCAAGCAGACGGTGTTGTTGCGGGCGGGGATGAACCGTCGGCTGCTGATGGATTTCGACAAGTTCACTTCGGCCTGGAAGAGCG
This sequence comes from Pseudomonas gingeri, assembly GCF_013386115.1. Taxonomy (GTDB): domain Bacteria; phylum Pseudomonadota; class Gammaproteobacteria; order Pseudomonadales; family Pseudomonadaceae; genus Aquipseudomonas; species Aquipseudomonas gingeri. The sequence continues at coordinate 29,798 of NZ_JACAOR010000014.1, forward strand.
CCGGTGGCTGGGCGGTACTGATCCAGGCGCCGACGCAACTGCCGGCCCAGGTCGATCGGCAGCGCTGGTTGAAGGCCGCCGATGACCTGTCCCGGGCAGGACAGGAGCAGGCGGCGGCGAAGGCGACCAGGGCCATTGCCGGACACTGATCGCTCGCAGCCCGCATGACACAGGAAAACCTTGTGGGAGCGGGCTTGTCGGGACGCCGCAGCCCCGGGAAGAGAGCCTTGAGGTTTGCAGCCTTCTCGAGGGGCTCTTCGCCGGCAAGCTCCCGCAAGGACTAAACCCCGAGTTTGTCGCGCATCGTGTAGTACCAGGCCCCCAGCGCGGTAAATGGTGTGCGCAGCAGTTGCCCGCCGGGAAACGGATAGTGTGGCAGGTCGGCAAAGGCATCGAAGCGCTCGGCCTGTCCGCGCAAGGCTTCGGCCAGCACTTTGCCCGCCAGGTGCGTGTAGGTCACCCCGTGGCCGCTGCAGCCCTGGGAATAATAGATGTTGTCGCCCAGGCGACCGACCTGGGGCAGGCGCGACAGGGTCAGCAGGAAGTTGCCGGTCCAGGCGTAGTCGATCTTCACGTCCTTGAGTTGCGGGAAGGCCTTGAGCATCTTCGGCCGGATGATCGCCTCGATATTCGCCGGATCCCGTGCGCCATAGACCACGCCACCGCCGAAGATCAGGCGCTTGTCGCCGGAAAGACGGTAGTAGTCCAGCAGGTAGTTGCAGTCTTCCACGCAGTAATCCTGCGGCAGCAACGATTTCGCCAGTGCATCGCTCAACGGCTCGGTGGTGATCACCTGGGTGCCGCAGGGCATCGACTTGGCGGCCAGTTCCGGCACCAGGTTGCCCAGATAGGCATTGCCCGCGACGATGATGAACTTGGCCCTGACCTTGCCCTGTGGCGTGTGCACCACCGGGTTGGCGCCGCGTTCGATACGTACTGCGGGCGATTGCTCGTAGATCGTGCCGCCGAGTGACTCGACCGCCGCCGCTTCGCCGAGCGCGAGGTTGAGCGGATGGATATGGCCGCCGCTCATGTCGAGCATGCCGCCGACATACTGATCGCAGTCGACCACTTCGCGGATACGGCGCTGGTCCATCAACTCCAGCTGGGTATGACCATAACGTTCCCAGAGCTTTTTCTGGGATTCGAGGTGGCCCATCTGCTTTTTGGTGATGGCGGCAAAGACACCGCCGTCCTTGAGGTCGCACTGGATGTTGTACCTGGCTACCCGTTCCCGAATGATCCGGCCGCCTTCAAAGGCCATCTGTCCGAGCAGTTGTGCCTGTCTGGCGCCGACGCTGCGCTCGATCACATCGATATCGCGGCTGTAGCTGTTGACGATCTGGCCGCCGTTGCGGCCCGAGGCGCCGAAGCCGACCCTGGCGGCTTCCAGCACCGTGACCCGGAAACCGTTCTCCAGCAGGAACAGTGCGCTGGAGAGGCCGGTGTAGCCGGCACCGATCACGCATACATCGGTTTCGACGTCATCCTGCAACAGCGGGCGCTCGGGAACCGGATTGGCCGATGCGGCGTAATAGGACTGGGGGTAGGGGGTGTTCGCCATCCTGGAACCTCTGTTTTATATTTTTTACGAGTGGCCTGATCCTACCTCAGATGAAATACCCCCGCCAGCCACCCGAAACATCGGCGTTGCCGAGGGCCAAATAAAAAATTTGCCTATTCATAGACTTAGCGGCAAAAAAGGTATTGACACACTTCGCCAAATCCGTAGAATGCCGCCTCACAGCAGGCACGTAGCTCAGTTGGTTAGAGCACCACCTTGACATGGTGGGGGTCGTTGGTTCGAGTCCAATCGCGCCTACCAAACAAAATCCGCTCTGCTGGGCGGTGTAGAAAGGCCAACCGAAAGGTTGGCCTTTTTTTCGTCTTGAATTCGGAGATGTGGGAGGGCGGACAGCCTTTGCTGCCTGCGGGCTTTTCCGGGCCCGCGACAGGAGTGCTGGCCTGATTTCATTTGCGAAAGGTGCTTTCGGTAGAAATTTTTCAAGCCTATTCATAGGCTTAGAAGAAAAAACAGGTTGCCAGCCCGCGGAAAATCCGTAGAATGCAGCCCACAGCAGGCACGTAGCTCAGTTGGTTAGAGCACCACCTTGACATGGTGGGGGTCGTTGGTTCGAGTCCAATCGCGCCTACCAGATAAAATCCGCTCTGCTGGGCGGTCTAGAAGGGTCAACCGAAAGGTTGGCCCTTTTTGTTTTCTGTTGAAACAAGAGTCATGGGTAGTGGTGTAATGGGTAAGTAAATACCCCCTGGTTTCTCAGGGGGTATCTGTGTCGTTAGGCAACTTCGATATAAGGGTCCCAGGTAAAATATCCGAGAACCTGGTTGTCGCTATCAACGAGCATGAAGGATAAGGTGTATACGACATGTCCTCGTTTTGTGGCGATTGCTGACCAGAGGTTATATCGTACTTGTTGGGCAATTGGCTTGCCTGGAACTTCTTTGTTGAACAGGGGAAGCGGCGCATATGGCGTAGTGTTTGTTATGCCGGAAATTTCCCCTGTAGTGTTCTGTTTTAACATTACAGGATTGTAAAGGATTATTTCCTTGTCGAAGCCTTTCGAAATGGTCACGCCGCGCCAACGAATATTGTCCTGTAGCTTTACTGTTAAATCGAGCTCTGCGGTAGCTTGTCCCTTAAGGCTCGATGCATACTGTGTCAGCATGTAGATCTTGTTCTGCTCATCTGCCGAGCTGATTTTTACCGGCGCATCGTATGTGCCTACCTTCCCTTGGGAGGTGTAGTTTTCAACAAAAGCATCGGCGTCGATAACGACAAGTATGTCAAAGGTATTGGTGCTTGAAGACATTGTATAGATCCTTCTATTAATGTGCTGTGGGGGCGTTTTTCAGATTGCGAAAGCAAATGTTTGATTGCGGTTGAGGTTTTTTGTTTTATATCGGTTGCTTACTTGTGTTGTGTCGGTTGGACTATAGGCTGGAACAGGCGACTGTCAAATAATTTGGCGCGATAGGCATGGGGGCAGATGGGTGGTGGTTTTTTCTGTTAATAGGTACAGATAGAATTTTAATCTACGGTGCAGATAGTTTTATTTGTTTTCGACTCGGAGGGGCTGCTGCTCGCAATGAGCTTGAGGGCGCCAGGATTCTCCCGAATATCCGGCGCCCCGCACTGACTCCGTTACTCCGCCTGACGATTCTGTCGGGCATCGATAAACGGCACCGCGCCGTCTGGCAGTACCGTCGTCGGCAACACGCCGTTCCAGCGCTCGGCCTTGGTCAATTCCACCAGGTTCTGGTTGCTCGCCAGGGCCTGGGCGCGGGCCTTGATCGCTTCGGCTTCGGCGCGGCCGCGCAGTTCTGTGGCCTGGGCATCGGCCTTGGCCTGGGCCAGTTGCGCGTCGGCTTCGGCCTGGGCCTGGGTCACGCGGATCTGCGCCTGGACCTGTTCGGTCGCCAGTTGCTGTTCGCGGGTCTTGACCTGGACTTCGGCGGCCATGCGCGCTTCGATGGCTTTTTCATAGGCGTCGCTGAAGTCGATGTTCTCGACTTGCACGCTGTCGATCATTACGGGGCCCGCCACGGCTTTCTTGATGGCGGCGGAAATGTCGTTGACCAGCTGGACGCGGTTCTGCACCGCGGCAACCGCGTTGAACTGACCGAAGACGTTCTCGACCTGGGTGGGCACCTGGCGGCTGATCAGTCGGTCGCGCACGCCGTCGATGTCCTTGAACTGGGTGTATACCTTGGCGACATCGGAAGGAGCAACGTGCCAGGAAACCGAAACCTTGAGCTGGGCCGATTGCTGGTCCTTGCTGTAGGCCTGGAGGTTCTCGTAGGCCGATACCTGGCTCTGGGTGCTGATCAGTTTGACCGTCTCGATAAAGGGCGTCTTGAACGACAGGCCGGGGTCCACTACGCCGACCAGCGCACCATTTCTCAGCAGTACGCCACGCTCTGTTTCATCCACGGTGTACCAGCTGCCGAAAAACACCACGATAAGGCCCAGTGCCGCTGCACCGCCAATCACGCTGCCGATCATATTACGGGTCATAGTTCGTTCCTTTGAGCGGCGGGAAAACACATCCCTGGATACGCTGCCTGAATGCTCAGGGCGCGTCCCGCCAGCATGGCCAAGAGTTCTGGAGGTCGCCTTGCCGACTGCAACGGTTCCGGGTGCCCATCGAGGTGCCCGGATCGGCGGCTCGACATGATAGCTGCGCCGCCTGTTCCGTTCTGAGAAGCGACTCCCATCCCTGAGTCTAATCGAAACGTCTTCCTGCTTTTCCTGAGGGCAAGGGTCACTGCCTGTAACAGTGATGGGCATCGCCCGTTTCCTGTCTTTGCCTGTTTTCTGTCTTGAGGGCAGGTGCGCACCATGACAGTTCGCGGTGCCCCAAAAGTGCCCGGTCTGCCTGCTTTTTTCTCCCTGTCATGAGGCTCGATCTGTCTATGTAGAGGTTTCCAAATAGGAAACTAATTGTTGGGATAGGTTGTTCCATTTGCATCTGGATACCTTGAAATGGCGAGCTTTAAGGATGGTTTCTTTCATTTTTTCCAGGTTTTATTGGGTTTTTAATAGATTGGCTTGATGTTTGCTATGTTCAATTCAAGTTGTCTAATTGGAAACTCAAGGACCGTCCAATGCCTAGCAAGAAAATCGAAATGCCGGAGGACGAAACCGTCAGCGGCTCGTCGGGCAGCACCGACCCGTTCAACGTCGGCAGTCGTCTGCGGGCACTGCGCCAGGCCAAGGGCATGCTGATCGATGAGGTGGCGCAGAAGGTCGGTGTCAGCAAATCCTTTATCAGTCGTTTCGAGCGCGACACTGTGCAGGCTTCGGTGGCGACCTTGTTGCGTATCTGCGAAGCCATCGGCATCAAGCCGGGCGAACTGTTCGAGCCGCCGTCCACCCGCTTTGTCGCGGCCGGGCAGGGCGCGCCGATCAGCCTGGGTGGCGAGGGCATGCGCGAGTACCTGATCTGTGGAGCCGGCAACGAACACATGATGGCGCTCTATTCGGTGATCGAGCCGGGCGGCGGTTCCGGTACCGAACCCTATTCGATCAAGGCTGCCGCCGACCTGGTGCATGTCCAGAGCGGCTGCCTGGAGATGCGTGTCGCCGAGGAAACCTACCTGCTGCGAGCCGGCGACACCCTGACCTTCGCCCCCAGCGATCCGCACACCTGGGTCAACCCGTCGAAGGATGAAGTGTGCACGGCGTTGTGGGTCATCGTGCCGCCGCCGGCCTGACCCCGCTGATCTTTCTTTCCCACAGGCATGAGGAGCGAATCGATGTACAAGCTGGCAGTGACCGACCTGCATAAAAGCTACGGCGACCACCAGGTGATCAAGGGCGTCAGCCTTTCCGCCCGTTCCGGCGACGTAGTGAGCATCATCGGCTCCAGTGGTTCGGGCAAGAGCACCTTCCTGCGTTGCATCAATCTGCTGGAGCAGCCCAGTGCCGGGACCATCCAGGTCAACGGCGAGCTGCTCGATACCCGTCGCGATCGGCGCAGTGGCGCCTTGCGGGCCCGGGACCCGATGCAGTTGCAGCGCATGCGCGGACGCCTGGCGATGGTGTTCCAGAATTTCTGCCTGTGGTCGCACATGACCGTGCTGGAAAACGTCATGGAGGCACCGATGTACGTGCACGGACTGAGCAAGGCCGAGGCCCGCGAACGCGGTGAAGCCTATCTGCACAAGGTCGGCCTGGCGCCCGCTTGTCATGGCCAGTACCCCGCACACCTTTCCGGCGGCCAGCAGCAGCGGGTGGCGATTGCCCGGGCCCTGTGCATGGAGCCTGAAGTGATGCTGTTCGACGAGCCGACTTCGGCCCTCGATCCCGAGCGGGTCGGTGAAGTGCTCAAGGTCATGCAGACCCTGGCCGAGGAGGGCCGGACCATGGTGGTGGTGACCCACGAGATGGGGTTTGCCCGTCACCTGTCGACCCAGGCGTTGTTCCTGCACCAGGGGCGGATCGAAGAGCAGGGTACGCCGGCGCAGTTGTTCGAGCAGCCTCGCAGCGAACGCCTGCAGCAATTTCTTTCCGGTCGCCTGAAGTAGGAGGCTGCCATGTCCCGAGTGATGAACGAAGCCCCCCCGGTCCTGGATCGTATCGACGCCGCGATTCTCGACATCCTGCGCGACGAAGGCCGGATCACCTATCAGGAACTCTCCGAACGGGTGCACCTGACGCCGCGGCCGTGCCTCGAACGGGTGCGCAAGCTGGAGAAGCTCGGGGTGATCCGCGGCTACGGCGCGATGATCGACCTGCCGCGGCTGTCGCCCGGTGTTTCGCTGCTGGTCATGGTGGCGCTCTCCAACCAGAACGGCCGGACCGCGCAGCGCGCTTTCGAGGCGAAGATGCGGGAAAGCCGCGAGGTGATCGAGTGCCAGCTGGTCAGTGGGGCCTTCGACTACTGCCTGCGCATGCATTGTCGCGACCTGGAGCATTACCGGGTGCTGACGGAGCAATGGTTCAACGATGTCGAGCTGCATATAGACCGTCTGGTCAGTCATCCGACCCTGGCCAGCGTGAAGCAGTCCGTCGTCCCCGCCAGTGCTTTTCTGCCCTGATCCGCAGGCTATGAATACCCAGCCGAAGCCGCTGCGGTCCGCTCGGGAAAACAGCCGTATCCCGTGCGACTGCCGACGTTTACGACGGATAGATCCGAGGCCCCGGCGTTAGCCTTTAACCCTGAAAAGACGCTGTTTCAACAGCGCTGAAATGCCGCTGTTCAACACTGCCGAACCTACGACCCACCCATAGGACGCACTCATGAACCGTTTATCCACGCTGTTGTTCGCTTCCCTCTCGATGGTAGTCGCCGGTGGCGCCCTGGCGGAGCCGATCACCATTGCCACCGACGCGACGTTCCCGCCTTTCGAATCGGTGGACGGCTCCGGCAAACTGGTCGGCTACGATGTCGAACTGGCCCAGGCTGTCTGCGATGCGGCCAAGCTCGATTGCAAGATCATCAACGCGGCCTGGGACGGCATGATTCCCGGCCTGATCAGTAACAAGTACGACGCGCTGATCTCGCAACTCACCGTTACCCAGGCCCGGCGCAAGATCCTTGCCTTCAGCGATGTCTACGATCATCCGGTGTTCCGTTTCGTCGCGCACAAGGGGGCCAACCTGACCATCTCGCCCGAAGGTCTCAAGGGCAAGGTGATCGCGGTCCAGACCGGCACGCCGATGGACGCCTATGTCACCAAGAACTACACCCAGAGCACCATCAAGCGCTACGACAGCGGCAGTGCGCCTTATCTCGAACTGAGCAGCGGGCGCGCCGATGTGCACATGAGCTACCAGGCCCAGATCACCCACAGCTTCCTCAAGGGCGACAACGGCAAGGACTTCGAACTGGTCGGCCCGCTGTTCACCGGCAAGGACGCCCCCGAGTTCGGCGAAGGCGTGGCGATTGCCATCAACAAGAACAACGAGGCCTTGCTCAAGCAGATCAACGAAGGTCTGGGCGAAGTGCGTGACAGCGGCAAGCTCGACGCCCTCAACCGCAAATACTTCGACGCGCAGTAACGCCCATGTTGACCGACTACATCGGCAGTGTCCTGAGCGCCGGCTGGATCACCTTCCAGCTGGCCCTGGTGTCGCTGGCCCTGGCGGTGGTGCTGGGCCTGGCCGGGGCGCTGTGCAAGCGTTCGGAGCACCGCCTGCTACGGGTGCTGGCGGAGATCTACACCACCCTGGTGCGGGGGATTCCCGACCTGGTGCTCATGCTGTTGATGTTCTACAGCCTGCCGGCCCTGCTCAACCAATGGATCGGTGCGGCGGGCGGCAGGTACTCCGTGGATCCGAGCCCGTTCCTGTCCGGCTCGCTGACCCTGGGGGTGATTTTCGGCGCCTACATGACCGAGACCTTTCGTGGGGCGCTGGAAGGGATTCCCCACGGGCAGTTGGAGGCGGCCCAGGCCTATGGCCTGGGGCGGGTGAAGACCCTGCGCAGCATCATCCTGCCGCAGATGGTGCGTCTGGCCTTGCCCGGTTTCACCAATAACTGGCTGGTGCTGGTCAAGGCCACGGCGCTGGTGTCGCTGATCGGCCTGCAGGACATCATGTTCCGGGCCAAGGGAGCCGCCGAGGCCACCGGCAAACCCTTCACTTTCTATCTGCTGGCGGGGGGCTTCTACCTGTTGATCGCGGTGCTGTCGCTGATCCTCGTCGGCTGGCTGGGCAAACGTTACTCGCAGGGTGTTCGGGAGTTGGCGCGATGAATTGGGATGTGATCTACGACAACCTGGACCTCTACGCCCAGGGCCTGCAACTGACCTTGCTGCTGACCGTGGTCGCGCTGGGAGTCAGCTTCTTCCTCGCCCTGGGACTGGCGGTGGCCCGCAATGCCGCCAACCCGCTGCTGCGCCACGGCGTGGCGGCCTACACCCTGGTGTTTCGCGGGACGCCGCTGCTGATCCAGTTGTTCCTGATCTACTACGGCCTGGCCCAGTTCGACCTGCTGCGTGGCAGTGTGCTGTGGACCTGGCTGTCCAACCCGCTGTTCTGCGTGTTGCTGGCCTTTATCCTCAACACCACGGCCTACACCACGGAAATCTTCGCCGGCGGGCTGCGTCATCTGCCGCCCGGCGAGGTCGAGGCGGCGCGGGCCTACGGCATGACGCCCTGGACGCTGCTGCGGCGAATCATGTTGCCGGCGATGCTGACCCGGACCCTGTCGCTGTACGGCAACGAGACCATCATGATGCTGCATGCGACCTCCCTGGCCAGCACGGTGACCCTGATGGAAATCACCGGCGTGGCACGCAACATCACCCTCAATCACTACATCCAGTTCGAACCCTATGTCACTGCGGGAGGACTGTACCTGGTCCTGACGATGGTGCTGGTGCTGGCTTTCCGTTTCGCGCAACAGCGCTGGGCGAGCTATCTGCAGCCACGTCGGGGCTGATCCGTCGATCCCCGCATTTTTGTCCAAATCATCAGGAGGCATCTGCCATGACTACCCGCGACAAGCGTCAATTCGATCTTCTGGGCGTTCCCTTCGACGGCGAGTCCACACTCGGCTGGCCGGGCTCGCGCTTCGCCCCGGCACGGGTGCGGGAAAGCGCCAAGTGGATCAACATGCGCATCCAGGATGGTAAGGTCTACTGCCTGGAGACCGACAGTTTCATGGAGGTCGGCGAACACCTGCTGGTGGATCGCGGCGACGTCGCGGTAGTGCCCCATGACACCCAGAAAACCTTTCTGGCTACCAGCGAGGCGGTCCGCCAATCGATCCGGGCCGGCCGGGTGCCGGTGGTCATCGGCGGTGACGACAGCCTGCTGTTTCCCGTGGCCCAGGGGGTCTGCCAGGCCCTGGAGGGGCGCATCGGCGTGATTCATTTCGATGCCCACCTGGACCTGATGGACGACAGCGTCAAGCAGGGGCGCTTCAGCCAGTCGAGTGGTATGCGACGGGCGCTGGAACTGGAGCAGATCCAGGCGGCGGACTGTATCCAGGTCTGCGAACGGCACTTCAACTTCCCGGCCTCGGGCCGCTTCAAGCATGACAACGACCTGATCCATCTCAGCGCGCGCGAAGTGCTGCGGCTCGGCCCGCAAGCCACGGTCGAGCGTATTCTCGAGCGGGTCAAGGGCGCCGACCACCTGTTCCTGTCGTTCGATATCGATGCCATCGACCCGGCCTTTGCGCCGGGCGCCGGAGCCCACGAACCGGGTGGCATCAGTTCGGCCGAAGCGCTGGAGATGGTCGAGCTGCTCGCCCCGCACTGTGCGGCGATGGCCATTACCGAGGTCAACCCGACCACCGACGTGGGCGACATGACGTCGACCCTGGCGGCGTACCTGGCATTCTCCTTCGCGGTGTACGGCAGCCAGGCCCGGCGCTGACTTCCATGGGGGCCCGGGGACGGTGACGGAGGCCTTGTGTTTCCACGCCGTCTTGCAAGATGGCCGGACGCCGGTCGGCGGGTGATCAGTCAGGAAGCCGTTGCCGGTTTTTTCGGGCGTCGGCTCCGGGCTGTCCTGGCTGTCGTCGCCTTGCGTTTCTTCTTCCAGGGCGCTGCCCCTTTTCCGGCCATCCCGGCGGGCATGGTGATCTGCAGTTTCAGCTCGACGCATCGCCCCACCTGCTTGCTCATCCATGCCGCCTGCTTGGCGACAAATTCTTCCAGGCTCATCTCGCCGCTCTGCACCATGTCCAGCGCCTGTTCCCAGATTGCCGTGGTGCCTGGGTCGGCAATCGCCCGGGGCACCGCGTCGATCAGGCTGAAGGCCGCCGGGGTCGCTGACAGGCTTTTGCCGTGCTTGACCAGGTACTGTCGATCCAGCAAGCCCTGGATGATGCCGGCGCGGGTGGCTTCGGTGCCGATGCCGGTGGTGTCCTTGAGCTTCTGCTTGAGGCGCGGGTCTTCCACATACCGGGCGACGTTTTTCATTGCCTTGATCAGGTCGCCTTCGGTAAAGGGTTTCGGTGGCTGGGTCCACAGGTCCTTGAGTTCGACCCGGTTGACCACGCATTCGCTGCCTTCACGCAATGCCGGCAGGGCCTGTGGCTCCGGGGCCTCGCGTCCCTTGGCAGGCGCCAGGGCCTCGGGCAGCGCCCGTTTCCAGCCGGGCTCGACAATCCGTTTGCCCACCGCTCGCAGCGCCTGTGCCGCGCAATCGAAATCGGCCTGGGTCCGGTCGTATTCGTGGTTGGGCAGGAACTGCGCCAGGTAACGGGCACGAATCAGGCTATAGACCGCCCGTGGCTTGCCTTGCAACCGGTCGAGGCCGGCCCCGCTGCCTGTCGGGATAATGCCGTGGTGGGCGGTGACCTTGGCATCGTTCCAGGCCCGCGAGCGTCGCGCCGGATCGAGATACGGCGCCAGTTTTTCCAGGCTCGGATCGGCCCGTTCGAGTGCCGCCAGGACCCGTCCGGCATCAGCGTGCTGGCTCAATGGTAGAAAACCGCAATCGCTGCGCGGGTAGGTAATGACCTTGTGGGTTTCGTACAGCGCCTGCGCGATATCCAGGGTTTCCTGGGCGCCCAGCCCGAGCCTTTTCGAACACACTTCCTGCAGGGTGCCGAGATCGAAGGGCAGGGGGGCCGGCTCGCGAATCCGCTCGGTCCTGAGCTTGACCACCGTGGCGCCGGAGGCTGCGCCCATGGCGCTTGCCGCCTGTTGCGCCAGGGCCTGGTTGAGGCAGCGGTCCTGGTCGTCGCAGGCATCCTGCGGCGCACGCCACTGGGCGACAAAGGGCTGGCCGTCATGCAGCAGGTGCACATCGATGGCCCAGTAGGGCACCGGTACGAAGTCGGCGATGCTGCGGTCACGGTCCACCACCAGGCGCAAGGTCGGCGTCTGCACCCGGCCCACCGGCAGCACGCCCTGATAGCCGGACTGGCGCCCGAGCAGGGTGAACAGACGGCTCATGTTCATCCCGATCAGCCAGTCGGCCCGCGAGCGGCCCAGGGCCGAGTGATAGAGCGTGAAGGTTTCGCCACCCGGCTTGAGGGCCGCCAGCGCCTTGCGGATCGAGGCATCGTCCAGCGCCGACAACCACAGGCGCTGGATCGGCCCGCGATAGCGGCAATGCTCCACCAGCTCCCTGGCGATCATTTCGCCTTCGCGGTCGGCGTCGGTGGCGATCACCAGTTCCCGGGCCTCGCCCAGCAGGCGCTTGACCGCCTTGTACTGGCTGGCGGTCTTGGGCTTGACCTGCATCTTCCATTTTTCCGGAACGATGGGCAGGTCGGCCAGCACCCAGCGTTTGTAGCGGGCATCGTAGGCATCCGGCGGGGCGGTTTCCAGCAGGTGGCCGATGCACCAGGTGACGGTGGCATTCGGGCCCACCCAGCAGCCGTCGCCACGGCGCGTGGCACCGAGCACGGCGGCAATGTCTTTGGCCTGGGAGGGCTTCTCGCAGAGGAACAACCGCATAACCACCTTGTTTCATTCAGGGCCTGGCAAGGACTACAGAATGCGCAGAGTTGACGCATCGGGCAATCTTTATCTGTATGAATATACAGCTGAAGATTACCGCCTGGCCAGGGCGGTGGCGGCCTGCCTGGCGCAGGCGGCGCTAATCATCGATAAGAGTGATCAGTGAGATGGAAAATAAATCGCTAATATTCAGGTTGTTTGCCCTTTAGATTAGTCCCGCGCCACCTGAATCGATGGACCAGGCAAGCAATGGAACACCTTTTTTCACCCGAGGCCCCGCCATGATTACCTTCAAGCAACTGGAAGCCATCTACTGGATCGTTGAACTGGGCAGTTTCGAATCGGCCTCGCTGAAGCTGAACATGTCCCAGTCGGCGATTTCCAAGCGCGTCCAGGAACTGGAGGACGCCTTTGACGTGCCGATTTTCGACCGCTCCAGGCGCAGCGCGCGCTTGACGGAGAAGGGCACCGAACTCTTCGAACACGCGGCCGAAATGCTCCGCCAGCGCGATTACCTGCTGGAGCGCATCAGTTCGCGGGAGGTGCTGGTCCGGCGTTTTCGCCTCGGCGTGACCGAACTGACGGCCCTGACCTGGTTGCCGGCCCTGGTGGAGCAGATTCGCGAAGCCTACCCCAAGGTCCTGCTGGAGCCTTCGGTCGAGCTGAGTTCGGAGTTGTTCAAGAAACTGGAAAACGACCAGCTCGACCTGATCATCGTGCCCGATGTCTTCGACGACGCACGTTTCATCGCCACGCCGCTCAAGAGCGTGGAAAACGCCTGGATGTGCGCGCCGGACCTGTATCGCGAATCCGCGCCGATGGACCTCCAGGCGTTGTCCGGGTACACCGTGCTGACCCAGGGCGGCAGTTCGGGGACCGGCCTGGTCTACGAGCGCTGGCTGGCCCAGCACGATGTGCGCCTCAATCGCACGCTGATCAGCAACTACCTGGTGGCCCAGATCGGCCTGACCATCTCCGGCGTGGGCATCAGCTACCTGCCCCGGCAGTGTCTCGCGCCGATGATCGCCCGAGGGCGCCTGCGGGTGATCGAGACTTATCCGGAGTTGCCGCAGATCCGCTATGCCGCCGTGCATCGGGCGGACCGCCTGCAGGGCCTGAGCGTCGAAGTGGCACGCCTGGCGCACCAGTGCTGTGATTTCGGCCACCTGCTGTTGCAGGCGTGAGCCGGCTGGACCCTTCCCGTCGCGTTTTCAGGCGACGGATCCGGCAGCGCGTTCTTTCACTGCCAGCGCCTGTACCAGGAAATCGATGAACGCCCGGGTCTTCTGCGGCACCCGGCGCGCCGAGGCGTATACGGCATTGATGCTGATCGGCGGTGCCTGCCACTCGCACAGCACCGGCACCAGGCGCCCCGCGGCCAGGGCGTCTTCGACGATGAAGTCAGGCAACAGGGCGATGCCCATGCCAGCTTCGGCGGCCTGGGCCAGCAGGTCGCCGTTGTTCGCGTGCAGCGGGCCGGTGACCGTGACCCGCTGGGTGTCCTTGTCATTGCTCAGTTGCAGGCTGACGCCACTTTGCAGGTAGCCATAGTTCAGGCACTGGTGAGCACTCAGCTCACGAGGAGTGGCGGGAGTGCCGGCTCGTTCCAGGTAGCCGGGGGAGGCGACCATGATGCGCGGGGCCGGGGCCAGCAGTTTGGCGACCATGGACGAGTCCGGCAGGCTGGCGATACGGATGGTCACGTCGAAGCCACCCTTGACCGGGTCCACCTGCTGGTCGCTGAGCACCAGTTGCAGTTCCACGTTCGGATGCTGCTGGTGAAACACCGGAATCAGGGGCCCCAGCCGGCGCAGCCCGAAGGACATCGGCGCGTTGACCCGCAACACCCCGCGCAACTCGCCGATGCCGTCACGGGCACGCTGCTCGGCTTCATCCAGCGAGGCCAGCAGTTCGCGGGCCGCTTCGAAGTACTCGGCACCGGCTTCGGTCAGGTGCAGGCTGCGGGTGGTGCGCAGCAGCAGTTGCACGCCAATGGCTTCTTCCAGGGCCTGGATCTGCTTGCTGACTTTCGAGCGTGGCACGTCCATTGCCCGTGCCGCCGCCGCGAAGCCGTTTGCCCCGACCGTGGCGACAAACGCCCGCATGCATTCGATGCGATCCATGATTGTCCCTTTAATAGAATCAATGATTCTCGATTTTAGGGAATTGTCCCGATTTTATCCAGGCCCTAAAGTTCGTTCCAAGCCGGCAGCACATACCTCCAAGCGGAGCACGCGCCGAGCTGACAGATTACCCGGACCCTCTCAGCCAAAAGGAACTCGTCATGTCCATTCGTGAACTGCTCAACCCGACCAACTCCGCCCTGATCCTCATCGACCACCAGCCGCAGATGTCCTTCGGTGTGCAGTCGATCGACCGCCAGACCCTGAAGAACAACACCGTGGGCCTGGCCAAGTCGGCGAAGATCTTCAACGTGCCGACGCTCCTGACTTCGGTCGAAACCGAAAGCTTCAGCGGCTACATCTGGCCTGAACTGCTGTCGCTGTTCCCCGACCAGCAGCCCATCGAACGCACTTCGATGAACTCCTGGGAAGACAGGAAATTCGTCGAGGCGGTCAAGGCTACGGGGCGCAAGAAGCTGATCATGGCCGCGCTGTGGACCGAGGTCTGCCTGAACTTCCCGGCCCTCGAGGCTCTGGCCGAAGGCTACGAGGTGTATATCGTCACCGACGCCTCGGGCGGCACCACCAAGGAAGCCCACGACATGTCCGTGCAACGGATGATCCAGGCCGGCGCGGTGCCGGTGACCTGGCAGCAGGTATTGCTCGAGTTCCAGCGCGATTGGGCGCACAAGGAAACCTACGACGCGGTCATGGACTTGGTGCGCGAACACAGCGGCGCCTATGGCATGGGCGTGGATTACGCCTACACCATGGTGCACAAGGCCCCGCAGCGTCAGGTCAAGTAAGGGAGCGGGGCGGGTGTGCCGGGCACATCCGCCTCTCGGGCTTTGTACAGGCAGGTGGAATCACTCATGAATATCGAATTGTCCGACGGCGTGGTCACGTTGCTGGTGCGGCACCGCATCAGGCAGGGCGGGGACCAGGCGTACGAAGCCTGGCTGCGCCAGATCATCGCCAAGGCGCGCAGCTATCCCGGGCACCTGGGCATCGACGTGATGCGCGGGCACAGCGGCGGACTGGCGCAGTTCACCAGTGTGCTGCGGTTTGCCAGCACCGAGCAGTTGCAGGTCTGGCTGGATTCCGATGACCGTCGCGAACTGGTCGACCAGGCCCGCTCGCTGCTGGCCGACGGCGACCAGACGGAAATCAACGAAGACCGTGAGTTCTGGTTCACGCCGGCGCAAGCGGACATGCCGGCACCGCCACCGCGCTGGAAGCAGGCCTGCGTGACCTTCCTGGTGATCCTGCCGCTGACGTTCCTGGTGCCACAGGTATGGAAGCCGGTGTTCGGGCTGTTGCCCTGGCTGGGCGGGTACGTGCAGGCCAATGTGCTGATCACCCTGAGCATCGTCCTGCTGGTGGTCTATGTCTTCATGCCGCGGGTGACGCGTCTGTTCAGCCGTTGGCTGCAACCGCGGCAAGTGAGCTGATCCAAGGGCCGGGCGGTAGAAAACGCATAAAAAAACCCGACAGCCTGTGTCGGGTTTTTCATGGGGAAACGGAGTGTTACTTGCGGCCACCCAGTGCGCCGCCGGCCGCGCCACCCAGGCCCGCGCCAATCGCCGCGCCGGTGCTGCCGCCGAGCTTGTTGCCCAGCAGCGAACCGCCTGCCGCGCCCAGGCCGCCACCGAGGGCCGCCTTGGTCTTCTTGCCTTTCTTGGCCGCCACGGCACCGCCGGCCGCGCCGCCCAGGCCTGCACCAATGGCCGCGCCGGTGCTGCCGCCCATCTGCTGACCGACCACGTTGCCCAGGACGCCACCCAAACCACCGCCGACCGCCGCCTGGGTACCGCCGGCAGCCATTGCGCCTTGGGCAAACAGGGCGCTGAGCGCCAGGACGGTAAGTGCTTTACGCATGTTGCGAACCTCGAAATAAATGGAGCGCCAATTGTCGCCGGGCGCGGGCGGCGACGCAAACGCTGTCGAGGGGCTGCGCCGGTTTATATTTTTTCTCGCCCATGGAACTTTCCTGTTTCGGAAAAGCGGCAACGTCACCGAATAAACCCCATGGCCGGGTTGTTATCTGTACATATGCCGCTCATCGGATGCTCTATTTCCAGAATTATTGTGTGGCTTTATCTCTGAATGCTCCTTGGCCGTTTCCCACGGCCTTTTTTATTTATTCCCCTCATCAGGGGTGAACTGCTTTGGTGCAATTGAAGTGTCGAGGCGGTTGAATGAACCAAAACAGTGCCTGCATTGTCTTTGAGTTGCCGGATATCCAGAAAAAACCTGTGGTTATTGAAGGGGTTAGGATGAATTTTATGTGAATTCATTCGTCAAATATCTTGTTACAAGTTTCGCCGATCAGTTAATATGGCGTCGCGTTCACCTACCACGGTTTATGCATTTTTAAGCCCCAAGCGTCCATCAGCCGCTTGGGCTTTTTTTTGCCCGGAATTTGTTCACCGAGTTGTCGAACAGTCTCTTGCGGACTCTGCCGGGGCCGGTGCCGAATATCGATGTCGAATAAAACCCTTCCCTGAAAACACCGACGTTATCAATCCCGGACGCCGCTCTTTGCCCAGGTGGTCGAAGGCGTGCGTGGTGTGGGCATTTTTGCCCCACGGTGTTTCCCGATGACTCGCTGGCGCCTGGCGTCCTGCCGGTGCCGGCCTCCTGTGTTTCCAGTGAAAACCGCTCTGGCTCCACCCTCTCGCCCCTTTTGCCGATAGCTGGCATCAAAAATGCTTTTTAGTATCCATGGATAATTGGATACAAAAATTCAGAAGGTGCTTTCCATGGGATTCATACCGGCTTACAGCGAGCGTCAACCGATGACCGCGGAGGAGGAGGCCTACAACTTTCTTCTCGGTGCCATCTGCAGCGGGCGCTACCGCATGGGCGACCGGCTGATAGCCGACGACATCGCCGGTGAAATCGGCATGAGCCGCATGCCGGTGCGCGAAGCCTTTCGCCGCCTGGCGGCCGAGGGCCTGGTGAATCTGCGGCCCAATCGCGGGGCGGTGGTCAGCGGCCTGAATATCGAGGAAATGCACGAAGTTTTCGAAATGCGCAGCGTCCTCGAAGGGCTGGCGATCCGTGTCGCGGTGCCGAAGATCACCGAGCGACACCTGACGCACCTCGAACGCCTGCTCGACGACATGGACGCTGACCGCGAGGACAGCGCCGTCTGGGTCGGTCGCCACCGGGCTTTCCATGAATACCTGTGCAGCCTCAGTGAGCGCCCGCGGTTGATGCGCCAGATATCCGCGCTCTATTCGGTGATCGAGCCGCACATGCGCTTGTGGCTGCAGCAACTCGACCAGCCGCTGAGTGCCCGCGAAGACCATGCGCAGATCCTCGACGCCATCCGCTCGCGGGATGCCGATCATGCCGAGCGGGTCCTGCGCGAGCATATCGAAGGAACCATTCCCGAACTGACCCAGTTCCTGGCGTCGGGGAAATAGAAGCGGGCAGCCAGCCCGCCTTGCCGTTGTTGTGACGTTCAGCACTGCCCAGTTACTTAACCGAACCGGAGTCTCGTCATGAATCAGCCCGTTGTCCGTGTCTGCCTTTCCTTCCGTGTTGCAGGAGCCTCGTCATGCGCTCTGTGAAACTGCTCGCGGCGCTGTGTGCCGTTGCTGTCCTGCCGCTGGCCCAGGCCGCCGACAAGGTGGTGAAGATGTACAACTGGTCCGACTATATCGGCCCGGACACCCTGAAGAATTTCGAGCAGGACAGCGGCATCAAGGTCCAGTACGACATCTTCGACACCAACGAAATGCTCGAAGCCAAGCTGCTGTCCGGGCACTCGGGCTATGACCTGGTGGTGCCGTCAAGCCAGTTCCTCTCCAAGCAGATCCGTGCCGGCGCCTATCAGCCGTTGCAGCGTTCCCTGCTCGGTAACTGGAACCACCTCGACCCACGACTGATGAAGCGCCTGGAGGCCGCCGATCCGGGCAATCGCTATGCGGTGCCGTACATGTGGGGCACGGTCGGCATCGGCTACAACGAGGAAAAAGTGCGCGCGGTGCTGGGCAAGGACGTGGTGCTGGATTCCTGGTCGATGGTCTTCGATCCGAAGAACCTGGAGAAGCTGAAAAGCTGTGGCGTGGCCTTCCTCGATGCGCCGGTGAAGATCATTCCGCAGGCCATGCTCTACCTCGGGCTGGATCCCAACAGCCTGAAACCCGAGGACTACAAGAAAGCCTCGGCCCTGCTGATGAGCCTGCGGCCGTCGGTCACCTATTTCAATTCGTCGAAATACACCGCCGACCTGGCCAACGGCGATATCTGCGTGGCCATCGGTTACTCGGGGGATGTGGCGCAGGCGCGCAGTCGGGCCCATGAAGCCGGGAAGAACGTCGATATCCGCTACCTGATTCCGAAAGAGGGCGTGAACCTGTGGTTCGACATGCTCGCCATTCCCAAGGACGCCGGCAACGCCGCCGGGGCCAACCAGTTGATCGACTACCTGCTGCGTCCGGAAGTGATCGCCCCGGTCAGCAACTATGTCGGTTATGCCAACCCGAACAAGGACGCCACCGCGCTGATGGACCCGAAGGTCAGCGGCGACCCGGGTATCTATCCTGGCGATGACGTCATCAACCATGCCTTTGTATCGGCCGATCTGCCGGAGAAGATCCAGCGGGTGATCACCCGTGAATGGAGTCGCATCAAGTCCGGTCAATAAACCTGTGAAGGCCCGTTCCGAGAGCGTTTGACATGCTGAAATTTTCTGCCCACGAGTACCCTTATCCCTCCCGCCGCCAGAGCGTGTTCGCCCGTCGCGGCATGGTCGCCGCCTCGCAACCGCTGGCCGCCCAGGCCGGCATTGCGATCATGCAGCGGGGCGGCAACGCCATCGATGCCGCCATCGCCACGGCGGCGGCGTTGACGGTGGTCGAGCCGACCGGTTGCGGCCTCGGCGGCGATGCCTTTGCGCTGGTCTGGAGCCAGGGCCGGTTGCATGGTCTGAACGGCAACGGCCAGGCTCCGGCAGCCCTGAGCATCGAGGCGGTGCGGGCCGCCGGTCATGGGCAGATGCCGCTGTATGGCTGGACTCCGGTGACCGTGCCGGGTTGTCCTTCGGCCTGGGCCGAACTGTCGCGGCGCTTCGGCAAGCTGCCGTTCGCCGAACTGCTGCAACCGGCGATCGATCTGGCACGGGAGGGCTTCCCGCTGTCGCCGGTGGTTGCCCATCAATGGCAGATCGCGCTGGATGAGTTCGCCCCGCATCGGGACGCCGTCCTGGAGCCCTGGTTCGAGACCTTCCTGATCGACGGGCGGGCGCCCCGCGCCGGAGAAATCTTCCGCAACCCGGCCCAGGCCGCGACGCTCGAAGAACTGGCCGCCACGGCCTGCGAAAGCCTCTATCGCGGGGCACTGGCACAGCGCCTGGATGCCCATTCCCGTAGCACCGGCGGCTATCTGCGGGCCACTGACCTGGAGAGCTATCGTGCCCAGTGGGTCGAGCCGATCCATATCAACTACCGCGGTTACGACGTCTGGGAAATCCCGCCGAGCGGACAGGGCCTGGTCGCCCTGATGGCATTGAAGATCCTCGAAGGTTTCGACTTCGACCATCGCGACAGCCAGCAGACCTGGCATCGCCAGCTGGAGGCGATGAAGCTGGCCTACAGCGACGGCCTGCACTACATCACCGACCCCCTGCATATGCGGGTGGCCGTGGCCGACCTGCTCAGCGACGACTACAGTCGCCGACGTCGCGGGCAGATCGGTGAACAGGCGCAGCCGCCCAGGCCGGGCGACCCCCATGCCAGCGGCACGGTATACCTGGCGACCGCCGACGCCGAAGGCAACATGGTGTCGTTTATCCAGAGCAACTACCACGGCTTCGGTTCCGGCGTGGTCCTGCCCGACAGCGGCATCGCCTTGCAGAATCGCGGGCAGGAATTCAGCCTCGACCCCACGCATGCGAATTGCCTGGCGCCGGGCAAGAAAACCTTCCACACCATCATCCCGGGCTTTCTCAGCCAGGGTCGCGAACCGCTGGGACCGTTTGGCGTGATGGGTGGCTATATGCAGCCCCAGGGGCATGTGCAGATGGTGATGAACCTGGTGGATTTCGGCCTCAATCCGCAGTCCGCCCTCGATGCACCGCGCTGGCAATGGCTGGGGGACATGAAGGTGGGGATCGAGCAGGGCGCTTCCCAGGACCTCGCCAGGAGCCTGGCGCGGCGCGGGCATCAGGTGGAAATCGCCTGCGACCTGACCGACTACGGTCGTGGCCAGATCATCCTGCGCGATCCGCTCAGCGGTGTGCTGTGTGGCGGCACCGAGCCCCGGGCGGACTCGCATATCGCGGTGTGGTGAGGCGTGGCAACCGATCAGGGGGTACTGATCAGTTGCCGTACACGCCCGGCCAGGTCGTCGAGAGCAAACGGCTTGGCCATCACCTGCATGCCGGGTGCCAGGTCACCGTCGCCGATCACCGTGCTTTCGGCATAGCCGGTGACGAACAGCACCTTGAGCCCAGGACGCGTGCGCCGGGCCAGTTCCGCCAGCTGGCGGCCATTCATGCCGCCCGGCAGGCCGACATCGCTGACCAGCAGGTCGATGCGGATCGGCGACTGGAGGATCTTCAATCCCTCCACCCCGTCACTGGCTTCCAGCACCTTGTAGCCTCGCTCCTCCAGCAATTCGACTTCGAGCATGCGTACCTGCGGTTCATCGTCAACCACCAGCACCGTTTCACCCGCGATGGCCTGCAAGGCCGGTGGCGGTGAATCGGGCGCCTGGGAGGCATCGGCCTCGGCAAAGTGACGCGGCAGGTAGAGGCGTACCTGGGTCCCGCTGCCGGGTTGCGAGTTGATCCGTACCTGGCCGCCGGACTGCAGGGCAAAACCGTAGACCATCGACAGTCCCAGGCCGGTTCCGGAACCCAGGGGCTTGGTGGTGAAGAACGGGTCGAAGGCCTTGCCCAGGACATCCGCCGACATTCCGCTGCCGCTGTCCGCGACACTCAGGTAGACGTAGCCGCCGGGTGGCAGTTCCAGGGCCAGGGCCGATGCCGACGTGAGCGTGATGTTCGCGGTTTCGATCACCAGGCGGCCACCGTCGGGCATGGCGTCGCGGGCGTTGATGCACAGGTTGAGCAGGGAGTTTTCCAGCTGGTTCTGGTCCACCAGGGTGGTCCACAGGCGATCGGACAACGTCGTTTCCAGCTGTATCGACGGACCGACGGTACGTCGTACCAGATCCTCCATCTCATTCACCAGATGGTTGATGTTGGTGGCCCGGGAGTCGAGGGTCTGCCGCCGGGAAAAGGCCAGCAGCCGATGGGTCAGGGCCGTGGCCCGGCGCGCGGCGATCAGTGCGGCATTGATGTAGCGTTCGAGGTTGTTCACCCGGCCCTGGTCGATCCGGGTCTGGAGCATTTCCAGGCTGCCGCTGATACCGGTCAGCAGGTTGTTGAAGTCATGGGCCAGGCCGCCGGTCAGTTGCCCCACGGCCTCCATCTTCTGGCTCTGGCGCAGTTGCGCCTCGGCCTTGGCCAGGGCGAGGGCCTGTTCCTTGTCGAGGGTGCAGTCGCGGCCCACGGCATTGATGACCTGGTCGGACGGGCTGGAGGACCAGTTGATCCAGCGATATCCGCCGTCCTTGCAGCGGAAGCGGTTTTCGAAACGCAGCAGGTTGTGCCCCGAAGCGGACTGGCGGACACCTTCGAGGGTGCGCTCCAGGTCATCCGGATGGATCAGGTCGTACAGCGAGCTGCCGAGCAGCTCGGTTTCGATCCAGCCCAGGGTGTCGGTCCAGGCGGGGTTGATGGCGATGATCCGGCCCTCGAAGCTGCAGCGCAGCATGATGTCGGAGGACAGGGTCCAGAGCTGGTTGCGATCATCGGTACGCGAGGCGACCTCCTGTTCCAGCGAGGTGTTCAATTGCTTGAGCGCGATTTCCGCCTGGCGTCGTTCGGTAATGTCGTTGAAGAATACCGCGACCTTGTGTTCGCCAAGGTTACCGACGCGGACCGCGTGCACGGCATACCAGCGTCCCAGCCCCTGGGCCTGGTTCTCGAAGCGCTGCGGCACACCGGTCAGGGCGACCTCGCCGTAGATATCGAACCAGTGCTGTTCATGGCCGGGGACCAGGTCTCGGATCCAGCGGCCCTGGACGCCGATCAGCCCGGTCTCGCGCTCGAACGCCGGATTCATGTCGATAAAGCGGTAGTCCACCGCCTTGCCGGCGGCGTCGAATTTCATTTCGATGGTGCAGAAGCCCGTGTCGACAGCTTCGAACATGGTTCGATAATGCGCTTCTCGTTCGACCAGTTCCTCGAACGTCCGGCTTCCGGAAACTTCCATAATGACCCCATGCAGGAAATAGCTGAGCGGATGGTATCAGGACACAGCTTGCCGAGGAGTATGACCGTTTGGGTGGACCAGGTGTTCAGGGTAGGTCGATTTCGACGCTTGTCGGTGAACAACGACGGGCGGTATTGGCAAAGACCTGTTCGATCAGTTGGTCGGCAAACGCGGCGTCCAGGGCTGCGTACGGAATCATCAGACGGTAGTACACCGCGCCGAACAGCATATCCATCAGCACCTCCAGGTTGATCCCCGGCTCCAGCTCGCCGCGTTCCCGGGCACGGATCAACAGGGCCTGGCCCTGGACGCGGCGGGGCTCGATCCAGTTTTCCCAGAACGCCCGCCGCAACTGCTCATCCAGTTGCGCGGCCGCCAGCAGGTGGCGCAGCAGTCGACCGCGCGAACCTTCAAGTGCCTGGATCAGTTCCACCACGGCACGGCGAAAAGTGGCGCTGATCGTCGGCTCCTCGACATAGGCGATAAAGGGCGAGATCTCCGCCAGGAAGGCGTCCATCAGAACCGCGCCGGCGCTCGGCCAGCGTCGATAGATGGTGGTCTTGGCCACGCCGCTGCGCTGCGCGATCCGCTCGATGGTGGCCTGGGCGATACCGCCCTCGTGGGCCAGCGCCAACGCCGCCTTGCGCACGGCTTCGGTGGCGTCGCTGCTACGCGGACGGCCGGCGGCGGGTAGGGCGGGTTCCCTGGCTAGGGGGGCGTCAGTCAATCCGGATTTCATCTTCAAAGCTTCCCGGGAGAGTGCTAGGATTCGCTACGCATCGTAGCGTATGTGGCGCGGGCGCGGGTATTCCTTTCACGGTTTCAGTTTTCCAGAGGTAACGAGCATGCGGTTGTGCATCTTTTCCGGTTCCAGCGCGGGGCGTCGGCCCGGCTATATCGAGGCCGCGCGACAGTTGGGCGACGCGCTGGCGGCTGCCGGCATCGGCCTGGTCTACGGTGGCGCCGCGGTCGGCCTGATGGGGGCGGCGGCGGATGCGGCGCTGGCCCGGGGCGGCGAGGTCATCGGCGTGATTCCCCATGCCCTGGCCGACAAGGAAATCGCCCACGAAGGCTTGAGCCAGCTGCATATCGTCGGTTCGATGCACGAGCGCAAGGCACTGATGGCCGAGCTGTCCGACGGCTTCATCGCGTTGCCGGGCGGCCTCGGCACCCTGGAAGAACTGTTCGAAGTCTGGACCTGGGCACAGCTGGGGTATCACGACAAGCCTTGTGCTCTGCTGGATATCGAAGGTTTCTACAGCGGGCTGGCGGGCTTTCTCGATCACATCGTCGAGGAGCAGTTCGTCAAGCCGGTGCACCGCGACATGCTGATCACCGCCCCGGATGTGCCGGCACTGCTGGCGGCGATCCATGCCTACCAGCCGCCCAAGGTCACCAAGTGGATTGATGAGCAGAACACCTGAGTTTGTGTGATCACGACAGTGAAACGAACGCGGCCTCCGAAGAGGCCGCGGGTACTACGCCTGACTGGGTGTCAGTTGCTTTTCGCGTTCAGCTTGCGCAGCTCTTCATAGGTCGCCGACTGGACGAACCAGAAGCCGGAAATGATGCACCACACCAGCGTGCCGCCGATCAGCCCGCCCAGGCCGGCGAGGAAGCTGCTGCTGAACATGGCGATCAGCCAGATGAAGGCCAGGGCCATGACAAAACCTCATGCCTCCATGACTTTTAATGGTTACAGCCCCCTCGAATCCCGGTGATAAAAAAGCGCAAACACCAGCTCACTCAAAACAACAAAGAGCGTTTGCACATGACCATCAAAGAACAAGACCTGTACATCGGTGAGGGTTTCGAAGGCCCCGGCGTGAACGCCGCCCATATCAATATCCTGATCGGCCCGCGCAACGGTCCGGCCGGCCAGGCGTTCGCCAACAGCCTGGCATCGCCGAGCCAGGGTCACTGCCCGTTCATGGTGATCGCCCAGCCGAATATCCCGGTCAAGCCGATGACCCTCTATGTCAACAAGGCCGCCATCGGCAGCGACTTCCACGGCAACGCCACCTGGGGCGCATCCCAGGCCGGGATCGCCAAGGCCGTGCTCGAGGCGCTGCTCGACGGCACCCTGCCGGCCGAAGCCGAGGACGAATGGGCGATCGTCACCGCCAACTGGGTCAACCCGTCCTGCGATGACCTCGACGCGGTCTACCTGAACAACTACAACGCCTGCCGCACCGCGATCCGCGCCGCCCTGAACGGCCTGCCGGTACGTGCCCAGCTCGCCGATGTGGTCAACCACGTCGCCAACCCTTTCTACACCCCGAAAGCCTGAGGTCCGCGCCATGCAATACATTCGTCTGGGCAACTCCGGCCTGCAAGTCTCCAAGCTCTGCCTCGGCACCATGAACATGGGGACGCCGGACTGGAAACCGTGGATCTTCGACGAGAAGAAAAGCGAGCCGATCGTCAAGCATGCGCTGGACAACGGGGTGAACTTCATCGACCTGGCCGACTTCTATTCGGCCGGTGTCGGCGAGGAAGTGGTCGGGCGCATCCTCAAGCGCCTGACCCGTCGCGAAGACATCGTGGTGACCACCAAGGTCGGCTACGGCACCCGCAGTGGCATCAACGCCAGCGGCCATTCGCGCAAGCACATCATGGACAGCATCGACGCCTCGCTCAAGCGCCTGGACATGGACTATGTCGACGTCTTCATGCTGCATTACTTCGACGTCAACACCCCGGTCGAGGAAACCATGAGCGCCATGAACGATATCGTGCGTTCCGGCAAGGCGCGCTATATCGGCGTCTCGACCATGCTCACCGGGCAACTGGCGAAGATCCTCATGGCCTGCGAACGCAATGGCTGGGTCAAGCCGATCAACATGCAACTGCAACTGAACTGCGCCTACCGTGAAGAAGAGCGCGAGATGATTCCGTTCTGCCGCGACCAGGGCCTCGGCGTGTCGGTGTTCAGCCCGCTGGCCCGCGGCCTGCTGACCGGTGATGCACAGTCGACCCGCAACCAGACCGACTTCTTCACCCAGCAGATGTACAGCGACGAAGCCTCGTTCGAGATCGCTCATTCGGTGCAGCGCGTGGCCCGCCGTCGCGGGGTTTCCAACGCACAGATCGCCCAGGCCTGGGTCGCCAGTCACCCCGGCGTGGATTGCATGCTGGTGGGCGCCGACACCACCGAACAGTTCGACAGTGCCCTGGCGGCCCTGGACACCCGGCTGGATGCCGACGAGCTGTATGAGCTGGAACGCAACTACACCCCGTGCGATGTGATCAACGACTACACCGCCGGCAAACGTATCCTGCGCTCGGCCCGTCCGGCCCAGGAAGCCTTCACCCTGACCGAGGCCGTGGCATGAGCGAGCTGATCCGTACCGGCAACTACATCGATGGCCAATGGTCCAGCGGCGGCCCGGGCTACCCGGTGCTCAACCCGGCCAATGGCGAACTGATCGCCCAGGTGCAGCGTGCCGGGGCCGAGGAAACCGACCTCGCCATCGCCGCCGCCGAGCGCGCCTTGCCGGCCTGGCGCAAGCTGACCGCCAAGGAGCGCAGCTTACGCCTCAAGCGCTGGAGCGAGTTGATGCTGGGCAACCAGCGCGAGCTCGCCACGCTGCTCAGCCGCGAACAGGGCAAGCCGCTGGCCGAAGCCATGGGCGAAGTGGTCTATGCCGCGAGTTTCCTCGAGTGGTTCGGCGAGGAAGCCAAACGCGCCTACGGCGATGTGATTCCCAGCCACAAGGCCGACGCGCGGATCATCGTCACCAAGGAAGCCATTGGCGTGGTGGCGGCCATCACGCCGTGGAACTTCCCCCTGGCGATGGTCACCCGCAAGGTCGGCCCGGCCCTGGCCGCCGGTTGCACGATGATCCTCAAGCCTTCGGAAGAGACGCCGCTGTCGGCCTTCGCCCTGGCGGTACTGGCCGAGCAGGCGGGGATTCCGGCGGGCGTGTTCAACATCGTTTCCGGCGATGCGGTCGCCATCGGCGGTGCGCTGCAGGCGTCATCGGTGGTGCGCAAGCTGTCGTTCACCGGTTCGACCCGCACCGGCAAGCTGCTGATGCGCCAGGCCGCCGACACCTTGAAAAAGGTTTCGCTGGAGCTGGGCGGCAACGCCCCCTTCATCGTCTTCGACGACGCCGACCTGGACGCCGCGGTAAAGGGCGCGATGGCCTCGAAATTCCGCAACACCGGGCAGACCTGTGTCTGCGTCAACCGCTTCTTTATCCAGGACGGCGTGTATGACGCCTTCACCGTCAAGCTGGCCGAAGCGGTCAAGGCCATGCGCGTCGGCAGCGCCCTGGACGGCGAGACCGAGCAGGGCCCGCTGATCAACAACGCCGCGCTGGACAAGGTCGAACAGCATGTCGGCGATGCGTTGGAGAAGGGCGCCAGGCTGCTGTGCGGCGGTCGTCGCCACGCCCTGGGCGGAACCTTCTTCGAGCCGACCATCCTCACCGAGGCCAGCGACGGCATGCTGATCGCCCGGGAGGAAACCTTCGGCCCGGTGGCCGCGTGCTTCCGCTTCAAGGACGAGGATGAAGTGCTGCGCCGCGCCAACGACACGCCGTTCGGGCTCTCGGCCTATTTCTACAGCCGCGATATCGGCCGGGTCTGGCGCATGTCCGAAGGACTGGAAGCCGGGATGGTGGGGATCAACGAAGGGATCATCTCCACCGAAGTCGCGCCGTTTGGCGGCATCAAGGAATCGGGCCTGGGACGTGAAGGCTCGCGCTACGGCCTGGACGACTACCTGGAGATCAAATACCTGCTGATGGGCGGTCTCTGACCTTCAGGGCAGGCGAGCCCCGATACGGAAAACACAGCACCACTTGTGGGAGCCGGCTTGCTGGCGATGGCGGTCGATAAGTTGACGCAAGGCTCACGGGCCTCATCGCCAGCAAGCCGGCTCCTACCGTTTTGCCTTCCACCGAGACATAGCCTTGAGTCAGGGATTGCTCACCAGGCTCAGCCATTCGGTGAACAGCCGCACCTTGGATAAGCCCTGCTTGTCATTCGCCACATCCAGCCAGTAGCCATAAGGTCCGATCACCTCCACAGGGGTGATCGGCAGCAGGCTGCCATTGGCCAGTTCCTTCTCGATCATCTGCCGGTCGATCACCGCCAGCCCGCCGCCGGCCAGCGCGGTATTGATCACCTGGTCCAGGGTGCTGAATTCCAGCCCCTGCCGCGCATCGACATCGTCACGGCCCATGGCCGCCAGCCAGTTCTCCCAGACCTTGAGCCGCTTGCCGTCGTGCAGGATATGCAGCAACGCCAAGCGTCGCAGGTCCGGCGCCTGGCCGTCCTCGAATAGCTCCGGACTGGCCACCGCGATGTGCCGTTCCATCACCAGCAACTGACTGCGGCAATGGGGCGCGGCCTCGAGGCCGAAACGGATATGGCAGTCGACCTCGGCCTGGCTGTCGCGGTCGGCCTGGTTGGTCACGCTCAGGCTGATATCCGGATAGCGCTGGCAGAACGCCCGCAAATGCGCGGAGAGCCAGCGCGTGGCCCAGGTCGGCGGAGCGAGGATGCGCAGGCGCTGGCGCAGGTTCGGCACCCGCACCGCTTCCAGGGCACGTTCGATATGGTCGAAGGCATCCCCCAGGTGTGGCGACAGGGCGCTGCCCGCTTCGGTCAGCGACAGGCCCCGGGGCCCGCGCACGAACAGCGCCACGCCGAGGTAATCCTCCAGTTGCTTGATCTGGCGGCTGACGGCGCCCTGGGTCACGTTCAGCGAAGCGGCGGCCTGGCTGAAGCTGCGATGACGGGCGACTTCCTCGAACACGCGCAGCATGTTCAGCGAGGGCAGTTGACGCATGAAAGTCATACTCCGGACCGACCCTCGTGCGCCTGTCTGGAACAGGTCTGGAGTCGGCTTATTGTTGTTTTCGTGAAGCGGTTTTTCTGTAGGGGATATCTGACTATCAGCGGCGAGCCGATGCAAGCGCCGCATGAGCGCGAGGGCGAAATAATCGCCGGGGGAGGGAGAAAAAAACGTGGGCCGGCGGACCAGGCCGAACCCACGCAAAGACGCGCAACGAACGGGAACACGTGCAGCTCAGTAGCCATCCCCTGTAGGCAGGCTTGCCCGCCAGGAGGTCCTGGAAGCCGCCAGAAGCTTCGGGGGCAAGCCCCCTCCCACAGGTGACGGCGTCAGAAGTAGTAGCCGATGTTCATGTACAGCTGGTTTTCCAGCTGGTTGCTGCCGCCGGCACCCAGGCTCTGGGTGTAGCTGCTGCCGCCGATGTACGGGTCGTTCTTGCCGATCAGCCATTCGGTGGCGATCCACAGTTTGCTCACCGAGAACGAAGTACCGAGGATCAGCCGCTGTGACGTCTTGAAGTCCTCGTTGGATTTGTCGAAGGCGCTGTAGTTGGCGTACAGCTTGATGCCGCTGATCTGGTCGAACAGGTACTTGCCATCGACGTCGTAGCTCAGGTCGGCGACGTAGAGGTTGCCGCGACTGGCGACGTTGAACGTGCCGTCGTAGCCGCCGAAGGTCACCACCTCGTTGGTGCCGGGATTGCGTGGCGACATCTGCTGGCGGGCGGCCTGCAGTTGCACGCCCCACGGCCCGTTCTTGCCGATGTAGTGCACGGCCACGGCATTGCGCCGGCCATCTTCGTTGGTGTCGCGGTTTTCCAGGGTCGAGGTCAGGCCGGAGAGGCCCACTTCGGATTTCCAGTCACCCAGTTGCAGTGACTTGGCCACCCGCAGCACGACGGTATTGTGCTCCTGGTTGTCGCTGCCATCGGCGACATAACCGTCGGCCTTGGAGACCACGGTGGAGTAGGTTTCGCCGTTGCTGGTACCGCGCCCCTGCAGCGCCGGGCGCAGGTAATAGCCGGCCTGGATGTTCCAGTCACCGTATTGCTGGATGTACTTGGCGCCCACCTGCTCGACGTCCTCCAGGCCGACCACGTTGCCCAGGGTCTCGTAGAAGGTGCTGCCGAAGTAGGGTTGCAGACCGAACGGCACCTGGTTCAGGCCGACCTGGACCTGCTGGTCCGGGTTGAACTTGTAGCCGACCCAGGCCGTTTCGGCGAACTGCACCGCACCGATCCGATCGGTGTACTTGTAGGGGTAGTACTTGCCGTAGAAACGGTACTTCGCCGCGGCGATCCAGGTATCGGAGTTGTACTTGGCGGTGAGGAACGCCGTGTCGAAGTTGAAGGTCTGGATATCGCGATCCGGGTCGTAGTCCCAGCGGGCGCGGATCGCGCCGCCGAGGTCCAGGTTGTCGGTGACCTGCACCGCGAACGCCGGGGCGGCGAGGGTGCCCAACAGCGGTATCAGGGTGAGCGAGCGCAAGGCCCGTTTCGAAGTGATGTGCATGTTTGCTCCGTGGATCTAGGTTTTTTTGGTTTATCGTTGGCAACAGCCATCCCGGCCGCGGCGAGGACCGCGGTCTGGATGAAAGGGGTGGAAAGCCTTTTTCCTAGTGGTTGACGACGCTCAGCCCGGGCGCCGGTCCGGCCAGCGGCGGCGGTCGCACCGACGCTCCGGGGGCGGCCGCGAGCAGGGTCTGGGTGTAGGCATGCCGAGGCTGCAACAACACTTGCTCGGCAGTGCCGTACTCGACGACCTCGCCCTGGCGCATCACCGCGATGTGGTCGCTGATCTGCGCCGCCACGCGCAGGTCATGGGTGATGAACAGGATGCTCAGGTTCAGTCGCTGCTGCAGTTCTGCGAGTAACTCCAGCACCTGTTTCTGCACCGAGACGTCGAGGGCCGAGACGCTTTCATCGGCGATCAGTACCTGCGGGCGCATGGCCAGGGCACGGGCAATGCCGATGCGCTGGCGCTGGCCGCCGGAGAACTGCCGGGGCTTGCGTTTGAGGGCATCGCGCTTGAGCCCGACCTGCTCCAGCAGGTCGCCGGCCTCGGTCCAGGCATCCCTGGCCGAGAGGCCGCGCAACTGGGCCGCACGGGCAATGATGTCGCCGACCCGGTGGCGCGGGTTGAGCGAGCCGTAGGGATCCTGGAAGATCATCTGGATCTGTCGCCGGCTTCGTGTCAGCGTCGCGCCCTTGAGCGCGAGGAAGTCGCTGTCACCGAGCCAGACATGCCCGCTGTCGCTGTCCACCAGGCGGATGGCGGCCTTGACCAGGGTGCTCTTGCCCGAGCCGGACTCGCCGACGATGGCCAGGGTCTTGCCCCGGGGCAGTTGCAGCGAGACATCCTTGAGGGCCTGGACGCGACGTCCGTCGACGTTGTAGGTCTTGTTCAGGTGTTCGATGCGCAGGGCCATTTCACCGTCGGCGCAGGGCACGTGCAATTCCGGATCGAGCGCCGGGACCGCGGCGATCAGCTTGCGTGTGTAAGGGTGGCGGGGCGCCTGCAGAACCTGCTCGCGCTCACCGATCTCCACCAACCGGCCACCTTCCATCACGGCGATGCGGTCGGCGATTTCCGCCACCACGCCGAAGTCGTGGGTGATGAACAGGATGCCGTGCTGGCCACGTCCGCGCAGCTCGCGGATCAGCTTCAGCACCTGGGCCTGGGTGGTCACGTCGAGGGCCGTGGTCGGCTCGTCGGCGATCAACAGGTCGGGGTTCATCGCCAGCGCCATGGCGATCACCACCCGCTGGCACTGGCCGCCGGAGAGCTGATGGGGATAGCTGTCGGCGATGCGCGGCGGTTCCGGCAGGTGGGTCGATTCGAGCAGCGCGAGCATGCGCTCGCGGCGTTCTGGCAACGGCATGTGCGGGGCATGGATCTCGAAGATCTCCTGCACCTGGTCGCCGATGCGGATTGCCGGATTGAGCGCCGCCATGGGCTCCTGGAAAATCATCGCGATACGGTTGCCGCGCAGGGTGCGCAGGCGTGCTTCGTCCATGCGGCAGATATCGTCGCCGAGGAAATCGATACGGCCCTCGCTGTGGCGCAGGCCCTTGGCGTAGTCGCCCATGATCGCACCGGAGAGCACCGACTTGCCCGAGCCGGACTCGCCGATCACGCAGAGGATTTCGCCCTTGCGCACTTCCAGGTCGATCTGCTGCACCGCATGGCTGCGGTCGGCGCCGGGGGGCAACTCGATGGACAGGCCTTCGATACGCAGTACGGGGGGATTGCTCATGCTCAACTCCTTGTGCCTTTCTGGGCGTGTTCGTCCAGGCCGTCCGCCAGCAGGCTCAGGCCCAGCATCAGGGTGGAGATGGCAATGCACGGGAAGATCACCAGGTGGGGGAACGCGATGGCCATGCTGCGGCCTTCGTTGATCATGCCGCCCCAGTCCGGAGTCGGCGGCGGCAGGCCGAGGCCGAGGAAACCGAGGGCGCCGATCATGATCGCGGTGTAGCCGATGCGCAGGCAGAAATCGACGATCAGCGGGCCGCCGCAGTTGGGCAGGATCTCCACGGTCATGATCCGCAGCGCGCCTTCGCCCTGGGTGATGGCGCTGAGCACGTAGTCCCGCGAGCGCAGGTCGATGGTCAGGGCGCGCATGATCCGGAAGATCGCCGGGGCGCTGGTGAAGGTCACCGCGATAAGGATGTTCAGCGCCGAGGCGCCGAGGGCGATGATGATCACGATGTACAGCACCAGCACCGGGAACGACAGCACGGTGTCGGCGACATAGGACAGCACCGCGTCGACCCAGCCGTTGAAGTAGCCGGCGCACAGGCCCATGGCGATACCGACGGCGAACGCGGTGAGCGTCGCCAGGGTCGACCACAGCAGCACCGTGCGGGTGCCCCAGATCAGCCGCGAGAGGATATCCCGACCCAGCACATCGGTGCCGAGCAGGAAGGTCTGGCCGCCGGTGTCGTCGCTGAACGGCGTCAGCAGCGGGGTAAAGCTCTCCAGCGGATCATGGGGCGCCAGCCAGGGCGCGAAGATCGCCAGCAGCACCCAGCCGCCGACCAGGAACAGGCCGAGGGCCGCGAGCGGGCTCTTGAAAGCATTCAACAGGTTCATTGGGCACTCCCGCCAAGGCTGCGCAAGGTGATGCGCGGGTTGAGCCAGGTGTAGGCCAGGTCCGAGAAGATCTTGGTCGCGCCGACCACCAGCGCGCTGATCATCGCGCAGGCTTCGATCAGGTAGACGTCGTGGTTCAGCGACGCGGTGTAGAGCAGCGAGCCGAAGCCCTTGTAGGCGAAGAACACCTCGACCACGATGACGTTCGACAGCAGCCACGGGATGTACAGCATGATCACCGTGATGGGCGCGATCAGCACATTGCGCAGGGCATGGCGCAGGACGATGCGCCGGGTCGACGCGCCCTTGAGCCGGGCGGTGCGGATATACGGCGCCTGCATCACCTCGACCATCGAGGCGCGGGTGATCCGCGCCAGGTAGCCGACCCCGAACAGGCACAGCACCATCAGCGGCATCGCCAGTTGCAGGGCGCTGAAGCCATCTTCCATGCTGCTCACGCCCGGCAGCCAGTTGAGCCAGAACACAAAGATCGCCGAGACGAACACCGCGCTGGCGAAGTCCGGGATCGAGGTGGTGACGATCGACAGGAACGACACCAGCCGGTCCATCGCCGAACCCTGGCGAATCCCCGCCAGCACGCCGAGCGTCAACGCCACCGGGACCATGATCAGCAGCGCCAGTCCGGCGAGCATCAGGGTCTGGCCGAGGTTGGGCAGCAACAGGTCGACCACGGGCGCGTGAAAGTGCACCGAGGTGCCCCAGTGACCGGTGACGAAGTCCTTCAGCCAGACCAGGTAGCGCCACAGGAACGGCTGGTCATAACCATGTTCGGTGAGCCAGGCGGCTCGTTGGTCGGCGGCGGAGTAGGGGCCGAGGACGTTGATGGCGACGTCCTCGATATTCAGCTCCAGCGCGAAAAAGACAATCAGTGACACCGACAGCAGGGTTGCTGCCAGGGCCAGTAGCTTGCGCCACAGGAAATCAGCCATGTTTGCATGCTCCGGCTAATGAAGTGAGCGGCTCGCCGCACCGCGGTGGGCGAGCTCATTGTTCAAAGGTCGGATCAGGCGCTGAGCCAGGTCTCGTTCATCGGATAGAAGTCCGACGGATGCACCAGGAAGCCCTGGACCTTCTGCGAGGTCGCGGTGAACTTGTCGGCCCAGAACGGCTGGACGATGACGCAGGCGTCCTGGAGGATCTGCTCCACGCTCTGCATCGCCACCGCCCGCTGTTTCGGATCGACGATGCCCATGGCCTGGTCCAGCGCCGCGTCGAAGGCCGGGTCGGCGTAATGGCTTTCGTTCCACGCCGCGCCGCTGCGGTACGCCAGTTCGAGGGACATCACGCCCAGTGGGCGGTGGGCCCAGTAGGTGAGGCTGAAGGCGGCCTTGTCCCAGATCGGCCAGTACTGGGTGGCGGGAATCACCTTGAGGTTGATGCGGATGCCGGCTTCCAGGCAGTTCTGCTGGAGGATCTGCGCGGTGTCCTGCTCGTAGCGGCCCTGGGTGTTGCCGACGATCAGGTCGATGTCGATGCCGTTGGGGTGCCCGGCCTCGGCCAGCAACGCCTTGGCCTTGGCCACGTCACGGGCGCGCTTGGGCAGCGGGAAGTATTCCGGGTGGGACGGGGCGACGTGATGGTCCTCGCCCAGGGTGCCCATGCCGCGATAAGCGATCTTGAGCATCTGCGCATTGTCGGCGCAGAGGGCCACGGCCTTGCGGATGCGCAGGTCGTCGAACGGCTTCTGGTCCACGGCCATGCGCATCACCACGGTCTGCGCCGACTTGCAGGTGAGCAGCCGGGCATTCGGCAGGCGCTTGGCCAGGTCCAGTTCGGCGACGGTGACGCGGTACAGGACGTCGACCTGGCCGGCCTGGAGGGCGGCGAGCTGGGTCGAGACATCGGTGCCCATGTCGATATAGCGCAGCTCGTCGAGGTAGGCCGGCTTGCCCCAGTAGTCGGTGCGCCTGGCAAAGGTCGCCTGCTTGTTCACGGCGAACGAGGCGAGCTTGAACGGACCGGTGCCCAGCGGGTTCTTCGACCAGTCGTCACCCGCCTTGAAGCTGCGGTGGACGATGGAACAGGTGAAGGCGTTGAGCATTTCCGGGATCGCCAGGATCGGCCGCTTGAGCACCAGCTTGAACTGGTGGGGACCGAGTTTTTCGAAGGCACTGATGTCCTGGAAGGCGGTGCGGTTGACCGACTTGGAGTCGGCGGCGGTCCAGCGCTTGAAGTTGTGCTCGACGTCGTCGCTGTTGAAGTCGTCGCCGTTGCTCCACTTCACGTCCTGGCGCAGGTTGAAGGTCCACTCCCTGAGATCGTCCGAAGGTTTCCAGCTTTCGGCCAGGTACGGATGGGTGATGTTTTCGGCATCGACCCAGGTCAGGTATTCCAGGCTGTTGCGCATCAGGTTCGAGGCTTCGATCCAGGTGATCAGCATCGGGTCCTGGATTTCCTGGATGGCACAGGCGAAGCGCAGGCTGCCACCCTGGCGTGGTGCCGGGGTTTCGGCGGCCTGGGCCGACTCGCCGAAGAGTACCGGGCCGAGGAAGCTGCCGGCGCTGGCGGCGGTGATACCCAGCAGGGTCGCGGTGTGGAGAAATTGCCGGCGGCTGATCTGGCCGCCCTTGGCTTGGGTGCACAGGTCTTCCACGGCTGGATGCGGCGCGGAGCCGTCCAGGGTCTGCAAATCTTTCATGAGCCTCTCCGAATACTTGGGCGTTGGTGCGTGTAGGGCTGACTGCGGGAATGGCGGGGCGGTCAGCGCTGGCGGTCAGGATCGAATCCGTGACCGGACAGACAAAACGACGGCAGCAGAACAAAGCGCAAAGGAATCAGGAGGCAGGACGTGAGGTAGGACATGGCGCGGCTCTCATGTTGTTTTTATTTGAGATGCCCGCAGTTTTGTCATCTGGCCCGGGATGAACAAACGATAAATTCAGCGCAGGATGATTCCTAAAACGCATATTACTGATTGCTCCCCGGTCCAGACACGCTCCCGATCGATTATCCAGGTGGGCCCAGGGCCAACCCGGTCACTCTGTAGGAGCCGGCTTGCTGGCGATGAACGATAACGCGGTGCAATTGATACTCCGCGGGGTCCGCATCGCCGGCAAGCCGGCTCCTACAGGGGTATGGCGGTATCACCAAGGGTTCAAGCCGGCATCAGGCGCGGATCGAACGGATAGTCCGAGAGCAGCTCGATACCGTTCTCGTGGATGTAGATCTGCTCCTCGAGCTTGACCCCTTCGCCACCGGCATCGTGACCGATGTAGCTTTCCACGCAGATGGTCATGCCGGCCTCGAACACGCCGTCGTAGCCCAGCGAATCGATGTCCTCGCGATGCACCACGTAAGGGTATTCACCGGTCATGCCAACCCCGTGCACCAGGGCAAAATAACGGTTGGCCTTGTAGTTTTCGGGGATCTTCCAGGCCCGTTCGGCGTACTCCTTGAAACTGCGTCCGGCCTTGAGCATTTCCATATTGGTCTGCACCTGTTCGTAGGCCAGCTTGTACAGTTCCCGTTGCCTGGGCGTCGCCGCCTGGTCGCCGCAGAGAAAGGTCCGCGAGAAGTCGGCGTAGTAGCCGAAGCGGCCCACCACATCGGTGTCCAGGGCCACCAGGTCACCGGCTTCGATGGGCCGGGTACTGCACTCCTGGAACCAGGGATTGGTGCGCGGGCCGGAGGACAACAGGCGGGTTTCCACATAGTCGCCGTCAGTGGCGATCACATGCTGGTGCAGGTGCGACCAGAGTTCATTCTCGCTGATGCCGGGACGCAGCTTGCTTTCCATCAGCCGCACCCCGGCCTCGGTCGCCCGCAGGCTGGCACGGATCATCTTCAGCTCGTTCGGCACCTTGATGCAGCGGGCGCGTTCCAGCGGCTCCTGGGCATCGAACACCTGGTAGCCGAGGCGTTGCAGTTCGAAGGCCGCCGCGGAGGTGGCACTTTCGATGGCGATGCGCTTGCCGCCGCCGCATTTTTTCACCAGGTCGTCGATTTCAGCGGCCCAGTCCGCGGTGACATTGCCCAGGAAGCTGTCGCAGAAGTAATAGGAGATGGCCTTGGCCGGGCGTACTTCGTCGACGGTATTGAGTTGCTGCGCCAGGTGCAGGCAGCCGCCGAACTCGAACACCACCACCGGACCTTCCGCCGGGATGAAGGCATAGCGCGCCGGGTTGCGCGCCGAGTACACCTGCATGTTGCGCGAGCCGGTGGCGTAGCGCATGTGGGTCGGGTCGAACAGCACGCAGGCGGCGTAGTCGCGTTTCTTCAGTTCGTTGCGCACTCGCTGCAGGCGGTCCAGTTGGATCTGCTGGATCTCCGCCGCGGTGGGTTCGCAGTCGGCGGGGTTGCGGTTGGGGCCGGAAAGACTCATGGGGTGTTCCTCGCTGATACCGGTCGGTGATGGGTGACGTTCTTATGGGCAGTCGTATGGGTTGGGCGTGCAGGATCTGTAGGGGCCGGCTTGCTGGCGATGGCGTCCGATCAGGCGATGCAAGACTCACTGGCCTCATCGCTGGCAAGCCAGCTCCTGCAAGGGTTGCGTGTATTCAGTCGAGCAACTGATCGCTGCGCACCAGGTTGCGTTCGGCTTGCAGGTGGGCTTCGGACAGACGTCCATAGAGTTGCTTGGTGCGCTGGGCGCGGCCGATGATCCCGGGCTTTTCCGAGTAGGCGAAGATCGCCGTGTTGCGCTCGATGGCGCCTTCGACGCGGGTCACGCGGTGGACCGAAAAGCGTCCCTTGAAGATCTGCAGGTCGCCGGGATTGAGTTCGAGTTCCTGCACCCGGCTGCGGTCCTCGCCACGTACCACCTTGCCCACGGCCCCGAGGTTTTCCGCCGAACGCGAGCGGATCATCGGCGCGTACTCGAACAGGCCGCCGGCCTCGGGTTTCTGGGTCATCATGCTGACGATGAATTCGTTGGTGTCGAAGTGCCAGGGCTGTTCGGTGCCGTTCGGCATGACGTTGATCACCAGGCCGGCGAACGGGTCGGCGTATTCGAAAATCTCCGGTTCGTCGAGACAGGCACCGATGAACCGTTTCATCATCGGCGATACGTAGAGCCGGTGGATGATCGCGTCCGGGGCGATCATGTCGCGGGTCACGAAACCGCTGGTGCGCTCCATGAAGGTGCGGCGCGGATCATCTTCAGGCAGCGACGGGTCGTCCTCGGTGAAGTAGGCATTGACCTTGCGCACTGAATAAAAAGTCTTGTCCGACAGCGCCTGGCCCTCGCTGCGGGCCTGTTCCAGCACTTCGGGACGCAGGAAGTTCTTCAGCAGGCAGCAACCGTCGATGGCCAGTTCGGCCCGGGCGTGTTCGATCAGGGCCTGTAATTGAACATGGCCCGAATCATGTATGGGATACAGTTCGGTGTTGACGATATCGCTGATATCACCGACTTCGGCATCGGCAAGTTGAAGGCTCATGTCGCGCTCCGTTTATTAAGTGAAGACTGATCAAGTAAAGAATCGCTCGCCATCGCAAGTTCCAGGTTGTTCCGGCGTTGAATTGATAGTTGCTTAAATACGGGAGTAATAGAAATGATCAGTTCCGATCGAATCCATCGGCAGGCGCGATAGTTATGTCAGGTCATCTGGACGGAACCCTGCTCAAGGTCTTTGTCGCGATTATCGAGTGCAAGGGCTTTTCAGCGGCGGCCGAACGCCTGCACAAGACCCAGTCGACGGTCAGCCAGAGCCTGCAGCGCCTGGAGGAAGTGGTGGGCACGCCGCTGGTCTATCGCACCAGTCGCAGCGTCAGCCTGACCCCCAGCGGCGAGACCTTCCTGATTTATGCGCGGCGCATCCTCAAACTGCACAACGAGGCGATCAATGCCGCGCATCTGCCGGGCGAGGGCGGCTGCATTCATGTCGGCCTGCCGGAGGACTATGCGCAGTACTGCCTGGCCGGGGTGTTGCGGGATTTTCGCGAGCACTTCCCGAAGATCCGCCCGGATATCTGCTGCGAAATGTCCGTGGCCCTGGTTGCCCGTCTGCAACGTGGCGAGCTGGACCTGGTGCTGGGTGTGCAGCATGCCCACCTGCAACCGGGGGAGTTCCTCTGCGACGAGCCGCTGGCGTGGGTGACCCGCGAGGGCTGGGTGCCGGGTCGCGACGAGTCGGTGCCGCTGGCGGTCTATGCCGAGGGGTGTGCCTTTCGGGCCAATGCCATCGATGCCCTGGCCGAAGCCGGGCGGCCCTGGCATGTGGTCTACACCAGCCAGAGTCCGCGGGGCATCGGCGTCGCCATCGACGGTGGCGGGATGGTCGGGGTGACGGCGCGGCGGCTGGTTCCGCCAGGTTGGCGGGTGCTGGATGAGCGGGATGGCTTTCCGCCCATCGAACCGGCGCGCTTGATGCTCTGGCGGGCGGCGGATCGCCAGGACCCGGAACTGGACGCCCTGGTGGCGATTCTCTGTCGCCAGTTGGGACGTTCAGAGCGCTTCGGCGAGGGGCGCGCCGCGTCGCTGATGGCGAGCCATGGCGTATAGCAACAGTAGGCTGGCAAGCGTCCAGGCGGCGATCCAGGCATGGATCGCGGCGAACGAGCCGCTGGCCTGCAACAGCAGGCCGTTGATGGCATTGGCGCTGGCGCTGCCCAGGCCATAACCGACCATGCTCAGGCTGACCACTTGCAGGCTTTGCACCGGTGTCAGGCGGGCGCTGAGGTAGGCGGCCATCAGGCCCCAGACCGGGAAGTAGAACAGCGCGAACAGGCCGGCGGCCAGCCAGGCCAGGGCCAGCATCGGGTACAGCAGCAGCGCGAGCATGGCCAGGCCGAAGGCGCCGATGCTGAAGGCCATGACCCGCAAGACTCCCCAGCGGTCGGCGAGGGCGCCCAGCAGCAGCCCGCCCAGCGCCCCGCAAGCGCCGATCAGGGTCCAGAGCGAACCGGTGGTCTGTGGGCCGGCGCCCAGGCGTTCGCTGACAAAAGCCGAGAGAAAGTTCAGGAACGGCCCGCTGGTGCTGCCGATAAAGGTGCTGAGCAGCAGGATATGCACCGCGACCGGTTGTTCCAGGCACAGCCGCAGCCACTGTCGCAATACCTGCCTGAACGACGGCGTGGCAACGGCGCGAGGCGTCGCGGGTGGAGGCGTGGAAGCCAGGGCCCAGCAGGTGAGGGCCGTGACCGATAGTGTCAGGCCGGCGCAGATCAGCCAGAAATGTTGCAGGGAAATCCCCTGGAGCAGGGCGATCAGCAGCCCGTTGAGGCAGATCGCAAAGGCCGCGCCGGAGGAGGCCAGGCCCAGGATCCGACTGCGGTGGCTGGCGGGGATCAGCTCGCCGGCCAGGGCGGCGATGGCATTCCAGTTGGACACCGCGCAGGCCGACACCAGTGCCAGGCACAGGGCGAAGGGCAGCACCCGCGGCGTCGCCACGGCCAATGCCAGCAGCAGGGGGCTGAGCAGCATGGTCAGGCGCACCATGTTGCGCGGGCTGATCCAGGCGGCCGCCAGGCCGCTGGCAATCGAGGCGCCCATATAGAAAAGTTGCAGCAGGGCGGCGATGGCCGCGGCCTGGCTGTAGTTCAGGGCGAAGTGCTGGCGAATTTCCGGTAATAACGCCGAATAGAGAAAGATACTGAAACCATGGGTGGTGGCATTACACGCGGTAAATATAAAGGCGAGCAGGGCGAGGGATCTTGTCGGAGTGTTTTTATGGGTTGTCATCATGGTATCCGAGAAGAGTTTGATTGTCGGGTTATTGCAACAGGATGGGGCGAAAGTTCGAGTCTCGCCCTGTGCAAGTGCGTGCGCTTGTTATGTATCGAGTTACCGGTCAGCGTACCTTTTACAAGTTGAAAACAGCCAGTGCTGAATACTCATGGGCGCTGTGCGAAATACTCCTGCTATTTATCCCGGGGCGACGTGATTGCAGTCGAAACCGACACGCGGATGATCCGTAGCCGGAGGTGGCCTTGTCGCGAGCGGGCTGGAGTCTTGTGCACAGGAAACTCGGTATTTTTGTAGGACGATCGACGAAAAAGGAATGTTACTCGTCCTGGCCCCGTGCCATGCTTATGGCAGTCCGGCCCATCGTGAGTGTCTTTTCTTGAAACGCAAAATGCCCGCGCTCAATGCGCTCAAAGCCTTCGAGGTGGCCGGTAGCACCGGCAGTTTCACCCGTGCCGCCGAACTGCTGAACGTTACCCAGAGTGCCGTCAGCCGCCAGGTCCGCCAGCTCGAAGAACAACTGGGCGAGAGCCTGCTGGAGCGGCGCCATCACCACCTGGAGCTGACCAGTGCCGGTCGGGTGCTGCTGCGCGCCTTGCACCAGTCCTTCGACAAGATC
This sequence comes from Pseudomonas gingeri, assembly GCF_013386115.1. GTDB lineage: Bacteria > Pseudomonadota > Gammaproteobacteria > Pseudomonadales > Pseudomonadaceae > Aquipseudomonas > Aquipseudomonas gingeri. Next base: position 70,265 of record NZ_JACAOR010000014.1, read on the forward strand.
GAGATGACCGTGCGCGGCATCCAGGAGAAGAACCACGCCAACCGCCTGCGCATCAATGCGCCGCCGACCTTCACCAGTCGCTGGTTGCTGCCGCGCCTGGGGCGGCTGCGCCAGCAGCATCCGGGGCTGGAACTGAGCATCACCACCCGCCTGCAGGACAGCCTGGCCGAGACCAGCACCCTCGATTGCGCGATTCGTTTCGGCGACGGCGAATGGGATGGCCTGGACAGCTCGCTGCTGATGCACGAGCGGCATATCGCGGTGTGCTCGCCGAGCCTGTATGCGCGGGAAATGGGCGGGCAGGAGATCGATCTCAATCGCCTGACCCTGCTGCATGTGCTGGCCAAGGAGGACCAGCGCTACCTGACCTGGAAACACTGGCTGGACGCGGCGCGGATCAGCGGCGTCGATACCCTCAGCGGCTACGAGTTCGACCTGCTGGACCTGGCGATCCATGCGGCGATCGACGGCCTGGGCATCACCATCGCCGACTGGCACATGGTCACCGGCGAACTGGCCTGCGGGCAGTTGACCCAGGTGCTCAACGTGCATGTCGACGGGCACCAGTCCTACTGGCTGGTGACGCGTCCGGAACAGACGCAGATCCCCCAGGTACAGCTGTTCAACCAGTGGCTGCAGGAAGAGCTGGAACTGGCGCGGCGACAGCTGGAACCGTCGACGGCGGCGCAGATGCCCGTTATCTGAGGGCGTGACACGACCCTTGTGGGAGCCGGCTTGCCGGCGATGCGGGCGCCGCGCTGCCTCCGCTGCACCGCGTGATCGTTCATCGCCGGCAAGCCAGCTCCCACACGTCTGGCGGTAACCTGCATTTTTCGAATGTTCTGCACCTGAATTAATCGTTTGTTCATCCCGCGCCGGATGACAAGACTGCTGGCATCTCCGATAAGAAAAGTACGAGAACCAGTACATGCCCACCCAGCGCAATTTTGTTAACGGCCAGTTTATCGATTCCGCCGGCACCGCCTCGATCGCGGTGTACAACCCGGCGACCGAAACCCTGGTCGGTCACGTGCCTGCCGCCACCCCCGCGCAAGCGATCCAGGCCGTCGACGCCGCCGCCATCGCCCAGAAGACCTGGGGCAAGCTCACCAGTATCCAGCGTGCCGAGCATCTGCGGGCCTTGGCCGATGCCCTGGAAGCCCGCGCCGGGCTCATCGGCCAGGCCCTGGCGGCCGAGTCCGGGAAAAGCCTGGCCGATGCCAGCAATGAAGCCCGCTACGCAGCGCAGATCACCCGCTACCACGCCGAATGGGCCCGCCGTATCGAAGGTGAGATCATTCCCAGCGATACCCCGGACGAAAACCTGTTCCTGCAACGTGAGCCGATTGGCGTCGTCGCGGCACTGATTCCGTTCAACTATCCGGTCTATACCCTGTTGCGCAAGATCGCTCCGGCGCTGATTGCCGGCAACACCGTGGTGGTACGGCCGAGCAACAACACGCCGATCTCCGCGTTCGAAATCGCCCGTGCCGTCGAGCAGTCGGGAATGCCGGCCGGCGTGGTGAATATCCTCACCATGGACCACGGCACTGCCGCCAGCGTCTGCACCCACAAGGCCGTGGGCCTGATCACCCTGACCGGCAGCGTCAACGCCGGGCGCATCGTGCTCGACTACTGCAAGGCCAATATCGCCAAGCCGTCCCTGGAACTGGGCGGCAAGACTCCGGCGATCATCGAGGCCGATGCCGACCTGGAGCAGGCCGCCAGCGCCATCGTCGCGTCCAAGACCACGCACTGCGGGCAACTGTGCACGGCGGTGGAACGGGTCTATGTTCAGGAGAGCGTGCATGACCGTTTCCTGGCGCTGCTGAAAGAGAAGATCAGCGCGGTGAAGTTCGGCGACCGGGCCACGGATGCCAGCCTGATGGGACCGCTGGTCAATGCCGCCTCGCGGAGCACTATCCACGCCATGGTCGAACGGGCCGTGGCCGATGGCGCGGTGCTGGAAACCGGCGGGGTGATTCCCCCGGGCGCGGGGCATTTCTATCCGCCGACCCTGCTCAGCGGCTGCCGCCAGGACATGGAGATCGTCCAGGAGGAAATCTTCGGCCCGGTCCTGCCGGTGCTCAAGTACCGCGATATCGACGAAGCGCTGGCCATGGCCAACGATCACCAGTTCGGCCTGTCGTCGGTGCTCTATACCGAGAACTATCGCACGGCGATGAAAGTGGCGAACGCCATCGAATCCGGCGAGCTGTATGTCAACCGGACCCCGGCCGATCCCTACCAGGGGTTCCACGCCGGCTGGAAGCGCTCGGGCCTGGGCGGCGATGACGGCAAGCACGGCATGCTCGAATTCACCCAGACCCGCCTGGTGGTCATGAAGTACTGATCGGCGACACCGCGACACGCTATTCCAATAACAACAATCGATAAAGAGGGGCGCCCGGAGCATGCCGGGTGGCCCGAGGTCTTCTTCATGTCCAAGCCCGCAGCTGTTCAGGCTGGCGCCGTGTCCGCGAAAAGCGACAAGGGCAGCCGTTATTTCCAATTGATGTTGCTGGTGCTGGCCGCCGGAGCGATCTACCCGATCCTCTACCTGCGCCAGGTCTACCAGACCACCATGCTCGAAGTGTTTCATATCAATCACAGCGAACTGGGCTATCTGTACTCGATGCTCGGCACGATTTTCCTGCTCAGCTACCTGCCCAGCGGCTGGCTGGCGGATCGCCTGCCACCGCGCTTCCTGATCTTCTTCTCCCTGGTCGCTACCGGTGCCCTGGGCCTGTGGTATTCCAGCGTGCCGTCGCTGACCGGCCTGATGATCATTTTCGGCTGCTGGGGCCTGACCACCGGCCTGACGTTCTGGGCCTCGGTGCTCAAGCGGGTGAAGATGATCGCCCATCACACCGAGCAGGGCCGTTTCTTCGGTATCCTCGACGGCGGACGCGGCTTGGTGGAGGCCTTGCTGGCGACCGTCGCCCTGGGGCTGTTCGCCTACGCCACCGAGACGCGCGGCGAGTCGACGGGCGAAGGCTTCAAGCATGTGGTGTACCTGTATTCGTTCACCTGCATCGCCATCGGTTGTGTGCTGGTGCTGCTCAAGGACCCCAAGTCCCTCGAGGCGAAAACCGCCGAAACGGACAGCCAGCCCCACAACCTGCTCGGCGACCTGCTGACCCTGGTGAAGATCCCCGAGCTGTGGCTGGTGACCGCCATCGTGTTCTGCGGCTATCACATGTTCTGGGCCACCTACAGCTTCTCCGACTATCTGCAGGGCGGCGGCATGACCGCGGTCATGGCCGGCACCATCACCACCATCAAGCTGTGGATGCGCCCCATCGGCGGTATCGGCGGCGGCTGGCTGGGGGACAAATTCTCCAATATCTCGGTGCTGATCGTCGCGCTGGCGCTGGTCACCCTGGCGATGGTCGGCCTGATCGTCTTCCCGGCCCTGGGCAGCCTGGGCCTGCTGATCGGCACGGTGATCTTCATCGGCCTGATGACCTACGCCATTCGCGGCCTGTACTGGGCGATCCTCGACAGTTGCAACATCCCGCTGCGCATCACCGGCCTGGCCATCGGCATCGTCTCGGTGGTGGGCTACCTGCCCGACACCTTTATCCCGCTGATCAACGGCTACCTCACCGAAACCTATCCGGGTGCGGTCGGTTACAACCTCTATTTCGGCTACATCGCCTTTATCGGCCTGCTCGGCACGCTCGCGGCCCTGACCCTGCGCGCCCGCATCAATCGCAAAACTCATAACCAGACAGGTGCCTGAGATGAAAATCGTCGCCCTTGAAACCCATATCGTCGCCGTACCGCCACCGCATATCGGCGGCATGTACTGGCTGTTCGTCAAACTCAGGACCGACTGCGGCATCGAAGGCGTGGGCGAGATCTACGCCGCGACCTTCGGCCCCAAGGCCATGCTGCCGATCATCGAGGACGTGTTCGAGCGCTACCTGCTCGACCAGGACCCGCACCATATCGAACGCTTCTTCCGCCAGGCCTATTCCAGCGGTTTCACCCAGCGTCCGGACCTGACCATGATGGGCGTGGTCAGCGGCCTGGAGATGGCCTGCTGGGACATCATCGGCAAGGCGGCGAACAAGCCGGTCTATGAGCTGCTGGGCGGCAAGGTCCACGAACGCCTGCGTTCCTACACCTACCTCTATCCGGTCAACAGCAAGGGCGAGTACGACTACGACGACCCGGACCTGGCGGCCGAGTGCGCCATCGAGAACATGAACAAGGGCTTCACCGCGGTGAAGTTCGACCCGGCCGGTCCCTATACCGCCTATTCCGGCCACCAGGTTTCCCTGGAAGTGCTGGAGCGTTGCGAAACCTTCTGCCGCAAGATCCGCGAAGCGGTGGGCAACAAGTGCGACCTGCTGTTCGGCACCCACGGGCAGATGGTGCCGTCCTCGGCGATCCGCCTGGCCAAACGCCTGGAGAAGTACGACCCGCTGTGGTTCGAGGAACCGGTGCCGCCTGGCCAGGAGGAGGCCATGGCGCAAGTGGCGGCCAAGACCAGCATCCCGATCGCCACCGGCGAGCGGCTGACCACCAAGTACGAGTTCTTCAAGCTGTTGCAGGCCGGCGGGGCGTCGATCCTGCAGATGAACGTGGCCCGCTGCGGCGGGCTGCTGGAAGCCAAGAAGATCGCCAGCATGGCCGAGGCCTACTACGCGCAGATCGCCCCGCACCTCTACAACGGCCCGATCGGCGCGGCGGCGAGCTTCCAGCTGGCGACCTGCACACCGAACTTCCTGATCCAGGAAAGCATCATGACCTGGGGCGGTTTCCATGCCGAAGTGCTGACCAGGCCGCTGCAATGGGAGGACGGCTACATCATTCCGTCCACCGAGCCGGGGTTGGGCGTCGAACTGAACATGGACGTGGTCCGCAAGCACACGCCCTACACCGGCGAGCGCCTGCACCTGCAAATGGCGCCCACGCCAGCGGACGTGAAAGACACCTCGCCCGCCAGGGGCTGAACCACTTTCCCGCCCTCGGCGAGGGCGGGGCATGGCACCCCAAGAGTGCCTTCAACGACTGACGCGGTAACCGTGCATGACATACGACTACATCATCGCTGGCGCCGGCGCCGCCGGCTGCATTCTCGCCAACCGGCTCTCGGCCTCCGGGAAGTTCTCGGTGCTGCTGCTGGAAGCCGGCGGCAAGGACAGTTCACTGTGGTTCAAGATCCCGGTGGGCTTCGCCAAAATGTATTACAACCCGGCCTTCAACTGGATGTACTACAGCCAGCCACAGAAGCAGTTGGGCGATCGCCGCATCTACGCGCCACGGGGCAAGGTGCAGGGCGGTTCGGGTTCGATCAACGCCATGGTCTATGTCCGTGGCCAGGCCCATGACTTCGACGACTGGGCGGCCAACGGCAATGACGGCTGGTCGTTCAAGGACGTGCTGCCGTATTTCCGTAAGCTGGAGAACCACCCGCTGGGCGATACCGAGTACCACGGTGGCAGCGGCCCCATCAGCATCACGCCGATGCAGGGGCACACGCACCCGATCTGCGATGTGTTCCTCAAGGGTTGCGACGAGCTGGGCTATCAGCGCAGCGACGATTTCAACGGGCCGAAGTTCGAAGGGGCCGGCGTGTATGACGTCAACACCCGCAACGGCCAGCGCAGCTCCAGCAGTTTCGAGCACCTGCATCCGGCTCTGGGGCGAGCGAACCTGAGCATCGAGCACCATGCCCTGGTGGAACGGGTACTGTTCGACGATGACCTGCGGGCCACCGGCATCGCCATCACCCAGCACGGTGTGGCGCGGACCTTCAAGGCCAACAAGGAAGTGATCCTCTGCGCGGGTGCGGTGGACACGCCGAAGATCCTGCAACTGTCCGGAGTGGGCGAGCAGAAGTTGCTCAGCAGCCACCAGATACCGGTGGTCAAGCACCTGCCGGCGGTGGGGCAGAACCTGCAGGATCACCTGTGCGTCAGCTACTACTACAAGGCCAATATCCCGACCCTCAACGACGAACTGAGCTCGCTGTTCGGGCAGTTGAAGCTGGGCCTGCAATACCTGCTGACCCGCAAGGGCGCGCTGTCGATGAGCGTCAACCAGGCCGGCGGCTTTTTCCGCGGCAATGAAGAGCAGGCGCATCCCAACCTGCAGATGTACTTCAACCCCTTGTCGTACCAGATTCCGAAGAACAACAAGGCCAGCCTCAAGCCGGAACCCTATTCGGGCTTCCTGCTGTGCTTCAACCCGTGCCGGCCGACCAGCCGTGGCAGCATCCGCATCGCGTCGAAGAACCCGGCGGACGCGGCACTGATCGATCCGAACTACCTGAGCACCGAGAAGGATATCGACGAAGTGCTGCAGGGCAGCCGGCTGATCCGCAAGATCATGCAGGCCCCGGCGATCCGGGCGATTACCGTGGAGGAAGTGTTGCCCGGCAAGGCGGTCAATGACGACGCGGGCATGCTCGAGTATTTCCGCGAGAACAGCGGTTCGATCTATCACCTGTGCGGTTCCTGCGCGATGGGCTCGGACCCGCAGGTCTCGGTGGTCGACAAGCGCCTGAAGGTGCACGGAATGAAGGCATTGCGCATCGTCGACGCGTCGATCTTTCCGAACGTGACCTCGGGCAATACCCATGCGGCGGTGCTGATGGTGGCGGAAAAGGGGGCCGACCTGATCCTCGACGACGCCTGAGCCGAGGGCGTCAGTGCCGGCTCCTTCGCGGGCAAGCCCGCTCCCACAAAATCTGTGTCGCTCACTCATGTTGTGAGCGACGTCCCCCCTGTGGGAGCGGGCTTGCCCGCGAAGAGACCATCGGCCACGCCCATCTACCGACGCCCCTGACCCCAATCCTCAAACCACAGAATCTGCTGCCCAGCCCCTCGCGCCCCGCAACGACAACCATCACCGCCCGTGAATCGGCAGGCTGGCGTTCCCCCATGCCGGCAGGCCAGCGGCTGAAAGTGATTTAGGCACTACCAGAGGAACGCCGTACAATGCCAGGGGTGGCGCATGAGATGGATCTGGGTCGCCGAGATCCCCGAGCCTGCGCAACCGTTTCTTTCTGGTCGTTTGAAGTGAGGCAAGCCATTCATGGCGGATATTCGTGACCTGTCGATCGTGCTGGATCGCATCGACCAGGCAATTATCGAGGTGCTGCGCCACGACGGGCGCATTACCTATCAGAAACTCTCCGAGCGCGTGCACCTGACCCCCAGGCCCTGCCTGGAGCGGGTGCGAAAGCTGGAGCAGTTGGGGGTGATTCGCGGCTACGGGGCGATTCTCGACGAGAGTAAGCTCTCGCCAGGGCTGTCGCTGCTGGTTCTCGTGGCGCTGTCGAACCAGAGCGGGCGAGCGGCGCAGAAGGCTTTCGAAGCCAAGACCCGGGCCTGCCCGCACGTGCTCGAGTGCCGCCTGCTCAGTGGAGCGTTCGACTACAGCCTGCGCATGCGCTGCCGGGACATGGAGCACTACCGGGTACTGACCGAGACCTGGCTCGAGGATCCGGAACTGCATATCGACAAGCTGGTCAGCCATCCCGAGCTGGCGACGGTCAAGGCGTCCATGGAATAACCGCTGCGCCAGGGAGCGGGCCTGCCCGCTCGCCACCGCCCGCGCTGCTGCCCTGGACCACAGGCTGTTGCTGAACTCGCCGATTCTGCTGGTCGCGGCAAACCTTTCAGCCATTTCCAGCACCCGCCACTGGCTTACTCAGCCGGGTTTTCCCCTCGACCGGACAGACAATGGGCACCTCGATCCCTCATTGATCCTGCGCCCATGCAAACCACCCATACTGTTTTGATGATTCGCCCGGCGAGCTTTGCCTTCAATCCCGACACCGCCGCCAACAACCGTTTCCAGCGTCAGGCGCGGGCTGATGAAAACGTCCAGCGCCTGGCACTCGAGGAGTTCGACGGTTATGTCGCGGCGCTGCGGGCACAGGATGTCGAGGTGCTGGTACACAACGACCGGGCGTTGCCCCATACCCCGGATTCGATCTTCCCCAACAACTGCTGGAGCAGTCATCCCGACGGAACCCTGGTGGTCTATCCGATGCAGGGTGAGAATCGCCGGTTGGAGCGTCACAAGGGCGTGCTCGACTGGCTGCGCGAGCATCGCCAGGTCGAGCGTCTCGTGGACTTTTCCGATCTGGAGCGCCAGGGCCTGTACCTCGAAGGCACTGGCAGCATGGTCTTCGATCGCGAGCAGCGGATCTGTTACGCCGGCTACTCGACCCGGACCCATGCCCGGGCCTTGCGGCAGGTAGTCGACCACCTCGGCTACCAGCTCTGCGGTTTTCACGCGGTGGATCGTGGCGGCGTGCCGATCTACCACACCAACGTGATGATGAGCGTCGGCCGGCGCCTGGCGGTGGTCTGCCTGCGGGCACTCGATGACCCGGCCGAACGTGAAGGCCTGCGCCAGTGCCTGGAAACCAGTGGCAAGGAACTCCTGGTGCTGGACTGGCAACAGTTGGAGTCCTTCGCCGGCAATATGCTCGAAGTGCACAACCGCCGGGGCGAGCCGCTGCTGGTGATGTCGCGCACGGCCTGGGGTTCGCTGGATGCCGGCCAGCGTCGGCAGATCGAACGCCATGCCACGCCCTTGCCCGTGAATATCGACACCATCGAGCGCATCGGCGGCGGCAGTGCCCGTTGCATGCTGGCCGAGGTGTTCCTGCCCAAGCGTCAATCCGCCGTGGAGTGTGCCCGATGATCGTTCGTCCCGCCCGCCTGTCCGACCTGCCGGCCCTGTTGTCCCTGGCCAGGAGTGCCGGTGCCGGCCTGACCACGTTGCCCGCCGATCCGGTACGCCTGCGACATCGCCTGGAGTGGGCGGAAAAAACCTTCGCCGGCGAGGCCCAGCGCGCCGATGCCGATTACCTGTTCGTGCTCGAAACCGCCCAGGGCGAGGTGGTCGGGATCTGTGCCGTGGCCGGTGCGGTGGGGTTGCGCGAACCCTGGTACAACTATCGGCTCGGATTGTTTGTCGCGGCCTCGAAAAGCCTGTCGATCAACCAGCACCTGCCGACCCTGTTCCTGGGCAACGACATGACCGGTCACTCCGAGCTCTGCTCGTTGTTTCTCGGTGCCGGGCATCGCGACGGCTTGAACGGGCGTCTGCTGTCCAAGGCACGCTTCCTGTTCCTGGCCGAGTTCCGTGGGCACTTCGGCGACAAGGTGATCGCCGAGATGCGCGGTTATTCGGACGAGCAGGGCGTCTCGCCGTTCTGGGAAGGCCTGGGACGGCATTTCTTCAAGATGGATTTCGCCGACGCCGACTACCTGACCGGCCAGGGCAACAAGACCTTTATCGCCGAGCTGATGCCCAAGTTCCCGCTGCCCACCTGCCTGCTGCCGGAAGCCGCGCGGGCGGTGATCGGCCGGGTGCACCCCAATACCGAACCGGCACTGGGCATGCTCAAGGCCGAGGGTTTCGGCTTCAAGGACTATATCGACATCTTCGACGGTGGGCCTCTGATCGAGTGTGCCACCGATGAGATCCGTGCGGTCCGCGACAGCCAGGTCCTGGTGCTGAGTATCGGCACACCAGGGGAGCAGGCCGAGCCCTGGCTGATCCACAACCGCCGGTTCAGCGATTGCCGGATCGGTACGGCGCCGGCAAGGGTCGCCGCCGGCACGCTGATCGTCGACGCCGCGGCGGCGCGGGCGCTCGGGCTGGAGGCCGGGGCCTCGGTGCGGGCGGTGGCTTTGTCGCCACGCCGGGCACAACGGGCCGCCGCCTGACGGCGAGGGCGCCCGGCAAATGACGGGAATCGCCTGGCGGGATGAAGAAGGTCTGTAAAGTCAGTGAAATGGCACGGTAAAACGCAAAACCTGTTATTTCTGACAGTTGTTCGATGCAACCTCGATGGATTGAATAGCGGGCAGGTCGCGCGGGCGCTACGGTCGCAGGCGACGCCCCTTTCATGGAGGAATTCGCCGATGCTGCTGCAAGCGTTACGAGGTTATCGGGTCAGCCCGGCGGGTGAGCTCGATCCGGGATTCGGTTGCTCGGGCAAGGCATTGGTGCGGTTTCCCGGCAGCCTGTCGAGTCAGGCCAATGACGTGGTGTTCTGTCCCGACGGCAAGATCCTCGTGGTGGCCAAGGTGGACTTCGCCGAAGGTGCGTTCTTCGGCCTGGCGCGCCTCAACAGCGACGGCTCGATGGACGGCGCGTTCGGCGAGGACGGCAGTCTGGTCGGCCGTTTCGAAGCCGTGGGCGAGTCGGCCGGTATCAGCCTGCGCCGGTTGCATGACGGGCGAATCCTGGTCTTTGGCCTGCACTATCTGGATGCCCACCGGACCTTGCCGGCCGTGGCCCGGTTTCTCGCCGACGGACGCCTCGATCCGCAGTTCGGCGACCAGGGCATCCAGGTCTTGCGTCTGTCCGGCAATCTCTCCGAAGGGCCCCGCGACGGCTGGTTGCCACCGGGCCTGCCGGGGGTGGAGAGTTGTTCCGGCAGTGTCCAGCCGGACGGCAAGATCCTGCTGACCCTCAATCACAGCTATGCCTGCGCCGATCATGTCGGCCTGCTGGTACGGCTGGAACCGGACGGGGCCCTCGACCCCGGCTTCAACGGCCATGGTTTCGTGGTGGTACGGCGTCTGCTGGTGAACACCTGGCTCAGCTGTGTGCAGGTCCAGCCGGACGGCAAGATCCTGGTGGGCGGCTCGATCGATTTTCCGCCCAGCGGGCTGATTGCCCGTTATCTCCCGGACGGCCGTCTGGACCCGGCCTTTGGTGACGAGGGTTACTTGTCCGTGCGCTTTGCCGGCGCCAGTTCGATGGTCACGCAACTGGCCCGTGGCACCCAGGGGCAACTGGTGTGCGTGGGCAATCGTTTCGATCCGCTGAGCTGCGCATTGCAGGGCTTTACCGCCAATGGCGGCCTCGATCGGCGTTTCAACGGCGGCGAGGCGGTGCTGCTGGACATCGATGCCCCCGCCAGCCAATGGGCAGCGCTCGCGGTGCAGTCCGACGGCACCCTGCTCGCCGCCGGTTCGACGGTGGCGGGATTCGGCTCGGACCTGGTGCTGGCGCGCTACCTGCCGGACGGGCAACTCGACCGCGACTTCGCCGCCGGCAAGGGCTGGGTGCGTACCCGCCTGGGCAAGAGCCTGGACACGGTCACGGCAATTGCCCTGCAGGGTGACCGACGGATCCTGGTGGCCGGTCATTCCCTGTTCGGCAGTTTCCAGGCGGTGGTAATGCGTTACCTGGGCTGATCCCTTTGCGTCAACCGCGCAATTCCGGGCGATCGCGGAACTGTTCCAGCGCTTCGGGATTGGCCAGGGCGTCGGTATTTTTCACCGGCAGTCCGTGCACCACGTTGCGCACCGCCAGTTCGACGATCTTGCCGCTGAGGGTCCTGGGAATATCCGTCACCGCGAGGATCTTCGCCGGCACATGACGCGGTGTGGTGTTGGCGCGGATCACCTGGCGGATCTGCTGTTCCAGCGCCTCGTCCAGTTGCACGCCCTCGTGCAGGCGCACGAACAGCACCACTCGCACATCACTCTGCCATTGCTGGCCGATGGCGAGGCTTTCCAGCACCGATTCGACCTTTTCCACCTGCCGGTAGATTTCCGCCGTGCCGATGCGCACGCCGCCGGGATTGAGCACCGCATCGGAGCGCCCGTGGATCATCAGGCTGCCGCTGTCGAGTTCCTCGGCGTAGTCTCCCTGGGCCCAGACCCCGGGAAACTGGCTGAAGTAGGAGGCCTTGAGTTTTTCCTGCTGTGGGTCGTTCCACAGGCCGACCGGCATCGCCGGGAAGTGCCGGGTGCAGACCAGTTCGCCTTTTTCACCGCGCAATGGCCGGCCGTTGTCGTCCCAGACCTCGACGGCCATGCCCAGGCTCTTGCACTGCATTTCGCCACGGGTGACCGGCAGCACCGGGTTGCCGCTGACAAAACACGAGACGATATCGGTGCCGCCGGACATCGACGACAGGCACAGCTCGCTCTTGATTTCGCGGTAGACGTAGTCGTAGCTGTGGGGTGACAACGGCGAGCCGGTCGAGAGCAGGGTCTTCAGGCGGGTCAGCTGATGGCTGTGTCGCGGGCTGAGTCCCGCTTCCTCCAGGGCGGCCAGGTACTTGGGACTGGTGCCGAAGACGCTGATGCCTTCACTGTCGATCAGGTCGAGCAGGCGTTGCGGGCCCGGGTGGAACGGCGAGCCGTCATACAGCACCAGCGTGGCGCCGACCGCCAACCCCGAGACCAGCCAGTTCCACATCATCCAGCCGCAGGTGGTGTAGTAGAACAGGCAGTCGTCGCGGCCCAGGTCAACGTGCAGGCCATGTTCCTTGAGATGTTGCAGCAGCACGCCGCCGGTGCTGTGGATGATGCATTTCGGCACCCCGGTGGTGCCGCTGGAGTAGAGAATGTACAGCGGGTGGGCAAAGGGCACCGGGACGAAATACGGTTCGCCGCCGGGCCGGTAGAAGTCGTTCCACAGGCTCACCCTGGCGCCGGTGGTGAATTCTTCGGCGCGTGTCTGCGCACGGGCATAGGGCACGATCAGCAACTGCTGCAACGATGGCAGGCGTGCGAGGATTTCATTGAGCTTGGCGCTCTGGTCAAGTTCCTTGCCGGCATAGCGGTAGCCGGCGCAGGCGATCAGGACCTTGGGCTCGATCTGGCCGAAGCGGTCGATCACGCCCTGGGTGCCGAAGTCCGGCGAGGAGCAGGACCAGATCGCCCCGAGGCTGGTGGTGGCGAGCATGGCCACCAGGGTTTGCCAGGTATTCGGCATGCAGGCCGCGACCCGGTCGCCGACACCGACGCCGGCGGCCCGCAGGCGCTGTTGCAGACCGGCGACATGGGCGGCCAGTTCGGCATGGCTGAGGGTTTCCCGGCGACCGTCTTCGCTGACCGCGACCACGGCGAGATGGTTGTCGCGGCGACGCAACAGGTGTTCGGCGAAGTTCAGGGTCGCGCCCGGGAACCACTGGGCGCTGGGCATCTGCCCGCCTTCGATCAGGACCGCCTCGGCCGGCGCCTGGAACTCGACATCGAAGAAGTCGACGATGGCCTGCCAGAAGGCTGGCCGGCGCTCGATGCTGAAACGGTGCAGGGCCGGGTAGTCGGCGATCTGCAGATCGTGACGGTGATTGACGAAGCGCCGGAAGGCTTCGATCCGGGTCTTGCTGATGCGCTCTGCACTTGGGCGCCAGAGGACTTCGGCCATGGTTTTTCCTTTGTTGTTTTTCTCACCGATCTTTGCGTTGTACACCCTCACCGTGGGAGCTGGCTTGCCAGCGATGGCATCCTTGAATGCAACGCTGGATTCACTGGCCTCATCGCCGGCAAGCCGGCTCCCACGGGTAGGGTGGTGTTTTCGAGATACCAGGCATTCAACTATTGCGCCAACCAGCCGCCATCGATATTCCACGCCGCGCCGCGCACCTGGCTGCCGGCCTCGCTGCAGAGGAACAGTACCAGTTCGCCCAGTTGCGGGGGCGTGACGAACTCCAGCGACGGTTGTTTCTCGGCCAGCAGGTCATGTTGCGCCTGTTGTGGATCGATGCCGCTGGCGGCGCGGTCGTCGATCTGCTTCTGCACCAGCGGCGTCAGCACCCAGCCCGGGCAGATGGCGTTGCAGGTGACGTTGCTGGTGGCGGTTTCCAGGCCGACCACCTTGGTCAGGCCGATCACCCCGTGCTTGGCCGCGACATAGGCGGCCTTGCCCACGGAGCCGACCTGGCCATGCACCGAGGCGATATTGACGATCCGCCCCCAGCCGCGGGCGCGCATGCCCGGCAGGGCCAGGCGGGTGCTGTGGAACACCGAGGACAGGTTGATGGCGATGATCGAATCCCAGCGCTCCACCGGGAAATCCTCCACCGCCGCCACATGCTGGATACCGGCGTTGTTGACCAGGATGTCGACGCCGCCGAACTCCCGTTCGGCATAGGCGAGCATATCGGCGATCTGCGCCGGGTCGCTGACATCCGCCGGGTGGTGGCCGACCCGGCCACCGAACTGTCGCACCTCGGCAATCACCGCGCTGGCATCGCCAAAGCCGTTGAGGACCAGGTCGGCGCCGGCCTTGGCCAGGCTCAGGGCAATGCCCAGGCCGATGCCGCTGGTGGAGCCGGTGACCAGTGCGGTTTTTCCTTTGAGACTCATAGTCGTTTCCTCAGACAATGCCGGTGGCGTAGAACGTGGCGATCACCACGAAGACCGCCAGGGTCTTGATCAGCGTAATGCAGAAAATATCCTTGTAGGCTTCGCGGTGGGTCAGCCCGGTCACCGCCAGCAGGGTGATCACCGCGCCGTTGTGGGGCAGGGTGTCCATGCCGCCGCTGGCCATGGCCGCGACCCGGTGCAGCACTTCGAGGGGAATGTTGGCGGCGTGGGCGGCGCTGATGAAGCTGTCGGCCATGGCCGCCAGGGCGATGCTCATGCCGCCGGAGGCCGAGCCGGTGATCCCCGCCAGCAGGGTCACGGTAATGGCTTCGTTGACCAGCGGATTGGGGATGCTCTTGAGCCAGTCGGCCAGCACCAGGAAGCCCGGCAGCGAGGCGATGACCGCACCGAAGCCGTATTCCGAGGCGGTGTTCATCGCCGCCAGCAGGGCGCCGCCGACCGCGCTCTTGCTGCCTTCGGCCAGCTTGCCGCGAATCGCCCGGAAACCGAACGCCAGGACCATGATGATGCCCACCAGCAGTGCCGCCTGGACGGCCCAGATGGCGGTGAGCTTGGCGATCTCGGTCTGCACCGGCGCGGCCATGCCCGGCAGGCTGAGGCTGTGGGTCTTGCCGTACCAGAGGGGAATCCAGTGGGTGAACAGCAGGTTCATGATGCCCACCAGCAACAGTGGCGAGAGGGCGATCCAGGGATTGGGCAGGCGGATATCCTCGGCCGTTTCCGGTTCGTTGCGCAGCTCGGTGCCGTAGCCTTCACCGGCGCGCTGGGCCTTGTTGCGCTGGCGTTGCAGGAACAGCATGCCGGCGCAGAACACGAACACCGTACCGATCACTCCCAGCCAGGGCGCCGCCCACGCGGTGGTGTTGAAGAAGGTACTGGGGATGATGTTCTGGATCTGCGGCGTGCCGGGCAGGGCGTCCATGGTGAAGGAGAACGCCCCGAGGGCGATGGTCGCCGGGATCAGGCGCTTGGGGATATTGCTCTGGCGGAACATCTCGGCGGCGAACGGATAGACCGCGAACACCACCACGAACAGCGAGACGCCGCCGTAGGTCAGCAGGGCGCAGACCAGCACGATCACCAGCATCGCCTGGCGGGTGCCGAGCAGGCGGATGGCGGCGGCGACGATGGAACGGGAGAACCCGGACAGTTCGATCAGCTTGCCGAACACCGCACCAAGCAGGAAGACCGGGAAGTAGAGCTTGATGAAGCCGACCATTTTTTCCATGAACACCCCGGTGAAGGCGGGGGCGACGGCGGAAGGATCGGTCAGCAGGACGGCGCCGAGGGCGGCGATGGGAGCGAACAGGATGACGCTGTAGCCACGGTAGGCGGCCAGCATCAGCAGCGCCAGGGCCGCGAGGGCGATGATCACACTCATGGTGTGTCTCCAATTGTTATTTTTGTAGGTTAGGTCTGAATCTCCAGTGGGATTAGCGAGTTTCGTGCCATAAGGCTAACGTGTTGAAATCAAAGGCTATTTTTGTTTTTTATGGAAGGTTTTCTTGTGATTGTCTCTGAATGGAGACTTTTCTTCTCGGAAATCTATCCTGAAAGTGCCCGATCAGCAGCGAGTTTCTGTAGGAGCGGGCTTGCCCGCGAAGCTTTTGACGGCCATGAGGACGCCTTCGCGGGCAAGCCCGCTCCCACAGGGGAGGGTGTCTCGTTTTGGGGATGTATGTCTCTTTATTGAGACTCTGAGATGCCCAGGGCCAGCATCTTCTTGTACAGGGTCGATCGGCCCAGGCCCAGCCGGCGTGCCGCGTCGCCGACCTTTCCGGCACATTGCGCCAGGGTGGTTTCAATCAGTTGCCGGTCGAAACGCTCCCGGGCGGCGCTGAAGGTTTCATTGCCCACGGGGGCCGTGACCTGGACGTGCGGGCGTTGCAGCGGGCTGAAGGTGCCGATGGCGCCCCGAATGTCGGCAGCATCGAGGACCTGGGTATCGCTGAGCAATGCCGCGCGTTCCAGCACATTGCGCAGTTCACGGATATTGCCCGGCCAGGCATGCTGCCCGAGCAGGTCGAGGGCTTCGGCGGCCAGTTCGTGGTGGCTGCGCAGTTCCTCGAGGATCGCTTCGCTCAGCGCCGGCAGGTCGTCCAGGCGCTCGCGCAGCGGCGGCACCTGGATCGGCAGGACATTCAGGCGGTAATACAGGTCGGCACGGAACTCGCCGCGCCGGATCGCCGCTTCCAGGTCGGTGGAGGTCGCGGCGATCACCCGCACGTCGCTGCGCAGGACTTCGTTGGAGCCCACCGGCTCGAACTCTTTCTCCTGCAACACCCGCAGCAGCTTGCTTTGCAGCGGCAAGGGCATATCGCCGATCTCGTCGAGGAACAGGGTGCCGCCCTGGGCGATCTGCAACTTGCCCGGACGGCCCTTGCGATCCGCGCCGGTAAAGGCGCCGGGCGCGGTGCCGAAGAACTCCGCCTCGAGCAGGGTTTCCGGAATCGCCGCGCTGTTGATGCTGACAAAGGCCTTGTGCGCCCGTGGCGAGGCGCTGTGGATGGCATGGGCCAGCAGTTCCTTGCCGGTGCCGGTTTCCCCCAGCAGCAGGATCGGCGATTCGGTGCTGGCGCTGCGTCTGGCGCGACGCTTGACCTCCAGGCTCGCGGCGCTGGTGCCGATAAAATGAGCGAAGTTGTATTTGGTCTGCCGCGCCCGCAGCAGCGAGCGGGTCGAGGCCAGTTCGGCCTGCATGCTCTGGTAGCGCTTGAGCAGCGGCGACAGGCTGTGCAGCTCGCCGAACAGGGCGAAGCCGATGGCGCCGATCACCGTGCCGGCGTCGTCATGGATTGGCAGGCGCATGACCACCAGCGGTTCCTTGGGCATGTCCTGCAGGTCCAGCAGGATCGGTCGCCCGGTCCGCACCACTTCGCGCAACAGGCTGCCGGGGATCACGCTTTCGCAGGGCTGGCCGATGGCCTGTTCGGCGCTGGCGAGGCCGAAACGCCGGGCGTAGCGCTCGTTCATCCAGACGATCCGCGCGTCGCGGTCGACGATCACGGTGCCTTCGCTGGACTGTTCGATGATCTCGAACAGCGAGCGAATCGCCAGCAGGCGGACCCGTTGGTAGTCCTTGAGGCTTTCGCGGTCGTTCATGGGCGTTTCGCTCAGGGGTTGCACGCAGGGGCGCCGACCGGCAGGGTCGCCGCCAGCAGTTCGCGGGTGTACGGATGCTGCGGGTCGTCGAAGACTTTGCAGGTACTGCCGCGCTCGACCACCTGGCCGTCCTTGATCACGATCAGGTCGTGGGCCAGGGCGCGCACCACCGACAGGTCATGGCTGATGAACAAGTAGGTCAGGCCATGTTTTTCCTGGAGATCGCGGAGCAGGGCGACCACCTGTTTCTGCACCGTGCGGTCGAGGGCCGACGTCGGTTCGTCGAGCAGGATCAGCGCCGGTTTCAGCACCAGGGCCCGGGCAATGGCGATGCGCTGGCGCTGGCCGCCGGAGAACTCATGGGGGTAGCGGTGGCGGCTTTGCGGGTCGAGGCCGACTTCCTGCAAGGCCCGGATCACCTGGGCATCGCACTCGGCGGCGGTACTGGCGCAGTGCACCTCGATGCCTTCGCTGATGATCTGTGCCACCGACATGCGCGGGCTGAGGCTGCCGAACGGATCCTGGAAGACCACCTGCATCTGCTTGCGCCAGGGCCGCAGTTGCTTCTGGTTCAGGCCGTCGAGGGCCTGGCCCTGGAAGCGGATGCTGCCCTGGGAGTCGAGCAGGCGCAGGATCGCCTGGCCAAGGGTGGACTTGCCCGAGCCGGATTCGCCGACGATGCCCAGGGTCTTGCCGCGTTGCACGTCGAGGCTGATGCCGTCGACGGCCTGCAGGTATTCCTTGCGGCGAAACAGCCCGCCGCCGATCTGGAAGCGCACCCGCAGGTCGTCGACCTCCAGCACGCTTTCGTGATCGTCCAGCGGCAGCGCCTCGCCGGCCGGCTCGGCATCCAGCAGCAGGCGGCTGTAGGGGTGTTGTGGCTGGTTGAACAGGGTTTCGCAGTCGGCCTGTTCGACGATTTCCCCGGCCTTCATCACGCAGACCCGCTGGGCAATGCTGCGCACCAGGTTGAGGTCGTGGCTGATCAGCAGCAGGGACATGCCCAGGCGCTGTTGCAGGGACTTGAGCAGCAGCAGGATCTTGCGCTGCACGGTCACGTCGAGGGCGGTGGTCGGTTCGTCGGCGATCAGCAGTTCCGGTTCGCAAGCCAGGGCCATGGCGATCATCACCCGCTGGCGCTGGCCGCCGGACAACTGGTGGGGGTAGGCCTTGAGCCGCTCGCGGGGCTTCTGGATACCCACCAGTTCCAGCAGTTCGAGGATTCGTGCCTGGGCCGCCTTGCCGCCGAGCCCCTTGTGCAGCAGCAGGGTTTCGCCGATCTGCTTTTCGATGCTGTGCAGCGGATTGAGGGACGTCATCGGCTCCTGGAAGATCATGGCGATGCGGTCGCCGCGGATCTTGCGCAGGGTCGCGGTGTCGGCGCCGAGCAGTTGCTGGCCACGGTAAGACACGCTGCCGCTGGAACGGCAGCCGGTTTGCGGCAGCAGTTGCAGGATCGAATGGGCCGTCACCGATTTGCCCGAACCGGACTCGCCGACCAGCGCCAGGCATTCGCCGGCGCGGATATCCAGGCACAGGTCGCGCACCACGACCTGGTCGCCGAAGGCAACGGTCAGTTGGCGGATTTCAATCAGGTTCTCGGTCATCGTGGGGGCCTGGTTCATGAACGGGGGTCGAAGGCATCGCGCAACGCCTCGCCGATAAAGACCAGCAGCGAAAGGATCAGCGCCAGGGTGAAAAAGGCGGTGAATCCCAGCCACGGGGCTTGCAGGTTCTGTTTGCCCTGGCCGATCAGTTCGCCCAGCGAAGCACTGCCGGCGGGCATGCCGAAACCGAGGAAGTCCAGGGCCGTGAGGGTCGAGATGGCTCCGGTGAGAATGAACGGCAGGTAGCTCAGGGTCGCGTTCATGGCGTTGGGCAGGATATGCCGCAGGATGATCTTGCGGTCGCTCAGGCCCAGGGCGCGGGCAGCCTTGACGTACTCCAGGTTGCGGCCACGGAGGAACTCGGCGCGCACCACGTCGACCAGGGCCAGCCAGGAGAACAGCGCCATGATCCCCAGCAGCCACCAGAAATTCGGCTCGACAAATCCCGACAGGATGATCAGCAGGTAGAGCACCGGCAACCCGGACCAGACTTCCAGTACGCGCTGGCCGAGCAGGTCGACCCAGCCACCGTAGTAGCCCTGCAGCGCGCCGGCGGCGATACCGATCAATGCGCTGATGGCGGTCAGGGCCAGGGCGAACAGGATCGACACCCGCGCACCGAAGATCACCCGCGCCAGCACGTCGCGGGCCTGGTCGTCGGTGCCCAGCCAGTTCACCGCGGTCGGTGGGCTGGGGGCCGGCTTGTTGAGGTCGTAGTTGGGGGTGTCGGCACTGAACGGAATCGGTGGGAACAGCATCCAGCCGCCGTCCCTGGTGATCAGCTGGCGCACGTAGTCGCTGCGGTAGTCGGCCTGGAACGGCAACTGGCCGCCGAACTCCTGTTCGGTATAGCGCTTGAACACCGGGAAGTACAGCGAGCCCTGGTAGTTGAGTACCAGGGGCTTGTCGTTGGCGATCAGTTCGCCGCCCAGGCTCAGGACGAACAGTGCGGCGAACAGCCACAGCGACCACCAGCCACGGCGATTGGCCTTGAAGCGGTCGAAGCGACGCCGGCTCACGGGAGAAAGTCTGAGCATCAGGCGTTCCTCGCGGCGAAGTCGATACGCGGGTCGACCAGGGTGTAGCAGAGGTCACCGACCAGTTTTATCAGCAGGCCGAACAGGGTGAAGATGAACAGCGAACCGAACACCACCGGGTAGTCCCGTGACACCGCCGCTTCGTAGCTCATGCGGCCGAGACCGTCGAGGGAGAAGATCACCTCGATCAGCAGGGAACCGGCGAAGAACACGCTGATAAAGGCCTGGGGAATCCCCGAAACCACCAGCAGCATGGCGTTGCGGAACACGTGGCCGTAGAGCACGCGCCGTTCGCTCAGGCCCTTGGCCCGGGCGGTGACCACGTACTGGCGGGTGATCTCGTTGAGGAAGGAGTTCTTGGTCAGGATGGTCAGGGTGGCGAAACCGCCGATCACCAGCGAGCTGACCGGCAGCACCAGGTGCCAGAAGTAGTCGGCGATCTTGCCCAGGGTCGACAGCTGGTCGAAGTTGTCCGAGACCAGGCCACGCACCGGAAACCAGTTCAGCGAAGTGCCGCCGGCAAAGGTCACGATCAGCAGCATGGCGAACAGGAAGGCCGGCATGGCGTAGCCGAGGACAATCGCCGTGCTGCTCCAGATATCGAAGCGACTGCCGTGGCTGATGGCCTTGCGGATGCCCAGGGGGATCGACACCAGGTAGGTGATCAGCGTCGCCCAGAGGCCGAGGGAGATGGTCACCGGCATCTTTTCCAGGATCAGGTCGGTGACCTGGGCGCCGCGGAAGAAGCTCTTGCCGAAATCCAGGCTGGCATAGCTCTTGAGCATCAGCCAGAAACGCTGCGGCGCCGGCTTGTCGAAGCCGTACTGGCGTTCGATATCGGCGATCAGTTTCGGGTCGAGGCCGCGACTGGCCCTGGACGAACCGTGCGGAGCGTCACCGCCGCCACCGATGGCGCCGCCGGCACCGCCGCCCAGTCCCTGCAGGCGGGCGATGGCCTGTTCCACCGGGCCGCCGGGCGCGGCCTGGACGATCACGAAATTGACCAGCAGGATCATCAACAGCGTCGGAATGATCAGCAGCAGGCGCCGCAGGATATAGGCCGGCATCAATGGCGTCCTCCGCTCTGGCCGCGCTTGATCAGCTCGGCGGTCATCTGCTCGTTGGTCAGCGGTGTCGGGCTGACTTCCCACCAGGTTTCGACGGCGGCGTCATTGCTGGCTTGCACCGCTGGAATGCCGAAGCGGTTCCACCAGACCGTCGAGATGCCCGGCGGGTAATAGTTGGGAATCCAGTAGTAGTTCCATTGCAGCACCCGGTCCAGGGCATGGGCGTAGCTGAGCATCTGCTTTTGCGTGTCGGACTTGATCAGGCCGGTGATCAGGCTGTCCACGGCGGGGTTCTGCAGGGCCATGAAGTTGTTCGAGCCGGGATCGTTGGCCGCCGAGGAGCCGAAGAAGTTGTACAGCTCGATACCGGGCGAGGTGCTGACCGGATAGCCGCTGACGATCATGTCGTAGTCGCGGGCCTTGAGGCGGTTGACGTACTGCGAGGCATCGATGCGGCGGATATCCATGCGGATGCCGATTTGTGCCAGGTTGCGCTTGTAGGGCAGGAGCAGGCGTTCCATGCCGTTCTGGGCATTGAGGAAGGTGAAGCTCAGCGGTTCGCCCTGGGCATTGACCAACTGATCGCCATCGGGTTTCCAGCCGGCCTGTTCCAGCAGCGCCAGGGCCTGCAACTGTTTGTCCCGCAGGTTGCCGCTGGCATCGGTCTTCGGTGCCTCGAAGACCTGGGTGAAGACTTCGTCGGGGATCTGTCCGCGCAGCGGTTCGAGGATCGCCAGTTCGGCCTGGTCGGGCAGTTCACGGGCCGCCAGCGGGGTATTGGAGAAGAAGCTCTGCTGGCGCAGGTACATGTTGCGCATCATCTGCCGGTTGCTCCACTCGAAGTCCCAGAGCATGGCCAGGGCCTGGCGCACGCGGCGATCCTGGAACAGCGGCTTCTGCAGGTTGAACACGTAGCCCTGGGCCGGTTGCGGCGATTCCTGGGCCAGGTGGGCCTTTTGCAGGCGCCCGTCGCTCAGGGCCGGGCTGTCGTAGCCGATGGAGTAGGCGGTGGCGGAGAATTCGCGGTTGTAGTCGTAGGCGCCGCCGCGCAGCACCTGGCGGGCCACATCGGTGTCGCCGAAGTATTCGATGCTGAAGCGGTCGAAGTTGTACAGGCCGCGATTGACCGGCAGGTCCTTGCCCCACCAGTCGGCGTTGCGGATAAAGGTGATGCTGCGGCCGGAGTCGACCTTGCCGACCCGGTACGGGCCACTGCCCAGCGGTGCTTCGTAGCCGCCGCCATCGGCGAAGTCGCGGGTCTTCCACCAGTGCTCCGGGAGCACCGGCAGGGTCGCGATATCCAGGGGCAGGGAACGGTTCTCGGTGTTCTTGAAATCGAAGCGGACCTGGGTCGGCGATTCGACCTCGACGTCCTTGATTCCTTCGAACTGCAGGCGATAGCTCAGGCTGCCTTCGCTCATCAGCAGATTGAAGGTATAGCGCACGTCTTCGGCGGTGATCGGTGTGTTATCGGCGAAGCGCGCCTTGGGATTGAGGAAGAAGCGCAGGGACAGGCCGTCATCGGAGCGCTGCATCTTTTCCGCGACCAGGCCGTAGACGGTATAGGGCTCGTCGAGGGAACGCACCGCCAGCGGCGAGTAGATCCAGCCGTCGACCTGGGAGACGCCGATGCCTTTGTCGATATACGGCAGCACATGGTCGAACTGGCCGATCTCGATGGCCGAGCGCTTCAGGCTGCCGCCCTTGGGGGCATTGGGATTGGCGTAGTCGAAGTGGCTGAAGCCGGCCGGGTACTTGGCCGGTTCGCCGTAGACCGTCAGTGCGTGTTGCGCGGGGGCGGCGTAGGCCTGCGTCCCCGTAAACAGGGCCAGGGCGGTAAATGTCAGGGATAGAGCCAGTCGCATCATCAGCCTTGAAGACGGTTCGAAGTATCAGGGTTGTACGCTACACGGGCCTTTCAGGCCAGCCAAGTCTGTGCGGCGGATACGAAACGGCCCACGCAGAAGTGGGCCGTTTCGTGTCAGCAACGCGCAGGCGGATCAGTCCTGGCGGCTGGTGACTTCCAGCAGGTGGTAGCCGAACTGGGTCTTGACCGGGCCTTGCACGGTGTTGACCGGGGCGCTGAAGACCACGGTGTCGAATTCCTTGACCATCTGGCCAGGACCGAAGGAGCCCAGGTCACCGCCTTGACGGCTGGAAGGGCAGGTCGAGTTCGCCTTGGCGACCTCTGCGAAATCGGCGCCGCCTTCGATCTGGGCCTTGAGTTCATTGCACTTGGCTTCAGTGGCAACCAGGATGTGACGGGCAGTGGCTTTGGCCATGGGGAGATACTCCTTTCAATAAAGTGCTGAGCCTACCGGATTCAGGCCGCTTTTTCCCGGCAAAAGTTCCTTGGGCGCGGCGCGTCAGGTCAACTGGTGTGCCCTTTATTCGCGGGCAAGCCCGCTCCCACAGGTCAGGCCACCACCGCCGTGGCCGCATGCGGCTGGCGCAAGCGCTCGGCGGCGCCGCGCAGCAGCTGCTCCGTGGCCTCCCAGCCCAGGCAGCCGTCGGTGATCGACACGCCGTATTTCAAGGTGCCGCTCAACGGCTGGCAGCCTTCGAACAGGTGACTCTCCAGCATCATCCCGATCAGCGAGCGATCGCCCTGCTGGCGCTGTTCCAGCACATCGGCGAACACCGCCGGCTGGCGCAGCGGGTCCTTGCCGCTGTTGGCGTGGCTGCAGTCGACCATCATCCGCACGGGAATGGCCTGCTTCTCCAGGCCTGCCCTGACCTGGGCGACGCTGTGGGCGTCGTAGTTCGGGCCGCGATGGCCGCCGCGCAGCACCAGGTGGGTGTCGCGGTTGCCGGCGGTCTGGATGATCGCCGGGTGGCCCTGGCCGTCGACGCCGAAGTGCCGGTGCGGATGCGCGGCCGAGCGCATGGCATCACCGGCGATGCCGACACCGCCATCGGTGCCGTTCTTGAAGCCCACGGGCATCGGCAAGCCACTGGCCATTTCCCGGTGGATCTGCGATTCGGTGGTACGGGCGCCGATCGCGACCCAGCTCAGCAGGTCGTCGAAGTAGCTGGCGGCCATGGGCTGCAGCAGTTCGGTGGCAATCGGCAGGCCCATGCGCAGCATTTCACGCATCAGCTCGCGGGACAGCGCCAGGCCGCCGGCCATATCGTCGCTGCCATCCAGGTGCGGGTCGTAGGCCAGGCCTTTCCAGCCGACGGTGGTGCGCGGTTTTTCGATGTAGGCACGCATCACCAGGAGCATCTGGTCGCTGACGTCGTTCGCCAGGTTGGCCAGGTGTCCGGCGTATTCGAGGGCCGATTGCGGGTCGTGGATCGAGCAGGGACCGACGATCACCAGCAGGCGCGGGTCTTCACCGTCGAGGATGGCGCGCACCGCCTGGCGGTGGCTGGCGACCTGGTCGCCCAGCGTTGTATTGAGCGGCAGGTGTTGCTTGAGCTGCAGGGCGCTGGGCAAGCGCCGGGTCAGCGGCTCGTTGGCGGACGACAGGGTGGACAGTGGCAGTGCAGAGAGTGACGAATTCATGTTCGGGCTTCCTGGGCAGGCGGCGGGTCTTCCCGCGCGCGGCCCTACTGGGGTGTTCGACAATCAGCGGCCGGATTGGCTACGAGTGTGTGCTTGCCACCTGTGCGTGACCGTTCGGAGGCGGCGAGCTGTCCCGAGCGGAGGTTGCTAAATCGCCAGGCGGTGGTGAGTTCGTAGCGGTAGCAGGTGGCGTAGTTCATGTCGGTGTTCCTCGATTCAAAATGTCTGGTTGAGCAGTCTGTTGAAAAAGCAGTGCGCTGAAAAAACAAAACCCCCGGTCGGGAGGCCGACCGGGGGTTGAGAATTCTCTGGTAGGCGACCCCTTGAGTAGTGGGCGCCGGTTGGGTATCAGGCGCGCCAGTGGCTAAACCAATACCCAAAATAAAAACCTGCGGATGCACGGGTGCCATTCATCCGCGCAGCCGCTGGCAAGCGCGGGGCGCTGACAGTCTGGCAAGGCGTGGAATGAACAGGATGCATGGTGTGTCTCCGATAGAATGTGACCGAGCTTACTCGACGGGTGGGAACCTGTTCAATCAGAAATTTCTATGGACCGGGTCGTGCAGTCGCTATGGGTTAAATGCCGTAAACCTTTATGACACACTTGTCGGACTTTTCTGATCCGATTATCAGGCCCGACCATGACCACCCTGACCGTTGCCGCCGCCCAGTCCTTTTCCCTCGCCGGCGACCTGCCGGGCAATATCCGCCGGCACCTGCGCTTCATGCAGCAGGCGGCGGAGCAGGGCGTGGAACTGCTGGTCTTTCCCGAACTGTCCCTCACCGGTTATGAGCGCAGCCTGGCCGGTGCCCTGGCGATCGCGCCGGACGCGGCTGTCCTGCAACCCTTGCGGGACCTGGCGCGCGAGCTGTGCCTGGTGACCGTGGTCGGCATGCCGATTCGCCTGTCCGCCGGCGGGCCGGTGCTGATCGGCGCGCTGACCTTCAAGGCCGATGGCTCCCAGCAGGTCTACAGCAAGCAGCACCTGCATGATGGCGAAGAGCAGGCCTTTGCCCCCGGAACGGGTGGCGCCACCCTGTCCATCGGCGACAACACCGTCGCTCTGTCAGTCTGTGCCGACTTTTCCCACGCCAGCCATGCCCGCCATGCCGCGCAATCTGGCGCTAACCTGTATGCAGCCGGTGTCTTGATCACCGGCAATGGCTATGCACCGGATACCGCGTTGCTGGAAGGGTATGCCCGTGAACATGCCATGGCGGTGTTGATGGCCAACCATGGCGGAGTCACTGGCGGCTGGGAGTCGGCCGGGCGCAGTGCGATCTGGGCGGAAGACGGGCAACGGGTGGTTGCCGCGGCCGGGACGGGGGATGCGCTGGTGATCGGGCGACGTGTTGCCGGTCACTGGCGTGGCGAGGTGGTGGAGGTTTCGGGATGGTGAAACGGGACTGGCGTTTTCGACCGGCGACCGATGTCGACCTGGAGTTTGCCCGGTCGCTGACACGCCGCAACATGATGACGTATTACTGCGAGTACGATCTGCTCTGGCAGGAAGAGGCCTTTGACGTGGCATGGGCGGGGCGACAGAACGCCTTGTTGTGCGGAGGGGAGGACGTCCTGGGGTTCGTCAGTTTCAGCCGGGACCCGAGAGCCCTCTATATACGGGAGCTGCAACTGGTCGAGGCGGGGCGGGGGCAGGGTTTGGGTAGCTGGTTGATTGCCCAGGCCCGTGATATCGCCTTCAGGGAGGGGCGCCCGGAGATGCGGCTGACCGTCTTCAAGAGCAATCCCGCAAGGCAGCTCTATCAGCGTATGGGGCTGGAGATCGTGGGGGAAGATGAATGCTTTTTTCGCATGAGCGCGACAGCCTTGAAAGCGGGGTATTGATTCGACTGACAGTATTTTCGGATTAAGCCGACGTCTTGGCGCTTTGAGGCGCATACTGATCCGAGCAGGCCGGTTTATTCACCGGCCTGGCCGCCGGCTTCCAGGATGATGCCGTCTTTCATGCCCAGCAGGACCGCGACCTTATGGGCTTCCCCACGCCGTCCCTTTTTTCGCCCAGCGAGCACTTGATAGGTGGTTGCCGGGTCGACGCCATGCTCGCGCGCAAACTCCTGAACCGATTTCCCTTGATGTTCCAGCCAAGCCTTGGCTTGTGCGGCAGTCCGAATACCGGGCATAGTTCAAAACCGTTCAATTTTGTTTAAATCTTGTTGAGTGTACCACCCTTAGGGGTGCTTAGAGTGGGATCTTACATCCAAATGAATGGAATTGGTTCGCGATTGCGGCAAGAGAGGGAGCGACTTGGATTGTCGCAGAAGGCTTTTGGTGAAATCGGAGGCGTTGAGGCCAACGCCCAGGGTAAATATGAAAGCGGTGACCGCGCGCCGAAGGCGGACTATTTGTCGCGCGTGGCCGAGCGAGGCGTCGATGTGCTTTATGTTCTCACCGGCAACCGGACTCCCACGCTGGTGGACAACCTCAACTCCAACGAAGAAAAAGTCCTGGGCAGCTACCGCACGCTGCGCAAGGCAGACCAGGAAGCGATCAGCCAGTTGACCACGACCCTGGCCGAAGCCATTGCCCCCTATGGCACCAGGGGCCACAAGGGACCGGGCGGCTCCTGAGTCATTCCTCTATTGATCGCAAGCGTTTGCGACCCCCGCAGAGGCTTATAGCGCATTGACACTCTTATGTGACGCTTGCAGCTAGGTCAGGCCGCCGGTTTTTTGCTAAGGTGGTCAATAACCTGATAAGACCATATTCGCGAGGTGTCTGCTTGATTAGGGTGCTAGTTGTCGATGACCATGATCTTGTGCGTACAGGCATTACTCGGATGCTCGCCGACATCGATGGCCTGCAGGTCGTAGGCCAGGCGGAGTCGGGCGAGGAAGCCCTGCTGAAAACGCGGGAACTCAAGCCAGATGTAGTGTTGATGGACGTCAAGATGCCGGGCATCGGCGGTCTTGAAGCCACACGTAAGTTGCTGCGCAGCCACCCTGACATCAAGGTCGTGGCGGTCACCGTGTGCGAGGAAGACCCGTTTCCGACACGCCTGCTGCAAGCCGGTGCCGCCGGTTACCTGACCAAAGGGGCAGGATTGGCGGAAATGGTCCAGGCGATTCGCCTGGTGTTTGCCGGGCAACGCTACATCAGCCCGCAAATTGCCCAGCAGTTGGCGCTCAAGTCCTTCCAGCCGGCCAGCGATTCGCCGTTCGATGCCCTGTCCGAGCGGGAAATCCAGATTGCCCTGATGATCGTCGGTTGCCAGAAGGTGCAGATCATCTCGGACAAGTTGTGCCTGTCGCCGAAAACCGTGAACACCTACCGTTATCGGATTTTCGAGAAGCTGTCGGTCAGCAGTGATGTCGAGTTGACGCTCCTGGCGGTTCGCCACGGCATGGTCGATGCCGGCTGACAATGACTGACCTGTTCGATTCAAGCGCTTTTCTTTCCACCTGCAGCGGCCGTCCCGGTGTGTATCGCATGTTCGACAGCGATGCGCGCCTGCTTTACGTGGGCAAGGCCAAGAACCTGAAGAATCGCCTCGCCAGCTATTTCCGCAAGGCCGGCCTCACGGCGAAGACTGCGGCCCTGGTGGGGCGTATCGCCCAGGTGGAAACCACCATCACCGCCAACGAAACCGAGGCGTTGCTGCTCGAGCAGACGCTGATCAAGGAATGGCGGCCGCCGTACAACATCCTGCTGCGCGACGACAAATCCTATCCCTACGTGTTTCTCTCGGACGGCGATTACCCGCGCCTGAGCATTCACCGTGGGGCGAAGAAGCTCAAGGGCAAGTACTTCGGACCCTATCCGAGTGCCGGGGCGATTCGCGAAAGCCTGGCGCTGCTGCAAAAGACCTTTCACGTGCGCCAGTGCGAGGACAGCTACTACAAGAACCGCACGCGTCCGTGCCTGCAGTACCAGATCAAGCGCTGCAAGGCGCCTTGCGTCGGGCTGGTGGAGCCGCAGGAGTACGCCGAGGACGTGCGCCATTCGGTGATGTTCCTGGAGGGGCGCAGCAACGCCCTGACCGACGAACTCAATGCCGGCATGGAGCAGGCGGCCAGTACCCTGGATTTCGAGCGGGCGGCCGAGTTGCGCGACCAGATCTCGCTGCTGCGGCGGGTACAGGACCAGCAGAGCATGGAAGGCGGTACCGGCGATGTCGATGTCATCGCCGCGTTCGTCAACCCGGGCGGCGCCTGCGTGCACCTGATCAGCGTGCGCGGCGGGCGGGTCCTGGGCAGCAAGAACTTCTTCCCGCAGGTCGGGATCGACGAAGACGTGTCCGAGGTCATGGCGGCATTTCTCGGGCAGTACTTCGTCAGCAGCCCCGAGCGCGACCTGCCCAGCGAACTGATCGTCAACGTGGTCCATGAGGATTTCCCGACCCTGATCGCCGCCATCGAGGAACTGCGCGGCCGTGAGCTGAGCATCAGTCACCGGGTGCGCGGCACCCGTGCGCGCTGGCAGCAACTGGCGGTGACCAATGCCGAGCAGGCCCTGGGCGCGCGCCTGGCCAATCGTCAGCACGTCGCCGCGCGTTTCGAGGCACTGGCCGAGGTGCTGAACCTGGACGAGCCGCCGCAGCGCCTGGAGTGTTACGACATCAGCCACTCCAGCGGCGAGGCGACCGTGGCTTCCTGCGTGGTGTTCGGTCCGGAAGGGCCGATCAAGTCCGACTACCGGCGCTACAATATCGAGGGCGTGACCGCCGGCGACGACTATGCGGCGATGCACCAGGCGCTGACCCGGCGCTTCAGCAAGCTGAAGGACGGCGAGGGCAAGTTGCCGGATATCCTGTTGGTGGACGGTGGCAAGGGGCAGTTGTCGATGGCCCGCGATGTGCTCAACGAGCTGGCCGTGCCGGACCTGATCCTGCTGGGCGTGGCCAAGGGCGCCACGCGCAAGGCCGGTTTCGAGACCCTGTACCTCAACGATGCCGCCCACGAGTTCACCCTCAAGGGCGACTCGCCGGCACTGCACCTGATCCAGCAGATTCGCGACGAGGCCCACCGTTTCGCCATTACCGGGCACCGCGCGCGACGGGGCAAGACCCGCCGTACCTCGACCCTGGAAGGGGTGGCGGGTGTCGGGCCGAAGCGCCGCCGCGAACTGTTGAAACATTTTGGTGGATTGCAGGAGCTGTCCCGTGCAAGCATCGACGAGATCGCCAAAGCACCGGGGATCAGTAAAAAGCTCGCGGAGTTGATTTATGCAAGTCTGCACAGCGAGTAGAATGTTCCTTCACCTCGTAGCCAGTTGTGCCGATGAATATCCCTAATCTGATCACCGTTCTACGCGTTTTACTTATCCCGATCTTCATTTTGCTGTTCTACCTGCCGTACCAGTGGAGCTACATGGCGGCCAGTTCGGTGTTCGCCTTTGCCGCGGCGACCGATTGGCTGGACGGTTACCTGGCCCGACGCCTGGAGCAGAGCACGCCATTCGGGGCGTTCCTCGATCCGGTGGCGGACAAGCTGATGGTCGCGGTGGCGCTGGTGCTGCTGGTGCAGGAGCACGGCAACCTCTGGCTGACCCTGCCGGCGGCGGTGATCATCGGGCGGGAGATCGTGGTTTCGGCCCTGCGCGAGTGGATGGCCGAGCTGGGCGAGCGGGCGCAGGTCGCCGTGTCGAACATGGGCAAATGGAAAACCGCGGCGCAGATGCTGGCGCTGGTGATCCTGCTGGCCAATCCGTCGGACTTCAGCTTCTGGGTCCTGGTGGGCTATAGCCTGTTGATGATTGCCGCTGGCCTGACCCTGTGGTCGATGGTGCAGTACCTGCGGGCCGCCTGGCCGCATCTGAAGATCAATGCGGAAAATCCTGAAAAGAAATAAAACTATTTTGAATCAAGGGGTTGACGTGGTGCGTGGATTCTATAGAATGCGCACCACCAAGACGCGGGAATAGCTCAGTTGGTAGAGCACGACCTTGCCAAGGTCGGGGTCGCGAGTTCGAGTCTCGTTTCCCGCTCCAAATACACAAAAACGCCACTCAATCGAGTGGCGTTTTTGTTTGTGCATTTTTTATATCTGGCGTTGACGCGACGGGTTTCTCGCACGGCAGCAGCCAGTCGGTCGCGGCAGTAGAACGGGGTATTGCCGTGATACTGCCTGTCTAAGCTGAAAACCCTTCAAGGGTGCCGTCAGGCATCCACGAACAACACCTGGCCGGTGATAAAACCCTCCACCGAGTGTTCGAAGGCCTTGCCCTCCGGATACCGGCTGGAAGCCCGGCATCGCCGCCATAAAGGGCGGCGGGGTGCAATTCCTTCATTTCTTCCCACAGCACCGAACGGCATGCACCCAAGCCCCACGCCCATGGCGTGGTGACTGAGGATGGCAATGGGATAAACAGCGGCGGGAGAGGTTGGCTGTCTCCCGCCAAGGACCGGCTCAGGCGTTGTTCGGGTTCAGTTTGTCCACCAGGACCTTCGCGGCTTCACTGGACGACGCCGGGTTCTGGCCGGTGATCAGCAGGCCGTCGCTGACCACGTAGGACGCCCAGTCGTCGCCTTTGGAGTACAGGCCGCCGTTGGCCTTCAGTACGTCCTCGACCAGGAAGGGCACTACGTGGGTGAGGCCTACGGCTTCTTCCTCGGTATTGGTGAATCCGGTGACATTCTTGCCCGCGACCAGCGGTGTGCCGTCAGGCTTCTTCACGTGGCGCAGGACGCCGGGAGCGTGGCAGACGAGGGCTGCTGGCTTGTCGGCGGCAAGGAACGACTCGATCAATCGGATAGAGATCGGATCTTCGGCCAGATCCCAGAGCGGGCCGTGGCCGCCCGGATAGAAGACCGCGTCGAAATCCGCTGGCGAGACGCTGTCCAGGCGTACGGTGTTGGCGAGCAAGGCTGTCGCCCGGGCGTCGGCTTCGAAACGGCGGGTCAGGTCGGTCTGGAAGGACGGCTCGTTGCTCTTCGGATCCAGTGGTGGCTGGCCGCCTTTTGGCGAGGCCAGGACGATTTCGGCGTTGGCCGCGAGAAAGGTGTAGTAGGGCGCCGCCAGCTCCTCGAGCCAGAAACCGGTTTTACGGCCGGTATTGCCGAGGGTGTCGTGCGAGGTCAGGACCATGAGAACTTTCATCTTGATGATTCCTTTGCGGTGAATGTGTGGCTACGTTAATCGCTAATAGACCAGTCGTCTAGTTCTTTGCGAAATTTTTCCCCCATGGTTTTTTGCCATGGGCAGGGGGCGCACGGGAGCAATATGAGAGCTGAGACGGGGGGAAACTGAGCGACGGCGCCGGCGTCTGTATCCGGAGTCGCCAAGGCCAAGAGGCAACGCGATCGGCGTCGCCTTCGCCAGTCAGCGCAGATTGAGTATCTGGCGGGTGGTGGTCATGGCCATGTCGAAGGGCTGGGTGGTTCTGGCAATTTTCACCATGACACTGGCGCCCAGCCATAGCTGATAGAGGCTTTGTGCAACGATATCCGGCTCGGCGCTGATCCGTAGCGATCCTTCCGCGACGCCGGCCTCGATGGCTTTGCCGAGTCGACTGGTGATACCCGACGTGCCGCGCTTGAGCACGGCACGCATGGGCTCCGAAAGATCGGCGACTTCGACACCCAGCTTCACCGCCAGGCACTTGCCCTGGCAATCCAGGAAGGATTGGGTGTCCTGCCATGCACGCCAATAGTTCACCAACCGCTGTGCCATCGTCAGGCCGGGTTGGCTGAGTGTCTGGTCGAGATCGGCCAGGTAGTCGTGGAAATAGCTCTCCAGGATCGCCTCGCCAAAAGCGTCCTTGGAGCTGAAGTAATGATAGAAGGATCCTTTCGGGACTCCGGCGGTAGCCAGAATCTCGTTCAGGCCCACGGCAGAATAACCTTTGGCGGCCATGATGCGCTGGCCGACATCAAGGATTTCCTGGCGAACGCTGGAGGATTCACGGGTCTTTGAAGTGCTCATGGCCAAATGTTATCCCACTGGCAGATCGCTCTACCAGTTTTTATGGCCGGGCCGGGAGCGACCGGTGTGGGGTTTCGGTATCTGGCGTCGGGATAGAAGGAGGCGCCTCAGCCAGCCCGGATAACCCCAGAGGACCTGGCGGTTGATCAATGCCCCACCAACTCTTCCAGCAATTGCTCCTTGTACCCTTGCAGCACCGCTGATGTGCGATCCCGAGGATGCGGCAGGTCCACTTCGATCTGGTGCTTGATCCGCCCGGGATGCGCGTCCATGACGATCACGCGCTCGCCCAGGTACAGCGCTTCCTCGATGTCGTGGGTCACCATGATCACCGTGCAGCGCTGCTGTGCCCAGATGCGCTGCAACTCACGTTGCAGGTGCACGCGGGTCAGCGCATCGAGGGCGCCCAGCGGCTCGTCGAGCAACAACACCTTGGGTTTGTTGATCAGCGCCCGGGCAATGGCCGCACGTTGCGCCATGCCACCGGAAAGCTGGTGCGGGTAGGCGTTTTCAAAGCCCGAGAGGTTGACCAGGGCGATATGCTCGGCCACCTGGCGATCCTTCTCGGCCTGGGGCAGCGGGTGGTTCTTCAGGGCCAGGGCGATGTTCTGGCTGACGGTCATCCACGGAAACAATCGATGGTCTTGAAACACGATGCCGCGTTCCAGGCTGGTGGCGGCGATGCGTTTGCCGTCCAGCAGGATATCGCCCTCGTACTCGGCTTCCAGCCCGACAATCAGCCGCAACAGGGTGGATTTACCGCAGCCGCTGGCGCCGACGATGCTGACGAACTCCCCAGGGCGCACGTCGAGGTGGATGTCCTGCAATACCGGCAGCGAGCGGCCTTCGATCCGATAGGCCTTGTTCAGGCCGCGGATCTGCAGGGCGCCTGTTTGCAGGTGGTGATGGAGGGCATGGTGGGCGATTGCATTCATGTCGGGGCCTTTCAACGGAGGTTGCGCCAGCGCAGCAGGTGGCGACTCAGAAGGGTAAACAACAGGGTCATCAGGTAGCCGAGCAAGCCGATGCACAGCACGCTGAGCACGATCACTTCCATGCGCGAGCCGGCCTCGGCGTTCATCATCAGGTTGCCCAGGCCCGCCCCTGAGGACAGGAACAGCTCACTGCCGATGGCGGTCACCCAGGCAAAGGCCAGGGCCTGCAACACCCCGGTGGCGATGCTCGGCAATGCCGCGGGCAACAGCACCCGGGTGAACTGCTGCAGCGGGGTCAACACCAGCACCTGGCCGACTTCGCGGTAGCGCCGCTCGACATGACTGAAGCCCTGGTAGGTGTTGAGCACCATCGGATAAAACGCCGCGAGGGTGACGATCAGTACTTTGGAAAACTCGCCATTGCCGAACCATATGGCAATCAGGGGAATCCAGCCGAGCATCGGTACCTGGCGAATCGAGTGGAACAGTGGCCCGATCAGGCGGTTGGCGACGGTGGAAAGCGCCATCGCCACCCCCAGCGTCACACCGAGCAGAATGCCCAGCAGCAGGCCGCTGCTGGTGCGTGCCAGGCTCGCCAGGAGGTTGACCAGCAGTTCGCCGTTACCCAGCATCTCGAGCAACGCCGAACCGATCGCCGAGAGCGGCACAAACGCATAGGCACCGGCGGCGTCCTGGCGCGAGGCGTATTCCCACGCCAGGATCAGCAGCAGGGGCAGCAACCCTCCACGGGCTTTTTTCAGTAGAGGCAACATGAGGGCTCCTAGCGGGTCTGCCAGCGGAAGAGGTGCTGTTCAAGGCGGCGAAAGGCATGGTCGAGGGCAAAACCAATCACCCCGGTGACCACTACGCCCACCATCACGACATCGATGCGCAGCATCTGCCGGGCCATTTCAATCATCTGGCCCAGGCCGCTGTCGGCCGCCAGCAGCTCCGTGGCCACCAGCACCACCCAGGCACGGGTCAGGCTGATGCGAAAGCCGGTGATGATCGGCGGTGCGGCGGCGGGCAGGGCCACCAGGCGCACAAAGGTCGGCCAGCGCAGGCGGTAGACGTCGGCCACTTCGAAATAACTGCGCGGGATGCCGCGCACCCCCTCGCCGGCCGCCAGGGCCACCGGGAAAAACGCGGTCTTGGCGACGATGATGATCTTGAAGGTTTCATCGATACCGAACAGCAGCACAAACATCGGGATCAGGGCGATGCTGGGGATCTGGCGCAACGTGTGAAACAGCGGCCCGCAATACACCTCGACATTCTTCGACAAGGCCATCAGCACGCCGAACGCCAGGCCGCATAGCGAACCGATGCCAAAACCCAGGCCGAGGCGCGACAGGCTGTTGCCCAGGTGCTCCGGCAGTTCGCCGCTGACGAGCAGTTCCCCGAAGGTCTGCAGCACCTGGGCGGGCGGTACCAGCAGGTTGCGGGGGAAGATCCCCAGGTGGGCGACCAGGGCCCAGGCAGCCAGCAGGGCCAGGGGCGAGATAAGCCAGGATAGGGCGGTCAACGATCGATGGGCGCGCATGGCAGGTCTTATTCAGCGAAGTACCCCGGGGCTATCGCAAGACATGTGCCACATGACCCCGGGACCACGCCAACCCTTGCCGGCGCCCGGCTTGCCGGCGATAAAGCAGCGGCCGCTATCACCGGCAATCCGGGGTCCCACGGGGGAATTGGTGGTCAGGTGCTGCTGGAGCAGCACCCATTCAGCAGTCGCTTCAGAAGTCGTAGCTGATGCTGGTGTAGTAGAACGCGCCCTGGGCACCTTCCGGGCTGGTGATCGAATACTTCGGTACGCCATACAGCTGCGCGCCATCGGCCTTGTCCGGATGGGTGTCGAACAGGTTGATCGCGCCCACCGAGACCTTCACGCCCTTGTGAAAGGTGTAGGACAGATCCACGTCGGTTACCCATTGCGGGCTGAAGGTCTGGTCCAGGTTGGGGTTGGTGGCGTTGAGGCTTTTCCATTCGCCGTAGCGGCGCTGGGCGATATTGACGCCCCAGTTTTCATACAGCCAGTTGGCGCTCAGGGTCAGCTTGGTGTCCGGTGTGCCGTCTTCGATCAGCCCCTGGGTGTTGCGCCCGACAATCTGCGAACCCTTGATACTTCCGACATCGCGCAAGCCGGTGATGGTGGTGTTGGTCTTGGCAAAGCCGCTGCTCAGGTTCAGGCGGCCCCATTGCTGCAAGTCCCACTGGTAATTGCCGGTCAGCTCGATGCCGTCGGTGCGGGTGTCGGCGACGTTGGTGTAGAACGCCGCGCTCTGGATGTTGGCGTAGGGCGTGCCGGCGAAGATCGGCGTGACCACGCTGGCGGGCAACTGGTCGGAGAGGGTGATGCGGTTGTCGATGTTGATGCGGTAGGCGTCCACCGTCACCGAGGCATTGTCCACCGGGCGCCACACCAGGCCCAGGGAGTAGTTGGTCGACTCTTCGGGCTTGAGCGCCTTGCCGCCGAGTGCCTGGGCTTCCGGGCTGTTGGCGCGCAACGTACGCTGCTGCACCTCGACGTAGTTGCCGCTGCCTGGCGGTTGTTCCACTACCTGCACACTGAACGACGACATGCCGCTCTGTACCAGCGACGGCGCGCGATAACCGGTGCTGGCCGTAGCGCGCGCGGCGATCTGCGGGGTGAAGTCATAGCGCAGCGACAGCTTGCCGTTGGTGGTGTCGCCAAAGTCCGAATAGTGTTCGGTACGCACCGCGACGCCGGCCTGGAATTTCTCGGTGATCTGGCCTTCGACGTCGATGTAGGCGCCCAGCACCTTGCGGTCCAGCGACGCCGCGTCGACCTGGGTGATACCTGAGTAGTAGCCGGGAATCCGCCGCCCGGTAATCGGGTCGACGGTATTGAACAGCGGCCCGTTCTGCCAGCCGGCGGCTTCGCCCGCGCTCAGTTGGTAGTTCTCCTTGCGCCAGGCCAGGCCCGCCGACAGGGTCAGCGGCTTGAACAGCAGGTCGGTGGGGAAGTCGCGTACCCAGTCCAGGGTCAGGTTGGTCTGGTCGTTTTCGCGTTCGCCGGTATAGATCTTCGACGGGCTGTCGACGCCGTAGCTGGGGTTGATCGCATTGCGGTCGGTGGATTTGAGCGTGTTGTCGCCGTGGTTCAGCGCCAGGTCGAACTTGCCCAGTCGTTCGTTCTCGAAGCGCAGGCCGCCGGTGACGGCATAGTCTTCCAGGCCGTAGCGGGTGATCGGCAGGCGGCCGTCCGGATAGCGTTGCAACGCGGTACTGCCGTAGTTGTTGCGCAAGGCCGTGGGCGGGTCGAAGAAGCCCTCGGCGTCGGTGTTCTTGTGGGAGTAGGTGGCGAACCCGTAGGCGGTCAGGCCTTCTCCGACCCCGATCTCGCTGTTGGCCACGAAATTGTACTGGTCCGAGATATTGCCCGAACCCCAACGCCAGGTGCGGTAGCGGTTGTTCTGCTCGCGAGGCGTGTTGACGCTGGTATCGCCGGGGTAAAAGATCCGGTTGTCGGGGTTGGTGTCACTGGCGGGGTCCTGGCTGCCGGCGTCGAAACTCAAGGTGAGGAAACCGTCGTTGGGCAGCGTGAAACCTTTCCAGCCGCTGAGCTTGCGCTGGATGCCGTCGCCCTTGTCGTAGCCGCCGTAACGATAACCCAGGTTGCCGCCGTCATCGTTTTCCTTGAGCACGATGTTGATCACCCCGGCAATCGCATCGGAGCCGTATTGGGCGGCGGCACCATCGCGCAGGATCTCCACGCGCTGGATCGCGCTCAGCGGGATCAGGCTCAAGTCCACCGCTGCCGCGCCACGACCATTGACCAGGCTCTGGCGGGTGATGTTGGCGCTGCTGTGGCGGCGCTTGCCGTTGACCAGCACCAGCACCTGGTCCGAGGCCAGGCCGCGCAGCGATGCCCCCTGGGCGATGGAGCCGGCAAACGCACCTTGGGGCGACTGCGGGAAGTTGAACGATGGCGACAAGGCGGTCAGGGCGCCGGACAGGTCGGTGGCACCGGTCTGCTGCAACTGCTCGCCGGACAGTACATCCACCGGTGCCGCGCTTTGCAGGGCGGTCAGGTCGCTGCGCCGTGTGCCGAGCACCACCACGGTATCCAGGTGATCGTTTTTCGCGGTGGGCTGGTTGTCATCCGCGGCAAATACAGGCACGGCAAGGCTGCCCATGACCAGCGCGATGGCGCCGGCCAACGGAGTACGTCGGAACAT
The DNA here is from genome assembly GCF_013386115.1 of Pseudomonas gingeri. Taxonomy (GTDB): domain Bacteria; phylum Pseudomonadota; class Gammaproteobacteria; order Pseudomonadales; family Pseudomonadaceae; genus Aquipseudomonas; species Aquipseudomonas gingeri. The sequence continues at coordinate 107,718 of NZ_JACAOR010000014.1, forward strand.
AAAAGAGGTCCTTTCAGGAAATTACCCACCTTGTAGGAGCCCGGCTTGTGTGGGAGCGGGCTTGCCCACGAAGCTTTTAGCGGCCTCAAGGGCCCTGTCGCCGGCAAGCCGGGCTCCTGCAAGGTGAGGTGGCGTTGTTTGTGGTGGGGTCAGAAGCGGCTGGTCACGCTCAGGCCCACGGTGCGCGGGTCGCCATAGGTGATCACGTATTGGCCCAGGCCACCGTTCGGCCGGCCATGGACCTGGTAGCGGCGGTCGGTGAGGTTGTTGACGAAGCCGGTGACGCTGAGTTTTTCGTCGGCGCTGTACCAGGTCAGGCGGCTGTTGGCCAAGGTGTAATGAGGCTGACTCAGGTCCTTGTCGGCACTGCTCTGGCGGTCGGCGAGGAAGTACTCCTTGTCGCGAAAGCTCACGTCGGCCCCGGCCACCAGCTTGCCGCCGATTTCCAGCGGGATGGTGTAGTCGCCGCCGAGGGACACCACGTTGCGCGGCGAACGAACGAAGCTGTTGCCGCTGTAGTCACCGGTGACCGCACCGGTGTTGGGGTTGGTGTTCTTGAAGTCGGTGTATTCGGTATCGAGGAAGGAAACCGCCGCGCGCAGGTGCAGGTAGTCGGTGGGCTGGCCTTCCAGCTCCAGTTCGGCGCCCTTGACCTTGCCCTTGGCGCCGTTGGTCAGCGCGGTGGTCAGCACGCCGTTGTTGACCGTGAGCAGGTTCACCTGAATATCCGAATAGTCGTAGTAGAAGATGTTCGCGTTGGCCGTGAGGCGACGGTTGAACCACTCGGACTTCACGCCGAACTCGTAGGCGTCGAGTTGTTCCGGGTCCACCGTGGTCAACTGCGACAGGCTGGTCGACAGCCCGGTGTTGAAGCCGCCGGAACGGAAGCCATGGGCGTAGCGCAAGAACACTCGCACATTGTCGTTGATGCGGTATTCCGGGGTCAGGTCGTAGGTCCAGGCTTCCCAGGTCTTGTCTTCCTGGCGATTGCCGTTGGTGCCGACGCCGGCCAGGGGAATCAGCGGGCCGTTGGCGGTGGCACGGGTCAGCTGGGTAAGGCTGAGGTCGATATCTTTCTTTTCCTGGGTCCAGCGCAGGCCGCCGGTGACGCTGAAATTGTCGGTGAAGTCGTAGGTCAGGTTGCCGAACAGCGCATAGCTGTCGGTCTTGTGGTCGTAGCTCAGGTCACGAAAATCGGTGGCGCCGTTGACCTGGTTGGAGCCGGTGCCGTTGGGTGTCGGCCCGGGGGCGATGAACCGTCCGGCGCTGCTGTCCAGATCCTCGTGGAAATAGTGCGCACCGGCCAGCCAGCGCAGGGTTTCCTGCTGGGGCGAGGCCAGGCGGATTTCCTGGGAGTACTGGGTGTATTTGTTGTCGGCGGTGGCGGTGCCGTTGACCTCGTAGGGCGTGTAGTCGGCGTCGCTGCTGGACTGGCCGCGAATGTAGTCATAGGCGCTGATGGACGTCAGGGTGTAGTCGCCCAGGTGCCAGTTGAGGGTCAGTGAGGTGCCGTCGTGGTTGAGTTTGGAATCGTCATCGACGTTCAGGGCGATATTGCGTCCGGCCGGCCGCTGGTAACCCACGTTGTAATAGCGGCCCAGGGTCAACGCGCCGTTGGCGCCGTCGCCCTTGAACTCGCGGCTGTGGATCTTCCACAGCGCATCCAGGTCATCGTTGAGCTGGGCGAAGAATTGCAGGCGCACGGCCTTTTTGTTGACGTCGCCGTAGGTGTGATCGTCCACCAGGTTTTTCTGGAAGCCATCGCGTTCTTCGGAATACAGCGAGATCCGTGCCGCGAGTTTTTCATCCACCAGGGTGCCGCCGAGGGCACCGCTGAGTATGCGTTCGTTCTTGCTGCCAAAGCCGATGGTGCCGAAACCGTCGGTGTCGAAGGTCGGTTTCTTCGAGATGATATTCACCGCGCCTGCCGTGGTGTTCTTGCCGTACAGCGTGCCCTGCGGCCCGCGCAGGATTTCTATGCGCTCCAGGTCCCACAGCGGCCCGCCACCGGCAATCGGTGCATTCAGGTACACGTCATCGGCGTAGATACCCACCGGGTACACCGTAGCCGCGCCGGTGTCGCCGGTCCCCAGTCCGCGGATATACCAGCGCGGCCGGCCGTCGCCGTCGGGGTTCTTGGCCGATGCGTTGGGAATGAAGGTCGTGATATCGCCCATCGAGCGCACGCCGTCCTCCACGATATGGGTGCCCTGGACCGCCGATACCGCCACCGGAACCTCTTGAAGGGTTTGCTCGCGGTGCTGTGCGGTGACGGTCACGGTCTTGAGCGATGGCTCGGTTTTGCTGGTGTCGTTTTCAGCGGCGTCGGCGGCCAGCAACTGCTCGCTGGCGGCCCCCCCGGCGAGCAGTAAAGCGAGCCACAGGCCGCTGGTGATCGGATTGATTTTATGCATTGCAGTCTCCCCCGGAAAAGTGTCCTTGAAGGGGGTAGAGCAGAGATCGTGCCAAGAGAATTTCAAGACTGATACAGTGATGTAAGTGTATGAAAGTAAACAGATAAATTATTTATTTTGGGCGCGTCTCACCGAGAAATCCACGGCGCCCGCAGGCTGTGAAAATCACCTGTCGAAGATTCAGCAGAAGTTGCTTGGAGGGTGCTGCTGGAGCAGCAAGGGGAGTGTTGACCTGGCAACACTTCAGGGGCTGATATACCCGGCCCTTGCAGGAGCCCGGCTTGCCGGCGATGGCGTTCTTGAAGACGCTATCGCCGGCAAGCCGGGCTCCTGCAGGTCGTGGGCAGGGTTAAACGGCGACGCGGGAAGTGGAACCGATGACTTTTTCCAGCACGCTGAAATCGATCCAGTCGCGCACGTCAAAGCGCCGGGGAATGAAGTCCCAGCGATGCAGGAAGTCGGTGAAATCCTGCAGGGCTTCAATCGAACGCGAATCGAGGGTGGTGCGCAGGCGGCGGTGCGCATCTTCGCCGTAGGCCGCCGTCACCCAGTACTCGCTGGTATTGAGTTCCTTGGCGAGAAAGCGCCGGGTCTCGTCCGGGTTGGCCCAGGCCCATTGCTCGGTGCGCAGCACGGTATCGACGATCTTCACGCTGGCGTCGAAATGTTCCCGCAGCAGATTGATGTCCACGGTGAGGGTACGCGGCGTGCCGTTGTTGGAACGGATCAGCGGGTCCGGGTGCGAGCCGGTGTCCACCACCACATGAAGGCCGAACTCGTTGGCCAGGTGGACAGCGTGCGCGCCCTTGAGAAAGATCGCGTCGATATCGCCACGCAGCAGGCCGATCAGTTCGTTGTTGCGCCGACTGAAACGGCTGACGCCCAGGCTGACTTCGGGGCCATAGACATAGGAGGTCTGGTTGTCGCTGTAGGTGCCACCGTAGGGGTAGTCCACCAGTTCCACATCGGCCACGTTCAAGCCTTCCAGCCTGAGTGCGTTTTCCAGGCCGCGCAGGGCCTGGGCGCGGGTAAAATCGATTTGCACGTTGGCCCATTTCGGCAGGCCGAAGCGCCGGTTCTTCAGGTCGCGCACGCTCTTCACACCGCTTTCGGCGGTGGTCAGGATCAGTTGCACTTCATCGCTCCACGACAGCCCCAGCACGCGGGTTTCGACGCCGCTGGAATAGGCCCAGATCGCCGGGATATTGCCGCCGTGGCGTACCGAGTTCTGCAGGTGATGATCATAGTGGGCTTCGCGAACTTCCCGCTCCGTGGATTCGCGCAACGATTGGATATTGGTGCCATAGGGCAGGAAGGCTTCGGCGAGTCGCCCGGACTGCACCGCAATGCCGAGCCCGGTGGGGACCGGGCTGTGGGTGTACCAGAGAGTATCGAGTGGTTTGCTCATAAGGGTCTTCGTTCGGATCCATGAAGCCTGGCGGGTCAGCCTGCCAGCGCGGTTTTGCCGTTGAGCAGCGCGTTCAACGGTCGTGCATCAATCCATTCACGCACATCGAGGCTTTGCGGGATAAAGCGCCAGCGGTGCAGGAAATGGGTGAAATCCTGCAGGGCGGCAATCGCCTGTTCATCCAGTTCGGTACGCAGGCGCAGGTGTGCATCGTCGCCATAGGCCGCGGTTACCCAATACTCGCTGCTGTTGGTTTCCCGGGCCAGGTAGCGCCGGGTGTCTTCCGGGTGGGTGTGGGCCCACTGCTCGGCACGCAGTACCGAGTCGAGGATGCCGGTGGCCACGTCGAAATGGTTTTCCAGCAGGTTCAGGTCCACCGCGAGGGTGCGCGGAGTGCCGTTGTTGCTGCGGATCAGCGGGTCGGGATGGGAGCCGGTGTCGATCACCGTGTGCAAGCCGAAATCATGGGCGTGCTGCGCCGCGCTGGCGCCCTTGAGGAAGATCGCATCGACCTCGCCGCGCAACAGGCCGATCAGTTCCAGGTTGCGTTCACTCGTGCGTGCATTGACCGGCGTGCCGGCCACGTTGCGCACGGCGTTGTCGCTGAAGGTGCCGCCATACCGGAAGTTCCCGAGCTTCACATCGCCGACCTTCAGGCCTTCCAGCGACAGCGCGTTTTCCAGCCCGCGCAATGCCTGGGCGCGGGTGAAATCGATCTGCGCACCGGCCCAGTCCGGCAGGCCGAAGGTGCGGCCCTTGAGGTCCTTGACGGTCTTGATGCCGCTGTCCTGGCGGGTCAGGATCAGTTGCACTTCGTCCGCCCAGGACAGGCCGATCACCCGGGTTTCGCGACCCTGGGCGCGGGCCCAGATCGCCGGGATATTGCCGCCATGGCGGACCGAATTCTGCAGGGTATGATCGAAGTGCGACTCGCGCACCGCCTTGTCATTCGATTCGCGCAGCGACTGCACTTCGGTGCCCAGGGCGCCGACGGTGTCCTGCAGCCAGCCTTTCTGCACGGCGATACCCAGGCCGGTGGGCACGGGACAGCGGGTGTACCAGAGGGTGTCGAGAGGTTGTGTCATCGAGGATTCTCCCCAGCGTTCAGGCGCTGGCTTTCAACGGTTGGATGGCCGGGCGTCGGTGCACCAGCGGCAGGACTTCCTGGCCGATGCGCAGGGCTTCTTCGAGGTGCGGGTTGCCGGCGAGGATGAAGGTCGAGAAACCGGCGTCGCGGTATTCCACCAGGCGCTCGGCGATGTTTTCGTGGCTGCCCACCAGGCCGACGGTCGGGCCCGGCTTGGCCTTGGCAAAGCCGGCCCAGAGATTGGGGCCGATGATCAGGTCGTCGAAGCGGTCGACGTTCTGGTGGTAGGCGGTTTGCCGCGCGGCGCCCACCGAATCGGAGCCGCTGGTGAAACCCTTGGCGACGACGCTGGTCCGGCCTTCAAGCTTGTCGAACTGGCGGCGCAGGTCTTTCCAGGCCAGCTCCTCGGTCTCGCGGGCGAACAGGTCGACCCGCAGGCCGAACCGCACGCTGCGTCCCTGTTTGTCGGCAAGCTCGCGTACGCGATCGATATGCGGCTTGAGCTTGTCGATGGGCTCGGCCCAGTTCAGGTAGACATCGGCGTGCCTGGCGGCGACGCCCAGCGCGGCATCGGAGAACCCGGAGAAATACACCCCCGGCTTGCGCTCGTGCTGCAGGCCGGCGGGCAGGCTGCCGTTTTCCAGCTGGTAGATATCGCCGGCGTAGGAGAATTTTTCGTTCTCCCACAGGCCCTGGATGATGTCGAGGAACTCGCCGGTGCGCTTGTAGCGCAGGTCATGTTCGAGGAAGTCGCCGTTGGCGCGCTGGCTGGCGGGGTTGCCGCCGGTGATGATGTTCCACTCCAGGCGGCCACGGCTGAGATTCTGCAGGATCGCCGCCTGCTGCGCGGCGTAGGCGGGCAGGGTCCAGGTGGCCTGGAAGGCGATCAGGAACTTGATGCGCCGGGTTTCCCGGGCCAGCGCGGCGGCGGCAATCCATGGCTCGGGGCCGGTGGGCAGCAGGGCGCCTTCAAAACCGGCGAGCTCGGCGGCCTTGGCCACCTGGGCGATGTAGTCGATGTAGGTGAAGTCGTCGGGTTCGCCGTTGGGCAAGCGTCCCGGAGCGATATGACCGGGGCGGTAGTCGGGGTTGCCACGGTTGTGTTTGTCGGTGGTCAGCTGCGGGCCGTCGGTGCCCAGCGGCAGGCGCCAGAAAAATTCAGTGCTCATGGATGCTCCTGATTCAGTCGTGCAAGGTGCGTGGACCTGATGGCAGGGGTGGTTGCAACGCCCATGCCATGGGGCGGGGCCCAATGGCTACGGGGGCTTGCGCATGCGGGAAGGAGACGGGTGCTGCTGTAGCAGCACCCGCCCAGCAGTCGATGCTGAGCGTGCAGCAGGCCCTTGCAGGCGCCGGCAAGCCGGCTCCTACGGGGATAGGGCGCTCGGCTCGTGGCTGCGCGCGCTGCGCAGGTAGGTCTGGTACAGCGCGGCATACGGTCCGTCCTTGTCCATCAACTGCTGATGCGCGCCCAGTTCCACCACCTGCCCATGGCGTACCACCGCGATCCGGTCGGCATCGCGGATCGTCGCCAGCCGATGCGCGATGATGATCGCCGTACGTCCCTCGCACAGCCGGCGCAACGCCCGCTGGATGCGTCGTTCGGTATGAATGTCCACCGCCGAAGTCGCCTCGTCCAGCACCAGCACCGCCGGGTCCGCCAGGTACGCGCGCACCAGGCATACCAACTGCCGCTGGCCGTGGCTCAGATGCGCGCCCAGCGGGCCAACCTCCGTGTGGTACTGGTGAGGCAGGCGCTCCAGCACTTCATCGGCGCCCAGTTCGCGGGCGGCGGCGATCAGGGTGGCATCGTCGGCTTCGGGGGCGGCGAGGCGCAGGTTGTCGAGAATGCTGCCGCTGAACAGCACGTTGTCCTGCAACACCACGCCGACATGGCGACGCAGGGTATGTTGCGTCAGCTCGCGTACGTCGATGCCGTCGAGACGGACTGCACCGGTCTGCACTTCGTAGAAGCGCGTTAGCAATTGCACCAGGGTGCTCTTGCCATGGCCGGACGGGCCCACGATCGCCAGCACTTCACCCGCCGGGATATGCAGGTTCAGGCCGTTGATGACCGGGGCTTGTCCGTAGCTGAACAGCACCTGGTCAAAATGCACTTCGCCACGCGCCCGTTCCAGGGGCCGGGGGCCGCTGCTGTCGACGATCTGCGGCGAGGTATCGAGCAGCAGGAAAATCCGCTGTGCCGACGCCGAGCCCGTGGCGTAGCGCTCAAACAGGTCCGACAGCTCCTGCAACGGTCCCAGGAACAAAAACACATAGAACAGGCTTTCCGCGACCTGGCCGACACTGACCTCGCCCGCCGCCAGGCCATACGCGCCCACCAGCAGCAACAGCGCGATTCCCGCCGAACTGAGCAGCGCGGTAAACGGTGCGAACCACGATGAGCGCAAGCTGCCGCGAATCAGCGCCTGGTTGAAATCCTCCAGCAACTGGCGATAGCGCCGCAGGTTCGGTGCCTCGTGGGCACACTGTTGCAGCAGGCGCGCACCACTGACGCTTTCCACCAGGTGCGCGGTAAAGCGGCTGCGGTTTTCCGCGACCCTGGCCCAGTTGCGCTGGGAGATGCGCTTGAAACTCCAGGTGGCGAGCACCAGTAAAGGCACCGTGGCCGCCAGGCTGAGGAAGAACCGCGGGTCGATGCGCCACAGCATCACCGAGGCCAGGCCACAGCGCAGCAGGGCGCCCAGCAGTTCTGGCGGGCCCTGGATCACCAGCGGCTCGAGGGCGTCGACATCGCGGTCGACCCGGGAAATGATGCGCCCGGCGCGGGTCTGGTCGAAGTAACTGACGCTCAGGCCCTGGACATGGGCGAATACCTGCACCCGCAACGCGTTCAGCACACGGATCGCCGCGCCGCCGGCGACAAATTGCGAGACCCCGGCCAGCAGGAAACGCACCAGCCAGCTGGCCGCCAGGCCGAGTCCCAGCCACAGCACCAGGCGCTCGTCCAGCAGCCAGTGATCGGCCTGTTGGATCAATCCACGGTCGAGCAGTTCACGCACAAACCACGGCCGCAGAAAGACGCTGATCACCAGCAGTATCTCGATGCCGATCACCGCGACAATCTGCCGGCGGATCGGCCTGAGCAGTGGCAGCAAGCGCTTGAACATGCTGCGATCCAACGCCTTCTTCGCCAGCATTTCTTCGATTTCGATATCGCTCAAGGCTTTGCCTGGCAGCGGGTTAGCCATGATCGATCCCCAGCAGGTCACGGTATTGCGCATGGGTTGATTGCAGGTCGGCGTGACGGCCCTGCGCGGTGATCCTGCCGTCGGCCAGCATCAGCACGCGGTCGGCCAGCAGAATGGTCGAGAGCTTGCTGGAGATCACCAGCACCGTGGTGCCGCGCAGTTGCCGCAGGTTGTGCAGTACCTGGCGTTCGCTGATGGCGTCGAGGGCGCTGGTGGCGTCGTCCAGGCACAGGATGTCCGGCTTGCCCAGCAACGCGCGGGCCAGGCACAGGCGTTGGCGCTGGCCTCCGGACAAGGTCACGCCGCGATCGCCAAGGGGCGTTTCCAGGCCCTGGGGCAGGCGCTGCAGGACGTCTTCGGCGGCGGCGAGGTGCAGGGCCTCGCGCAGTTGTTCGTCGCTGGCCTCCGGGGCGGCAAGGCGCAGGTTGGCCGCCAGGCTACCGGCGAACAGGAAACTTTCCTGCGGCGCGACATGCACGCGCTGGCGCAGCGGGCCGAGTTGCAGGTCACGGATGTCCTGCCAGCCGCTGCTGTCCGAGCCGAGCAACAGGCGCCCGGCCGTTACATCGCTCAGGCGTGGCAACAGGCTGGCCAGCAAGCTCTTGCCGGTGCCGGTGGCGCCGACCAGCGCGACGATCTCTCCAGGCTGCAAGGTCAGCGAAGAGTCATGCAGGATGTCGCGGCCCCCACCGGGGGCGGTGACGCTGACCTGTTCCAGCTTGAGCCCCAGCGGGCTGGCGGGCAGGCTGGCGGCACCGCCGCGGATCGCCACCGGTGCATCCAGCAATTGCCAGATACGCTCGGCGCTGGCGCGGGCATCGGCGAAGGTCTGCATCACCCGGCCGATGCCTTCGATACGGAATACCAGGGTGGTGGCGATCAGCAGCGAGGTCACCAGTTCGCCGATCCCGAGTTGACCGGCGGCCACCAAGTGGGCGCCGTACACCAGAATCCACACATGCCCCAGCGCCACCACCGCCTGGGGCAGTGGAATGCGCGAGCTGGAATAGGCCAGTGCCTGGCGTGCCAATGCGGCGAACACCGCGACCTGATCGGCGAAGCCCTGGATACGCCGTTGCTCCAGACCGAACGACTTGATCACCCGCACGCCGCCAATCCCTTCGCTCAGGTCCTGGTTGACCCGGTCATAGGCGCTGCCGACCGCCCGGTCCAGGCTCACCAGGCGTCCGGTCTGGTGCACGAAGATCCACAGTCCGGTGACCGTGAGCAGCAGCGGCACCAGGCCCAGCAGCGGGTCGTACCAGCCCAGCAGGCCCACGGTGGCCAGCACCACCAGCGGCGTTTCCACCAGCTGACGCCAGAAGGTGATCAGCGCATCGCGCACCTTGTCGGCATCGCGGGTGGTGCGAGTGATCATTTCGCCCATGCCGTGTTGCCAGTGATAACCCAGGTGCAGGCTCTGCACCTGGGACAGGATGCGTTCGCGCAGGCGCGTCAGCAGTTCCTGGCTGATCACCAGCGACAACACGCTGGCGACGTATTGCAGCAGGCCGCGGCCGAACGCCACGGCGAGCATCAGCCCGAGCCAGTACCAACCGAGGCTGGCGTCCAGGCTGCCGTCAGGATGGTGGACGACGGCGCGTCCGGTGCTGACGTCGTTCACCGCATGGCCGATCAGCCATTGTTGCCAGACCAGCCCCAGGTTGATGGCCACGTACAGCGCCGCCACCAGGGTGAATCGCCAGGGCATTTCCCGGTAGATCGCCAGGCTGCGTAGAAGGGGGTGTTGTTCGATCATGAAAAGCTCGTCAGCCATACACGGGGAATGGGCCGCGCACGGCCCGTATTGCTTATTTGCGGGTGGCACCCTGGGTTTCCCGGGCGTTGAGAATCGCGGTGTACTCGCCCGGGTCCACGCCGTTGAGGTAGTAGTTGCCCACGTGGTGCAGGCGCCAGCGGATCGGATCGTGGGTGGTATGCACCCGGGCATTGCGCCAGAAGCGATCCAGGTTCCACTTGCTCAACGATGAACTGGCCCCCAGCAGCGAGAAAATATCGCTGGAGATCTTCAGCGAGGCGCTGTCGGAATGCGCACGGGCGGTCGCCACCGAGAGGATCAACTCGTCCTGCAGTTCCTTGTTGTCGGGGTCTTGCTCATGGGCATCGAACACCCGCGCCGCGTCGCGCAACAGCGATTCGGCAGCGCGCAGGCTCACGGCGTATTCGCCGATCTGCTTGATGATGTGCGGCTCTTCATTGGCGTGGTCGACCCCGCTTTCCACCCATGGCCGCGCGTTGTGCTTGAGGTAATCCACCGCGGCCGACAACGCGCCGGCGGCGATACCGGTATCGATGGCCGCGTGAAGAATCTGTGGGAAGGTCAGTCCGGTGCGTTTCATCGGGCCTTTGCGCCATGAAACGAAGTCTTCATCCAGGACGACATTGTCGAAAATCACTGTGCCGCTGACCGAGTTTTTCTGGCCGAAGGCTTCCCAGTCATCCACCAGCGTCAGGCCCGGTGTATTGCGATTGAGCAGCACGCCCGCGCCGCCGTCGTCCGAGGCGGCCGTGAGCGAGATCCATTCGGCGAGGTAGGAACCGGTGGAGTAGAACTTGCTGCCATTGAGTACCAGGGCGCCGTCTTCGCGACGTTCGACGCGGGTCTTCAGCGCGAATTTGTTCTTGCCCCCGACCTCGGCCAGGGCGTTGCCGAAACGCTTGCCGGCCAGTACGTCGCTGACCAGTCGATCACGCACCGCGTCCGGGTAACCGTTGAAAATCCCCCGCAGCATCACGTTATGGATCTGCAGCAACTGTCCGACGCCGCCATCGGCCTCCGAGATCAGGCGTACGGTTTCGACGATGGTCTGCACCGACGCGCCGAGCCCGCCGAAGGCCTTGGGCACACCGATGGCGGTCAGGCCGCTTTCCGATAACAGCTGAGCCTGGCGCCAGGGCAACTGGCCGTTCTGCTGGCTGTCGGCGGCGATGCTGGCGATCTCCACGGCGATTTCCCTGGCGGCGGCGATGGCCTCGGCCTCGCTCGGCAGATGGCGTACGGGCGCCTGTTCGAATGTAGTCATGGTTCAGTCCTTGGTTTGCGTAGGGCAGTGAAAAGGGCCTTGAGCAAGTTCTGCGCCAACGCCAGAACCCCCACTGCACAGGGCTCTCGGTGAGCGGGGTGCTGCTGGGGAAGCAGTGCTCGCCGGGGACTGCTGAAGGAGCAGCAGTGCTGCTGGCAGGCCAGCAGCCGTCTTCCGGGTGTCGGCTCGGAACCCTTGTAAACCGGGGCTTCTGGCGATTGGCACGGCCTCTGCAATACCCCCATGGACTGCCTTGCCCAATTCAATGGAGCTGACCATGACCCTTTCCGCTGTCCTGCCCACGCCTGAGCTTGAGCAGATCTGGTTTACCCGGTGCCCGGTGCCGACCGCCTCCGGCATCGCCTACAAGCTGGGGTGGTTGACCGAGGAGTTCGCCCCCGACGGCCTGCCGGTGTCCACCCTGCAGGAGGCCCGCCAGTTGGGTCGTCATCATTACGATCACGACCTGCCGGGGCTGTTTCGCGAGGGCGGTAATGTGCCGGCCCTGGCCGCCCGCGCCGCCGGTGCGCCGAGCCGCCTGATCGGCCTGACCTGGATCGAGGAATGGCAGACCATCCTGGTCCGGCCGGACTCCGGCATCACCCGCCCCGAAGACTTGCGCGGCAAGCGCCTGGCCTTGCCGGCCTGGGGCGACAACCGTCCCGGCAGCATCGCCCGGGCCATGAGCCTGCACGGCTACAAGGGCGCGCTGAGCCTGGCCGGCCTGGGCTTTGATGATGTGGAACTGGTGGAAGTGGCGTTGCAGGACCAGGAGCTGGCGGCCGATCCGCGCCAGGGCTTGCAGCGCCTGTGGTCCGGCCTGGATTACCTGGTGCGTGGCGAGGTCGACGCGGTGTACGTCAAGGGCGCCTCGGCGGCCGACGCGGCACGGCGCCTGGGGCTGGTGGTGGGCATTGACCTGGACCTGATCGCCGAGCCGCGCTACCGCATCAACAACGGCACGCCGCGGCCGATTACCGTCCACCAGAGCCTGCTGGATAACCACTTCGACCTGGTGGTGCGCTTTCTCGCGCAGACCCTCAACGCCGCCGACTGGGCGGCGAACAATCGCGACGGCCTGAACGCGATTCTCGAAGAAGAAACCCGTGCCGGCAGTACCGGCGTGGCCGAGGCCTATCGCGGCGATTTCCACACCACCCTGGCGCCGGACCTGTCGACCCAGCGTTTGGACTTCCTTGGTGTGCAGAAGGATTTCCTCTACCTGCACGGCTTCCTGGAACGTGATTTTACCATCGCCGACTGGGTCGATCCGCGTCCCCTGCAAGCTGCCCATGAACTGCTGGCCAAGCGCCGCGCCTGAACCTGGAGAACCCCCATGACTGCCATTGTCCACGCCCAACCGATCAGCCAAGAACTGCAGGCCTTTGTCGACAAGGTGCTGCTGGAAGCCGAAGAGGCCTTCACCGTATTCCGCGAAACCAACACCATCACCGCCAATGGCACCGTCGGCTTTATCGAGCGGGTGCCGGGTCAGGATCTGCTGGTATCGGTCAACTACGGCGGCCCGTGGAATTACCGCAAGCCGCTGCAAGCCACCGTCACTGACTTTGCCGGCAATGTCATTCTCGGCAAGGGCAAGGGCGGCCTGGGACGCTACACCAAACTGTTCCAGCAGCACGCGGATGTGACCACCGTGTCCCACGTGCATTCGCCATACCTTGGCGCCTGGGCCCAGACCCACCGCACCTTGCCATTCCACTACGTACCGGTGCAACGCTACCAGCTGGCCCGGGAACTGCCGGTGTACATCGACCGCCGCCAGCAGGAGGTGGATTTCATCCTCGACAAGATCGCCGAAAACCCCTTCAACCTGGCGATCCTCGAAGCCAACGGCGGCTCCACCGTGTGGGGCAAGCAAGGGCTGCGGGCCACCGCGGAATTCATCCTGTTGCTGGAGGAGGGGGCACAGCTGCAATTGCTCGCGGATGCCCTCGGTGGTTCCCGCCCTTATGGTCCGGGCGTGTTGACCCAGCAGTGGAAAATGAGCGGCCTGTTCGAGCAAGCCACGGAGTTGGGCCTGGTGCCGGCTATCGACCGCCGCAACTAATTCCGCCTGCGGGGGCCGGTCAACCGGCTCCCACGGGGGTATCGGCTTACTTCAAGGACGTTTCTCATGGCTGTGAAAATTCTCTGGTACCTCACTACGCCCGACGGCCCCTATCCATGGGAACCGGAAGGACGCTGGAAAACCGATTTCCAGCATCTCAAGCAGCTTGCCGTCGCCAGCGATCGCCTGGGTTACTACGGTTCGCTGCTCGGCTCCAGCCCCAATGAAAGCCTGGCGGTGGCGGCTTCGCTGATCGACGCGACCCAGCGCCTGCGCTTTCTCGTGGCCCAGCACCCGGGCGAGCTGTCGCCGGCGGTCCTGGCCAAATGGGCACTGACCTTTGATCAGTTCTCCAACGGTCGCCTGCTGTTCAATGTGGTCAACGGCAACGATGCCGGCCTGGCGACGCTGGGCGTGCACTATCCCCATGACGAGCGTTATGCGTTCAGCCTGGAATACTGGCGGGCGTTCCAGGGGTTCTATGCCGGCGACACCCGCGGTTATGACGGCCAGTACGTCAAGCTCGCGCCACGTGCGCCGGGCGCGGCCGGCCATCCCCTGGGAGGGTGGCATCCGCCTTGCCAGAAACCCGGCATCCCACTGTGGGGCGCCGGTACGTCGGGGCCGGGCGTGGAGCATTCGGTGCAATTGCTCGACGTGTACCTGAGTTTCGCCAATACGCCACCGAAGCTGGGGGACAAGTTCCGCAAGGTCGCCGCCGAAGCGGCGAAGATCGGTCGTGAACTGACCTTCGGCACCCGTCTGCAAATCATCGTGCGCGAGACCGAGGAAGAGGCCTGGGCCCACGCCGAAAAACTGCTGCAACGCACTTCGCTGCAAACCGCGCGCAATGCCATCGAGCGCCAGTTGCCAGCCGGCGTGAGCTTCGACGACTTCCACAGCGACGATCCGCAGACCCAGCGCAACGTCGAGACCATCCGCGCCGGGCGCCTGCCGACCGCGCGTGAGCTGGAGATCTACCCCAACGTCTGGCTCGGCCCCAGCCTGTTTGGTTTCAACATCCTCGGCCCCGCCGCCGGCACCTACCTGGTGGGCAGCGCCGAACAGGTCGCCGAACGCATTCGCGAGTACGAGGCCCAGGGTACCTCGGCCTTTATCCTGTCCGGTTTCCCGCTGATCGATGAAGCCCACCGCGTGGCCGATCTGTTGTTCCCGTTGCTGGAGCTGGACCATGGCTTCGATGTGCCGCGCCTGGGCGTGACGCAGAAGACCACGCAGCGCGAAGAGGCATGAATGATGAGTGACGGATTTTCCCGCCGGGCATTTCTCGGCCACGGCCTGGCCATCGGCGGCGGTCTGCTGCTCGGTGGCTGCGATAGCGGCGCGGCCACCCGGGGCGCTTCGGTGCTGGCCGGCAAGCCCGTCAGTGGCGGGCGCCTGCGCGTCGGCATTATCGATGGCGACCAATCCGGCAACCTCGATGCCCATAAACCGGTAGGCGGCGGGATCATTCGTGGCTGGGCCCTGTACAGCAAGTTCTGGGAATGGAACACCGACGTCAGCACGCGCCTGGCCCTGGCCGAGTTCGCCGAGCCGAATGCCGACGCCAGCGCCTGGACCATTCGCCTCAAGCCGGGCCTGGAATTCCATCATGGCAAGAGCATCGGCGCCGATGACATGCTGTTTTCGTTGTTGCGCCTGACCGATCCCAAGCTGGCCTCACCCTTTGCCGGCCTGGTCGGCGCCATCGACCGCAATGCCTTGCGCAAGCTGGATGAGCGCACCATCGAAATCCGTTTCCAGCAGGGCCAGAGCTTTTTTCCGCTGGATGAAACCCTGATCAGCTTTGGTGGCATCGTCCCCACCGACTACGATCCGGTCAGCAATCCGGTGGGCGCCGGCCCCTACAGGCTCAAGCGCTTCGTACCCGGCCAGCGCTCGCTGTACACGCGTTTCGAGAATTACTACAAGCCCGGCCAACCCTATGCCGATGAACTGGAAATCATCGAGTTCAAGGACCAGGTGTCCCGCGTGGCCGCGTTGCGCGCCGGGCAGATCGACGTTGCCAGCGGCGTGCAGGCTGAGCACAGCGCCTTGCTCAAGGCCGATTCGCGCCTGTCGCTGTGTGTGTCGCCGAGCACCTCGTTTACCGGTTTCAACCTGAACCTGGCCAAGCCGCCGTTCGACGACGTGCGGGTGCGCCAGGCGTTTCGCCTGCTGGCGGATCGGCAGGAACTGGTGGACCGTGGCCTCAACGGCTTCGGGCGCATCGCCAACGACCTGTATTCGCCCCACGATCCGACCTACAACCACGCGATTGCGCAACGTCCCCATGACCTGGAGCAGGCGCGCTCGCTGCTGCGCCAGGCCGGGCAGACGGATTTGCGGGTGGAGCTGACCACCACGCCCGGGCCCGGGGTCAACGCCGCGCTGGTGTTTGCCCAGCAGGCGAAAAAGGCCGGGGTCGAGGTGCGTGTCCGCCAGGTCGATGGCGCCGTATTCAATGGTCCGCAACGCGAGCAATGGCAAGTGTCGCCAGGCTCGACACCGGCACGGGGCTTTCTCGCTTCGGCGCTGCACAACGACGCGCCGCTGGCGATCTACAACCGCAGCAATTTCCATGATCCACGCTTTGCCAGCTTGTACCGCCAGGCGCTGGCCCAACCCGACCTGGAACTGCGCAAAGGCCTGGTTCATGAGGCCCAGCAGATCCAGCACGAGCGCGGTGGTCTGCTGATCTGGGGATTCAACGATGTGCTCGACGCGGCCTCGGTGAAGGTGGGGGGCCTCGGGCCCGAGCAGACCACCTTCGCGTCCTGGCGTTTTGACGAGTTGTGGTTGAACCATGTCTGAGCCCTCGTGCAACTCCCCACGTACCCCGGCATGGCTGGCATGGTTTATCGGGCGCCTGGGCTATGGCCTGCTCACGGCCTGGGTCATCAGCCTGGTGGTATTTATCGCCACCCAGGCGCTGCCCTCGGACCCGGCGCGAGTGATCCTCGGCCCGGATGCGCCGTTGGCAAGCATCCTGACCCTGCAACGCCAACTGGGGCTGGACCAGCCGATCCTGTGGCAATACCTGCGCTGGCTCGGCGCCGCGTTGAGCGGCGACCTTGGCGTGTCGCTGGATTCCGGCGCTCCGGTCGGCCGCATCCTGTGGGGGCGTTTTGGCTATACCCTGGCCCTGTTGGCCGGGGTGATCGCCGTAGTGGTGCCGGCGGCGCTGGCACTCGGTGTGGCGCTGGCGCTGCGCCGGGACAGTCGGCTGGATCGCTGGAGCCTGTCGTTGCTGATCTTTCTCAAGGCCACCCCGGGATTCCTGCTGGCGATTGGCCTGGTG
This sequence comes from Pseudomonas gingeri, assembly GCF_013386115.1. GTDB lineage: Bacteria > Pseudomonadota > Gammaproteobacteria > Pseudomonadales > Pseudomonadaceae > Aquipseudomonas > Aquipseudomonas gingeri. Next base: position 124,252 of record NZ_JACAOR010000014.1, read on the forward strand.
TTGCTGTTTTCCATGCCGCACATGGATTTCTTGCCCGCGGTGTCGATCCTCGATCCCGACCAGGCGCTGCTGCGTCAGCTCAAGTTTCTGATACTGCCGGTATCGGCCCTGAGCCTCGGCGCATTGCCTTACCTCACGCGCATGGTGCGCGCGGCGATGATCGAGGCCCTGGAGTCCGATTATGTGATTGCCGCGCGGCTGCGCGGCATTCCCCATCGACGCATCGTGTGGGGCCACACCTTGCCCAACGCGTTGGTGCCGGCAATCCAGGGCGTGGCGCTGACCTTGCGCACGCTGATCGGCGGCGCGGTACTGGCCGAAGTGATCTTCAGCTACCCCGGTATCGGCACGGCCCTTCACGCGGCGATCCAGATGCGCGACCTGCCGATGATCCAGGCGATCGTGCTGGTGACCACCCTGGCGGTGGTGCTGATCAACCTGCTGGCCGACCTGTTCACCGTGCTGCTCACACCCAAATTGCGTACCGCGCGCCGGGTCACGATGATTCAACGCAACCGGCGGGGTATCACCCCGTGGTGGCGCCGCTCCCGAGGTGATGCATGAGTGCTCGTCGATGGTTGGCTGAACCGCAAACCCGCAAGGGCGGCTGGATTACCTTACTGGTGATTGCCTTTGCCCTGCTGGGGCCGTGGCTGGCGCCCCATGGCTCGACGGACATGGTCGGCCCGGTCTATGGCGCACCCGCGAACGGCGCGTGGCTGGGTCATGATTTCCTGGGGCATGACGTGCTGTCACGGCTGCTCAGCGGCGGCTTGTCGGTGCTGTGGATGTCGGTGGCGGCGGCCAGCATCGCCCTGGCTGTGGGCAGCACCCTGGGCTTGCTGGCGGGGTTGTCGCGGCGCCGGCTGGACCAGTTGATCACCTGGTCGGCGGATGTGTCGCTGGCGTTTCCCGACCTGATCCTGGTGCTGCTGATCGTCTCCATGCTGGGGCGCGCGCCGTGGCTGATCGTGTTGACCGTCTCCATCGCGTTCATCCCCGGCGTGATCCGTCTGGCGCGGGCCAGTGCGGTAGCGGTGGCGGGGCAGGAGTTCGTCGAGGCGGCGCAGATGATGGGGTATTCGCGGCGACGCATTCTGTTCAAGGAGATCCTGCCGAACATCCTCACGCCGCTGCTGGTGCACTTCGGCAACATGCTGACCTGGGGTGTCGGAATGCTCTCCGGCCTGAGTTTTCTCGGCTACGGCGTGGCGCCGCCCACGGCGGACTGGGGCCTGATGATCAATGAAAACCAGGCCGGCCTGCTGGTGCAGCCGTGGGCCGTATTGGCGCCGGCGGTACTGATCGGCGTGTTTGCCTACGGCACCAATATCCTCGCCGAAGGCATCGGCCGCAGCAGCGCACGGATGGGAGAAAAACAGCCATGAACGCCATCACCGAAATCGATACCGGAGTGCTGGAGGTCCGTGACCTGCGCGTGGAGTTGGCGGGGCAGGTGGATGTGCTATCCGGTATCTCGTTCAACCTGCGGGCCGGGGAAATCCTTGGCCTGGTCGGAGAGTCGGGCTCGGGCAAGACCACCCTCGCGACGGCGCTGCTGGCCCACGCCCGGCGCGGTGCACGGATTGTCGGCGGTCAGGTGCGGGTGGGGGGCGAGGCGCTGTTGAGCCTCGAAGGTGAAGCCTTGCGCCGCGCCCGTGGCAGCCTGATCGGCTATGTCGCCCAGGATCCGGCCACGGCGTTGAACCCTGCGCTGCGCATCGGCAGCCTGTTGCGTGAAACCCTGGCGGTGCACTCGTTGCGAGGCGGGTACGCGGCGCAACGGCAGCGGATCGATGAAACCTTGCGCGATGTCGGTTTGCCCCATGACCGCGAGTTCCTGCGACGCTTTCCCCATCAGCTATCCGGCGGGCAGCAGCAGCGGGTGATGCTGGCGCTGGCCTTTGTGCTGCGCCCGCGCCTGATCGTGCTGGACGAGCCGACCACCGCCCTCGACGTGAGCACCCAGGCGCATATCCTCGCCACCCTGCGTCGCCTGTGCAAAAGCCAGGGGGTGGCGGCGGTGTACGTGTCCCATGACCTGGCGGTGATCAAGGACCTGGTGGACCGGGTGATGGTGATGTATGCCGGGCGTATCGTTGAAACCGCGACACGGGATGTCCTGTTCAACCAACCCTCCCATCCCTATACCCGCGGGCTGCTGGCGGCGATTCCGGACGTCGCGGGGCGACGGGAACTGAAGGCGATTGCCGGGCATGCGCCAGCGCCGGGGCAGCGACCGCGGGGGTGTGGTTTTGGGCCGCGCTGTGAGCGGTTCGCCTCGGGTTGCTCAGTTGTCGAACCGCTATTGCATGCAATCGCCACGGGCCATGAAGTGGCGTGTTTCGCGCCCCACGACCAGCCACTACAGGCTATTGCCCTGACGCCGATTGCGCCCCTTGTCACGCAGACCGAGCCACCCCTGCTGTCCATCGATGGCTTGAACGTCGCCTACGACCGACAGGTGTTGTTCGACATCGCGTTGCAGGTACGCCCGGGCGAGTGCCTGGCGCTGGTGGGCGAGTCCGGGTCGGGCAAGACCAGCCTGGCACGCGCCGTCGCCGGTCTTGGGGAAAATGCCGAAGGCGAGTTGAGCTACGCCGGACGCCCTTTGCCGCTGCGGGCCCGTCAGCGTGATGCGAGTGCGCGCCACCAGATCCAGTACATCTTCCAGAACCCGTATCGGGCGTTGAACCCACGGCAAACGGTGTACCAGACGCTGAGTGCACCGCTGGAGCACTTCTTCGCGGTGAAAGGCGCGGCAGCGCGGGAGCGGGTCGAGGCCGTGCTCGCGCGCGTGGCGCTGCCGGCGTCGCTGGCCGATCTGTATCCCCACAGCCTGTCGGGTGGCGAACGCCAGCGCGTGGCCATCGCCCGTGCGCTGTTGTGCGAGCCGGGCTTGTTGATCTGCGATGAAATCACCTCGGCCCTGGATGTCTCGGTGCAGGCATCTATCCTGGATCTGTTGCGCCAGTTGCAACGCGAAGGGTTGACGTTGTTGTTCGTCACCCACGACCTGGGCGTGGTCCGGGCAATTGCCGACCGGGTGCTGGTGCTGAAGGCGGGCAGGGTGGTGGAGCAGGGGGCGGTGGACAGGGTGCTCGATCAGCCTCAGGCCGCGTACACGCGCACGCTGTTGGAGCATTCGCCATCGTTGGCGTGAGTCGCAGCGTTGCGCGATGAGCGCCGGCAAGCCGGCTCCTGCAGAGGTAGCGTCATGCAAATGAATTGCGGTTCACGCATGCCACTGTAGGAGCCGGCTTGCCGGCGATGGCGTCAGATGATGCTAGGCCACTCGCGCCTGGCGCCGCCGCGCCTCGTCCCGCACCGCCGGAATGATCCAGCGTCCGTAATCCACGGTGTCGTACAGTGGGTCATACCCCCGGTTCAAGAACGTCGTGACGCCCAGGTCCACATAATCCAGCAGCGCCTGGGCCACGGTGTCCGGGGTGCCGACCAGGGCCGTGGTGTCGCCGTAGGCGCCCACGGCGGTGGCGGTGGGCATCCACAGCGCACGGTCATGCCGATCGCCCAGGGCTGCGGCAGCCAGCAGGCGTTCCGAACCGGTGCCCTTGATCTTTTTCTGCCACGGACTGCCCGCCGCGAACTGCGGGTTGGCCTTGATCTGTTGCAGAATCTGCTCGGCGCGCTGCCAGGCCAGCTCCTCGGTGGCTCCGAGAATCAAGCGCACCGACAGGCTCACCCGTGGCGCTTGCACACCCGCCGCGGCGGCAGCCGCCTTGAGCTTGGCAATCTGCTCGGCCACGCCACTCAACGGCTCGCCCCACAATGCATACAGATCCGCATGCCTGACCGCGATCTGATAGGCGATATCCGAGGAACCGCCAAACGAGATCGGGATATGCGGTTGCTGCAAAGGCTTGACCGGCGAAAACGCGCCCTTGATGTGGAAGTACTTGCCCTCGAAATCGAACGGTTCTTCGGCCGTCCAGGTGCGTCGCACGATTTCCAGGTATTCATCGGTGCGCCGGTAGCGCTCGGTCTTGTCCAGCAGGAAGTCGCCTTCCTGGGGCTCGGCGGTAATGCCGGTAATCGCGTGCAGGCGGATGCGTCCGCCACCGGTGGTGTGATCGAGCGTGGCGAAAGAGCGCGCAGCCACCGTCGGTGGAGTAAGGCCCGGGCGATGGGCGATCATGAAGCCCAACCGCTCGGTGTGGGCTGCCGCATAAGCGGCGATCTGCAGGCTGTCGGCGCTGCCGGGGCCACTGGCGATCAGCACGCGGTCGAAGCCGGCGTGCTCGTGGGCGCGGGCGTGGTGGCGGATAAAGTCGAGGTCGAAATCCGGGCTGCGAACGCCACGGGTTTCCGACCACTGGCGAGGGAAAATCATGCCGACAAATTCAATGGACATGGAGCGCTCCTGCTGCGGATCAGAATTGATAGTCGACCTGGGCCAGCAAGGTGCGGCCAGGCATGGGTTGCAAAAAGGTGTTGGTGGAGCCGGCCAGGCCGCTGACGAAGTTCAGCTCGTTGGTCAGGTTCAGGACCCGCAGCGTGGTGCTCCACTGCGGCTGGCGGTAGTACAGGGCGAGGTCGAGGTTGTATTCATTGGGGATCTTTACCGTCTTGCTCAGGTTCAGGTACCAGTTGCTGGTCCACCAGCCTGAAAGCTCGGCGCCAAAGCCGGAATCGAAGCGGTAGTCGACATAGCCGCTGGCGGTGTACTCGGGAATCTGCACCGCGTCGTAACGCCCGGACGGTCGCTGGTTGAGGCTGTTGTTATCGCCAAATACCGTGCCGTTGTCGGGGATGAATCCCGCCGAGGCAAACCCGGCCTGGGAAGTGAATTCGTTGTAGGCACTGAGCTTGGACAGGTTGAGGCCGCTGCGCAGGTGGTCATCGGGTTGATAACGCACGGTGGCTTCCACGCCCTTGATCAGCAGGCGCGCAATGTTGTTATTGCTGTCGGGTGCCTGGTCGCGGGCCTGCTTGAATGCCGCCAGGGTCATGAACAGCTGGTTGGGCACGGCCTCGACCTTGACCCCCACTTCATGCAGCACGCTGAGGCTCTGGAATGCCAGCGGGTTGAGCTGGTTGGCGCCACTGCCGCTGCCCCAGCCCAGGCCGTTGGAAAAGAACCCGGTATTGACCGCCAGCGAGCGGTCGAAGGTGTAATACAGGGTGGTGTTTTCGCTGGGTTTCACATAGGGGCTGACCTGGAAGGCGAACAGCCGGTAGTTGTCACTGTCCTTGCGTCGATTGCCGCCAGCGAGCACGAACGGATTGTCGATCTCGGCCTCGATCCAGCTGCGACTGGCGCCGATGTTCAGGCCGAAATAGTCGCCGTACTTGAGGTTGTGCTGGCTGAACAGGGTCTTGGTGGTCCAGGTGCTTTCAGCGGTGTAGGGCGCCACCGACTCGGCATACAGGCCATGCCCGGCGGCATACATCGGCGGCAGGTTGAGCCAGCCGTAGTAATTGGAGTATTGCGGCACGCCGGGTTGGCCGATCCACGCCCCATTGCCGCCGGCGGGGTTGGACCCGTCCAGGCCCAGCAGGTCGCCGGGGTTCTTGCCCGAGGGATTCTGGGTCAGGTCATAGGCATTGATGGTCGAGCCGAAACTGTTGTTGGCGGCAATCGACTGATTGAACTCGCGGCGGTAGATCAGGCCGGTGTTGCTGTCGTCCCGCAGGGTCCAGCCTCCGAGTTGGGCCTGGTTGCGTGAGTGGAACTCGAAACGGTTGTCGAAGATGTTGTCTTTCGATTGCACCTGGAACGCGCCCACGGCATCGGTGATGTCCCTGGAGCGCTGGTAGAACGTGCTGTTGGCCAGGGTGATGGTCGGCGACAGGTCGACTTCGACGTGCAATTGCGTGGTAAAGCGCCGCGAACTGCTTTCATCTTCCTTGCGCTGTCCGGTCTGCGACGACAGCGACTGTTCGCCGTTGCCCGCCAGCGTCGGGTCATACACCCAGCCGCGCAGGCTGCCGGGGCTGGCCTGGGTGTTGGGCGAGGCGGTCTGGAAGCTGCCGTCGACCACCGTGTACTGGCCCTGGGCATTGCGCTGGCGTTGCACCCAGCCGAGGGTCGGCGCATCGGCGGCGCCCGAGGCCAGCACTGGCGACCACAGGGTATTGCCGTTCTGGATGATCGGCGTGGCCCGTCCGGCGTAGTACTTGCCGTGGTCCACCAGGTCCTGGGTGGCGCGGTTCCAGCCGTGGGTGATGTTGTAGTCGTAGTAGTCGTCGTAGCTGGCGTTCCAGTCGACCCGCACATTGTCGTTGCGCCAGGCCAGGGCGCCGTAGAACGCGTCGAAATTGTTGTCGACGTTGTCGTAGAAGTCCTGCTGGCGCTGCTTGGTGATGCTCAGCCGGTAGGCCAGGTTGTCACTCAGCGGGCCCGTGTTGTCGATGCTGAACTTGTTGGAACTGCGCGAGGTGCCGTCCGGGACCCACGAGCCCAGTTCGCCACTGAGCCTGGTCTTGAACTCGTTGAAATTGGGCTTTTTGCTCAGGTAGTTGACGTAGCCGCCGCTGCCGGACACTGAGCCGTAGGTCACCGAGGACGGGCCGGCAACGATATCGGCACCCTCGTAGGCGTTGAAGTTCGCCGGGTGGCGCACGCCATAGGCGCGTTGGCCATCCTGGAATATCTCGGAGCCCTGGGCGCGAAACTGTGGCGCGATGCCGGCGTTCTGGCCGCCACCGCGGGTGATGCCCGGGGCGTACTTGACCAGATCGTCGGCGCTGTGGATCGAACCGTTGGCCAGTTGTTCGGCGTTGACCTGCACCACCGACCGCGGAGTGTCGAGCACCTTGACCTCGGTACCGCCGTACACCGAAGTCGGCGGGCGCGTGGGCAGGGCGTCGTCATCCGACTCGCCGCTGCTTGCCTGCACCGTCACGGTTTGCAGTTGGGTATCGGCGGCAAAGGCCTGCAACGGCAGGCTGGTGACCAGCAGCAGGGGTAAACGCAAGGCGATAGCGCGCATGGCAGAAGCGACTCCTGTCAGGAAAGTGAGGATAAAACGGTGGAATCAGGCCGGGTCTTTGAGCCAGAGCTTCTCGAAGCGCCAGGTGCTGAACAGCGATTCTTCGGCCTGGGCTCCACCCACGCGGGTGGAAACGCCGTCGAGCAGGTTGGCGTAGCCCCAGATCAGCATGCCGCCGCGTTCGTACTGGATCTGCTGGACCTGGTGCACCAGGGCCTTGCGTTTTTCCAGGTCGGGCTGGGCCATGGCGGCGAGAAACAGTTCGCTGAATTGCGGGTCGTTGAAATGGGTCTTGTTCGAGACCGCGAACGGTGCGTCGGTGTGAATGGCGCTGGCCAGGAACGGTGCGCCAATGCTGCCGCCGGTGCTCAGGGGCCAGTCGTTTTTCAGCGGGCCCTGGAACGTGGCCAGGTCCACCTGCCTGACCTTGAGGGTCACGCCAATGCGCCTGGCCTGTTCCGCCAACACCAGCGCTGAACTCAAGCCCGGGCCCGGGGTGGTGATCAGCTCCACCTCGAGATTCTCCTGGCCGGCGTCCTTGAGCAGTTGCGCGGCACGCGCCGGGTCATGGGGACGCGGGCCGAGATCGTGGTTGAAGGTCGGGTCGCCGGGGGCATACAAGTCATTGGCCACGCGGCCCTGGCCGTTGAGGGCGCGGCGCACCAGCTCGTCGCGGTCGGCCATCAGGCGGAACGCCTCGCGCACCCGTGGGTCATTGAACGGTGGCTTGTCCAGGTTCATGTCGAACGACAGCCAGTTACCGGTGACCGATGTGATCACCTGGAGCCGTGGGTCCTTCTGCAGGATCGGCAACTGCTCGGTGGGCAGCACATTGGCCATGTCGATCTGTCCGGAGCGCAATGCGGCGAGGCGCGAGACCTGGTCTTTGAAGTCGATGATTTCCAGCTCATCGGCGTAGGGCTTGCCCTCCTTGTAGTAGTTCTCGAAGCGGGTGAACAGCGAGCGCTGGCCCGGGGTGAAACTCTTCAACTTGTAGGGACCGGCACCCACCGGGTTGCTGACCGGATGGTAGTCCACCGGTACGATGCCGCCGAAATTGACCCAGGTTTCCGCCAGCGGCATATAGCTGCGGCCGTCGCGGAAGCTCAGGCGCACGGTACGGTTGTCGAGCTTGACCAGGTTGTCGCGATCCACCCAGTGCAACAGGGCCGCGTAGGGCGAGGCCAGTTGCGGATCGGTGAGGCGGCGGATCGAGAAGATCAGGTCATCGGCGTCGATGGTCTTGCCGTTGTGGAACTCCAGGCCCGGGCGCAGGCGCAGGGTCCAGGCACTCGCGTCGGCATTCGGCTCGGCCAGCTCGGCCAGGGCCAGGCGCGGCTGCATCTGCTCGTCCCATTCCCACAACTTGCTGTACAACGCAAAGCCGCGAACGATGCCGCTGCCCACCGGTTTATGCGCATCCAGGTTGCCGCTCTGGTTGCCATCGAGGATGCCCAGGCGCAGGCGGCCGCCATAACGCGGTTGGTCGCTGGTGGCAGTTCCCGCCGGGGTATCGTTCGGGCCGCAACCGGCTAGCAACAGGCCGCCACCGACGGTCACGCTGTAGCCGAGAAAGTCCCGGCGGCTCAGCAGTATAGTCATGGCATCAGGCTCCGCCGTTGGCCGAGTGCAGCTCCCGCACGGGCTCGTGGGGGCGGCTCAGGTCGGCCCGTTCGCTGCGAAAGTGCGGCAGGATGTGCTCGCCCAGGCGATAGGCTTCTTCCAGGTGCGGGTAGCCGGCGAGGAAAAACAGGTCGATGCCGATGCTGTTGTACTCGCGAATCCGCGCCACCACGTTTTCGTAGCTGCCCACCAGCGCGCAGCCCGGCGGGATGCCGATATAGCCGAAACCGGTCCATACATTCGGGTGGATAAAGAAGTCGTCGAAGCCCTGGTCTTCGCTCTTCTGCGCAAACCCATGCTCGTAGCTCAGCTTGCGCGCGGTGCGCAGCCCGGCGTGGGCCGCCACGGCCTTGACCGCGCCACGGGCGATGCCTTCATCGAAGAAACGCTTGGCTTCGGTGCGCGCCAGCTCTTCGGTCTCGCGGGTGATCACGTCAATCGACAGGCCGAAGCGAATATCGGTACGCCCCCATTTCAGCGCGCGTTGGCGCAGGTCGGCGATCAGCGCGGCGATCTCGTCGGGGTGTTCGGCACGCATCAGGTAGAAGTCGGCGTGCTTGGCGGCAAACTCCCGCGCGGCAATCGACGAACCCGCGGTGCAGATCAACGGCAACCGGGCCTTTTTCAATGGCCCGCGCAGGCCACCACCGTCGGCCTGGTAGAATTTTCCTTCGTAATGGAAGGTCTCGTTGTGCCAATAGCCCTTGACCACGTCCATGAATTCGGTGGCGCGCTCGTAGCGTTCATCGTGGTCGCTGTAGTCGCCGACCTGGCGTTGAATCGCATCCGAGCCGCCGTTGATGATGTTCCACACCAGGCGGTTGCCGGTGGCGCGCTGGTAGGTGGCCGCCTGCTGCACCGCCACCCAGGGGGTGTAGTGGTAGGGCTGGAACGCCGTGACGAACTGCAGGGTGCGGGTCTCGCGGGCCAGCAGCGAGCAGACGGTCCAGGGCTCTTCGCCGGTGGGCGCGTTGACCATCAGCGCGCCGCCGAAGTGGTTGATCTCGGCCGCCTTGGCGATCTGGCCCAAGTAGTCGATGTAGGTGAAGTGGTCGCCCACGCTGAACCCGGAAACCGCGCCGGTGCTGTTGGCGCCGCCGCGATGCCAGTCGCCACGATTGCGGGGATCGCCCGGCAGGAACTGGGTTTCGCCATGCAATGGCAGACGGGTGAAGAATTCGATGCTCATGCAAGCCTCCTGCTTATTGCGCGGTCGGGGCGCAGATCGGGGTGATCGGTTGGTCGTTGATGACCTTGTGGGCAAACGGGATCGAGTCCTTGAGCGAAGCGTTGACCGTGGCGCTGTGGCCAAGGCCTTTGTACAGGTGGCCTTCGACGATGGAACCGGCGTTGCAGGCGTCCTGCATCAGCTTGACCTGGGTCGCGGCGGCGGGGGTGGTGTCTTCGGCGCCGGTGCCGATGAAGATCGGCCTGGAGGTTTTCAAGGTCGGGTATGACACTTGCGCGAGCCACGGCGCCAGTTGCTTGCCCTGGTAGTCTTTCTTGGTGTTGGCGATGCTCAGGCCGAGGCCTTCCACGTCGCCTTCCAGGGCGAACAGGCAACTGGTACGGGCCTGCTCGAATATCGGCAGGGCCTTGTCGGTGTAGAAGTCGGCGGGGTTGATGCTCGGATCATATTGCTGGGCGGCGAGCAGGGTGTAGAAACCGTAGGCCAGGGTCGGGTCGACTTTGTTGCGCACCTCCTCGCTGGGGTTCTTCGCGTAGTCGAGGGTGTAGATCACCCCGGTACCGATACTGCCCCTGACGCCCAGGTCGGGGGCGTAGGTCGCGGCATAGGCCGCGGCGGCAAAGGCGCCGGCTCCCCCCTGGGACTGGCCGACGATCAAGACCTTGTCGGCCAGTCCGGGTACCCCGGCGACCACCGCCCTGGCGGCGTCGAGAATGCCGTAGGCTGCCATGCGGCTGTTGAGCAAAGGGTGGCCACCGGGCACGCCCAACCCTTGATAGTCGGTGGCGACCACGGCAAAACCTTCCGCCAGCCAACGATTGAGGTAGGCCACGTCGCGGTACGAGCGACCTTGCCAGGACGGCGCGCACACGTCCGCCACGCCGACGGTGCCGTGGCCCCAGCTCACTACGGGCCAGCCGCCGGCAGGTGGCGTGCCCCTGGGCAGGAACAGCGCACCGGACACCGCAATCGGCGTCTTGTCATCGATGCCATCGGTGGAGGTGTAGAGAATCCGTTGGGCGCTGGCGGCGTTCGCCAGGCTCAGGGTCTTGTCCAGCGGCTCGCTGCGCAGCAGTTTGCCGGGGGCGGCCGGAATCGCTTTTTCCCAGGTGTAGAACGCCGAGACGCGGCCGTCGCCTTGCAGCGGATCGGGCTTGGGCGCGTAGGCGTCGGCGGCGAAGGCGCTCATGGACAGGGCCAGGACACTGAGGCCGAAGACGAAGGAGTGCGGCAGTTTCATTGGCAATTTCCCTATCAAGGATTGGTGCTGACCTGGCCGCGCAGGGCCGGCCAGTAGTCGGTGAGTTTCAGGTCGATCAGGGCCTGGTTGGTAAAGCCGGTGGCCAGCGAGGGGCCGATGTCATAGGTGTCGCGAATCAGATGGTTGGCCAGGGCGTAGGCGGTGAGGGCCTGGTAGTGGGCCTTGAGTTGCGCATCGCTTTTGGGGGCCCAGCGGTCTTTCCAGGCCACCGGGTCGTTCTGGTCATCGCGGCGCAGCACGCTTTCGGCAGTGCCGGCGCGGGAGGAGAGCTGGTAGTAGGCGTCCTGGTTCTGCGGTTGCGAAATCCACCACGCGGCCTTGACCCAGGCGGTGGCGAGCAACTGGGTGATGTCCGGGTGTTGCCGCACAAAGGCTTCGGTGCCCCACAGGTCGGACACCAGGCGCCAGTCGTTGCTGCCTTGCTTGGTGGACCAGATGATCTTGCCCACACCCTTGTCTTCCAGGGCATAGGCTTCGCTGAGCAGCACGGCCGCATCGACCTTGCCGGCCGACACGGCTGCCGCGCCGACCTGCGGGTTGAGGTTGGCGATCTTGAAGTCGTCGAGTTTCAGGCCCTTGCTCGCGAGAAAATTGCTGAACGCGAACTCCCATGGACGGCCCCGATGCAGGGCCAGGCGCTTGCCCTTGAGGTCTTCGATGCGCGTGGCACCGGAACCTTCGGGCACCACCAGGTAGATGTTGTTGCCGCTGCCGCCGGGCACGATCAGCTTGCCTGGTACGCCGCCGGCCCCGGCGATCACCGAAGGCAGATCGCCCCGTACGGCAAAGTCCAGGCTGTTGTTGCTGAACCCTTCGTTGATCTGCGGGCCGGCGCCGGCGTGAGGCAGGGCGATCCATTCCAGTTTGACCCCGCGCTCACGCAGTTGCGTTTCCAGCCAACCGTCTTCGATCACCCGTCCGGCAATGCCACCGAACACCGGTTTGCCGCCCTGGGTGTAGGCGACGATGGCGATCTTCACCGAGGCCGGGGCGGCCGGTTCGGCGAGTGCGGCGGTGCTGGCCAGGACGCCGAACAGGGCGGCAATGCTGTTGCGCCAGAAGTTTTTCATGGGAGGTTCCCTGCCTGTGGTGAGGTATGGGAAGGCAGAGAGCAGATTGCATGCCAGTAGCCGAGAAAACCGCTCTGGCCCTTGTATTTCCTGGGCTGTAGCAGATCGACCGGGGCTGTCTCGCGAGGTCTGCTGCTGATGTGCAGACACGCGAGTGCTGGCCGATTGCTGCTCCAGCAGCAGCGAGCACGGAGGGTGTTGGTATATTCTTTAGTGGAATATATAAATATTAATTAATAATTAAATGGTCTAGAAAACTTCATGCACTATTGAGCACGCGCTTTTACTGCCAGGAATGCATCATGTCGCTGATCACCCATCCCAACGCCCGTGAATTGACCAAGTCGGTGCGTGCCACCGTGCTGGTCTTCAAGGACCCGCGCTCCCAGGAATTGCTCGCGCGTATCGAGCGTCTGGCCCCCAGTGAAGCCAACACCTTGATCATTGGCGAGACGGGCACGGGCAAGGAATTGGTGGCGCGGCACATCCACCATCTGAGCCGTCGCGGTCGCGAGCCTTTCGTGGCGGTGAACTGCGGTGCGTTTGCCGAAACCCTGGTGGAAAGCGAATTGTTCGGCCATGAAAAAGGTGCGTTCACCGGCGCCACCACGCACAAGGCCGGGTGGTTCGAGGCGGCTAACGGCGGCACGCTGTTCCTGGACGAAATCGGCGATCTGCCGCTGAACATGCAGGTGAAGTTGCTGCGGGTGCTGCAGGAGCGTGAAGTGGTGCGCCTGGGGTCGCGCACGCCGATTCCGATCAATGTACGGCTGGTGGCGGCCACCAACGTCAACCTGGCCGACGCGGTGGTGGCCGGGCATTTCCGGGAGGACCTGTTCTACCGCCTGCACGTCGCGACCATCCGCCTGCCGCCACTGCGCGAACGTCCGGGCGATATCCTGCCGCTGGCCGAATTCTTCCTGGAAGAACACTGCCAGCGCCTGGGCTACAACCGCGCCAGCCTGAGTATCGAAGCCGAGCGCAAAATGCTCGAGCACAGCTGGCCGGGGAATATCCGCGAGCTGGAAAACGCCATTCACCACGCCTTGCTGGTATGCCGCAATCAGCTGGTGCAACCGGCGGACCTGCACCTGGTGGACATGCGCTCCTCGGGTATTCGCCAGGATGAAGCCCATCAGGCGCCACCCGCCCTCAGCGGCCCGGTGGACCTGGAAAGCGCGCTGAATGCATTGTTCGAACAGAACATTCCCGACTTGTATGAGCACATCGAAGAAACCATCTTCCGGGCGGCCTATCGCTACTGCCACGGCAACCAGCTACAGACCGGGCGGCTGCTCAATATCAGCCGTAATATCGTGCGTGCCCGGCTGGAAAAGATCGGTGAGCTCAACAAGTCCTTGCTGGTGCCGGATTGAAAGATCCGGGATACCAGAAAGTCCGAAGGGCAGTGGCCAGAACAGAAGCTGTTCGATCAGCCGGGGCTCTGTCCTGATTGAAAAGGCCGCCAGTCGTGCTGGCGGCCGAGGCTCGGATTCAATCTCGAATGCAGCGACGCCGCCTCAGCGAATACCGTCGTTGCGCAAGGCTATCGGCGTGTATTCGGCCGCTACGCTCTTGAAGCCGATCTCCATGCCGTCCTTCTCTTCGTTACGCATCCCGGAGACCAGGTAGCGGCCGTTGATCAGGTCATACAAGGCCTCGACGCCCATCCACGGAATCTTCTTGTCGTACAGCGGGGTCATGAAGCCTTCCGCCGTGCGCCACAAGGTGTTGCGGGCATCGTAGTGATCGGCCAGGGCGATCTGCCAGGTATCCTCGTCGACGTACAGCACGCGCTTGGCGTAGATATGCCGCTGGTCAGGCTTGAGGCTGGCTTCCACCACCCACACCCGGTGCAGTTCATAGCGGGTAATATCGGAGTTGATGTGGCCCGGCTTGATCACGTCGGTGTATTTCAGTGCGGGTGATTCCAGCTGGAAGCTGTTGTAGGGGATGTAGATTTCCTTTTTGCCGAGCAGCTTCCAGTCATAGCGATCCGGCGCGCCGTTGAACATGTCCAGGTTGTCTGCCACCCGTTGTCCGTCCGAAGCAGGGTACGGGCCATCGTAGGCAATCTGTGGTGCCCGGCGCACGCGGCGCTGGCCTGCACTGTAGATCCAGGCCATGCGGGGTTCCTTGACCTGGTCGAGGGTTTCGTGGACCAGCACCACGTCTCCGGCCAGGCGGGCGGGGGCCGTCACCAATTGCTTGTAGTAGAACAGCACATTGCCCGGATTCTGCGGATCGAAGTCTTTCAACTGGTCGCGATAGGTGAATTGCTGCTTGAAATACACCGGGTTGAAGGTGCCGTCGGCCAGCGGCGTTGCCTGGACGTGGGTACGCCGGACACTGCCGCCGCGGTAGCGGGTGATGTGGTTCCAGATCACCTCGAGCCCGTTCTGGGGAATGGGAAAGGGCGTGGCGATTTCAAAGTCCGACAGGCCGTTGCCACCGGAGACCAGCATCGATTTCAGTGCGTTCCTGGCGATGGCCTGGTTCACGCTATCGGGCAGGGCGGCGCTGCGATGGCTGGGGAAAACCCGCATATGGAAGCTGTCCGGGTAGCGCTTGAACAAGGCCTGTTGGCCCGGCGTCAGCTTGTCCTGGTACTGGGCGACATTCTGCGGGGTGATGGTGAACAGCGGTTTCTCGCCAGCGAATGGGTCGCTGAGGTTGCCTGTGGGGCTCGCACTGCCGGCATTCTCGGGCAGGCCGCCGGTCCAGGGCGGAATGCTGCCATCGGCGTTGCCGGCTTTTTCCGCGCCGACCGGTGTCAGGCTGTTGCCCAGCTTCGCCGCCTCACTCGCCGGCACTGCCGCCTGGGTCAGGGTAGTGGCTGCCAGCAGGGTGCAGGTGGTGGCAAACAGGATCAGGTTTTTCATGGTTTTTGCTTCCACTTAGAAGGACATGCCGAAGCTCAGGGCAACGAAGTCACGGTCAATATTCACGTTGTAGGCGCCGCCGAAAAAATCGGTGTAGGAGAGGCTGGCGGTGTAGGTATTGAGGTAGTTGGCGTCGAGCCCCAGGCTCAGGGACTTGGAGCCTTCATTGAAGCCGGGCTCGGGGCCGTAGCCCTTGACGTCGTGAGACCAGGCAACGTTGGGGTGCAGTTCCACGCCGGGAATCACCCCGTTGTAGTCCCAGATGGCGCGCACGCGGTAGCCCCAGGAAGTGCTGGTGGCGAAGCCGTCGTTGTTGCAGTTGGAGGGCGTCTGCACGTTGGTGGTGTGGGTACAGAGACTGTTGTCCGGGTACAGCTGGCCTTGTCCGTAGGCGGTGCTGCGGCCATAGCGCAATCCGCCTTTGCCTTCCAGGCCGCCGATATGGGTGAGCCCCACTTCACCGATCAGGGTCAGGCGCTCGGCATTCATGACCTGGTCGAAGAAATGCGTGGCGGTGATCTGGGCCTGGGTGACTTCCTTGCGTCGATAGCCGGAGACATCCTGGCCATTGCCCAATGAAGCCGCACCGGACGACAGTACCGGCGTCAGCGCTGGTACACCGATGCCGGCGCTGATCAGGTCCACCGGGCTGATCTGCAGCGGCATGTTGGGCCGGTAGCTGATCTCGCCGGCCAGAGTCGTGCCGCTGGGCAGGCTGGTACTGAAACTCAGGCCGTAGAGGCGGATGTCTTCCGGGTAGTCGATGTAGTACTGCGAGGTGCCGAGTCGGTAGGCCTGCGCCAGGCTCTGGCCGGTGGGGCTGGCGAGAAAGCCGCCGCAGGCGCCGGCCGGCACGCCAAGGTTGCCACACAGTTGCGGGGCAAACCCCAGGTCGGCGGCATGGGCGCTGCTGATGGCGCTGACGTAGGGTTGGCGGCTGTGGTAGTTGATGAAGTAGCCGGCAAACTCGCTGTTCAGCTCTGGCGCGAACCAGCGCAACGCCGCGCCCCACTGACCGCCGTCACGGGCATCGCGGTCGCGGGCACGGGGAATCACGACGCCTTCGTTGGACAGTTGCACGCCAAAGGGCGAAAGCCCCGCCCGCGCGGCCGCATTCTGGTCGAGTATCGGTCCCACCGGCAGGCCGTTGCAGCCGTCTGCGATCACGTCCGTCTGGGAGAAGAAAGTGCCGCAGTTGTCGATCGCGGTTTTCTGCCATTGCAGTTGGTAGAAACCTTCCGCCGAGAGGTTGTCGGTGAGGTTCTGCGACAGGTAGAACATGTTGACCGGAATCAGGCCTTCCTTGATCTCCGAACCGGGACGGCGAAAGGCCGTCACGTCTACCGGGTTGATGCTGTTGATGCCGCCCTGGATAAAGGTGCTTTCGCCCCAGCTCACCACTTGCTTGCCCAGGCGGACGGTGCCGGGCAGGTCGCCGATCAGGTAGTTGTGGTAGATGAAGGCATCGAGAAACTCGGCGCCGGAGGCCTTCGCACCTTCCTCGCGACCGTGGTCGTCGATGTCCTTGAACCGCTGGTGCTCGTCCTTGAGGGCGAAGTCATACCAGTACTTGCCGCGCACGAACACGCCGCTGTCGCCGTATTTGAGTTCAAGGTCGTGCACACCCTTGAACACCCGGCTGAAGGCGTCGCCCTTCTTGAAGTTGAGCCGGCCGTCGTCGGCGCTGTGGCTGCTGAGCAGTTCCTTTTCCCGGTTGTTCAAGGACCAGCTGGAGCCCACCGAGAGGCTGGAGTCGAATTGTCCGTGAAGCTCGCCGATGTCGAAATCGATCGCCGAGGCCGGTGTGCTGGCCAACGCTGCCAGACCCAGCGCGAGGGGAAGGCGAGCCTGTTGCCATGGGGGTTGTTTACGAGTCATTGCGTTCACTACCTCTTGTTGTTTTTGTGGTGCGTTACGCGTCCCTGTACGGTTTTCAAGGCGCAGCAGGTCTCCGCAGGCCATGGCAGGGACATGGCCGGTTCTCGGTGCTCAGTGGGTGGTGCTCAAAGGTCAGGTTGCGGGTGGCAGTAATCGCCTCTTCGAGTCGGCGGGCAGCGGTGGGCCCGGCTTAGCCGAGCCATTCGATCTGAAAGCTGTAGCGTCCCAGCAGGGGCATCAGCCGTTCGCGATGGGCGCCGGCGGCAATGTGCGCCACCAGCCCGCGACGCGGGTCTTGCAGCACGTTCACGCTGACGTCCTGCACTCCGGCGTTGCTCGCCTCCTGGCGTACGACCCTGGCGATCTCCAGTTGCTGCAAGGCCGGTTTGAAGATCTTGCCGACCGGGGTGACCGGCAGTGCCTCGAGGATCTCGATGCGCTTGGGCACGGCCGAGCGTTCGCAAATGGCCTGTCCGGCAAACGCCAGCAAGGTCGCGGCCGTGCAGCGCTGGCCAGGCTTGAGCTGGACGTAGGCGACAGGGACTTCGCCGGAATAGGCATCGGGGCAACCGACGGCTGCAACCAGGGCGACGGCCGGATGTGCCTGCAATGCTTCTTCAATCTGTTTCGGGTCGATGTTGTGGCCGCCGCGGATGATCAGTTCCTTCTTGCGTCCGGTCAGCCAGAAATAGCCATCGGCATCCTGGCGTCCCAGGTCGCCGGTGTTCAGCCAGCGCTGACCGTCAATCTCTATCCACAAACCCTGGTTGTGCTCGGCCTGCAGATAGCCGATAAACACGTTGGGACCATGAATGGCGATCACCCCGACTTCGTCGCTCATCGCATCGCGCAGGTAGCCACCGTGTTCATCCAGTATCACTGCGCGCATGTCCTGATAGGGCAGGCGTAGGCCGATGGAGCCGATTTTCCGTTCGCCGCCCGCGGGGTTGCACGACGACACACAGGCGCCCTCGGTAAGGCCATAGCCTTCGAGGATCGGTACGCCGATTTGTGTTTCGAAATCCTTGAACAGCTCTACCGGCATCGGTGCCGCACCACACAAGGCGCTTTGCAGGCTGCCGAGATCGTGTCCTTTCACCGGTTGTTGCAACAGCGCGGAATACACGGTGGGAACACCGGAGAAAAAGTTGATCCTGAAGTGCTCGACCATCGCCCAGAAGCCCGGGATAACCCCGGCGCCGCGGTACCCTTGAGGTGTGCCGATAACCACTTGATCGCCTTGGGTCCAAGGCATCAGGCCGGTGACCAGTTGGCCGTTGACATGGAACAGGGGCAAACCGCAGAAAATCACCAGGCCGGGTTCCCGGGGTTCCATATTGCGAGCCATGGCCCATGCATTGAAGACTTCGGAGCCGTGGCTGCGCACGGCAATTTTCGGCAGACCCGTGGTCCCACCCGTGCAGAAGTAGGAAGACGGATCTTCGGCGCGAATCTGTCTGCCGCTGTTCAAGCTCCGATGTGGCTGTTTCTTCATCAGGCCGCGCAGGTCGGCGATCGCCAGATGGCGGTAGCGGGCCTTTTCCCTGCGGGCCATCCAGCGCAACGCCAGGCCCTTCAACGTGCCCACATAGGGCGCCATGCTGACCCAGATCACTTGCCTGACGCTGGGTAGCTGCTCCAGTTGCGCCGCGAGCCTGGGCCACAGATCGCTGCCGGGCGTCGGTGCCAGGGTGACCACGATCCTGGCCTTGGCGGCGCGCAGCAGGTCGCCCATCTGCGAGGCTTCCAGCAGTGGATTGACCGCCATGACGATGCCTGTCGCCTCGCCGCCCCAGATGATGAAATGGGTTTCCGGCAAGTTGGGCAGAATGAAGGCGATGACGTCATCGGGGCCCAGTCCGAGCCCGTGAAACGCATTGGCGGCACGGGTAATGTCGTTGAACAGCTCGGCGTAGCTCCAGTCGTGGGTCTGCTGGAAATGCCGTGCATCGAGAAAGAAGCGCAAGGCGGGCGCATCGGGACGATCCCTGGCACACCTCGCCAAGGCTTCATAGGTACTCGCTGCCAGTCCCTGACGATTGAGTGGGGTGCGTTCCAGCGCCTGTATATCGGCCAGGTTGGTCATCGCCATCAGGCTTGCTCCACCACGAGATTACGCTGGGTGCCCAGGTCGATCTGGCCATCGCTGCTGCGAATGCTGGCCTCGACGACATCGCCGGCCTTGAGGTACTGCGTGCGGCCTTCCTGGGCTTTCAGAAACAGTTTCCACTTCACGGCCTCCGGGAGCAGGGCGCCGATTCGCTGTTTCGCGGGCGAAGGCACGGTGAGCGCGCAACCGGCGGGGGTGCCGGTGGCAATCAGGTCGCCGGCGTTGAAGTCCTGGAGTCCGGACAGCTCGCTGAGGGTTTCCGCCGGTCCGTACACCAGGTTGGCAGTGCTGTCGTTTTGTCGAACCTGTCCATTGACCGTGAGGCGCAGTTGCAGGTTTTTCAGGTGATGCATGTCGTGCGCTTCCAGCAGGCACAGGTAAGGCCCGACCGGGCCGAAGGTGCGGAAGCTTTTGCCCTTGTAGAACTGCATTTGCGGAATCTGGATATCGCGGGCCGAATAGTCATTGACCACCACCACGCCGGCGACGAATTCGTGCAGGTTCTGGTCGGTGACGGTGACCTTGCCCGTGATGGCGCGTTTGAGCACCAGGCCCAACTCGATTTCATAATCGAGAAAGCGCACGTTGCGGGGTTTGATCAGTTCACTGTCGGCGGCGACGATGCAACTGGTGGCTTTGGTGAAGATCATGTTGAAGTGCTTGGCGTCGGGGTCCATGCCTGATTCGATCATGTGCTGACGGTAGTTGGCGCCCTGGCAGACAAACTGTTGGTCGCGGGTGACTGGCGAAAGCAGCTTGACGGCGGTCAGGGGCAGATCGCCCTGGTTCATCCGGGCCAGTTCGGTGACGTTGGTGTTGTTGATGAATTCGCCGGTACTGGCGTAGTCACCGGCGATCACGGTGATCCTGGCGGCGTGAATCACGCCCCATTGCGCGCGATTCTGGTATTCGAAGCGGATTACATGCACTGCCATGACAGGGGCTCCCGAGGCGTCGATCGGCTGATGCTGCATGGCATCAGATTGTTGTTGTGCTGCGTTTGAAATCGTTGCCAACGGCCTCAGCCGAACAGGCGCGCCAGGGTGACCAGCTTGCGAAAGGTCAGGTCTGGGCTGTGCCTGAGGTTGTGAATCAATGCGCGGATGGCGCGCAGGGTCATCTTCGGCTTGGTGAAGCTGCGGGGCATGCGCTCGCCCCACTGCGCCATGGCCTGGGCACTGATGCGGTGCAACTCGGTTGGCTGCTCCTGGGTGAACAGATCGCCATCGCAGTAGTGCTCATGTTTGTCGCCCCAGGGATCTTGCCAGTAGTCGAAAATCTGGCTGCCGAGAATGTGCCGGCCGATACCCCAGGCGTGCACCCAGCCCCGCTCGCGCAGGATGCGTTGACCCATGCCGACCGCGTCCGCGTCGACCACTTCATAGGCACTGTGGCTGTAGGCGGGCATGAAGCCTTGCGCCAGGGCCAGGGTGTGATGGTCCGCCGGGGTATCGCCGAGGTCCAGGCGCATGAAGGTCACCGCCGGTGAGCCGTCAGGCAGCACCTGCACATCGCTGGGAATCAATCCGAAATGTTCCGTGTACCAGGCGCACGTCGCCTGGTAGTCGGCCACTTCCAGCACCACATGCCCCAGCTTGAGAATCTCCGGAGCGCTGGCCGGGGGGCGTTGGGTGGCGTTGATGCGCGGGAGTTGTTCGGCCACGTTGAAGGGCAGGGGAGCCCGGTGCTGCAAGGGCTTGACCGGCACTTGCCCGTGGATGGCCTCCACCACGAACCCCGACGGATCACGCAGGCACACCCGCTCGCCGCCGCCCGGTTGGGGCTGCTCCTCAACCCCTGAAGCACCGGGCAGGCGCGCCAGTCTGAGCAGGTCTTCCCGTGTCGCGACGGCCAGTGCGAAGCCGACAAAGCGCGCTTCGTCAGCCTTCTCGATGCGGTAGCAATAAGCGGCACTGTCGGTGCCGCGCAGATACAGCGTATCGGTCGCCCGATGGCTGACGGTGAGGCCGAAATCGCGCAGGAACCGTTCCGCCTTGACCAGATCCGGGCGCTGGAAAATCAGGTAGGCAAGCCGCTGGGCCTTTACCGTCGGGTGCGGGTGGCGCGCCGGCTGCGGGGTGGCAAGGGTCAGGGTCTGGCGATTGCTCATTCTTGTTCTCCAAAGCTTTTTTCAGGCAAAAGCTGCCCGTCGCCCCTGAAAACACAGGGGGCGGGCCCATCGGGACTCAGTCGTGAATCAGCCGGAAGGCGGCAGCGGCGGCAGCTCCACGGTGGCCAGCACACGGGCGTCTTCAATGCTCACGCCCAACGCCCGCAATATCAGTTCGGCCGTATCGGTGCCGGCATCCCGCCAGGTCTTCAGGCCTTCCAGCACCAGGAACATCGAACCGAGGACGCTGCTGGCAATAAACGAAATGATCGTGACCATCTGTTCCTGGCGAAAGTGGTAGCGGCCGATGCCCAAACCGTGGATCAGGTCCGGGACGGCCTGGCTGGAGAACATTTCCCGCAGAGCCAGGTTGCTCAGCGCGAAGCGACTCATGAAGGCGCCCCAGTGTGGCTCTTCATGGGTGCGACGGATAAACAGGCGGATGCCGTTGGCCAGGCGCTGCGCGGGGTCTTCAAGGCTATCGATGCTCTTTTTGACGCGCTGGTGCATGTCTGCGCTGAGCTGGCTGGCGACCTGCTCGAACAGTTTGTCCATCGTCTCGACGTTGTTGTAGATGGTGCCGCGCGCCACGCCCGCTTCCTGGGCAAGGTCGCTGATGTTGACCTGACTGATGCCTTTCTCGGCAAACAGGCGCAAGGCCGCCTGATGGATGCGTCGCTGCACCGGGTTCAATGACTCCACAAGCTCTCTCCACCATTCGAATCTGAAGCTATTGAACGTCACTGTTCAGTTTGAGTCAATCGTGTATTTCGAGGTGGAATCCTGTTTTTAACGAAATTTCTCACGTAATTATTGATTTAGAGCGGTTATGGCTTTTTATCCTGATTTTAACCTGGGTGTTTAAGTGACAGGTTCGATTGACGAATATGAACACGGGTGTTCATTATGTTGCGTGAGTGTTTTATCGTGGGCTACCACGGCCAGGTTGCGACTGTTCTCGCCAGGAATAACAACAATGCCCCTCAAGCAAGGCCTTATCGACGTACACCATCACATCATTCCCCCCGCGTTCCGCGATGCCATCCACGAGCGGGGCATGGAGCGCCACGCCGGTGCGCTCCTGCCCGGATGGACGCCCGAACAGTCGATCGATGTCATGGACATGAATGGTATCCAGCGTGCCATTACCTCCATCTCCACACCCGGTGTGCATCTGGGCGACGGGGTGGAGCAGGCGCGGCAACTGGCGCGGGACTGCAACGAATACGCGGCGAAGATGCGCGATGATTTCCCGGAGCGCTTTGGCAACTTTGCGGTACTGCCCATGCCGTTCACCGAAGCCGCTTGTGGCGAAGCGATCTATGCGCTGGACGTGCTCAAGGCCGAGGGCATCGTGCTATTCGGCAGCACCGACGGGGTGTTTCTGGGCGACCCGCGTCTTGACGAGCTGATGAGTGAGCTGGATCGTCGCGGCACGGTAGTGTTCGTTCACCCCAACCTGCACAGGAGCAGTGAGCAACTGGGTTTCAAGACCCCCGGTTTCCTGATCGAGTTTCTCTGCGATACCACTCGCGGGGCGGTCAATCTGATCCTGACCGGGACAATGGAGAAATACCCTCGTATTCGCTGGATCCTTGCCCACGGTGGTGGCTTCCTTCCCTATGTCGCCTGGCGTGTTTCCCTGGCCAACGCCATGCCGCAATTTCAGCAGCTGGCTCCCCAGGGCATTCTCACCTACATCCGCCGTTTCTACTTCGATACAGCGCTGTCGCCGTCGCGTTACTCGATGGCCGCGCTCAAGGAGCTGGTCGAGCCCGATCACATTCTCTTTGGCAGCGATTTTCCGTTTGCCCCGGCTCCCGCCACCAGCCTGCAATGCCAGACCCTGGAAGCAAACACCCTGTGGTCCGCCGACGAGCATTACGGAATCAATCGTGGGCATGCGCTGCGTCTGTTTCCCCAATACCGGCAGCCGGGGGAAGTCGTGCAGGCAGCGCCCATCTATGCTGGCGAATCTTTTTCCAGCCGGCTCAAACGCAGCCTGACCAGGCCGGTTGGCGCGTTGGCCGAGCGCATGCGTAATCGTTGACGGCGGCGCTTGGGGTCAGTCAACCATCCTGATAACCAGCCGAGTGCCGAGGTCGGCGCGCTTACTCGCCGGCTCGCGGCAAAGGATGGGTGGCGAGTTTTCTGGCCTTGGCCGGGGTGGCGCCCAGGGCTTTAAGCACCATCTCGGCGACTTTCTCATCATGTTGCTCGACTGCACGGCCCTCGATCGCACTGCGCATGCCTCCTGTGGCACAGGCAATGACCAGGTCCAGGGCCACGCTTTCGTCGGTAAATGACAGGTGCCCCTGTTCTGCGCCACTGCGAAGATCCGCCTGGACGTGCATCGCGAGCTTTGAGCGCAGACCTTTATCAAAGTGCACGATCCGCACCAGCGCACTGGCCCAGTCCGGGTCGGCAATCGCACGCAGGATAAACATGCGCACACCGATCGCAACGCGCTGGGCGCCGTTATCAATACCTGCGCTCAAGCGGGAAATGTCTTCGGAGAACTCGCTGGCCATGGCGATCCCCACGGCCTCCGCGACCTCTTCGCGGGTGCGGAAGTAGTTATAGATGGTGCCGGTGGATACCTGCGCTTCTTCAGCCAGTTCCAGCAGGCCCGTTTCAAGCACGTCCTTGCGGGCGAATACCCGCAGCGCGGCATCCAGCAGGCCCTGGCGCGTGCGCTCCTTTTTCTTGTGGCCTCGGGTCAGGGGGGCCAGGGTATCGGTGGACTGTTCGGCGTCGGCTTTTTTGCTCATTGGAATGCCTGGAGATTTATTGCGCGGCTGGATGAAAGATCAGTGATAGTAATCAGATTACCGTCAATATTGCTGATCTTTTCAATTAACCAGCAGGGCCATGCAGGCTTTTGCCAGGTCATTTGCCTGGCCCGCTGCGCCGCTATGCATCACGATCCGGTCGGGGCGAACGATCAGCAGCGAATGAGCCGGCAGGCATTTCAGCAACTCGCCGCTCAAGTCCTCGACCCAATGAGTGTCTGAATGACCCCGTTGGCCACGCTGGACGATCTGCAGATACCCGCCACCATGAGCCTGCCATTGTTCATGGGTGGCGGGTTCAAGTTGTTGGCGCGGGTCGGTGCCGAAACCGATCAGGGTCATTTGATCGCCCAGTACATCGTCACTCAAGACGATTCCGTGGCGCGGATCGCGTACCAGGCATTGGCTCAACAGGCCGCCGACAGGAAGGGACTTCGTCCTGCGCTGTTGGCTGAACAGTCCCTTCCTGAAACGGTTCTTCGGTTTGATGTCCAGCTCTTCGAACAGCCGGCGTGTGGGCGGGAACAGCGTCAGTGATTTCATCACCCCATGGATCAACAAGGCGACCAGGGCATTGCGCGGCATCACCGCACGCCCCATCAGTTTCGCCAGATCGATCATCTCCTTGGCATGGGGACGGCGTTCCTGATCATAGCTGTCGAGTATGCCGGGGGCTGCGCGGTTGTCGAGAACCCAGGCCAGTTTCCAGGCCAGGTTGCACGCGTCCCTCAGCCCGGCCACCAATCCCTGGCCGACAAAGGGCGGCGTAATGTGCGCCGCGTCGCCAATCAGAAATACCCGATCCTTTTGAAAACTTTCACAGCATCGCGCGTGGAAGCGGTACACCGCCGTGCGTTCGATACTCAAGTCGGCAGCCTTTACCCAGGGGGCCAACAGCTGCGCGATGCGATGCGGCTGCTCCATTTCCTCTCGCGTTTCCCCGGGCTGCAGCATGAACTCCCAGCGTTCCCGGCCGCCGGGCGCGGGCATGTGAGGGGTAGGGCGACGATGATCACAAAGAAACTCGACATGGTCGATCGCCTGCTCTTCGCGGCCATTGGCATCCACGATCAACCAGTCTTCGGCATAGGTCTGCCCGCTGAAATCCTGGCCAATCAGGTTGCGTACCCGTGACCCCGCACCGTCTGCGCCGATCAGGTATCTGGCGTTGACGGTAAATGTCTGGCCATCCTGATCCAGCACAAAGGCTTCCACGTGCTCGCCATGCTGCTGGACATCGAGCAACTCGTAACCCGTGCACGTGGTGATGCCGGGGTATTGCAGCAACCGGCTGCGCAACGCGTTTTCCAGGTCGGGTTGGTAAAAGGTCACCAGTTTGGGATGGCCGTCGATGCAGCCGCTGGTATTGGCGCGGCTGAACTGGCCCACCAGTGGACAGTGCATTTTGACTTCGGGAATAACCTGTTTATCGAAGGCGTCTTCAGGCAGGCCGATCAACTGCAGCATGCGCAAGGCTTCGTTATCCAGGGCAATAGCCCGTGGCATACGCAGTATCTCGTGCTGCCTGTCGATCACCAGGGCATTGACCTGATAACGCCCGAGCAGGGCCGCCAGCGCAGCACCCACCGGACCGAAGCCGACAATCAGTACGTCAGTCGAGATTGGCAGCGGGGTATTTTTATTGTTGTTTTCCATGGGAGACCGTGTGATTTCAGCGTCGTTGTGCGAGTTGCCACGATGGGCTCGTCAATTTCATGGGACAATATTCAATATTGAATAATAATTCAATATTGGATTTATTCTCATAAAATTGCGAGTGCGTGGGTTGCCCACGACCACACTGATCAGCACGGTGCCAAGGGTGTCTGTTCTTGCGGCTTTTGCATCGGTGCAGGGTTAGCACCAGGAATGTCAGGGGAGGGCTTCGCCGATGATCACCATCGGGCTTCGAGGCTTCGAGGCTTCGAGGCTTCGAGGCTTCCAGGCGGGCAGCGGATACCCGCCTGGAAAACCCCGGCTCGATCCTCAGATGCCGCCCAGGCACATGTATTTGATTTCCAGATAGTCTTCGATCCCGTACCTGGAGCCTTCACGACCCAGCCCGGAAGATTTCATGCCGCCGAAAGGTGCTGTTTCGGTGGAAATGATACCGGTGTTGATCCCGATGATTCCGTACTCCAGGGCTTCGGCCACACGGAATACCCGGGACAGGTCGCGGGCGAAGAAATAGGCCGCCAGGCCGAATTCGGTGTCGTTGGCCTGGGCCACCACGTCTGCTTCGTCGCTAAAGCGGAACAACGGGGCCAGTGGGCCAAAGGTTTCTTCCCGGGCAACCAGGGCGTCCCTGGGGACGTCCACCAGAATGGTCGGTTCGAAGTAGGTGCCGCCGAGCGCGTGGGGTTGGCCGCCGGCAACTACCCGGGCGCCTTTGCCGACGGCGTCGGCGATGTGTTCCTGGACTTTCAGGACCGCGTTTTCATCAATCAGCGGGCCGGTGGTCGTGCCTTCATCCAGGCCATTGCCCAGGCGCAGCCTGGCGACGGCGGCCTTCAGCTTGTCGGCGAACTCGTCGTAGACGCTGTCGTGGATATACAGGCGGTTGGCGCAGACGCATGTCTGGCCCGCATTGCGGTATTTGGACATCAGGGCGCCTGCGACAGCGGCATCGAGGTCGGCGTCCGCGAACACGATAAACGGCGAGTTGCCGCCGAGTTCGAGGGAGACTTTCTTGATGTCCCTGGCGCATTCGGCCATCAACTGGCGACCGATTTCGGTCGAGCCTGTGAACGACAGTTTGCGCACCGTCGGGTTGCCGGTCAGTTCCGCACCGATCTGTACTGCGGACCCGGTGACGACGCTGAGGACGCCTTCGGGAATGCCCGCACGGGTAGCCAGTTCCGCCAGTGCCAGGGCCGAGAACGGGGTCTGGCTGGCAGGCTTGATCACCATGGTGCAACCGGCAGCCAGGGCCGGGCCGACCTTGCGGGTAATCATCGCGCAAGGGAAGTTCCAGGGCGTAATGGCCGCCGTCACCCCGATGGGTTGCTTGATCACCAGTAGCCGCTTGTCCGGCTGATGGCCTGGAATGATATCGCCGTAGACGCGCTTGCCTTCTTCGGCGAACCATTCGATGAACGAGGCGGCGTAGGCAATTTCGCCCTTTGCCTCGGCCAGCGGCTTGCCCTGTTCAAGGGTCATCAGGCGGGCGAGGTCGTCCTGGTTCGCCATGATCAACTCGAACCAGCGACGCAATACCGTCGCACGGTCCTTGGCCGTCCGGGCGCGCCAGGCGGGCAGGGCTTTCTCGGCGGCTTCAATGGCGCGGCGGGTTTCCGCGGCGCCCATTTTTGGCACGCTGCCCAGGATCTCGCCCGTCGCCGGGTTGTTCACCTTGATCTGTTGGCCGTTGTCCGCATCGTTCCAGACACCGGCGATATAGGCTTGTTGGCGGAACAGACTGCTATCTCGCAAATTCATACAGGACTCCAGTGGGTAGCATGTAAGGGACGAAGGACGACTCAGACGTGCTGGCCGCCGTTGACTTCGATTTCGGCACCATTGATGTAGGAAGCGCCGCTGGTGCAAAGGAAATGAATGAGCGACGCCACCTCTTCGGGCTTGCCGAGCCGGTGCATCGGAATGTTGCGTTCGACGATGTCCTGGGTGCCCGGGGAAAGGATCGATGTATCGATTTCACCCGGGGCGATGGCGTTCACCCGGATGCCGTGCCGGCCGTAGTCATAGGCCATTTCCCGGGTCAGCGCGGACAGGGCCGCCTTTGAGGTGGCGTAGGCAACCCCGGCAAAGGGGTGAACCCTGGAGCCGGCAATGGAGGTGACATTAATGATGGTGCCTCGCGCCGCCTTCAGCTCTTCGAACAGGCCTCGGGCGAGCAGGGCGGTGGAAAACAGATTGACGTTGAAGACCCGCATCCAGGTCGCATAGTCGGTTTCCAGGACACCCAGTCGACCGCCCTCGGGTCCTTTGGGGCTGATCCCGGCGTTATCGACAAACGCATGCAGTTTGCCGTCGCCCAGCTTTTCCTTGATCAGGCCGATACTGGCTTCGATGCTGCCAATATCTTCCAGGTCCAGGTGGATGTGGTTTTCCTGGCCGTCCGCCCAAGGGCATTCGGCTCCCCAGCTTTGGCGAGAGGCGGTGAATACACGCCAGCCTGCCGCGTTGAAGTGTTTGACGGTGGCGTGCCCGATGCCTCGACTGGCACCTGTCAGCAGCAACGTTTTTTTCTCGCTCATGGATCGGATCCTCGAAACATCGTTGTTTTGATGCTTGATGCATCATGTTTCTAACGGTGATCGCTGTCAACCGATTCTTCCCGTCTCCCACTCCTGTGCCGCGCCTTTCTGGTGCACTCATTTTGCTCGCTTTTACGCCAACTCTCCCCTGGGCCGCCGGTTGGGAAATTGGCATGCATTATGCTGCATTCGTGAAATATAAAACATGATGCATCATGCTTCGAGGTGTGGTTAAAATGAAAACGCGCAAAACCGAGCTCCAATTCCAGAACAACAAAAAACAGGTGAAGCCATGAATACAGCCTCTCCTTATGTCCGCTTCCGAGGCGTGCAGAAGAGCTATGACGGCGAACAGTTGGTGGTCAAGAAACTCGATCTGGACATCCAGCGCGGCGAGTTCCTCACATTGCTGGGGCCTTCGGGGTCGGGGAAAACCACCAGCCTGATGATGCTGGCGGGTTTTGAAACGCCCACCGAGGGCGAGATTCTGCTCGACGGCCAGCCATTGCATACGGTGGCGCCGCACAAGCGCGGGATCGGGATGGTGTTTCAGAATTACGCACTGTTCCCGCACATGACCGTTGCCCGCAACCTGGCGTTCCCGTTGAAGGTCAGGCGCCTGGGCCGCGCCGATATCGAGCTGAAAGTCAGGCGGGCCCTGGACATGGTCCAGCTCGGACATCTGGCCGATCGTTATCCGGCCCAGCTTTCCGGTGGGCAGCAGCAACGCATCGCGCTGGCTCGTGCGCTGGTCTTCGAGCCGAGCCTGGTGCTGATGGACGAACCTCTGGGGGCCCTGGACAAACAGCTGCGGGAACAGATGCAGCTCGAGATCCGTCGCCTGCACCGCCAGTTGGGTCTGACCGTGGTATTCGTCACCCATGACCAGGCCGAGGCGTTGACCTTGTCCGATCGCGTCGCGGTATTCAACGATGGCGTGATCCAGCAGATCGATACCCCGAAAGCGCTGTACGAGCACCCCGGCAATTCTTTCGTCGCCCATTTCATCGGTGAAAACAACGCACTGCCCGGCACGGTCATTTCCGTGTCAGGGCCGGAGTGCCGGGTGCGCCTGGCCGATGGTTCCGAGGTCGGCGCCCGCGCCACGACGGCCTTGCCGGTGGGGGCATCGACCTCGCTGTCGATTCGACCGGAACGTGTCGGGCTCGACAAGCCATCTGCGAACAGTCTTCCCGGTCGCATCGAGGAACTGATCTACCTGGGCGATCACGTGCGGGTCAGGCTCAACGTCGCCGGCCAGAAAGAGTTCACCGCGAAAATCCCCATCGCCGAAATGCAGGACGGCTGGTCCACCGGCATTTCGCTCCCTGTCAGTTGGTTCAGCCACGACGCCAGCGCGCTGGATCCCCTGGTCGTTCATTAACGTCGGCCCTTCATTGAAAAGCATTGCCCCAAAACACTGCAGAGGAGCGTTTCCATGTTCAAGAAAATAGCGGTATTGGTGCTGATGGCTGGCGTGGCGAGCCAGGTTCAGGCCCAGCAACTGACGGTGGTGTCCTTCGGTGGACTCAACAAGCAGGCCCAGGAGAAGGCGTTCTACCAACCCTTCTCCAAAGCGAACAAAGTCGATATCGAGGCCGGTGAGTTCAACGGTGAAATGGCCAAGATCAAGGCCATGGTGGAAACCGGACAGGTGGGCTGGGATGTCGTCGAAGTCGAAAGTCCCGAGTTGGTGCGCGGCTGTAGCGAAGGCCTTTTCGAACCACTGGACTGGTCCAGGCTGGGCGATAAGAAACAGTTTGTCGATTCGGCGGTGAACGAGTGCGGAGCGGGGATTTTCATCTGGTCCACGGTACTGGCCTACGATGCGAAAAAACTGGCCAGGGCCCCCACGGGCTGGGCGGATTTCTGGGACGTGAAAACCTGGCCGGGCAAGCGCGCCCTGCGTAAATCCGCGAAGTTCACCCTGGAAATCGCCTTGCTCGCCGACGGGGTGTCGCCGGGGCAACTGTACAACGTGCTGGCGACTCCGGAAGGTGTCGACCGGGCGTTCAAGAAGCTCGATCAGATCAAGCCGAATATCCAGTGGTGGGAAGCCGGCGCGCAACCCATGCAATGGCTGGTTTCCGGCGATGTGGTCATGACCTCGGCCTACAACGGGCGAGTGACGGCGGCGCAGAAGGAAGGCCACCCGTTCTCGATCGTCTGGAATGGCAGTCTTTACGATCTCGACAGCTGGGCGATCGTCAAGGGTTCGAAGAACAAGGCCCTGGCCGAGCAATTCATTGCCTTTGCCGGCCGTCCCGAGAACCAGAAGGTATTCGCCGAGACCATCCCCTACGGCCCGACGAACACCTTGGCCATCGCGCAGATTGACGCCAAGGTCCGCCCCGATCTGCCAACCGCCCCGGAAAACCTCAAGGGTGCGCGAGGTGTGGATACCGAGTTCTGGATCGAGCACGGTGAAGAGTTGGAGCAACGCTTCAACGCCTGGGCGGCGAACTAATCAGTATCTACCGGCTTCGGTTTGCCTGAAGCCGGTTCAGCCTCACATCTGGAGACCAGCATGTCAGAAGTCAGCCTGACGGCTATCGATCACCCCACTGAAAAGTCCTCCTCGCTCAAGCAGCGGTTGCTGCATGCCGAAAGTGCTTATCGCAAACGCTCGATCCTGTTGATCGCCCCCCTGCTGCTTTTTCTACTGATCAGCTTCGTTTTTCCCATTGGCAACATCCTTTGGAAGAGCCTGGATAATCCTGAGGTCGGCAAGGCCCTGCCGAATACGCTTCAGGCATTGCAACACTGGGATGGCAAGGGACTGCCGGAAGAGAAGGTCTTCGCCGCCTTGCTCGGGGATCTGGCCGAAGCCAGGGCCCAGGGGCAGATCCCCGGCCTGATCAAGCGGCTCGGGTATGAGGACGGCCGCTATCGGACCCTGCTCTCGTTGACGTTGCGCAAGTTGCCCGATCCCGGTGCCGAGTCCATCAGCCGGGCCTTGATCGCGCAATCGACGATGTGGGCAGAGCCCGGCACCTGGCGCAGTATCCAGCGTGCGGGTCGACCGCTGACCGCTTACTACCTGTTGGCGGCATTCGACCGTCAGGTGGACGTCCAGACCGGCAATATTGTCGAGTTGCCGAAAGGGCAGGCGCTGTACCTGTCGGTGCTCTTGCGCACATTGTGGATGGCCAGCATCGTCACGCTGCTCTGTGTCTTGCTGGGCTATCCGGTGGCGTACTGGCTGGCCAGGCAGCCGAGCAGTCGCGCCAACCTGCTGCTGATCATGGTGTTGCTGCCGTTCTGGACCTCGTTGCTTGTGCGCACGGCGGGCTGGATCGTCCTGTTGCAGAACGGCGGGTTGATCAATAGCTCGCTGATCGGCCTCGGGTTGATCGAGCAGCCACTGCAACTGGTGTTCAACCGGGTCGGCGTGTACATCTCGATGACCCACATTCTCCTGCCGTTCGTGATCCTGCCGTTGTACGCGGTGATGAAGGGCATCTCGCCCAACTATGTGCGCGCGGCCGTTTCCCTGGGCGCCCATCCCTTCCGGGCGTTCTGGTCGGTGTACGTGCCGCAGACGTTTGCCGGGGTCACCGCGGGGGCGCTGCTGGTGTTCATCATGGCGATCGGTTACTACATCACGCCGGCGTTGCTGGGTGGTCCAGGCGATCAGATGCTCAGCTATTTCGTCGCGTTCTACACCAATACGACGATCAACTGGGGCATGGCGGCGGCACTGGGGAGCCAGTTGCTGATCATCGTCCTGCTGCTCTATTGGGTGTATTCGCGCATCACTCGTCCAGCCAACCCCGCCCAGCGTGCATGAGGTGTTTGATGAACCATCATTCCACATTGATCGAGCGCCTCTGGGCGCCGGTCTTCAGCCTGTTCAGTTTCAGCTTGCTGATCTTCCTGGTGGTGCCGATCCTGGTGATCGTGCCGCTGTCCTTCAACGAGGGCTCGTTCCTCAGTTATCCGTTGAGCGGGTTTTCCCTGCGTTGGTACCAGGAGTTCCTCGGTTCCCAGGAGTGGATGCGGGCACTGCGCAACAGCCTGGTGATCGCGCCGGCCGCGACCTTGCTGGCGACCGCGCTGGGAACCCTGGCGGCGGTCGGGCTGGCGCGGGGGGAGTTCCGCGGCAAGGGCCTGATCATGGCGATTCTGATTTCGCCGATGATCGCGCCCGTGGTGATCATCGCTGTCGCGCTGTATTTCTTTTTTGCCCAGCTGAATCTTCTCAACAGCTACCTGGGACTGGTGCTGGCCCATGCTGCGCTCGGCGTGCCATTCGTGGTGATAACGGTCGCCGCGACGTTGCAGGGTTACGACCGCAACTTTTCCCGTGCCGCCGCCAGCCTGGGGGCGACTCCCTTCATGGCGTTTCGCAAGGTGATGCTGCCGCTGATCGCACCTGGGGTGATCAGTGGCGCCTTGTTCGCGTTCGCCACTTCCTTCGATGAGGTGGTGGTCACGCTGTTCCTGGCGAGTCCCGCGCAG
The DNA here is from genome assembly GCF_013386115.1 of Pseudomonas gingeri. Classification (GTDB taxonomy): domain Bacteria; phylum Pseudomonadota; class Gammaproteobacteria; order Pseudomonadales; family Pseudomonadaceae; genus Aquipseudomonas; species Aquipseudomonas gingeri. Next base: position 156,798 of record NZ_JACAOR010000014.1, read on the forward strand.
CGCACCCTGCCGATGCAGATGTTCGGCGGCATTCGCGAGAACCTCAATCCGACGATTGCGGCGGCAGCGACCTTGATGGTGGTGGCTTCCGCGATCCTGCTACTGCTGATGGAGTGGTTGCGTCGGCGCAATGAAAGGCTGCGTGGGACCCGTGTCATCTGAGTGCTCGCCAGCACCGGATTGCCGCAATAAAAAAAGGCCTGGTTCACACCAGGCCTTTTTGCTTGCCGCGTTCTGTCAGCCGTTGACCCACTTGCTGGTTTCGTCCAGGGCCATGCCGAATCGGTCGAGCAGCGACCGGACTTCGCTTTCCGAGATGATCAGGGGAGGGCAGAAGGCGATGGCATCGCCCATGTTGCGGGTGATCATGCCGTGCTCCTGGGCACGTCCCGCGAGGAAGCGCCCGAGCGTCCCTGGCGTTTCCAAGGGGGCCTTGGTAGCGCGATCGGCGACCAGCTCGACAGCGGCAATCAGGCCGGCGCCACGCACTTCACCCACCAGTGGGTGATCGCTGAAGTCCTGCAGGCCGCGACGCAGGATTTCGCCCATGTGCGCGGCCCGGGCGACGAGGTCTTCCTCATCGATGATCTTCAGGTTTTCCAGCGCGACAGCGGCCGCGACCGGGTGGCCGCCGCCGGTAAAGCCATGCCCCAGGGCGCCGAAGGCCTTGGTCTGGTCGGCGATGCCCTGGTAGACCCGATCGTTGATCAGGATGGCCGAGATCGGCTGGTAGGACGAAGAGAGCTGCTTGGACAGGATCATGATGTCCGGCTTGATGTCGTAGGTCTGGCTGCCGAACATGTTCCCGGTACGCCCAAACCCGCAAATCACCTCGTCCGCGACGACCAGGATGTCGTGCTTGCGGCACACCTTCTGGATTTTCTCCCAGTAGGTACGCGGCGGCACGATCACGCCGCCCGCGCCCATCAATGGCTCGCCGACGAAAGCGGCAATGGTTTCCGGGCCTTCGTGGACGATCAAGGCATCGAGTTCGGCCGCCAGGCGATCGGCAAACTGCTCTTCGGTTTCACCCGGCAGGGCGTTGCGGTAATGATGTGGATTGCCCACATGCAGGAAACCCGGGAGCGGCACATCGAAGCCGCGCTGGTTGGCCGGCAGGCCGGTCAGGCTGGCGCTGGCCAGGGTGATGCCGTGATAGCCGCCGATGCGGCTGATGAATTTCTTGCGCGCCGGCTTGCCTTGGGCGTTGTTGAGGTACCAGACCAGCTTGATCACGGTGTCGTTGGCTTCCGAGCCGGAGTTGGTGAAGAACACCTTGCTCATCGGCACCGGTGCCATGCCGATCAGTTTTTCGGCCAGCTGGATGCTCGGCGAGTGCGACTTGTGGCCGAACAGGTGATAGAACGGCAGCGTCGACATCTGCTTTTCGGCAGCGGCGACCAGGCGCTTGTTGCTGAAGCCCAGCGCCGCGCTCCAAAGCCCCGCCATGGCCTCGATGTACGGCTTGCCGTCCTCGTCAAAGACGAAAACCCCTTCACCTCTCTCAATGATCAGCGGGCCGACTTCCTGGTGGGCGCGGGCATTGGTGTAGGGGTGCAGGTGGTGGAGCATATCTTTCTGGGCCAGGGTGGAGCGTGTCTTGTTCATGGTCTTCTCGCTGGTTGGGGGAACGACACATGAATCATAATGCATGATGCATCATGTTGTGTAGCTGGTTTTTTCTCCCTGAAACCGCGATGATGTGGCTTGCTGCGGTCAGGTTGTCCCCAACCTGCCAGATAGAGCCTTCCTTCACTCGGATCTGATATGAGCTACCCAATCGGCGAAATTAAACACGCGTATCTAGGCACCAGCGTTTATTCCTCGCTGCGAGAAGCATTGGTTACCGGTAGGCTCAAGCCAGACGACAAACTGCGGATTCGAGACCTGGCCACCCAGTTGGGTACCAGCGTTACGCCAGTGCGCGACGCCATCCTGCAACTCGCCAAGGAACAGGCGCTGGTCATGCGGACCCCGAAAGACATCCGCGTGCCTTCCCTGACGCGCCAGCAATACCTGGAAATCCGCTCGGTACGCCTGGCCCTGGAAGGGCTGGCCGCGGAAGCGGCTGCCGCGATGGTCACCGATGAAGACCTGCAGCGGATCGAAGACAACATCCGGGCAAATGTCGACGCCATCCAGCGCGAGGACATGGCCGAGGCGCTGAAGCTCAACCAGGCGTTTCACTTCTTCTTTGCCGACATCGCCCAGATGCCGCTGCTGCGCGGCTTTCTCGACAGCCTGTGGATGCGCACGGGCCCGCTGCTGGCCCTGGCCTACGACCACTTTTCGGAGCGGGTCGCGATCGAACACCACTGGGAGGTCCTGGCGGCGCTCAAGGCGCGCAATGGCGCTGCCGCCAGGCAGGCCATTTGCACGGATATTCTCGACGGCAACGAGATGATGCTCGAGTTTATCGAGTCGCAGGTGTGAGGCGAAAAGGTCGTGAACCGCTACCGAGGGCGGCTTTAGGACCGTAGGCCGGGCACCAAGTCATCACGGCTGCTGCCGCCATTTCCGGTGGCAGGCCGTTTCCATTCGTAGCATCCCCCCGATAACGCCCACCCTCCAGCCGTCCCCGCCAAAACTACTTCCCATAATGTGGCATCCGGTAACGACTCGCACCGTCCGGGTGCGATTGTTGGTCCGAAAATCGGCATTTTCCAGACAATAAAATTCAAACGAAGACGATAAATCGTATCGTGGCACGGTATTAGCTTATTGGTTAAATCATGATTGTTGAACAATCGTGAATTCCATCTGGCTGTACCCACCGAGGATACGAACATGCAAAAAGCACTGACCGGCAAGAAAACCACGCGCCACCTGGTGGGGGCGCTGGCCCTGGCTTGCGTGGCCCCGCTGCTGTCCGCGGCGGAAATCAAGGGCACGCTCAAGCAGGGCGAGCTGTCGGTCGGTTCCGACCTGACCTATCCGCCCTATACCTACCTCGAGCAAAAGCAGCCCGCCGGTTTCGACCCCGAGTTCATGCAGTTGATGGGCAAGCAACTGGGGGTGACGCCGCGTTTTCTCGATACCCGTTTCGCCAACCTGATCCTCGGCGTCAATGCCCAGCGTTTCGACGTGGTCGCCTCGGCGCTGTACGTCACCCCGGAGCGCGCCAGGCAGGTGGATTTTCTCAGTTACCTCAAGACCGGCTCTTCATTGATGGTGCTCACCGCCAGCGACTTCCGCCCGCAACGTCCGGAAGATCTCTGTGGCAAGCGCGTGGGTTCGATCAAGGGCGCGTCCTGGGTGCCCAAGCTCGCCAAGGTTTCCGCCGAGTACTGTCTGCCCGCGGGCAAGCCGGCCATCGACTCGCGTGAATTCCCGACCTCGCCGGAAGTGGCCCAGGCCCTGCTGGCCAAGGCGGTCGACGTGCAGATGGAAGACCCCGCGGTCGCCAAGATCACCGTGCAGAAGCTGCAGGGCAAGACAGTGATCAGCTCCAGCGAACTGATCTATCCGGTGGTCATCGGCCTGGCCGTGCGCAAGGACAATCCGGCGCTGCTGCAGGAACTGACCACGGCCCTCGCGCAGATCCGGCAGAACGGCAGCTACGGCCAGTTGCTGGCCCGCTACAACCTGGACGAACCGACTGCCGGGGAAATCAGCGCGGCGCTGGGCACCCCGGCGCCTTGAGACAGGGCACCGAGAGCAAACGGTAGCGGATTCATCGATGCTTTCCCGCTTGTGGAAAGCTCACGGTAACGCGGAGTAAGTACATGCAATTCGATTGGCACTACACCTTGGGTCTGTTGTGGAGCGGCGACTTCTGGCGCGCGGTGGCGACCGTGGTCGAGCTGAGCCTGGAAACCTGGTTGCTGGGTATCGTCCTCGGCTTTTTCCTGGCCCTGGCCCGACAGTCGCAACGACGTTTGCTGCGGGATGCGGCCGGGCTGTACATCTGGTTTTTCCGCAGCCTGCCGCTGCTGGTCCTGCTGATCTTCGTCTACAACCTGCCCCAGGTGTTCCCGTCCACCAGCGTGCTGCTGTCCAACCCGTATTCGGCGGGCCTGATCGCCCTGGTCCTCAGCGAGGCGGCGTATATCGCCGAGATCCATCGCGGCGGCCTGCTGGCCGTGGCCAAGGGGCAACTGGAAGCGGGCAAGGCCCTGGGCGTCGGCTATCGTGGTGTACAGCGGCTGATCGTGGTGCCCCAGGCGCTGCGAGTCGCTTTGCCGACACTGGCGAACGAGTACATCACCATCGTCAAGCTGACGTCGTTGGTCTCGGTGATTTCCCTGTCGGAAATCCTCCTGGTGGGACAACAGCTCTATACCCAGAACTTCCTTGTCATGGAGACCATGTTCGCCGTGGCCTTCTACTACGTGCTGATCGTCACGGTGTTCAGTCGCCTGCTGCGGGTGCTGGAGAACCATCTGGACGTGACCCGGCGCAAACCGAAGGGCCTCGCGCCGGCCGAACTCGGGCAGGTGGCGACGGGGCGTGCCAGCGACCAGGCCGGGCGGGGTGAGTTTGCCCTGCAGGCGCGGGGCGTACGCAAGTCCTATGGCGAACTGGAAGTGCTCAAGGGGGTCGAGCTGAATGTGCGCTGGGGCGAGGTGGTGTCGATCATCGGGCCGTCGGGCTCGGGCAAGACTACGCTGATCCGGACCATGAACGGCCTGGAAAGCCTGGACCGTGGCGAGATCATCCTGCAGGGCCAGCCCTTTCTGCGGGGTACCAAGGAGGCGCAGGGCGCCCTGGGTGACAAGGTGCATATGCGCGGCATCGTCCATGTCGGCATGGTCTTCCAGGGCTTCAACCTGTTCCCGCACAAGACCGCGCTGGAGAACGTCATGCTCGCGCCGGTCTATCACGCCCATGGCGGCGGCGATGAGCTGCGCCTGTTGAGCCTGGCGCTGTTGCGCAAGGTGGGCATGCTCGAGCATGCCGGCAAGTACCCGCACCAGCTTTCCGGTGGCCAGCAGCAGCGCGTGGCGATTGCCCGGGCATTGGCCATGCGACCTTCGGTCATGCTCTTCGACGAGCCGACGTCGGCCCTGGATCCCGAGCTGGTCGGCGATGTCCTGGCGGTGATCGAGGACCTGGCCCGCGAAGGCATGACGATGGTGATCGTGACCCATGAAATGAACTTCGCCTTCAAGCTGTCGGACCGGGTGGTGTTCATGGAGGCGGGGGAGATCATCCAGAACGCCCCGCCGCGGGAAATGCTGGAACAGCGCAGCGAGCGCATGACCAGGTTCCTCAAAGACGTACAACTGGCGTGAGCCGAGGGAGTGCAACCGTGAGTCAATCCAAGGAAAAAAGCCTGTCGCTGCCGGACCAGGTCGCCATCGAGCTGCGCGAGGACATCATCGGCGGGCGCCTGTTGCCGGGCATGCCGCTGGTGGAAAGCGAGCTGGTCAATGCCTACAACGCTTCGCGCAACACGGTACGCGAGGCCCTGCACCAGCTGGGTCGCGAAGGCCTGACCAGCTATGTGCGCAACAAGGGCGTGATGGTGCGCCGGCTGGGTGTCGACGAAGTGCGCGATATCTTCAAGGTTCGCCGCACCCTCGAACTGCAGGCCATCGCCATGAGCAAGCCGCTGCGCGAGTACCAGTCCGACCTGATGCTCGAGGCCATCGAGGCCGCCCAACTGGCCCAGGACCGCGAGAACTGGCAGGCCTTCGGTACCCACAGCCTGCGCTTCCACCAGCATATCGTCGGGCTGATGCGCAGCCCGTTGTTCGATGAATTCTTCACCCATGTGGCGGCCCAGATGCGCCTGGTGTTTTCCAACGCGCCCAGCGAGGAAACCTTCCAGAAACCCTGGCTGGAACGCGACCGGCATATTCACGACCTGCTGGGCGACGGTCGCAAGAAGGAGGCCGAAGAAGCCATGAGCAGCTATCTCAACGATTCCGAACTGGTGCTGCTGGACATCCTCAGCAGCATCCCCAAACACTGAAGAGAGGAACCACCATGTACAAGGATTATCCAGCGGCCTACCAGGTCAGCAAAGGCGCCGCCCTGCAGGTCGACAAGGCGTTCTACGACCGCGTTCGTGACAACCGGGAAGGGCGCACGCTGATCGAGCAGTTCGAAGTGCCGATCCGCACCGGTCGTGCCTGGAAGGTCAAGGCCGGTGATGTGTTTCGCGTGACGACACCGGTCGGCCCGCAGGTCGGCGACTTCAACGTATGGAGCGCCAACGACCCCCGCGAGCGCATGTGGGCTGCCCGTACCCGCCAGTTGCAGGGCGCCCACGTCACCACCTACGACCGCTTGTGGTCGAACCTGCCGTTCCTGCGGCCGATGGTCACCATTACCGATGACAGCCTGGCCGGCTACGGCATCGACGAGCATGGCGGTCGCCTGCACGACCTGCTGGGCACCCGCTGCGATCCCTACGTGAACAAGATGCTCACCGGCGAGGACTTCCATCACCATTGCCATTCCAACCTGACCCGCGCCGTGTTGCCCCATGGCCTGACCGAGTTCGACGTGCACGACGTGCTGAACATCTTCCAGTGCACCGGCCTCAATCACGATGACATGTACTTCATGAAAGCCTGCCCGGCCAAGCAGGGCGACTACCTGGAATTCTTCGCCGAAATCGATCTGCTGTGCGCGCTGTCCACCTGCCCCGGGGGCGACCTGTCGTTGCCGATGTGGGGGCCTGACGCCGAAGATCCGTTGAAGGTCTGCCGTCCGCTGGGCGTGGAAATCTATCGTCTCGACGAATCGTTGCTGGAGGGTTGGAAACAACCCGAGCGCGCCAGCTACAACGGCAACCACGGCCTGCTGATCCCCAAGGCCGATTGGGAAAAGTAACGGCGGGGCCTGTCTCCACCCGGGGCTCACCGGCCCCGGGGGTTTTGCAGTTTGGCTGTACAGCCAGGAATCCATAACAATGACGATACCCTTACTGAATTGCGATATCGGTGAAAGCTTCGGTGCCTGGACCACGGGCTGCGACGCCGACATCATGCCCTTTATCGATTGCGCCAACATTGCCTGTGGTTTCCACGCCTCCGACCCCAGCACCATGCGCAAGACCGTGACCTTGGCGCTGGCCCACGAAGTGCGTATCGGTGCCCATCCGGCCTACCCGGACCTGGTGGGTTTCGGCCGCCGCTCCATGAACTGCTCGCCGCAGGAAGTCGAAGACCTGATGCTCTACCAGATCGGCGCACTGGACGGCATTTGTCGCGCCCAGGGGGGCCGGGTGCAGTACGTCAAGCCGCACGGCGCGCTGTACAACGACATGATGCGCGATGCCCGGCAACTGCGTGCGGTGTTCAAGGCCGTGGCCGCCTATGAGGGCGAATTGCGGTTGATGCTGATGGCCCAGCGTGACAACGGCACCGCCCTGGCCCTGAGCGCGGAATACGGTGTCCCGCTGTGGTTCGAGGCCTTTGCCGATCGCGCCTACGATCCGAGCGGGCACCTGGTTTCCCGGAGCGTGCGCGGTGCGGTTCATCATGACCCCGACACGGTGATCAACCAGGCCGTGACCCTGGCCCGTGGCGAAGACCTGATCGCCAGCGACGGCAGTGCCCTGAGCCTGCGGGTCGATACGATCTGCGTGCATGGCGACAACGACAGTTCGATCGCCGCCGTGCAGCGTATTCGCGTGGCTCTCGGGGAGTTGCGGCCGGTATGAGGATTCGCATCGAAATCGTTGCCATCGACTGCCTGATGGTCCGCCTGTTCGACGCCATCGACGAGGCGAACATGCCGTGGATGCTGGCGGCCTCGCGGCGTCTGCGCGAGCGCTTCGGCCTCGGTCTGATTGACCTGGTACCGTCCTACACCACGCTGCTGGTGCACTACGACCTGCGCCGGCTGCTGGCGGCGCAGGCCCGGCAGTTGATCGCCGAAGCGCTCGACGGTTTGCAACCGGATACCGGCGGCAGTGGTCGCAGCCACCGCCTGCCGACCTGGTACGACCCCAGGGTGGGGCCTGAGCTCAAGCGGTTGGCGCAGCGCAGCGGATTGTCCGTCGCCGAGGTGATCGAGCGTCACAGCCGCCATGAGTACCAGGTGTTTGCCTTGGGTTTTGTCCCTGGTTTTGCCTTTATGGGCCTGGTCGAGGAAAGCCTCGCCAGCCCGCGACTGAACACACCGCGCAAGCGCGTGGCGGCCGGCAGTGTCGGTATCGCCGAGCGCCAGACCGCGGCCTACCCGCAGGCCTCTCCCGGTGGCTGGAACCTGATCGGACGTACACCGGTAAAACTGTTCGACCACTCGCTGGAGGGCTACAGCCTGCTGCAACCCGGCGACCGGGTACGCTTCGAAGCTGTCTGCCATGACGAGTTCATCCGCCTGGGTGGCGACGACACACCGTTGGAGGCATTGCCATGAGTGGCTTGCGGGTAGAACGCAGTACTCCCCTGGTGCTGCTGCAGGACGCTGGCCGCTTCGGCATTCGCCAGCTTGGCGTGACCCAGGGTGGCGCCACCGATTGGATCTCGATGTCCTGGGCCAACTGGTTGCTGGGCAATCCGCTGGAGGCGGCGGTGATCGAGATCACCCTCGGAGGCCTGGAACTGATCGCCGGGGAGGATGTATGCCTGGCCCTGGCGGGTGCCGACCTCGATGCCAGTCTCGACGGCCAGCCGTTGCAACCCTGGCGCAGTTTCCTCGTGCGCCGTGGCCAGCGGTTGATCTTCAGCCAGCCGATCCGGGGGGCACGCGCCTACCTGGCGGCCCCGGGTGGTTTCGATGCAACGCCTGTCATGGGCAGCAAGGCCACCGTCTGCCGGGAAGGCCTGGGTGGTCTCGACGGCTCGGGGTTGGCGCTGGCGGCGGGGGATCGGCTGGCCTGGTCCGGCACTTCGCCGCAGCCTCGGGAACTGGAGGCGCATCGAGTCCCCGACCTGGGCTCGTCCAGGCCGCTGGAAACCGTGCTGGGCGCGCAGATCGCCGACTTCGCCGGGCAGAGTCTGTTCGATGCCTTCAACAGCGTCTGGCAGGTCGATTCGAGGGCTGACCGCATGGGCGTGCGCCTGCTCGGTCCGAGCTTGCATTACCAGGGCAAGGCGCTGATCTCCGAGGGCATTCCGCTGGGGGCTATCCAGGTGCCGCCAGATGGCCAGCCGATCATCCTGCTCAACGATCGCCAGACCATCGGCGGCTACCCACGCCTGGGGGCCCTGACTCCGCGCTCGCTGGCCCGCCTGGCGCAGTGCCTGCCGGGTGACAACCTGCGTCTGTCGCCGGTGGTCCAGGAGGTTGCGCAGGAGCAGCACCTGCGCCTCCTCGCGCAATGGCATTGACGCAAGCGCCGGCAACCACGTGCGTTTTTCGGGCGTGGTTGCGGCGCACCTTCATGCCGTTTTCCGCAGCCGTTCCAGGAAGTGTTCCCAGACCTGGGGGTTGAGCAGGTGAGGCGGGCGCTCGCCACGGAGCAGGGCCTGGATCTGTTGGGCGGAAGAACGGGCGACGTTGCGCCGGCCACCCACGCTGACGCCGGCGGTGTGGTAGGTGGCGATCACGTTTTCCAGCGCCAGCAATGGCGCGCCGTGGGGTGGCGGTTCCACGGCCCAGACATCCAGTCCGGCACCGGACAGATGGCCGTCTTTCAGCGCTTCATACAGTGCCGCCTCATCGTGGATTCCGCCGCGGGCGGTGCTGATGAACACCGCTCCCGGCTTCATCGCGGCGAACTGTCTTTCGCCCATGAGGTGACGGGTTGATGCGTTGAGCGGGCAGTGCAGCGAGACGTAATCCGACGCGGCCAGCAGTTGCTCGAGCGTCGCCGGTTGCGCCCCGCGTTGGCGAAGAGTGTCCTCGTCGAGGTGCGGATCATAGGCCAGCACCTGCATACCGAAGCCTCGGGCCACCCTGGCGGTGCGCTCGCCAATCACGCCAAGGCCGATGATGCCCAGGGTCGCCCCATGGATTTCCTCGCCCATCAGTTCTTCGCGGGCGAAACCACTGTCTGTCCGCAGTCGTCGGTTGGCGGGGATGATCCGCTTCGCCAGGGCCAGGATCAGGCCGAAGGTATGTTCGGCCACCGAGTTCGCGTTGGCCCCGGCCTGGTTGACCACGGCGATGCCGGCGCGGGTGCAGGCGTCGACATCGACGGTGTCGTAACCCGCGCCGCCGCTGGAGACGCAGAGCAGGTCTGGGCAGCGCTCTATCAGGGCGGCGTCGGCGAACCATTGGCGCGGCAGTTCATCCTTGGCCGCGCTGACGTGGTAGGCCGCCGAGCGGGCCAGGCCTGCCCAGACGCCATCTTCGTCCGCGCGCGCCAGGCATTGCAGGCGCAATGCCGGGGTTGCCCGGATCAGTTCGTCGAAGATCGGATTGATCCACAGGTCCAGGCGGCTGACAATTTTGCTCGGTGAGCTGGACATACTCGGTCCTTTATCGGGGAGGGCCATGATTCAAAAGACCTGATGCAAAGCTCTGATGCACAGGGCTTGCTCAAGGGCGTGACAGGGCCGGTTGACGGTCCGTTATCACCTGGTCCGCCGCCGCGGCGATCGCGCTTTTCGGCCGCGGCTCGACCATGGTCAGCAGGATGATGAAGGTCAGCAGGGAACAGGCACCGAGGAAGGCGAAGACCAGGTTCCAGCTGTAGGCATCGAGCAGCACGCCGACGACAAACGGGGCGAAGGCACCACCCAGCGAACCGCCGGTATTGACGATGGACGCGGCGAACGGGACCTTGTCCTTGACCGCCAGGCCCATGGGGTAGACCAGGAATGTCGAATAGCCGATGTTGAGCAGAATGCCGGTCAGCAGGAAGATGCCGGCCAGCAGCGCCGGATCGTCCGGCGAGTTCAGCAGCACGACCATCATCACGAGGGTCGCCAGGGCGGTGATCAGCATGGCCGGCTTGCGACGGCGGTCGAAGACCTTGTCCGAAAGCCAGCCGCCCAGCAGATTGCCGATGATCGCGCCGACCCAGGGGAAGGCCGCCACGGCCCCCATCTTCAGGACGGAGTAATGCTTGACCGAGACCAGATACGTCGGCACCCAGGTCATGATGGTGTAGGTGATGCCCACCATGAGGAAGTAACCCAGCGCGCAGGCCCAGACGTTCCATGACCTGAGGATACTGGCGTTGTCCGGCAGCAGGTCCATTTCACGGCTGCGGATAAAACGGTCCAGCCAGCTGTGGCGGGGCGCCAGGGTGGTCGCGGGCCTGGCTTGAGGCGTATCGGTTTCCTGGATGTAGCGCTTTTCGGCTTCCGAGCAGTGTTTGCTCTGGGACGGATCATCCTTGACATAGAACCACCAGAGCGCCGCGATCAGCAGGCCCGGGAAGGCAAAGAGGTAGAACACTTCCCGCCAGCCATACAGGCTGACGATCAACGCGCACAGCGGCGGGACAAAGGCGGGGGCAAACTTGATCGACGACATGAAGATGCCGGTCGCCAACCCTTTTTCCCGTGACGGGAACCAGCGATTGATGATCGAGACGATGCCGATATTGATCGGGCCCTCGGCCGCGCCCAGCAAGGCCCGGGCGAACTTCAACTGCAGCACGCTGCTGGTCATGCCGATCAATAACGTCGATAACGAAGTGAGGACCAGAGAGGCGGTCAGGAGATTGCGAATGCCGAAGCGACTGAACAAGTAACCGGCGGGAATCTGCACCACGGCATAAGTGAGATAGAACAGGCTGGCCAGCGCACCGATATCGGTATTGCTGAGACTATATTCCTGCTTGATGAAGGGCACCACGACCCCGATATTGGCCCGGTCCGCACCGGCGATCATATAAGCGAGGAAAAACAATATGGCGACTATCCAGCGGAAGCCGCCTCTCTTGGGAGGAGTAATACGAGATGCTGGCGAATTCATCGAATGACCCGGTATTTTTCTTATTTGGAAAATAAATACTAGGGTCAGCCGGGGAATATCTTTAGCGATATTTAGGACTCGAATACCATCACTTTTTTTCCGATAACGGCATGGAAAGTTTCATCCGCGGTGTGATCAGCGGGCAATCAGCAGTTTGGAAAAATCACACAGTTGCTGCGCCATCTCGGCGATCTCGGCACTCACCCCCACCCAGCGATCAGCCCGGTGCAAGGTGATGTAGGGGGCGTCCGGGAGAGCGGGCTCGCACTGCAGCTCGCACAGGTCGCCACGGTCGAGCAGGTGGGCCAGGCAATCCCTGGGCAGATAGGCGATACCAAGACCGGAGGTCGTCAGGCCGACCTGGGCCAGCAGGTTGTTGACGTTGATGGTGCGCGCGAAATCCACGCCCTGCGTGGCAAACCATCGCTGGTAGTGCAGGCCCGCCCCGGAAGACGTGCCCTGGGTCAGCAGCTTCTGGTCCGCCAGTTCCGCCAGGGACCAGACGCGGTTGCTATCGAGCAGTCGCGGCGAGCACATCCACACATTCCTGACGCTCTGCAATTCGAGACTGACAAAGCGCGGGTCGGCGTAGACCGCCGGTGCGACGATCAGGTCCAGCTGGTCCTGTTCGAGCTGGCGAAACAAACCCGAGCCGACATCCACCGAGGGCTCCAGCTGCAACCTCGGGTAGACGGCATTGACGCGTTCCACCAGCGCGGGCAGCCAGGTCATTGCCGTCAGTTCGGTGACTCCCAGGCGAAAGCGGCCCACCAGCGCCGATTTGTCGCTGACCTCGCCGAGCATCTGGTCGCGCCGCATCAGCAGGTCGCTGGCGTGGGCCAGTAAAAGAGCGCCCTTTGGGGTCAGGCGCGAAGTACGCCGCGTGCGGTCGAACATGGCGACATTGAAGGTTTCTTCCAGCTCGGCGATACGCTTGGAAATCGCCGACTGGGACATGTGCAGTTTGTCTGCGGCAGCTTCGAAACTGCCGAGCTGGGATATCCAATAGAGGGCTTCCAGCTGCTTGAACGTGACCATCGACATAACCTTGTGATTACTAAAAGAGATGATAAATCATATATAAATATCGCTAAAAGTATGATTTGAGACTCACTACTATCGGTTTGTCGTGATAACAAACCCAATAAGTAGGGCATCTTATGTTACTTCCAGGCACCCGTATCAACCCCTCGGTTGCGACCGCTTCCAATTCCCTGATCGAAGCCTTTGCATCCGTGGTGACACCTCATATCAGCGATAACCTGGGCCGGCATATCGGTGCCCGCGGCCTGACGCGTTATAACCGCACGGGCAAGTTGGTGGGTACGGCGCTGACGGTCAAGACCCGTCCGGGCGACAACCTGTATATCTACAAGGCCCTGATGATGTTGAAGCCGGGCCATGTCCTGGTGATTGATGGCCAGGGCGATACCAACAATGCGGTCATCGGTGAGCTGATCAAGTTGTATGCCCTGCAACGCGGCTGTGTCGGCTTTGTCGTCGACGGTGCCATCCGTGACGTGGCGAGCTTCGAGAACACCCCCTGCTATGCCAGGGCCGTGGTGCACTGCGGGCCGTACAAGACCGGGCCGGGCGAGATCAACGTGCCGGTGTCCATCGGCGGGATGGTGATCAATCCGGGAGATATCGTGGTCGGCGACGAGGACGGACTGGTTGCCTTTTCCCGGGACGCGGCCGAGGAAGTCCTGGCCAAGGCCCGCGAACACGAAGCCCACGAAGAGCGGGTGAAGGCCGAGATCGCCACCCACGCGGTCGAGCAATCGTGGATCACCAACGCCCTTGTCAAAGCCGGCCTGATGTGAGAACAACCATGAGCACAGCACTGCTTTCCCGGCGGGTCCTGAGCATCGCGCCTTCGCCCAGTATCGCGGCCAACGCCCTGGTGGCGACATTGCGGGCGCAAGGCCGGGACATCGTCAATTTCACCGTGGGCGAGCCTGACCTCGCCACCTCGGCGCACATCGTCGAGGCGGCCCGTGCGGCGATGCTGGCGGGGGAGACCCACTACACCAATACCCTCGGCACGCCCGCGCTGCGCAAAGCCATCGTGACCAAGCTGCAGCGTGACAACGGCCTCGAATACACGGTCGATCAGGTCGTCGCGGCCGCCGGTGGCAAGCAGATCATTTTCGAAGCGCTGGCGGCGACGCTCAATCCCGAAGACGAAGTCATTGTTCATACGCCCTATTGGGTGTCGTACCCGGATATCACCAAGCTCAACGGGGGAACCCCGGTTGTCGTCGTCGGGCATGAAGGCAACGGCTTCAAGCTGACGCCGGAGGAGCTGGAAACCGCCATCACCGCGCGGACGAAGTGGCTGATCCTCAACTCCCCGAACAACCCCAGTGGCGCGGTGTATTCCCTGCAAGAGTTGCAGGCGCTGGCCCAGGTGTTGCGCAAGCACCCCCACGTACTGGTCATGGCCGATGAGATCTACGAACACTTCGTCTACACCGAGGGTGGGCATGTCTCTTTCGGCAACGCGGCGCCCGACCTGAAAGAGCGCACGCTGATCGTCAACGGCGCTTCGAAAGGTTATGCCATGACCGGTTGGCGCCTGGGCTTCGGCGCCGGCCCGACCTGGCTGATCGCAGCCATCGGCAAACTGCTTTCGCAAAGCACCACCTGTCCCAGCTCGATCAGCCAGGCGGCTGCCGTGGCGGCATTTGCCGGCGATCAGGCACCGGTCCGCGCCATGGCGAGCCTCTACAAGGCCCGTCGCAATCTCATGCTGGATCTGCTGTCCGCCATCCCCGGCCTCAGTTGTGTCATCCCGGATGGCGCGTTCTACGTGTTTGCCAACGTGGCAGGGCTGCTCGGTCGCCAGGTCCCGCAAGGATGGACACTGCGTACCGATGCCGACGTGGTTCGCTACTGGCTGGAAGAGGCCGGCGTGGCAACGGTGGTCGGCGATGCCTATGGCCTCAGCCCCTACGTGCGTCTCTCTTTCGCAAGCGGCGATAGCTTGATCCGGGAAGGTTGCGCGCGCCTTCTCAACGCCTGCCAGGCGTTAGGCTGATCGGCCACCCAGAGCCGACAGTCATCAGGGGAGGGCTCTGCCTCCCCTTTGAAAACAAGATCCTGCCACTGACATCACCTGTGAGACGGACATGCATAAACCTCGTATTCCCCTGGTCGTTCAGATCCTGATCGGCCTGATCCTCGGCATTGCTGTCGGCGCGCTGCTCAATCATGCCCCCGACGCACGCCCCTGGCTTACCGAAAACCTGCTGCAGCCGGCCGGCGACCTGTTCATCAAGCTGATGAAGATGATCGTCATTCCCATCGTGTTCTGCTGCATGGTGGTTGGCGTCGCCGGCCACAGCGACCGCAAGGCGCTCGGTCGCATGGGCGTGAAAACCCTGCTGTATTTCTTCGCCGTGACCACCACCGCGATCATTGTCGGCCTGGTGATCGGCAATCTCCTGCAACCGGGTGCCGGCACCGACCTGCACAGCCTCAAGGCCGCCAGCGTCAGCCTGCCGGCCGGCACCGGACACCAGGGGGTCATGGGCCTGCTGTTGGGCATCGTGCCGGACAACATTGTCGACGCCATGGCCAAGGGCAACCTGCTGCCGGTGCTGTTCTTCGCGGTGATGTTCGGACTGGCGCTGTCCGGCCTGCCCGATGAGCGTAGGGAGCCGGTGCTGGCGGTATTCAGGGGACTGAGCGATGCGATGTTCCGGATCACCTCGATGGTCATGGCCTACTCGCCCATCGGTGTATTCGGCATGATCGCCGTGACCGTCGCCAGCTTCGGCTTCTCCTCCCTCCTGCCGTTGGCGAAGCTGATCCTGGTCACCTACGTGGCGCTGGTCCTGTTCGCCGTGCTGGTGCTGGGCAGTATCGCGCGGATGGCCGGTGTCTCGATTTTCGGCCTGATCCGGCATATCAAGGATGAACTGGTCCTGGCGTTTTCCAGTGCCAGCTCGGCGGCGGTGATGCCACAGCTGATGGTCAAGCTGGAGAAGTTCGGCGTACCCCGGGAGGTGGTGTCCTTTGTGGTGCCGGTCGGCTACTCGTTCAATCTGGATGGGGCCTCGCTGTTCCTCGGCATCGGCACCCTGTTCGTCGCCCAGCTCTACGGGATAGAACTGAGCCTTTCCCAGCAGGCGGTCCTGGTCATCACCATGGTCCTCACCTCCAAGGGCGCGGCAGGCGTGCCCGGCTTCATGTTCGTGATCCTCTCGGCGACCCTGGCCAGCGCCGGGCTGCCGCTGGAAGGCATTGCCTTCATTGCCGGGGTCTACAGGGTCATGGACATGGGCACCACGACCCTGAACGTGCTCGGCAATGCCCTGGCTCCCCTGGTGATCGCACGCTGGGAACGGCGGGGCCTGACAGTCGAGGCGCTAGACGCAGAGTCTCGCGCTTCAGAGGCTCGGCCCGCCGATATTCAGGCCACCGGGATCAGTGGATCGGCCGATGCCAGCGCCGTCTCACGCTCGGCGGCTGGTGGATAGATCCATACCGTGTTGATACTGGTCTTGAGCTGCTTGGCTTCCTCCTTGACCAGTTTCAACTGACGGTCCCAACCCTCGGTGTACACCGCGCCCCAGGTGCCCAGGTCCAGGCAGGTCACATACTTGGGCTGGCTGTACGGCTTGGCCGGTACGCCGATCAGCTCGGCGGCGACGTTGTTGCCCGCATGCCGTCCCAGCGAAATCGCATGCTGGCAGGACATCGCGGCCACGTTGCCCAGTTCGTCGGTCGCCGCATAAGCGACATCACCGGCCGCATATACGGCGTCCTGGCCGAGCACCTTGAGGTGCGGGTCGACGTACAGGCGACCCAACGGGTCGCGTTCGCCGGGAATCTGCGCGGTCAACGGATTGGCCCGGAACCCCACGGTCCAGATCACGGTCTTCGCTTCGATGCGGCGACCATCCGCCAGGGTGACCCCGTTCGAGTCCACCGACGCCACCGAGGCATCCAGGCACCACTCGATACCCAGGTCGGCGGACGCCTGGGCAATCGACGGGCTGATGCCTTGGCCGAAGGCCGCACCGATGGCATTGCCGCGATCGACAACGATGACCTGGACCTTGGCGTGTTCGCCCAACACCGCACGCAGGCGGGCTGGCATTTCGGTGGCCGTCTCGATCCCGGTGAAGCCACCGCCACAGACGATGACGGTGTTGCGCGCCGGCGACTCGGGTTGATTGCCGAGGGCCTTGAGGTGTTTCTCCAGGGCGCAGGCGGCTTCGATGGAGTCGACGTCGAAGGCATGTTCCACGCCCTCGAGCTTCGGCCGCACCACCTGGCTGCCCGTGGCCAGCACCAGGCGATCGTAGTTCAGCCCGGCCCGGGCGCAGTCGGGGCCAAGGTATTCGACACGCCGGGTGGCGGTGTCGATCCGGTCCGCCTGGCCTTCGACAAAGTGGATGCCGGTCGCGTCGAACAACGCCACCAGCGAAGCTTTCATCTCGTGTACATCGGGCTCATAAAAACGCGGGCGGATACGCAGTTCGGGTTGCGGGGCGAGGACGCTGATGCGCACCTCATCGCTACGGCCATTCAGATCCAGTTGGCGCGCAGCGCTCAATGCGCTCCAGACACCGGCAAATCCCGCACCGACGATCAAGATATGTTGTTTCATCTTTTTTGTTCCTGGTTTGAATGACAGGGGACTTTTATATAAGGCACGACAGTGTTTTGAACTTGTCGCGTTGCGCGTTATTCAAGTCTGATAAAGAGTTTTTGATTAAGTGGGTGGCTCAGGTTGTTATTGATACTAGAGGCGCAAGTGTCCATGGGTAAATGACATAAAACCCTGATATTGCGCCAACGCCGGGCGGATCGTGAGAGGTGGGGGCTTGCGGGCGCCGACGGCAAGAATGTATACCCCTCCAGGCAAGCGCTGCCGATGGGCAACGTATTTCATCCGTCGAAGAGTTTTAACGAATGACCGCTCATGCCGCCGCCGAGGTGTCCAATCGCCCTCGTACCATCCTGTTCCTGGCCTATCCGGAAATGGGGCTGCTCGACCTGACGGGTGCACAAACCGTGTTCTGGGCCGCAACCAAGGCCATGGCGGAGCGGGGGCTGCCCGGTTATGAACGGCCGACGGCGAGTATGACCGGCGGGCCGATACGCACCGCGGAGGGCCTGGTCGTCGAGACCCAGGCCTTGTCCGGGTTTGCCGGCCAGGTCGTGGATACGGTTATCGTGCCGGGGGCTCCGGAAATCCTGCGGGCCCTGGAAAACTCGGGCGAACTGATCGAGTGGATTGCGGCGGCGGCGCCCACCGTGCGCCGGACGGCATCGGTCTGCAGCGGTGCGTTTCTCCTGGCCCAGGCGGGCCTGCTCGAGACCAAGCGCGCGGTGACCCACTGGGCGATGTGCGACATGCTCAAGTCACGCTTCTCGACGATCGAAGTCGACCAGGATGCGATATTCATACAGCAGGGCGGGGTGTGGACCTCGGCCGGGGTGACCGCGGGGATCGACCTGGCGTTGGCCCTGGTCGAGGCCGATTGCGGGCGCGACGTGGCGATGCAGGTGGCGCGTGAACTGGTGGTGTTCATGAAGCGTTCCGGCGGGCAGTCACAGTTCAGCGAAATGCTGCAGGCCCAGATGCAGGACGGGGGCGCCTTTGCCGGCTTTCATGAATGGCTGGGCCGGAACCTCGGGCGCGATGACTTGAGCGTCGAAGTGCTGGCCGGCCAGGCGGGCATGAGTGCCCGCAACTTCAGCCGGGTCTACAAGCAGAAGACCGGACGCAGTCCGGCGAAGGCCGTGGAGATTTTTCGCCTGGAAGCGGCGCGACGGTTGCTCGAGGACTCCGATCGCAACATCGACCAGATTGCCTCTGCCTGCGGTTTCGGCGACGAAGAGCGCATGCGCATGACCTTTCAACGCAATCTCGCGGTTTCCCCCCGGGATTATCGCAGCAGGTTTTCCCGGTGATTGGGCTGCTTCAGCGCCAATCAGGCAGGTCCGGCCCCGTTGCGCCTTCTCTAAGCTAAGTCCAAAACGGTATTTAAAAGATATCTTTTAGAACGTTTAATCTAGTCCGACTACGCCACTCGGCGGTCCTGGTCGGACGTTCAGTCCCTGCGTTCCTCCGCGCGCCCACGCCCGAAGAGTGGAACACCACCCTTCAGTTCGCAGGTCCACCACGCCATGAATGTCCTATCGCTGAGCCGTAAATTGATTGCCCTGCTGGGGGTTGTCGGTATTTCCCTGGGGGCCCATGCGGCCGATCTGACCATCGGCTATATCACCGGCATCGACCCCACCAAGCTGCCCATCGCCGATGGCACCTTCGACAAGGTTATTGGCGAGAAGATCAACTGGCGTCGGTTCGATGCCGGGCCGGCGGTGATTGCGGCCATGGCCTCCGGCGACCTGCAGATCGGCAACCTGGGATCGAGCCCGTTGGCCGCGGCCGCCTCGCGCAAGTTCCCGCTGGTGGCGTTTATCGTCACCTCGCAGATCAAGGGCTCCGAGGCCCTGGTGGTGCGCGACGGCAGTGGGATCAAGAGTCCCCAGGATCTGATCGGCAAGACCATCGCCACCCCCTTCGTTTCGACTTCCCACTACAGCCTGCTGGGGGCGCTCAAGCACTGGAACCTGGACCCCGGCAAGGTGAAAGTGGTCAATCTGTCTCCGGCGGAAATCACCGCGGCCTGGAAACGCGGTGATATCGACGGCGCCTTTACCTGGTCGCCGGCACTGGGCGAAATCCGCAAGACCGGGAAGATTCTCACCGATGCCGGTGAAGTCTCGCAGTGGGGCTCGCCGACCTTCGAGGTCTGGGTGGCGCGCAAGGACTTCGCCGAAAAACACCCGGAAGTGCTGAAGAAGTTCACCCAGGTCAGCCTGGCGGCGATTGCCGACTACAACGCGCACAAGGCCGAGTGGACCGCCGACTCCGAGCAGGTCAAGACCATCGCACGTTTTACCGGCGCCAATCCGGTGGATATTCCGGAACTGCTGGAAGGCTCGCATTTCCCCGGCGCCGCCGAGCAGACGTCCGCGCAGCTGCTGGGCGGCGGCACGGTCAAGGCGGTTGCGCAAACCGCCGAGTTCCTGAAGGAGCAGGGCAAGATCGAGAGCGTTCTTCCTGACTACTCGCCCTATGTCAGCGACAAATACATCGCGCAATAAGCATCCCGTGATTGACCCTTGACGCCACTCGATCGAGTGGCGTTTCTGTTTGCCCGGTCCTTGCGGCGGAGGCTGGTGCCGCGTAGCGGGTTTGTGTCCATTGAAGCGACAGAGCGTAGCTTTTTGGCCGGCTTATCTTTGCCGGCGAGGTTGGCATAGTGGTGCCTCCTGACGCGACAGCACCGTGGCTGTCGGTAGAGCGAAACAAGAGGGCGTCACCATGTCTGACAATACTCAATTGCATCCTTTTCGGGTTGAGATCCCACAGGTCGAGCTTGATGATCTGGCGCGCCGCCTGGCCGGTACGCGTTGGCCGGATCGGGAAACCGTGGCCGACAGCTCCCAAGGCGCGCAGTTGACCAAGGTAAAGGCACTCGTCGAGTACTGGCGCAGCCAATACGACTGGCGCCGCCTGGAAGCCCGCTTGAACGGTTACCCGCAGTTCAAGACCGAGATCGACGGCCTGGGTATCCACTTCCTGCACATCCAGTCGCCTCATGCCGACGCGTTGCCCTTGATCATGACCCATGGCTGGCCAGGATCGATTGTAGAGTTTCTGGACAGTATCGATCCGCTGGTCAATCCGACAGCCCACGGTGGGGCAGCGAAAGATGCTTTCCACGTAGTACTGCCGTCGATTCCGGGATACGGGTTCAGCGACAAACCTACCGCCAAGGGATGGAATCGCACGCGCATTGCTCATGCCTGGCACGAGTTGATGAACCGTCTTGGCTACCCGCGTTATGTCGCCCAGGGCGGTGACTGGGGAAGCGTGGTAACGACTGAAATGGGACGTCTGCGGCTCGATGGGCTGGCGGCCATTCACGTTAACCTGCCTTTTGTCGTCCCCCAGGATCTGCCCGCGGAGTTGAGCGCACAAGAGCAAGCCGCGCTGGATCAGTGCGGGTTGTTTGCGGCAGACGGTATCGCCTATCACGACCTGCAGACGACACGTCCGCAAACCATCGGGTTTTCACTGGCAGACTCACCCGTGGGGCAGGCCGCCTGGATCTACGAAAAGCTGGTGTCCTGGAGTCACAGCGATGGCAAGGCCGAAGGGGTTTTCTCCAACGATCAGATACTGGATAACATCACCCTGTATTGGCTGACCAACAGTGGTGCCTCGTCCGCTCGTATGTATGCCGAGCACCCTGGCCTGAACTTCGGGGCCGTGCCATTGGAGTTGCCGGTCGCTGTCTCGGTGTTCCCCGGTGAAATCTACACGCCGCCGAAGGAGTGGGCGGAGCAGGCCTACAGCAATCTGATCTATTGGAACAGGGTGTCGAAGGGCGGCCATTTCGCAGCATTTGAACAGCCGGCGCTGTTTGTCGCTGAAGTGCGGGCGGCATTCTCAAGTCTTCGCTGATTGCCTGAGCGTCACCCAGCCTGCCGTCAGTGGTTCATTGGTCCGTCTGCGACAGTATTTCGGCGATCCGCTGTTCGTGCGTAGCGGCCACGGCATGAAGCCAACGGCCAAGGCCTGTGACATTGCCGCGCAGCTGTTACCAGCCATGGCGCAGATCGAGTTGCTCCTGGCCCATAACCGGGACAGGAAAGCCTGAGCTGCAAGCTCTGGCCTCTGCGCCGAGGGTGTGACGGCGGGTGGCGATTGTCTCCCCAGCGGCTACTAACAGTATCACTTGCCGTTATTTATCCAGGGGGGCTGCTACGTCATCATTGTGCCGTGACGTAAATAGTGTCGTGAAGTAATCCGCGCCTTTATCAACCTGTTATCCGCCCGGCCGAAGTTCCGGGCGAGAGCCCCCTTGCGCCCGGAAAACCTGTTTTCAAGTTTTAAAGAACTGCAGAAAACCGAAGAAGTTGTTTTTCGATAACTGCGTGCACTGTTATTCAACGAGTAGGAGATAAATAAATGATCGCCCATCCCCAACGACTTTCCGTCGTGTTGAGTGCGCTCTTAGTGGCCGGCACTGCCGGGATCGCCGTGAAGTATGGCGGTCATTTTTCCCCCGTCGGCACGGCTCATGCGGCGGAGGTCGCCCAGGCCCCCAGGACCGAAGTGGACGTCGCCACCGTGGTCTTCAAGTCCGTCAGCGAGTGGCAGTCGTACTCCGGTCGTCTCGAAGCCGTCGGCAAGGTGGAGATCCGCCCGCTGGTTCCCGGCACCCTGGTTGCCGTGCATTTCAAGGATGGCGCCCTGGTCAGGAAAGGGGAACCCTTGTTCAGCATCGACCCGCGCACTTACCTGGCCGAAGTGGACCGCGCCGCGGGACAACTGGCGGCTGCCGAATCCCGCGCGCTCTACACGGCCACGGATGCCGGCCGCGCGGCACGCCTGGTCGATCAGAACGCGATTTCCAAGCGTGATTTCGATGAGAAGCAGAATGCCGCGCGGGAAGCCAGCGCCAACGTCAAGGTGGCCAGGGCCGCCCTGGATGCGGCCAGGGTCAATCTGTCCTACACCGAAATCACCGCGCCCATCACCGGCCGCGTCTCGCGTGCCGAGCTGACCGTCGGCAACGTGGTGTCGGCCGGTGCCGCGGCGCCCGTGCTGACCCGCCTGGTGTCGGTGTCGCCCATCTATGCCTCGTTCGACGTCGATGAGCAGACCTACCTGCGCTACCTGAACCAGTCCTCGGCCCAGCCCGCTCCGGTGTCCCTCGGCCTGGCCAACGAAGACGGCTTTTCCCGCACGGGGGTCGTCGACTCCATCGACAACCAGTTGGACACCCAGTCCGGAACCATCCGTGTGCGCGCCCGTTTCGACAATGCCAACGGTGCGCTGCTGCCGGGTTTGTACGCACGTCTCCAGGTCGGTGGCGGCAAGCCCGCGGATGTCGTGCTGGTGGACGATTCGGCGATCGGCACCGACCAGGCGAAGAAATTCGTCCTGCTGGTGGGCGAAGGCGACAAGGTCGAGTACCGCGAAGTCACCCTGGGCAACCTGCATGAAGGCTTGCGCATCATCACCTCCGGCCTCAAAGCCGGTGATCGGGTGATCGTCAGCGGTGTGCAGCGGGTGCGTCCGAACGACAGCGTCCACGCCAACAGCGTCGACATGGCGAACATCAGCCGTGCTGCGAAGCCTGCGGCTTAACGCGAGAACCTCATCATGAATATCTCCAAGTTCTTTATCGACCGGCCGATCTTCGCCGGCGTGCTGTCGGTGGTGATCGTGCTGGCGGGGCTGATTGCCCTGACCAGACTGCCCACCGCCGAATACCCGGAAGTGGTGCCGCCTTCGGTGGTGGTTCGCGCCGAGTACCCGGGCGCCAATCCGAAAGTCATCGCCGAAACCGTGGCCTCGCCGATTGAAGAACAGATCAATGGCGTCGAGGACATGCTCTACATGCAGTCGCTGGCCAACAGCGACGGCAAGTTGACCACCACCGTGACCTTCAAGCTCGGCACCGACCCCGACAAGGCCCAGCAGTTCGTGCAGAACCGCGTGGCCCAGGCCTTGCCGCGCTTGCCGCCGGATGTGCAGCGCCTGGGCGTGACCACGGTCAAGTCGTCGCCGACCCTGACCATGGGCGTGAGCATCACCTCGCCCAACCAGCGCTACGACCTGACCTACCTGCGCAACTACGCCCTGATCAACGTCAAGGATCGCCTGGCGCGGATCCCCGGCGTGGGTGAAGTGGTGATGTGGGGCGCCGGCGACTACTCGATGCGCATCTGGCTCGATCCGCAGAAAGTGGCGCGCCTGAACCTGACCGCCACCGATGTGGTCAACGCCATCCGCGAGCAGAACGTGCAGGTGGCGGCCGGCATCGTCGGCGGTGCGCCGATGCTGACCAACGTGCCGATGCAACTGAGCGTCAATGCCCAGGGCCGCTTGAAGACCGAGCAGGAATTCCGCGACATCATTCTCAAGGCCGGCGGCGGGGCGGTGACTCACCTGTCCGACGTGGCGCGGGTCGAGATGGCTGCATCCGAGTACACCCTGCGGGCGATGCTGGACAACAAGCCGGCCGTGCAGATGATCATCTTCCAGCAGCCCAATGCCAATTCGCTGCAGATCTCCGATGACGTGCGCAAGGTTATGGAGGAGATCAGGCAGGACATGCCCGAGGGTGTCGACTACGGCATCAAGTACGACCCGACGCAGTTCGTGCGCGACAGTATTCACGCGGTGATCCAGACCCTGCTCGAAGCCATCGCCCTGGTGGTGCTGGTAGTGATCGTGTTCCTGCAGACCTGGCGCGCCTCGCTGATCCCGTTGCTGGCGGTGCCGGTGTCGATCATCGGCACCTTTGCCTTGCTGCTGGGCTTTGGCTACACCATCAACGCCTTGTCGCTGTTCGGCATGGTCCTGGCCA
Source organism: Pseudomonas gingeri (assembly GCF_013386115.1). Taxonomy (GTDB): domain Bacteria; phylum Pseudomonadota; class Gammaproteobacteria; order Pseudomonadales; family Pseudomonadaceae; genus Aquipseudomonas; species Aquipseudomonas gingeri. Next base: position 180,983 of record NZ_JACAOR010000014.1, read on the forward strand.
TCGGCATCGTGGTGGACGATGCCATCGTCGTGGTGGAGAACGTCGAGCGCAACATTGCCGACGGCCTGTCGCCGCGGGACGCGACCTATAAAGCCATGCAGGAGGTCAGCGGGCCGATCATCGCCATCGCCCTGACCTTGGTGGCGGTGTTCGTGCCGCTGGCGTTCATGTCCGGCCTGACCGGACAGTTCTACCAGCAGTTCGCGATGACCATCGCCATCTCGACGGTGATCTCGGCGTTCAACTCGCTGACCCTGTCGCCCGCTCTCTCGGCCATCCTGCTCAAGGGGCACGACGCACCGAAGGATCGCCTGACGCGGATCATGGATGCGCTGTTCGGACGCTTCTTCAAACTGTTCAACCGTGTGTTCAACCGAGGTTCGGACAGCTACGGCAATGGCGTGCGCCGCGTGGTCAACCGCAAGCTGGCGATGCTGGCGATCTACGCCATCCTGCTCGCTGGCGCGGTGTGGATGGGCAAGATTGTCCCCGGCGGTTTCGTGCCGGCGCAGGACAAGGACTATGTGGTCGCCATTGCGCAACTGCCCAGCGGTGCCACCCTGGATCGCACCGAGCAGGTCGTGCGGGAAATGGGCGATATCGCCCTGGCCATTCCCGGGGTCAAGAACCTGCCGCAGTTCCCGGGCCTGTCGGTCAGCCTGGCCAACTCGCCCAGCAGCGCGCTGGTGTTCCCGGTGCTTGAACCGTCGAAATACCGCTCCAGGGAGCAATCCGCATCGGCCATCGTGGCGCAGTTGAATGCCAGATATGCCGGGATCAAGGGCGCCGCCATCGCGGTATTCCCACCACCGCCGGTGGCCGGCCTGGGCACCGTCGGCGGCTTCAAGCTGCAGATCGAGGACCGCGGTGCCCTGGGCTATGAGGCGTTGAACAAGGCCACCCAGGACTTCCTCGCGGCCGCGGCCAAGGCCCCCGAGCTGGGCCCGGCGTTCTCCACCTTCCAGATCAACATGCCGCAGCTCAACGTCGACCTGGATCGGGTCAAGGCCAAGCAGTTGGGCGTTTCGGTGACGGATGTGTTCGACACCCTGCAGATCTACCTGGGCTCGATGTACGTCAATGACTTCAACGCCTTCGGTCGTGTGTACCAGGTGCGCGCCCAGGCCGATGCGCCGTTCCGTGCCACCGCGCAAAACATCGGCTTGCTGAAGACTCGCAATGACAAGGGCGAGATGGTGCCGCTGTCTTCGCTGATCAAAGTCACCACCACCTACGGCCCGGAAATGGTCGTGCGCTACAACGGCTACACCGCGGCGGACATCAACGGCGGTCCGGCACCGGGCTATTCGTCCGGCCAGGCCCAGGCGGCGGTCGATCGCATTGCCAGGGAAGTGTTTCCACGCGGCATCAAGTACGAGTGGACCGACCTGACCTATCAGCAGGAACTGGCGGGCAACGCGGCGCTGTGGGTATTCCCGATCAGTGTGTTGCTGGTGTTCCTGGTACTGGCGGCGCTGTATGAAAGCCTGACCTTGCCACTGGCGATCATCCTGATCGTACCGATGAGCATTCTCTCCGCCTTGCTCGGTGTATGGCTGACCAACGGCGACAACAACATCTTCACCCAGATCGGCCTGATGGTGCTGGTGGGGTTGTCGGCGAAGAACGCGATCCTGATCGTCGAGTTCGCCCGGGAACTGGAGATGCAGGGACGGACCATCGTCCAGGCGGCGGTGGAAGCCAGCCGGCTGCGGCTGCGTCCGATCCTGATGACCTCCATCGCTTTCATCATGGGCGTGGTGCCTCTGGTGTTTTCCTCCGGCGCCGGTGCCGAGATGCGCCAGGCCATGGGGGTCGCGGTGTTCTTCGGCATGCTCGGGGTGACCTTGTTCGGCCTGATGCTGACGCCGGTGTTCTACGTCTTGCTGCGCAAGCTGTCGGGTGTGGAGCACCTGGTGGACAAGCACGGCAAGCACCCGCACCCGGGCTTCGGGCTTGACGGCCATGAACCCTCGGCGCAAGCCATCCCTTCCACCCGACCTTCGGTTCGCGTGCCTGAAATCGCGTACGAGAAGTAAGGAGAACGACATGAAAGCAGTTGCCTTGAATCGCCTGTTGTTCGGCACCGTCTGGTTGGCGACCCTGCTGGCGACGGCGGGTTGCTCGCTGGCGCCGACCTACCTCAAGCCGCAGGTGTCGATGCCGCCGGCGTACAAGGAGGAAAAGACCCAGCCGCTTTTAAAGCCGGCTGAGGTCGGCAGCTGGAAAACCGCCGAGCCGTCGGAAGCCATTCCAAGGGGCGAGTGGTGGCGGGTGTTCAACGACAGCACCCTCGATCAGCTGGAAAGCCAGGCCCGCGACGCCAACCAGAACCTGGTTGCGGCGGCAGCCCGGCTGAAAGAGGCAAGGGCGCTCAACCAGTCCGCCCGTTCCGCGCTGTTCCCGACCCTGGACGCGGGTTTCGGCCCGACCCGGGAGAAGGTCTCGCCGGCCTCGCAGTTCCAGTCGGACAGCGGCCAGGGGGCCAGCCAGACGATGTGGCGCGCCCAGACCGGGGTGTCTTACGAAGTCGACATGTTCGGCCGTGTCGCGGCGACGGTGGATGCCGCCGACGCGCAAACCCAGCGCAGCGAAGCCGTGTTCCACTCGGTGCTGCTGGCCTTGCAGGCGGATGTCGCGCAGAACTATTTCGCGTTGCGCGAGCTGGACGCGCAAGTCGAGGTCTACGACCGGGCCATCGAGTTGCGTGAGCAGGCCTTGAAACTGGTTCAGCAGCGTTACTCGACCGGCGACATCGCCGATCTGGATGTCGCCCGGGCCGAATCCGAGCTGGCGACGGCGCGTTCCGAGGGGATGACCGTGCAGCGCCTTCGCGCGACGTCGGAGCACAGCCTCGCGGTACTGCTGGGCAAGGCACCGGCAGAGTTCACCCTGGCCGCCAGGCCCCTCCAGCCGGTGAACCTGCGGATTCCCGCCGGCCTGCCGTCGTCACTGCTGGAACGGCGTCCGGACATCGCCGCGGCCGAGCGTTCCATGGCCGCGGCCAATGCCCGGATCGGCGTGGCGAAGGCGGCGTTCTTTCCGTCGTTGACCCTGACCGGCATGGCGGGTTTCGAATCGGGCTCGCTGGGCAATCTCTTCAAATGGAGCAGCCGCACCTTCCTCCTCGGGCCCCTGGCCGGGACCGCGCTCAACCTGCCGATCTTCGATGGCGGCCTGCGCAAGGGCAATCTGGCCAATGCCCGGGCGGTCTACGAGGAAGACGTTGCCAACTACCGCCAACAGGTGCTGGTGGCGTTCCGCGAAGTGGAAGACAACCTCTCCGACCTGAGGGTGCTGGAAGACCAGACCCGCACCCAGTCGCAGGCCGTGGAGGCTTCCCGGCGCGCGGCGGCATTGGCCCGGGCCCGGTACAGCGAAGGCGATGCCAGCTATCTGGCGGTCATCGATGCCGAGCGGGTGGCCTTGCAGTCACGCCGCGCGGCGGTGCAGCTGGACGGTGTGCAGGCGGCCGCCACGGTCAATCTGATCCGCGCCCTGGGCGGTGGTTGGGGCGATGCCGCGCCGATCCCGCTCGACACGGCGCTTTCGCAACCTTGACTGGCAGCCGGCAGCCGGATCTTCCGCGGCTGCCGCGCCATTTTCCATCCCACTCACGGTGAAATCATGACCTCCATCGATCACGCGACTCAGTCGCGGGACAAGTTACTCATTCTTGCAGCCATCTGTCTTTCCGCCCTGGTGCTGCCCCTGAGTTTTACCGGCGGGGCCGTTGCCACGCCTGCCATCGGCCGCGACCTGGGCGGCAGTCCGGTGGCCCTGACCTGGATCACCAACGCCTTCATGCTGTCCTTCGGCAGCTTGCTGATGGCGGCCGGAGCGCTGGCCGATGTCTACGGGCGCAAGCGCCTGTTCACCTTCGGCATGCTGCTGTTCACCGCTGCTTCGGTGGCGCAGAGCCTGGCACCCTCGGTGTTCTGGCTGGATGTCCTGCGCGCCATCCAGGGCGTTGCCGGTGCCGCGGCGCTGGCCAGCGGTTCGGCCGCCCTGGCGCAGGAGTTCGAGGGGCATGCGCGTACTCGTGCGTTCAGTATGCTTGGCACCACCTTCGGTATCGGCCTGGCGTTTGGCCCCCTGGTGGCCGGCGTGCTGATCGAAGCCTTCAGTTGGCGGGCGATCTTTGTCTTCACCGCGCTGATCGGGGTGATCGCCATGGTCTTCGGCCTGCCACGCATGCGCGAAACCCGCGATCCCGACGCCGTGGGCCTTGATTGGCCTGGCACCCTGACGTTCAGCGCGGTGCTGGCCCTGTTCACTTTTGGCGTGATCCAGGCGCCCGACAGCGGCTGGGGCAGCCCGTTGGTGGTCGGCCTGCTGGTCGCGTCGGCGGTGCTGCTGGTGGCCTTCGTGCTGATCGAGATGCACGTCAAGCGACCGATGCTGGACCTGACTCTGTTCCGCTTCCCGCGTTTCGTCGGTGTGCAGATGCTGCCGATCGGCACCTGCTACTGCTACATCGTGCTGGTGGTCATGCTGCCGTTGCGCTTTATCGGCGTCGAAGGCCTGAGTGAAATCGATGCCGGCCTGCTGTTACTGGCGCTATCCGCACCGATGCTGGTGGTGCCGATGCTGGCCGCCTCGCTGACCCGCTTTGTCTCGGCGGGCATCCTCTCGGGCGTGGGCTTCCTGATGGCGGCCGTGGGTCTGCATTGGCTGAGCCTGTACAACGTCGGCGAGCCGAAATTCGGCCTGGTCGCCCCGATGCTGTTGATCGGCATCGGTGCCGGCCTGCCCTGGGGCCTGATGGATGGCCTGTCGGTCAGCGTCGTGCCGAAAGAGCGCGCCGGCATGGCCGCCGGGATCTTCAACACCGTGCGGGTGGCGGGCGAGGGCATTGCCCTGGCCAGCGTGGCGGCGATGCTGGCGTCGCTGTTGCACAGCAACCTGTCCGACGCCGTTCAGGTGGTGGCTGGCAGTGCCGAGGCGGCGCTGATCGCCGAAACCGCGCACCGGGTGACCACGGGCGACATGGCCCATGCGATCAATACGGTGCCGGGGCTGGCCAACGAGCGCCTGATCGCCGGGTACGCGACGGCGTTCCAGTACCTGCTGCACATCCTGACTCTGATCACCCTGGCCTGCGCCGCCGTCGTGCTGGGCCTGTTGAGCAAGGACCGTTCGGTGGCCGATGCGGGCGTCGGTGACGCGGCCTGATTGTCGCCCACGGAACTACAGAGCATCTCTTTTTCGATTGTTTATCCACGAAGTCTGCAAGCACACACTTTATCCATCGGGCCCGATCAGGGCCCGACACCGCCAACCCACTTCAGGTAAAGCCATCATGCACAAACTCTACATCGCCAATCAGACCTGCTCCCAGACTGTCCAGATCGTTGCCAACGAACTGGGCCTGACCCCCGAGCTGATCCACTACGATGTGTTCGGCAAGAGCACCTCCAACGGTGATGACTTCAATCAGGTCAATCCACTGGGTTATGTACCGGTGCTGGTTCTCGACAACGGCCAGAACGATCAACTGTCCGAGACGGTGATCATCTCTTCCTACCTGGCCGACCAGTTTCCCGAGTCGCAACTGGCACCGGCGAGCGGCACGCTGGAGCGCGCCAAGTTCGATCAGTTGCTGAACTTCCTGGCGACCGAGATCGCCCAGAAGCATATCCCCCTGATGCGCAAGTTGCTGACCGAAGCCGGCAGCCAATGGACCCGGGACAAGCTGGTCAGCGCCTACGCGGTACTCGATGCCCGCCTGGCCGATGGCCGTGCCTACCTGACCGGCGACACGTTCACCGTGGCCGATGCCTATGTGTTCGGTACCTGGTGGCATGAGCGTTCCGGCGCGCCGATCACCCATCTGAAAAACCTGATGGCGTACAAGGCCCGTATCGATGCCCGTGCCTCGGTACAGAAGGCCCTGCGGGACGAGGCCGATATCGTGGCGCTGCATGAGGAGCGCAAATCGGCCTGAGGTGACGGACGTTGTCTGGAAAGGCCGCTTGCGCGGCCTTTTTCATTGGGCGGTTTTCTGTCACGCGGGGGAGGGACTAGCGCAGGCGGTCGGCCAGGTAGTTCAGCACCGCGCGGTTCTTCGCCGGCATCCGGTGGCCCAGGGGAATCAGGGCATGCACGGGCGGGCCGGGGGTATCGGCGGCAGGCAGGACCCGCACGAGCTTGCCGCAGTCCACGTAGAGTTGCGCGACCTTGTCGAAGATTTGCGCGATACCGAGTCCGACAACGGTTGCATCGATCAGTGCCTGGCCATCCGAGACCACCAGCACCGGTGTCGGCGAAAACTCCCGGACATGACCATTGTCCGTGATCGTCCAGGGCCGCAACCGCCCGGTGAAACCACGAAAGATCACCGCCTCATGATTGGCCAGGTCCGCGGTGGTCTCTATCGGCGGGTGGCGGGCGAGGTAGTCGGGGGAGGCATACAGGCTGAGGGTGATGTTGCACAGCTTGCGCACGGTCATTTCGCTGTCCTGGGGCAACTCGCCGGCCCTGACGACGATGTCCCAGCCTTCGCCGACGGCATCGGACATGCGATCGGTCATGGACAGCTCCAGCGTCACCTGCGGATAGCGCTGGCGCAGCTCGGAGAGGGTCGGCAGGAACAACTGGCGGAAACCCGATGGGATATCCAGCCGCACCCGGCCGATGGGTTCTTCCTTGCGGGCCGCCAGCGCCTGGGCGGCATCGCGCAGGCCGTCGAGGGCCGCGGTGGCGGCGCTCAGGTAGGTTTCACCGTCCTCGGTCAGGCGTACGGCGCGGGTGGTGCGCTGGAACAATTTGGTCCCGAGCCTGGCCTCCAGGCGCTGGACGGCCTTGCCGACATTGGATTTGCTGGTCGAAAGATTTTCCGCCGCGCGGGTAAAACTGCCGGTCTGGGCCACGCCGACAAAGGCGGCAATATCCGGAAATGAAGCATCGATGCGTTCCATTCACTGTCTCTCGTAGGGCGCCCGGGCATCTTGAACTGGATTATTGCAGGAATACCTGAGGTTGCACGGGGGGGCGACAGTATAGACAGGACTATCGGGTCGATTGGTGCCCTTTGGGCGACACACTGTCTCCGCGGCGACCGTCGTGCGCAGGCTCGCGGCCAATGAAAACGCCCCGAACCTCAGGGGCCGGGGCGTTTTTCATGCAGGCGAAGGACTCAGTGCCCGGCGCTCTGGCCGCCATCGACGTGGAGAATCTCGCCGGTGACAAAACCGGCCGATTCCAGGTAGACGATCGCCTGGGCAATGTCCCTGACTTCGCCCATGTGTCCCATCGGGTGCAACTGCCCCAGCGCGGCGTGGGTTTCCTCGCCGTGCATCGGCGTCTTGATGATGCCGGGGCTGACCGCGTTGACCCGGATCCCGCGCTTGGCGTATTCGATCGCCAGGGATTTGGTCGCCGAGTTGAGGCCGCCCTTGGTCAGCGAAGCCAGCACCGAAGGCACGCCGTCGATGGCATGGTCCACCAGGCTGGTGGTGATGTTGACGATATGGCCGCCGCCTTGCTTCTCCATCTCGTTGATCGCCAACTGGGTGATGTAGAAGAAGCCATTGAGGTTGACCGCCAGCACGTTGACGTAGTCTTCGTGGGTGTAACCGGTGAACGGCTTGGCGATAAAGATCCCGGCGTTGTTGATCAGGCTGTCGATGCGACCGAAACGCGCCACGCCTTCACGGATCACCCGCTGGGCGGTGGCCGGGTCGGCGATGTCGCCGGCGATGGCGAGGATGTCCGGGTCGGTGGACGGCTGGATCGAACGGGAGGTGGCGACCACCCGGTAGTCCAGGTCACGGAAGGCCTTGACCACGGCGGCGCCGATACCTTGGGAGGCGCCGGTAATCACTACGACTTTCTTTGCATTGCTCATGATAAAAACCTCTGGGGACAGTAAGTGGGGTAGAGCGTGATCAATCAGGCTGCGGCGGATGAGATTTCCCGCAGCATCTGTTCGTAGTAAGCGACCGATTGCGAACCGGAGACCAGGTGGCGTTCGTTGAGGATCATGGCCGGCACCGAGTTGATGCCGCGTCCGCGATAGAACGCTTGCAGTTCACGGACTTCGTCGGCGAAAGCAGCCGAATCCAGCACTTCGCGGGCAGCCGTTGCCTCCAGTCCCGCTTCGCTCGCCAGGCGCACCAGGGTCTCGCGGTCGCTCGGATTCTGGCCGTCGCTGAAGTAGGCGCGCAGCAGCGCTCGCTTCAGTTCGATCTGCCGTCCTTGCTGCAAGGCCCAGAGCAGCAGGCGGTGGGCATCGAAGGTGTTGTAGAAGTGGCTGCGTTTTTCCAGGTCGAACTGAAAGCCGATGGCCTCGCCGCGTGTCATCAACATCTGCTTGCCGGCGGCGACTTCCTCGGCGCTGCGACCGTATTTGCGCATCATGTGACGGACCGCGTTCTCGCCCTCGGCCGGCATGTCCGGGTTCAGTTCGAAGGGTTTGAACGTCAATTCCACCGCCACTTCACCGGCCAGGTTGGCGATTGCCTGTTCCAGGGCCGTTACGCCCAGGGCGCACCAGGGGCAGACCACGTCGGAGATGAAGTCGATTCTGACGGGCGCGCTCATGACGGGTTCTGCGCCAGTTGCTTGCGGTACTCGGTGGTGGTGATCCCGGCGTAGCCCCAGTTATCGGTATCGACTTCCTCGATCACGATATGGGTCAGGTCCGGGCGTTTGTGGAGGACCCGTTCCAGGGTTTCGGTGATTTCGGCAATGACCTGGGCTTTCTGCTCTGAGGTAACGCCGTCGCGGGTGATGCGTACGCTGACGAAAGGCATGACAACTCTCCAGTGGGCTGGCCATCGGCATGATGGGCAGGCAGTGGAGTCAATCTATTAGGTTGTCGGTTGCGGATAAATACGGATTCGAGAACATCATTAGTGATGTGGTGTAATGAGTTGTGCGAGGAAAGTGCCGAAGCCCGGCGCTGGCCGGGCTCCGTTGCAAAAACGCGCTCAGCGCAACGCGTGACAGAACCGCTGGATGGCTTCGCAGGCCTGGCGCAAGGAGGTGTCATCCAGCGCGTAGGCGATGCGGATATAGGGACCCAGGCCGAACGCGCTGCCGTGCACGACGGCCACATCCGCCTCGTCCAGCAGGGCGTGGGCGACGTCCTCGTCGCTGCTCAGCAGTCGTCCACCGGCGGAGGTGCGGCCGATCAGGCCGGCGCAACAGGCGAAGGCATAGAACGCGCCCGCCGGACTCACGCAGTGCAGTCCCGGTATGTCGTTGAGCAGCGCCACCATCAGGTCCCGACGACGCTGGAAAACCGCCCGGCTGTCCTGGATGAAGTCCTTGGGACCTTGCAGGGCGGCGATTGCCGCCTGCTGCGAGATCGAGCTGGCGCCCGAGGTCTGTTGCCCCTGCAGCTTCTCCATGGCCTCCAGCAACCAGCGCGGCCCCGTGGCAAAGCCGATGCGCCAGCCGGTCATGGCATAGGCCTTGGATACACCGTTCATGGTCAGGGTGCGCGCCTGCAGGCGTGGCTCCACCTGGGCCAGGGTATGGAAGGGCTGGTCGTCGAAGATCAGGTGTTCATAGATATCGTCGGCCAGGACCAGCACCTGCGGATGATCCAGCAACACATCGGCCAGGGCGCGCAGTTCATCGCGGCTGTACACCGCCCCCGTCGGGTTGGACGGCGAGTTGAGGATCAGCCAGCGGGTCCGTGGGGTGATCGCCGCCGCCAGGGCGGCCGCGGTCAGCTTGAAGCCGCTGTCGGCCGTGCAGGTGACGATCCGGTTCTCGCCGCCGCACAGTTGCACCATTTCCGGGTAGCTGACCCAGTACGGCGCCGGCACGATGACCTGGTCGCCCTCGTTGAGGGTCGCGGCCAGGGCGTTGTAGATCACCTGCTTGCCGCCGTTGCACACCAGGGTGTCCTGCCAGCCGACATCCAGGCCGTTCTCGCGGCGGAACTTGGCGGCCACTGCTTCGCGCAGCGCCCGCACCCCGGCGACCTGGGTGTAGCGGGTGTGGCCGTGCTCGATGGCGTCGATGGCCGCGGCACGGACATGGGCCGGGGTGTCGAAGTCGGGTTCGCCCGCGCACAGGGAAATGATCGTCGCACCTTGTGCCCGGCGTTCCGCGACCCGGTCGATGATCCGGTAGGTGGCCGAGGGCTGCGCGCTGGCCAGGCGTGTGTTCAGGCGTTGGCTATCGCTGCTCATGCTTTCCTCTGCAGACTGTGGTAACCCAGCGCCGCGCGGGCTTCCTTGAGGGTCTTGCCCTGGGCGATCAGGGCGCGGATCTCGGCTTCGATCGTTTCGATCCGGCGTGCGCAGGCGGCCACTTCGGCGGCGCGATCCCGCGGCACGACCACCACGCCATTGGCATCGGCGACGACGATGTCGCGGTCACAGACCCGGGCGCTGCCGATGGACACCGGCTGGTTGACCGACTGCACCTGCACCCGGTCCTTGCCGGTGCGCATGAAGCGGCCCTGGCTGAAGATCGGGTAGCCGTCCCCCAGGGCCTTGTTGACGTCGCGGCAGACGCCGTCGATAACGGTACCGGCGATCCCGCGGGTGCCGGCGTACTGGGTCATGATGTCGCCCCAGACGGTGCAGTCGGTACGTCCGCCGTTGTCGATGACGACGATGTCACCTGCCGCCACGTCCTCGATAAAGTCGCCCACGGTGCCCGGCGGCACGCTCGCCGAGACGTACTGCACGGTGAACGCCGGGCCGACGATGACCTTTGAGTAGTTGTCCAGGGGCGCGATGCCCAGGCATTGGCCGGGCAGGCCGAGCTTGTCCATGGCATCGGATACGCCCGGGGTGTCCAGGCCTTCGAACAGGGCCACGAGGGCCTGGTCTTCACGGTTCATCGGGTTTGCTCCACATTGATGGCTTCGAACTGGCTGTCATGCATCACCTCGGCTACCGAGCGACCACTGCGAACGGCCTCGACCATGCCGTCCTGGCGACGGGCAATGCGTTCGCCCAGGTCGAGCACCGCCTCGATACGCGGGGCGGGTACGAACACCGTGCCGCAACGGTCGGCAATGACATAGTCGTCTTCGCTGACGGCGACGCCGGCGACTTCGATGGTCACCCCGGCATCGATCTGCACCACACGGTTACGGGCACTGATCATGGTCACGCCACGACCGTAGACCGGGTAGCCGATGGCTTCGCTGCCGTCGATATCGCGACTGCAACCGTCGATCACCGTGCCGCGCACCTGCCTGGCGGACGCGGCATTGGCGAGGATGTCGCCCCAGCAGGAAATGCCTTCGATGCCACCGGCGATCACCAGTACGCGATCGTTGCTGTGGATCTGCTCGACCACGGGCGTGATCAGGTGCACGGTCGGGTTGCTGTCGGTCTTGGGCGCCAGCAGCACGGTGCTGGCGCGACCGACGATCTTCGGACAGTTCCACAGGGGCCGCAGCCCCACCGTGGCGCCGGGCAGGCCGAGGAAGTCGAGTGCATCGGACACGGTATTGGTGTCCAGCGCCGCGAGGCGCTCGAGCAAGTGTGGGTCGGTCAGGTTTTTGTTGGACATCGGAGAGCCCCTGGGGTGACGGAGATGGCCAGTGTCGGCGACCTCATTCCATAGGTATATTACTAATCACAGAAGCGTTGGATACGCTGAACCTATGGATAAGTCATGATCAATTTCCGCCTGATTCGTCATCTCTGGTTGTTCCTGGCGGTTGCCGAGGAACAGAACTTCGGCCGTGCCGCCAAGCGCCTGGGGATGTCCCAGCCGCCGCTGAGCGAGCAGATCCAGGTGCTGGAGCAGGCCCTCAAGGTCACGCTCTTCGAGCGCTCGCGGCGTGGCGCGAAACTGACCCCGGTCGGCGCCGCGATCCTGCCGGCGGTGCGCAAGTTCGCCGAGCAACTGGAGCGCCTGGAACTGGCCGTCGAGGAAGCGGTGGCGGGGCAGTCGGGCATGCTGACTATCGGTGCGATCTCGACGGCGATGTTCGATGTGCTGCCCGGGCTGATCGAACAACTGAAGAGCCGCTATCCGCACCTGACCGTGTCCGTGCGGGAAATCGACAGCGTTGAAGCGCTGCCCGCGCTGGAGTCCGGGGATATCGACCTGGCCTTTGCCCGCCTGGACGGTGATCTCGGAGCGTCGATCCAGTCGTTGCCGTTGACCGAGGATCGTCTGGTGGTGGCGCTGCCTGGCGATCATCCGCTGGCCGCGCGCTCGCGCATCAGCCTGTCGAGCCTGGCCAACGAGCCGCTGGTGATGTTTTCGCGCAAGGTCAGCCCGGTGTATTTCGACAACCTGATCGCCACTTGCCGGGCCAGCGGCTTTTCCCCGCGGGTGCTGCATGAAGTGCGTTCGGTCGCCTCGCAGATCGCCTTTGTCAGTTACGGCCAGGGCATCGCGTTGGTGCCGGCCGCGCTGAAGAAGCTCGCACCGGATAATGTGGTGTTTCGCCCCTTGAGCCAGAAGCTGCAGGTGGTCACCACGGCACTGGCCTGGAATACGCAGCGGCCCAATCCGCTGGTGGAAGAAGTGGTCGCGCACTACCGGGCCGGGGGCTGAGCGGGGCGCTGTTCCGACACTGATAGGTTTGGCGTATGGACGTCTTCGCCAAACCGTCATTTACACCTGCCGCGATCTCCCGGAAATTGCCGCCTGGGCTTTTGTTCAAGGAGCTGTTCCCGTGTCTTCACCCGAAACCTTCACTCACGCACGACTGCCCCTGACGGTCGAGGGTGTCCAGCTGGACATCGCCGCCATTCATCGCGAGGGCAGCCTGGCGCCGATCGTCTTCCTGCATGGATTTGGCTCGACCAAGGAGGACTACGCCGACATCGTGCTGCAACCCGCGTTTGCCGGTCACCCCTTTGTCGCCTATGACGCGCCGGGCTGCGGTGAGAGCCAGTGCAGCGACCTGTCGCGGATTTCCATTCCCTTCCTGCGGCAGACGGCGTTGCAGGTACTGGAGCATTTCGGCATCGAGCGGTTCCATCTGGTCGGCCACTCCATGGGCGGGCTGACCGCGCTGATGCTGGCCCATCAGTTCCCCGGGCGGGTTCTCAGCTTTGTCGATATCGAGGGCAATATCGCCCCGGAGGACTGCTTTCTCAGCCGGCAGATCGTGGATTACCCGGCGGAGGATCCCGAGGTGTTTTTCACCGCGTTCATCGAGCGCGCCCGGCAGGCGCCGGCTTATGCCAGTGCGTTGTATTCGGCGAGCCTGCGCCACAAGGTACGGGCAGGGGCGGTGCGTGGCATCTTCGAATCGATGGTCGACCTTTCCGATCACGCCGACCTGATGGGCAAGTTCCTCGGGCTGGAATGCCCGCGGATGTTCATGTACGGCGAGCAGAACGCCTCGCTGTCCTACCTCGGGCATATCCAGGCCGAGGGCGTGCGGCTGGCGCCCATCGCGCAGTGCGGGCATTTCCCGATGTATTCCAATCCACCGGCGATGTGGCAGCAGATTGCCGATTTCCAGGGTGCGGGTCGCCCCGGCGGTGTCTGCGCGGTCGATTGAATCTCGCTGCCGACCGGCAATAAAAAACGCCCCGAACCTGGCAGGTCGGGGCGTTTCTGTTCAGCCGGACGTGGGCGGGACTATCAGGCGATAGCATCCCACGCGCGATCGCCGTGCTCGTCCTTGATACGGGTTGGCAGCCCCATGGCATCCAGCGCCTTGAGGAACGGCTCGGCCGGCAGTTCCTCGACGTTGGCCATGCGCTGCACGTCCCACTCGCCACGGGCGACCAGCAGGGCCGCGGCCACTGGCGGTACGCCGGCGGTGTAGGAGATGCCCTGGCTGTCGGTCTCGGCGTAGGCGTCCTCGTGGTCGGCCACGTTGTAGATGAACAGCTCGCGTGGCTGGCCATCCTTGCTGCCCTTGACCAGGTCGCCGATGCAGGTCTTGCCGACATAACCCGGTGCCAGCGAGGCGGGGTCCGGCAGTACGGCCTTGACCACTTTCAGCGGCACGACTTCCAGGCCTTCGGCAGTGCGGACCGGTTTCTCGGAAAGCAGGCCGAGGTTCTTCAGCACGGTGAAGACGTTGATGTAGTGCTCGCCGAAGCTCATCCAGAAGCGCACGTTGGGCACGTCGAGGTTCTTCGACAGCGAGTGCACTTCATCGTGGCCGGTCAGGTACAGGTTCTGCGCACCCACCACCGGCAGGTCGTCGGTACGCTTGACTTCGAACATGGTGTTGCTGGTCCACTGGCTGTCCTGCCAGCTCCACACCTGTCCGGTGAATTCGCGGAAATTGATCTCGGGATCGAAGTTGGTGGCGAAATACTTGCCGTGGGAACCGGCGTTGACGTCGAGGATATCGATCGAGTCAATGCGGTCGAAATACTGTTGCTGCGCCAGTGCCGCATAGGCATTGACCACACCCGGGTCGAAGCCCACGCCAAGGATGGCGGTGATGTTCTTCTGCTGGCATTCCTCGAGGTGTTTCCACTCGTAGTTGCCGTACCAGGGCGGTGTTTCACAGACCTTGCCCGGCTCTTCGTGGATGGCGGTGTCGAGGTACGCCACGCCGGTATCGATGCAGGCACGCAGCACCGACATGTTGAGGAACGCGGAGCCGACGTTGATGACGATCTGCGATCCGGTTTCGCGGATCAGCGCCTTGGTCGCTTCGACATCCAGGGCGTTCAGCGTGAAGGCCTGGATATCAGCGGGCTGTTTGAGGCTGCCCTTGGCCTTGACGCTGTCGATGATGGCCTGGCATTTGGAGATGTTGCGCGACGCGATAGCAATACGACCGAGTTCGTCGTTGTGCTGCGCGCACTTGTGGGCCACCACCTTGGCGACACCTCCTGCACCAATGATAAGTACGTTCTTCTTCAATTTTTTCATTTCTCCTCAATCCGCCAGCTTACGAAAGGCTGGACAGGTAGTCTTCGTAACCGAACTCACGAACGACCTCGACTGTACCGTCGAGTTGTTTCACTACGATGGACGGCATCTTCAAGCCGTTGAACCAGTTCTTCTTGACCATGGTGTAGCCTGCCGCGTCAACGAACGACAGCCGATCGCCGATGGACAGCGGACGATCGAAGGGGTACTCGCCGAAGATGTCTCCGGCCAGACAGGACTTGCCGCACACCATGTAGGTGTGTTCGCCGTCGCTCGGCGCCATCTTGGCGTCCAGGCGATAGATCAGCAGGTCGAGCATGTGGGCTTCGATGGAACTGTCCACCACCGCCAGGTTCTTGCCGTTGTAGAGGGTGTCGAGCACGGTGACTTCCAGAGAGGCGCTCTGGGTGATTGCCGCTTCGCCCGGCTCCAGGTAGACCTGTACGCCGTACTTCTGCGAGAACGCCTTGAGGCGCGCGCAGAACTCATCCAGGGCATAGCCTTCACCGGTGAAATGGATGCCGCCGCCAAGGCTGACCCACTCGACCTTGTGCAGCAGGTGGCCGAAGCGCTCCTCGATGGTCCCCAGCATCTGGTCGAACAGGCCGAAGTCGCCGTTCTCGCAGTTGTTGTGGAACATGAAGCCGGAGATCTGCCCGATGACCTGTTCGATCTTCGCCGGATCCCACTCGCCCAGGCGGCTGAACGGCCGTGCCGGGTCGGCCAGCAGGTAGTCGGAACTGCTCACCTGGGGGTTGACCCGCAGGCCGCGGACCTTGCCCTTGGAGGCTTCGGCAAAGCGCTGCAACTGGCCGATGGAGTTGAAGATGATCTTGTCGCAGTTCTCGAGCATCTCGCCGATCTCGTCGTCGGCCCAGGCCACGCTGTAGGCGTGGGTCTCGCCGACGAATTTCTGGCGACCGAGCTTGAGCTCGTAGAGCGACGACGACGTCGTGCCGTCCATGTATTGCTGCATCAGGTCGAACACCGACCAGGTGGCGAAGCACTTGAGCGCCAGCAGCGCCTTGGCTCCGGAGTGCTCGCGCACGTAGGCGATCTTCTGCAGGTTGACCAGCAGCTTCTGCTTGTCGATGAGGTAGTACGGCGTCTTGATCATTTCGAGGCCTCCGGCGGGGCTAGCCAAAAAAGGACGCGCATTGTGCCTTTAGTTGGCTCATATCGAAAGGTTGACGGGCGTATTTCCTACCGGCCGGCGCCCAGGGTCAGACGAAGCTGCCGATAGGCGCTCACCAGTTGCTCTAGGGAAAAGGCGAGATTGCGCCCGCTGGGGTTGGGCAGGACCCACACCGAGGCGTCTGCCAGGCGCCGTGGTTGCAGCCCCCAGGCGACGTCCCGCTGGCCGGATAATCCGCAGTACCCGGCCTTGCCGAGAAAGGCCACGCAGCCGGGGGCGTAGCGGGCGATCTTGTGTTCGAAACCGGCCGCCGCCGCGCTGAATTCATCGCGGGACAACTGGTCCGCCCGCGCTGTCGGTCGCTCGACCACGGTGGTCAACCCGCATCCGTACTGCAAGAGCGTGCGGTCGTTTTCCGGACGCAGTTCCTCGGGGGTGAAACCGGCCAGATGCAGCGTGCGCCAGAACCGATTGTTGCGCCCGGCGAAGTGATGTCCCTGGGCTGCCGCCATCAACCCCGGGTTGATGCCACAGAAAACCACCGCCAGTTGCCCGGCCAGAATATCTTCGAGTCCTTCAGCCACCACACACCTCACAAGCGCGGACTCATCCGCAGATGACCCTGACCGCGTTGCGCGCCAGCTCGGACAGTTCGGCCCGGGATTTACCCGCCCGGGCCCGTATCGAAATGCTGTGCATCAGGCCCGAGGCCAGGGCCGCCAGGGCCGCCGGGTCGGCATCGGCGTGCAATTCGCCGGCCTCGATTGCCGCCCGCAGGCGGGTTTCCAGCTCGGCATCGAGGCGGCCGAGGCGGTTGGAAAGAATCTCGCGGATGGCCGGATCCTCGACCGCCTCGGTGGTTGCCGTGCCGATCATGAAGCAACCCCGTGGCTGGCCGTCACCGGAGAAGTAGATCGACAACTGCCCCTCGTAGAAACGCTGCAATGCCTCGCCGAGGGTCAGGGAGCGATCTTTCAACGCCTCGTCGACGGCCGCCGCGGCCATCTCCCAGTACTGTTCGAGCGCCTTGATATAGAGCGCGTGCTTGTCCCCGAAGGCGGCATACAGGCTGGGGCGGTTCATGCCCGCCGCCGTGGCGATGCTGTCCAGGGAGGCCCCGGCATAGCCGGTATTCCAGAACACCCCGAGCGCCTGTTGCAAGGCTGTCTGAGGGTCGTAGGCGCGAGGGCGGCCGCGGCCTTTTCCCTCGGCGGTCTTTTTTTGTGCCATGTTGTACAAAAATCCTTGAGTGAGGGCCGAGATGGCTATATTCTTACATTGTCGCACAAAAATCGGAATTCAGAAATTCCCGGTTCCAGGCGTGCTCCCCGGCCACAGGTAAATTCGATCATGACCAAGCAATTCGACAGTACGGCGACACACAACTTCGAGCATCCGGGGCCAGTCCAGGCGGACGCGTTCATTCGCAAGCCCTTGAAGGAAAGAGTGCGACCCCTGCTGATGGTGGGGCTGCCAGTGCTGTTCGCGGCGGTTGCCATTGCCCGTTACCTGGCGGCGGAGCCCTTCGTCTCGACCGACAACGCCTATGCCCGGGTAGCCAAGGCTTCCATCAATGCGCGGATTTCCGGACAGGTGGTTGAAATCGCGGTCGAGGACAACCAGCAGGTGCACAAGGGCCAGGTGTTGTTCCGGATCAATCCGGAGCCTTTGCAGATCGCCGTCAACCGGGCAGATGCCCAACTGAGCGTGGCGCGGTTGCGCATCGCCGGGCTCAAGGCCAGCTATCGGCAGCAGCAGGCCGAGCTGCAATCGGCCCGGGAGTCGGCGAGCTTCGACGAAAAGGAGTTCGCCAGGAAGAAGGCGTTGATGGCCAGCGAGTTCGTCTCGCGCTCGCTCTACGAGCGTGCGGACACCGATCTCAAGGTCGCGCGACAACGCATAGCGTCCGTTGAACAGCAGATCGCCAATACGGTGGTGGCGTTGAACGGCAATCCGAATATCGATATCGACAGCCACCCGGCGATTCGCGAGGCCAGGGCCCAGCTCGACGAGGCACGGCTCTACCTCTCGTATGCGACGGTCTATGCGCCGGACGATGGCATCGTCGCCAAGGTCGACGACCTGCAGGTCGGCAACTATCTCAACAGCGGCGCGCCGGCCTTTGCCTTGCTCTCGGCCCACCAGGTGTGGGTCGAGGCCAACTTCCGCGAGACCCAGCTGGCCCATATGCGTCCGGGGCAGACCGCGACCATCAGCATCGATACCTACCCGGATCATCCGTTCAAGGCCCGTGTCATCAGCATGAGTCCCGGCGCCGGCGCGGACTTCGCCCTGCTGCCTCCGGAAAACGCCACCGGCAACTGGGTCAAGGTGATCCAGCGGGTGCCGGTCCGGCTCGAACTCGATGAAGTCGATCCGCGCCTGCCGTTGTTCTCCGGCACCAGCGCCACGGTCACGGTCGATACCGGTTATCGGGCGCCCTGGTGGCAGCCGCTCAAGGGGCTGTTGACCGCGAGCCGCGGGCAATGAACGGGGCCGAGGGCGCGCGTGCGCTGAGGTTTGCCGCGCTGCTGGCGACCTATATGCAGTCTGCCAACCTGCCGCTGCCGAACGCGGTGCTGCGGTTGCTCCAGGGCAGCTTGTCGATGACCGACGACCAGGCCGGCTGGGTCTTCACCTCCTACCTGGCGGCGAGCGCCATTACCTTGCCGATCGCCCAGTGGCTGGGTGGCCGTTATGGCCTGAAGCTGATGTACCAAGGCGCGCTGGCGATCTTCGCCCTGGGCCTGCTGCTCGCCACCCTGGCAACGACGCCGCTGCAGTTCGTCGGGGCGCGGGTTGTCCAGGGGCTGGCCAGTGGCGTACTGGCGCCGCTGTCGATGGCGATTGCCCTGGAGACCCTGGCACCGGCACGGCGCGCGACCTTCGGTGCGACCTGGACCGCCATCGTGCTGCTGGGCATCGCCACCGGTCCGGGTATCGGCGGCTGGCTCGGTGAGCATTACGGCTGGCGCGCGATCTTCCATATCAGCCTGCCGCTGTCGGCGTTCATCTTCCTGGTGGTGGCGCTGTGGCTGCCGGAGAAAAAGGCCGGGACACGCCCGTCCTTCGACTTCTTCGGCTTCGGCACCTTCACCCTGGGCATGATCGGGTTGCAGATGCTGCTCGACCGGGGCGAGCGCCTGGAGTGGTTCGCCTCGCCGGAAATCTGGCTGGAAGCGCTGGCCGCCGGACTTGGGCTTTACCTGTTCGTGGTCCATGTGCTGACCGCGAAGGTGCACTTTGTCAGCAAGGGGCTGTTTCGGGATCGCAACTTCGTGTTGTCGACGGTGATGTTTTTCGCCCTGGGTTTTGTCCTGTTGTCGACCATGGCCCTGACCTCGCCGATGCTCGATGAACTGCTCGGTTATCCGCCCGACACGACCGGTGGCCTGACCCTGCCGCGAGGTATCGGCCTGGTGGGCGCCTTCCTGCTGATGAGCCGGGTGCCCCCGCGCGTCGACCCGCGGGTATGGGTGGCGGCGGGTATCGCCCTGGTGGTGTATGCCAACGGGCTGATGCTCGGCTATTCGCCGCTGATGGACAGCTGGCCGGTGGCGATTGCCGGTGCATTGCAGGGTATCGGTCTCGGGGTGTTGATGCCGGCGCTGAGCAAGATGGCGTTCAGCACGCTTGACCCGAAGCTGCGTCCGGAAGCCGCGGGGATTTTCAATCTGGTCCGGGTCTATGGCAGCACCCTCGGGGTGGCGGTGGTGCAGTTGTACTTCTTCAACAACACCCAGGCGATGCACCTGGCGCTGGCCAGCCATCTGACGGCGTATCGGCTTGCCGCGCCGATGTCGCTGCCGGCCCTGGCCGGGCTCAACGAAATGATCACCGGCCAGGCGGCGTTCATCGCCGTGATCGGCCAGTTCAAGATTTTGCTGGTGGTGATGCTGGTGGTGAGTCCGCTGGTGTTCTTTCTTCGCAAACCCGTTCCGACCAACTAGTCCCCGTGGAGTCCGGAAAATGAAATCCAGTGCGTTCGTCATCAACAGGCCGCGGTTTCCAGCGATGGTCGGGACGGTCTCGGCGCTTGCCGTGCTGTCCGCCTGTACCGTCGGCCCGGACTATGCGGCGCCGGCGCAAAGTCCGTCGCAGCATTATGACCAACAGGCCGAGCAGCGTCTGGGCGGCAAGGCCGACCAGCATATCGACCTGGGCAGGCCGCTCAAGGGTGACTGGTGGTCGGCTTTTCAATCAGCGAAGCTCGACCGGCTGGTGCGGCGCGCCGTTGCCGGCAATCTTGAGCTGGTGGCGGCTGACGCGACACTGCGGCAAGCGGCGTCCTCCGTGGCCGCAGCGGAGGGCGCGCTGTACCCGCAGGTCGATTTCGGCGCCCAGGCCGGTCGCCAGCGGGTACACACGGCAGCCGAACCTGCGGTCGCCAACTTCTATTCGGTCGGACCGCGGGTCGGCTTCGACCTCGATGCCTTCGGTGGCAACCGGCGGCGGATCGAGCAGCAGCAGGCGTTCACCGAACTGCAGCAGCACCGCTACGAAGCGGCCTACCTGACGCTGACGGGCGATGTCGCCAGCCAGGCGCTGCTGGTGGCTAGCGCCAATGCGCAGATGGCGGCGGTGGAGAAGCTGCTGGCCAATGACGCGAGAAATCTCGAACTGGTGCGCACGGCCCAGCTCAATGGCGCCACCACGCGGATCGACGTGTCGCTGGCCGAAACCCGGCTGGCGCAGGATCGTACGCTGTTGCCACCCCTGGCCCAGCAACGCGATGCGGCGCGGCATGCGTTGTCGATCCTGGCGGGCAAGGGGCCTGCCGACTGGATCGCCGCGGATTTCGCACTGGACGAATTTACCTTGCCGGCCAATCTGCCGGTCAGCCTGCCTTCGGAAATGGCCCGCACCCGGCCCGATATCCTGCAGGCCGAGGCCGACCTGCATATGGCCAGCGCCGCGGTGGGTATCGCGACGGCCAATCTCTATCCCCACGTGGAGCTGTCGGCCTCGCTGGCACAGGCCGCTTCCGGCAATGGCGGCGCCGCGCTCTGGGGTTTTGCCGCAGGGCTGGCGGGACCGATCTTCGACGGCGGCACCCGCGAGGCCGAACGCCAGGCTTCTATCGACGGTTACCAGGCGGCGTTGGCAGGCTACCGGCAGACGGTCATCAGTTCCTTCGGCCAGGTCGCGGACACGCTGCAGGCGATCAACCACAACGCCGAAGCCAACCTGGCGCAGACACAGGCCTTGCGCGCCGCCGAAACCAGCCTGTACCTGAACCAGCAAGCCTATGCCCAGGGCGAAAACAGCATTCTCCAGGTGCTGGAGGCCGAGCGCGCCTATGAGCAGGCGTCGCTGGGGCTGATCAGGGTGCAGACCGCGCAGTATCTCGACACGGTACGGCTGTTCGTGGCGCTTGGCGGCAACGCCGTCGGCGTGGCGGCACGGCAGGTTGCCTCCGGCGAAATCAACAGACAGACCATGGAGTAACGATATGACTTATCAAGACACCCTTCGCGATACCCGGTTTCCACTTATCTACGGCAGCGGTTCGATGCCGGCGGTGGGCTTCGGTACGCTGTTCCGCGATCTTTCGGTGACCACCGAGGCGATCAGGACCGCGCTGCAAACCGGCTTCCGGCATTTCGATTGTGCCGAGCGCTATCGCAATGAAGAGCAGGTCGGCGTGGCGCTACAGGAGGCGCTGGAGAGCGGCCAGGTCGCGCGGGAAGAGCTGTTCATCACCACCAAGCTGTGGAATACCAATCACCGGCCCGAGCGCGTCAAGCCGGCGTTCGAGGCCAGTTGCCGGCGACTGGGCGTCGACTATATCGACTGCTACCTGATCCATACGCCGTTTGCCTTTCAGGCCGGTGACGACCAGGACCCGCGGGATGCACTGGGCCAGGTCATCTACGACCAGGGCGTGACGCTGATCGAGACCTGGCGGGCTCTCGAGAGCCTGATGGACGAAGGGCTGTGCCGCTCCATCGGCCTTTCGGACATCACCCTGGAAGCCTTGAAGGAAGTGGTTGCGGCGGCCCGGATAAAACCCTCGGTGGTCCAGGTCGAGTCCCACCCGTACCTGCCGGAATGGGAACTGCTCGAATTCTGCCGTGAGCACGGCATCATCGTCCTGGCGTTCGCCCCCCTCGGCCACGGCATGGAGCCCAATGTGCTGGAGGAACCGGTGATTACCGGGATCGCCCGGCGCGTGCGCAAAACCCCGGCACAAGTGGCCCTGGCCTGGTCGGTGCAGCGTGGCGTGGCGTTCCTGACTACCTCGGCGACACCGGGCCATATCCAGGAGAATTTCGATATCGCGACCTTGCCCCACCGGGCCATGCGGGAAATCCAGGAAGAGATCACCACCCGCATACGCTTCAACTCGGTGGTGGAAACCGGCGTGCCAGGTTTTATTCCGCGCAAGAAATGATTCCCGAGGTGGACACGATGGACGTATTCCAGAGCATGCGGTTTTTCATCACCGTCGCACAGAGTGGCAGCTTCACGGCGGCGGCCGCAGTGCTGGGCACCACCATCACCAATGTCTCCAAGGCGGTTTCCGCTCTTGAGGCCAGGCTGCAGACGCGGCTGATCAACCGCACCACCCGACGCCTGGCGCTGACCGAAGCCGGGGCGCGCTACCTGCAACGCTGCGAGAAGATTCTCGACGAGGTGCGCGAGGCGGACGAGGAGGCGGGGACGGCCCATGTCATGCCCGCCGGACGCCTGAAGATTCATGCGATGGCGGCGGTGGGCAACCACTATGTGATCGACGCCATCGCCCGCTATCGAGAACGCTATCCCTCGGTCATGTTCGACCTGACCCTGACCAACCGCCAGCCCGACCTGCTGGAGGAGGGCTACGACATGTCGATCGTGCTGGCGCGGGAGCTGCCCGATTCGGGATTTGTCGCCCAGCGACTGGGTTCCACCTACAGCATTCTCTGTGCTGCACCGGCGTACCTGGAAAGGCGCGGCATTCCCGATTCGCCGAGTGCCCTCGGTGCGCATGACTGCCTGAGGATCGTCAACACGGTCATGCCCGTGGAGCACTGGGCCTTCGAGGGGCCGCAAGGCATGGAAGCCATCGATATCCCGCTGTCGCCTTTTCATATCAATACCGCCGATGGCATGACGGTCGCGATCAAGAGCGGCATGGGCATCGGCATCCAGCCCGTGGCCTCCGCCATCGAAGGTCTGCGGGCAGGGACCCTGGTGCGGGTCCTGCCGGACTATCACCTTGAACAGCTGAACCTGTTCGCCATCTATCCGTCGCGCAAATTCGTCGATGCCAAGATCAGGACCTGGGTGGAATTTCTCAAGAGCGCTGTTCCGGGTGTGCTGGCATCCGACGAAGAGGTACTCGCGTCGCGAGAGTGATCGGTCGCGGTCTTCTCTCCCCGCCATCGGGCAAGGAAATATCAGCCATTTACAGGCGGGCGCGTGGTTGCGGCTCGACGCCTGACAAAAGCGCGATTAGCATGGCGATGACCTCGACCGAGCCCGGAAAAACCTCACAAGAACCTCATCTCCATGACCATGCTCGAACGCGCCAGACACTTCTCCATCAAGCAACTCGCCCTCCAGGCGGGGGTCAGCAAGGCCACGGTCGATCGCGTGCTGCATGAACGCGGCAGCGTGCATTACCAGACCCGGCGGCGTATCGAACAGGCCCTGGATGAACTCGAGTCCCAGGAAAAAAACGGCCTGGTGGTGGGGCGCACCTTCCATATCGACGTGATCCTGCATACGCCACGACGTTTCAGCACAGCGGTGCAGAAGGCAATGACCACGCAACTGGGCAGCATGGCGCCGTTTCGCATTGCCCCGCGCTTTCATCTGTTCGAGGACATCGAGCCGCAGGCAATGCACGACAGGCTGCTGCGCTGCCTCGACACCGGCAGCCAGGGCGTGGTGCTCAAGGCCGCCGACGTGCCGCTGGTGAACCAGGCGGTCAGACGGCTGGCCGAGGCCGGTATCCCGGTGGTGACCCTGGTCAGTGATCTGCCGCAAAGCGAGCGCATCGGCTATGTCGGCATGGACAACCGGACCGCCGGGCAGACCGCCGCGTATCTGTTTTCCCGCTGGCTACCCTCCGAGCCCCAGGACGTGGCGGTGGTCATCAGCAGTGAGTTGTTCCGTGGCGAAGAAGAACGGGAAATGGGCTTTCGCATGTGGCTGCGGGGTCGTGCCGCGCATTTGCGGGTGCTGGATATCAGCGGCGGCTTCGGGGTGTACGAACGCACCTTCGAGCGGGTGACCGAGGCGCTGAAGCAGCATCCCGGGCTCAAGGCGGTGTACAGCGTGGGTGGCGGCAATCGGGCGATAGTCGACGCCTTTGCCGCCCAGGGTCGGCCCCTGGAAGTGTTTATCGGCCACGACCTCGATGAAGAAAACCAGCAGTTGCTGAACGAGGAAAAAATCGCCGCGATCATCGACCACAACCTGCAGATCGACTCGCGCAATGTGTTCCTGCACATCCTGCAGTTCCACCGGCTGTGGAAGGCCGGGCCGGTCGCACCGTCCCAGGTGCAGATCGTCACGCCGTTCAACCTGCCTGGTGGTTAAAGCGTTGGGCGATGCCACGGTACAACATCGCTCCTGACATGTTCCTGAATGCGCATCTACACGGCGCTTTGGCCTACAAGATCCTGGGAAGCGTCTGCCTATCTCTTCCAACAGGTTTTGGCCGAGTATCCGAATGGTATTGCTGTCGTGCGCAGCACCTGGCCGGGAAGGCCGGCTTGACGATGACCACACTCCTTCGAGCCGATGTCTCCAGGTCGCTTGTCAATTGCAGTAGCTATCATGGAAATGTCGCTAACCTTATATGACGCACTGACGACTGCCAGTATTCCGGCGAACAAGGCCAAGGCGGTTGTAGATGCCTGGGAGGCCGATATGAAAAATCTCGCGACAAAGTCGGATTTGCTGCAAACCGAAGCACGCCTGGAATCACGGCTGGATGCACGCTTCTCGGAGCAGGGATCAGTTGTCAGGGAACTGGGCAGCGAAATGCGGGCACAAGGTGTCGAACTGCGCGCCTTGATCAAGGAGCAGGGGGCCGATCTGCGTTCGTCCATTTCGGCATTGGAGTCGCAGAACAAGATCCTGCGGTGGCAGTTCGGCCTGATCTTCATCTGCGTCGCCGTACCGCTGCTGAAGACGAGTTTTGAGCTGCTGAGCAGGTAGGCCTGATCTTCGCGTTCTTTCATTCAAGCACGACAAACGAAAAGCCCGCTCAATGGCGGGCTCTCGACAGATGGGCCAAATCCCTTTGGCTGACATCATTCTGATTAACGGGTATGACGATGTGGTGACAGAGTCGCAATGATTGCGTGACAGCCTCTGTGTCATCTCAAGGCTGTCGACTCGACAGCGTCAGCCTCGACCACTCGCTCCATCCGCCGCCCAGCGCCGTGTACAGGTTCACCTCCGCCACCAGTTGCGCCAGCTGATCGTTGATCAGGCCTTGCTGCGAACTGAACAGCGAGCGTTGCGCATCGAGGAACACCAGGCTGCTGTCGACCCCGGTCCGATAGCGATGCTCGGCCATATCGTAATAGTCCTGTGTGGCCTTCACCAGGTCACGTTGCGCCTGGAGTTGCTCGTCGTAGGTCTGGCGTGCCGCCAGGCCGTCAGCAACTTCCTGGAAGGCAGTCTGGATCGATTTTTCGTATTGCGCGATACGGATATCCTTCTGCAGCTTCGAGTAGTCCAGGCTCGCCCGCAGGCTGCCGGTATTGAAAATCGGCAGGTTGACCTGCGGCTGGAAAGTCCAGGATCCCGAGCCGGCCTTGAACAGTCCCGACAGTTCCTTGCTGGTGGTGCCGGCATTCGCGGTCAGGCTCACGCTCGGAAAGAACGCCGCCCGCGCCGCGCCGATATTGGCGTTGGCTGCCTGGAGCTGGTATTCGGCCTGGAGGATGTCCGGGCGCCGTTGCAGTAGATCCGAAGGCAGGCCCGCCGGCACTTGCGCCACCAGGCTATCGGCCAGCGGTCGTTCGGGCAGCGAGTCGGGCAGTGGTGCGCCGACCAGCAGTGTCAGGTTGTTCAGGTCCTGGGCGACCTGGCGCTCGTAGCGCGACAGGTTGGCGCGGGCACTTTCGACGCTGGTCCGGGCCTGGCTGACATCCAGCGCCGAGAGCTTGCCGGCATCGCGGCTGCGGGTGGTCAGGTGCAGGCTCTGTTCATAGGCGTCGAGGGTCTTGCGGGTCAATGCCAGCAATTCACGGTCAGCCAGCCAGGTCAGGTAGGCATTGGCGACATTGGCCACCAGGCTCAACTGGGTGCTGCGTCGTGCCTGTTCCGAGGAGAGGTAGGTGGCCATGGCCTGCTCGGTCAGGCTGCGCACGCGGCCGAACAAATCCAGCTCATAGGCGCTGACGCCCAGGTTCACCGAGCTGCTCGAGGTGATGACCGGCTTGCCGCCGGCCAGACTGCCCGGCACCCGCTGGCGTGAGCTGCTGCCATTGGCCGAAACCGCCGGCAGCAGGTCGGCGCGTTGGATCCGGTACTGGGCCTGGAAGGCGTCGACATTCAGGGCGGCCACCCGCAGATCGCGGTTGTTCATCAGGGCGTTTCCGATCAATTGCCGCAGCGTCGGGTCACGAAACAGGCTGCGCCAGTCCGCGCCTGGCGCAACGCTGTCTTGGGCGGTCGTCGCATAGGCCGGGCCCTGGGGATACTGCGGCGCACTGGGCGAAGCAGGTTGCTGGTAATCCGGCATCAGCGAACAACCGCCGAGCAGCAGTGCCGCGGCGACCAGGGAAAGAGGGGATTTGCTCATCGACCAGCCTCATGGAAGGGAAGGGCGGGTGGCCGTGTAACCGGCACCCGCTTGTCAGCAAGAAAGGAAGGTCTAGGCGCCGGCCATCCAGCGGGCCAGCCCATGGCGTCCGCTGACCCCGAGTTTGGCGGCCGCGCGCTTGAGATAGGTTTCGACGGAACTGTTCTTCACGCTGAGTTTCTCGGCCATCTGTGGCACCGTGCCACCCACCAGCAGCCCCAGGCAGACTTCCCGTTCCCGGCTCGACAGAATGATGTCGCCCAGAGCCAGGCGCTTGCTGAAGGCTTGCTGCAACGAGACGGGCTCCTGTTCCGCCTGAGGCCCCGGCACAGGGCTGGTGACGTTCTTCAGGACGGCCTGGCGGCTGATCTGCGCATGGCGTTCGATCAGCGGCAGCAGGGTGTCGGAGAGGTTCTTGAGAAATGACAGCTCGCTGAGGGCAAAGCCTTTTTGCGTGTGCGAACGGTAAAGCGAAATGACACAGCGACGATTGGATTTGCGCGACACCAGGTTGCACTGGTGGGCGGCGTCCCGGTTATCACGGCGGTTGACCTGCGCGTTCATCTGGATCAGGAGTGAGTCATCCATCTCGATCATCTGGCTGAGCAGTGGATGTGTATCCGGGTGCTGCGGGAGTTCGGGCGGCGCAGAGTCGTCTTTCAGGCCGGCGCAGCCCAGTGGCTCGATATCGACCACGCTGGCCTGGCGCTCGTCGAGTGTCCATTCGCTGAGGTCGATCCGCTCGACCGGTACCAGCTTATCGATCAGGTTGAGCATGTTGCTGGCAAAGTGTTCATTGCCCGTGCTTGAAATCAGTTCGCCCAATTCGAAATAGAAGCCGGGGCTTTCTACGTCTCGAATACTGCTGGTCAGATTCATTTCCTTGTCTTCCTTGATATAGACCTGTCGTCAAACGATTTGCGGCATGAAATCGGAAGCAATCAGTTCTCCTTGAACAGGATTTCTCCGGGGATTTAAGCCTATGCATTTATCCTACGTCTGTAGTGGAAAAAGGGGACATAAAAATCTATGAAGGGTGTAGGGGGTATGGGGATTTTCTGACTATATCAAACGCTTGTTCTGTGTTGGATTGTCTTAATGATATAGCTACAAATGCATGATATTAATAAATTTTATGGGTTGTATGACGGATGATTCAGTCGGTGGCAAAGGTGGTCTTTAGCGTATTTCCTACATGTTTTTAAGACTTTGCTTAAGTGGCGTTTTGACGGTGGCTACAAAGATTCCGGGGGAGTGCTCAATATCGCGGGTCCTGATGAGGGAGTCGCTTGCATGAATATCTCCTGGGACAAGCCCCTACATACAGGAGGTTTTTTTGTCCGGGGTTTTGGTGCCATACAGCCCCGCAAGCCGGATGTTTAAATTCGCGGATAATTGTTTGAGACGGACCTTATGGAACTTTCCCGCGCTACCGACATGGACGATACGGCTGTGACTCGAGAGGGCTTTCCCCTGACGGCCAGCCAGCGGGACATCTGGCTTGACCAGATGAGTCGGGGTGATTCCCCTTTGTACAACATCGGAGGATATGTAGAACTTAATGGGACCATTGTCCCGCAACTTGTCCAGCGTGCGGTCGAGTGCCTGGTGGCCAAACACGACGCCCTGCGCACCGTGCTGCGGGCCGGTGCCGATGGCCTGCCCGTACAGAGCTTCGCGCCGACGCTGGCCGTGTCGGTGCCGTTGTACAGCGTTGCCACCCAGGCCGATCCGCTGGCGGCCGCCCGGCGGCTGATGCAGCAGCAGATACAGCAGCCTTACGAACTGGAGGGCGGGCCGTTGTTCCGCTTCTTCCTGGTTCGGCTGGACGATACCCACAATTTGCTGGGCACCCAGGCCCACCACCTGATCCTCGACGGCTGGGGCTTCGGGCAGATGCTGGCCTCGCTGGGAGGCATCTACAGCGCGCTGGCGCGCGGCGAGGAGCCGGACCTGGTGGCACCGTCCTATATCGACTTTATCGCCGATGACCAGCAATACCGCGATTCGTCGCGCTACACCCGCGACCGTGACTACTGGCTGGCCAAGTACCGGACGGTACCGGACCCGATGCTGCTGCCGCGTTATCGCGGTCGGTGGGCCAGCGACAGCGTGGTCCAGGCCTTTCCCACATCACTGCACGAGCGGATGAAGGCCCTGGCGAGTACCTGCCAGGCCTCGGCCTTCCATGTGTTGCTGGCGGCGGTGCATCTCTGCTTCGCCGGTACTTCGCAGCGCAATGACTGGGTGCTCGGCGTACCGATCCTTAACCGTGGCAATGCCCGCTTCAAGTCGACCCTGGGACTGTTTACCCAGGTCAGCGCGCTGCGTTTCGATTTTGCCGATGGGCTGTCGTTCGGCGAACTGGTATGCGGTGTACGTGATGTCCTCAGGCAGGACCTGCGGCACCAGCGCTACCCCCTGAGCGAGATGAACCGTGCGCTGGGCCTGCTGCGCGAGGATCGCAACCAACTGTTCGAAATATCGGTGTCCTATGAGCAAGATGACCATGATTACCGGTACGGCGAGGCGCAGGCGCACACCGTGAAGGTGTCCAATCGTCACGAGTCGACACCGTTGACCCTTCATCTGCGCAGCAACCGTTATAACGACAAGGCCTGGATCCACCTCGTCTACAACGAGGCCTACTTCGAGCCCGCCGAGGTCCAGGCACTGGCCGAGCGGCTGACTTTCGTGCTCGAGCAGGGACTGGAAAACACCGGCCTGGCGCTGCGCGAGTTTGTGCTGGTCACGCCGGCCGAAACCGAGCGGTTGGCAGCGTGGAATGCCACTGAGGCGGCCTATGATCTCGAACAGACCATCCAGCAGGTGTTCGAGGCCCAGGTCCGACGTACACCGGAGGCCGTGGCAGTGGTGGCGGGCGAGCGGAGCCTGACCTATCGCCAGCTCAACGAGCAGGCCAACCAGTTGGCGCACTGCCTGCGCGAGCAGGGCGTGCAACCCGATGCGCGGGTGGCGATCTGCGTCGAGCGCGGCCTGGAACTGGTGATCGGCCTGTGGGCCATCGTCAAGGCCGGGGGCGCCTATGTGCCGCTGGATCCGGGCTATCCGCCGGAGCGCCTGGAGCACATGCTGCGCGACAGTTCGTCGGTACTGCTGCTGGTGCATGCCGCTACGCGTCACCTGCCGGGCGCGGTGACCATACCCGTGCTCGACTTCGACCATGACACCTGGCATGACCAACCGGTGAGCGAGGTGCAGGTGCCGGGACTGACCGCGTCGAACCTGGCCTATGTGATCTATACCTCGGGCTCCACCGGCACACCCAAGGGCGTGGCGCTCGAGCATCGCGGCCTGTGCAATCTGGTGCACTGGAGTTCGAAACTGTTTACCGGCGATCGCAGCGGGGCGTTGTTGCAGAAGTCCCCGTTCAGTTTCGACGGCTCGGTCTGGGAGTTCTTCTGGCCGCTGACCGTGGGCATGCGCCTGGTGCTGGCCCGTCCCGACGGGCAATGGGAATCGGCCTACCTGGCGCAAACGGTGCGTGAGCAGCAGGTCACCGTGATCAAGTTCGTGCCGGCGATGCTGCAGCAGTTTCTCGAACTGGAGGAAGTCAGCCAATGCACCAGCCTGACGGACGTGTTCTGTGGCGGCGGCGAACTGACGGCGGCCCTGGCCCACAGGGTCCGGGAGCGCCTGCCAGGGGTGCGCCTGCACAACGTCTACGGGCCGACGGAGGCGACGGTCGACAGCACGGTCTGGACCCTGGAACCGGGTGCTGCGATACCGGATATCCAGTTGCCCATCGGCCGGCCGATCTGCAACACGCGCCTGTATGTGCTCGATGCTCAGGACCGGCCGGTCCCGATCGGTTTCAGCGGGCAATTGCACATTGGCGGTGTCGGCGTTGCCCGTGGCTACCTGGGGTTGCCGCAGTTGGTGGCCGAGCGTTTTATCGACAGTCCGTTCGTGGCCGGCGACCGCCTCTATCGCACCGGTGACCTGGTGCGGTATCGCGCGGACGGCAATCTCGAATTCCTCGGGCGCGACGACTTCCAGGTCAAGCTGCGCGGCTTTCGCCTGGAGCTTGGCGAGATCGAGGCGCGCCTTTCGGCCCATGACAGGGTCAGGGAGGCGGTGGTGCTGATGCGCGACGAGCGGCTGGTGGCCTATTTCACGCCGCGAGACCCCGCACAGGTGCCGGCCATCGAGGCGCTGCGCAACCATCTGTCGACACTGCTCCCGGACTACATGGTGCCATCGGCCTATGTGCGCCTCGACGCATGGCCACTGACTCCCAACGGCAAGCTGGACCGCCAGGCACTTCCGGCCCCCGGCATCGAGGCGGTGATCAGCCGGCGTTACGAGGCCCCACAGGGCGCCGTGGAAATCGCCCTGGCGCAGATCTGGGCCGAGGTGCTGAAGCTCGAGCGGGTGGGCCGCAACGACCATTTCTTCGAGTTGGGCGGGCATTCGCTGCTGGCCATGAAGCTTGTGGCACGCATGCGTGATGCGGGCCTGGAGGCCGATGCCTCGGCCATCTTCAGCGAACCCCGCCTTGCTGCCCTGGCTACCCGCACCGTCGGGCGCGTGCAAGCGCTCGAGATCCCGGCCACCACCATTCCGACGCTCAATCGCCGGCGGCGGCTCTGACTGTCGGGGCAGCCTCGCACCCCCTGAAAACGGCGGCGTTGGCCATGTCCCCGCTTCCCATGTCAGACACATCCGAATGGATGCTTTAGTTTTCAAACCAGTGAAAAAACACTGATGGCTTAGTGCCTTTATTTCCTTTTTTGAGCAGGACGCCTCATGCGTCCTGATGACACGCAGCGCCGCCTGGTCGGCGCAAGGGCGCGAAGCACGGGCACAGCGTTGCCTTTGAAAATGGACTTTCTCGTCAACCGTTTCCGAATTTAAAAGCAGGTCTCTCATGCAGTTCAGCGAATTGATGGCAGTTATTTCCACCCATGCGATCCGTCTTCAACGCGAGGAGGACGACCTGGTTGTCCTGGGCAACGATGACGCGCTGGACGATACGCTGTGGCAACAGCTGAGTGCGCACAAGGCGCAGTTGCTCGACCTGGTGGCGCGCCATGGCGGCGACTGGCTGAGCCCGGCCCTGCGCATTACCCCGGACATGCTGCCGCTGGTGACGCTGGAGCAGGAAGCCATCGATCGGATTGTCGCCGGGATCCCCGGTGGCGCGGCCAATGTCCAGGACATCTACCCCCTGGCACCGTTGCAGGCCGGTATGCTCTACCACCACCTGGCGGCCGGGCAGGGCGATCCGTACCTGCTGCACAAACCGTTCGTCTTCGGCGATCGCGCGCGCCTCGAGGCGTTTGTCCAGGCCCTGCAATGGGTGATCGAGCGCCACGATATCCTGCGCACCTCCATCGTCTGGGAACGCCTCGACGAACCGCTGCAAGTGGTCTGGCGCCAGGCCCCGCTGGTGTGCGAGGAAGTCGCCGTGGACGCCGCCGGCGGCGAAGCCCTGGAGCAGCTGCGCGCCCACCTTGAGGCCCGTTACTACCGCCTGGATCTGCGTCAGGCGCCCTTGCTGCGCCTGGTATTTGCCCATGACGAGGCCCGACAGCAGGTGGTCGCGGTGCTGTTGTTCCATCACATGGCCCTCGATTACACCGGCCTGGAGGTGGTACGTCGGGAGATCCGCGCGCACCTGCTCGGGCAGGCCACCGAGGTCGGGGCCGCAGTGCCGTTTCGTGATTACCTGGCGCGGGCGCGCCTGCGCCTGGACGAGTCTGCCCACGAGGCCTTCTTTCGCGAGATGCTCGGTGATATCGACGAGCCGACCTTGCCGTTCGGTCTGCAGGATGTGCAAGGCGACGGTCGAGGCATCGAAGAGAGCCGTATCGGCTTGCCCCCTGACCTGAGCCGACGCCTGCGCCAGCAGGCGCGGCAGGCGGGAGTCAACGTGGCGAGCGTGCTGCACCTGGCGATGGCCCAGGTGCTGGGCAAGGTCTGCGGGCGCTCGGCGGTGGTCTTCGGCACGGTGCTGCTGGGACGCATGGACGCCGGTGTCGGCGCCGAGCAGGCGCTGGGGATGTTTATCAATACCTTGCCGCTGCGGGTCGATGTCGGTAGCGAAAGCGTGCTGGCCGGCCTGCTCAAGACCCATGAGCGCCTGACCGCGCTGCTGGGGCACGAACAGGCCTCGCTGGCCCTGGCCCAGCGTTGCAGTGGCGTGAGTGCGCCGACGCCATTGTTCAGCGCGATGCTCAACTATCGTCACAGCGACGCCGCCGAGCGGGTCGAGGTGAGCGAGCTGGCCCCGGGCATCCGCATCCTGGGGGGCGAGGACCGCACCAACTATCCGCTGACGGTCAGTGTCGATGACCTGGGCGAGGACTTCACGCTGGCGGTCAAGACCTTGCCGGCGATCGGTGCGCAGCGGGTCAGCGGTTATCTGCAGACGGCGCTCGAGGCGCTGGTCGATGCGCTGGAGCACGATCCTGTGCAGGCGCTCCAGGGCCTGTCGATCCTGCCCGTCGAGGAACGCCAGCACCTGCTGGTGGACCTCAATGCCACCGAGGACGCTTACGATCTGGAACAACCCATCCAGGCACTCTTCGAGGCCCAGGTCCGACGCACGCCGGAGGCCGTGGCGGTGGTGGCGGGCGAACGGAGCCTGACCTATCGCCAGCTCAACGAGCAGGCCAACCAGTTGGCGCACTACCTGCGCGAGCAGGGCGTACAGCCCGATTCGCGGGTGGCGATCTGCGTCGAGCGCGGGCTTGAGCTGGTCATCGGCCTGTGGGCCATCGTCAAGGCCGGGGGCGCCTATGTGCCGCTGGACCCCGGTTATCCGCTGGAGCGCCTGGGCTACATGCTGCAGGACAGCGCGTCGGTGCTGGTGCTGGTGCATGGCGCCACCCGTGACCTGCTGGGCCCGGTGGCGGTCCCGCTGCTCGACTTCGATCGTGCCGATTGGCACGACCGCCCGCTCGCCGATACACCGGTACCGGGGCTGGGCGCGTCGAACCTGGCCTATGTGATCTACACCTCGGGCTCCACCGGCACGCCCAAGGGCGTGACCCTCGAACACCGTGGTCTGTGCAACCTGGTGCACTGGAGTTCGACACTGTTTACCGGTGATCGCCACGGCGCGTTGCTGCAAAAGGCGCCGTTCAGCTTCGACGGTTCGGTCTGGGAGTTCTTCTGGCCGCTGACCGTGGGCATGCGCCTGGTCCTGGCCCGCCCCGAAGGGCACCGCGACCCGGCCTACCTGGCGCAACTGGTGCGTGAGCAACAGATCAGCGTGATCAAGTTCGTGCCGGCGATGCTGCAACAGTTCCTCGAACTGGAGGAAGTGAGCCAATGCATCAGCCTGACGGACGTGTTCTGTGGCGGTGGCGAACTGACTGCGGCCCTGGCCCGGTCGGTGCAGAAACGCCTGCCACGGGTGCGCCTGCACAACGTCTACGGACCGACGGAGGCGACGGTCGACAGCACCGCCTGGACCCTGGAGCCCGGTGCGCCGGTGCCGGAACCGCAACTGCCGATTGGCCGGCCGATCAGCAACACGCGCCTGTACGTGCTTGATGACCAGGACCTGCCGGTGCCCCAGGGCGTCAGTGGGCAATTGCATATCGGCGGGGTCGGCGTTGCCCGTGGCTACCTGGGGTTGCCACAGTTGGTGGCCGAGCGTTTTATCGACAGTCCGTTCGTGGCCGGCGACCGCCTCTATCGCACCGGTGACCTGGTGCGTTATCGCGCCGATGGCAACCTCGAATTCCTCGGGCGCAACGACGACCAGGTGAAGATCCGCGGCCTGCGTATCGAGTTGGGCGAGGTGCAGTCGCGCTTAAGCGCACATCCCGCGCTCAAGGATGCCGTGGTCATGGTCCGCGAGGACGAGCCGGGCGATCCGCGCCTGGTGGCCTACTACGCCGCCGAGGAGCGCCAGGCCATCGAGTCCTTGCGCGCCCATCTGCTGGAACACCTGCCGGGCTATATGCTGCCCACCGCCTTTGTCCATCTCCAGGCCCTGCCGCTGACCCCCAACGGCAAGCCGGACCGCAAGGCCCTGCCGGCCCCGGACCCGAGCTCGCGGGTACAGCGCGTCTACGAGGCGCCGCGCGGCGAGGTGGAAATCACCCTGGCGCGAATCTGGGCCGAGGTGCTCAAGGTCGAGCAGGTCGGTCGCCACGACAACTTCTTCGAACTGGGCGGTCATTCGCTGCTGGCGGTCAAGCTGATCGAACGCATGCGCCAGGTCGAGCTGAGTGCCGATGTGCGCGTGCTGTTCGGTCAACCGACCCTGGCGGCGCTGGCCGCCGGGGTTGGCGGACAGCGTGAGGTGGCGGTCCCGGCCAATCGGATTGGCGCGCATTGCCGGCGCATTACCCCGGACCTGTTGCCGCTCGTCAACCTGGACCAGGCGGCCATCGACCGTATCGTCGCCAGTGTTCCCGGCGGCGTGGCCAATGTGCAGGATATCTACCCGCTGGCGCCGTTGCAGGGCGGCATTCTCTACCACCACCTGACGACCGAGGGCGATCCCTACGTGCTGCAGGCGCAGCTCGGCTTTGCCGGCGAGGCACAGGTGCAGGCCTTTGCCAGCGCCTTGCAGGGGGTGATCGACCGGCACGACGTGCTGCGTACCAGCGTGCACTGGGAGCACCTCGACGAGCCGGTCCAGGTGGTCTGGCGCCAGGCTTCGCTGGGTGTCCAGCAGGTCGAGGTCGATCCTCGGGACGGCGATATCCTCGAGCAACTGCATCGGCGCTTCGACCCGCGTCACTACCGGCTGGACTTGGGCCAGGCACCGCTGATGCGCCTGGTGTATGCCCAGGACCCGGCCCATGACCGTTGGGTCGGGGTGCTGCTGCGTCATCACCTGGTGCTGGACCACACCTCGCTGGACGTGCTGCTGGAAGAAATGCGCGCCAGCCTGGCGGGCGAAACCGCCCCGCAAACCGAGGCCGTGCCTTACCGCAACTATGTGGCGCAGGCCCGTCTGGGTTTGGACGAGCAGGCACACGAAGCCTTTTTCCGCGAGATGCTGGCGGATATCGATGAGCCGACCTTGCCGTTCGGCCTGCAGGACGTCCAGGGTGATGGGCGTGGCATCGGCGAGGCGTCGCTGGCGCTGGACCCGGCCTTGAGCCGGCGTCTGCGCGAGCAGGCGCGCCAGCAGGGGGTCAGCGCCGCCAGCCTGATGCACCTCGGCTGGGCCCAGGTACTGGGCCAGCTTGCCCGGCGTCGCGACGTGGTCTTTGGCACCGTGCTGTTGGGCCGCCTGCAGGGCGGGGAGGGCGCCGACCGGGCGCTGGGGATGTTCATCAACACCCTGCCGCTGAGGGTCGACGCCGGTCAGGTCGGGGTGCGTGACGGGCTCAAGGCCACCCATGCCCGCTTGAGCCAACTGCTGAGCCACGAGCATGCCTCGCTGGCCCTGGCACAGCGCTGCAGTGGCGTCGACGCCGCTTCGCCGCTGTTCAGCGCCTTGCTCAACTACCGACACAGTGCACCGGAGGAAGCGGTCGCCGGGCAACTGCAAATCAGTCCGGGCATCCAGGTATTGCGCAGCGAAGAGCGCAGCAACTACCCGCTGGTGCTCAGTGTCGACGATCGCGGCCGTGACTTCAGCCTCAAGGTGCTGGCCGTCGAGTCCATCGGCGCGCAACGCATCTGCGGCTACATGAACACCCTGCTGGAACAGCTGGTGCAAGCCCTGGAGCAGGCCCCGGGTAGCGCCCTGGAACAGCTGTCGATCCTGCCGGATGGCGAGCGCCGGCAACTGCTGGAGGGCTTCAACGCCAACCGGGTCGACTACCCGCGCGGGCAGACCGTGCAGGGCCTGTTCGAGGCCCAGGTGGCCCGCAATCCCGAGGCGGTCGCGGTGGTCCAGGGCGGTGAACAACTGAACTACCGTTTGCTCAACCTGCGGGCCAACCGCCTGGCCCACCACCTGCGCAAGCTGGGGGTGCAACCGGACGACCGGGTCGCGATCTGCATGCGCCGCAGTCCGCAGATGCTGGTCGGTCTGCTGGCGATCCTTAAGGCCGGCGCCGGTTATGTGCCGCTCGACCCGGCGCTGCCGGCCGAGCGCCTGGGTTACCTGATTGACGACAGTGCCCCGGTGGCGCTGTTGACGCAAGGCGAGTTACTGGCGCAACTGCCGAGGGTCAAGGTGCCCGTGGTCGACCTGGACCGCTGCACCTGGCAGGACGAATCCTCGGCCAACCCGCACGTGACCGCGCTCGGCCCGGCGAACCTGGCCTACGTGATCTACACCTCGGGTTCCACTGGCTTGCCCAAGGGCGTGATGGTCGAACACCGGACCCTGGAAAACCTGGTGCACTGGCATTGCGATGCCTTTGAACTGGAGCAGGGCCGCCACACCTCCAGCGTCGCCGGCGTGGGTTTCGATGCCATGGCCTGGGAGGTCTGGCCGGCGTTGTGCGTGGGCGCGACCCTGCACCTGCCGCCGGCCCTGGTCGGCAACCAGGACATCGATGCGCTGCTCGACTGGTGGTGCGCCCAGCCGCTGGCGGTCAGCTTCCTGCCGACGCCGGTGGCGGAATATGCCTTCAGCCGGCAGAGGCAACACCCGACCCTGCGCACGCTGCTGATCGGCGGCGACCGCCTACGCCAGTTCGGCAAGGCCCCGGGGTTTGCGGTGGTCAACAACTACGGGCCGACCGAAGCGACGGTGGTCGCAACCTCCGGGGCCGTGGAGGCCGGGCAGGTCCTGCACATCGGCAAGCCGCTGGCCAATGGCCGGGTCTACCTGCTGGATGAACAACAGCGTCCGGTGCCGGTTGGCGTCGCGGGCGAGTTGTATGTGGGCGGTGCCGGTGTGGCGCGCGGCTACCTCAATCGCCCCGAACTGACGGCCGAGCGCTTCCTCGACGATCCGTTCAGCCGCGAACCGGGAGCACGGATGTACCGCACCGGCGACCTGGCGCGCTGGCTGGCCGATGGCACGCTCGACTACCTGGGGCGCAATGACGACCAGGTGAAGATCCGGGGCATGCGCATCGAGCCGGGTGAGATCGAAACCGCACTGATGAGTCATGACCGGGTCAAGGACGCCGTGGTGCTGGTGCGCGATGGGCGCCTGGTGGCCTGGTTCACGGAGCACCATTTCGAGCATAAGCCGGTCGATATCCAGGCCCTGCGTCGCTACCTGCAGGAGCGCCTGCCGGAGTACATGGTGCCGGCCGCCTATGTGCGCCTGGAGGCGCTGCCGCTGACCGCCAACGGCAAGCTG
Organism: Pseudomonas gingeri; assembly: GCF_013386115.1. GTDB lineage: Bacteria > Pseudomonadota > Gammaproteobacteria > Pseudomonadales > Pseudomonadaceae > Aquipseudomonas > Aquipseudomonas gingeri. The sequence goes on from NZ_JACAOR010000014.1 coordinate 218,852, forward strand.
GACCGCCGGACCTTGCCCGCACCGGAGCCGGACGCACTGCTCAGCCGCGAGTTTGAGGCGCCACAGGGCGAGATCGAGATCACCCTGGCGCGGATCTGGGCCGAGCTGCTCAAGCTAGGACAGGTGGGGCGCCATGATCATTTCTTCGAGCTGGGCGGGCACTCGCTGCTGGCGGTGAGCCTGGTCGAGCGCATGCGCCAGGCGGGCCTGAGCAGCGATGTGCGTACCCTGTTCAGCGAGCCGACCCTGGCGGCGCTGGCCGCTTCGGTGGGTACGGGCCGCGAGGTCGAGGTTCCGCCCAATGGCATCCCGGCCGATTGCCAGCGGATCACCCCGTCGATGCTGCCGCTGGTGGCGCTGGACCAGGCCGCCATCGACCGTATCGTCGCCAGCGTTCCCGGTGGTGCGGCCAATGTCCAGGACATCTACCCGCTGGCGCCCCTGCAGGAAGGCATTCTCTACCATCACCTGAGTGCCGGGCAGGGCGATCCCTACCTGCTGCAGACCCGCCTGGTATTCGATGGCCACGAGCGCCTGCAAGGCTTTGTCGCGGCGCTACAGCAGGTGATCGACCGTCACGATATCCTGCGCACCGGCGTGCTCTGGGAAGGCCTGGAGGCACCGCTGCAAGTGGTCCGGCGTGTCGCCGAACTGCCGGTGCAGGAGGTTGTGCTGGATACGGCGAACGGTGATGTGCTCGAACAACTGTGCGGGCGTTTCGATACCCGTCAGTATCGCTTGGATATCACCCGCGCGCCGCTGATCCACCTGGTCCATGCCTGGGACGCGACGCGGCAACGGGTGGTGGCCATCCTGCTGTTCCATCACCTGGCGCTGGACCATACGGCCATCGACGTCGTGGTGCGGGAAATGCGTGCCTGGGTGCTCGATCCGTCGCAACCGCAGCCGGCCTCGGTGCCTTATCGCAATTATGTCGCGCAGGCGCGGCTGGGGCTGGGGGAGGAGGAGCATGAGGCGTTCTTCCGCGCCATGCTCGGTGATATCAGCGAGCCGACGCTGCCGTTCGGCCTGCAGGATGTACGCGGCGACGGTCGCGGCATCGAGGAGGCGCGCCTGCCCCTGGCGGGTGAGTTGAGCCGGCGCGTGCGCGAGCAGGCGCGTCAGTTGGGGGTGAGTGCCGCCAGCCTGATGCACCTGGCCTGGGCCCAGGTACTGGGGCAGGTTTCCCAGCGCGACGACGTGGTATTCGGTACGGTGCTGATGGGGCGCCTGCAAGGGGGCGAGGGCGCGGACCGGGCTCTGGGGGTCTTTATCAATACCCTGCCGCTGCGGGTCGAAGTCGGCCAGCTATCGGCGCGGGCCGGGGTCAAGGCGATCCACGCGCGCCTGAGTGCCTTGCTCGGCCATGAGCATGCCTCGCTGGCCCTGGCCCAACGTTGCAGTGCGGTCGAGCCGGCGACGCCGCTGTTCAGCGCCTTGCTCAATTATCGTCACAGCAGCCCGGCAGCAGGGGCGCAGCAGGGCTCGCCACTGTGGCCCGGCATCGAGCAACTGGGCGGTGGCGAGCGCAGCAACTACCCGCTGACCCTGAGCGTCGACGACCTGGGCGACGACTTCCGCCTGACCGTGCTGGCGCTGCACGCCATCGGTGCACAACGCATGTGCCGCTACATGGAGACGGCGCTGGAGCAGTTGGTGCAGGCCCTGGAGCAGACACCCGAGGTCGCCCTCGACGGCCTGTCGATCCTGCCTGCGGCGGAGCGCCAGCAACTGCTGGCCGGCTTCAATGCCAGCGCTGCGGACTATCCGCGCGGGCACACCCTGCACGAGCTGTTCGAAGCCCGCGCGCAGGCGCAGCCCGAGGCCTTGGCGGTGGTCCAGGCCGGGCAGCCCCTGAGCTATGGCGAACTCAACCGGCGCGCCAACCGCTTGGCCCATCACCTGCTCACCCTGGGCGTGCAGCCGGACGACCGGGTGGCGCTCAGCGTGCTGCGCGGCCCGGACATGCTGGTGGGCCTGCTGGCCATTCTCAAGTCCGGCGCCGCCTATGTGCCGCTGGACCCGAGCCTGCCGACAGAGCGCCTGGCCTACCTGCTCGACGACAGCGCACCGCGGGCGCTGTTGACCCAGGAGAACCTCCAGGCCCGGCTGCCGGCGCTCGACGCGCCGCTTATCCTGCTGGATCGACCGACCTGGCAAGCCGCCTCGCCGGCCAATCCCCAGGTCCCGGCGTTGTCCCCGGCGCACCTGGCCTATGTGATCTATACCTCCGGTTCCACCGGCCTGCCCAAGGGCGTGATGGTCGAGCACCGCAGCGTGGAAAACCTGGTGCACTGGCACTGCACGGCCTTCGACCTGCAGCCTGGCAAGCACACCGCCAGCGTCGCCGGTTTCGGTTTCGACGCCATGGCCTGGGAGGTCTGGCCGGCGCTATGCGGCGGCGCGACCCTGCACCTGCCGCCGGGTGATCTCCACAATGAACAGATCGACGCGCTGCTCGACTGGTGGCGCGCGCAGCCGCTGGATGTCGGGTTCCTGCCCACGCCCGTGGCCGAACATGCCTTCAGCCAGGGTCTCGGCCACCCCACCTTGCGGACGCTGCTGATCGGCGGCGACCGCCTGCGCCAGTTCGGCAAGGCCCCGGGTTTTGTGGTGATCAACAACTACGGCCCGACCGAGGCCACGGTGGTCGCCACCTCCGGGCGGATGGAGGTCGGTGCGCCCTTGCATATCGGCACGCCGATGGGCAATGCCAGGGTCTATCTGCTGGACCGCCACCAGCGGCCGGTGCCGGTCGGGGTCGAGGGCGAGCTGTATGTCGGCGGGGCCGGCGTAGCGCGCGGTTACCTGAACCGCGCGGACCTGACCGCCGAGCGTTTCCTCGACGATCCGTTCAGCCCCGAGACGGGGGCACGCATGTACCGTACCGGCGACCTGGCGCGCTGGCTGGCCGATGGCACGGTCGATTACCTGGGACGCAACGACGACCAGGTGAAGATCCGTGGCCTGCGGATCGAGCCGGGCGAGATCGAAAGCGCGCTGGCCGCCCACGAATGCCTCAAGGACGTCGTGGTACTGGTCCGCGACGGGCGCCTGGTGGCCTATTTCACCGAGCATGAAAGCGCCGATATCCAGGCGCTGCGCGATGACCTGCAAGGCCGCCTGCCGGACTACATGGTGCCTTCGGCCTATGTCCGGCTGGAGGCGCTGCCGCTGACCGCCAACGGCAAGCTGGACCGCAAGGCCTTGCCCGCGCCGGACCAGGGCGCGCTGTTCAGCCGTGAATACCAGGCGCCCCAGGGTGAGATGGAAACCACCCTGGCGCGGATCTGGGCCGAGTTGCTCAAGGTCGAACAGGTGGGGCGCCATGACCACTTCTTCGAACTGGGCGGCCACTCGCTGCTGGCGGTCAGGCTGATCGAGCGCATGCGCCAGGCGGGCCTGAGTGCCGATGTGCGCGTGCTGTTCAACCAGCCGACCCTGGCGGCCCTGGCGGCGGCCATCGGCAGCGGTCGGGAAGTCGAGGTGCCGGACAACCGGGTTGCGCCCGGCTGCCAGCGCATTACCCCCGAAATGCTGTCGCTGATCGACCTGGACCAGGCGAGCATCGACCGTATCGTCGCCCGTGTTCCGGGCGGTGCCGCCAACATCCAGGAGATCTACCCGCTGGCGCCGTTGCAGGAGGGGATGCTCTATCACCACCTCAGCGCGCAGCAGGGCGATCCGTACCTGCTGCAGTCGCAGATGATCTTTGCCAGTATCGAGCGCTTGCAGGCCTTTGCCGGTGCCCTGCAACAGGTGATCGACCGCCACGATATCCTGCGCACCGGACTGGCCTGGGAAGGCCTGGACCGGTCGGTGCAGGTGGTCCTGCGCCAGGCCGCGCTGGTGGTGCAGGAGGTGGCGCTGGACCCCGCCGAGGGCGATATCCTCGCGCAGTTGCAGGCGCGTTTCGACGCCCGCCACCACCGCATGGACATCGGCCAGGCGCCGCTGGTAAGGCTAGTGCATGCCACGGATACGCAACATCCCCGTATCGTCGCGCTCCTGCTATTCCACCATATCGTGCTCGACCATACGGCCCTGCAGGCCGTGCGTGAGGAGATGCAGGCGAGCCTGCTGGGCCTCGACGCGCCGCTGACGACTCCGGTGCCTTATCGCAACTACGTGGCCCAGGCCTGCCTGGGCGTCAGCGAGCAGGAGCATGAGGCGTTCTTTGGCGAGATGCTCGGTGATATCGTCGAGCCGACCCTGCCGTTCGGCCTGCAGGATGTGCAGGGCGACGGCCAGGCCATGGAGGAAGTCCGGCACCGCCTGCCGCTGGCCCTGAGCGGGCGCCTGCGTCATCAGGCGCGAGCCCTCGGGGTCAGTGCCGCGAGCCTGTTCCATCTGGCCTGGGCGCGGCTGCTGGCCGTGGCTTCGGGCAAGGACAGCGTGGTGTTCGGCACGGTCCTGCTGGGCCGTCTGCAGGGCGGCGAGGGCGCCGACCGGGCGCTGGGGGTCTTTATCAATACCCTGCCGCTGCGGGTCGATGTCGATGACTCGGACGTGCGCGCCGGAGTCATGGCGACCCACGCCCGGCTGACGGCGCTGCTGGGCCACGAGCATGCCTCGCTGGCCCTGGCCCAACGCTGCAGCGGGGTGGCGGCGCCGCTACCGCTGTTCAGCGCCATGCTCAACTACCGGCATGGCGACGGCGCCAGCAGCCGGCAGGACATGGCGCAGGCCTGGCAGGGTATCGAGACCCTGGCCCACGAAGGCCGCACCAACTATCCACTGACCTTGAGCGTCAATGACCTGGGCGAAGGTTTCAACCTGACCGCCCTGACGCTGGCGCAGGTGGGCGCGCAGCGCCTCTGCGACTCGATGCAGACGGTGCTCGAGTCCCTCGTCGACGCCCTGGAGCAGGCGCCGGAATGTGCCCTGAACCGCTTGCCGGTGTTGACGGCGGCGCAGCGTGAGCAACTGCTGGTGGGCTGCAACAGCCCTGAGGTCAACCACGAGCAGGCGCACACCCTGCACCAGCTGTTCGAAGGTCGGGCCCAGCGCACGCCGCAGGCGGTGGCGGTGATCGATGGCGAAAGGCAATTGACCTACGGCGAACTGAACCGCCGCGCCAATCGCCTGGCCCGCCACCTGCGTAAGCAGGGCGTACGGGCCGATGCGCGCGTGGCGATCTGTGTCGAGCGCGGGCTGCCGATGATCGTCGGCCTGCTGGCGATTCTCAAGGCCGGCGGCGCCTATGTGCCGCTGGACCCGACGTCGCCGGCGGAACGTCTCGCCTACCTGGTGCAGGACAGCCAGCCGGTGGTGGTGCTGGTCCAGGGGGCTACCCGCGAGTTGCTGGGCGCCCTGGCGGTGCCGGTACTGGACCTGGACCGCGAGAGCTGGCAGGACGAGTCCGACGAGGATCTGGTGCTGCCGGAGCTGACCCCCCGCCACCTGGCGTATGTGATCTACACCTCCGGCTCCACGGGCTTGCCCAAGGGCGTGATGATCGAACACCGTCAGGTGGTGCGATTGTTCGCGGCGACCCGACACTGGTTCGATTTCAACGAGCAGGACGTGTGGGCGCTGTTCCACTCGTTTGCCTTCGACTTCTCGGTCTGGGAAATCTGGGGCGCGCTGGTCCATGGCGCCCACCTGCTGATCGTGCCGCAAGAGGTCAGCCGCTCCCCGGACGACTTCCACGCGCTGCTGTGCACGGCGGGCGTGACCATCCTCAACCAGACGCCCAGCGCGTTCCGCCAATTGATCGTTGCCCAGGGCCAGAGCCCGCTCAAGCATTCGCTGCGCCAGGTGATCTTCGGCGGCGAGGCGCTGGACCCCACTATCCTCAAGCCCTGGTACGCGCGCGTGGCGAATGCCGGCACGCAACTGGTCAATATGTACGGCATTACCGAAACCACGGTGCATGTGACCTACCACGCGCTGATGGCAGCGGATGCACAACTGTCCGGTGTGAGCCCGATCGGCCGGCGCATCCCGGACCTGCAACTGTACCTGCTCGACGAGCGCCGTGAGCCGGTGCCGGTCAATGTCGTCGGTGAACTCTATGTCGGCGGCGCGGGGGTGGCCCGTGGTTATCTCAATCGCCCCGAACTGACGGCCGAGCGTTTTATCGCCGATCCATTCAGTGGCCGCGCCGAGGCCCGCTTGTACAAGACCGGCGACCTCGGACGCTGGTTGGCCGATGGCAGCCTGGAGTACCTGGGGCGCAACGACGACCAGGTGAAGATTCGCGGTTTCCGTATCGAACTGGGCGAGATCGAAGCCCGCCTGGCGGCCTGTGACGGCGTTCGCGAAGCCGTGGTCATTGCCCGCGAGGACGAGCCGGGCGACCAGCGCCTGGTGGCCTATATCATCGCCCATGACGGCCGCGAACCCTTGGCGGCGGACCTGCGCGGCCAACTCTTGCTGACCCTGGCGGACTACATGGTGCCGAGTGCGTTCGTGCTGCTCGAGCGTTTCCCGCTGACCACCAACGGCAAGCTGGATCGCAAGGCCTTGCCGGCGCCGGACCAGGCGGCGTTGTCCAGCCGCGCGTTCGTCGCGCCGCAAGGTGAGGTGGAGCTGGCCCTGGCGCGAATCTGGGCCGAAGTGCTCAAGGTTGAGCGGGTAGGGCGGCACGATAATTTCTTCGAGCTGGGTGGCCACTCGCTGCTGGCGGTCAAGCTGATCGAGCGCATGCGCCAGGCCGGCCTGAGCGCCGACGTGCGCGCGCTGTTCAGCCAGCCGACCCTGGCGGCATTGGCCCAGGTCCTGGGGCGTGGGCGCACGGTGAGGATTCCGGCCAACCTGATTCCAGGCGATTGCCAGCGCCTGACCCCCGAGTTGCTGTCGCTGATCGAACTGGACCAGGCGACGCTCGACCAGATCGTCGCGCGCATTCCGGGCGGCGCTGCCAACGTCCAGGATATCTACCCGCTGGCGCCGTTGCAGGAGGGGATTCTCTACCACCATCTCAGCGCGGAGCAGGGCGACCCGTACCTGCTGCAATCGCGGATGGCCTTTGCCAGCCCCGAGCGCCTGAGCGCGTTTGTCGAGGCCTTGCAGAAGGTCATCGAACGCCACGATATCCTGCGCACCGCCGTGCACTGGCAGGGCCTGGACAGCCCGGTACAGGTGGTGCTGCGCCAGGCCGAACTGCAGGTGGAGCAGGTCGCCTGCGATCCGGCAGCCGGCGATGTACTCGAGCAGTTGCATGCCCGCTTCGACGCGCGGCACTGGCGCATGGACCTGACCCAGGCCCCGCTGATCCGCCTGGTGCATGCCTTAGACGCCGCGCAACAGCGGACGGTGGCGATCCTGCTGTTCCATCACCTGGCGCTGGACCATGCCGCCCTCGAGGTGGTGCGCCATGAAATGCAGGCCGGCCTGCTGGGCCAGGCCGAACCCGCGGGCGCGGTGATTCCGTACCGCAACTACGTGGCCCAGGCCCGCCTGGGCGTCAGCGAGCAGGAGCACGAAGCGTTCTTCCGCGACATGCTCGGTGATATCGACGAACCGACGCTGCCCTTCGGCCTGCAAGACGTGCGCGGCGATGGCAATGCCATCGAGGAAGTCGTGCAGACCCTGCCGGCCACCCTGAGCGAGCGCCTGCGGGCCCAGGCGCGGGTGCTTGGGGTCAGTGCCGCGAGCCTGTTCCACCTGGCCTGGGCGCAGGTCCTGGCCGCCACCAGCGGCAAGGAGGCGGTGGTGTTCGGCACGGTCCTGCTGGGCCGCATGCAGGGCAGCGAGGGCCTCGACCGCGCGCTGGGCATGTTTATCAATACCCTGCCGTTGCGGGTCGATATCGATGGAACGTCGGTGGCCGCCGGCGTCAGGGCGATCCACGGGCGCCTGACCACGCTGCTGGGCCATGAGCATGCCTCGCTGGCCCTGGCCCAGCGCTGCAGCGGGGTGGCGGCGCCGCTGCCGTTGTTCAGTGCCATGCTCAACTACCGCCACAGCAGCGTGCTGCAACGACAGCCCGAGGCCGTGCAAGCCTGGCAAGGCATCGACACCCTGGCCAGCGAGGAGCGCACCAACTATCCGCTGGCCTTGAATATCGACGACCTGGGCGATGGTTTTATCCTTACCGCCATGACCGTTGCCCGGATTGGTGCGCAACGGATCTGCGATTACCTGCGCACCGCGCTGGCGTCGCTGGTCGAGGCCCTGGAGCAGGCGCCCGAGCGGGCGTTGAACCGCCTGCCGGTGTTGACGGCGCAGGAGCGCGAACACGTGCTCTTCGACCTCAACGCGACGCAGGTGGACTACAGCCTCGACCAGACCCTGCACGGCATGTTCGAGGCCCGGGTCGAGCGTACCCCGGACGCCATGGCGGTGGTCGCAGGCGAACATCGGCTGAGCTGTCGCGAGCTGAACCGGCAGGCCAACCAGCTGGCGCACCACCTGCGCGGGCTGGGCGTGGGCCCGGATGCGCGGGTGGCGATCTGCGTCGAGCGCGGCCTGGACATGGTCATCGGCCTGTTGGCGATTCTCAAGGCGGGCGGCGCCTATGTGCCGCTCGATCCGGCCTACCCGTCGGAGCGGATCGCCTACATGCTGCAGGACAGCGTGCCGGTGGCGGTGCTGGTGCAAGGCGCCACCCGCGAGTTGCTCGGTGACGTGGCCGTGCCGGTGATCGACCTGGACGTCAATACCTGGCAAGACCTGTCCGTGACCAATCCCGATCAGTCGGAGCTGAACGCGCGACACCTCGCCTATGTGATCTACACCTCGGGCTCCACGGGGCAACCCAAGGGCGTGATGAACGAACACGGCGCGGTGGTCAACCGCCTGCTGTGGATGCAGGACGAATATGGCCTGACGGCGCAGGATGCGGTGTTGCAGAAAACCCCGTTCAGCTTCGACGTGTCGGTGTGGGAGTTCTTCTGGCCGCTGTTCACTGGCGCACGCCTGGTGATGGCTCGTCCCGAGGGGCACAAGGACCCGCTCTACCTGGGCGAGGTGATCGAGGCACAGAACATCACCACTTTGCACTTCGTGCCGTCGATGCTCGATGTCTTCCTCGCTCATGGCGACACGGGCCGGTGCGCCGGAGTGAAGCGGGTGATCTGCAGCGGCGAGGCCTTGCCGGGCAGCGTGGTGCGCCGCTTCAAGACGCAGTTGCCCGAAGCCGAACTGCATAACCTCTACGGCCCGACCGAGGCGGCGGTGGATGTCACGGCGTGGAATTGCGCCGGTCCGCTCGAACAGACCCCGGATAACACGCCGATTGGCAAGCCGATTGCCAATACACGGATGTACCTGCTCGATGGACAGGGGCAGCCGGTGCCCATGGGCGTGGTGGGCGAGCTGTATATCGGTGGGGTGCAAGTGGCGCGGGGTTACCTGAATCGTCCGGAACTGACGGCCGAACGTTTCCTCAAGGACCCGTTCAGCCCGCTCGACAACGCGCGGATGTACCGTACCGGTGACGTCGGGCGCTACCTGCCGGATGGCACCATCGAGTACCTGGGCCGCAACGACGATCAGGTGAAGATTCGCGGCCTGCGTATCGAGTTGGGTGAGATCCAGGCACGCCTGGTCCGCCATCCAGCCATCGACGAAGCCGTGATCGTGGCCCGCGAGGATGTGCCAGGGGACAAGCGCCTGTTGGCGTACTACACCGCCGCCGAGCGCCAGGAGATCGACAGCCTGCGCGGCCATCTGCTGGAAAGCCTGCCGGACTATATGGTCCCGGCGGTGTTTGTGCATCTCGATGCCTTGCCGCTGAGCCCCAACGGCAAGCTCGATCGCAAGGCCCTGCCAGCCCCGGACTCGTCGGCGTTGTCCAGCCGCGAATACGAGGCGCCGCTGGGCGAGACCGAAATCCTTATAGCCGGGCTGTGGAGTAATCTGCTCAAGGTCGAACGGGTAGGGCGCCACGACAACTTCTTTGAACTGGGCGGGCACTCGCTGCTGGCAGTCAAACTGATCGAGCGTATGCGCAAGGCCGGCCTCGGCGCCGATGTGCGCGTGCTGTTCGGCCAGCCGACCCTGGCGTCCCTGGCGGCTACAATCGGTGGGCAGCGCGAGGTGGTGGTCCCGGCCAACCGCATCACGCCCGGCTGCAAGCGCATCACCCCGGACCTGCTGCCGCTGGTGGACCTTGACCAGGCTGCCATCGACCGTATCGTCGCCAGCGTTCCCGGTGGTGTCGCCAATGTGCAGGATATCTACGGGCTTGCGCCGTTGCAGGCCGGCATCCTCTACCACCACCTGGCCACCCAGGAGGGCGACCCCTATGTCCTGCAGGCGCAGTTCGCGTTTGCCGGCCTGACGCAGGTCGAGGCCTTTGCTCGCGCGCTCGATGCAGTGATCGAACGTAATGACATCCTGCGCACCGCCGTGCTCTGGGAAGGCTTCGATGAACCGGTGCAAGTGGTCTGGCGCCAGGCACCGCTGGTGCTGGAGCGGATCGACACGGCACCCGACGATGCCCAGGCCCTGCAATACCTGCAGGAACGCTTCGACCCGCACCAATATCGCCTGGACCTCAAGCAGGCGCCACTGATGCGCCTGGCCTATATCCGCGACGAGGTCAACGAGCGCTGGCTGGGTATCCTGCTGTTCCACCATATCCTGCTGGACCATACCGCCCTCGAGGTGTTGGTGCATGAAATGGGCATCAGCCTGGCCGGTGACAGCGGGCAACTGCCGGCCGCCGTGCAGTATCGCAACTATGTCGCCCAGGTCCGCCTGGGGGCTGGTCACGAGGAACACGAAGCGTTTTTCCGCGACATGCTCGGCGATATCGAGGAACCGACCCTGGCCTTTGGCCTGCAGGAAGTCGGCGGCGATGGTAGCCATGTCATCGAGTTGCGCCAGGACCTGGACGCGGCGCTGTGCCGACGCCTGCGCGAGCAGTCCCGCCGCCTCGGGGTCAGCAGCGCCAGCCTGATGCACCTGGCCTGGGCCCAGGTGCTGGGTCAGGTCTCGGGTCGCGAGGAGGTGGTGTTCGGCACCGTGCTGATGGGCCGGATGCAGGGTGGCGAGGGCGCCGACCGCGCACTGGGCATGTTCATCAATACCCTGCCACTGCGGGTCGACCTCGGCGCTATCGGCGTACAGGCGGCGGTGCGGGCCACCCACGGGCGGCTCTCGCAACTGCTGGGCCATGAGCATGCCTCACTGGCGCTTGCGCAACGTTGCAGTGGCGTACCGGCGGTGCTGCCGCTGTTCAGCAGCCTGCTCAATTATCGCCACAGCGCAGCGGGACAAGGCACGACCGACAATCTGGCGGTGTGGGAGGGCATTCACCTGCTCAAGTCCCGCGAGCGCAGCAACTACCCGCTGGTGCTCAATGTCGACGACCTGGGCGAAGGCTTCGCGCTGAATATCCAGGCGGTGGCGCAAGCCGATCCGCAGCGTATCGGCGATTACATGCAGCGTGCCTTGCAGAACCTGGTGGGTGCCCTGGAACAGGCGCCTACCACGGCGCTGCATGAACTGTCGGTGCTGGCACAGGAAGAGCGCGACCAGCTGTTGCAGGGTTTCAATGCCACCTGGCGCGACTATCCTGCCGAGCAGACCCTGCATGAGCGGTTCGAGGAGTGGGTACAGGCGCATCCCGAGGCGTTGGCGGCCGTGCATGGCCGCCAGTCCCTCAGCTACGGCCAGCTCAATCGCCGGGCCAACCGCCTGGCGCATCATCTGGCGGGGTTGGGCGTGCGGCCGGGTGACCCGGTAGCGACTCTGCTGCCGCGCTCGTTGGACCTGCTGGTCAGCCAACTGGCGATCAGCAAGTGCGCGGCGGTCTACGTGCCGCTGGATATCAATGCCCCGGCCGAGCGTCAGGATTTCATGCTGCGCGACAGCCAGGCCGTGGCGCTCCTGACTCATCGCGATGAAACCCTGGCCTGTACGGCCCGCCGTATCGACCTGGATAGCCTGGCGCTCGAGGGCCAGCCGGAACACAACCCGGCCCTGGCGCAACTGTCGGAGACGGTGGCGTACATCATGTACACCTCCGGCTCCACCGGTACACCGAAGGGCGTGCTGGTGCCGCACCGGGCGATCACCCGGTTGGTGATCAACAATGGTTATGCCGACTTCAACGCGCACGACCGCGTGGCCTTCGCCTCGAACCCGGCGTTCGACGCCAGTACCCTGGAAGTCTGGGCCCCACTGCTCAACGGCGGGGCGGTGGTGGTGGTCGACCAGGATGTGCTGTTGTCCCGCGAGGCATTCGCCGCGCTGCTGCACGAGCAGGCGGTCAGCGTCCTGTGGATGACGGCGGGGCTGTTCCATCAATACGCCGAGGGCCTGCTGGAAGCGTTCGGCAAACTGCGCTACCTGATCGTCGGCGGCGATGTGCTGGACCCGGCAGTGATCCAACGGGTGCTGCGGGAGGGGGCTCCGCAGCACCTGCTCAATGGCTACGGGCCAACCGAAGCCACCACCTTCTCGACCACCTTCGAGATCCGCGCGGTCGGCGCGGGCAGCATTCCGATCGGGCGTCCGATCGGCAACGCCCGTGCCTACGTGCTCGATGCCCGGCAGCAGCCGGTGCCGGTGGGCGTGGCGGGCGAGCTGTACATCGGTGGGGCTGGTGTGGCCAAGGGGTACCTGAACCGGCCGCAACTGACGGCCGCGGCGTTTATCGCCGACCCGTTCAACCCGCAGCCGCGCAGCCTGATGTATCGCAGCGGTGATCGGGCCTGCTGGAATAGCGACGGCACCCTGCAGTACCTGGGCCGCAACGACCAGCAAGTGAAGATCCGCGGTTTCCGTATCGAGCCGGGCGAGATCGAGACCCGCCTCGGCCAGCACCCGCAGGTGCGGGATGCGGCGGTCCTGGTGCGTGAAGTGGCGCCGGGCGACAAGCGCCTGGTGGCCTACTATTGCGCCGCTGAGGCCGTGGAGATCCAGGCGCTGTGCGAGTATCTGCAGGCGCGCTTGCCGGACTACATGGTGCCTTCGGCCTATGTCCGCCTGGAGGCGCTGCCGCTGACCGCCAACGGCAAGTTGGACCGCAAGGCCTTGCCGGAGCCGGACCGGGACGCGCTGCTCAGCCGTGGTTTCGAGGCCCCGCAGGGCGCGGTGGAAAACACCCTGGCAGGGATCTGGGCCGAAGTGCTGCAGGTCGCGCAGGTCGGTCGCCACGATCACTTCTTCGAGCTGGGCGGTCATTCGCTGCTGGCGGTCAAGCTGATCGAGCGCATGCGCCAGGCCGGCCTGAGTGCCGATGTGCGCGTGCTGTTCAGCCAGCCGACACTGATGGCCCTGGCCGCCGCCGTCGGCAGCGGTCGGGAGATCGAGGTGCCGGCCAACCGTATTATGCCCGGTTGCCAGCGCATCACCCCCGAGTTGCTGCCCCTGGTGGAGCTGGACCAGCGCGCCATCGACCTGATCGTCTCGCGCATCCCCGGCGGGACGGACGAGGTGCAGGATATCTACCCGCTGGCGCCGTTGCAGGAGGGGATTCTCTATCACCACCTCAGCGCCGAACAGGGCGACCCCTACCTGCTGCAATCGCGCCTGGCCTTCACCGGCCTGGAGCGCCTGAAGGCCTGTGCCGCTGCGTTGCAGAAGATTGTCGAGCGTCACGATATCCTGCGCACGGCGGTGCTGTGGGAGGGCCTGGAGCGTCCGGTGCAGGTGGTGCGGCGCAGCGCCGAACTGCCGGTGCTGGAAGTGGCCATCGATCCGGCGGACGGCGACGTGCTGGAGCAGTTGCAGGCGCGCTTCAATGCCCGCCACTACCGCCTGGACATTACCCGGGCGCCGCTGATGCAACTGGTCTATGCCCATGATCCGCTGCACCAGCGCGTGGTGGCGATCCTGCAGTTCCATCACCTGGCCCTCGACCATACCGCCATGGAGGTGGTAGTACGGGAGATGCGCGCCTTGCTGCTGGACCCGGCGCACGCCCTGGCTGAGGCGATGCCTTATCGCAACTACGTGGCTCAGGCCCGCCTGGGCCTGGACGAACGCCAGCACGAGGCGTTTTTCCGCGAAAGGCTGGGCGACATCGATGAGCCGACCTTGCCCTTCGGCCTGCAGGATGTGCAGGGCGACGGACGGGATATCGAGGAGGCACGCCAGCCACTGGACCAGGCCTTGAGCCGGCGTTTGCGTAAGCAGGTGCGCACCCTCGGGGTGAGCGCCGCCAGCCTGATGCACCTGGCCTGGGCCCAGGTGCTGGGCCAGGTGTCGGGGCGTGATCAAGTGGTCTTCGGCACCGTGCTGATGGGGCGCCTGCAAGGCGGCGAAGGGGCCGACCGGGCATTGGGGATGTTTATCAATACCTTGCCGCTGCGGGTCGACCTGGGCGCGACGGGCGTGCGCGCCGGTGTGCGTGCCACCCACGCGCAACTGACGGCGCTGCTGGGTCACGAGCATGCCTCGCTGGCCCTGGCCCAACGCTGCAGCGCGGTCGGCCAGTCGTCGCCGTTGTTCAGTGCCTTGCTCAACTATCGCCACAGTGCGCCGGTCGAGGACACCTCGCCCGGCAAGGCGGTCTGGGAGGGCATCGAGGTGCTGGGCGGGGAAGAGCGCAGCAACTATCCGCTGACCCTGAGTGTCGACGACCTGGGCGAGGGCTTCGGCCTCAGCGTGCTGGCCCTGTCGCCGATCGGTGCGCAGCGGGTCTGTGGCTATATGCAGCGGGCTTTGGAACAACTGGTGCAGGCCCTGGAACAGGCGCCGGAGCGCAGCCTGGATCAATTGTCGATCCTGCCCGCTGCGGAACGGCGCCAGGTGCTGGTCGACTTCAATGCCAGTGCCGTGGACTGTCCTCGCGGCCACACCGTGCATGGCCTGTTCGAGGCCCGTGCGCAGGCCATGCCCGAGGCGCTGGCGGTGGTCCAGGGCACGGCGCGACTGACCTATCGCGAGCTGGATCGACACGCCAACCGGTTGGCCCGTCATCTGCTCAAGCTGGGCGTGCAGCCGGACACTCGCGTGGCGATTTGCGTCCGGCGCGGGCCGGACATGCTGGTGGGGCTGCTGGCGATTCTCAAGGCCGGCGCCGCCTATGTGCCGATCGATCCGGCGCTGCCGGTCGAACGCCTGCGCTACCTGCTCGATGACAGCGCACCGTTGGCGGTGCTGCTGGATGCAAGCACCCGCGACTTGCTTGGCGAGCTGGCAGTGCCGCTGCTCGACCTGGACCGGCCGCAGTGGGATGACGAAGTCGTGACCAGTCCCCGGATCGACGGGTTGCTCCCGGCGCACCTGGCCTATGTGATCTACACCTCCGGCTCCACCGGTTTGCCCAAGGGCGTGATGGTCGAGCACCGGACCCTGGAAAACCTGGTGCACTGGCACTGCGCGGCCTTCGACCTGCGCCCTGGCGGACACACCGCCAGCGTCGCCGGCTTCGGTTTCGATGCCATGGCCTGGGAGGTCTGGCCGGCGCTGTGTGGCGGCGCGACCCTGCACCTGCCGCCAACCGATCTCGGCCATGGCGACATCGCCGGCCTGCTCGACTGGTGGCAGGCGCAACCGCTGGAGGTGGGCTTTCTGCCGACACCGGTGGCCGAATACGCCTTCAGCCAGGACCTGCAGCATCCAACCCTGCGCACACTGCTGATCGGCGGTGATCGCCTGCGCCAGTTCAACCGGGCGCAGCGCTTCGCGGTGATCAACAACTACGGTCCGACCGAGGCCACGGTGGTGGCGACCTCCGGGCCCATGGCGGTCGACGGGCCGTTGCATATCGGCAAGCCGATGGCCAACGCCAGGGTCTACCTGCTGGACGCGCAGCAGCGTCCGGTGCCGGTCGGTGTCGCGGGTGAGCTGTATGTCGGCGGTGCCGGCGTGGCCCGCGGTTACCTGAACCGTGCGGACCTGACCGCCGAGCGTTTCCTCGACGATCCGTTCAGCGACCTGCCGGGCGCGCGGATGTACCGCACCGGTGACCTGGCGCGCTGGTTGCCCGATGGCAATATCGACTACCTGGGGCGTAACGACGACCAGCTCAAGGTCCGTGGCATGCGTATCGAACCGGGCGAGATCGAGACGACCCTGACCCGCCATGAAAGCTTGCGCGAGGCCGTGGTGCTGATGCGCGACGGGCGCCTGGTGGCCTATTTCACCGCCCAGGGGGCGCTGGATATCGAGGACCTGCGTGCCTGGCTGCAAGCACGCCTGCCGGACCATATGGTGCCTTCGGCCTATGTCTGCCTGGAGGCGCTGCCGCTGACCGCCAACGGCAAGCTGGACCGCAAGGCCCTGCCGGCACCGGACCAGGACGCCTTGCTCAGCCGCGAGTTCGAGGCGCCGCAAGGCGCGGTCGAAGTTACCCTCGCGCGGATCTGGGCCGAGGTGCTCAAGGTCGAGCAGGTGGGGCGTCACGACAACTTCTTCGAACTGGGTGGCCATTCGCTGCTGGCGGTGGGCCTGATCGAGCGCATGCGCCAGGTCGGCCTGAGCGCCGATGTGCGGGTGCTGTTCAACCAGCCGACCCTGGCCGCCCTGGCAGCGGCGATTGGCAGCGGCCGCGAGATCGTGGTGCCGGAAAACCTGATCCCTGTCGGTTCTACGCACCTCACACCCGAGCTGCTGCCATTGATCGAACTGGACCAGGCCAGCCTCGACCGGGTGATCGCCCGTGTGCCGGGCGGCGCGGCCAATGTCCAGGATATCTACCCGCTGGCGCCGTTGCAGGAGGGTATTCTCTATCACCACATCAGTGCCGGGCAGGGCGACCCGTACCTGCTGCAATCGCAGATGGCCTTCGACAGCCTGGAGCGTTTTCAATGCTTCGCCGGGGCCTTGCAACAGGTGGTCGACCGCCACGATATCCTGCGCACGGCGGTGTTCTGGGAAGGCCTGGCCAGGCCGCTGCAAGTGGTCATGCGCCAGGCATCGCTGCTGGTGCGCGAGGTGCTGCTGGACCCGGCCGAGGGTGACATCCTCGAGCAGTTGCAGGCGCGTTTCGATGCCCGCCATCACCGCCTGGACATCGGCCAGGCGCCGTTGATCCAGTTGTTCTACGCTACCGATCCCGACCGTGGGCGAGTGGTGGTGCTGGTGCTGTTCCATCACCTGGCGCTGGACCACACGGCGATGGACGTGGTCAACCAGGAGCTGTGCACCTTCCTGCTGGACCGTGCCGATACCCTGGGCGTCCCGGTGCCGTACCGCAACTACGTGGCCCAGGCGCGCCTGGGCATCAGCGAGCAGGAGCACGAGGCGTTCTTCCGCGAGATGCTGGGGGCGATCGACGAGCCGACCCTGCCGTTCGGCCTGCAGGATGTGCAGGGCGATGGCAGCGCCATCGAGGAAGTCCGGCACTTGCTGCCGGCGGCCTTGAGTCGCGAGTTGCGGGCCCGCGCCCGCATGCTTGGGGTCAGCGCCGCGAGCCTGTTCCACCTGGCCTGGGCGCAGGTCCTGGCTGCCACCAGCGGCAAGCAGGCGGTGGTGTTCGGCACGGTGCTGCTGGGCCGCATGCAGGGTGGCGCAGGGGCGGACCGGGCATTGGGGATGTTTATCAACACCTTGCCGCTGCGGGTCGATATCGACGAGACCGGCGTGCGCGTCGGGGTCAAGGCGATCCACGCACGGCTGACGGCGTTGCTGGGTCACGAGCACGCCTCGCTGGCCTTGGCCCAGCGCTGCAGCGGGGTGGCGGCGCCCGTGCCGCTGTTCAGCGCGATGCTCAATTATCGCCACAGCGCCAGCGCTCCGGTGGAGGCGCAGGTGCGCGAACAGCTGCAAGGGATCGAGACCCTGGCCAGCGAGGAGCGTACCAATTATCCGCTGGCCTTGAACGTCGACGACCTGGGCGAAGGTTTCCGCCTGACCGCCATGACAGCGGCGCAGATCGGTGCGCAACGTATCTGCGAGCTGATGCAGCATGCCCTGCAATCCTTGGCCGCGGCCCTGGAGCAGGCGCCCGAGCGGGCGTTGAACTGCCTGCCGGTGCTGACGCCGCAGGAGCGTGAGCACCTGCTGTTCGATCTCAATGCCACGCAGGTGGACTACAACCTCGAGCAGACCCTGCACGGGATGTTCGAGGCGCAGGTTGAGCGCACCCCGGATGCCGTGGCGGTGGTCGCAGACCAACATCAGCTGACCTATCGCGAACTGGATCAGCGTGCCAACCAGCTGGCCCATCATCTGCGCGAGCAGGGTGTGGAACCGGATGCGCGGGTGGCGATCTGTGTCGAGCGTGGCCTGGACATGGTCATCGGTCTGCTGGGCATCCTCAAGGCAGGCGGCGCTTATGTGCCGCTCGATCCGGCCTACCCGGCGGAGCGGATCGCCTACATGCTGCAGGACAGCGTGCCGGCAGCGGTGTTGGTGCAGGGCGCTACCCGTGGGCTCCTGGGCGATGTGGCCGTGCCGGTGATCGACCTCGATCCATCCACTTGGCAGGAACAGCCGAGCGTAGCTCCGCAGGTGCCAGGACTGACGGCGCGACACCTGGCCTATGTGATCTACACCTCGGGCTCCACGGGCCAACCCAAGGGCGTGATGAACGAACACGGCGCGGTGGTCAACCGCCTGCTGTGGATGCAGGACGAATATGGCCTGACGGCGCAGGATGCGGTGTTGCAGAAAACCCCGTTCAGCTTCGACGTGTCGGTGTGGGAGTTCTTCTGGCCGCTGTTTACTGGTGCACGCCTGGTGATGGCCCGTCCCGAGGGGCACAAGGACCCGCTCTACCTGGGTGAGGTGATCGAGGCACAGAACATCACCACCTTGCACTTCGTGCCGTCGATGCTCGATGTCTTCCTCGCTCATGGCGACACGGGGCGGTGCGCCGGAGTGAAGCGGGTGATCTGCAGCGGCGAGGCGTTGCCGGGCAACGTGGTACGGCGCTTCAAGACGCAGTTGCCCGAAGCCGAACTGCATAACCTCTACGGCCCGACCGAAGCGGCGGTGGATGTCACGGCGTGGAATTGCGCCGGTCCGCTCGAACAGACCCCGGACAACACGCCGATCGGCAAGCCGATTGCCAATACACGGATGTACCTGCTCGATGGGCAAGGGCAACCGGTGCCCATGGGCGTGGTGGGCGAGCTGTATATCGGCGGGGTGCAGGTGGCGCGGGGTTACCTGCATCGCCCGGAACTGACGGCCGAACGTTTCCTCAAGGACCCGTTCAGCCCGTTCGACAACGCACGGATGTACCGCACTGGCGATGTCGGGCGCTACCTGGCGGATGGCACCATCGAGTACCTGGGGCGCAATGACGATCAGGTGAAGATTCGCGGCCTGCGTATCGAGCTGGGCGAAATCCAGGCGCGCCTGGTCCGCCATCCAGCCATCGACGAAGCCGTGATCGTGGCTCGTGAAGACGCGCCAGGGGACAAGCGCCTGGTAGCGTACTACACCGCCGCCGAGCGCCAGGAGATCGACAGCCTGCGCGGCCATCTGCTGGAAAACCTGCCGGACTATATGGTCCCGGCGGTGTTCGTGCACCTCGATGCCTTGCCGTTGAGCCCCAACGGCAAGCTCGATCGCAAGGCCCTGCCAGCCCCGGACTCGTCGGCCTTGTCCAGCCGCGAATACGAGGCGCCGCTGGGCGAGACCGAAATCCTGATGGCGCGGTTGTGGCGCGAATTGCTCAATGTCGAGCGGGTTGGGCGGCATGACAATTTCTTCGAACTGGGTGGGCACTCGCTGCTCGCCGTCAGCCTGATAGGCCGGTTGCACCAGGAAGGCATGGAAGCCGATGTGAGGGCGTTGTTCGAACAGCCGACGCTGGCCGGATACGCCGCAATGACCGAAAGAATGGAGATCGTCCTGTGAGCGTGACTGAACTGCTGGCGACATTGAAGGCAAAAGACATCCAACTGGCCGTTCGCGGTGATCAACTGGTCGTGCAGGGCAACAAGCAGGCCCTGACCGAACCTGAGGTGATTGCCCGCCTGCGCGAGCACAAGGTGCTGCTGATCGAGATGATCCGCAGCGGCGAGTATTCGGCCACGGCGTCGGGCCAGGTCGCGGTGCCGGCCAATGTCATTACCGCGCAGGTCGCGCGGATCACCCCGGCCATGCTGCCGCTGGCGACCCTGACCCAGGAGCAGATCGACCGCATCGTTGCCAGCGTTCCCGGGGGCGTGGCCAATGTGCAGGACATCTACCCGCTGGCGCCCTTGCAGGAGGGCATCCTCTACCACCATGTCAGCGCGGGGCAGGGCGATCCCTATGTGATGCAGTCGCAGTTCGCCTTCGAGGATCGCCAGCGTCTCGAGGCGTTTGCCCAGGCCTTGCAGGCGGTGATCGATCGTCACGACATCCTGCGTACCGCCGTGCACTGGGAAGGTCTGGAGAGCCCGGTGCAGGTGGTCTGGCGCCAGGCCACGCTGGTGGTGCAGGAGGTGGCGCTCGACCCGGCGGACGGGGACGTGCTCGCGCAGTTGCACGAGCGTTTCGACGGTCGTCACTACCGGTTGGATGTCGGCCAGGCGCCGCTGATCCGCATTGTCCATGCCCGGGACGAGGTCCATGGGCGGTGGGTGGCCATGCTGCTGTTCCACCATATGGCCCTGGACCACAGTGCCCTGGAGGTGGTGCGTCATGAAATGCGGGCCTTCCTCATGGGGCTCGGCGGCCAGTTGGGTCCGGCAGTGCCGTTTCGCAACTACGTGGCCCAGGCCCGGCTCGGCACCCGCGAAGAGGAACACGAACGTTTCTTCCGCGACATGCTCGGCGATATCGAGGAACCGACGCTGCCCTTCGGCCTGCAGGATGTGCAGGGCGATGGCACCGCCATCGAGGAGTTCAGCCTGGACCTGGACCCACACCTGAGCCGCAACCTGCGCAGCCGCGCGAAGCAACTCGGGGTGAGTGCCGCCAGCCTGTTCCACCTGGCCTGGGGGCTGGTGCTCGGGCAGGTCTCGGGCAAGCGCCACGTGGTGTTCGGCACCGTGCTGATGGGGCGGATGCAGGGCGGTGGCGAGGGCGACCGGGCGCTGGGGATCTTTATCAATACCTTGCCGTTTCGCGTGGATATCGATGGGCAGGGGAGCGAAGCCGGGGTCAGGGCGACCCATGCGCGGCTGACCACCCTGCTGCGCCACGAACATGCGCCACTGGCCCTGGCCCAGCGTTGCAGCGGCGTGGCGATACCGACGCCACTGTTCAGTTCGCTGCTCAACTACCGGCATTCGGCGGCACCTGGCGCGGGCGCCGCCCCGTCGGCCTGGCAGGGCATCAGCACGCTCAGTTCCGAGGAACGCACCAATTATCCGCTGACCATGAGCATCGACGACCTGGGCGAAGATTTCCGCCTGACCCTGCTGGCCAGTACCCAGGTCGATCCTCGGCGTATTTGTGCCTACCTGCGGACCGCCCTGGAAAACCTGGTGCAGGCCCTGGAGCAGGCGCCCCAAAGGGCCCTGGAGCAGTTGTCGATCCTGCCCCTGGCCGAACGGACCCTGCTGCTGGAGGACTTCAATGCCAGTGCCACCGATGCCCCTCAGGACCTCACGGTGCACCAGCGCGTCGAGGCCCAGGCGCTGGCCCAGCCCCAGGCGCTGGCGGCGGTGTGCCAGGGCCAGCAACTGACTTACGATGAGCTCAATCGCCGGGCCGATACCCTGGCCCATCATCTGTGCGAGTCGGGCGTGCAACCCGACGATCGCGTGGCCATCGTTGCCCGGCGTGGCCTCGATACCCTGGTCGGCCTGCTGGCGATCCTCAAGTCCGGCGCTGGTTACGTGCCCATCGACCCGGCCCATCCGGCCGAGCGCCTGCGTTACCTGCTCGACGACTGCGCGCCGGTGGCGGTGCTGACCCAGGACAACCTGCTGGCGCGCCTGCCGAGCCTTTCGGTGCCGGTGATCAACCTCGACAAGCCGTTCTGGCAGGAGCACGCCGTTGCCCACGGGCAGCGCCCCGAGGTGACGCCGCGACACCTGGCCTACGTGATCTACACCTCGGGCTCCACTGGGTTGCCCAAGGGGGTGATGGTCGAGCACCAGACCCTGTGCAACCTGGTGGACTGGCATTGCACGGCCTTCGACCTGCGCCAGGGCCGGCACACCTCCAGCGTCGCCGGCTTCGGCTTCGATGCGATGGCCTGGGAAGTCTGGCCGGCCCTGTGCGCCGGAGCGACGCTGCACCTGCCGGCACCCGTCGAGGGCAGCGAGGATATCGACGCACTGCTGGACTGGTGGCGCGCCCAGCCGCTGGACGTGAGTTTCCTGCCGACCCCGGTGGCCGAGCATGCGTTCAGCCAGCACCTCGACCACCCGACCCTGCGCACGCTGCTGATCGGCGGCGACCGCCTGCGCCATTTCGCCAGGAACCCGTCGTTCGAGGTGATCAACAACTACGGCCCGACCGAAGCCACGGTGGTCGCCACCTCGGGCCGGGTCGAGGCCGGGCAGCTGCTGCATATCGGCAAGCCGATGGCCAATGCACGGATCTACCTGCTGGACGAACAGCAGCGCCCGGTGCCGCTGGGCGTGGCGGGGGAACTGTATGTGGGCGGTGCCGGCGTCGCGCGGGGTTACCTGAACCGTCCCGAGCTGACCGCCGAACGCTTCCTCGACGACCCGTTCAGCCGTGCGCCGCAGGCGCGCATGTACCGCACCGGCGACCTGGCGCGCTGGTTGCCGGACGGCACTGTCGAATACCTGGGGCGCAACGACGACCAGGTGAAGATTCGTGGCGTGCGCATCGAGCTGGGCGAGATCGAGAGCCGTCTCAACCAGTTGCCGGGCATCAAGGAAACCGTGGTCCTGGCCCGCGAGGATCAACCGGGACAGCCACGGCTGGTGGCCTATTTTATCGAGCAGGAGCAGGTCGCGCCGCTGGAAATGGCGCAGTTGCGTGCCTGGCTGCAAGCCCACTTGCCCGACTACATGGTGCCTGCGGCCTATGTGAAGTTGGCGGCGCTGCCGCTGACCGCCAACGGCAAGCTGGACCGCAAGGCACTGCCAAGGCCCGAACTGGAGGCGCTGTTCACCCGTGAATACCAGGCGCCGCAGGGCGCGATCGAAACGACCCTGGCGCAGATCTGGAGCGAGGTGCTGCACGTCGAGCGGGTGGGGCGCCACGATCACTTCTTCGAACTGGGCGGCCACTCGCTGCTGGCCATGCGCATGGTGTCGCAGGTGCGCCAGCGCCTGGGCGTGGAGCTGGCACTGGGCGAACTGTTTGCCAATGGCGAGTTGCTGGCGGTGGCCGCCGCCGTGGCCCGGGCCGGGCGCAGCCATTTGCCGCCGATCCTCGCGGTGCCGCGCGAGGAGGGCCTGGCGTTGTCCTTCGCCCAGCAGCGCCTGTGGTTCCTGGCCCAACTGGGTACGGCGGGCGGTGCCTACAATATTCCCATCGGCCTGGGCTTGCGCGGGTCCCTGGACAGCGAGGCGTTGCAACGTGCCCTGGCACGTATCGTCGTGCGTCACGAAGTCCTGCGCAGCCATTTTGTCCTGCACGACGACGAGCCACGGGTACACATCGCACCGGCCGGCGAGGCCTTCGACCTGGTGGTCGAGGACCTGCGTGGGGACGCCGCAGCACAGCAGGTCCTGCGGGCGCGGATCCGTCACGAGCGGGTCGCGCCCTTCGATCTGCAGCGCGGGCCCCTGATTCGCGCCAGTTTGCTGCGCCTGGCCGATGAACACCATGTGCTGCTGCTGACCCTGCACCACATCGTCTCCGATGGCTGGTCGATGGGCGTGTTGACCCGCGAGGCCATGGCGCTGTACGACGCCTTCCGCCGTGGCCAGGATGACCCCTTGCCGCCGTTGGCGGTGCAGTACGGCGACTATGCCGTGTGGCAACGCCGCTGGCTGGGCGGCGAGTTGTTGCAGCAACAGGGCGCCTACTGGCAACAGGCGCTGGCCGGTGCGCCGACGTTGTTGCCGCTGCCCACCGACCGACCACGACCGCCGCGCCAGGATTTCACCGGCAGCAGCGTCGGCTTCCAGCTCGACGAGCGCCTGAGTGCCGGGCTCAAGGCCCTGGGGCAACGCCATGGCACCACCGCCTACATGACCCTGCTGGCGGCGTGGGCCTTGCTGCTCGGACGCCTGAGCGGGCAGACCGACGTGGTCATCGGCTCGCCGGTGGCCAATCGCGGGCGGGCGGAAATCGAGGGGCTGGTGGGGCTGTTCGTCAATACCCTGGCGGTGCGTATCGATACCGCGCTGGAACAGAGCGTCGAGGCGCTGCTGGCGCAGGTCCGGGCGCAGACACTGGCGGCCCAGGCGCACCAGGACCTGCCGTTCGAGCAGGTGGTGGAAATCGCCCGGCCGGCCCGCAGCCTGTCCCACAGCCCGCTGTTCCAGACCATGCTGTCATGGCAGAGCGCGCCGCCGCAGCAGCTCGCCCTGGGCGACCTGCAACTGGAAAGCCTGGGCGAGAGCGAGCACTTCGCCAAGTTCGACCTGGCGCTCAATCTCGGCGAGGTCGGGGACTGCCTGGCCGGCAACCTGACCTATGCCACGGCGCTGTTCGACCCGGCGACGATCGAGCGTTATGTCGGCTACTTCATCTCGGTGTTGCAGCAACTGGTCGCCAATGACCAGGCGACGCTGGGCCAGGTCAACCTGCTCGACGACGCCGAACGCGAGCACCTGCTGCGCGATTTCAATGCCCACCGGGCCGATTACCCGGTCGGCCAGACCGTGCACCGGCTGTTCGAGCGGCAGGCCGAACTTGCGCCGGGTGCCGTGGCGCTGCAGATGGGTGAACGGCGCCTGGACTATGGCGAGCTCAACCGGCAGGCCAACCAACTGGCCCATTACCTGCGGGCGCAGGGCGTGCGCCCGGATTCGCGGGTGGCGATCTGCCTGGAAAACCGCCTGGACACGATGCTGGGGCTGCTGGCGATCCTCAAGGCGGGCGGCGCCTATGTGCCGCTGGACCCGACTCATCCACCGGAGCGGATGGCCTATCTGTTGCAGGACAGCGCCCCGGTGGCAGTGCTGGCCCAGGGCGCGACCCGCACGTTGCTTGGCGACACCAGCATGCCCCTGATCGACCTGGACCGGCCAATCTGGCAGGACCAGCCCCAAACCAATCCCCAGGTACAGGAACTGACGGCACAACACCTGGCCTATGTGATCTACACCTCCGGCTCCACCGGCCTGCCCAAGGGGGTGATGGTCGAGCACCACACCCTGGAAAACCTGGTGCATTGGCACTGTGCTGCCTTTGACCTGCACCAGGGCAGCCACACGTCCAGTGTCGCCGGCTTCGGCTTCGATGCCATGGCCTGGGAGGTCTGGCCGGCCTTGTGTGCCGGTGCGACCCTGCATCTGCCACCGGCCAGCCTCGGCCATGGCAACCTTGATGCGCTGCTGGACTGGTGGCACGCCCAGCCCCTGGACGTCAGTTTCCTGCCAACGCCGATCGCCGAATACGCCTTCGGCCAGGGCCTCGAACACCCGACCCTGCGCACCCTGCTGATCGGTGGCGACCGCCTGCGGCAGTTGGCCCAGCCCCCGCGTTTCGCACTGGTCAACAACTACGGGCCGACCGAGACCACGGTGGTCGCCACCTCCGGGCGCCTGGAAGCCGGGCAGGTCCTGCATATCGGCAAGCCCATCGCCAATGCCCGGGTCTACCTGCTCGACGAACAACAGCGGCCAGTGCCGGTGGGCGTGGCCGGGGAAGTGTATGTCGGTGGGGCCGGGGTGGCCCGCGGTTATCTGAATCGCCCTGAGCTGAGCGCCGAACGTTTCCTCGACGATCCGTTCAGCGACGCGGCGCAGGCGCGGATGTACCGCACCGGTGACCTGGCACGCTGGCTGGCCGACGGCACGCTCGACTACCTGGGGCGCAATGACGACCAGGTCAAGGTGCGCGGCGTGCGTATCGAGCCGGGCGAGATCGAGAGCCGCCTGAATCAGTTGCCGGGGGTCAAGGAAGCGGTGCTGCTGGCCCGCGAGGACGAGCCGGGGCAGGTGCGCCTGGTCGCCTATTTCACCGCCCGCGAATGGGCCGAGCCCCTGGCGATGGGCGACTGGCGTGCGCGCCTGCTCGAGCAGTTGCCGGAGTACATGGTGCCGGCGGCCTTCGTTCGGCTGGAGGCACTGCCGCTGACGGCCAATGGCAAGCTCGATCGCAAGGCCTTGCCGCGCCCGGACCGGGAGGCGCTGTTCAGCCGTGAGTACCTGGCGCCGCAAGGGCAACTGGAAACCGCCCTGGCGCGGATCTGGGCCGAGTTGCTGCAGGTCGAGCGGGTCGGTCGCCACGATCATTTCTTCGAACTGGGCGGCCACTCGCTGCTGGCCATGCGCATGGTCTCGCAGGTGCGTCTGCACCTGCAGCGGGAGTTGTCGCTGGGCGAACTGTTCGCCAATCCCGAGCTGACGGCCGTGGCGCGGGTTCTGGAAACCGCCGGGCACAGCGCCTTGCCGGCCCTGTTGCCGGTGCCCCGCGACCAGCCGCTGCCGCTGTCGTTCGCCCAGCAGCGCCTGTGGTTCCTGGCACAGATCGAGGGCGCCAATACCGCCTACAACATTCCCGTCGCCCTGCGCCTGCGTGGCCAGCTTGACGGAGTGGCGTTGCAACGGGCGCTGGCGCGGATCGTCGCGCGTCACGAAACCCTGCGCAGCCGTTTTGTCGAGCATGATGAAGTGCCCCAGGTGCTGATCGAACCGGTCGGGTCCGGGCTGGAGCTGCATATCGAGGATCTGCGCCGCCATCCCCAGGCCTGGCAGGCCCTCGAGGCGTTGATCCAGGGCGAAGCCTCGGGACCGTTCGACCTGGCGCGCGGAGCGCTGATTCGTGGGCGCCTGGTGATTCTCGGCGACGATCACCATGTGCTGCTGCTGACCCTGCACCACATCGTCTCCGACGGCTGGTCGATGGGCGTGCTGACGCGCGAACTGGCGGCGCTCTATGCGGCTTTCAGCCGTGGCGAAAGCGATCCGCTGCCGCCGCTGGCGGTGCAGTACGGCGACTTTGCCGTCTGGCAGCGGCAATGGCTGGAGGGGGAAGTGCTGGCGCGCCAGAGCGCCTATTGGCAGCAGGCCCTGGCCGGGGCGCCGGCCTTGCTCATGCTGCCTACCGATCGTGCACGCCCGGCGCAGCAGGACTTCTCCGGCAGCAGTGTTGAAGTCTGGCTGGACGAAGCCCTGACCGCAGGACTGCGGGCGTTGAGCCAGCGCCATGGCACCACGCTGTACATGACCATGATGAGCGGCTGGGCGCTGTTGTTGAGCCGTCTGTCCGGGCAGGACGAGGTGGTCATCGGCTCGCCGGTGGCCAACCGCATGAGCGCCGAGGTCGAGACGCTGATCGGGCTGTTCGTCAACACCCTGGCGGTGCGCATCGAGGTGGCCGCCGCGCCGGATATCGAGGCGTTGCTGGCCCAGGTGCGCGAACGTACGCTGGCGGCTCAGGCACACCAGGACCTGCCGTTCGAACAGGTGGTGGAAATCACTCGGCCGTTGCGCAGCCTCGCCCATAGTCCGCTGTTCCAGACCCTGCTGACCTGGCAGAACAGCGAACGGGCCGAAGGGGTGCTGGGCAACCTGAAACTCGAAGGGCTCAATGAGCCCAGCCACTTCGCCAAGTTCGACCTGTCGTTGAGCCTCGGCGAAGTGCGTGACGGCATCAGCGGCACCCTGGAGTACGCCACGGCATTGTTCGACGAGGCGACGATTCAGCGTTATGCCGGGTACTTCATTCGTGTCCTGCAGGCCATGGTCGCCGATGACCAGGCGCAGTTGGAGCAGGTACGCCTGATCGATGACGCGGAGTGCGAGCATCTGCTGTTCGATCTTAATGCCACGCAGGTGGACTACCACCTCGAGCAGACCTTGCACGGGATGTTCGAAGCGCAGGTCGAGCGCACACCGGATGCGGTGGCGGTGATCGCTGGCGAGTATCAGTTGACCTATCGCGAACTGGACCGGCGTGCCAACCAGCTGGCCCACCATCTGCGCAGGCAGGGCGTCGTCCCGGATGCGCGGGTGGCAATCTGTGTCGAGCGCAGCCTGGACATGGTGATCGGTCTGCTGGGCATCCTCAAGGCGGGCGGCGCCTATGTGCCGCTCGATCCTGCCTACCCATCGGAGCGGATCGCCTACATGCTGCAGGACAGCGCGCCGGTGGCGGTGCTGGTACAGGGCGCTACCCGCGAGTTGCTGGGTGATGTGGCCGTGCCGGTGATCAATATGGACGTCAATGCCTGGCAAGACCTGCCCGTCACCCGTCCCGACCAATCGGAGCTGAACGCGCGACACCTCGCCTATGTGATCTACACCTCGGGTTCCACGGGACAACCCAAGGGCGTGATGAACGAACACGGCGCGGTGGTCAACCGCCTGCTGTGGATGCAGGACGAATATGGCCTGACGGCGCAGGATGCGGTGCTGCAGAAAACCCCGTTCAGCTTCGACGTGTCGGTCTGGGAGTTCTTCTGGCCGCTGTTCACTGGCGCACGCCTGGTGATGGCTCGTCCCGAGGGGCACAAGGACCCGCTCTACCTGGGCGAGGTGATCGAGGCACAGAACATCACCACTTTGCACTTCGTGCCGTCGATGCTCGATGTCTTCCTCGCTCATGGCGACACGGGCCGGTGCGCCGGAGTGAAGCGGGTGATCTGCAGCGGCGAGGCCTTGCCGGGCAGCGTGGTACGTCGCTTCAAGACGCAGTTGCCCAAGGCCGGACTGCATAACCTCTACGGTCCGACCGAAGCGGCCGTGGATGTCACCGCCTGGGATTGCTCGGGCTCCGTGGCCCAGACCCCGGACAACACACCGATTGGCAAGCCGATTGCCAATACGCGGATGTACCTGCTCGATGGGCAAGGGCAACCGGTGCCCATGGGCGTGGTGGGCGAGCTGTATATCGGTGGGGTGCAGGTGGCGCGGGGTTACCTGAATCGTCCCGAGCTGACCGCCGAGCGTTTCCTGGAAGATCCGTTCAGCCCGTTCGACAACGCACGGATGTACCGCACCGGTGACGTTGGGCGCTACCTGCCGGATGGCGCCATCGAGTACCTGGGGCGCAATGACGATCAGGTGAAGATTCGCGGCCTGCGTATCGAGCTGGGCGAAATCCAGGCACGCCTGGTCCGCCATCCAGCCATCGACGAAGCCGTGATCGTGGCCCGCGAGGATGTGCCAGGGGACAAGCGCCTGGTGGCGTACTACACCGGCGAAGCGCTGGCTGTCGAGGTCCTGCGCGTTCACCTGCTGGAAAACCTGCCGGACTATATGGTCCCGGCGCTGTTCGTGCACCTCGATGCCTTGCCGTTGAGCCCCAACGGCAAGATTGATCGCAAGGCGCTGCCGGCCCCGGACTCGTCGGCGTTGTCCAGCCGCGAATACGAGGCGCCGCTGGGCGACACCGAAATCCTGATGGCCGGGCTGTGGAGCGAACTGCTCAAGGTCGAGCGGGTAGGGCGCCATGACAACTTCTTCGAACTGGGTGGGCACTCGCTGCTGGCGGTCAACCTGGTCGGGCGCATGCGCCGGCTGGGCTTGTCGGCCGATGTCCGGGTACTGTTCGGGCAACCGACGCTGGCGACCTTCGCGGCGGCTGTTGGCGGCGGTCGCGAGATTGAGGTGCCGGCCAACCGCATCGCCTCGTCCAGCCTGCGGATCACCCCGCAGGACCTGCCGCTGGTGGATCTGGACCAGGATGCCATCGATTGCATCGTCGC
This sequence comes from Pseudomonas gingeri, assembly GCF_013386115.1. GTDB lineage: Bacteria > Pseudomonadota > Gammaproteobacteria > Pseudomonadales > Pseudomonadaceae > Aquipseudomonas > Aquipseudomonas gingeri. The sequence goes on from NZ_JACAOR010000014.1 coordinate 248,331, forward strand.
CCGCATTCCCGGTGGTGTCGCCAATGTGCAGGATATCTACGGGCTGGCGCCGTTGCAGGCCGGTATTCTCTACCATCACCTGGCGGCCACCCAGGGCGATCCGTACGTGCTGCAGGCGCAGTTTGCCTTTGCCGACGAGGCTCGCCTGCGAGCGTTCGCCGAGGCCCTGCAACGTGTGATCCAACGCAACGATATCCTGCGCAGCGCGATGCTCTGGGACGGTCTCGAAGTGCCGGTGCAGGTGGTGTTGCGCGAAGCGCCGCTGGACATCGAGGCGCTGCTGCCCGATGCCGCGTGCGGCGATGTCCTGGACTACCTGCAGGAGCGTTTCGACCCGCGTCACTACCGCCTGGATATCACCCGGGCGCCACTGATGCGCCTGGTGCACTGCTGGGACCCGGCCCGTGGCGAGATCATCGCCCTGTTGCTGTTCCATCACCTGGTCATGGACCACGTGGCCCTGGATGTGCTGCAGCACGAGTTGCAGGCCTGCCTGCTGGGTCGGGGCGACCGGCTGGGGCCGGCAGTGCCCTATCGCAACTATGTGGCCCAGGCGAGCCTGGGCAGCGATGAGCAGGAACACGAGGCATTCTTTCGCGAAATGCTGGGCGATATCGACGAGCCGACTTTGCCGTTCGATCTGCGTGAAACGCAGGAGGACGCCAGCGAGGTCGACGAAGGCCAGCGTCCGGTCGAGCGTGACCTGAGTCGACGCCTGCGGGTTCAGGCGCGGCAGTTGGGTGTCAGCGCGGCGAGCCTCATGCACCTGGCGTTTGCCCGTGTGCTCGGGGCCTTTTCCGGCCGCGACCAGGTGGTCTTCGGCACAGTGCTGCTCGGTCGCTTGCAAGGTGGTGAGGGCGCCGAGCGGGCCCTGGGGGTGTTTATCAATACCCTGCCGCTGCGGGTCGACCTGGGCGATGAGAGCGTGCGCGATGCGTTGCTCGCCACCCATGCGCGCCTGGCCCAGTTGCTCGCCCATGAGCACGCGCCGCTGGCCCTGGTCCAGCGCTGCAGCGGCGTAGCGCCGAATACGCCGCTGTTCAGTGCCTTGTTCAACTATCGCCACGGTGCCGCAGCCACCCCGTCATCCGCGCAGAAAGCCACGGCCTGGCAGGGCATCCGCCTGCTCAAGGCCCGTGAGCGCAGCAACTACCGGTTGAGCCTGAGTGTCGATGACCTGGGCGAGGACTTCCTGCTGTCGGCCATGGCGCCACCGGGTATCGGCGCGCATCGCGTGTGCGAGGCCATGCATGTGCTGCTGGAGCAGTTGCTGGTCGCCCTGGAACAGCCGCCCGAACTGGCCATCGGCAGCCTGGCGGTGCTGGCGGACAGCGAGCGACGGCAGTTGCTGGAGACGTTCAATGCCACTGAACGCGAGTACCCCCGCGAGCGCACCGTGCATGCGTTGTTCGAAGCCCGGGCGGCTGCCCGTCCCGACGCGGTGGCAGCGGTGCACGGGGCACAGGTCGTCGCCTATGGCGAACTGAATGCCCGGGCCAACCGCCTGGCGCATTATCTGATCGCCCAGGGTGTGCAACCGGGTGACACGGTGGCGATCCTGCTGGCGCGTTCGCTGGACCTGCTGGTCAGCCAGCTGGCCATCAGCAAGTGCGCGGCGACCTATGTGCCGCTGGATATCCAGGCGCCGGCCGAGCGCCAGCTGTTCATGCTCGAGGACAGCCGTGCGGTGGCGCTGCTGACCCATGGCGGGTGTACGCTGGCGCATCCGTCGGCGCGGATCGAGCTCGATACCCTGGTGCTGGAAGGCATGTCCGAGGACAACCCGGACATCGCGCAATCGTCCGAGGCGGTGGCCTATATCATGTACACCTCCGGTTCCACCGGCACCCCCAAGGGCGTGCGGGTACCCCATCGGGCGATCAGCCGGCTGGTGATCAACAACGGTTATGCCGACTTCAACGAGCACGACCGCGTGGTCTTCGCCTCGAACCCGGCGTTCGATGCCAGCACCATGGATGTCTGGGGCGCGTGGCTCAATGGCGGGCAGGTGCTGGTGATCGATCACCAGACCCTGCTCGATCCGAGCGCTTTCGGCCAGGCCCTGAGTGCCGGTGGGGCGAGCATCCTGTTCGTCACCACGGCGCTGTTCAACCAGTATGTGCAGATGATTCCCGAGGCCCTGGCCGGGCTGCGGATTCTCCTCTGTGGTGGCGAGCGGGCCGATCCGGCGGTCTTCCGTCGCCTGCTGGCCCAGGCCCCGGCGTTGCGCCTGGTGCATTGCTACGGACCGACCGAAACCACCACCTACGCCACCACGCTGGAGGTCAAGGCGCTGTCTGCGGATGCCCAGAGCGTGTCCATCGGCGGGCCGATCTCCAACACCCGCGTCTATGTGCTCGATGCCCGCCAGCAACCGGTGCCGGTGGGCGTGACGGGGGAGATCTATATCGGTGGCGAGGGGGTGGCCAAGGGGTATCTGAACCGTCCGGGACTGACGGCCGAGAAGTTCCTCGCCGACCCGTTCAACCCACAACCGGACCGCCTGATGTACCGCACCGGCGACCTCGGGCGGTGGTCGGCACAAGGGCAACTGGAGTGTATCGGTCGCAACGACGACCAGGTGAAACTGCGCGGCTTCCGTATCGAACTGGGCGAAATCGAGACCTGCCTGGCGACGTGTGCCGGGGTCCGGGACACCTGGGTGCTGCTGCGCGAGGACGCGCCGGGCGACAAGTGCCTGGTGGCCTACTACACCGCGCAGGAGCCTTCGCCGGCACCGACGATCGGCGAGCTGCGCGCCCATCTGCAGGGCCATCTGCCGGAGTACATGGTGCCCTCGGCCTATGTGCAACTGGCCGCGCTGCCGCTGACCGCCAACGGCAAGCGGGACCGCAAGGCCTTGCCGGTGCCGACGCCGCAGGCCTGGATCGGTCGGGTCTACGAGGCCCCCGCCAATGCCCTGGAAAGCACCCTGGCCGGGTTGTGGGCCGAGGTGCTGAAGCTGGAACGGGTGGGCCGTCACGACAGCTTCTTCGAGCTGGGCGGGCACTCGCTGCTGGCCGTACGGCTGGTCAACCTGCTGGAGCAGGCCGGCCTGCCGGTGACCCTGGCCGAGCTGTTCCAGCATGCCAGTGTCGAATCGCTGGCCACCTTGCTCGAGCAGCGCTCGCCACTGCCCGAGCGCGTGGAACCGTGGGTCGTGGTGCGCAGCACGGGGAGCCAGCCACCCTTGTTCCTGGTGCATGAATTCAGCGGCGCTGATTTGTACTTCCCGGCGCTGGGCCAGCACCTGGAGGGTGATTTCCCGATCTACGGCCTGCCCGGCGTGGCACCGGGGCAACCGCGCCTGGACACCCTGGAGTGCCTGGCGTCGCGCCTGCTGGAGGTGATCCGGACGGTGCAGCCCGAGGGCCCGTATCGCCTGGCCGGCTGGTCGTTCGGTGGGGTGCTGGCCTACGAGATCGCCCAGCAGTTGCTGGGGCAGGACCAGGTCGTGGCGTTCCTCGGCCTGATCGATACCTATGTGCCGCGCCTGACCGACCAGGGCAAGGCGCGCTGGTCCGATGAGCATGCCCATAAACGCCATCTGCTGCTGCAATGCACGGCCCTGGCGACGGTCGGGGGTAACCGGCAGGTACTGGAGCAACTGGCGGTACTGGAGCAGGGCTGCGAGGCAATCGACTTCGACGACCTGCTCGAACATTGCCGGCAGCAGCAATTGCTGCCGCAGGCGCTGGCCGATGCCAGCGTGGCAGAGCTGTGGCCGGTGCTGGATCGGGAAGTGGCCCACGGTCACGCTCTGGCCCATTACCGCTTGCATCCGATCGACCTGCCGGTGCACTTGTTCAGCGCCCGCGAGCGTCCGACCGAACTGTCCCGGCGCAGCGAATCCCATGGCTGGGCCGAGGTGCTGCCCGCCGAACGCCTGCGGCGCATCGAGGTGTCGGGGGACCATATGAGCATGATGCAGGCGCCGCATGTCCGTGAGCTGGGCCGCACGATTGCTGCGACGATGGCCGTGGCTGCCGGCACCGCGACCCGCGCGGTGCCACACCAGCCGTTGTTGACGATCCAGACCGGGCGGGCGGGACGGACGCCGATCTTCTGCGTGCCGGGGGCCGGGGACAGTGTCACCGGGTTTATCGGCCTGACCGACGCGCTGGGCGCGGACTGGCCGCTGATCGGCCTGCAGCCTCGGGGCCTGGACGGTGCCGGGGCACCTCACAGCCGGGTCGAAAGCGCGGCGCGGCATTACCTGCAGGCCATCGAGCAGAGCCATCCGCACGGGCCGTTGCACCTGATTGGCCACTCCTTTGGCGGCTGGGTCGCCTTTGAAATGGCGGTCTGCCTGCAGGCCGCCGGGCGCGAGGTGGCGTCACTGACGTTGATTGACAGCGAGCCGCCTGGCGGTACCGGCGTGGTCGGCCGACCCTACACCACCACCGCAGCCCTGCAACGGCTGATCGAGGCCATGCAACTGGCCTCGGGCAAGTCGCTGGGCATCGACCCCGTGGCCTTTGCCGCGCTGGACGATACGGTGCAGCTCGAGCAGTTGCAGGCGGGCATGGTGCGGGTCGGCCTGCTGTCGGCACGCTCGGCGAAGGAGGCGATGCACGGCCCGGCCCGCACCTTCTCCACCGCCTTGCGCACCCTCTATCGACCGCAGCAGCGCTACCGGGGAGTGGCCCGCCTGGTGCTGGCGCAGGACCCGACCCTCGACAGCGTCGGCAACCAGCGTGAGCAGGAGGCGATGATCCGCGGCTGGAGCCAGCATGTCGGTGAGCTACGGACCTGGTATGGGCCGGGCAACCATTTCAGCCTGCTCAAGGCGCCGGATGTCTCCCACCTGGCGGCCTGGTGGCTGGAGGGGGTGGCGCTGGGGGAAGGGGTTTCATGAGGGACTGGCCGGGGTCCTGCGGGTTCCGGGTGTTTTCAAGGGCTCTTTTTACAGTGGGGCCCGGCCAGCGGCCGGGCTCACCCTCAACGCATTGATGGTTACTTATGGAAAAGTCGAAGTTTCGCAAGATGGGTCTGGGTGTGTTGCTGGTGGCGGTCGCCAGCTTGATTGTCTACGCGGTGAAGGCGCCCGCCGAACCGCCGCAGTACCTGACCGCCACGGTCGAGCGCGGTGATATCGAGAACGCCGTCCTGGCCACCGGCCTGCTGGAGGGCATCAGGCAGGTGGATGTCGGCGCCCAGGTCTCCGGGCAGTTGAAGTCGCTCAAGGTCAAGGTCGGCGACAAGGTCAGGAAAGGCCAGTGGCTGGCGGAAATCGATCCGCTGGTGCTGCAGAACACCCTGCGCAAGGCCCAGGTCGACGAGGAAAACCTGCAGGCGCAACGCCGCTCGACCCAGGCCCAGCTCAAGCAGACCAAGGCGGTTTACGAGCGTTACCTGGGCTTGCAGACGGATGCGGCGATCTCCCAGCAGGATTTCGAGACGGCCGAGTCCAACTACGAGGTGCAGCGCGCCAACCTGTTGTCCCTCGATGCGCAGATCAAGAGCGCGCATATCCAGATCGACACGGCCAAGGTCAACCTGGCCTATACCCGCATCGTCGCGCCGATCGACGGCGACGTGGTGGGCGTCGTCACCCAGGAGGGCCAGACCGTGATCGCCAACCAGCTGGCGCCGATCCTGCTCAAGCTGGCGGACCTGGACACCATGACCGTCAAGGCCCAGGTCTCGGAGGCCGACGTGATTCATATCAGCCCCGGCCAGGAGGTGTATTTCACCATTCTCGGCGAAGCGGACAAACGCTACTACGCCAAGCTGCGCGGCACTGAGCCGGCGCCGCAGAACTTCCTGGAAACCCAGACCGCCGGCGCCCCGAAACAGAACACGGCGGTGTTCTACAACGCGCTGTTCGATGTGCCCAACCCCGACCACCGCCTGCGCATCGCCATGACCGCCCAGGTGCGCATCGTCCTCGATACCGCCAGGGACGCCCTGAGCGTACCGGTGGCCGCCCTCGGGGCACGCAACCCCGACGGCAGTTTCCCGGTGCGGGTGCTCGACGCCAGGGGCATGGCTCTGGTGCGCAACGTGCACACGGGAATCAACAACAACGTCAAGGTACAGATCAAGGATGGCCTGCAGGAGGGTGATCGGGTGGTGATCGGCGAAGCGACGCCTGCCGTGGCGGGGGCCTGACGATGACGCAGCCACTGCTGGAACTCAAGGGCATCACCCGTCGCTTCACGGCCGGGGAGCGCGAATTCACTGCGCTCGGGAACATCGACCTGAGCATCGAGGCCGGGGAAATGGTGGCGATCACCGGCGCCTCGGGCTCGGGCAAATCGACGCTGATGAATATCCTCGGTTGCCTCGACTACGCCACTGCCGGCAGCTATCGGATCAATGGCCGCGAAACCCGCGACCTGGGCAACGAAGAGTTGGCCGAACTGCGGCGCGACTACTTCGGCTTCATCTTCCAGCGCTACCACCTGCTGCCGCACCTGAGCGCGCTGCACAACGTCGAGATGCCGGCGATCTATGCCGGCACTGGCGAATCCAAGCGCCATGGGCGGGCCCGCGAGCTGCTCGATCGCCTCGGCCTGGCGGGGCACCTGAGCCATCGGCCGAACCAGCTTTCCGGCGGCCAGCAACAACGGGTGAGCATTGCCCGGGCGCTGATGAACGGCGGCGAGGTGATCCTCGCCGACGAACCCACCGGGGCCCTCGATACCCACAGCGGCAAGGAGGTGATGCAGATCCTGCTGGAGCTGCATGCCGCCGGTCACACGGTGATCATCGTCACCCACGATGCCAAGGTGGCCGCCAATGCCGAGCGGATCATCGAAGTGCGCGATGGCGAGATCGTCAGTGATCGCGCCAACGAACGGGCGGTGGGCGCGCCGCCGCAGGTCGAGCCGGCCAGCCTGGCGTCCCGTGGCGCACGCCGGCTGGTGGCCAGCCTGGGCTTGTTCAAGGAGGCCTTCAACATGGCCTGGGTGGCGCTGATCTCCCACCGCATGCGCACTCTGTTGACCATGCTCGGCATTGTCATCGGCATCACCTCGGTGGTGTCGATCTCGGCCATCGGCGAGGGCGCCAAGCGCTATGTGCTCAAGGACATCCAGGCCATTGGCAGCAACACCATCGACATCTATCCGGGCAGCAGTTTCGGCGACAGCCGGGCCAACAGCATCGAGACCCTGGTGCCGGCCGATGTCCAGGCCCTGAGCCAGCTGTACTACGTCGACAGCGCGACCCCGGTGGTCGGGCGCAATCTGTTGCTGCGCCATGGCAACGTCGACGTCAATGCCCAGGTCAACGGCGTCAGCGACCGTTATTTCCAGGTACGCGGCATCAGGATGGAGGCGGGCATACCCTTCAGCGAGCATGATGCCCGGCGCCAGGCCCAGGTGGTGGTGATCGACCACAACACCCGGCTACGCCTGTTCGGGCCCACGGTCGACCCCCTGGGCCAGGTGATCCTGGTGGGCAACCTGCCGTGCACGGTGATCGGCGTGACGGCCGACAGCAAGAACCTCTTTGCCGCCAGCAAGCTGCTGAACGTCTGGGTCCCGTATGAAACGGCGGCGGGGCGCCTGCTCGGGCAACGTCACCTGGACAGCATCACGGTGCGGATCAAGGACGGGCAGCCGAGCAAGGTGGTGGAAGACAATGTGGTCAAGCTGATGCTGCAGCGTCACGGCACCAAGGACTTTTTCACCAACAACCTCGACAGCATCATGCAGACGGTGCAGAAGACCAGCCGTTCGCTGGCGTTGCTGCTGTCGTTGATCGCGGTGATCTCGCTGGTGGTCGGTGGCATCGGCGTGATGAATATCATGTTGGTTTCGGTGACCGAACGGACCCGCGAGATCGGTATTCGCATGGCGGTGGGGGCGCGCCAGTCGGATATCCGCCAGCAGTTCCTGGTGGAAGCGGTGATGGTCTGCCTGCTTGGCGGGGCGATCGGCATTTCCCTGTCCTTCGGTATCGGTTACCTGTTTTCGCTGTTTATCAAGGAGTGGCAGATGGTGTTCTCGATAGGCGCGATCATTACCGCGTTTATCTGTTCGACCCTGATCGGTATCGTCTTCGGCTTTGTCCCGGCGCGCAACGCTTCCCGGCTGGACCCGATCGAAGCGTTGGCGCGGGACTGAGCGAATCCGTCTCGATCGATCAGTGGACGGCCCCAAGGCCTGTTGTAGGAGCCGGCTTGCCGGCTCCTACAAGGGCGGTGGCGCTAGACGACGTTGAACGGTCCCGCCGTGGCGGACATTTCTTCCGAGGCATACATCCAGCGCATCAGTGAATGCCGCCCGCTGATGCCCATCTTGATCGCCGCGCGCTTGAGGTAGCTCTCGACGGTATTGACCTTCAACTGGAACCGTTCGGCCAGCTCGGGGGCAGTGCGCCCGGCGAGCAGGCCGACACAGACTTCCATTTCGCGATTCGACAGGGTCAGCCCCGATTGTGACAGGCGATCGGCGAAACGCAGGCGCAAGGTCTGTAACCCCTGGCTTTCCAGGTTCTCCTGCGGCCCGGGTTGCTCGTCCGGCGCGGCGACCAGGGGTTGCAGGGCGCTGATGTGCTTTTCCACCATGGGCAGCAGTACGGGAGAGAAGTCCTGCAGGATGCTGCGTTCCCGGGCGGAAAAGCGTTGTGACTGGTTCGAGCGATACACGGAAATCATGTAGCTGTAGTCGTCCTTGCGCCGGGTCAGGTGCAAGGCCGACTCCTTGCCACTGGAGGCGGCGGTGAGCAGGTCGGTACGCCCGATCACCTCGTTATCGGCGTTTCTCGACGAGGCGGGGAACTCCGAGTCCGCCTGCACCTTGCGGATATGCGTGGCATCCACGGACAACTGGGTGAGGATCAGGTCGTGCAACATCCGTGGGAAACTGCGACTGCCTGTGCTGGCAATGACCTTGCCAATATGGGGGAACAGCAGTTGTGCGTTCATCATTTCATCCATGAGTTTCAGATTCTGGAACATTCGCTCTTCAGGAGAACGAGCCTGGAGCAGCGGCTTTTAACCTTAGCCGACCGGCAGGTATTCCGCTCGGGAATACACCCATGAAAATCCATGATTTTCCTTATCTGGGCGGATCTCGTAGCGTGATACCCACATCCAGAGGAGAGTTTGCCATGAACGATGCCCGTGCGTGCCTTTACGTTGATACTCAATTCACCAGTCCCTATGCCCTCTCGGTATTTGTGGCCCTGCGCGAAAAGGCTATCGACTTCGATCTGCACCCGCTGGACCTGGATTCCTCGGAGCAGCAGGCCGCGGGTTATGCCCGGTTGTCCCTGACCCGGCGCGTGCCGACTCTGGTGCTGGACGACTTTGCCCTGTCCGAGTCTTCGGCGATCACCGAGTACCTGGAGGACGTTTTCCCCCAGGCCCCGCTTTATCCACGGGAGCCCCGGCAACGCGCGCGGGCCCGGCAGATCCAGGCCTGGTTGCGCAGCGACCTGCTGGCGCTGCGTCAGGAGCGCTCGACCCTGGTGGTCTTCTATGGCCAGAGTTATGGCCCGTTGTCGGCCGCCGGCGAGGGCGCCGCGGACAAGCTGATCGACGCCGCACAGGCCCTGCTGGGCGATGGTCGTGAGTATCTGTTCGGTCAATGGTCGATTGTCGACGTCGATCTGGCGCTGATGCTCAACCGCCTGTTGCTCAATGGCGATCCGCTGCCGCCGGCCCTGGCGGCCTATGCGCAACGCCAATGGCAGCGGCCTGCGGTGCAGGAGTGGGTGAATCTGGATCGCCCGGCGCTGGCATGATCGAGCGCTGTTCCGGTCAGAGTCGGGATAGCCCTTGCAGGACCCTGACGGTATCGGTTTCCGGCGAAAGGTAGTGTCTGGCGGGAATGCCAAGGGGATGTTGGCTACCTGTGGCTTCTGAAGGCATAGGCTGTATTTTCAGGAAAGAGAAATTCCGAGCTTGTTCACAAGCGCGAACATCTGAGGATCGGATTTCAGTTCTTCCAGGAATGTCTGATGCAGCTTCTCGTTTTCAATTTTTGAATTGATTGCCTTGTTTCTGCTTTTCTCGTCCATAAGGCCATGCTTTTCGTAGGTGTTACGAATTTTTGTGTCCAGCAAAGAGAAGAACTCAATTGTTTCACCAGATGATAGGTTTGAAAACTTCTGGTTTTCAGGGGGTACATAAGTGGCCGGGCATCCAATCCAGGATATGCTTGTAAGGTCGTAGTAAAACTCACCCAGCCAGTTCGGCATTCCGCCCTCGGGAATCGGCGGATCCACGGCATCATCTGATGCCTGGATACCGGCAGTGCTGAGACTGACCTTGTCCGTCTTGTTTTGCGTATCCGTGAGTTCGCCGATTGAAAACGTATCCTGCTGGGCCGACCGGGAGGTTTTTGCTGTATGGGTATAAGGGTTGTACCCGGATAAAGGCAAGGCGCCATTGGTATTGATGATGTTCATATCTACTCCTGACAGTGCGGCGGTGCGGGGCACGCCGGATGAGTTCATCTGTGTGGGGGTACAAAAGAAGCGATGTTTATATGGATAAGCTGGGTCGCTACTTTTGTAAGTAGATATTTAATATGATTTTGCAGAGGCTAATAACTGGCCGAACGGATAGGTTTTTTGTTATTTGGAAATAATGAAAATCATCCTGGCTTGCTGTTTGAATAAGTGTGGGATATCTCTGTAGTTATCGGCCTACATGGATAGGTGGGCTGGACGATACGGGAGGTTCCATTGTACCGAGAGCGAGATCCGGCGACTGGCGCCGGACCCTGATTCCCTACCTGGAAAACTTCTTCGCCCCTGCCACGCACAGGATCACCGCCACGGTCACCGCCAGCATGCCCAGGCTGACCTGCTCATGCAGCAGGGTGGCGGCCAGTGCCAGGCCGAAGAAGGGTTGCAGCAGTTGCAACTGGCCGACCGCGGCAATGCCGCCCTGGGCCAGGCCGCGATACCAGAACACGAAGCCGATCAGCATGCTGAACAGCGAGACGTAGGCCAGGCTGGCCCACGCCGCCGGGGTGATGCCCGAGAACGACGGCGGGGCGATCAGCCATGTCAGTGGCAGCATTACCGGCAGTGACAGCACCAGCGCCCAGCAGATCACCTGCCAGCCGCCGAGGGTCCGCGAGAGCTTGGCACCTTCGGCATAACCCAGGCCGCAGACCAGAATCGCCAGCAACATCAGCAGATCACCGGCCGGCGCCGCGCTGAGCCCCTGAGACAGGGCATAACCCACCACCAGCAGGCTGCCCAGGACCGAGAACAACCAGAATACCGGGCGTGGCCGCTCGCCTCCGCGCAACACGCCAAAGGCGGCGGTAGCCAGTGGCAGCAGGCCGACGAAGACAATGGAGTGGGCCGAGGTCACATACTGCAAGGCCAGGGCGGTCAACAGCGGGAATCCGAGGACCACCCCCAGGGCGACGATCCCCAGCGACAGCCATTGACCGCGGGCAGGGCGCCGCTCCCGGAACAGCCACAGCATGCCCAGGGCCACCAGCCCGGCGATGCTGGCCCGGGCCACCGTGAGGAATACCGGACTGAACTCCAGCACCGCCAGTCGTGTGGTGGGCAGCGAGCCACTGAAGATCAGCACGCCGATAAAGCCGTTGAGCCACCCGCTGGCGGGTTTGCTGGTCGGCGGGTTTTGCAGGTTCGATGTCTGTTCCATTCAGGGCTTGCTCCGTACGGTTGGCCTGGGAGGGGTTGCGCCACCGCATCAGGGGTTGCACAAAAGGCATCCTAGGGTTGAATATCATGACAATCAAAAAATTGTCATGGATACATTCGCTATGCCACGCTCACGCTACAAATCGCTGGTGGACAGCCTGGCGGCGGATATCCGCTCCGGGCGCCTGTCACCGGGTACGCGTCTGCCACCTCATCGCCAGCTGGCCGCGAGCCACGGGCTGGCGCTGGTGACGGCCAGCCGGGTCTATGGCGAGCTGGAAGCCATGGGGCTGGTCAGTGGCGAGACGGGGCGCGGCACCTTCGTCAGGGAAACGTCGCTGCCACCGGGGCAGGGCATCGACCAGCCGGAAATCGCCGTGGGCGTGGCGGACCTCAACTTCAACTACCCGGCGCTGCCGGGCCAGTCGGAACTGCTGCGCAATGCGTTGCGGCAACTCGCGCTGTCGGGCGACCTGGAGTCCCTGTTGCGCTATCAGCCCCATGCCGGGCGCCAGCATGAACGTGCCTCGGTGGCCCGCCACCTGCAGGTGCGCGGGCTGGCGGTGACGGCCGAGCAGGTGCTGCTGGTCAGCGGTGCCCAGCATGGCCTGGCGGTGACGATGATGGCGCTGCTGCAGCCCGGCGAGGTGATTGCCGCCGATGCGCTGACCTATTCCGGCTTCAAGGTGCTGGCCGAGGCCCTGCACCTGGAGATCCTGCCGATTCCGGTGCTCGATCATGGCCCCGACCTGGAGGCCCTGGATCGCCTTTGCCAGGGGCGACGCGTGCGGGCGCTGTACACCATGCCGACGTTGCACAATCCGCTGGGCTGGGTGCTGGACAGGGGGCAGCGCGAGCACTTGGTGGCGATTGCCCGCCGGCACGACCTGCTGGTGATCGAGGATGCCGCCTATGCCTTCCTGGCCGAGGATCCTCCGGCGCCGTTGATCGAGTTGGCCCCCGAACGGACGGTCTATGTCTCCGGTTTTTCGAAGAATATCGCCACCGGCTTGCGGGTGGGTTTTGTCGTGGCGCCGCCGGACAGGGTGGCGACCTTGCAGCGAACGATCCGGGCAACCACCTGGAATACCCCGGGCGTGATGACGGCCCTGGCCTGTGCCTGGCTCGACGATGGCACGGTCATGCGCCTGGAGGCCGAAAAGCGCGAGGACGCCCGGTCCCGACAGGCACTGGCGGCACAGGTGCTGGCGGGGTTGCCCTGTATCACTCATCCCACGTCCTATTTCCTCTGGCTGCCGTTGTCCGAGGAGGCGCGGGCGGACCATATCACCCGCGAGTTGCTGGACCGGAACGTTTCGGTCTCGACCGCCGAGCCCTTTGCCATTTCCGCCCATGTGCCCCATGCCCTGCGCCTGGCCCTGGGGTCGGTGGAACTGGGCGCGTTGCGCGGTGCGCTGGAAAAGGTGAGGTGGGTGGTCGAGGCCTGTTCCTAGGCTGCGCAAGAAAACCGGCCGGGCGCCTGTGCTACCGTTGCCGCCCACCCCGTGACGGCTTGCGTGATGCGAGCCCGGGCAAGGACCGCCATTCGCTATGCCCGTCAACGAACATGAGCTTTACCTGCGCTTCCACACGCCTGACGCCCGGATCATCGCCCGCGATCCGTCGCCGATGCTGCCGCAGGAGCAGGCCTGGGCGCGTTATCAGGCGCGCGTTCACACCAGCGGCTGGCTGGAGTGGCTGATCCTGCCGCTGGTCATCGGGACCTGGTTGCCGGCGCTGCTCCTGTGGATTGTCCTGTCGCTCTATCAATGGCTGCTGGCGCCTGATTTCGATCCTGCCCGGCATTGGCCGGTGATCGTCGCGGGGCTGGTGACCAGCACGCTGCTGCTGGTCGGCGGTTGGGTGGCCTGGAATCGACGCTGTGCCGCGCAGGATCCGCGGCTGCGTTATTGGCAGGCCATGCCCGAGGCCGGCGAAGTCGAACTGGAGCAGCACCGCCTGGTATCCGCGATCAGCCTGTGGTCGAACGACTTCGATCCCGACCGGCACCAGATTCCCCAGTGGATCGATGGCCAGATCAGGGAAATGCCCGACAGCGGGATCTCGGAGTGGGTGCTGGCGCGGACGGTCGAAGGGCGCTGGCTGGTACTGCGCCAGCGCATCGCCGGGACTTTCCGTGGTTACGGCACGCAGGTACGCCCCACGGCGGACAGGTACTGGCAGTTGAGTCATGAGCTGGCGATTGTCTTTGCGCCGCGCACCAACCTGTCCCTGGGAATGCGGTTTTCCGCGGCGCCGCTGCTGGTCACCCGCACCGACTATTGGCTGAACCCCGACGAGCTGGCGCGGCTGACCGCGGCGGCCCATCACTGGACGTTCTTTGCGCCGGACCGCTATGCCGTGGTCAATCCGGCGGATGTGCCCTGGATCGAGGCGCTGGTGGCCCGGGCGCGGGTTTGTGCCGAAGGGCTGTCCGAGGGGATTTTCGGCGATTGAACATTATCTGTCGGCCGAGGTGACTTTTGCCCGTGTTCAGACGCCTAAGTTATGTGTTCCAGGCTGAATAGTCCGCCGGGTTATAGCCAGGGTTGCGCTGCCTTCGAAGGTTGAATGCAGCCTGTCCGAAAGGTCAGAAAATGCCCGTGCCGCGTCTTGTCTCTGCTAGGCTCTTCCTGGAGTCATTGCGTGAGTAAAGCCGCCGCTCAGCGCCAGGGAGGGACGTTTCAGGACATCAGCCTGATGTGACGTCGACATTGCAGCTCGCTGCCTTCCACCATTCGTTCGGTTGATAGTGACCATCGAGAAACGCAAGTTCTGTTTTTCGGGCGAAAGAGGAAGATAGCGTCATACCGAACCTGCTTCTGAAGGAACCCGAGCGATGAGAATTTCGACCCTGCTGGCTTTTGTCGCCATCCTCGGCACCGGTATGACCGCGACTGTTCCCGCCTATGCCGCCAGCGGTGCGGCCGATGACCAGGCCTGCCATTTCCTGCCCGTGGCCGACAGCGGCGCCAGCCTGAAACAGGCACGCTCCGTGGGTGTGCTCTACAGCGAAAACACCGTCAACACCCTCCAGTACCTTGAGCGCTACCACAGCGTGGCGTTGAACGGGGCGAAGAACGATGCCCTCGATTCGCGCATCAGCACGGCGTTCATCAACAGTTCCGATCCGAAACTGGCGATCGACTGGCTCACGGCTTCGTTGCAGAAACACTTCACTTCGGTGACCGTCTACGACAACCTCGACGCGGTGGTCCAGGCCCGGCCCGACGTGGTGGTGATGCTCGATACCTACAGCCGCCTGGTGACCAAGCGCAACAACCAGTTCGAAGCCCGCTTTGTCGCCAAGTTCTATGACTCGAACCTGCAGTACATCGGCAAGGCCGAAGGCGCCACCGGCAAGGAACTGCCCTCGGTCTGGGTGCGTGGCAAGGCCGCGCCGGAGATCGCCGCGCAGATCGACCAGCAGCGCGAACTGCAGGTCGATGCCCTGAAGCAGTTCGATGCCTCGCTGAAGGCGCTGGTGACCTCGGGTAATGCCGACCAGGTCGCGACCAACTGACCGCTTCTAGCGGCGCGCCAGCTTGTACTTGACGCAATCCTCGTAAAAGCTGTGCCGGATGGCCTCGGGTTTCAGCCGCGACTTGCTGTCGTAGGTCTGTTCGGTGATACCCATGGCCATCATGCGCATCCAGTTCTTGCTGAACTTGTAGGACTGGATTTTCTGCCGCGCGGCATACAGCGAAACCCCCGACAACTTCAGCTCCTGGGCCCTGGCCGCCGTGCCGGCGCCCCAGCTGCACATGAACCGGTCATTGGACTTCAGCTCCTTGCCATCGGCGCAAAGAGCGACACCCGCCAGGGAAAACGAGATCAACGTGGCCCATACAGTGCGCATTTAAACCCAACCTAACTGTCTGAAAATAAAGTGATTCTGGCTGTTTCAAGACAGTCCGGGGGCCATCAGATTGCCTGCTGTGCGCCAGGCACCACCTTGCTTTATGAATAGAACACTAATTAGAATCAGTCTCATTTAAGACACCCTTCGCGCAGGTCCTCGCCCCATGATTGAAGCAGCGACGCCAACGGAGCACACCCTACATGCCCTGTACCGCGATCACAGCGGCTGGCTGGAAAGCTGGCTGAGGCGACGGATGGGCAATGCCTGGGATGCGGCCGACCTGAGCCAGGACACCTTCCTGCGGGTGCTCTCCAGTTCCCAGCAACTGGCGGATCTGCGCGAGCCCCGGGCGTACCTGCTGACCGTCGGCAAGCGCCTGCTGAGCAACTTCTATACCCGGCGCAGCCTTGAACAGGCCTACCTGGAGGCGCTGGCGCAGTTGCCCGAAGAGTGCGTGCCATCGCCCGAGCAGCGCTGGTTGTTGCTGGAAACCCTGCAGGCCCTGGACGAACTGCTCGACGGCATGCCCGCGGTGGTGCGCCGGGCGTTTCTCTGGAGCCAGCTCGAAGGATTGGGTTATCGCGATATCGCCGAGCGCCTGCAGGTGTCCGAGCGCACGGTCAAGCGCTATATGGCCCAGGCCTATGAGCACTGCCTGCTGGTGGAACTTTGATTCGTCCCGGCATCTCGCCCGAGACCCGTGAGGTGGCCCGGGCCGCGGCGCAGTGGCTGGCGCTGCTGGAGTCGGGCGCGGCCAATGAAGAGGATCAGCGCAAGCTGCAACACTGGCGCGACAGCAGCAGTGCCCACGAATCCGCCTGGCAGAAGGCGCAGTTGCTGCGCCAGCGCTTTTGCGGCCTGCCCGCGGCGTTGGCCATGGCCACCCTGGACCGTCCGGATCCGGGACGTCGCGCGGTGCTGAAACGGGCCCTGGGCGTGGCCGCGCTGGTGCCCGCCGCCTGGTTGCTGGGGCGCCAGTTGCCGCTGGATGTCTGGCGTGCAGACCTGCAGACCGCCACGGGCGAGCGCAAGCGGGTGCCGCTGGCCGATGGCAGTACGCTGCAACTCAATACCGCCAGCGCCGTCAATGTCGATATGCGTGCAAGGCTGCTGACCCTGGTTCGCGGGGAAATGTCACTGAAGGTCCCGGGCAGTACCGCCCTGACCATCCAGGCGCCCTATGGGCGCATCATCGTCAGTCGCAGTGAAGTCTGTGTGCGGCTCAATGCCGAGGACTGCCGGGTGTCGGTGGTCAGCGGCTCGGTACAGTTGCAGCCGCTGCAGGGGCCGTCGCTGCTGTTGGGCGAGGGCCATGAAATCAGCCTGCGTGCCTCGGGCGCCGGTCCTGTGGGCGTGTTCGACGGCCAGTTGCCCGGTTGGCGCGACGGTGTGCTGATGGCGCAGAACCAGCCGCTGGGGGACTTCCTGCGCGAACTGGGCCGCTATCGTTCCGGTCTGCTGCGTTGGGAGCCGGCCCTCGAGGCGCTGCGGGTCACCGGCAGCTTTCGCCTGGACAATACCGATCGCATTCTTGCCCTGCTGGTGGCCAGCCTGCCGGTGGAAGTGCAGATGCGCACCCGTTACTGGGTCACGCTGGTTCCGCGAAAAACCACCCCGGAAAAAAAGATTGCGTGAAGCCTGTCCCTTTTTTTCACCTCGCCGGTCATTCCAGGTAAGTGAACAAAATACGAGAGCTTCTTCCCATGTCTGCAGTATCGCCTTTCCGGTTGCGCCCGCTGTTGCGTTTTGGCCTTGTGTTGACCCTCAGTACCAGTCCCCTGCTGATTTCGCCCGCCTGGGCGGACACCGGCACACGCCGTAGCTATCAGGTTCCGGCCGGCAGCCTCGGCGCGGCGTTGACCCGGTTTGCCGGGCTGGCCGGGGTCAATCTGTCGGTGGACCCGGCGCTGGTGAGCGGTCGCCAGAGTGGCGGCCTGTCTGGCGAATACGATGTGCAGGAGGGCTTCGCCCGCTTGCTGCAGGGTTCCGGCCTGCAACTGCAACCGGTGGGAGAGCAGGCCTATACCCTGGTGCCCGCGCCGGAAGGGGGCAGCGTGCAGTTGCCCACCACTTCGATCCTCGGTGCCGGTGACTCCACGGGCAGCCCGGCCTACGCCGGCGGCCAGGTCGCGCGTCGGGGCTCGCAGGGCCTGCTCGGTTCGCGGGACTTCATGGAAACGCCGTTCAGCATGACCACCTACACCAGCGAGGCGGTCAAGAACCTGCAGGCGCGCACCCTCGGCGACCTGGTCGCCAGCGACCCGTCGGTACGTGCCACCAATCCGGCCGGCGGACGCTACGAGCAGTTCACCATCCGCGGCTTCAGCCTGTTCAACAGCGATGTCTCCTATAACGGCCTCTACGGTGTCCTGCCGACCTATACCATCGACATGGAAATGGCCGAGCGCGTGGATATCCTCAAGGGGCCAAGCCAGCTCATCAACGGAATCTCGCCACGGGGCAGCGTCGGCGGCGGCATCAACGTGGTGCCCAAGCGCGCCACCGACAAGCCGATCACCGAATTCACCGGTAGCTTCGCCTCCGACAGCCAGACCGGCGGTGCCGTGGACATCGGTCGCCGGTTCGGTGACGAAAACAAGTTCGGCATCCGCTTCAACGGCGTCAAGCAGTCCGGCGACACCACCTGGGATCACCAGGATGTCGACCGCGAGATGGCTGTGCTGGGCCTGGATTTCCGTGGCGAGCGCCTGCGTCTGTCGACGGACATCGGCCACACCGAGCGCGATACCGATGCCCCGCAGGAGCGCGTACAGATCGGCCCCAATGCCCAGGTCCCGAACCCCAACGATGTGCGCCGCAACTATGCGCAGGCCTGGAGCTGGGCCCATACCAAGGACACCTTCGGCACGCTGAACGGCGAATACGATCTGAGCGACTCGGTCATGCTCTACGGCGGCGTGGGGGTACGGCAGAGCAACCATGACTTCCTCCGCCATGCGGTCCTGGTCAGTAACAACGCCGGTAACTTCAGTGTCCAGCCGCGGGACTTCACCCGTGACGAAAACGTCCGTACCGCCACGGCCGGGGTGCGCAGCTGGTTCCATACCGGTTCGGTGAGCCATGAGCTCAACCTGGCCGCCAGCGACTTCTACATGGACTTCACCAATGGCGGCGCGCGTTATGCCCAGGGTAACAGCAACCTGTTCAACCCGGTACAGACGCCGGAGCCCGGCACCCCGACGCGGTTAGACGACAAGGTCTATACCGAGAACCGCTTCAGCGGCGTGGCGCTGTCCGATACCCTCGGCTTCTTCGACGATCGTCTGCTGCTGACCCTGGGGGCCCGCTGGCAGCGGGTGAAGGTCGACGACTGGACCAATGGCATCAAGGGCGACACTTCCTACGACGAGGAAAAGATTTCGCCGTCGGGCGGCATCCTGTTCAAGGCCACTGACGAGCTGTCGCTGTATGCCAACTACATGGAAGGCCTGAGCCAGGGCAAGATCGCCCCGTCGACCTCGGTCAACGATGACGAGATTTTCCCGCCGTTCATCAGTCGCCAGGTCGAGGTCGGGGCCAAGTATGACCTGGGCTCCTTCGCCCTGACCGCCGCGGCGTTCCAGATCAAGCAGCCGGCCTACGAAACCAACGCCAAGACCCAGGTGTTCGGCCCGAACGGCAAGCGCCAGAACCGTGGCGTGGAGTTGAGTGTGTTCGGCGAACCGCTCAAGGGCTTCCGCCTGCTCGGTGGCGTCATGTACATCGACAGCAAGCTGACCAATACCACCAACGGCGCCTTCGACGGCAACCGGGCCCCGGCCACGCCGGAGTACAACGTCAACCTGGGCGCCGAATGGGATGTCCCGACCGTCCAGGGGCTGACCCTGACCGGACGTGGCATCTACTCCAGTTCGCAATACCTGGACCAGGCCAACAGCAAGGAAATCGACAGCTGGGAGCGTTTCGACGTCGGCGCCCGCTACGCCTTCAAGCTCGACGACAAGGCCATCACCTTGCGTGCCAGCGTCGAGAACGTGATGGACAAGCGCTACTGGAGTTCGGCCGGTGCCTCGGATGACAGCGAGCCCGGCCTGACCCTGGCGACCCCCAGGACCTACCTGCTTTCGGCGACCGTCGGCTTCTGATCCAACCACCATGCGCCAGGGATCGGCGCCCGGACACTCCCCGTCGGTGATCGCCTGGAAGCGACCCGGAAAGAACAACGGCGAGTTATCACATGGGTTGTTTTTGACAACTTTCGGGCTGACTGATGATTTGATGGCATAACTTTAGAAGTTGCTTTCATATTGCAGATGCATGGCATATCCATGGCATCTCCGAGACAGTTTATCGGGTTTTAAAACTTGGGTATTTTTGCGCCTGTCTGTTTTATGGTGTGCAGAAAAAAATCAATGAATTTCGCAATAACTTGAATCGACGACTTGCACTTGTCTGGCAATGATAATAATTTGCATCTCGAACTTACGGAGGATGATCAGATGTTCAATGATGGCATGTTGCATTCTAATCCCGTGCAGAAAACCAATACCGATTATCTGGTTCGACAAAGCAAGTTTGAATCCAATGTTCGCAGTTATCCGCGCAAGTTGCCGCTGGCCATTGCCAAGGCCCATGGCGTGTGGGTCACGGATGTCGAGGGCAACCGCTACCTCGATTGCCTGGCGGGCGCCGGAACCCTGGCCCTGGGGCATAACCATGAGGCGATCATGGGGGCGCTCGACAGCTTCCTGTCCTCGGGGATGCCGATGCACACCCTCGACCTGACCACGCCGGTCAAGGACGCGTTCAGCGAAACCCTGCTGGGCCTGCTGCCGGGGCAGGGGCGCGACTACTGCCTGCAGTTCTGCGGGCCGTCCGGGGCGGATGCGGTGGAGGCGGCGCTGAAGCTGGCCAAGACCTTCACCGGGCGCAACAACGTCATCAGTTTCTCCGGTGCCTACCACGGCATGACCCACGGTGCCCTGGCGCTGACCGGCAATACCGCGCCGAAAAACGCCATCGCCACGCTGATGCCGGGCGTGCAGTTCCTCCCGTATCCCCATGAATACCGCTGCCCGCTGGGTATCGGTGGCGAGGCGGGGACCGAGGCGCTGGGCTACTACTTCCGCCAGTTCATCGAGGACGTCGAAAGCGGCGTGTCCCTGCCGGCGGCGGTGATCGTCGAGGCGGTGCAGGGCGAGGGCGGGGTCAATAGCGCGCCCGCCAGCTGGCTGCGCACGCTGCGCGAAGTAACCCACCAGCACGGCATCCTGCTGATCCTCGACGAAGTGCAGGCCGGCTTTGCCCGTACCGGCAGGATGTTCGCCTTCGAGCACGCCGGGATCGAACCCGACATCATTGTCATGTCCAAGGCGGTCGGCGGTGGCCTGCCCCTGGCGGTACTGGGCATCAAGCGCCAGTTCGATGCCTGGGCGCCGGGCAATCACGCCGGGACCTTCCGTGGCAATCAGATGGCCATGGCCACCGGCCTGGCCACGCTGCAGGTACTGCGCGAGCAGAACCTCGCGGCCCGGGCCGAGGTTCGGGGACAGTGGCTCAAGGACCAGTTGCAAGGCTTGCAGCAACGGTATCCGGCCATCGGCCAGGTCCGCGGGCGTGGTCTGATGCTGGGTATCGAGATGGTCGACGAGCGCTTGCCGGCTGATCGCCTGGGCAGTTTCCCCATGGCCCCCGACCTGGCCGTGGCGATCCAGCAGCATTGTTTCAGGCAGGGCCTGCTGCTGGAGCGTGGCGGCCGCAATGGCAATGTGATTCGCCTGTTGCCGCCCCTGATCATTGATGAAGAACACTGCCGCCTGGTGATCCAGCGTTTTGAGGCGGCGTTGGCGGCGGCCTTGTTGCAACTGCGCTCCTAGGATCCGGGCGAGTGCCATGAGCCCGCTAGTGGAAAGTTCAAGGGCGGCTTGATAGTTGTTTTGAATAAATGGATTGATCGTCAGCCACAAGTGTCTATGTGACGTAACTTTCGATTTGCCTGATGTTTATCGGATTGTTGAATGGTGAGTAATGATCCTGCGGATATTTCTGCTCGTTTGTTTATCGCGGGCGGCAACTTGATATTGATCGTGAAATCACCTCGTCCGTGACCTTGCGGCCACTGTGGAGCAATTATGAAAAATCCTGATCGCACTGTTCTGGCGAAAATGGTCAGCGAGTTGGCGAGTACCCGTGCCTTGCTCAATTGCCTGATCAAGGAGTTCGCCCTCCCTGAAGACTGCCTGCGTTATGAATGGCCGGCCCACATGCAGGGCATTGCCCCCGGCAGCTACCTGGACGGGCTGGACTGGAAGGGCATTCCCCTGACCATCAGCCTGCCCGACCGGCAGCAGTTCTTTGTCGTGGTGGACCGCCAGGATCGCCTGGGTAGCCAGCGTTACCTGTCCGATGTGTATGCGCGACAGGATGACGGCAACTGGCACTGCCCGGACTTCACCGGGTTCGTCGAACGATTGCTGGCGGCCTGCGAGCACATGGCTGGTGCCAGCAACGACGAACTGTTCGACCAGGTCCTGCAAAGCCAGCAACTGACGGCCGCCATCGTCGCCCACAATCTGCAGCCCGGGCATCCGGCGCCGCTGAGCGGCTACCTCGCCAGCGAGCAGGGCCTGTGGTTCGGCCACCCCAACCATCCGGCGCCCAAGGCCCGCCTGTGGCCCGCACACCTGGCCCAGGAGACCTATGCGCCGGAGTTCCAGGCGCAGACCGCGTTGCACCTGTTCGAAGTCCCGCGGGCAGGACTGCGGATCGCGGCCAATGGCCTGAGCGAGGACCAGGTCCTGGCCGGTTTCGCCGACCAGGCGCGGGCCCGGCCGGGGCACGCGCTGCTCTGCATGCACCCGGTGCAGGCGCAACTGTTCCGCCAGGACCGCCGCGTGCAGCGGCTGCTGGAGCAGGGCGAGATCGTCGATCACGGCACCAGCGGGCCGCTGGCCAGTCCGACCGCGTCGATGCGCACCTGGTACATCGAGGGCCACGACTATTTCATCAAGGGCTCGCTGAATGTGCGCATCACCAACTGCGTCAGGAAAAATGCCTGGTACGAGCTGGAAAGCACGCTGATCATCGACCAGTTGTTCCAGCGCCTGCAGCAGACCCGGCCGGAGAGCCTGGGCGGCCTGTCGACCGTGAGCGAGCCGGGCTCTCTGAGCTGGGCGCCGGTGCAGGCGGATGAAGCCGACGCCCACTGGTTCCGCGAGCAGACTGGGGCGATCCTGCGGGAGAACTTCTGCCGCCTGGCCGGTGCCGAGTGCAGTGTCATGGCGGGTACCCTGTTTGCCCGCGATATCTATTCGCGTCCCCTGGTGCACGAGTTCCTCGAGGACTCCAGTGGTGAGGCGCCCGATGACGCCCGCTTGCTGGACTGGTTCGAGCAATACCAGCGGCTGCTGCTGCGCCCGGTCATGGCGCTGTTTTTCAACCATGGCGTGGTGATGGAGCCGCACCTGCAGAACGCGGTGCTGATCCATGACCAGGGCCGCCCGCGGCAGTTGCTGTTGCGTGACTTCGAAGGTGTCAAGCTGACCGACGAGCTGGGTATGAACGGCATCGACGTCGGCCTGCACCCAAGGGTTCGTCAATCGTTGCTCTACACCCGCGAGCAGGGCTGGAACCGGATCACCTACTGCCTGCTGATCAACAACCTGTCCGAAGCCGTACTGGCCCTGAGCTGGGAGCGCCCGCACCTGGCGCCGTTGATGTGGCAACGGGTCGAACGGCAGTTGCGCGACATTCGCGACGAACTGGTGGCTCCGGCGCCGGAACTCGATGCGCTGATCGCCGGCCAGCCGATTGCCTGCAAGACCAATCTCAAGGTGCGCCTGGCGGCCAAGGCGGATCGCCAGGCCGGCTACGTCACCCTGCAATCGCCCTGGGCCGCGGAGGTGCGCCATGGTTGATCTGCCCACTACCGTGCTGGCGGCGATCGGTGAGGCCCGCGCCTTGAGCCGCGACCCGCTGGCGGCCTTCGTCCACGATCTGGACGCGCTGCGCGAGCATGTCGGTGAAGTCATGGCGGCATTGCCGGCCGGGGTCGAGTTGTATTACGCGATCAAGGCCAACAGCGAGGCGCCGCTGCTGGCGGCCCTGGCCCCGCTGGTGCACGGCTTCGAGATTTCCTCGGGCGGCGAGATCGAGCGGGTCATGACCTGCCCGACCCGCAAACCCTATGTGTTCTCCGGCCCCGGCAAGCTCGACTCCGACCTGCGGGCGGCCCTGGAGCACCAGGTCGAAGCCATTCATGTGGAAAGCCTCAATGAAATCGCCCGCCTGCAACGGTTGGCCAACGAGGTGGGGCGGGTACAGCCGGTGTACATCCGCATCAACCCGCAGTTGCCGTCGACCCTGTCGAGCAAGCTGGCCATGGCCGGCACCGCCACGCCGTTCGGTATCGACGAGTCGGAGCTGGCCCTCGCGGTGCAACGCGTCGACAACGCCAGCCACCTCAGCCTCAAGGGCTTCCATGTGCATGCCATGTCCCATCAGTTGTCGGTGGAGCGCCATGAACAGTTGCTCGATTTCTATCTGCAACGCTGGCCGCAGTGGAAGGCGCTGGCGGCCTATCCCGAGCAACTGACCCATTTCAATATCGGTGGCGGGATCGGCGTCGATTACCTCGGCGGGCAGCGGTTCGACTGGCAACGCTTGTGCCGCTACCTGGAGCGACGCCTGGCGGCACAGCCCGATGCACCGATACTGCGCTTCGAGCCCGGACGTTTCATCAGTGCCTTCTGCGGCTATTACGTGATCGAAGTGCTGGATATCAAGACCAGCCATGGCGAGCACTTCCTGGTCTGTCGTGGCGGCACGCACCAGTTCCGCCTGCCCGTCGCGCAAAGTCACGATCACCCGGTGATCCACCTGCCGAACACGCCGTCGACCGCGACGTCGCCGCAGCAGCTGTGCACCGTGGTCGGCCAGTTGTGCACGCCCAAGGATGTCCTCAGCCGCCGCCAGCCGTTCAGGGGCGTCGCGGTCGGCGATCTGCTGGTGCTGCCGTTGGCCGGGGCGTACGGCTACAACATCTCCCATGCGGATTTTCTCTGCCACCCCAGGCCGCCACAGCATTTCGTGGACAACGGCGAACTGCTGCGAGGAGCCGGCCAGTGGCAGTGAGGCGCGAAGTGCCACGGCACTGGGTGGTGATCAATGTGTTGCTGGGGACACTCACGGTGAGCCTCAGCAACAGCTCGCTCAACCCGGCGCTGCCGGCGTTCATGAGTGTCTTCGGCATCGGCCCGTTGCTGGCGACGTGGATCGTCGCCGGGTTCATGACCAGCATGGGCATGACCATGCCGCTGACCAGCTTTCTCAGCCAGCGGCTGGGACGCAAGCGCCTGTACCTGTGGGGCGTGGCGCTGTTTGTCGGAGCTTCGCTGCTCGGTGCGCTGGCCAATTCGATTGCCCTGGTGATCGCCGCGCGGGTGGTGCAGGGCATTGCCAGCGGGCTGATGATCCCCTTGTCGCTGGCGATCATCTTCGCGGTCTATGCCAAGCCGGAGCGCGGGCGGGTCACCGGGCTGTGGAGCGCGGCGGTGATGCTCGCCCCGGCGCTCGGGCCCCTGTGCGGCAGCCTGTTGCTGGAGTGGTTCAGCTGGCGTTCGCTGTTCCTGATGAACGTGCCGGTCGGCCTGCTGGCGCTGGTCCTGGGCATCGCCGTGCTGCCGGATTCGGAACCTGGCGAGCGTCAGCCGTTCGACCTCGCCGGCTATCTGCTGATCGCCTCGGGTATCGGCCTGTTGATGGTCTCCATCAGCCGCCTGCGCCATGCCGCGACACTCTTCGATCCGCTCAACCTCGGGCTGTTGCTGGTGGGGGTGCTGTGCCTGGTGGCCTTTGTCCGGGTGGAATTGAGCCGCAAGGCGCCCTTGCTCAACCTGCGGATCTTCGCCCTGCGTGGCTATCGCCTGAGCGTGATCATTGCCGTGGTGCAGTCGGTCGGCATGTTCGAGTGCCTGGTGCTGCTGCCGCTGCTGGTGCAGATCGTGCTGGGCTACAGCGCCATCTGGACCGGCCTGGCACTGCTGTGCACGGCGGCGTTCGCCAGCCTGTTCGGCCAGTGGGGCGGCAAGGCCCTGGACCGTCATGGTCCGCGCACGGTGGTGGCGCTCGGGTTGCTGCTGACCGGTATCTCGACCCTGGCCCTGGGCATGCTCAAGGCCGATGCGAGCATCGCCGTGGTGTTCGCGCTGATGATGGTGCGCGGGGCCGGCCTGGGGCTGTCGTACATGCCGGTGACCACCGCCGGGCTCAATGCCCTGCCCGAACCGATGGTCACCCAGGGCGCGGCGATGAACAACATCTCCCGGCGCCTGGTGGCGTCCCTGGCGATTGTCATCGCCTCGCTCTGGCTGGAGTGGCGCCTGGGCGCGGGAGGGCAGGCGGCCACGGCTTCGGCCATCAGCGAAGTGTTTGCCGCCACCGGCGTACTGATCCTGCTGGCATTGCCCTGTGCCTGGCGCTTCCCCCTTCACGACGAGACGGTCGAGGCTTCGCCCGCCACCGTCGAACACCGATAGTTTCTCTTTCGACAAGGTATGGACATGACGACTTTCGAATCGGCAACACCGCGTATGCGCACCCCGGCCACCGCTGCCTGGCTGGCC
This sequence comes from Pseudomonas gingeri, assembly GCF_013386115.1. Classification (GTDB taxonomy): domain Bacteria; phylum Pseudomonadota; class Gammaproteobacteria; order Pseudomonadales; family Pseudomonadaceae; genus Aquipseudomonas; species Aquipseudomonas gingeri. The sequence continues at coordinate 274,362 of NZ_JACAOR010000014.1, forward strand.
ACGGTCGATGCCCGCTGCGCGGAACGCGTGCAGCGGCGGGTGGTGGGGCAGCTGCTGCAGACTCTCTTGTATGAAGCGGTGCTGCCTTATCGACAGGATTCCCTGGGCGCTGGCCGCCATCGTTTCAGCGTGACCGGCCGGGATGCCGGCGGGGCCGCGGTGGAGTACCGTTGCGACGGCCTGCTCAGTGCCAGTTTCGAAGTGATCCGCCTCGATCATGCCAGCCTGGAGCGCGTGGACAGCGAGGGTCGGAGCAGCACGCCGAGCTTGCACCAGGCCCTGGCGGAATGGCTTGGCGAATTTCGCGACAGCCCGCACCTGGCGCGTTTCATCCATGAACTGGAGCAGACCCAGCTCAAGGACCTGCAGGCCCGCAGCCAGGGCTACCAGGCCGACCGACCCGCCCATGAGCTGGATGTGGATGCCCTGGAGCAGCACTTCATGGACGCCCACAGCTACCACCCGTGCTACAAGTCGCGTATCGGTTTTTCCCTGGCGGACAATGTCCAGTACGGCCCGGAGTTCGCCATGCCCATCGCCGTGGTGTGGCTGGCGGTGGCCCGCTCCCGGGCGGCGGTCAATCATTCCCGTACCCTGGACTTCCAGGCCTTTGTCCGCGAGGAGCTCGGCGCCGCGCGCTGGGACCTGATGAGCCGCACTCTCGCCAGCCAGGGCCGTTCCATCGACGACTACCAGCTGATGCCGGTACACCCCTGGCAATGGGATAACACCCTTGTCTCGGCGTTCTACCCCGAGCTGCTCAGCGGCGAACTGGTCTACCTGGGCACCTCGGACAACCTCTACAAGGCCCAGCAGTCGATCCGTACCCTGGCCAATGCCAGCGCCAGGGAACGGCCTTACGTCAAGCTCGCGATGAGCATGACCAACACTTCCAGCACGCGCATCCTGGCCCGGCACACGGTGATGAATGGGCCGATCATCACCGACTGGTTGCAGCAACTGATTGCCAGCGATCGTACCGCCCGCGAGCTGGATTTCGTCATCCTCGGCGAAGTCGCCGGCGTCAGCTTCGACTACGACCATCTGCCCGAGTCCCGTGGACCGCAAACCTACGGCACCCTCGGCGCGATCTGGCGCGAGAGCCTGCACCAGTACCTCAAGGCCGACGAACAGGCCGTGCCGTTCAACGGCCTGAGCCATGTCGAAAACCGCTATGGCGAAGGCCGGCAGTCGCCCTTTATCGATGCCTGGATCAGCCAGTACGGCCTGCGGGAATGGACGCGGCGGTTGCTGGAGGTCACGGTGCCGCCGATCATCCATATGCTCTACGCCGAAGGGATCGGGATGGAGTCCCATGGCCAGAACATCGTGTTGATCGTCAAGCAGGGCTGGCCGCAACGCATTGCCTTGAAAGACTTCCACGACGGCGTGCGTTACTCGCCGGCGCATCTGGGGCGCCCCGAGCTGTGCCCGACCCTGGTGCCGTTGCCGGCCAGCCACGCCAAGCTCAACCGCAATTCATTCATCGTCACCGACGACGTCAATGCGGTCCGTGATTTCTCCTGCGACTGTTTCTTTTTCATCTGCCTGACGGAGATGGCGATCTTCCTGCGCCAGCAGTATCAACTGGACGAAGCGCTGTTCTGGCAGATGACCGCCGAGGTGATCCTGGCCTACCAGGATGCCCATCCCCAGCACCGCGAGCGCTTCGACCTGTTCGATGTGTTCGCGCCGAGCTACGAGGTCGAGGAACTGACCAAACGCCGCCTGCTGGGTGACGGCGAGCGTCGCTTCCGCTCGGTGCCCAACCCGTTGCATGCCCACAGGCCACAGCCATGCTGAGAACCAACCAGCTCAAGCAAAAGCTCGGCGCGGGTGAGGTGGTGCATGGGCTGATCAGTTCGATTCCGTCACCGGCGGCCATCGAACTGATCGCCGAGGCCGGTTTCGACTTCGTGATCATCGACATGGAACACGTGCTGATCAATCCGGAAACTGTCGAGCACATGATTCGCACGGCGGAAGCCTATGACCTGACACCGTTGGTGCGGGTCGCCGACCTCGATCCGAAGACCCTGTTGCGCCTGCTCGATGGCGGTGCCCAGGGCATCGTCCTGCCGATGGTCGAATGCCCGGTGCAACTGGCCGCGGCCATCGCCGCGTGCAAGTACCACCCGCTGGGGCGGCGCAGCCTCAATGCCGGGCGTCCCGGTTCGTTCGGCAAGCACAGCCTGGCGCGGTACGTCGAAGCGGCCAACCAACAGATCCTGCTGGTGGCGATGATCGAAAGCGCCGAGGGCGTGCGGCGTGCCGCCGAGATCGCCGCCGTACCGGGGCTGGACATGCTCCTCGAGGGCGCGGCCGACCTGTCGCAATCCCTGGGCATGCCCTGGCAGATCGACCAGCCCGCAGTGCAGCAGGCCCTGCTCGACACCTGGCAGGCGGCCAAGGCCGCCGGGGTGGCGTACTGCACCATTCCACGGCAACCCGGCGACGCGGCCCGCTGGCGCGGGCGCGGGGTCAACGCCTTTGTCCTGGGCGACGAGCGTGGCATTGCCTTTCGCGCCTTGCAGTCTCGCCTGACCACTGTTTCTTCAGAAGGAAAATAACCCGATGAACTTCACCGCACTCGCCGCCGATATCGTGATGCAGGACCTGATCGATTGCCTGCTGGCGGAAGACTTCTTTGGTGATCAGCCGCTGAACCTGGTGGACACCGCCCATTGGCAACTGGCCCATCCGCAGGCGCCGCTGCTCGATGCCGCCAGTCCCGGGCAGCGCATCTGGGAGTGGTGCTGCGATGCGCCGGAACAGCGCTTCATCAGCATTGCCCTGCGGCCCGGCATCACCCAGCAATGGGAGAAGGTCCCGGGTACGCCGGTGCTGGCCCGACAGGGCGAATCCTGGACCCGCCTGTCGCCCGAGGATTTCATGAAGCGTGTGTTCGCCGGCATGGCGCCACGTTTCCAGGACAACGAAAAAGGTCTGGCGCTGTTCCTCGACGTGTTGCACATCAGTGTCTGGCAGACGGCCTTGTCGCTGGACCACCAGGTCGACGACCAGGGCCTCATGGCACAGGACGGAGCGACCTTCTTCAGGACCATGGAGCAGTGGGCATCGTTGCGCGACCGCCCGTATCACCCCCTGGCCAAGGCCAAGCAGGGCCTCGACGAGGCCGAGTACCGACGTTATCAGGCCGAGTTCGCCCAACCCGTGGTGCTGAACTGGGTGGCGGTGGCCAAGGCCTTGCTGCAATGCGGTGAAGGGGTGGGGGATATCGATCAGTCCCTGCCATCGCGTTATCTGTTGCCGGCGCCATTGCAGGCGCAACTGGAGCAGGAGTTGCAGGCGCTGGGGATCGACGGCAGCCACGTCGCGCTGCCGGTCCATCCCTGGCAGTTCGAGCATGTGCTGGAAAAGCAACTGGGCGCTGCATTCGCCAGGGGTGACTGCCGCCGCCTGGCGTTCCAGGCAGCGACGGTGTTCGCCACCTCGTCCCTGCGCTCGATGACGCCATGCTTCCCGAGTGCCGACTACCTCAAGCTGCCCATGGCGATCCATTCCCTCGGTGCGTCCCGTTACCTGCCGGCGGTGAAGATGATCAACGGTGGCCTGAGCGAGCGGCTGTTGCGCCAGGCCCTGGACAAGGACGCCAGCCTGGCACGCTCGCTGTACCTGTGCGACGAGAGCAAGTGGTGGGCCTTCATGCCACCCGAGGCGACCCTGTTCGACGAAGCGCCACGGCACCTCTCGGCGATGGTGCGCGGCTACCCGGCGGCCTTGCTCGACGACCCCGATTGCCGCCTGCTGCCGATGGCCGCGCTGGGCACACCGTTGCCCGGCAGCAACCGGCACTTCTTCGACGAGTGGATGGACTATCGCCAGTTGCCGCGTAACCAGGCTTCGGTACTGAGCCTGTTCCGCGAGCTGGGCCACAGCTTCTTCGATATCAACCTGCGCATGTTCCGCATCGGCATGCTCGGCGAGGTGCACGGGCAGAACGCGGTACTGGTGTGGAAGGCCGGCCAGGCCCAGGGCCTGTTGCTGCGCGACCATGATTCGCTGCGCATCTACGTGCCCTGGCTGGAGCGCAACGGCATGGCCGACCCGGTCTACCGGATCAAGAAGGGCCATGCCAACACGCTGTATCACGAGCGTCCCGAAGACCTGCTGTTCTGGCTGCAGACCCTGGGCATCCAGGTCAACGTGCGGGCGATCATGGACACCCTGGCGCAGGTCTACGCGGTGCCGGTGACGGCGTTGTGGACGGTGTTGCGCGATGTTCTCGAGGAGCTGATCACCACCATCGACTTCGACGACGAGGCGCGGGCGATGATCAGGCACCGCCTGTTCGACGTGCCGCGTTGGCCGCAGAAGCTGTTGCTGACGCCGATGATCGAGCGGGCCGGTGGGCCGGGCAGCATGCCGTTCGGCAAGGGCGAAGTGGTCAATCCGTTCCACAGGTTGCGCCGTGAAGCCTGAGCCTTTCCTGTCACCTTCCAGGCGCACGGTGTTGCGCCTGTCCCTGGGCCTGCTGGCCCTGCCTGCGCTGGCCCGCGCCGACGGCGTGCGGGTGATCACCCTGTTCCAGGGCGCGACCGACAGCGCCGTGGCCCTGGGGCTGACGCCCGTTGGCGTGGTGGATTCGCCGACCGAGAAACCGACCTTCCGCTACTTGCGTCCGGCGTTGGCGACGGTGTCCCATGTCGGTCTGGAAACCCAGCCGAGCCTGGAGGACATCGTCCTGCTCAAGCCGGACGTGATCGTCGCGTCGCGCTTTCGCCACCAGCGTATCGCGCCACTGCTGGAGCGGATCGGCACGCTGGTGATGCTCGAAGAAGTCTTCGAATTCAAGCGGACCCTGGCAATGATGGGCGCCGCGTTGCATCGCCAGCAACAGGCCACAAGCCTGCTGGGCCAATGGCAGCAGCGAGTGCTGCGCCTGCGCGAGCAACTGCAGGCGAAGTTCGCCGGGCGCTGGCCGCTCACGGTCTCGGTGCTGGATGTGCGCGAAGATCATGTGCGCAGCTACCTGCCGGGCAGTTTCGCCGGCTCGGTGCTCACGGAACTGGGCTTCGCCTGGAACCCGGTCGCCCGCCAGGCCCATGGCACCTATATCAAACTCACCAGCAAAGAGAGCTTGCCCGTGGTCGATGCCGACCTGTTTTTCGTTTTCCAGCGCGCCGACAGCCCCTCTGTGCAGCGCAACTATGAGCGCCTGGTGCATTACCCGTTCTGGCAGCAGATGCGTGCGGCCCGGCAGGAGCAGGTCTGGCGGGTCGATGCCATCGCCTGGAGCTTCTCGGGAGGCATCCTGGGGGCCAACCTGATGCTCGACGACATCGAGCGCGTGGTGGCGTCTTCATGAGTCGTCTGTCGAAACTGATGCTGGCGTTGCTGGTCATGCTGGTGTCCTGCGTCCTGAGCCTGGCGGCGGGCGCCACCTGGATCGAACCGTCGCAACTGTTCGCAGGGCTGACGCAGCCGGATACCTTGAGCGCGGGCCAGCAACTGATCGTCAGCACCCGGCTGACGCGTACCCTCATGGCCGTCGCCGTGGGCGCAAGCCTGGCGGTGGCGGGGGCGCTGATGCAGGCACTGACGCGCAACCCGCTGGCGTCGCCGGGGTTGTTCGGGGTGAATGCCGGGGCAACCTTTGCGATCATCCTGGGCTCGTCGTTTTTCGCCTTGTCGTCGATGCACCAGTGGCTGTGGTGCGCCTTTATCGGCGCGGCCCTGGCGGGAGCGCTGGTGTGGCTGATCGGCAACCGCGGGCAGGGCAGCCTCAACCCGCTGCGCATCGTGCTGGCGGGCGCGGCGATCACCGCGCTGTTTTCCGCCTTCAGCCAGGCCTTGCTGGTGGTCAACGAGGAGGGCCTGGATACGGTGCTGTTCTGGCTGGCGGGCTCGCTGTCCGAGCGCGACCTGGCGATGGCCGCGCCGCTGCTGATCGGCGTGCTGCTGGCCTTGCTCGGCGCGTGGCTGCTGGCCGGGCAGGTCAATGTGCTCAACGCCGGCGAAGCCATCGCCACGGGGCTGGGGCAGCGCACCGGGCTGATCCGCCTGTTGATGAGCATCCTGATCATCGGCCTGGCCGGCAGCGCGGTGGCACTGGCGGGCAGCATCGGTTTTATCGGCCTGCTGGTGCCGCACATGGTACGCAAGGGGCTGTCCATCGATCATCGCTGGTTGCTGCCGGGCTGTGCGCTGCTGGGGGCGACCCTGCTGTTGCTGGCCGACACCCTGGCCAGGGTGGTGATCCTGCCGCAGGAGGTGCCGGTGGGGGTGATGACCGCGCTGTTCGGCGCACCGTTCTTCATTGCCCTGGCCCGTCGAGGTGCACGTTATGGATAAGTACCTGACGTTGCGGCGCGGCGCTTTTTCCCGGCAGTTCAACCTCTCCACCCTGGGACGCCTGGCCCTGGCGCTGCTGCTGACCCTGCTGGTCATGCTGGGGGCGCTGGCGGTGGGCAAGGTCAACCTGTCACCGCAGACGGTGTTGAGTGTGCTGGCCGGGGCGGGGGACTCCAGCCTGACCTTTATCGTCGAGCAACTGCGCCTGCCGCGCCTGGTCCTGGCGGCGCTGGTGGGCTCGGCGCTGGCGGTGTCCGGGCTGATCCTGCAAAGCATCATCCGCAACCCGCTGGCCTCGCCGGACCTGCTGGGTATCACCAGCGGCGCCAGCGCGGCGGCGGTGCTCTACCTGTCGTTCTTCTCCGTGGCCCTGGGCTCGCGGTTCCTGCCGCTGGCCGCCATGGCCGGCGCCGGCTGCGCCGCCCTGGCGATCTACCTGCTGGCCTGGAAGCAGGGCACTTCGCCGTTGCGCCTGGTGCTGATCGGCGTCGGCATCTCCGCGCTGCTGACGGCGGTGACCACCTTCCTGCTGGTGTTCAGCCCGTTGACCACCACCCTGTCGGCCTATGTCTGGCTGACGGGCAGTGTCTACGGTGCCAGCTGGCCGGAGCCCCGGGCACTGGCGCTGTGGCTGCTGGCGATCCTGCCGCTGCTGGTATGGCTGGCCCGACAGGTGCGGGTACAGCAACTGGATGACGACCTGGCCCAGGGCATCGGCGTGCGCGTGCAGTGGCTGCGCGCCGGCCTGTTGCTGGTCAGCGTCGCGCTGGCCGGTGCCGCCGTCGCCTGGGGCGGGGCGATTGCCTTTGTCGGGCTGATCGCGCCACATATCGCCAAGCGCCTGGTAGCCCCCGGATTCGCCGGTCAGGCAGTGATGGCCGCCCTGGTGGGCGCCAACCTGGTGATGCTCGCCGACCTGGTCGGCCGTACCTTGTTCCTACCGCTGGACTTGCCTGCGGGGATTTTTGTCGCGGTGCTGGGCACACCGTTTTTTCTGTATCTTTTGATCAATCAGCGGCACTAACCGATGAGTAGCGCTAAGGAATTGCAGATGGCATCCATTACGGCCCAGGGCCTGACCCTGAGCTACCAGCGTCAGTTGATTATCGACGACCTTGACCTGCAACTGCCCCAGGGCCAGGTCTCGGTACTGATCGGCAGCAACGGCTGCGGCAAGAGTACCCTGCTCAAGTCCTTCGCCCGGCTGCTCAAGCCGCAGCAGGGCAGGGTGATTCTCAACGGCACGGACATCCACCAGAAATCCACGGCGGCGGTGGCGCGCGAACTGGCGATCCTGCCGCAGATGCCCAGCGCGCCCGAGGGCATCAGCGTGCGGCAACTGGTGGCGCTGGGACGTTATCCTTACCAGAACTGGATGCAGCAGTGGTCGCTGCAGGATGAGGCGATGGTCGAGCGCGCCCTGCAGCAGACCGGCATGCAGGCCCTGGCCGAGCGGCCGGTGGATGCCTTGTCCGGCGGCCAGCGCCAGCGCGCCTGGATCGCCATGACCCTGGCCCAGGACACCGACATCGTGCTGCTCGACGAGCCGACGACCTTTCTCGACCTGGCGCACCAGATCGAAGTGCTGGACCTGTTGCGCGACCTCAACCGCCAGGAAGGCAAGACCATCGTCATGGTGCTGCACGACCTCAACCTGGCCTGCCGCTACGCCGATCATATGGTCGCGGTGCACCAGCGCACGGCGTTTGCCCAGGGCCGGCCCCAGGACATTCTCAGCGAGACGCTGGTCAAGCAGGTGTTCAATCTCAACTGCCGGATCATCAGCGATCCGTTCTTCGGCACACCGTTGTGCATTCCCTTCGGTCGGGAACTGCCGCAATGACACAGCCGGCGGTTTTCACCGAGGAGGAGTGGGCGCTGCTGTCCGGGGCGTTGCGACTCAGGTCGGCGCAGCAGTGCGATCCGCGTTCGCTGGCGGCGCGGGCACTGCTCGACCCCGAGACCTGCGAGCGCCTGCTGCAGGCGCTGGGGCCGGTGATCGGTTCGCCGACGCTGGCGATCACCGCTTCGCTGCTGGCCAAGCGTTTCTCCTTCCTCAGCACCGGCGCCTGCCTGTACGCCATGTCCGTCTATGACAAGGGCCTGCTGCTGTCGCCGGACAATTGCGAGGTCGAATACGCCCATGACAACGGGCTCTGGACTTCGTCCATGTCGCTGAACGCGATCTCGCCGCTCACCTGTGCACCGGGGGAACGCGAGGCCTGGCGCGAGTCGATTGTCGCCAGCCTGTTCGCCGGGCTGCTCCAGCCGCTGTGGCAGACCTTCTATCAGGTCAGTGGGATTTCCCGACGGATCCTCTGGGAAAACACCGCCGTACGCGTGTATTCGCTGTACGAAAAACGCATGGCCAAGGTCGAGGATCCGTTGGTACGCCAGCGCCATGAGGCGGATTTCCACTGGCTGCTCAACGAGGCCGAACCGGCACTGTTCGGCCTCGACTACAACCCGCTGCGGCACTTTCGCCGACCGCCCACGCTGCTTGCTCCCGAGGGAAAAGACACCGAGGGCAAAAGCATCCGTTTCCGCCGTACCTGCTGTTTCTACTACGAGGCGAGCAACCCGGTGGAATACTGCTCCACCTGTCCCTTGTTGAGGCCCAGGAAATGTCGCTGAACCCACGGATCGCCCCGCGTCGGCAAGCGCTCGACGCAGCGCTGCTCGATCAACTCAAGGGCATCTCTTCTTCAACGGTCGGGCACCTGGTCGACGCCGGTTACTTGAGGGGGATCAGGCCATTGTTCGAGGGCATCCGGATGGTCGGCAATGTGCTGACGGCCAAGGTCTTCACCCCCGATGGCAGCATCCTGCGTGAGGCCTTGCTGTGCAGCGAGCCGGGTGATGTGCTGGTGATCGAATGCGTCGGTGATCCCGACTGCGCCTGCTGGGGGGAACTGCGCACCCTGGCCGGGCTGATCAAGGGCCTGGCCGGGGTGGTCGTGGCCGGTCCGGTGACGGATGTCGCAGCCCTGCGCGAGCACCGTCTGCCGATCTTCAGTCGCGGCGCCAGCGCGCTGACCACCCGCAGCCTGGGGCAGGCGGGAGAACTCAATCAACCGGTCCGGGTGGGCGAGGTGCAGGTCCGGCCCGGCGACATCGCCATCGGTGACGACGATGGCGTGTTTATCCTGGCTCCGCAGCAAGCTCGGGAGTTGCTGCCGCAACTGCTGGCGAAGGAAAGCGCCGATCGTTTTCGTCGCGCCGAGCTGCTCGCCACGCTGGTGGCCAAGGGCGGCTGATCAGGGGTAGCGGATCCCGCGCTCCTCGAAGTAACGCTCGATCCCGCCCGGGCTGCCCAGCGGCTCGGCGAGGGCAATGTAGCTGTCCGGCCGCAACAGGTAGATGGCATTGCGCACCAGTCCGGCGTTTTCATGGACGGCTCGCCACTCGAAGACGTGCAGGGGCATCAGCCGCTCGCCGCACCACTGGCTCAGCACGCTGCTGGCGCTGCCGTACACATGCACCTGCCAGCCGATGTACATCAGGGAATCAAAGTTGTCATCCTCGGCATCCGCTGCCCAGGGCAGGCGGTCGCCGCCCTGGATCTCGCCGGCGATGCCCATGCTCAAGGGCATGCCCCGGTAGTTCAGGGTGATCTGCGACACCGTGCGAAACAGGAATTCGCGGGCCGCCTCCAGCGAGGCCACCCGGGACACGACCAGGGGCGCCAGGCGTGTGCGCACCAGATTGGCGATCCAGCCATCGGCCGTGGCAAAGCTGAAGGCCCGGTCGGTGGTGGCGACCAGGCGCCGGGCAAAGCCGATGCGCTCGGTCTCGTAGGTGCCGAGCAAGCGCGCCTCGGCCTTGTTGCGCAGGACCGCCGCGAGCTTCCAGGCCAGGTTGATCGCGTCGCCGATCCCGGTATTCATGCCCTGGCCGCCGGCCGGGCTGTGCACGTGAGCGGCGTCGCCCAGAAGGAACACCCGCCCGGAACGGAAGCTGTCGGCCACCCGATGATGCACCCGATAGCTGGAAAACCAGTTCACCTGCTCGACCTCAAGCCCCATATGTTCGATGGCCCGCGAGCTGACGTCCTCGAAGCGCAGGGTATGGGATGCCTCGGCCCGTTCATCGCGCACCGTGCCGATCAGCCGGGCACGCCCCTCGCCAGCCAGGGGAAAGACCGCGAGGAAGTCTGCGTCGTCGAGGTCCACATGCAGTTCGCCATTGATCGCCGGGCCCGAGGCCTGGACATCGGCGACATAGAAAATCTGCTGGTAGGTGCCGCCGGGATAGCCGATATCCAGGGCCTTGCGCACGGTCGAGCGGGCACCGTCGCAGCCGGCCAGGTAAGCGACCTGCAGGCTTTCCTCGGTGCCATCGGCGCCGCGCAACTGGGCGCTGACGCCATTGCCGATATCGGCGAACCCCAGCAGTTCGGTGCTGCGTTCGACCGTCACGCCAAGGGCCGCGAGCCGCTCGACCAACAGCCGCTCGTGCTGGTCCTGGGGAAAGATCTCCATGAACGAGTAGGGCGTCAGGCCCTGGCCGATGTCGGCCAGCGACAGACGGGCGGCCTGTTCGCCCTTGACCCAGAAATTGACGGCCGGCACCTTGTGGCCATGCTCGATCACGGCATCGCTGAGGTCCAGTTGCCGATACAGTTCCAGGGTTCGCGCCTGCACGGCCAGGGCACGGGAGGTGGTGCCCGGTTCGGCGGTCTTGTCGATGATCCGCACGGCAATTCCCTGTCTGCTCAGCCAGAGCGCCAGGACCAGACCGGTGGGGCCGGCGCCCACGATCAGAACTTCAGCATGCTTCATATCATCTCTCTTCGAGGCGAACCCTTGAAGATTGAGTATAGGAAAGCTGCCGTGCGGCGCGGGCTGGCGCGATGACCTGCAAATTCATTGCACTTTCCGGCGTGGCCGGGCTCGAATCATCAGGCCAATACAGGAGGGAAGACCATGCTGCTCGAAGGATCCTGCCATTGCGGCGCGGTAACGTTCAGTCTTACCAGCGCGCACCCTTATCCCTACCAGCGCTGCTATTGCTCGATCTGTCGCAAGACCCAGGGCGGTGGCGGTTACGCGATCAACCTCGGTGGCGACGCGACGACGCTGAAAGTCAGGGGGCGCCCGCACATCGCTATCTACCACGCGAAGATGAAAGGCGAGGGCGAGTCCCGCAGCCATCGCAGCAGCGCCGAGCGGCATTTCTGCAAGGAGTGCGGCAGCGCGCTGTGGTTGTTCAGCCCCGAATGGCCGGAACTGATCCACCCCTTTGCCTCGGCCATCGACACACCGCTGCCGGTGCCCCCCGAGCACACGCACCTGCTGCTGGATTCGAAGGCACCCTGGGTCGAGGTCGACGTGCGACCAGGCGACAAGCAGTTCGAGGGTTATCCCGAGGAATCCATCGCCGAGTGGCATGAGCGGTTGGGATTGACGCGCTGACCGGACGCTTTTCCCGTGGAACCGGAATGGCCTGTCCGTTCACTCACTGTGTCCGGACTATCAGCCAGGACACCCACCATGAGAAATTACCTCAACTCATTGCGCCCGAGTCAGCCAGATCCACGCCTGCAATCACGGACGAACGACAGCAACGCGGTTGCCAGGGTATCAACCTCGACCGCGGCCCAGCCGGTCAACAACCCGTCGACAAGGCACCTGCAGCATTTCGCCAGGATGACCGCGCAAAATATCAAGGCCAACGCCTTGCTCAACAGCGATAACAACGAGGTGCCGATTCATTACAAGAATCCCGGGGAAATTCTCGCGGCGATCGACCGTAATATCGAGCAGACGGCGAAGGATTGGGGCTGCTCGAAGCAGGACGTGGAAGCCATGTTGGGCAGCAGCAAGCGCTTCAATGCGCCTGTTTGCGGAGTGACCGCGAATAACGTGATGAAGCTGTTTCTGGACAGCAGCCAGCGCAGCTACAGCTTCGAACACGGTCGACCCCTGTCCTTGTCGCAGTTGAAGCAGCAACTGGCGTCATTGCCAGCAGACAGGAACTTCATTCTCCGGGTCAACGACGAGGCCATGGGGCACGCCTATGTCATCGATCTGCCGGCGAGCAACAAACCCCAGCGCGATGCCTTTCTCTATCAATCCGATCTGGGCGATGGGGCCACCCGTCCCCTGCGTCTTGAGGACTGGATGAGCCGTCAGGCCGAACGGCCCATACCGCTGGGCGAAGTTGTTCGACATTTCGATAACATGACCGAGCGAAAAGTGGACGTGCACCATCTCGCCAGGCTGTTCGATATTGACGGCAACCCCGCGATGCTGCGTCCGGAGCGTCTGAACAACAAGAACGGGTTCAATTTTCAGCTTGAAGAGTACAGCCTGAAAAATCTGGAAAAGAACATGAAGGCCGTGACGGCCAACTGTGCGTCATAGGTCACTCGTTAAGGACGCTGGCTGAGCAAGGCACTGACGCCTTCGATTTTGCTCAGCCATGCAGCGGTTCTAGGGCATCTCCACGAAACAAGATTTATCATCCGCTCCAGGTCGGCAACCAGGCTCCTGGCAAAAATGGGCTCGTGGTGGGCAATCCGATTTCGGATTTTTCTAACGCCTTCCAATGCGTCAAAAATCATTTGTCGGCAGTGTGCGGGGCTCCTGCCGGCAGGCAGGCCAGGGAATGACGTCAGTAGGTGAGGCAACCACAAGCGATCATCAAACCTGTGCGTGAAAAGCTTGCCCCAGAATGCGAATTTCAATTCCGGGATGACTGCACCTGCGTTGCGCGAACGCGCCTTGCTCCGTGCTGACTCCATTTCCTTGCGCATACTGAATCCAGAATGGGGATCTGGCAGGCTCCGCTCAAAACTGATCGACCAGGGCCACTGGGGCCCATAAACCTGACCCAGGACTTCGGATGCCGCGTTGCGGACCGCCACTTCGCATATTTGTTGAGGGAGCATGAACGCACCGGAAATCTTCGCGTTCCATGCGTACAACGACAACGCATGCCGGGTGTTGGACGTCTTCAGCGTACGAACATACGTGCTCAACCGTTCTTTGGAGAGCGCTGATTCGACAGCTTGAGCATCGGCGGCGCAGACGGGCACTGGGCAACTCCTTGACTTGGTCTGGCTTGGGCAATAACATTGTTCCACTTGCTCCGGGATTTGTTGGTGATTACCTCCCCCTGGAGAAACACGAAAAAGCTCATCGAAAGATGGGCTTTTTTCGTTTATGGGCAAATGATCGCTGAAACGCTCGTTCACGGCGAAGGTGGGAGTAATTCACTTCGTTACCTGAGAGTGGGACACGCCGTTCGGACCATGGGGTGGCATCAGTCATCGGTCGCCGCAAACATCACGGCGTGCCAATCACAAGCGTCAGGTGTGAGTCTGTGCAGATGCCCCATCCAGCAGTGCATCCACCACGGTTCGTGACAAGGTCACGCAATGAATCAGCCCCATCAGCAGATCACGTTCGAAACCACTCAGGCGCGGGCAGATTTCATCGGCGTTCAGTTCGGCGGATTTGAGCAATTGCGATACCTGGGTCAGCGCGACCCTGGCAGTGATGCCGGGTTGGACGGAGAACAGCGCGGGAGCGGACGAGGTGTTGGATTCGACGGCTTTGAATACCGTAGCGGGCAGCGTTTCGAGAAGTATCGACGTTTGATCGTGCGGCGGCTTTGATGAGATCTGACCTTGCGAATCGCGCGTTACCCGGCTCGGACAGGTCGCTTTTTCCGCAACATTGGAAGTGCTGCAAGGTGGTGGGTCTGGGGTGATTTTCTTGACCATGGCGAATCTCCTATTACGTTCATAGGGCCCATCCATACTCGCTGCGATACGAGGGTGGCGAGCTGCGCGCAGGTTCGCAGACCGGTGAATAGGAAAACCGGCAGGCCTAAGCCTCCTGCGCACAGCCCGCCATAACGCGGATTCAAAAAAGCCGCTTTCGCGGCGCTGTGCGCCTATTCATCGCCGGGCTGCGAAACCCGTATCGCTGAATTTGCAGCGACCTCAGGACTCTAGCCACCCCAGCAGACGCACACAATATTGTCCCATGCCGATAGCGCGTAGGAAAACGGCGTATTTCCTGAAAGCCATTTCGAGTCTTTGCCGGATGTTGCAGTTGTCTGGAAAAACCGGGAGGGCAGCTATTAGCTTAGTACCCGCCGCCGCTAAAACCTGAGTGCAGTCCCTCCGGCTCACCCTCAAGAGTCCAGCCGAAGAGGCGCGCCCAAGGCCTCTTTGCCAAGCAGACCGTGGCTCTGCCTGCCTTTACGGCGGGGGTGGGCCTGGCGTAACAAATGCGAATAGTGGCAACGACGCATCCATCGTATTCTGGAAATGTGAATGATTCGTCGCATTTCAATCATTTGCGAGCAACATCCGCCGTATTCCGGCCGTAAGCGTTCACGTCAACCAACGCGCTTAAAGACCTCCTTCAGCAGGGCCAGCCACGTGTCGCTGCCACTGAAGAGTTGCCTGGAAAAAACCATGAATCAATCTGTCAAACCTGACTTCGACGGCACGCCGTTGCTTTCATCCGTTTCTGCCGCATCTGCCCAACCGTCGGCATCTGCCACGGCCAATCCCGGTGTTTTCCTGAAGCTACTGCCGATCACCCTCGCCATTTTCATTGGCTTTCTTGTGATCGGCATGCAACTGCCCGTGCTGCCACTGCACCTGCATGACACCCTCGGCATGGGCACGCTGGTGGTGGGATTGGTGGTGGGCTCGCAGTTCGCGGCGGCGCTGTTGTCACGGGCCTGGGCCGGCAATTTTGCTGATGTGCGCGGCGCCAAGCGTGCGGTGATCAGCGGCTTTCTGGTGGCCGCCAGTTCGGGGTTGGTCTACCTGGCATCGCTGGCGTTTGTCGACATGCCCGCGGCCTCGGTCTGGATACTGCTGGCGGGGCGCATGCTGTTGGCGCTGGGCGAGAGCCTGGTGGTCACCGGTGTGCTGGGCTGGGGCATCGGGCTGGTCGGGCCGCAGAACGCGGGCAAGGTAATGTCCTGGGTCGGCATTGCCATGTTCAGTGCCTATGGACTGGGCGCACCGCTCGGCGTAACGGTCAATGCCCAGTGGGGTTTTGCCGGTATTGCCGTGGCGACGATGCTGATTCCGTTGCTGGCGGTCGCGGTGGTCGGCGGTGTGCAGGCCGTTGCCCCTGGCGCGGCCCGACGCACGCCGTTCTACAGCGTGCTGGCGGCCGTGTGGAAACCGGGCCTGGGCCTGGCGTTCTCGAGCGTGGGATTTGGCCTGATCACCGCCTTTATCGCCCTGTTGTTCACTTCCCGCCACTGGGGCAATGCCTCGCTGGCCTTCACGGTGTTCGGTGTGGCCTTTATCGGCGCGCGTATTCCCTTCGGCCACCTGCCGGACAAACTGGGAGGCGCGAGGGTGGCCCTGGTTTGCGTGGCAATCGAGGCGTTGGGCCAAGGGCTGATCTGGACGGCCGATACGGCGCTGGTTGCCTACCTGGGCGTGGCCTTGACCGGCTTTGGCTACTCGCTGGCCTTTCCAGGCTTTGGCGTCGAGGCCGTGCGCCGTGCGCCGCCTCAAGCCCGCAGCCTGGCCATGGGCGCCTATGTGGCATTTCTGGATATTTCCCTGGCCATCACCAGCCCATTGGCGGGCGCATTGGCGGCCCTGGGCGGCATGGCGTCGGTCTACCTGGCCGGTGCCGTGGCGGCGGCCTTGTCATTCTGCGTGGCGTTGAGGCTGCTGGCCGGGAACGCGAAGTGAGGAGGGGTCATGCCGATCGTTGCCGTCAATACCGTGCATATTCGCCTGAACGCCGGGGAGGGCTCTGCCCTGGATATTCTACAGGCCCTGGCCTCGAGGCTGGGTGAGTCGGCGGGCTGCCTGGGCTATGGGCTGACGCCTTGCCCGCAGGATCAGCGCACCTGGATTCTGGCGGGTTATTGGGCCAGCGAGGCGCAAATGAACGCACATTTCTCCAGTGCGCAGATGATCTCGGCCATCAACCAGATGGTCGAATCGCGGGCTTATTTGGGCTTTGCCTGTTTCTGTCTGCCGGTGCTGGGAGGGTAAAGACCGTGCCGGGGGGATTTGGCGAGAGTCGCCCCGGGGGAGGGGCAACCTATTCAGTAACGGCGCATGGGCTGTGAAGTTTACTCGCCGCTTGAATCTAGGCGATACCACTTCGAAATAGCATATGCATCATGAGCATTGCACATGCGCATGATTCAGAACAAGGAGAGTTAATCATGATAAATGAAAGTACCCATTCTCAAGAAAAAACAACTGGACAAGTACCCGAGGGCGCTCCCGGATCGACGATTCGGCAGGGTGTTTAGGGGCGGGAAGGGGGGAACAGGCTGCTATCGGCTGTGGATTCAACCGGTCGCTCACCCACTAAGAAATCCCGGTGGCAAATCAAGGACAGCTTCCGGAAGCGGCACTGTCGGGACATAGCGTTGCAGAATTGGTATCCGCTGGCTGGAAGACCGTGCCGATTGTTCCAGGCAGGGTTTCTGTTGTGCCTGACGGCCATGCAATAGGTATTAGCGAAGAACCCTGCCCTAATAGAGTTTTTCTAGTCTACAGGCGCCTGTTTGATGACCCGACTCCCCCTCATATTCCTGATGGCTGCTGTAGTTACCAGTGTTAACGCCGCCGAAGATGTCCCTTTGGAGCGTTCTATCAAGGACTGGATTATCGGCTGTGATAACACGCGCGCTTGCACGGCTATCGGTGCCGTCCCGGTGCGCGACGATATCGGCACCACGACGTTTAGCCTGCGTGTAACGCGTGAAGCCGGCCCGCATGGAGACTTGCGGGTAGGCGTGTTCAGCTACAACGCCACCCGTGGTCAGCCAACACTCGATGGCAAACCGCTGAAAAATCGATTGGAGCCTGGCGAACTCAAAGCAGGTAAGGTATCTGAGGTTTTTGCTCTGACCGGAACCAATGCCGACGCCTTGATCGCAGAGTTGCGCAACGGGCGGGAGTTGATTTTACCCATTGAGGGCGGCACCTCCGCCGCCTCGCTAAACGGGATGAGCGCGGTTCTTTTGCTGATGGACTCGGTGCAGGGTCGGGTGGGTACACAGGACGCCCTGATCTCCAAGGGACCAGGGCCAGGCAGCAGCGTGCCACAAGCACCTGTCGCGCCGCCGCTGCCGGGTTGGCAGGCACCCGTTGCACTAGCCCCGCGCAGGGCGAAAGAGGTCGCGGACACGGTGATGGCCGCCACGCGCAAGGAGTGGCAAGAAGATCTGAGTGAAGGCGTTGCGCCAAAAGCGCAAGCCTATGCCTTGAGTGCAGATCAAGCGCTAGTGATCATCCAGACCGGCTGTGGGGCATACAACTGTTTCTACAATATTTACCAGGCGCCCCTGGACCACCCGGAGCAGGCGCGCAAAGCGCTGATCGCCGAGGTGCCAAACCTGCCGGAAAGGGAGCCTCTGGGCAGCGTCGATTTTGATCCGGCCACGGGTGAACTGAGCAGTGAGGCGCTGGCGATGGGCATGGGAGGTTGTGGCACTGCGCTGCGTTGGCGCTACGACGGTACCGGTTTCACGCTGACGCGTGCGGCTGAAATGAACACTTGCATGGGACTGGAGCAGACTGACTGGCCTGTGCTGTGGCGTACCGAGGCAAGCCGCTAGAACTGTCGAATACATCAATGTTTGTGGCGAGGAGCGAGCTCCCTCGCCACAAACAGGTGTAGCCCCTTACCCATTCAGGAAGCCTTCAACGCCCGTAACTCACCCTCTACACGCGCCGCATTGCAGTAGGTGTCCAGCATCTCCAGCACCTGGTCGCCCGTGAGGACTTTACCGTTCAGTTGCAGGCCGAATAGCGTCAGGCATATCTGTGGCTCCCGGGAGCGCTTGATCTTGACGTGGGGCATCAGTGGGCCCGCGGCGTTTTTGCAGGCTGGCAACGGGACACCCTCGCGCAATGTCAGTGTGATCCATATCTTGATGCGGCCCTCTTTGATGTGGATATCACCGATATCCAGCAGA
Organism: Pseudomonas gingeri; assembly: GCF_013386115.1. Classification (GTDB taxonomy): domain Bacteria; phylum Pseudomonadota; class Gammaproteobacteria; order Pseudomonadales; family Pseudomonadaceae; genus Aquipseudomonas; species Aquipseudomonas gingeri. The sequence continues at coordinate 292,608 of NZ_JACAOR010000014.1, forward strand.
TCGATTTCTGCATCAAGGTTGCGAAACCACAAGTGGCTATGGGTCAGGCGCATCAGGATTTCTTCGCCGGCCCGACGGTGCAGCCACACCCCGCTGAGCAAGACCAGCGCCACGATTGCAAAAATCCCTCCCATAAACGCGTTTTTGCCATCCCATATACTCCCGCCAGCCATCACGAAAGCGAACAGTGACAAGAGCAACAGGGTGCGGCGCACCTTGCGTGGGTAGGCCAGTTCGGTGACTGCGGGCACCTCGGCCAGCCATTCCTCGCGTTCCTGGATGGCAGCCTGCAACTGATCGCCAGTGTGCTGGTTAAAATCTTCAGTGAGGGATTGGGCCAGGCTGGCCAGTGGACCATCAGGGTGGTTCATACCGGTACTCCATTCTTGTTGGCATCGACAGCCGACTGCGGATCATTAGTGAGTTGACTGAACCACTGGCGGTCGTGCGCGGTGGGCGCCCGTGTTGCCTGGGCCAGCAACTGGTCGTCAAGAACCACGCCCAGTTGCTGCAGGCGCACGGCAGTGGGGGGATGGGTATCGAACGGATGAGCGATCGCGTGATCCATCACCGCCTCGTTCAAGATCACCGGAGCCTGGCGAAGGTGTTCCGCTAACGCCTGGATCAAGTTGGTGTGGGTACGCTGGCCGAGCAGTTTGTTGACTTCGGCGTCAAGGGCGATGACGCGCAGCAGCGCCTGGCAAAAGAGCCGCTCACCGGCAATTTGCGCACCTACCCGATCCGCCACCAATTCCTGCGCACGGCTCCAGTGGTGCACGGCTATCTGGAAGTGGTGCAGAAAGTGCCACGTCATCCAGATCGCCGGACGTTCGATCCAGGACGGCATGTCATCCACCGCGCTAATGTTCAGGAAATGCATATACATCAGGCTGAACCGTGCCCCAGCTTCACTGCCGCGCTCGGTGTCGCGGCTGCTGAAGTGGCCAAGCTCATGGCCGATAATCGAGGCTGTTTCTTCCTGGCTCAAGGTCGACAGGAAAGTGAGCGGCAGGTACATCGTACGGCCCGTCAACAGTTGTCCCGAGGGTTGCAGGGCCACCTGGACACTGGTGACGAAAAACGATTGATCGACCCCAATCACAATGTGGTCTGGCACGGGCGCGCTGGTGACGGCTGCCAGTTTTTCGATCCATTCCCATAAGGCCGGGGCGCTGGTCCGGCTGATTGACCGCCCCAGAAACCCGGATTGCGGCGTTTCCATATCCTGCCATTGCCGACGCAGGCGCCCGATCAACAGCACGCCCAGGTACAGCATCACCAGCAAGGGCACAACGACCAGCAGTATCGTCATGCCGCTGTTCTGGCGGTTGCTCCAGCCCCAGCTGACTTCATACAGCAGGGCCATCGCCAACGCCCCGACAATCAACCCGGTGTAGACCACCAGCCACTGTCCCAGCGCACGCCAACTCAGTACCAGGCGATCATAAAGAAAGTCCCGCGAGCGCAACGCGCGCCAGGCATCCAGGCGCAGCTTTAACCAGGTAGCAGTGCCCGCCAGCACGGCCGCGATCGCCAGCCAGTAACCGAGAAACGCCAGGACCTGGCGCATGTGCACCGATCCCTGGTCGGCATCGGCCCGAGCGACCTCACGTTGCAGGTAGCCACGCAGACTATCGTCCGAGATTACCGGTGTTGTGCGCCATTGTTGCGGCAGTTGCTGCCTCAATTCATCGCTCGGGCTGGCGAGCCATTGGCGCATCACCTGCGCTTCTTCCAGTGTGCTGTCGGCACGCCAGCTCTGAATGCTGCTCCAGCCCATCAGTACCAGCGGCAGCAGCAACATCGCCAGGCCCCACGACCATCGTCTCAACAGACTCATGGCTCAGTTCGCCTGGAGATAGTCAGTGAGAAACGCTTGCGCATTGCCCTGACTTGCCAGAGCCTCGTTATAGGCGACTGCCAGCGCTTTTGCTTCGCCTGGCAAGTACAGCTCTCCCCAGCCGTTTTGCAGAATCAGTACGACGAACTTCTGACCGTCTACCGTGGTGTAATAGCGCGTGTCCTTGCTGGTCTTCTCGACAGACATCTTTTGAATTTTCAGGTTCCAGTCGTGGTCAGCGCCTTCCACTTGCACCAGTGCCTGATTTTCGTCACGCGCCCCGATACGCAGTGTCCAGACTTTCACCCCGGCCTCACCCGAATACGCAGCGACCTTATCTGCTACGTCCGGGCGATCTTGAGCGAGGGTATTGCCCGTCATGACGGTCAGTACCAGGCTTAGCACGGCAGCCCATTTGCGATAAATCAGCATACTCAGGTTCCTTGAATTTCACGGCCGACCATTGAAATTCACCCTCAGCGATCTGCCAACCGTGCAGGCCGTTGCGCACAACAATGAGCCTGCGGTTCACAACGACGAGTGACGGGGTACAATGGGGCGAACACATAAGGACATGACCCAACCCCTTCTTGATGAAACGCCAGAATCCTTATCTCGACACACACTTCTGTTTCGATCACCCGGGCCCCCTGGACCAAGCCGGCGTATTCGACGACAGCGCTCGTCAGGTTATTGGTTCTGCCATCGGCCACTACCGCGCGCGGACCGTTCGGCCTGACCTGCAGTATTTCGACTGTGACTTGCAGTTCCCCGAGCCGCTGACTATCCACAAGGTATTGCCCGACAGTGTGTGCATCGTGCATGTGCTCGGCGGACAGTGGCAGCATCGGGTCGACGGTGTGCTCAATGAATACACCACTGGCGCAGTCCATGCGCTGGGCCTGAGTGAAAGCATGGAAACCGTCGATCAACTGCCCGCCGGCAGTCATGCGCGTATGGCCGGGCTACGCATCGCAGGCGATTATTTGCGCGAGCTGGCCGAAGAAGACTCGTCGCTCCAGCCGTTACTCAGCCTGCTCAATGACGGAGTTCAATTTTCGGAGCTGCACGGCTGCCCTGCACTGGGGCGTTTGCTGGAGCGGATTTATCACTCTCCGTACCAAGGCGCTTTGGAGCGCCTTAATCAGGAAAGCCTGAGCCTGGCAGCGCTGGTGGAGCTGGCCGCCCATCTAGCCCCTCAACCTGCCAGGCCAATACCTGCGGTACGCGGTCATTCAGACCTGGCCCATGAAGCGCGGATTCAACTGGATGCCAACCTCATCGCCCCTCCCGGTACTCAAGCGCTGGCCCGGAGCCTGGGTGTGGGGGAAACCACGTTGCGCCGGGCGTTCAGTCAAATCTACGGCCAGTCGATGCTGGATTATGTGCGCCAGCAACGCATGGAGCTTGCTCGCAATCTGCTTCGTCAGCGCAAGTGGCAGGTGGCGCAGATCGCCTACCGTCTGGGCTACGCCAATCCCGCTAACTTCAACCACGCATACAAGGCCTACTTTGGTCACCCGCCAGGTGCCGAACGCTAGAAAGCAAAGCAATGGGATCTGATTTCGGCGCTATTGCATTGAAAATTATTTGCCGTTCGGGTTTTTTCTATCACTAAGTGACTAAATTTTTACACGTTGAATTGACCGCTTCCGGCCGGAAGTAGCCCTTCATAGGCGGCCGCGTTCGTCCCCTGTAAACGACATCTCCAGCGCCTTTGCGATGTGGGCCAAGATCTTTGTGCATTCGTCAGAAACAATGAGCGGTGGCTCATTAATCATGTAAAGCAGGTGTTCGAACGCTATTCCAGCCTCGTTGTGATCGACATAATCCAGAACGATTCGATCGTACCCACGCTCTGCGTGGGCATGCAGCCCGTGACGCTCTGCGTCACAAAGAGCGGACGCAGAGCGTCCAGTGAGACACTCCCACGCTGGAGCTTGGGAGCGATCAATCACACCTCCAAATACATCACCAAACCCTACCCGACGTTTGCCATCGACGGCCTGCCGTTTGAGGTCTGGCTGCCACGGCAAGATCCCAGTACGGAGAGGGACCTGGTCAGCGCACATCGGGGTGTCGATCTTGATCATGACGTCGAGTTGATCCTCAAGGCTGCGCAGGCCTGCTTCGAAGCCTTGCGGGCTCAGGATCCATCACGCGCATCACATCGCGATATGGGGGCTGGCGAAAACCTCCCTCCATAACCTGAAGGCAGTCCACGCCCAGCCTGTCCGCACGCCCAATCCTCACACCATCGCCAACCGATGCTTGCGCTTGGGCGGGACGAACACCCGGTCGATGGCGTCCAGGTCGTGCTCGTCCAGCTTGAGTTCGGCCGCCGCCGCATTGAGCCGCACATGCTCCAGGTTGACCGCCTTGGGGATCGCCAGCATGCCGTCCTGGCGCAGCACCCAGGCCAGGGCCACTTGCGCCGGCGTGGCGTTGTGCCGTTCGGCGATATGCTGGAGGGTCGAACTGTCGAGCAGGGCACCACCCTGGCCGACCGGGCAGTAGGCCATCAGCGGCAGGTTGTGTTGCTGCCACCACGGCAGCAGGTCGAACTCGATGCCGCGCTCTTCCAGGTTGTAAAGCACCTGGTTGGTGGCGCAGAACGGCGAGGCCAGTTCCTGCAGGTCCTCGACGTCGAAGTTGGATACGCCCCAGCGGCCGATCTTGCCCTGTTCGCGCAGTTGCTCGAAGGCCTCGACGGTTTCTTCCAGCGGGTACTGGCCGCGCCAGTGCAGCAGGTACAGGTCGATATGGTCGGTGCCCAGGCGTCGCAGGCTGCGTTCGCAGGCCAAGGGAATGCCCTTGCGGCTGGCGTTGTGCGGATAGACCTTGCTGACCAGGAACACCTTGTCGCGTTGCCCGGCGATGGCCTGGCCGACGACTTCCTCGGCGCCACCCTCGGCATACATTTCGGCGGTATCGATCAGGCTCATGCCCAGTTCGATGCCGGTTTGCAGGGCACGCACTTCATGGGCGCGCTGTTGCCGGTCCTCGCCCATGCGCCAGGTGCCCTGGCCAATGACGGGAACGGCCACGCCGGCCAGATCGAGCGTTCGCATTGAAGCCTCCTTGGAGTTATCCATGTGGCAGCGGCGGGCCCCCGGGGTTCCGTCGCGCAGTTCTCTGGAATCTGATTCTAGCCATGTCGGCAGCAGGGTGAGGAGGATCGGATTGCTTATTCATTTAAGGAATAAAATGATGATTATTAATTCCTTTTGAAAAATCCGATAAAGGTGCACTTTAGCTCCAGCACTGCACGATGTACGTGCCCCTTTACCAGATAGGAAGCTGCCCCATGACCATCAAAGCGATCAACGTCCGTAACCAGTTCCGTGGCGTCATCAAGGAAATCCTCATCGGTGACGTGGTCTCCGAGATCGATGTGCAAACCGCTTCGGGTATCGTCACTTCCGTCATCACCACGCGCTCGGTCCGCGACCTCGAACTGGCGGTCGGCAGCGAGGTGATCGCCTTCGTCAAATCCACAGAAGTCTCCATCGCCAAACTATGAGTACGAGCCCCGGACATCCCAGTCCGATCCTGACCCTGCCGCAGGGCGAAAAAGATCCGCTGTCGATTCGCGCCAAGGCCCTGGTGTTTGCCGACCCGCGCTCCCGGCAATTGCTCGATTACCTGCAGCGGGTCGGTCCCAGCGAAGCGCCGGTGCTGATCAATGGCGAGACCGGTACCGGCAAGGAGCTGGTGGCGCGTTATATCCATTCCTCCAGCGGTCGCAGCGGCGCCTTCGTGCCGGTGAACTGCGGGGCGATCAGCGAAACCCTCGCCGAGAGCGAGTTCTTCGGGCATGAGGCCGGGGCCTTTTCCGGGGCGGTCGGGCGGCGTGCCGGCTGGTTCGAGGAAGCCGACGGCGGCACGCTGTTTCTCGATGAGATCGGCGACCTGCCGCTACCGTTGCAGGTCAAGCTGCTGCGGGCCCTGCAGGAGCAGGAAATCGTCCGGGTCGGTTCGCGCAAGCCGATCAAGATCAATATCCGCCTGGTGACGGCGACCAACATCGACCTGGAGCAGGCGGTGGAGGCGGGGAATTTCCGCCTGGACCTGTTCTACCGGATCAATGTCGCCCAGGTCCAGGTGCTGCCGTTGCGCGAGCGTCCGCTGGACATCCTGCCGCTGGTGGAACACTTTCGCAAACTCTACAGCCTGCGCCTGAAAATCAGCGAACCGATGCTTTCCGAAGCGGCCACCCAGGCGCTGCTCGACTACCCCTGGCCGGGCAATATCCGCGAGCTGGAAAACGTCGTGCACCTGGCCCTGCTGGTGGCGGGCGACAAGCCGATCCGTCCGGAACACCTGAAGTTCTCCGCCGGGCTCAGCGCTTCGCGGGCAAGCTCCAGTAGCAGCGTGGCGCGGGTTCCCCAGGACGTGATGCGCGAGCAGTTGCTGCGTCTGTTCGAGGTGCCGGGGGAAACCCTGCTGCACGATATCGAGGACCTGATCGTGCGCGAGGCCTTTGCCTTCTGCGGCTTCAACCAGCTGCGCACGGCCGAGTTGCTGGGGATCACCCGCAATGCCATGCGCACCTTGCTGGTCAATCACGGCATGCTCAAGGGCCGGGTTAAGTCCTGAGGTTGTTTGGTTGGGGGATAGGGGGGGATGGCCGCCTTTGGCGGATCGCCGGCAAGCCGGCTCCTACCGGGGGCGGTGTTGGGTTTTGGGCTGTGCGGTGCTGATCCGCCGCAGTTGCGGTAGCAGTTCGCTGCCCAGGTGAATCGCTTCTTCCAGGTGCGGAAAGCCCGACAGGATAAAACTGTCGACCCCCAGTTGGTGATATTCCTCGATCCGCTCGGCCACCTGTTCGTAGCTGCCCACCAGGGCGGTTCCCGCACCGCCCCTGACCAGACCGACACCGGCCCAGAGATTGGCCGAGACTTCCAGTTCCCGAGCCCGCCGCCCGCGCCCCTGGACCAGTTGCGTCTGGCGGGTCTGGCCGACCGACTCATAGGCCGCCATCTGTACCTGGGCGCGCTCGATGGCTTCCTTGGGGATTTCCTCCAGCAGCTTTTCGACATGGGCCCAGGCTGCATCGTCAGTGGCCGCGGCAAAGATGTGCAGGCGCAGGCCGAAGCGCAGGCTGCGGCCCTGCAGCGCCGCCAGCTCGCGCATGCGCTGGATGCGCTCGGCGATCATCGCCGGAGGTTCGCACCACATCAGGTAAGTCTGCGCATGGGCCGCACCGACCTGTTCGGCCGCGGTCGAGGCCCCGCCGAAATAGATCGCCGGCGCCGAGGCATGGGGGGTGATCGGCGTCGCGCTGCTGCTGCGGTAGTAACGACCGTGGAACGGCAGGCCCTTGCCAGCCCAGACCGCCTGGAACACCTGGAGGAATTCGGCGGTGCGGGCGTAGCGTTCGTCATGCTCGAGAAAGTCCCCCAGCGAGCGCTGTTCGAAACGACTGGAACCGCTGACCACATGCAAGGCCAGGCGGTTTTCGCTGAGCAGTTGCAGGGTCGCGGCACGGTGCGCGGTATAGGCGGGCAGTTCGAGGCCGGGGCGCAAGGTCAGCAGGAACTTCAGCCGACGCACCTCCTGGGCCAGCACCGCGGTGATCAGCCAGGGGTCTTCGAAACCGCTGGCGGTGGGCACCATGATCGAATCGAAGCCGGCCAGTTCGGCGGCACGGACGATCTGGCGCAGATAGTCCAGGGTCGGGGCCCGTTCGCCGGCCTGCAGCAACCCGCTCTTGGGCAGGCCGCTGCTGGTCAGGTGGCGGCCGTCGCCATTGGTCGGCAGGAACCAGTCGATTTCGAGCGGGGTACGAGGGTCATTGGTCATGCACGGTGCGCTCCTTGCGCAAGCCTTGGGCCGTCAGCAACGGCAGGATCTGTTCACCGAAACGCAGCACCTCGCGGACCGCCGGCTGGCCTTGGACGATCACCTGTTCCAGGCCCAGGCCATGCAGCTGTTGCAGGCGGGTGGCGACCTGGTGCGGGGTGCCGACGATAAACAGCGGTTGATCGCTATGGGGCTGCCACAGGTTGGGGTGGATTTCAAAGCGCCGGGCCGGATGTCGATGACGCTTGAGCGGCAGGACCCGGGCGGAGGTTTCATGGGCCTGGAGCGGCACCTGTTCCAGGGAGGCCTCGGCGGCGTCCCAGGCCTCGTCCTCGGTGTCGCGTACGATCAGCCCGAAGCTGCTGGCAAAACCGGGTCGGCCGGCGTTGCCGCGCAGCCGCTCGATGGCCTGTTGCAGCCAGTCCGGCGAGCCGGAGCGCAGCAGGCAGAAGCTGGCATGGCGGGCAATCAGCGCGGCGTCCTGGGAGTCATCCAGGACAATCGGCGGGGCCGGTAGCGGGCGGCGGGCGACCCCGGCGTTTTCCAGCTGGAAGTAGCGTCCGTCATAGTTGAACTCGGCGCTGTCGGGCTGCAGCAGCGGGCCGAGGATATCCAGGTATTCGCCGATCCGCTCGTTGCGCTGGTCGCGGTTGAGCCACTCGCCGAAGGCGCTGCGCAGGCTGCCTTGCTCGCTGTCGGGCAGGTGCAGGCGCACGCGGTGGGCGCTGATCGATTGCAGGCTCTGCAAGGTGGCGGCGAGGGCGGCCGGAAGCATGACTTCCGGTGGCACGCTGACCGTCAGTTGCACCCGCCGGGTATGGGCGCAGAGCGCCGCCGCCACGCCCAGGCTGTCGGCGCAATGGGCGCCGCCGGGAATCCACAGGCCATCGAGCCCGGCGTATTCCGCGGCCTGGGCCAGTTGCATCCATTCGCCGGGGCGCTGGGCCCACCCCGGGGTCTGGCCGGGACCGCAAAGCGGCAACTGCCAGCTGAATTCAAGTGCCATGGGGGGCCTCCGGAGAGGTTCGGGGTGGGTGGCGGTGGTGTGTCAGATACTGCGCGTTGTTGCCGATCGCCGGCAAGCCGGCTCCTACAGGGGAGGTGTTGGATCGGGGGTTAGGGGATGGCCGCAGGATTTGTAGGAGCTGGCTTGCCAGCGATGGGGGCCTTGAGCCCTGCGGTGCCGGTGCGGGCGCTATCGCCGGCAAGCCGGCTCCTACAGGGGGCGTGGCGTTCATGTGGGTTGCCAGCCGAGTGCCGGGGCGATCTCGCGGGCTAGGATCTCCAGGCGGCGGAGAATCTGCGCCTGGGTCGAGCTTTCCGCCTGGACCACGGCGATCACGTAGTCGGCATAGGGCAGCAGCGACGGGTCCTGGCGCAGGCTGGCGATCACTTCGTCCGGATGGCCGTGGTGCACGTTCATCAACCGCAGGTGTTCTTCCAGGTCGACGGCTTCGTCGATCAGCCCTTCACGCTTGAGCCGCGGGATATGCCGCTCGATATCGACCGCCAGTTCGGCCCGGGCACTGGCGCGGTCGGCGGCGGGGAAGATCGCCCGCACCACGCCGATGCGCGATGGCTTGTCGTCATGCGTCCAGGCTTGCAGATAGGCGTCGGCCAGGGGCTTCTGCACGGTCAGCGGATCATGGGTCGCCGTGCCCAGCAGCAGGCCGTTGCCCTGGCGCGCGGTGTAGGCCGCGCCTTCGAGGCTGCCATGGGAATGCCAGAGGCGGCATGCCAGGGCAGCGGCCGGCGGTTGCAGGGTCAGTTCGCTGCTGGCATCCACCGGGCCGCCCTCGAGCAGTTGCTGCAACCGTTGCTGATGGTGGGCGAAGTCCTGTTGCCGCTGTCCGGCTTCGCGGCGGAAGGCTGCGAAGTTGTCGAGGTTGGCGCCGCCGCTGCCCAGGCCCAGTTGCAGGCGTGCGCCGCTGAGGCTGTCGAGTACGCTGGCATCTTCGGCCAGTCGCACCGGGTCTTCGAAGGGCAGGACGATGACTCCGGTGCCCAGCTCGATCCGCCGGGTACGCTCGGCCACCGCCGCCAGCAGCACCAGCGGCGAAGGCAGGCGGCCGAAACCGTTGCTCAGGTGGTGCTGGGCAATCCAGCCACCGTCGAAGCCGAGGGCTTCGGCGACCTCGAACTGCTCGATCAGGTCGCGGTAGACCTGCCGTGGATCGTCGCCGAAGGCGTGGCTGAGAAAACCCAGCTTGAAGGGTTTGGCACTGCTCATGGGCGGTGGTTCTCCAGAGGCGCTGGGCGCTCGCTGTGGGGGCGCCAACCCAGGGCGGGGGCGATCTGTTCGCGGATGATTTCCAGCGAACGGATGGCCTCGCGCAGCGGGGTATTGGCGGTTTGGACCTGGACGATCAACTGGTCGTTGGCGCTCAATTGCGGCCCCTGGGCGAGGCCTTCGATAATTTGCTGCGGCGAGCCATGGAGCACGCCGAGGCGACCGAGCACGCTGTTGAAGTCGTCATCGAGCCCGGCCCGGTAGACGCCGATGCTCTGCTGGCGCCGGACATAGCCGAGGATATCGCTGTGCAGCGCCGAGCCCTCGGCCGCCGCGTCCGCGCCGGGGAATACCGCCTGCACCCGGGCGACCCTGGCCGGGGTGCCGTTGTCGCCGGTCCAGGCGTTTCGATAACGTTCGACCAGTTCCACGCCGGCTTCGGCCGGCAGGTGCGGATTGGGCGCCATGATCAGCCCGTTGCCGCGGGCGGCGACCAGTTCGACCCGCGAAGTCGCTTCCCACAGTCGCCGTCCGAGTCCTTCGGCGCGGGGCAGCAGGCGCAGGCCGTCGTCGTTCAATGGGGTGTTGCCGAGGGCCGAGCGCAGGCGCTGCAGGCGTGTTTCATAGTCGCGGTGCCGTTCAGCGTGGGCGAGGCCGAAGGCGTCGTAGGTCTGCGGGTCGAAGCCGGCACCAAGGCCCAGTTCCAGGCGCCCGTTGCTCAGCAGGTCGAGTACCGCGGCGTCCTCGGCCAGGCGCAGCGGTTCTTCCTGCGGCAGGACGATAATCCCGGTGCCCAGGGCAATGCGGCGGGTTCGCTGGGCGATGGCGGCCAGCAGGACCAGGGGCGAGGGCAGGCGTCCCTGTTCACTGGCGAAATGATGCTGGGCCACCCAGCCACTGTCGAAACCCAGTTCCTCGGCGACCCGGAACAACTCCAGGGTGTCGCGGTAGACCTGCGGGTCGAAGGTCGGGCGATAGACCCGGCTGAGAAAGCCCAGTGAGAAACCGCCGCTCATGATCGGCTGAACCGGTTGGCCGGGCGAGGCAGCCCGAGGTTTTCCCGCAGGGTACGGCCGGCGTACTCGCGACGGAACAGCCCGCGTTCCTGCAAGAGTGGAATCACCTGATCGACAAACACCTCGATGGCGCCCGGGTAGTACGGAAAGAACACGTTGAAACCGTCGCAGGCCCGGGCCTGGAACCAGGCCTCGAAGCTGTCGGCGATATCGGCGGGCGTGCCGATCACCGGATTGCCGCCGGCCAGGTGCAGGTACAGCTGGCGGATGCTGAGGTTTTCCCTGCGGGCCAGTTCCAGCACCTTGTCCCGGCGACTGCCGCGCTGGCCCACCGGGGTATCCGGCAGCGGGCCGTCGAGATCATGGCCGCTCAGGTCGATATCGTCGCCGAGGGTGTCGGCCAGCAGGCGCAGGCCGAGTACCGGGTCGATCAGCGCCTGGAACTCTTCGAACAGCGCCTGGGCCTGTTCGCGGGTCTCGCCGATAAAGGGCGTGACGCCGGGGAGGATCTTGATATGGTCCGGATCGCGGCCGAAATCGGCGGCCCGGGCCTTGATGTCCTGGTAGAACGCCTGGGCGGCGGCCAGGTCGTGATGGGACGCGAAGATCAGTTCGGCAACGCGCGCGGCCAGGGTCTTGCCGGCTTCCGAGGCGCCGGCCTGGACCAGCACCGGATGGCCCTGGGGCGGTCGGGCGACGTTCAGCGGGCCGCGTACGCGGAAGTGTTCGCCCCGATGGTTGAGCGTGTGCAGCTTGTCCGGGTCGAAGTACTGGCCGCTGCGCTTGTCGCGGACAAAGGCATCGTCGTCCCAGCTGTCCCACAGGCCCTTGACCACGTCGTGGAATTCCTCGGCGCGCTGGTAGCGGTCGCCGTGGTCGATATGGTTTTCCCGACCGAAGTTCCAGGCCTCGTCGGAGACCACCGAGGTCACCAGGTTCCACGCCGCGCGACCGCCGGACAGGTGATCGAGGGAAGCGAACTTGCGCGCGATATGGTACGGCTCGTTGTAGCTGGTGGTGGCCGTGGCGATCAGGCCGATATGGGTGGTGACCGCCGCGAGGGCGGACATCAGGGTCAGCGGCTCGAAGTGTTCGGCGCGGGCGGTGCGGCTCAGGGCATCGTGATGATGACCCCATAGCGCGACCACGTCGGCGACGAACAGGGCGTCGAACCTGCCGCGTTCGGCGGTTTGGGCAATCGCCTTGAAGTGGCCGAAGTCCAGGCTGGCATCGGCCTGGGCCAGGGGATGACGCCAGGCGGCGACATGATGACCGCTGTTGGCGAGGAAGGCCCCCAGCTTGAGTTGATCGGTACGGCGGGTCATGGGCAGGCTCCCGGTGAGCGGGGCGGCGCCGGCGACCGGCTGGGTCGAGGGCGCCGCCAGGAGGGTCAGAAGTTGTAGGTCACGCCGGTGTACCAGTAGCCGCCGGTGGTGCCGTAGGGCGAGAAGTTGCCGTAGGGGAAGGCCCCCGAACTGCTCGGCAGCTTGGTGCGTTCCGGGTAGATGTTGAACAGGTTGTTGGCCCCGGCGGTGAGGGTGATGGCCTTGTTCAGGTGGTAGTCGATATTGAGGTCGGTGATCCAGGTCGGCGAGAAGGTGCGGTCGTAGATCGCGGCGGTGCCGTACTGGGTGTACTCGCCGTAGCGGGTCAGGTTCAGGCCGACGTCGAACTTGTCGATGCTCCAGGTGCCGCCCAGCAGCAGTTTGGACTCAGGCGTGCCGTACTTCAGGTTGCCCTGGCGCTGGCGGTCGTAGCCGCCGTCCGGGCCGAGGGCCTGCTGGGCGACGTCCGAGGCGTGGATCGAGTCGATCTCGGTGGTGTTCCAGTTGAAGCCCAGGCTGTAGCGCAGGCTGCCGTAGGCGCCGAGGTCCTGGCGGTAGTCGCCGACCAGGTCGAGGCCGCGGGTGGTGGTGTCCAGGGCGTTGGTGAAGTAGGTCACCGCCTGGTTGGTGTTGAGGCCGGCCGCGGCGAGGATCGCGTTGATCTGCGGGGTGCCGCCGAGGTAGCCGGTCTGGGCGATGCGATCCTTGATCTTGATCTGGTAGGCATCGAGAGTGATGCTGGCGTTGTCGATCGGCTGCAGGGTCAGGCCCAGGCCGAAGTTGGTCGATTTCTCCGGCTTGAGGGTGGAGGCGCCGAGGGCCTTGGCGACATCCGAGTCGACGGCGACGTTGCGGTAGTCGATCAGGTTGCCGTTGACGCTGCTCTGGGAGGTCGAGCTGTAGATCTGCTGGGCCAGCGACGGCGCACGGAAGCCGGTGCTGAAGCTGCCGCGCACGGCGAGGATCGGCGTCAACTGGTAGCGAGTGGCGAACTTGCCGTTGGTGGTGGTGCCGGAGCCGTCGTTGTAGTGCTCGTAGCGCCCGGCGAGGTCGACATGCCATTTGTCGGTGAGGTCCTGGCCGATCTCGGCGTAGGTGGCGACGCTGGTCCGGCCTTTCTCGGCGGCGTCGGCCGGGGTGGTGCCGGCGCCGGAGATGGTCCCTGGGGCGATCGGGTTGCCGCTGGCCCCGGTGGCGAAGTTGCCGAGGGCATAGGACTCGTAGTCACCCTTGCCGATCTTGTAGTTCTCGTAGCGTTGTTCCAGGCCCCAGGAAATCTGCGTCGGCTTGGCCAGGCCGAAGTCGAAGGCGCGGGTCAGGTCGAGGTTGTTGGTCCACTGGCTGAAGGTCTTGACCCCGGTGTCGACCGACGTCGGCGAGTTCGCCCCGTAGCTCAGGTTATAGGTGTCCCGCAGGGTCGCCTGGGCGTGGTCCTGGCCGTAGGTGCTGGACAGGTCGTAGTCCCAGCCGGCGACCTTGCCCTTGCCGCCGAACGCCACCTGGAAGTCGTTTTCGATAAAGCGCAGGGAGTCCTCGATACCTTCCGGGAATGGCGTGGCGATGCCGTCGAAACTGGCCGGCTGGTGGAACGCCAGGGGTTTTTCCGAGTTGCGTCGGGTGTAGGTGGAGAACGAGTACAGGGTCAGGGCGTCATCCACCGGCAGCTCGGCGTTGTAGCCGAAACTGAAGTTGCGCGACTCCGGCAGGCCGGTGCCGTAGTAGGTGTGGCGTTGGCTGGTGTTGCCGGCGCTGTCGGTATAGGGCGCGTCGTCGGAGCGGTCGGAGACGTTCTGTTTCTTCACGTCCAGGGCCAGGTTGATAAAGCCGTCGTTGGGCAGCGACAGGCCGAGGTTGCCGGTCTGCCGGGCGGTCTCGCCGTCGCCGTTCTCGAAGTTCTGGCCGTAGGTGGTGGACAGGCTGCCGCCGTGGTCGGTCTGCTTGAGCACGATGTTCACCACGCCGCCGATGGCGTCGGAACCGTACTGGGCCGAGGCCCCGTCGCGCAGTACTTCGACATGGTCGACCAGGGCGGTCGGGATCATGTCCAGGTCCACCGGCTGCGAGCCGGAGTTGAGGAAGGTGCCGTTGTTCAACAGGGCGCTGTTATGCCGGCGCTTGCCGTTGACCAGCACCAGTACCTGGTCGCCGTTGAGGCCGCGCAGGCTGATGGGGCGCACTACCGAGGTCGAACCGTAGCCGGAGGACGCCGGCAGGTTGAGTGACGGCAGTACCTTGCTCAGGGCGCGGGTCAGGTCGCCCTGGCCGGTGGCGAGCAACTGCTTGGAAGAAATCACATCCACCGGGGCGGTGCTTTCGGCCAGGGTCCGGGCCTGGCCGCGGTTGCCGATGACCACCACGGTGTCCAGTGGGTTGTCGCTGCCGGCGGTGTCGGCGGCGAGGGCCAGGCTGCTGTAGCTCAGGGCCTCGCAAACCGCGAGGAACAGCAGGCTGTGGGTGAAGGTGGTGCGGGCCTGGCGGCCGGCGGCGCGTGTCGAACTCATGATGTGAATCGCTCCAATGGGATCCCCGGTATGTCCCCGGTCGGGGTCAACCTTGTCGGGTAAGGCGACGGTGTCGTGGCGGGTCGTCGCAAGCGTGGTCAGTGACGGCTTGTTGCCGGACCGGCACGGTGGCCGCGGTCTCAAGCTCTGCTGCAGGCGGTAGAGCAAGGCCTGTGCCATTTATAAAAATTGTTTATAAACAATGACTTGGTTGTGTGTTTGAGCAAAATATGGTGTTTTTCTAACAACGCCATTCCAGGCTGTTGGTTTTTCTACAGTCGCTTCGGGGCGGGAGACGTGACAGGGGCGGGTGTTGGTTTGTCAGCAGTCGGAAGGCGAGTGTTGATTAAGCAGCAGCCGATGCCGGGTGACACCGAACAAACCGGGGGAGGACGGGCTGGCACATCACTTGCTGAAGGGTTTGCCACTCTCTTTTTCCAGGATGTTCTTATGCCGTTACCGGGGTCCCGCAATTTGTTGACCGATGTACCTGGCGTCCTCGTCGGGCACGCTACCGACCGGCGTGTCGATACGGGCGTGACGGTGATCCGTACCGACGGTGCCTGGACCGCCAGCATCGATATCCGCGGTGGCGGTCCGGGCGGTCGGGAGTCGGCGGCACTGGAACCGGAGAACATGGTCGGGCAGGTGCATGCGCTGGTGTTCGCCGGGGGCTCGGTGTTCGGCCTGGGGGCGGCGGATGCGGTGGCGGCGGCCCTGTCGCTGGAGGAAGTGGGCCTGCACCTGAAAGCCGGCGCGCCGGCGATTCCGATTGTTCCCGCTGCCGTCCTGCATGACCTGGCCAATGGCGGTGACAAGCACTGGGGGCTTGAACCGCCTTATCGCCGGCTGGGCTTCGAGGCGTTGGAAAATGCCGCCGAAGACTTTGCCCTGGGCTCGGTGGGGGCCGGTCGCGGCGCCATGGCCGGGGTGCTCAAGGGCGGCTTGGGATCGGCCTCGCTGGCACTCGACGACGGCCTGGTGGTGGCGGCGCTGGTGGTGGCCAATCCCATCGGTTCGGTGTACATGCCGGACGGTCGGACCTTCTGGTCCTGGCCCTGGGAAATCGCCGGCGAATTCGGTGGCGTACGCCCGACGACCGTGATGGACACCAGTGACCCGATGCCCGAACTGTCGCGCCTGGACAGCATGGGACGGCTGCAGGCCGGGGCCAATACCACGCTGGTAGCGGTGGCCTGCAATGCCCGGCTGACCACGGCCGAGTGCAAGCGGGTGGCGATCATGGCCCAGGATGGCATTGCCCGGGCGGTGCGTCCGGCGCACCTGCCGTTCGATGGCGACACGGTGTTCGCCCTGGCTTCCGGCGCCTTGCCGTTGGTGGAAGGGCCGCGGCGCCAGGTGCAGATCGGCTGCATCGGCGCGGCGGCGGCCGACTGCGTGGCGCGGGCGATTGCGCGGGGGGTGTTCGAAGCCCGGCGTTGACGCGGGTGCGCCGAGCTCGTCGATGGCCGCCGGGGCGTCTGGTGGGACAGAGACGGGGGATGTCTATGCCACCCGCAACACAATCTTCCCGATATGATCGCCACCTTCCATCCGTGCATGGGCCTGGGCGGCGTCGGTGTAGGCATAGACCTTGTCGATCATCGGCAGGCAACGCCCGGCGTTCAGTACCGGCCACACATGCTCGCGCAATTGGGCAGCGATCTCGGCTTTTTCCTCCCGGGTGCGTGAGCGCAACAAGGAGCCGGTGATAATCGCGCGCTTGGCCATGATGGTCAGCAGGTCGACGTCATTGCCCTTGGCCCCGCCGAGGAAACCCAGCATCACCAGGCGACCTTCCATGGCCAGGGCCTTGAGATTGTCGCCCAGGTACGAGCCGCCCATGATATCGAGGACTACGTTGACGCCTTTGTCGCCGGTCTTTTCGGCTATTACCCGGGCAAAATCCTGCTCGCGGTAATTGATCGGCTCGGCACCCAGGCTGGCGATGGCGGCGCATTTGTCGGGGCTGCCGGCGGTGGCGAAGGCCTCGATGCCGAATTCGCGGCACAGCATCAGTGCGGTGGTCCCGATACCGCTGGTGCCGCCGTGAATCAGCGCGCGCTGGCCTTTATGCACGCCGCCCAGGCCGAACAGGTTGGCCCAGACGGTGAAGAAGGTTTCCGGGATGGCGGCGGCCTGAATCCAGTCCATGCCTTCGGGAATCGGCAATGCCTGGCTGGCGGGCACCGTGCAGAACTGCGCGTAACCGCCGCCATTGGTCAGGGCACAGACTCTATCGCCGATGGCGTACTCGCTGACGCCATCGCCCAGCGCAGCCACTTCGCCGGCCACTTCCAGCCCCGGAATCGGGCTCATGCCGGGTTTCATCGGATACTTGCCGGCGCGCTGCAGGGCGTCCGGGCGATTGACCCCGGCGGCATGCACGCGAATCAGGATCTCGCCGGGGCCCGCCACCGGCACGTCGGCCCGGCGCGGTTGCAGGACTTCAGGGCCACCGGGGGTGGTGATTTCAATCAGGGTCATTTCCTGGGGCAGGGTCATGATCGGTACCTTATGCAGTGGGGCAGCAATGTTGGGCAACTGAAGCGGGACGGCGGTTCAACCAAGGTGTCGGCGCTGGCGGCACGATGATCGCGCCGCCGGCAATCCCGGGTGTTTTCTACTGGCGTCCAGCATATCGAGGATTAGTGATGCAATAATGCAGCGATTACACGGCACTCAGATGCATATATGCATCACGGGGGGATGATGAACTGGGATGATGCGCGAATGTTTCTGGCGGTGTGCCGCGAGTCGACGCTGCGTGGCGCGGCTCGGGTGCTGGGGGTCGACCAGGCCACCGTGGGGCGGCGGATCAACGCCCTGGAAAAGGCCCTGGATGCGACCTTGTTCCTGCGCACCTCCGATGGCTACGCCTTGACCGCTCTCGGCGAGGCGGCCCTGCATTCGGTGGAAAAAATGGAACGCTCGGCCCAGGACCTGCAGCGCCAGATCCAGGGGCAGGATGATCGCCTGTCCGGCATCGTGCGGGTCAGCACCACCGACTCGCTGGCCATCGACTTCCTGATCCCGGCCATCGCCAGCCTGCACGAAAAACACCCGGATGTACGCGTGCAACTGGACGCTTCCACCCAGTTCCTCAGCCTGGCCAGGCGCGAAACCGATATCGCCGTGCGCAATGCCCGCCCGGACAGTCCCGACCTGATCGCCCGACGCATTGCCCGCTGGCCGGTAGGGCTGTTCGCCTCCCAGGCCTATATAGACCGTCACGGCATCCCGGAACCCGGCGGCCTGTTCGAAGGACATGACCTGGTGCTGTATCAGCCCTACCTGCAAAACCAGAAGGACATGACCCTGGCATCCGAACCCCTGGGGCGCGGGCGCATAGTGACGACCCTGAGTTCCAGCCTGCTGGTGCGCCGCTCCATCGCCGCCGGTATCGGCATCGGCGAAGTCCCGGTGTACATCGGCGAAAAACATGGCCTGGTGCACCTCTGGCCGCAGCGCACGCGGCCCTTGCCCTACGACGTGTGGCTGGTGACCCACGCCGATCTGCGCCACACCGCGCGGGTACGGGTGGTGATCGATGAAATCGTCGCGGGGTTTGCCGGTACCGGCGAGTAGTTCGATCGTTCCCGCGTGGTGGGACGATCGGCACCTGCGTCAGCCCGGCACGACCTGGTTGATCCGCGCCCTGGCCCGCTCGGCTTCCGAAGGCAGGCCGAGCGCGCTGTACACCCGCTCCAGATGTCGGTTGACCGGCACATCCAGCGCATCATGGCCACGGCGCAGTTCCAGGGTCTGCTGTGCCACCAGCCAATCCTTCGAACGCAGCCGCGCATCGAGCTCGATCTGGGCGAACAGGTCGCGCTGGGCATGGCTGCCGCCGATATCGTTGAGCCGTGGCAACACCCCGCTCAGGCGCTGTACCGCCGTTTCCCAGTCGCCACGGGCATGGGCCAGCAGGCCTTCGGCCAGGGGCAGGGTGACCTGGGCCCAGGTGGTCCGGCTGAAGGCCGGGGCAGTCAGGCCGCGCTCGCGCAAGGCCTCCAGCAACTGCTCCGCCTGCGGCTGTCCGGCCCGTGCCAGGCCGTACAGATACTGGACGCTGAGGAACGGTTGCACCGTATCGCCGGTTCGCGCTTGCAGGTAGGGCACCAGTGCCTGCCAGCGTTGCCCGACGTCGACCCCGGCCAGCTCCAGGCGGCCCAGCAGCGATACCGCGCCAACCTGGTCCTGGGAGTACTCCGGCAGGATGCCCCAGACGTGGCGGTCATAGATCTCCAGCACCCGCTGCTCCTGTCCGCGTGCCAGGTAGAACAGCGCCAGGTGCCACCAGTTATGGGTGTACATGAAGGAGTTGAGGCCTTCCCAGTGATCTTTCACGCTTTCGAGGAAATCGATGCCTTCCTCGATCCGGCCGTGGGTCAGCAGGACGTGGGCCAGGGCGTGCTGGGCCCAGGGCTCGTCGGCTTGCAGGTGCAGCGCCTGGCGCGCGGCGGCTTCGGCCTGGTCCAGCAAGTGGCATTGTTCATAGGCGAAGGCCAGCAGGCCGTGGCTGTGGGCGATCTCCGGCGCGGCGTCACGGGCCTTGAGGGCGATGCGCAGCAACGCCGGCCAGTTGCCGCGATTGAACTCCACGTATTGGTTGAGCTTGGCGGCGAACAGGTCCCGGGGGAAACGGTCGAGCAACTGTTCGCTGAGGCCCAGTACGCGGCCCAGGTCATCGCCGATCCAGGCATTGAGGATCGCCAGGTACAGGTTTGCCCGCAGGTGGTTCGAGCCCACGGCGTCGGCCCGCTGGCGATAGCGCTCGGCGAGGACGGGGCCTTCGGGGGATTCGCTGAACATCAGCAGGATGCCCGCGAGGGCATTCGCCAGCCGCGAGTCCGGATCGGCATCGGCCGCTGCGAGAATGTCCTCGGCGCGGGGGTGATAGGCGAGAAAGCCGGAGATGAACGCGTCGATGCCGCGTCGGGTCGAGGGGAGACTGCTGTCGATGGGGTTGCCCAGGTAATCCAGTGACATAGGGTGAGGCTCGGTAGTTCGAAGACAGCGGGTATCGCAAGGGTTGTGCCAGGGCACGCAGGCTCCCGTGATCGTTCCCACGCTCTGCGTGGAAACGCCTCTCTGGACGCTCTGCGTCCGCCTTGATGACGCGCAGCAGGCCTTTGCTGCACGTGGCAACGATCAATCGCGGTTGCAGGCTGCTGCTTTTTCCACACCGGCAAACGCGGGTTGTGGTTTTTTCATCAGGCCGCCTGCCGCGCAATGTCCCGCCAGCGCCGCCGGACAGGGCCGCGAAAGCACTGGCACAGGCCTTGCTAAACCGCTTCAAAGGGCAGGTCTCGCGGTTGGCGGGCCTGCACCTGCCGAACCTTTTTGCGGAGCGCGCCATGCCTGATCTCACCCCGACCCCTTCGTCCCACGCCCGGCCCCTGCGCCGGGTGTTGCTCGGCCTCGCCGCCAGCGCGCTGATCCTGGCCGGTAGCGTACAGGCACAACCACGGGATGGCGGGGTACTGAATCTGGTGGCCCAGCCGGAACCGCCATCGCTGATGCACGGCGTGGTCTCCCATGTCTCGACCCAGTACGTCAGTGGCAAGATCCTCCAGGGCCTGCTGACCTACGACACCCAGCTCCAGCCCAAGCCGGTACTGGCCAAGAGCTGGACGATTACTCCCGATGGCCTGACCTACACCTTCGACCTGCAGGAGGGGGTGCGCTGGCACGACGGCCAGCCCTTCACCGCGGCCGACGTGGTGTTCAGCTTCCAGACCTTCTACCCGGAGGTGGACAAGCGCCTCGGCGGCGTCTTCACCGAGTATGTGGCGTCCATCGACGCCAGCGGTCCGTTGCAGGTGACCTTCCACCTGAAGAAACCTTTCGCGCCGTTGCTGTCCTCCCTGGGCAGCGGCCTGCGCCCGGTAGTGCCGAAACACCTGTACGAGGGCACCGACTTTCGCAACAACCCCTATAACCTCAAGCCTGTCGGCACCGGTCCCTTTGTCTTTCAGGAGTGGAAGCGCGGCGCCTATATCAAGCTGGGCAAGAACCCCGACTACTGGAAAAAAGGCCTGCCGCACCTCGACGGCATTGTCTTTCACGTGATTCCCGATGCTTCCTCGCGGGCCGCGGCCTTCGAGCGTGGCGACGTCCAGGTCCTGCGCAGCGGCGACGCCGATTACTCCGATCTCAAGCGCCTGGGCGGCCTGCCCGGCGTGCAGTCCTCGGAGCAGGGCTGGGAGCTGTACTCGGGCCTGGCCTTCCTGCAGATCAACACCCGCAAGCCACCGCTGAACAACCCCAAGGTCCGCCAGGCGATCCTCTATGCGCTGAACCGGCAGTTTGTCGTCGACAACATTTTCTTCGGCTCGGGCAAGGTCGCCCAGGGGCCGTTCGTCTCCAGCTCGCCGTATCACGACCCGCAACTGCCGCAGTACGGCTATGACGTGAAGAAGGCCAAGGCGCTGATCGCCGAGTCCGGCGTCGATGTCGGCGCGGTGCGTATCCGCCTGCTCAACGGCGAGAAAGGCGGTGCCTGGGAGCGCCTGGCCGAATACACCAAGCAGTCCCTGCAACCCCTGGGCTTCAAGGTGCAGGTGGTGACCTCGGATGCCGCGACCTGGTTCCAGCGGGTCAGCGACTGGGATTTCGACCTGACCTACAACTTCATCTTCCAGATCGGCGATCCCTACCTGACCACCGCCTATCTCTATCGCTCGGACTACATCCTCAAGACTTCGCCGTTCGCCAATGTCAGCGGCTACAGCAGCCCGGAAGCGGACGCGCTGTGGAACAAGGTGGCCGACACCCCGGAAGGCGAGCAGCGTCGCCAGGTCTACAGCCAGCTGGAAAACCGCCTGAACAGCGACCTGCCCATCGCGCCGATCTTCGAGATGCGCTATCCGACGCTCTACCACAGCCAGGTGAAGAACCTGCTGCAGACGGCCACCAGCCTCAACGAAGACGATGAGGGCGTCTACCTCGACGCCCCGGCACCATGAGCGGGCTGATCTTCCTCGGCGGCCGGGTGCTGCGGGCACTGTCGATGGTGCTCGGGGTGCTGGTCCTGAGTTTCCTGCTGGTACGCCTGGCTCCCGGTGACCCGGCGTTGCTGATGGCCGGCGAGGCGGGGGTCGATGACGGGCACTACATCGAGCAGTTGCGCCAGCAGATGGGCCTGGATAAGCCCGTGGTCCAGCAACTGCTGATCTATCTCGGGCAGGTGGCGCGGCTGGACCTGGGCTACTCCTACCGCAACCAGACCTCGGTCTGGTCGCTGATCGCCGAGCGCCTGCCGGCGACGCTGGCGCTGATGGGCTCGGCGTTCCTGCTGTCGTCGCTGCTGGGAATCGCCCTCGGCGTACTGGCCGCCCGTAGCCGCGAGCAGCGGCGCTGGCTCGACCAACTGATTTCCCAGGGTGCGCTGTTGCTGTTTGCGATCCCGTCGTTCTGGCTGGCGATGCTGTTGATCCTGCTGTTTTCGGTCAGCCTCGACTGGCTGCCGGCCTTCGGCATGGAGACCGTCGCCGCGGATTTCCACGGCGGTGCCTGGTGGGCCGACCGTGCGCGGCACCTGGTGTTGCCGTGCCTGTCCCTGAGCTTTCTGTTCCTGGCGCTGTATATCCACCTGACCCGCGCCGCGACGCTGGAGGCGCTGGGCCAGGAATACGTGCGCACCGCCCGGGCGAAAGGCTTGCGACCGCGACGGATTCTCTGGGCGCATGTGCTGCGCAATGCACTGCTGCCGGTGGTGACCTTTGCTGGCCTGCAACTGGGCCAACTGGCCAGCGGGATCCTGCTGGTGGAAGTGGTCTATTCCTGGCCGGGTATCGGCCGCCTGATGTACGAGGCGCTGGCGCAACGGGACTACGGGGTATTGATGGGTGGTTTCCTGGTGATTTCGATCATGGTGGTGAGTTTCAACCTGCTGACCGATCTGGCGTGCCGCTGGCTCGATCCACGTATCGGCGCCGGAGGGCAGCACTGATGAGCCGATATTCTTTCCTGCGCCGTTTCCTGGCACAGCCTTCGGCGGTGGCCGGCGTCCTGTTCCTGCTGGTCCTCGCTGCGCTGGCTGCGGCCGCGCCATGGCTGACCGACAGTTCGCCCTGGGACATGAACAGTGCGCCGATGCTGGCACCGTTCCAGGACCGCGCGCACTGGCTGGGCAGCGACATGCTCGGGCGCGACCTGGGCAGCGGCCTGCTGTACGGGGCACGGGTGTCCCTGGCGGTGGCCGCGCTGGCGAGCCTGGCGACATTGCTGGTCGGCGCCCTGGTCGGGGCCGTGGCCGGTTACTTCGGCGGCTGGCTCGACGGTGTGTTGATGCGTGTCGCCGAGTTTTTCCAGATCATCCCGCAACTGGTGCTGGCGGTGATCCTCGTGGCGATTCTCGAACCGTCCCTGGGCTCGATCGTCCTGGCCATTGCCCTGGTGGCCTGGCCGGCGGTGGCGCGGCTGGTGCGCAGCGAATTCCTCAGCCTGCGCCAGCGCGAGTTCGTGCAGGCGGCGCGGGTGCTCGGGCAGTCGTCGGCGGCGATCATCTTCCGGCAGATCCTGCCCAATGCCCTGGCGCCGTTGCTGGTGACCCTGACCTTTGTCATGGCCAGCGCGATCCTTACCGAAGCGGCCCTGGCTTTTCTCGGTCTCGGCGACCCCGAGGCCATGAGCTGGGGCTACATGATCAATGCCTCCCGCGGCCTGTTGCGCGATGCCTGGTGGATGAGCCTGTGGCCCGGCCTGGCGATCCTGTTCTGCGTGCTCGCAGTCAACCGTGTCGGCGAAGGCCTGCGGGTGGCGTTCGAGCCGGACCGGCAACAGGGGGCGGCGGCATGAGCCAAGACATTCATCCCTTGCTGAGCGTCGAGCACCTGCGCATTGCCCTGCCTCGCGGCGCGGATCGCAGTCATGCGCTGTATGACCTGTCGTTGCAACTCGAACGCGGCGAACTGCTCTGTGTGGTGGGCGAGTCGGGGTCCGGCAAGTCGATGCTGGCCAAGGCGTTGCTGCGCCTGCTGCCGGCGTCCCTGCCGGTTGACGCGGGGCATATCCGCTGGCGCGGCGAGGACCTTGCCGGGCGTGGCGAAGAGGCCATGCGCGAGTTGCGCGGCCGGGAGATCAGCATGGTCTTCCAGGAACCCATGAGTGCCCTGAACCCGTTGCTGAGCGTGGGCCGGCAGATCGACGAAACCCTGCAGGCACATGGCGTCGCCGCGGCCGCGACACGCCGTCAGCGGGTGATCGAGTTGCTGGGTTATGTCGGCCTGCCGGACCCGGAACGCCTGCGCCACGCCTATCCCTTCGAACTGTCCGGCGGTCAGCGCCAGCGGGTGGTGATCGCCATGGCACTGGCCTTTGATCCGGCCTTGTTGATCGCCGACGAACCGACCTCGGCCCTGGATGTCACCACGCAAGCGCAGATCCTCGAACTGCTGCGCAGGATCCAGCGCGACAAGGGCATGGCGGTACTGTTTATCACCCACGACTTTGCCGTGGTACAGGCCATCGCCGACCGGGTGCTGGTGCTGGAAAAAGGTCATCTGGTGGAGCAGGGCACCGCCCGGCAGGTCCTGCAGGCGCCGCGCCAGGACTATACCCGGCGCCTGCTGGCAGCGGCATCGGCCAGTCCGCTGGCACCGCGCCCGGCCATCGTCGATGCGCCGCTGGTGCTGGCGGCGCGACAACTGGAGAAGTCCTTCAGCGGTCGCCATGGCTGGTGGCGCCGTCGCACCCAACAGGCACTGGCCGGGCTTGATCTGCATCTGCGCGAAGGCGAGACCCTGGGGATTGTCGGCGAGTCCGGTTCCGGCAAGTCGACCCTCGGACGCTGCCTGGTGCGCCTGCTGCAGCCCGATGGCGGGCACCTGCAATGGCAGGGAAAGGACGTGGCCGATCTGTCCCAGCGGCACCTGCGCCCGTTGCGCGGGGATATCCAGATGATCTTCCAGGACCCGTTCGCCTCGCTCAATCCGCGCCAGACCATAGGCCGGATCATCATGACCGGGCCGCTGGCGCAAGGTGTCTCGGTGGCCGAGTCGGCCCGGCGGGCCCGTGAAATGCTGGAACTGGCAGGGCTGCCGGCGACGGCCTTCGAACGGTATCCCCATGAGTTTTCCGGCGGGCAACGACAGCGGATCGGCATCGCCCGGGCGCTGGCGGTACGCCCGAAGATCCTCATCGCCGATGAATGCGTCTCGGCACTGGATGCGTTGATCCAGGTGCAGATCCTCGAACTGCTGGAGGACCTGCAACGGCGCCTGCGCCTGAGCATGGTGTTTATCACCCATGACCTGCGGGTGGCGGCGCGCCTGTGCGATCGCATCGCGGTGATGCAGGGCGGGCGGATCGTCGAACAGGGCGAGACCGCCCGGCTGTTCGCCGAACCGCAGCACCCCTATACCCGGACCCTGCTGGGCGCTTCGCCGGTTGTGGCGCCGGCGGCGAATGCCGAACCGAGCCGCGAGGGTGCCTGGTGAGCGGCGATCTATTCTCTATTTTTCTGACAGGACACTCTTGGCATGGCTGAACCCTATTCCTCTGTTGATTTACCGCGGGTGCGCGGCGAGCTGCTGGAAATCCGCCCGGGGCGGCGCCTGAGCGTGGCCCATCAGCCCGGCCGGGAGCGGGCCGATAGCGTGGTGTTCTTCTGCCATGGCGCGGGGGGCAACAAGGACCAGTGGCGTCACCAGTGGCAGGCGCTGGGCGAGGAGGGCTACAGCCTGGTGGCGTGGGACCTGCTCGGCCATGGCGAGAGCGACAAGCCACGGCGGCCCGCGGCGTACGCCTGGGCCGAACTGGTCGCCGATTACCTGGAACTGCTGCGTCGCTTCGGCGGCCGGCGCAACCTGATCGTGGCCCACTCGTTCGGCACCGGGCTGTCCCTGAGCACCCTGTTGCAGGTGCAGTCGGTCAGCGGCGCCTTGTTGCTCGGCACACAGTTGCATCGACCGTTGAGTCGCGGTGGGTTGATGGCGTTGCCGGCCTGGGTGCTGGAACTGATCCGGCCAGTGTTGGCCAGGGGCTTTCGCCAGCGCGCCTGGCACGGGTCCGCCGATGCGGGGCTGGTGGCCTATGAGGAAAAGCTCACCGAACGCAACCGCCTGTATGTGTTCAAGGGACTGCTGGAGGGCGTGCAATGGCCGGATGCCGGGCACCTGGCGAACCTCAGGTTGCCGGTCGAGGTGGTGGCCGGTGACAGCGACGGCCTGACCCCGGCCAGCTGTGGCGAGGCGCTGGCCGAACAGCTGCCGGACGCCCGCTTCCAGGTGCTGCACGCCTGTGGGCATCAGCTGATGCTGGAGAAACCGGAAGAGGTGCTGGCGGCATTCCGGGCGTTGAGCCAGCGCCTGGGGGCGTGACGTGCAAAAAAAAGCCCGCAGTGTGGGCGGGCTGAATGGGATTCAAAAGGAGTGAGTCGAATCTAGGGGTATGGAGGTGAAAAGGGTGTGAAGGGCGTGTGACGACTTCGGAAGTCCGTGACCGGGTGGTCATTCGTCGGATCCTTGTGCCAGAGCCTGCGAATCGCTGTCAGTCGGCTACGCTCAAGGTTTTTCAGGCGTCAGCCATGGGCTGGTGGTGATGAATCTTTGCAAGGAGTGTTCGAATGAAAAAGGCATACATGGAAGATAATGGCGATGAGTTCCCGATCAACAATCTGGTGCGCTGCGGGCAGACCCCCTACGTGGCCGAGTTTGGTGGCGCGGCACCGGCCGAAGAGCCTTCGAGCCGGGTCCGGACACCGGTGCCGACAGGCCTGGTGAAGTCCCCCTATTTTCCCAAGGCCAGGCCGCGCCTGAAGAAACAGGCGTAGGCGACGAGCCATCCTGCCCGGGGCAGGGTGGGCTCACCTTCGGGCTACCTCAGCATCCGGCGTCCATTCGGCACGCCGGATTTTTTATGCCTGCCGTACGGGGCTCGGATAAGCCGTGTAGGACGTTGCGTGTCAGTGATTTGCGATTTTTTATGTAAGAAATTTCCATGAATAAAACCCAATAAAATCAATGGGCTGTGTTTCATGGAGGCGTTGCGGATACAAAAAATTTCAAAACTCCCGTGTACAGGCATTCCGGGTCGGACGTATTTTCGCCTCACATTGTGCGGTCAGCGATGATAGGTCTGTAAGGGAATTCAGCCTGTCGCAAGCCCGGATACCAAGCCGGTCTTGCGCATATAACAATAGAGGGAGCTAACCCGTGAACTGCATTTTCTGTGCAATCGCCAGACAAGAAGCACCTGCCAGCATCGTCTATGAAGACGAACAGTGCCTGGCGCTGCTTTCCATCCAGCCGATCACCCCCGGTCATGTGCTGGTCATTCCCAAGGCCCACGCCACCGGCCTGGCCGATATCCCCCCGCAAACCGCAGGCCACATGATGGTGGTCGGGCAGCGTATGGCTAGCGCGTTGCGCAACAGCGGGATACTGCTGAACGAGCGCTCCTGCGAAGGCATCAATCTGCTGTTGTGCGACGGGGCCGTTGCCGGCCAGACCGTCGGTCACGCCCATTTGCATGTCCTCGCGCGCTTTGTCGGCGATGGCTTCAATCTCGCCCACGCCGATATTCCACTGGCCAGCCCGCAGTTGCTGGTCGAGCGCGCCGGCAAGATCCGTTCGGCCCTGGAACAACTCTGACGACAGCCGGCTTCGGTTGATGATCGTTCCCACGCTCTGCGTGGGAACGCAGCCCGTGACGCTCCGCGTCACAGCCAGCACGGACGCGGAGCGTCCGGTGAGGCATTCCCACGCAGAGCATGGGAACGATCAGTGATCAACTTTGCACGTTCAAGGAGGTGAACTCATGAATTGAGTCATGGGTGTTATGTCGTGTGCCTGGTCGAGCCAAATAATACAGATCATAATAACAAGGAGCGTCTTATGTCGTCATACGGGAGTAACAAGACCGAGTTGCCATTGGCAAGTATGCAGCTGGTGAAAGATGATGCCGCCGGTGCAGCTATCTACAGTTTCTATGATTCGGTCCTGCACGAACACTGTCAGTCCGACAAAGTCAGTATTCGTCAGATTGTAACGCCTCAACAGTTTTCCGAGTTGTCACGGGCGCGTTATCGATTGTACGGGCAGCGCAAGGTTTATTATCGGACGCTGTTCGGCGATTCGGTCGATGAAACCGTCTGCCTCGATGAGTACGATGCCCGCTCTTATGTATTTGCCTGTTATTACGATGGCGAGATTATCGGCACCCAGCGTATTACGCCGTTTCCCCATGAGTCCGGGGAGTTTATCGATCACCAGCGTTTGCTGGCGTTCTCCGGGCCCGGTTACGAGAACGAATGCGTGGAGCTGTCGCGGTTGATTGTCGATAAACATGCTCCGGTCAGGAACGTGGTCAGCGCCCTGGCGATGACCGGTGCGTCGTTGGTGGCCCTGCTGGGCGGCTACAAGACTTTCATCACTTACGTGAAACCCCGGCTGGCGCCGAAGTTCGACAGCTCGGTGTTTGACCAGGACGGCATCCTGTTCCAGATCAAGGCCCGTGGCGATCACTACTACGCCTTGTACAAGGGCGATCTGCTGCCGTCGGTGACGCCCTTCTTCGGCCTGGAGCAATGCCCGGCGGACCTCAAGGACATCGACGGACTGATCCGCCATACCCTCGCTGCCCGCGCGGGACGCCAGGCCCTGGCGGTCTGAAAAACATAATAAATCGACAATAACGAGGTTGATGTCAGATGGAAGCCCAGAACAAGGCCGTGGTCATCGAATTTTACGAGCGCATGTTCGGCCAGCGTGAACTCGCGGTCGCCGATACGCTGATTGCCGAAGACTATGTGCAACACAACAACGTGTTCATCCCGCCGCGTCGTGAAGGATTCAAGAGCTACTTCGCGCAGTTTTTCAAGACCTTTCCGGAGTCCGGGACCAGTATCAAGCAAGTGTGTGCCGAAGGCGATTATGTCTTCCTCTATGCGACCCATTGGGCCAAACATAGATTCTTTACCGTGAAGTACAAGGTGATCGATATCTATCGTGTGGAAAACGGTGTGCTGATGGAACACTGGGACACTATCGAGGGCGTCGGCTTCTTCTCCAAGTTCATGTATATCATCAAGTCCGTGTTGCGTCTGTAAACCCGCGTCCGCGCCGGTACATAAGAAATGTCATAAACGATCTATAACACCACCAGGGAAAGAGTGAAATGACTGAGTTCAGAGATGAGTTGAAGGCTGTCTGTGATGCCGAATGGGCCAAGATCAAGGCTGGCCGCTTCTTTCAGATGATGAAGCGCCCCGAGTTGCAACGCGAGTTGTATATCAAGTCGATTGTCCAGGTGTATCACTACACCAAGAACAACGCGATCAACCAGGCCGTGGCCTGCTGGAACCAGGACCACAAGAAGGTCGGCCTGCTGCGTTTCGCCATGAAGCACGCGCTGGAAGAACTGGGCCATGAAAACATGGCCTACAACGACCTGATCGCCATCGGCGTGGACCCGGCCGAATTCGAAAAACCGATGCTGCCGGCCACCGAGGCCTTCTACGGCTACCTGGATTATGTCTCCGTCTGCCGCGGGATCATTCCACGCCTGGGCTACAGCTTCTGGGCGGAGGACTCCTACGAGCACCTCGAGCCGATGATGGATATCTGCAAGAACAGCCTCAAGCTCACCGACAAGCAAATGACCTTCTTTGTCGCCCACGCGATCATCGATGCCAAGCACTCCGAGGAGGTCAACGCGGCCATCGACCGTTGGGTGGTCACCGATGAAGAGAAGGAGTCGGTGAAGCAGGTGGCACGGACCACCGTGTACCTGATGGGCAAGATTCTCGAGTCGGTCGCCGACGAGTTCTGACCGCGCGATGCAGCGCCTTCCCGTATCCGCATGCGCGAAGGCGTTGTCCATGGCGGGTAGGCAAAGGAAAGGACCGGTTGGCCCGGTATCCAGTGGGCCAACCCATTAGGAGGTGCCATGAGCAGCAACAGCGATATGATTACCTGGGGCATGATGATGCGCAAGATTCCCACCATTACCCGGGCGATTCCCCGGCTGGTGAAGGGCGTCAAGGTGTCCAAGCCCAAGGCCGATCAACCCTGCGGCCTGGCCTGGTCGTTCGAGCAGGCGGTGCAGCGCAACCCCGATGGCGTGGCCTTGCTCTACAAGGACAGCCGGTTCAGCTACCGGCAGGTCAACCAGTGGGCCAATCGCATTGCCCACTACCTGCTGGCACGTGGCCTGAAAAAGGGCGACGTGGTCGGCATTTTCATCGAGAACCGCCCCGAGCTGCTGGTGAGCGTACTGGCGGTGAGCAAGGCCGGCGGGATCTGCGCCATGCTCAATACGTCGCAAACCAACAACGTGCTGATCCATAGCCTGAACCTGGTCAAGCCGACCGCGATCATCGTCGGTGAGGAACTGGTCGCGGCCTACGATGGCGTACGCGACCAGGTCGCCATCGACGCGTCGAGCTGCTACTTTCTCGCCGACGCCGATACCACCCGCGACCCGGGCCAGGCGCCCGCGGGTTATGTCAACCTGGCGCGGGTCAGCGAAGAGCATCCGGCCATCAATCCGATCACCAGCCAGCAGATCTACGCCGACGATGCCTGCTTCTACATCTATACCTCGGGCACCACCGGACTGCCCAAGGCCGGGGTGTTCAAGCACGGGCGCTGGATGCGGGTCTACGGCAGCTTCGGCCTGATCGCCCTGGATATGCAGCCCGACGACATCATCTACTGCACCTTGCCGCTCTACCACGCCACCGGCCTGTGCGTGAGCTGGGGCTCGGCCCTGGCCGGAGCATCGGGCTTCGCCATCCGCCGCAAGTTCAGCGCCAGTCATTTCTGGGAAGATGCACGGCGGTTCAAGGCCACCACGCTCTGCTACGTCGGCGAACTGTGCCGCTACCTGGTCGACCGGCCGGCGGCCGCTGACGATGCCGACAACCCGGTGGTGAAGATGATCGGCAATGGCCTGCGTCCTGGCGTCTGGACCGAGTTCAAGGCGCGTTTCGCCATCGACCGGGTCTGCGAGCTGTATGCCGCGAGTGACGGCAATATCGGCTTTTCCAACATCCTCAACTTCGACAACACCATCGGTTTTGCCCTCAACGAATGGTCGCTGGTGGAGTACGACCACGATACCGGCGAGCCGCGTCGTGGCCCGGACGGTTTCATGCTGAAGGTCGGCAAGGGCGGGCAGGGCCTGCTGTTGGCCAAGATCGACGACAAGGCACCGTTCGACGGCTATACCGACCCGGAAAAGAACAAGAAGGTGGTCTTGCATGATGTGTTCGAGGTGGGCGATCGCTATTTCAATACCGGCGACCTGATCCGCGATATTGGTTTCGGCCATGCCCAGTTTGTCGATCGCCTGGGGGATACCTATCGCTGGAAAGGTGAAAACGTTTCTACCACCGAGGTCGAGAACATCCTGGTGTTGCACCCGCATATCAGCGAGGCAGTGGCCTACGGCGTGGAGATCAGGAACACCAACGGCCGTGCCGGCATGGTCGCGATCACCCCGGCGGTGCCCCAGGAGCAACTGGATCTGGACGACCTGCTGCAGTTCGCCCGCAGCCAGATGCCGTTCTATGCGGTGCCGCTGTTCCTGCGGGTCAAGTCCTGCATGGAAACCACGGGTACCTTCAAGTACCAGAAGACCCGGTTGAAGAACGAAGCGTTCGACCCGGGCCAGGTCGGGGAAGATCCGGTCTACGCCTGGTTACCGGGTTCGGAAACCTATGTGCCGGTCACCGACGAGGTGTTGCAGGCGATTCATGGGGGGCAGTTCCGCTACTAGCCTGATGATCGTTGCCACGCCATCGTAGATCGTTCCCACGCTCCGCGTGGGAATGCCTCAACGGACGCTCTGCGTCCGCTCCTGTGACGCGGAGCGTGGGAACTAACTGCTCAGCGCCGGCGCAGGCTGTCTTCCATGCGCCGGATGCCTTCTTCCAGCAGCGCTCTGGGGCAACCGAAGTTCAGGCGGACGAACTGCCGGGCATCGTCGGCGAACTCGATGCCCGCGCTCAAGCCGACCTTGGCCTGCTCCAGGAAGAAGGTGTACGGATCCTCCAGGCCCAATGCCGTGCAATCCAGCCACGCCAGGTAGGTGCCCTGGGCCGGCTGCATGACCACCCCCGGCAAGCGGGTCTGCACGGCGTGTTGCAGGTAGTCGCGGTTGGCCTGCAGGTATTTGACCAGTTCCTCGAGCCACGGCCCGCATTCGGTGTAGGCGGTCAGTGTGGCTTCCAGGCCGAGGGTGTTGACACTGTCGACCATGCCTCCGCGGGCGGCGTTGAAGCGCTCGCGGACCGTGGCGTCCTGGATGATCGCGTAGGCGGTTTTCAACCCGGCGATGTTGTAGGCCTTGCTCGCCGACATCAGGGTGATGGTGTGCCGGGCGATCTGCGGGCTCAGCGAGGCGATCGGTACATGCCGGCGGCCGTCGAAACAGAGGTCGCCGTGGATTTCGTCGGAGACGATCAGCGCGCCCTGTTCCAGGCAGATATCGGCGATCTGTTGCAGTTCTTCCCGGGGAAAGACCTTGCCCAGCGGGTTGTGCGGGTTGCTCAGCAGCAGCGCGCCGCCGCCCTGCAAGGCGCTGCGCAGGGCGGCGAACGGGGTGATGTAGTCGCCGCGGGCATCGCG
Source organism: Pseudomonas gingeri (assembly GCF_013386115.1). Classification (GTDB taxonomy): domain Bacteria; phylum Pseudomonadota; class Gammaproteobacteria; order Pseudomonadales; family Pseudomonadaceae; genus Aquipseudomonas; species Aquipseudomonas gingeri. Next base: position 324,904 of record NZ_JACAOR010000014.1, read on the forward strand.
ATCGAACGGCAGCTCGATTTTCGGCAGGTTCCAGTGGCCCGGGGCCAGGCGCAGCGGGCGGTAGTTGGGGGTCTGCACCACGACATTCTGGCCCGGTTGCACAAAGGCGCGCAGGGCCATGTTGAAACCCGGTTCGACACCGGGCAGGAAAATCAGCTCCTGGGGCTGCACGCGCCAGGCGTACTTGGCCCAGAGGTCGGCGACGATGGCCTGGCGCAGGGCATCCTGGGCCACGCTGTAACCCAGTTGCGGGTGTTCAAGACGCTGGTGCAAGGCCTGGGTGATCGCGTTCGCGACCGGCAGGTCCATGTCTGCCACCCACATGGGCAGGACATCGGCCGGGTAACGGCTCCACTTGGTGCTGCCGGTGTTGCGGCGGTCGAGTAGCGTGTCGAAATTGAAGGTCATGCTGGTTGCACATCTCGAAAGAAATCCCCGAAGTCGTCGGGGGTTCAGGGTCTGGAAAGGCGGGTAAAGGCCGGTGGGCCCGTGGTGCGTCGTCCGGGGTGTCCAGTCTATCCGTTCGCGTCGTTCGGCGGCATTCCCGGAGCGACCGATTCCACCCGGTTACGGCCGTTGCCCTTGGCCCGGTACAGGGCCCGGTCCGCTTCCTTGAGGGCCAGGGCGATGCTCTGGCGGTCCCGGGGCCAGTCGGTGACGCCGAGGGACACGGTAACCGGGATGCCGTTCGGGCTTTCGGTGTAGGCCATGGCCGCGCGCAACCGCTCGGCCACCTGGACGGCCTGGGCCAGGGGCGTGCCGGGCAGCAGCATCATGAACTCTTCACCGCCTTGGCGGCAGAGCACGTCGCTTTCCCGGGAATGGCGGCGCATCTGCTGGGCCAGGTGTTGCAGCACCAGGTCGCCGGCACTGTGCCCGTAGCTGTCGTTGACCTGCTTGAAGTGGTCGATATCCAGGGCCAGCACCGCGAACGGCTGGCGGCGGCTTTCCCAATCCTCGAGGATCAATTGCAGGCCGCGCCGGTTGGTCAGGCCGGTCAGCGGGTCGGTGACGTTTTCCTGGTTCAGCCGGCCGAGTTGCTGGTGCAGCGACAGCAGGGCCTTCTGCATGGCGTTTTTCAACTGGGCCGCCTCGTAGTACCAGGCCTTCACCTTGCTCACCGATTGCGCGGCCGTCGAGGAACCCCAGTACTGGGTGGAGTTGGCCAGTTGCCAGAGCGGCCGGGTGATCAGCGTCGAAACCCACCAGATCCCCAGCAGCGACAGCAGCAGCAACGGCACGGCGTAGCCGGCGACCTCCAGCATCAGCCGTTTCAGGCCCTCCAGGGTGATATCGGTGGGTCGTTGGCTGATCACCCCCCAACCGATCCGCGGCACAGGGGCGTAACCGGTGAGCATGTCGATGCCCTGGGAGTTGGTCAGGCGCAGGCTGCCGGTCTCGCCGGCGATCACCGCGTCGATCGCCGGATTGCCCTTGATCACGTCGCCGACCCGTGCGGGGTCCTGGTGATAGATCAGCCGGCCCTGGGTGTCGACCACGTAGAGGTAGGAACCGTCACGGTAATAATGCTCGCCCAGCAGCGAGTGCAGGATATTCGGTTCGTTGAGGTAGATCCCGGCGCCCAGGTAGCCCAGGTAATTGCCATCGCCATCGAAGATCGGATGGGAGATCTGGATCATCAGATGGTTGTTGGCGCCGATATAGGGCCTGGAAATATAGGGCTGGCGCAAGGCGCTGGCCTGGCGGAAGCCTTCGCTGGTGGAGAAGGCCCCGGTCAGGTTCATCGACAGCGGCGAGGAGGCGATGATCTTGCCATCGGCACGGATCACGATCACCGAGTTGAAACTGCCGGTCTGGCGACGCAGCCGGTGAACTTCCTGCCACAGCTGTTCCGGCTGGTTCCAGAGATCGGTGATCAGGCCCGCGCTGAAGGCCAGTTGCTGCTGGGTCGACTTGAGAAAGTTTTCCGTGGAACTGGCCAGTTTCAGGGCGTAGATCCGGTTGGCTTCCAGGGTCTGCGCCATCAGGAAGTTGCGCTGGGTCTGGTAGCTGGCGAAGAACAGGTTGCCGGCGGTCAGGGTGACGACGGAAAGCGACAGCAACAGGATCAATCGGCGGAGGTCGATACGTGGCATAGGGTTCTTATGAAGATAGGCGGGAGCGGTGGCCGAATGACCCTGGGTGCAATGATAGATCAGGGCAGGCACAGAAAATGAGTGGGTATTGTCTTCATCGGCAAAAAAACTTTATTCATGACGAACGTTTTTCCCGAATCGCCCCCTAATGTCCTGATTACTGGCCTAAAAAGGACAGCGGTATGACACTTTTCCTGATCATCGCCCTGGAGTTCGGTGCCATAGGGATCGCCATCTGGGCACTGGGACATTTCGACCGCCAGCCGGGCAGGCGCTGGGCAACGCGCCAGGCGAGCGTCAGCTGGAGCTACGGACCGGAGAGGGAAGGCTCCCTCGAACTGTTCGGGGAAGCCATCCTGGTGCTGTCGCTGATGTTGCTGGCTGTGTACCTGTGCATCTGACGCGGGCGAGGTCCGCGTTGGCGCGAGGTTTCTAGGGCTTGATCAGCAGGCCCTGGCCCGTAGGTAGGCTGGCGATGGACAGATCCATTTTGGCTGCCCACTTGTCCATGCCTTCCTTCTGCGGTTGATAACCATAGTAGGCATAGTCATCCAGCAGAATGAATGCACCCGAGACCAGGCGATCCCACAGGAACTCGATCGCTGCCACTTCGGGGATGGTGCTGTTCAGGTCGATATGCAGGAAAGCAATCTTGGTCGAGTCGATTGCCGACAGGGTTTCAGGAATGCTGCCAGGGATGATTTTCGTATTGTGCCAGTCAGAAAAGTTCTTCTTCACCGCGTCCAGGTTTGATGTATACACCCCCGACTCGACGAGTTCCGAGCTCTTTTTGGCGACTCCCCCCGTTCTTTCTTCCTCCGATAAAAAGCGCTCATCGATTCCGGAGAATGTGTCCAGGAGATAAAACATCCTGTCCGTGTTGTTCCAGTCCAGGTCATACATGATGGCTGAACTAAGGAAACCATAATTGACGCCGCACTCGACAAAGTCACCGACATACTTTGCAGCCGACCGTGCGGCCCAGAGTCCCATGTAGACCCTCCAGTACCATTTGTAATCGGTGCCAGCGGCAGCAACGCCCCGGCCATAGGCAGCCATGAACCTGTCATCGACCATGAAGTCATGATTGTGAATCGAAAGCAGGCCATCATAACTATAGTTTCCATTGGCCTTGGCATATAAGGCCCTTGATCCCTTATACGCACGGCCTTCTTTTTTTCCATAGTGTAGAAAGTGTTGCACCGGATCCATTCCGGAAACCCTTACATCATCATGCAGCTCAAGATATTTCTCAGGAGAAAAGTCGACAGGGAGTGTCATTGCTGTTCAAAGTCCATTTGATGATAGGGCAGTGTGGTTAGTATTAAAATCATGGCCATGGCATCGTCGCGATGCATGGCCAGATGCCATATGCCACACGTGTCCCTTGAGTACAACGCCCAGGATGACGCACTCGGCGTCAGGCGGTAGTCCATCCCTGGCCTGCCGGCTCGCCGAGTTTCAATAAATATGTTTCAAAAGTTTACATAGGTTAGAAAATGTAATCTGTGGTCAGGAAGCTCGACTCGCGATTGCGGATGATGTCGCTGATTAGTGCCTTGTTGTTCTCCTGGAACTTGGTCGCCACCAGCGTGCGGATCGAGAACACCCGCAAGGCGTCATGGACCGAGAGAGTGCCTTCGGCGGAGTTCTTGCGTCCGTTGAACGGGTAGGTGTCCGGGCCACGCTGGCACTGGGCATTGATATTGATCCGGCCGACCTGGTTGGCGAAAGTGTCCACCAGGCGCCCGACCTGGGTCGAATCGGTGCCGAAGAGGCTCAACTGCTGGCCGAAATCCGACTCCAGCACGTAGTCGATGACGGTTTCCAGGTCGCGGTAGGGCACGATCGGTACCACCGGTCCGAACTGTTCCTCCTGGTACACGCGCATCTGCGCATTCACCGGGTACAGCACCGCCGGGTAGAAAAACGAGGCGCGGGTCTGGCCGCCCCCGGGGTTGACCACCGTTGCACCCTTGCCCAGGGCATCGGCCACCAGGCCGTTGAGGTAGTCGACCTTGCTCGCTTCCGGCAACGGCGTCAGCGACACGCCGTTTTCCCACGGCATGCCGGGAAGCAGGCTCTGCACCTTGCGGTTGAACTTCTCGATAAAACGGTCGACCACCGCCTCGTGCACGAAGAGGATCTTCAGCGCGGTGCAGCGCTGGCCGTTGAACGACAGCGAACCGGTCACACATTCGTTGACCGCGTTGTCCAGGTCCACTTCCGGCAGCACGATCCCCGGATTCTTCGCGTCGAGGCCGAGGGCCGCGCGCAGGCGGTGGGGCTTGGGATGCAGTTTCTTCAGGTCGCTGGCGGCCTTGTTGGTGCCGATAAAGGCGAAGATATCGATCTTGCCGCTGGCCATCAGGGCACTGACGGTTTCCCGGCCGCTGCCATAGATCACGTTGATCACCCCGGCCGGGAAGCTGTCGCGGAAGGCTTCCAGCAGCGGACGGATCAACAGCACGCCGAGCTTGGCCGGCTTGAACACCACGGTGTTGCCCATGATCAGCGCCGGGATCAGGGTGGTGAAGGTTTCGTTCAGGGGATAGTTGTAGGGACCCATGCACAGCGCCACGCCCATGGGTACGCGGCGGATCTGGCCGAGGGTGTCCTGCTCCAGCTCGAAGCGGCTGGAGCGTCGGTCGAGTTCCTTGAGGGCATTGATGGTGTCGACGATGTAGTCGCAGGTGCGGTCGAATTCCTTTTCGGAATCCTTGAGGTTCTTGCCGATCTCCCACATCAGCAGCTTGACCACCGCCTCGCGCTGTTCGCGCATGCGTCGCAGGAAGGCTTCGACATGCTGGATACGTTCGGCCACGCGCATCGTCGGCCATTCGCCCTGGCCACGGTCATAGGCGCGGACCGCGGCGTCGAGGGCGGTGAGGGCGGTGTTGGCATCGAGCAGCGGCGTGCTGCCGAGGATCACTTGTTCATCGCCGTTGGCGGTGCTCAGGTACACCGGGCTGCGGACCTGCGCCAGCGGGCCGTCCCAGCTGCGCAAGGTCCCGTTGACCAGGTATTCGCGTTGCTCCAGCTGGCCTTCGAAGCGGTATTTTTCCGGAATATCCGCGGCGGCGGGAAACAGTGAATCGAGCAGCTTCTGGTCGGTCATGAGGCTATCACCCTGTCTGGTGGGAAACACGCTGAAACGCTTCAGTGCTGATCCTTGTTTTATCACGAAACAGCTTAGCCCCGTCCAGTGCAAATGACAGGATGCCGTACCCGCGGTTGATGGGCATCGGTGCAGGCCGCAGAATGGCGGCTGTTTTTCACTTTCAAGGCGACCTTCATGACGCTGACAACCCTGCTGCTGTTCCTGATCAGTTCGGCGGCGATCATCGCCATGCCTGGCCCGACGGTGTTGCTGGCCTTGCACAACGGTTCCAACCACGGCGTGCGGGCCGCGGCCTGGGGCATGGGTGGGGCGGTGCTCGCCGATGCGCTGCTGGTGACGGCCGTGGCCTGCGGCCTGGGGATCCTGCTGCAGGCCAGCGAGACGCTGTTCCAGGCGGTGAAATGGCTGGGTGCGGCTTATCTGGTCTGGCTCGGCTGGAAAATGCTGCGCTCGACCGGGTCCCTCGACGAGCTGCCGGCGGTGGATACGGAGAAGCGTTCTTCCGCGCTGTTCGTGCGCTGTTTCGTGGTGGCGCTGACCAACCCCAAGGCGCTGCTGTTCATGTCGGCGTTCCTGCCGCAGTTCATCGACAGCAGCCAACCGCAACTGCCGCAATATGCGGCTCTGGCGGCGGTGCTGACCCTGCTCAATGTCAGCATTATGCTGTTCTACGCACTGTGCGGTGCACGGCTGTTGAGTCGCTTGCAGGGCGGGCACCTGCGGGTGTTCAACCGGGTGACCGGTGGCTTGCTGATGACCCTGGGCGCGGTACTGGCGTTTTATCGGCGCGGTACGGCGTCCTGACGAGGACCTGGGCGCCAGCGCGTTTGTTGATCGCTTTCTGTAGGTTTTTTGGTACACGATTGCTGCTAAATCGTACTTTTTTCGCTTCGTCTCCCTTGGTAACAGTTTTTCACAAATGGCGTTAACGCCATCGGGTCCAACTGATCAAGGGAGAGCTTTTTCATGGTTGATATCACGCGTCGTTCGATGGTCGGGTTGATGGCGGCATTGCCATTGCTGGGTGGGGCCGGGCGGGCGTTTTCAGAGGCGCGGCCCTCTGGCGCGAAGGCTTCCAGCGAGGTCTTTCTCAACTTCAACGAAAGTCCCTGGGGCCCCGCGGACGCCGCACGACGGGCCATGGAGCAGGGTATTGCCCTGTCCGGGCGTTATCCCTACCCGTTTCAATATCAGTTGATGGCACTGCTGGCCCGGCAACTGGGCGTCGCCGAGGAAAACATCGGTATCTATGCCGGTTCCAAGGTCGCCTTGCAGCAGGCGGTGCTGGCGTTTACCGGTCCGCGCAGCCTGGTCATGGCGACACCGTCCTACGAGGCGCCACGCCTGGCCGCCGAGGCCCATCGCGCGCCCGTGCATGAGGTGCCGCTCGATGCCGGACATGCCCACGATATTGACCGGATGCTCTCGGTGGACCCGCAGTCCGGGGCTATCTATATTTGCAACCCGAACAATCCGACCGGGACGCTCACGCCCATGGCGCAGATCGAACGCCTGTTGAAGGACAAGCCCGCCGGCGCCCTGGTGGTGGTGGACGAGGCGTACATCCACTATTGCGATGCGCCCAGCTGTGTCGCGCTGGTCAAGGAACACCCGGACCTGCTGGTACTGCGCACGTTTTCCAAGATCTACGGCATGGCGGGGGCACGTCTCGGGTTTGCCGTCGGGCAACCGGCGCTGCTGGAAAAGCTGAATGTGCTCGGCGAGCAGAATGTAGCCGCTACATCGTCATTGATGGGGGCTATCGCCAGCCTGGAAGATCGTTCCTTGTTGGCCGAGCGCAAGCGCACCAACGCACGTATTCGTGATGAAAGCATGGGGTGGTTCCGCGAGCGGGGCTTCGATTGCACGGCGGCCCAGGGCAATTTCTTCATGGTCAATCTGCGTCGTCCAGCCGATGTCGTTGCCCAGGGGCTGGCCCAACGAGGCGTGCGGGTCGGACGAATCTGGAATGACTGGCCGAACTGGCTGCGTATTACCGTGGGTAATGACGATGACATGCTGCGCCTGCGCAGGGCGTTCGCCGCGGTGGCGCTGCCGGCTAAACAGTGAACCGGCTCGGACCTTGTGACGGGGTTCACATTCTTTCAATCCGGCGCAGGCATGACGTGGCCCAAAGTCGCCAGGGGCCATGCAGGTTGCCGCGGCTGGTCTACTCTGAATCGGCAAGAACGGCCTGAAGCCTCCCTCAAGGACGACTGTGATGTTTCCAGTAGACAAGCTGTGCCAGACCATCGAATCCGGTTTTCTGCCGCTGTCCTGCACTTGCACGGTCAACGGCGGCGGCGCGCTGATGATCAAGATCTTCGATCCGGTTTCCGGGCGCGTGGACCTGCAGCTCAATGGTGTCTCCACCAGCAGTTTCACCAGTGTCCGTTCGGTGGCCAACTTTATCGGTGAGCTGCGCACTGAAATGAAGGCCGGGCGCCGGGCCTTTGCCGGTAGCGTGATCTAGGCACCACCGGCATCGATCGCTTCAGAACGGCAGTTCCAGATTCGGACTCTGTGCCTTGGCACGGGGTTTCCTTGTCGTTGCCGAGTGGTTTTTCCGGGCGTTCGCCCACTGACAGCCTTCCAGTTCCAGCAACAAGGCCTTGGCCTCCAGCCCGCCGGCAAAGCCGGTGAGTTCGCCCGATGCGCCGATCACCCGGTGGCAGGGCGCGACAATCGAGATCGGGTTCTTGCCGTTGGCCGCCCCGACTGCCCGCACCGCCTTGAGCGTGCTGCCGATCTGCAGGGCGATTTCGCTGTAGGTCCGGGTTTCACCGAAGGGAATGGTCAGCAGGGCCTGCCAGACCTTTTTCTGGAACTCGGTGCCGCTGAAGTCCAGCTCCAGCTCGAAGTGGTTGCGGGTCCCGGCAAAGTACTCCGCCAGTTGCCGGGCGGTGCGGACCAGCACCGGCTTTTCCGGGTCGAGGGTCATGTCGCCCAGGCGCACGCGATTCGGCTTGTCGTCTTCCCAGAGGATCGCGGCGAGCCGTTCGCCCCTGGCGACCAGCTTCAACTGACCGACAGGCGAGGGCATCAGCAGGTAGGTGTAGTTCATGGCTGAACCGGCGCCTCGCCGAGCAGTTGCCGGCCACGTTGCAGGTGTGTGGCAATCACGGTGTTCTTCAGCAGATAGGCGATGGTCATCGGCCCGACACCGCCGGGCACCGGAGTGATGGCACTGGCCACGGTACGGGCGCTGGCGTAGTCGACATCGCCCACCAGGCGTGGCCCGGACTCGGTCTCGATACGGTTGATGCCGACATCGATGACCACCGCGCCGGGCTTGAGCCAGCCGGCATCGATCAGGTGCGGGCGGCCGACGGCGGCGACCACGATATCGGCCAGGCGACACAGCGCCGGGGCGTCGACGCTGCGCGAGTGGACTACGCTGACCGAGCAGTGGGCCTGCAGCAACAAGGTCGCCATCGGCTTGCCGACGATGTTCGACCGGCCGATGACCACCGCGTGCAGGCCACTCAGGTCGCCGCAGGTTTCCTGCAACAGGCGCATGCAGCCGCTGGGCGTGCAGGGTGTCAGCACTTCGGCGCCCTGGACCAGCCCGCCGACGTTTTCCCGGTGAAAACCGTCGACGTCCTTGATCGGGTCGATGGCGTGAATCACCGCCTGTTCCTCGATATGCGCCGGCAATGGCAGTTGCACCAGGATGCCGTTCACCAGGGGGTCGATATTCAGTTCGCCGATCAGTTTCAGCACTTCGGCCTGGGTGGTGGTGGCCGGCAGGCGATATTCGAGCGAGCGGATACCGGCCTCTTCGGCCCGCAGCAGCTTGTTGCGCACGTAGACATGACTGGCCGGATCCTCGCCGACCAGCAGCACCGCCAGGGCCGGGACAACGGCCTGCAACGCCAGGGCCGCGACATCCGCCCGGACTTCTTCGAGCACCCGGGCGGCAATGGCCTTGCCGTCGATATCGCGGGCGAGGGGAAGGGAACTGCTCATTGAATACGTCACCGTCATCTGGATAAACAGGAGATCGATCAGGGACTTGAAGGCGTGCTCAAGCCGCTGGGCAGGGGCGGGAATATAGCATCTGCGCTCCGGCGCCCAGTGTGACATAGCGCAACACATCCGGGGGCTTGTACCTGACGGCAAGCGAAGGAATCAGCGACGAAAAACGGCTCCACTTTTTGCGGCGGGCCCTATAAAGTCCCTGCTTTTTCAGGGAAGCCGCAGGGTCTTCCCGGATCGTCAGGGAGATGAGTCGTGCAGCGATTTGACCGCAGCTTTGTGCCGGTGCCGGAGATTTTTCAAGGCCCGGATTTTGCCCCCGCACGGCGCCAGCTCAGGGAGTTTTTTCTCGCCAGCCCTGAAAAGCGCGCGCAGACCCGCCTGCCCGATAGCTTCGACAACTTCAACGAAACGTCGATTCTGCTCGGCCTGCAGCGGCTGTTTCACGGTAAATGCGCCTTCTGTGAGAGTGCCGGGCAAACCGAGCCGTATCAATTTCGCCCACCGTCCAACGCAGCACCCAGCAAAGGCCAGGATTCCGCCCACCTGTATTACGCCTGGCTGCGCCATGCCTGGGAGAATATCTATCCGATATGCGCCGCCTGCATACCTGACCAGCCGCGTTTCTTCCCGGTCAAGGGCAAGCGCGCACCTTTGCCCGACAAGCAGCAACTGCTGCGTTATGAGCAGGAAAACCTCGGGCTGTGGCGTGATCATCCACCCAAGGAGAAAAACCTGCTGCTGGACCCTTGCGTTGACCATGATTTCGCCAGGCATTTCGATATTGACCTCTCCTCGGGGGAACTGGTCGGACTCAGTGCCGAAGGGCTACTGACCGCCCAGCATTTCAATCTCAACCGCTCGGCGCTGTGCGCGCAGAGAGGAACGGCTCTTCATCGCTACATGAGGACGCTGATCGAGCGCACCTTCGAGCAACTCATGAAGGGTGACTCCCTGACACATCCCGGGTATCTGGCCATTTTCGACTTTTCTGGAATGGAGTTTGGCGGCATCTGGTACCTGCTGTGCTGCCGAGTCGTTTCGGCCCTGACGCTTTCGGGGGAAAAGCCTCTTCCTGTGTCGCGGCTCAAGATCGCCGAGAGCTTCATGGTTCTGGCCCGTGACAAGCGTTTCAGTCAACGTCTCTCCCGGCTGCGGGCCTGGTATACCGATGCAAGCCTCAAAAGCGTCAGGTACGTTAGCGAGTCGTTCACGGGGGCCTCGGAGCGCTTCCCCTCGTTGCTTTCGATCCAGCTCAATCATTTCAAGGGCATTGAACAGCTCAGCCTGAACCTGCCGGTTTCCGAGCACTCACAGGGCTTTACAGGTAACGCACCACCTTTGCAGCCGGCATTGCTGATTCTCGGCGAAAACGCCGCCGGGAAAAGTTCGCTGCTGGAGGCCACCGCCCTGGCACTGTGTACGGACAAGGCCAGGGCGGAGTTGCAACTGGATGTCAGCGCGCTACCGCTGAATCCGGAATTGATGGGCGCCGCGTCGTTGCCCCAGGCGGCCTCGGCCAGTGTGACCCTCACCTTCGAGCAGGGCGTGCGCAGGACGCTGACCATTGCCGACGGCGTCTACTCGGTCGAAGGCCCGAGCCAGCTGCCGCCGGTCTTCGCCTACGGTGCCTTTCGCCAGTACCAGAAGGGCGTGCGGCGCTTCAGCGCGGCCAAGTCGATCATCAACCTGTTCCAGTCGGATGTGTTGCTGTCCAACCCCGAGAAGTGGTTGCTGAGCCTCAAGGAACCGGATTTCAAGATGGTGGTACGGGCCCTGCGGGACGTGCTGTCGATCGAAGGCGAGTTCGACGTGATGGTGCGCGACCAGGAGCGCCAGCGCTGCCTGATCGTGACCACGACCGCGGGCTGCCAGACGCGCCATGAAACGCCCCTGAGCCTGGCATCGTCGGGTTATCGTTCGATCCTGGCGATGGTCTGCGACATCATGCAGGGCCTGATGAACAGACAGGTCAACCCGTTCTTCGACACCTTGGCCACGGCCCAGGCCATCGTGCTGATCGACGAGGTCGAGGCGCACCTGCATCCGCGCTGGAAGATCCAGATCATGCGTGCCCTGCGCAGCGCGTTGCCCAAGGTCACTTTTATCGCCACCACCCACGACCCGCTGTGCCTGCGCGGCATGCAGGCCCATGAGGTGATCGTCATGCACCGGGTCGCCCGCGACTGCGATCCCCAGACCCAGTTGCCGGTCATGGTCGAGCAACTGGTCGAATTGCCCGATGTCAGCCAGTTGACCATCGAACAACTGCTGACCTCGGACTTTTTCAGCCTGACCTCTACCGACCAGCCGGGCACCGAACGCGAACTGGCGCGGTTTGCCGATATCCTCGCCGCGCGCGAGCAGAATGACCCCTTGAACGAGGCGCAACTCAAGGCCTGGGCGCGCTTCGAGCGGGATATCAGCGATGCCTTGCCGGTGGGTTCCACCGAAGTGCAACGGCTGGTGCAGGAGGCGGTGGTGGAGTACCTGAAGAACCGTCGGCAGGCGTCGAGCGCCAGGCTGGGTGAGCTGCGCAGCGCCTCCAGGCAACGTATCCTGGATATTCTGGAGTCGCTCTGAACCATGCGTGCCGTTATCCGCAAGACCGCCAAGCTGCCCGATGCCCTGTCCGGAACCGACTCGGCTGCCGCCCGTGAACTGGGCAAGTTGCAAGCTTACTTCCGCGCCCCAACGGGCAGCCCGCCGGCATTTGCGGTCTACAAGTCCGACAGTGTGAAAAAGCAGCTCGATGAGCTGTTCCATGGCAAGTGCGCCTACTGCGAAAGCTTCTTTGCCTCCACGGCGCCGGTGGATGTCGAGCATTACCGGCCCAAGGGCGCGGTGTCCGAGGAGAGCGGTCATCCGGGTTACTGGTGGCTGGCCATGGACTGGGACAACCTGCTGCCCAGTTGCATCGATTGCAACCGCAAGCGCAAGCAGGTCACGCCCAAACTGTCGGCCAAGCTGCAGACCCTGCTGGATCATCGCCAGGGTTTCAGTGAAGCGAGTGTGGTACTGACGGGGAAGAAGGACAGCTTCCCGATCCTCGGCCAGCGGGCGATGGCCGAAGGCTCCGACCTGGTCGCCGAGTACCCGCTGTTGCTTGACCCTTGTCGGGACAACCCGGACGAACACCTCAGGTTTCATATCGACCGCGAGAACCTGATCGGCCTGGTCTTGCCCAGGCCGCATCCGGGCAGCGACCTGCCGTCGCTCACCGGCACGGCCATCGATAGCCTGGTCCGGGAAGCACGGGAGACGGGACTGAGCCTCAAGGGCACGGTGTCGATCCATGTCTACGGCTTGAATCGGCTCGGCCTGGTGCAGGAGCGCACGCGCTTGCTGCGGCAACTGGAGTTCCTGGAGATGCTGGCGCTGGAAATGGGCCTGATGGCCCAGGAGCTCGACCCTGATCCGGATGTACCGATCATCGATCCGCAGGACCAGGCCCGGCGGGATCGCGATGAGCGTATCGCCAAGCGCCTGCGTTTCCTGCAGGACCAGATACTCGGCGAGATGAAGGCCATGGCGCGGCCCGAAGCGCCTTACTCGGCCATGGTCCGGGCATGGATCGAAGGGTTCAAGCAGCGCCTGGGCCACTGACCCCTTCGCTTACCGGCGGTCAGGGTGCGGTCGTTCCGGCATCCGCCGCCGCCGGGCGGATCCCTTGTCGTTCCGCCACCGCCCGCAGGGTCTTGAGGCTGATCATTGGCGCATCGACGACAAACCGGTTGGCCAGCCAGGAAGGAATGTCTCCCGCCGGCTCGGCCTGCAACTGGTAGGTCACGCGGGTTTCATTTTCGCTCCTGGGCAGCATCTTCCAGGTGCCCGTCAGCTGGCGCACACGGATGAATCCCGGCACCGCGGGGGTGTAGTCGGGCGCCGCGTCGAGGTGGCGGATCAGGCTGCCGTCGTCGTTGCGCTCGGTGTGCACATGCAACACCATGTCCCGCGGGCTGGCCGGCCAGGGCAGGTCGGTGGTCAGGTAGACCCAGGTGTCGTCGCCATCGTTTTTCAGCAGGCGCATATCGGCGCAGGCATACAGCCACTTGCAGGCCACCCGGAGGTTTTCCTGCAGGTCGCTGAGGGTGGAGACATCGGCCTTGATATCGACCTCGCCACGAAAGCTCTGGTAATGCGAACCGGGTGCCTTGCTGAGGAAGACCTGGATACCGTCTTCCTCGTGGGCCAGTTTCCAGTCGTCGGCCGCCGCCACGGCTACCGTGTTCAGGCAGGCCGCTGCCAGGGCGATCACAGCTAACAAGCTCTTCATTCGAGTCTCCAGGACCGCACGGTGGAATGTCCGCGCCTACCGAGAGCTAACACGCTAGCACGGGGATTATTCGGTGACTCTCGAAAGTGTCGGCTCGATCAGTTGCGAGCCCAGGTTCTGCAGGCGAATCATGTCCATCAACTGGCGCAGCCCCGGTTGTGACTGGCGCTGGCTGGAGTAGTACATGTACAGCGGCGCGCCGGTACAGGACCAGTGTGGCATCACTTCGCAAAGACGACCGTCGTGCAGTTCCGCGCTGACCCGGCGTTCCAGGCAGTAGGCGATGCCGATGCCGGCGAGGGCGGCGTCGATCGAGGCCTGGGTGTCGGACGCGGTAAGCATGCCGGGCACCTCGATGCGGATCTGGCGCTCGCCGTTGCCCAGTTCCCATCTGTAGGCGGTGTTGTTGCCCAGGCGCATCTTGATGCACGAATGCCGCAGCAGCTCGTCCGGCGTCTCGGGGGCCGGATAGCGGGCCAGGTAGGCGGGGGACGCGACCATCACCCAGCGCAGTTCGCCGGTCAGGGGCACCGCGATCATGTCCTGGGGCACTGTCGCGCCGTAGCGGATACCGGCGTCATAGCCTTCGGCGACGATATCCACCAGGCGGTCCTCGACCATCAGGTCCAGGTGCAACTGCGGATAGGCCGCCATGAACGGACCGAGCACCGGGCTGATCAGCAGCTTGGCCGCGTCGCGAGGGACGTTCAGGCGCAGGCGCCCGATCGGGGCGTGGCGATACAGGTCCAGCTCGTCGAGGGCACCCTGGATGGTCTCGAAACCCTGCGCCAGTTTCTGCGCCAGCAGGGCGCCGGCGTCGGTCGGTTCCACCGAGCGGCTGTTGCGGTTGAGCAGCTTGACTCCCAGGCGGGTTTCCAGATTGCGCATGGTGTGGCTCAGCGCGGAGGTAGTGACCCCCAGTTCATGGGCTGCCTGGCGAAAGCTGCGGCGACGGATGATCGCCATGAAGACATTGAGGTCCGCCAGTTCGGAGCGGTTGAATCCGGCCATCTCGAGGATTTTCCAGGGCAAGTCGGGTTAACGGGGTGTTGAGCCCTATTCAACCATGGATGACCTAGAGTAACTGACCTTTCTTCCCTTCGACTCAGACAGAGGTTTTCATGAGCATCGAACACATCAGCATTGCCGGTATCGACAAGCCGGTTTCGCGCATCGCCCTGGGCACCTGGTCCATGGGCGGCTGGATGTGGGGTGGCGCCGACGACGCCGTGTCCATCCAGACCATTCGCCACGCCCTCGACAGCGGCATCAACCTGATCGATACCGCGCCGGTCTATGGCAAGGGGCATTCCGAGCTCCTGATCGGCAAGGCGCTGGCGGGTGTGCGGCACCAGGCCGTGATCGCCACCAAGGCCGGCTTGCAGTGGGACGATGGATCGGTGCGACGCAACGCCACGGCCAGACGGATTCGCCATGAGGTCGAAGACTCGCTGCGTCGCCTGGACACCGACTATATCGACCTGTACCAGATCCACTGGCCCGATCCGCTGGTGGCTCAGGAGGAAACCGCCGGGGAACTGGAAAAGCTCCGTCAGGAAGGCAAGATCCTTGCGGTCGGCGTCAGCAACTATTCGCCGGCGCAGATGGACGAGTTCCGCGAGTACACCGCCCTGGCCAGCGTGCAGCCGCCCTATAACCTGTTCGAGCGGGCGATCGACAGCGATATCCTGCCATATGCCAGGCAGCATGAAATGGTCGTGCTGGCCTACGGTTCGTTGTGCCGGGGGCTGTTGACGGGCTCGATGAGTCCTTCGACGGCATTCGGCAGTGACGACATCCGTGGCGCCGATCCGAAATTCCGTGCTCCGCGCTTCGAACAGTACCTGGCCGCCGTGGCGGCGCTGGATCTGTTCGCCCGCGAGCGGTACGACAAATCGGTGCTGGCCCTGGCCCTGCGCTGGGTACTCGACCAGGGCCCGATCATCGCCCTGTGGGGCGCCCGCAAGCCGGAGCAACTGAAGGGCTTTGAAGAGGCATTCGGCTGGAGCCTGTCGGCCGATGACCTGAAGCAGATCGACCAGATCCTGCTCAACACCATCAAGGACCCGGTAGGCCCCGAGTTCATGGCGCCGGGCACGCGCTGAGGACAGATGCGCGCCGCCTGTGCCGGCCTCTTCGTGGGCAAGCCCACTCCCACAGTTTTGTGCCCTGCGCAATTGCTGTAGGGGCGAGCGTTGCCTGTGCCGGCCTCTTCGTGGGCAAGCCCACTCCCACAGTTTTTGTGTCCTGCGCAATTGCTGTAGGCGCGCGCGTTGCCTAAGCCCACTCCCACAGTTTTGTGCCCTGCGCAATTACCGTGGGAGCGAGCTTGCCCGCGAAAGGGCCCTTGAGTTCACCGAAGATCTCGCTGGCACGCCAAGGTCGGTCAGGCCACCGAGTACCCTCCGTCGGCCAGCAGCGCATGGCCGGAGATATAGGTGGAGTCCTCGGAACCGAGGAATGCCACCACCGTGGCCATTTCCTCGGCGGTGCCGAAACGACCGGCTGGCGTAGCGGCGGCGAAAGCCTGCTGGGCCTCCACCGACGGCCAGATCCCGCGATGATGGAGCGGCGTCTCGATCAGCCCCGGACACAGGGCGTTGACTCGTACTCCATGCTTGAACCATTCGATGGACGCGGTCCTGGTCATGCCGACCACCGCGTGCTTGGTGGCGATGTACAGCGAAGCATTTTCAAAGCCGATCACGCCGCCCATGGAGGCGTTGTTGATGATGCTGCCAAAGCCCTGTTCAAGCATGACCCGGGCTTCGTACTTCATGCAGTTGAAGACGCCCCGCACATTGGGCTCGAAGACCAGGTCGAAGCGTTCCCCATCCTGCTCCAGCAAGGGCGCGAAGACACCTTCGGTGCCGGCATTGTTGAAAGCGATATCCAGGCGGCCATAGGTGTCCACGGCAAAGCGGACCATCGCCTCGATATCTGCTTCCCGGGTCACGTCGACAATGATCGATTCGGCCATGCCGCCGTGGGCGCGGATGATCTTCACCACTTCGTCCAGCTCGCCCTGGCGGCGGGCCGCGGCGATGACCCGGGCACCCCGTCGTGCCAGGACAATGGCGGCGGCCCGGCCGATGCCGGAACTGGCACCGGTGATCAGGGCGACTTTGCCTTCGAGTTGAAGCGGGTTGTGTGCAGTGCTCATGGCTTTCTCCGACAGTGGAAACAAGGTGTGGAGAAAGCCTACGGCTTCGAGCCCCTGGCGATAATCGGGGTAATTGTTGTTCGGCTATGAACCAGAGGTTCATAATGGATCCCTGATCCAAGGGAGATACCGCGCCGTGAATCCATCGAGTCATCCCGCCAGCGGGGTTCACCTGCCGGGCCTGATCGCCTTTGAAGCCGTTGCCCGGCACCTGAGCTTTTCCAGGGCCGCCGCCGAGTTGCAGGTGTCGCCCACGGCGATGTCCAAGACGATCAACCAGCTGGAACGGCGCCTGTCCATGCGCCTGTTCAACCGCACCACCCGCAGCGTGCAGTTGACCGAGGCGGGCCAGCAGTTGCTGCAATCCCTGGCGCCGGCGCTGGAGCAGATCCGCGGGGCGGTGCTGAGCATTGCCGAGGCCACCGGCAAACCCTCCGGGCTGTTGCGGATCAACACTTCCCATGTCGGTTACGGGCGGGTGATCGAGCCCTATTTGCCGGCCTTTCTCGAGCAGTACCCGCAGATCATCGTCGATGTCGCCCTCGACAACGGTTTCAGCGATATCGTCGGCGCGGGGTTTGATGTCGGGCTGCGCCTGGGCCATGCGTTGCACAACGACATGATCGCGGTCCCGGTGGGCGGCCCGCAGCAACTGATCGTCGTGGGAGCGCCAGCGTACCTGCAACGCTTTGGTACACCGGCAGCGCTGGTCGATCTGTTGCAGCACCGTTGTATCCGCCAGCGACTGGTGAGCAGCTCGCGCCTGCTGGACTGGGATTTCAGCGTCGAGGGCCGGCACACGCGGATCGAGGTCAATGGCGGGCTGATCGTCGATGAGATGCAGGCGGCGTTGTCCGCCGCACTGCGTGGTCATGGGCTGGCCTATGTCTTCGCGTCCCTGGCGGCCGGGCCGATAGCGGCTGGAGCACTGGTGCCGCTGTTCGAACGCTGTTCGCCGGACAGTGAGATCTTTCATCTGTATTACCCCAATCGGGCACAGATGCCGGGCAAGTTGCGGGCCTTTATCGACTTTATCCAGGCGGCGAACCGGGCGACCTGAATATTGCCCGGCGGCGACAATGCTTGTAGAACGCTTGCGGCTTGCTTATCGGCAACTGGCCACTGTCACTTTGCAGGTCGCTGGCGTGCCGCCTGATTCCGCCGCGTAGCGCCGACAGTTGCTCAGGGATTTTACGCTGGCCGAGCCGATGCTCGACCCCCAGGCGAGTCCGCCGACCCCGACCGTTGGCACGGCCTTGGCGTAGCATGGGTCCCCGTTGACCGGGGTTTGCGGGCGCTTGCCGGAGCAGCCGGCGATCATCGAAACAACGACGGTCAGCAGGAGCAAGGGCAGGAGGCGTCGCGGGAGGTGGTTGGTCATGGCAGGTTCGATATCGAGGAGTGGGGCCCATCCATTGTCTCCCCTTATCAGGGAAGCGCAAGGCCTGCTTGAACGAATCGGCCTGTAGCCAGCGCATTGCCAGGGTCGCCGTCACTCGTGCCGCGCATGCACGGGGTCGCGCCAGATGACGGAAACGGATGATCCACGGGGCGCATTAATGGCATCATGGCGGACTGTCGAGGCGCACGAACCTGTGCGCTTATCTTTCGAGCCTGGAGAGTTGATTAAATGGCTGTGCAGCAAACCGTCACCGTGATCCCGCCGAATGCATCCCTGAACGGAAAGGTGACGCCGCCCGGCTCCAAGTCGATCACCAACCGGGCTCTGCTGCTCGCGGCCCTGGCCAAGGGCACCAGCCGTCTGTCCGGCGCGCTGAAAAGCGATGACACGCGACACATGTCCAATGCCCTGCGGCAAATGGGCGTGACCATCAGCGAGCCGGACGACACGACATTCGTGGTCACCGGCAGCGGCCAGTTGCAGGTCCCCGAGCAGCCCCTGTTCCTCGGCAATGCCGGGACCGCGGTGCGTTTCCTGACCGCCGCGGTGGGTACCGTCAATGGCACCGTGGTGCTGGACGGCGACCACTACATGCAGAAACGCCCGATCGGCCCGCTGCTCGACGCCCTGCGTCGCGGTGGCCTGGATGTCGAGAGCGCCACCGGTTGCCCACCGGTGACCGTGCGTGGCACCGGCCGGGTCCAGGCGCGCCGGTTCGAGATCGACGGTGGCCTGTCGAGCCAGTACGTGTCGGCATTGCTGATGCTGGCGGCTTGTGGCCAGGAGCCCGTGGAAGTCGCGCTGACCGGCAAGGATATCGGCGCCCGCGGTTATGTCGACCTGACCATCGCCTGCATGCGGGCCTTCGGGGCCCAGGTGGAAGTCCTCGACGAGACCCTGTGGCGTGTCTCGGCCACTGGCTACACCGCCTGTGATTATCAGGTCGAGCCGGATGCATCGGCGGCGACCTACCTGTGGGCGGCCGAGGCGCTGACCGCGGGACGGATCGACCTGGGCGTGGCGGGCGAGGATTTCACCCAGCCGGATGCCAAGGCCCTGGAAGTGATCCAGCAGTTTCCGAACATGCCGGCAGTGATCAACGGCTCGCAGATGCAGGACGCGATTCCGACCCTGGCGGTGCTGGCGGCGTTCAACCGCACGCCAGTACGTTTTGTCGAGCTGGCGAACTTGCGGGTCAAGGAGTGCGATCGGGTCCAGGCGTTGTTCGACGGCCTGAACGAAATCCGTTCCGGGCTGGCGGCGGTGGAGGGCGACGATTTGCTGGTGGCTGCCGATCCGGCGCTGGCGGGCACGACCTGCAACGCGTTGATCGATACCCACTCCGACCACCGCATTGCCATGTGCTTTGCCCTGGCGGGCCTGAAGGTCGCCGGTATCCGTATCCAGGATCCGGACTGCGTCGCCAAGACCTACCCGGACTACTGGAAGGCCCTGGCGTCGCTGGGCGTGCAATACGCTTCCTGAGGCAGGCGGCTGATCAGGCCTGGAGCAGAGCCAGGCCCTGGTCGTTGCTGTCGATCGTCACCCGGCGATAATCCTCCAGCGTCGGGTGCGGGGTTTGCAACGGGTGACCGTGGGTCGCACTGATGACCACCACCGGGATCCCGGCCGCTTCCGCGGCGCCGATGCCGGCCGGCGCATCTTCGAAAATCAGACATTGCGCGGGGGCCACGCCCAGGCGTTGCGCGGCCAGCAGGTAGCCGTCCGGTGCCGGTTTACCACGGCTCACGTCTTCGGCGCTGATCACCAGGTCGGGCAGGGCGATGCCGGCGGCGGCCATGCGGCTCTCTGCCAGGGCGCGCGGAGCCGAGGTCACCACGGCCCAGCGGTGCGGCGGCAGGGCCTTGAGAAAAGCCAGCGCGCCGTCGATGGCGACCACGCCTTCGACGTCGTCGATCTCGGCCTGGGAGATGGCGGCGGCTTCGCGCTCGGCGTCGACTCCCGGCAGGTTCTGGCGGCGCACGGTGTCGATGCTGCGCACGCCATGGATGGTCGGCAGGAACGCCTCGACATCCAGGCCGTGACGCCGTGCCCAGTTGCTCCAGACGCGCTCGGCGGCGGCGATCGAGTTGAGCAATGTCCCGTCCATATCGAACAGAAACGCCGCGAAGCGCTGACCTTCAAACATGGCGTGTCCCCCTTCGGGTAAAGAGGCCATGCTAGCACGGGAGATGGATGATCGTTCCCACGGTCCCCGTGGGAATGTCTCTCCGGACGCTCTGCGTCCGCTGTTGTCACGCGGAGCGTCACGGGCGGCATTCCCACGCAGGACGTGGAAACGGTCACGGATGGATATCAGTCGAAGTGGGTGCTCAGCGAGAGCGCTTCCCACTGCTTGATTTCCGCCAGATGAGCTTCGAGCTTGGCCCTGACGAACTGCACCGCATCCTGCCCGAGCAGCAGGTGTACCGGTGGCTCGGCGGACTCGACCACGGCCATCATCGCCAGCGCCGCCTTGGCCGGATCGCCGACCTGGTTGCCGCTGCGTTGCCGGCGGGTTTCGCGCAGGACATCGAAGGAGGCGTCGTAGTCGGCGATGCTGCGTTCGGCGCGAACCATCGAGCGGCCGGCCCAGTCGGTGCGGAACGCCCCCGGCTCGATGGCGGTGACAAAGATGCCGAATGGCCTGACTTCCTTGCCCAGTGCTTCAGAGATACCTTCCAGGGCGAATTTGCTGCCGTGGTAGTAACCCAGGCCGGGGAAGGTGGTGATGCCGCCCATGGAGGTGACGTTGAGGATATGCCCGCGACGGCGCTCGCGCATGAACGGCAACACCGCCTTGGTCACCGCCACCGCACCGAACACATTGACTTCGAATTGCTGGCGCAGGTCTTCCAGCGGCGACTCTTCGACCGGCCCTTCATGGCCATAGCCGGCGTTGTTCACCAGTACGTCGATCGCGCCGATCCGCGCTTCGATATCCGCCACCACCGCCGGCACGACGGCCGTGTCGGTGACGTCCAGCAACTGCCCGAACGACAGGCCCGGACGGCTGTTTTCAAAGGCCAGGCGCGCCGCTTCGTTGCGCAGGGTGCCCACCACCCGATGGCCGGCGGCGAGCAACGCTTCGGCCAGGGCCTTGCCGAAACCCGAGCTGACGCCCGTGATAAACCAGGTTTTTTGCGTGAACTGAGTCATGGTGCATCCTCCAGGGAACAGACCTGCAGTTCACCCCATCGACACTCTTCAGACAATCCACTCAATACTGGCAGGGCTATTAAGTCAGGGTTCATAATAAGCGCCGATGTCGACTATTCAATGAGGAAGGTGCCATGCGTCAGGATCAACTCGATGGGCTGGTGACCTTTGTCCATGTGGCCGAACTTTCCAGCTTCACGGCGGCGGCGACCCGCCTCGGAGTCAGTCCGTCGGCGGTCAGCCAGGTCATTCGCAATCTGGAGCAGCGCCTGGGCATCGCCTTGTTCAATCGCACCACCCGCAGCGTGGCCCTGAGCGAGGCGGGCGTGCGCTTCCTGGAGCGGGTGATGCCGGCGGTCAGGGAACTCAGCGCGGCCGCCGAGGAACTGGGTGACAGCAGCGGCCAGCCCTCGGGACTGCTGCGGTTGAATGTGCCACGGTCGGCCTACCTGACAGTATTGCAACCGATCCTCAAGGGCTTTCTCGACGCCTATCCGGAGATCGACCTGGAGATCAGCCTGGAAAACTCCCTGGTGGATATCGTGCGCCAGGGTTATGACTGCGGTATCCGGTTTGGCGGGCATGTCGAGCAGGACATGGTGGCCGTGAGGATCGGTCCGCCGCTGGCGGTGCATGTGGTGGCGTCGCCGACCTATCTGGAGCAGCACGGTATTCCCCTGCATCCGCGGGAGCTGGTCGGGCACCCATGTTTCGGTTTCCGCCCGTCCGGCAGCGGTGTGGTTGAGCGCTGGGCCTTCGGCAAGGACGGCGAAAACCTGCAGATCGCCGTCAATGGCCGGCTGATCGTCAATGATTCCGGCGTGCTGGTGCAGTCGGCGCTGGACGGCCAGGGCATCGCCTACATGGTCAACGGCTATATCGAGCCGTTCCTGGCCGACGGTCGCCTGGTCCGGCTGCTGGCGGACTGGAGCCCGACGCTGCCCAGCTACACCCTGTACTATCCGGATCGCCGCCAGGGCACCCGCAAGCTGCGGGCGCTGATCGATTATCTGAAAGCGGTGGACTGGACACAGACCCAGGGTTGCAGCGCTCTGCTGCGGACCGATGCACGCCCGGCAGGCTGAATCCGGGTTATTTTTCAGGGGGCACTGGAATAAACCCGGCGCTCGTTCGTCGGACTCGGGCAAACCACTCTGACACAGCAGGAACGTCGCTCAGGCGCCCTGAAACCCGATCCCCTTGCGAGATGAGCCCGATGAATCTTTCCAAAGCCCGTTCCCTGTTTGCCGCCGCATCCCTGGCTTTCCTGGCCGCCGGCACTGCCAGCGCCGCCCCGGCCGCGCCGATCCACAATATCGTGCTGGTGCACGGGGCTTTTGTTACCGGCGCCGGTTGGAAACCAGTCTACGACATCCTGGTCAAGGACGGTTACCACGTATCGATCGCCCAGCATCCCCTGACCGGTTTCAGCGATGACGTGACCGCGGTCAAGCGCATTCTGGCGATGCAGGACGGCCCGACCATCCTGGTCGGCCACAGCTATGGCGGTGCGGTGATTTCCGATGCCGGTACCGATGAGCATGTGGCGGGCCTGGTCTATATCGCCGCCCACGCCCTGGATATCGGTGAGACCGAGGCCGCCAACGGCAAGCTCTATCCCAACGCCACCAAGGCGGTGAAGAAGACCGCGGATGGTTTCCTCTACCTCGATCCGGCGTTCTACCCGGCCGATTTCGCCGCTGACCTGCCCAAGGCCCAGGCCGAGTTCGAAGCCAATGCCCAGGCGCTGACTTCAGCGTCGGTGTTCACCACCGCCGCCACCTCGGCTGCCTGGAAAACCAAGCCGAGCTGGTACGCGGTAGCCAAGTCGGACCGGATCATCAACCCGGACCTGGAGCGCATGTACGCCAAGCGCGCCAACAGCCACACCATTGAAATCGCCGGTGCCAGCCATGCGGTCTACGAGTCGCATCCGAAGGAAGTGGCCGCCCTGATCGAGCAGGCGGCCAAGCACGCCCTGGACGCCAAATAGGTCGTCGGGGTTGCCGGGCGGGCTAGACGAAAGCCTGTCCGGTAAACCCGCGAGGCAGGCGCTGACGACCGGGCAGGGCGGTCAGGCGCTGGACCCAGGCCGCGCGCCAGTCGTTGGCGGTGTGCTGGGTCTTGGCCTTGCGCGCCGCCCGGCGCGCGGCGTTGCGCTGGTCCTTGCGGGTGGCCTTGAAGGCGTCGGTATTGCGGCAACTGCGGCATTTCACGCGGGCCAGTTCGGTGCTGGACAGCAGATTGTCGCCGTGGCGACCGCAGGCCAGATGCCCGTCGGTCTTGAAGTGGGTAATCATGGTTATTCTCCTCGGGACCGTCAGGGGCCCCTGTAAACGGTGGACGTGCGCACCCGGCAGATCGTTCAATCCATTTACCTGGCTGTCGCCCCGGCGGCAGGTCGTTCGCGTTTTGCCTACACTGGAGATTCAACGCCCGGACGGTCCGGGCATCCTGATGCGAGGTGCGTATGGATACCCAGCCTGCTTCCCTGGTCGAGCCGTTTGCGCGGTGGCCCTTCAGTGCCATGCCCTGGCGCGAGGTGCCCGTGCCGCAGGAGGACGAACTCGGCGAAGACGACACCCCCGATGAACCCCCACCGCAAACCTGGAAGCACCCCGACGATGGCAAGGAGATGCCGGAGCGCGACCGGGAAACACCGCTGAAACCCTGAATTCGCCGGGGCCTGCCGCTGCCCGTCCATGCGATGGGCAGCGCTGTTCCGGGGGGCTGCCTGCCCCGACCTGATCCGTGCGCAGTAGCGATCCAGAGCCTTTCGCCCTTGCTGACCGACGGCAGAGGGATCATGATCGCGGTCCCGATAGCCTTCGCCGTTCAAGGCCACTTTCAGGTAGAAAACCGATGAATCATGAAATTCGTGTCGTTGCCATTCTTCAAGCCAAGCCGGGCAAGGCCCGCGAACTGGAAGCCGCGCTGAAGGCCGTCGTGGTGCCCTCGCGCGCCGAACCCGGTTGCCGTGAATACGTCCTGCATGTCGACCAGGAAAATGCCGAGCGTTTCGTTTTCGTCGAGCGCTGGACCGATATGGCCGCGATCGAACACCACCGCGATACCAAGCACTACAAGGCGCTGGGTGCTGCAGTGGCCGACCTGGTTCTGAGCCGGCAAGTCCTGCTGATGGACGAGGTTCCAGGGCAGTAACGCCGGCATGCAGGGAGGCCTCCCTGCCTCCCTGTGATCTCAGAACCGCAAGGTCGCGCCAGTGGTGAACCACTGGTCGCGATCACCGTTCAGGTGCCGCCCGACCACCAGGTCGATATCGAGCTTCTCGCCGAGATGCAGGCGCGGTCCGGCCTGCCAACCCTGGTCACCATGCTGCTGCCCGAAACGCTCGGCCACCAGCGTCAGTGAACGAGCTACGTCATATTCCACACCGGTCCCCCAGGTCAGGGCGTGATTCTGTTCGCCATCGTCGTAGGCCTGGGTCCAGCCGCCGCTGACGGTCAGGCGTAGCGGATCGATAGGCTGGTAGGTCAGCGGCACGTTCAGGTCGACGCCGTCGAAAGCGTGTCGACGGGCCGTGGCGAAGTGCAGCGCTGCCGACAGCGCGGCTTCCAGGCCAAGGTCGGTCCGGCTGAGCAGGGCGGTCTTGAGGTGTGGGCTGAGCAGTGTCTGGTGCTGGCCGTCGTCGCGACTGCGATTGATATCGGCACCCAGTTGCAGTCCGGGCAGGCTGCTGGGCGTGCAGTCCTGGGACAGCACGGTTTCCCCGCTCGATGCGTGGTGCCGGCCGCTCTTGTACCAGGTGTCGATATTGCATTCTCCAGGGGCGTTGATGCCGCCGTCGTCGACCACATAGGAGCCACCCGCGGCCTGGGCCTTGGAGTAGATCGACAGCAGCGCGAAGGTGCCGAGGGTCGCACCGACGAACAGCAGGGTGCGGCGCAGGGTGCGTTGCCGGGCGCGGGGCAGCGCCTGATAGAGGGACGTGTATTGGCCGGTGCGGGGCGGGCGCCCGCTCGGCGTGCCGCGGCGAGCGTTGTGCTTTTGCATGGGAGGCTCCTTCAATCGTCGATGGGCAGGGTTTCAATGCCGATGGCCCGGGCTTGTGCCACCAGCTCTTCGGTGTCGTTGCCGCCGGGAAAGGCGAGCACCAGGTCCGGCTCGCTGTCGAGCAGCATGAACTGGTTGCGGCGGCGCTCGGCCTGCTTGCCATAGAGCTGCCAGTTGGAGGGGTAGCGCACGAGATGGGTACCGGTTTCCCGGGCCCAGTCCTCGATAGTGCTGCCCAGGTACTGGTTGCCGCCGTGGATCAATACCTCGATCCGGCGCACCTGCTGGTAGGCCTCCAGGACCTTGCGGCAACGGGTGGCGTTCATGTAGTAGCGCCCGGCGCAGATCAGGACGCGCATGGGTAGTCATCCTTGTCGCGCGGGCGGCGCAGGTCGTGGTGCACCTCGTCGCCGCCGATCCCGTCGTGACGCAGCAGTGCCGGCGCGGGATTCTCCGCCGGCTCGTTCAGGCCTGGAATGTGTTCTCCCGCGCGCTCCAGCACCGGATAGGCGAGTGCGGCGATGTGATGATGGACGCGGCGGTAGTCGCGCAGCACCCGCTGGAAAATGTCCCCGGATTCGGCCCAGGCGCTTTTGTCGGCACTCAGTTTGCGGAAGTGTTCGCGGCTGGCATTGGCCTCCAGCCGGCGGATCGAAGCCTTGCGCGCCACCAGTTGGTGAGCGGTGGTGGTGTCCTCGCGCAGGAACACGGTAATGGCCAGGTTCAGGCTTTCCAGCAACTCGTCGTGCAGCGGATAGATATGCCCCAGCTCGAATTTCGAGAAGGCTTCGCCACGTCGCCGCCGCCGGGCCGCCAGTTGCGCCAGGCTGCTGGAGAGAATGTCGCCGGCGTGCTCCAGGTTGATCACGAACATGAGGATTTCCTGGGCGCGGTCGGCGTCTTCGTCGCTCAGGCCGTCCTGGCCGATATCCGCCAGGTAGGCGCGGATGGCGGCGCTCAGCAGGTCCAGCGACTGGTCCAGTTGGCGAATCTGCTCGGCCGTGACCTCCATGGGCGCCTCGAACAGTTTCAGCACCCGTTCGAGCATCACCGAGAGCATGTCGGCCAGGCGCAAGGCTTCGCGTACGGCGTTCGACAGACCGATATTGGCGACCTCCAGGCCGGCTTCATCGAGGTAGTGCGGCATGCCCGGATCGGCGGGTTGTTCGGGGGCGGGCAGCAGTCGGGTCAGGACCGCGGCCATCCGTTCCACGAGGCCGATAAAACCCACCGCCAGCAACCCGTTGAAGGCGATGTGCAGGTACACCACCTGATGGCCGGGCGTAACGCTTGAAGCGGCCAGGGCACTGCCCAGCCACGAGGCGAACGGCAATACCAGCAGCGCGCCGAACAGCCGCACGGCGAGGTTGCCCAGGGGCAGGCGACGGGCGATCTGGGTGCTGGCGCTCAGCACCGGCGGCAGCGCACCGCCGATGTTCACGCCCAGCACCAGGGCCAGGGTGGTCACCGGCGACATCAGGCCGGTGCCGGCCAGCGAAGCGATCAACAGGATCACCGCGACGCTGGAATGGCAGATCCAGGTCAGCAGGGCGGCGACCAGCAGGGCGATCAGGATATCGCCCTGCAGGCCCTGCATCACCGCGTGGAACACCGGGGTGCTTTCCATCTGCCCGAGGACCGCAGCCAGCAGGCTCAGGGCCAGCAGCATCAGGCCGAGGCCGATCAGCGCGCAGCCGATGCTTTCGTAGCGCGAGTCATCCCGCAGGCGGAATACCACGAAGCCGACCAGCAGGACGATGGGAATCGCCATCGAGGTATTGAAGCTCAGCAACTGCACGACCAGGGTCGAGCCGATATTGGCGCCGAGCATGACCGCCAGGGCCGGCGCCAGGCTCAGGGTGCCGGCGGCGGTAAACGAGGTGGCCATCAGGCTGACAGCGGTGCTGCTTTGCAGGATGGCGGTGATGCCGATGCCCGAGAGCAGGGCTTTCCAGCGCTTGTCCAGGTTGCGTCCCAGGCCATTGCGCAGTTGGGTGCCGAAGCCGCGCAGCAGGGCCGTGGAGATCATGTGGGTGCCCCACAGCAACAAGGCGATGGCGCCGGCGAGATTGATCAACAGAGTGGTTCCAGACATGAGGATTCTCCCAGTGCTGGTTTTTTACTTTCTGGGTGGGCGCAACAACCTCACCGAGGCGCGACTGATGGCGCTGGAAAATTCCAGCAGGTAGCGCATCTCGATACTGGTCAGCGTCCCGCGCACGTAGAGCTTTACGGTGATCCGCCTGACGACCTTGGCCGCCTTGGTCAGGCACAGCACCGACAGCGCCCGGTAGCTGTAGTCGAAGTGGGCGAACAGCTGTTTGAGGGTTTCCATGATGGGCTCCGGATTGGCGTCGACGGTGGGAGCCGGGCTTGCCCGCGAAGAGGCCCGCGAGGTCATCGATGACCTCGCGGACAAGCACCGCTCAGGTTTTCAGGACTCCATCAGAACCACTGCTTGAAGCGGCGGATGTAGAAGGTCTTCATGGTCTGGGCCACCACGCAGTACGCCAGCAGGGTGCCCACCAGCCATGGGAAGTAGGCCATCGGCAACGGCACCAGGCCGACCAGCGTGCCCAGTTGCGAGAACGGCAGGTAGATACCGATGGCCACCGCCAGGCAGGTCATGACGATGATCGGCAGTGCCGCGGTGCTCTGGAAGAACGGGATCTTCTGGGTCCGCAGCATGTGCACCACCAGCGTCTGCGAGAGCAGACCCTCGATAAACCAGCCGGACTGGAACAGTGCCTGCATTTCCACGCTGTTGGCGGCGAACACGTACCACATCAGGGCAAAGGTGGTGATGTCGAAGATCGACGAGGTCGGCCCGATCCACAGCATGAAGCGGCCGATATTCTTCGCATCCCACTTGCGCGGCTTGCGCAGGAACTCCTTGTCCATCTTGTCCCAGGGCAGGGCCAGTTGGGAGATGTCGTAGATCAGGTTCTGCAGCAGCAGGTGGATCGACAGCATCGGCAGGAACGGGATGAAGGCACTGGCCACCAGCACCGAGAACACGTTGCCGAAGTTGGAGCTGGCGGTCATGTTCAGGTACTTCATGATATTGCCGAAGGTTTCGCGGCCCTTGAGCACGCCTTCTTCCAGCACCATCAGGCTCTTTTCCAGGAGGATGATGTCGGCCGATTCCTTGGCGATATCGGTGCCGCTGTCCACCGAGATACCGACGTCGGCATCGCGCAGGGCCGGGGCGTCGTTGATGCCGTCGCCGAGGAAGCCGACGGTGTGGCCGTTGGATTGCAGGGCCTTGAGCACCCGCGACTTCTGCAACGGAGTCAGCTTGGCGAACACGGTGCGTTCCTCGACCCGCAGTTTCAGGATCTCGTCGTCCATGTGCTCGATGTCCTGGCCCAGCAACGGCAGGCCCGGCTCCAGTCCGACCTCGCGGCAGATCTTGCAGGTGACGACCGCGTTGTCGCCGGTCAGGACCTTGACGGCGACACCGATCTCGCGCAGGGCGGCAATCGCCGGGCCGGCGGTTTCCTTCGGCGGATCGAGGAAGGTCAGGAAGCCGCGGATCACCAGTTCGCGTTCATCCGCAGTCTTGTACTGGTCCTTGCTCTGGGGCTTGAGGATATCGCGGGTGGCGACCAGCAGGACGCGGAAACCGTCCTTGTTGTAGTCGTTGGCCAGGGCCAGCAGGTCCTTGCGGCGCTGCTCGTCGAGGGGCACCACGTCGTCGCCTGCCATCATATGGCTGGAGATGGCGAGCATTTCCTCGACCGCGCCCTTGCAGATCAGCAGGTGATCGCCACGGCTGTCCTTGACGATGATCGACAGGCGCCGGCGGACGAAATCGAACGGCAGCTCATCGACCTTGCTGTAGGCGAACGGCACCTGGAACTTCGGATCCTGTTCGGAGAAACGCAGCACCGCCTGGTCCATCAGGTTCTTCATGCCGCTCTGGTGATGGCTGTTCAGCCAGGCCAGGCCGAGGACCGCGTCGTTGCGTTGCCCGTCGGTGCCGACATGGTGCTCCAGGATGATCTTGTCCTGGGTCAGGGTGCCGGTCTTGTCGGTGCACAGCACATCCATCGAGCCGAAGTTCTGGATCGCGTTCAGACGCTTGACCACCACCTTGCGCCGGGCCATGGCCATGGCGCCCTTGGCGAGGTTGGCGCTGACGATCATCGGCAGCATTTCCGGGGTCAGGCCGACAGCCACAGCCAGAGCAAAGAGCAGAGCATCGCCCCAGTCGCCCTTGGAAAAGCCGTTGAGCAGGAACACGATCGGCACCATCACCAGCATGAAGCGGATCAGCAGCCAGCTGACACTGTTCACGCCGCGGTCAAAGGCGGTCTGCACCCGCGAACCGACGATGGCCTTGGCCAGCGAACCGAAGTAGGTGCGCGGACCGGTGGCGACCACCACGGCCTTGGCTGTGCCGCTGACCACGTTGGTGCCCATGAAGCAGATATTCTGCAGGTCCAGCAGGTTGCTCTGGTCGGTGGGATTGGCGCCGACGGACTTCTGTGCGACATCGCCGAGGGTGTCGTACTTTTCCACGGGCAAGGCTTCGCCGGTGAGCACCGCCTGGCTGATGAACAGGTCACGGGATTCGATCAGGCGGATATCCGCCGGGATCATGTCGCCGGCCGACAGGTGGACGATATCGCCGGCCACCAGTTCGCGCATCGGCACTTCGCGCAATACCGGCTTGCTGCCCATCTGGTCACGGCGCAGCACGCTGGCGGTGGTGCGGACCATGGCCTTGAGGGCTTCGGCGGACTTGGCCGACCGGTGTTCCTGCCAGAAGCGCAGGGTGCTGCTGAGGGTGACCATGGTCATGATGATGATGACCTTGGTCAGGTCGCCTTCTTCGCCGGCGCGTTCGGCCAGCCAGAAGTCGGTGAAGAAGCTGATCCCGGCGAGGATCAGCAGGACGTAGATAAAGGGATTGTTCAGGGCCTGGAGGAACTGCACCACCGCGTGGGGCGGCTTGTCGTGGGCGACCTCGTTGTAGCCTTCGCGTTGCAGGCGGCCCGAGGCGTCCAGTTCGGTGAGACCGTCGCGGGTGGCCTTGACGTTGCTCAGGGTGGTGGCCAGGCCATGCTGGGATTCGCGGGCGGCGCGCATCGACAGCCGGGCATCGTCCCTGCTGTTGTTCTGGCCGCGCCGTGGTGGAGTTTTTACGCTGTTCATGGTTATGCCCCTGTCACTTGTCCGCGACCAGGCATGGGGACGGCTCACCGGATCATGGGCGAGCGAATACCTGCCGAGTCGCGAGGGTGCGATCGATTCGAATTGAGTTCTGTCCGGATATTTAACGTTCGCTGCCCGCCCACGGAAAAACAACAGGCAGCGAACCGACTACTGGCTTCGTCCATAACAACTTTCTCTATATGTATTAATTGCCGGGCAATAGAAGTTCCGTGCACTTCAAAGTTTCGAAGTGCAAGTTCGGAAGTTGTCCATGTCAGTGCCGGTCAATCAGGCGGCACGGGCCTCGACATACAGGTTCAGGGTCTGGCCGGCGCGCTGTAGCAGCTGCGCGAGCCCCATACTCTGAGGGTCCTGGCTGTCGTCGAAGCTCCAGCGCTGTTGCAGCTGGCCAGTGGCCGGGCAGATGCGCCAGCCGATGGCCGCGCGCGGCGCAGCCTGGGCACTGGAGGAAGGGATGGCGAACAGGGCGCTGGCCCGCGGCGCGCGGGTGGGCTCGCGGGACAGCTTGACGCGCATGCTGGAGGCAAAGGCGCGAACGCCTGGCATTACAGAGGATTTGAAAGTCATAACACACCTCGCGACCGGACTGGCGCCGGCAGAGGCGAGTTACGTGGGAGCACTAGGCCCTGGCGCAGCTCACCCGACTGTGCGTCGAGTCCCGTCATTTTTTGGGTTAAGCGCCCGGTGAGCCGCGTTCGCGGTAACCGGACAGCGTCTAGATACTGTGTCCATTGGGTTCTTTTATGAGTTGAAAAAAGGCCTGAGCAGCAGGCAGGGGGAATTTACTCAGCGAGGTAGATTAAGTCAACCTCAAATGTGCTGTTTTGTTGTATTAAACTGAATGAACGCTGAAGTGAGTTGAATATTGAACTTCGAGTTGGTTTTTTCAAAGTATGCCGGAGTTATTCGATACCTATCCATCAGTACCCTCGCGACCTTTCCAGATACACCCGCTGACAGTTGCCCGATCCGCCGGCTTTGTGTATTCCTGGCGCCTCCCCAGCCAAGATCGAGACCTGCCCATGCCCCGTTTCGCCGCCAACCTGAGCATGCTCTACCCGGAGCACGATTTCCTCGAGCGCTTTTCCGCCGCCGCGGCTGACGGCTTCGAGGCGGTGGAGTATCTGTTTCCCTACGACCACAGCCCGCAGGTGCTCAAGCAGCGTCTCGACGACAACGGCCTGGTCCAGGTCCTCTTCAATACCCCACCTGGCGATTGGGCGGCCGGCGAACGCGGCACCGCGTCCTTGCCGGGGCGCGAACAGGAATTCCGCGAAGGTTTTTCCCGGGCCCTGGAATACGCCGCCATTCTGGGTAACCACCATCTCCATGTGATGGCCGGGCTGCTGCCTGCCGGAGCGAGCCGCGAGCGGCATCACGCGACCTATCTGGAGAATCTTGCCCATGCCGCGGCAGAGGCGGCCAAGGTTGGCGTCACCGTGCTGCTGGAGCCGATCAACACTCGCGATATGCCGGGTTTTTTCCTCAACCGCCAGGACCAGGCCCATGCTGTCCGCGAGGCCATCGGTGCAGCCAACCTGCAGGTCCAGTTCGATTGCTACCACTGCCAGATCGTCGAAGGCGACCTGGCGACCACCTTGCGCCGCGACCTGGCCCATATCGGCCATATCCAGATCGCCGGGGTACCGGATCGCCATGAGCCGGACCAGGGCGAGGTGAACTACCCGTGGCTGTTCGAACTGCTCGACCGCCTGGGCTACAGCGGCTGGATCGGCTGCGAGTACCGGCCGCGTGGCAATACCTCGGCCGGACTGCAATGGCTGCGGGACTGGCAAGCCCGAGGTTAATCCGCGGTGCCCGGCAGCGGATCGTGGCAGCAGACGCACAGCTTGTTGCCGTCGGGGTCGCGAAAGTAGGCACCGTAGTAGTTGGCGTGATAGTGCGGGCGCAAGCCGGGCGCGCCTTCACAACTGCCGCCATGTTCCAGGGCCAGTTGATGGCAGCGGTCCACCGATTCGCGACTGGGCGCCAGCAGGCCAAGCATCTGGCCGTTGCCGGGACTGGCCGCTTCGCCATCGAAGGGCGTGCCGATAATCAGCAACGGGCGTGGCGCGTCTGGCCTGACCCAGCCTGCCCAGGGCTTGTCTGCATCGCTGAAGCGCAGCTTGAGGCCCAGTGTCTCCATCAAGGGTTGATAGAAACCGAAGGCCCGGTCGAAATCGGTAATGCCCAGGTAAACGTGTGAAAGCATTCGGCAAGACTCCAGGTGAACAGGCTCAGTCGCGCGGTTGCAGCAGCAAGGCCACCAGCGCGCTCCAGCCGGTCTGATGAGAGGCGCCCAGGCCACGCCCGGTGTCGCCATGGAAATATTCATGGAACAGCAGCAGATCGCGGCTAGCCGGATCGGCCTGCAACTGCGGGTAGGCCGCCATCGCCGGGCGCTGGCCGTCTTCGCCACGCAGGAACAGCGAGGTCAGGCGTCGGCCGAGGCCGTCGGCGACTTCGTCCAGCGACGATAAATAGCCGGAACCGCTGGGATATTCCACTGAAAAATGATCGTCGTAGTAGCGATGGAACTCGCGCAGCGATTCGATCAGCAGGTAGTTGATCGGCATCCACAACGGCCCGCGCCAGTTGGAGTTGCCGCCGTACAGGCGCGAGTCGGATTCCGCCGGCTGGTAGCGGGCGCAGAGGGCCTTGCCGTCGAGTTGCATCGCCAGTGGTTGTTCGGCAAACGCCCGGGACAGCGAGCGGATGCCGAAGTCGGAGAGAAACTCGGCCTCATCGAGCATGCGCTTGAGCAGGTTCTTGGTGCGTTCGCCGCGCAGCAAGGCCAGTAGCAGGCGATTGCCGTCACCGGGTTCGTTCCAGCGCGAGACCAGCGCCGCCAGGTCCGGCCGGTGGTGCATGAAACCCAGCAGCCGTTCGCGCAGGCCGGGCAGGTCCTGATGTTCACGCTGCTCCAGCACCAGCACGGCGAACAGGGGCATCAGCCCGACGATGGAGCGCAGGCGCACCGGTTCGCTGTGGCCGTCGGGGTGTTGCAGCACGTCGTAGAAGAATTCGTCCTGGCTGTCCCACAGTCCCTCGGCGCCGTCGTCGACCCGGTTGATCGCCCCGGTGATATAGAGAAAGTGCTCGAAGAATTTCACCCCGATATCCACGTACACCGGGTTGCGCCTGGCCAGTTCCAGGGCGATGCGCATCATGTCCAGGGCATAGGCGGCGACCCAGGCCGTACCGTCGGCCTGGTCGAGGGTATAGCCCGGCGGGATATCGTCGGAGCGGTTGAACAGGGCGATATTGTCCAGCCCGAGGAAACCGCCCTGGAACAGGTTGCGGCCCTCGGCGTCCTTGCGGTTGACCCACCAGGAGAAGTTCAGCAGCAGCTTGTGGAAGATCCGTTCGAGGAAGTCCATGTCGCCGCTGCCGGTCAGCTGCTTTTCCCGCTGGTAGACCCGCCATGACGCCCAGGCATGCACCGGCGGATTGGCGTCGTCGAAGCGCCATTCGTAGGCGGGCAACTGGCCGTTGGGGTGCATGAAGCGATCCTTGACCAGGAGCAGCAGCTGGTGCTTGGCGAAGCCCGGATCGATCAGGGCGAAGGCCACCGCCTGGAAGCCCAGGTCCCAGGAGGCGTACCAGGGGTATTCCCATTTGTCCGGCATGGACACGATGTCGAAGTTCGACAGGTGCCGCCAATGGCTGTTGCGAATGTGCGGGCGCCCGGCCGGTGGTCGCGGCTGGGCCGGGTCGCCGTCGAGCCACTGGTTGACGTCGAAGTAATACAGTTGCTTGGACCACAGCAGGCCGGCCAGGGCCTGGCGCTGGACATTGCGTGCATCGGCATCGGCCAGGCCGTGCTGCAGGGCGGCATAGAAGTCATCCGTTTCCTCGCGGCGCTGCTCGAACAGGCGGCGGACATTGATTTTTTCCGCCGCGGGCGGGGCGAAGCGCAGGTAGACCGTGCGGGTTTCGCCCCCTTGCAGCTCCAGGGAGAAGTGCGCCGCCACCCGCGTTCCGCTGTCACGGCGAATGCTTTGGGCACCGTTGACCACATGATCGTTGATGCCATCCTTGAAGGGCCCGGCGGCCTGCGAGCCGTTCAGGCGACGGGTGTTGGTTTCGTTCTCGCAGAACAGCCATTCGAAAGGCGCGTCGCCCCAGGCACTGGCCTGCATGGGATCGCAGCCGGCGTGCTGGGCGCTGACCTGGTCATCCAGCAGGGTCAGGCTCGGCCGTCGGGCATGGAGACTCCAGCTCCAGTCATTGCGCGCCCAAAGCTGCGGCAGCACGCGCAGGCGCGCGGGCTGGTGAAAGCGGTTCTGCACGCTGACGCGCATGACGATATCGTTCGTGCCGTGCTTGGCGTACTCCACCGTGATATCGAAATAGCGGTTGTCCTCGAAGACTCCGGTATCGAGCAGCTCGTATTCGGCATCGTCGAGGCCCCGGCGGGCGTTTTCCCTGACCAGGTCGTCATAGGGAAAGGCCGCCTGCGGGTATTTGTAGAGCATGCGCATGTAGGCATGGCTGGGTACGCCGTCGAGGTAGAAGTACAGTTCCTTGACGTCTTCGCCGTGGTTGCCTTCGGCGTTGTTCAGGCCGAACAGGCGCTCCTTGAGAATCGGGTCGCGCTCGTTCCAGAGCGCCAGCCCGAGGCACCAGTGCTGGGATTTGTCGGAGAATCCCGCGAGGCCATCTTCGCCCCAGCGATAGGCGCGACTGCGGGCATGGTCGTGGGGGAAATAGGCCCAGGCGTCGCCGTCGGCGCTGTAGTCCTCGCGGACCGTGCCCCACTGCCGTTCACTCAGGTAGGGGCCCCATTCGCGCCAGTCGGCGGCGTTTTCGCCCCTCAGGCGCTGGCCTTCAATCGTGTCGAGAAGCGTCGCAGCAGGTTTGGCCGTCATCGGGTCTTCCGTCGTTGTGGTGGGCTGCTCTTCACTGTTCTACGGCTGGCGTTGCAGGAACATCGCCAGGCCGGCTTCCTCCAGGTTCAGGTCCTTGCGCACCCGGGGGCGGGGCAGTTTCGCCAGGTCGCCGAGGACGAACGCTTCAAGGACGGCAGGATGGATATAGCACTTGCGGCAGACGGCGGGGGTATTGCCCAACTGCCTGGCGACATTTTTCACCATCTCGACGATCTGTTTTTTCGCCTCGGCTTCCGGTTCCCAGCACAACTCGCGCAAGACCGCCAGGGCCAGGGCGCTGCCGGCCCAGGTGCGAAAGTCCTTGGCAGTGAACTCGGCGCCGGTCAGTTCATGCAGGTAGGCGTTCACGTCCGATGAACTGACCGTGTGGCGTTCGCCGTGTTCATCCAGGTACTGGAACAGGTTTTGTCCGGGCAGTTCCAGGCAGCGCTTGAGTACGTTGGCCAGGCGCCGGTCCTTGAGTGTCACCTGGTGCTCGACGCCGCTCTTGCCGCGAAACTGGAAGACCATGGCGCTGCCGTTGATTTCCACGTGCCGGCTGCGCAGGGTGGTCAGGCCGTAGGAGCGGTTCTCCCGGGCGTAGCGGGTATTGCCGATGCGGATCAGCGTGGCGTCGAGCAGGCCGATCACCGTGGCCATGACCTTGTCCCGGGTGAATCCCGGTCTCGCGAGGGTGGCTTGCAGTTGCCGGCGCAACTTGGGCAGGGCGTTGCCGAACGCCAGCAGTCGCGCGTATTTGTCCTGGTCGCGGATTTCCCGCCAGCGCGGGTGATAGCGGTACTGCTTGCGACCCCTGGCATCCCGGCCGGTGGCTTGCAGATGGCCCCGCGGATCGGCGCAGATCCACACGTCGGTGTAGGCCGGCGGCACGGCCAGGGCATCGAGGCGCTTGATCTCCTGGCTGTCGCGAATGCGTTGGCCATCGGCGCCGAAGTAGGCGAACCGGCCCCGCCAGGGTTTGCGGCGAATACCCGGCAGGGTGTCGTCGACATAATGCAGGTCGGGCGGCAGGTCGACAGGCGTCGGTACATCAGTCATGGCAGGGAGTCCTTGGCGCGAAGTCAGGCCGCTATGACTGATTGACCACCGCCTGGCCCGGAGGTGCCTTCAATTCAGGCCAGGACCGCCACGGCCTTGATCTGCGCCCACAGTTGCTGACCGGCCTGCAGCTGCAACTGGTCCCGGGAAAACCGGGTGATCCGTGCCAGCAGCGGGGTTCCGCCAGCCTCCAGCCTGACCAGCACATGGGCACTGTTGTCTGCGGGAGTCTCGCCGGTCACCGTCACCGGCAGTCGATTGAGGATACTGCTGTGTTCTTCCGCCTGCCGGCTGAGGCTGACATCCCGCGCCTGGACCTTGAAACGCAAAGGTTTGCCGACGGCCAGGGGCGCATGGGCGACCCGCATGGTCAGCAGGCTGCCGGGCAACTGCAGGGTGACCAGTTGGTAATGCATGTCGTAGGCACTGACCTGGCCTTCGATCACCACGCCGGCATCATCGCCGATGGCCAGGGGCAGGTCGAGCCGCGCTAGGGTTTCGCCGATGGGGCCGCTGGCCAGGGCCTTGCCGTCGCCGAGCAGGACGATATGGTCGGCCAGGCGTGCCACTTCGTCCTGGGAATGACTGACGTAGAGCACCGGGATATCCAGTTCGTCATGCAGGCGTTCGAGGTACGGCAGGATCTCACCCTTGCGCTTGCTGTCGAGGGCCGCCAGGGGTTCGTCCATCAGCAGCAGTTGCGGGCTGGTGAGCAGCGCCCGGGCGATGCCGACACGCTGGCGTTCGCCACCGGACAGGTGCTGCGGGTGGCGCTCCAGCAGGTGGGTGATGCCCAGCAATTCGCTGGCATGGGCCATGTCCACCCGGCGTTGGGCCCGGGGAATGCGCCGCAGGCCGAACTCCAGGTTCGCCAGCACCGACAGGTGCGGGAACAGGCTGGCTTCCTGGAACACGTAGCCCAGGGCGCGTTTGTGTGGCGGGACGAAATGCTGCCGGCTGCTGTCCTGCCAGACTTCGCCGTTGACCTGGATAAACGCCTGCGGGGCTTTTTCCAGGCCGGCGATGCAGCGCAGGCAGGTGGTCTTGCCCGAGCCGGAATGACCGTACAGCGCGGTCACGCCTCGGCCGGGCAGGTCCAGGTCGAGGTCCAGGGAGAAACCCGTGTAGCTCAGTTGCAGGCTGACCTTGATCGAGGATGCCATGGCTCAGCTCCAGCCCATCTTGGTCTTGCGGCTCGAATACAGCGCCAGCAACACGATAAAGGAAAACACCAGCATGGCGCCGGCCAGCCAGTGGGCCTGGAGGTATTCCATGGCCTCGACATGGTCGTAGATCTGCACCGAGACCACGCGGGTCTTGTGCGGGATATTGCCGCCGATCATCAAGACCACGCCGAACTCGCCGACGGTGTGGGCGAAACCGAGGATCGCGGCGGTGATGAAGCCCGGTCGTGCCAGGGGCAGGACCACGCTGAAGAATGTGTCCCAGGGATTGGCGCGCAGGGTTGCGGCCACTTCCAGCGGGCGGGTGCCGATGGCACTGAAAGCGTTTTGCAGCGGTTGCACCACAAAGGGCATCGAGTAGATCACCGAGCCGATCACCAGCCCGGTGAAACTGAAGGTCAGGGTACCCAGCCCGATGGACTGGGTGAACTGGCCGATAAAACCGTGGGGGCCGAAGGCCAGCAGCAGGTAGAAACCGATCACCGTCGGTGGCAGCACCAGCGGCAGGGCCACCACCGCGCCGATCGGCCCGCGCAGCCAGGAGCGGGTGCGCGCCAGCCATAACGCGATCGGAGTGCCGATCACCAGCAGGATCGCCGTGGTCAGGGTGGCCAGTTGCAGGGTCAGCCAGATCGCGGCGAAGTCGGCACTCGTCAGCGGCATGTCAGAGCTGGTAACCGTAGGACTTGATGATGGCCGCGGCTTTCGGACCTTTCAGGTAGTCGACCAGCGCCTTGGCGGCGGCATTGTCCTTGCCCTTGGTCAGGATCACCGCGTCCTGCTTGATGGCTTCGTGCATGTCGGCCGGGACGATCCATGCCGAACCGCTGGTGACCTTGCCGTCCTTGTAGATCTGCGACAGTGCGACAAAGCCCAGCTCGGCATTGCCGGTGGAGATGAACTGATAGGCCTGGGTGATGTTCTGGCCGGTGACCAGTTTGTCCTTGACCTTGTCGGTCAGGCCCAGCTTGGCCAGGACCTGGGTGGCGGCCAGGCCGTAGGGCGCGGCTTTCGGATCGGCGATGGACAGGTGCTGGTACTGGTTGTCCTTGAGTACCTGGCCCTTGGCATCGACGTAGCCGTCCTTGGCCGACCACAGTGCCAGGGTACCGACGGCATAGGTGAAGCGCGAGCCGGCAACGATATCGCCTTCTTTTTCCAGCTTGGCCGGGGTGGTGTCGTCGGCGGCGAGGAACACTTCGAACGGCGCGCCGTTCTTGATCTGGGTGTAGAACTGGCCGGTGGCGCCGTAGGCGGCGACCAGCTTATGGCCGGTGTCTTTCTCGAAGTCGGCGGCAATCGCCTGGATCGGTGCGGTGAAGTTGGCGGCGACGGCCACCTGGACTTCAGCGGCCTGGGCCGAGGCGAAGGTGAAGAGGCCGAGCAGGGTGGCCAGGCAAGTCGGGGCAAAACGTGAGGCACGAGTGATCATGAAGCGGCTCCGTTCAAACGTTGGGGACAGGCACAGGCGCCGCTTGTTATAGGAAGTGTGCGGCGCTGAGAGGGGTGAATCGCTATATAAACAAATATATAGCGATTTCATGGCGCTGGCGAGAGTCCCCCCTTTCTTGAAAACGTCAGGTCCATTGCTGGAGCCGGCTTGCTGGCGATGCGATCGGCCAGTCGACAGCCGTTGTCTGGAAACGCCATCGCCTTCTACAGGGGGAGGCGATCAGCGTCCTTTCAAGAGCGCCTGGGCCTGTTCCGCCAACTGCCGGGTCAATGCCTCCGCCGGTAACTCCACGCCCAGGCGCAGGGCCTGGCCCGACCACAGGTTGCTGAAGTCCGCCTCGCCTTTGGCCCGCAGCGGCATCAGCGCGCCGCCGGCGAGGGGGAACGCCGGGGCCATGTCGCTGATCGGTCCCAGGTCGCGCATCACCCGGTTCATGATGCCGCGCGCCGGGCGGCCGGTGAACAGGTTGGTCAGGGCCGTCTCGCTGTCCTTCGCCGTACGCAGGGCCTGGTGATGGGAGGCCGAGACCTTGGCCTCGGGGGTGAACAGATAGGCCGTGCCCAGTTGCACTGCCGAGGCCCCGAGCATGAAGGCCGCGGCGATGCCACGGCCGTCGCCGATACCGCCGGCGGCAATCACCGGCACCTTCACCGCATCGGCGATCTGTGGCACCAGGGCGACGGTGCCGACCTGGGTGTTGAGGTCGTTGCTGAGGAAGATGCCGCGATGGCCGCCGGCTTCGTTGCCCATGGCGATGATCGCGTGGCAGCCGCGTTCTTCCAGCCAGCGCGCTTCGTCCACGGTGGTGGCGCAACCGATAATCGTCGCCCCGGTGGCTTTCACCCGATCGAGCAGGGCCTCGGGCGGCAGGCCGAAGTGGAAGCTGACGATCTCCGGACGCAGCTCTTCCACCAGTTGGCAGCTGGTTTCATCGAAGGGCGCGCGGCTGGAAACCGGTGTCGGTGCATTGAAGTCGACACCCAGCTCGCGGTAGTAGGGCGCCAGGCGTTCCTTCCAGCGTTTCTCACGCTCCGGGTCGGCTGCAGGTGGCTGGTGACAGAAGAAATTGACGTTCAACGGGGCCTGGATCGCTGCGCGAAAGGCCTGCACCTCCTGGCGGATCTGCTCCGGGGTCAGCATCGCGCAAGGCAGCGAGGCGAGGCCGCCGGCCCTGGCCACGCCCAGCATCATCGCGGCCGTGGTGGCTCCGGCCAGGGGCCCCTGGATGATCGGTAGCTGGATGCCGAACAGGTCTAGAATACGGGTGTCAGGCCAGGT
Organism: Pseudomonas gingeri; assembly: GCF_013386115.1. Classification (GTDB taxonomy): domain Bacteria; phylum Pseudomonadota; class Gammaproteobacteria; order Pseudomonadales; family Pseudomonadaceae; genus Aquipseudomonas; species Aquipseudomonas gingeri. The sequence goes on from NZ_JACAOR010000014.1 coordinate 365,139, forward strand.
GCTCATGGCGGCTTTTCTCCGGGGCAGATAAAAGGATAACGACGAGAACAGGGCTGGTTTGTATCAGGAATGATGCGCGCAAGGCCAGTCATGATCTGTCCGGGCAGGCAAAAAGAGTGATTTGCGATGACGCTCGCGGCAGAATCCGCCTAAAGTTGTCGTCGTTCAAAAATCGCCGTTCAAAAAACCGCCCAGGAGCATGATGCAGATGGATGTGAAACGCGTGGAAGTGGCTGCTTTCCAGGTGTCCGGCCCGCAGGTCCGGACCCGCAACGAGGACGAGCGGTACGCTGAGACGGCAAGGATCGGTGGGTTGTGGGGCGGTTTCTTCGCCGAAGGACTGGCCGAGCGTATCGCCAACCGCCAGCCGGATTCACCGGTGTATGGCGTCTACTCCGGCTACGAGTCGGATGCCAGCGGCTATTTCGATGTGACCGCCGCGGTCGCGGTGACGACGCCGGCCCCGGGGTATCCGACCCTTGAGGTGCAGGCCGGCCCCTATCTGGTTTTCGAAGGCCGGGGCGCCATGCCGCAGACGGTCATCGACACCTGGGGGCGGATCTGGTCCTACTTCGAGCAGCATCCCGGACAACGTCGCTTCGCTACGGATTTCGAGGTTTATACCGGGCCGGACAGCGTTGCGGTGTATATCGGGATCGTCGAGTGAGCCGACCTGCGCCTTTAGTCGCATGTATTTTCTAGCCGATCGGTCTATATTGTGCCCATGACCTCGATAACTGCCGCACCGCGCAAGCCTGGCCGTCCGCCGAAAATCCCCCGGGAGCAATTGCAGACCCGCGAGATGCTGGTGCGTTGCGGCACCGAAATCCTCACCGAACAGGGTTTCATGGCCACCGGTATCGACGTCGTGCTCAAGCGGGTAGGGGTGCCCAAGGGCTCGTTCTACCACTACTTCGACAGCAAGGAAGCGTTCGGCCAGGCGGTGCTCGCCAACTACGCCGAGTACTTTGCCCGCAAGCTCGACCGCTGGCTGCTGGATACGTCACTGCCACCCTTGCAACGCCTGCGCGGCTTTGTCGACGAAGCCAAGGCCGGCATGGCGCGGCACGGGTTTCGGCGCGGTTGCCTGGTGGGCAATCTGGGCCAGGAAGTGACGCTGCTGCCGGACAGCTATCGCGAGCAACTGGACGCGGTGCTGCGCAGTTGGGAGCTGCGCCTGTCGCACTGCCTGCAGGCGGCGCAGGACGCGGGTGAACTGGCCCGCGACGCCGACTGCGCGGCCCTGGCGAATTTTTTCTGGATCGGTTGGGAGGGCGCGGTATTGCGCGCCCGGCTGGTGCGCAGCGAGGCACCCTTGGAAACCTTTATGCAGGGCTTTGCACGCTGCCTGGCGCATTGATTTTCCGGGGCTTTTTTTCGGCTATTTCTAGACGATCGGTCTAAATTGGAGGCAAGCATGTTCAGTGGCATCTTGATCGAAAAGGACGAAGACGGTTATCGGGCCAACCTGGCCTCCCTCAGCGATGAACAATTGCCGGAAGGCGATGTGACGATACGGGTTGCCTACAGCACCCTGAACTTCAAGGACGGCCTGGCGATCACCGGCGCAAGCCCGGTGGTGCGGCGCTTCCCGATGGTGCCGGGCATCGACCTGGTGGGCACGGTAGAGCACAGCAGCCATGCCGATTATCAGGCCGGCGACGCGGTGTTGCTCAATGGCTGGGGTGTCGGCGAGGGGCATTGGGGTGGACTGGCGCAGAAAGCCCGGCTCAACGGTGACTGGCTGATTCCATTGCCCCAGGGGTTCACGGCGGCACAAACCATGGCCATCGGCACGGCAGGTTTTACCGCGATGCTCAGCATCCTGGCGCTGGAGCGCAATGGCCTGACGCCGGACCAGGGCGAGGTGCTGGTGACCGGGGCCAACGGCGGCGTGGGCAGTTTCGCCGTGGCCTTGCTGGCGCGCCTGGGGTATCGGGTGCTGGCATCCACCGGGCGCACCAGCGAGCACGCCTATCTGAAGCAACTGGGCGCCGCCGAGATCATCGACCGCGAGACGCTGTCGCAACCGGGCAAGCCGTTGGCGAAAGAGCGCTGGGTCGCGGCCATCGACTCCGTGGGCAGTCACACCCTGGCCAATGTCTGCGCCGCTACCCGGGCCAATGGCACGGTGGCTGCCTGCGGCCTGGCCCAGGGCATGGATTTCCCGGCCTCGGTGGCACCGTTCATCCTGCGTGGGGTGACGTTGGCCGGGATCAACAGCGTGACCCAGCCCAAGGCGCAGCGAATCGTCGCCTGGGATCGCCTGGCGAGGGATCTTGATCGCGAGCAGTTGGCGCTGATCAGCCAGGAAATCAGCCTGGGCGAGGCGCTGGAAGTGGCTCCACGATTGCTCGCCGGGCAGGTCAGGGGGCGGGTGGTCGTCGACGTCAACCGCTAGGGGCGACGAAAACGGTCTGCGCGATGATCATGCCGCGTTGGAAGCAGTCTCGTCGGCTCACCGCTCGGCGAGTCTTCAGCCGGCCATGCGCAATGTGAAGTTGATGCGCTCGGCACCCAGTTGTGGATGCCGGCCGTCCTTGATCGGCAGCACGCCGTGAAAACGCAGGCGGTCGACGCCACCCCAGACCACCACATCGCCGTGGAACAGCGGAACGCGCAAGGTCTTGTCGCTGCGCTCGTGGCCGCCGAACAGGAACATCGCCGGCAAACCCAGCGAGATGGAAACCACCGGGGCGCTGAAGTCCTGTTCGTTGCGGTCCTGGTGCAGGGACATCTTCGCCCCCGGCACATAGCGGTTGATCAGGCAGGCATCGGGGATGAAGTGGGCAAAGCCGGCCCTCTGCGCGGCGTCGACCGCCAACTGGCGGAATACGTCCGGCATGGCCGGCCAAGGGCGGCCGGTTTGCGGGTCGACGGCGCTGTAGCGGTAGCCGCTGCGGTCGGTGGTCCAGCCCCAGGTGCCGCAACTGCTCAGGCTGGCGGACATGGTGAAACCGCCGGGGGTGACCATCTGCCGGAACGGCGCCTCAAGCAGCACCTGTTGCAGGGCGGGGAGCAGACGCTCGACCCAGGGCAGGGCGAAGCCGCGCAGCACCCACGACTGTTCGCCGATCCGCTCGTTGCGCTCGGGTTGCTGCAGATCGTCGGCGGCAAACAGATCGAGGTTCATGGGTTGTCTCGTCAGACCCGTCGCGCGCTTACAGGGCCTTGCTGACTTTCACATCGGTGATGCTATCGTCGACTTTGCCATGAATGGCTTCCAACGCGGCGCGGGCTTCGGCCTCGGTGCCGTTTTCCAGTTGCGCGAAGTCGAAACGGCGTTCACCGTCGAGTTTGTATTTGATGACGTATTTGGTAGTCACGGTCATTCCAGTAACGAGAGAAGGTGGGCGTGTGCGCTGAATTAACGCAATTTCGAGCTGGAGCGGCGGATAATGCGGATCGAATGCGTCAGGTTCGGCTTGCGGGTGACGCTGATGGCGCGCTTGGTGACGACCGTGTCCAGGGTGATGTTCCAGAAACCGGTGCTCGGTACGGTGATCTTGGCCGGGAAGGTATCGAAGGCGCCGCCGTGGTAGGTGTGACGACCGCCGTTCTTGAAGCTGCGGAAGTTGGCGTCGTTCATCAGGCGGATGTTGCAGGTCTGGGAGCAGTCGATCACGACGATGTCGTCTTCGTTGAGGTGCTCGCGCTGGTGGATGAATTTCATGGGCGCCTCCAGAAGGCTTTTTCTACAAAATCAAAAAGATAGCATGTGGCAGAGCGGGGATAACGGCTACGATGGAGTTGTTCTCCGGGCAGGCTGACAAGTTTGACGGATTACACGGCCTTGTCGCCATAGATGATCGATTTAATTCAGGTGCTTTTAATTCACGTCCCAGGGAGAAAAATCCCGCGGATGCTGTCCGAGCGTCTTTATCGGAGGTTTTTTCATGAAGTGGGGCGTTTGGGTCGCGGTCTTGGCGTTGAGTGGTTGTGCGAGTGTAAAGGACATCCAGCAGACACCACCGACGCTGAATGTGATTTCGGGCAAGAAGCCCAATGAGTATGCCCAGTGCGTGGACACGATCCTGATCAAGAGCCGGGGCCCCTCGTTGCTGACGCCGCACAAGAGCGGGATCAAGATGGTGGTGCGCGATCGCCTGTCGACCTCGCCGGCGGCGCTGCTGGATATCGAGGAGCGTTCCAACGGCAGCAGCATCAAGCTCTACGAGAGCATGTCGAACAACCCGTTGCGCTCCAGCGCGGTGCTCGATGCGGCGACCCGCTGCATTTCCGGTCAGCCCTGAGGCCGGCGCCAGCCGGACCCCGGCCGGCCTGCTTCACTTGCAGACCACCACCACGGTGCGGCTCTTGAAATTGCCGACATCCACGCCCAGGGTCTTGTCGCTTTCGGCGGGCTGCGGCGTGCCGTCCGTGCCGACGATGGTGTAGCCGGTCCCGGCACAGGAGGCGTCGGCCTTCTCGTAGCACTTGGCCCAGGACATGGCCTCGCCCGAACAGTCGATCGCCAGGCCCTGCCGGCCGTTGTCCAGGTAAGTCTTGGATGCCGTGGCGCAGCCGCCCAGGGCCAGTACCGCAATCAGTGTCAGAAGTCGCTTCATGTCGTTCAGCCTTCAGTTGCCACGACGCTTGGTGGCGGGGGCAGGGGTGTCCTGGAAAACCGAGGCCACTTCAATGGCCAGTTCTTCGGTCGGGAACGGCCCTGCAATGTTCTCGCCATCGACGCCGGCGACCCACCACTGTCCGTCCTTTGCCTGGTTGATCAGGTAACCGTTCACGTTTTTTGCTGCCGACATCGATCTGTCTCGCTGGGGGGGATGGAAGGCCGGAATCATAGCGCAGATCAAGGCGCAAACCGGCATCAGCAGCTAGAATTGCTGCCTTGGAGCGTGCGTGGAAGAGTTCCGCAGTCGCCGCGGTTACCGGGCGTCGTACTATTTGCAAGTCTTGCGGAACTATCAGCGCCAGTTTTTCTCTATGTTGGCGTCAGTATGCTATCAGCGGGGCATTGTAAGGTGACCGCCGCCTGATTAGACTGCGCCGAAACTCGTACACACCGCCCTTTTTAAGGACTTATATGATCAAGAAATGCTTGTTCCCAGCAGCCGGTTACGGTACTCGCTTCCTGCCAGCGACTAAAGCCATGCCTAAAGAAATGCTGCCGGTGGTGAACAAGCCACTGATCCAGTACGGCGTCGAGGAAGCGCTGGACGCTGGCTTGAACGAGATCTCGATCGTCACCGGCCGCGGCAAGCGCGCGCTGGAAGACCATTTCGACATCAGCTACGAGTTGGAAAACCAGATCAAGGGCACCGACAAGGAAAAATACCTGGTCGGTATCCGCCGCCTGTTGGACGAGTGTTCGTTCTCCTACACCCGCCAGACCGAAATGAAGGGCCTGGGCCATGCGATCCTGACCGGCCGTCCGCTGATCGGCGACGAGCCGTTCGCCGTGGTCCTGGCGGACGACCTGTGCGTCAACCTCGAAGGCGACGGCGTGCTCAAGCAGATGGTCAAGCTGTACAAGCAGTACCGCTGCACCATCGTCGCGATCATGGAAGTCGATCCGCAGGAAACCAGCAAGTACGGTGTGATCGCCGGCGACCTGATCGGTGACGACCTGTACCGCGTACGCAACATGGTCGAGAAACCAAAACCGGAAGATGCACCGTCGAACCTGGCGATCATCGGTCGCTACATCATGACCCCGGACATCTTCACCCTGATCGAGCAGACCGAGCCGGGCAAGGGCGGCGAGATCCAGATCACCGACGCCCTGATGAAACAGGCCCAGGACGGTTGCGTGATTGCCTACAAGTTCAAGGGCAAGCGTTTCGACTGCGGTGGCGCCGAAGGCTACATCGAGGCCACCAACTTCTGCTTCGAACACTTCTACAAGACCGGCAAGGCTTACTAAGCCAGGCGGTCTCTCGATCGTTCCCAGGCTCCGGCGTGGGAACGATCAGGAAGCCAGCGCTGCTTCTCCAGTAGTAAAGAAAAGCCACCTCCGGGTGGCTTTTTCATTTGGGCGCCCTTATGTAGTGTCCAGCGCTGACCCAAAGGGCTACAGCGGTTATGCTGTGTGCCTGCCGAGGAGATAGATATGGCCTACGATTTTGATCTGTTTGTAATTGGCGCCGGTTCCGGCGGTGTGCGTGCGGCGCGGTTTGCCGCCGGTTTCGGGGCGAAGGTGGCGGTGGTCGAAAGCCGCTACCTGGGCGGGACCTGTGTCAACGTCGGCTGCGTGCCGAAGAAGTTGCTGGTGTACGGTTCGCACTTCGCCGAAGACTTCGAACACGCGCAAGGCTTCGGTTGGTCCCTGGGCGAGGCGAACTTCGACTGGGCGACCCTGATTGCCAACAAGGACAAGGAAATCAACCGCCTCAACGGCATCTATCGCAACCTGCTGGCCAACAGCGGCGTTACCTTGCTGGAAGGTCATGGCAAGTTGGTCGACCCGCACCAGGTCGAGGTCAACGGCCAGCGCTACAGCGCCAGGCATATCCTGATCGCCACCGGCGGCTGGCCACAGATCCCCGAGATTCCGGGGCATGAACATGCCATCGGCTCCAATGAGGCGTTTTTCCTCAAGGAACTGCCCAAGCGCATCCTGGTGGTCGGCGGCGGTTATATTGCCGTCGAGTTCGCCGGCATTTTCAATGGCCTCGGCGCCGACACCCAACTGCTGTATCGCGGCGACCTGTTCCTGCGCGGCTTCGATGGTGCGGTGCGCAGGCACCTGGCCGAAGAACTTGGCAAGCGCGGCCTGGGCCTGCAGTTCAATGCCGATATCGAGCGTATCGACAAGCTGGCCGACGGCAGCCTGAAAGCTACCCTCAAGGATGGCCGCGAGCTGGAAGCCGATTGCATTTTCTACGCCACCGGCCGACGCCCGATGCTGGACAACCTGGGCCTGGAAAACACCGGGGTGAAGCTGGACAAGAACGGCTTTATCCAGGTCGACGAGCTGTACCAGACCAGCGAACCGTCGATCCTCGCCCTCGGCGATGTGATCGGGCGCGTGCAACTGACGCCGGTGGCCCTTGCCGAAGGCATGGCGGTGGCCCGGCGCCTGTTCAAGCCCGAGCAGTATCGTCCGGTCGACTACAACCTGATTCCGACCGCTGTGTTCAGCCAGCCGAATATCGGCACGGTCGGCCTGAGCGAGGAGCAGGCGCGGGAGCAGGGCCATGAGGTGCAGATCTTCGAAAGCCGGTTCCGGCCGATGAAGCTGACCATGACCGAAGACCAGGAACGCACCCTGATGAAGCTGGTGGTGGATGCCCGCACCGACAAGGTCCTGGGCTGCCATATGGTCGGCCCCGATGCCGGTGAAATCATCCAGGGCCTGGCCATCGCACTGAAGGCCGGCGCCACCAAGCAGCACTTCGACGAAACCATCGGCGTCCATCCGACGGCGGCCGAAGAGTTCGTCACCATGCGTACGCCTGTCGCCAGCTGATCATGGCCCTGGCCGCGCCGCCCGATCTCACCGACACCGGTCGGCCCGTGCAGCCCCTGGCACGGACCTACCCGCGGGGCTTGTACATCGAGCCCCACGAGCATGTCTGGGGGCAATTGCTGTATGCGATGTCCGGGGTCATGTGGGTCGAGACGCCCCACGAAGCCCTGGTGGTCCCGCCGCAGCGGGCGGTGTGGTTGCCGCCCGGTGTCGCCCACGGTATCCGGGTGGTGTCGGATCTGCAGATGCGCAATATCTACCTGCGTCCGGCCCTGGCCGAAACCCTGGAAAGCACGGTCCAGGTGATCGAGGTCGGTGGTTTGCTGCGCGAGCTGATCGTCCGGCTGGTGGAGCAGACCGATGACCCGCAGGGCGAATACTATGAGGCGCTGGTCAACCTGGCGTTGCTGGAGCTCAAGCGGGCACGGCGTTCCCTGCTGAAAATCCCCATGCCCTCCGACACCGACCGGCGCCTGATGAGTCTTTGCCAGGCGGTGATGGGCGCGCCGTCACTGGCGATTTCCTTCGATCAGCATGCCGAACAGGCCGGTGCCAGCGTGCGCACCCTGGCGCGCCTGTTCCAGGCGGAGCTGGGCATGGGCTTTGCCGAGTGGCGACGCCAGGTGCAACTGGCGACGGCGGTGGCGGAGTTGATCCAGGGCGCGCCGGTCAGCCGTATCGCCCGCTCGCTGGGCTATTCGCCCAGCAGTTTCAGCGACATGTTCCGCCGCGCCCTCGGCATCGCCCCGTCGCATTATCCGGTGGGCTGACGCGGTCGCCGAGATTTTGGCCGATATCCAGAAGCCCTTGACCGGCAGCCGGGGTTTGTCGGCCATAGACTGCGGGCATTCCTTTATCGAGCGCGGAGTTCGTCATGAGCTACCTGATTTCCCTCGCCATCGGCATTGTTGTCGGACTGCTTTACGGCGGGCTCGATTTCCGCTCCCCGGCGCCACCCGCCGTGGCCCTGGTCGGTTTGCTGGGCATGCAACTGGGCGAAAAGGCCTGGCCCCTCGGCAAGCAACTGGTGGCTGGCTGGTTGTCCTGAAGAATCCCTTGTTCCCTGTCTGGATGCGTACCTTATGAAAGCCCTGCAATTTTCGAAGACCGGCGACCTTTCGGCGCTGCAACTGGTCGACCTGCCGATGCCCGTGCCTGCTGCCGGAGAAGTCCTGGTGCAGATCAAGGCGGCCGGCCTGAACCCCAGCGATGTGAAAAACGTCCTGGGACGCTTCGCCTACACCACCTTGCCCCGGGTGCCCGGACGCGACTTCGCCGGCGTGGTGGTCGAGGGCCCGCAGGCGCTGCTCGGCCAGGAAGTCTGGGGCACCGGCAAGGAGCTGGGTTTTACCGGCGACGGTTCCCATGCGCAGTACCTGACCCTGCCGGCCAGGGGCGTGGCACTCAAGCCGAGCCACTTGAGTTTTGTCCAGGCCGCCAGTCTCGGTGTGCCGTACACCACCGCCTGGGATGCCCTGGAGCGCAGCTTGGTGAAGGCCGGTACACGCCTGTTGGTGATCGGCGCCAATGGCGCGGTCGGCAGCGCGGCGATGGCCCTGGCGAAGATCCGTGGTGCCCATGCGCTGGGCGCGGTGCGGCGCCCGGAGCAGGTCAAGGCGCTGCAGGACAAGGGCTTCGAAGCCATTCAACTGGACCAGCCGGAAGCCTTGGCGGCGGCGGTCAACGGCGTTTTCCCCGGCGGCGCCGAGGTGATCTTCGACACCACCGGTTTCTGGCTGCCGGCGGCGGTCGGCGCGCTGGCGCCTTTCGGGCGGATCGCGATCATCGCCGCGCCGGTCGACGGCCATGTGCAACTGCCGGCCCTGGCCCTGTATCGCAAGGGCGGTTCGGTGGTCGGTATCAACTCCTTGCTCTATGGCACCGAGGCCTGTGCGCGGATGCTCGAACAATTCGGACGGTTCTTCGATGAAGGCCTGCTGGAGCTGCCATCGGATCTGCGGGAATCGCCGCTGGCCGAGGGCCCGGCGCGCTATGCCGAGGTCAACCAGGGCAGCGGCGACAAGGTGATCCTGCTGCCTTGAGGGCCTGATCCGGGCGGGAGCTTGCGCAAAGATCGGCGGTTTGAGCTACAACTGTCTTGCTCATTCAAGGAGACGATCCGATGTTTGCTCACTGGTCCCTGGCAGCGCTGCACCTTCTGGCCTTCGGTATCGCCCTGGCGGCAGTGTTCGGTCGTGGCGGGGCCTTGCGCCGCCTCACCGGCAGCACCCCGGCGGAACTGCGCCAGGTGTTCATCTGGGACAATCTCTGGGGCATCAGTGCCGGTATCCTGCTGGTGACCGGTGGTCTGCGGGCCTTCGGCGGTTTCGAGAAGGGGAGCGACTACTACCTGCACCAGCCACTGTTCCATCTCAAGCTGACGCTGTTCGTGATTGTCCTGCTGTTGGAGCTGGCGCCGATGATCAGTCTGATCAAATGGCGGATCGCGCAGAAGAGGGGCACGGCCATCGATACCGGCCGGGCCAGCTTGTTCGCGCGCATCAGCCATATCGAAGCCCTGTTGATCATGCTGATCGTGATTGCCGCCAGCGGCATGGCCCGCGGATTCCTCGCGGGTTGACCGGGGCCCTTGTGTAGCAGCGAGCCAACTCGCGAAAGCGCTTCTTCCAGCGCCGCAGGATTTGGCCGGATGACCGCCTTCGGCGGTTCGCGGGCAAGCCCGGCTCCTACAAGAGGTGACTCAGGGTTGCAGGTGCAGGCTGGCGCGGATACCGTTGACCACCGGTTCCACGGTCTTGTAGCCGTCCGCCGAGCCGGCGTAGAGCAGGGAATAGGCCTTGCCGTCGTGGGCCGCGGCCACCAGGGTCTGGGTCATCACATGTCCGCCGTTCTGGGTGATGGTGCAGGTGGTTTCCACCGCCGCCAGGCCACCCAGGGTGCTGTCGTGAATGCGATTGCACACGCTCATGAAACCGCGCTCGACGAAATTCTTCTGCACCGCCTTGCGCATCTCCAGCAACACGCCGGGGAGGTTGACCTCATGGCCGGGGTTGAGCGCCGACTGGGTCAGCTCCATGACCATCATCGGATCGCCATTGGGATCGTTCTTCACCGCGCGCTGGCGCAGTCCGCTGACGACTTCGCCCGCGGCGTTCTGCGCTGGCGGCAGGGTCTGGACTTCCCAGTCGCCGGGCCAGGTGATCATCAGGTCGTCAGCCAGGGCTGAGGAGCCACCCAGCAGCAGGAAGAGGGCGGTGAAACAGGCACGGCGTTGCACAGGGGTCATGGGAAGGCACTGACAGGAAGGCTGGGATCAATTGTTACAGTGTATCAATAGATCAGGCCGATTTGCCGATTCTTCTGCGCTTTTACCCAAGGCCGCTCCCGGATCGCGGCTCTGAGCGTTCGTTTTCGACAAAGGCTGGCTTTGCCAACCCTCGCTGTTTTCCCGGATCGGGCCCCTCGATACTCGCGTCACAAGAACGCACGGAGGAACACACCGATCATGCAATATCTCGACCGCCGGCCGACTGCCGAACGCCCTCACGATGACCACCGGGCTCCGGCCGCCCTGTTGCAGCCGGGACTGCACGGTGCCTTTGTCCGCGAAGGTTTTGCCCGGGCACCTTTTGTCGCCCGTCATTCCGGCGCCTTGTCAGGCCTGCGCCTGGCGGCCAAGGATGTCTTCGATATCGAGGGACAACGCACCGGTGCCGGCAACCCGCGCTGGCTGGCCCAGCAGGCCCCGGCCACGACGACGGCCCTGGCGGTGCGCCTGCTGCTGGAAGCCGGGGCCGAATGGACCGGCAAGACGGTCACCGACGAACTGGCGTTCAGCCTGGCGGGGATCAACCTGCACTACGGCACCCCGTGCAACCCGGCCGACCCGTCACGGATTCCCGGGGGCTCGTCGTCCGGCTCGGCAGTGGCGGTGGCCGCGGGGCTTGCGGATATCGGACTGGGCACCGATTGCGGTGGTTCCTGCCGTTTGCCGGCCAGCTACTGCGGGGTCTGGGGCATGCGCCCGACCCAGGGACGGATTGCCACGCGCGGTTGTTTCGCCCTGGCCCACAGCTTTGACACCGTGGGCTGGTTCGCTGCCAATGGTGAGCATCTGGCGGCGGTGTTCGCGGTCCTGGCCAACGAGGCTGTGGATGAACACCCGCCAGAAAACCCGCTGTTCCTCCTGAGCGAGGATGCCCTGGCGGTGTGCGACGAGGCGGTGCAGGTGGCGTTCGGCGCCCTGGTCGAACGCCTTGGCAGCACCCTGCAACATACGCTGCTGCCATCGGCCAGCCTGACCCTGGCGGATTACGCCAGGGCCCATCGGGTCCTGCAGGGCGGTGAGATCTGGCAGCAGCACGGGGTCTGGGTCAGCGTCCACCTCGAGCAGCTCGCGGAGGATGTCCGCCAGCGTTTTCTAGCCGGTTCGCGGGTCACCGCACAACAGGTCGCCGCCGAACAGCAGGTGCGCCAGGCTGCGGCGCAGCAACTGGCACGACTTTTTGTCAATGAGTCGAGCTTCCTGCTGTTGCCCACGGTGCCGGCAGTTGCCCCGCGCCTGGACGCCAGCACCGAAGCCATGGAGCAACAGCGCCTGCGTTCCCAGCAGCTGCTGAGCGTTGCCGGCTTGGCCGGCCTGCCACAGGTCAGCCTGCCCTGGATCAGCCTCGACGGGGCTCCGTTGGGCTTGTCGGTGATCGGCCCGCGTGGCAGCGATGCGCGGGTCCTGGCCGCGGCACGGTGGCTGCACCGGCACCTCTGACGCGAACGATGCCTTGCGGATTTTCTCGGGCGGGAAAATCGCCCGATACCTTTTGTGGAGACCAATAATGAAAAGACCCTTCTACAAAGTGCTGTACATCCAGGTCCTCGCCGCGATGCTCCTGGGCATCGCCGTCGGCCACTACTGGCCAAGCCTGGCCGCCGACATGAAGCCGCTGGGCGATGCCTTCATCAAGCTGATCAAGATGGTGATCGGGCCGATCATCTTCTGTACGGTGGTCACCGGTATCGCCGGCATGGACAGCATGAAGAAGATCGGTCGGGTCGGCGGCAAGGCCTTGCTCTACTTCGAGGTGGTTTCGACCCTGGCCCTGGTGATCGGCCTGGTGGCGACCCACTGGCTGACGCCCGGCGCCGGTTTCAACGTCGATCCGGCCAGACTCAATGCCAGCGCGGTGGCCGCCTATGCGGACAAGGCCCACGAACTGAGCACCAGCGGTTTTCTGATGAACATCATCCCGGACACCCTGGTATCGGCTTTCGCCCAGGGCGCGATCCTGCAGATCCTGCTGGTGGCGCTGCTGTTCGGTGCGGTGCTGGCGGGGTTGGGGGCGAAGGCGAGGGCGGTCAACCAGTTGATCGACGATCTGTCCAAGGTTTTGTTCGGGATTGTCGGGATCATCACCCGACTGGCTCCCATCGGCGCCTTTGGCGCCATCGCCTTCACCATCGGTACCTACGGCGTCGGCTCGTTGCTGCCGATGCTGAAGCTGATTGGTACCTTCTATATCACGGCCCTGTTTTTCGTGATCGTGGTTCTGGGATCGATCGCTCGGTTTGTCGGCTTCAACCTGTTCCGCTTCCTGGCTTATATCAAGGAAGAACTGCTGATTGTCCTCGGCACCAGTTCCGGCGAACCGGTACTGCCGCTGATGATGACCAAGCTGGAACGCCTCGGTTGCTCGCGCTCGGTGGTCGGGTTGGTGATTCCCACCGGTTACTCTTTCAACCTCGACGGCACCAATATCTACATGACCATGTGTGTGCTGTTTATCGCCCAGGCGATGAATGTCGAGATCACCTGGGCCCAGCAACTGACCTTGCTAGCGGTGGCAATGGTGACGTCCAAGGGCGCCAGCGGCGTGACCGGCGCTGCCTTTATCACCCTGGCGGCGACCCTGGCAGTGATGCCCACCGTGCCGGTATCGGGACTGGTGCTGATCCTCGGCATCAACCGCTTTCTCAGCGAAGTGGTGGCCCTGACCAATGTGATCGGCAACGGTGTGGCGACGGTGGCGGTGTCGGCCTGGGAGAAGGAACTGGATCGCGAGCGCATGCACCGGGTGCTCAATCGCCTGCCCGAGCCCATGGCGGACAAGGCGCCGGTCATTGCCAAGTGACCTCGGGTAGGGTGTGATGACCGGGCTCTTTCAACGTGGCTCGATCCTCATGCATTACGATCTGGTGGACCTCAAGGTGTTCCTCGCGGTAGCCGAGGAGGGCAACCTGACCCGCGGCGCGGCGCGCTGTCACCTGGCACCGTCTTCGGTCAGCCTGCGCCTCAAGGGCCTGGAAGACGCCATCGGCGCCGCGCTGCTGGTGCGCCAGGCCCGGGGTGTGAAGCTGACCCAGGCCGGCGTGGTGATGCTCGAACACACCCGGCGCTGCCTGGCCCAACTGGAACAGATGCACGCCGACCTGACGCCGTATGTGCAGGGCCTGACCAGCCATATCACCTTCTTTGCCAATAACAACGCCATCAGTTCCTTCCTGCCCGACGATCTGACCCGGTTCTTCGCTGCCTACCCGGCGGTGCGGATCAACCTGGAGGAGCGCATGGGTTCGGAAATCGTCGCGGCGGTGGCGGCGGGCAGGGCGGATATCGGCATCATCGCGGTGGACTCCGATCACCCGGACCTGCAGTTCGTGCCGTACCGCGAAGACCGCTTCGTGATCATCGCACCGTCGGACAGCGCTCTGGCCCGCGAGGCATCCGTGCGTTTTACCGCATGCCTGGGCCGGCCCTTCATCAGCCTGCAAAGCGGCGCCGCGCTGCATACCTACCTGATGAGCCAGGCTGCCCTGGCCGGCGGCTCGCTGGATGTCTGCGTACAGGTTTCGGGTTTCCGTTCGATTGCCCAACTGGTGGCGTCAGGCGCCGGCATCAGCATCGTGCCGTTGTCGACCCTGGCTCCCGACGATGATCGACGCCTGGCGATCATCGAGCTGCGCGAGACCTGGGCCTTGCGTCATCATCGGGTATGTTTTCGCCGGGAAGTTCTGGAAAAACACTACTTTCTGCGACAGTTGGTCGAACTGTTGCACGAGGGCTACCAGGCTCCAGGTGACCGTACAGAGGTTCCCTGAAACACCGGCACAGTCGACCGTTGCTCAGCTAACCCTTTGCTTCTTAAGCTTAATCCCGGACAATCGCGCCCCTCTTATGGCCGGGGCGCTGCCAGTGACACGTTTTTTCCGCCCCGGTCGCGTGGTAATGACCGGCTAACGGAGATTCGACCGGATGAATGACCAGGCCAACAGCGTCGACGAACGCTATGAATCGGCACCCGCTGCACTGAGCAGCTGGAGCCGTCACGACACCACCTGGATGCTGGGCCTGTTCGGCACGGCGATCGGTGCCGGGACCCTGTTCCTGCCGATCAACGCGGGGCTGGGCGGCTTCTGGCCGCTGCTGATCCTGGCGCTGCTGGCGTTCCCCATGACTTTCTACGCCCATCGCGGCCTGACCCGCTTCGTGCTCTCCGGGCGCGACGGCGCGGACATCACCGAAGTGGTGGAAGAACATTTCGGCCTCAAGGCCGGGGCGCTGATCACCTTGCTGTATTTCTTCGCGATCTTCCCGATCCTGCTGATCTACAGCGTGGCCCTGACCAACACCGTCGGCAGCTTCCTCGAACATCAGTTGCATATCACGCCGCCGCCCAGGGCGATCCTGTCCCTGGTGCTGATCCTCGGCCTGCTGGCGGTGGTGCGGTGCGGCGAGCAGGTGATCGTCAAGGCCATGAGCATGATGGTCTACCCGTTCATCGTTGCCTTGCTGTTCCTCGCGGTGTTCCTGATCCCCCACTGGAACGGCGGTATCCTCGCCACGGCCGGCAGCCTGCCGCAGCCTTCGGCACTGCTGCACACGTTGTGGCTGGCGATCCCGGTGATGGTGTTCTCGTTCAACCACTCGCCGATCATTTCCGCCTTCGCGGTGGACCAGAAGCGTCGTTATGGCGTGCATGCCGAAGCTCGTAGCGGCCAGATCCTCTCCCGGGCCCATGGCCTGATGGTGGTGATGGTGCTGTTCTTCGTGTTCAGTTGCGTGCTGACCCTGTCGCCGGCACAACTGGCCGAGGCCAAGGCTCAGAACCTGTCGATCCTGTCGTATCTGGCCAACCACTTCAGCAACCCGACCATCGCCTTTGCCGCGCCGCTGATTGCTTTCGTGGCGATCGCCAAGTCGTTCCTGGGGCATTACATCGGTGCCAGCGAAGGTCTCAAGGGCCTGGTGGTGAAGAGTGGCCGCAAGCCGGGGACCAAGGCCCTGGACCGCATGACCGCGGCGTTCATGCTGGTGATCTGCTGGCTGGTGGCGACCCTGAACCCGAGCATCCTCGGCATGATCGAAACCCTCGGCGGGCCGATCATCGCGGCGCTGCTGTTCCTCATGCCGATGTATGCGATCCGTCGCGTACCCGCCATGCGCCAGTACGCCGGGCAGATGTCCAACGTGTTCGTCACGCTGGTGGGCCTGGTGGCGATTTCGGCGTTGATCTACTCGCTGTCGGCCTGAGTCGTTGTCCTTGTGGGAGCTGGCAAGTCAACTCCTGCAGGATCGTGAACGCTCAGCCTTGGCGTAACCAGTCGATGAACTGCGCGAACAGTTCCGACTGGGAACTGATGCCCAGCTTCAGGTAGAGGTTCTTGCGGTGCATGCGTACGGTTTCCGGGGAGATATTCATTTCCCTGGCCGTGGACTTCACCGAATGGCCGCGCAGCACCATCTGCGCGGCTTCGCGCTCGCGCTCCGTCAGTACCCCGCAACCGAACCGGCTGAAGGCCGCCTGGATCCGCAGATTGACCTCGGCGTCTTGTGCCTGCCCGTCGGCCGGCTGGTCGAACAACAGGGGATTGCGTTGCAGCCCACGGGCGGCGAACTGGCTCACCAGGGTGCGCACCATCGGTTCGACCGCCCGCAGCAGGTCCAGCTGTGAACTGCTCAGGCTGGCGGCGCCCAGGCCCTGGAACAGGCTGACGGAGATCTTGCTGTGCTCGTCGAGGTTGACGATGTAGTAGCTGTCTTCGGCGCAACCGAGCTTGAGGTAGTAGGTCTTGTAGTACTCGCTGTCGAAGAAATCGTCCGGGGCGATTTCCTCCAGCGGATAAAAACCTTCGGCCAGGCCGTTCTCCACCGCCAGGCAGAACGGATCGAGCAGATAACCGCCGGCGAAGTAGCGCTCGATGATCGCATCGCGAAACTCTTCCGGAATACCTTGCAGGTACAGCAACTGCGGCGGTCGATCCTTGCGCTCGAGGCTGATCATCACCGACTCGACCGGCACCAGCTCGCCGAAGGCCAGGGCCAGGTGACGCAGGCCGTCGGGTTCGTCGAGATGGGCAAAGGCCCCCGCCAGCCCGGCATGCCAGCGATGCAGGGCCTGGAAGGACAGGCGGGGGGCGGTGTCGTCGGGTACGGAGCTCATGCCCCGCAGTCTAACCACCCGCCCCATCGGGCGCAAAGCCGCCGGCAGGACACTCATCGTCCGCTGTATTGGCCGCTTTTCTGCAACTCGTCGGCCACTTCGAGGATGCACTCGCGCAGGGTCTCGACGATTTCATCGACCTGGGCCCGGCTGATGATCAGCGGCGGCGACATCACGTTCAGGTGCATGATCGGCCGTACCAGCAAGCCCCTGGCCTGGGCCCGCAGGTGGATCTTCTCGCCGATGTTCAGCTTGTCGGGAAACAGCTCGCGGGTCTGCTTGTCGGCGACGAACTCGACACAGGCCATCAGCTTCATGCAGCGCACGTCCCCCACCAGCGGCAGATCGCGCAGGCTGCCCAGGCGCTCCTCCAGGTAGCCACCGACCTCATCGACATGCTGCAGCAGGTTTTCCCGCTCGATGATTTCGATGTTCTTCAGGGCGGCGGTGCAGCACACCGGATGGCCGCTGTAGGTGAACCCGTGGGTGAAGCAGCGGCCCTTGCCCGGTTCGCCGATCACGTTCCAGATCCGCTCCGAGAAGATGCAGGCGCCCAGTGGCAGGTACGCCGAAGTCAGGCCCTTGGCGGTGGTGATGATGTCCGGCTGCACGCCGAAGACGTCCCAGGAGGAGAAGAACTTGCCCAGTCGGCCGAAGGAGGTCACCACTTCGTCGGCGACAAACAGGATGTCGTACTGCTGGCAGACTTCCCACATGCGCCGCAGGTAGCCCTTGGGCGGAATGATCACACCGCCGGAGCCCATGATCGGTTCGGCAAAGAACGCCGCGACCTTGTCTTCGCCGATACTGAGAATCTTGTCCTCGAACTCCGCCACGAGGAATTCGAGGAACTGCTCTTCGTCCATGCCATCGGGGGCGCGGTAGGGATTGGGGTTGGATACATGGTGGATGCGTTCGTGGGCGTAGTCGAACTCGGGCACCCGGTCGGCGGCCTTGTTGCCGATCGACATGGCCACGGTGGTGGAGCCGTGGTAGGCGTTGTAGCGGGCGATGATGTGCTTCTTCTGCGGCTTGCCCCGGCTGTTCTGGTAGAACTGCACCAGGCGATAGGCGGTGTCCACGGCGGTGGAGCCGCCGGTGGTGAGGAACACGTGGTCGAGGTCGCCGGGGGCCAGGCTGGCGAGCTTTTCGCAGAGGCGGATGGCTACCGCGTTGGACATGTCGCAGAACGGATTGGAGTAGGCCAGCTGGCGAACCTGGTCGGCAATCGCCTCGGCCATTTCCTCCCGGCCCAGGCCGATATTGGTACACCACATGCCGCCCACGGCATCGAGAAAGCGATTGCCCTCGGTGTCGTAGATGTAGGCGCCGTCACCGGCGACGATATTCAGGGCTCCTTGCTCACGGTGCTCGTCGAACATGTGATAGCCGTGCATGTAGTGCGCCTTGTCCGCCTCGACCAGGCTCTGCTGGTCGAATCCGGCGAGAAATGCTTGTGTTGGAATAGCCATGGGCGTGCCCTTTTTCGAAGGTGTGGATCTTTGAGTCATACCGGGCCTACAGGCCGGTCTTTACCGTGTTCCAGACGCGGGTGATGGCCCGCATGTCCTTGGCGTCCTGGGTTTTCTGTGCGAACAGGCGCTGGCGGGTGGCGTCGTCCGGGTAGATCGCCGGGTTGGCGCGCACATCGGCATTCACCCGCGGAGTCGACGCGGTGTTGCTGTTGGCGTAGTGGATGAAGTTGGTCACGTCCGCCATGACCTGGGGTTGCAGCAGGTATTCGAGGAACTTGTGCGCATTGGCGACATGGCTGGCATCGCTGGGGATGTACATATTATCGAACCAGATCAGCGAACCTTCCCTGGGAATGAAGTACGCCAGCTTGATCTTCAGACCGGCCTCTTCGGCGCGGGCCTGGGCGGTGGCGGCGTCGCCGGACCAGGTCATGGCCATGCAGATGTCGCCGTTGGGCAGGCTGCTCAGGTAGTTCACCGAGTCGAATTTCTTCAGGTATGGGCGGATCGTCATCAGCAGCTTTTGCGCCGCCTCGAGGTCGTCGGGCCGGGCGCTGCGGGGATCGCGGCCGAGGTAGGTGAGGGCCAGGGGAATGACTTCGGTCGGTGCATCGAGCAGGGTCACGCCGCAATCGGCGAAGCGCGAGACGATCTTCGGGTCGAAGAGCATGGCCAGGGAGCCGATGGGGGCGTCCGGCATGCGTTCGCGGATCTTCTCGACGTTGTAGGTCACGCCGTTGCTACCCCAGGTATAGGGCGCGGAGTAGACCACGCCGGGGTCATAGCCCTGCAGGTGCTGCAAGGTCTGCGGGTCGAGGTTTTTCCAGTCGGGCAGTTGTTGCTTGTCCAGGGGCTGGAATACCCCGGCCTTGATCAGTGGCGGCACCAGCGAGGCGTTGAGGGTCACCAGGTCGTAGCCGGAGTGCCCGGTGAGCAGCTTGGCCTGCACGGTTTCGTAGGAGTCGAAGGTGTCGTAGATGACCTTGATGCCGGTGGCTTTCTCAAAGTCGGCGAGGGTGTTTTCGCCGATGTAGTCGGCCCAGTTGTAGAGGCGCAGGGTTTTCGACGCATCCACTTCTTCTGCGTGCGACGCGGAAAAAGCCGGGACAAGCAGGAGACTCAGGGTTACCACCAACGCCTTGTGCATGGCCATCTCACCTTCGGACTGGATTCGGCTCGGGAAGAGCGGGTGAGTCCACTATTCAGGCAGGGCGAAGCCGGGAACATACTCCGAATGGGTAGGTAGTCGGTTTTGGACAAGTGCTCATGGAGCGAGATGCCCTGGCTGAACGCGGGGTCCGATTCCAGGGCAGTTACAGGCGGGAGGTATTACTGGATCAGTTTCCAGTTCTTGTAGAACACCCGGCGCAGGGCAAAGACCACCCCGGCGAAACCGGCGATCACGCCCTTGAGGATGAACGGGGTGCGGGACGGGCGCACGATATCGATGAACAGGCAGTAGCGCTTGGTATCGTTCTTGTTGAACGAGGCATGCAGCAGCGTGTCATCGAAGATGAACAGCGGATCGTCGTGCCAGAAGTGTTTTTCCTTGCGGCACTGGATGTACACGCCGTCATGGTGCGGGGCCGGTGCCATGTTGTAGAGCACCCGGAACATCATGCGCAGCGGACCGAAGTGGAACGAGGTCGACTGGTTGGCGTTGAACACCGAGACGCCGACGGTTTTCACATAAGGGAACTTCTGTTGCAGTTCCCGGATATCCAGTTCGGTGTCGATCTTGCGTCCGTACCATTGGAAGAACAGCATGCCGCGCTTGTTCTGCGCCATGCGTCCGTCGAGGTAGTCGATGATCTCGTCCTTGTGGCTCATGGCCTTGTCGATGACCTGCTGCAGGTCGCGCTGGCAGTCTTCGGGCAGGTCCTGCATCCGATAGACGCCGCGGTTGCGTCGGCTCACCAGGTCGAACAGGGTATTGAACGGTGCCAGCACCCAGGTGTTGCGGCCGCTGCCGATAAAGTATTTCCTGGCCAGTTCGGCGGTGTAGATGCCATTGCGCAGGAAATCGTATATACCGCAGACCACGACCAGGGCGAGGAAACCGAAGACGGTTTTCGGGAAACAATAGATGATCAAGAGCACGCCCAGTGTCCAGAGGACCGAGACGATTTTCTTGCGGGTGGATCGAGTACTCATGACGCGCTTGCTCCTTCAGAAGCAGAATTCCACATATCAGGACTCAGCCGGCAACGTGCGGCGAAATCCCGAGAAAACCGCCTCAGGGTGCGCAACCGACGAGGTCGGCGTGGCACCTGAGTCGGTGGGCCCGGATGGATGGAAACACAGCCCTCGATCATAAGAAGTCAGGGAGGTGAAAGGTGTAGCAAATGTTACTGTTTTGTAACGAATCTTCATAATTTATTTGGCGCCACGGATATTGATTTATTCATCCAACAAGACGCGGGAGAAGGGAATGAGGTGGTTTTCGTGGGTACTGGTGCTTTTCATGGTGTCAGTGGGCGGGGTGCAGGCGGGCCAGGGGCGTGACAAGCAGCGAGGCGAGGCCGGCGAGTTCGATTACTACCTGCTGGCGTTGTCCTGGTCGCCGACGTTCTGCCTGACCCATACCGGCAACGAGCAATGCACGGGCAAGGGCTATGGGTTTGTCCTTCACGGCCTCTGGCCGCAGTACGCGCGGGGTGGTTGGCCGCAGTCCTGCGCGCCATTGACGCCGCTGTCGGCCGAGCAGCGCCAGCAGGGCCTGACGCTGTTTCCGACCGCCAGGCTGATGGAACATGAGTGGAAGAAGCACGGCACCTGCAGCGGCCTGGGCGCCAATGCCTATCTGGATACCACCGACCGGGCGTTGGGCAAGGTACGGATTCCCGACGCGTTGCAACCCTCGACGGCGGTGCGGGAGTATTCCGCCGAGGAAATCGCCGTGTTGTTCCGGCAGAGCAATCCGGGCATGCCGAGCGATGGCGTGGCAGTGAGTTGCAGCGGTCCGCAACTGTCCGAGGTGAAGGTCTGCCTGAGCCGGGACCTGGGGTTCGCGTCCTGTGGCAAGGGCGTGAAGAGCCAGTGCCGGGCCGGCAAGGTCCGCTTGCCGCCAATTCGTTAAGGGGGGCGGGCGTCGGTCAAGTTGCAAGATTGTTCAAGACAAGCCGCGGACGCCCTGCCAAAGTCACGCGTCTTTTCCTGAAGCGCGAGTTCTATGTCTGATCACCTTCTGCCCCGCACCGCCTTCCTGCGCGGTGCCGTGGCCATCATGCCGCTGTCCCTGGCGACGGCACCCTGGGGGCTGCTGGCCGGCTCCATGGCCATCGAGGCCAACCTGACCCCCCTGCAAGGCCAGGGCCTGTCGAGCATCGTGTTTGCCGGCGCCGCGCAACTGGTGGCCATCGGCATGCTCAAGGGCGGCGCGGGGATCTTCTCGATCCTGCTGACCACCGCGCTGCTGACCTCGCAGCACCTGTTGTACGGCATGAGCATGCGTTCGGTGATTGCCCCGCTGCCCGGTCGCTGGCGCGTCGGCCTGGGCTTCCTGCTCACCGACGAACTGTTCGCCCTGACCAGCCAGCACGACAAGCAACAGTTCGACCGCTGGTATGCGCTGGGGGTGGGGTTGACGTTCTATATCGCCTGGAACCTGTTCACCCTGGCGGGGATCGTACTGGGCCGCAGTATTCCCGGACTTGAGCACCTGGGGCTGGACTTCTCGATTGCCGCGACCTTTATCGCCCTGATCACCCCGGTGGTGCGCAGTGTGCCGACCGTGGTCTGCGTGGCCGTATCGTTGTTCTGCTCGGTACTGTTCAGTTACTGGCAGTGGGGTTCGGCGCTGGTGCTGTCGGGACTGGCGGGGATGGCGGCGGGATTTGTCTGCAACAAGCTGTATCGGGGGCGCGAATGATGGTCTGGGCGGTAATCATCGGGATGGGACTGCTGGTGTTCCTCAACCGCTACGTGTTTCTCGAACCCCGCCTGCCGTTGCGCCTGAGCAGCAACGCCCGGCAGTTTCTCGGCTTTGCCGTGCCGGGCATGCTCACGGCGATCTGCGGACCGATTGTGTTCATGCCCGACCGGCAACTGAACCTGCACCTCGACAACCCGTACCTGATCAGTTCCCTGGTCGCCATCGGGCTGGTGATCTACACCCGCAACACCCTGCTCAGCATGCTGCTGAGCATGGCGTTCTTTTTCCTGCTGCGCTGGTGGTTGTAGGTCGCCAAAGCGTTGTTTCAGAAGCGCTGCTTCAGAATCGGCGCTTCAGAATCGATGCTTCAGAATCGATAGTTGAGCCCCAGGGTCAGCGAGCGCTCCGGTGCCGGCTGGCGACCCCACGGGCTGGTGTCGATCCCGCGGAAGTAATACTCGCGGTTGAACAGGTTGCTGATGCCCGCCGAGGCCGTCAGTACGGTCTTGTCCTGCAGCGGGAACTGGCGCTCGATGGCGGTGTTCCAGACCCAGTAGGCTGGTAGCCGGCCCACGGAGGCGCTGGCATCCTCGGCCCCGGAGTTGGCGGCGTCGGTGTAGGCGCTGCTGACGTACAGGCCGTCGAGGCTGTAGGTCCAGCGTTCGGCGAAGTGGTAACGCCCGTCGACGCTGAACTGGTTGCGCGAGGAGAACGGCACCTCATTGCCCTTGAAGGTGCCATTGCGCTGCTTGGCGTCGAGGTAGGCGTAGCTGGCGTGCAGGTCAAGGTCGGGCAGGGCGCCCGGGGTCCAGAAGATCTCGCTCTCGATGCCCTGGTGACGGGTGCTGCCGAGGTTGACGAAGCGGTCGGTGGTGGCGTCGTAGACGATCTGGTCGTCGAAGTCGATGCGGTACACTCCGAGGTCGACACGCAGGCCTTTCCACGGGGTGTAGCGCACGCCGGTCTCGTAGTTCCAGGCCAGTTCGGCGCCGACATCACCCTCCTTGACGATCTGCGTGACCTGCGGCGGGCGCAGGGATTTCTGCGCGTTGGCATACACGTACCAGTCGTCCGTGGCCTGGTAGCCGACCGTCAGGCCGGGCAGCCATTCTTCCGACTTGTTGTCGTGCCGGAAGCCGGTAATACCGTCCTTGTAGTCCATCTGCGCATTTTCATAACGCACGCCGGGGGTAATGGTCAGGCGATTGTTGAACAGGCCGATGGCGTTGCTCAGGTAGAACGCCCTGGCCTCGTCGTTGAACTGCCAGTCGCGGAACGGCGTGGTCTTGCCGGTCGCCACGCTCTGGCGATCGACCTTGTAGTCGATGTCCTCGGCGACGTAGCGGGCGCCCACCAGCCAGGTCTGGCTGAGGCTGTCGCCGTCGATGCTCAGGCTCAGGCGCGGTTCGCTGCCCCAGACCTTGAAGTCCCGCGGGCCGTCCTGGCGGCTGGTGGCGGTGCCGTCCGGGGTGAAGGGCAGGCCGACGATAAAATTGCGATAGCTGTCATGGGCGAAGTTGGTCCAGCTGAACTCCACCGAATCGAACGGGCCGATGGCGCCCAGGCGCTGGGTGTAGGTACCCCAGACCCGGTCGGTGTTGCCGTCGAAATGATCCAGTGGCCGGGTCGACTGACGTGGGTCGTCGCGGTAGTCCTTGACGCTCAGGGCGCCCGCCAGGTCCATGTCGGCCTCGTAGTGCTGCACGCCGAAGCTCAGCTCGCGGTCGTCGTCGATATTCCACTGGCCGCGCAGGCGGTAGTTCTGGATATCGGTGTCCGAGTGCTCCCGTCCGGCTTCGCCCGAAATCGTATTGAGGTCCAGTTGCAGGCCGAAGTTGTCGGTCAGGTAGCCGCCGGTGCCGAAGTAGGTGTCCCACAACTGGCGCCCGCCGGCGTTGAAGGTGGTGCGCTCCTGCAGGGTGTTTTCCCATTCGCGGGGAATCGGCTTGCTGATGAAGTTGATGACTCCGCCGACGTTGTTCGGCCCGTACTGCACGGCGGCACCACCGCGCACGATATCGATGCGATCGACGGTGGCCATGGTCACCGGGAACAGCGACAGGCCGGTCTGCCCGTAGGGCGCGAGGGCCAGCGGAATGCCGTCGGACAGCGCCTGGATCCTCCCGCTGCGGCTTTCGTACAGGCCGCGCACGGCGATCTGCGGCAGGGCGCCGGTGCCGGTCTCGTCGAAGATCTTGACCCCGGGCACCCGTTGCAGGGCATCGTCGACCCCGCGCACGCTGGCCTTGTCCAGGTTGTCCGCGCCAACCACCGTGCGGCTGCCGGCGTAGGTCAGTACCTGCGGATCGCTGGCGCTGCCCAGCACGTCACCCTTGATCACCATGGGCGCGATATAGGACACCTCGGCCGGTTTGGCCGCCGGGGCCGGTGCAGCACCGGCCGGGACGATGACGAAGGTCCTCTCGTCCTTGACCCGGGTTTGCAGGCCGCTGTTGTCGAGCAGTCGCGCCAGCGCTTCCTGCGGGGTGAAACTGCCTTTGAGGGCGGGTGTGGTCCGCTCCTGCGCGATGTCGCTGGCAAACAGGATCTGCACCGACGACTGGCGTGCCAGGGCATTGAGCGCCTGGTCCAGGCGCGAGCTCGGCAGGTCGAGCAGGACCTTGTCCTCGGCCTGGGCCGAGAGGGCGAACAGCAGGCTGCCGGTCAGCAGGGGCAAGGACAGTGACAGGGGCAGGCGAGCGCTGCGCAGGCGTGGCTTCATGGGCGATGTTCCTTGGAAAACAGGGGGCTTTGACTACCTGCCGTTTCTCGCCCGGGAAAACCCTACCTGCTGGCTCGATTATTTTTTCCGCTCTTGCGGCGCACGTGCAAGGTCCCGTCGCTCTCGCTGTGCAGACTCAAGGGCAGGATGCCCGGCAGCAGGGCGAGCAGGTCCTCGACCTTGCTGCTGTCGAAGACCCCGGTGATCGGCAGGCCGGCCAGGCTCGGATCGTCGAGGCGAATCGGCGCCGTACGATAGCGCTGGATCCGTGCCAGGGCGTCGGCCAATGGCGTGCGGTCGAAGATCAGGCGGTTGTCCTTCCAGGCGATCGCCGCCTCGGCGTCCACGCCGAGCGGTTGCAGGTGTCGCCCCGGACCTGTCTCGACCTGTTGACCGGGGGCCAGTTGCACATGACGACCGTCCGCGGTATCGACGTCGACCTTGCCGCGTACCAGGGTCACGCGCGCGCCCTGGTCAAGGCGATCGACACTGAACAGCGTGCCCAGCACCCGCACCCGGGTCGTGCCCGCTTCCACTTCGAAGGGCCTGAAAACGGTTTTCGAGACATCGAACAGCGCCTGGCCGGCCTGCAGTTCCACTCGTCGCGAGCGCAGGTGCCATTCGACGGTGACCCGGCTGTTGCTGTCCAGGGTCATGCGGCTGCCATCGGCCAGCGCCAGTACGCGTCGCTCGCCGACGGCGCTGGCATGGGACTCCCGGTGATAGGCCGGGTCCAGCCAGCCCAGCCCGGCGGCCAGCAGCATCGCCAACAGGGCGCCCGCCACGGCCTTGCGTGGTTTGCGCGGCCTGGGCTCGGGCAGGGGAAAGCGTTTGCGCAATTCTTCGCGATGTCGCGCCAGGGCTTCTTCTTCGCGGGACGGCGGGGGCAGGGTGGTCATGAGACGGGTTCCGACAGGTCGAGCCTGGCGCGGCAGGCGGCCAGGCCGAGCTTCAAGTGCTTTTCCACGGTTTTCAGGGAAATCCCCAGGCGTGTCGCGACTTCCGCCTGCGGCAACTGGTGGATCTTGTGCATCACGAAGACCATCCGGCAGCGCGGCGGCAACGCCTCGATGGCCTGGGCCAGGTACTCCAGCTCGCGCTCGGCTTCATACTGGCGAGGTGGCGACGGCGCCTCGCTGGCGGCCTCGAACGGCTCGGACAACTCGACGATCCAGGCCTGGCGCCGCCGTTCGCTGCGGTAGCGGTCGATGGCCTGGTCGTGGGAGATCTTGCGCAGCAGCGCCAGGGGCGTGCGCACGTCCTCCGACTGGCGTTTCTCCAGCAGTTGCACGCAGACATCGTGCACCACTTCGCGGGCAAAGCCGCGATCGCCAAAGCGTCGGCGCACGTGATCGACCAGTTCGTCGTAGTGACGCACCAGGGTGCTGAGCAGGGATGGCTTGGCAGAGTCGAACGGCATGATGGACCTGGAACGAGGCAGTGCAGGCGCAAATATAAATGAGAAACCTTTTCATTCATAGCGCAAGCCATCTCGACAGGGCCGGAGGTCATTCCGGCCGGTCAGGTCCGTGGCGGGGGTTATTTGAAGTTGGTATCGGCCACCGGCATGATCGTCGCGACCCGCCAGCCGTCGGCGCCGCGCAGCAGGGTCTGGCTGATCAGGAAGGTGTTTTTCTGCGGTGCTTCCCCGGCATGGCTGCGGGTGAAGGTCACGGGCACGAGGATCTGCGCCACGCTGTCATTGAGCTGGGTGATGCGCAACCGGCTCATGTCCGGGTCCAGTTGCCAGACGCCCTGATAATAGTCCTTCAGGCGCTCGACCACCGCGTCCGGGCCCCAGTTCGCACCGCCCCGGGCATACCAGAGCATCTGTGGCGAATCCCAGAGCATCGCGCGGATCTGCTTGAGGTCGTGGGCGTTCTGCGCCTTGACGAAATCGGTGAAGAAACCGCGCACTTCGTCCTCGTTCGAGGCGGCGAAGGCACTCTGGCTCGAAAGGGTGAGCAGCGCACCCAGCAATAGCGAGCAGGTCGCGATACGGGTGATGGAAAGCAGTTGCATGGTGTCTCCTGGCGGGCGTTCTGCGATGGCTTGTAGGGTGACTCAGCGTAATCGCCCGAAGACCGTGAAACGTGTCGTTTAACCCTCGTTTCAGGCCATGGTTTCGCCTTGTCGGGGCTTGTCCCCCTGGCGGGCATTGCGGCGCATGGCCCGTGGCGGTTCGCCGAACGCACGGACAAAGGCGCGGCGCATTCGCTCGCTGTCGCCAAATCCAGTCTGGCGGGCGATGGCTTCTATCGGGTGGCGGCCTTCCTGGATCAGCACCAGTGCCGCGTCGATACGCAGTTTTTCGATGGCCTTGGCCGGGGAGGTGCCGGTCTGCTCGCGAAAGGCCCGGCTGAACTGGCGGCTGCTCAGGTGTGCGGCCTGGGCCAGCCGCTCCAGGCTCAACTCGGTGTGCAGGTGATTTTGCGCGTAGGCCAGGGCAACCTGGATGCGATCGGAACGTTGTTCTTCCAGCAGCGCCGATGACTGTGGCTGACCACCGGCCCGGCGGCTTTGCAGGATAAAGGTCTTCGACACGGCCCGCGCCAGGTCGGCACCGAGGTCTTTCTCGACCATGGTCAGTGCCTGGTCGATACCCGCGGTCATCCCGGCCGAGGTCCACAATGAGCCGTCGACGACGAACAGGCGCTCCTCGTCCAGCCTGACCCTGGGGTAACGGGCGCGGAATTGCGGGGCGAAGAACCAGTGGGTGGTGGCCTGGCGGCCGTCGAGCAACCCGGCCTCGGCAAGAAAAAAGGTTCCCGAACAGGTGGCCGCCAGGCGCCGGCAGCTTTGTGCCGCCTGGCGCAGGTAGGCGAGCAGCGCGGACGTGAAGGGGCGTTCGTTGCCGCCGCCGATGATCACCGTATCGTATTCGTCAGCCGTGAAAGGCTCGGTCTGCACCACGATCCCCACGGAGCTGCGCACGGCACCACCGCCCTCCGATAGCAGGCGTACGTCATAGTGAGGCTTGCCGAGCAGGCTGTTGGCCGTTTCGAACACCGAGAGCGCGGAGAAGCTCATCACGCCGAAACCGGGAAAGACGATAAAACCGATACGCAGCATAGGGCTCCCGGACATCCTGAACCTGAAAGCGAATAGATTACCCTGAACATGCAAAGGTGTTGAGTGAATACGCCTTGCCGACGCTTATTCCCCGGCGTGTTTCAACAGCTCCTTGCGCAACTTGCCGGGCGACAGGCCGAACAGGCTCTGGAAATGCCGGATGAAATGCGGTGCGTCGGCGAAGCCGCATTCGAAGGCGATTTCGCCGATCTGGCGATCCGAGCTGACCAGCAGCCAGCGTCCATAGCGTAGCCGTACCTGGCGGTAGAACTGCGCCGGGCTGGTATCGGTTTCGGCCATGAACAACCTTTCCAGCTGGCGTTTGCTGGTGCCGACCCAGTGGGCGATCGCCTCGATCTCCAGGGGTTCGGCCATGTGCTTTTCCATCAGCATCACCGCTTCGTGCAGACGCCGGTTGGATGAACTGGCGTAGCCGAGGGCCTTGCGCCGGTCGAGGAAGCTGCCGCTGCCGCTCTTGGCCACGGTCATCTGGTGCACCACCTTGCCGGCGCGGTCCGGGCCGCAGTGCATGCCGATCAGATGCACCGCCAGTTCGATCACCGAGACGCCGCCGGCACAGGTGATGCGGTCCTTGTCGATGAGGAAGTCGTTGTGGGTGATAAACCGCAGCGTCGGGAACAGGCGCTTCCAGTCATTGGCATGGTAGGCATGTACGCAGGCGGTGCGACCTTCCATCAGTCCGTGGCGGGCCAGCACGAAGCTGCCGGTACACAGGCCGATCAGCGGTACGCCCGCCGCCGCGGCCTGGTGCAGGAACGCCGGGTAACTCCTGGGCACATCGGCCAGGGAGTCCAGCAGGCCACCGATGACCACGATGTAGTCGAAACGTTGCGGGTCGCCCATTTCGCTGTCGATGGGCACGTCCAGCCCGCCGCTGGACACGACCCGCTGCCCCGGCGTGCCCAGCACCTTCCATTCGCAACGGATCGGTCGGCTCTGGTCGCCGGTGTCGGCGGCATGACGCAGCGCATCGGTCAGCCCGGACAACGACAGCAGTGGAAACCGCGGCCAGAGCACGATGCCCACCGACAGTTCGGCGGTCCCGCGACGCTTGTGCGACGAGGGGGCCGATTGCTGGTCGAGTCGCGCCACCAGGCTCTGTTCGTCAGCCTGGTCCGCGGTTTTATCTGGATGTCGCAAATATTCAATCATTCGTGCAAAGCATCCAACTGGTTGAACCGCCCTCGGCCCTAGGATGGAGGCCTGCCCAACGTCCTGTCGTTCAATAAGAAAACCAACGAGGTGCATACGATGAACAAGTCTGGCATTCAACGCTTTACCGGCCTTTGCGCCGGATTGATGCTGTCCCTGCTGGCTTCGGCCCCGGTGTTCGCGCTGGATACCGTGGAGCGGGGCAGCCTGACCATCGCGTTCAGCGGCGACATGCCGGGAACCGGTTATCAAGATAGCAAGATGGTCGGCTATGACGGTGAAATCCTTCAACAAATTTCTGAAAGGCTGGGGCTCAAGGTCAAGCCGGCGCTGATGGAATGGTCGGGGACCATTGCTTCAGTGCAGGCTCGCCGCGTGGACGTGATGGCCGGGACCATGGGCTGGACCGAACAGCGCTCGAAGATCATGGCCCTGAGCGATCCGATCCACTATTTCAAGAACGGTATCACCCAGACCGGGAAGACCGACTGGAAGACCCTCAAGGACTTGCAGGGCAAGAAGGTCGGGACCATCACCGGATTCTCCTTCATTCCTGAAATGCGCAGGATCCCTGGGCTGCAAGTGACGCTCTACGACACCTCGGACGCCGCCGTGCGCGACCTGCTGGCCGGGCGTATCGACGCGGTGATCGGTGATCCGCCGGTCATGCAATACGCCATTTCGCGCAATGCCCAATGGCACCTGCACTTCAACGCCTTTACCGACAACGATCCGGATTTCCCGCTGCTGACCGGACTGGGCCAGGTGGTGTTCGGTTTCAACAAGGACAATCCGCAACTGCTGGCGGCGGTCAACGAACAGATCCAGACGCTCTGGAAAACCTGCGAGATGCGCAAGATCGGCGCCCGCTACGGCCTGACCCAGGATGTCTGGTTCATGCCCCAGGGCAAGGACCTGCGTCTGAGCGTCGACCGTCCGGCGGACTGGAAACTGCCCGGCTGCCAATAACAAAGCGTGGTGCGCAGGGACGTCCTGTCGACCCTGCGCCAGACCGAGAAAAAAAGCGGGTGAGCAACATGTCCGACCTGATGGAACCTGCGCTGCTGCGCGTGTGTGACCTGTACAAACATTATGGCGACCTGGCGGTGCTCAAGGGCATCAGCCTGGAACTCAAGGCCGGGGAAACCCTGTCGCTGATCGGCCCCAGCGGGTCCGGCAAATCGACCTGCCTGCGCTGTATCAATTACCTGGAGAAACCCAGCCAGGGTGAGATCTGGCTTGGCGATGAGCTGATCGGGCAGGCCGGGGACGGCTCGCGCCGGCGCTTGCTGAGCGATCGGGAAATGGCCCCGCAACGCCTGGAGATCGCCATGGTCTTCCAGCTGTTCTACCTGTGGCCGCACTTGAACGTACGCGACAATGTCGCGCTGGGGTCGATCAAGGCCCGCGGCATGCCGCGCAAGCAGGCCTATGAGCTGGCCGAGGCGATGCTGGAGAAGGTCCATCTGAGGCACAAGGCCGATGCCTATCCCGAGCAGTTGTCCGGCGGGCAGCAACAACGGGTGGCGATTGCCCGGGCGCTGGCACAGCAACCCAAGGTGATCCTGTTCGACGAGCCGACCTCGGCCCTCGACCCGGAGCTGGTGGGGGAGGTCCTGGCGGTGATCCGCGAGCTGGCCGAGGAGGGGCGGACCATGATCATGGTGACCCACGAAGTCCGCTTTGCCCGCGACGTGGCCGACCGGGTGATCTTCATGGACGGCGGTCACATCGTCGAACAGGGACCTTCGGCCCAGGTGATCGATCATCCCAGCCACGAGCGCACCCGCAGCTTCCTCGGGCGCATGGCCATGGAGAACGCTTGAATGAGCAGCCTCCAGACCTTTTTCGGGTTATTGCCCCTGCTGCTGAGCGGTGCGCTGGCGGCGCTGGAGATCGCCCTGTGCACCCTGGTGCTGGCGAGTATCGGTGGCCTGGCGCTGGCGGTATGGCTGACCTTCAGCCGTTCGCGCCTGGTGCGGGCGGGGATCGCCTGCTACATCGAGTGGATGCGCAATGTGCCGGCCCTCGCGCATCTGTTCCTGATCTATTTCGGCCTGTCGTACCTGGGGATCAATCTGCCCGCCTGGCTGGCGGCCATCGCCGGTCTGAGCCTGGTGGGCAGCGCGGTACTCTGCGACATCTTCCGCGCCGGCCTGCAGTCGCTGCATGTCGGGCAATACGAGGCGGGCCTGGCGGTCGGCCTGACCCGTGCGCAGATCCTGGCGAGCATTCTCTTGCCGCAGTCGCTGCGCCGCTCGTTGCCGGCGTTCGCCAACTATGTCACGCAACTGATCAAGGACACGTCCATCGCCTCGGCCATCGCCGTGCCGGAGATCATGTTCCTGGCGCGCAACCTGGTGACATCGACCTTCCAGACCTCGCTGATCTACTTCGCGGTGATGTGTATCTACGCGGCGATGATCCTGCCCATCGGCCTGGGCTTTATCCGTCTTGAACGGCAGTGGGGGAGCGCACGATGATCGCCTTCTTCGCGCAATACCCCGAGTACTGGAGCGATTGGACGGCGCGCCTGCTGCAAGGGGGCGTGGTCACGGCGAAACTGTCGCTGGCCGGCTTTGCCCTGGCGGCGCTGCTCGGCAGTTTGCTGACCTGGGCCTTGCGCAGCCCGTTTGCCTGGCTGCGTCGCCCGGCGGCGTACTTCATCCAGGGCATGCGTGCGCTGCCGCTGCTGGCCTTGCTGCTGGCGCTGTATTTCTCCCTGCCGAGCCTGGGCCTGACCCTGTCCGGTTTCGCCGCCGGTGTCCTCGGACTGGGGTTGCAGGGCAGCGCCTATGTCGCCGAGATCCTGCGCGGTGGCCTGGATGCCCTGCACCGCGGGCAGCGCGAGTCGGCGATAGCCGTCGGCCTGACACCGTTCCAGGCCTTTACCGCGGTGATCCTGCCCCAGGCGATTCGCGGGATGCTGCCGCCGTTGCTCAACGCCTATGTGTCGATCCTCAAGGACAGTTCGCTGTGCGCCCTGATCGCCACCGATGAACTGATGCTGGCCGCCCGGGCGATTGCTTCGGAGAGTTTCCTGCCGATGCATATTTTCCTGTTGGTCGGCCTGTTCTATTTCGTGATCGCGTTCCCGCTTTCCCTGCTGTCGCGTGTGCTTGAGAAGCGCTTTTCCCGTGGCCGCAAAAGCCTGAGAGGTTGACTGCATGAATTCCCTGGACCACAGCACTTTCCACAGTATCGGCCAGTTGCAGCAGGCGCTGCGCGGTGGCCGGCTGACCAGCGAGGCGCTGGTGCTCGCCCAACTGGCGCGTATCGAGCGTTTCAACGGCCAGCTCAATGCCTATGTCGAGGCCTACAGCCAGCGTGCCCTGGGCGCGGCCATCGCCGCCGATCGCCAGCGTGCCGCCGGCGTTGATCTGGGACCTTTGCACGGCATCCCGGTGGCGATCAAGGATCTGTTTGAAATCGCCGGACAGGCCATCACGGGTGGTTCGCTGGCGCGACGTCCGCGTATCTCCACGCTCACGGCAACGGCCGTGCAGCGCCTGGAACGGGCCGGCGCGATCATCCTGGGCAAGACTCATACGGTGGAGTTCGCGTTTGGCGGCTGGGGCACCAATGCGGTGATGGGCACGCCCTGGAATCCCTGGGACCGCCAGGTCCATCGGGCTCCGGGCGGCTCCAGCAGCGGTTCGGCGGTCGCGGTAGCCAGCGGCCTGGCCAGCGCTGCCCTGGGGACCGATACCGGCGGTTCGGTACGGATTCCCGCCGGCATGTGCGGCCTGGTGGGCTTGAAGACTACGCGCGGGCTGATCAGTCGCCATGGGTTGATCGAGCTGTGTCCGTCGCTGGATTCGGTGGGACCGCTCACCCACACCGTCGAAGACGCGGCGTGGATGCTCGACGCCTTGCTCGGTCCGGACCCGCTGGACCCGGTCTCGGCCCGGGCGCCGGTGTTCAGTGCCGCGGCGGGACTCGACCAGCCGGTGGCCGGCCTGCGGGTCTGGGTCTTGCCGCAGGCCGAACGTGCCGCCATTGCGCCGGATATCCTGGCGGCCTACGATCATGGCCTGGAACAACTGGCCGCCCTGGGCATGCACCTGGTGGAGCAGCCACTGCCACGCTCGCTGGAGTCGTGCATGCGGGTGGCCGGCGGACTGATGAGCGCCGAGGGATATGCCAGCCTTGGCACGCTGTTCGAACAGCCCGACCTGCGTTTCGATCCCCATGTGCAACGGCGCGTGCTGAGCGGCAAGGCCATCGACGCGGCGGCCTATATCGAGCTGCACCACCAGCGTCGTGCGGCGCGCAAGGCCATGCAGGAAGCGATGCTGAATGTCGATGCCTGTGTGTTCCCGACCAATGCCGTCGGCAGCGTACCGCTGGATCAGGTTGATGAGTACGGTACGCCACTGGCCCTGCTGGGACGTTTCGCCAACCTGCTCAACCTGTGTTCGGTGGCGCTGCCGGTGGGTTTTGACGACCAGGGCATGCCGGTGTCGATGCAGGTGGTTGGCCGGGCGTTCGCCGAGCCGCTGATCCTGCGCATCGGCCATGCCTATCAGCAGCGGACAGACTGGCACCAGATCAATCCGAGCGGCTGGGCGTTGGACAAGGAGGCGGTGTAATGGAGATTTGCGTGGTAGGCGCGGGCATCGTCGGCCTGAGCAGTGCCTGGTTCCTGCACCAGGCCGGGCATCGGGTCACGGTGGTCGACCAGGCATCCGGGCCCGGCATGGGCGCCGTAGCCGGTAACGGTGCACAGTTGAGCTACAGCTATGTGCAGCCGCTGGCCGACCCGTCGCTGTTGCCCGGTATCCCCAAGTTGCTGCTCGACCGCAGCGGTCCCTTGCGCTTCACCCCGCAATGGAGCCCGGAGCAATGGCGCTGGTGCATGGAGTTCCTGGCCGCCTGCCGGACCTCGGTCTCCCGCCAGACCACCGTGGAGCTGCTGGCGTTGGCCACCGAGAGTCGCCAGGCCCTGGATGGCTTCATGCAGGAGCAACAACTGGATTGCGATTTCACTCGAACCGGCAAGCTGGTGTTGTACCCGGATGCCGACAGCCTGGACAAGGCGCAGCATCAACTGCGCTTCCAGGCCGGCCTGGGATCGCGACAGCAGGCAGTCAGCGCCAGCGAGGCGGTGGCGATAGAGCCGGCGCTGGCCGGCTATCGGTCGGCGTTCCACGGTGCGATCCATACCGACAGCGAGTGCGCGGTGGACGGACTCAAGCTGTGTCGCGAAATGGCCCGGATCATGGCCGACGAGGGCGTGCAGTTGTTGTTCGGACGCAAGGTCGAGGGCTTCCGGCGCCAGGGCCAACTTATCACCGCGTTGAACCTGCGCCATGTCCGCGAGGGAGCCGAAGTGCTGCACTGCGAGGCGGTGGTGCTGGCGGCAGGCGCCCACACCACCGGCTTGCTGGCGCAACTGGGCCGCCGCCTGCCAGTGTATCCGCTCAAGGGCTACAGCATCACCCTGCCGATTACCGGACACACCCGGGCACCGACGGTGAGCATCACCGATATGCGCCGCAAGACCGTGTTCGCCCGTATCGGCGATCGCCTGCGAGTCGCGGGGATGGTGGAGTTGTGTGGAATGGATGCGTCGATTCCGCCGGCGCGGATCGAGCAGTTGCAGGCCTCGACGGAGGCGCTGTTCGGTGGAGGCTGGGACATCGGGGACTGCCAGCCCTGGACCGGCTGGCGACCGGCAACACCCACCGGCAGGCCTGTGCTTGAATGCCCCGCAGGCAGTAACCTGTACCTCAATACCGGTCATGGCGCACTGGGCATGACCCTGGCCTTTGGCAGTGCGCAGCGGCTGGTACGGTTGGTCGAACACACGACCCACTGAATTTTATCCAAGGAGAACGACCGATGACGATTCAACGTTTCCAGAGCAATGCGCGGATGTCCGGTGTAGTCAGCCATGGCGGCGTGCTTTATCTGGCCGGCCAGGTTCCCGGTGACCTGCAAGGCGATATCACCTCCCAGACCCGCCAGGTGCTGGCAAAGATCGACGGGCTGCTGGCCGAGGCGGGTAGCGACAAGACCCACCTGCTCAGCGCACAGATCTGGCTCAAGCATATCGACCGCGACTTCGCCGCGATGAACGCGGTGTGGGATGCGTGGCTGCCACAAGGCGGCTCGCCGGCCCGGGCCACGGTCGAAGCCAACCTGGCGCATCCCGAGGTGCTGGTGGAGATCATGGTGATTGCGGCCAGGGCAGAGCTGATCTCGTGATCCATGACCGCACCGGGGAGCCGAACCGCTGCTGAAGAAGCAAGCTGCGGTAAACTGTTGGCAGAGGTTTATCGGTTGGCCTGTAAACCAACCGATCAAATCATTCGTGTCAACGAACGGTGCAATGGACATGGCAGTATCACAGGTACGGGAAAAGCTCATCGAAGCGGGGCTGAGCATCATCGCCACCCAGGGCTTCAATGGCACCGGAGTCCAGGAGATCGCCGACCTGGCGGGCGTCCCGAAAGGCTCTTTCTACAACTACTTCGACAGCAAGGATGCGTTTGCCGTCGAAGTGCTGGAGCGCTACTGGCAGAAGGGCCGGTACAGAGTGATCCTCAGTGACGAGTCCCTGGGCGATCCGCTGGTGCGCCTACGGCATTATTTCGAGGCGCTGTCGGCCGCCCGGGTCGATGACAGGTTCCTCTCCGGTTGCCTGATCGGCAACTTCTCTTCCGAACTCTCCGAGCAGAGCCGGCTGGTGCGTGATCGCCTGTCCGAGATATATGCCGGCTGGGCCCGCGCCCTGGAAATCTGTATCCGCGAGGCCCAGGACCTGGGCCTGGTCGGCCGCGATGTGGCGGCCGCGGAGCTGGCGTCGTTCGTCCTGAATGCCTGGCAGGGCGCGGTCCTGCGCACCAAGGTGGAAAAGGATGGGCTCGCCCTGCAGCAGTTCATGACCGTGGTTTTCAAGCGCGTCCTCGTCTGAGGGCATTTCTACCGCAGATCAGCGCAGGTTGTCGGGCTTCTGAATGACCCGCTGGTTTGTATTGCTCTTGCATTGCGACAGGATCCTGTCGCAATGCAGTTAAATATATATGTAGCCGCAGTCCCACGTAATAAAGGGTCAATCCTCTCCGACGCCAGGTTTATTGCTTACAACAGCTCCGTTCGAAGTATACGAAAGTGAACGTTCTGAATGGGGGTAATCATGTAGGTGGAGACTTGATGATGGCGGACGAGAGATATGTACCAGGGCAGGTGTTTGAAATCAGACCCTTGCACATCGTGGCGGGAAGGCCACAGACCTTCGGCACTGGCGTGGGTGGAAGCTACGCAGGAGACGGCAACGGCTGGGGGCTTCAGGAGGGGCCACGACGAGGGGAGGGAGGTCCGGGCAGGATCCGTGAGGCCACACCGAATCTCCTGTCCGACTTGATGGGCGGCGAAACGGATTTTCAGTCTGTCGCCGATGAATATGACTCGCGTCTCAGAACAGTGTCGACTGATACAGAATATGAGCTTGAGCAAAAAAACAGGCCATATAGCGCTGGCAGGTGAGCGGTCAGGTTGGCGCGAAATGGGCGAGCTACCACGATGCCTTTCAGGGATTTGATTCCGGACTTTCCGGATAATCTTTCGGAGATCGCCGCATCTGTAGGCACGGTGAATCTGCCTTATCGGATTTATGGCGACCGTTCGAATTACTCGGTGATTGCCACGCCAACATAGATAAAGAGGTATTGTGATGAGCATGGAACTTGTCATTCTTGCGAAGACATTTGTTTCTGGTGGCGTTCCGGCAGATCAGTTTGCTAAGTCTTATATGAAATCCTGGAAGAGCGAAGGCGAAGGCGGTTTTCTGCAAAAGGATGATCCTGAACTCTCGGAGTGCTGCTCGGACATTTTCATGCATGCCGACTGTTATCAGCCGGAGCCTGGTCGCGATGAATCAGAGACTGATGAAGGTGAGTTCAGGAAGCGAGTGAAGGACACCCTGGATAAATTTAAACTCATTTGAGCCACCTTTTCTATTCAGGGTTAATCAAGAGCAAGCCCCGTTATTCGAAGGGAGTAACGAGGTTTGTTCCTGATCGGCCTGCGTGTCCACTCAGCCCACCACCTCCCGCAATCGATGCCATAACATTCCCAGCGCCAACAGCGGCGAGCGCAGGGCCTTGCCGCCGGGGAAGGTCATGTGCGGTACTGCACTGAAGATATCCATGCCCTGGCTCTGGCCGGCATGGATGGCTTCGGCCAGCAGGCGGGCGGTCCAGTGGGTCACGTTGACGCCGTGACCCGAATACCCCTGGGCATAGAACACATTCGGGTGCTGCTGCAAACGTCCGACCTGGGGGAAGCGGTTGGCGGTGATGCCGATCTTGCCGCCCCATTGGTAGTCGAGACGCACATCGGCCAGTTGCGGGAATACCTTGAGCATCTTCGGTCGCATATAGGCACCGATATCCGCCGGGTCCCGTCCGGAGTAGTGGCAGGCGCCGCCGAACAACAGGCGACGGTCGGCGGAAAGGCGGTAGTAATCCAGGCCGACCTTCTGGTCGCACAGCGCCAGGTTCTGCGGGATCAGTTCGGCGGCCATTGCCGGCGTCAGCTGTTCAGTGGCGATGATGTAGCTACCGGCTGGCAGGACCTTGCCGTTCAGCCGTGGCTCAAGGTCTTCCAGATGCGCGTTGCAGGCCAGTACCAGGCTGCCGGCACGTACCGAGCCGGCGGCGCAGCGGACCTGCACGGTATCGCCGTGAACCAGTTCGAGTACCGGACTCTGCTCGAAGATCCGCACCCCCAGCGACTCCGCCACCCGGGCTTCGCCGAGCACCAGGTTGAGCGGGTGCAGGTGGCCGGAGCCCATGTCGATCAGACCACCGGCATAGGCGCTGGATGCCACCACCTGGCGCATGTCCCGTGGCTCGACAATCCGCGTCTCATGGCCGTAGCCCAGTTCCGCCAGGTGTTCCTGCTCGGCACGGAACGCTGCGAACTGCGCCGGGGTATTGGCCAGTTCGCAGAAGCCCCAGCGCAGGTCGCAGTCGATGGCGTGCTGGCTGATCCGCTCGCCGACCACCGCCACCGACTCGATGCCGGCACGTTCCAGGTAACGCACGCCATCCTCGCCGACGTACCTGGCGAAGCCGCTGACATCATGACCGATGCCACGGATCAACTGGCCGCCATTGCGTCCGCTGGCGCCCCAGCCGATGCGTCGACCTTCGAGCAGGATGACCGAAAGTCCGCGCTGGGCCAGTTCGATCGCCGTGTTGACACCGGTGAAGCCGCCGCCGATCACGCAGACGTCGGCCGTCAGCTGCGACTCGAGCCGGGGTCGATCCGGCAGCGAGTGGGCGGACGCAGCGTAATAGGAACGGGCATGTTCCATCGTGCTGTCATGGATCATTTGTTGGTCTTCACTTTGCTCCAGGAGCGGGTCATCAGGCGCATGATTTCCGGTTTCGGGGTGGTCGAGATGTACAGCTTGTCGAGGACCTCCTGCGGTGGATAGACCTCGGGATTGTTCACCAGGTCGGCATCCATGTATTGCTGGGCGGCCGGGTTGGGGTTGGCATAGCCGACCGTGGCGCTGACCTTGGCGATCACCTGCGGATCCAGCAGGTAGTTGATGAAGGCGTGGGCTTCTTTCACGTTGGCGGCGTCGGCCGGGATCGCCAGCAGGTCGAACCACAGGTTGCTGCCTTCCTTGGGAATCGAGTAGGCGATATTGATGCCGTTCTTCGCTTCCTTGGCCCGGTTGGCGGCCTGGAACACGTCGCCGGAGTAACCGAAGGCAACGCAGATATCACCGTTGGCCAGGTCCGAGATGTACTTGGAGGAATGGAAGTAGGTGATGTAGGGACGCAGGGTCAGCAGCTTGGCCTCGGCTTTCTTGTAGTCCTCGGGATTGGAACTGCGCGGGTCCATGCCCATGTAGTTGAGGATTGCCGGGAACACTTCATCCGGCGAGTCCATGAACGACACGCCGCATTGGGTCAGCTTCTTCAGGTTCTCCGGCTCGAACAGCACCGCCCAGGAGTCGATATGGTCGATGCCCAGGACCTGCTTGACCTTTTCGACGTTGTAGCCGATGCCATTGGTGCCCCACAGGTAAGGCACCGAGTGCTCGTTGCCCGGATCGTTTTTCTCCAGCAGCTTGAGCAGTTTCGGATCGAGGTTCTTCCAGTTCGGCAGTTGCGAGCGGTCGAGCTTGAGGAAGGCACCGGCCTTTACCTGGCGGGCGAGGAAATGGTTGGAAGGCACCACCACGTCGTAGCCGGTGCGTCCGGCCAGCAACTTGCCTTCCAGGGTTTCGTTGGAGTCGAACACGTCGTAGATCACCTTGATTCCGCTCTTCGCCTGGAAGTCGGCGAGGGTGGTTTCACCGATGTAGTCGGTCCAGTTATAGACACTGACGGTCGGTTCGGCGTGGGCCGTGGCACTGAACAGCAATGCCAGGGCGACCGGAATCGCGGATTTCAATAGACGCATATCGACACCTCGTTGAGTGGTTTTTAACGTGGGTAAAGGGTTTGGGATCAGACGCTCAGCAACAGGAACTCACGTTCCCAGGAGCTGATCACGCGCTTGAAGTTCTCGTGTTCGGCGCGCTTGACCGCGACGTAGCCGCGCACGAACTGGGTGCCCAGGTAGCGGTCGATGGTCGGGCAATCCTCCATGTGGGCCAGGGCATCCTCGATGGTGATCGGCAAGCGCAGGTTGCGACGTTCATAGGCGCGGCCTTCCACGGGCGCGTTGGGCTCGATGCCTTCGATCATGCCCAGGTAGCCGCACAGCAGGCTGGCGGCGATGGCCAGGTACGGGTTGGCGTCGGCCCCCGGCAGGCGGTTTTCCACGCGCATGGCATCGGGACTGGAAG
This sequence comes from Pseudomonas gingeri, assembly GCF_013386115.1. Classification (GTDB taxonomy): domain Bacteria; phylum Pseudomonadota; class Gammaproteobacteria; order Pseudomonadales; family Pseudomonadaceae; genus Aquipseudomonas; species Aquipseudomonas gingeri. Next base: position 405,095 of record NZ_JACAOR010000014.1, read on the forward strand.
TGGGGACGCGCAGGCCGACGGTGCGGTTTTCCTCGCCCCATTCGACGTTGACCGGTGCCGAGGTGTCCGGCAGGAAGCGGCGGAACGAGTTGACGTTGGGCGCGAACATCGGCAGGACCTTGGGGATGTACTTCTGCAGGCCGCCGATGTGGTGCAGGAACAACTCGCTTTTGGAGCCGTCTTCATTGACGAAGATCGGCTTGCCGGTGGCGATGTCGACCACGCTCTGGTGCAGGTGCATGGCGCTGCCGGGTTCGTCGGCGATGGGCTTGGCCATGAAGGTCGCGGTGACGTTGTGCTTGAGCGCCGCTTCACGCAGGGTGCGCTTGAATACGGTGATCTGGTCGGCCAGGTCGAGGGCGTCGCCATGGCGGAAGTTGATTTCCATCTGCGCCGGGCCGTCTTCGTGGATCAGCGTGTCGAGGTCCAGGCCTTGCAGTTCGCACCAGTCGTAGACGTCTTCGAACAGCGGATCGAATTCGTTGGCGGCATCGATGGAGAACGACTGTCGGCCGCTCTCGGCACGACCCGAACGGCCCAGTGGCGGCTTGAGCGGCAGGTCCGGGTCTTCGCAGCGTTGGGTCAGGTAGAACTCCATCTCGGGGGCGACGATGGGCTGCCAGCCCTTGTCGGTGTAGAGCTGCAGGACTTTCTTCAGGACGTTGCGCGGCGACAGCTCGACCGGGTTGCCCTGTTTGTCGAAGGTGTCGTGGATGACGATGGCGGTCGGCTCGATGGCCCATGGCACCACGTAGATCGCCGAGGCGTCGGGGCGGCAGATCATGTCGATATCGGCGGGGTCGAGCAGGTCGTAATAGACATCGTCGTCGACGAAGTCCCCGGTTACCGTTTGCAGCAGCACACTTTCCGGCAGGCGCATGCCTCGTTCATGCAGGAACTTGTTGGTGGGCGCTATCTTGCCGCGAGCGATACCGGTCAGGTCGCTGACCACACACTCTACTTCGGTAATCTTGTGTTCTTTCAGCCAGGAAGACAGCTGATCGAAAGGGGCATTCATAAGGACCTCGTCGTTGGTTTTATCAACGCCAGGTGGGGCCTCCGGTTTGCCTGAAAACGGCGGGAGGCTTCCCCTGCAGCGCATTGACGACTATCTTGGGCGAGCTTTGTGGTTCCATCTATCCACTTTTTGAGCTCTAAGACGCACCAAAAAAGTGCGCGACGGTCAGCCCATGACAGAGTCAATTCCCTTGCGGGTCCAAGCGTTCAATACCGCCGACGTGGCCGAGCAGATCCGCGCGACGCCGGGTTGGGTCCAGCATTACCAGCAGATGTCGCCCGGGCATTTCGCCGGGCAGATCCGCTATCTGGACCTGCACGGCGTGGAGATCTACGAGGAGTGCATGAACACCCGCGTCGAGCAGAATTTCAGCGCGCCGACAGGCTCGCTGGCGTTCTGTTTCGATCGCAGTGACAACGCCTTGTATGTGCTCAATGGCGAAAGCCGCAATATCTGGATCACCCCGGAGAACTACCAGGAGATAGCGGTAGTGTTCGGGCCGGAGTTCGTCCAGCGCCATGGCCTGGATGTCGCGAGGCTGGAGGGCCTGTTCCTGGCGCCGCTCAACGCGCAGCAGAATGCGTTGTTCTGTCGTTGGCTGAGCGGGACGTTGACGCGCCTGGCACAGACCTTCGATCCGCCGAGCCGGGAGGTCCTGACCGGGCAACTGCTGGAGGACTGCCTGTATATCCTCGATAACGCCTGTGTGCGTCTGGATCACGGTTCGCTGCAGCGTCGGGCGGAGGAGCGGGGGATCATGAAGCGTATCGGCGAATGGGCGGCCGATGCCCCCGAGGAGACTCTCAACCTGCTGGAGCTTTCCCAGGTCGCCGGGGTTTCATTGCGCCAGTTGCAGCATGCCTTCAAGGCGTTCACCGGGATGACCCCTACCCACTGGCTGCGCCTGCGCCGCCTGAACAGCGCGCGCAATGAGTTGCTGCGCAGTCGCAACCTGGAGACCACGGTTGCCGAGGTGGCGATGCATTGGTCGTTTTGGCACCTTGGGCGGTTTTCCAGCAGCTATCGGGCGCTGTTCAAGGAGTTGCCGAGCGAGACCCTGAAGCGTCGGCAACTGATCCGCTAGGTGGGGATCAGAGACCGCCCAGCAAGTCATGGGCGTTGAGCAGTTCGTAGGCTATTTCCGGATGTTTTTCCAGGCCACGGCGAATCGCCGCGGGGATCGACTGGCGGGTCTTGCGACACATGCCGGGCAGTTCGTCGATATGAATGCCGATACCGCGCATGGTCCGTACTTCGTTGGGGCCCGGGGCGATGGTCACGCGAATCCCCAGTTGTTCGTACATCCGATGTTGCAGGCGTTCGAGGTCCGCCAGGCTCTTGAGGTCTTCGAGCCGGTCGAGCAGCACCTTCTCCTCCTGGCGGGTCAGGCGCAGGATTCGCAGGTCGGTGCCGGGCGTGTCCAGCAGGCGTTCCCGCTCGCAGATGCAGGCGCCGGGTGGACAGGGCTGGCGGATCGGAGGCATGGGGTTCATGGACTCCGATCATAGCTAACCGGGCCGGCTTTTGCTCATCGGCTTTGCAGCGCACTCAGCACTTCATAGGCGGCCTTGACCCGAAGCGGATTCGGGTAGTTCTTGTTGGCCAGCATCACGATGCCGATATCCTTGGCTGGTACATAGGCGACATAGGCGCCGAAGCCACTGGTCGAGCCGGTCTTGTTCACCCACCTGTCGGCGCGTGGTGCCTCTGGCGTCTTGAACCAGCTGGTTTTCTGCGGGTCAAGCATCGTGTTCGAGTTGCCTTCGGTCAGGGTATCCAGCTTGACCGGGTAGGGGTAGAGCTCCCAACCCAGGCCCTGGGTGGTGTTCCCGAACTGGTAGTAGCCGGTGTGGGTCAAGGCGATCGCCTGCTGCAACGGCGCCTCCAGCTGTTGCGGCTTCATGTTCACCTGGACGTAATGCAGCAGGTCGCTGGATGTGGTCTTGATGCCATAGGCTTCGGAGTCCATCGCACCAGGGCCGACCCTGGAAAGGGAGTCGTCTTTCTTGTAACCCTGGGCATAACGGTTCATCCGGTCCTTGGGGACCCTGACGTAGCTATCCTGGAGCCCCAGCTTGGGAAGCAGCGTCTTTTCCATCAGATCATCAAACGGCCGGCCCAGGCTTCTGGCTGCCACGTAGCCGAACAGGCCGAGGCTCGGATTCGAATACTGCCGTTGCTCGCCGGCGGGGTAAGTCGGTTTCCAGTTCTGGAAGTAGCCGAGCATCTTGTCCGAGCTGTCCGCCTCATCCGGGAATTGCAGCGGCAGGCCGCCGGGAGTGTAGGTACCCAGTTGCAGTACGCTGATCTTGTCGAAGGCACTGCCTCGCAGCTCGGGCAGGTAGTGGCTGGCGTTTTCCGAGAGCGACAGTTTGCCCTGGGCGACGGCGTAGCCGGCGAGGGTGGCGGTAAAGGTCTTGCTGACCGAGCCGATCTCGAACAGGGTGTTTTCCGTCACGGCCTGCTTGCCGGCTTTCGACGCCACGCCGTAGTTAAAGTAATGTGCCTGGCCATTGACGAGTACCGCCACGGCCATGCCGGGAATGCCCTGTTCCTGCATGAGGGGACGAACCGCTGCGTCCACGACAGCCTTGAGTTCGGCAGGTGTGGCAGCGGCGGCAAGACAGTTTCCGGAGCCGAGCAGACCCAGGAGGGTGGCGAGCAATGTGCTTCTGAAAGGAATTTTCTTTGGCATGATCTGGCTACTTTCCATGAATTTCATCTTGTTTTGTTACATTTTGCCGGGCAGGCTCAAGGGCGGTCCGTCTTCGCCCTCAAGTGCCTGATGGATTGACGAACACCGCATCGAGCGGTGACAGCGGCTGCCGAGCACGAGGCGACAAGGAGGCTGGTGTGCAATGCGAGGCTCAATCTATGCGATGACCCTATCATCGGCAAACGACGAATTTTCGGATTAGCCATTAGGAAAATTAGGAGATCAAGTGTGGTTCGACCTCACCTGCCGTTGAATGCTCTGCGTGCGTTCGAAGCGTCGGCACGCCATCTGAGCTTTACCCGGGCGGCTGTCGAGCTGTGCGTGACCCAGGCGGCGGTCAGTCATCAGGTCAAGAGCCTGGAAAGTCAGTTGAAGGTCACGTTGTTCAAGCGCCTGCCCCGTGGCCTGATGCTGACCGCCGAGGGCGAAAGCCTGCTGCCGGTGGTGCGCGACTCCTTCGATCGGATCGCGCAGGCCCTGGGTCGGTTCGAGGGAGGCCATTATCGCGAGGTGCTGACAGTGGGGGCGGTCGGGACCTTTGCGGTGGGCTGGCTGCTGCCGCGCCTGGCGGATTTCCAGGCTCGCCATCCGTTTATCGACCTGCGTCTGTCGACCAACAACAACCGGGTGGACGTAGCGGCCGAAGGGCTCGACTTCGCCATTCGTTTTGGCGCGGGGGCATGGCATGGCGTCGACGCCATGCGTCTGTTGGAGGCACCACTGTCGGTGTTGTGTATTCCGGAAATTGCCCGGCAACTCCACACCCCGGCGGACGTATTGAAACAGACGCTGCTGCGTTCCTACCGTACGGACGAGTGGCCGGAATGGTTCCAGGCCGCCGGATTGCCGGGTAACAGCCTGGTCACCAACAGCATCGTCTTCGATTCTTCGCTGGCGATGATGGAGGTGGCGCTCCAGGGCGCCGGAGTGGCCCTGGCACCGACCATGATGTTCTCCCGGCAACTGGACGCCGGTGATATCCGCCAACCCTTCGATATCGGCATCGTGACGGGTAGTTACTGGCTGACAAGGCTGCAGTCACGTCCGGAGACGTCGGCAATGGCTGCCTTTCGCAGTTGGCTCATCGAGCAACTTCAGGATTCAGGAGTGAATCAGGGCAATGGCAAACGACACCACGATTGCACAAGCGATGGCCAAATTCAGATTCATGAGTGAGCGTCCGGCAGGATAGGAGGTGGCCTATCCTGGAGGGGGCTGTTGAAAATAAAAAATTCTGTTTTGCGATTTGAATGATCAATCGAAATGATGATTCAACACGTCGGGTCAGGCTGGTTCAGGGAGCCAGCAACTCGAACGCCAGCTTGAACAGCGGAATGGCGACGCAGACGATGACCAGGCCAATCTGCCAGCGCATTACATTGATCTGTGACTGCATGCCCGACATCGACAATCGCAGCTCCGCTCCCTGTTCCTGCATCGATAGGCGCAGCTCGCTGCCTTGTTCCCTGATCTGTGAACGGAGCTCGGCATTCTGTTCAAACATCAGGGTTCGCAGCTCGTTACACTGTTCCTTGATCGAGCTGCGTAGCTCATTGCCCTGCTCCTTGATCGAGTTGCGTAACTCATTGCCTTGCTCGTTGATCAGGCCGCGTAGCTCGTTACACTGTTCCTTGATCGAGCTGCGTAACTCATTGCCCTGCTCGCTGATCAGACCACGCAGTTCGTTGCTCTGCTCCTTGATCGAGTTGCGTAACTCATTGCCCTGCTCGTTGATCAGGCCGCGCAGTTCGTTGCTCTGCTCCTTGATCGAGGCGCGTAACTCATTACCTTGCTCGCTGATCAGGTTACGTAGTTCATGACTCTGTTCCTTGATCGAGCTGCGTAGCTCGTTACCCAGTTCTTTGATCGAACCGCGCAACTCATCACCCTGTTCCTTGATTGACGTCCGCAGGCGCTCTTCGGTCTGTAGCAGATCTGGCTTTGACGTAAAGTCCTGCATATCGGCCTCCCAGGCATCTACCACAGCCTTGGCTTTGTCGGTCGGAGCGTTGGTGGCGACCAGCGCATCGTATAGGCTCAGGGATAGTCTCATCGTTGCTCCTGCAATAGACGATAGCGATTCTGGTGGAATAATCGACTCAAACTTGCAGGGTCTGATAGTCAGGCTTTTCTTCAGATTTTGTAGGTAAGTCCTTAGCCTTTTGCGCGCAGTTGATCGTTTTATGTAGCCTGGCGGGACGCCCAGTCCCGTTGCCGCCGGGCCACCGCCTGGGCGGTTTCTCCCACCAGCGCCTCGTAGACCGAGGGGGCAGTGGCACCCTCGGTGCTGATCAGCAAGACCCGTGAGTGCCTATCCAGACCCACCTCGTCCTTGAGTGCCGGGGATTTGAGTAGATGGATCAGTCCGGCCAGTCCGGCAACCGCCGACTCGCCCGCTATCAGCGGGCTGTCGCGTCGACTGCCACGGGCCAGGAGGCGCATTGCGTCGACCGCTTCATCGTCTTCGATCGCCAGGAAGTGATCGATGCCCGGACGCAGGAATTTCCACGCCAGGGGAGAGGTTTCGCCACAGGCCAGCCCGGCCATTATCGAGTCCACCGAACCCTGGGTCCGGCTGGCACGACCACTGATGGCACTCTGTAGGAGGCAGTCGGCCTGCCGCGGTTCTACCACGATCATCCGTGGCCGGGCCTGCCCGTGGTGTTCCCAGAAGTAGCTGGCGATCCCGGCGGCCAGGCCGCCGACGCCGCCTTGCAACAGCAGATGAGTAAAGGCGGGTTGTCCATGGTGCTGTTCGAGCACTTCGGCGGCAATGGTGCCGTAGCCTTGCATCACGTCGCGGGGGATATCCTCGTACCCCTCATAGGAGGTGTCGGAAACCACCCACCAGCCATTGGCGGTTGCCAGTCGCGCAGCCTCTTCGACGGAGGCGTCATAGTGGCCGCTGATGCGTACGATCCGCGCGCCATAGGCGGCGATGGCGGCTTCCCGTTCGTGGCTGACATTCGCATGCAGGACGATAACGCAACGGCAGCCGATGCTTTGCGCCGCCGCCGCCAGCGCACGCCCGTGATTGCCATCGGTGGCGCTGATGACCGTGAAGTCGGCCAGTGTGTCGCGATAGTCGCCGTTGAGCAGGCGCGCCACGTCGAAATGTCGTTGCGCAAACTGCCGAAGCAACAGGTGCAACAGGGCGACCGGGGCACCCAGGGCCTTGAAACTGCCGAGTTCGGAGCGTGCCGATTCATCCTTCACGCACAGTTGGTCGATGCCCAGGCTGGCTGCCAGGTCCGGTAGTTCGAACAGCGGCGTCGGGCCCGGGTTCAGCCGGCTCCAGCCGGCCAGCCAGGCACGACTCTGGTTGGCTTGCTCAATGTTGAGAATGGCCTTCAGTTCATCGGGGTAGTCCTGGCGGCAGGCATTTTCATTGGTGATCAGCATGGAGTACTCCAAGGGACGGGAAGCGGGCGTGGGACTCGCGGGCGATCAGCGGCAAGTGGCGAGGCGGCGGGTCACAACGTCGAGCAACACCTCGGCACCCTTGAGCAGTTGCCCGTCGTCGGTGTGTTCCCGTGGGTTGTGGCTGATGCCGCCTTGGCTTGGCACGAAGATCATCGCCGCCGGGGCGATACGGGCGATCATCTGGGCGTCATGTCCGGCCCCGGAAGTCATGCGCCGTGACGAGAATCCCAGGCGTCGGGCCGAGGCCTCGATTTCGTCCGCCAGTCCGGTATCGAAGACCACCGGCTGGAAGCGCACCAGTTGTTCGCACTGGATATTTACGCCTTCCTGCTCGGAGACTTGCCCGATGATCGCGTTGAGGCGTTGCTCGGCCGCTTGCAGGCGGGCCTCGTCCGGATCGCGCAGATCGACGGTGAATGTCGCCTTGCGCGGGATCACGTTGATCACATCCGGTTCGAAACGCATGCAGCCGACAGTCGCCAGGGTAGTGCCGGCCGAAGCCAGGGCGATCTCGCGCAATTGACTGACCAGGGTGCTGGCGGCCCAGCCGGCATCATGGCGCAGGTTGATCGGGGTGGTGCCGGCATGATTGGCGTTGCCCTGTACCGTGACCCGCTGCCAGGAGATGCCCTGCAGGTTCTCGACCACGCCAATCAGGGTGTTTTCCGCTTCCAGGATCGGTCCCTGTTCGATGTGCAACTCCAGGTATTCATGGGGCACGATGCTGCCCGGCTGCAACTCGCCGGCATAGCCGATACGCGCCAGCTCATCGCCGAGGCGCGTGCCGTCGGTGTCCCGGGTCGACAGTGCCACCTCGAGCGTCAGGCCACCGGCGTGCACCAGCGAACCCATCATGTCCGGCTGGTAGCGCACGCCTTCTTCATTGCTGAACGCGGCAATCACCAACGGGCGGGCGGGATGCTCGTCAGCCTCGCGAAAGGCGCGGGCCACCGCCAGGCCGGCGAGCACGCCGTAGCAGCCATCCAGCGCGCCGGCGTTGGTCACGGTGTCGATATGGGAGCCGATCATCAGCGGCGCCTGCGCGGTGCCATGCCGAGGATTCAAGGTGCCGAAGATATTGCCGATGCGGTCGATCCGTATCTCGAGTGCCAATTCGTTCATCCACTCGACCAGTTGATCGCGCCCGGCTTTTTCCGCGTCGGTGAAGGCGATGCGTGTGCGTCCTCCTGCCTCATGGTCGCGGCCGATCTCGCCAAGCACCCGGATCTGTCGCAGGAGTTCGTCGCTGTTCAGGTGCAGGGCGGTGTGGGGGACGGGATCGGTCATCGGCGACTCTCTTGTCTGGAGGTTCTGGGGGTGAATGAAATAATATCCCGCGTGACGCTGATTCTTTCCTTGAAATTCAGGCCATGGCTGATGTTTTCTTGCATCATCGAACAGGTCTGATCAATTTTATTGCGAGGTGCTCCTTGAGCCTGGACGAGTTCGACCGCCGATTGATCGCCGCGGTCCAGGAGAATGCCGGGCTGTCCCAGAGCGAGTTGGGCGAGCGGGTCAACCTGTCGCCCGCCGCCGTCAATCGCCGGCTCAAGCGCCTGGGCCAGATCGGTGCGATCCGCAAGACCGTCGCCGTGGTCGATCCCGTCGTGCTCGGTTATCCGTTGACGATCATTGCCGAGGTCGAGGTGGAAAGTGAGCGCCTGGACCTGCTGGATGCGATGAAGCGCAGCTTTGCCGACTGCCCCCAGGTCCAGCAGTGCTACTACACGGCCGGAGAGTGGGATTTCGTCCTGATCCTGGCGGTGCGGAGCATGGAGCACTACACCGAGCTTACCCGGCGGCTGTTCTTCGAGAACAACAACGTCAAGCGCTTCAAGACGCTGGTCTCCATGAGCAGCGTCAAGGCCGGCCTGCAGGTGCCGGTCGACGAGTAGCCGTCAGGCGAACAGCCGAACGCCGCACATGCCGCAAAGAATCGCCGCGGCCAGCAACGCGCTGACTGCGGCACCACACCACCATGCGCGATTGGCGAAAGATGGCCTGGCACCATGGGCCAGCATCACCCCGCGCAGACCGCTGGCCAGGTGGGTCAGTACAAAAAACACGCCCAGCGCATAGTGGGGCACCAGGCGGATATTCCACGGGTCGTGAATCAGTCCGGTCGGTGCGCCCGTGGCGAAGGCCCAGTCGGTGGGGATACCGAGAAAGGTCCTGGCGAAAATGAAGACCGAGTTCATGTGCCCGAGGATGAACACTGCCAGAAACAAACCCGAGGCCACCTGGAACATGCGATAGCGATCGACGCCCTGGTGGCTCCAGGTCCATGCCAGGTGCAGGCCGCTGCCGATCTGGAAGAGCATGACCAGGACCAGCAGCGGTTCTATCACGGGGGCCCGATAGACGTGGCGGCCGATCTCCATCACCGTCGCGTGAGACTCGGGGCTGACCAGTCCGAAGAGGTGGTTGAACAGATGAAACAGCACATACAGGGTCGCCAGAGAACCGGCGATACCATGGGCGACACGCAGCTTTGCGCTGGCGGGTGCGCGTACCGGTTCGTCGGCATTCCGGCTATTGTTCAGCCATGCCCCGAGCAATAGCCAGATCGGCGTCCAGAGCCATTTATCCGGCAGCGTGCTGCCCGCCATGTAGGTGAGCACGCCAAAAAATACATAGATCGTCGGCGCCGCCATCGCCAGCATCGCAAATCGCCTGGCCCGGCGCTGAATCGTCGAGGAGAGTGCCGGATGCGGGGATTGCCCGGCCAGCAGCAGGTTGCCCAGGGGGACCAGGAAAGCGACGAGCAGCCAGAGGGCAGCCAGACGGCTTGCGCCGCCCGACAGCGCCTGGTTGTCGCTGCCTGCCGATACCGTTCGATGAAAGGCGTCGAGTATCCACGGATAGAGCGCGGCACTCAGGGCCGGCACCCAGACGATCAGTCGTCTGGCCCGGGTGTCTTGCCTGTCCCGGTGGGCGTGGAGCGTCTCTGAGGCAATATTGTCGGGCATGGGTTGGATCATCCATCGGCAAATAAGGTCCGGCCGGGCACGAAGCCACGGGAAAACGTCCCGGGCGGGCATGGCAGGAGTGGAACGTCGGGTGGTGCGTGAGGTACGCTGGGGCTGCTGCACCAGCGTTTGCACCGTGGCAGATCATGCAGGCAAGAGTGAGGCGTGTAAGCGGCCAATCCGTGGATAAACGAGGAGACCAATAGGCGTGCGAAGCGTCTGGCCCGGGACGATAACGGGCATGGTCCTTGTTTCGCGGAACACTTTTCATTGACCTGGATGCCCTCGCGTCGCTCATCAGGCCCGATAATGCCGGGCTTCCCTCACTCCAGGCGTTCCCTCTCCATGTTTGAAATCAAGCCGTTCAATCCCGAGACCTATCGGCAGCAGACCCGTCGCAGCACCCTGATCATCGCGGTGCTCTTCGTCGTGCTGGCGATGCTGCTGTCCGGGCTGGCGGTCATGCTCTTCGGCACGCCCGGTGGCGACAACTTCCGCTTCAACGCCGGCGGCGTGTTCGCAGCGGTCCTGCTGATGGCGGCGCTGATGCGCCAGGTATTCTGGTCGCAGCCGTGGATGGCCGCGGCAGTCTATGGCTGGCAGCTCAAGCGCAGCCTGATGCGGATCACCAACGTCATGCACCAGGTGACCGTGCAGGTGCAAACCAATGATCCGGTGGCGATGAAGCTGCTGCGTTTCTATCACCTGGGGCTGACCCAGATGCATCAGCTGGACGGCAACTCCAGCAGCCTCAGCCAGATGGTCCATGAGATCGACCAGCACAAGGCAGCCATGGAGGCGCTCGGGCTCGACCCCGAGCAACCACGGCTGGATCCGCAATGGCTGGAAGCCGTCAGGAAAACCGCCACGCGCTAGGGTGCCAGGCGTTCGCGACCTATACTCAAGGCATTCGAAGGCGTGCGGCCGATTGTGACCGCGCCTGTTTCAGGGAGTGGCGAGCGTGAGCCGGCGTGGGTGGATCTTCGCCTTGATCGCGGTGCTGGCCGGATGCATCGGCCATGAGCGCGCCCGAGAGAATCCGGTAGCCGTCAATGTCAGCCCGCAGACCTGGCTGCAGGTCGACGTCGATCTGGTGCTCGCCTCGCAGGAGGCCACCCGTCAGGCCGAAGAGTATGCGCGCGGCGCCATGGACCATTGGCGAACGCGGGTCTACCAGCAGACCGACGAAAAATTCCTGCCCTGGTACAACAGCTACTGGACCCAGGAGTGGCTGTCGGTCAAGGTCGGCTGGTACAAGCTCAACGAGCGCGGCGAAGCTGATCCGTCGGCCAGGCGCCTGGCAGTCTACCTGCAGGATCAGTATCAACGGCGCGTGCTGGCGCCGGTCGCGGTGGAGATCGATCCGGAGGCGATCCTCGAGCAGTCGACGCAATTCTATGTGGAACTGATGGGGCGTCAGGCCGGGGCCATTGCACAACGTCATGGCGTGCCGTCGGAGCAACTTGACCGTCACCTCCAGGCCATTCCAGCCATCACGCTGGGGCCGCCCCCGGCGCGCAATGCCTCCCTCTATCAGCTGTTGCAGGCACAACCCCTGAATACATTGCCGGCCTATGCGGCATTGGCCGATAGGGTTCGCACCGCCGCCGGAGCACCGTCGGACGAGCCGGGTGTCGGCATCTCCGCGGTGGCCAGGCAGACCCGCGAAGACCTTGAGGCCCAGTTCGCCGGTCGGGGCGTGGCCGGTGCCGTCGCGGCGGCGGTAGGGCGGGTGGCCGGGGCGATGATTTCCGTTGGCGTGGCCGGTATCCGTGCGATGAGCCACGAGAGCGATCGACCCAATACCGATGCGCAGATTCGCAAAAACCTGGGAGCGGCCTTCGACCAGGCCTGGCTCAAATCGCTGAACAGCCCCGGTACGGGGGTGATGGCGGGCGTCTATTATCTATCGGGGCAGATCGAGGGGGCCCTGGCGATCACCGCCAGGGAACCGATATCCCGAGAGATATCCGGCCCCTGAACATGTGACGCAAACTCATCCCGAAGGCTTCTATTAAGGTAGAGTCGGCGCCTACGTCGATGCACATCATCAGGGATTCGAGTCTTTCATGCAGCCACGCCCGCAACGCCCTCTCTGGCAGGTCTACCTGGTTTTTCTCGCACCTATGGTGCTGTCCAACTTCCTGCAATCGTTCTCCGGCACGCTCAACAGTATCTATATCGGGCAGATGCTCGGCACCCAGGCCCTGGCGGCGGTGTCCGGCATGTTCCCGGTGGTGTTCTTTTTCATCGCCCTGATCATCGGCCTGGGGGCAGGCGCCTCGGTGCTGATCGGGCAGGCCTGGGGGGCGCGCGAGCCGGAGGCCGTCAAGGCCGTGGTCGGCACGACCCTGGCCCTCGGCGCGCTGATCGGGCTGGTGGCGGCGGTGCTCGGGAGCATCTTCGCCCGGCCTGCCTTGCAGGGGCTGGGCACACCCGCCGACGTGCTGGACGATGCCGTCCGTTATGCGCAGGTGATGATGCTGATCATGCCGCTGCTGCTGCTCTTCGTGCTGTTCACGCAGTTGCTGCGTGGAATCAGTGACACGGTATCGCCGCTGCTGGCGTTGCTGGTGTCCACCGGTGTCGGCCTGTTGCTGACCCCGGCCTTGATTCGCGGCTGGCTCGGGCTGCCGCAGATGGGCATCCAGAGCGCGGCATTGGCCGGTCTGGCGGGGACGGCCTGCGCCATGCTGTTCCTGGCCCTGCGCCTGCGCCACAAGAACAGCGTCATGGCGCCGGACCGCGCCCTGCTGGCGGCAATGCGCCTGGACCGGGCGATCCTCGGCAAGGTCCTGCGTATCGGCCTGCCGACCGGCTTGCAGATGATCGTGCTGTCGTTGTCCGAGCTGGTGATCCTGTCCCTGGTCAACCAGCACGGTTCCCAGGCCACGGCGGCCTATGGCGCGGTCACGCAGATCGTCAACTACGTGCAGTTCCCGGCGCTGTCGATCGCCATCACCGCCTCGATTCTCGGGGCCCAGGCCATCGGTGCGGGGCGTCAGGAACGGATCGGCCCGATCCTGCGCACCGGCCTGCTGATCAACACCTGCCTGACCGGTGGCCTGATCGTCCTCGGCTACGGGCTTTCCCACTGGTTGCTGGGACTGTTCATCACCGACCCGGCCACCCAGGCGACTGCCGAGCACCTGCTGCATATCATGCTCTGGAGCCTGCTGGTGTTCGGCTTCCAGGCCGTGATCGGCGGCATCATGCGCGCCAGCGGCACGGTGATGGTGCCGGTGCTGATCATCATCTTCTGCATCGTCGGGATCGAGTTGCCGGTGGCCTACCTGCTCGATGCCCGCCTGGGCCTCGAAGGCGTGTGGATGGCATTCCCGGCGGCCTATATCGGCATGCTCGTACTGCAGAGCGCCTACTACCGCCTGGTATGGCGACACAAGCGGATCGAGCGCCTGATCTGAGCGCGGATGGCCCTCGTTCAAACGGTGCGTCGGACAGGGGGGAAGGCGTGACGCCTGGCCCGCCAGGCAATCAGCAGGCCGGCCAGCAGCCAGGCCACCAGCGTCCAGGGAAGACACGCGGCGCCCAGTGTTTCCAGGACCACGGCGCCGACGATGCCGCTGCCCGCATAGGCCAGGTTGAACACGGTGACGAGCATCGACTGGGCTTCTTCGGCACCATCGCCGGCGGCATCCGCCAGGGCGGTCTGGAGCAATGTCGGCGCGCCGCTGAAACTCAGGCCCCAGAGTGCGACGCCGATATACAGCACCGCCTGCGACGTCCCCCGCAGGCCCAGGCCCAGGGCGACCAGCGCAAAAGTCCCCAGGCTGATCACTACCAGCGCGCGCAGCCACCGATCGACGAGCAGGCCGACGAGCCAGACGCCCAGCATGGCTGACAGGCCGAACACCAGCAGCACCTGTTCGAGGGCGATACCGGGGTCGACACTTTCCAGGAAAGGGGCGATGTAGGTATAGAGCGTGTAGTGCGCCATGATCCACATCCAGACCACGCACAACACGGGGCGCACCCCCGGTGTGCTCAGCACCTTGCGCAGCGACGGGCGGGCCACTTGCTGTTCGGCGGGCGCCTCGGGGACGCCCAGCCATACCCAGATCATCAGCAGCAGGCTCATCGCCGACAACAGGCCGAAGATCACACGCCATTCAACCAGCCTTGTCAGCCAGGCACTCAAGGGCACACCCAGGGACAGGGCCAATGGAATACCGAGCATGGCCAAGGCCAGGGCGCGACCTTGCAACGAGGTCCCGACCATCCTGCGGGCACAGCCGGCCATCAGGCTCCAGGCCATCCCGGTCGCCAGGCCAACGATAAAACGGGCCAGGAGTATCAGCCCATAGGAGCTCGACAGGGCGGTCAGCGCATTGCAGATAAAGAACAGGGCGATGCTCAGCAGCAGGAGCGAGCGGCGCCCATGATTGCGGGTGGCAAACGTCAGGGGAATGGCCCCCAGTCCCGACCCGAGGGCACAAAGCGTCACCCACTGGCCGGCCAGCGCCTCGGACACCCGGAATCCGTCGGCAATCTGCGGCAGCAGTCCGGCGGGCACGGTTTCATTGGCGGTGGCGATAAAGCTGCTCAGTGTCAGCGCCAGCAAGCGAATGACCGGGAGTCCGCTCGCGATGTCAGGTGGGTTGGGCGACGGGAGCGTCGCGACTGTCTGTTCTTTCATGGTTCGCATGACCTTCCAGGGTGGGTTTCAAGCCTGAAAGATTGCGGAATCAGCTTGGATTTGATAATTGGCTTATGAATTGAATGACTTTCAAATCTGGATAGAGAATGGCGACTGACAGGCTTGGGGATATGCGATTGTTCGTCGAGGCCGCCGCCCAGGGCAGCCTCTCGGCGGGCGGACGGTTGTCCGGTCTGTCGCCGGCCGCCGCCAGTGCGCGTCTGATCAAGCTGGAAGCGGCATTGCAGGCCCGGCTTTTCGATCGTACGACCCGCCGCTTGCGACTGACCGAGGAGGGGCGGATCTACCTGCAACATTGCCAGGTGGCCTTGCGTGCCATCGAGGAGGGCGAGCAAGCCTTGCAGGCCGTGCGCGGTGGCGTGCGAGGCAAAGTACGGCTTTCGGTGCCGGCTGATCTGGGCCGTACCCTGATCAACCAGTGGCTTGATGCATTCTGCGATCTCCATCCGCAACTGCAGATTTCACTGACCCTGTCCGACTCGGTGTCGGATCTGCTGCAGGACGACATCGATATCGCGATTCGCTTCGGACTGCCCCGGGACGGTGCGCTGGTCGCGCGACGCCTGGCGCCCAACTGGCGGGTGCTCTGTGCCTCACCCGACTACCTGGAGCGTCATGGCGAGCCGCGAACGGTGGCGGATCTGGCGGATCATCAATACATCGTGCTGGTGACCGCGGCGGGCCCGCTGAATGTGTTCCATTTTCTCGACCACGAGCAGCACTGGAACTACACCGTGCCCCTGGACCAGGCCTGGGAAACCAATGATGGCGCCCAGGCCCGGACCTGGGCGTTGGCCGGGCGGGGGATTGCGCGCAAGACCATCTGGGATGTCGCCGCCGATATTCGCGCCGGCAGACTGAAGGTCGTGCTGCCCGGTTTGAGTGTCAATGAGGCGGGGGTTCATGCGGTCTTCCACGGCAGCCGCTACATGATGCCGCGCGTACGGGTATTGCTGGACTACCTGATCGAGCGTTTTGCCGACGCGAGCGATGAGTTGCTGGGCGACATGATCGCCCCGCGCTCGGCGGACGTGCCGGGGAATCAGTGGGCCGAGCGACGGGAATAAACGCCAGTCCCCGAGTGTTGTTGATTATTGAGCGGGGTATGCGCATTCTGGGTGTTCGCGGCAACGGATAAGGAGTACGGGTGATGTTGGGTGTCAGTAACTACGGGGCCTTTGTGCTCGCGTTCGTGATTCTGCTGTTGATTCCGGGGCCGGGCAATTTCGCCCTGATCACCTCGACCGGCAAGGGTGGCGTGCGTGCCGGCCTTGCGGCGACAGTTGGGGTGATCCTCGGCGACCAGGTGCTGATGTGGCTCGCGGTGGCAGGCGTGGCGTCCTTGCTCAAGGCTTATCCGGCAGCGTTTCATATCGTGCAGTGGATGGGGGGCGCGTACCTGTTCTACCTGGGCTGCCGGTTGCTGTTCGCCAGGTCCGGCGGGGCGATGCCTTTTGAAATGAAGCCTCACCAGTATCTGCGCCAAACCATGGTGATCACTTTGTTCAACCCCAAGGCGATCCTCTTTTACATGGCCTTTTTCCCGCTATTCATCGATCCGACCCAGCATCCGGGCATGCTGACCTTTGCTTTCATGGCGGTGACCGTCTCGTCCCTGACCTTCCTGTATGGCCTGATCGTGGTGCTGTTGACGCACTTCTTCGCCGAGCGGGTAAGGGCGAGCCGCAGGTTGACCACCGTGCTGGAAAAAGTGGCCGGAATGTTCCTGATCGGCTTTGGCATCCGGGTGGCGGTTCAGTAGTTCCTGCTCGACGAACGTCCCCGCGTTGCATAGGCTGATGGCCTTTTTGCAGCAGAGGGACGCGTCTTGAATCGCGACACACTTGAGCAGAACCAGATACCGGTCTATTTCGTCGCGGTGTTGATCGCGGCGCTCCTCGGGCTGACGGCGCCCCTTGTCGCCCTCGGGTTGAATGCCCTGGTGACCCCGACCATCGCGGTGCTGATGTACGCGATGTTCCTGCAGATCCCGTTTCTCGACCTGCGTCGTGGCCTGGGTGACAAACGCTTCATGACGGCCTTGCTGCTCGCCAACTTCGTATTGATTCCTCTCCTGGTCTGGGGCCTGAGTCGAGGCCTGGCGGGGCATCCGGCGATTCTTGCGGGGGCGCTGCTGGTGCTGCTGACACCCTGTATCGACTACGTGGTGGTGTTCACCCATATCGGCAAGGGCGACTCGCGAAGAGTCCTGGCCGCCACCCCCGTCCTGTTGTTGCTTCAGTTGATCCTGTTGCCGGTGTACCTGGCTTTCATGCTGGGCAGCGAGTCCGGGGTGGTGATCTCCATCGGGCCGTTTGTCGAAGCCTTTCTCGTGCTGATCGTCGCGCCATTGCTACTGGCCGTGGGGACTTGCTCGCTGGCCCGGCGTTCGCGGATCGTCAATGCCTGGAGCGATGCCTGGGCCTGGTTGCCGGTGCCGGCCATGGCCGCCGTTCTGATGGCCGTGGTCGGTTCGCAGTTTGCCGCGGTGGTGCGCGATATCGACCGGCTTGCCCCGGTGATCCCGGTGTACATCGGCTTCATGCTGCTGGCGCCGGTCATGGGCGCACTGGCTTCGCGACTCTGCAGGTTGCCGGCAGGCAGTGCGCGGGCTGTCACCTTCAGTGCGTCGACGCGCAACTCCCTGGTGGTGTTGCCATTGGCCCTGGCACTGCCCGAGGATATCCGTGGCCTGGCCGCCGCCGCCGTGATCACCCAGACGCTGGTCGAACTGGTAGGCGAGCTGATCTATGTTCGGGTCATTCCGGTGCTGGTCTGGCGCGATCGCTTCGACGGCCCGGCGAACTGAGCCGGTCTACAGTTCCTCGATGGCCGCGCGGATCTGGTTGGCGACCGGCTGTTCCAGTGTGCTGTAGAGCTGCGCCAGGACCCGGCCGCTTTTCGAGCGATAGACATGGGGCCCGGCCAAGGCCTTCAAGGTTTGAAAGTGCTCCTGCAAATAATCACAGTACTCACGGGTTTCGCAGACGAAGAACTGCCCGCCCTTGGGGGCGATGCTCGGGAAGGCTACTTCCACCCGCTCCCTGTAGGTGTTCGGCAACAGGCTCAGGGGCTTGCGCTTGGGGTAGCTCACAGCGTTGAAAGGGACGCCGTTGGCTTTCAGGGCATCGAGTACCGTCTTGGCGGAGGGGGTGGCATCGCTGCCACAGGCGACCAGGGGCAGGCCGGCGATTATCAATAGAAGGGCTTTCATCCTGACATTCCTTGTTTCATCACGCTTTCCATCAGTGGCTACTGACTGAAACTGGCAGGTGGGTAGGGTGTTTTGTATCAATGATTGTGCAGGACTGTTGTTTCGAACGTTGTAAGTCGGATCGCGATATTCGACGGTTATTATCCTGAGTGTCGTCAGTAGTGTCGTATATCGGGCCTGATTGCCTAAACGGTGCTGGGGCAGTCAGGCACTGCCTCGCCCGATGAAATGTGCAAGCGTTCTGCGTATTCAGTGACGGGAACTTCTTTCGACCATCGCGACAATGGTTTCAAAGAGTTCGTCCTGCGCCTGTTCAGGGGAAATCTCACCCAATGCGGCGGCATGGGACAGGGCTTCCGCGGCACCAAGCATCGCTCGCAGGCCGGCCCTGCCGACCTCGCCCGGGCGGCTATAAGGGGCGAGGGCGCTCCGGCACTTTTCCAGGAAAATCACTTCATAGTCACGCTTGATCTGCTCCAGTTCCGGCGAGCTGGCCAGGGCGGCGATCACGCCGGGAATTTCCCGGCCCTGCTGCAAGACGCATTGCACATAGGCGCCGGCAATCACCTGCGCAGATCCGGTCAGGCTCTGCTCGGCGGCCTGGAGTGCAGCATCCATCAGGGCGGTCTGGCGCAGGTCATAGTCCTGGTAAAGCGCCCCCAGAAGACCGGGACGGGTGGTGAAGTGATCGTAGACCACCGGCTTGGTGACTCCGGCCCGTTCGGCGAGGTGGCCCAGGGTCAGGGCATCGGTGCCTTCCTCGCGTACCACTTGCCAGGCCACATCGAGCAGCTGGCGGTGGCGGTCTTCCCGGGTCAGGCGTCGCCGGGGCTGGGATTCGGAAAGCGGTTTCCTGCTGCTTGACATGCTTATATACCAAAAGTAACTTACTAATAGTAACTTGTGTCGAGCATATCAAGGTTCGCCTTTGAGCCGCAATCAACCTGCCGGAGTGTCGCCATGCATGCCCTTATCGTTGTTGCCCACCCTGAACCGCATTCCCTGAGCCACAGCCTGGCTGCACGCCTGGGGGAAGGACTGACGTCGGCGGATGCCGGTCATTCGTTTGAAATCGCCGATCTCGCGGCGGAGGGTTTTGACCCGAGGTATACCGCGGGGGACCTGGCGGTGCATCGCCAGCACGCGGCATTCCCCGCCGATGTGGCCGCCGAACACGTACGGCTTGAGCGCGCCGATGCCCTGGTGCTGGTATTCCCGGTGTACTGGTGGTCGATGCCGGGGTTGCTCAAGGGCTGGATCGACCGGGTGTTCGCCAACGGCTGGGCTTTCGACTTCAGCCTGGACGGACCGTTCGTGAAGAAGCTAGGGCGCCTGCAGGTGCATCTGGTCGGGGTCGGGGGGGCCGATCCGCAGACCTTCGAGCGCCATGGTTATGCCCATGCCATGAAGACCCAGATCGATCACGGGATCTTCGATTACTGCGGGGCGACGGTGGTGACTTCCTCGTTGCTGCTCAACTCGGAGAGCGACGATCCGCAGGCGCACCTGGACACCGCGCGGGCAATCGGCCGCGGTCTGTTTGCCGGCGCCAACCGTCCCGATTTGACCGAAATGGCTATCTGCGGATAAAGGTATCCGGGGTTTCACCCATGCTGGACTCCGGCCCGTTTCAGCAACTGCCTGCAGCGTTCGGACAGGTGCTCGACGCGCAGATGCTTGCCGGCCTTGGCATAACGTTCGCGCAGGCTCTTCAGTGCAGCAATCGCCGAGTAGTCGACGAAGCTCAGGTGGCGGCAATCGAGCACCACTTTCTGCGGGTCGTTGGCGGGGTCGAACAGGTTCTGGAACGGCGTCGTCGAGGCAAAGAACAGCGTGCCGTGCAGGCGATACAGCTTGCTGCCGTCGGCCTCTTCATGGGTGTCGGCATACAATTCGCGGGCGTGCTGCCAGGCGAAGTTGAGCGCGGCAATGAGGATCCCGCAGAGCACCGCCGTCGCCAGGTCGGTAAACACGGTGATCACGGTCACGGCAATGATCACCAGCACATCGTTCAGCGGCACCCTGTTCAGCACTCGCAGTGAAGCCCAGGCGAAGGTCTGCTGGGATACCACGAACATCACCCCCACCAGCGCGGCCAGCGGGATGCGCTCGATCAGCGGCGAAAGAAACAGCACGAATAGCAGGATCATCACCCCGGCCACCACGCCGGACAAACGACCGCGGCCGCCGGAACTGAGGTTGATCACGGTCTGGCCGATCATGGCACAGCCCCCCATGCCACCGAACACGCCGGAAACCATGTTGGCGGCTCCCAGCGCCACGCATTCGCGGTCCGGGTAGCTGCGGGTCTCGGTGATCTCGTCGGTGAGGTTGAGGGTCAGCAGGGTTTCCAGCAGGCCCACCAGCGCCATCAGCAGCGCATAGGGGGCGACGATATGCAGGGTTTCCAGGCTCCACGGAATCTGCGGCAGCGTAGGGGCGGGCAGGCCACCGGCGATATGCGCCATGTCTCCGAGGGTACGGGTCGGCAGGCCACAGAGGTAGACCAGCAGGCCGACCCCGAGGATCGCCACCAATGCCGGCGGCACCGCGCGGCTCAGGCGTGGCAGCAGGTAGACGATTGCCATGGTCAGCGCCACCAGCCCGAGCATCAGCGCCAGCGGCTCGCCGCGCAACCAGCCATCGCCGACCTTGAACTGTTCCAGTTGGGCCAGGGCAATGATGATCGCCAGGCCGTTGACGAAGCCGAGCATCACCGAATGCGGCACCATGCGCACCAGCTTGCCCAGGCGCAACAGGCCGAATACCACCATGATCAATCCGCCCAGCAGCACCGTCGCCAAGAGGTACTGCACGCCATGCTGCACCACCAGCGCGACGATCACCACGGCCATGGACCCGGCTGCTCCGGAGATCATCCCCGGGCGTCCGCCGAACAGCGCGGTCAGGGTACAGATGATAAAGGCCCCGTACAGGCCCATCAGCGGGTTGAGGTGAGCGACCAGGGCAAAGGCGATGCACTCGGGCACCAGGGCGAAGGAAGTGGTGAGTCCGGCCAGGACATCGGCGCGTAGACGGGCGGGTTTCATGGTTTACCTGAATTGGGAGCCGGCGGGGGCAAGCGAGGGCAGGGCGAAAAGGAGGGAATGGTACGGAAATACCGACGATGCGACCAGCCCGTTGGCGCGTCCCGGCAATGACAAAGCCCCTCGCGGGGCCTTGTCATTCATCGCCTTCGCATCACCCCAAGCGCTTGGTGCTCGGTCCCGCGGTTCCTTCATTGAGGCGCTTTCTCAGGGATACCACCCACCACAAGGCTCCGACACCCAGGGTGATCCCGGTGGTCAGTGCGCCGGTATGGCTTTCTTCCGGTACGCTCAGGGTGAGGATCACCGCCAGTGCCCAGAGCGCGCCCAGCAGGATCATCGGCAGCAACCAGCGACCCAGGCTGAAGACGCCCTCGGGCGCTTCCGGCATGCGCCCGTTCCTGTAGGCCAGGTAGGCGGCGATCAGGGTCAGCAGGTAGGTGCAGTAGTAGGTCAGCCCGACCATCGAATAGATCGCCGTGACAAACCCGCCGCTGGCTAGGTTGAGCAGTACCGCGATGCCGGTGATCAGTATGATCGCCGCCACCGGCGTGCCGAAATGCGGGTTGATCCGTGCCAGTACCCTGGAGCCGGGCAGCATATTGTCCCGCGACAGGGCGAAGGTCATGCGTGTCGCCACCGCCATGTTGGCGATCAGGCAGGCGAGGATCGAGGCAAAGGCGATCACGATCATCACCGTGCCGGCGGCATTGCCCAGTTGCAGGCGGACGATATTGATCACCGGATTTTCCGACTGCTTGAGCAGGTCGCCGACCGAGCCGGGAATCGCGATGCTCAGCAGGGCGAACACCACGAAACCGAGCACGCTCGATACCACCACCGCGCGGATCATCGCCCTCGGCGCTGCCCGGCGCGGGTCCCTGGTTTCCTCGGACAGGTCCGCCGCGCCTTCCCAGCCGAGCAGTACCGAGACTGGCAACAGGGTGGCCAGGGCCAGGGTGGTAAAGCTGATCTCACCGCCGCTGACCGGTGCCGCCGACGTGAGGATCGCCACGCCCTGGGTGTGCTCGAAGAAGAAAAACACTCCGAAGAACAAGGCCGCTGCCAGCAGCACGGTGCCGATGATCTCGATGATCGCACCGATGTCATTGATCCGCGTCGCCAGGCGGATGCCGCAGATATTCAGCACCCCGACCACCAGTGTCGCGCCGATGCTCAGGCCCTGGATCTGTCCCTGGGTCGGGTTGGCCCAGATCTCCGGTGCGAAGACCGTGCCGATGGCGGCCGACGTCGCGGCGGTCCCGGCGACAAAGGAGATGAAGGCCACCCAGCCGGTAAACCAGCCGAAGTGATTGCCCGCCAGGCGGCTGGACCACTGGTAGGCATAGCCGGTCAGGGGAATGCGCCCGGCCAGGTGGCAGTAGACCATGACGATGCAGCACACCAGTGGAATCACCAGCAGCCAGAGGAGGATGCCGATACCGCCGACCCGGTTGAACGGATCGGCGAACAAGGTCACCACACCGGTGTTGATCGAGACCATCGAAAAGGCCAGGGCGAAGGACGTGAAGGCACTCATGGTGCGGTGCATCTTCTGCTCGTAGCCGAGGCTGGCGAGGTCCGCGTCGTCCTGGGTCATGCCGCTGGCAGGCGGTTCGGTGCCAGCCAGCGGGCGATTGCTTTCAAGGACTGTGCTCATGACCGTTGTTCCTCGATGATGCCCAGCACTTCATCCAGTACGTCGAGGGCCCTGGCCAGCAACGGACGCTCGATATCCAGGGGCGGCTTGACCTTGATCAGGTTGCCCAGCCCGGCATAGCGGCTCTCGCCGAACAGCACGCCGCGCTCGACACCCAGGCGATACACCTCGTGGGACTCGCGGCAGGCCGGCTCCTTGGTCGCCCGGTCCTTGACCAGTTCGATCGAGGCCATCAGCCCCGGGCAGCGTACATCACCGATCAGCGGGTGGCGGGTCTGCATCTCCAGCAGGCGCTCGGTGACATATTCCCCGGCCAGCCGGGCCTTCTCGCACAGACCGTCGGCGACAATCGCCTCGACCGCCGCGTAACCCGCCGCCAGCGACACCGGGAAGTGGCCGAACGTCAGCGCCTCTTCACCCTCGTCGAACCAGCGCAGGCGGTCGTCGGCAAGAATGCCGGCGAGGGGGAAACCACCGCCCACGCCCTTGCCGAAGACGATGATATCCGGCACCACATCGTAGTAGTCCGCGGCCCACATGGTGCCCATGCGGCCGAATCCGGTCTGCACTTCATCGAAGATCAACAGCACGCCGAGACGGTCGCAGAGCTCGCGCACGCCCTTGTAGTAGGAGCGTGGAAACTCGATATGCCCGCCGTTGCCCTGGATCGGCTCCATCATCACCGCGGCCACGGCGCCGTCGACGCCTTTGACAATAGTCTCTTCCAGCAGGCCGAGACAGAGTTGTGCCTCGAGTTCCGGATCCATGCCCAGGCGTGTACGGTAGGGGTTGGGATGCGGCACGCGGGTAAAGCGCGGCTGGATCGGCAGGAACGGGTTGTTCGGGTGCGGCCAACTGGCGCCCAAGGTCGCCAGGGAGCGGCCGTGGTAGCCGTCCTGCAGGACAATGAGGTTCTGCGCTCCGGGACGATTCTTGAAGGCCAGCTTCATCGCCATCTCGCCGGCCAGGCTGCCATGCAGGGCAAAGCCCATCTGGTTCAGCGAGGCGGGGGAAACCTCACGCAGCTTGGACACCAGCCGGGTATGGGCGGCCGAGCCGAAGTTGGGCCGGATATGGGTCATGTCCCGTAGTTGGGCAATCGCCGCCTCCACCACGCGCGGATCGTTGGCGCCGAGGTTGTTGGACCAGGCCTGGGCCGTGCAGTCGATGTATTCCTTGCCCTGGTCGTCCCAGACCAGCGAGCCACGGGCCTTGACCAGGTTGATCTTGTCGGCCGGATGGGCAACGGCTGTCGGGGCAAGGTTTGTCGGGGATTGGGTCACGTCGTTCATCTGCTTATCTCTTTTGTTCGGGGCAGTGTTCGTGGTTTTGCAGTGTCTTGTTCTGGACGCTCGCCTGCATCGAGCTGGATCGATACTAGCGCCGGGGAGCGGGGCTTTAGAAAGACCGATTAGCAGCCGATTAATTGGCACAGCTTATAAGTCGTGCCATGATCGGGTGAGCTGCCGAGGGTTGTCGGGGAGGGGAAAAATGCTGATCAACGGGGTCGATATCCGCCAGTTGCGGGCGTTTGCCATGGTGGGTGAAGAGCTGAGTTTCGTGAAAGCGGCGGCGCGCCTGCATGTGTCCCAGCCGGCACTGTCGCAGACCATCCGCCAGTTCGAGGGGCAGTTGGATGTACCGCTGTTCGAGCGCAATACCCGCAAGGTGGCCCTGACCGAAGCCGGTGAAGCGCTGCTGCCGCAGGCGCTGGAGATCCTGGAGAAACTGGCGCGGATGGCGCAGACCGCCAGCGATCATGCCGTGGGCCTGCGCGGTTCGCTCAAGGTCGGTTTTCTGATCGGTGCGGGTGTCGACCTGATGCCGCGTATTCTCAGTTCATTCGCCCGGCGCTTTCCCCAGGTCAAGGTGCTGGTCAAGGAGTTCGATTTCTCCGAGCCCCATGCCGGCATTGCCGAGGGCATGGATGTGTCGATCCTGCGACCGCCCCTGGAGTTGCCGGATGTCGAGTTGATCACCCTGGTGGAAGAGGATTGCGTGGCCTGCCTGCCGAGTACCCACCGCCTGGCCGCGGAGGCGTCGGTGAGCATCTTCGATATTCTCGACGACCCCATCGTGGCGGCGCCGGGAAGCAATATCTGGCGCAGCTACTGGACGGCGGACCAGTATCGCCAGGGCCGCAGTGCCCCGGTCATCCACGAGGCCTCGACGGTCGAGAGCGAGTTGCAGGCGGTGGCTTCGGAGCGAGGGATCAGCATCACGGCGGCGTCCACGGCGCGGTTCTATTCGCGTCCGGGTCTGTCGTTTCCGGTGATCCGCGATATGCCGCCCTGTACGGTGTGCGTGGCCTTGCCGGCCCAGGCCAGCGTGGCGGCACGCAATTTCGCCGAGCTGGCACTGGAGGTCGCCGGGCGGCTGGAGTGATTCCGCCGGCCCGTCGCGGTGCTACGCCGGCTGGAATGTCTGGCGATAGGCATAGAGGCCCGGCGAACCGCCGGTCATCACGAACAGCAGGTTGTCGCCCGGCTGGTGGCGGCCTGCGCGCAGATCGGCGAGCAAGCCGGCCAGGGCCTTGCCGGAATACACCGGGTCCACCAGCAACCCTTCGCTGCATGCCAGCAGGCGCACGGCCTCCAGCATGGCCTCGGTCGGTGCGCCATAGGCACTGCCCAGCTGGCTGCCGTCGATCCGTATCGACGCCCGTTCCAGTGGCGCCTGATGTCCCAGCAGGTCCAGGGTGTCGCAGGTCAGTTGCCAGGTGCGTTCGATCGACACGGCCTCATCGGCGAGCACCGACCAGGACTTCACCACGGCCGCGCCGCGGCCCATGGCTGCGAAGCCGGCCGCCAGTCCGGCGTGGGTCCCGGCACTGCCGTTGGGCACGAACACCTCCTGGAAGCGCAACCCCAGCCCGGCTTCCTGCTGGACGATTTCCTCGGCGCAACGGGCATAGCCCAGGCTGCCCAGGGCCGTGGAGCCGCCGATCGGGATCACCAGGACCTTGCGCCCGGCTTCGCGCAGTTGCATGGCGCGCTCATTGGCAACCGCCAGTGAATCGGAGCCGGCGGGCAACAGGTGCAAGCGGGCACCGAACAACTCGTCGAGCAGCCGATTACCGTTATGTTCGTAATCGATGCCGGAAACCACGGCCGATTGCGTCAACACCAATTCGCAGGCGAGTCCCAGTCGGGCGGCGGCGGCGGCCGTCAGCCGGGCATGATTGGACTGCAGGCCGCCGACGGTGATCACGGTGTCGATCTGCTGGCGCAGGGCCTCGCCGAAATGGAATTCGAGTTTGCGCAGCTTGTTGCCGCCACCGCCGAGGGCCATGAAATCATCACGCTTGAGATACAGCCCGATGCCGCTGGCATCTGCCCCCAGGATTTGTTCAAGGCGATGGGCCCGCTGGATCGGAGTCGGACCGTCCAGCAGAGGGGCACGAGGAAAAGAAGCGAGGGTGTTGGCAAGCGCGCGGGTCATGGTCGGGCTCTCGGGGATTTGCCGTTCAGGGTAGGGCCCCATCAGGCCTTGATAAAGGCATCACGCGTTTGTTGATTGCTAACCTTGGGTTAGTAATTATCTGTGCGTTCGATGACGAGCCGTTGATTGACTTGCGGTCATCGCCATGCATGATGGCGACCGTGTCCTGGCCCGGCCGAGGGGGAAGTATGAGCAAGCTCAGGCAAATGGAAGTGTTCGTGGCTGTGGTCGAAGCGGGCAGCTTTGCCGATGCGGCGCCGCTGCTGGGGATGTCGGCGGTCATGGTGGGCCGGCATATCCAGCATCTGGAGCAGGCTCTCAAGGTCCGCCTGATCCAGCGCACCACCCGCCGCCAGACGGTGACCGCCGAAGGCCGGCTGTTCTACGAGGAAGCGCGGCTGGCCCTCGAACAGGTCGATGCCGCCTTTGCCCGTCTGGAGTCTTCCGGTGACCGGCCCGGCGGCCTGCTGCGGATCACCGCGCCGATGACGCTCGGAGTGGCCCTGGTGGCACCGCTGGTGGCGCAATTCATGAAGGCTTTCGAGGATATCCAGGTCGAGCTGATCCTCGGCAATGAGATCATCGACCTGCAGGAGCGAGCCTTCGACCTGGCGTTCCGGGTCTCGGAGTCGGTGGACGTCAGCCTCATGTCCGTTGCCCTGGCCCCCTACCAGATGCTGATCTGCGCATCGCCCGACTACCTGGCGCGACAGGGCACACCGCTCGAACCCGCTGATCTGTCACGCCATCGAATCCTCACCCATACCTCCTGGCACAACCGCTTTGCCTGGCCATTGACCGATGGCACGGAAGAGGTGCCGTGGCCGGAAAAGGCCGTGCTCAAGAGCAATGACGGCCAGGTGTTGCTGCAGGCGGCGCTGGCCGGCAACGGCATCCTGATGCAGCCGGATTTCCTGGTGGCCGAAGCGCTTGCCGAGGGGCGTCTGGTCCGCCTGCTGGATGCCTGTATCCCGGCGCCCAAGCCCGTGCACATGGTCTATCCGCGCTCGCGGACACCGGTGCCCAAGCTGGACGCATTCGTGGGGTTCGTGTCGCGGCATGTCTGCGCCGGACAGCCTGGTACGGCGAAAAACCGAGGAATTGGTACTAGGTGAATTGTTCCGTAGCGACTACCTTGTAAAGGCCCGCGCAGACAGGCGTCTGCGTTTCCAGCAAATAAAAACAAGAGAGTCGGCTTATGAAGTTTGAACCCCTTGCGCGCTCGCTCCTGGCGACAGCGCTGATTCTGGCTGTTTCTCCCGCCCACGCAGCTTCCCAGGCGCCGGTTGCCGGGGAAAACGGCATGGTGGTCACGGCGCAGCACCTGGCGACTCATGTCGGTGTCGATATCCTCAAGTCCGGTGGCAATGCGGTCGATGCCGCCGTTGCGGTCGGCTATGCGCTGGCGGTGGTCTACCCGGCGGCGGGCAACCTCGGTGGCGGCGGTTTCATGACCGTGCAACTGGCCGACGGCCGCAAGACCTTTCTCGATTTCCGGGAAAAAGCGCCCCTGGCCGCCACGGCCAACATGTACCTGGACAAGGACGGCAATGTCATTCCCGACCTGAGCTCGAAAGGGCATCTGGCCGTCGGCGTGCCGGGGACCGTCTCGGGCATGGAGCTGGCACTGGAAAAATACGGCACGAAAAAACGTGCCGAAGTCATCGCCCCGGCGATCAAGCTCGCCGACCAGGGCTTTGTCCTGGAGCAGGGCGATATCGACCTGTTGCACACGGCCACCGCCGAGTTCAAGAAGGACATCCACGATTCGGGCTCGATCTTCCTGAACAAGGGCGAGCCGATGCAGGTCGGCCAGAAGCTGGTGCAGAAAGACCTGGCCAGGACCCTGCGGGAGATCTCCGCCAAGGGCACCGACGGTTTCTACAAGGGCTGGGTCGCCAAGGCCATTGTCGATTCGAGCCAGGCCGGCAAAGGCATCATCACCCAGGCCGACCTCGACAAGTACAAGACCCGCGAGCTGGCGCCCATCGAGTGCGATTACCGTGGCTACCATGTTGTCTCGGCGCCGCCACCCAGCTCGGGCGGCGTGGTGATCTGCGAGATCATGAATATCCTCGAAGGCTATCCGATGGACAAGCTGGGCTATCACTCCGCCCAGGGCCTGCACTACCAGATCGAGGCCATGCGTCACGCCTATGTCGATCGCAACAGCTACCTGGGCGACCCCGACTTCGTCAAGAACCCGGTGGCCCACCTGCTGGACAAGGGCTACGCCGAGAAGCTGCGGGCAGCCATCGATCCGCAGAAGGCCGGGATCTCCAAGGAGATCAATCCGGGCGTGGCGCCCCATGAAGGCAACAACACCACCCATTACTCGATCGTCGACAAATGGGGCAACGCGGTGTCGGTGACCTACACCCTCAACGACTGGTTCGGCGCGGGTGTCATGGCGAGCAAGACCGGGGTCATCCTCAATGACGAGATGGACGACTTCACCTCCAAGGTCGGCGTGCCGAACATGTACGGCCTGGTCCAGGGCGAGGCGAACGCCATTGCCCCGGGCAAGACGCCGCTGTCGTCGATGAGCCCGACCATCGTCACCAAGGACGGCAAGACCGTCATGGTGGTCGGTACGCCGGGTGGCAGCCGCATCATCACCGCGACCTTGCTGACCATCCTCAATGTCATCGACTACAAGATGAACATCCAGGAGGCGGTGGATGCGCCGCGTTTCCACCAGCAGTGGCTGCCGGAGGAAACCAATATCGAGGCCTTCGCACTGAGCCCGGACACGCAGAAGATTCTTGAAGGTTGGGGGCACAAGTTTGCCGGTCCGCAACCCTTGAATCACCTGGCGGCCATCCTGGTCGGCGCGCCTTCCCTCGACGGCAAGCCAGTAGGCAACAACCGCTTCTACGGGGCCAATGATCCGCGTCGCAACACCGGGCTGTCGCTGGGTTACTGATTGAGCCCAGGCGAGCGGCGGGGCCGGCACGTGCAATGCGTGCCTGCCCCGCGCCACCGTTCGTTCAGGGCTGAAGCCCGGGCATCTTCGGAATGTACGCCACGCTGCCATCCTCGCGGTGATGGGCAAGTCGCGCGCCATTGGTGGGCTGGCTGAGCACGACATCATGATCCGCCGCGAGGCCGCTCAAGGGCACCGTATCGCCGCTCCCGAAGCTGCCGACGATCAGTGTGCGTGCCGGGTCCCAGGCGCGGCCGCTGGTCTTTTCCAGCCAGTCGATAAAGGCGTCGGTGTCGCCGTGACGCGGATAGTCCTGGGTCTCCTGCACGTAGTAGAAGGGGGCGCCCTGGTTGTCCAGGTACATCGGCAGCTTGTTGTCGACCTCGATCATGACCACTTGCCATTCATCCCAAGGCGCTCTCTGGCTCGCCTTGGCCCGTACGTCCTCGGCAAACCGTATCGTGCCGCCACCGCCATTGGCCCAGGGGTAGATCATCCCGATGACCAGCAGCAGAAGCAGCGCCGTCACTCCGAACCCCTTGGCCCAACCCGGCCCGCTGACTTTGCCGGCGGCGCGTTTTGCGGCCATGCGCCGGGTTACCCACCAGGCCGCCAGCAACTGGGCGAACGGCACCAGGGGCAGCACGTAGTAGCTGCGCCGGCTGCCGCTGGCGGTGAAGAACACAAACAGCAGGCCCAGGCCCCAGACCAGCCAGCGGGTTTCGGGTTCGATCTGCTTCCATTGGCGCAACGCCAGCCATAACCCGAGGATCCAGCAGGGCGCCCAGGGCAGGGTGTAGGCCGGCAGATAGATCAGGTAGGTGTAGATCGGTTCCATATGATCGAAGGGGTCGAAAAAGCGTACGACGTTCTCCTTGAACACCAGCGCCAGGCCGCTTTCGCCATAGGTCGGTGAGCCGTAGAAGTGCGATAGCACGAATGGCACGGCATAGACCCCGGCGGCGGCCAGCAGCGCGACGAATACCCGAGGATTGAGATGGCGTTTCCAGCGCCCCTCGACGAGCAGGTGCGGTAACAGCACCAGTCCGGGCAGGACAAAGCCGATCAGCCCCTTGAGCAGCGAGGTCAGGGCCAGTATCAGGAAAAACACCGTGTAGCGGCCCAGCCGCGTATCGTCCGGTCCGCGCCAGTACCACCAGACCGCGGCGAGCACGCCGAACACCGTGAGGATATCGGCGGTCGCCACGCGGGCCCAGAACACGAAATAGAAGGTGGTCGCGAGCATCCAGCCGGCGATCAGTCCGGTGCCCTTGCGCCACAGGCGCTCACCGATCAGGTAGATCAGCCAGACACTCAGCCACGCGGCAATCACCGAGGACAGGCGCAGCGACCAGGGCCCCAGGCCACCCGTCAAGCCGGCACTGGCGGTGATCAGCCAGTAGGAGGGCAGCGGCTTGTCGTAGTAGGGCTGGCCCTTGAGATAGGGGTCGAAATAGTTGCCTGACTGCAGCATCTGCAGGGCAATGTTCGCCCAGCGGGTTTCCGGTCCCCACAGCTCCCGCGAGCCGAGGCCCAGCAGCAGGAGCATGGCCGAGACCACCAACAGCAGTACCAGCGCACCTTTGTCGGTTTTCCAGTAGCCGAGGTTCATGGTCGGGTCTGCGGGAAGATGATGATCTCGAGGTCACCGTCCTTGTAGCGTTTGCCATCCACGGGCAGCAGCGCGATCTCCTGCATTTCCACAACGCTGCGGACCCGCATGACCACCCCGACCGGGCCCTGCTTGCGTGCCTCGCTCATCCACTGGCCGACGCTGTCGAAGGTAACGAGGCGCCCTGCGGCGTCTGGATAATCCAGGCCGTATTTCAGTTCGCCGGCGGTATTGAACAGGTCCACCTGCGGACGTTGCAGGCGCCAGGAGAGGGCGGCTGCGGCGCCGAGTTCGTTGCTCAGCAGGCGGTTGGTCTGGCGCAGTTCGTCGATGTGTTCGGCAATGAACTGGTCGGGCATCTTGTTGTTGATCACGCTCGCCGGCATGCCGGCCGGCAGCAGGGCCACCAGCAGGGCGATGCCCAGCGCCGGCATCGCCCACAGCGTGAGCGGTCGCAGCGCTTGCAAGGCATTGGCGATGATCCAGGCCATCAGCATGATGAACACCAGCGACAGGTTGAAGACCTCGGCATGGCTGTTCTCGTAGAGGTACCGGGTCGCCTGCAGCACGATCAGGCCGATCAGCGCCGCGAGCCCGAGGATCAGGTTGAGCATGCCATTGAGACGCAGCGCCCGGCCCTCGGCCCGGGCCACGCGGTCGATCAGGGCATTGCCCATCATCAGTGCCAGTGGCAGCAGACACGGCATGATGTAGGTCGGCAGCTTGCCCTTGCTGAGACTGAAGAATGCCAGCGGCAGCAGGAATGCCAGCCAGAGGAAGCCGGTGCCGGCCTGGCGTTTTTCCTGCCAGGCCTGCTTGAAGGTGGGGATCAGCATCATCGACCACGGCAGGCACGACACCACCAGCAGCGGCAGGTAGAACCACCAGGGCTGGGCGTGTTGTGCGTTGTTCCCGGCGAAGCGCTGGATATGCTCGTGCCAGAAGAAAAAGTGCCAGTAGTCAGGCTCCTGCGCGTTGACGGCCAGCACCCAGGGCAATGCGACGACAACCGCCACCACCACGGCAATCGGGCCGCACCGCAGCAATTCGCCCAGGCGGCGTTGCCAGATCATGTAGGGCAGGGCGATCAGCACCGGTAGCAACAGGGCGAGAAAGCCCTTGGTCAGGAAACCCATGCCACAGGCCAGGCCCAGTACGGCCCAGGCCCAGAGTCGATGGCGACGTTCCTGGCTGTCGAACGCAAACCAGAAGGCAACCAGGCTCAGGTTCGACCACAGCGTGAACTGCGGATCGAGGTTGGCGTAACCGGCCTGTCCGGCGATCAGGCCGAAACTCATGAACAGCAACGCCGAGGCGAAACTCTTGCGTGGGTCATTCCACAGGCGGCGGGCCATCAGGTACGTCAGCAGCACACTCAGCCCGGTACTGACCGCCGAGGCAACGCGGACCCCGAACAGGTTGTCACCGAAAATCGCCTGGCCGATGGCGATCATCCAGTAGCCGGCGATGGGCTTTTCGAAGTAGCGCAGACCCATGAAGTGCGGGGCGGTCCAGTTGCCGCTCAAGAGCATTTCCTGGCTGATCTGGGCATAGCGGGTTTCGTCGGGAATCCACAGGCCGTGAAACATCATCGGCAGTAGATAGAACATGCCGAAAGCCAGGATCAATACCGGTAGCGACCAGCGCTTGAGTGTGGCGGGAGAGAGAGGAAAGAAGTGCGTGTTCATGAGTCGACCTTAGCGGTATATACCGCCACAAGGGTTTTAACCAAAGATGGAAATTCGGGAGCCCTGATGTTCAACGATCAAGTTGCCCGGTAATCAAATGGTTCAATGATCAGATCCGGCAGAGCCTCGACGAACGCCTGCCCGCCGGCGCTCAAGTCCCTTGAAGGACTGGAGGCGGCGACCGTGACGAGTACGGTGGATCAGGTTCCGACGGTGAGTGGCGCTTCGAACAAAGTTGTCAAAGCAGAATGCATTCAAATAACGACATCTTCCATTGTCCTGATGTTTAAAAGTGCAAAGTGCTTATTACATGCCACTCATATTTTTTTGCCGAGAACGGTTTGCCAATCTTCGGCATTCATGATTCCAAGCATGTTCAACTGGCCGTCGGCACCTACGGAAACAAGGACCGAACTGGTGTATTCACTTTTCACCGCGTGCCGGTAACCCAGTTCTTTTTCCAGGTCATCGATACAGCCGCTATGGGTCACCAGCACCAGGTTGCGATGGGCCGCCTTGTGTGCCAGAGCCTCCTCGCCCAGGGCCGGACCGCAGCTGAGCAGCCAGTCGGCGGTGATCGCGGTTTTACCGAACATCGCCTGTGCGGTCTGGGCGGTTCGGGTGGTCGGACTGCTCAGCACATCGGTATTGCCCATGCCGACGATCTGGAAGGCCTGGCCCACACCGGCCGCGGCGTGGCTGCCCAAGCGAGTGATGCCATCCTCGGGACCCAGGCACGGATTGCTCGAACGATCGCAGCGCTCGGCATGGCGCACCAGCACGATCACGTCGCCGGCTTTCCAGTGAGCGTAGACACCGGCACTGTTCATATGATTCTTGACCGCCAGGTCCAGGGGCGATTTGGGCCACAGGGCGAAGCCGGTCATGACCAAGGCCATGACCGCTACCCCGACCGCCAGGAACATGGACTTGAAGCGGGGCTTGAGGGGGCGCGGCAACACCGGTTGAAGAGCATCAGGGATAACCACACATTCACCCATTGACTGATCTAGCCATTCAGAAAGGGCGTCTGTGCAGACTCGCCCGGAAAGTGACAATCGCCGTCATGCAACTCCAGCGGATGTTGGTGACGACGATGGCAATTTACGGAGGCGCAGGTGGGAGCGAAGTGAAAGCGTTGTGAAAAATTTGGAAGTCCGCCAATCCCCAATGTTTCCGGGACGTTTTGCCTTATCCGGAAACACTTTTGCAGGGGATTGGGGCGGGAGAGGTGCCACGGAGGGACTATTCGCCGCGGATATACTGCTCCAGCTGGCGAATCAGGTCGGCCTGTTCGGCAATGGCTTCCTTGACCAGGTCGCCGATGGACAGCAAGCCGATCAGCTTGCCGCCCTCGACCACGGGCAGATGGCGCAGATGCCTGTCGGTCATGATCCCCATGCAGGTCTCGACATTCTGGTGGGAGTCCACGGTGACGACCGGCGTATTCATGATCTGGCTGACCTTGGTGGCGACCGAACTGAGCCCGTGCAGGATCACCTTGCGCGCGTAGTCGCGCTCGCTGACGATACCCACCACCTCACCGCTCTCGTTGACCACCGGCAAGGCCCCGACGTTTTTCTCGGCCATCCTGATCAAGGCCTCGAACACCGTGTGATCCTGGCGGATCGTGTGGACCTCCTGGTGCTTGCTCTCCTTTTGTTTCAACAGTTCTGCGACAGTTTTCATGGGTGGCTCTCTCATGCGGTTTTCAGGCGGTTCTTTTGACACGGGCACAGTCCATCGCGACCGTTCTTACAGAATCGTAGACGGATCCCGCGAGGACGATGCAGAAAGCGGCCTGTAGACGCTGAAAAAACGTCATTGCCCGGTGTTTTGGCCGGGAAGGCCGCTTTTCACCCGATCAGTACTGGGCCGAGCCCTTCAATCGACAGGCTGCAAGGGTATAAAACGATAGTGGCCTGCACCCGATGAAGTGATCGAGGCACCTTGGGCGAGCAATGCCCGGGTGCTGTCTTCATCCGCCAGCTGAAAAGCCCAAGACTGTTGTGGGTGACGCTCGGGCCGCTGCGCTGCCACCTCTTCGATGGCTTCCAGGAAAGCGCCCATATCGGGCAGATAGGTGGCGAAGCCGTTGCCCTTGAGGGCAGTGGTCGCGATGCCGAGGCGGACACAGATCGCCGCCTTCGCCACGATATCCTCGCGATCGGCCTGGCGCGAACGCTCGATCAGTCTGGCCAGTTCCCGGTCCACCGGTTTTCCGCCGGCGATCAGTTCCGGGCCCTGTTCCCAGGACTCGGGCGGGCAGTCCTTGCGGTCGGTGCGCAAGCTGATATGCGGGTTGATCTCCGCCGGATAGATGCGGCAGACCAGTGGTCGTCGTTCGTAGATGCCGCAGCGATTGTCGGCATCGAGGTGGCGACACGGCCCGTTGTTGTACGCTGCGAACGTCACTGCCAGCCAGGCCCGGGTCGTTCCGCTGGCAACCAGCACGGAACGGCGGTGGGCGTGCTCGAACTGTTCCTCGGCAATGCCGTGACCGCTTTCCAGGAATGCCTCCAGCAGCACGATCACCGTGCCGCCATCCGTTGCCCACTGGCGGGATTCGTCGAGGGTCAACGGAACGTAATGGTCATTGCAGCACTTGCCGCAGCCCACGCAGGAAAATCGTGTATTGATCAACTCGCCACCTCACCCGGCTCTTTTTTGAACCGACGCGCGAGCGCCGGTCCCCGTGATTGCACGGGGTTTTGCCTGTGGAGGGGCGGGATCATGTTTTGTTACAGGTGGGCCGAAATAAACTCAGTCGGCGCTGTTCAGTTGCTTCCAGTCCAGGCCGAATCGCGCCAGGTATTTGCGCAGGCGGTCGGCGTCGTTCGGATTGGCCTTGGCCTGGCGAGAGGCATTGAACAGCTGGCGCCCGGCATTCGACAGACTGCTGGCGCGGCGGCAGACCTCGATCACGGCATTGAGCTGCAGGCGATCGAACAGGTCGACTTCACCGGCGCTCTCGCCGAGCAGGCGATCCAGGGCATCCTGGGGTTCGGCCAGGCCCCAGGCGCGGCGCAGGCGTTCGATTTCTTCCGTGACCTGGGTTTCATCGATACGACCGCTGTCGGCCAGTGTCGCCATCCGGGTAATCGAGGCCGACAGCTCGCGGAAGTTGCCCAGCCAGCTGGCTTCGCCGGAGCAGGCGAATGTCAGGTAGCGACGTCGGGCTTCAACGTTGAAGCGGGCAAAATGACCCTGTTCCCGGGCGTGGCGTTCCAGTTCGAAATCCAGGTTCGGCTCGATGTCTTCACGCCGCTCGGCAAGGCCCGGCAGGTCGAAGGTCCAGAGGTTGATGCGGGCGTACAGGTCTTCGCGAAACAGGCCCTCGGCAACCCGGCTGCGCAGGTCGCGGTGGGTGCCGGCAATGATCAGGAAGTCGCTGTCGACTTCCTTGTCGGAACCGAGGGGAAAGAAGCGTTTCTCCTCGACGGCCTTGAGCAGCATCGCCTGTTCGTCCAGGCCCAGTTCGCCGATTTCGTCGAGAAACAACAGGCCGCCGTCGGCTGCACGCAAGAGGCCTTCACGACTGTTCTGTGCGCCGGTGAACGCGCCCTTGATATGGCCGAACAGCGCCGACATGGCGCCGTCGCCGCGCAAGGTGGCGCAGTTGACCTCGACAAATCGTCCTCGGACCTGGTGTCGGTTGCGCTTGAGCTCATAAATGCGTCGGGCAAGAAAGGACTTGCCGGCGCCGGTTGGGCCGATCAGCAGCATTGGCGCGCGGGAGCGCACGGCCACCCGCTCGATTTGCTCGATGGTGCGGTTGAAGGCGGCGTTGCGGGTGGCGATCCCGGATTTGAGGAAAGCCAGGCCTTCGAGGCGCTTGTGGCTGAAACGCGTGGCGATCCGATCATAGCGCGACAGGTCGAGGTCGATCAGCGTGTGGGTGCCGATGGCTTGCCCTTCGATGTCCAGGCGCCGTGCCGGGGCGGTCTGAACCAGTCGCGCGGGCAGGTAGCGGGCTTCGGTGAGCAGGAACCAGCAGATCTGCGCGACATGGGTGCCGGTAGTGATATGCACGAGGTAGTCCTCATGCTCGGTATCGAAGCGGTAGCCGGTGGTGAAATCGTGCAACGCGGCGTACACCTCCTCGAAATCCCAGGGGTTGCGCAACGTCATGGGATGCAGGCGCACTTCGGTTTCTGGTGACACCTGGCGGATATCGGCGCTGACCCGTTCGGCCAGGCTCACGTCCCGGGCATCGCTACCGTGGATCAGTTCCAGGCGGTGCACCAGCAAGTCCGGCTGCTGACACAAGCCGACGCTCGGCCGCC
Organism: Pseudomonas gingeri; assembly: GCF_013386115.1. Classification (GTDB taxonomy): domain Bacteria; phylum Pseudomonadota; class Gammaproteobacteria; order Pseudomonadales; family Pseudomonadaceae; genus Aquipseudomonas; species Aquipseudomonas gingeri. Next base: position 441,773 of record NZ_JACAOR010000014.1, read on the forward strand.
AGTGGCTCCAGCGGTTGGCGCCCTTGCCGACCCGGTCGAGGTTGGAGCCGATAAAGCCGATGGTGACGCAGCACTTGCTGGGCATCTTATACTCAAGGATAAAAGACGATATCTGATGATAGAAAAAATTAGCATTGTCGTCACGGATAAGATGCCATAAAAAGGTGTATAAAATAAAAAAACATATATAAAACAATTAGTTATTAGTGTTTTTGCGAGATTGATGAAAATTGGCATCCTGCCTGCAATAAGCCTGTCAGCGGGCAAGACGGCAAGGCGCAAGCAGCCAGGTACTTGTCGCCGCTCAATCAGGACAGGGCCGTGATCTCGGCCATCAGGAAATGAAGAATATGCAAGACCAGACCTACACCTTGCTCGAAGTCGCCAACGGCAAACCGATCAAACTCTGGACCCAGGGCGTGCCGGTCGAGCCCGAGGCTCGTGAGCAACTGATGAACACGGCGAAGATGCCGTTCATCTTCAAGCACATGGCGGTGATGCCGGACGTACACCTGGGCAAGGGCTCGACCATTGGCAGCGTGATTCCCACGGTGGGCGCCATCATCCCGGCGGCGGTCGGCGTGGATATCGGCTGCGGCATGATCGCCGCGTGCACCTCGCTGACCGCCAGCGACCTGCCTGACAACCTGCAGGGGCTGCGCACCGCTATCGAACGGGCAGTGCCCCATGGCCGCAGCAGTACTCGCGCTGGTCGGGACAAAGGCGCCTGGGACAATGTCCCGACTCCGGCCGATCTGGCGTGGTCGGCGCTGGAGTCACGATTCAAGGCGATCACCGACAAGTACCCGAAGCTGGAAAGGACCAACCACCGCAACCACCTGGGGACCCTGGGTTCGGGCAACCACTTCATCGAGGTTTGCCTGGATGAAGCAAACCGCGTCTGGTTCATGTTGCACAGCGGTTCGCGGGGTGTCGGCAACGCCATCGGCAACCTGTTCATCGAGCTGGCCCGGGCCGATATGCGCGAGCACATCGCCAACCTGCCGGATCGGGATCTGGCGTACTTCGAAGAGGGTAGCCAGCACTTCGACGATTACGTCCAGGCGGTCGGCTGGGCCCAGGATTTTGCCCGCCAGAACCGTGCGGTGATGATGCAGGCAGTGATCGCAGCGACACGCCAGGTGATCCGCAAGCCGTTCGACGTGGCGCTGGAGGCGGTGAACTGTCATCACAACTATGTGCAGAAGGAACGGCATTTCGGCGAGGAAGTCCTGGTGACCCGCAAGGGCGCGGTATCGGCGAAGAAGGGCGAACTGGGGATCATTCCCGGTTCCATGGGCGCCAAGAGTTTCATTGTCCGAGGGTTGGGCAACGAGGAGTCGTTCTGCTCCTGCAGCCATGGCGCTGGCCGGACCATGAGCCGTACCAGGGCCAAGCAATTGTTCACCGTCGAGGACCAGATCCGCGCGACAGCCCATGTGGAGTGCCGCAAGGACGCCGCGGTGATCGACGAAATCCCGATGGCCTACAAGGATATCGATCAAGTCATGCACGCCCAGCGTGAGCTGGTGCAAGTGCTGCACACCTTGCGGCAAGTGGTGTGTGTAAAGGGGTAGGACGATGACTGAGCATGCGTTCGGGCTGAGTGTCGCGCAGCCGCAAAGAAGTGCCGCGTTGCGCGAGCGAATGAATGAGGCTGGTTGTGTATTCGAGTTTGTGGTGTCGGAGGTAGCGCCGGGAGTGTCACCGGATGAATCGTTGCATCGACAGGCATTGAGGTTGCTGCATGAGCAAATCATGACGGTGGCCATGGCGTGGCATCAGCAACTGATTCGGCAGCCGCAGCATAGGGATCGTGCGATACCGATCGTGACCTGGGACCTCGATCAAGCAAAGGCGGTGCAGCTGGAGAAGCGATGGGTACGAAGTCTGGTGCGGGGAGGGCCCGTGGAGGAGGAGGGGCGCGGTCTGTACCAGGCCTTTTGTGATCCTCCATACGGCACAAGATTTTCCGGCGGCGAGGAGCATGCTCAAGCACTCTTTCAAGAGTGGATGGACCTGCTTGGATTCTGCGAACAGGACGATATCGTGGTGTTGAACTGGGTCGATGGCTGTCTTGCGGATCTACAGGCAAGCGTCGACAGCCCTGCCGACCGCGTGCCCTGGAGTGACTACTTTGACGCGGGTCTGGAGTGGTGGGGGATCTGGTGCCTGACCGTCTGGAGTCCTGAGCGTCGTACAGTGAGTGCATTGGTGGCCAGCGCCACGGATTGAAAGGAAAGAAAATGGAATGCTCGGATCGTCACCCGCTGGACAGCGTCATGCGCGCCCGGGTGTTGGAAGAACTCGCGCGGATAGAGCGCGAGCGCAATGTGAAGGTGCTGTATGCCTGTGAGTCGGGTAGTCGTGCCTGGGGCTTTGCGTCGACGAATAGCGATTACGATGTGCGTTTTGTCTATGTGGAAAAGCCGGACTGGTTTGTCCAGGTCAGCGACGCGCGGGATGTGATCGAGCGCCCCCTGGACGACGAGCTGGATATCAGCGGCTGGGAACTGCGCAAGACCCTCGGATTATTGCGCAAGTCGAACCCGACCTTGCTCGAATGGCTCGACTCGCCGCTGGTGTATCGCTGCGAAGCATCCGCGACCGCTTCGCTACGGGAGTTGGCAGAGGCGTTCTACAGTCCTCCGGCGGCACGTAATCATTACCTGTCGATGGCCAAGAAGAACTTTCGCGGCTACCTGCAGGGCGACACGGTGCGTTTCAAGAAGTACTTCTACGTGCTGCGCCCGCTACTGGCGGTGCGCTGGATCGACATGGGGCTGGGACGGCCGCCGATGACATTCGAAACCCTGCTTCAGACGGTCGACGACCCCCTGTTGCTGGCGGAGGTCGACGACCTGTTGCGGCTCAAGCGCATTGCTGATGAAGCGGCTTATGGTCCGCGGCGCCCGGCGCTGCATGGCTTCATCGAGGCGCAACTGGAACGTCCGGTACCGGTATTGCCGCGTACGAGCGAAGACGGTGGACGTCTGGACCACTACCTGAGGGCGATGGTCCACACTTATGCATGAAGGAAGGGTATGGAAAGGGAAGTGATCGAACTGGACGGCACGATGGGCGGCGGCCAGGTGTTGCGCAGTGGGCTCAGCCTGTCGATGGTGACGGGGCGGGCGCTGCGGATCACCAATATTCGCGGGCGGCGCAGTCGGCCCGGCTTGCTGCGCCAGCACCTGACGGCGGTGCTGGCCTCGGCCGAGGTCTGCGGGGCGCAGATGGAAGGCGCGCAACTCGGTTCGCAAAACCTGTATTTCGAACCAGGACCGATTCGTGGCGGCGACTTCCGCTTCGCCATCGGTACCGCCGGGAGCTGCACGCTGGTACTGCAGACGCTGTTGCCAGCGTTGCTCCAGGCGCCGGAGCCGAGCCGTGTGCTGATCAGCGGCGGCACCCATAACCCGTTGGCGCCGCCGTTCGAGTTTCTCGAGCGTGCTTGGTTGCCGCTATTGCGGCGAATGGGGGCGAAGGTCGAGCTGCAGCTCCTGCGTCATGGTTTTGTACCGGCCGGTGGCGGAGAGCTGGAAGCTTTTATCCAGCCCTCGATATTGCAGGTGATGGAACTGAACGAGCGCGGCGCCGTGCTTGGAAGCGAAGCTCGGGTATTGATCGGGGGGATTAATGAATCGGTCGCCGAGCGCGAACTGTCGAGGATTGGCCGGCGCCTGGATATTCCTCGCGAGTCATGCCTTACGGAGCGGCTCGATTCGGCTGCAAGTCCCGGCAACGTGCTTTTGCTGGAGTACCGTTGTGAGCAGGTAACCGAGGTGTTCAGCGCATTCGGACAAGTCAACCTGCGTGCCGAGGCCGTCGCCGATGTGGCGGCCAACGCTACCAGGCACTGGTTGAGCAGCGGTGCCGCAGTAGGCGAGCACCTGGCCGATCAATTGCTGTTGCCCATGGCATTGGCGGGCGGCGGGAGTTTTACCACGCCGGGTATGACCGAGCATCTGCACAGCAATATCCGCGTGATCGAAGCCTTCATGCCTCTCAGGATTGCCTGCGCGACGACGGCGGATGGCGTGGTGCAGGTTGAATGTAGAGCCTGATTCAGGGTTCTTGCCGGCGGCGGAACTGACCCGGCGGCAGGCCCTGGGTGGCCTTGAAGCGGCGTGAGAAGTAAGCCTCGTCGGCGAATCCACACAGTTGGGCAATCTGGCTCACCGGTCGCTCGCTGTTGAGCAGGTGGGTGCGTGCCAGGTGCATGCGGCGTTCCAGGACCAGTTCCGAAAAGGTGTTGCCGGTTTCCTTGCGCAGCAGGTGAGTCAGGTAGTTGGGTGACAGAAAGGCTGCTTCGGCGGTGTCCTTGAGGTTCAGCGCCGGGTCGGCGATATGTTCGCGCAGATAGCGGGTGACCCGCGCCAGGGCATCGCGCCGACCGCGTCGGGCGGCCTTGTTCGCCGACAGGGCGAGCAGTTCCTCGGCATACAGGCTGCAGACCTTGCCGGTCAGTTGCAGCAGGCAGCCCTTGAGGGCCTGGCGGGTGCCGAGGTCGCGCCCCTTGTCCAGTTCGCGCATTTTTTCCAGCAGGTCGAGGACTTCGGCGAAGTCATGATCGGCGAGGATGAAGTCCAGGTGTTCCTGATGCTGGAACGGCGACAGCTCCGGCAGGTCGTGGATTGAAAGGTCTTCCAGGTCCAGCGGATCGCAGTCCAGGTGAGGCAGGAAAAACGCCTGGGAAAAATTGATCAGGACAAAGTTGCCGTCTTCCGGGTGCGGGATCAGGTGCAGGCGATGGGGCAGGATGAAAGCCAGCGCCTGGTGCGGATAAGGCCGGATGGCACCACCGATGTGCTGCACGGTATCGCCGCCGAGGTTGATCTGGATCTGGAAGTAGTCATGCCGGTGCGGGGTGACGATGGCCGGGCGGGCCTGCTTGTCGCGGATATAGAAGTCCGGGCGGTCGCTGCGTTGCTGCATGCCATAGGTGCGCACACGGGAAGGGCTCGGCATCGACACGGTCCTTGATGACTGAAACGGGATATCGCCATTCTAGGGTAATGACGACATCCCGGTCACCGATCAGCGCTGGCCGATGGTCAACTCGAAGCTGGCGATGCCCTCGATCCTTCAGGGTTGCTGCGCGGTTGTGTTCGACAGACCTTGGAACATGGCTGAAAAGGTCTCTTTGTGCGCGGCGTAGTAGTCCGCAACGACTTGATCTGCCGAAGTCTTCCGGGCCTGCTTCATCATGCTTTCAAGATCTTTCAGGGGGATCGTGTAATGAGCAAAGAAGTTGGCCGCCTGAGGAAAGTCGTTAGTGAAGCCTTTTCGACCTACTGCGTGGATCTGTTCTGCCTTGCCATACACCTCTTTGGGATCATTCAGGTAGCGTAACGACCAGGTTGAGAACATCCAGTGAGGGCTCCAGGCGTTGAGAAGAGCCCACTGGTTGTGCTTGAGGTTGCGGTCAAACTCGTTGAGCATGCCCGTTTCGGATGAGGCCACCAGTTTGTAACCGTCAAGCTTGTATTCGGCAATCGCCCGTGTTGCTGTTTTGTATTGGCCATTCCCAACTTCGGAAGTCAGTATCTTTCCGTCCAGTTTTTCCTTGACCTCAGGCTTGTTCAGGTCTTCGATGCTGGATACTTCGCTTTCAGGGATGCTGGTAGGAACTGCCAGCCCCAGACGCCCTTCATAAATCACGCCCAGATCTTCCAGCTTGCCTTGATATTTTTCCCAGAAAGGCTTATGGCTGTACGTTAGCCAAGCCATTGGGATCATATCAACTTTGCCAACGGACAGCGCCTGAAACTGAATGCCAATGTCAGCCATTATTAGTTTTACTGGTTGTTTAAGGTTGTCTTCAAGTGCGAGCTTGGCGAGTTTTGTTGTGATTTCCGCATCTGCCCAGTTAACCCATCCTATAACCAATGGCTTCGGCTCCGCGGCTTGAGCAAAATTGGCAAAAGTTAAAAATGAGATACTGGCAATCCAGTGGAGTATTTTATTTTTCAAAAAGAATGCAGTGATCATCGGGCACCTTCGATTTTTTTGATGTGAGGTTTGGCAGATTGATGATTAAGCAATTTCCGGGATTTTATATTGGATAGTCTGAAATCTGTTTTATCGAGGTTTGCATGTGCGCTGAGGTTGTCCGCATGACTAAATTTCTCAGAGTGTTCCAGGCGAACAAGAAAATCAGAGATATTTGTATCTGTTTACGATAGGTGAGCTGATCTCCCAGACTCCGTCCACTCCTTTTCTGATGGTTACGTGACAGCCCGGCCCAATTGGAACGGGCTCGTTGAACTGGCTATAAATGATCGCCTTGCCGTCCTGCACGACAAATTGCACATCCTGATCATAGCGGTACACGAACTGATCAACTTCGCCACTCTCCCAAAGCTCCCAGCCCAGACACTGTGCTTTTTCGTCAGAGGTAGCCTGACGCTGAACAATTTTGCTCATTCTTGATTCCTTTATGGACTGACGGGCTCTCGCTTATGCAGATGCTTTTTTACTGGCCGCAACGACAAGGTTGCTGTGGTATGGCAGCGCCTCGGGTTTCAAACCTGGTTTACCCAGAAGCAGGTCGCTGGCCTTTTCTGCCAGCATGATGGTCGCCGCGTTGATATTTGCGCTGGGCACCGTCGGGAATACCGACGCATCAATGATCCGAAGGCTCTCGATCCCGATGACGCGCAACTGGCTGTCGACGACAGCCATGGCGTCTTTCTCGCTGCCCATTTTGCAGGTGCCGCAAGGGTGGTAAGCGCTTGCTGCATCCTCACGAATGAAGTCGTCCAGGGCCTTGCCCGAGCGAATGTTCCGGCCGGGAGTGTCCTCTCGGAAGTTGTAGCGTTTTAATGCCGGCTGCTCTGCGAATTCGATACCCAATCGCATGGCTTCGCGCATGACTTGCCAATCTTCTTCAGTCGCCAGGTAGTTCGGATCGATACGCAGTGGATCAGATACCTTGGCACTGCGCAGCTTGACGGTACCGCGGCTGCTGGGGCGCATTGGGCCGACACCGATACGATAGCCGTATGTGGTGCTGAGTGGAATCCAGTCCTTGTCGAAGAAAACCGGGAAGAAGTGGAATTGAATATCCGGATGAGGCGTGGTTGGCGTACTGTTCAAGAACGCCCCGACATGGCACTGATTGACCGAGGCGACCCCCTTCTTGCAACTGAACCACTGAATACCCGCCCACAGCATGCGGTGATATTGCAGTTCACGGTTCAGCGACACCGGTTCTTTGGTCTCGATCTGGATGTGACACTCCAGATGATCCTGGAGATTCTCGCCGACACCCGGCAGATCGACCTTCGTGGCGATACCATGCTCGCGTAGATGATCTGTCGGGCCAACACCGGAAAGCATCAGTAGTTGCGCCGAACCGAACACGCCACAAGAAAGAATGGTTTCGCGGCGAGCATGAAGATCAAACACGCGGTTTTTGTAAGCGACTCGAAAGCCAGTTGCTCTCCTGCCTTCAAAATTGACCTTTTGCACTTCGCACCCGAGCCAAATGGTTAAGTTTGGATGCTCACCCATGGCGTGTATGTAGCCATATGCGGCGCTGTTGCGAATGCCGTCGCGCACACTCATTTCAAACCTGGAAACGCCTTCCTGGCGATATCCATTTACATCATCTGTAAGAGCGAATCCAGCCTGTTGGCCTGCTTCTAGGAACGCTGCGTTGAGAGGGCTGAGTTTTTCCTGACGTTGTGCCCGAATAGGGCCGTTATGTCCTCTATATGGATCGCTGATTTTGCTCGACTCGCTCTTTTTGAAATACGGGGCGCACTCAGCCCAGCTCCAGCCGGTCGCTCCTTCAGCTTCCCATCGGTCATAGTCCATCGGATGACCACGTAGCCATGTCATTCCGTTGATCGACGACGACCCGCCTAGTGCACGCCCGCGTGGTTGCTGGATTCGCCGGTTGTTGAGATGAATCTGCTCTTCGGTGTAATACCACCAGTTGTACTTTGAAGTGGGTTTGAATGCAGAGCGAAGCCCCGCTGGCATTCGAATGATCCACGATTTATCGGAAGGACCCGTTTCCAATAACAATACCTGAAATCCCGCATCGGAAAGTCGACGTGCGAGCACGCAGCCCGCAGAACCGGCGCCTGCGATCACATAGTCAAACTCGGCTTTCATTATTCTTCTCCAATGCACTCAGCCATGGCTATTCAATAGTCACTGACGAGAAGAAAGCTCACGTGACAGATGACGAAGTCAATTTATCCAGCGCTGCGCTCGATGGATACTTAATAAAAAATATGCCTGGTATAAAAACTATTTAAACTGAGGTGGCTGGCTGCTGATGGCTCCCTGCGAAGTGCAAGGTCGTTTGACAGAGCCCGTTTTTTGCTTGCCTAATACAATTCACAGCTTTCGCAATATTGACTGCTGTGATCTCTGTGCCGCCCTGCGCGAGGAAGATTCAGTGCGTCATCTCGACCTTGCATTGCTGTATAGCTTCAAGACCATTGCTGAATGCAAAAACATCTCGGTGGCTTCACAGCGACTTCACAAAACCCAAGCCGCCGTCAGTATTCAGCTGAAGAAGCTTGAAGAGCTCGTCGGTGAGCGGTTGATCAATCGAGGTCACCAGACGGCCGAACTCACGAGTCACGGTGAGCGGATGCTCCAGTACGCTCGCAAGATGCTGGCGCTGAGCGACGAAGCGATGGATTTCTTCGTCAAAGGAGAGGTCGCTGGCACCGTGCGCTTTGGCATTCCCGATGACTACGCCAGTGCCTTTCTGCCGCCTGTCTTGCAGCAGTTCACGCAGCGTTACCCCCGGGTGAACCTCAAGATTCGCAATGACATTAGTCAGAATCTCTTCACGGCCTTGGAGAATGATGAGTTGGATCTGGCGCTGGTAACCCAGCGAAGTGCGGACGGAAAGGGTGAGATTCTCCGCAGCGACCAATTGCAGTGGGTCGGTGCTGCCGGCCTGCAAGTCGATCTCACTGCGCCTATTCCCCTTGCGTTGTATCCGCATGGTTGCGGATACCGGCGTCAGATCCTTTCTGCGCTCAGTGGGTGTCAACTCGATTATGAGATCGTGTTCGAATGCACAGGTGTGACAGGGGTACGGCTGGCTGTCGACAGCAGTTTGGCGATTGCCGCCACCTCGGCTCCGTTGATTCAACCAACCTGGCAGATCCTGGATACTGACAGCGGCTCACTGCCTCCATTGGGTAACGTCACCATCGAGCTCAGGCAGAGCACGGGCGAGTTCTCCGCGGCGGTTAGCTTTTTCGCTGACGAGCTTCGTAAACACGTATCAGCCAGATAGCGCTGCTTTTACTTGGACTTGCTCCTGCTGTTGTGATCAGGGGTGGCATCGCCGACGGCCTGGATGATTGCGCCGGCGACGCGCGGGCCGCCAATCAGCGCTGGCCGATGGTCAACTCGAAGCTGGCGATACCCTCGATCCCCGCGCTGATCCGGTCGCCCGCCACCAGTGCGCCGATGCCCGCCGGCGTGCCGGTGAAGATCAGGTCGCCGGCCTGCAGCTCGACCGAATGCGACACATGGCTGATCACGTCGCGGACCGACCAGATCTGGTCCGCCAGGTCGCCGCGCTGGCGCTCGACATCATTGACCTTCAGCCAGATGGCACCGCTGTCCGGATGGCCCAGTGTCGAGGCCCGGCGCAAGGCGGTGCAGGGGGCCGACTGGTCGAAGCCCTTGCCCCAGTCCCAGGGCCGGCCGAGTTTCTTGGCTTCGGTCTGGATGTCCCGGCGGGTCAGGTCGAGGCCAACGCCGTAGCCCCAGACATGGGCGAGTGCGTTGGCCGGGTCGATCGCCGTGCCGCCCTCGCCGATAGCCACCACCAGTTCGATTTCGTGGTGCAGTTCCCGGGTCAGGGGCGGGTAGGCGATCACGCCGGTGGCAGGCACCACCGCATCGGCGGGCTTCATGAAAAAGAACGGCGGTTCGCGGTCGGGATCATGGCCCATTTCCCGGGTATGTTCGGAGTAGTTGCGGCCGACACAGAACACCCGGCGGATCGGAAAACGTGCCGACTCGCCTTCGACGGCCAGGGATGGGATGGCGTGGGGGGCGAATACATAATCGCTCATGGTCTTTCTCCTCGTGGAAATCGGGCCGTCTTCATTGGCGAAGGCTTGCTGGCCATGACTCAAGTCTGGAGGAGCAGGGGCGGCGGAACTTGGACAAATCCAGCAGGCTCCTGGATTTTCCAAGGCAGTGGTGCGCGGTCGAGGACCGGGACGGACTGGCAGAAACACAGAACCCGGCAATCGCCGGGTTCTGTGTGATTCATCCAGTGCGCTGCTCGCTGGCAGCGAGCTGTCAGGCGCTCTTCGCCAGGGCCAGGTGGGAAGCCCATTCGGCGTTCAGTGCTTGCAGGACACGGCCCATGAAGTCCTTGTCCGCTGCGGCTTTCTTGCCGACGTAGCCCTGGCCGCGACGGTACATCCTGAGGCAGGCGAACAGCTCGGGCCGGGCCTGGGTGAAGGCGCGCTCATCGGTGTAGGGCGAGCGGGCGTCGAGCCGGACATCCCCGGCCTGGTTGATCCAGAGGATATGGTCGTCGTGGCTGTCCTTGCGCGATGCGAACAGTCGAGCCAGTTCATCGATAGTCGGTTGATTGTTCAGATTCATGTTAAAGCCCCTTTGACCACTCGTTAATCTGTCTGGTTTACGTGTGCATCGTTGCCAAGACGGCGAATTGCTGCGGTGCCCTGCGCGGACAGTGGTGTCCGTGAAGCATGGCGCCAGCCCTGGTGTGATCGTGTAGCGCGGGTGAAACCCTGCTACACGGGGTTTCAACGGCAACGTTCCAACGAGAAGAAACAGCAGCGCAATCCTTGAACGGCGCCGACGACAGTAACGAAGTCAGCCACAAGCATTTTGAGGACGTTAGGCCGGTGTTTCTCGCCCGTTGAGGCGATCACGACAGGTCAGCTTCATCAATCTGCCTTGTGGGCAGTACAGATCCGGAACAGCTCGACGGCTTGTCGAGCCTGTTGTAACAACAGCTTTTGCAGCGCTCCCGATCGGGGAGGCAGGTCCATCATGCAAGTGTGCAAAGCGGGCGTCAATCATTTTGTAGTGAATATTTTCAAGCACTACATATTGCAAATCGGCAATTTCCTACAACATTGGAAAAGGGCCAAATGGACGAAATATGACCGGCTGGTCCTGGTTTTACCGGGTTTTAGGGGATAACCCTTGTGTTTGCTGGTCGGCGCACTGTTACAGCCTGCGCAACAGAGATTTTTCGATCTGCCCATGTAAAACGGTGGGGTACTGCCCTAAGCTCGGCGGCTTCTGAAACCGTCTGCCTCAGGAAACACGATGTCCCAGCTATTTCCGACCACGCGTCTGCGTCGACTGCGCCGAAACGAAAGCCTGCGCGGCCTGTTCCAGGAAACCGAGTTCAGCCTCAACGATCTGGTCCTGCCGATTTTCGTCGAGGAGGGCATCGACGATTTCGTGCCCATCACCAGCATGCCCGGGGTGATGCGCATTCCGGAGAAGAAGCTGGCGAGCGAGATCGAGCGCTACGCCCGGGCCGGGATCAAGTCGGTGATGACGTTCGGCGTGTCCCATCATCTGGACGCAACCGGCAGCGATACCTGGAACGAGCAGGGCCTGGTGGCGCGCATGGCGCGGATCTGCAAGGACACGGCTCCGGAAATGGTGGTGATGTCCGATACCTGTTTCTGCGAGTACACCTCACACGGCCATTGCGGCGTGATGCACGGCGATGCGGTCGACAACGATGCAACCCTGGAAAACCTCGGGCGCCAGGCGGTGGTGGCGGCGCAGGCGGGGGCGGATTTCATCTCGCCGTCCGCGGCCATGGACGGCCAGGTCCGGGCGATTCGTAGCGCCCTGGATGCCGCCGGCTTTATCGACACCTCGATCATGGCGTACTCGACCAAGTTCGCCTCGGCGCTCTACGGGCCGTTTCGCGAAGCCGGCGGCACAGCGCTCAAGGGCGATCGCAAGGCCTACCAGATGAACCCGATGAACCGTCGCGAAGCGGTGCGTGAGTCACTGCTGGACGAACAGGAAGGCGCCGATGCGCTGATGGTCAAGCCGGCCGGGGCCTACCTCGACATCATCCGCGATGTCCGCGAAGCCTCGCGCCTGCCGCTGGCGGCGTATCAGGTCAGTGGCGAGTACGCGATGATCAAGTTCGGCGCCCTGGCCGGGGCCATCGACGAACATCGCGTGGTTCGCGAAAGCCTCGGAGCGATCAAGCGCGCGGGCGCAGATATCATCCTGACTTACTTCGCGATGGACATCGCCCGCGACGGAATCTGAATCGCGTTGACGTTGCATCGCCGTTGCCCGGTTTGTGTGTTCACGGCAGGCGAACAATCGACAGGCCTGGTGGCGTTAGGCTGTGCCCCTCATTACTCAGAGGGTCAAGTCATGTATGTCATCACCGGAGCAACCAGCCGTACAGGTAGCCAGATCGCCCGCCGTCTGCTGGCGGCGGGCCAGCCCGTGCGGGTGATCGGTCGCAGTGCCGAGCGCCTGCAAGGGTTTGTCGACCTCGGTGCCGAAGCCAGCGTGGCCGAGCCCACGGATGCGTTGGCACTGGCCCGGGCCTTTCAGGGCGCGAAGGCGGCCTGGATCATGCTGCAGCCTAACTACGTTATCGACAGCCCGGACTTCCGGGCTTTCCAGGACAGCGTCACCCGTGCACTCTCGGCGGCGCTGCTGCAGTCCCCGGTGACCCATGCGGTGGTCCTGAGCAGTTGGGGCGCCGACCTGCCCTCAGGCAATGGTCCGGTGGCCGGGCTGCACGTCCTGGAGCGGCGCCTGGCAGCACATTCAGGCCTGAATGTGCTGAACCTGCGAGCGGGCTATTTCATGGAGAACACCTTGTCCTTCGCCGATTCGATCCTGGCCGAAAAGGTGGTGCTCAGTCCGTTCGATCCCGAGGTGCGGATGCCGCTGGTGGCCATTGACGATATCGTCGAGGCGGCCGTCGAGCAGTTGCTGCGGCTGGACTTCAGCGGACAGCAGGCCCTGGAACTGCAAGGCCATGAGGATCTTTGCCTGGGCGAAGCCACCCGGCGGATCGGTCAGGTGATAGGGCGTCCCGACCTGGAGTTCCGCCAGATCAGCGAGCAGGCTTTCGTTGACGGGCTGTTGGCTGCCGGCGCCTCGGACAGCATTATCGGTTTGATGTGTGAAGTGGTCGTAGCCATTAACGGCGGCCTGATTCGCGCACGCCAGCCGCGTAGCAGCAAAACCACGGGCACCGTGCGTTACGAGGATTTTGTCCGCCGCTCTTTGCTGCCACGCCTGGACGGTCTTCAGGTTTGAATGAACAAAGGGGTGCGTTCGACCTGTTCCTCCAGCCAGGCGATAAACACCCGGGTCGCCTGGGGCAGGTTCCGGCCCTGGGCAAAAAGCACGGAGACCGGTACCGGTGGGGTTCTGAACGCCGCGAGCACCTCGCGTAAGCGTCCGCTTTGCAGGTAGGGGCGGGCGAGGAATTCGCTCAGTTGGACCAGGCCGAGGCCTTCCAGTGCGCAATGCAGGTAGGCTTCGGTGTCGTTCACGCACAGCTGCCCGGCGAAGTCCACCGAGCGGGTCTGCTGCTCCTGTTGAAACTGCCAGGCTCTCGGTCGTCCGGTCAGTGCCGCCTGGTAGTTGATGATCCGGTGCTGCGACAGGTCCTCGGGCACCTGTGGTATGCCATGGCCGTCGAGGTAGGTCGTGGCCGCGCAGGTGATCCATTGCAGGGCGCCGAGGGGCTTGGCGATCAGGCTCGAGTCGGGCAGTTGCCCGCTGCGTATCACGCAGTCGACGCCTTCACCGACCATGTCGATGGGTTTGTCGCTCAAACTGAGGATCAGCTCGATTTCCGGGAAACGCTGCTGAAAGCCCTTGAGTCGTGGCCATACCAGGGCCCTGGCCAGGGCTGCGGTCATATCGATACGCACGCGTCCGCGGGGGGCGGCACCGGTGTCGCGCAACTGCTCCTCGAATGCATCCAGCTGGGCGAGCCATTGCATGCAGTGCCGGTAGTACTGTTCGCCCCGGTCGGTCAGGCTCAAGCTGCGTGTCGTGCGTTGCAGCAGGGCAAACCCCAGGTGCGCCTCCAGTTGCTTGACCAGGCTGGTCACGGAGGAGCGTGGCAACGACAGGGCCTGTGCTGCGCGGGAAAAGCCCTGGCTATCGACCACTCGCACAAAGGTGCGCATGGCATGAAAACGGTCCATTCAATCGGCCTGTGGTCAGTGAGGTGGCAAGCGTTGCATCCAGGCGGGTAATCGGCGCAAGGTGTTCTGGCGGCTGGAACAGCCGGTCACTTCGCGGTGTCGATAGTAGACAATTATTCGCACAGGCATTCGCACAGCAATGCGTCATCCATTTCCCGGGAACCCATGCCAATCATACGACTCTCCCTGATCGCCGTCCTGCTGTTGCTCGCCGGTTGTGGTTCCCGGTCTGCGCAGGAGCCCGTGCCAAGCAGCCCGGCGCAAGTGCGGGCGGATATCCTCCGGCTGTTGCCGGCGAAGATCGCGGACCGTGCCGACTGGGCCGCCGATATCCAGGTCGCCTTCACCAGCCGGGGCCTGGCGCCGACCACCGAGAACCTCTGTTCGGTGCTGGCGGTGACCGAGCAGGAGTCGAATTTCCAGGTCGATCCGCCGGTACCGGGCATGGGCAGGATCGCCCGGCAGGAGATCGACCGCCGGGCGGCCAAGATCCATGTGCCCAGCCTGCTGGTCAGCGCCGCCTTGCAGTTGAGTTCGTCCACGGGCAAGAGCTACAGCGAGCGGTTGAACAGTGCCCGGACGGAAAAGGACCTCAGCCTGATCTTCGATGACTTTATCGGCCGGGTGCCGCTGGGACGGACCTTGTTCGGTGGTTTCAATCCGGTGCACACGGCCGGTCCCATGCAGGTCAGTATCGCCTTTGCCGAAAAGCAGGCACGGGGTTATCCCTATACCGTCGAAGGTTCTATCCGTCATGAAGTGTTCAGTCGGCGCGGTGGCATTTACTTCGGCATCGTGCATTTGCTCGATTACCCGGTCAGTTACCCCGAATCGATCTACCGCTTCGCCGATTTCAATGCCGGCCGGTATGCCAGCCGCAATGCCGCGTTCCAGAGTGCGCTCAGTCGTGCCTCGGGGATCAGGCTGGCGCTCGACGGCGACCTGATCAACCACGGCGCACTACTGCCCGGCGCCACGGAGCTGGCGGTACGCTCGCTCGGCAAACAGTTGGGCCTGCGCAATCCGAGCATTCGCAGCCAGCTGGAGCAGGGCGACAGCCTGGCGTTCGAAGGCACCGAGGTCTATGCGAAGGTCTTCGCCCTGGCGGAGAAAAATGCCGGCAAGCCACTGCCGCGGGCGGTCCTGCCGGGCATCACCCTGGAAAGCCCGAAGATCACCCGCAGCCTGACCACCGCCTGGTTCGCCAGGCGCGTCGACGAGCGCCGCCAGCGCTGCATGGCGCGGGCTTCGCAAGGCTGAAAATTCAGTATCTCGCCCAAAGAAAAAGCCCGGCTGACAAGGCCGGGCTTTTGGCTGGGTACCGCAGCGAAGCAACTCATGCACGATTCTGGATCAGACGATCGGAACCACCTTCGGCAACGCGGCGTTCGAGCAGACGATCGGAACCACCTTCGGCGACACGACGTTCGAGCAGACGATCGGAGCCACCTTCGGCGACACGGCGTTCGAGCAGACGATCGGAGCCACCTTCGGCGACACGGCGTTCGAGCAGGCGATCGGAACCACCTTCGGCAACGCGACGTTCGAGCAGACGGTCAGAGCCACCTTCGGCAACGCGGCGTTCAAGCAGACGGTCGGAACCACCTT
>NZ_JACAOR010000014.1:457620-581283 GCF_013386115.1 Pseudomonas gingeri
GGCGTTCGAGCAGACGGTCAGAACCGCCTTCAGCGACGGCCTGCTGAGCGTGGGCGGCCAGGGGTTGAGCCGAAGTTGCGGCGAAAGCGTTGACTGCCAGTACCGAGAAGGCGAGACCGAGAAAGAGTTGGCGTTTCATGGTGGTGTGCTCCGGGTGTTATGCGTTGGGTATGGAGCAAAGGTTACGCCGCTGGATTTTTAAGAGAACTTCATTGGGTCGATGGTGACCATCGACGGCAATGATGGAGGCACCGGCATGGCAGGCATGCCGGGCGGGAAGGGAATGGGCCGGGCGCGAGGGCCTACAGGGGGGAAGTCTCCCCGTGGGCGATCAGCATCATGGTCGCCGACAGGGTATGGCCATCGGTGATCCGGCCGGCGGCGATCATCGCCTTGAGTTCCGCCAGGGTGGCGAACAGCACCTTGTCGACCTCGCCATCGGTGCTTTCCACGGCTTCGCCGTCAATGTCCACCCGGCATACGGCGACCGCGCTGGCGATCAGCGAGGTATTGCTGTGCAGCAGGCCCAGGTCCGTGACTTTCAGTGCGGGCCAGCCGGTCTCCTCCAGCAACTCGCGGGCGGCGGCATCGCTGGCGGTCTCGCCGTGGTCGATGGCACCCCGGGGGAACTCGATGGATTGCGCGCCGATGGCCCGGCGTTGCAGGACCGCCAGCATCAGGCGTCCGTCCGGCAGGACGGGTATCGCGACCACGCCGTTGACGGCCTGGGGTTCCTTGACGATGAAATAACCACGCTGCCTGACCACATCGAAGTAAGGGGTGTGCAGCAGGCATTCGGATTCGGTATCGGGCTTCATGCGGGGCGTTACTCCAGAAAACAGCGGTCGAACAGATAGAGCGCGTCGGGTTTCAGGTTTTCCAGGGTGGCTTGCGGACGGCCGCCGTCTCCCTGCTTCTTGCGCCCGGTTTCGCGCAGATGACCGGCTTCGCTCATCTTCAGCAGGCGTTGCCGGGTACTGGTCTTGAGCACCGGCCGCGCCAGCACCCGGGAAAAGATCGCGGTAGCCTCCGGGGCACTGAACTCGGGACCGAGAAACATCAGCGGCAGGCTGCTGTACAGCGACTTGGACAGCAGTCGTTCCTGTGTCGCCGCCACCAGCGCATTGTGATCGAAGGGCAGGCGCACCGAGCCGTTGGCGACGCTGTCGAGGGCGAACCAGGCCTGATGTTCGTTGAGGCCCGGCGGTTGCGCGACGATGGCCAGGTAGAAGGTCGAGGATGACCAGCAGCGTGGATCGCGAAAGGCATCGCCGACGGTACCGACCTGTTCGATCCAGGCCAGCGTTAGGTTGACCTTGTCGCTGGCCCGCAGGCGTTCCACCGCGTCATCCAGGGTCAGGTCGGGCACCGCGCCGTTGACCACCAGGCCGGGCAGGGCCCAGTGACCCTGGAAGGGCTCGGCCTCGCGTTTGTGCAGGAGGATCTGCAGGCTCTGGGAATCGCGACAGTAGAAGAGCACACACAGGTCGACGGTGTGCAGGTAATCGCTTTTCTTCGGCGCGCTGGGTGTACGGTCCGGCATATCAAGTCCTGTGTGCGGCATAGAGCCCGTAGTCTACCGGATCCATCCCCGGTGCCATCCAGTGGGCGGGCACTGTTTCACCCAGGGCCAGGCGTTCACGCAGCAAGGTGCTGCGCACTCCGGCCTGTTCCTCCACGCAGAGCACCGAAAAACGGTCGAGCAATTGCGCGCCCAGATGGAAGTCCGGCAGTTGCGCGGCGACGTCGTAGCCGACCACCAGGGCGATCCGGTGCGTCGGCAGCCCGGTCATTTGCGCCAGGGCGCAGAGCAGTTCGTAGCTGTAGATCGGCGCCTCGGTGTGTCGAGCCAGTTGTTCCTCGATCCGGCACACCGAAATCGCCGACGAGCAGTGCGGACGGACCTGGTCGACGATCCCCCGCAGCCAGCCCAGGCGCCGTTCGTAGTCGGCCATGCGCTTGCCGTGGGGATGCCTGAAGGAGGGCACCACCCATACCGAGCGGGCATGGCGGGATGCTTCGATCATCACCTGGGCATGACCGGCGTGGGGAGGATTGAAGGCGCCGCCGTAGATTGCGAGTTCGTACATGATGGGTCTCCTTTGTTTTTAAAGTACTCGTCATGTACTCGTGTTGCAAGGGGCGTTCTTTCGAATTGATTGCTTACTGGTAGAGATCGAAAAGAATTTTCGCTACGTCGCTTGATTTGAAAGTACATGACATGTACCTTTGTTTCATCGCAAAGGGAGAACCCACCATGAACGCTCAAGTGATCAAGACCGCCACCTTCGATGTCGATGCCCAGAAGGGCTTCACGCCGCTCTGCCCGGATGAACTGCCGGTGGTTGGCGGCCACCTGATCGGTGCGGAGCTGAACTTCATGGCCTCGCTGGCCGACGTCCGTGTCGGCAGCAAGGACGCCCACAGTCCCCAGGCGCCCTGGGTGGTCGACTCCCACGCACAGATGCTCAAGCCCACCGGCCTTGCGCACGCCGACCTGACCTGGGTCAGCCACTGCGTTCCCGGCACCCCGGGCTTCACGCTGCTCGATGAGCTGCCCGAGCCCCAGGACTACGACTATTTCGTCTGGAAGGGCGTGGAGCCTGCGCTGCACCCCTATGGCGCGTGCTTTCATGACCTGCAGCACAAGCTGTCCACGGGGGTGATCGAGTACCTCGATGCCCGGCAGGTCCGCCAGGTGATCGTCGGCGGGCTGGCGCTGGACTTCTGCGTCAAGACCACGGCGCTGCAACTAGCGGGGGCGGGGTTCAAGGTCATCGTCTACCTGCCGGCCTGTCGTGCCCTCAGTGCCGACGGTGCACAGCAGGCGGTCCACGACCTGCAGCAGGCACGTATCGAGGTCGTCAACAGTCGCGAACAACTGGCCCATGCGGCCGGCCACAAGGAGTAAGTCATGGAAAGTGCATTCAACCGCGAAGGCGGCATCATCCAGGGACTGCTGGACACCGACTACTACACCTTCACCATGATGCAGGGAGTGCTGCACCAGCACCCCAACGTCGAGGTGGAGTATCAGTTCATCGTGCGCTCCCGGGAAAAACTCGGCCACCTGATTCCCGAACTGCGCAACGAACTGGAGAAACTCGCCGGCCTGCAGATGCGCGAAGGCGAGCTGCGTTTCCTGTTCAACCGGCGCTTTCGCGAATACCTGACGGCAGACTTCGAGCAGTTCCTCGGCCTGTTCCGCTTCAACCTGCGCTACATCCACGTCAGTGAAGTCGATGGCCAGTTGAGCATCCGTGTCCGTGGCCCGATGTTGCACTGCATCATGTTCGAACAGCCGGTGCTGGCCCTGGTCAGCGAATTGCGCAATCGCGACAGATACCCGGACGTGGCGTTGGAAGATGTCAGCCGCAAGCTCTACCAGAAGTTCGAGTGGCTGGAGAAAAACCTCAGCCGCGAGGAACTGGCCGACCTGCGGGTCTCGGACTTCTCGACCCGTCGCCGGCTGTCCTTCCGTGCCCAGCGTGAGGTGGTGGATATCATGCGGCGCGATTTCCCCGGTGTGTTCGTCGGCACCAGCAATGCGCACCTGGCCTATGAATTCGACCTTCCGCTGATCGGCACCATGGCCCACCAATGGCTGATGGTGCACCAGCAACTGGGGCGCCTGCGGGAAAGCCAGAATGCGGCGCTGGAGAACTGGGTACGCGAATACCGCGGGCGTCTCGGCATCGCCCTGACCGACTGCATCAGCACCGATTTCTTCCTCAAGGATTTCGACCTGTATTTCGCCAAGCTCTATGACGGCCTGCGCCAGGACTCGGGCGATCCGATTGTCTGGGCCGACAAGGTATTGGCGCGTTATGCACAGTTGGGGATCGATCCGATGACCAAGGACCTGATGTTTTCCGATGGCCTGAACTTCGAGAAATGCCTGCCGATCCTGCGCCATATCCGCGGCAAGGCCCGCTTCGGTTTCGGCATGGGCACCAGCCTGGCCTGCGATGTCGATGGGGTCGAACCCTTGAGCATCGTGATGAAACTGGTGCGGGTCCACGGCGAACCGGTGGTGAAGTTTTCCGATGACCCGGTGAAGAACGTCTGTGAAGACCCGTCGTTCCTGCGTTACGCGGCGCAGGTATTCAACGTGACTGAAATCAACCAGCAACTGGAGGTGTGAGATGGGGACCACGAATCAGGATCGTATTGCCATGGCGCTGGGGGTGAACCGGCAATTGGCGCCAGGCGACGAAGCCGTCGAACTGAGCCGTCGTATCGATTTTATCAAGGCCACGTTGAAGCAGTCCGGTTGCCAGGCACTGGTGCTGGGGATCAGCGGTGGCGTCGACTCGCTGACGGCCGGGCGGCTGTGCCAGCTGGCGGTCGAGCAGTTGCGCGAGGAGGGCGGAAAGGCGCGCTTTATCGCGATGCGCCTGCCGTACCGGACCCAGGCGGATGAGGGCGATGCCCAGGCGTCCCTGGCGTTTATCCGCCCCGACCAGACCAGTGCCGCGAATATCTCGGCCTGCGTGGAAGGCCTGATGGGCAGCCTTGACGTCGAGGGCCTGCAAGCAACGCCGGCGCAGGTGGATTTCGTCAAGGGCAACGTCAAGGCCAGGGCACGGATGATGACCCAGTATGCGCTCGCCAACTTCGTCAACGGGCTGGTGGTGGGCACCGATCACGCCGCCGAGGCTCTGATGGGCTTCTTCACCAAGTTCGGCGACGGTGCCTGCGACCTGGCACCCTTGTCCGGCCTGACCAAGGGCCAGGTACGGCGCCTGGCTTCGGCCCTGGGGGCACCGGAGCAACTGGTGTACAAGGCACCGACCGCCGATCTGGAGGAACTGGCGCCCGGCAAGCCGGACGAAGTCGCCTATGGCTGTACCTATGCCGAGATCGACGCCTACCTGCTGGGGCAACCGGTGTCGGCGCAGGCCAGCGCGATCATCGAGGCGGCCTACGCCCGCACGGCGCACAAGCGGGCCCTGCCGTATTCACCGGTTGCCTGATCGGTTCAAGGCCGCGATACCGGGGAGGGGCAATTGCCGGCGATCCATTCGCCGGCAAAGGCTTTGGCCACGAACCGGGTCGAGTCGGGCAGCGAGCCGTTGACGGTCGCCGAATGGTCGAGTTGCGGATACAGGTGCCATTCGATGCGGTCACCGGCGGCGCAGGCGTCCCTGACCAGCGCCTTCTGATCCGGTACGAAGACATCGCGGTCCTGGCCGCCGGTGCCGATAAAGACCGGGATGTCCGACTTCAGCGTCGGATAGGCCGCTGCCCGGGTCACCGCCGCGAAAGCCGCCCTTGGCGAACGCTTGAAGCTGTTGTCGAAGGTGAGCTGGTTCGCCATGACTTGCTGCTCGATCTCGTGCAGGCATCCGCGCTGGCTCAGTTCGTAGGTCGGGATCGCCTGTTCGCTCAGGTAGTCGCTCGGCACAAACGACGGGTCGAGCAATCTCGCCGTGTCGAGTCGCAACAGGTTGTAGGCGAAGGTCGGTACCACCGAGCCGTGGGCGTTGCTCCGCTCGCGGTCGGCGGCACGCTGGTGCACGGCGGCGTAGGGTGTGCCGGTTGCCACGACGCCGACGATATCGAGGTCCGGGGCATAGGTACTGGCGTAGACCGCCGTGGCGAATGCCGCGCGACCGCCCTGGGACTGGCCGAACACGACGACCCGGGTCGACAGTTGGAAGTCGCCGTGGGCCACGGCGCGGATACTGTCGAGGGTGTTGTAGGCCAGCGGGCGGGTCAGTCCGTAGGGATGCGGGCCGGGAGTTCCGAGGCCCTGGTAGTCGGTGGCGACGATCGCATAGCCCTGCGCCAGCCAGTGATCGAGATAGTGCCTGTCGCGCTCGCTGCGCCGGGTCAGCGACGGTGCGCAGACGTCAGCGCTGCCGACGGTGCCATGGGCCCAGGCCATCAGTGGCCAGCCACCCTTGGGCGGCGTGCCCCTGGGGATGAACAGCGCACCGGAGACAACGTTCGGCAGCGGCTTGCCGACGCCGTCGGTCGAGGTGTAGAGGATACGGATATTCTGGCCGGCTGCGGCCAGGCCCTGTTGCGGCGTCAGTGTCTCCGTGCGCAGCAACTGGCCGGGCTTGCCGGGCAGCTTGTCGGTCCACAGGTAAAACGCCGGAATGCCGGCGTCCGCCGCGACCGGCAGCGGTTCGGCCTGCACGGCGCGCAGGCCCATGCCGGCCATCACGCACAGCATGCCGAGCCATGGGTATCGGGTCCTGCTCATGGGCGTTGTCCTTGCGGCGCGTGGCGTTCAGCGTGGCGATTCGAGGGTCTTGTTCAAGGCCACGTACTGCAACAGCATGATGGTCTTGGCGTCGACGATCTCGCCGTCGCGGACGGCCTGCAGCGCGTCGTCCAGGGACAGCTCCAGGACCTCCAGGTCCTCGCCCTCGGCCTCCAGGCCGCCACCGTGGCCGACCTTGCTGTCGCCATCGTATTCGCCGAGGAAGAAATGCAGTTTCTCGGTGACCGAGCCGGGACTCATGAAGGCTTCGAAGATCTTTTGCACGTTCTGCACGCGGTAGCCGGTTTCCTCCTCGGCTTCGGCGCGGATGCGGTCTTCGGGCGAGGCGTTTTCCAGCAGGCCGGCGGCGGCTTCCACCAGCATGCCGTCGTGGCCGTTGACGAATACCGGGAAACGGAATTGCCGGGTCAGCACCACGGTCTGTTTTTCCCGGTTGAACAGCAGGATGGTCGCGCCATTGCCGCGGTCGTAGGTCTCGCGGCTCTGGCGCTGCCAGGTGCCGTCGCTGCGCAGGAAGTCGAAGGTGGTTTTCTTCAGCAGGTACCAGTCATCCGAGAGGACGGTGCTGTCGACGATGCGAACCCGGTCTTTCGTTGCAGTCATGATCCACGCCTTGTGGTGGGCAAAGCGCAGATCATACAAGGCGGATGGGGTTCTGTGGTGGCCTCTTCGCGGGCAAGCCCGCTCCCACAATGTGGCAGCGGGCTTGCCCGCGAAGACGGCCGCAAGAGCGATGCAAGCCCCAAGGGGGTCTTCATCCTGGTCAGTGTGGGAGGGGCATTCCGACGGAGGGGCCCTCGAGATCACCAGGGATGTTTCAGGCCACCGCCAGCTGCCGCTTGCGTCGTTGCGCAACCATCAGGAAGCTCAGCAGTGCCAGCAGCGGCAGGGCACTGCCCACCGCCATGATCGCCAGCCAGCCGCCTTGCTCGTACAGCGTGCTGGCCAGGGCCGAACCGATGGCGCCGCCGATAAAGATACTGGTCATGTACAGGGCGTTGAGCCGACCGCGACTGGCGGCGTCGAGGGCATAGACGGAGCGTTGGCCGAGCACCATGTTCATCTGCACCGCGAAGTCCAGCAGCACGCCGGTCAGCGCCAGGCCGATCACGCTGTAGGCCGGGTGGATCAACGCCGGGACAAAGCTCAGCGTCGCCAGCAGCATCGCCAGCCAGGAAGCCCGGTGGGTGTGCCCGGCATCCGCTAGGCGTCCGGCGATCGGTGCGGCGATCGCGCCCATCGCGCCCACCAGGGCAAACAGTGCGATTTCCGATTGCGACAGGCCATGGACCCGCGATAGCTCCAGCGGCACGGCGGTCCAGAACAGGCTGAACGTGGCGAACATCAGCCCCTGGTACAACGCCCGCTGGCGCAGCACCGGCTGCCGGCGGAACAGGTGCCCCAACGACGCCAGCAACTGGCCGTAGGTCGCGCTGTGGCTGGGTTGGCGCTTGGGCATGGTGACCAGGATCACCAGCATGATGAGCAGCATGAGCACGGCGGCGGCGATAAACACCGTGCGCCAGCCGAAGTGGTCGGCGATCACGCTGGACAGCGGTCGGGCCAGCAGGATACCCAGCAACAGGCCGCCCATGATTGCGCCGACCACCCGTCCGCGGGATTCCTCGGGGGCCAGGTGCGCGGCCAGGGGCACGAGGATCTGCACCGACACCGAACTGAAACCGATCAGCAGCGACACCACCAGGAACACGCCGGGCTGTCGGGACAGTCCGGCCGCCACCAGGCTGATCACCGAGACCAGCACGGTGCAGAGCATCAATTTGCGGTTCTCCAGCAGGTCACCCAGGGGCACCAGGAAAAACAGGCCCAGGGCATAGCCGATCTGGGTCAGGGAGACGATCAGGCTGGCGCTGTGGGCGGAGATGCCGAGGTCCGGGGCGATCAGGTCGATGATCGGCTGGGCGTAGTAGATGTTGGCGACGATGGCACCGCAGCAGAAGGCGAACAGCATCACCAGGGCACGGGTCATCACGGGCGCGGCGTGGGAGTGGGTCGGCATGGTTTCAAGGCTCTGGAACAGGTGAGGTGGGCGAGTCTAGAGATTGCCCGGCGGCGGTGTAAGGCCGTCACAGGCATAGTTGATATCAGCTCCGTTGATTATCCCGCATCCCTTTGGCGTTGGCCCGGCCGCCATCGCCGGCATGCCGGCTCCCACAAGGATCAGGGTTCCACCGCAGGCGTATCGTCGAACCCGGCCCCTGTGGGAGCCGGCCGGCTGGCTGGCGATAGCGATCTCAGCTTCACCGCGCGACTCCGGGAGTTGTTCGAAGATGTAACAACTTGCCCGCAGCGCAGCCTCCAATCTTTTAAATCTCTTTTCCAATCAACAGCTTGCCCTCTTAACCCGCACGTCTGTGGATTTTTCCGGGAGATTGCAGTCTTACTGAACACTTGTTTAGTATCACCCCAGCGCTTCACCTCACGCTCAAAAACAATAAGACGAGGGCCCTGCATGACCTCCCATCCGACACTGCTCGACACGGTCGAGGCCGGCATTGCCCGGATTACCCTCAACCGTCCCGAGCAACGCAACGCGCTGGACATTCCCACCCTCAAGGCACTGATCGATCTGCTGGATCGCTTCGAAGCCGACCCGGCGGTCCGGGTGCTGCTGCTGACCGGCAGCGGTCGCAGCTTCTGTGCGGGAGCGGACCTGGCCGAATGGGCCGATGCCGAGCGCCGCGGCATCCTCGAGACCTACGGCTGGACCGAAACCGCCCATGTCCTGATGAATCGCCTGCACGGCTTCGCCAAACCGACCATTGCCGCCATCAACGGCACGGCGGTGGGTGCCGGGATGGACCTGACGCTGTGCTGCGATTTCCGCCTGGCCGCGCAATCGGCGCGCTTCAAGGCCGGCTACACCAGCATGGCCTATTCGCCGGACGCCGGTGCCAGCTGGCACCTGCCGCGCCTGATCGGTACGGAACAGGCCAAGCGCCTGTTGTTCCTCGATGAACTCTGGGGCGCCGAGCGTGCCCTGGCCACCGGCCTGGTGAGCGAGGTCTGTGCCGACGAGCAATTGGCCGCCAGCGCCACCGAGTTGGCCAGCCGCCTGGCCGCGGGCCCGACCTTCGCCTTTGCCCAGACCAAGGTGCTGATCCGCGATGGCGCCCAGCGCAGCCTGGCCGAGCAGCTCCAGGCCGAACAGGCCGCCGGTCTGCTCTGCGGCCGCAGCCGCGATGGCGTCGAAGCCCTGCAAGCCGCCGTGGAAAAACGCGTCCCCCATTTTATCGGCCAGTAACCGAACAGCAGGTACCCCATGAATTTCCAACTGACCCAAGAGCAGGACATGCTGGTGGACGCGGTGCGCAGCTTCGTCGAGAAAGAGCTGCTGCCCCACGAAGAGGCCGTCGATCGTGCCGACTCGGTGCCGCCGGAGCTGGCCGCGCAGATTCGCGCCAAGGCCATTGCCGCCGGTTTCTACGCCTTCAACATGCCGGAAGAAGTCGGCGGCGGCGGCCTGGACTACCTGTCCCAGGCCTTGATCGAACGCGAGCTGTCCAAGGTGTCCTGGGCCCTGCACGTGTTTGTCGCACGGCCGTCAAAAATCCTGATGGCCTGTACCGGAGCGCAGATCGAGGACTACCTGCTGCCGTGCGTACGCGGTGAAAAGGTCGATTGTTTCGCCCTCACCGAACCCGGCGCCGGTTCCGATGCCAATGCGATCAAGACCCGCGCGGTACGCGATGGCGATGACTTCGTGATCAACGGCAGCAAGCACTTCATCAGCCACGCCGGCCATGCCGATTTCGCCATTGTCTTCGCGGTGACCGATACCTACGAGCACAACGGTCGCAAACGCAATGCCGTGACCTCGTTCCTGGTGGATCGCGACACCCCCGGCATGACCATCCGCCGTGGTCCGAAATGCGTGAGCAACCGGGGTTATCACACCAGTGAGATCTTCTTCGACGATTGCCGGGTCCCGGCGGCCAAGGTGCTCGGTGAAATCGGCAAGGGCTGGGAAGTCGCCAATGCCTGGCTGACCGCCGGGCGGGTGATGGTGGCCGCCAACTGTGTCGGCCAGGCCCAGCGCGCACTGGATGCGGCGCTGCAATGGGCCGCCGACCGCAAGCAGTTCGGCCAGCCCATCGGTACCTACCAGGGCATCTCCTTCAAGCTGGCGGACATGGCCACGGAAATCCGCGCCGCCGAACTGATGACCCTGCACACCGCCTGGAAAATGGACCAGGGCACCATGACCGACGGCGAGGCCGGCATGGCCAAGCTGTTTGCCAGCGAAGTGCTGGGACGCGCCGCCGACGAAGCGGTGCAGATTTTCGGTGGCATGGGCCTGATGGACGAAGGACCGGTGGAGCGGATCTGGCGCAACGCGCGGATCGAGCGGATCTGGGAAGGCACCTCGGAAATCCAGCGCCATATCATTTCCCGCGAGCTGCTGCGGCCGCTGCTGCGCTGATCGGACCAGGAGTGCGGATTATGTCGATCAGAGACAACCTCAAGCGCCTGCTTGCGCCGCGTCACCTGGCGTTTGTCGGCGGGCGCAGCATGGCGCGGGCGCTCAAGCGCTGCGCCGACGGCGGCTTCCAGGGCCAGATGTGGCTGGTCAACCCGCAAAATGCCAGCCTCGACGGGATTCCCTGCGTGGCTTCGGTGGCGGACCTGCCGTGCGCACCCGATGCGGTGTTCATCGCCACCAACCGCGAGCTGACGCTGACCTGCGTCGCCGAACTGGCGGCCAGGGGCACCGGCGGGGCGATCTGCTATGCCTCCGGTTTCGCCGAAACCGGCGCCGAGGGCCAGGCCCTGCAGGCGCAACTGCTGCAGGCGGCCGGTGAGATGGCGCTGCTCGGCCCCAACTGCTACGGCCTGCTCGACTACCTGCACAATGTCGCCCTGTGGCCGGTGGCCCATGGCGGCAAGACGGTGGAGAAGGGCGTGGCGGTGCTGACCCAGAGCGGCAACTTCGCCTACAACCTGTCCATGAGCGACCGATCCCTGCCGCTGGCCTATATGGCCTCGGTGGGCAATCAGGCACAGCTGGGTGTCGCGGAACTGATGGACGTGCTGCTCGACGAGCCACGGGTCACGGCCATCGGCCTGCACCTGGAAGGCCTGAAGAATGTCCCCGGCTTTGCCCGCGCCGCCCACAAGGCCCTGGAAAAAGGCATTCCGGTGATCGCCCTGAAAACCGGCGTGTCGCAGATCGGTGCCGAGCTGGCATTGAGTCACACCAGTTCCCTGGCCGGCTCCGATGCGCTGTATGACAGCCTGTTCGAACGCCTCGGGGTGATTCGTGTCAGTGGGCCGGTGAGTTTCATGGAAACCCTGAAAGCGGCGGCCTGCGGCAACCTGCCGGCGGGACCGAGCCTGACCGGGCTGGCCTGTTCGGGGGGCGACGCCGGCCTGATCGCCGACTATGCCGAACGCAATGGCCTGAGCCTGCCCAGGCTCGACGACGGCCAGCGTGCCGAACTGGCGCAGGTACTGCCCAGCTACGCCAACCTGGTCAATCCGCTGGATTTCACCACGGCGATCTGGGGCAATCGCGAAGCCCTCGAACAGATGCTCGAAACCGCCTTGCGCACGCCGGCCGATGCGGCGCTGCTGGTGCTCGACTATCCGGCGGAGTTTACCGGTGAGCGCAAGGAGTGCGACCTGCTGCTGGAGCTGTATTGCCAGTTGCTCGCGCGGCACGGCAAGACCGGATTTGTCGCCTCGGCGTTTCCCGAACTGCTGCCGGCAGTGGCCCGTGAACGCCTGCATGCCCACGGTGTGGCAGCCTTGCAAGGGGTCGAGGACGGTCTTGCGGCCTGGGGCCGGATCGCTCATTACCGCGCCCGCCGCGATGCCCTGCTGGCCGGTGGCGAGTCGGCCCTGGCGCCGATCTGCCCGCAGGAACAGGACGGCGAAGGCCGCCTGCTGGATGAGTGGCAGTCCAAGCAGGCCTTGCGGCCGTTCGGTCTGCCCTTGCCCGAAGGTCGCCTGTGCCGCCCGCAGGACGCTTTGGTCGAGGCTCGCGGCCTGGGCTATCCGCTGGTGCTCAAGGTGGTCAGTGCCGACCTGCCGCACAAGACCGAAGCCGGCGGCGTCGCCCTCAACCTGAAGGACGAGGCGGCGTTGCAGGTCGCCCTCGACACCCTGCGCGGCAACCTGGCCCGGCATGCACCGGGGCTGGTTTTCGATCAGGTACTACTGGAACGCATGGCCTCGCCACCCCTGGCCGAACTGATCGTGGGCATCAAGCGCGAGACCGGTTTCGGCCTGGCGCTGGTGATCGGTGCCGGGGGCATTCTGGTGGAACTGCTCAAGGACAGTCGCAGCCTGTTGTTGCCGACCACCGACCAGGCGATCCGCGAGGCTTTGCTGGGCTTGCGTTGCGCGCCGTTGCTCAACGGTTTTCGCGGGGGGCCGGCGGTGGATATGCCGGCCCTGGTCAAGGCGATTCGCGCGGTGGCGGATTACGCCTGCGAGAACGCCGAACGGTTGCTGGAGCTGGATGTGAACCCACTGCTGGTCAATGCCGAGGGAGCGGTGGCGGTGGATGCGTTGATTCGTCTGGCTTGAGGCTTTGGGCGATCTTGCGCGCCTCTTCGCGGGCAAGCCCTGCTCCTGCAGTACGGCGTCGAACACAGATTTTGTAGGTTACGCCAAACCCTGTAGGAGCTGGCTTGCCAGCGATGAGGCCGGTGAGTCTTGCGCTGATCTGGCAGACGTCATCGCCAGCAAGCCAGCTCCCACAAGGACCGTAGCCATCCTCTAATACCGCGTCAGCAAACGAACCCTTTTCCCGCAACGTAACAGGGGCAACTCGATGAGCGATAATAACAACAAGATTCATCAACTCTCCCAGGGCTTCCAACTGGAACGCCGCGACTTCCTCAAGCTCGGCGCCATGGCCGGGCTGGCCGGGGCGGCGGCGTCCATGGGCTTTCCATTGAGCGCCTGGGCCGCCGAGGCCACGCCCAGGGCGGGTGGTGTCCTGCGCCTGGGGCTGGCCGGAGGCAGCACTTCCGACTCCTACGATCCGGGCTCCTGGAGCGACACCTTCACCTTTGTCGGCTTCTCCGCGGTCTACAACACCCTGGTGGAAATCGCCGTCGACGGCTCGGCCATTCCCGAACTGGCGCAGAGCTGGGAGTCTTCGCCGGATGCGCGGATCTGGACCTTCAAGCTGCGCTCCGGGGTGACCTTCCACAATGGCAAGAGCCTCGGCGTGGAGGACGTGGTGGCCTCCATCGAGCACCACCTGGGCGAGAAGTCCACCTCGGCGGCCAAGACCGTGCTCGGCGAAGTGGTTTCGGTCAAGGCGGCCGGCAACGACAGCGTCGCCTTCGAACTGCGTTCGGGCAACGCCGATTTCCCCTATGTGGTCGCCGACTATCACCTGGTGATCATGCCCGCCAAGGATGGCCTGGCCGACTGGCGTGCCGGAGTCGGCACCAGCGGCTATCGGATCAAATCCTTCGAGCCGGGCGTGCGCATGGCCCTGGAGCGCAACCGCGACTACTGGAAGGCCGGTCGTGCGCACTTCGACAGCGCCGAACTGATCGGCATTTCCGATGGCGCCGCACGGGTCAACGCGCTGATCACCGGCCAGGTCGATGTGATCAACAAGGTCGACTTGAAGACCGTCGGCCTGCTCAAGCGCAATCCGAACATGGTCATCGAGGAAACCAAGGGCGCCCAGCAATACACCTTCCCGATGCTCTGCGACAGCGACCCGTTCAAGAACAACGATATCCGCCTGGCGATGAAGCACGGCATCGACCGCGAGGCGCTGCTGGCCTCGGTGCTCAAGGGCTACGGCGCGGTGGGCAACGACCATCCGATCCAGCCCGGCAGCCGCTTCCTCAATACCCAGTTGGCGCAACGCAAATACGACCCCGAGCAGGCGAAGTTCTACCTGCGCAAGGCTGGCCTGGACTCCCTCAAGGTGCGCCTGCAGGCCAGCGACGCGGCGTATTCCGGCGCGGTGGATGCCTCGGTGCTGTTCAAGGAACAGGCGAGGGCGGCCGGCATCGATATCGACGTGGTCCGCGAACCGGCGGACGGCTTCTTCTCCAATGTCTGGAACAAGCAGCCGTTCACCACGTCGTTCTGGTACAGCAGCCTGACCGCCGACCGCATGTTCAGCATCGGTTACGCCAAGGGCGCGGCGTGGAACGAGTCGCACTGGGACAACGGGCGCTTCAACGAACTGCTCAACCAGGCCCGCGGCGAACTCAACGAGCCCTTGCGGCGCGAGATGTACAACGAGATGCAGGCGATCTGTCGCGACGATTGCGGCGCGATCATTCCGCTGTTCGCCAGCTCCGTGGCCGCGCGCTCCAACCGCGTGGCCCATGGCGAGCTGACCGCGCCCTATGGCGAACTCGATGGCCTGCGGCTGATCGAGCGCTGGTGGCAGGCCTGAGTGGGGAGATCAGGGCATGAAGAGCATTCTCAAGCTGCTGTCCCAGCGCCTGGCGCTGGGACTGTTCTCGCTGTTCGCGGTGTCGGTGATCATTTTCCTGGCGGTGGGCCTGCTGCCGGGAGACATCGCCCAGGCCATGCTCGGGCAGTCGGCGACTCCGGAAACCCTGGCGGCCTTTCGTACCCAGCTGGGGCTTGACCAGCCACCGCTGTGGCGTTTCCTGCACTGGGCCGGGCATATCCTCCAGGGCGACCTGGGGGCATCGCTGGCCAACCAGCGGCCCATCGCCGAACTGGTCGGCACGCGCCTGGGCAACACCCTCTGCCTGGCCGGGCTGGCGGCGCTGTTCTCGGTGCCCCTGGCCTTGCTGCTGGGGATGCTCGCGGCGCTGTATCGCAACTCCTGGTTCGACCGGCTGCTCAATACGGTGGCCCTGAGTGCCGTGTCGTTCCCCGAGTTCTTTGTCGCCTACCTGCTGATCCTGCTGTTCTCGGTGAAGCTGGGCTGGTTGCCGAGCCTGTCGAGCCTGCCGCCGGACGCCTCCTTCGGCCTGCTGCTGGAGCGCTCGGTGCTGCCGGTGGTGACCCTGAGCCTGGTGGTGGTCGCGCAGATGATGCGCATGACCCGCGCCGCGCTGATCAACCTGCTGGCCAGTCCCTATATCGAAATGGCCCGGCTCAAGGGCATCAGCCAGGGCCGGATCATCTTCCGCCATGCCTTGCCCAATGCCCTGGCGCCGATCGTCAACGTGATCGCCCTGAACCTGGCGTACCTGGTGGTGGGCGTGGTGGTGGTCGAAGTGGTGTTTGTCTATCCCGGCCTGGGGCAGTTGCTGGTGGACTCGGTGGCCAAGCGCGATATCCCGGTGGTGCAGGCCTGTAGCCTGATCTTCGCCGCGACCTACATCGTGCTCAATACCTTGGCCGATGTGCTGTCCATCGCCAGCAACCCACGCCTGATGCATCCGAAGGGGTAATCCATGAAAGCCGTGTTCAAAGAGCTGGTTCGCGCGCCCTGGAGTGCGAAATTCGGATTCTGCGTGATTGTCCTGTATGTCCTGGTGGCGTTGCTCGCCCCGCACCTGGCGCCCCATGGCGAGACCGAGGTGGTGGGCGAGGGCTTCGCGGCCTGGGGCGCGCAGTTCCCACTGGGTACCGACAATCTCGGCCGGGACATGCTCAGCCGCCTGCTGTATGGCGCGCGCAATACCGTCGGTATCGCGTTTGTCACCACCGTGCTGGCGTTCCTCCTGGGCGGCCTGGCCGGGCTGGTCGCGGCGCTCAAGGGCGGTTGGGTCGACATGGGCCTGTCGCGCTGCGTGGATATCCTGATGGCCATCCCGCAACTGATCTTCGCCTTGCTGATCCTCAGTGTGGTCGGCACCACGGCGACGTCGCTGGTGCTGGTGATCGCCCTGCTCGATTCGACGCGGGTGTTTCGCCTGGCGCGGGCCGTGGCGATGAACGTGGTGGTGCAGGACTTTGTCGAGGCTGCGCGGTTGCGCGGCGAAGGCTGGTGGTGGCTGGTACGGCGGGAAATCCTGCCCAATGCCGCCGCGCCGCTGATTGCCGAATTCGGCCTGCGCTTCTGCTTTGTCTTCCTGTTCATCAGTGCGCTGTCGTTCCTCGGCCTGGGTATCCAGCCGCCGACCGCCGACTGGGGCAGCATGGTGCGTGACAACGCCGTGCTGATCACCTTCGGCGACCTCACGCCGCTGTTGCCCGCGCTGGCCGTGGCCCTGCTCACGGTGGGGGTCAATTTTGTCGTCGACTGGATGCTCTACCGATCCAGCGGGCTCAAGGAGTGCTGAACATGAGTGAACCCAAACGACCGCTGTTGCAGATCCGCAACCTGCAGATCGAAGGTTACTACGACGAGGCCTGGCACCCCCTGGTGCAGGGTATCGACCTGAGCCTGGCGCGGGGCGAGGTGCTGGGCCTGATCGGTGAGTCCGGCGCGGGCAAGTCGACCCTGGGCCTGGCCGCCATGGGCTATACCCGCGACGGCTGCCGGATCACCGGTGGCAGCATCGAGTTCGACGGCCAGGACCTGCTCCATTGTTCGGCCGAAACCCTGCGCAAGTTGCGCGGCCAGCGTATCGCCTATGTGGCGCAGAGCGCGGCGGCCTCGTTCAACCCGGCACATCGGCTGATCGACCAGCATGTGGAAACAGCTGTGATCAATGCCGGCATGAGCCGCGCCGAGGCCGAGGCCCAGGCCATCGAGCTGTATCGGCTGCTGCGCCTGCCCGAGCCGGAAACCATCGGCCGGCGTTATCCGCACCAGGTTTCCGGTGGCCAGTTGCAGCGGGCGATGACCGCCATGGCCATGGCCTGCCGGCCGGACCTGATCGTCTTCGACGAACCGACCACGGCCCTGGACGTGACCACCCAGATCGAAGTGCTGGCGGCGATCCGCGATGCGGTCAAGCGCCTGGGCATGGCGGCGATCTACATCACCCACGACCTGGCGGTGGTGTCGCAGATGGCCGACCGGATCATGGTGCTGCGCCATGGCAAACGGGTGGAAGAAGCACCGACGCGGCAGATGCTCAGTGCCCCGGAGCAGGCCTACACCCAGTCGCTGTGGGCGGTGCGCTGCTTCCGCACCGAGGCCAAGGCCCGACCGGGGCAGGGCGCACCCTTGCTCGAAGTGCGCAATGCCAGTGCCAGCTACAGCAGCCAGCCGGTGCTGCACGATGTCTCGATGCAGTTGTACAAGGGCCAGACCCTGGCGGTGATCGGCGAGTCCGGCAGCGGCAAGAGCACCACCGCGCGACTGATCACCGGCTTGCTGCAACCCACCAGCGGGCAGGTGCTGTTCGACGGCGAGGTATTGCCGGCGGACTACCGGCGCCGCAGCAAGGCACAACTGCGCAGCATCCAGATGATCTACCAGATTCCCGATACGGCGCTCAATCCGCGCCAGCGCATCGTCGACATCATCGGTCGTCCGCTGGCGTTCTACCTCGGTCTCAAGGGCAAGGCCCTGCGTCAGCGGGTCGCCGAGTTGCTGGAAATGATCGAGCTGGACCCGGACAAGTTCATGGAGCGCCTGCCGTCGGAGCTGTCCGGCGGGCAGAAGCAGCGCATCTGCATTGCCCGGGCCCTGGCCGCCGAGCCGCGGTTGATCATCTGCGACGAAGTGACTTCGGCCCTCGATCAACTGGTGGCCGAGGGCATTCTCAAATTGCTCGACCGGGTGCAGCGGCAATTGGGCGTGTCCTACCTGTTCATCACCCACGACGTGGCGACGGTACGGGCCATCGCCGATGAGGTTGTGGTGATGCAGCGCGGGAAGGTGGTCGATGCCGGCGCCCGGGACGTGATTTTCACGCCGCCACATCGCGACTACACCGGCCTGCTGTTTTCCTCGGAGCCGGAAATGGACCCGGATTGGCTGGACCGCATCCTGCGGCAGAGGGCCTCCATCGCCGCTCCGTTTGCAACACAACCCTTGTAGGAGCGGGCTTGCTGGCGATGGGGCCCGTGAGACTTGCAGCGGCTGATCGGCCGCCATCGTCAGCAAGCCGGTTCCTGCAAGGTGGTGGTGTTTTGAAGATAAGTGACTCTTTTTCGACCGTCAGGAATACCCATGAACGTATTGATCGTCCACGCTCACCCCGAACCGCAATCCTTCACCGCCGCCCTGCGCGACCAGGCGGTAACGACCCTGCAGGCCCAGGGCCATGACGTCCAGGTTTCCGACCTCTACGCCATGCACTGGAACCCGGTGGCCAGCGCCGAGGATTTCTCCGCCCGGGACAACCCCGACTACCTGGTCTATGCCCTGGAACAGCGCCTGGGGGTCAAGACCCGGAGCCTGGCCGCCGACATCCAGGGGGAACTGGACAAGCTGTTGTGGGCCGACTTGCTGATCCTCAACTTCCCGATCTACTGGTTCTCGGTGCCGGCGATCCTCAAGGGCTGGATCGAC
This sequence comes from Pseudomonas gingeri, assembly GCF_013386115.1. Lineage (GTDB taxonomy): Bacteria > Pseudomonadota > Gammaproteobacteria > Pseudomonadales > Pseudomonadaceae > Aquipseudomonas > Aquipseudomonas gingeri. The sequence goes on from NZ_JACAOR010000014.1 coordinate 476,193, forward strand.
CGCGTGCTGGTGTCCGGGGTCTGCTACGGCGGCAAGCGTTTCTACGACCAGGGCGGCCTGGCCGGCAAGCAGGCGCTGGTCACCGTGACCCTCGGCGGACGTGAGCACATGTTCGGCGAAGACGCGATCCACGGGCCCCTGGAAGACATGCTGCGGCCGCTGCTGCGCGGCACCCTGGCCTATGTCGGGCTCGATGTGCTGCCGCCCTACGTGGCCTGGCACGTGCCCTATATCAGTGCCGAGGCCCGCGAACAATTCCTCGTCGGTTACCATCGGCGCCTGGAAAACCTCGACCAGGACAGCCCCCTGGTCTTCCCGCGCCTGGCACAGTTCGACGAGGCGCTGTATCCCATCCGCTGACCGCACGCTGTACAGTCAGCCATCGACGTTGAAGAGGACAGGAGCACCATGGCCGAGGAAACGCGTTTTCTGCGTATGGACCCCGAGTTGCGCAAGGCCAACCTGGTGGCGGCAACCCTGCGCTGCCTGAAGAAGTACGGCTTTGTCGGCACCTCGATTCGCAAGATCTGCGCCGAGGCCGGGGTGTCGGTGGGGCTGATCAGCCACCACTACACCGGCAAGGATGAACTGGTGGCCGACGCCTACCTGCATATCACCGGACAGGTCATGAGCCTGCTGCGCCAGTCGGTGGCCAACGCCGGCAGTGGCGCCCGCCGGCACCTGTCGGCATTTTTCGAAGCATCGTTTTCCGAAGGCATGCTCGATCCCGAGCTGCTCGAAGCCTGGCTGGCCTTCTGGGGCGCGGTGAAAACCGCCGACGCGATCAACCGTGCCCACGATCACTCCTATGGCGAGTACCGCACCATCATGGGCAATGCCCTGACCCTGCTGGCGGAGGAGGAGGGCTGGAGCGGTTTCGACAGCGGTCTGGCAGCCATCGGCCTGAGTGCCCTGCTCGACGGGCTGTGGCTCGAATGCGGCCTCAACCCGACCACGTTCACCCCGGCCGAGGGGGTGCAGATCTGCGAGGCCTGGGTCGATGGCCTGCAAATGGGCGGTTATCGACGTTTTCTGCGTTGATCGCGGCTTGTTGATCAACTGTTCAGCAAGCGCTACAGTACTTCGAAAATTCCTACCGCTTCGCATAATTCCAAGAATCGGCCGTTCGCGGCACGAAAAGGAGCCAGGTAATGAAGGTGATGCCGTGCGTGCTGATCGTCGAGGATGATCGGCTGGTTCGTGAGCAGTGGCAGGCGTGCCTGAGCCGGGACGGCTATGAGGTTCACTGTGTCGACGGCGTCGAGCAGGCCGAGGCCTGCCTGAGTCGCTTGCCGGTGGCGCTGGTGCTGCTCGACAGGCAATTGCCCGGGGTCGACAGCCTGGCCCTGACCCGCCAATGGCGGCAGCGTTCGGAGGTCGGCATCCTCCTGGTCGGCGAGCACAACGACGAGGCCGAGCGGATCGCCGGCCTGGAATGTGGCGCCGACGATTGCCTGATCAAGCCCCTCAATCCCCGCGAGCTGGTGTCCCGTGCGCGCAACCTGACGCGCCGGGTGTGTCGCCTGCAATCCGACCCGCCGGCAACGGCGCCGGCCAATGAGCACCTCAAGCATTTCGCCGACTGGACCCTGGACACCGACCGTCGCCGCCTGAAGGCCTGCGACGGCAGTGAAACCCTGCTCAGCCATGGTGAGTTCCAGTTGCTCAACGTGTTTATCCGCAACGGCGGCCACACCCTGAGCCGCGACCAGTTGATGGAGCAACTGCGCAACCGCGAATGGCTGCCCAGCGACCGCTCCATCGATGTCCTGGTCGGGCGTCTGCGGCGCAAGCTGCATGACAGCCCGGCCGCTCCGGAACTGATCATCACCGTCCATGGCGCGGGTTATCTGTTCACCGCCCGCACCTCCAGGGCGGCGTGAGTCGGGCGTTGTGAATCGGGCGTTGTGAATCAGAGATCGGTGGATTCCACCACGCGCGTCAGCCCCACCTCTCTGACCAACTCCTGGGACAGTTCGTCGATACTGTTGAACTGTTGCGCCTCGCTGAATCCCCAGCGCTTATGTTCGATATAGAACTTGCCCGTGCCCTTGTCGGTATGGATGATCGTCGTTGCCAGGGATCGATCCTTGGAGCGATTGACCAGCACCAGCCCATTCGGGGACTTCTCGACAGTGAACATGCCCGCGTGGCTGAGTTGTGGATGGGTGTCGAGCCTGGGCTGGCGCAGGTAGGTGACATTGTTGAGCTCGACCACTTGCCTCATGTTGCCCTGCTTGAGCCCCCATATCAGGTCGTCGATGCTTTTGTATTGGATCCCGCGGATATTGAGGTTCAGCGGGGCGTCGAGATGAAATACATAGGATGAACTGTCGGGAAGTTGGGTCCGTACCACCGGCTGCTCCATCGTCACCACCAGACGGGCACTCAGGGGATCGACCGGCCGGTAGACGACCGTGTACTGATCGCCGTCTTGTTCGAGCAGGAAATCCCCTGGTCGGGTCAGCAGTCTCCTGTGGGGCTGGCGTACCTGTATCAGCGCTCGGGGCGACACGTTCACTTCCAGCTTGGCATCGGCCTGTACCAGCTGAATATCCTGTTCATATTTGCCCAGCGTGAACTCTCCCGGATCACGCAGTATGCGTAGCGGCAGGGGTTGTCCGCCGACATCGACGGCCCGCAGGTTGACCGCCCCCAACAGGTCGGCCAGGCCCGCCTCGCCGTGCACGCCGCTGGCATGTGAATCCTGGCTCAGGGCAATCCAGCGATGCGGGCCTTGCTGTAGCTGGTCCGTAATGATGACTTGGCGGGCATAGTATTTCAGGGTCCTGGCCCGATCCGGATGGTAGCTGCGCAGGCCCTGGCGGTAGCTTGCGGCGCAGTCGATCGCCTGGACGCGAATGCCATTGGCCCGGGCGCTGTCAAGCACCTCATGCAAGGCGTAGGGGCCGCTCGGGTCGATGCTGTGTTCGAGATCTTGCAGTCTCAGTGTCTCCCTCAGGCGTGGGGACATGACGTCGCTGCGATGGAAGTTGTTGATGTGAACCTGATCGAAGTCCGTCAGGAGGTTTTCCAGGTACAGGGTCTTGACCTGGTGCTCCGTGGCGAGCGAGCGCATGTTGTCGATCAGGAACTTGCGGCCGGCCCTGGCCGAGTAGGGGGCACCGAGGACGATGCCGTTGCCGGTCTGATAGGCACGTTCGAGCAGGTGTGTCGCCAGCCCGGCTTCCAGCAGGTCGGTCGCCAGGGTCTTGGCCACGGGGGCCGGTTTTTCAGCGAAGAAACTTTGGGCGTCTTCAAGCAACCGTCTTGAGGCGAAGTGCACCTTCGGGGCGGCCTGGCGCTCCAGCGCGGAAGCCGTCGGAACGAACCAGCCGGGATCAAGCGTTCTGTTATAGGTGCGAATCAGCCCTTCGAGGGTGTTCCGGTAGGTGGCCGGGATTTCATAACGTGCGGCGCCGACCGCCTCGGGGGCGCCGCCCAACAGGCGAGTCCTGGGCAAGGGTTGCCAATGACTGCCCTCGCGCACGAGTTCGATATCTTCCGTCCAGGTGCGTTCCTTGAGCAGGTAGCGCTTGCCGCCACGGGAACCGGTGCGGTACCACTTGCCCTCCAGCTTCACGTACTGGTCCATGCGTGCCGTGCGGTCGACGAAGAGTCCGTCGCGGTAGTAGTTCAGTTCCGGCACGCTGCTGAGTTCGTAGTCCCGGAGTTCCGAGGCCAGGGACCTGAGCGATGTCGCCGAGGAAGATTCGGCGCTCAGCAGCGGTTGCCGGGAGCCGTCCAGGCCGCCCCGGCGGGTCTTGACCAGGCGGGAAACCCTGGCGAGGGGCCACGTCCGCGCCTTGAGCAACAGGGGTCTCATCGCTTGCAGCGGGAAGGGCGCCGCGGCGTCAAGAAGGGCCTGGACCAGGGCGTCCGTGGCTTCCTGGTGGTGCCCCAGGGCCAGGGCCTGGCCGACATTGGCGATGCCGTACAGGCCACGCAGCGCATAGATCCACAGGCTGAGCTGCAAGGGCGAGGCGCCGAGGATGACCTCGATCGCGAAGCGCCAGCTCACATTGATCCAGTACCAGAGCGTTTCATGGTCCACCCGTTGGTTGCTGGCCCCGAGGTATTCGACGCTGCTGATCAGGTGCCGGGCCCTGGCCTCGTACAGTGTGCTGAACAGGTCGCCTTCGATGGGGAAGTAGCGGACCAGCGGAAACTGGCGCGTGAACAGCCGGGCCGGATCCCACTGTTCGTTCCGGGCGGCCCGTGCGATGCAATAGGATTTCCACTCCGGCTGCTTGAGCAGCGCTTCGATCGCCGACAGGCCTGCCAGCTCGCGCCAGGCCTTGCCGTCGGGAGATTGCGGTGTGTAGAACAGCAGGCGACCGGCGGGATCGTCGCTGCTGATCACCAGCACCTCGTCGATACTCATGCCGTTGCGAGCCCCGTCCGTGCCGCCGAGCATCAGGTAGTTGGCCTGGACCTTGTAGCCGTCCAGCAGCGGGCGGCGCTGGGCCGACGGATGCTTGAGCAGGTGTTCGATGCGCCGGTAGCCACGTTCCAGGGCACTGCCCCTGGCGTCGAGAAAGTCCCCGCTCAGGCGTGCGACATAGGCCTGCAGTTTCATCCGCGCGCGTTGCCCTTCGATCCAGGCGGTGCGCACCGACGCCTGGTCCCGGCCGAGCAGTTTCTGTTCGAGCAGCGTCTTGTAGCTACCGGGGGCATCCACGGCCCGGACGATAGCCCGGACCTGGCTGTCCGTCAGGCTCGACGGGGTGCCGTTCGGATTGATGAGGATCGCCTTGAAACTGACCGTTTCGCCCAGGCGCGTGCCCTTGATGTTCTCTAGTGCCAGGGCCGTCAGCGACAGGCTGCGCGGGTGCATCCGGGTGACCGGTGGCTGGCTTTGCCAGGCCGGACTCAGGTGGTGGGTGGTATGGGAGACATGCACCACGATGTCGTCGGGGGCGGCCTGGATCTGCGGATAGTGCTGTTGCAGATGGCTCTTGAGCAGGCCCGCCGCATGGGCTTTCAGGGCCGGCAGGTCGCTGAGCGAAGAGGGCGCCGGGTTGGGTTCCAGGGTGGGGCGCCACAAGGTCGCGAGCCGGGTCTGTTCGTCCTGGCTGATGCTGTTGATCCGCTGCAGCAGGTCGCTGAACATCAGGTCGCGATTGCGCCGCCTGAGGACGGGGGCGATGTCCAGTGGACCGGCCAGGCTGACGGCACTGTCCAGCTGCCGGGCGAACTCGACGACATCGTTGTGCAGGCCCGGCGCGCCTCTGACAAAGCGCCAGGTGTCGCTGAAATCCTCTTTCTGCCTGGCGAGCAATCCGTCCACCAGGAGCTGGAAGGGATCACCCTGTTCGACCCGGTAGCTGAACGGCGCGCTGCCGTCGGCAGTGCTCGGCGGGCGCCAGGTTCGCTGTCGCTGCGGCAGCAGTTCGAGCAGCGATTCGCGTTCGACCTTGTCATCGAGGCGCCGGACCAGGTTCTTTTTCAGGGCCTGCAACGACGCGAACGGCTCCAGGCCACGGCCGATCTGATAGAACAGAGCCGGCAGCTTGTGGGTGTCCCCGACGGGGCTGCGGGTGATGACCAGGCAGCCTTGCAGAATCAGGTCGGCCGGTCGCAGGGCAATCCGATAGACGTGGATCGGTCCCTGCGCGGGGAATTTTTTCAGGCGTTGCTCATGGGTAGGCTGCTCCAGAACCCGCTCCAGGTCCTCGCGATGGCCTTTGTCCAGGCTCAGGTCCAGTTCGCGCAACTGCGCTTCCAGGCGCATCTGGGTCCGCAGGTTTTCCCGCAGCAGCGACGCGACGCTGGCCCAGAAGCTGTCCAGGGCTTCGGTGAAACGCGCGTCGAAACCCAGACCCGCGTCATCCAGGGTTTTGCCCAGGCGCCCGAGGTCCAGGCCGGTCAGTTGCTGTTCGTCGTAGACGCCGGTCGCACTGGCGTAGAGGCCGCTGGTGGCCGGGTCGAATGTTTGCGGGTTGCCGGCCAGATGCTCGACAAACACTTGCGTCAGCGTCTGCGACTGCCTGACACCGCGATAGCGCACTTGCTCGCCGCGCTCACCGCTGTCCGACAGGGGCCAGTAGAGACTTTCCTCATAGGTGTTGAGGAAGATCGCATCGGGATCCTTCGAGGCGGCCTGGGGGAAATCACGTGCCAGTTGCCGGCTCAGCAGCAGCCCGGCGAACCAGTGGAAATTGGGTTGCTGGCGCGCCAGCATCAGGGTGCGGTCATTGGTGGCGGCCAGGGCATCGAAGGTTTCCCGCTGGCGCTGGGCGAGCAGATCGGGGCCGGCGAAGGCGCCGGGCGCGTCCTGCTGGTAGCCGTTGCCATCGGAAAGGCGGTGTGAGGGTTCCAAGGGGGAAAGTTCCAGCAAGGCGCGCAGATCGGCGCGTGAAAGAGGAGGGTGCTGGCGCAGCAGGCGCTGGATGGCTGGCCGGTCGGTCAGGCCGAGGGGCTGGCGCAGGGTGTCCGGCAGGGTTGCCAGGACCGCGGGCAGGTCAGGCTGCGCTGCCTGCTCCGGGCCTTCGGCGGCATGCAGGCTGAAACGGCCATCACGGCGCAGGATGATGTGGGTCTGTTCTGCCTGTGGCTCGCCGATGCCGGCCAGCAACGGGCCGTCCGGCGCCTGCTCGCGCAGTTCCAGGCGCACGCCGCTCGCTGGCCAGTCCGGCAAGGTGGCGAGGCTGTGCAGCAGCAACCTCTGGGTATCGTCGTTGTGTTGTCGGCTTTCCAGGAACAGGCCTTCATAAGCCTGGTTCAGACGTTCCTCCTGCAGATACCAGTGGGCATCCCGTGCCTGGTCCTCGCTCAGTTCGCCCTCGGACAAGGCCAGCGAATGAAGGTCGTGCCCGCTCGAGTTGGCGAGCAGTTCGTGGGCTGCCGCCCGGGACAGCCAGGGGACCTGGTCGCGCAGCAGGTTTTCCAGCGGATCGTGGGATTGCTGACGGAAGGCGTGGAGGTTGTCGAACAGCGCCTCGCGGCGAGAGGACAATTGTGCGGCGGCCTGGCGCCTGAGTGCCGACAACTGGCTGTCGAGGGTGGTGTACTGCCCGCCCAGCAATGACGCCCGCTGTTCCGCGCTTAGTTGTGGCAGGACGTGGCTCCACAGGTTGCCATCGAGCACCTGCGCCCGGCTGACCCGTATCCTCGGCAGGTCGGGCGAACGGTCGGGGCCGTATTCGGCCGCCATCGTCTCTGCGGGCGGGTCGTACACCTGCAGCACGCTCGTCGCCGGCCAGAGCAGTTCCAGGCCGAGCAGTTGCAACTGCCAGGTCAGGCTTGTCGGCCGGGACACGGCGGGCGAGTCCTGGCTCAGCGCGTCGATGAAGTCCTGTATCTCCTGGTCCAGCTCGAAGCGCTGGCGGGTGTCGAACAGCAGCGCCGGCACCTGGCGCGATTCGCTGTAGGCGGCGCGCAGGGCGGGACTGTCGATACCGCTGGCCAGGCGAATGCAGCGGGCGGTCTCGGCGGGCAGGTCGGCGAGAAAATGCGCGATGGCGTGTTCCAGTGACACCGATGCGGCGTCGCTTGCGGGCGAATCGCTCGAGGTGATCGGGGGGCTCATGCTGAAGGTCCTTGTCGTTGCGGAAGGACCGTCATTCAACGCGCAAGCCGCAGACCGGGGGCGGTAGTTAATGCTGTGGACGAGGATGTTCAAAGATGTAACAGGTCGGCGGACAGAGAAAACTGCGGTAGGATTATTGTTATAAAAAACAACAGGTTGTATCGGTTTGTCGGGTTTTGTCGAGGTGTCCGGGGAGGATTGTGTTGCGCTATTGAACGAGTGTTTAATAGTGCCGGCGATCTCCCATCACCCCACCCCAACAAGACGAGGGCTAGCATGAGTTCCCAATCGACCCTGCAGGCTTCTTCCACCACGCTCACCGGCGGCCAGGCCCTGGTGCGCCTGCTGGCCCATTACGGTGTCGACACGGTGTTCGGTATTCCCGGCGTGCACACCCTGGAGCTGTATCGCGGCCTGCCCGGCAGCGGCATCCGCCATGTGCTGGCCCGCCATGAGCAGGGTGCCGGTTTCATGGCCGACGGTTATGCCCGGGTCAGCGGCAAGCCCGGTGTCTGTTTCATCATCACCGGCCCCGGCGTGACCAACGCCGCCACCGCCATCGGCCAGGCCTACGCCGATTCGATTCCGCTGCTGGTGATTTCCAGCGTCAACCACACCGCCAGCCTGGGCAAGGGCTGGGGGTGCCTGCACGAGACCCAGGACCAGCGGGCGATCACCGCGCCGATCACCGCGTTTTCCGCGGTGGCCCTGAGCACCGACGACCTGCCGGAACTGGTCGCCCGCGCCTTTGCCGTGTTCGACAGCGAGCGGCCACGGCCGGTGCATATCTCGGTGCCGCTGGATGTGCTGGCCGGTGCCGTCAGCCGGGACTGGAGCGCTGAAGTGGTACGTCGCCCGGGGCGCGGGCTGCCGGGTCGCGAGGTCCTGGAAGAGGCCGCGTGGCGACTGCAACAGGCCCGGCGGCCGATGATCATTGCCGGCGGCGGTGCGCTGGCCGCCGCAGACGAGCTGCAGGCCTTGAGCGAACGCCTGGGCGCGCCCGTGTTCACCAGCGTCGCCGGTAAAGGCCTGCTGGCCCCGGACGCGCCGTTGAACGCCGGTTCCAGCCTGTGCGTCGAGCCCGGCTGGGAACTGATCGCCCAGGCCGATGTGGTCTTCGCGGTCGGCACCGAAATGGCCGATACCGATTATTGGCGGGAACGCCTGCCGCTGACCGGCGAGGTGATCCGGGTCGATATCGACTCACGCAAGTTCAACGACTTCTATCCCTGTGCCGTGGCCTTGCACGGCGATGCCCGGCAGACGCTGGCGGCCTTGTTGACGCAATTGCCGGCCCAGGTTCGCGATGCCCGGGAAGCGGTTCAGGCGGTGGCGAAGCTGAGGACGGCTGTACGCGCCGGCCATGGGACGTTGCAGGCGATCCACCAGCAGATCCTCGACCGCATCGCGGCGGCGATGCCGGCCGACACGTTTATCAGCAGCGACATGACCCAGCTGGCCTACACCGGCAACTACGCCTTTGCCAGCCGGGCACCGCGCAGCTGGCTGCATCCCACCGGCTACGGCACCCTCGGCTACGGCTTGCCGGCGGGGATCGGCGCCAAGTTCGGCGCGCCCCGGCGGCCAGGCCTGGTGCTGGTGGGCGATGGCGGTTTTCTCTACACGGTGCAGGAGCTGGCCACCGCCGTCGAAGAGCTGGACAGCCCGCTGGTGGTGCTGCTGTGGAACAACGATGCCCTCGGCCAGATCCGCGACGACATGCTCAGCCTGGATATCGAACCGTTGGGCGTGTTGCCGCGCAATCCGGATTTCGCCCTGCTGGCCCGGGCGTTCGGTTGCAGTGTCTGCGAGCCGCAGAGCCTGGACGAACTGGAGCGCGATCTGCGCACGGGCTTCGCCCATGCCGGCGTCACCCTGATCGAACTCAAGCATGCCTGTGCCCGCTGATGCCTTGATGATCGTTCCCACGCTCCGCGTGGGAATGCCTCGCTGGACGCTCCGCGTTCGCTCTTGTGACGCAGAGCGTCACGGGTTGCCTGCCCACGCAGGGCGTGGGAACGATCTGCGAATCCCGATGATGGAGAACAATAACAATGAATACCTACACCCATCTTTATATCAACGGCGACTGGGTCGTGCCCCATGGCAGCGGCGCCGCCGAAGTGATCAACCCGGCCACCGAAGCCGTGACCGGGCAAGTCCCGCTGGGCGATGAGCGCGATGTCGAGCGTGCCGTCACCGCCGCGCGCCGCGCCTTTGCCAGTTGGTCGCGTACCCCGGCCAGTGTTCGCGCCGGCTATATCCTGGCACTCGGCAGGCAGCTCAAGTCCCGCGCCGGGGAAATGGCCGCGCTGATCACTGCCGAGCTGGGCATGCCGGTGCAGTGGTGCCAGGCGGTCCAGGTCGACGGCCCGCTGGAGGGCCTGCTCAGCTATGCGCAAATCGCCACGCTGATGGAAGAGCAGCGCGAAGTCGGCAACTCCCTGGTGATCCGCGAGGCCGTGGGTGTCTGTGCCTTTATCAATCCGTGGAACTACCCGTTGCATCAACTGATCGGCAAGCTCGCGCCGGCCCTGGCGGCGGGTTGCACGGTGGTGGTCAAGCCCAGTCAGGAAACCCCGCTGCATGCCTTCCTGCTGGCCGAGATGATCGACGCCATCGGCTTGCCGCCCGGCGTCTTCAACCTGGTCAGCGGCCCCGGCGCCAAGGTCGGCGAAGCCCTGGCCCGGCATCCGGACGTGGACATGGTGTCGTTCACCGGTTCCACCGCCGCCGGCGTGCGGGTGTCGATGGCCGCCGCGCCGACGGTCAAGCGGGTGTGCCTGGAACTGGGTGGCAAGTCACCGTTCCTGATCACCGCCGATGCCGATCTCGCTGCCGCCGTGCGCCATGGCGTGCAGGACGTGATGATCAACTCCGGGCAGACCTGCACCGCCTTGACCCGCATGCTGATTCCCCGCAGTCGCTACGCCGAGGCCCTGGAGCTGGCGCGGGCCGAGAGCGAAAGCCTCAAGGTCGGCGACCCGCTGGACCCGCAGAGCTTTCTCGGCCCGATGTGCTCGGCGTCCCAGCGCCGTACCGTGCTCGACTACATCCGCGTCGGCCAGCAGGAGGGTGCCCGTTTGCTGAGCGGCGGCGCCGAAGTGCCGAAGGGACTGGAACGCGGTTTCTACGTGCGGCCGACGCTGTTCGCCGAGGTCGACAACGCCATGCGCATCGCCCAGGAAGAAATCTTCGGCCCGGTGCTGTGCCTGTTGCCCTACGACGACGAGGAACAGGCCCTGCGCCTGGCCAACGAGTCGCCCTTCGGCCTGTCCAGTGCGGTCTGGGCCGGCACCCCGGCGCGGGCGCTGGAACTGGCGCGCGGACTGCGTGCCGGACAGTGCTTCGTCAACGGTGCGGCCTTCAACTACCGGGCGCCGTTCGGTGGCTACAAGCAGTCCGGCAACGGCCGTGAATGGGGCGAGGAAGGGCTGGCGGAGTTCGTCGAAACCAAGGCGATCCAGTGCTGAAAACCGGCACGACTGTCGTGAAAACGACCTGTTTGCGCTGAACGCGAAGCTGGCGGATTTTTCCTGTTGAACGAGTGTTCAGCTTCGTCTATGTTGGCTCCACCACCCCCGGCTGGTTGCGGGCTTGCGTTTCTTCAAATTCGAACGAGGCACTGGCATGCGGTTTTCACCTTTTGTTGAGCGGATCTCTGGTGACGGTGTGGCCGCCTGGGACATTCATCACGCGGCGTTCGAAGCCCAGCGCCGCGGCGAGGATGTGATCATCCTCAGCGTCGGCGACCCGGATTTCCCCACCCCCGATTTCATTACCGAAGCGGCCATCGAGGCCCTGCGCGAAGGCGACACCCACTACACCGAGATCGCCGGGCGCCTGGCCTTGCGCGAAGCCATCGCCGCACGCTACAGCCCGTTGTTCGACCGTCAGTTGCAGGCGGCGAATGTCATCACCGTGGCCGGGGCGCAGAACGCGTTGTTCATCACCTCCCTGTGCCTGCTCAACGCCGGTGACGAAGTGATTGCCCTGGACCCTATGTACGTGACCTATGAGGCCACCCTCAAGGCCTCCGGCGCGACCCTGGTACGGGTGCCCTGCGCGGCGGACTCGGGATTCCGCCTCGATGCCGCCTTGCTGGCCAGGGCCATCACCCCGCGCACCCGGGCGATCTTCTTCTCCAACCCGAACAACCCCACCGGTGTCGTGCTCAGTCGTGAAGAACTGCAAGCCATCGCCGACCTGGCGATTGCCCACGATCTGTGGGTGGTGGTCGATGAGGTCTATGAAAGCCTGGCGTTCGAGCGTGAGCATGTCAGCCTGGCGGCGTTGCCGGGCATGGCCGAGCGCTGCGTGACCATCGGCAGCCTGTCGAAATCCCACGCCATGACCGGTTGGCGCATTGGCTGGATCGTGGCCAATGAAACCCTGGTGGCTCATGCCGAGACCCTGGTACTGAGCATGCTCTATGGCTTGCCCGGCTTTGTCATGGAGGCCGCGCTCAAGGCGGTCCAGGCCCATGACGAAGTGACCCGGGGCATGAGCGAGATCTATCGCCGGCGCCGCGACCTGGTGGTGCAGGGCCTGTCCGATTGTCCGGGCATCGCGGTGCTCAAGCCCGACGCCGGCATGTTCGTGCTGGTGGATGTACGCGAGACTGGCCTCACCTCCCTGGAGTTCGCCTGGCGGCTGTTCCGCGAGGCCGGCGTCTCGGTGCTCGATGCAGCGGCGTTCGGCGAGCCGGCGCAAGGTTTTGTGCGACTGTCCTTCACTCTTGGCGAGGAACGCCTGGAGCAGGCCTGCCAGCGGATCCGCGGGTTTGTCGGGGTCCTCAACGGCGAGCCGCCACGGCCGCTGATCAGTCGTGTGACGCCCCCTGGCGCGGCCGAACCTGCCGCTACCCGGACCATGATCGAGGTCGAGCGCCTGCACAAGCGCTTCGGCAATATCGAGGTGCTCAAGGGCGTGTCGCTGACCGCCCGCGAGGGCGAGGTGATCTCGCTGATCGGCGCCAGCGGTTCGGGCAAGAGCACCTTGCTGCGCTGCATCAACATGCTCGAAGTGCCGGACCAGGGCCGCATCCTGGTGGACGGCGAAAGCATTCACCTGAACTACGACCGCCCCGGCGCACCGTTGGTGGCCGATGCCAGGCAGTTGGTACGGATCCGTTCCAGCCTGGGCATGGTGTTCCAGAACTTCAATCTCTGGCCCCATCGCACGGTGCTGGAAAACCTGATCGAAGCGCCGACCCAGGTCCTGCGCGAGAGTCGTGCCGAAGCCATCGAACGGGCCGAAGCACTGCTTGAACGCGTGGGCCTCGCGGCCAAGCGCAACGAGTACCCGGCGTTTCTCTCCGGGGGACAGCAACAACGGGTAGCCATTGCCCGGGCCCTGGCCATGCGGCCCAAGGTCATGCTGTTCGATGAACCCACCTCGGCACTCGACCCGGAACTGGTCGGGGAAGTGCTGCGGGTGATCCGCTCCCTCGCCGAAGAAGGCCGGACCATGATCCTGGTGACCCACGAGATGGCCTTCGCACGCGATGTCTCTTCCAAGGTGGCCTTTCTGCATCAAGGGCTGATCGAGGAAACCGGTTCGCCGGATGAAGTGTTCGTACACCCACGCAGCGAACGTTGCCGACAATTCGTCAACGCTCATCAGACTCGCTAACGCATCATAAAAAGACGGGGCAACATCATGGGAAATCGACGTTTGGCAAACTGGTTGACGGGCGTGGCCTGTGTCCTGCTGGCCGGCATGGGCGCGGCACAGGCCGCACCCATCCGCTTCGCGGTCGCGGCCGAACCCTATCCGCCGTACACCGAGAAGCAGGCCAATGGTGAATGGAAGGGTTTCGAGGTCGACCTGATCCACAAGCTGTGCAGTGAAATGAAAGCCGAATGCGAGATCAAGGAAGTGGCCTGGGACGGAATCATCCCGTCGCTGCTGGCGAAGAAGATCGACGTGATCTTCTCCTCCATGTCGGTGACCGAGGAACGTGAGAAACAGATCGCTTTCAGCAAGGCCTATTACGATTCGGTGATCGCCATTGTCGGGCCCAAGGGCACCACGGTGAAGAAATACCCGGATGACCTCAAGGGCAAGATCATCGGCGTGCAGAACTCCACCGTGAGCGCCAGCTACCTGAAGGCCTATTACGAGAAGATCGCCGATGTGAAGTACTACGACACCCAGGACTCGGCCAACGCCGACCTGATTGCCGGGCGCATCGACCTGATGATGGCGGACGGCACGGCCATGACCGCGTTCGTCAAGACTCCGGATGCCAAGGACCTGGCCTATCTCGGCGCGGTGCCCTATGACCCGATCTTCGGTAAGGGCGTGGGTGCCGGCCTGCGCAAGGACGACACCGAGCTCAAGGCCCGCCTCGACAAGGCGATCCAGACCCTGCTGGCGAGCAAGGACTACGATGATCTCTCCCAGAGCTATTTCGGCACCAGTGTGAAACCGGCGTTCTAGCGTCCGATCGTTCCCACGTTCCAGCGTGGGAATGCCTCACAGGGCGCTCCGCGTCAGCTGTGTGACGCAGAGCGTCACGGGCTGCATGCCCACGCTGAGCGTGGGAACGATCAAACCGGCGTTCTAGCGTCCGATCGTTCCAACGCTCCAGCGTGGGAATGCCTCACAGGACGCTCCGCGTCCGCTGTGTGGCGCAGAGCATCACGGCTGCATGCCCACGCCGAGCGTGGGAACGATCAACCTGTAGGAGCTGGGAGCCAGCAATGTTCGAATTGATCAATTTCAGCGAACAGGGATGGGGCAGTGCGCTGTTGAAAGGGCTCTGGATGACCCTGCAGATTTCCGCCGGGGCCTTTGTGGTCGGGCTGTTCATCGGGCTGGTGGTGGCGTGCCTGAAGCTCGGCGCGCCCAAGCCGGTCGCGGCGCTGATGCGCGGCTACACCACGTTGTTCCGGGCGGTTCCGGAGTTGTTGCTGATCCTCCTGCTGTACTACGTCGGTTCCATGCTGCTCAACTCGCTGATGGCGCAGTTCGGCCAGGAGGCGGTGAATGTCAGCGGCCCGCTGGCGGCGATCCTGGTGCTGGGGCTGGTCCAGGGCGCCTATGCCTCGGAGATCTTCCGGGCAGCGATCCAGGCGATCCCCTACGGCCAGATCGAGGCGGCACGGGCATTCGGCCTGAGCGGTTTCGGCCTGTTCCGTCGGGTCACGCTGCCGATCATGGCGCCCTATGCCATGGCCGGGATGGCCAACCTGTGGATCAACCTGATCAAGGACAGTGCCCTGATCAGCGTGGTCGGGACCAACGAGTTGCTGTACACCGCCAAGCAGGGCGCGGGTTCGACGCGCCACTACCTGTTGTTCTACCTCACGGCTGCCGCGCTGTATTACGCGGTGACGCTGGTGTCCAACTACCTGTCGGGACGGCTTGAGCGACGCATCCGTCGCTGGATGCCTTTGGCTGAGTGAATGAAATGATTCCAGCGTGGATACTCGAATACGCGGCGTTGTTGGGCCGCGGATTGCAAACGACCATCAGCCTCCTGCTGATCTCCAGCGTGCTGGGGTTCGGGCTGGCGGTGCTGGTGGCCCTGGCCAGGTTGTCGAAAAACCGCCTGGTCGCCAAGGCCAGCCTGTTCTACACCAGCGTGCTGCGCGGGACGCCGCTGCTGATCCAGATCTACATCTTCTACTACGGGCTGGGCAGCCTGTTCGCCCAGTTCCCGTTGATTCGCGGCAGTTTCCTCTGGCCCTACCTGCGTGACGGCTACTGGTACATCGTCTTCGCCCTGGTGTTGTCGGTGGGCGCCTATGTCGGCGAGGTGATCCGCGGTGGCCTGCTGGCGGTGCCCAAGGGCGAGATGGAAGCGGCCTCGGCCTTCGGCATGACCCCGCGCCAGTCGCTGTTGCGGGTGCGCCTGCCACGGGCCATGCGCCTGCTCTTGCCAACCCTGGCCGGGGAGACGGTGATGCTGCTCAAGTCCACGGCGCTGGCCTCGACCATTGCCGTGATCGACCTGCTGGGCGCGGCCAACGTGGTGCGGGCGCAGACCCTGCAGGTGTACCAGCCGCTGCTGCTGGTGGCCGGGGTCTATGTCTGCCTGACTTTCCTGATCGAGGCACTGTTTGCCTTCGCCGAACGGCGCGGAACGCCGATGCGCAGGTCGGTGTGAGATGAGTACGCCTCGGGTTGACCGGTCGTTGCAGGGGATTGGCCTGTGCACCCTGGGCTATGCCTTCCTGGCTCTGCAGGACGCCGCGATCAAATGGCTGGTGGCCGATTATTCGGTGGTCACCATCCTGTTCTGGCGGGGTGTCGTGGTGGTGCTCGCCTGCCTGCTGGTGGGCCGCCTGCGCCTGGTCCGGCGGGCCTGGCGTTCGCCGAGCCGACGGCTGCTGGTGGTGCGTGGCCTGCTGTCGATCGTCGCCTGGCTGCTGTACTACACGGCGGCCCGCGATCTGACCCTGGCGGAAATGACCACCCTGTATTTCTCGGCGCCGATCATGGTCACGGTGCTGGCGGCGGTCATCCTCAAGGAGCATGCCAGCGGCTGGCAATGGTTCACCCTGATCGTCGGTTTTGTCGGGGTGGTGATCGCCTGTCGGCCCAGCCATATGGCCGACCCCTGGCCGATCGTACTGACCCTGCTGGCGGCCCTGTGCTGGGCCTTTACCTACATCCAGTTGCGCCAGGTGGACGAGCAGACCTCGGTGCTGGAGCAGATGCTGATCACCAACGTGGTGTTTGTCCTCTGCATGGCGCTGGCGCTGCCCTGGACCCATACCCCGGCGCCGACCCCGGCCTGGCTGGGCATGCTCGCGGCCGGGCTGGTGGGCGGGATCGGCCAGTTCCTGCTGTTCGCCAGTTTCCAGCGCGCCACGGCGACCCTGCTGGCGCCGTTCGAATACACCGGGCTGATCTGGGCGTTCCTGCTGTCGAACCTGATCTGGGGCACGCTGATGGATGTGTCGCTGATGATCGGTGCCGGGCTGATCGCGGTCAGCGGCACCCTGGCGATGATCTTCGGCCGTCACCCGTCACAGGACGTCGTCGGTGCCGAATGCTCCGTGTCGCAACCCCTTTATCCAGCAACGACAGATATGGAGGCCGTTGGCGGGGCTGAAGGTCTCGGGGTTCAGGCACCACTCGAGCCAGAGTCCGTCGAGCATCGCCGATAGGCCGATGGCGGCCAGGCGACTGTCGTGGATGGCGAAGCCCTCGGCGGCGGCCAGGTCGTCGAGTAGCTGACGGATCAGGTCGAGGTAGGCGCGATAGCTTTTTTCATGGGATTGGCTGACGTGTCCGGAGTGGCGGATCAGGCTCCAGAACACCACCCAGACCCCGAGCAACTGCGGGTCCATGATCCGTGGCGAGAAGGAACCGACCAGGAAGGCATCGAGCTTTTCCGCGGCGCTGCCGGCCTGCCGGACTTCTTCGAGCAGGGTGCTGGTCAGTTCGCTGGCGAGCTTGTGGTAGGTGTCGGCGATCAGCGCATCGATGGTGCCGAAGTGGTGGTTGAGCAGGCCGACGGAGACTCCGGCCTCGGTGGCGATGCGCCGCACGGAAATGCCGGCATGGCCGTCCCGGGCCAGGCAGCGCAGGGCGGCGGCGATCAGCAGGTCACGGCGCTCGTCGGGTTCGGCGCGGCGAAATTTGCGGGTGTCGGTGCTCACGGGAGTCCTTGTCTGGAGTGCTCTGAAATGCCATGGCGGTATCACCGGCGCCGTCGCGGGCAGGTTGCACACAAGATCCGCGCCTGGCTCTGACAGAGTGGGAGCGGGCTTGCCCGCGAAGAGGCCCGCAAGCACGACATGAAGTGGGTGGATATTAGTTGAACGTACGTTCAATTTCCATGGCTGGCAACAATGATTTTTAACGGTCACGACGGGAGGGCAAGGCTATGGCACGGGATATTTCGTTCAGTGTGCGCAACAACAATGGCGATGCGGTGCGGGTCGGGGCCTGGCGCTTCGAGGGCGATGGCAGCGGACCGAAGGTGCACCTGCAGGCCGGGGTCCATGCCGATGAAATCGCCGGGATGCTGGTGCTGCACCTGTTGATGCAACGGCTGGCCGTCGCCGAGGCCGCGGGCCGGCTCAAGGGCAGCGTGACCGTGGTGCCCCAGGCCAATCCCCTGGGAATCGGGCAATTTCGCCAGGGGCGGATCCTCGGACGTTTTCACGATGCCACCGGGCAGAACTTCAACCGCTCGTTCGATCAGTCGGCGGCGTTGGCCCGGCCTTCGACCAATGTCCAGGAATGGCAGCAGCAACTGGTACAGCTGGCGGCACCGGCGGATGTGATGCTCGACCTGCACACCGATGACGAAGCCCTGCCTTATCTCTACGTGCACCGCAGTTTCTGGCCCCGCGGCCGGGCGCTGGCGGCCGCGATGAAGATGGATGTGGCAATCATCTGGGACGAGGGCGGCGATGGCTCCTTCGAGGAAACCATCATTGCGCCCTGGCTGCGTGATGGCGACACGGCGCGGCACATGGCTGCGACCCTGGAGCTGCGCGGGCAGGGCGATGTCAGTGACCACTTCGCCCAACAGGACGCCGAGGGCCTGTACGCCTGGCTCTGCGGCCAGGGGGTGATCAGCGGGGAAGCGGCGGCGGACGACTGGCCGGTGGAGGCCATGGAGATGGGCCATATGGAAACCATCCTGGCCCCCCAGCCCGGTGTGCTGATCTTTGAAAAGGATCTGGGCGACCAGGTCGAGGAAGGCCAGCGTTTTGCACGGATCCTCGGGCGCCCGGGCGATCCGTCGTCGGAGGTGATCCTGTACGCGGAGCAGGCCGGGCGAATGGTGACGCGTTATCGCGATCGGCTGGTGTCCCAGGGCATGGTCGTGGCGAAGTTCACCGGTAGCCGCGTATCGCGCAACTGGAGCGGCGGCCTGCTCGATCCGAACTGAGACAACCGGCTCATCCCGCCAGGCTCATGTCGCGCGGCATGGCCGCACGCACCAGCAGGCTGGCGTGCTGCCGTTCCATCGCCCGCACGTCTTCGGCCAGGTTATCCAGCAGGGTCCGGCCGCGGGGCGTGAAGTCGCGACTGCCGGCCAGTTCCGGCAGGGCCCGGCCGAGGCCGCGCAGGCTGAACACCAGGTGTTCTTCGGCCCGTTGCATTTCACTGGCCGGGCGCTGGCGCACACGTTCCAGGTACTTGGCCCGCATCAGTTGGGCGAAGAACGCCTGGAAGTATTCGTCCAGGGCACAGGGTCGGTTTGACCAGGGCAGGAAATACAACCCCTGCGCTGCCACCTGCGGGTCGATCACCGGGCTGACTTCCTCGATGTAATACAGCAGTTGATGGGCGGTTTCGCGCACCAGCGACTCTTCGACATCGAGGAGCGAATGGTCCTTGGCCGACAGCAGGATCGTGCCGCTGTAGCGAGCGGCCGAGCCACTGCGGAAGGTGCCGTCCGGCAGGTAGCAGATCAGCTTGACCAGATGGCGGAACTGCTCGTGGCAGCCGGGCCAGGTCATGGCGATACGGGACAGGGCGACATTCACCACATCGCTGAAGAAATGGATGGAGTAACCGCAGTCTTCAAGGTGTTGGCGCGTGGCGGCGTCTTCGGGAAAGTCGTAGCAGGGCGCGAGCACCCCGGCGATCAGCGGGTCGATATCGAACCGCTGGATGGGCGGACGGTGGGTGTAGGCATGGTCGGTGGCGGCGCGGGCAATCCGTTGCAGGATATCCGGCAGTTCCTGGAGGCCGCTCTGCAGCGGCGCAAGATCATGGCGCGAGCCATCGAGCACTTCCCGGGTCATCTGGACGACGCGCCGGGCCCAGATCTGGAACACCGACTCATTGATGATTGTCCGCCGCTGGGCGACCGGCAGCAGGATCAGGTTCGCGGTACTGGCAAAGAACTCGTCGAGTTCGGTGGAACCGGGAAACAGTCGATAAGCCTCGGCATACAAAGCGGCGAGGGTGGTGTAGCGATCCTGGCTGATCTGGTCCAGCAGGCGATAGAAACGATCCGGTGTCGAGTCGGGCAGGAATGTATTGCGCTCGAACAGATCGTCAAGTTGGGCGTTCTGGGCTGGGTGCATGATACTTGACCTTCTTATACAAGTTTCCGTGCTGGGGGATAAAGTCCATTTACAGGTCTTTGTTCAGCGTTCAGGGTATCTCGTGGAGAATTTTTATTATTGATTGAAACGCTCACGCTATAACGACCGGGTTTTGTTTTTCAATATTCATGGTTGTTTTTATAACGTTGTTTTTTATTTTAAGGACTGGGAAGTTACTGGCATGTTTTAGTGTGCGGGATAGTTCTGTAGGTCAATTCCATTATTGTTGTTTGTATTTGTTCGGCGGCCTGAGCGGCGGGGGCTTTTCGCTTGGGACGCTGGGGCTCGGGAGGCCGGATTCGAGCCTCGCGACCGGTGACCGACTGGTGGTGCTTGTCAGGAAAATCCCACAAGAGTACAAATGTACTCCATGACGACTTTAAGCCCCCGCCGTTCCGCCATCCTGACCTTTATCCGCGACCGTATCGCGGAAAACGGCCAGCCCCCGAGCCTCGCCGAGATCGCCGAGGCCTTTGGTTTTGCCTCGCGCAGCGTGGCGCGCAAGCACGTGGTGGCGCTGACCGAAGCCGGTTTCATCGAGGTCAATGCCCATCAGGCACGGGGTATCCGCCTGCTGAATCAGCCCGCGCGTCCGACCCTGCTGGAAATCCCGTTGCTCGGAAGGGTGGCGGCCGGCGTGCCAATCGATGTCGATGCCGAGGTCCACAGCCGCCTGTGGCTCGATCCGGGGCTGTTTTCCCGGACCCCGGATTTCCTCCTGCGGGTACAGGGCGACTCGATGATCGGCGACGGCATCCTCGATGGCGACCTGGTGGCGGTGCGGCGCAATGTCGAAGTACGCAACGGCCAGATCGTCGTGGCCCGGCTCGACGGCGAGGTCACCATCAAGCGTTTCGAGCGCACGGCGAGCGGGGTCCGCCTGCTGGCCCGCAACCCGGCCTATGCCCCCATCGTTGTCGACCCGGAACACCAGGAACTGGCCATCGAAGGGGTGTTCTGCGGCCTGGTGAGGCAAGGTTGATGGGCGCCGTGGTTGCGCTGGACGCGCTGCTGGACGAGCGCCGGGTCTGGAAGGGCCGGCCGACGGTCCAGGCAGCGAGCCTGCACGCGACCGGGCATGCCGCGCTGGACGCGGTGCTGCCCGGCGGCGGTTGGCCGGAATCGGCGCTGACGGAAATCCTCATCACCGGTGAGGGCGTGGGCGAGTTGCAACTGGTCTGGCCGACCCTGGCGCGGCTGTCGGCGAAGGGCGAACGTATCGTCCTGGTGGCTCCGCCCCATGTGCCCTATCCCCAGGCGTGGTTGAGCGCGGGCGTGGACCTGCGACAGTTGTCGGTGATCCAGGCGGCACCTCGGGACGCCTTGTGGGCGGCGGAACAGTGCCTGCGCTCCGGTAGCTGCGGGGCGGTCCTGTGCTGGCCGCAAGAGGTCGATGACCGCGCCCTGCGCCGTTTGCAGGTGGCGGCGGAAACCGGCCAGACCCTGGCGTTTGCCTACCGCTCGCTGGAGGCGGCGCTCAACCCGTCGCCGGCGGCCCTGCGGCTGGCCGTCGATGGCCGCCCCGCGCAACTGCGGGTGCTCAAGTGCCGTGGCGGCCTGGCCCATGCGGCGCCGATCGCCTTCAGCGCAGGGCATTGAGGTTGGCATGCGCTGGGTTTGCATTGTATTTCCGCAATTGGCCCTGGACGGTGTGCTACGGCGGACCGCCGAGCCCGATGCACCGCTGGCGCTGCTGAGCGGTTCGCCGCAACGACGGATCGTGCAGGCGGTGAACGCCTCGGCCCGGGCCCTGGGTCTGCGTCCGGGCCAGTCGCTGACCGCCGCCCATGCCCTGACCAAGGCCTTTGCCAGCGCTGAATACGACCCCGCGCAAATCGAGCAGTGGCAACAGTTGCTCGCTGCCTGGGCCTATCGCTTCAGCTCCCAGGTCAGCCTGCGTTATCCCCGTGCCCTGTTGTTCGAAATCGAGTCCAGCCTTGGCCTGTTCGGGCCCTGGCCGCGCCTGGAAGCGCGCTTGCGCGAGGAGTTGACGGCGCTGGGGTTTCGTCACCGGATCGTGGTCGCGCCCCATCCGGCGGCGGCCCGGGTCCTGGCCAATGCCTACGATGGCCTGGCCCTGGCGGACGACAGCGCCTTGCGCCAGGCCCTGGGACCGATGCCCATCGACCGGGTCGGGCTGGCGAAGGAGGCGGCCACGGCCCTGACGCGCATGGGCCTGCGCACCCTGGACCAGGTCCTGGCCTTGCCCCGGCACAGTCTGGCCCGGCGCTTCGACGCGGCATTGCTCAAGCACCTCGATACCTTGCTCGGCGAGCGACCGCTGGCCCTGGCGTTCTACCTGCCGCCGGATCGCTTCGCAGCGCGG
This sequence comes from Pseudomonas gingeri, assembly GCF_013386115.1. Classification (GTDB taxonomy): domain Bacteria; phylum Pseudomonadota; class Gammaproteobacteria; order Pseudomonadales; family Pseudomonadaceae; genus Aquipseudomonas; species Aquipseudomonas gingeri. Next base: position 498,079 of record NZ_JACAOR010000014.1, read on the forward strand.
ATCGAGCTGAATTTCGACGTGACCTCGCACCAGGCGTTGCTGTTTCCCCTGCGCCGCCTGACCGGCGATCTGGCGGCGTTTCTCTGCGGGCGTGACAGCGGTGTGCAGCGTTTCGAACTGATCCTGGAGCATGCCGGGGTGGCGGACACGCGGATCAAGGTCGGCCTGCTGAGTGCCGAACGTGACCCGGCGATGCTGTTCGAACTGGCCCGCGGGCGGCTGGAGCAGGTCCAGGTGGAGTCGCCGGTGCGCGGCTTTCGCCTGGAGGCCGAAGACCTGCCGGCCTTTGTCCCGCAGCACCGCGAACTCTTCGATGAGCGCGCGCAGCAAACCTTGCCCTGGGAGCAATTGCGCGAACGCCTGCGCGCCCGGCTTGGCGACGAGGCGGTGCAGGGCCTGCGCTTCCATGCCGATCACCGCCCCGAGTGCGCCTGGCAGCCGCTGGCGGCGACCACACCGGGACCGTTGGCCGCGACCGGGCCGCTGCGTCCCGGCTGGTTGCTCAAGGAGCCGATGCCACTGCCCGAGCAGGCGGCGAGGGTCCTGCTGGGGCCGGAACGGATCGAGTCGGGCTGGTGGGACGGCGCCGATGTGCGTCGTGACTATTACCTGGTCGAGACCCGGACCGGGCGACACGCCTGGGCCTATCGCCCGGTGGGGGACAGCGGCCCGTTGCTGCTGCAGGGCTGGTTCGCATGAGTGAGGCCTACGCCGAGCTGCATTGCCTGTCGAACTTCACTTTTCAGCGCGGCGCCTCCAGTGCCCGGGAGTTGTTCGAACGGGCCAGGGAGCAGGGTTATCAAGCCCTGGCGATCACCGACGAATGCACCCTGGCGGGGATCGTCCGGGCCTGGCAGGCCGCGCAGGCGTGCGAGCTGCCGTTGATCATCGGCAGCGAGTTGCAGATCGACAACGGGCCACGGGTGGTACTGCTGGTGGAGAACCTGGCGGGCTACCAGGCCCTGTGTCGACTGATCACCCTGGCCCGGCGTCGCGCGGAAAAAGGCAGCTATCGCCTGCTGCGGACGGATTTCGAAGAGGAACTGCCGGGATTGCTGGCGTTGTGGCTACCCGGACGGGGCATCGCCGAAAGCGATGGCCGCTGGTTGCGCGAACGTTTTCCCGAGCGCCTGTGGCTGGCCGTGGAACTGCATTGCGGCCAGGACGATGAGCGCTACCTGGCGCGGCTGCTGGCGGTGGCCGCCGAGCTGGCGATTCCCGCCGTGGCCAGTGGCGATGTGCATATGCATGTGCGGGCCCGTCGTGCCCTGCAGGACACCATGACCGCCATTCGCCTGCATACCCGCGTCGCCGATGCCGGGCAGCAACTGCATCCCAATGGCGAGCGCCACCTGCGCAGCCTCGAAGTCCTGCGGGGGATTTATCCGCCGGCCCTGCTGGCCGAAACCGGAGTCATTGCCCGGCGTTGCGGCTTCGACCTGGGTCAGTTGCAGTACCAGTATCCCCGTGAGCTGGTGCCGCAGGGGCAGACCCCGACCACCTGGCTGCGCCAACTGACGGAGGAGGGCATCCAGCGCCGTTGGCCCGAAGGTATCAGCGACCAGGGCCGAGCGCTGATCGAGAAAGAGCTGAAGCTGATCGCCGAACTGGAGTACGACAGTTATTTCCTCACGGTGGCGGATATCGTCCGCTTCGCCCGCGACCAGGGCATTCTCTGCCAGGGGCGCGGTTCGGCGGCGAACTCGGTGGTGTGTTATGCCCTGGGCGTCACCGAGCTGAACCCGGATCGCACCAACATGCTGTTCGAGCGCTTTCTGTCCCGTGAGCGCAACGAGCCGCCGGATATCGATATCGACTTCGAACACGATCGCCGCGAAGAAGTGCTGCAATACGTGTTCCGCCGTTATGGCCGTGGCCGCGCGGCCCTGACCGCGGTGGTCAGCACCTACCATGGCGCCGGTGCGGTGCGCGATGTGGCCAAGGCCCTGGGGCTGCCGCCGGACCAGGTCAATGCCCTGGCCGATGCCTGCGGCCACTGGAGCGATGAGCCACCGGCAGCCGAGCGCCTGCGCGAAAGCGGTTTCGATCCGGACAGTCCGGTGCTGCGCCGGGTGCTGGCGCTGACCCGGCAACTGATCGGCTTTCCCCGGCACCTGTCCCAGCATCCGGGCGGTTTCGTGATTTCCGAGCAGCCCCTGGACACCCTGGTGCCGGTGGAAAACGCCGCCATGGCCGAGCGGACGATTATCCAGTGGGACAAGGATGACCTGGACAAGGTCGGGCTGCTCAAGGTCGATGTCCTCGCCCTGGGCATGCTCAGCGCGCTGCGCCGCTGCTTCGACCTGGTACAGCAGTACCGTGGCGGGCCGCGCTGGACCCTGGCGAGCATCCCGGCGGACGACCCGTCGACCTACGCGATGATCGGCCGGGCCGACACCATCGGCGTGTTCCAGATCGAGTCGCGGGCGCAGATGTCGATGCTGCCGCGCCTCAAACCGAAGAATTTCTACGACCTGGTGATCGAAGTGGCGATTGTCCGTCCGGGGCCGATCCAGGGCGGTATGGTGCATCCGTACCTGCGCCGGCGGGACGAGAAGGAACCCACGACCTATCCGTCGCCGGAGCTCAAGGAAGTGCTGGAGCGAACCCTGGGGGTGCCGCTGTTCCAGGAACAGGTGATGCAGATCGCGGTGGTGGCGGCGAACTACACGCCGGGCGAGGCCGATCAGTTGCGCCGTTCCATGGCGGCCTGGAAGCGCCATGGCGGGCTTGAACCGCATCGCCAGCGGCTGGCCGAGGGCATGGCAAGCAATGGTTATCCGCCGGAATTCGCCGCGCAGATCTTCGAACAGATCAAGGGCTTTGGCAGTTACGGTTTTCCCGAGTCCCATGCCGCCAGCTTTGCCTTGCTGACCTACGCCAGTTGCTGGCTCAAGTGCCATGAGCCGGCGGCCTTCGCCTGTGCGTTGATCAACAGCTGGCCGATGGGGTTCTACAGCCCGGACCAGATCCTCCAGGATGCCCGCCGTCACCAGTTGCAGATCCGCCCGGTGGATGTCCGCGCCAGTACCTGGGACTGTAGCCTGGAACCGGCTGAAGGTACGCAGCCGGCGTTGCGCCTGGGCCTGCGGATGATTCGCGGGTTTCGCGCGGAGGATGCGCAGCGGATCGAAGCGGCTCGCTGCCTGGGGGCTTTCGCGGATATCGCCGACCTCGGCGAGCGGGCCCGGCTCGATACCCGCGCCCAGGAACTGCTGGCCGATGCCGGCGCCTTGCGTGGCCTGGCGGGCAACCGTTATCGGGCGCGCTGGGAAGTGGCCGGGGTCGAGGCGCAACTGGGGTTGTTCGCCGGGGTGTCGAGGGCCGCCGAAAGCCCGGTGGCCTTGCCGTGCCCGAGTGTCGGCGAGGACCTGCAAGCCGATTACGCCAGCCTGGGCACCACCCTCGGGCCGCATCCGCTGGCACTGTTGCGTGGGCAACTGCAGGCCCTGCGCTGTCGCAGTTCGCGGGAGTTGCAGGCGCTCGGGCACGGCCGGCCGGTGAGCATCGTCGGCCTGGTCACCGGCCGCCAGCGACCGGGCACCGCCAGTGGCGTGACCTTCGTGACCCTCGAAGACGAGTTCGGCAACGTCAATGTGGTGGTCTGGCGCGACCTGGCCGAACGCCAGCGGCAGGTGCTGGTGGGCTCACAACTGCTGAGGGTCGACGGGCGCCTGGAAACCGAAGGCGAGGTGCGCCATGTGATTGCCGGGCGCCTGAGCGACCTGAGTCCGATGTTGGCGGACATTACCGTGCGCAGTCGGGACTTTCGCTGAGGCCCGGGACTCGGAGTCAGTCTTGCGGCTTGACCGTCGCGACCTCGGATGCCTTGACCCGAATCACCTTGCCGGAAATATCCTCGAACTCGTAGAAGCCATCGGCGGAGTGGGTTTTCGGGGTGTCCTTGGTCACGTACTGGGTGCCGTTCTGCAAGGTCACCACGGTGGGTGTCGAACAGCCCGCCAGGGCCAGGAAGGTGGCTGCCAGTAGCGGCAGGCCGAACAATTTCAGGTTCATGTCAGTCTCCTTGAAACAATGGTTTATTGTCCGTATGGCAAAAGTGTCGTGTCAAACGAGGTGAGCACGCTCGTTGGCTATGCCTATAATCAGGGCCCGGACGGGTGGCTTGTCCTGACCCGTTGCCGCATTCCCTGCCGCTTGCTGGAAGCTTTCCATGACCGATCTTTCGTCGTTTGCCATCACGCAAAAATGGCCCGCTCAACATCCAGACCGTCTCCAGCTGTATTCGTTGCCTACGCCCAACGGCGTCAAGGTGTCGATCCTGCTCGAAGAGCTGGGCCTGCCCTACGAACCGCACCTGGTGAGTTTCTCCACCAATGACCAGTTGAGCCCGGAATTCATCGCGCTGAACCCCAACAACAAGATTCCGGCGATCATCGATCCGAACGGCCCCGGCGGCCAGCCGCTGCCGTTGTTCGAGTCCGGCGCGATCCTGATCTACCTGGCCGAAAAGACCGGGAAGTTCATGTCCCTGGACCCGGCCACCCGTTATGAAACCATCCAGTGGGTGATGTTCCAGATGGGGGGGATCGGGCCGATGTTCGGCCAGCTCGGTTTCTTCAACAAGTTTGCCGGCAAGGATTACGAAGACAAGCGCCCGCGCGACCGCTATGTGGCCGAGAGCAAGCGCCTGCTGGCGGTACTCGACCAGCGCCTGGAGAACCGTCGCTGGATCATGGGCGACGACTACAGCATCGCCGATATCGCCACCTTCCCGTGGATCCGCAACCTGATCGGTTTCTACGAGGCCGGCGACCTGGTGGGCATCCAGGACTTCACCCATGTCACCCGCGCGCTGGAGCAATTCCTTGCCCGGCCGGCGGTGGTGAAAGGGTTGACCATTCCGGGCTGACCGAGACGTACGGGGGCTCCGGCCTTGCTGCCGGGGCCTTGCGGCTGATTGCGCCGGGCCAATAATGAAAATTTTTTTACTTGCGAACGGCGCGAGCGCTCTCGCATCCTGAGGGGGATACCCGCCTCATTGCGCCTGTCTCCCCGACTTTCGCGCTGGTGTCGCCCGCGATCCGGCGTCCGGGCATCAGGAAACTCATCAGGAACTACTCATGTCGCTCGATCTCGATCCCCGTACCTGTGCCCTTGTGATCATCGATCTGCAGCAGGGCATCATGGCCTTGCCCGTCGCGCCCCATGCTCCGCAGGCCGTTGCCGAACGCGCGGCGCGGCTCGGCGAGCACCTGACCCAGGCCGGTGGCCTGGTGGTCGCCGTGCGCGTGGCGTTCGCCAGCGACTATGCCGACAAACCCAACCAGCCGGTGGACATGCCGATGGCCGTGCCGCCCGGTGGCCTGCCCGAGCAGTGGGCCGTCCTCGACCCCTCGATTGCCGCCTTGAACGCCCCGGTACAGATCACCAAGCACAGCTGGAGCGCCTTCTACGGCACCGAACTGGACCTGCAACTGCGCCGTCGCGGGATCAGCACGGTGATCGTCTGCGGGATCGCCAGCAACTCCGGCGTCGAGTCCACTGCCCGCGATGCCTGGCACCACAACTATGCGGTGCTGGTGGCCGAGGATGCCTGCGCCGGCCTGGGCGAGGACACCCACAGGTTCTCCATGGAGAAGGTCATGCCGCGCATTGCCCGGGTCCGTTCGACCCAGGCGCTGATCGAGGCGCTGCCGATCCGTTGCTGATCAGCCCAGGCGCTCGACCAGCAGTGGCAGCAACTGTTCGCAGGAGGCTTCGAACTTGAAGTCGAGCAGGTCGTCGGCGCGGGTCTTGCCCAGGTTGATGGCGATCAGCGGCTTGCCGCGCTCGGCGATCAGCTTGCACAGGCGGAAGGCCGAATAGGCCATCAGCGACGAACCGATCACCAGCAGGCCGGCGGCCTGTTCGGCGCTCGCCAGGGCCCGTGCGGCGGTGAGCGGGGCGACGTTTTCACCAAAGAACACCACGTCGGGTTTCAGCCGGTCGCCGCCGCATTGCGGGCAGTGGGGCACCTGGAAACGCGATTCGAATGCGGCGTCCAGCAGGGTGTCGCCATCGGGCGCCTGGACCGCCTCGACCTGCGCCAGGTAAGGGTTCTGGGCTTCCAGGGTGAGCTGGACGGCATCGCGCTCCAGACGGTTGCCGCAATCCAGGCAGAGCACCTTGTGCAGGCTGCCATGCAACTCGATCACCTCGTGACTGCCGGCCTGGTCATGCAGGGTGTCGACATTCTGCGTGATCAGGCCGCTGAGATGGCGTTGTCCCTGCAGGCTGGCGAGGGCCCGGTGGGCGGCATTCGGCCGGGCCATGCGCACCCGTGGCCAGCCGAGCATGGCCCGGGCCCAGTAGCGGCGGCGGGCCTGGGGCGAGCCGAGGAACTCCTGGATCATCATCGGCGCCTTGCCCCGGCGCACGCCGTCGCTGTCGCGGTAGTCCGGGATGCCGGAAGAGGTACTGATACCGGCACCGGTCAGCACCAGCAACGGTTGTTCGGCCATCAGCGGCAAAAGCGTTTCCAGGGCCGCGCTGACCTGTGGGTCGGGCATGGGAGATCTCCACTATCGAAAGGTTGGCACGCTGGGGGCATCCACGGGGATCCCGGGCCTCGGCATATGTGCAGCCCAAGGATAGCCACAGGATTTCTCCAGGAACAAGGTCGCTTTCGATCGGCGCCCTTGCAGCCGCACCGCAGACACGTAGGATAGGACCTTGACGAAAGGACTCGAGGCCAGCCCCATGCCATGCAGCATCCGCATTGCCCGTGACGAGGATGCCGAAGCCATCAGCCAGGTGATTATCCAGGCGCTACGCCAGAGCAACGCCGCGGACTACCCGGCGCAGGTGATCGCCCGGGTCGAGCTGAACTTCGGCCCGCAGGATGTGCGCAGCCTGCTGGGCATGCGCACGGTACTGGTGGCGCAGGCGGGAGAGCGGATCGTCGGCACCGCCAGTCTCGATGGCGAGGTGGTGCGCACGGTGTTCGTGGCGCCCGATCTCCAGGGCCGCGGAGTGGGCCAGGCCTTGATGGACGAGGTGGTCCGCTATGCCGTGGAAGCAGGTGTGAGCCTGTTGAAGGTGCCTTCGACCGTGACCGCCGAAGGCTTTTATGCGCGGCTGGGATTCCAGGCCGTGGGCGATACCTGGCACGGCGAGGAGCGCACCATCGTCATGGAGCGGCGCTTGGCGGCGTCCTAGGTCAGACCGGCTCAGTCATCCCGGGTCAGCACTTCCAGCAACTCGATCTCAAAGGTCAGGTCGGCGCCGGGGGCGACGCGCGAGCCCATGCCGCGTTCACCGTAGGCCAGGTGCGCCGGCACGAACAGTTGGCGCTTGCCGCCGACTTTCATGCCCATCAGGCCGATATCCCAGCCCTTGATCACCCGTCCGGTGCCGATCACGCACTGGAACGGCTTGCCACGGGAATGGGACGAGTCGAACTCGCTGCCATCGGCGAGCGTGCCGCGATAGTGGGTCGTGATCAACGCGCCCTTGACCACGGCCTTGCCGTCGCCTTCCAGCAGGTCGGTCACCTGCAATTGAGTGTCTGTCATGACTTCTCCAGGGCCGGTAGCCCATGAATGATTTCCAGGTCGGGGTTTTCCAGGCGTTTCTGCGCCAGGCGCCGTTCGAAATCGCTCGCCAGCTCGGCCAGGGTCACTTGCCCGAGGCGTTGGACCAGCAGCGCCTCGGCTTCCTGCAGCACATCGGTCAGCCGCGCATTGACCGCCTGTTCCACCAGGCACTGCGGCTCTTCCTTCGCCAGGCCCATGGCGAACACCTCGGGTGCGCCGAGGGCGCGGTGGATGTCGAGCAGGGTGATTTCGCTCAGGGGCCGGGCCAGGGTCCAGCCGCCGCCGTGACCCTTTTCCGAATGCACGTAACCGTGATCGCGCAGGCCGGCCATGGTCCGGCGTACCACCACCGGATTGGTGCGCAGCATCTGCGCGATGGTCTCGGAGGTGGTGCGCTGGTCGTGCTGGTCCATGTGGATCAGCACGTGGAGCATGCGGGAAAGGCGGCTGTCGTTGCGCATGGGAGCGTTTCGCTGGGGAAAAAACACCGCGCACGTATAGCAAAAACCACCGTCTGTAACAAGACGAGTTACAGGAGTTGACGAACGCTCTTTATGTAACTTATAAAGTTTCGTGAGTTCAATCGACGAGGAGTTCTGCCCATGTCTCATTTCATCGTGGTGGTGGGGGCCAGCTTTGCCGGGTTGTCGGCGGCCATGCAGCTGGCCCGGGCCCGTCAGCGGGTATTGCTGGTGGATTCGGGCCGGCCGCGTAACCGGTTCGCGACGACGGCCCACGGTTTTCTTGGCCAGGATGGCCGCTCACCCCAGGCGATTCGCGATGAGGCGCTGCGGCAACTGCTGCGTTACCCGACTGTCGAGTTCGTCGAAGGCGAGGTGGTCTCGGCCCGGCAGGTCGATAGCGGATTTGCCGTGGTGCTGGCCGATGGCCGGGAGGAGAGGGCGGCGCGGCTGGTCCTGGCCACCGGTCTGCACGACGAGTTGCCGGCGATTCCCGGCTTGCCGGAGCGTTGGGGCAAGACCGTGCTGCATTGCCCGTACTGCCATGGCTATGAAGTGCGTGACCGTGCCCTGGGGGTACTGGCCACCATGCCGCTCTCCGCGCACCAGGCGAGCATGATCCCGGACTGGGGACCGACGGTGTATTTCACCCAGGGCCTCCACGAGCCGGATGCCGGGCAACTGGCCCTGCTGCAGGCGCGCGGCGTGACGATCGAGCGGACCCCGGTGGTCGAGCTGCTCGGCCAGGCACCGACCCTGGAGGCGGTACGCTTGAGCGACGGGCGGCTGATCGAGGTGCAGGCATTGTTCACCGGGCCGAAAACCCGGATGGCCAGCCCCTTGGCCGAACAACTGGGTTGCGAGTTCGACGAAGGACCGAGCGGCCCTTATCTGCGGGTCGACGAACGTCAGCAGACCACAGTGCCGGGCGTGTTCGCCGCCGGCGACGCCGCCAGCCCGATGCACAATGCGACGTTCGCTTCGGCGGCCGGGGTCATGGCCGGTGTCTGTGCCCACCAGTCGTTGCTGGGCGAGGACCGCGCATAAACGCATGTAGGACATGCACGTCGTCCAGGCTGCGATTTCCTGCCCGAATAGAGTATTGTGGTTACCTGCGAAAAAAATGTCATAAGCCCGGGATATCCGGGCGGTTATCAGATGATTAGAGGGTGCCATGGGTCAGGAAAGCATTAACTGGGACAAGCTGGGTTTCGATTACATCAAGACCGACAAGCGCTATCTGTCGTATTTCCGTAACGGCGAGTGGGACAACGGTTCGCTGACCGAAGACAACGTCCTGCACATCAGCGAAGGCTCGACCGCGCTGCATTACGGCCAGCAATGTTTCGAAGGCTTGAAGGCCTACCGTTGCAAGGATGGCTCGATCAACCTGTTCCGGCCTGACCAGAACGCCGCGCGCATGCAGCGCAGCTGTGCCCGCCTGCTGATGCCGGCGCCGTCGACCGAAGCCTTTATCGAAGCCTGCAAGCAGGTGGTCAAGGCCAACGAGCGTTTCATTCCTCCCTACGGCACCGGCGGTGCCCTGTACCTGCGTCCGTTCGTGATCGGCGTGGGCGACAATATCGGCGTGCGTACCGCGCCGGAGTTCATCTTCTCGGTGTTCTGCATCCCGGTGGGCCCTTACTTCAAGGGCGGCATGAAGCCGCACAACTTCGCGATTTCCAGCTATGACCGCGCGGCGCCCCAGGGTACCGGCGCGGCCAAGGTCGGTGGCAACTACGCGGCCAGCCTGATGCCGGGTGCCGAAGCCAAGAAGCGCGGCTTTGCCGACAGTATCTACCTGGACCCGTTGACTCATTCGAAGATCGAGGAAGTGGGTTCGGCCAACTTCTTCGGCATCACCGCCAACAATGAATTCGTCACGCCGAAGTCGCCTTCGGTGCTGCCAGGCATTACCCGCCTGTCGTTGATCGAGCTGGCGCAATCGCGCCTGGGTCTGAAGGTGGTCGAAGGCGACGTGCTGATCGACAAGATCGCCGATTTCACCGAAGCCGGTGCCTGCGGTACCGCTGCGGTGATCACGCCGATCGGCGGGATCGAGTACAACGGCAAGCTGCACGTGTTCCACAGCGAGACCGAAGTCGGGCCTGTGACCCAGCGCCTGTACAAGGAGCTGACGGGCGTGCAGACCGGTGACGTCGAGGCGCCGGCAGGCTGGATCGTCAAGGTCTGATCGGCTGACAGCGGCTTCAGGCAAGGCCCGGGATGAGCGATCGTCCCGGGCCTTTTGTTTGAACGATGGTCGGGGGGATATCCGGATTCAGCGTTGTGCTGCCGGCCGCCTTCGTGGGCGAGCCCACTCCCACAGGGTTTGTGTGCGCTCCATCGGGCGTTTTACGCTAACATCGCCCACCACCCCGCAAATGCAGATAAGGACATCGCCATGGTCTCCACCCTGATCCTCCTGGCCATCATCGCCATCGTGGTCTTCTACGTCATCGGCATCTACAACAAGCTGGTGACCCTGCGTAACCGTTTCAAGAACGCCTTCGCCCAGATCGAAGTCCAGCTCAAGCGCCGCCACGACCTGATCCCCAACCTGGTGGAAACCGCCAAGGGCTACATGGCCCACGAGCGTGACACCCTGGAAGCGGTGATCAATGCGCGCAACCAGGCCGTGACCGGTCTCAAGGCCGCCGCGGCCCAGCCGGGCGACGCGGGCAGCATGGCCCGGCTGGGCAGCGCCGAAGGCCTGCTCAACAGTGCCCTGGGGCGCCTGAACGTGACCCTCGAAGCCTACCCGGACCTCAAGGCTTCCGAGAACATGCAACAACTCAGCGAAGAGCTGAGCAGCACCGAAAACAAGGTGGCCTTCGCCCGCCAGGCCTTCAATGACTCGGTGATGGAATACAACACCTACAAGCAGACCTTCCCGCCGGTATTCTTCGCCGCGAAGTTTGGTCATGGGGCCGACGCCAGCCTGCTGGAGTTTGCCGACAGCGCCGAGATCCAGGCCGCCCCCAAGGTGTCGTTCTAATCAGTTTTACCCACGGACGACCCGATGAATTTCTTTGAACACCAGGACCGCGCCCGGCGTCAGACCGGACGCCTGGTCCTGCTGATGGCGCTGGCGGTCACCTGCCTGGTTGCCCTGACCAGCCTCGCCCTGACGCTGATCTGGCATTTCTATGGCGAGCCTTCGAGCCGGCGTGGCACGCCGCTGCTGGATCCTTCGCTGGTCGGCGTCGTGGCGCTGGTGGTGATCGCCGTGGTGCTGGGTGGCAGCCTGTACAAGCGCGTGCAGTTGAACGCCGGCGGCAAGGTGGTCGCCGAGAGCCTGGGCGGTCGCCTGATCAACCTCTCGCCGCAGAACTTCGAGGAACGCCGCCTGCTCAATGTCGTCGAGGAAATGGCCCTGGCCTCGGGCACGCCGGTGCCCTCGGTGTATGTCCTCGACGATATCGGTATCAACGCCTTCGCCGCCGGCCTGAGTCCCAAGGACGCGGTGATCGGCGTGACCCGTGGCGCCATCGGCCTGCTCAGCCGTGAAGAGTTGCAGGGCGTGATCGCCCATGAGTTCAGTCATATCTACAACGGCGACATGCGCCTCAACATGCGCCTGATCGCCTTGCTCCACGGCATCCTGCTGATCGGCCTGATCGGGCACTGGGTGTTGCGCAGCGATTCGAGCTCGCGCAGTTCTTCCTCGGACAGCAGCAAGGGCGTGATGCTCAAGTATGTCCTCGGCCTGACATTGCTGGTGCTCGGTTATGCCGGGACGTTTTTCGGCAACCTGATCAAGGCCGCGGTCAGTCGCCAGCGGGAGTTCCTGGCCGATGCCTCGGCGGTGCAGTTCACCCGCAACCCCGACAGTATCGGCGGGGCCCTGAAGAAGATCGGCGGCCACGCGGCCGGTTCGCAGTTGCAGGCCTCGAACGCCGCCGAATTCAGCCATCTGTATTTCGGTGCGGGGATCAAGGCGACCCTGGACGGCCTGTTCGCCACCCATCCGCCGCTGGCGGAGCGCATTCGTCGGGTCGAGCCGGGTTGGGACGGGCGCTACCCCGAGGTGGGAGCCTTGCCGGTAGCCGACAGCACGGCAGCGGACCCGACCGCCCAGTGGATGCAGTCTTCGCGCTCGACTGCCGCCGCAGCCTTCAGCGGCGGCGCCGTGACCGAGTCGATCGCGGCGATCGGCGACCCGGGCCTGGCGCATCTGCAAGTGGCCCAGGACACCCTGCAGGCCTTGCCCGAGTCGCTGAAACAGGCGGCCCACAGCAGCGAAGGGGCCCAGGCCCTGGTCTACGGCCTGCTGCTGGACCCGGTGGAATTCCTGCAACAACAGCAACTCGATCTGTTGCGCAAACATCTGAGCCCGACGCTGGCGAGCCACCTCGAGTCCCTGCGCGCTCCCTTGCGTGAACTGCCCCAGGGCCAGCGGCTGGCGCTGATCGACCTGGCGATCCCGGCGCTCAAGCAACTGGGCAAGAGCGAGTTTGCCGCGGTGAAGCAGAATATGGCGTTGCTGATCCGCGCCGATGACCGCGTCGAGCTGCTGGAGTGGACGCTGCTGCGCATCGTCGAGCGCAATGTCGAAGGGCTGCGTTCGGTGACCGGCAAATACCGCCTGGAGTCATTGGTCGATGAAGTGGCGGTGCTGCTGTCGTTTCTCAGCCGGGCAGGGCAGGCCGATCCCCGGCAAGCGGGCCTGGCCTATGCACATGGCTGCGCCGGGTTGCCGTTCGCCGCACCGGCGTTCGACAGCACAAGCGACCTGAAGGCGCTGGAAGCGGCCCTGCGCCGCCTCACCCAGTTGCTGCCGCTGCAGAAACCGCAGTTGCTCAAGGCCATGGCCCGCTGCATCGGCCATGACGGCCAGGTCACGGCCGCCGAAGCCGAGTTGATGCGCGCGGTGGCCGATATCCTCGATTGCCCGATGCCGCCGTTGCTGGCGGCGCAAGCGAGCCATCCATGACGGCCTTGCGGATACGTTCCGCCACTGCCGCGGACTGCGACCCCCTCAGTCACATCGCCGGCCGGACCTTTGCCCTGGCCTGTCCGGCCAGCACGCCGGCGCAGGCAATCGCCCGGCATATCGAAGAACAATTGCAGCCGGTGCATTTTCGCCAGTTGCTGCAACAGCCGGGAAAAATCCTCCTGGTGCTCGAACTGGACGGCCAGTTGATCGGCTATAGCCTGCTGACTCCCGAACCCGGGCCCGTTGGTATCGATGTGGCCGATGGGGCACAGGAGTTCACGCGCTGCTACGTGGTGCCGGAACAACACGGGTCGGGCGCTGCCGGGTTCCTCATGAGCGAATCCCTGAAGCTGCTGTCGGGGCCGGTACGCCTGAGCGTCAGCGAAGAAAACCCGCGGGCGATCCGCTTCTACGAGCGCCACGGCTTCCGCATTGTCGGCCGGACCACCTTCCAGTGCGGGAACGATGTGCAACGGGATTGGCTGATGCTTCGGAGTTGATGACGGACGATCGTTCCCACGCTCTGCGTGGGAACGATCGCTGGTGTTCTCTGCATCTATAACGACTACTCATGCGTTAAACTGATCAATCAGCATCCGATGAGTAAGTCCCGTGGCCATCAACTTCGATTTGAACGACCTGCAGGCCTTTCGCGCCGTGGTCGAGCAGGGCAGTTTTCGCAAGGCGGCCCAGGCCATCAATATCTCCCAACCGGCCCTGAGCCGACGCGTGGACAAGCTCGAAGAGGCTCTCGGGGTGCGCCTGTTCGAGCGTACCACCCGCCGGGTCAGCCTGACCCAGGTCGGTCGGGCCTTCGCGCCGACGGTGGAGCGGCTGCTGGACGACCTCGATGTCGCGCTGCTGGGCATCACCGATGTGGCCTCGACCCGGCTCGGCCATGTCACCGTGGCTTGCGTACCCTCGGCCGCCTATTACTTCATGCCGAAGGTGGTGGCGCACTATCATCGGCAATACCCGAAGATCAAGGTCAAGGTCCTCGACTCCAGCGCCAACGACGTACATGCCGCCGTGCTCAGCGGCGAGGCGGATTTCGGCCTGAGCTTCACCGGCAACCTGCAACCGGAAATCGAGTTCGAGTTATTGGTCGAGGAACGCTATGTCGTTGCCTGTCGCCGCGATCATCCGTTGGCCGGGCGGGCCAGTGTGACCTGGACCGAGTTGTACCAGCAGGACTACATCAGCCTCGACAAGACCTCGGGCAATCGTTTCCTGCTCGACCAGGCGCTGGTGGGGATCGAGGCGCAGAAGCCCGGGGTGTGCGAGACCCGGCATGTCACCACCATGATCGGCCTGGTGGAGGCCGGGTTGGGGATCGCGGCGGTGCCGACCATGGCGATGCCGGTGGCCGGCGAGCATCCGATTCTCACCAGCGTGCCGCTGGTCGAGCCGGAGGTGATGCGCAAGGTCGGCCTGCTCAAGCGCCGGGGCCGGGTGCTGACCCCGGCGGCGCTGGAGCTGGAGCGGCTGATCGTCGAGATGAAGGTCTCACACGTGTAGGTGCCGGCAAGCCGGCGCCCACTTGTCAATGCGCAATGGAGTCCAGGCCGGTGGCCTTCACGGTGGCCTGGGCCGCGGGCGCGGCGAGGTAGTCCAGCAGGGCCTTGGCCTGGACGGGATGCTCGGCGCCTACCGGAATACCGGCGGCAAACCGCGTCACCGACTGCACCGATTCCGGGATCTTGCCGACATAGGTCACCCCCGGCACCGGCAACAGTTCGCTGACCTGCTGGAAGCCCAGTTGATAGTCGCCGGTCGCGACCACCGAGGCCACCGGGATCTTCGGCACCATGGTCGCCTTGGGCTTGAGCTGCGCCTCGATGCCCAGGCGCTTGAACAACTGGTCCTGGATATACACGCCGCTAGCACTGTCGGAGTAGGCCACGGAGCTGGCCTTGAGCAGGGTGTCCTTGAGTTCCTGCTCGGTGCCGATGGCCGGCTTGGCGCTACCTTCGCGCACCACCAGGCCGATCCGCGAATCCGCCAGTTCGACCCGCGAACCGGGCACGACCTTGCCTTGCTTGATCAACTCGTCGAGGGCATAGCCGACCATGATCAGCACATCGGCCTTTTCACCGCGTTCCAGGCGATTGGGGATGGCTTCCGGTGCCTTGCCCATGGACGGGCCGAGGATGGTGTCGAGGGTGTTGCCGGTGTCGGCGGCGAATTTCGGGCCGAGCAGCTTGTAGGCGGCGGTAAAGCCGCCGGACGTCATCACGCGGATTTCCTCGGCCTGGGCCAGGCTGCCGAGGGCCAGGCTGCCGATCAGGGCGAGTTTCAGAAACACTGCTTTCATCGGATTTCTCTTATGGGTATCGAAAGGGCGGGATTGGATTCAGGACTTACAGCGCCGGTTGGAGCTGCATCCTGGCCTTGCGATAGAGAAACAGCGTCGCGCACAGCGCACAGAGCGCGGCGAAGCTCATCCAGTAGCCCGGCGCGGCCTTGTCTCCGGTGTACTGGATCAGCGCGGTGGAGATCGCCGGGGTGAAGCCACCGAATACCGCCGTGGCCAGGCTGTAGGCCAGGGAGAAACCGGCCACGCGGACTTCCGCCGGCATGATCTCGGTCAGGGCCGCGACCATCGCGCCGTTGTACATGCCGTAGAGGAACGAGAACCACAACAGCACCAGCAGCATGCTGGTGAAGGTCGGTGCCTGGACCAGCAGCGACAAGGCCGGATAGGCCGTGGCCAGGGTCAGGCCGGACATGGTCAGCAGCACCGGACGGCGGCCGATACGGTCGGAGAGGGCACCGCCCAGGGGCAGCCAGCAGAAGTTCGAGACACCCACCAGCAAGGTCACCAGCAGGCTGTCGGCGGTGCTCAGGTGCAGCACGGTCTTGCCGAAGGTCGGCGCGTATACGGTGATCAGGTAGAAGGCGGTGGTGGTCAGCGCGACCATCAGCATCCCGGCGACCACGATCACCCAGTTCTGCGCCAGGGTGTTGAACACCTCGCGCATGCCCGGACGGTGCTTGCGCTTGGCGAACTCTTCGGTTTCCGCCAGGTTGCGCCGCAGCAGGAAGATGAACGGCACGATCATGCAGCCGACCAGGAACGGGATGCGCCAGCCCCAGTCGGCGACCGTGCTGGCCGACATCCACTGGTTCAGGCCGTAACCCAGGGCGGCGGCGATGACCACGGCGACTTGCTGGCTGCAGGACTGCCAGGCGGTGAAGAAGCCCTTGCGACCTGGCGTGGCGATTTCCGACAGATAGACCGAGACGCCGCCCAGTTCGGCACCGGCGGAGAAACCCTGGAGCAGGCGGCCGATCAGGACCAGGGCCGGGGCCAGCAGGCCGATGCTTTCGTAGCCGGGCACCAGGACGATGAGGATGGTGCCGCTGGCCATGATCGACAGGGTGACGATCAGGCCCTTGCGCCGGCCGACGTCGTCGATATAGGCACCGAGGATCACCGCGCCCAGCGGGCGCATCAGGAAGCCGGCGCCGAACACGGCGAAGGTCATCATCAGCGAGGCGAACTCACTGCTGGCGGGGAAGAAGGCAGCGGCGATATAGGTGGCGTAGAAGCCGAACAGGAAGAAGTCGAATTGTTCGAGGAAGTTACCCGAGGTAACGCGAAATACCGCGCCCGCCTTGGCACGGGCAGAACTGGCGGTCGGTGTTGAGGCGTGCATCTTGAAGGTCTCCAGCGCTTTTATGGCCTGCATCGCAGTGCAGATTTTTATTGGCGGGGATACTGGAGCAGCCTTATAGATTTGATAAGTGCATTTTTAGAATGGATTGATGCGCACGGCAAATTAATACCAAATGTTTCTGCGGCCGCCCGGCCGCGGAAAGACTACTCCCCGGGCACGAACAGTTCGCGAACCGTCTGTCGCAACCACATATGCCGCGGGTCTTTCTGGAACCGTGCATGCCAGTGCTGCTTGAGGTCGTAGCTGGGAAAGTCGACCGGCGGCTCGATGGTCCTGACCGCCGAATCCTCGGCATACAGCCGGGCCACCGTGCGCGGCAGCACCACCACCAGGTCCGAGCGCTCGATGATGGCCGAGGTGCTCATGTAGTGGGACATCTGCAGCACGATATTGCGTTCCACCCCGAGCGCCGCCAGGTGACTTTCGTACATTTCCTGGCTGCGGCTGCCGTCGCGTACCTGCAGGTGTTCGAGGGCGCAGAAGTCCTCCAGCGACAGGCGCTCGTCCTTGATCGGATGGTCGCGGCGGATCAGGCACACCAGGTCGTGGGAGAACAATCGCTGCTGGTAGATGTTTGGTGCGTCGAGGTCGGGGAAATAGCCCAGCACCATGTCCACCCGGCCTTCGCGCAGGTGTTCGGCAAGGTCCCTGGGCGACAGGCCGAAGGTGCGGATCCGCGCCTTCGGGGCGACCTTGCGCAGGTGCTCGAACAGGGTCGGCAGGAACACCACTTCGCCGATTTCGCTGAGGCAGAAGGTGAACTCGTCGCTGCTGCGGGACGGATCGAAGGTCGGGTTGCTGAGGATATCGCGGTCGATGATATCGATCACTTCGCGGGTCCGCTCGATGATGCTCTGGGCCCGTGGCGTGGCTTCCATGCGGCTGCCGGAGCGAACGAACAGCGCATCCCCGAGGGAATGGCGCAGGCGCGAGAGGGCGGCGCTGACTGCCGGCTGGCTCATGCCCAGGTGCTGGGCGGCGATGGTGACATTGCCGGCTTCGTGGATCGCCAGCAGGACGCGAAGCAGGTTGAGGTCGGTGCGCATACTCTATAACCAAATCAAATAGTCTGAATAAACAGAATTAGCTTCGATTATTTAAGCCGGGGCGCGAGGATTGTGTCCAGACAAAAATAATACCGAGGCATCCCTCATGATCAATCTGCATGACATCCGCTACGTGCGTCTGGGCACGGCGGATATCGACCAGGCTCGCCAGTACGCCACACAGGTGCTCGGCTTGCAGGTCGCTCGCAGCGCCAATGGGGCGGTGTACTTCCGCTCCGACAGCCGCGACCACACCCTGTGCTACTACGAGGGTGATCCCACCGAAACCACTACCGCCTTTGAAATCAACTCCAGCGCCGAACTCGACCACGCCGCGCAACTGTTGGAAGACAACGGCTTTGCCGTCCGCCATGGCAGCCGCGAAGAAGCCGAGTTGCGCGCGGTCGCCGAGCTGATTCACTTCCGCGATCCCAGCGGCAACCAGATCGAACTGGTGCTTGCGCCCCATGCCTATGGCGGACGCTATTTCCCCTCGCGGGACGCCGGGATCACCGGTTTCAGCCATATCGGCCTGCGCACCACCAACGCCAGGCGCGACGAAGCGTTCTGGACCCAGCTGGCGAATGCCCGGGTCAGCGACCGGATTGGCGATGCGCCGCTGCTGCGCATCGATGAAGTGCACCACAAGATCGCCCTGTTTCCCTCGGCGCATCCAGGGGTTCAGCACATCAATCATCAGGTCGAGACCATCGACGACGTGATGCGCGCCTATTACTTCCTGCGCGAGCGCGGCATCAAGATCCTCTTCGGGCCGGGCCGGCATCCGACTTCCGGCGCGGTGTTCCTCTACTTCGAGGGGCCGGACGGCATGACCTACGAGTACTCCACCGGGGTCAGCCACATCGCCCCCGAGCAGGAGGCCACTCACCACCCACGGCAATTCCCGCTGGCCCTGAGCTCGTTCTGCGCCTGGGGCTCGAAGCCGGATATCCCGGAGTTCAAGTCATGAGCCGGCCGCCTGTCGCCACCCGCGCCCAGCAGATCGAACTGCGCATGGCCGCCCGGGCCCTGTCCCGGGCCGGCCTGGCCCATGCCTACGGGCACTGCAGCCTGCGCCTGGATGCCGGGCACTTCCTGGTCTGCGCCGCCAAGCCCATGGGCCTGATCGAGCCGGGCGAGGACGGCGTGGTGGTCGCCATCGACGCCGAACTGCCCGCCGGGGTGTTGGGGGAAGTGCGCATTCACCAGCAGATCTATCGGCGTCGGGCCGAGGTCGGCGCGGTGATCCGCAGCATGCCGGCCCAGGTGATGACCTTGTCCTGCGCCCGCCTGACCCCGCAATCGCGGCACGGCATGGGCGCGTATTTCCATTCCTCGATTCCATTGTGGGACGACCCGCAACTGCTGCGTGACGACTCCCAGGCCGCGGCCCTGGCCGAGCAACTGGCCGGCCATGC
Organism: Pseudomonas gingeri; assembly: GCF_013386115.1. GTDB lineage: Bacteria > Pseudomonadota > Gammaproteobacteria > Pseudomonadales > Pseudomonadaceae > Aquipseudomonas > Aquipseudomonas gingeri. Next base: position 517,161 of record NZ_JACAOR010000014.1, read on the forward strand.
CGCGCTGGTGATGCGCGGCAACGGCGCGATCGTGGTCGGCGCTTCGCTGGTGGAGGCACTGACCCTCAACTGGTACCTGGAGGACGCCGCCCGTATCGAGCTGCAACTGCTGGCCGCAGGGCTCGCGGGGCCGCTGCTGAGTGCCGGGGAAACCGCGCGCCGGGCCACCAACTCGGGACGAATTTTCGAACGCATGTGGGACCACCTCACCGCCGGCGATGCCGAGGCGGCCATGTACCTACAAGATGGCTTACAAGAAGGAAACTGATCATGTCCAAACTGCCTCTGCGCGAGTTTCACAATTTCATCGGCAACCAGTGGGTCGAGGGTGTGCGCACCTTCGACAACCGCAACCCGGCCGACAACAGCCTGATCGGCCCGGTGCATGAAGCCGGCCAGGCCCAGGTGGATGCGGCGGTCAAGGCTGCCCGGGCGGCATTGACCGGGCCCTGGGGCAAATTGAGCGTGGCCCAGCGCGTGGCCTTGCTGCACAAGGTCGCCGAAGGCATCGAGCGGCGTGCCGAAGAATTCATTGCCGCGGAAATCGCCGATACCGGCAAGCCCTACGGGCTGGCCAGCCACCTGGATATTCCCCGTGGCGCGGCGAACTTCAAGGTGTTCGCCGACCTGATCAAGAACGTGCCCACCGAAAGCTTCACCATGGATACCCCGGACGGCGGCAAGGCGGTCAACTACGCGGTGCGTGCGCCGAGGGGCGTGATCGCGGTGGTCTGCCCGTGGAACCTACCGCTGCTGCTGATGACCTGGAAGGTCGGCCCGGCCCTGGCCTGTGGCAACACCGTGGTGGTCAAGCCATCGGAAGAAACCCCGGCCACCGCGACCCTGCTCGGTGAAGTGATGCGCGATGCCGGCGTGCCGGCCGGGGTCTACAACGTGGTCCATGGCTTTGGCGAGAACTCGGCCGGGGCCTTCCTGACGGCCCATCCAGAGGTCAATGGCATCACCTTTACCGGCGAAACCGGCACCGGCGAAATCATCATGAAGGCCGCGGCCAGGGGCCTGCGCCCGGTGTCGCTGGAGCTGGGCGGCAAGAACGCCGGTGTGGTCTTCGCCGATGCCGACCTGGACAAGGCGGTGGCCGGTATTGCCCGCTCGGCCTTTGAAAACAGCGGCCAGGTCTGCCTCGGCACCGAGCGGGTGTATGTCCAGCGGCCGTTGTTCGAACGCTTTGTCCAGGCGCTCAAGGCCAAGGTCGAGACCCTGCGCATCGGCGCCCCCCATGCCGAAGGCACCACCCTGGGCCCGCTGGTGTCCCTCGGGCATCGGGAAAAGGTCCTCGGCTACTACCGCCAGGCGGTGCGGGACGGCGCGACCGTGGTCAGCGGCGGCGGGATCCCGCCGATGCCGGCGGAACTGGCTGAAGGCGCCTGGATCCAGCCAACCATCTGGACCGGCCTGGCGGAAGACTCGGCGGTGATCCGCGAAGAAATCTTCGGCCCGTGCTGCCATATCGCGCCGTTCGACGATGAGGAAGAAGTGGTGCGGCTGGTCAACGCCACCCAATACGGCCTCGCCGCCAGCGTCTGGACCAGCAACCTGCAAGTCGCCCACCGCATGGGCGCGGCCCTGGATGTCGGCATCTGCTGGATCAACTCGTGGTTCCTGCGCGACCTGCGCACCGCCTTCGGCGGCGCCAAGCAGTCGGGCATCGGCCGCGAGGGGGGTGTGCACTCCCTGGAGTTCTACACCGAACTTCGCAATATCTGCGTTCGCTTGTGAGGCCGGCCATGAATTCCCTGTCTATCCAGCAACTCGGTACCGAGCTGCACCGTGCCTTGAGCGAGCGTGAGGCGATTGCCCCGCTGACCGAGCGCCATCCGCAACTGACCATCGAGGAGGCCTACCAGATCCAGCTGGCGATGATCCAGCCCCGGCTGGACGCGGGCGAGCGGGTCATCGGCAAGAAAATCGGGGTCACCAGCCAAGTGGTGATGGACATGCTTGGAGTGGACCAGCCGGACTTCGGCCATCTGCTCAGCGGCATGCTCCACGGCGATGGCGCATCCATCGCCTGCGCCGGCCTGATCGCGCCCAGGGCCGAGGGCGAAATCGCCTTCGTGCTCAAGGACGACCTGGTCGGTCCCGGAGTGACCCTGGCCGATGTGCTGCGGGCCACGGCCTATGTGATGCCCTGTTTCGAGATCGTCGACTCGCGGATTCGCGACTGGAAGATCCGTATCCAGGACACCGTCGCCGACAACGCTTCGGCCGGGGCCTTTGTCCTGGGCGATGCCGGTGTCGCGCCCCATGAGATCGACCTGGCCTGTGTCGGCATGACCCTGGAAAAGAACGGTGAAATCGTCGCCACCGGCGCCGGTGCCGCCGCGCTCGGGCACCCGGCCAATGCCGTGGTCTGGCTGGCCAACACCCTCGGACGCCTGGGCATCGGCCTCAAGCGCGGCGAGGTGATTCTCTCCGGTTCGCTGGCGGCCATGGTGCCGGTCAAGCCCGGCGACCAATTGCGCATGAGCCTCGGCGGTATCGGCTCGGCGTCCGTGCGTTTCGTATAAGGAAAAACAGATGAACCTGACAGCAGAGACCATTGCCGGCCTGGCCGAGCATCTGGAAAACGCCGAGCTGAACCGCGAAGCGGTGGCCAAGATCACTGACACCCACCCGGAGATGGACTGGGAAGACGCCTATGCGATCCAGGATGCGATCCGCCAGCGCAAGGAGGCCCGGGGTGTGCGCATCGTCGGCCTGAAAATGGGCCTGACCTCCTTTGCCAAGATGAAGCAGATGGGTGTCACCGATCCGATCCACGGCTTCCTCACCGACTACGGCTCGTGCATGGACGGGGCGGTGATCGATGTCGATTCGCTGATCCATCCCAAGGTCGAGGCGGAGATCGCCTTTGTCCTCAAGCACCCGCTCAAGGGGCCGGGTTGTCATGTCGGCGATGTGCTGGCGGCCACCGATTTCATCCTGCCGGCGGTGGAGGTGATCGACTCGCGCTACGAGAATTTCCGCTTCGACCTCAAGAGCGTGATCGCCGACAACACCTCGTCGGCACGCTTTGTCACCGGCGGCCAGTCGCGCAGTGTCAACGGCATCGACCTCAAGTGCCTGGGGGTGGTGCTGGAGAAGAACGGCGAAGTGGTCGCCACCGCGGCGGGCGCGGCGGTACTCGGGCACCCGGCGCAGAGCGTGGCGATGCTCGCCAATATGCTCGCGGCCCAGGGCCGTGAGTTGCCGGCCGGCTGCTTCATCATGACCGGCGGTGTCACCGAAGCCATCGCGGTGGCCGCGGGCGACCAGATCACCGTGCGTTACCAGCACCTGGGCAGCGTCTCGATGCGCTTCCAGTCGCAATCATCCTGAGGAGTCGGACCATGCCCATCATGCAGGTTTTCCTGATCGAAGGCCGTGACGAAGAACAGAAGGCCCGCTTGATCGCGGCCTTGACCGAGGCGGCGGTGGAGTCGATCCAGGCCCCCCGCGAATCGGTGCGGGTGATCATCACCGAGATGCCCCGGACCGACTTCGGCATCGCCGGCAAGACCGCCAAGGCCCTGGGCCGCTGACCGCGAGAAACACGACATGAGCGAACACAAGAAAAAAGTCGCCATCATTGGCTCCGGCAATATCGGCACCGATCTGATGATCAAGATCCTGCGCAATGCCAGGCATCTGGAAATGGCCGTGATGGTCGGTATCGATGCGGCCTCCGACGGCCTGGCCCGGGCCCGGCGCCTGGGTGTGGCGACCACCCACGAAGGGATCGAGGGCCTGGTGCGCATGGCCGAATTCGCCGACATCGATTTTGTCTTCGATGCCACCTCGGCCAGTGCCCACGTCAGCAACGATGCACTGCTGCGCTGGCACAAACCAGGCATCCGCCTGATCGACCTGACCCCGGCGGCCATCGGTCCGTACTGCGTGCCGGTGGTGAACCTGGAAGCGAACCTGCAGGCGACCAACGTCAATATGGTCACCTGTGGCGGCCAGGCCACCATTCCCATGGTGGCGGCGGTATCGCGGGTGGCGAAGGTGCACTACGCCGAGATCATCGCTTCCATCAGCAGCAAGTCGGCCGGTCCGGGGACACGGGCCAATATCGACGAGTTCACCGAAACCACCGCCCATGCCATCCAGGCGGTCGGCGGCGCGGGGAAGGGCAAGGCGATCATCGTGCTCAATCCGGCCGAGCCGCCGCTGATGATGCGCGACACGGTCTACGTGCTGTCGCAGGCGGCCGACCAGGCTGAAGTCGAGGCGTCCATCGAGGCCATGGCCCTGGCGGTGAAGGCCTATGTGCCGGGCTATCGGCTCAAGCAGAAAGTGCAGTTCGAGGTGATTGCCGCCGAGGCACCGCTGCATATTCCGGGGCTCGGACAGTTCAGCGGCCTGAAGACCACGGTGTTTCTCGAAGTCGAAGGCGCCGCCCACTACCTGCCGGCCTATGCCGGCAACCTCGACATCATGACCAGTGCCGCGTTGGCCACCGCCGAGCGCATGGCCCAGTCCATGGCCCACTGAGGAGACTCCCATGACCTTCAATCCCGGCAAGAAACTCTATATCTCCGACGTGACCCTGCGCGATGGCAGCCACGCGGTGCGGCACCAGTATTCCATCGACAATGTGCAGGCCATCGCCCGCGCCCTGGACAAGGCCCGCGTCGACAGCATCGAGGTCGCCCACGGCGATGGCCTGCAGGGCTCCAGCTTCAACTACGGTTTTGGCGCCCACACCGACCTGGAGTGGATCGAGGCGGTCAGCGATGTGATCAGCCATGCCAAGGTCGCCACCCTGTTGCTGCCCGGCATCGGCACCGTGCATGATCTCAAGGCCGCCTACCACGCCGGGGCCCGGGTGGTGCGGGTCGCGACCCACTGCACCGAGGCGGATGTCTCGCGCCAGCACATCGAATACGCCCGCGAACTGGGCATGGACACCGTCGGCTTCCTGATGATGAGCCACCTGACCAGTCCGCAGAACCTGGCGCTGGAGGCGAAGAAGATGGAAAGCTACGGCGCCACCTGTATCTATGTGGTGGACTCCGGCGGCGCGATGAACATGCAGGATATCCGCGAGCGCTTCCGGGCGGTGAAGGCCGTGCTCAAGGCCGAAACCGAGACCGGCATGCATGCCCACCATAACCTGTCGCTCGGTGTGGCCAACTCCATCGTTGCCGTGGAGGAGGGTTGCGATCGCATCGACGCCAGCCTCGCCGGCATGGGGGCCGGCGCCGGTAATGCGCCGCTGGAGGTATTTATCGCCGCCGCCGAACGCCTCGGCTGGAACCACGGCACCGATCTCTACACCCTGATGGATGCCGCCGACGACATCGTCCGCCCCTTGCAGGACCGGCCGGTGCGGGTCGACCGCGAAACCCTGGCCCTGGGTTATGCCGGGGTCTACTCGAGCTTCCTGCGCCATGCCGAGATCGCCGCGCGCCGCTACGGACTCAAGGCCGTGGACATCCTTGTCGAACTGGGCCAGCGGCGCATGGTCGGCGGCCAGGAAGACATGATCGTCGACGTGGCACTGGACCTGCTGCAGAGGTCGAAAATCTACCCAACCTGAACGCGCTGAAACCTGTTTCACCCCACTGACAAATCCAATAACAGGGGAAACACCATGAACCACAAGACCGCCTCCATTGGCGCAATCATCGATGCCTGTGCGATATCCCGTTACCAGATCATTGTCCTGCTGCTGTGCTTCCTGGTGGTGCTGGTGGATGGTTTCGATACGGCCGTGATCGGCTATATCGCGCCGTCCCTGCGCCAGGAATGGGGACTGCAACCGAGCCAACTGTCGCCGGCCTTCGGTGCCGGCCTGTTCGGTCTGATGTGTGGGGCCTTTCTGTTCGGTCCCATCGCCGACAAGTACGGGCGCAAGAAGGTCCTGCTGGTGTCGGTGCTGATCTTCAGCCTCGGTACCCTGGCCTCGGCCTGGGCCCATTCCATCGACAGCCTCACGGCCTTGCGCTTCCTCACAGGGATCGGCCTGGGTGGGGCGATGCCGACCTGTATCACCTTGAGTTCCGAGTATTCGCCGCTGCGCCGGCGGATGATCATGGTGACCCTCAGCTACAGCGGTTTCACCACCGGCCTGGCCTTGGGCGGGGCGGTGGCGAGCCAGATCATCCCGGCCTTCGGCTGGCGCGGCGTGCTGCTGATCGGCGGGCTCGCACCGTTGCTGTTGCTGCCCGTGCTGGCCTGGTACCTGCCGGAATCGGTGCGCTACATGGCGGCGCACCCGCGTTATGCAGCGGCCTTGCGCAAGGTGGTGGAGAAGATCAGCGGGCGTCGCGACTGGGATGAGGTGACCTTCGTCGAAGACCAGCGGCCGGCGGTCGAACGTTCGCCGATCTCGCAACTCTTCATCGAAGGCCGGGCACTGCGCACGGTGCTGCTGTGGGGCACCTTCTTCTGCTCGCTGTTTGTCTTCTACCTCCTGACCAGCTGGTTGCCGAGCATCCTCAAGGACGCCGGCTACGACATCGCCAGTTCCGCGCGGATCGGTGCCATGGTGCCGCTGGGCGGAACCCTCGGGGCGATATTCATGGCGCTGCTGATGGACAGGGTCAGTCAGTACAAGGTGCTGGGTCTGGCCTACCTCGGTGCGGCGCTGGTGATCGCCCTGGTGGGCTTTGCCCTCGGCCAGGCGACCTGGCTGACCGTCGCGGTGTTCTTCGTCGGCTTTGGCGTGGCCGGTGCGCAGAACGGCCTGAACCTGCTTTCGGCAAGCATCTACCCGACCACGGCGCGGGCCACCGGCGTGAGCTGGGCCATGGCCAACGGCCGGGTCGGTTCGATCATCGGCTCGATGCTCGGCGCCTGGCTGATCGCCCAACTGGGCCAGCCCACGCTGTTCTTTATCGCCCTGGCGGTACCGGCCTTGCTCGGTTCCATCGCGATCTTCTCGTTGCAGCGTTTCGCGGTACGGGAAGACCTGAGCGGCCCGCAGGTCTCCACGAGCCACTGAGGCACTGACGCCTCCCCACTGACATGACATCACCAATCCTGCCGTGCGCGGCAGGAGGGGCCGCGCTTTGCCTGAAATATGGCCATGAACACCGCTTTTTTGCAGGAGCCGGTGTTCAGGCAGGAAAAGGCAGGCGGACCTCGAGCTCCCGACAATAAAAAAACCAAGGGTGTAACTACCATGCGTCAACACAACAAGATCTCGCGTGCTTTGCAACCAACCCTGTTTGGCCTTTCGTTGCTGAGCCTGGCCGTCGCGCAGCCGGTTCGTGCCGAAGGCTTTATCGACGATGCCAAGGCCAGGCTCGACCTGCGCAACGTCTACTTCAACCAGGACAACCGCAGCGGCCCGGCGGCGCCTTCGAAGCTGGAAGAGTGGGGGCAGGGCTTTATCCTCAACTTCAGTTCCGGCTACACCCAGGGGCCGGTGGGCTTTGGCGTGGATGCACTGGGCATGCTCGGCGTGCGCCTGGACTCGGGGCGCGGCACCCATGGCAACCCGAACAGCGTCACCCAGGGCGGTTTCGTGTTTCCCACCGACAGCAGCGGTCGGGCGGTGGATGACTTCGCCACCCTGGGCCTGACCGGCAAGGTGCGCATCGCCAAGACCGAGCTCAAGGCCGGTACCTTGCTGCCGAAGATGCCGATCCTGGTCTACAACGACGGGCGCCTGTTGCCGGAAACCTTCCAGGGCGTGCAGGTGACCTCCCGGGACTTCGACCACTTCACCCTGACCGGCGGCCAGGTCAGCCAGGTCAAGAGCCGCAACTCGTCGAACAATGAGAACCTGGCGATTGCCGGAGCCGGCGGACCGGCCGGACAACGCAGCAACAAATTCAACTTTGCCGGGGTCGACTATCAGGTCGATCCGAGCCTGCTGTTGCAGTACTACTACGGCAACCTGGAGGACTTCTACCAGCAGCATTTCCTCGGGCTGGTGCATACCCGGCAACTGCCGGTGGGGAGCCTGAAGACCGACCTGCGCTTCTTCGACAGTTCGTCCGACGGCCTCAACGGCACCCGTGCCGGCCGCCAGGAGGGCTACCTGAGCAGCGGCTATCACAACAACGGCGAGGTCGATAACCGCGCCTTGGCCGGCCTGTTCACCTACAGCCTGGGCGGGCATGCGGTGAGTCTCGGCTATCAGCACCTCAACGGTTCCAGCGATTTTCCGTTTCTCAACCAGGGCGACGGCTCGGCCACCTACCTGATCACCGACCGCCAGACCGGCGCGCGCTTCCAGCGTGCGGGGGAGAACACCTGGGTCGCGCAGTATGGCTACAACTTCGCAAGCCTGGGCCTGCAGGGGTTGACCACCCAGGTGACCTACCAGCGCGGCGGGCAGATCAAGTCGGACCAGGGCGACCAGCACGAGTGGGAGCGTGACCTGATGGTCAGCTATGCGTTCCAGAGCCCGATGTTGCGTGGCTTCGGCATGCAATGGCGCAACGCGATGCTGCGCAGCACCGTCGCCAGCCAGCGTGACCTGGACGAGAACCGGGTGTACCTGACGTATACCGTGGATCTGTTCTGAGCTCTACCGCTCGTGCCCGCGCTCCGGCGTGGGCATGCAGCCCGTGACGCCCTCGTCACAAAGAGCGGACGCAGAGCCTCCAGAGAGGCATTCCCACGCCGGAGCGTGGGAACGATCGAACGCGCCTGCGTGGGAGTGCCGGACTAGACGCTCCGCGTCGGTTTTCTGAAGAAAAAAACAAACCCGCCCACCGCTGTGTCTTGCGCCGGATCGATGCAGATCGACTCCCGGCAACGGCATTTTCCGCCATGTATCGAGACTGAAATATTTTCCGTGCGTTCATTGACGCCATTGTTTTGTCTCTTTAGCATCGCGATGTCATTTTGATGTTACCGCTTTTTTCAAGGGATTGAACCGGCGGGCTCCACCTGTCGCCGAGAGCGGGCCAGGGGGCCGCCGTACACGATCTCCTTGCAGTTGAGCGTCTTCTCATCCTGCGTTTCATCTGATTCGAGATTCCAGACATGGACGTCCGCCAGTTCGCGCTTCTTGCGCGCCAACCTTCTGCTGCCCTGAAAAACCGTGAGCACTTCCTGGGACTGCCCAAGCGCGGCCTGGCGTTCCTGTTGGCGAACGTCATGTTCTGGCAGCCGCTGTGGGCCCAGGCGGACGGCATCGTGGTCAGTGCACCAGGGACTTCGCTTGGGCAAGCGGCAAACGGCGTACCTATCGTCAATATCGCTGCACCGAATGCCAGCGGCCTGTCCCATAACCAGTTCCACGACTACAACGTCGGCGCCAACGGCGTCATCCTCAACAACGCCATCGACCGGACCCAGTCCACGCAACTGGGCGGCATCATCCTCGGCAACAGCAACCTCAACGGCCGTGCCGCCACCACCATCCTCAACGAAGTCAACGGCGGTAGCCCCAGCCAACTGCGTGGCTACACCGAAGTGGCGGGGCAGTCGGCCCATGTGATCGTCGCCAACCCTTACGGCATCAGTTGCAGTGGCTGCGGCTTTATCAACACGCCGCAGGCAACGCTCACCACCGGTAAACCGGTGATCAGCAACGGCCAGGTGTCGGGTTACCAGGTCGACCAGGGCAGCGTGTCCATCGAAGGCGCCGGGCTTAACGCCAACAATATCGACCAGTTCGAAATCATCACCCGTTCGGCCCGGCTCAATGCCGAGATCCAGGCGAAGAACCTGGCGATCATTGCCGGCGCCAACGATGTCGATGCCAAGACCCTCAAGGCCACCGCCCGCACGGCCAATCCCGCCAATGCCCCGCAACTGGCGATCGACTCCTCGGCGCTGGGCGGCATGTACGCCGGGGCGATCAAGCTGGTGGGCACCGAAGCCGGTGTCGGGGTCAAGCTCGACGGCAAGATGGTCGCCAGTGGTGGCGATATCCAGCTCGATGCCAACGGTCATCTGAGCATGGTCGATACGGCGGCGAGCGGAGCGGTCAACCTCAAGGCCCAGAGCCTGGAAGCCAAGGGCCCGGTCTACGCCGGCACCACCCTGGAGATGCAAACCCAAGGCGACCTGAGCAGCCAGAACAACCTGGTCGCCAAGGACCGCATCACCCTGAACAGCGGTGGCCAGCTGAGCAACAACGGCATCATCGAAGCCGGGGTCAATCTCGATAACACCCGCAACAGCGAAGGCGACGTCAGCGTCACGGCGCAGAACCTCAGCAACGCCGGCAAGACCATCCTTGCCAGCCGTGACCTGTCGGTTACCACCACACAAACCCTGAACAACCAGGGCGGCACCCTGAGCGGCCAGCGGCAGACCACGGTCACCGCCGGCACCCTCGATAACCAGAACCAGGGCCGGGTACTCAGTGCCGACCGCCTGAACCTGACCGCCGACAAGGCCATCAACGGCAAGGACGGCCTGATCTCCAGCAACGGCGATCTGGTGGTCAACGTCGGCGCGCTAGGCAATCGCGGCGGGGAGATTTCCAGTCTGGCCGATGTCACCCTCAACGTCGCCACCCTGGACAACAGCGCTGGCCTGATCGCGTCCGACAAGAGCCTGAATCTCACGGCCAGTGGCGCTGCCAATAACCGTGGCGGCGCCTTGTCAGGTTCAACCCTGGTCACCCTGAAGGGCGCGAGTCTGGACAATACCCAGGGGCAGATCACCGGCGACCTGGGGTTGAGCATCGACCTCAGCGGCGCGTTGGATAACCACGGGGGAACCCTGGGTTCCGGCAAGGCCTTGAGCCTGACCGCTGCCAGCCTCGACAACCGTGCGGCAGGCACCGTGCTGGCGGCGGACGGCAATCTGACCGCTACCGTCAGTGGCGTATTTGATAACCGTGAACAGGGCAAGCTGCGCGCCACGGGCAATATCGAGCTGAACACCGGCAGCCTGGACAACCGCGGCGGCAGCCTGGCGGGCAAGGCTCACCTGACCTTGCGCGGCGCTTCGGCGGACAACCGTGGCGGCCTGATCCAGGCCGACAAGGACCTCAAGCTGCTGGTCGATCAGTTGGACAACCGCGACAAGGGCAATCTTGTCGCCAAGGCGGCCATCGGCTTCGAAGGCACCCGCCTGGACAACAGCGGCGGCCTGCTCAGCGCGGTCGGCCCGGTCAGTCTCAAGGCCAGGGAGGTTGCCAACACCCAGGGCCGTATTGCCAGCCAGGGCGACCTCGACGCCAACATCGACAGCCTGAGCCAGCAGGGTGGGGCGCTGGTGGCCCAGGGCTCCTTGCTGCTGACCGGCAAGAGCCTCGACAACCGCAATGGCGGTACGCTCGCCAGCACCCAGGGCCTGACCATCAATGTCGAGCAGATCGACAACCGCGCCGGCGAGCTGTCCAGCACCCGCGGCAGCGTCAGTGTCAGCGGACAGCGCCTGGATAACAGCGATGGCGGCAAGCTGCTGACCGAGACCGACCTCGGCCTTGTCGTGGCGCAAGTGATCAACCAGAACAAGGGCCGCCTGTTCGCCAGGGGCAGCGTCAACCTGAGCGGCACGAGCCTGGATAACAGCGGCGGGAACATCTCCGCCCTCCAGGGCCTGGATATCCGCCTTGATGGCGCGTTGCTCAACAACACCGGCCTGCTCAGCAGCGAAGGTGCCCTGGACCTCAAGGTCGGTAGCCTGGACAACACGGCCGGCAAGCTCGGCAGTGCCGCCGACCTGTCGATCGAGAGCCTGGGGGCGTTGCTCAACCAGGGCGGTTCGATCCTCACGGACCAGGGCCTGGTGCTCGTCAGCAGCAGCCTCGACAACAGCCGCAAGGGCCTGATCAGCGGCAAGGGCGCCACCCGCGTCACCACCGGCACTCTCGACAACAGTCAGGCAGGACGGCTGACCAGCGACGACCGCCTGGACCTGACGGCAACCCGCGTCAACAACGGCGCGTCCGGCCGTATCGCCAGTGCCAGGGACCTGACCGCCAGCATCACAGGCCTCGACCAGCAGGGCGGCGAACTGTTCAGCAAGACCCAGCTGAGCCTCGACCTGCACAACGGCCGGCTGGACAACAGCAACGGCCTGATCAACGGCCCGCTGCTGGTGCTCAAGAACCTCGACGAGGTGGTCAACCAGGGCGGTGAGATCTCCAGCGCCCAGGCCTTCGCCCTCGTCGCGAAAAGCCTCGACAACAGCAGCGGCAAACTGCTCGGCAGCCAGGGCCTGACCCTGCGCATCGATCAGGCACTGAGCAACATCAAGGGCCTGATTGCCGCCGCGTCGCTCGACAGCCGTAGTGCCAGCCTGGACAACAGCCAGGGCCTGATCAGCAGCCGGGGTGCCATCGACCTGGGCGTGACCGGAGCCTTGATCAACCAGGGCGGTACCCTGGTGGCCGATGGCGCGATCCTGTTGACGGCCAGCAGCCTGGATAACAGCAATGGCGCCATCTCTGGCAAGGCCGATGTCACGGCGAACATTGCCACTCTGGACAACCGCAACGGCAAGCTGATCGCCAGCGGTGCGCTGGCCCTGGGCGGGACCTCCCTGGATAACCGCCAGAACGGCCTGGTAGGGGCGACAAAAGCGCTGAAACTCGATGTCGGCGTCATCGACAACCGCGGCGGCGAGCTCTCCAGCAGTGCCGATATCCGCCTGACCGGCAACCGCCTGGACAACAGCGACAGCGGCAAGCTCCTCGCCGATACGACGCTGACACTCGAAATGGCTCAGGTACTCAACCGCAACCTGGGGCTGCTCAAGGGCAAGACCGGCGTCACGCTGGATGGCCAGACCCTCGACAATACCGGCGGCCAACTGCTCAGCGACCAGGATGCACGACTTACCCTCGGGGCTGACCTCGACAACAGCGCTGGCCTGATCAGCAGTGAAGGCCGGCTGGATGTCAGCAGCGTCGGGCTGACCAACACTGCCGGCACCCTGTCGAGTGCCGGGGCGCTCAAGGTCAAGGCCAGCGGGGCATTGGGCAACCAGGGCGGACGCCTGGTCAGTGACAGCAGCATCGACCTGACCAGCAGCCGTCTCGACAACGCCCAAGCGGGAGTGATCAGCGGTAAAGGTGCGGTCACTGTCAGTACCGGCGCCTATGACAATCGCACCGGCAGCCTGAGCAGCAGCGACAGCCTCACCCTGACGGCGGGGCAGGTCAGCAACCAGAACGGCCGCATCGGCAGCGACAAGGCCCTGGTCGCCAGCGTCACCGGCCTGGACCAGCAGGACGGCAAGCTCTTCAGCAACACGGCACTGACCCTGGACCTGAACAATGGCCAACTGAACAACCAGAACGGTCTGATCAACGCACCGTCACTGGTGCTCGACAACCTCAAGGGCGTGAACAACCAGGGGGGTGAAATCTCCAGTGCACAGGCCTTCGCACTGACCGCCGACAGCCTGGATAACAGCAACGGCAAGTTGCTGAGCAACCAGGCCGTGACCTTGCAGGTCAACCAGGCGCTGGCCAACCTCAAGGGCCAGATCGCCGCCGCCGCGCTCGATATCCGCGCCGCCAGCCTCGACAACAGTGGCGGTACCGTCACCAGCCGTGGCGACCTCGACCTGACCATCCGTGGTCAACTGAGCAATCGCAGCCAGGGTCTGATCAACGCTGCGCAAGCCTTGAAGCTCAGCAGCGCCGACCTCGACAACCAGGGCGGCACCTTGCTCGGTGCCGGCGCCGTGACCCTCAACGCCATGGCCCTGAACAACAGTGGCAAGGGCCTGATCAACAGCCAGGGCGGTCTGACGATCAATGCCAGCAGCCTGGACTCCGGCAATGGCGGTGAAGTCTCGGCCAAGGGCGATATCGACCTGGCCCTCGGCGCCCTGGCCCAGAACGGTGGTCGCCTGCTCGGCGACCAGGCCATCCGCCTCGACCTGGCGGGTGGCGATCTCGACAACCGCAACGGCCTGCTCAACGCCAAGGGCCCCCTGACCCTCGATCGTCTGCGCGACCTGAGCAACCAGGGCGGTGAGCTTTCCAGCAACCAGAGCTTCAACCTCGTCGGACGTACGCTGGACAACAGCGGCGGCAAGCTGATCAGCAACAACCAGTTGGGCGTGACCGGCAGCAGCCTGATCAACCAGGGCGGTCTGATGTCCGGCTGGCAGGGACTGGCCGTCAACGGCGCGAGCCTGGACAACCGCAACAGCGGCACCCTGTCCAGCCGCAACGGCAACCTGGGTGTCAACGTCAGCGGCGCATTGCTCAACAGCAATGCCGGTGCGCTGGTCAGCCAGCAGGCCTTGACCGTCAATGCCGCCAGCCTCGACAACAGCGCCGGTATCCTGTCCAGTGGCGGCGCCCAGCAGTTGACCCTCAGCGGCCTGTTGAACAACGCCCAGGGCGGCTCCATCGACAGTGGTGCGACCCTGACCCTGCAAGCCATGGCCCTGAACAACAGCGGCACCCTCAGCGCGCAGCAGAACATCGGTTTCACCGGCACCACCCTGGATAACAGCAACGGCACCCTGACCGGCAAGGGCGCGGTCAGCCTCGATCTGCTCGGTGCCCTGACCAACACCAACGGCAAGCTCGCCAGCGCCGGGTCGCTGGTGATCAGCCGCAGCAGCCAGATTAGCAACCAGGCCGGCCAGCTGGTCAGCCAGGGCTTGCTGAGCCTGCTCACCGGCAGCCTGGACAACCGCAATCGCGGTACGGTCGCGGCCAATGACAATCTCGTCATCAGCAGCAGCGGCGCCGTCCAGAACAACAGCGACGGCCTGATCTACAGCCAGAACGGCGACGTCCGCCTCGGTGCCGCGAGTCTCGCCAACGGCAAGGGCTCGCTGCAAGGGCAGGGCGCGCTGAACCTGACGGTCAGCGGCGATATCGACAACCAGAGCGGCAGGCTGATTGCCCAGAATGGCGACCTGACCGTCAGCGCGGCCAACCTCGACAACCGTGGCGGCACCCTGGCCAGCGTCAAGGGCGCCCTCGAAGCCCGTATCGTCGGCGTGCTGAAAAACGGCTATGACCTGGGCAACAACCGTCAGGGCGGCATCATCCAGGCCCAGCGCCTGACCCTCGGCGCCCTGGGCGGTATCGACAACTATGGCGGGCGGATCGCGGCGCAGAGTGGCGATGCCCTGGTCACCACCGCCGACTTCGATAACCGCAACGGCGGTCTCTACGCCAAGGGCCTGGTGCAGGTCAGTGGTAACAACTTCGACAACAGCGGTGACAACGACGGACAGATCGCCGGCCAGCACATCGACCTCAGCCTCAACGGCGCGCTGAACAATCGCCTGGGCGTGATTGAAAGCGACAGCACGCTACGCGTCCGCGCGGCCAGCCTCGACAACCAGACCGGCCAGATCCGTGCGCTGGGCACCAGCGGCAAGACTGATTTCCAGATCGGCGGCCTGTTCGACAACCGCAATGGCAAGCTGGAAACCGCCAACAGCGACCTGACCCTCAATGCCGGCGGCTTCCAGAACCTGGGCGGCAACCTGCTGCATGTGGGCAGCGGTACCTTTGATATCAGCACCGCCAATATCACCAATGCCGGCGGCAGCCTGCTGACCCGTGGCGGCCTGACCCTGACGGCGGACAGCTGGACCAACAGCAGCGTGATCCAGGCCGGGCGCCTGACGGTGAACGTCAACACCCTCAACCAGACCGCTAGCGGGCAATTGCTGGCCTCCGACAGCCTGACCGGCAACGGCGGCAACTGGAACAACGATGGGTTGATCGCCAGTGATGGCTCGGCCAACCTGACGCTCGCCGGCACCTACGGCGGCAATGGACGCTACAGCAGCGTGGGCACTCTGGGCCTGAGTGCGGCCCAGGTGAGCCTGAGCGGTGTCGCGAGCATTGCTGGTGGGGGTGATACCACGATCAATGCTGGCGGCTTGAGCAACGCGGGGCGCCTGACGTCCAACGCCTCCATGACGGTGATCGCCAATGCCATCGGCAACACCGGCACACTGGGCGCGGCACAGGACCTGACGCTGAAGACGCCAACCCTGGTGAACAGCCATGGCCTGATCTTCAGCGGCCGCAACATGGGCCTGCTGGTCAATGACTTCACCAACGACAATGGTGATGTCTACAGCATTGGCAACCTGAATATTTCCGGACTCAATGGTGGCCGGGCCAACAGCGTGACCAACCTGGCGTCCTCCATCAATGTCGACGGGGACTTCTCGCTGTCGGCCAACAGCTTCAACAACAAGACCGAGGGAACTATCGGGCAGGAACGGTTGTTGTCGGGTGACATCACGTTCAACTCGGACACGTTCTATATCTCCGAGAACTACACCTCGGAGTCGATCATCAGTGGCGCACGGGCAAGCCTGGCGGTGGCCGGAAACATCGATGGCGATGTCGGCCGCTTTACCAACACCGCTTCGCTGATTTCCGCCGGCAAGAACATTCGCCTGAATGTCGACAACTTCGAGAACCTGGGGTTGGAGTCCGGCAACTTCACCCGTAACCGCGTCTATACCGGCGTGCGCAATATATCCTCCATCACCAGCAGAGACGGTGGTCCGCTGGAGGCCTACGCGCTCCGATATTCCCAGTACGTCTACAACTACTGGAAATCGGTCCATGAGCCCGACAAGGGCGGCACGCACATTGAGCTCAACGATTACGGCAAGCAAAAAAACACACGGTTGAACTCAAGCTTCGGCACCGGTCCCGACGTGGCGTTGCCTGCTGGCATTCTGGCGGGAACCTTGAACAGTGATAACAAGGTGTTTACCGCGGGCGGCGGCAGTGTCGCTTCGGTGGTCCAGGCCGGACAGGCGATACAGATCAACGCCAAGAACACCATCGACAACAGCAACCTGCACGCCAACACCCAGTTCTCGGGTACGACCAAGAGCGGTACTGGCACCCAGGTCGGCAATGCGGCCAAGCCGACGGTCGTCTACCTGAACCCGCAACTGCCGCCGAACCTGGCCCAGCAGCAAGTAAACCCCTTGTCGATCGCGGGCTTCAGCTTGCCGACCGGACAAAACGGCCTGTTCCGCCTGAGCGGGCAGGGCGGTTCGGCGACGCAGGCCAGCCAGGCCAATGCGGGGCCGCAATCCTGGAGCATGGGCAGCGCGGTGGTGAGCAATGCCCAGCGCCAACAGGGTGCGGATGACGTCCAGGCGCGCAACCTGCAGTTCACCGATGCGGCGTGGATCGCCGCGAGCAATCTTCAACTCGAACAAAGTACCCGCCAGGCCACGGGCAGCGGTGTCTCCGGCAGCGAGATCAATGTCGGCACGCCGGGCGATAGCGGCAGTGTCCAGTTGCCGGGGCAGGGTGGTGCGGTGTCCTCGGTGGGCAGCCAAGTCATCAATCGGGTGCAGGGCTTGCCGGACACCTCGGGCCGGTCCAATCCGCAGAAGTACCTGATCGAAACCAACCCGGTGCTGACCGACCTCAAGCAGTTCATGAGCTCGGACTACCTGCTGGCGAACCTCGGCTACAACCCGGATGAAAGCGCCAAGCGCCTGGGCGATGGTTTCTATGAACAGAAGCTGATCCAGCAGGCGGTGGTCGCGCGTACCGGTCAACGTTTTATCGACGGCCAGACCTCCGATGAAGCGCTCTACAAGTACCTGATGGACAACGCCATCAAGAGCAAGCAGCAGCTCGACCTGTCGGTGGGGGTCAGCTTGACCTCCCAGCAGGTCGCGGCGCTGACCCACGATATCGTCTGGCTCGAAGAGCATGAGGTGAATGGCGAGAAGGTCCTGGTGCCGGTGCTCTACCTGGCCCAGGCCACCAACCGCCTGGCACCGAACGGGGCGTTGATCCAGGGGGCGGACGTTACGCTGATTGCCGGTCAGGATCTGCAGAATGCCGGGACGTTGCGTGCAACGAACAATTTGAGCGCCGTGGCAGGTAACAACATCGTCAACAGCGGTTTGATCGAAGCCGGTAATCGCCTGGATCTGCTGGCCAGCAACGATATCGTCAACAAGGCCGGAGGAATCATCTCCGGTCGCGATGTGAACATGGTCGCCATCGGTGGTGATGTGGTCAGCGAGCGCACCGTCTCGGCCACGGGTTACAGCATCAAGGGATACAGCCAGACCCAGGAGTATGCCGACAGTGGTGCACGCATCGAGGCGGCGAATGACCTGAGCATCAGCGCCGGGCGTGATATCACCAGCAGCGGCAGCGTGATGTACAGCGGCCGTGATACGACACTCACTGCCGGCCGTGACGTCAACATCGTCTCTGCGGAGCAACATCGTAGCGAGGCCGGCCGGGGTCAAAGCAGCGGCGTTACTCAATATGGCTCCGACCTGATAGTGGGGCGTGACGTCTCGGTAAGTGCCGGCCGTGATATCTCGGTGATCGGCAGCGATATCGACGCCATGCGGGATATCAGCATGAAGGCCGCCGAGAACCTGGTCTTGAGTTCTTCGGCTGACGAAAGCCATTCCTACTTCAAGTCGAAGAAACTCACGACGCAAGAGGATCACGTCAAGCAGATCGCCAGCAACGTGACGGCGGGTGGTGATGTCGTGCTCAGTGCCGGCAAGGACATGACACTGGTATCCAGCCGCATCAATGCCGGGGACGAAGCTTATCTGGTGGCAGGCGGCGACCTGGATCTGCTTGCGGCACAGGACAGCGACTATTCGCTCTACGACAAGAAAAAGAAGGGCAGTTTCGGCAAATTGCAGACCCGTCACGATGAAGTGACCCAAGTGACGAATGTGGGGAGCGAGATCAAGACCGGGGGAGACCTGACACTCAAGAGCGGAGGTGACCAGCGCTATCAGGTGGCGAAACTTGAAAGCGCCAAGGATCTCACGCTGGACAGCGGGGGTGGCATCACCTTCGAGGGAGTGAAGGACCTTCACGATGAGAGCCATACCAAGACCAACAACAACGCCTTCTGGAACTCATCCAAGGGCAAGGGCCATACCGACGAGACACTTCGCCAAAGTCAGCTGACTGCGGCTGGCATAGTCACCATCAAGGCTGTCGAAGGTCTGAAAATCGATGTCAAGCAGGTCAACCAGCAGACGGTCAGTCAGACTATCGATGCGATGGTGACGGCTGATCCGAAGCTGGCGTGGCTGAAGGAAGCCGAGGTGCGTGGTGACGTGGATTGGCGGCAAGTGAAGGAGATTCACGAATCCTTCAAGTACAACACCTCGGGATTGGGACCCGCATCGCAATTGATCATCGCGATTGCGCTGGCTGCGGTGATGGGGCCGATGATGGCCGGTTGGAGCACCATGGCCCAGGCGGGCGCCGTCAGTGTTGCGACCAAGGCGACCGTCAGTACTATCGATAACCGAGGCAACCTCGGCGCGATACTCAAGGATGTCACTTCCAAGGACAGCCTCAAGGGCTATGCCGTTTCGATCGCGACGGCCGGTGTGGCGCAAGGGCTCAACTACAGCCCCGGCAGCATGGGTTTCGATCTTCAGAGTGCACAGACCGTTGCCTTGAAGGTGACTGCGGATGCGGTGATCAAGACCGCCGTCTATGGCGGTAGCTTCCAGGACAACCTGGCCAGCTCGGCGATGGGCACCGCTGCCAGCATCGGTGGCGCGGTCGGGGCCGGAAAGATCGGCGATATGGAACTGCCCGAAGGTGGATTGGAAAAGATCCTCCTGCACGCCGGTCTCGGTGGGCTGCTGTCCAAGGCCATGGGGGGCGATTTCCAAACGGGGGCCATAGCCGGCGGGGCCAACGAAGTCCTGGTAGGTCTTTTGGGTGACAAGCTTCTCCCGGAAAATCTGGTAAAAGGCTCCCCTGAATACATTCGGGCCGAAGCCAACCTGATGGCGCTCTCGCAGATTGCCGGCGTGCTGGGGGCGGTAGCGTCCGGTGGCGATGCCTCGATTGCGTCTACGGTGGCAGGGAATGCTACCCAGTACAACTTCCTGGGCAATCACTCGCAAGCCGTGCGTGATCGGGCTCGTAAAGAGTTTGAGGAAACTGGAAGTCTCGACGCTGCGAGGAAGCTGTCCACGCTTGAGGGCGCCGACCATCGTAGCGACGACTTGCTGGCCAAGCTCCATAACGATCCCGCTTCCCTGTCCGCAGCGGAAACCAGTGAGCTGAAGGCCTACCTGCAAGTCTATGCCTACGAGCAGCAGCTCAAGTATGGGCCTGAAGTTGCCGCGTCCAGCGTCAAGATGTTGATTGAGACCGGTCCTGCTCCCATCCGTGATTACCCGTATGCGGGTACGACTGATTCGAAAACAGCTTATGCCGATGCATTGCGTGCACTGGATGGTGTCTCTGTCCTGGATCCCTTCTGGAGCCGGGAAAAAACGGCCAATGAGATGGTGTACAGGGATGCGCAAGGTTATTTGCGAATCAGCAACGAGCAACAGGGTCTGGCAAACATCGGGACGCCGGCGTTGTATGCGATGTCAGGTCCGTTGGGCTCGGCCATTCGTATCGCAGCGGCTGCCAATGGAGTCTTGCAGGCCGGTTATGGCGCCCAGCAGGTCATCGATGGCGACACCTGGAACGGGCTTGGGAATATCATCGTCGGAGCGATGGGCGCTGCCAGCGTCAAGATTCCTGGTGGTAGGACCGGCATTGCAAACAACGAGGTCAAGGACGTTGTAGGGGGCGAGCTGCGTGGTCCTTGCTGTTTCGCCGCAGGCACGATGGTGGCGACCCCGTCAGGGGACCGCGCCATCGATATGCTCAAGGTCGGCGATATCGTCTGGAGCAAACCTGAAAACGGCGGTGAGCCGTTTGCCGCCGCCATCCTGGCAACCCATGTGCGCACGGATCAACCGATCTATCGCCTGAAGCTGGAAAGTATTCGCACAGACGGTCCGGCTGAGGGCGAAACGCTGTTGGTTACCCCATCGCACCCTTTCTATGTTCCAGCCCAACGCGATTTTGTCCCGGCCATTAATCTCAAACCGGGTGACTTGCTCCAGTCGCTGGGAGATGGGGCAAGCGAAAACGTCTCGACCCGGGTCAAGTCTTTGGAGCTGTTCCAGCCGGTGGGGAAAACGTTCAACCTGACGGTTGATATCGGGCATACGTTCTACGTGGGTAAACTGAAAACATGGGTCCACAACACCGGGCCGTGCAAAGTACCCCAGATCACCCTCAATCGCCAAAATGGCGTCGAGTTTGAAAGACAAGTCATTAGTGCCTTTGATGATTTGGGGGGAGTGAAAAATACGAGCCTGGTAACTGTCGAGCTTGCCAATGGCGCAAAAGTGACAACGATTCCTGATATGTGGGGGAAGAACGTAGGAGGCCTGTTGGAGGTCAAGAACGTACTGAACCTCTCCATGTCCAACCAGTTGCGAGCGCAGATTAAAGTTGCAAGTGATTCTGGACAGCCCTTGAATGTGGTGGTCAGCCCCAGAACAAATGGCATCTCGGCGGAAGTCATGCGCCAGGTGAGGAGCACAGGTGGGGATGTTTTTAGATATAATCCTGCCACGCGTGAATTGACGAGATTTTGAAGATATATGAAGCCGTATGTGCAGATAGCAATCAGGACGAAATCTGAAACTATTGGTTGGGGTGTCGGAGAGGCTTTCGTTGCGTCGTTAAGCCGGGACGAGGGTTTGCTTGTTCCAGAACAGGTGTCGCACAATGCGGATAAATTCATAGAGCCTTTCATGGGCACGGCTGCGAGTGAGGGAGACTGGGCAGCAAAGGCCGCCATACGAGTCAATGGCGTATTGTCCGACTTCTATCAGGATTTCGCGTGGCGGAGAAAAAAGGCGGTCAAATGCTCGGGGAGCGTTGTTCACACGGCGCGAAATGCCAGAGGGCAGCTGGTTCCAGGCGCAATCAGCTTCCGTTCGGTCAGTAGCGAGAGAGTCGACTGGTATTCGCTCTTCAAAGCATGGTGCGAAATTTTTCCTCCTCAGCTTGGAATGCTTCATCTCTTCAGTGAACCCGAACTCGGTCCTCACGAGAAAAACAACAGTTTTCAGATCGGGTCATTCAACTCGGCCTTGAAACCGGACGTGCCGAATATCGGCTGGGTCATGTTCTATGGGGACGAGTTTTCTGCAGAGGTCGATGCTGAACGGATCGCGGCGTCAGGATTTCCCATTGAAAAATTGAATAATGGGTATCTTGTAAGAGTTACAGAGAGCCTTCAGGAGGTGGCGAGTAACTTTCCGCTATTCTCAAAGCGCCGCGCCGAGCTCAAGAGCTTGTTCCGGGAAGATTTGTTCTTGATCAAGACTGAGGCTTCGCTTTAGAAGCCCCAGGCATTGATCGCACCCACGCCCCAGCGTGGGAACGATCGAATTCAATCTTGCTGCTTCTCTTCAGGCAAACCGCCCCACCATGAACTCGATAAAACTGCTCAACTTCGGCGTCATGTGCTTGTCCGGCAGATAGACCAGGTGCAGCGGCCGGTCCAGGGTTTCGTGGTCCGGCAGCAGGTGGACCAGGCGCCCATCCTTCAGGGCGTCCTGCACCAGTGTCTGCGGGAGCAGGACGATACCGATGCCTTCCAGCGCCGCATTCATCAGGGCCGTGCCGTTGTTGGCCGACAGTTGCCCGTTCACCCGCACGCTTTCGCTGCTCACCCCACGGAACAACCATTCGCGCTGTGGCGTGGCCCGCAGGAACACCAGGCAGTTGTGTTGCTGCAGATCCGCCGGCACGTGTGGCGTGCCGTGGGCCTTCAGGTACGCCGGCGAGGCGCAGGCGATGCGGCGGTTCTTGCTCAGCAGGCGTCCCACCAGTGCGCTGCTGGGCAGTTCGCCGTAGCGGAACACCACGTCGAAGCCGTCTTCCACCAGGTCCACCACCCGGTCGTTGAACTGCAATTCGATATCCACTTCCGGGTAGGTCTTGAGGTAGGCGGCAATCGCCGGGATCAACCGGTCCGAGGCCAGGGTCGCCGAGGCACTGACCCGCAGGCGGCCGCGGGGATGGGCACGTTGTTCGCGGGCGACCAGTTCGGCGTGTTCGATCTGTCCAAGGATCGCCAGGCATTGGCTGTAGTAGCCCTGGCCGATCTCGGTCAGGCTCTGGCGGCGGGTGGTGCGGTGCAGCAGGCGGGTGCCCAGGTGTTTCTCCAGGCCCTGGATATGATTGCCGACCATGGTCGAGGAAATCCCGATGGACTGCGCCGCCGCGCTGAAACTGCCGTGATCGACGACCTTGACGAAGACCTTCATGCTTGCCAGAACGTCCATTGCCAACCTTTTATTGGGAGTGATCCAAGAAGTCGCTAGTTTATCAAGTGAGGCTAGGGGATCACCATGGGCAGCGACACCAGGCGGACCTGTGCTCGCTGTCGTACAGCCGCGGTTCAGCAAAACGTCGTCATCGGTATTTGGCAAAAAGTTATGATCCGCTCTGTGCAGCGGGTTTCGGGGGTGTGCGATCAGCGGGTTATCGGGAATTTTCAGGCCGCGTCTATCGCGTCAGGTCAGTGGCATGTTGGCGATCCTGATCTCCATCGCCCTGGCTTCACTGGACACCGCCATCGCCAACACGGCGTTGCCGGCCATCGCCACCAGCCTGCACACCACGCCGGCCGCCTCGGTGTGGATCATCAATGCCTACCAGCTGTCGGCGGTCGCGACCATCCTCGCCTTCGCCTCGTTCGGTGGCGTGATCGGGCATCGCAAAATCTATCTGTTCGGCCTGGTGCTGTTCACGGTGTCTTCGGCGCTGTGCGCGATGTCGACCACCCTGACCCAGCTGACCATGGCCCGCGTCCTCCAGGGCGTCGGGGCGAGCGCGATCATGAGCGTCAACGCGGCGCTGATCTTCAGCCTGTTCCCGCCGGAAAAGCTCGGCAAGGGCATGGGCCTCAATGCGCTGGTGGTGGGCATGTCGTTCGCCGCCGGACCAACCGTGGCCTCGCTGATCCTGTCCGTGGCCAATTGGCCGTGGCTGTTCGGGGTGAACATCCCCATCGGCCTGATCGCCCTGGCGATGGCCATTCCTTCGCTGCCCCACACGCCGCCCAACGGCCAGCGCTTTGCCTGGATCACGGCCGGCCTGAGCATCGTCACCTTTGGCTCGCTGATCTATGCCTTGGGGGAGGGCGCGCAGTTTGCGGGCACCTTGCCTATCTGCCTGGCGTTGCTGGTGTGCCTGACGGCGGGTTTTGTGATGATCCGCCGTGAAGCCGGGCATCCGGCACCGATGTTCCCCATCGATCTGCTCAAGCGCCCGATGTTCGCATTGTCGGCGCTGACGGCGGTCTGTTCCTTTGCCACCCAGGGCCTGGCCTTTGTCTCGCTGCCATTCTTTTTCGAAACGGTGCTGGGCCGCGACCCGGTGCAGACCGGCTACCTGATGACGCCCTGGTCGGTGGTGGTGGCCTTGATCGCGCCCTTTGCCGGACGGCTATCGGACCGTTACCCACCAGGCCTGCTCGGCGGTATCGGCTTGGGGGTGCTGGCCCTGGGCATGTTGTCCCTGGCCTTGCTGCCCAGCGATCCGAGCGCGCTGGATATCGGCATCCGCATGGTGATCTGCGGCCTGGGCTTCGGTTTTTTCCAGTCGCCGAACCAGAAGGCCCTGATGACCAGCGCCCCGCGGGAACGCAGCAGCGGTGCCAGCGGCATGATTGCCACCGCGCGCCTGATCGGCCAGTCGACCGGTGCCGCGCTGGTGGCGTTGAGTTTCGGTTTGTCGGCTACACATGGACCGGTCATTGCGCTGTACATCGGCGCGGGGTTTGCGACAGCCGCGTGCCTGGCCAGCTTTTCGCGGCTGGTGGCGCGCAACGAGGTCTGATGCATTGATTGAGGTGGATGGCCGCCCGCGGCGGTTCGTTGGCAAGCCAACTCCCACAATAATCGAGCGGACTCATCATGTGTGGGTAAGGCTCTGTCCTGTGGGAGCGGGCTTGCCCGCGAAGCTTCTGGCATGCTCGCGGGCCTCGTCGTTGACAAGCGAGGCACGGATTTCTACGCCTTAGGAGTGCAACTGCTCCAGCAGATATTCAATCAGCAGGCGCTGGGGCTGGGACTGTGCTCTGTCGGCGCTCACCAGCGCCAGCTCCGAGGCCGGCGGCAGACCGAAACCTTCGGTGCTGGACAGCTCGCGATGGCCGGCCAGTACCGCCGTGCGCGGCAACAGGCTGATCCCCAGATTGGCCGATACCGCTGCCTGGATACCCGCCAGGCTCTGACTGGAGAATGCGATCCGCCACGCTCGCCCCTGGCTTTCCAGGGTGTGGATCAGCCGGTTGCGGTAGATGCAGCCCTGGGCGTAAACCACCAGGGGCAGCGGTGTCTGGTACACATCGACCTGCGCGCCACTGACCCACACCAGTTCCTCCGGCCAACTGGCGAGCGCCGTGCCTTCGCCGGCATTGCGCTTGATCAGCGCCAGGTCGAGGTCGTCGTTGGCCAGGCGGCTTTTCAGGTCCAGGCTCAGGCCATTGACGGTATCGAGACGAATCCGTGGATGGCGGCCGGCAAAGCCCGAGAGCAACTGCATCATACGCTGCACATCGAAATCCTCCGGCACACCCAGGCGCACCAGGCCGGCACCATCCCCCGACTGCATCACTGCCTGGGCCTCGCTCGCCAGCAGCACCAGGCGCCGGGCATAGCTCATCAGGCGTTCGCCATCCTCGGTCAGTTGCACTTCCTTGCACGCCCGATGGCGGACCAGCAGGGCGCGCCCGACCTGGTCTTCCAGCTTGCGAATCTGCTGGCTGACCGTGGACTGGGTGCGATTGACCCGCTCGCCGCCCTT
Source organism: Pseudomonas gingeri (assembly GCF_013386115.1). Taxonomy (GTDB): domain Bacteria; phylum Pseudomonadota; class Gammaproteobacteria; order Pseudomonadales; family Pseudomonadaceae; genus Aquipseudomonas; species Aquipseudomonas gingeri. The sequence continues at coordinate 542,683 of NZ_JACAOR010000014.1, forward strand.
GGTGAAGCCGCCGGCATCGATCACGCAAACGAAGGTCTTGAGCAGGTCGAGGTCGTACATGGCTATACATTCGTAAATGGAATTAAGATTGGATAATAATTTAATTTTCCAATTCATGGCAGGGGTTATAGGCTCAAAGCGTCAATTCGATGGAATCACCGCTATGTCCCTGACCCACACGCCACGCCCGCTCTGGTTGACCTTCGACTGCTACGGCACCCTGATCCGGTGGGACGAGGGCTTGCTGGCCCATGTCCACGCATTGCTTGAAGCCAAGGGCCAGTCGGGTATCGACCCGGACGAGTTCATCCGTATCTACGATCACCACGAACACCGCCTGGAACAGGAACCGCCCCATCGCTCGTTCAAGGAGGTTTCCCGTCAGTCCCTGCGCCTGGCGCTGGAAGACCTGGACCTGGGCTACCAGGATAGCGATTCGGAGCAGCTCAACGCGCGGATCTCCGCCATGCCGCCGTTTCCCGAAGTGGTGCCGACCCTGGGCTGGCTGAAGGCCCAGGGGTTTCGCATCGCCATCGTCTCCAATACCGATGACGACATCATCGCCGGCAATGTGGCGCAACTGAACGGGCATATCGACCGGGTGATCACCGCCCAGCAGGCCGGGGCCTACAAGCCCGACCTGCAACTGTTCCGTCATGCCCACCAGCAACTCGGGGTGAGCAAGGAAGAGGTGCTGCATATCTGCGCCAGTCCGCACCTGGATCATGCCGCGGCCCGGGACATGGGCTTTCGCTGCGTATGGATCGACCGTGGCACCCGGCGCCGACTGCTGGCCGATTACACCCCCGACGCGATCCTGCCGGACCTGGCGGGGCTGAAAGAGCTGTTCACTTCCCTGGATTGGGTCTGACGCCATGGCTCATCAACTGCACGACATCGTTAACAACGCCGCCGAGCATGGCGATCTCGACAGCCCGGCGATCCGTCAGGCCCGTATCGACCTGGCTGCCTGCCTGCGCATGGCGGCTCGGCTCGGGCTGGCCGAGGGCATCTGCAATCACTTTTCGGCGCTGGTGCCGGGAGAGCCGGGACTGTTCCTGGTCAATCCCTATGGCCTGGCCTTTGCCGAGGTCACGGCGTCGAGCCTGCTGATCTGTGATTTTCAGGGCAATGTCCTGGCCGGTGACGGTCAGCCGGAAGCCACGGCGTTCTATATCCATGCCCGTTTGCACCGGGCCAACCCGAAGGCCGTCGCGGCCTTTCACACCCACATGCCCAATGCCACGGCCCTGGCCATGTGCGAGGGCGAGCCGTTGTTGTATGCCGGACAGACGGCCCTGAAGTTCTATGGTCGAGTGGCGGTGGACGAACACTTCAACGGCCTGGCCCTGGACAGCCGCGAAGGCGATCGTATCGCCGCGGCCATGGGCGAGACGGCGGTGCTGTTCATGAAAAACCATGGGGTGATGGTGATCGGGGCCAGCATCGCCGAAGCCTGGGACGATCTCTATTACCTGGAGCGCGCCGCCGAAGTGCAGATCCGGGCGCTGAGCACGGGGCGCAAGTTGCAGGCCATTGCCCCCGGGATCATCGCGGCGACGGCACGACAGATGCGGGTCGGCGAGGCGGACAGCGCCCGCAGCCATCTGGAGAGTGTGAAACGCCGCCTGATCACTGGGGAAGCGGATTTCCTCGACTGAAAGACAGCGCTGTCCGAAAGCGTGACGAATGGTCTATCCTCGCGCTTTCGGCCTCGTGCCGTTGGACAAAGAGGAAACGATGGGCAGGGACTACCTGGCGTTTTTCGCTTCGCTGTTTCTTTCACGACTGGCTGACCAGATCCTGTTGTTCATCGTCCCGCTGCTGGTGTTCCAGACCACCAACAGTGCCTCCTGGGCCGGCCTGGCATTTTTCGTCGAGGCGTTGCCGCGCTTCCTGGCGTTCCCGATCTGCGGGGCCCTCTGCGACCGTTTTTCGCCCGTGCGCATCCTGCATATCAGCCAGGTCTACCGGGCACTGGCCTGTGTGGTCGCCGTCGCCTGTCATGGGCTGTTCGACGGTATCTACTGGCTGGTGGCGCTCTCGGCCCTGTGCGGGGTGCTGACCACCCAGGGCATCATGGCCCGCGAAGTGCTGCTGCCGCATATCTTCGCCCGCTACAGCTATACCAGGACCTTGTCCTATTCGCAGATCGCCGACCAGAGCGGCCTGGTGCTCGGGCCCTTGCTGGCGGCGCTGCTGCTGGAGGCCATGGCCTGGCCCTGGGTGGTGCTCGGCGTGGCGGGATTGTTCGTGCTGGCCGACCTGGCGATGCTGGCCTGGCAGCGCAGCAGCGTGATCAGCCTGGAAACCTTCGAGCAGCATCCGGGGCTCTGGCTGCAACCGCTGCGCATCGCCTTCGGCCATATCCGCGCATTGGCGCCGTTGCGCAAGATCATCTGCCTGGCGGTCGGGGTCAACCTGATCATCGGCGTGACCCTGGCCACCTCGGCGGCGCTGGTGATTGGCGTCCACGAACAGGGCAAGGACTATTACGCCGGGCTGCAGGCGGTCGGGGCCGGGGTGACCATCGCGATCCTGTTCCTGCTGGCACGGCTCAGCCTGCCGTTGCGGCTGCTCGGTGGACTGTCCTATGGGCTGATCCTGCTCGGTGCCTTTGTCACTGCGTGCAGTCCTTCGACGGCGGGCTATGTCGTCGGCTTCCTGCTGATCGTCGGCTTCGACAAGATGTTCAATGTCTATATGCGCAGTGTCCGCCAGCAGGTGATTCCGGTGCAGGACTTCGGCAAGACGGTGGGGGTGATCACCTTGCTCAACAACCTGTCGCAACCTTTGGCCGGTTTGCTGGTGGGGGTATTGGCCGGCTCCCTGGGTACCCAAGGGGTGATCCTGGTGCTGGCCGTCGCCAGTGCGCTGATCGGGGCCGGGGTAGTTTTGCGCAGACCAGCCGTCTGACGGCGATCACCCGGTGCCGGAGGGCGATCCTTCTATTGCGCGGCCTGTGGGAAAACATCAACACAAACGTCATCAAACCGTGACTTCACGGTCATGTTCTGTTCGCAGGACCGCAACACGCGCGCTCTAACGTCTGGTCATCCCAATGCGGCCATGGACGGCCTCTATAACCAGACAGAGAGCTCCCATGACCGTAGCCATCCATGTCGATCGTTTGAACAAGACCTTTTCGCGCAAGACCGCCCTGGTCGATCTCGAATTGTCCATCCAGACCGGCGAGATGGTCGCGCTGATCGGCGCTTCCGGGTCCGGCAAGTCGACCCTGTTGCGCCACCTCGCCGGCCTTGCCGTGTGCGACCGCGACAACGGCGGTCGGGTCCGGGTGCTGGGGCGCGACGTGCAGTCCAGCGGCCGGCTCAACGGCAACGTGCGCCGTCTGCGGGCCGACATCGGTTATATCTTCCAGCAGTTCAACCTTGTCAACCGGCTAAGTGTTCTAGACAACGTACTTCTCGGTTGTCTAGGTCGCATGCCGCGTTTTCGCGGCAATTTCGGCCTGTTCAACGCCGAGGAGCGACATCGGGCCCATGAGTCCCTGGAGCGCGTCGGCCTGCTCGACCTGGCCGGCCAGCGTGCCTCGACCCTGTCCGGCGGCCAGCAGCAACGGGTCGCCATTGCCCGCACCCTGACCCAGCGCGCCGACGTGATCCTGGCCGACGAGCCGATCGCCTCCCTCGATCCGGAATCGGCGCGCAAGGTCATGGAAATCCTCGCCGACATCAACCGCCGCGACGGCAAGACCGTCGTGGTGACCCTGCATCAAGTGGATTACGCCGTTCGCTATTGCCCCCGCGCTGTGGCGCTCAAGGGCGGCCGGATCCACTACGACGGCGCCGCTTCGGAACTGACCGGGCCGCTGCTCAACGGCCTGTACGGCGCCGACCTGGACACCAGCCTGATGTTTTCCGATCAGGCCCGGCGCATGGACAACGCGCCCCGGCTGGTCCTGGCCTGAACCCAGACAACCTCTCGAACCCTTAACGCACCTGCAGGAATCCATTCCATGTTGAACCGTATCGGTCGCGTCTTCGCGTCTGCCGCTCTGCTGGCAAGCTGCGTCCTGGGCACCGCCCAGGCACAGGAACAAGTCATCAACTTCGGTCTCATGTCCACCGAGTCGTCGCAGAACCTCAAGAGTGTCTGGCAGCCGTTCCTCGACGACATGTCGAAGAAAACCGGCCTCACCGTCAAAGCCACCTTTGCTTCCGACTACGCGGGCCTGATCCAGGGGATGCGCTTCAACAAGGTGGACGTGGCGTGGCTCGGCAACAAGGGCGCGATGGAAGCCGTGGACCGCTCCAACGGTGAGATCTTCGCCCAGACCGCTGCCGCCAATGGCAATCCGGGTTACTGGAGCGTGCTGATCGTGCGCAAGGACAGCCCGATCAACTCCGTTGCCGACATGCTCAAGAACGCCAAGAGCCTGACCTTCGGCAATGGCGATCCGAACTCCACCTCCGGCTATCTGGTACCCGGCTATTACGTGTTCGCCAAGAACCATGTCGATGCCGCCACCGCGTTCAAGCGCACCCTCAACTCCAGCCATGAAGTGAACGCCTTGAGCGTTGCCAAGGGCCAGATCGACGTCGCCACCTTCAACACCGAAAGCTGGGACCGCCTGCAAGTGACCCAGCCGGAAAACGCCGCGCTGCTCAAGGAAATCTGGCGCTCGCCGCTGATCCCGGCCGACCCGATGGTCTGGAACAAGAACCTGTCGGACGCCAACAAGGCCAAGATCCGCGAGTTCTTCGCCACCTATGGCGATACGCCGGAAGAGAAGGCGGTGCTGACCAACATGCAGTTGGGCAAGTTTCTCAAGTCCAGCGACGACCAGCTGCTGACCATCCGCCAGCTCGAACTGTTCAAGCAGCGCACCGAAGTGAGCGCCAGCACCACCCTGAGCGCCGAGGAAAAAACCACTCGCCTGAAAGACATCGATGCCGGCCTTGCGAAGTTGCAGGACCGCATCAGCGAACTGGACAAGCAGACCGCCGCCAAGGCGGGTTGAGGCACCGGGCCGCGCTGCCCGGGTCGTACCCGCCAGGCAGCGCGTCATCCTCCGTCGACGAGAGCCGCTCATGAATACTCACGCTGCACACGCCGATATTGTCGGCAAACGTTCCTGGAGCCGTTACATCGGCTGGGCCCTGGTACTGGCGATGTTTGCCTGGGCCTGGCACGGCGCGGAAATGAACCCGCTGCAGCTGTACCGCGATTCGGGAAACATGGCGACCTTCGCCGCCGACTTCTTCCCGCCGGACTTCCACGAATGGCGCTCGTACCTCAAGGAAATGATCGTCACCGTGCATATCGCCCTCTGGGGCACGCTGCTGGCGATTGTCTGCTCGGTGCCGCTGGGCATTCTCTGTGCTGACAACATCACCCCCTGGTGGATTCACCAGCCGCTGCGCCGGGTCATGGACTCGTTCCGCTCGATCAACGAAATGGTGTTCGCCATGTTGTTCGTGGTGGCGGTCGGCCTGGGGCCGTTCGCCGGTGTCCTGGCGCTGTGGATCAGCACCACCGGGGTCCTCGCCAAGCTGTTCGCCGAAGCGGTCGAGGCGATTGATCCGGGTCCCGTGGAAGGTGTGCGTGCCACCGGTGCCAGTGCCTTGCAGGAAGTGATCTACGGGGTGATCCCGCAGGTCATGCCGCTGTGGATCTCCTACGCGCTGTACCGCTTCGAGTCCAACGTGCGTTCCGCCACGGTGGTGGGGATGGTCGGTGCCGGCGGTATCGGCGTGATCCTCTGGGAAAACATCCGCGCCTTCCAGTTCGTCCAGACCTGCGCGGTGCTGCTGGTGATCATCTTCGTGGTGAGCGTGATCGACATCCTGTCGCAACGCCTGCGCAAACAATTCATCTGATCGGAGAGGGTGCCTGAGGGCGCTTTTTTTAGCCATGACATTGTCTAGACAAGTAGAGCCGATATACCGCGAGCTGGCCGATACCCTGCGCCGCGAGCTGTCCGGTTACCGCGCGGGGGACTACCTGCCGCCGGAAGTCCAGCTGGCCTCGCGCTTCTCGGTGAACCGCCACACCATCCGCCGCGCCATCGACGAACTGGTGGCCGAGGGCTGCCTGCTGCGCCTGCAGGGCAAGGGCACCCAGGTGCTGGAGCGTCCGCTGATCTACCCGATGGCGGCGGACAGTGCCTACAGCCAGTCGCTGTCGGCCCAGGGCGTCGGTGTCCAGGCGCTGCTGCTGCGTCGCCGGCACTGCCCGGCGAGCCGCGAGGACGCCCGCCACCTGGAGTTGCAGGAGCAGGCACCGCTGATCGAGCTGCAGACCCTGCGCCTGCTCGACGAACAACCGGTGAGCCTGATCCGTCACCGCTACTGCGCCAGCCGCGCGCGCTGGCTGGACCCTTACAACGGCGGTTCGCTGCGGCAGTTCTTCGCCGACCGCAAGCTGCCCCTGACCCGCACCTTCAGCCTGATCGGCGCGCGCCTGCCCAGCCGCGACGAGGCCGGCCTGTTGCTGATGCCCCGGCATATGCCGGTGCTGACGGTGCTGACCGTTTCCCGTGACCCCGCCGGACGGCCGGTGGAGCTGGCGCTGTCCACCAGCCGCTCGGACCGCTTTCAGTACCAGGTCGTGACCTGATGGAGAACCTCAAGATGACTGCTCCCGAAACACACGCTGCACGGCAACGCTGGATCGGCGTCCTGGCCCGCGCCCAGGGCGTCGAGCTGCACGCCCATGAAGAGGCCCTGCGCGACACTGACTACCAGCTGATCCGCGCCCCGGAAGTCGGCATGACCCTGGTGCGTGGCCGCATGGGCGGCACCGGTGCGCCCTTCAACGTCGGCGAAATGACCGTCACCCGCTGCGTGGTGCGCCTGGCCGATGGTCGGGTCGGCTACAGCTACCTGGCCGGACGCGACAAGCGGCATGCCGAGCTGGCCGCATTGGCCGACGCCCATCTGCAAGGCAGCCAGCAGGCGCGCTGGCTCAGTGAACTGATCGAACCCCTGGCCCATGCCGAGGCCCTGCGTCGGGCCGCGAAAGCCGCCGATACCGCCGCGACCAAGGTCGAGTTCTTCACCCTGGTGCGAGGAGAAAACTGATGAGTGCAAGTCTTCTGCAAGGCGCTTTCGCCGACCCGGTGCTGGATGCCCAGCGCAGTTTCCGCGCGGCCCTCGACGCCTTGGCCAATCCCGGCGTGGTCCAGGCCATGCCCACGCTGCCGAGCCTCGACGGCCTGGCGCCGGCGACCTACGCGCTATGCCTGGCGCTGCTCGACGGCGATACCCCGCTGTGGCTGGCGCCGTCCTTCGATACCCCGCTGATCCGCGCCAACCTGGCGTTCCATTGTGGCTGCCCGCTGACCCATCAACGCGAGGAAGCGCGCTTTGCCCTGCTCGCGGCCGAGGATCTGCATGACCTAGCCGGCTTCGACCTGGGCAACGAACGTTACCCGGACCAGTCCTGCACCTTGCTGGTCCAGTTGCCGCAACTGGAGAGCGGGCGCTCCCTGGCCTGGCGCGGTCCGGGTATCCGCGACGAACAGCGGGTCGGCCTGCCGCTGGCCGCGACGTTCTGGCACCAGCGCGATCGCCACAGTGCGTTTCCCCGTGGGCTGGATGTGTTTTTCCTGGCCGCCGGCGACGTGCTCGGCCTGCCGCGCAGTACCCGTGTCAGCCACCTGTCCGAGGAGCTTGCCTGATGTATGTAGCCGTCAAGGGTGGCGAGAGAGCCATCGATAATGCCCACCGCCTGCTGGCGAAAAAACGCCGTGGCGACACCGCCATCGCCGAACTCGACGTCGAGCAGGTCCGCCAGCAACTGCCGCTGGCGGTGGCCCGGGTGATGACCGAGGGCTCGCTGTACGACGAACAACTGGCCGCGCTGGCGATCAAGCAGGCGGCGGGGGACCTGGTGGAAGCGATCTTCCTGCTGCGGGCCTACCGCACGACGCTGCCGCGCTTCAATGACAGCCTGCCCATCGATACCTCGGACATGCAACTTGACCGGCGCCTGTCGGCGACCTTCAAGGACGTACCGGGTGGTCAGCTGCTCGGCCCGACCTTCGACTACACCCACCGCCTGCTGGATTTCGCGCTGCTGGCCGAGGGCGAGCATCCGGGGCCGCAGGTGGCAGAGGGCGCCGGCCTGGCGCCGTGTCCGCGAGTCCTGGAACTGCTGGCCAGGGAAGGGCTGATCAAGTCCGAAAGCGACCAGGGTGCCGCGGTCGACGATATCACCCGCAAACCCCTGGAGTACCCGGCCACGCGTGCCGAGCGACTGCAGGCACTGGCCCGTGGCGATGAAGGTTTCCTGCTGGCCCTGGGGTATTCGACCCAGCGCGGCTACGGACGCAATCACCCCTTTGCCGGGGAGATCCGTATCGGCGCGGTGGAAGTCTGGATCGAACCGGCGGAACTGGGTTTCCCGATCGCCATCGGCTCGATCGAAGTGACCGAGTGCGAGATGGTCAACCAGTTCGTCGGCTCGAAAACCGAGCCGGCGCAGTTTACCCGTGGCTATGGCCTGGCCTTCGGTCATGCCGAGCGCAAGGCCATGGGCATGGCCCTGATCGACCGCTCGCTGCGGGCCGAGGAATTCAATGAAGAGGTGGTGTCACCGGCCCAGCAGGAAGAATTCGTGCTGGCCCACTGTGACAACGTCGAGGCCGCCGGCTTCGTCTCGCACCTCAAGCTGCCGCACTACGTCGACTTCCAGTCCGAACTGGAACTGATCCGCAAACTGCGCAACCCCGAGGAGAACCGTTGATGAACGGCCAGACCCCGATTCGCGACGAGGCCTACAACTTCGCCTACCTCGACGAACAGACCAAACGCATGATCCGTCGCGGCCTGCTCAAGGCCGTGGCGATTCCCGGCTACCAGGTGCCGTTCGGTGGCCGCGAGATGCCGCTGCCCTACGGCTGGGGCACCGGCGGCATGCAACTGACCGCGGCGATCCTCGGTGCCGACGATGTGCTCAAGGTCATCGACCAGGGCGCCGACGACACCACCAACGCGGTGTCGATCCGCCGTTTCTTCGCCCGTACCGCCGGTGTCGTCACCACCGAACGCACGCCCGAGGCGACGTTGATCCAGACCCGTCACCGGATTCCGGAAATCGCCCTGCGCGAAGGCCAGATCATGGTCTACCAGGTGCCCAATCCCGAGCCGCTGCGGTTTATCGAACCGTCGGAAACCGAGACCCGGACCATGCATGCCCTCAACGACTACGGGGTCATGCACGTCAAGCTGTACGAGGACATCGCCACCTACGGGCATATCGAGACCAGCTACGCCTACCCGGTGACGGTCGACGACCGCTACGTGATGGACCCGTCGCCGATTCCCAAGTTCGACAACCCGAAACTCGACATGAGTCCGGCGCTGATGCTGTTCGGCGCCGGGCGCGAGAAGCGCCTGTACGCAGTGCCGCCGTACACCCGTGTGACCAGCCTCGACTTCGAGGATCACCCCTTCGAGGTCCAGCGTTGGGAGCAGAGCTGCGCGATCTGCGGCAGCCACGATTCGTTCCTCGACGAGTTGATCGTCGACGACGCCGGCACCCAGCAGTTTGTCTGCTCGGACACCGATTACTGCGCCCAGCGCGTCAGCGAACAGGAGCAAGGCCAATGAACGCCGCCTTACTGAACCCGGCCGTGCAGGCACGCCGCAACGAACGCGCCAAGCCCTTGCTGCAAGTGCGTGGCCTGGGCAAGTTGTATGGCCCGGAGAAGGGCTGCCAGGACGTCAGCTTCGACCTCTATCCCGGCGAAGTGCTGGGTATCGTCGGCGAGTCCGGCTCGGGCAAGTCGACCCTGCTGTCGCTGCTCAGCGGCCGCTGCCCGCCGGACAGCGGGGCGATCGCCTACCGCGACAAGCAGGACCGCTGGCTGGACCTCTACAGCGCCAGCGAGGCCGAGCGCCGCACGCTGTTGCGCACCGAATGGGGCTTCGTCGAGCAGAACCCCCGCGATGGCCTGCGCATGGGGGTTTCCGCCGGGGCCAATATCGGCGAGCGGCTGATGGCCCAGGGCATCCGCAACTATGCGCAACTGCGCGCCGCCGGGCTGGACTGGCTGAGCCAGGTGGAGATCGATCCGCTGCGTATCGACGACCTGCCACGGACCTTTTCCGGCGGCATGCAGCAGCGCCTGCAGATCGCCCGCAACCTGGTCTCGGGGCCGCGCCTAGTGTTCATGGACGAGCCTACCGGCGGCCTCGACGTGTCGGTGCAGGCACGCCTGCTCGACTTGCTGCGCGGCCTGGTGCGCGAGCTGGACCTGGCGGTGGTGATCGTCACCCATGACCTGGCCGTGGCCCGCCTGCTGGCGGACCGGCTGATGGTCATGCGCCGCTCGCGAGTGGTCGAGTCGGGGCTCACCGACCAGATCCTCGACGATCCCCAGGATGCCTACTCGCAACTGCTGGTGTCTTCCGTCCTGCAACCCTGATTCGCGTTCCGCCTGAGGTGTCTCCGATGACAACGCTGCTCGAGGTCCGCGACCTCTCGAAAACCTTCACCCTGCACCAGCAACACGGTGTGGTGCTCAATGTGCTGGACGGCCTGGCCTTCAGCGTCGATGCCGGCGAGTGCCTGGTACTCCACGGCCAGTCCGGCGCCGGCAAAAGTACCTTGCTGCGCACCCTGTATGGCAACTACCTGCCGGCCGGCGGCAGCATCCGCGTGCGCCATGCCGGCGACTGGCTGGAACTGGTCGGCGCCGAACCGCGGGAACTGCTGGACGTGCGCCAGCGCACCCTGGGTTATGTCAGCCAGTTCCTGCGGGTGATCCCACGGGTCGCCTGCCTGGACGTGGTCATGGAGCCGGCCCTGGCCCGTGGCTGGGAGCGCGGCGTCGCCCAGGCCCGCGCCGAGGCGTTGCTGAGCCGCCTGAATATCCCGCGGCGGCTCTGGCAACTGGCGCCGGGGACCTTCTCCGGCGGCGAGCAGCAGCGGGTCAACATCGCCCGTGGCTTCATGGTGGATTGGCCGCTGATGCTGCTCGACGAACCGACGGCGTCCCTCGACGACGCCAATCGCCAGGTGGTGCTGGAACTGATCGGCGAGGCGAAAGCCGCCGGTACCGCTCTGATCGGTATTTTCCACGACCGCGCCGCCCGCGAGGCGGTTGCCGATCGCCATCTCGACATGACCCCGACTGCCTCGATGCCCAAGGAAGCCACGCCATGCTGAACGAACAGATTCTCAGCAACGCCCGACTGGTCCTCGCCGACCAGGAAATCACCGGCACCCTGGTCCTGCGCGACGGCCTGATCGCCGAGATCGGCGAGGGCCGCAGCCAGTTGCCCCAGGCCCAGGACCTGCAGGGCGACTACCTGCTGCCGGGGTTGATCGAGCTGCACACCGACAACCTGGAAAAGCACATGACCCCGCGTCCCGGCGTGGATTGGCCGTCGGTATCGGCGGTACTCAGCCATGACGCGCAGATCATCGCGGCGGGGATCACCACGGTGTTCGACGCCTTGTCCATCGGTGACGTCAACCCCAAGGGCAAGCGCATGCAGCAACTGCCGGGCATGCTCGATGCCATCGCCACCGCCAGCGCCGCCGGCCTGACCCGCGCCGAGCACCGCCTGCACCTGCGCTGCGAGGTCTGCCACCCCGAGACCCTGGCGGTGTTCCGCGACCTGGTGGAAAACCCGCTGGTGCAACTGGTCTCGGTCATGGACCATTCGCCGGGCCAGCGCCAGTTCGCCCTGGAGTCCAAGTACCGCGAGTACTATATGGGCAAGTACCACCTGAGCGACCAGCAGATGGACGAGTTCATCGTCCTGCAGATCGCCAACTCGGCGCAGTACAGCAACCGTTATCGTGGGGCGATTGTCGAGGATTGCCTGGCCCGCGGCCTGTCGGTGGCCAGCCATGACGACGCGACCCTGGCCCATGTCGAGGAGTCGGCGGCGTTCGGCATGAGCATCGCCGAGTTTCCCACCACGATGGAGGCGGCCAATGCCTGCAACCGCTTGGGCATGGCCGTGCTGATGGGCGCGCCGAACGTGGTGCGCGGCGGCTCGCATTCGGGCAACGTGGCGGCGGCGGCACTGGCAAAAGACGGGTTATTGGATATCCTGTCCAGCGATTACTATCCGGCCAGCCTGTTGCAGGCGGCCTTTCTGCTGGCCGCCCAGGACAACGACTGCGACCTGCCACGGACCGTGGCCATGGTCAGCCGGGCCCCGGCCCGCGCGGCGGGACTCGACGACCGCGGGGAAATCCGCGTCGGCCTGCGTGCCGACCTGATCCATGCCCGTAACCAGGGCGGCCTGCCGGTGATCCAGCAAGTGTGGCGACAAGCGAAGAGGGTGTTCTGATGGCGGGCAGGTTGATCTATCTCATCGGGCCTTCGGGCTCCGGCAAGGACAGCCTGCTCGATGCCGCCCGTGAACCTCTGGCGCAACGGGGCTGCCGCATCGTGCGGCGGGTCATCACCCGTTCCGCCGAGGCGGTCGGCGAGGCTGCCCATGGCGTCAGCGCCGAGCAGTTCGCGGCGATGCAGGTGCAGGGGGCCTTTGCCTTGAGCTGGAAGGCCAACGGGCTGTTCTACGGGATTCCCCGGGAGATCGACCAGTGGCTGGGGGAAGGCCAGGATGTGCTGGTCAACGGCTCGCGCGGCTACCTGCCCCAGGCCCGAGAGCGTTATCCCGACCTGCTGGTGGTGCTGCTGACGGTGGAGCAGTCGGTATTGCGCGAACGGCTGCTGGCCCGGGGCCGCGAGTCGTTGCCGGAGATCGAGGCGCGGCTGGCGCGCAACGCCGACTTCACCCTCGGGGCCGGCGTGCTGGCGGCGGATGATCCGTCGCTGGTGCTGCTCGACAACTCCGGGCCGATCCGCCAGACCGTGACCCGGTTGTTTGCCCTGATCGGCAAGGAGTGATCATGCGCCTGACCTTGCTCGGCACCGGCGATGCACGCCAGGTGCCGGTGTATGGCTGCGACTGCCGGGCCTGCGTCGCGGCCCGCCAACAGCCGGCGCTGCGGCGCCTGCCCTGCAGCGCCCTGGTGGAATGCGGCGACCAGCGCTGGCTGATCGACAGCGGCCTGCCGGACCTCACCGAGCGTTTTGCGCCACGCAGTTTCAGCGGCATCCTGCAGACCCATTACCACGCCGATCACGCCCAGGGCCTGCTGCATCTGCGCTGGGGCCAGGGCCTGGTGATCCCGGTGCACGGCCCGGCCGATCCGGAAGGGCTGTCGGACCTCTACAAGCATCCGGGGATTCTCGATTTCAGCCAGCCGTTCGCCGCCTTCGAAACCCGCCAACTGGGGGCGCTGGGCGTCACGGCGCTACCGTTGGTGCATTCCAGGCCGACCCTGGGTTATCTGCTGGAAGGCGAGGGCCGCCGCATTGCCTATCTCACCGACACCGTTGGCCTGCCCGCCGAAACCGAGGTCTTCCTGCAGGCGCGACCGCTGGATCTGCTGGTGCTGGACTGCTCGATGCCGCCGCAACCCCAGGCCCCGCGCAATCACAACGACCTGAACCTGGCGCTGGCGACGATTGCGACGTTGAACCCGGCGCAGGCGGTGCTGACCCATGTCGGCCACACGCTGGATGCCTGGCTGCTGGATCACGCCGGGACGTTGCCTGCCTCGGTGCTGGTCGCCAGGGATGGCATGACGCTGTAGGCGTCGTTGACCAGGACTTCGCGGAAGGTCGCCACCAGTGGTCGCAGGTTGATCCGATGCCAGGCGGCCCACAGCGGGGTGGTATAGAACAGCCACGGCAGTTCCCGCAGCACCACGCCTTGCGGGGCGTTGTGGCGCAGGCTCCGCTGGATCATCGTCAGGCCCAGGCCCGCCGCCACCAGGCCGAGGGCGGTCAGCGGCTCGCTGGCTTCCAGGCGGATATCCGGGTTGAAACCGGCCTTGATGCAGGCCGAGACGAAGTCATCCTGCTTACCCGCATTTTGCCGATGTTGCACGGCAATCCATTCCTGGCCGGGGAAATCCTCCGGACGCAGTTCGTCGAGCAGGGCCAGCGGGTGCTGTTCAGGCAGGGCCAGCAGCATCGGGTCGTCCAGCACCCGGGCGCTGTTCAGGTCGGGGTCGTCCGCCACCGGCGGTTCGCTGACCAGGGCAATATCCAGGCTGCGCTGGCGCAGGCCCTCCAATTGTTCCGCCGAATTCAGGCTGTACAGCGCGATATGCACCCCGGGCCGGGCCGTGCGCAGGGTCCGCAAGGCATCTGGCAGCACCCCCGAATGCATGGCGTTCTCGATATAGCCGATGCACAGGCCGCCTTCTTCCCCCCGACCCAGGCGCCGCCCCAGGGACTCCAGGCGGTTGGCGTGGGTCAGGAAGGCGCGGGTCTCGGCGAGGAAGGTCTGGCCGTCGACGGTCAGGCGAATGCGCTGCTGGCTGCGCTCGAACAGCGTCAGCCCGAGGCGTTCCTCCAACTGGGCGATCTGCCGGCTGAGGGGCGATTGCGAGATGTGCAGACGTTCTGCGGCGCGGCCGACGTGCTCTTCTTCGGCGACCACGACGAAGTAGCGGAGTTGGCGTAGATCGATCATGTCAGACCTCGAAGGACTCAAGTGGCGCAAATTATGTCTTGGACGGTCAAAAGTTCGCAACCTAGTATTTGTCCCGACACCGCGATCGATGCCGCCCCTCGCGAACAATCTGGCACCTGCTGAGGGCAAGGCGTGATCCCTTTTATCGAGCTTGAAGGAGTCCATTCATGAGTATCAGAGACAAACTGCAAGGTCCCCTGGGTTTTGGCACCGCCCCGCTGGGCAACATGTTCCGTGCCATTCCCGAGGACGAAGCGCTCGCCACCGTCGAGGCCGCCTGGGAGCAGGGTGTGCGTTACTTCGACACCGCGCCGTTCTACGGTTCCGGGTTGTCGGAGATCCGCCTCGGCGAGGCCCTGGCCAGGCATCCGCGGGACCAATATGTGCTGAGCAGCAAGGTAGGCCGGGTGATCCTCGACGAAGTCGAAGACGTCGCTGCCCGTGATCTGGGCGAGAAGGCCGGGGTGTTCGCCCATGGCCGGCCGAACAAGATCGTCAACGACTACTCCGCCGATGCCACGCTGCGTTCCATCGAGGACAGCCTCAAGCGCCTGCGCACCGATCGCCTGGATATCGTCTGGGTTCACGATATCGCCCAGGACTTCTATGGCGACGAATGGCTGGAATACTTCAACGTGGCCCGCAAGGGCGCATTCCGGGTGCTGAGCCGGCTGCGCGAAGAAGGCGTGATCAAGGCTTGGGGCCTGGGGGTGAACAAGGTCGAGCCGTGCGAGCTGACCCTGCAACTGGCCGAGGCGCAGCCGGACGGTTTCCTGCTCGCCGGCCGCTACACCCTGCTGGACCATGAGCGTGCCTTGCAGCGGCTGATGCCGGAAGCGGCGGCGCAGAACGTCGATATCGTCGTCGGCGGTCCCTACAGCTCCGGTGTGCTGGCCGGAGGCACGAATTTCGAATACCAGCCGGCATCGCCGCAGATTCTGGCTAAAGTTGAACGGATCAAGGCGATTGCCCGGGACTTCGGCGTGGACATCAAGGCCGCGGCGTTGCAGTTCTCCCTGGCCAACCCGGCAGTGGCGGCGGTGATTCCCGGGTCGAGCCGGCCAGGGCGGATTGTCGAGGATGTGGCGGCGTTGCAGGTGAAGATCCCGGCCGAATTCTGGCAGGCCCTGCGCAGCGCCGGACTGGTGGCGGGTAACGCGCCATTGCCGCTGAGCTGACAGAACGGGAAAGCCCTGATGATCGTGAGGATCGTTCCCACGCTCCGCGTGGGAATGCCTCTAGGGACGCTCCGCGTCCGCTCTTGTGACGCAGAGCGTCACGGGCTGCATGCCCACGCGGAGCGTGGGAACGATCGGTAACCTGTGAAGCTTCCGGCGGCTTCACGGGCCTCTTCGCCGGCAAGCCGGGCTCCTACAGGGGCCGTGTCCGGCTTGATATCGCTTTATTCATTCAATCGAGGTTCTCATGCAGATCAATCTTTCCAACAAGGTCGCCATTGTCAGCGGTTCCACCGCCGGTATCGGCCTGGGCATCGGCAAGGGCCTGGCGGGCGCCGGCGCGACAGTGGTGATCGTCGGCCGTCAGCAGGCCAAGGTCGACGAGGCCATCGCGGTCATTCTCGCCGCGCATCCCGAGGCCAAGGTCCGCGGCCTGGCCGCCGACCTCGGCACGGCCGCCGGCGCCGAGGCGCTGTTCCGGGCCGAGCCGGACGCCGACATCCTGGTCAACAACCTGGGGATCTTCAACGATGTCGATTTCTTCGACACCCCGGATGAAGAATGGACGCGTTTCTACGAGGTCAATGTGATCTCCGGCGTACGCCTGTCGCGGCACTACACGCCGGCGATGGTCAAGCGCGGCTGGGGACGGGTGCTGTTCGTCTCCTCCGAATCGGGTATCGCCACTCCCGCCGATATGATCAACTACGGTGTCACCAAAAGCGCCAACCTGGCCGTCTCCCATGGCCTGGCCAAGCGCCTGGCGGGCAGTGGCGTGACGGTCAACGCGATCCTCCCCGGGCCGACCTTTACCGACGGCCTGGAAGAGATGCTCAAGGACGCCACCGCCGCGTCGGGGCGCAGTGCCCGGGAAGAGGCTGACGTTTTCGTCAAGGCCGCCCGGCCGACTTCTATCATCCAGCGGGCAGCGGATGTCGAGGAAGTGGCCAACCTGGCCGTGTACCTCGCGTCACCGCTGTCTTCCGCCACCACCGGCGCCGCGCTGCGGGTCGACGGTGGTGTTGTCGATAGCCTGGCTATCTGAGGTTTTTCCGGAGAATTTTCATGGCTGCAACATCCGTTACGATTGAAATCCCCGCGACACCCGAGCAGGTCTGGCAATTGATGGGCGGCTTCGATTCGCTGCCCGACTGGCTGCCGTTCATTCCCCGCAGCAGCCTGAGCGAAGGCGGGCGGGTGCGGACCCTGCAGACCGCCGATGGCGGCACTGTGGTCGAGCGCCTGGAAGCCTTCGACAACCGGGCCCGGCGCTACAGCTATTCCATCGAGCAGGCGCCGTTCCCCGCCACCGACTACCTGGCGACCCTGCAGGTCCGCGAGGGCAGTACCCCACAGACGGCCATTGTCGAATGGGCCGGTATCTTCACCCCGGTCGGGGTCAGCGAAGAGGAAGTGGTGGCGCTGTTCCACGGCATCTACAGCGGTGGCCTGGCGGCACTGAAAGCCAACTTCCCCGATTGATCGACGGTGCAAAAACGTCCGCACTGGCCTATAACGGCAGTCATCGTGAAGCCCGATCCGGCGATTCGCCGGTCGGGCTTTGTCTTGAGTGAGGTTATCGATGTTGCGTATTCGCGGGCTGAGTAAAGCCTACGCCACCGCCCAGGGGCCGTTGGCCGTGCTGCAGGGCGTCGACCTGGAGCTGGAGCAGGGGGCGAGCCTGGCCCTGATGGGCGAGTCCGGCAGTGGCAAGAGCACCTTGCTGCACCTGGTGGCCGGGCTGGATCGGGCCGATGCCGGTGCGATCGAGATCGCCGGGCGCGATCTGTGCCAGTTGAACGAAGTCCAGCTGGCGAGCTGGCGGCGCCACGACATCGGCCTGATCTTCCAGCAGTTCAACCTGATTCCCAGCCTGACCGTGGCCGACAACCTGGCCTTCCAGGCGCGTCTGGCCGGACGGCACGATCCGCGCTGGCAGGACGAACTGGTGGAACGTCTCGGCCTGGCGCAGACCCTGTCCCGTTACCCCGAGCAACTGTCCGGCGGCCAGCAACAGCGGGTGGCCCTGGGACGGGCGTTGGCGGCGAAGCCACCGCTGATACTCGCCGACGAACCCACCGGCAGCCTCGACGAGAGCACCAGCGACGAAGTGCTGGGGCTGTTGCTGGATCTGTTGGCCGACAACGGCACCAGCCTGCTGATGGTCACCCACAGCGAGCGCATGGCCAGCCGGCTGCAACGCCGGGTGCGCCTGCACAACGGCCGCCTGAGCGAGCTGTCGGGGGCATGAGGAGCTTCTATTGGGCCTTGCGCGCGTTGCTCAGCCACTGGTGGCGCCATCGGGTGCAGTTGTGCAGCGTGCTGGCCGGACTGTGGCTGGCGACGGCGTTACTGACCGGCGTGCAGGCCCTCAACAGCCAGGCCCGGGAGAGTTATGCGCGGGCCAGCCAGTTGATCGGCGGGGCGGCGCCTTATCGTCTGGTCAGCCGTGATGGCGGGCGCTTCGAGCAGCAGTTGTTTGTCCGGTTGCGTTTGGCGGGCTGGCCGGTTTCGCCGCTGTTGCAAGGCCGGCTGGAGCTGGACGATCCCCGCCATCCCGGGCATGTCCAGCGCCTGCAGGTGCTGGGCATCGATCCGGTCAGCCTGCCCCAGGGCAGCACCCTGGCCGGTCAGGCGGTGGACAGCGGGCAGCTGCTGGCGTTTATCGGCGTGCCCGGACAAACCTGGGTCGCGCCCGATACCTTGCAGCGCCTGGGCTTGAAGGTCGGCGAGCGTCCCCGTGATCCCGAGGGGCAGCTACTGCCGCCGCTGGCCTTGCGGCCGCAACTGCCGCCGGGCCTGCTGCTGATGGATATCGGTGCCGCGCAACGGGTACTGAAGGCGCCGGAGCAACTCTCGCAGTTGTTGCTGGCGACGGATTTCGCTCGCAGTGAACCGGCCTTGCCGGCGGATCTGGCGAGCCGCCTGCGGTTGCAGGCGCCGGGTGATGAAAGTGACCTGGCGCGCCTGACCGAGAGCTTTCATCTCAATCTCAGCGCACTGGGATTCCTGGCGTTTATCGTCGGGCTGTTTATCGTCCACGGCGCTATCGGCCTGGCCCTGGAGCAGCGTCGCGGCCTGATGCGCACCCTGCGTTCGTGTGGCGTCAGCGCCCGCTGCCTGCTCAGTGCCTTGACCGTGGAACTGCTGGGATTCGCCCTGGTCGGCGGTGTGCTTGGCGTGGTCAGTGGCTATGGCCTGGCGAGCCTGCTGTTGCCGGATGTGGCGGCCAGTCTGCGCGGCCTTTATGGCGCCGAAGTGGCGGGCAGCCTGAACCTGCCGCCGAGCGACTGGTTGGCGGGCCTGGGCCTGTCCCTGGGCGGTGCCTTGCTCGCGGGGGCCGGCAGTGTCTGGCGCGCCGCGCGCCTGCCGTTGCTGGCGCTGGCCCAGGCCGAAGCCTGGCGGTCGGCACAGGCCCGGCGCCTGCGCCAGCAGGCCTGGCTGGCCGGGTTGCTGGCAATGGTGGTGCTGGCCTGTATTGCCTGGGGTGACAGCCTGGCCAGCGGCTTTGTCCTGATGGCCGCGTTGTTGATGGCGGCGGCCTTGCTGCTGCCGGTGTGCCTGAATGCCATTCTCGGCAGCGTGCTGCCGGCCTGTCGCCGGCCCTTGAGCCAGTGGTTTGTCGCCGACAGCCGCCAGCAATTGCCGGCCCTGAGCCTGGCGCTGATGGCGTTGCTGCTGGCCTTGGCCGCGAACATCGGCGTGGGCAGCATGACCTCGGGGTTTCGCCAGACCTTCACCAGCTGGCTCGACCAGCGTTTGGCCGCGCAGTTGTATATCACCCCGCAAGGACCCGAGCAGGACGCGCAACTGGAGCGCTGGCTGGCCGAGCGTCGCGACGTTCAGGCGCTGCTGCCCGGCTGGGACGTCGAGATCAGCCTGCAGGGCTGGCCGATCCAGGTGCGCGGGATACCCGATGTGCCCATCTATCGCCAGCACTGGCCTTTGCTGGAGGCGCGTGACGATGCCTGGCAGCGTTGGGCGGCGGGCGAGGGTGTGATGATCAGCGAGCAACTGGCGCGGCACCTCAAGCTGGCGCTCGGCCAGCCCCTGGTGCTGCCGACCCCGAGGGGCGACTGGTCGCTGCCGGTGCTGGCCGTGTATGCCGATTATGGCAACCCCAAGGGCCATCTGCTGCTCGAAGGCAGGGCGTTGCAGGCCCATTGGCCGGGGCTGCGACCGAGTCGCTACAGCTTGCTGGCAGAGCCCGAGGCCGTGGCGCCGCTCAAGCGCGAATTGCAGCAGGCCTTCCACTTCGACGAGGCCCATCTGATCGACCAGAGCGAACTCAAGGACGCCGCCGGCAAGGTCTTCGAACGCACCTTCGCGGCGACCGCAGCCCTCAATAGCCTGACCCTGGGCGTGGCCGGCGTGGCGTTGTTCATCAGCCTGCTGAGCCTGAGCGAAAGTCGCCTGGGGCAACTGGCGCCGCTGTGGGCGTTGGGTGTCGCCCGCCGGCAACTGTTATTGCTGAGCCTGGGGCAGACCCTGCTGCTGGCCTCGATCACCTTGCTGCTGGCGATTCCCCTGGGACTGGCGCTGGCCTGGTGCCTGGTGGCGGTAGTGAATGTCCAGGCGTTCGGTTGGCGCCTGCCGATGCAGGTCTTTCCCTGGCAGTTGCTGCAACTGTCGGTGCTGGCGCTGCTGGTGACCCTGGTCGCTGCCGCCTGGCCCCTGTGGAAACTGCTGCGGGTGCGACCGGTGGAATTGTTGAGGACCTTTGCCAATGAACGCTAGGGGCCTGTTGCCGCTGTTGTTCGGCCTGTTGCTGGGGGCCTGCGATCAGGCACCGCCGGCCGGATCCGAAGGCTTTGCCGGGCTCGGCGCGACCGCCGCCGGGTATGCCCAGGTGGTGCCCGGTCAACCGCTGGTGTTTCCCCGTGATCACGGTGCGCACGGCGATTACCGCATCGAGTGGTGGTATGTCACCGCCAATCTCGAGGATGCCGAGGGCCATTCCTACGGCGTGCAATGGACCCTGTTCCGCAATGCCTTGCAGGTGCCCGGCAAGCTGACCGGCTGGAGCGAACCGACCTTGTGGATGGGCCATGCGGCCCTGACCAGCGAGCACGGCCATCACTACGCCCAGGCTCTGGCACGGGGCGGGGTAGGTACCGCCGGGGTGGAGGCCGAGCCCTTGAAAGCCTGGATCGACGACTGGCAGTTTCACGCTCTGTCCCCGGCCAACCAGGGCCTGGGCGATATGCAGATGACGGCCCGTGGCAGTGACTTCGCCTACCGGCTGAACCTGCGCAGCGAGCGTCCATTGGTCTTGCAGGGCGATCACGGCTACAGCCTCAAGTCCGGCAAGGGACAGGCGTCGTGGTACTACAGCCAGCCCTATTTCCAGGTGAGCGGCAGCCTGCAGGTCGACGGCCGTGAAGTCCGAGTGAAGGGGCAGGCCTGGCTCGACCGCGAGTGGAGCAGCCAGCCGCTGGCCGCCGACCAGTCGGGCTGGGACTGGTTCTCCCTGCACCTGGCCGATGGTGCCAAAGTCATGCTGTTCCAGGTCCGGCAGACGGACGGCCAGCGCTACCGCGCCGGCACCTGGATCAGTGCCGATGGCCAGGCCCAGGCATTGCGGGGCGACGAGATCATCCTGACGCCGGGACGGATCGCCGAGGTAGCCGGACGCCGTTTACCGGTGGAGTGGCGACTGGAGATCCCGGGCAAACAGTTGCGCATCGACACCCGTCCACTGCGGGACGATGCCTGGATGGGCACCGCGTTTCCCTACTGGGAAGGTCCGATCAGTTTCACCGGCAGCCAGACGGGCGTGGGGTATCTGGAAATGACCGGGTATTGAGGGGCCAAACAGCCGGAAAGGCCGGCAAACGAGCGAGAGATGCCGTGACAGCGTGCTCTTCTGGTGGAAAAACCGGATAATGCCGGCCAAATTATTTAGCTCGTTATAGTGGTAATTCCCGCATGGAAATCAAGGTTAATTTTCTCGACAACCTTCGACTTGAAGCCAAGTTCGATGACTTCACGGTGGTGGCCGATCAACCTATCCGCTATAAGGGCGACGGCTCGGCCCCGGGTCCGTTCGATTATTTCCTGGCTTCTTCGGCGTTGTGCGCCGCCTATTTCGTCAAGCTGTACTGCCAGACGCGCAATATTCCCACCGAGAACATCCGCCTCTCGCAGAACAACATCGTCGATCCGGAAAACCGCTACAACCAGATCTTCAAGATCCAGGTCGAGTTGCCGGCGGATATCTCGGCCAAGGACCGCCAGGGCATCCTGCGTTCCATCGACCGCTGCACGGTGAAAAAGGTGGTGCAGACCGGCCCCGAGTTCGTGATCGAGGAAGTGGACAACCTCGACGCCGATGCCCAGGCGTTGCTGATGCTCAACTCCGATTCCGAAGCGCTGACCTACATCGCTGGCAAGGACCTGCCGCTGGAACAGACCATCGCCAACATGTCCGGCCTCCTGGCGGACCTGGGCATGAAGATCGAGATCGCTTCGTGGCGCAATATCGTGCCCAACGTCTGGTCGCTGCATATTCGCGATGCGCACTCGCCGATGTGCTTCACCAATGGCAAGGGCTCGACCAAGGAAGGCGCGCTGGCGTCGGCGCTGGGCGAGTTTATCGAGCGGCTCAACTGCAACTTCTTCTACAACGATCAGTTCTGGGGCGAAGACATCGCCAACGCGGCGTTTGTGCACTACCCGAACGAGCGCTGGTTCAAGCCCGGTCGTAAAGACGCGCTGCCGACCGAGATCCTCGACGAGTACTGCCTGAAGATCTACAACCCCGATGGCGAACTGCGCGGCTCGCACCTGTACGACACCAACTCCGGCAATACCGAGCGCGGCATCTGCTCGCTGCCCTATGTGCGCCAGTCGGACGGTGAAGTGGTGTACTTCCCGTCCAACCTGATCGAGAACCTGTTCCTCAGCAATGGCATGAGTGCTGGCAATACCCTGGCCGAAGCGCAGGTGCAGTGCCTGTCGGAAATCTTCGAGCGTGCGGTGAAACGCGAAATCCTCGAAGGTGAAATGGCCCTGCCGGATGTGCCGCAGGAGGTGCTGGCGAAGTACCCCGGCATCCTGGCCGGCATCCAGGGCCTGGAAGAGCAGGGCTTCCCGGTGCTGGTCAAGGATGCGTCGCTGGGCGGTGAGTTCCCGGTGATGTGCGTGACCTTGATGAACCCGCGGACCGGCGGCGTATTTGCCTCGTTCGGTGCGCATCCGAGCTTCGAGGTGGCGCTGGAACGCAGTCTGACCGAGTTGCTCCAGGGCCGCAGTTTCGAAGGCCTGAACGATCTGCCGCAGCCGACCTTCGAAGGCCACGCGGTGACCGAGCCGAACAACTTCGTCGAGCACTTTATCGACTCCAGCGGCGTGGTGTCGTGGCGCTTCTTCAGCGCCAGGTCCGATTACGAGTTTGTCGAATGGGACTTCTCCGGCCAGGGTGAAGACTCCAATGCCGAGGAGGCCGCAACGCTGTTCGGCATCCTCGAAGCAATGGGCAAGGAAGTGTACATGGCGGTGTACGACGACCTCGGGGCCACTGCCTGCCGCATCCTGGTACCGGACTATTCGGAGATCTATCCGGTCGACGACCTGATCTGGGACAACACCAACAAGGCCCTGTTCTTCCGCGAGGATATCCTCAACCTGCACAGCCTGGACGATGACGGCCTGCAAGCGCTGGTCGGGCTGCTGGAAGAGAGCGAACTGGACGACTACACCGACATCACCACCCTGATCGGCATCGAGTTCGACGACAACACCGCCTGGGGCCAGTTGACCATCCTGGAGTTGAAGCTGCTGATCCATCTCGCCTTGCAGCATTACGACGAGGCGAAGGAGTTGGTGGAAACCTTCCTGCAGTACAACGACAACACCGTCGAGCGCGGGCTGTTTTACCAGGCCGTGAACGCGGTGCTGGAGATGCACCTGGATGAGGATCTGCAGCTGGAAGACTACGAAGCCAACTTCCGTCGCATGTTCGGCAACGAGCGTATGGACGCGGTGATCGGCTCGGTGAACGGCAGTGTGCGCTTCCATGGCCTGACGCCGACCAGTATGAAACTGGAAGGGCTCGACCGGCATCAGCGGCTGATCGACAGCTACAAGAAACTGCACACGGCGCGGGCCCGGGCGGCGGGTCTGGCGAGCTGACAGCGCTGACAAGAAAAGCACCTGCGGGTGCTTTTTTTGTGTCTGGTGACGAGCCAGGGGCAGCGGATGAGAAACGTTGTGAATTGTTGTGAAGGCGCCGAGGAGTGGCCATTGGCCCATGCTACCGTCTGTGACTCGTGATCGTCATTGCGGCGATATCAGTCATTCCATCGAGGGAGCAGCGCCGATGTCTACTACCGTATCACCCGCTGGTAGCGGGCCGAGCAGTCCGAAAGCGTCAAGTTCCGTGTTTGACAGCACGCTGGACACGGCCAAGTCCAGCCAGGTCATTGCCGACTACATGCGCAAGAATGGCAAGTCGGCGATCACCAAGCAGGAGCTTTCTCAACTGGCCAACGACACCTCGGGCAAGGTTCCCGCCAACGTCTCCGAAGCGGCCAAGTACATGGAGCGCCATCCCGACGTCTTTACCGCCATCGAAACCCATGACGTGGCCGGGGCCGACAACCTGTCCGGCGTCTGGAACTTCGACTGGGCCGCCAACGGTGGGCTCAAGGGTACGGCGACCGACGCCATTGCCAAGATGCAGGACACCTTCGATATGGCGATCGCCAAGTCGGCGAAAATCACCGAACTCAGCACGGCCAAAAAGGCCGAGTTGGATGCGACCAAGCAACGGCCCAGCAACTGAGCCCTGGCTTGCTGCGCTGATCGTTCCCACGCTCCGCGTGGGAATGCAGCCCGTGACGCTCTGCGTCACATCACAGATGTCGGCAAAAGAAACGGGAAGCCTTTGCCGATCGTTCCCACGCTCTGCGTGGGAACGCAGCCCGTGACGCTCTGCGTCACATCACACATGCCGGCAAAAGAAACGGGAAGCCTTTGCCGATCAATCCCACGCTCTGCGTGGGAATGCAGCCCGTGACGCTCTGCGTCACATCACACATACCGGCAAAAGAAACGGGAAGCCTTGCTTCCCGTTCATCCCTGAGCGCTGTCAGCTACCGATGCTGGCGGGCTGCTTATCCAGCACCGCATCGATCCACACCTGCGCCATCTCGATCAAATGCACCACACCCATCGCCACCTTGCGGTTGGCCCCGGTCTGGTTGTCGGCGTTTTCATAGGCGGTGGCCGCGGCGGATTGCAGGAGTGAATAGGCGTTTACCAGGGCGTCTTCCTGGGTTGCCAGGGCGGAGAGCTGATTGGAGGGTGGTGTGATAGGTACGGGTTTCGATATGGCCTTCGGCCCGAGGTTGTAGTGGGAGAGGGCGCGGTCGGCAAGCCGAGCGTCGATGTTGGTGCTGGGCGTTGCAGGCGGGTTGGGGGTGGGTTTGAACATGGTTTCGATACTCCTAGTGCAAGTTAAGGAGCCGTCACCATCGCTACCAAACGATTCAGGGGTGGCGGCCGTACGCAGGTTGGTAGACCGGTGCACTAGGAACCCGGCGCGTCCGAGGACGCCCTGCGCACGGCCACCATAAAGCCGAGGCCGAAAAAAAGCGCCTTGCTCAAGGTGGCGCTTTGCGCCTAGTTACACCGAGGGCTACCAAACCCTGTCACTGATGTGCAGTGACGAGTCGAAGCCTAGCGGTGTGATCAGGCGCAAACAAGCGTTCGGGATTTTCTAGGAAATTTCAGGCGAGGGAAAGGGAGTTGTCCTGCGGTTTCGCGAATTGGGGAGCAGGAGTGGGCGTTCTCAAGCGCTCGCTTTCGGCCAGAAGCGGCCCTTCATATGCGACTTACCCCTCCTGTGCTCACTCTAGGCTTTTAGGGCTACTGGAAATCCTGGGTTACTCATAGCTCAATGACCAGCGCGGCCCGCGATATTGCGAACGGTTGTCTGCGGACATTCAGCGCAATTACTGCTTTCAAAATAAAAGTCTTGACCTTCACAATGATAGTGGCATTCTGATGCTTACTGCTCACCAGTGTCTTTAATTGCTTTAGAAAAAACGATCAGGGAGTGATGTTTTATGCCGACGATAGAAACTTTCACAATTAAGAACTTTAAGGGAATTGAAATGGTTTCTGTCGATCTCGAAGATCGGATTGACTGTCCCGTAATTACTTTGATTGGGCTTAATGAGAGCGGAAAGACAACAATTCTTGAGGCTCTGTCTCACTTTGTAAGTGGTGATAAGTTCGTGTCAGCACTTTTTGATGGGGTTCACTCAAAAACATATGGTGCAGCGCTGATTCCAATCCATAAAAAAGCGGCATTCTCTTCGTCTATCAGCATTTCTGCGAAGGTACGCCTTCAGGATGAAGATATCAATGAGTTGCATGAGATCGCCGCATCCCAAAAATTAGAGCTGGATAGCAATTCGGTATTGTCAATATTCGAAATACGGCGAGAATATGATTTTGAAGATAGTGTGTTAAAAGAAACAAACAACATTTGGAATTTTAAGCCAAAAGTTCGAAGAAGCAAAAAGACTGCATTTAAAGCCTATGCGAGGCCAAAAAATAAGGATACGCCTGACTTTTGGCTGAATTGCGCAGAGCACTTAACGAAAAAGCTACCGCAAATTTCTTATTTTCCGACATTTTTAGTAGACATGCCCTCAAGAATTTACCTTCAAGAGCATGAGGCGGAAAAGCCTATAAACCGTTATTACAGACTAGCGTTTCAAAATATACTGAATAGTCTTAGTGAGGATCTAAGTGTTGATCGGCATGTATGCCAAAGAATAGCGGATTATAAAGCATCGCAAGGTGCTAAAGGATGGTACTCCACATTTTTTGGAAGCCCTAGCAAAGCACCAATTGATTCAGTGTTTCAAAAAATATCTAACGCAGTTACTCGCGAGGTTTTGGGGAGTTGGCAGAGGGTTTTTCAACGACCAATATCTGCAAAAAATATTTTTGTTGAGTGGAATGTTGACTCTGAGAAAGACGATATGCCATATGCATCCTTTCACTTATCTGATGGTGAGTCTAGGTATTCGATAAGTGAGCGTTCATTAGGCTTTCGGTGGTTCTTTTCATTTCTGCTGTTCACGTCATTCAAGCAGGCTCAGTCGAGGCCAACTATATTCATGTTTGATGAGCCAGCCGCAAATCTTCACGCAAAAGCTCAAGCCGAGTTGCTTACAAGCTTCTCCAGAATAGCGTCTGGGGGAAACAGAGTGATTTATTCTACGCACAGTCATCATATGATAAATCCAAGATGGCTGAGTGGTGCGTGCATTGTTGAAAACACAGCGATTGATTACGATCAAGACGATAATTTTGGATTTAACGCGAAACCTACTAACGTTAAATTGACGAAGTATAGAGAGTTTGTTTCTAAGTATCCATCGCGAGCCAGCTATTTCCAGCCCGTCATAGAAAAATTACAATACGTCTCTCCGGAAATAATTGGCACTCCCCCCTATGTCATTGTTGAGGGGGTTTCTGATTATTATGCATTGCGAATTGCCCAATTAACTACTGGTAAAAAATACTCCTACAGCCTAATTCCCGGGGTTGGCTCAGGAGCTTCAGGGCCGCTAATTAGCCAAATTATGGGTCGTGGAGAGAACTTCGTAGTGTTGCTTGACGATGATAAGGCGGGAATAAAAGAGCGCGAACGTTACCGCTCAGAGTGGTACCTCTCTGATTGCCAAGTGCTTACAATTAGCTCCGTTAGTGGCGCGTATAAGGGGGCAAGCTTAGAAGCATTGCTTGGTTCTGAGGCTGAAGACGCAATTAAGCTTGCTCTGGAACTTAAAGCCAAACCCTCCAAGAAGCAGATAGGCTGGTATTTGGCTGAACGATGCGCCATCGCTGATATAGGGGAAGAAGTTCTACCTGCTTCAGTTTTGCTACGTTTAAGGGAGGTTCTGGACTTTCTTGAGAGAAAGTTCTCTTAGGGCAACAGTAAGTAGAATTACCTAGCGCTATCAGACGTTACATATAAGTATTTTAACTTATAAAACGCATTCGAATTACTCTTTTCTTAGATTGAGTATTCGCATCGACTCCGACACTAATTCGCGTGCCTGATCGAAAACGATTCGCACGCGAAGTCGACATCACACTGACTTCAAAAATCGCTAGCCAATTGCATGACTTCGACAGTCAATCGCGTCCTCCGGTACCTATTCGCATGCTCGACAGTCATCCGCGA
Organism: Pseudomonas gingeri; assembly: GCF_013386115.1. GTDB lineage: Bacteria > Pseudomonadota > Gammaproteobacteria > Pseudomonadales > Pseudomonadaceae > Aquipseudomonas > Aquipseudomonas gingeri. The sequence continues at coordinate 570,549 of NZ_JACAOR010000014.1, forward strand.
TTACGAAGGAGCCTAGATTGCGGAGGCGAATAGGCATGGCCGCCTCAGAGAGCCGAAAATCGCACTCGACACACCCGCCTTCAAATGCGAGGTTGCCGCGTAAGCGAGGAGCTCTTTCACAAACAGGCATCTTCGAACTATGAAGCTGATCCCAAACAACAGCGAGTCGCCCCTAGTTTGGTACGCACCATTGAGCGGCAGCTTTTGGCCGATTCTGTTGAAAAAATCGGTCTCGGCTTTCACGACAGAAAAGTACGCGTCTGAGATTGAAAACCGTATTTTGAGCAGAGGGTACAGGACTCAGATTTCACGCAGCAGCGTGCAAAAATGACGTTTTCACCGCTCAATGCATGGACCGCCAGCCCGGGTCGACTGTTTTCAACAGAATCGGCCATAAGCGGCCGCTGAATACAGTTATTAGCTTGGTGACTTGCGTAAGTTCTCCACCCGAGCGTGTTCAAGCGCGTTCAATAGCGCATCAGAAAGTTCACGACGAGAGACGATGACGCCCTCACTTACCTGCCAGGCGATGCCAAGGTTAAAAGAAAACCCAGGATAGGCGATATGACTGTCTGTCTTCTTATGGATTGATGCTGGCTCAAATTTTGCCAAAGGAACTCTTACACGAGCAAACCTTGTTTTGACCTGCCTGAAATTCTCAAAAACCTGAGATGGATCATTACACTGATTTTCTGACATTCGCTGAGTCAACGTTCGGACAACTTCATAGGCGCCAAGTACCCATAGGTATGACTGGGTCACATGTCCTTGAATATCCTCATAATCGGGTGAGATGTTTTTTTGGCAGTAGTAATCCACAAGCTTTTCATCAGTTTCATATAACTTAATGTCCATGTCCCCGAGACTCTGAACTAGCCCCATTAGATGTGGTTCGAACCTCATCAACCCAATAGAAACCTTTATCCATCGCTGAAAGCGATCGTCCTCGTCAAAAACCATATTCCCTCCCTAAAAACTCACTGAGGCTATGTGCTGACCAACTCAATCTCATCTTACGCTCCCTACCGTCGTCCCTCGTCAGGTCCGCCAATGCCTAAGCTCTTCGTCCAAACCCTGATCCTGATGATATCCCAAGAACTGGCGAGGAAGACTGGCGGCTCTGGGGTGGAAGCGATCGGACGCGAACAGCTGCTTTCGGCCAGCGGTCCATGAACCGGCCGCTTGCCCCTGTGGCAGAGCGCTCGATGATTTGCTGCTAGTCTCCAGTGGTTTTTGGCCTTCCGTTTTTTAACGCGACACTTTGTTTTAGAAAAGTGAACGCATCGTCCCTAATTGAATCGTGAGAATTTGAGACATGGACAATCGGCACCCTGTGCAGAGCGAGCATGTCGAAGTGCTTTTGTAGGCCCTGGAACGAGACAAAGATGGGCTGCTTAAGCTAGGCATGGAAGTTGTTGGCCCTTCTGGCAGTCCAATGTATCCATTGGACTGGATGGTGTTCGCTGCCATTAAGCGAAGTGTTAGCACCTCGAGTGCTCTGGCGGCAATGGTCAGGACCTGAAATATGGTTTGTGTGCGCTCATTGTTGCGAATGCACATAGATATGGCACTGCAATTTTCAGCTGCCTAGTTTACACCTGATCCGCATGCATTTGCCACAAATGTGATGAAAGGGGAGCCAATAAAGAAAATGAAAGATCGAAGTGGCAAACAGCAGATGTCAGACGCGTTCCTTGTTGAAACGAATAAAGGGGAGTACCCATGGCTTCCCGATGTTTACAGAAACCTCTATGGATACGTGCATTTCTCAGGTTTACATATCATCGGTTCGATCTCTAGTTTCGAGGATGCAACCCGAACCATCGAGTTTGAGAGTTTGAGATATCTGCTACTGATTCGAAATTTCATGAGTTCAGTTGAGTTGAAGTTTTGACTGTTTCAGGAGGTCGACCTCGGCCCTTTTCTGGTATCTCCAAGAGTATGCCGACACAAAAAAGCTCACTCCAGCTGAATTGAAGACACTGCGTAGTAACAGATAGCAATGTTGCAATCTTCAAAGATCGCGAAGGGACACCGTGAGAAAAGGTGTCTTCATCGCTTATGACCTGATCCGCAAGGCGTACGGGCGCATCGCGGGTGTTGCGAAGGGTACAGCAGCGCGTTGTGACCGAACTCGTGCACCGGGTACCGTTGCCTCTGAAGGGCAGGAATCATCGAGTCGTAACTATGTGTAGTAGAGACCGATTGGCCTATTCAGTCAGACTATAACATGGTCATCACGAGTTCTTTTGTAACGCCGTCCGATGTACTGTTTGAAGGGTAGAATTGCGTTTTCACTATCGCCAATGATGTGCGTCATGGATTGAGCGGCAACTTTGGTATTCAGTTCCTGGACGGTAGCCTCATCAACTTCATTTCTACCCGGCATGAATCGTTCGGAATTGCAGATTGTGTACGCGATCCTCGGCGAGATCGGGTAGTAGAAGTCAACATACTCAGGTGCGGTGAATTCTGTCTCTGAGACACAAGAGTGCACGTTGACTACAGGATGATCGGACGTGATGAAAGGCACTTTAGTGTCATTCACCAGTAATGAATGCCTATTCTGGTGGCGGCTTACGTACAGGCTGAAGCCGATACTCATCCCAAACATGTAGCTTAAGAACCACCATGCATGCGCCATAGCATCGGCCACTTCAATTTCAAGGGCGTTGCTCCGTGGTTGAACCTGGATCACGCCATCTCGGAAAGTTTTCGTGCGGGAGATCTGATGACCGAAGAACATCATGAACTCGATCATGTGCTGTTTATCTTGCAGTACATCGAGCTTTTCATCAGCGAGCGCTGCTAACACTGGCAATGCCTTTTCTTCGTGGGATGCGTGGAGATTTTCCAGTAAGTTGCACTTCATCGCATGAAGATGCAGCTCGGCTTTCTGATCCCGAATGCCAGATTTACGGTAGATGGTCTCGAGCTGCTGCATCTTAAGAAAGTCATTAAGATACGACATGTGCTGTTGATGAAGATGGTCGGGGCTTTTTCTGGAGAGGTCTTTAATCACCTGAACATCCATGTTGGTAAGCATGGTGGTCTTGTAGAAATAGTCGTCAACAACTATGGCTCGCACGCTGTCGTGGGCAATCTTTCCAGTTTTCGTGGTGTAGAAAACATTCTTCGTACCGCGGCCCCAGCGGGTCAGGTATTTCGCCCAAACGTAATGGTGACGCTTCTTGGCTTCAAAGTCTTTGCGCGACATGGTCGTCCTTTCCATTGGGTGTTGGCTCGCAAGCTCTCAGCTTGCTAGGCTCCGGCCAGCAAATCAAATGCCTGCTCGGAGGTGACTGCTCGCGTGTGAAATCACACCCGGATGCCAGCTCAGATCGCTGTAAAGTTAAAATGGTTTTAGCCTTGAATAAAATCCAGCACTTAAGCTTGCATAATACTTAATCGGGCAGTTCGGCTTTATGTCTGCCTCGTCGTGTTGATATATTGAAAACATTCCATCACTGGGTAAGTTTTCGGAAATACAGAAGATGAGGATTTCCTCTAAAAAATAAAGCATGTTATTTAGGTAGGTGTCAAGCTCTTGATGAATGGGAACGAAGGATTCTTGTACATTTATTTTATTTGTAAGATCGTAGCTCCAAGTCGGGAGCGAGAATTTATTGCCAGGATGAAGCTTTATATTTTCTATGGTAAGAGATTGGCCTGGCCCAGGGTGCTCAATAGCATTCCGGCACTCCGACAATCTACGAATCCAAAATATGTCATTGCCGAGGGTTGAAGATAGTTTTTTTAAAGTAGGGCGATTCCGCTGCAGCCATTTTATATGCTTGTTGAAATGTGCCTCATCTCGCGCCCCCAAAGGCAATTCCGTAAATAGACTTATTAGTTTAAAGCAATCTATTAAAAACTGTTTTCCGACCAAAAGAAAAGATTTCGCGTCATTTTCTAAGTTTTTAACTTTAGCGAGCGGTGGAATAGCGCGATTGGATTTGTTCCGCTCAATGATGATGTCACATTTTTGCATGACCTCATCAAGCTGCTCACGAATATTAGACTCAAACTGTGCACAGAGCAGTAGTTGCTCGTTTAGACTCCACACTTGCTCCAGAAGCTTCGGCTTTATGGAGTCCTCAGAAAAAACTTTATCAATAATTGGTTTAAACTGAAGAAAGATCCTGGCTACATAGGGAGAGGTAGCGCCAAACGATGCTATTTTTTCATACGTGTGCCCTGTATCTGGTTGGGTTTTTTGTGGGTCAGTTGAATCAGCAGTTAACAGCTTGTAAATACTGTTCCCTTTGAATATTAGAGGTAATGCATCATTAATGTTTTCCATTGCTATTATTTCAGACTCATCAATCAAGTCAGGATCATTAATCGAAATGGAAAAGGCATCGTCTCTTTCCTGCATAAGCTAAACATTCCTTTATTAGTGGTCCGACTGGTAATAAAAGCACTCCGATCTTGCCCAGGCGGCGTTTCTTGGAATGACCAGGCGGCCGCTTGCATTGAAAGTTTCAGAACTCTCGCTGCCCAGACAGAACTTACAGATAGTAATCGAGGTGATTGATTCGTGTCTAACGGATAGGCAGCGGCCAATACATGGCGGCTTTTGGCATTTACGTACCCACTTACCAATATTCGCTATGGTCCACGTCGTCTATGACTGCGCGCAACGCATAGCTGTAATAGGCACCATCGATCACATCGAATTCGAATCGGAGACAGTCCTCATTGATTGGCTTCTTTTGGCTGTGGATTCAACCGGTCACGACCGATAGAAAACAGCCAGATATCCCCCTGCTATGGCTATCGCGTGTCGGTCGCGCTGGGAGTCCAGTCCTCGTAGAGGTTGCACCTTGAGCCAGCCGCGTGCGGCATACATCGAGGTGAAGCCGAGCGCCTGTGCATCCGCCGAGGCAGCGATGGCGCTCGTCGGGATAGAGACCGACACCGGAGACGCCGTACGTGCCGGCCACGCCAGGCGCTTCCTCATAGAGGGGCATGACGTCATGACTTTCCAGGGCCGCACTCTTGATGGCTCGACCGCTTGAGCCCGCAGTTCGAAGAAGCCTTATACTGGCGGTCCGCAGCAAGACTTCATCGCGAATACGGCGAATGGAAAAGGACCTGCATTCACTGAGCAAGAGAGCGATCCCATGTTATCTGCACAACAGGCCTGCACTATCGTGCTCGCCCTATACGACGGCGTTCTCAGGGATGGAGAACCTGAGCGTTTTGTCATTCAGTCTTGTGAGCTGTCCGCGAATGGCGACTATTGGGTGGTTCGTAGCAATAGCGAAGATTGTGTCGTGCGCGGTATGACGGAATATTGCTACGTCGGCGTCGACGCCCACTTGGTCGACGTCATTAGCGGAGCGATTGAGACGGTCGCCAGTGGTGGCAGTGTTGAGGAATACCTGCAAGACCTGTATGACCTGCGTGCGGCGGCAGGTCATTTGTATGTGCTGACCCCAGCATTTTTCGTCGACGATAAACCCGCGATGATCAACTTGCGGCAAAAACTGGCGCGCACCTATCCGCAAACGCTGACTCTGCTTTCAGGAGAGCGCCGGCAATGGCTCACCGGTAGGCGCAGGCACCTTCAAGATGCACAGCGATTACTGGCGGACCACGGGGTAGCGACAAATGTCGAACTGTTACCCGACGCGACTGGAGCGATATGCATAGGGGTCGAACATTGGCACATCGATGCCGTGCTCAAGGCAATTCGCAACAGACTGCTCTAAACGCCCGGTGTTCTCAATCGGCCTCGTCACTGCCTGACGAAGACAGCTTGGCATGCTATATCAGCTGCTACGCTTTTCGGCGTGCCAACACTCTGCAGCGACCCATTAAAAAGGTGCATCATCATGACGACCCAACCCCATTCGGCCGGCTGGCGTTTCAAGCTGGGTATCGTGATTCTTTGTCTCATGCTGGGATCGTGGCTGATGGTTCCACTGGTGGCTGCCTTGGGTATGCCGGGGTCAAGAATTGCCGCGCTGACGGGTATCCTGTTTATCAGTAACAAGGTCCTGCTGATCCTGGTTATCGCTGTCATGGGCAAGGCCGGGTTCCAGCAGTTGAAGCGCAGCGTGTTCGGCTACGTGACGTCACTGGCACCGAGCCTGGACACTGAAGTTGGCCCGGTGCGGCATCGCGTCGGTCTCGTCATGTTTTGCCTGCCGCTGATCGCGGCCCTTCTTGAACCCTACGTCGATATTATCTGGCCGGGGTTGCGGCCAAACCTCTGGCAGTTTCAGCTGTTGGGCGATCTCATGCTGATCGGCAGTTTTTTTGTGCTGGGGGGCAATTTCTGGGACAAGGTGCGAGCCTTGTTCATTCGCACCGCGCGAGTGGCCACTACCGAGGCGGCGTGACCTGTCTCCTGGCAAGCGTGGTCCATGGCGAAGCCGTGACCCAGAGAGTCTGGTTCAATATTTGAGTCTGGTATCATTCCAGCCTCTGCAAACCGAGTAGAAATACATGAATCGCCGTAAAAAAATAAAACAGCTTCTGGATGCTCACGCCAAAAAGGCCAGTGCCAAGCTGGCACCGAAGAACAAGCCTAAATACATCAGCAAGGCTGATCGCTTGAAACTGGATGCTGAGTCCAGTCAGGACTCGATCATTTCCTCTGAAAGCTGATCCATGTATTTCAAGCGCCATCGCTCACTGAGCACTGATATCGCTGACCACGCAGAACTCAATCCACCGCAATCAAACTGTCCTTGCACTCCAGAATCAACCGCGCCCCGGCCCGGTCACTGGTACCGATCTCCAGGCTGAAGCCGTGCAGATTGATGATCGCCGCGACAATCGATAACCCGAGGCCAAAGCCGCTGTGCTGGCTACCGTCGTCGCAGCGATAGAAGCGCTGGAACACCGCGTCGCGCTCGGATGGCGGTATGCCGGGACCCGAGTCCATCACTTCGATCCGTGTGCTGCCGCCATCGTTGGCTGCCAGCAACACCACCTCACCGCCCGGTGGGGTGAATTTGATCGAGTTGCTGAGCAGGTTCGCCAGTGCCTCGAACAGCAGGGCGCGGTCGCCGGTGATAAACGGCAGCGCCTCCGGCAGGTCCAGGCGCATGCTGATTTCCGCTTCTTCGGCCAGTGGCAGGTAGAAGTCGTACAGCTCGCGCAGCAACGGCAGCGGGTCGAGCACGACAAAGCCCGAGCGACGCTGATGGTCTTCCAGCTCGGAAATCCGCAACAGCCCCTTGAAACGGGCCATCAGAGTGTCGGTTTCGGCGATCACGCCGTCCAGTTGCAGGGCCTCGGGCGAGTCTTCCGGGGCCTGTTGCTGGATGCGGTAGAGCTGGGCACGCAGGCGGGTGAGGGGCGTGCGCAGGTCGTGGGCGATGTTGTCGCAGACGCCCTTGACCTCGTTCATCAGCCGTTCGATACGATCGAGCATGGCGTTGACGATGGCCGCCAGCATATCCAGTTCGTCCCGTCGGTTGGACAGCGGCAGGCGATGACCGAGGTCGCCGGCGACGATGGCTTCGGCGCTGGCCTGGATCGCCCGGATCCGGCGGATCGGTTGCCGCCTGAGCAGGTGCCAGCCGGCCACGCCGGGCAGGATGGTCAGCGACACCGCCCAGAACAGCGCGTGCAGGATGATCCGGGTCACGCCGAACAACGAGCCGTTGTCGCGCACCAGCAACAACCAGCTACCGTCATGGGTCTGGGTGGCGACGGCGTCGCAGCTGTCCTGGGGCAGGTTGGGGTCGTCGGAGTCGATGCAGTTGGCCAGTTCGTGGATGCGGCCGTCCATGATCAGGTCCGGCGGCATTTCCAGGATTGGCCCGCTGAGGTGCATTTTCTGCGCATTGAACAGGCCGTAGGCGTCCACGCCACGCATGTCGAAGGTCATGCTGGTGGTCAGGGCGTCCACCAGCTGCTGGCCCTGGAAGCGTGAGAACAGATGCTGGCGCTGCATCAGCGAATGCCGCGCCAGGGTGTTGAGGTAACCGGAAACCTCGTAGTAGAGCACGCCCATCAGGCTGCAGCTCCAGGCCACGAAGAGAAAACTGTACAGCGCCAGCATACGGCTGGTGGATGAGCGCCAGCCCTTAGAGGGGTTCGGCAATGACATAACCCGAGCCTCGCACGGTGCGGATCAGTGGCGCCAGGCCCGGACCGTCGATTTTCTTGCGCAGGCGACCGATATGCACGTCGATGAGGTTGGTGCCCGGGTCGAAATGATAACCCCAGACTTCCTCGAAGATCATCATCCGCGACAGGATCTGCCCGGTGTTGCGCATCAGGAATTCCAGCAGCTTGTACTCGGTGGGCAGCAGGCTCAGCAGTTGCTCGGCCCGGGAGGCTTCGCGGCTGATCAGGTTGAGTTCCAGGTCGGCGACCCGCAGCGAGGTTTCGAATTCCCGTGCCGGGCTCTTGCGCCGCAGCAGTACTTCCACCCGCGCGGCCATTTCGTCCGAGGCGAACGGCTTGGTCAGGTAGTCGTCGCCGCCGGCCCGCAGTCCGCGCACGCGCTCGTCGACATCGGACAGGGCGCTGATCATCAGGATCGGCGTGGCGACGCCGATGGTCCGCAGGGTAGTGACGATGGCCAGGCCGTCGAGCTCCGGCAGCATGCGATCGAGGGTGATCAGGTCATAGTCGCCGCTCACGGCGCGCACCAGGCCCTCACGGCCATTGTCCACCCAATCCACTTCAAGCCCGTGGCTGCTCAGCTCGGCCACGATTTCCTTGGCGGTTACAGCATCATCTTCGATGGTCAGGATGCGGGTCATTGCAGTTGCCTCGTACGAACCTTCACAGCAGGTGTGGGATTTTGCCAAGAAAGAGGTGAAGACTTTCTGAATAAATCTTCATGTCGGGCCTGGCGGTCGCTAAGGGGGCGCCCCGAAATCGGATCAGGGCTAGAAACATCTAGCCACACCTTTGCTGAATGGAGGCTGTCGTCAAGTTTTGCAAAGCCATTGCGAACGTTCATCAGGATTTGGTATCTGTTTGTCGGTAGCCGCGTTTGCTCGCCGTCATGAGCGAATGCTTCTTTAGTCCGGTGCCGTGCAGCCGCCAGGCATCCGGAACGTCCCCAGTACAGGTCTCTTTATGCATCGCCGCAATCTCCTGAAAGCTTCCATGGCCCTGGCGGCCTATACCGGCCTGTCGGCCAGCGGTTTGTTCGCGGCCAGGGCGCTTGCCGCCACCGCGGACGGTGACATCGAACACTTTGATTTCGAGGCGTTGCAGACCCACGCGAAGAAACTCGCGAGCAATCCTTATGTCAGCACCCGGCAGGTGCTGCCGCCGACCCTGGCGAACATGACCCCGCAGCAGTTCAATGCCATCCAGTACGACGCGAAGCATTCGTTGTGGAACGAACTCAAGGGCCAGCTGGACGTGCAGTTCTTCCACGTCGGCATGGGTTTCAAGCAACCGGTGCGCATGTACAGCGTCGATGCCCAGACCCGCCAGGCGCGGGAGGTGCACTTCCGTCCGCCGCTGTTCAACTACGCCAACAGTGGTGTCGATCAGTCCCAGCTCAAGGGCGACCTGGGTTTCTCCGGCTTCAAGCTGTTCAAGGCCCCGGAGATCGACAAACACGATATCCTCTCGTTTCTCGGCGCCAGCTATTTCCGCGCGGTGGACAAGACCGGCCAGTACGGCCTCTCGGCCCGCGGACTGGCCATTGACACCTATGCGCAGAAGCGCGAGGAGTTCCCGGACTTCACCAAGTTCTGGTTCGAGACGCCGGGCAAGGAAAGCACTCGCTTCGTGGTCTATGCCTTGCTCGATTCGCCGAGCGCCACCGGTGCCTATCGGTTTGATATCGATTGCCAGGCCGAACAGGTGGTGATGGCGGTCGATGCCCATGTCAACGCCCGGGTCGCCATCGAGCAACTGGGTATCGCGCCGATGACCAGCATGTTCAGTTGCGGCACCCATGAGCGGCGCATGTGCGACACCATCCACCCGCAGATCCACGATTCCGACCGCCTGGCGATGTGGCGAGGCAATGGCGAGTGGATCTGCCGACCGCTGAACAACCCGGCGAAACTGCAGTTCAATGCCTTCGCCGACAAGGACCCGAAGGGGTTCGGCCTGGTGCAGACCGACCATGAGTTCGCCAGCTACCAGGACACGGTCGACTGGTACAGTCGTCGGCCGAGCCTGTGGGTCGAGCCGACCACCCCCTGGGGCGAGGGCTCGGTGGACCTGCTGGAGATCCCGACCACGGGCGAGACCCTGGACAATATCGTCGCCTTCTGGACGCCGAAGCAGCCGGTCAAGGCCGGCGATTCGCTGAACTACGGCTACAAATTGTACTGGAGTGCCTTGCCGCCGGTGGGCACGCCCCTGGCGCGGGTGCATGCGACCCGTTCGGGCATGGGCGGCTTTATCGAGGGCTGGGCGCCGGGCGAGCATTATCCGGAGGTCTGGGCGCGGCGCTTTGCCGTGGATTTCAACGGCGGCGGGCTGGAGCGGTTGCCGGAGGGCACCGGGATCGAGCCGGTGGTCACTACGTCGAATGGGCAGGTGAAGGATTTCAATGTCCTCAAGCTGGACGAGATCGGCGGTTATCGCGTGACGTTCGACTGGTACCCGACCAATGACAGCGTCGATCCGGTGGAGCTGCGGCTGTTTATCCGCACCCAGGACCGGACGCTGAGCGAGACCTGGTTGTATCAGTATTTCCCGCCGGCACCGGATAAGCGCCGTTATCCCTGAAGGACGCCAGGCATCCCTTGAACAAGGGGGTGCCTGTTAGGGCCTATTCGCGGGCAAGCCC
>NZ_JACAOR010000014.1:581313-612507 GCF_013386115.1 Pseudomonas gingeri
GGCTTGCCCGCGAATAGGCCATCGAACTCACTGCACGTCCGGCACCAGTACCGGATCGGCCCGGTAGAGGTCCGGATCCATGCGCTTGAGGTTCTCCACCTTCGGCATGTCGTTGATGGCGATATACGGCGCATACGGGTGCAGCGTCAGGTAGTTCTGGTGATAGCCCTCGGCCGGGTAGAAGACCTTGTTGTCCTCGATCCGGGTGACAATCGCCGACGGAAACACTTTGGCCGCGTTCAACTGCTCGATATACGCCTGGGCAACCTTTTCCTGGTCGGCATTCACCGGGAAGATCGCCGAACGGTATTGTGTGCCGCTGTCCGGGCCCTGACGATTGAGTTCGGTCGGGTCATGGGCCACCGAGAAGAACACCTGCAACAGCTTGCCGTAGCTGATCTGGCCCGGATCGTAGGTGATCTGTACCGACTCGGCATGGCCGGTGGTGCCTTCACCGACATCCTCGTAATGCGCGGTGCCCGCCGCGCCGCCGGTATAGCCGGAGACCACGTTCTGCACTCCGCGCACATGCTGGAACACCCCCTGGACGCCCCAGAAACAGCCGCCGGCAAACACCGCCGTGGCCTGGCCGGCCTTTGCCGGTTCATCCAGCGCGGGCGGGGCGATCTGCACTGCGGTCTCGGCGGCCCCGGCAAAACGCTGGATCATCAGCACCGACAGCGCCACGCCGGCAATCCCGGCGATCATCAGCAGCGGCGACCTGGGTTTCTTCTGACTCACGGACTTGTTCATGCTGTTTATCCTCTTGGCTATCAACCGAAGGTGAAGGCGTAGGCCTGGACACCCGGGTCAAGAAACTCGATGGAGAAGGTGTGGTCGCCGATATCGCCGGCCTGGCGCACCAGTTGGTAGAGGCGCTGCTCGGTCACGCTGCCCGCGCCATTGGCGTCGGTGTCGGTGCCGTGGTTGGCGCCGGGGGCCTTGCCGTCGATCAGCACCTTGAAGCGCACCGGCTTGCCGTCGCTCGCCGGGCCGAGCACCAGGTGCAGGTCACGGGCGTGGAAGCGGTAGATGACCTTGCCCGAGGCCTGGTTGAGGGCGGCCTGTTCCGAGTGAACGGTCCAGTTGCCTTCCAGGCCCCACTGGTTCAGGGCCGGTTGCTGCGGCGCGGCATAGTTCTTCGGCTTGTCGGCGACCTGCTCGCCAGGGGAGGCGAAGTTCTCGGCGCGGTCATAACCGACGTAGGTTTCCGGCGACTTCACTTCCGACTCGTCGGCGGCCTGCATCACGCCCTGGGCCTGGGTGCTGACCATGCCGCCGGAGACGTTCTTGTTACCGGCTTCGGCCAGCAGTTGCTGGATGACCTGCTCGGAGCCGGCATAGTCGCCTTCGCCGAAGTGGTGGTAGCGCACGCGACCCTGGGCGTCGACAAAGTAATGCGCCGGCCAGTACTGGTTATTGAACCCGCGCCAGATCGCGTAGTTGTTGTCGATGGCTACCGGGTACTGGATGCCCAGCTTGGCGACGGCCTGGCGCACGTTGTCGATATCTCGCTCGAAGGCGAACTCCGGGGCGTGCACGCCGATCACCACCAGACCCTGGTCGTGGTACTTCTGTGCCCAGGCGTTGACGTAGGGCAGGCTGCGCAGGCAGTTGATGCAGGAGTAGGTCCAGAAGTCGATCAGCACCACTTTGCCCTTGAGGTCGGCGGCGCTCAGTGGGGCCGAGTTGAGCCACTGCACGGCGCCCGAAAGGTCGGGCAGGGTGCCTTCCACCGGCAGGGCGCGTTCGTTGCCGCCGGTCTTGGCGGCCATCGCCATCATGCTGCCGCCGGGTTGGTCGCTGTTGACCGCGGCCATCATCGCGCCGCCTTGCGCCGGGGCGTCCTTCTGCACGACCGGGGTCAAGGTGTCGAGCAACTTCTGTTCGATACCGGAGGTGGCGACCGTGGAAACCTTGGTCAGCAGGCCGGTGTCCAGGCCCAGGGCAATCGCCACCACGCCGGCCAGCATCGCCGCGCCCAGGCCCCGGCGCAGCCATTCGCCGGTGCCGAGGTTGCGTTTCATCGCCGTGAACAGCCGGCCACCCACCAGCAGCGCGCCGGCCAGCGACGTGGCGGCACCGGCGGCATAGGCCAGCAGCAACAGCGTGGTGCCGATATTGGCGCCTTGCAGCGCGGCACCGGTGAGGATCAGGCCGAGGATCGGTCCGGCGCAGGGTGCCCACAGCAGGCCGGTGGCGATCCCCAGCAGGAAGGACGACTTGACGCTTGGCTGGCCGCTGCCGTCCTGGGCCGAACGCGACAGACGATCACCGGCCGATACCAGTGGCTGGGCCAGGCGATCGGCGAGATGCGGGAACAGCAGGGTAATGGCGAAGAACGCCATCAGCGCCATGGCCAGCCAACGGCCGTACTGGTTGGCCTGGACCACCCAGCCACCGCCGACGGCCGCCAGGGTGGCGACCAGGGCGAAGGTCAGGGCCATGCCGCAGAGCAGGGGCAGGCCGCTGCGGCGGAACGGTTCGCCGGAGCGGGCGAAGACAAACGGCAGCACCGGCAGGATGCACGGGCTGAGGATGGTCAGCAGACCGCCCAGGTACGCCAGGACAAGTAGAAACATGGTTGCAGATCCTTGTGATAAATCGTGATGGAGCGGTCAGGCGGCACTCGGGGCGAAGGTCATGGCCACGCCGTTCATGCAGTAGCGCAACCCGGTCGGCCGCGGGCCATCGGGGAACACATGGCCCAGGTGTCCGCCGCAGCGGTGGCAGTGCACTTCGGTGCGGGAAACCCCCAGCGACGTGTCGCGGCGGGTCGCCACGGCACTTTCCAGCGGCGCGGTGAAGCTCGGCCAGCCGGTGTGGCTGTCGAACTTGGCGGCGGAGGAGAACAGCGTCAGCTGGCAGCCGGCGCAGGCAAACACGCCGTCGCGGTGCTCGTCGTTGAGGGGGCTGCTGTAAGGCCGCTCGGTGCCTTCATGGCGCAGCACCTGGTACTGGTTGGCGTCCAGCAGCGTGCGCCATTCGGCATCGCTGTGGGTGACTTCGAAGGTTTCGTCCGGGGTGGCGGGGGCAGCATTTGCACCCAGGGTGGCGGCCACGGCGCGCCAGTCGACGAAGCCGGCGGCAAGCAGGGCGGCGGCACTGGAGAAAAGAAAGCGTCTTCTGGAGGACATGGCGTCACTTCCACGGCAATTGATCAGGCTTGCAGTGTCGGCGGGTAACGGTCGCCAAATCCTCCCGTAAAGTTAAATTAATTGTGAATATTTCCGCGTACCGATCCGGCACAATGAATCAGGCTTTGCTGGCCGTGCCGGCCCCGGATTTTCTTGCAGGAACGCTGCCCATGGATTCACCCAAACGCATACTGATCGTCGAGGATGACCTGCACCTGGCCGGGCTGTTGAGCCTGCACCTGCGTGACGAAGGTTATGAGGTCACCCATTGCGCCGACGGCAACCTGGGGCTGGCACAACTGGAAAAGGGCTCGTGGGATGCCCTGATCCTCGACCTGATGCTGCCGGGCGTCGACGGCCTGGAGATCTGTCGCCAGGCGCGGGCCATGGCGCGCTATACACCGATCATCATCACCAGCGCCCGTTCCAGTGAAATGCACCGGGTGCTCGGTCTCGAACTGGGCGCCGACGATTACCTCGCCAAGCCGTTTTCCATGCTCGAGCTGGCGGCGCGGGTCAAGGCGCTGCTGCGTCGGGTCGATGCCCTGGCCAAGAGCCTCAAGGTCGATGCCGGCAGTCTCGAACTCAACGGCCTGAGCCTCGATCCGCTGACCCGCCAGGCCGAGGTCAACGGCCAGTACCTGGAACTGACGCCGAGGGAATTCGACCTGCTGCACTTCTTCATGAAGAACCCCGGCACGGTCTACTCGCGCATGGACCTGCTGAACCAGGTCTGGGGCTACCAGCACGATGGCTACGAACACACGGTCAACACCCATATCAATCGCCTGCGGGCGAAGATCGAGGTCGACCCGGCGCAACCCGAGCGGATTCTCACGGTCTGGGGCCGGGGTTATCGCTTCGCCCCTTCGGGACGTGCCGAATGAACCTGACCCTGTCCCAGCGCTTGTCCGTGGTCTTTTCGATCCTGTTGCTGGCCTGCTGCGGCGCGTCGGTGTGGTTGCAGGTACGGGCCAGCGACATGCACGAGAAGGAAGTGGTGCAGGGGTTGTCCCGCGACCTGGCCCGTAGCATCGCCCTGGAAAACCGCCTGGTGGGCACCGAAGGCCTGACCATGGAGGGGGTGCGGGCGCTGTTCGGCCAGTTGATGAACGTCAATCCGAGCGTCGAGGTCTATCTGCTCGACCCGAGCGGACGGATCACCGGCGATGCGGCGCCGCAGGGGCATCTCAAGCGCGACCATGTCGACCTGCGGCCGATCCGGCGCCTGCTCGACGACCAGCCCTTGCCGATCCTCGGTGACGATCCGCGCAGCAATGACGGGCGCAAGGTGTTCAGTGCCGCCGCGTTGCAGGGCGGCGGCAAGGACCTGGGCTATCTCTACGTGGTGCTGCAGGGCGAAGAGCATGACCGCCTGGCCGCGCGGGTCTCGGCCAGTTCGGTCCTGCGGACCACCTTGTGGGCCATGACCCTGGTGGCGTTGCTCGGGCTGATCGCCGGCTTGATCGCTTTCCGCCTGATCACCCGGCCATTGCGCCGCCTGACCGACACCATGCGCGATTTCGACACCGACGTGCCGCCTGCCCGTTTGCCGGCGCTGTCGACCGCGGGGTTCGGCAGCCGTGACGAAATCGAAGTGCTGGAAGCCAGCTTTGCGCAAATGGCCACGCGTATCGGCGAGCAATGGCGGACCCTGACCCAGCTCGACCAGGACCGCCGCGAGCTGGTGGCGAATATCTCCCATGACCTGCGCACGCCGCTGGCCTCTTTGCACGGCTACCTGGAAACCCTCTCGCTCAAGGACGGGGTGCTGGCGGCCGACGAGCGCCGGCGTTACCTGGGGATCGCCCTGGCCCAGAGCAACAAGGTCGGCAAACTGGCCCAGGCGTTGTTCGAGCTGGCGCGCCTGGAGCACGGCGCGGTGCGTCTGGAACGCGAGGATTTCTCCCTCAGCGACCTGATCCAGGACGTGTTCCAGAAGTTCGAGCTGATGGCCGAGACCCGCCAGTCGAAACTGCTGGCGGTACTGCCGCGGGGTGCATCGATGGTGACCGCCGACTTGGGCATGATCGAGCGGGTGCTGACCAACCTGATCGACAATGCGCTGCGCCATACCCCCGAAGGCGGAACCATCGAGGTGGCGCTGGTGCATGAGGCGGGGAAAGTGCAGGTGACGGTCAGCGATACCGGGCCGGGGATTCCGGCCAAGCTGCTGGAAAACCTCTTTCGCCGTCCCTTCAACCATGACGGCGACCGCCGCTCCGGCGGTCTCGGGCTATTGATCGTGCGCCGTATCCTGCAACTGCATGACAGCCAGATCCGTCTGCTGTCGATCCCGGGGAAGGGCGCGGTGTTCTATTTCGAGCTGACGGCGGCAGGCGACTGATTCAGCCGTTGGCCGGTAGCAGGGCGGCGCGAGTGGCTTCGAGGATTTCATCGGAGATCGCCTGGCCACGGGTCGAACGCGCCAGGGCCAGGGCGCCGACCAGCAAGGAATATTGCACCAGGGCGGCTTTGCGCGCCTCGGGTTCGGCGCTGTCGAGCAAGCCGGCGTAGGCGCCCAGGAGTTTTTCCAGGCCCTCGACGTAACTTTGGCGCACGGCGCTGTCGGCGTCTTCGTGGGCCAGGTCGCCGCAGAAGGCCACCACCGGGCAGCCTTCGCCGGGGTTGTCGCGGTGGGCCGTGCTCAGGTAATGCTCGACAATGGCCTGGCGTGCCGCCTCCGGGCTGAGGGCTTCGGCCGTACGCTGCTGCCAGCGTTCGGTCGATTGCGCGAAGCTGCGCGTACAGGCTTCGGCCGCCAGGGCCTCCTTGGAGTCGAAGTGACCATAGAAGCCGCCATGGGTCAGCCCGGCCGCGCCCATGACCTCGATCACGCTCAGGCCCTTGAGGCCACGTTCACGGAACAGCCGCGCAGCGGCATCCGTGATGATTTCGCGGTTGAGTTCGGCCTGTTTGCGCGAGACGCGAGGCATGAGGGGCTCCTGTTAATAGATTCACGTAAACATCTATTCTATCACAGGCAGCCAAGCTGCTGGCCTTCATAGACTTTCGGGAAGGGCGTCTGCCGTTTTCGGGTCGAGGGGCAGGGTGGCGGCGATATTCAGTTCTTCTTCCAGGAAGCGCTGCAAGGCCCGGACCGCGGCCGCCTGGGCCGCGGGAACACGACGCACGTAAAGACCGAAATCGACGGTTGGCGCCGGCGGCAGGCCATCGAGGGGGCCCAGTACACGCATGCTCTGCGGGTGGACATTGCTTTCCAGCAGCACGGCGATGCCCAGGCCGGCCTCGACCGCCGATTGCACCGCCGGCAGGCTGGTGCTGCTGCACACCACGCGCCAGGCGATACCGGCCTGTTTCAGCGTCTGCGCGACCCGCGGTTGCCACAGGCAGGTACCACCGAAGGTCACCAGCGGCACGATCCGGCTGGACAGGTCGGGGTCCAGCACCAGGCCACGGGCGCCGACCCAGAACAACGGCTGGTTCCAGCTCACCTGGGGTTGGGCGTCGATACCCTGGGAGTCGCCGATGACGATATCAAGCGCACCGTCCAGCAGCCTGGCGGACATTGCCGCGCTGCTGTCGATGGTGATCTCCAGGGTGATATGCGGGTACGCCGCGGAAAACCGATGCAAGGCCCGCGGCAGGCTGCCCACTGCAATGTCCTCCAGCAGGCCGAGGCGCACCGTTCCCGCCACCTGGCTGATGGACAGCGCCCGCCGCGCATCGGCACCGGCGCCGAGAATGCCGTGGGCGTAGGGCAGCAGCAGATGACCGGCCTCGGTCAGGCGCAGGCCGCGCGGGGAGCGGTCGAACAGGCGTCGCTCCAGGTCCTCTTCCAGACGGCGCAGTTGCATGCTCACGGCGGCCTGGGTCCGGGCCAGGCGCTGGGCGGCGGTGCCGACCGCCCCGGTTTCGGCGACAGTGACAAAGGTTCGCAACAGGTTGCTGTCGAGGTCGCGCATTATCAATATCCGTTAAGTGGGGATAAGAAATATCAGCTTATTTGAAGTCCGGGTGGCTGGCTAGGATGGCCTGACGTTCACTGGAGGTTTTGTCATGCAGGAAAATACCGTCGTGCTCCCCGTGGCCGCCGCACCGCGGACACCCCGTCGGGCGTTGTTGCTGGCGGCGTCGTTGTGCGTGCTGTCGATGTGTCTGGTCCAGTTCGGTGCCGCCTTGTCGTCACCGACCATGGACACCTACGGCTCCCTAAGCACCACCTGGCTGCGCCTGTGCTGGGCCGCGACCCTTCTGATGCTGGTGGTGCGGCCTCCACTGCGCACCTATTCCCTGTCGCGCTGGGGGGCCGCGGCCAGCCTGGGCCTGGCGATGGCGGTGATGACCAGCTGCTTTTTCGCATCGATCCAGCGCATTCCCCTGGGACTGGCAATCGCCATCGAGTTTCTGGGCCCGCTGCTGCTGGCGAGCCTGGCCATACGCCGCTGGCGGGCGCTGATCTGGCCGCTGCTGGCGATGGCCGGTGTGCTGCTGCTGGCGCGCAACGACCAGGGCTGGATCGGCGAACCGCTGGGACTGGCCCTGGCGTTCGGCTCGGCAGCCGGCTGGGGCGCCTACATCCTGCTGATGAAGCGGGTCGGCACGCTGTTTCCGGGGTTTGAAGGCTTGTCGGTGTCGTTGCTCGCGGCGGCAGTGATAACCGCGCCCCTGGGATTGTGGCAAAGCGGCGGGCACCTGCCGTGGTTGCAGGTCGCCAGCTGCGCCGGGCTCGCGCTGTTCGTGCCGTTGCTGCCCTACGGCCTGGAGATGATCGCCCTGCGGCGGATGCCAGCGTCTTCGTTCGGCATCCTGATGAGCGTCGAGCCGGCGGTCGGCGCCCTGGCCGGTTACATGGTACTGAGCCAGCCCATGGTGCCGCTGCAGTTTGCCGGCACCGCGTTGGTGGTCAGCGCCAGTCTCGGGGTACTGATGGTGCCTTGAGTCGTATCAGGCCGGCGCGGTGGGCCTGGCGGTGACGGCGGGCGGCAGCAGGACAGCGTAGTGCCGGTCGGTCGTCTGGGCGACGGCATGGCCATGCCGGGCGATACGATCGAACACCTCGGGTTCGAGGCGATTCAGGCTGGTGGCGAAGCTCGCGGCAAATGCCGCGTCGCTGCCGGCCGGAGCCTCGATCAGCGCGCTGGCGATGCCCAGGTAGCCGCCGCGTCCCGGTGCCTGGTTGAGGTATTCGACAAAGGTTCGCGTGCGCAGGGCCCGCGACTGGTCGGACATGATGTCCGACAGGCGCTTGAGTCGCCAGGGGCTGAGCATGCCAGCCTGGAACCCGGGCTTGAGCGGGGCACCGGCATCGGACACGACGATGGGGTATTCGTAGCGCTTGCTGCGTCCGGTGGCAGCGTCGAAGAACGGCTCCAGGCCGAGGTTGTCATAGACTCCGCCGTCATACAGGTGCAACGTGGGGAAAGGCAATGTCGCCTCGACCGCGCTGTCGAGCGGCGCATTCCAGCCCCGTTGCATCCATTTGAAACGACGACTGTCGAGGGCCAGCGGACCGATGCCACCGGGGAACGCCGCCGACACCGACAGGGCCTTGGCGAGGGGAACGCCGAGGGTGCTGGCATAGCCGATGGAGTAGTCACCCATATTGCTCCGCTTGAAGCGAAAGCGCTTGCCGTTCTCGGCGGTGGTGCCATTGATCGACCAGTCCGGCCTCGCACCGATGTCCGCCAGCAGCCCATTCACGCCCCATTCGTTGCGCAAGCCCAACTCCAGCAGATTGGCCCGGGACATGATGAAGCGCCAGTTCAGCGGGTTGAGCAGCTGGCGCAGGGCGCTCCAGAGCAGGCTGCGCGAGCAGAGCTGGTGGCGCAGGCGCGGATAGATCTTCTCCAGGAAGTCCACCGAAGCGGGCCATTGCCCGCCGTTCTCATGCAGCATCAGGCCCACCAGCAGGCTACCGCCGGAGACGGTCGAGAGCTGGCTGACCCGTTCCAGGGCTTCTTGCTCGGCCAGGTACTTGAGCACGCCCAGATGAAACACCATGGCCCGGACACCGCCGCCGGACAGGGCCAGGGCGAAATCCGGAGATTGACCGATCGAGACTGCAGGAGAATCCATTTTTCCTCTCTATATGGGGGCGATACGGGATATGGCTTTTCGATATTAACTACTTTATCGGGGAATCGTTGCGCGCAGTGTGTCGGCACCCGGTCTTTCGGCCGGGTGCTGCTGGAGCGGTGTCAGCGGGTTTTGTAGGAACCCTCTGAATTGCCGGTCGGGGCACCAGAGGGCATGAACTTGTCGCGGTCCGGGGATCTTATGACGAACCCCGGGCGATCTCACTTTTTATCGGCGTGGGAGCCGCAGCAGGCAGATTGCCCGGCATGTTCATAGCGGTCATGGTGCCTGACCCAGTTCATGGTCCCGGTTTCGTTACGGCCCTTGGGCATCAGGTCGAGGAAATTGTAGGTGCCCACCAGGATGTCCAGGCCCCGTGCATAGGTCGAATAAGTATGGAAAATCTCACCCTCGGGGTTGCGGTAGAACACGCTGAGGCCGGGCAACTCCTCCTCGCTGCTGTCGATCAGTTCGTAGTTGTACCGGGTCTTGCCGGCCGCTTTTTCCGCCGGCGAAGGACTGACACCGAAGTCATGGTTGAAATCGCTGCCGGCCGACGACAACCAGTCGAAGTGCCAGCCCATGCGCTGCTTGAAGGCCTGGAACTGCGCCCACGGGGCGTGGGACACGGCGACAAACGAGACGTCATGATGGGCCAGGTGCAGGTTCGCGCCGTCGAAGTGATCGGCGAGGAACGAGCAGCCCGTGCAACCTTCCGTCCAGCCGTCGGCGAACATGAAGTGGTAGACGATCAACTGGCTGTTGTCGCCGAACAGATCGGCCAGTCGTTGTCGACCGTGGGGGCCCTCGAAGTGGTAGTCCTTGTCGATCCGTACCCAGGGCAGGGCGCGGCGTTCGGCGCTGAGCTGGTCGCGCTGGTGGCTGAAGGCCTTTTCACGGGCCAGGTGCTGCTGGCGTGCGGCCAGCCATTCCTGGCGCGATACCACGGGATGCTGTTCAACAGTGCGCTCGTTCATCACGAGATCTCCTTGGCGGCGTCGCCGCCCGGCGGGTTTGTCGAGTGGCGGATGGGGTACTTCTATGCTTAGTCGATTGACCGCGCGCGTTCTCGACACTCACCCCCGGCAAACGGAAAAACCGGACCGGCGGCCCGGCGGAAAAATAATTTCAGCGCGGTGTCGATTACGCCGATGGCCGTTCGATTAACCCGTAGAACCGCCAGCGGGGCGGTTCACCCACTATCAGGAGAAAAGACCATGCGATTTATGGTGATCGTCAAGGCCACCCCGGAATCGGAAGCCGGGCAAATGCCCAGTGAAGAACTGCTGGCCGCCATGGGCGCCTACAATGAAGAGCTGGTCAAGGCCGGCGTGATGCTCGCCGGCGAGGGCCTGCACCCCAGCGCCAAGGGGGCCCGCGTGCAGTTCTCCGGCACGCGCCGCAGCGTTGTCGATGGACCCTTTATCGAAACCAAGGAACTGATCGCCGGCTTCTGGATTTTCCAGGTGCAGTCGTTGCAGGAAGCCATCGACTGGGTCAAGCGCTGCCCCAACCCGATGGCCGGCGACAGCGAAATCGAAATCCGCCAGATCTTCGAGGCCGAGGATTTTGGCGAGGCCTTTACCCCCGAGTTGCGCGAGCAGGAAGAACGCCTGCGGACGCAGATGTCCGGTCAATCGTGAAACCTGACAACAGGAGATCCACCATGAGAATCATTCCCTACCTGACCTTCAACGGCCACTGCAAGGAAGCCTTTGCGTTGTACCAGAAGGTGCTCGGTGGCAAGGTGTTTTCCATGTCCTTTGCCGAGGCGCCCGCCGAGGTGGGCATGCCCAAGGATGCGAACCTGATCCTGCACGCCTGCCTGACCGTGGGCGGCTTCAGCCTGATGGCCTCCGATTGCCCGCCGGGCCAGCCGTACCACAAGCCACAGGGCGTGTCGGTGTCGCTGAATGTCGACAGCGCGGACGAGGCCCGGCGCTTGTTCGATGGCTTGAGCACGGACGGCAAGGTCTTCATGCCACTGGAGAAAACCTTCTGGGCGGAAAGCTTCGCCATGTTCGAAGACCGTTTCGGCATTGCCTGGATGGTCAACTACGAGGGGAAGAAGTAGTCCGCTAACGCAGGCCGGACTGTCCGGCCTTGCGTCGTTCCTCCCCGGTCGGGCTGCCGATATCGATCAGGCGGCGCTCGACCAGCACATTCAGCAAGGCTTCGCGCGAGGGCGTGTCCAGTTGGTGGGCGCGCTCCTTGAGTTCCAGCAGGATCGGGCTGGACCAGGTGCGGTAGGTGCGTTCGGCGATACGTACGGGGGTCATCAATGTCTCCCTGAGCAGTAGGCCCGCTGACCAAGCCGGACCGGTTCCATGAGCGCAAAAGCCTAGTAGATAAAAGCGGCTGCCGCTAACCGTCTTGTTAGAACATGTTGCTATGTGCAAAGACGGCTACGGGGGGAGGGCCGGCGGATAAAAACAGATCGGTCGCCAACCTGTTTCCCGACTGACGGACGACGCCTTGCCGATGACACTGCTGCCCTGACCTTCACTCATCAGGAGTATGCGATGTCCAGCTTTTCCCCTCTCGAAATCGGCCCGCTACGCAGTGCCATGAGCTTTACGCTGCACACCTGGCATGCGACTCAGGTCTGGCAAGGCCGGCCCGCGAGCGAAGAGAAAAAACGCATCATGGGCCTTGTCGGATTTCTCGGCCTGATCAGCAGGGTCGCGCGCGGCGCGGCCCTGGATGATCCTTATTCCGACTTCTGGATCATCCGTCTTCAGGAAAAACTGCAAGGCTCGAAAGCCGAACTGGCGCAGATCCGGGAACAACTGGAGCCACTCATGAGCCGCTTGCCCGCGGAGATCAGCCTCGGCGAAAACCTCAGCATCCAGCCTGTAACCTTGCCGCTGGTCGTCAGGTCCCGGTTGGGTTTCCTGGCGGTGTATCTGTTGATCGATTACGACAGCATCGTTCGCCAACTGCTGCTGGCCCATAGAACGGCATTGATCGACCGGCGCACCATGGAGCGCTGGATCAGCGCCAGTGGGCAGGTGTTTCGCAGCCTTTTCGGATTGGCTCGCCAGTACCGGTTTTCCGGGGCGACGCGCGCGGATTTCATTGTTGGCAACGCCGTGGCGCGTGAGGCCGAGGAACGTTTCGGCGAGCTGCCGGCGGACGTTCTCGAAGGAACGCGGCGCTCGGAGTTCGCGCCCAGGATCATCCTGCCGCGCAGCGACGGCGAGGTCCGGCAGGGGGGGGCCGAAGAGGCTGGCGGCTGGGGTTAGTCCGTGGCGAGTAACGCGTTCAATGCCTGGGCCGGTGGCGCGCCGCCGGTCTTGATGGTCTTGGTGACGATATAGGTGAAGTAGCGCTCGATGCCCAGGTCTTCCAGCAACAACTGATCGATGAAACGCTGGTACTGATCGATGTCCGCGGCCTGGATCATGGCGATGTAGTCGACGCCGCCACCGGTGGCATAACAGAACTGCACTTCCCCGGCATCGCTCATCCGTTGCTCGAAGCGGCGCATGTCCTGGGCCGTGTGCCGGGCCAGGGTGATTTCCACCAGCAGTTGCTGGCTCTTGAACACCTGGTTCCAGTCGATCAGGGCGCGGTAGCCCTTTACCAGGCCGGCGCTCTCCAGCTTGCGCACACGCTCCCAGGCCGGTGTCACCGAGAGGTTGATCGCCTCGGCGAGGTTCGACTTGGTGATGCGCCCGTCCTCCGAGAGGATGCGCAGGATATTCAGGTCATAACGGTCAAGCTTGTGCATCAGTAACGAACTCCGCAGGCGACATGTGCAGGCGCGAGCAGGCTCGCGAAGGACGGGTAGACGATGCATTCATCCGGGATGGACACGTTATCGTCGCCGACCTTCGCGAGCAAGCGCGCCTGCGGGGAGCAGGTCTCAACCGAGGACTTCACCGGCGACCTGATCGATCGCCTGCCGGGTGATGTCGACGATCAGGTCCGCCTCCTGCTCGGTCAGGATCAGCGGCGGGGCGAAGCCGAGGATATCGCCGTGAGGCATGGCCCGGGCGATCATGCCGCGTTCGAGGCAGGCGGCCGAGACTTTCGGACCGACTTTCAAGGCGGCGTCAAACGGCGTGCGTTGCTCACGGTCGGCCATGAACTCGACAGCGGCAAGCATGCCATCACCACGCACTTCGCCCACCAGCGGATGACCTTCCAGGGTTTCGCGCAAACGGCGGTTGAGGTAGCCGCCGACCTGCTCGGCATTGGTCGTGAGGTTCTCGCGCTCGAGGATATCGAGGTTGGCCAGGGCCGCCGCTGCGCAGATCGGGTGGCCGGAGTAGGTCCAGCCGTGGCCCATGGCGCCGTCCCGGGTCGAGGCCGCTTCTATCACGCTCCACACCTTCTCGCCTATGATTACCGCCGACAGCGGCGCATAGGCGCTGGTCAGGCCCTTGGCGGTGGTGATCAGGTCCGGACGCATGCCATAGCGCTGGCTGCCCATCTTCGAACCCAGGCGACCAAAGGCACAGACCACTTCGTCGGCGATCAGCAGCACGTCGTACTTGTTCAGCACGGCCTGGATCGCGGCCCAGTAACCGGCCGGGGGCACGACGATGCCGCCGGTGCCCATCACCGGTTCGCCAATGAACGCGGCGACGGTATCGGGGCCTTCGGCGAGGATCATTTTCTCCAGCTCGTCGGCGCAGTAGCGGACAAAGGCCGCTTCATCCATGCCGGTCGGTGCCTTGCGGTACCAGTGCGGGCAGACGGTGTGGCCGATGCCTTGTTCCGGCAGGTCGAAATGCTGGTGGAATGCGGCCAGCCCGGTGAGGCTGCCGGTCATGATGCCCGAGCCGTGATAGCCGCGATCCCGGGAAATGATTTTCTTCTTCCGCGGGCGGCCCAGCACGTTGTTGTAGTAGCGCACCAGCTTGATCTGGGTTTCGTTGGCATCGGAGCCGGACAGGCCGTAGTAGACCTTTTTCATGCCTTCGGGCGCCCAGTCCATGATGCGACTCGACAGCTCGATGATGGCCTCGGTCGAGTGGCCGACATAGGTGTGGTAGTAGGCTAGTTCCTTGGCCTGTTTGTAGATGGCGTCGGCGACTTCGGTGCGGCCATAGCCGATGTTCACGCAATACAGCCCGGCAAAGGCATCGATGAATTCCCGCCCTTCGTGGTCACGGATACGGATACCCGCGGCACTCTTGATGATGCGTCCCTTGAGCGCGCCGCTGGCGTGGTCATGGGCGTGGGTCGAGGGGTGCATGAAGTGGGCACGGTCTTGTTCGAACAGCGCTTCGGGTGTCGGGTTCATGGTGGCTCTCCTTGGAATCAGCCTTGGTGGTGCAGGCAAAAATATTTGGTTTCGACAAAGGCTTCGAAGCCCTCGGTGCCGCCTTCACGGCCCAGCCCCGAGGCCTTCATGCCGCCGAAGGGAATGGGGTGGCCGGTGAACTTCACGCCGTTGACCGCGATCATGGCGTGGTCGAGGCGGCGGATCAGCGGGTAGATCAGGTCCAGGCGGTTGGAGCAGACATAGGCGGCCAGGCCGTATTCGGTGTCGTTGGCCATTTCGATGGCCTGTTCGAGGGTGTCGAAGGGCATCACCCCGGCGATGGGGGCGAAGTTTTCTTCGCGGTAGATGCGCATCTGCGGTGTGACGTCGGCCAACACTGTCGGCTGGTAGAACAGGCCGCCCAGGGCGTGCGCCTCACCGCCGGCCAGGCGTTGCGCGCCGAGGTGCAAGGCGTCGGCCACGCGTTCGGCGGTTGCGTCGAAGGCGGCCTGGTGCATCAACGGGCCGACGTCGACGGTCTGCTCCTGGTCGCCCAGCAGGGCCGGTCCGACACGCAGTGCACGCACGGCCGCGGCGAAGCGGTCGAGGAAGGCCGGGTAGAGGGAGCGCTCGACCATGATGCGGTTGGCCGCGCAACAGTCCTGGCCGGAGGTCTGGAACTTGGCTTCTACCGCGACCCTCACCGCCAGTTCCAGGTCGGCATCGGCGCAGACAATGAAGGGCGCGTTGCCGCCCAGTTCCAGTGAAACCTTCTTCACGTCCCGCGCCGCCGCCTGCAGGACCAGTTTGCCGACCCGGGTCGAACCGGTGAAGCTGACCGAACGCACGCGGCTGTCCTGCACCAGGGTCTGCATGGTCATTTGCGGCTCGCCCAGCACCACGTTGAACACCCCGGCGGGGAAACCGGCTTCTTCCGCCAGTTGGGCGAGGGCAAAGGCCGAATACGGCGTTTCATGGGCCGGCTTGATCACCACCGTGCAACCGGCGGCAAGTGCGGCGGCGGCCTTGCGGGTGATCATCGCCGAGGGGAAATTCCAGGGGGTCAGCAGCGCGCAGACACCCACCGGTTCCTTGACCGTGCCCAGGTGGGCGCCGGGGATATGGCTGGGGATGTTCTGTCCATAGAGGCGCCGGGCTTCCTCGGCGAACCAGGGAATGAAACTGGCGGCATAGGCGATCTCGCCGCGGGATTCGGCCAGGGACTTGCCTTGTTCCAGGCTGAGAATGCGCGCGAGGTCCTCCTGATGCTCCAGGATCAACGCCGCCCAGCGCCGCAGGACAGTGGCGCGGGCATCGAGGCTCAGTTCACGCCAACTGGCGAACGCCCGGTGCGCGGCCTCCACCGCCGCGACAATCTGAGGTTTTTCCAGCATCGGCACATGGCCGATCAACTGCTGGTTCGCCGGGTCATGCACGGCGATGGTGCTGGCACTGTCGCTGTGGATCCAGTGCCCGTCGACGTAGCACAGGGCCTTGAACAGCAGCGGATGTTTATAGGTCATGGTGTTCACTCCGGATCGTCTGAGTGGAACCAATGCTAGGGCAGGGTGCTGCACGGGATTGGCGGTTTGGAGGGGGTGGGACAGTGGTTTTTTTCTGATTGCGGACCGTCAAACAGGGGTTTCTCTGGTGAAGATAAATACGTCCCTTGCGGAGGCCGGCTTTTGATCGTTCCCACGCTCTGCGTGGGAATGCCGCCCCGGACGCTCCGCGTCCAGTAGTCGGCGCAAGGCTCGATGCCTGTGCAACGCGACGCGGAGCGTCACCGGATGCGTTCCCACGCGGAGCGTGGGAACGATCGCTAGGTCACTTGACCGCTTTCGCCGTGGCGATCCAGCCATCGAACGTGGCCTTGTTTTCACTCATCCAGTCATCCGCGAGCTTGCGAATATTGCGTTCGCTCGAACCGTCCTGGCTGATGGTCTTTTCCCAGTAGCTCCAGGTTGCCTGGGAGAAGGCCATCTGCTCCACCAGCGTCTTGATCGCCGGGTTGGCGGCGATGAATTTCTTGTTGCCGATCGCGTACCAGTTCCAGGCCGCCATCGCCATGCGGCACGGATCGGCGCCTCCGGCACAGCCGGCCACGCCCGGGGTCAGCGCCGAGACCGCGCTCGGGACATTGCCCGGCAAGGCGTCGAACGGCGTCGGCAACCACACCACGTCCTTGCCCGGCACCATGGTGTTGGTCATCCAGGACGGTGCCCAGGCATAGAAGAACACCGGCTCGCCGCGCTTGAGGCGGGCGACGTTTTCGAACATCAGCGCTTCATATTTGCCGCGTACCGGGTTGACCGTGTCCTTGAGGCCGAACTTGTCGAGCTGGTAGTCGACCACATCCCCGCAGCCCCAGCCCGGATCGCAACTGATCAGGCTGGCCTTGCCGTTCTTGCCGAAGAGCCCGGCGATCTTCGGGTCCTTCATTTGTTCCAGGCTGGTGATCCCGTAGGCGTCGGCGGTTTTCTTGTCGATCATGTAGCCGTTGTAGCCCGCGCCGGTAATGAAGCCTGCGCCGACCACCTCGGTGCGGTCCTTGACCTTGTCAAAGCTGGGTTGCAGTTGCGGCAGGGTCACGTCCATCGACAGGTCCAGGTCGCCCTGGGCCGCCGCCGGGAAAAACAGCGTGGTGTTGACGGTGCTCAACTTGGTGTCGTAGCCCAGGCGCTTGCTGGCCTCGATGGCGATTTTCGTCAGGACATAGTTGCCGCCGGTGCTTTCCGATTGCACGAAGCGGATGGTCTTGCCGTTGCCCGGCAGGTCGTCGGCCAGCACCGAGGTGCTGGCCAGCCCGGCCAGGGACAACGCGGTTGCAAATCCAAGCAAGGCTTTGAATGGACGCATCATGATTTCCTCTTTTTTTCTCGTTATGGTTAAGGGTTGGCAGTGAAGAAAGGGCTCGACAACTGGCATTCATGATTGTTGTTGGGGATGCTTCCTAGGCATTCAGCGGACGCGGGTTGAACAGGCGCTTGAACAGCGACTTGCGCTTGCGTACCGACGGCTGCGCCAGTTTCTGGGTGATCCGGTCGAGCATCATCGCCAGCAGCACGATGGCGATACCGCCTACCGCGGCGCGGCCCACGTCCATCCGCCCCAGACCTTGCAAGACCACCAGGCCCAGGCCTTCGGCGCCGATCATCGCCACCACCACCGACATCACCATGGCGGTCAGCACGGTCTGGTTGAGGCCGCCGAGAATGGTCGGTATCGCCAGCGGCAACTGGATTTCCCAGAGCAACTGGCGGCTGTCGGCACCGAAGGCGTGGCCGGCTTCGACGAGTTCGGTTTCCACCATGCGGATGCCCAGGTAGGTGAAGCGGATCAGGGGCGGACAGGCGGAGATCACCACCGCGACTTCACCCGACACGGTGCCCACGCCGAACAGCATCACCACCGGCACCAGGTATACGAAGGTCGGCGTGGTCTGCATGATGTCGAGGATCGGCCGCATGATCTGCCAGACCCGTTCGCTGCGGGCGCACCACACCCCCACGGGAATCCCGACGAGCATGCAGATGACAATCGCCGTGGTGATCAGCGACAAGGTGGTCATGGCTTCGTCCCACACCCCCAGCGCGGCGATGGCCACCAGGGCGACGGCGCTGAACAGGGCCACGCCCAGGCTCGCGGCGCGGTAGGCGATGAGGAACATCAGCAGCACCATCACCGGGAACGGGATGGCATGGATCAGTGAGTCGCTCAGCGCCAGCAGGTGTTCCACCGGCCAGCGGATGGCGAGGAATATCGGCCGCAGGTGAATGCCCAGCCACTCGACGCCCTGGCTGATCCACTGGTCCACGGGAAAAACGGCAAGGTCTTCTGAACTAAGCATGCTGGGCAACCTCCGCAGCGTTGGCGCGAGGGGGCGGGACGCTGGCAATGCAATCAAGGATATGGGCGCTGTTCAGGGTGCCGACAAACAGCCCCTCGCCATCGACCACGGCTATCGGCAGGCCCGGCTTGAGCAGGCGCGCCACTTCCACCAGCTTGGCGCTGGCCGGCACGCTGACAAACTGGGTCGACAGGCGTTGCAGAGCATCGCTGCCGCCGCCAACGGCCAGCAGCGCCGCCGCATCGAGCACGCCCACCGGCTTGCCGCTGGTGTTGAGGACAAAGGCACCGGCGTTGTCATTGCCGACCACGCGGGTATCGCCCTGGACCAGCAAGGTGTCGGCGACCTGCATGACCGAGCGCGCGTCGAACAGGCGCGAGCGGTCCACCTCGCGGGTGAACGAGGCGACATAGTCGCTGCCGGGGTCCATGACGATTTCCTGGGGCGTGCCCTCGCGCACCACCTGGCCGTCGGCCATGATCGCGATACGGGTGCCCAGCTTCAGGGCCTCCTGGAAATCGTGGGTGATGAACAGGATGGTTTTTTTCAGGGTGCGTTGCAGGCGCAGCAATTCGTCCTGCATTTCCGTGCGGATCAACGGATCGAGGGCGCTGAAGGCCTCGTCCATGATCAGCACGTCGGCATCGGTGGCCAGGGCCCGGGCCAGGCCGACCCGCTGGCGCATGCCGCCGGACAGTTCATGGGGGTGGTGCTCGGCCCACTTGGCCAGGCCGACGATGGCCAGGACTTCCTCGGCGCGCTTGCGGCGTTCGGCGGCACCGACGCCACGCAACTTGAGGCCGAACTCGGTGTTTTCGATCACGGTCTTGTTCGGCAGCAGGGCGAAATGCTGGAACACCATGGAGATGCGCGTGCGGCGCACCTCGCGCAAGTCGCTTTCGTTCAAGGCCACCAGGTCCGTGCCGTCCAGCAGGATCCTGCCCGCGGTCGGTTCGTTCAAACGGTTGATGCAACGGGCCAGGGTGGATTTTCCCGAGCCGGACAAACCCATGATCATGTAGATCGCGCCACTGGGAATGGACAGCGATACGTTGTTCAGGCCGACCACGGTGGCGGTCTCGGCCAGGATCCGGTCTTTGCTGGCCCCGGCGGTCAAGAGCTGCATGGCTCTGTCGGGGGTCGAGGAGAAGACCTTGTAGAGGTTCTCAATCTTCAGTCGTTCGCTCACCAATTGCCTCCAATTGTTGTTTTGCAATCTGCGGAAAACTTCATCAATAGAAATTTTTGGGCTACTGGCAGTCAAAGGTCCTTCGGTGTCGCGGGCGCAAGGGTGCAGTCTCAAAAATTTCTTGTTGTTGTGCGAGGGCACTTACAGCATGAGCGGTGTGGCGAGTGCAAGGGTGAGACGTCAGCCGGTAGTGGATTGCGTCGGGTCCATGCTTTCCCGCGCCTTGCGGGCGACGCGGAAGGCTTCGACACCCGCCGGCACGCCGCAGTACACCGCGATCTGGACCAGGGCGGCGCGCAGTTCCTCGTCCGTGAGACCGTTGCGGATCGCGCCGCAGAAGTGCGTGCCGAACTCGTCCATCCGGCCCAGCGCCGCGAGCATGCCGAGGTTCAGCAGGCTGCGTTGCTTGAGGTCGAGGGACTCGTCGGTCCAGACCATGCCCCAGCAGTATTCGTTGAGCACGGCCTGGAACGGCCGCGAGAAATCGTCGGCCTTGCCCAGCGCCTGGTCGACGTAGGCATTGCCCAGGACCTGGCGGCGAACTGTTTCGCCTTGAGCCTGCAGTGACTTATCCATGGTGTACCTCCGAATCGGAAAGAAATTCGCGCATGAGCGTTGCCACCTGTTCCGGGGCCTCGATCAGAATGCAGTGGCGCAACCCCGGCAGGATCTTCAGCTGCGAGCCCCGGATGCGTTCGTGCATGAAGGCCGCCATCCTCGGGTTCGAGCCGGCATCCTCGGCGCCGGTGGCGATCAGTGTCGGGCAGCGAATCTGCTGGAGCTGGTCGCCGAAGTCCGACTCCGCCAGCACCCGATACGCCGCGGCATAACAGCCGGGATCGTTGGCGGCGTTCTGTTGCCGCAGCCGGCTGACGGCCTGCGGGTGGCGGGCCTGGAAATCCTCGGTCAGCCAGCGTGACAGCGACGCTTCGTAATGGGCCACCGGCTCGCCGGTCTGCAGGGCCGCCAGGCGCGCCTGCACCCGTTCGCGTTCCTCGGCGTTGCGTCCGGCGACCGTCGACAGCAATACCAGGCGCCGGACCCGCGCCGGGTGGGTCAGGGCCATGCGCTGGGCGATCAGTCCGCCCAGCGAGAAGCCGGCGAGGTCGAAGTCCTTGAAGCCGACATGATCGGCCAGGGCCAGGGCTTCGCCCACCAGGTGATCGATTTCATAGCGGCCGGGCGTGCGGGATGACTGGCCGTGGCCGCGCAGGTCGAAGGTCAGGAGGGTGAACTGCTCTTGCAGGCGGTCCACCACCTCGCCCCAGGCCTCCAGGCTGGAGCCGACGCCATGGATGCACAGCAGCGGGCGCGGCCCCTGGCCGTCGAGGCGATAGTTGAGCGTGACATTGGCCACGCTGAAGCGTTGTGCTTCGCTCATGGCGGTCACTCCGTGGCCTTGTCGCGGCGTTTGGTGCGCTCACGCTCGGCGAACACCGGCATCACCTCGTCGATAAACAGGCGCAGGGTCTGCTTCTGCAGCTCGAACGGCAGGTTGAAGGTCAGGCCCAGGCAATACTGGTCGACGCCGGCGGCTTCGTAGTCGAGCAGCTTCTCGATGATTTCCTCCGGGGTGCCGAACATCAGGTTGCGCCGCAGGTTCTCCGGGTTGTAGTTGTCCTTGCCCCGGACACTTTCAAAGGACACCGGCTCGGGGAAGCCGTTGTGCACGGTGCCGATGTTCTGCATCAGGTTCTCGAAGGCCCGGCCGAAGTCCATGCTGTGCCTGACCGGCAGTTCCCAGTCTTGCGCCCTGGCATACACGCAGGTACGGCGCTGCATCATGAAACGCGGACGCGGCACATGGGGATTGTCGGCGACGGCCTTGTTGAATTTCTCACCCAGTACGGCGATTTCAGCCGCCGGCAGCGAGAGCGGGGTGGAGAGGATGTTGGCGCCGATGCCCACCGCCCAGTCGAAGGTGCCCGGGTCCCGCGCGGCCACCCAGATACGCGGGTGATCCTTCTGCAACGGCTTGGGCACGGCCGCCGTCCGCGGGAATTTCCAGTAGTGGCCATCATGGGCGTAATCCCCGGCCCAGAGCTTCTGTACCGCCGGCACCAGTTCCTTCATGTAGCCGACGCCCTCCTGCTGCTGCAGGCCGGGGGTCATGCGATCGAACTCGTACTGGTAGGAGCCGCGGGCGATGCCGAACTCCAGGCGGCCCTTGGTCAGGTGGTCGCACAACGCGGCTTCGCCGGCCAGGCGGATCGGATGCCAGTAGGCGGCCGCCAGGGTCGCGGTACCCAGGCGAATGCGCTGTGTGTGCTGGGCCAGCCATACCAGGGTCTGGAACGGGTTGGGCGCGATGGTGCATTCGAGGGTGTGGTGCTCCGAGGTCCACAGGGTTTCGAAGCCGCCTTCATCGGCGATCTGCGCCAGTTCCAGCAGGTTGGCCATGACGGTCTGCATGGGCACGTCGGGGGAGAAACGTTCCATGCTCAGGGATACGGCAAATTTCATGAGGTGCTCCTTGAATAATCAGCGCAGGCGGATGACAAACGGATCCTGCATCTCGCCGGAGTAATCGATGACCACGTTCTTGGCCCGGGAAAACTCACGCATCACGTCAAAGCCGCCGCGACGGCCATAGCCGCTCTGCTTGAAGCCGCCATTGGCGGACATGTAGGCGGAACTGCGGTAGGTGTTGATCCACACCGTGCCGGCGTCGATACGGTTGGCGAAGCGCATGGCGCGGTCGATGTTCTGGGTCCAGATGCCCGAGGCGAGGCCGTAGTGGGTGTCGTTGGCCAGGCCGATCATCTGTTCTTCCGAAGTGAAGGGCATGACGCCGATCACCGGCCCGAACAACTCGTCACGCATGAACGGCATGTCGTTGCTGGCGTTGGTCATCACCGTCGGTTCGAAATACCAGCCTTCGGCCAGGTGCGAGCTGCTCGGACGCTTGCCGCCGATGGCCGCCCGGGCACCCTGTTGCACGCCGCTGGCGATGTAGCCTTCGATTTTCTGCAACTGGGCCTGCAAGGCCAGCGGGCCGATATCGGTGTGTTCTTCCATGGGATGGCCGACGGTGATGTTCCGGGTGCGGGCCACCAGGGCCTCGACGAAGCGGTCGTAGATCGGGGCCTCGACGAAGCAGCGCGAACCGGCGACGCAGCTTTGCCCGGCGGCGGCGAAGATGCCGGAGACCACGCCGTTGACGGCCTTGTCGATGTCCACATCGGCGAACACCACGTGGGGTGATTTGCCGCCCAGTTCCATCTGGCACGGCACCAGGTTGTTCGCCGCGTTGCCGGCGATGCGCCGGCCGGTGTCGGTGCTGCCGGTGAACACGTATTTGGCGATGTCCGGATGACGGGTCAGGGCATCGCCGGTCACCGGACCGTTGCCGGTGATGACGTTGACCACGCCGGCGGGGAAGCCGGCCTCGATGATCAGTTCGGCCAGGGCCAGGGTGGAGGCACTGGCATGCTCGGACGGCTTGATCACCACGGTGTTGCCGATGGCCAGGCAGGGCGCCAGGGTGCCGGTGAGCAGCATCAGCGGCGAGTTCCACGGGGTGATCATGCCGATCACGCCCAGGGGCTCGCGGGTGCTGTAGTTGAGCTGGTTGAGCTTGTTGACCGGAATGGTTTCGCCCTGCAGCTTGTCGGCCATGCCGGCGAAGTAGGTGTAGGCGTCGGGCAGGGCACTCATCTGCGCCTGCATTTCCCGCAGCAGTTTGCCGTTGTCGCGGGTTTCCAGCAGGGCCAGTTCCTCGGCGTGTTCGGCCACCAGTTGTGCCAGGCGATAGAGCAGTTTGCCCCGGGCGGTGGGTGTCTGGTTGCGCCATTGCGGATCATGGAAGGCGCGCTGGGCCGAAGCGACCGCGCGCTCGACGTCACTGGCGTCGGCCTGGGCGAACTGGTACCAGGAGCGGCCGGTGGTGGGGTCGAAGCTGTCGATGTAGGTGTCGCTGGCGGGCGCGACGAAGCGGCCGTCGATAAACAGGTTGAGGCGATTGCCCTCGAGGGCGCTGACCGTGGTTTTCATGCGAGTGTCCTGTAGGTGCGTGTCAAAGGGATTCGGGCGCCAGCGCGGCGTTCTCGAGCATCGCTATCCGCCCGCTGGCGGCGGAACCGGTGTAGATGCCGAACTGCTGGTTCTGGCGTTCGCGGGCATAGCGGCGGACCACCGAACGCAGCTCGTTGACCGGCATCAGTTCGATGGGCAGTTCGTCCAGCGGGAAGAAGCGCAGGGTGTCGGGCAGCTCGGTATCCAGCGCTCCGAGCTGGGCGCGGTAGATCAGGTAGCCGGGGTCGGTATCGTCGACATCGAAGGCCGAGTACAGGAAGGTCGACTCCAGTTCCACCGGCAGGGAGCAGTGCCCGGCATCGATAAAACCCTTGCGCTTGCCGGCCACGGGCAAGGTCCAGCCGCCCTGGCCGTCGGCGCGGAACAGGATCGCGTCACCGGCTTCGATCAGGTAGCCGATGATCATCTTGTGGGAGTCCAGCCAGCTGGCCGGCAGCGGGTCCTGGATGTTCGCGTAGCGGCCCCGGCAGAAACACAGCGGCAGCTTGGGGCTGGTGCCGAACGCACGGACCTGGCCGATCAGCACCAGGTGGTCGCCGGCTTCGATGCGCTGGTCCACGGTGCAGTCGAACCAGGTCAGGCTGTCGGTGAGGATCGGCGCGCCGGTATGGACCGTGTCGTGATTGACGGTCTGGAACTTGTCCGGCGACTTCGAGGCGAAGGTCCCGGAAACGTCCACTTGCCCTTCATGCAGCAAGTTGACGGCGAAATGTTCGGTGCTGGCGAACGCGGTGTAGCTGGCCGCCGATTTGCCGACGCACACCAGCAGCAACGGCGGGTCGAGGGAGACCGAGGTGAACGAATTGGCCGTCATGCCCCGGGGATTGCCATCGGCGTCATGGGTGGTGATGACGGTGACTCCGGTCACGAAGGTGCCGAAGGCCTGGCGCAGGGCGCCGGGATCGACGGCTGCGGCTTTGGCGTTGACCATGGTGCTCGGCATCGCAGTGCTCCTGTGTGCAAGGGCATGTTCTTGTGGTGTGAAGCAAGCCTACGGGGAAGGAAAACCGCGGGCTTGCGTCGATCAAGAGGAAGCTGGGTGGTTTTTTTGCTGCGGTTGCGAGGGACGATCAGTCCCTGGGCTGTTCCGCTTCCATCTCCGCCATGTCCTGATAGCGGTCGGCGATCCGTGGGTGCGCCCGCGAGCCATCGGAGGCGCCGATGGCGATCAGCACTTCATCCGGGCCCGGCGCATCGGCGATCTGGAAATTGGCGGTGAGGAAGTGCGAGCGCTTGCCGGTTTCGCTTTTGTGCACCATCGGCAGGGCAAGCAGGGCGCCCGGCGCATTGCGGGTGTTGGTGAAGCTGAGGTAGGCCGTGCCTTGCACCGCTTCGCGGAACAGGTTGCCGAAGCGCAGGGTGTGGATCAGCCCCGAGGCGTGCTCGATCTCGCCGTTGACCCCGACGGCAGCGGCCTTGCCAAAGGCTTCGACCTTGTCGCCCGGCATCAGGGCGGTCAGGCGACGGGTCATCTCGTACCCCAGGCCTGGGGCCAGGCGCAGGATTTCCGGCCGCAGGTTCTCGACGAAGCCCTGGCCGGCCCAGGGGTTTTTCAGCACCGCGGCGACAACGATCAGGGTGATCGGTTGGCCGGCGTCCTTGCCGCCCTCGATATAGGTTTCCTCGATAAAGGTGCAGTACTTCCTGACGCCCAGATTTTCCAGATTCATGATGACTCATCGCCCTTGTGGCTGTTGGTTTTGCCCAAGGCTATGGGCAAAGGCAAAACCCGTCTTCCTTGGTTACGCAGTACAAATACGCTGGACATTGCTCTTGACCGGAGCAAGTATCAGGCGAGCCGGGCAGGCAACTTGACTGCCATGTCCTCCATGTCCAGGTGAATGCCTTGAATCGAGAAATGCAGATACTCTCGTTGCGCGATGTCGCCAGCCAGATCAACTCCGGTGGTGATCTGCAGTCGATGCTGCATCAGCTGGTCTACGCCAGTTGCCGGCACACCCACTGGACCATGAGTTCGATCATGGCCATTGATATGGAGGCTGGTTTCGGCCATGTGATTGCCCGTCATGACCCGACGCTGGTGCAGCGGCCACTGGTGGATTGCTGGGAGTTGTCGTCGAGCCCGGTGATGACTGCCTTGCAGCGCAACGAGCCGGTATTCATCCGTGATGTGCGCGAATGCGAGTACCCCGGCTATCGCCGTGAATCCGTGGAACGCGACTACCGTACGGTGATGGTGATGCCCATGAACTGCACCGATTTCGACGGTCGCCCCATGGTGCTCAGCGTCATTTCCCGCACGATCATGGACGTCTCGGAAGAGGATCGGGTATTCCTCGGCATGATCATTCACCTCGGTGCCATTGCCGTGGAGCGCCAGCGCCAGCTGGAAGCCGAGCGCCGTGCCGCCGAGCGCATGCAGCAGGCCTTGCATGTGCACACGACCTTGCTGGAACACGTACTGGACGGTGGTTCGGTGACGTCGCTGTCGCTGATGGTCGGCGATCAGTTGCCCAATCCGGTGATCGCCGTCGACTTCACTGCCAACCAGGTGGTGGCCGGGCGCTCCCCGGACACCGCGCTGTTCGACGACAGCGCCTGGCAGGCGGCCGCTGCCGGGGTACTGAGCGTGCAGATTTCCAGGGCGGCCCAGGAAAGCCTGCGCAGCGCGCTGAGGAACACGGTGAATCTGTTTCTCGACGACGGCCGGCGCCAGTTCACCCTGCGGGCACAGATCGAACCGCTGATGGTCGATCACGAACTGGTGGGGGCACTGGTGCTGTTCCCGGTGGCGCTGCCGATGAACGAACTGGACCTGCTGATGCTGGAAAGTGCCAAGTTCGCCTTGAGCGTGCAGATGATGCGCAGCTTTATCCGGTTTCGCTTCGAAACCCGGACCCAGACCGAACTGCTGTTCGAAGTCCTCGAAGGCCGCTGGCGCGACGCCGACGACATCCTGCAACGGGCCCGACGCCTGGGCATCCATTTCCACAGCGCGCAGCAGATGATCATCGTCGATTACGGCGGCAAGGCCCGCGAGTCGAAGAACCTGCATCACAACGTCGCGCGTATCCTGGCGCGGGCATCGATCCAGGCCACGGTGATCATCGTCGACAACGGCCTGGTGTGCCTGGTGCCCTCGGAGGGCGAGAAGGGCCGCGAGCGCCTGGTCAAGGTCAAGCGCCAGATTGCCGATGACCTGGCGCACTACCTGGGCGGCGAGCCGATCCTGCTGGCCAGTGGCGTGTGCCGGGCGCTCGGCGACTACCCCGCCGCCTGGGAGCGCTGCCGGCGGTTGATCGACATCGCCCGTTCGTTCGGTCGCAGCGGCCCGATTTCCGATCAGGACTTCGGGCCGATTCCCATTTTCGTGGCGGCGGTGGGTGGGGAGGATATCCGCACCTTCGTCAACGAAAGCGTCGGCGCCATGCTGGCCCACGACCGCAAGCACCACACGCCTTACCTGGAAACACTGACGGCCTATCTGCGCGAGAGCTGCCGCAGCCAGGCGTGCGCCGATGCGATGGGGGTCCATGTGACGACGCTGAGGTATCGGTTGTCGCGGATCCAGGAGCTGTTCGGCATCGACGTGGAGACGCCGGAGCGACGGTTTGCCACGGAGTTGGCGATTCATTTGCAGCGGGTGATCGATAGCTAGGATGCCTGCCCGGACTGTTGTCCCGGTGCGGATTGATACTGATTAGAGCAACCGGCGACCAAGACTGGTAAAATCCGTTAGCTTCCTAAATATCAAACTGCCTATCTGTAAATGAGACATCGATAATGAGTAATGAACTGAGCGAGGAGGAGATGCGCCTGGCGCTGTTTGGTACCTCCAGCCCAAACGCCGAACCGGTACCGATCCCCGCGCCATCGCCTGAGCCGACGTTTGTCCCGGCTCCGTCAGCAGCCCCCAGGCGTCGTCCTGTCGCCAAGGCGCTCTCGCCGAAACTGAGGGTCACGCTGCACGCTACGCGGGAGTTTGAAGGCGAGATCGAGGTGCTCACTTATGACGCCAATACCCTGAGCACCTTCGTTGCGGAACAGGAAGCCAAGAACGAAGCGAAAAAGAAGAAGTTCCGCTACTTCGATGTGGTGTCGGTCAAACCCATCTAGTAGCGGAAGGCTTCAGCGCGTGCGCCGATGACCAGTGAGTGCCGTACCTGTCACTGGCCATCCAGGAGACGAGGCAGCCCCAGCGGATTGCTGTCGCGCAGGGCCTCGGGCAGGAGGGCATCGGGAAATCCCTGGTAGCACACCGGCCGCAGGAAGCGCTCGATGGAGGTCATGCCGACGGACGTGAAGCGGCTGTCCGAGGTGGCCGGATAGGGACCGCCATGGATCGCCGCGAATGACACTTCCTGGGGATGGGCAAAGGCATTGACGACGATACGCCCGGTGCGTCTCTCCAGGATCGGCAGCAGGCGCCGGGCCGTCGGCAGGTCATCGGCCTCCAGGTGAATGGCGGCGCTGAGTTGACCGCGCAGCGAGCGGGCGACCGCAAGCAGTTGCTCTTCATCCCGGACCCTGACCAGCAATGCCGCCGGGCCGAACACTTCTTGCGACAGTGCTGTTTCACGCAGGAACTGCTCGCCATCCACTTCCAGCAGCATCGATTGCCCATCGACCGCGGCTTCAGATGCCCGTCCATGGGCGATGGCGGCCGCACCGGCGTTTTGCACGCTTGCCAGGGATTTCATATAGGCCCCATGGATGCCGGGGGTGAGCATGGTCCGCGCTGTCGCCTGTGCCACGCGCTCGATCATCGCCGTGCGCAGCGGCTCGAAGCCGGGGCCGTCAATGGCAATGAGGAGGGCGGGTTTCAGGCAGGCCTGGCCGACATTGACCAGCATGCGTTCGATGAAGCCGTCACCGATGCTCGCGCCTTTTTGAGCCAGCGTATGAGCCAGGACAAAGGTCGGGTTGACGCTGGTCATTTCGGTGAATACCGGGATCGGGTCGGGGCGTTGCTGGGCCCGGCGATAGAGCGCCATGCCGCCCTGTTCCGAACCAGTGAAGGTGACGGCCTTGACCAGTGGGTGATCGACCAGGGCCTCACCAAGGGTGTTGCCTTCGCCGCGTACCATTGAAAATACGCCCAGGTGCAGGCCGTGTTCTTGCACCGCCTTGCGAATCGCCCTGGCCTGAATCTCCGAAGCACCGGGATGGGCGTTATGGGCCTTCAGGATGACCGGCGCGCCCGCCGCCAGGGCGGACGCGGTGTCACCGCCGGCAATCGAGTAGGCAATCGGGAAGTTGCTGGCGCCGAAGATGGCGACCGGGCCGATCGCCATTTTCTGTAGCCGGTGGTCCATGCGGGGGCGCGGCTGACGATCAGGTTGCTCCGGATCGATGGACAACTGCAGGAAACGCCCTTTGCGCACGACGTCGGCGAACTGACGGAACTGGGTCGCCGCCTTGGCCGCTTCACCTTCGAGCTGGGCCTGGGGGATGCCGGTTTCGAGCGCTGCCCTGGCAGCCAGTTCCAGACGGACAGCATCGAGGTTGTCGGCGATGCTTTCCAGGAACGCGGCCCGCCGGGAGAGCGGGGCATGGCTGTAGCTGTCGAATGCCTCGTCGGCGAGAACGGCAGCGGCATCGACGGCAGCTGCGTCGCCCAACGCAAAAGCGGGTTCTATCGTCTGGTTGGTCGCCGGGTTGAGGGCCTTCATGGTCGCCTCGGGGATGGAGAGATCACCTGCGCCGATAAAGAGCTTGCCAGTCAATTGCATTTACTTGCCCTCCAGCGTGGCGATGAGCTCGCCAGTGGCGACGATCGAATGGGCAAATGTCGGGCCATTGAGTTCGTGCGCAGCGTGCATCATTTCCGGTTTGAGGGCCGCGGTGGCGTCCCGTACCAGGGTGACGTGGTAGCCCAGTTCCACCGCGTAGCGGGCGGTCGCCTCGATGCAGGTGTTGGCCAGCAGGCCGACGATGATCACGTGGGTGATGCCCTGCTGCTTGAGGCGGAAATCCAGGTCGGTATTGGCGAATCCGCTGGAGCCCCAGTGTTCCTGAACGACGATGTCACCGTCCTTCGGCGCGAAATCGGGGTGCCATTCCCCACCCCATTCACCGCGTGCGAAGTGATGCATATGCATGACCTTGCATTGGGTCGGACTCGGATGGTCCCAGCTCTCGTAGTCGCCTTTTTCCCAGCGGCGGTGCGGTACAATCACCACTTGAATGCCCTGGGCCCGTACGGTCCGGTCAAGGGCGCGCAGGTTATCGAGCAGGTGAACCTCGTTGGCGACGGGTTCGATGAAGGGGTAGACCTTGCCGCCTTCGGAGAGAAAGTCATTGTAGGGATCGACCAGCAGATAGGCGGTCCGATCGATAGGGTAGGTGATAGTCGACATGGGGGGATCTCCAGCGTTTTTTGGATAGCCAGGGCAGCGGGGGTTGCCCTGGTACTACGTTACTATGATAATCATAGTATCTACTGAGAGGCAAGGTGGTATGTCGGTGAAAGAAAGCGCGCCTGAGACGTTGTGCCCGATCGCGCGGGCTGAGGAAATTATAGGTGGCCGCTGGACGCTGCTGGTTTTGCGCGAGCTGTTCATGGGCAATCGTCGCTTCGACGAGATCCAGATCCAGACGGGCGGAACGCCGCAGATGATTGCCGGTCGCCTGAAAAGCCTGGAGGCTGACGGACTGGTTGAGCGGCGCCCCTACAGCGAGCGTCCGCTGCGCCACGAATACCATCTGACGCCAAAAGGCGAGGCGTTCTATTCCGTGGTCCTGGCGCTACGGGCGTGGGGCGAGACCTGGTGCAAATCGGAAGAGGAAGAATTGGCGGTGCGCTATACGCACAAACTCTGCGGCCAACCAGCGGGCCTGGGGCCGCTTTGCGAGCATTGCGCGCAACCGCTGCGTCGGGAAGACTTGATCAGCGAGCCCGGCGCGGCCTATGCCATGGAGCGCAAGGTGCGGCGTGAGGTGTCGAAAGGGAATTGAAACGAATAGTCAGCGCAGGTGCTTTATCAGTGAGACGATGAAATACAGGGCCAGCGCCGTACCGGCTCCCAACCCGAACGACAGCCATACCTTGTAAGGGCTGGAGGGGGGTCTATGTCTCATTTCCTTGTGGAACGCAGCTACATCGGCGCGTAGCTGTATCAGGTCTTCAGACAGGCTTTGGGATACATCGGTTGGTCGTTGGGGCATGGTGACCGTCCTTTTTCAAGGTGATGGGCCGGGGATGGTTGTCCCATCATGTAGCCCTTCGAATAACTGCAATTGATATCAGCGAAGGCGCAATCCGGCGACTACCTCTCCATGAATGTGAGAAGTGCGACCAGCGCGGTAATCAGGCCTGCTCCAACGACAAAGGGGTAAAGAATTGCTTCAAGCTTTATTTTCTCTTTCTCGATGCCCAGCTTGCGCGCCTCTGCCATGAGCTTGTAGCTCTCCACCGAAAGATTTTCCAGTTCGAGGTGCTCGCGATCTTCTCTCAACATGAAGCTATCCGTCGTCAGGGCAGAGGTGCGTGTTTATGGTGCTGACAGGCGGATTTTGTACCCTTGGGGTACATTTTTGAAGCGTGGCGATGTTTCAACGCATGACTATTTCGATATACCGTCGAGACTCACTCTTTCAGTAGAGGTCCTACTCTATGGTCGGAAAACTCGACAGCTTTCTGGCTTTTTCAGGTTTACTCGAAGAGGTCTTTCACGCTTCCTGTCCGTTAGCAAAAAAGCCCTGAACAGGTTCAGGGCTTTCAGTTTTCCGGACTATTCGTGCAGTACGAAGATCAATCCCAGCTCAA
>NZ_JACAOR010000015.1:0-41468 GCF_013386115.1 Pseudomonas gingeri
TAAATTCCGAAACCCCAATTGCGAAAGCAGTTGGGGTTTTGTTTTTGCGCTGCGGAAAACCCGCGGTGATGAGGTCCTTGAGTCCTGCGGGGATCTGGCGGCCGCCATCGCCGGCAAGCCGGCTCCCACAGGGGGGGCGTGGATGAGGCTGTCTCTGCGGCGTTCCGGCAAGCGTGCTCCCACAGGGGGGCGGGGGATGAGGCCGTCTCTGCGGCGTCCCGGCAAACTGGCTCTCACAGGGGGCGGGGATGAGCTATCTCTGTGGCTTAATTCCATGCCCACACCCTCAGGTTTAGCCTCGGGCGGGCGATATCCTGATCAGCTATACATAAAACACCAGCAGTCCCTGGGTAGCCCTGAATCGAAGAACGGTGCACAAGCTGCTCAACGGAACCCCGGGTTGGTGTAAAATTGTTTGATGGCATTTTGACTCTATTTATTATCTGCACGCGAAAGTGGCAGTGAGGCTGGACCCGCTCTTGTGATTGTCCCCGGGCCCATCTTCTATTTCCCATGACAGGAATCTCGATGCTGGCGTATCACCAAAAAAGCTTTCTGATCGTCGACGATTTCTCCGATTTTCGCAGTTCAGTCAGGTCCATGCTGCGCGAGTTGGGCGTCAAGGAAGTGGACACCGCCGACACCGGGGAGCAGGCCCTGCGCATGTGTGCGCAGAAGCGCTACGATTTTGTCCTGCATGATTACCATCTCGGTGATGGCAGGAAGAATGGGCAGCAGGTGCTTGAAGACCTGATGGTCGACAAGCTGATCAGCCATGAAAGCGTGTTCGTCATGGTCACCGCGGAAAGCAGCCAGGCCATGGTACTCAGTGCCCTGGAACACGAGCCCGACGCCTACCTGACCAAGCCGTTCAACCGTGCCAGCCTTGCCCAGCGCCTGGAGAAGCTGGTCCAGCGCAAGAACCTGCTCAAGCCGATCATGCAGGCACTCGACCGTGACAAACCGGCCGAAGTGCTGGCTGCCTGTACCCGCCTGACCCAGCAGGACACCCGTTTCGCACCGCTGTGCCTGCGCTATCGCGCCGACGCCATGCGCGCGCTCAACCAGAATGAGCCACTGGAACGCTTCCTCAATGGCATCCTCAACGATCGTCCGCTGCCATGGGCTTATGCGATGCTCGGGCAACTGCTCTACAAGCGCGGCCAGATCACTCAGGCCCGGGAACTCTACGAAACCGCGCTCAAGGCCTTTCCGATGATGCCGGCGCTGTACGACGGGCTCGCCGATGTGCTGATGCAGCAGGGCGATACCCGGCGTGCCCAGAGCGTTCTGGAGGAGGCTGTACGGTTGTCCCCGCTGGCGGTACGCCGGCAGTCGTTGTTGGGCAAGCTGGCCATGGCCAACGAGGATTTCGAGAGTGCATCGAAAGCCTATCGCCAGGCCGTGTCCCAGGGCGAGCAATCACGCTTCAAGGATCCCGAAAGCAATCTCGGCCTGGCCCATGCCTTGATCAGCAAGGGCAGCGAGCGGGGCCTGGATACACGTACGCGGCTGGAGATCAACCAGACCCTCAGCGCGGTCGCCAAGGAAAACGCCAACGATCCGGGACTGCAGGTGCGTGCGCGCCTGATGAAGGCCACCAGCCTGCTGCTCAATGATGCCGAAACCGCCGACAAGCTCACCGAGCAGGCGATGGCGCGTCTTGAGGGAATGGAGAACTTCATGAGTGCCGAGGCGGCCTTGCTGGTAGCCAAGCAACTGCAGCAGTTGGGCCAGGTCGATGCCGGTGCCTCGATGCTCAAGAACTGCGTGGAGATCTACGGTGACGATCCTGCTGTGATGAAAGGGATCGCCAAACTGACCGACGACCCGGAGATCCTCGGCAGCGGCAAGGCCGCGATCGATCTCAACGTGCAGGGGGTGCGCAGCTACAAGGGCGGCAACCTGGAAGAGGCGCAGGACCTGTTCCGGCGCGCCCTGGCGCTGCAACCGAAGAATATCAGTATCGCCCTCAACGCCGCGCAGGCCCTGTTG
The DNA here is from genome assembly GCF_013386115.1 of Pseudomonas gingeri. Classification (GTDB taxonomy): domain Bacteria; phylum Pseudomonadota; class Gammaproteobacteria; order Pseudomonadales; family Pseudomonadaceae; genus Aquipseudomonas; species Aquipseudomonas gingeri. The sequence goes on from NZ_JACAOR010000015.1 coordinate 1,996, forward strand.
GTGAGCGCGCAGAAGACTGCCGACGCCGCGATCCTCGAAGAGTGTCGTGCCTGCCTGAAAATGGTCGGCAAGATGCCCGACACCGATCCACGTTATGAGAGGTATCAGAAATTGCGCATCCGGGCGTTCGGCGAATGAGTGGCGATGACCAGGGGCTGGATTTTTCCACGGTAATCGCCTCGACCGTGCACGATATGAAGAACTCGCTGGCGATGCTGATGCAAGCCCATGGCCAGTGGCAAAGCCGCCTGCCCGCGAGTCAGCGCGAGGTCCCCGAGCACGGGGTCATCGAGTATGAGTTCGCTCACCTCAACAGCATGCTGGTACAACTGCTGGGCCTGTACAAGCTGGGAGTCAATCAGCTACCGCTGCGCCCCGACTACCATGAAATGGACGATTTCATCGAGGCGCAACTGGCGTGCCGTCAGGAAGTCCTGAGCAGTCGCGGGATTGTCGCCAGCTACGAGGTCGACGATTTCAGCCCGCTGGGTTTCTTCGACCGGGAGCTGATCGGCTCGGTCGTTGGTAATATCGTCACCAATGCCATTCGCTATGCCTGTCATGCCTTGCTGATCGGTGTGCGTGAAGAGGGCGAACAACTGGTAGTGACCATCAATGACGATGGTCCGGGCTACCCGGCACAGATGCTCGAGCGGCAGGCGGACTATGTGCAGGGCATCAACCCCACCACGGGCAGTACCGGCCTGGGTCTGTATTTCGCGGCACGTATTGCCGCCCTGCATGAGCGCAACGGCGTGCGCGGGCGAATCGAGATCGGCAATGGCGGCACTCTCGGCGGTGCATTGTTCAGCCTCTATCTTCCCTGAACCAGGCTTTTTCCTCGCCCCTGCTTGAAATCCCGAACAGGTGGTGCGTATTTTGTACGGGACGCCGTTCACGGCTTGTACAACAACAAGGATTGAGTCATGACGACCGATGGCCAGAGTTCACTCGCGCAGCGATTGACCGGCATTGATGAGATTGAATGTGTCACGCCCGACCTCAATGGCGTACCGCGCGGCAAGGTAATGACCGCCGAAGGTTTCCTCGAGGGACGGCGTTTGCAGATGGCCCGCGGGGTGCTGTTGCAGTGCATCATGGGCGGTTACCCACCCGCGCGTTTTTACGGCAGCGACGATGGCGACCTGGCCCTCAATGCCGATCCGCAGCAGATCCATCGCCTGCCCTGGAGCCAGCAGCCCCGTGCCCTGGCGATCTGCGACGCGGACGAACTGACAGGTGAGAGCTCCCGCCTGTCGACCCGTGGTCAGCTCAAGGCGGTCATCGCCCGCTATGCGGCGCGTGGCCTGGCGCCGGTGGTGGCGACCGAGCTGGAGTTCTTTGTCTTCGCGCCCAATACCGATCCGAGCCAACCCTTCCTGCCGCCCGTGGGCCTCGATGGTCGTCGCGAGGACGGTCATTCGGCCTTCAGTGTCAGTTCCAATAACGGCTTGCGGCCGTTTTTCAGCGAGGTCTATGCGTGCATGGCGGCGCTCGGTCTGCCGCGCGACACCTTCATGCATGAAATGGGCGTCAGCCAGTTCGAGATCAACCTGTTGCACGGTGATCCGCTGTTGCTGGCCGACCAGACCTTCCTGTTCAAGCACCTGCTCAAGGAAGTGGCCCTCAAGCATGGCCTGACCGTGGTCTGCATGGCCAAGCCACTGGCGAAGACACCGGGCAGCTCGATGCATATTCACCAGAGCGTGGTGGAAATTGGCAGCGGGCGAAATGTCTTCAGCGATGCCGCCGGGGAACCGACCGCTATGTTCCGCCACTTTATCGGTGGGCAGCAGGCGGGCATGGCGGACTTCACCGCGCTGTTCGCGCCGAACGTGAATTCCTACCAGCGCCTGTGCCACCCGTTCGCTTCACCGAACAATGCCTGCTGGTCCCACGACAACCGGGCCGCCGGCCTGCGCATTCCGGCCAGCTCGCCGGTGGCGCGGCGGGTGGAAAACCGCCTGCCGGGAGCGGATGCCAATCCCTACCTGGCAATCGCCGCGAGCCTGGCCGCCGGGTTGCACGGGATCGAACAGAAACTGGAGCCGACGGCCGCGATCCAGGGCGAATTCGAGGTTCCGGATTCTTTGTCGCTGCCATGTACCTTGCACGCTGCTCTGGAGCGTCTGAAACGTAGCCAGTTGGCGAAGGATCTGTTCGGCAAGGAGTTCATCGAAGGCTACATCGCTTCGAAGACCATGGAGCTGACCAGTTTCCTGGACGAAATTACTCCCTGGGAAAGGCGTGTCCTGGCCGCCCAGGCTTAGGCTCCAAGCGCTGTAAAAGCAATGCGCGTGGAAATACTGCGTTGAAAACGGACCTGTATTTCCTGTGCTCGCTACGTTTTTACAGCGCCTGGCTTTATAGTCGGGCTATCTTCTCGGGTAGTCCGAAACCTCATTCAAGGAGCCGCTCGGAACGCCGATGCGCCATATCTGGAAATCCTTTCGAGCGCTTTATTTCGCCTCGCTGATGATGTTGATCGGCTCGGGTCTTCTCAGTACCTACCTGGCCTTGCGCCTGGCGGCCGACCATGTCGACGGCCTGTGGGTCGGTGCCCTGATGGCGGCCAACTACTTCGGCCTGGTGCTGGGGGGCAAGATCGGCCACCGGCTGATTGCACGGGTCGGACATATCCGTGCCTACGCCACCTGCGCCGGGATCGTCGGCGCGGCGGTGCTGGGCCATGGGTTGATCGATTGGCTGCCGGCCTGGCTGTTCCTGCGGATGATCGTGGGCCTGGGCATGATGTGCCAGTACATGGTCATCGAAAGCTGGCTGAACGAGCAGGCCGAGGCCAAGCAGCGCGGGGTGGTGTTCAGCGGCTACATGATCGCCTCCTACCTTGGCCTGGTGCTGGGGCAACTGATCCTGGTCATGCACCCGGCCCTCGGGCTTGAACTGCTGATGCTGGTCGCGCTGTGCTTCGCGCTGTGCCTGGTGCCGGTGGCGATGACCCGGCGCATTCACCCGGCGCCCCTGCATCCGGCGCCGCTGGAACCACGCTTTTTCATGAAGCGGGTGCCGCAGTCCCTGACCACGGTGATGGGCGCGGGGATCATCGTCGGCTCCTTCTATGGCCTGGCGCCGCTCTATGCCTCCCAGCAGGGGCTTTCCACCGAGCAGGTCGGTCTGTTCATGGGTTGCTGCATCTTTGCCGGCTTCCTGGTGCAGTGGCCGCTGGGCTGGCTCTCCGATCGCTATGATCGGGCCGTGCTGATCCGCAGCGTCGCTTTCCTGCTGGCCCTGGCCTCCTTGCCGCTGGCGGTATTCTCCACGGCGCCGCTGGAAGTGCTGTTTATCTCCGGGTTCGTGGTGTCGCTGTTGCAGTTCTGCCTGTATCCGCTGGCGGTAGCCTTTTCCAACGACCATATCGAGGGCGATCGACGGGTGTCCCTGACGGCCATGTTGCTGATGACCTACGGTATCGGTGCGAGCATGGGGCCGCTGGCGGCGGGTATCCTGATGAAGCTGTTCGGCAGCCATATGCTCTACGCGTTCTTCAGTTTCTTCGCGTTGATCCTGGTCTGGCGTATCCGGCCGAAGGCCGTGACCAACCTGCACCAGGTCGAAGATGCGCCGTTGCAGCACGTGGTCATGCCCGAAGCCATGTCGCCCCTGGGGGCGGCCCTCGATCCACGGGTCGACGAGCAGATCGTGCTGGATCAGATGTGCGACAGCGTGGTGCCCCCGGCGCCAGAGCCCGAGGTGGTTGCCGAGGTCGATGAGTCGGACCCGGAGCCGGCGCACAAATCGAGCAACTGATAGCACTGATGAAAAAAACGGGCCACCTGATAAGGGTGGCCCGTTTTTTTTTGGAGAGTGAAAGCGCCTGACTCAGTAATCGTCGTCCTTGTCGAAACGCCGTGCCTCGCGCTGCAACTGGTAGACGAAACGCTCGACCTGGCGTTGTACCAGGCCGCTCATGTTGTGGAAACGCACGCCGGCGAAGGTGGTGTTGATCCTTTCTTCGAAATGCAGGTGACGCAACTCCACGGGAGCGGTCATCGGCCCGAAGGGCAGGGCGGCGATAAAACGCTCGTAGACCTGGCCCAACTGCAGGCGGTCGGAGATATCGCCTTCGAAACGCAGCTTGCAACCGCTGGCGGAGATATCCAGCAGCTTGCCGGTGACCGGAGCCTTGAGCTTTTCACCGCTGAGCTCGACATTCACCAGGGCGGTGAGCTTCAAGGCGGCGCGAAACGCATTGCGGCGCTGGTGGTAGACGACTTCCTGGGGGATCGTCCCACGGTAGCAGCCTTCGGTTTCGTCGATGGTCATCGGCTGGGGTTGTTCCCAGGTGATGCGCACGCCCTCGTGGAAACCTTCGACACGGAAAGGCTCGCCTGCCGACAGGAAGCGTTCGCCGTCGCGCGGCATCATTTCGTCCAGGGCCAGGGTGCCGGCCTCCCGGTCGACATCGATCACAAAACTCTGGAAGCGCTGGGTGCGTTCGTGGAACGTGATGATCAACGGGTCATGGCTTTCCTGCAGCATCCGCAGGTTGGCGGCAATTTCCAGAGGTGTGGTTAGCACCTTGGGTGGCTGCGGAGCATCGTCCGCGCTTGGGGCATTGGACACGGTTCATCAATCTCCAGACAAAATACGACTACACGCAAAAGCCAGCATTTTGCCAGCATGTTGCGCGCCTTGGATAGAGCGCGCACCAGTTCGCTTTCAAGCCTGACTGAGTGGGCGAGGCTTCGCAAGCCTGGCGGTCGAGCCGCGGGCATCGTAGAGCGCGGGAGGCTCACCGCCGGTCAGGATCTTCAACTGGTTCGCGGTAGTCGCTTGCTGAACCTGGATGTTGCGTCCGTTGAGCTCGTTGGCTGCCTGGCAATCGGCCAGGAGTCGGGTGAGCACGTCGCTCTGGCTCAGCAGTTCATCGCCCACGCTCGACTGTGCGGCCAGTTGTTCCAGGCCGGCGCGATTGGTGGGCAGATTGAGGCTTGCGAGGATCTGGCTGCGCTTGCGGCCATGCTGTTCCAGCAGAATGATCAGCGCTTGCTTGCGCGCCAGAATATCTTCCAGCTCGAACATGTTGCGTCCGTGGAGCGCCAGGGATTCGGCGCGCAGCAACTCAAGCAGGTCTTGAGCTGGAGCAAAATCTTCGGTGATCAGTTGCAGTAGAGTGGTGTCGTGCATGGCTGGCCTTGGGTTTTAAGCGTCCAAAAGCCTGGCGCGGGCCGGAGCCTAGCGCTGGGCTTCGAAGTTGAGCAGTTTGCTGGCTACGCGGTTGCTGTCGACCTTGTAGCTGCCGTCGGCAATTGCCTGCTTCAACTCGGCCACCCGGGCGCTGTTGACCACAGGCTGCTGCTGCAGCTTGTCAGTGACCTTTTGCAACTGCTGAGCCTCATTGCTGAGGTGTACCGATTCCCCGCTCTGGCTGACCGAGTCGGCCTGGCTGTTGACGGACGCGGACTTGCCGGCACTGTCGGCTTCCTTGCTGGCGCTGCTGCGCGTGCTGCCTGTCAGTGACGGGGCGTTATTCAAACGACTGAAATCGATGACCATGATAAAAAAACCTCTGGGTATTTGGACGCTTGCCTTGTTTTCGGCCATACCCGGAAAAACTTTAGGCTCATCTGAGAATGAGTCTGCACGTGTCGGCTGTATCCCTGTCTGGGGCACAGTTTAGGAAAAGTGGCGACTTCGCGCCAGTTATCTACAAGGCCACTTTTCTCTTCATAAAGCTACCTCTACCTGCCCGGGCGCGGTGACACGGGCTTTGATGACACGTTGCGAGTTGAGGTTCTTGATGCGGATCTGTTCGTTGAGCCCGCCATTGGACAGGGCTTCTCCCGGCATCTTCACTACCAGGCCACCGCTCGTCGCACTGATCACCACCTGGTCGCCCTTGCGGACCACTTCGGCCTGTTCCAGATGCACCAGGGTGATGACCTGATCCATGACCATTGGTCGGACAAGTTTCTGCCCGATGGCCTGGTCGGGCGAAGTCAGGAAGCCCTGGTTGATCAGGCTGATATCCCGCTCACGCAGCGCCACGTCACCCGGTTCGATGATGCCGGCACGCTTGAGCGGGCGGGTGGTCACCACCACGTCGCGGAACAGCTTGACCTGGGCCGGTACGAACACGGTCCAGGGCGAGGTGCCCTCGCAGCGGATTTTCACGGTGACCCGGCCAATCGGCGTCGCGGGGCTCTCCAGGCTGGCTGTCAATTCCTTGTCGCAGGCGGCCATGCGCAGGCGCGGATCCAGTTGATTGACCTGGATTTCATAACGACCTTCGGTTTGACTGGTAGCCAGGTAGTCTTCTACGGTGAACTCAAGAAAGCCTTGGGTCACGCCGATAAGCTGATCAGGCAGGGTCGCCGATTCCGCAAGGGCAGGGCCGCTGGGGTTCAGACAGCATAAAGCCGACAAAACCCAGAGCAATCTGCGGTACTGTGATGTCAGGCGTCGAAAAAATGTCGTTTGTGCTTTCATAACAGTATAAAAAGCAAGGCCCGTGCCGTTTACTCTTGAATGTGCATCGGATCTGAAGCTTTGGTGAGAGGGGTCAGGCATGGCTGGTGTAATGGATTCGGTGAACCAGCGTACGCAACTGGTCGGGCAGAATCGCCTTGAACTGCTGTTGTTCCGTCTCGACGGCCAGCAGTTGTATGGAATCAACGTCTTCAAGGTACGCGAGGTGCTGCAATGCCCCAAGCTGACCCTGATGCCGAAGTCCAATCCGGTGGTGTGCGGTGTGGCGAATATTCGTGGGGCAACCATCCCGATCCTCGATCTGGCGATGGCCACGGGCTCCGGGGCACTCAAGGACCAGAGTAATCCGTTTGTGATCATTACGGAGTACAACACCAAGACCCAGGGTTTCCTGGTGAAGTCGGTGGAGCGCATCGTCAACATGAACTGGGAAGAGATCCATCCGCCGCCCAAGGGCACCGGGCGCGATCACTACCTGACGGCAGTGACGCGAATCGACAACCAGTTGGTGGAGATCATCGACGTCGAGAAGATCCTGGCCGAGGTCTCGCCCACGTCCGAGTCGATTTCCCTCGGCGTGGTCGATGTCGAGACCCAGAGCAAGGCGGTGTCGTTGCGGGTGCTGACGGTCGATGACTCGTCGGTGGCGCGCAAGCAGGTCACGCGCTGCCTGCAGACGGTCGGTGTCGAGGTGGTGGCGCTGAACGACGGCCGGCAGGCGCTGGATTACCTGCGCAAGCTGGTCGACGAGGGCAAGAAGCCGGAAGAAGAGTTCCTGATGATGATTTCGGACATCGAAATGCCCGAAATGGACGGCTATACCCTTACAGCGGAGATCCGCAACGATCCTCGCATGCAAAAGTTGCATATCATCCTGCATACTTCCTTGTCGGGTGTCTTCAATCAGGCGATGGTGAAGAAGGTCGGTGCTGATGACTTCCTCGCCAAGTTCCGTCCTGATGACCTGGCATCCCGGGTGGTTGACCGGATCAAGGCAGCAGAATAACGGCCGGGGACTTTCGTCCCCGGCGGTACAGACGATTTAAGAGGCGGCATCATTGTCTACGGGTAATTTGGATTTCGAACAGTTCCGGGTCTTCCTGGAAAAGGCCTGTGGCATTCTGCTCGGTGAAAACAAGCAATATCTGGTTTCCAGCCGTCTCAACAAACTGATGGAACAGCAAGGCATCAAGTCTCTGGGCGAGTTGGTCCAGAAGATCCAGGCCCAGCCGCGCAGCGGTTTGCGCGAGCAGGTGGTGGATGCCATGACCACCAACGAAACCCTGTGGTTTCGCGACACCTATCCGTTTGAAGTGCTCAAGGGCAAGGTATTGCCGGAAGCGATCAAGGCCAGTCCCGGACAGCGCCTGCGTATCTGGTCGGCGGCCTGTTCATCGGGGCAGGAACCCTATTCGATCTCGATGTCGATCGACGAGTTCGAGCGGACCAACATGGGCCAGTTGAAGGCGGGCGCGCAGATCGTCGCCACCGACCTGTCGGGGCTGATGCTGACCAACTGCAAGACGGGGGAGTACGACAGCCTGGCCATCGGTCGTGGCTTGTCCCCCGAGCGCCTGCAGCGTTACTTCGATCCGAAAGGGCCGGGCCGCTGGGCGGTCAAGGCGCCGATCAAGAGCCGGGTCGAGTTCCGTTCGTTCAACCTGCTGGACAGCTACGCCAGCCTGGGCAAGTTCGATATCGTGTTCTGCCGTAACGTGCTGATCTACTTCTCCGCCGAGGTGAAGAAGGACATCCTCATGCGTATTCACGGGACCCTCAAGCCGGGCGGCTATCTGTTCCTCGGTGCCTCCGAGGCCCTGAACGGCCTGCCGGACCATTACCAGATGGTGCAATGCAGTCCTGGAATCATCTACCAGGCCAAGTAGGCAGCAGGTCCAACGCAGAAAAGGGAGCCCCGGGGGCTCCCTTTTTTTTGCCACTTTTCTTGCCGCCCGCCTTGCCGCTTTGCTGACGCGTGGCGGAAATGCTTTGCCGCTTTTCTGGCATTGCCGCTGTCTGCCACCCCGCAAAGCCTTGATTTACGGCCTTTGAGGAATTGGCATGGGGCTTGCTATAGCTCTGTCAACGAAAAGCCTGTTTCAACGATCAGGTCAACTCTTGAAGGTTTCCCGACATGAGCATCAGCTTCGATAAAGCGCTCGGTATCCATGAGAAAGCCCTGGGCTTCCGCGCCCAACGTGCCGAAGTGCTGGCCAACAACATCGCCAACGCCGACACCCCGAACTACAAGGCTCGGGACATGGACTTTTCCTCGGTGCTCGCCGAGCAGAGCGAAAAGGCCAAGAACGGCACCTTCGCCCTCAACACCACCAACAGCCGTCATATCGAAGCCCAGGGCCTGAGCGATGGCGATGCGGCGTTGCAATACCGCACGCCGATGCAGCCGTCGATCGACCAGAACACCGTGGATGCGCAGATCGAGCAATCGAACTATGCACAGAACGCGGTCGACTTCCAGGCCAGCTTCACCCTGCTCAACAGTAAATTCAAAGGGCTGGTGTCAGCCCTGCGTGGAGAGTAAGCCATGTCCCTCGCCAGCGTTTTCAACATTGCCGGTAGCGGCATGAGTGCCCAGACCACTCGCCTGAACACCGTCGCCAGTAACATCGCCAACGCCGAGACCGTCTCGTCGAGTATCGACAAGACCTACCGTGCGCGCCACCCGGTGTTCGCCACCATGTTCCAGAACGGCCAGAGCGGCGGCAGCGATTCGTTGTTCCAGAACCAGGACGCGGCCGGTCAGGGCGTTCAGGTGATGGGCGTGGTCGAGGACCAGAGCAACCTGGAAGCCCGCTACGAACCGAACCATCCGGCGGCCGACGCCAAGGGGTATGTCTACTACCCGAACGTCAACGTGGTCGAGGAAATGGCCGACATGATCTCTGCCAGCCGCTCGTTCCAGACCAACGCGGAAATGATGAACACCGCCAAGACCATGATGCAGAAGGTTCTGACCCTGGGTCAGTGATAAGGGGCGACAGCCATGAGTGTTTCCGATTCCACCAGCGGTCCCAGCCTCAACGACATCATCAACGCCTCCAACCAGAAGGTGGCGAATAACAGCAACACCGATCCACTGGGCAACGCCATCGGCGGTGCCACCGGCGGGCAGACCCTGGGCAAGGACGCGTTCCTGAAATTGCTGGTGACCCAGCTCAAGAACCAGAACCCGCTGGATCCCCAGGACAACAGCGCCTTCGTCGCCCAGCTGGCCCAGTTCAGCAGCCTGGAAGGCATTACCACGCTCAACACCAGCGTGAACAACATCGCCGGTGCCTTCCAGTCGTCCCAGGCCCTGCAGGCCTCGTCGCTGGTCGGCCGCTCGGTCATCGTGCCGACCGACAAGGCCGTGGTCGATACCAGCAAGCCGTTTACCGGCACGGTGACGATCCCGAGTTCCGTGGACAACCTGACCCTGAAGATCACCGACTCCACCGGCAAGGTGGTCAGGACCATCGACATGGGCAGCCAGAAAGCCGGCAACGCCGCTTTCGCCTGGGATGGCAAGGACGATTCGGGCACCTTGCTGGCCAACGGTACCTACACCTTCAATGCCACCTCGCAGATCGACAGCAAGGCGACCGCCATGGTCACCAACCTGCCGGCGACCGTCAGCAGCGTAAGCCTGGGTCAGAACGGCGGCGAAATGATGCTTAACCTGGCGGGCCTGGGCAGCATTGCTCTGTCCAAAGTCCAGACCATTGGCCTGTAAGAGCCGACCAACGCGAAACAAAGGAGTGAGTTATGTCTTTTAATATCGGTTTGAGCGGTCTCAATGCGGCCCAGAAACAGCTCGACGTAACCGGCAACAACATTGCCAACGTCAACACCACCGGCTTCAAATCCTCCCGCGCGGAATTCGAGGACGTCTACTCGGCGACCAAGCTGGGTGTGGCCGCCAAGACCATCGGTAACGGTGTGAACCTGGCCAACGTTTCGCAGAACTTCGGCAACGGTGGCATGACCGCCACCGGCAACGCGCTGGACATGGGTATCCAGGGCAACGGTTTCTTCACCCTGAGCAGCAACGGTTCGCTGAGCTATACCCGTGCCGGTACCTTCAAGACCGACAAGGACGGCTACATCACCAACTCCGACGGTACTGCCCGCCTGCAAGGTTTTGCCGCCGACTCCAAGGGCAATATCATTCCGGGCGTACTGACCGACCTGCGCATCGACGTATCGAACCTGCCACCGCAGACCAGCACCACGGTGGGTGCGACGATCAACCTCGATTCGAAGTCGCCGGTGATCAACCAGGCAACCACGCCGTTCGACCCGTCGAACCAGGCGAGCTACACCAAGCCGTTCAGCTCCGATATCTATGACACCCAGGGTAACAAGCACTCGCTGGACCAGTATGTGGTCAAGACCGGCGCCAATACCTGGAACGTCTACACACTGATCGACGGGCGCAACCCGAATGGCACGGCGGCTACCGTTCCGACCGTACCGCCTACCGTTCCGCCTGCCGCGACCGACCCTGTGCCGGTGGCAATGGTCTTTGACTCCTCGGGTAAACTGCAGAGTATTGGTGGTGTCGCGGGTGCAACGACAATCCCGGTCCTGGGTTGGGTTCCGGGTGTCGTGACCAACGGTGTTTGGGCTGCCAACGGTGCGGGTTCCAACGATCCTACTGGCAAGGGCATCACGAGCGATTGGTCGAAGACTACCCAGTTCAACGCCGATACTTCCCGTGCCAACATCATCAGCGATGGCTATGCCACCGGCCAGATCACCGATATCAGCATCGATGGCACCGGTACCATTTTCGCCAACTTCAGCAACAACCAGCACAAGGCTATCGGCCAGGTCGCGGTGGCGAGCTTCACCAACGAGCAGGGTCTGCAGCCGAAAGGCGGCACCGCCTGGGTGCAGACCTTTGCTTCGGGCCAACCCGCCTACGACGGTGGTCAGGTCGGTACCAACGGTTCGATCGTTTCCGGCAACCTGGAAGGCTCCAACGTCGACCTGACCAGCGAGCTGGTGGACCTGATCAAGGGCCAGAGCTACTACCAGGCCAACGCCAAGACCATCTCCACCCAGAGCACCATCATGCAGACCATCATCCAGATGACCTGATAATGGCTGGCTGAAGACGCTCCACCAGAAAAGCCCCTTGATCGGGGCTTTTTTGTGCCTGGCTGTCGCACTCGGTATTCTGGGCTGGCTGTCGCACTCGGCATTCTGGCCTGGCTGTTTATCGTAGGAGCCGGCTTGCTGGCGATAGCGGTGTCTCAGGCAGCCCATTTGCTGGCTGTCCTGTCTCAATCGCCAGCACGCCAGCCCCCCTCCACACACATCGGTCATCCGTGTCACCTGGGAGTCGGGCGCTCCATTCGCCAGGCAAAAGAAAACCCCCGCCAGACCCGGGGTCTGGCGGGGGCTTTCGGGTTCGCGCCCGAAGGCGCTTGCCCGCTCAGCTTATTGGCAAGCTTCGCAATCCGGCTCGTCGATGGCACAGGCCTTTGGCACGGGTGCCGGACCGGCTGGGGCCGATACGGTCGGTGCGGCCAGGACCGAATCGTCACCGTGGTTGCCGCCGCTGGAAACAGCGTTCAGCTTGCCGGTGTTGATGGTCGACTTCTCGGTGCTGGTCGCGGCCAGGGCACGGAGGTAGTAGGTGGTCTTCAGGCCACGGTACCAGGCCATGCGGTAGGTCACGTCGAGCTTCTTGCCCGAAGCGCCGGCGATGTACAGGTTCAGCGACTGGGCCTGGTCGATCCACTTCTGGCGACGGCTGGCGGCATCGACGATCCACTTGGTTTCCACTTCGAATGCAGTCGCGTAGAGCTCCTTGAGTTCTTGCGGGATGCGTTCGATCTGCTGCACGGAACCGTCGTAGTACTTCAGGTCGTTGATCATGACCGAGTCCCACAGGCCACGCGCCTTCAGGTCGCGAACCAGGTACGGGTTGATCACGGTGAATTCGCCCGACAGGTTCGATTTCACGTACAGGTTCTGGTAGGTCGGTTCGATCGACTGCGATACGCCGGTGATGTTGGCGATGGTCGCGGTCGGTGCGATGGCCATGATGTTGGAGTTACGAATACCTTTCTGCACGCGGGCACGGACCGGGGCCCAGTCCAGGCTTTCGTTCAGGTCGACATCGATGTACTTCTGGCCACGGGCTTCGATCAGGATCTGTTGCGAATCCAGCGGCAGGATGCCCTTGGACCACAGCGAACCCTGGAACGTCTCGTAGGCACCGCGCTCGTCGGCCAGGTCGCAGGAAGCCTGGATCGCGTAGTAGCTGACCGCTTCCATGGACTTGTCGGCGAACTCGACGGCAGCGTCGGAACCGTAGGCGATGTGCTGCAGGTACAGCGCGTCCTGGAAGCCCATGATGCCGAGACCGACCGGACGGTGCTTGAAGTTGGAGTTCTTCGCCTGAGGCACCGAGTAGTAGTTGATGTCGATCACGTTATCGAGCATGCGTACGGCGGTGTTCACGGTGCGCTGCAGCTTGGCGGTGTCCAACTGGCCGTTGACGATGTGGTTCGGCAGGTTGATCGAGCCCAGGTTGCAGACGGCGATTTCGTCCTTGTTGGTGTTCAGGGTGATCTCGGTGCACAGGTTCGAGCTGTGGACCACGCCCACGTGCTGCTGCGGGCTGCGCAGGTTGCACGGGTCCTTGAAGGTCAGCCATGGGTGGCCGGTCTCGAACAGCATGGACAGCATCTTGCGCCACAGGTCCTTGGCCTGGACGACCTTGAACAGCTTGATCTTGTTGTACTCGGTCAGGGCTTCGTAGTACTCGTAGCGCTCTTCGAAGGCCTTGCCGGTCAGGTCGTGCAGGTCCGGCACTTCCGATGGCGAGAACAGGGTCCACTTGCCGTCATCGAAGACGCGCTTCATGAACAGGTCGGGGATCCAGTTGGCGGTGTTCATGTCGTGGGTACGACGACGGTCGTCGCCGGTGTTCTTGCGCAGCTCGATGAACTCTTCGATGTCCATGTGCCAGGTTTCCAGGTAGGCACAGACCGCGCCCTTGCGCTTGCCGCCCTGGTTGACCGCCACGGCGGTGTCGTTGACCACTTTCAGGAACGGCACGACGCCCTGGGACTTGCCGTTGGTGCCCTTGATGTACGAGCCCAGTGCGCGCACCGGAGTCCAGTCGTTGCCCAGGCCGCCGGCGAATTTCGACAGCATGGCGTTGTCGTGGATCGCGCCGTAGATGCCCGACAGGTCGTCCGGCACGGTGGTCAGGTAGCAGCTCGACAGCTGTGGACGCAGGGTGCCGGCGTTGAACAGGGTCGGGGTCGAAGCCATGTAGTCGAAGGACGACAACAGGTTGTAGAACTCGATGGCGCGGTCTTCACGCTGCTTCTCTTCGATCGCCAGGCCCATGGCCACGCGCATGAAGAAGATCTGCGGCAGTTCGAAACGGATACCGTCCTTGTGGATGAAGTAACGGTCGTACAGGGTCTGCAGGCCCAGGTAGGTGAACTGCTGGTCGCGCTCGTGGTTGATCGCCTTGCCCAGTTTTTCCAGGTCGAACTCGGCCAGGACCGGGTTCAGCAGTTCGAACTCGATACCCTTGGCGACGTAGGCTGGCAGGGCCTTGGCGTACAGGTCGGCCATCTCGTGGTGGGTGGCGCTCTCGGCCACGGCGAGGAAGCTCAGGCCTTCGGCGCGCAGGGTGTCCATCAGCAGGCGGGCGGTGACGAACGAGTAGTTCGGCTCGCGTTCCACCAGGGTGCGGGCGGTCATCACCAGGGCGGTGTTGACGTCCTTCAGGGCCACGCCGTCGTAGAGGTTCTTCAGGGTTTCGCGCTGGATCAGGTCGCCGTCGACTTCTTCCAGGCCTTCGCAGGCTTCGCTGACGATGGTGTTCAGGCGGCCCATGTCCAGAGGCGCGACACTGCCGTCGGCGCGAGTGATACGGATCGACGGGTGGGCGTTGACCGGCTCTTCGGCCGGCGAACGGGTGGCGCGCTCCTTGGCGCGCGAGTCACGGTAGATCACGTAGTCGCGCGCGACTTTCTGTTCGCCGGCGCGCATCAGGGCCAGTTCGACCTGGTCCTGGATTTCCTCGATGTGGATGGTGCCGCCCGAAGGCATGCGCCGCTTGAAGGTCGCGGTGACCTGTTCGGTCAGGCGCGCGACGGTGTCGTGAATACGCGACGAGGCAGCGGCGGTACCGCCTTCAACTGCAAGAAACGCTTTGGTGATGGCGACGGTGATCTTGTCATCGGTGTAAGGAACGACAGTGCCGTTACGCTTGATCACACGCAGTTGGCCCGGCGCGGTAGCAGACAGATCCAGGTTCGAATCGGAAGCCTGCGGCACGGTGCCCTGCGGGTTCTCGCGAGTTGTGTCGGTTTGCATGGGTGTCTCCACGTTCTTTATGTTTGTTTGGGCACCACGAAGGTGCCCACCGTTCCGTCCTGAAGCACTACAACCGACGAGCGTCGTCGGGCATAACCACTTCGGGACAGGAGGAAGGGGGCTGTGGGCGCCGCTTCCTTGCCGAAGTTTCACTGGCGGCGGGCCATGGCCCGCTGCCGAATTCCTGGTGGGTGACAGTCATGTACTGCAACACCCGTACCGTTTTCCCGCGCAGAAGGGGAAAACGGCTGCCATCCGCACGCGCGGTTTGGTCTTCTGAAAATCTGTTTAGTTCAACCCCACGGAAGCAAGAAAAGAGCTTGAGTTTCTCGTCCGAAATGTGTTTGGGTTTTTTGACGGAAAACCCTACATCTAGGGTTTTTTTGCCGCCGGGCTACAAGATAATGCGTTTTTGGGGGCGATTGCAACGTGCTACCTGTGGATAAATCTGTGCGTAATTTGTGTATGAAAGCCTGAAAGCGCGTGTAGGCCACGGCAGCACTGGACCGGACCGTTTGTCACTGTTTTTTACCGCCCGGACAGGGCCGGGACGGATTTTTGCGGGCGCGAACCCTATCACAGAAAATACCCATCACCGAGTGCAAATCCTGGCGTGTGTGCTATTGCCGCACCGTTGCTACAATCGGCCGATCGCATGCTTTCACTCTCCGCTCCCATCATGACAAAAAGACGAGCGGACCCTTTCCCAACCGAGATTTGCAAGCAGAGGTAATCCGTGGAGCAAGAGGCCTGGCAGGTATTGATAGTCGAGGATGACGAGCGTCTGGCCGAGCTGACCCGCGAGTACCTTGAAGGCAATGGCCTGCGGGTCTCCATTGAAGGCAACGGCGCCCTGGCGGCCGAACGGATCGTGCGCGAGCAGCCGGACCTGGTGATTCTCGACCTGATGCTGCCCGGCGAGGATGGCCTGAGTATCTGCCGCAAGGTCCGCGATGCATATGACGGCGTGATCCTGATGCTCACGGCGCGCACCGATGACCTCGATCAGATCCAGGGCCTGGACCTGGGCGCCGACGACTATGTGTGCAAACCCGTGCGGCCGCGCCTGCTGCTGGCGCGCATCCAGGCCTTGCTGCGGCGCAGCGAGCCGGTTGACGTCGCCCCCCAGCAGGTACGGCGCCTGCAGTTCGGACCGTTGGTGATCGATGAGGCCTTGCGCGAAGCCTGGCTGAACGAGGCGGGTATCGAGCTGACCAGCGCCGAATTCGACCTGCTCTGGCTGCTGGTGGCCAACGCCGGGCGGATTCTCTCCCGGGAAGAGATCTTCACTGCCCTGCGGGGGATCGGCTATGACGGCCAGGACCGCTCCATCGATGTGCGCATCTCGCGCATCCGCCCGAAGATCGGCGATGACCCCGAGCATCCGCGGCTGATCAAGACCATTCGCAGCAAGGGCTACCTGTTCGTGCCCGAAGCGGCGGCAGACCTGGCGCCGTGAATTCGATCTTCCTGCGCATCTACGGTGGCATGTGCGCCGCCCTGGTGCTGGTGGCATTGCTCGGGGTGCTGGCGCTGCACCTGCTCAACGAAGTGCGTGGCGAGCAGTACCGCGAGCGGTTGGCCCACGGTACTTTTTCGCTGATGGCCGACAACCTGCAGCCCATGGCCGATATCGAGCGGCGCCGGGCCCTGGCGGTCTGGGAGCGGCTGCTGGGGATTCCGCTGTCGCTGCAATCGATCGGCGAGGCCCATCTCGACCTCGGCCAGCGGACCCGGGTGCTGCGGGGCCAGGCCCTGGTAGTCCAGAGCGGACCCTATGCGGCGCGGGTCTACCGCCTGGTCAGTGACGAGCAGCAGTTGCTGTTGGCCGGGGATGTCCAGCAGATCAGCGAACAGCTGGCGCGGGCGACCATCTACCTGCTGGCCGATGAGCTGGTGCGTTATCCGGTGGCCGAGCAGCCGGCCCGGCTGGCCGCGCTGAAACATGACAAGGGCTTTGGTTTCGACATGCGCCTGGTCACCCTCGAACAGGCCGACATGGACGAGGACCAGCGGCGGCGTATCACCGAAGGCGATACGGTCATGGCGCTGGGCAAGGGCGGCGACTCGATCCGGGTGTTTGCCGGCGTGGCGGGAACCCCCTGGGTCCTGGAAATCGGCCCGCTGTACCAGATGAACCCGTATCCGCCCCAGTGGCTGGTGCTGATCGCCGTGCTGGGACTGAGCCTGATCGGCCTGATCGTCTACCTGCTGGTCCGTCAGTTGGAGCGCCGCCTGCGAGGCCTGGCCTCGGCTGCCACGCGGCTCGCCCAGGGCAGCCTGGAGACGCGGGTGCCGGCCGGTGGGGCGGACTCCATCGGACGCCTGGCCGGTGCCTTCAATGACATGGCCGAGCACTTGCAGCGCTCCTTGATGATCCAGCGCGAACTGGTGCGGGCGGTGTCCCACGAGCTGCGCACACCGGTGGCACGCCTGCGTTTCGGCCTGGAGATGATCGGCGACGCGACCACCGCGCAGGCCCGCGCCAAATACATGGAAGGCATGGACAACGATATCCAGGACCTCGACCGCCTGGTGGACGAGATGCTGACCTATGCGCGGCTGGAGCAGGGTTCTCCGGCGTTGAACTTCCAGCGGATCGATCTCGATGCCCTGGTCAACCAGGTGATCGGCGAACTGGCACCGCTGCGGGCGGATGTGCGGGTTTCGCGGGGTATCTGCCTGTCGGCGGCCGATTGTGACGATGCCTGGGTCGAGGCGGAGCCGCGTTACCTGCATCGAGCCTTGCAGAACCTGGTGAGCAACGCCATGCGCCATGCCCAGTCGCACGTGACCATCAGTTATCAGGTCGGCCAGTTGCGCTGTCGGGTGGATGTCGAGGATGACGGTCCCGGCGTACCGGAAAGTGCCTGGGAACGCATCTTCACGCCGTTCATGCGCCTGGACGACAGCCGTACGCGGGCTTCGGGCGGCCATGGCCTGGGGCTGTCCATCGTGCGACGGATCATTCATTGGCACGACGGTCGTGCCCTGATCGGCAAGAGCAAGAGCCTGGGCGGAGCCTGCTTCAGCCTCAGTTGGCCGCGCCACCAGGAGAAGTAGGCGGCGGGTCTCAGGCCGGGATACTGACCAGGCTCAGCAGGTGCCCGTCCTGGAGCGCGAACTGCGCCTGCAGCTCGACGCCCTGGCACCATTCGCCGGACAGGTCGGTCAGCAGGCGCAGGCGCACATGGCCTTGCTCATCCCATTCCAGTACTTCGGCGTGCTCGAAATAGAAGCGTTTGTGCACCAGCGGGTAGAGCGCCTTGAACAGGCTTTCCTTGACGGAAAAGGTCAGGGTCACCAGCAGGGCGATCTGCTGCGCGGGAGCCGCGGCCATGCGCTGCAGTTCGCCAGGGGTGAGGATTTCCCCCGCCAGGCGTTCGGCGCGCTCGTGGGACAGCAGGTTTTCCAGGTCCATCCCCAGGCCGCGCCAGTGTCGCTTGTCGGCGACGATGGCCGCCGCGCGACCGCTGCTGTGGGTGATCGAACCGCAGGCATGACCGGGCCAGACGGGAGCGCGGTCTTCGCCGATCGGCGGCACGCAGTCGGTGCCGTCCAGTTGCAACAGGGCAGCGCGGGCACAGAGGCGTCCGGCGAGAAATTCGGCCTGGCGCTTGGCCACCGAGCGCTGGATGCTCGCCGGTGCTTCTATCCGGCTGCGCTGGAAGTCGTCCGCGGCCAGGTGGCCCGGGTTGAAGTGGGTGCCGAGCAGCACGCTGTGAGGCACGGCCAGCGGTAGTGGCCAATGTTCGTCGAGCGGTGTGCAGCAGGCGGGAAGAGCGGGGAGCGGGTTCATACCGGGCATTTTGCCGGGTCCGGCCCGGGCTGGGTAGGGGCCAATCCGATTCAGGTCCGGTTCAGCCTGTGTTCAGGGGGAGTTCAGGGCCACTTGGGTACTCTGTATCGGTGATGATGCGCCGGGTCTGCAGCCGCTGGTTTGCCGTATCTTTTACGAAACACTTTGGCCGAACTGAGTTACCGTTATCGGTGAGGCGATGCCCGGATCGTTGGAGAGCGTTATGAAGTTGCTGGTGGTAGAAGATGAGGCGCTGTTGCGCCATCACTTGCAAACCCGATTGACCGACAGTGGCCATGTGGTCGAATCGGTCGGCAATGCCGAAGAGGCGTTGTACCAGACCGAACAGTTCAACCATGACCTGGCGGTGATCGACCTTGGCCTGCCGGGAATGGGCGGCCTGGACCTGATCCGCCAGTTGCGCGCGCGCGGCAAGGTGTTCCCGATCCTGATCCTGACCGCCCGCGGCAACTGGCAGGACAAGGTCGAGGGCCTGGCCGCCGGTGCCGACGACTATGTGGTCAAGCCTTTCCAGTTCGAGGAACTGGAGGCCCGGATGAATGCCCTGCTGCGTCGTTCCAGCGGCTTCACCCAATCGACGATCACCGCCGGGCCGCTGCTGCTGGACCTCAATCGCAAGCAGGCGTCCCTCGAGGACCAGCCCCTGGCCCTGACCGCCTACGAATACCGGATCCTCGAATACCTGATGCGTCATCACCAGCAGGTGGTCGCCAAGGACCGCCTGATGGAGCAGTTGTACCCGGACGACGACGAGCGTGATCCGAACGTGATCGAAGTGCTGGTCGGACGCCTGCGGCGCAAGCTGGAAGGTCCGGTGGGCTTCAAGCCGATCGATACCGTGCGTGGCCTGGGCTATCTGTTCAACGAGCGCTGCCGGTGATTCGTTCGCTACGGGTGCGGCTGATGCTGGCCGCCACGACCCTGGCGATTCTATTCATGCTGGCGCTGTTGCCGGCGATGCAGGGGGCTTTCAGCCTGGCATTGCAGGACTCCATCGAGCAACGCCTGGCCTCGGATGTCACCACGCTGATTTCCGCGGCGCGGGTGGACAACAAGAAGCAGCTGCAGATGCCCGAGCTGTTGCCCGACGAACAGTTCAACCTGCCGGACAGTCGCCTGCTCGGCTACATCTTCGACCGCGACGGCCGGCTGGTCTGGCGCTCACGGGCCACCCAGGAAGAAAACATCAACTACAAGCCGCGTTATGACGGGCGCGGCAACGAGTTCGCGAAGATTCGCGAGGACAACGGCCACGAATTCTTTGTCTATGATGTCGAGGTCAAGCTGCTCGGTGGCAAGAGCGCGGCCTACAGTTTTGTCGCCCTGCAACCGATGCGCGAATACAAGATGACCCTCGCCGGTTTGCGCGAGAAGCTCTACCTGGGCTTCGGCGCGGCGCTGTCGGTGCTGTTGGCGCTGCTCTGGATCGGCCTGACCTGGGGCCTGCGGGCACTGCGGCGCCTGAGCCAGGAGCTGGACCAGATTGAAAGCGGCGAACTGCAGAGCCTCAGTGAAGAGCACCCGCGCGAACTGCTGCGCCTGACCGGTTCCCTCAACCGCCTGCTGCACAGCGAGCGCGAGCAGCGCAGCCGCTACCGCGATTCCCTGGATGACCTGGCCCACAGCCTGAAGACCCCGCTGGCGGTCTTGCAGGGCGTCAGCGAAGGCATGGCCCAGCGCCCGCAGGATCGCGACCAGGCGTGGATCCTGCAAAGCCAGATCGAACGCATGAACCAGCAGATCAGCTACCAGTTGCAGCGTGCCAGCCTGCGCAAGAGCGGCCTGGTCCGGCACCAGGTCGAGTTGCGGCCGGTACTCGAAAGCCTGTGCAACACCCTGGACAAGGTCTATCGCGACAAGCAGGTCCGGGTGGACATCGATGTGCCCGAGTTCAGCCATGTGCCGATCGAGCAGGGCGCCTTGCTGGAATTGCTCGGGAACCTGCTGGAAAACGCCTATCGCTTGTGCCTGAGCCAGATCCGCATCAGCCTGCGGCGTGGCTTGCAGGGCATCGAAGTGTACGTCGAGGATGACGGCCCCGGCGTTCCTCCCGACCAGCGCGCGCGGATTCTCAAGCGCGGCGAGCGCCTGGACCGCCAGCATCCCGGGCAGGGCATCGGCCTGGCGGTGGTCAAGGACATCATCGAAAGCTACGACGCCGAACTGACCCTGGGCGATTCATCCCTGGGCGGCGCGTCGTTCCGTATCCACTTCCCGGCGCTTTGACGCCCTACGACTCCCGGGCGCGATAGGCGCCCGGTGTCAGCCCGGTCCACTTCTTGAACGCCCGGTGGAACGCCGAAGGTTCGGAAAAGCCCAACTGCTCGGCGATCTGTTGCAATGACAGCTCGCTGCGTCCCAGGTGGTAGATGGCGATATCCCGCCGCAGCTGATCCTTGAGTTCCTGGAAGCTCGTGCCTTCCTCGCGCAGATGCCGGCGCAGGGTCTGTGCGCTGATGTGCAGGTGCTGGGCCACGGCGTCCAGGTCGGGCCAGCGACTGGCGTCACGGCTGAGCAGGCGGCGCAACTGGCTGCTCAGGCTGTCGCCGTCGTCGGGGCGGGCCAGCAGGTCGGCCGGGGCCCGGCCGAGAAACTGCTTGAGGGTCCGCTCATCCTGCAACAACGGCATGCCCAGGTAGCGGCTGGCGAACAGCAGGCTGGTGTGCGTCGCCGAAAATTCCAGGGTGCAGGGAAACAGCAGGTCGTACTCGTTGGCGTGTTCGGGGCGCGGGTACTCGAACGTGGCCTGTTCCAGGCGGATGCGCTGGCCGATCAGCCAGCTGCCGAGGCGATGCCAGATCACCAGCAGGCATTCACAGAGAAAATGATCCGGGTCCCACAGGTTCGAGGTGTCGAGGATCAGGCGGGCCTTGTCGCCTTCGCGGACCAGGCTCAGGCGCGGCGCGTCGGGAAACAGCCCGTAGAACAGCAACCCGCGGTTCAAGGCCTTTTCCAGGCTGGTGCAATGGATCAGCGAGTGGCACATCATGGCGAAGGTGCCACGCTGGCAGCGGCTCTGGCCGAAGCCCAGGTACTCGTCGTCCAGTTCCAGCCACAGGCCTTGCAGCAGTTGGGTGAACTGTTCGGGCGCCAGGCGCGCCTTCGGTTCGCTCAGCAGTTCGGGAGCGATCCCCAGTCGTTGCAGCAGGCCCGAACAGGCGTGACCCCGCCGCCGCGCGCCTTCCAGGGCGGCGTGGGCGAAATGACTGGCGATGCTGCGTTCTCGCATGGGGCGGTCCCGTCCATTGAATGGCGGATCTTAGCCAGGGATGTCCGCCATGAACAAGGCGGATATCCGCCAAAATCGACGGCTGTCGGTGGTGGAAGGGCGGAAATCCGCCATCTATGCTGTAAGTGCTGGCTGACAGAAAATCCGTGAAGGGCTGATGGCTAAAGGCTTTGTCG
Source organism: Pseudomonas gingeri (assembly GCF_013386115.1). Classification (GTDB taxonomy): domain Bacteria; phylum Pseudomonadota; class Gammaproteobacteria; order Pseudomonadales; family Pseudomonadaceae; genus Aquipseudomonas; species Aquipseudomonas gingeri. The sequence continues at coordinate 24,023 of NZ_JACAOR010000015.1, forward strand.
GAGTTTTCCGAAAGTGGCACGGGCTTTGCGATAGGCGAGAGGTCTGCCCCACGCAGTTCGACAAACAACAAATCCCTCCAGCGCAGGAGGGTTCGTGCTTCAGGTTATGCATCTGTCAGATGGATGACAGTTGTGTGATCTCTTGAGGAACTTTGCAATGACGACTCGTCAGCCACTGTACAAATCCCTGTATTTCCAGGTAGTCGTAGCAATCGCTATCGGCATCCTGCTCGGCCACTTCTACCCACAGACCGGCGTGGCCCTCAAGCCACTGGGTGACGGCTTCATCAAGCTGATCAAGATGGTCATCGCCCCGATCATTTTCTGCACCGTGGTCAGCGGCATCGCTGGCATGCAAAGCATGAAATCGGTCGGCAAGACCGGCGGCTACGCCCTGCTGTACTTCGAAATCGTCTCGACCATCGCGCTGCTGATCGGTCTGGTCGTGGTCAACGTGATCCAGCCGGGCAACGGCATGCACATCGACGTCGCCACCCTGGATGCCTCGAAAGTCGCTGCCTACGTTTCCGCTGGCGCAGACCAGAGCATCGTCGGCTTCATCTTGAACGTGATCCCGGCCACCATCGTCGGCGCGTTCGCCAACGGCGACATCCTGCAAGTGCTGATGTTCTCGGTGATCTTCGGTTTCGCCCTGCATCGCCTGGGTGCCTACGGCAAGCCGGTGCTGGACTTCATCGATCGTTTCGCCCACGTGATGTTCAACATCATCAACATGATCATGAAACTGGCGCCACTGGGTGCGCTGGGTGCCATGGCCTTCACCATCGGTGCCTACGGCGTGGGTTCCCTGGTGCAACTCGGCCAGCTGATGATCTGCTTCTACATCACCTGCATCCTGTTCGTGGTGGTCGTGCTGGGCGCCATCTGCCGCGCACACGGCTTCAGCGTCCTGAAGCTGGTTCGCTACATCCGTGAAGAGCTGCTGATCGTACTGGGTACTTCCTCGTCGGAATCGGCCCTGCCACGCATGCTGATCAAGATGGAGCGCCTGGGTGCGAAGAAGTCGGTAGTCGGCCTGGTGATTCCAACCGGTTACTCCTTCAACCTCGACGGCACCTCGATCTACCTGACCATGGCGGCCGTGTTCATCGCCCAGGCGACCGACACCCACATGGACATCACCCACCAGATCACCCTGCTGCTGGTGCTGCTGCTGTCCTCCAAGGGCGCTGCGGGCGTGACCGGTAGTGGTTTCATCGTTCTGGCCGCCACCCTGTCCGCCGTCGGCCACCTGCCGGTTGCCGGCCTGGCGCTGATCCTCGGTATCGACCGCTTCATGTCCGAAGCCCGCGCGCTCACCAACCTGGTCGGTAACGCCGTGGCGACCGTGGTCGTGGCCAAGTGGGTCAAGGAGCTGGACGAAGACAAGCTGCACGCGGAACTGGCTTCCGGCGGTCGCGGCATTGAAGACGAGCGTGTACTGGACGACCTGGGCGTGGCCGAAGGCCAGGCGCCAAGCGTCAAGTAAGATCGCCTGCTGAATGAAAAAACCCATCTTCGGATGGGTTTTTTCATGCCTGCGCAAAATGTCCGCTGAGCGTTTGCGTCAGGACCGCTGAGCGTTGCGGTGATTGCCGCCCGGCGATGGGCTGCCTACTCTGGAACTCATCGACCTGGATTACGGAGCGCCCATGCAAGGTCCGCTGGCATCATTGAAGGTTCTGGATTTCTCGACATTGCTCCCGGGGCCATTCGCCTCGTTGCTGCTGGCGGACATGGGCGCCGATGTGCTGCGTATCGAATCGCCCAGCCGCCTGGACCTGCTGCGGGTGCTGCCGCCCCATGACCAGGGCACTTCCGCCGCCCATGCCTACCTCAATCGCAACAAGCGCAGCCTGGCCCTGGACCTGAAGCAGCCCGAGGCCGTGGCGATCGTGCATCAACTGGTGCGCGAGTACGACATCTTGCTGGAGCAGTTCCGTCCCGGGGTCATGGACCGGTTGGGCCTGGGTTATGAAACCCTGAAGACCATCAATCCACGCCTGATCCATGTGGCGATCACCGGCTACGGCCAGACCGGCCCCTACCGCGACCGCGCCGGGCATGATCTCAACTACCTGGCGCTGTCGGGGCTGGCCAGCTACACCGGGCGCCAGGACGCCGGGCCGTTGCCGCTGGCCATGCAGGTGGCGGATGTGGCGGGAGGCTCGCTGCACGGGGTGATCGGTCTGCTGGCGGCGGTGATCGCCCGGCAGCAGACGGGGCTCGGGCAATATGTCGACGTCAGCATGACCGATTGCGCGTTCAGCCTGAATGCCTTGTCCGGCGCCGGTTTCCTGGCCTGTGGCGTGGAGCCCGGACGCGAGGAGCAGATGCTCAATGGCGGCAGTTTCTATGACTACTACCGCAGTCGCGAGGGTCGCTGGTTTGCCGTGGGCAGCCTGGAGCCGAATTTCATGCGCTCGTTATGTACCGCGCTGGGGCGTCCGGAGTTGATTCACCAGGGCTTGTCCTCGGATCCCGTGCAGCAACGCCAGCTCAAGCAGGAGCTGCAGATAGAGTTCGAAAAGCACGACTACGACGCGCTGTGCGCGTTGTTTGCCGCGACCGATGCCTGTGTCGAACCGGTTCTCGGCCTGGCCGAGGCGGTCGGGCATCCGCAGTTGAAGGCCCGTGAAGTGGTGGTCCAGGTGCCCCGCGGCGATGGCGGCAGCCAGGCGCAGATGGCCTGTCCGCTGAAGTTTTCCGAGGGGCTGCCTGAGCCCCGGCATATCGGCGCACGGCTGAGCGAGCATCGCGAAGAGGTATTGCGAGAGCTGGGCTACAGCCCGGAGCGGATTGCCCAACTGTGCGCCTCGGGTGTGATTGGCTGAGCACGATTGCAGGCGCCGGTGTACGTCCCCGGCTTACTCGGTGCGGGTCTCGCCGGTGAACACCAGCGTATGTCGGCAACGCCGGCACAGGTAGCGTCGGCCCTGGCTCACCAGTCGATGGCGCTGGGCCGAGAACGGGAAGTCGCTGTCGGCACAGGGGCAGCGATAGATGTAGCGTGTCACGTTGCGCCGCTGGACTTCATAGGTATGGCAACGGTTGGGCGGCAGCTCATAGACCCCGCGCATGATCAGTTGCCATTCCTCGCCATGGGGCTGGATGCGTTCGCCGAACAGTTGGTGGGCGATCAGGTGCGCGACTTCGTGAGGCACGGTCTGGCGCAGGAAGTCTTCGCTGTTCTCCCGGTACAGTTGCGGATTGAAGCGCAGCAGGTTTTCGTGCAGGTGCGCGACACCGGCTTTCTGGCCGCGCAGCTTGAGGCTGACGATCGGGCGTTTGAAAGGTCGTTTGAAAAAGGATTCGGCTTGTTGGAAACAGTCTTCGACGCGGGTGTTGAGTTGCTCGGGCATGCTGTACGTCTCTCCAGAGACGTCGAGTATGCCGCAAACCCCGGCGATTCCGAATCCGTCAGGCGCCGAATGGTCATGCCGGAATAAAGAGGCCGCCTTGCGGCGGCCCGTGTCGGCAGGTTTCTGGTTATCAGTTGGTGTAGACCGGGCCGACTCCCAGGCCCCAGACAATCACGGTGAAGGCCATGATCGCCACCAGTACGACCAGCCCAACGGCCAGTACCGAACTGGAGAACAGGAAACCTTCATCCGAAGGTATGTTCATGAACGTCGGCAAGCCGACATACAGCAGGTAGACGGTGTAGCAGATGGCGGCCGTGCCGACGATCATGCCCAGCCACATATGCGGATAGAGCGCCGCCAGGCCGCCGACGAACAGGGGCGTGGCGGTGTAGGTGGCGAAGGCCACGCAGCGCGCCAGGCTGGGGTTGGCATCGTAGGTGCGGGCCATCCAGTGAATGAAGGCACCCATCACCGCCACACCGCCGAGCATGGCGATATAGGACATGAGGGTCATCCAGATCGCGCTTTCCTGGGTCAGCATGACCGGCGCCCGGTTGCCGATGACCCAGCCGACCTGTGTGGTGCCGATAAAGGCTGAAACCGCCGGGATCGCGGCAAGGATCAGGGTGTGGGTGAGGTACATGTGGCCGATGCTTTCCTCGGCGTCGCCACGGATTTCCCGCCATTCCTGATCAGGGTGTGTGAACAGTCCCACGACGTGATGGATCATGTCAGTCACTCCTTTTGTTATTACCGTCGCCCCCCAGCGGAGCGCCTACCGGCCAAGAGGCCAAAGTAATCAGAGGTCTGGATATGTCTGCGACCTTATGTCGCAGTATAGAGAGCGCTGAGGCCAATAAATCCGGGGCTTTAGAGCAAATCGCACTGTCGGTTGCGATTGTAATCGCGTTGTAGCATTTGCATCGGGCGGCAGCCGACAAGGCCCGCTCCCGCAGCACAGAGTCTTCGCCCGCGGCGGGTTTATGCGTAAAATAGCCGCCTTTTCGACACACCTCGCGGATTTCAAGGGCTATGGGCACTCTTTCGGTCAATCAGAACAAACTGCAGAAACGCCTTCGCCGGCAGGCGGGGGAGGCGGTCGCCGACTTCAACATGATCGAGAACGGTGACAAGGTCATGGTCTGCCTGTCCGGCGGCAAGGACAGCTACACCATGCTCGACGTTCTGATGCACCTGCAGAAAGTGGCGCCGATCAAGTTCGACATCGTCGCCGTGAACATGGACCAGAAGCAGCCCGGCTTCCCCGAGCACGTGTTGCCCGCCTACCTGAAAGAGCTGGGTGTGGAATACCACATCGTCGAGAAGGACACCTACTCGGTGGTCAAGGAGCTGGTGCCGGAAGGCAAGACCACCTGCTCGCTGTGCTCGCGTCTGCGCCGTGGCACCCTGTATACCTTCGCCGACGAGATCGGGGCGACCAAGATGGCCCTGGGTCACCACCGTGACGATATCGTCGAGACCTTCTTCCTCAATATGTTCTACAACGGCTCCCTCAAGGCCATGCCGCCCAAGCTGCGGGCCGATGACGGGCGTAACGTGGTGATCCGGCCGCTGGCGTACTGCAGCGAGAAGGACATCCAGGCCTACTCGGACTTCAAGCAGTTCCCGATCATTCCGTGCAACCTCTGCGGTTCCCAGGAAAACCTGCAACGCCAGGTGGTCAAGGAGATGTTGCAGGAGTGGGAGCGCAAGACCCCGGGCCGCACCGAGAGCATTTTCCGCGGCTTGCAGAATGTCATCCCTTCGCAACTGGCTGACCGCAACCTGTTCGATTTCACCAACCTGCGTATCGACGAAACGGCGGCCTCGCGCTTCGTCAATGTCGTGAATCTCTGAAGGAAGCGGCATGCGCGACTACAAATGGCTGCACGAGTACTGCCTGAACCGCTTCGGTTCGGCGGCGGCCCTGGAGGCCGAGCTGCCCGAGCCGTGCACGGCGGCGCAACTGCGCCGGTTCGGTGATGACCGCTATCTGTCGATGATTGCCCTGCGGGTTTTCCGCGCCGGTCTCAAGCACAGCCTGGTGGATGCCAAGTGGCCGGTGTTCGAGCAGGTGTTCTTCGGTTTCGATCCGGAGAAAGTGGTGCTGATGGGCGCCGAACACCTGGAGCGGCTGATGCAGGATGCGCGGATCATCCGCCACCTGGGCAAGCTCAAGAGCGTGCCGCGCAATGCGCAGATGGTGCTGGACGTGGCGAAGGAGAAGGGCAGTTTCGGCAACCTGATCGCCGACTGGCCGGTGACCGAGATCACCGGGTTGTGGAAATACCTCGCCAAGCACGGCCATCAACTGGGCGGGCTGTCGGCTCCGCGCCTGCTGCGGATGGTCGGCAAGGACACCTTCGTGCCGAGTTATGACGTGGTGGCGGCGCTCAATGCGCAGAAGATCGTCGACAAGGTGCCGACCAGCCTGCGCGACCTGGCGATCGTCCAGGATGCCTTCAACCAGTGGCATGCCGAGAGCGGGCGGCCGATGTGCCAGCTGTCGATGATGCTGGCGTTTACCGTCAACTATTGAACATGCAGCGCAGGGGCCGCCGAGCCGGTTCCTGCCGGTGTTGCCGGCGGCTCAGGCGGCGGATCGCTCCGCCGCCTGCGCCACCAGCCACTCCATCAGTTCTCGCAATTGCGGTGCCGTTCCGGCCCGCTCCGGATAGACCAGGTAGTAGGCCTGCCCGGTACGCACGCGCAAATCGAACGGCATGACCAGCCGCCCGGCACTCAGGTCCTCGCCGATCAACGCCCAATCGCCAATGGCCACGCCAGTGCCCTGGGATGCCACGCTCATCGCCAGGTCCAGGGTGTCGAAATGCTGTCCCTTGCTGATATTGCTGACCCGCGCCCCGGCCATCTTGAGCCAGGCCTCCCAGTCCCGCTGGTCGCGCGTGGGATGCAGGAGCATGTGCCGCTCGAGGTCGGCCAGGTTGTTCAAGGGGACCGGGCCATTCATCAGTTGCGGCGAACAAACCGGCGTCAGTTGCTCGTCGAACAGATGGTGATAGGCCACCGAAGGACCCGGCACCGCGCCATAGACCACGGCGGCATCGAACTCTTCCCGACGGAAATCCACGGCGTGCTGCACCGTGGTGGTCAGCTCCACGGGCACGTCCGGGCGCTCCTTCTGCCATTGCAACAGGCGTGGCAGCAGCCAGCGCATCATGCAGGTCGGGGCCTTGAGTTGCAGGGCCTCGCGGCGGGCACCGACCTGATCCACCGCCTCGTCGATCAGGTTGAACACCTGCTGGATCCGTGGAAACAGCTCGCGACCCTGGGCGGTCAAGCTCAGGCCGCGGGCCTGGCGCTGGAACAGCGCATAGCCCAGGTGACTTTCCAGCCCGGCGATCTGCCGGCTCACCGCCCCCTGGGTGATGTGCAGCAGCTCGGCCGCGCGGGTGAAGTTGCAGCACTGGGCGGTGACCAGGAAGGTATGCAGAGCGGGCAGCGGTGGTGGACGTTTCATGGTGGGGCAGCTCAGGCATGACGACAGGACATGCCTAGTATGACTATTTTTGCCTTGTGCCCGCCATTGGCCAAACGCTCCAATAACCCTATCGCCGTGCTTATCGACAGCATGGCTTATACGAACAAGAAGGGTGGAATTGATGGCGACGTGCGGTGAAGTACTGGTCAAGTTACTGGAAGGCTACGGGGTCGAGCAGGTGTTCGGCATTCCCGGTGTGCATACAGTCGAGTTATATCGCGGCCTGGCGTCGTCGAGTATCGAGCACGTCACCCCGCGCCATGAACAGGGCGCTGGCTTCATGGCCGACGGCTATGCCCGTACCAGCGGCAAGCCCGGTGTGTGCTTTATCATCACCGGCCCCGGCATGACCAATATCACCACGGCCATGGGCCAGGCCTATGCCGATTCGATCCCGATGCTGGTGATTTCCAGTGTCCAGTCGCGCAATCAACTGGGCGGCGGGCGTGGCAAGCTGCACGAGCTGCCGAACCAGGGCACGCTGGTGGCGGGTGTCGCGGCGTTCTCCCATACGCTGATGTCGGCGGCCGAGCTGCCGGCGGTGCTGGCCCGGGCTTTCGCCCTGTTCCAGGCCGGGCGGCCGCGTCCGGTGCATATCGAGATTCCCCTCGATGTGCTGGTGGAAAACGCCGATGCCTTGCTCGATAGCCAGCCGGTGCGGATTACCCCGGCCGGCGCTGCCCCCGCGGCGGTCGCGCAAATGGCCGGGTTGCTGGCCAAGGCCCGCCGTCCGCTGATCCTTGCCGGCGGCGGCGCCATCGATGCGGCGGCGGCGCTGACCCGGCTGGCGGAGCGGCTGGAAGCCCCGGTGGCGCTGACCATCAATGCCAAGGGCATGTTGCCGTCGCGTCATCCGTTGCTGATCGGTTCGACCCAGTCCATGGTCGCCACCCGCGCCCTGGTGGCGGATGCCGATGTGGTCCTGGCCATCGGCACGGAACTGGCGGAAACCGACTACGACATCACCTTTGCCGGCGGCTTCGAGATTCCCGGCACCCTGCTGCGTGTCGATATCGACCCGGACCAGGCCGTGCGCAACTATCCGCCCAAGGTCGCGCTGGTGTCCGACGCGCGGACAGCGGCCGAGGCGCTGCTTGCGGCTGTCGAAGGCCAGGTGCTGGCCGAGCGTCAGGGCGATTGGGGCGCCAAGCGTGCCGCCGGGTTGCGCGCCGACCTGGACGCGCTGTGGGATGCACCGACCCGCGCCCAGACGCAATTCCTCAACACCGTTCTCGACGTGCTGCCCGAGGCGGTGCTGGTGGGTGACTCGACCCAGCCGGTGTATACCGGCAACCTGACCCTGAACCCCGAGCACCCGCGCCGCTGGTTCAACTCGTCCACCGGCTACGGCACCCTCGGCTATGCCCTGCCGGCTGCCATCGGCGCCTGGCTGGGCGGCGCCAGCGACCGCGGCCAGCGGCCGCCAGTGGTGTGCCTGATCGGCGACGGCGGCTTGCAGTTCACCCTGTCGGAACTGGCCTGCGCGGTAGAAGCGCGAACGCCGATCATCGTACTGCTGTGGAATAACCAGGGCTACGAAGAGATCAAGAAATACATGGTCAATCGCGCCATCACGCCTGTCGGCGTGGATATCTATACCCCGGACTTTATCGGCGTGGCGCGGGCCCTGGGCTGTGCGGCCGAGGCCGTCTCCGGAGTCGAGACCCTGCGTACCGCCCTGGAGCTCGCCGCGGATCGCCAGGGCCCCACCCTGATCGAAGTCGACCAGCGTCTGTGGATGGAAGGAGCGGCCTGGTGATGAAGGCGCAAATGAATCAGGACGGTCTCTACATCGATGGCCAGTGGCGTTCCGGCAGTGAGCAGCTACGGGTGATCAACCCGGCCACCGAGGCGTTGCTCGGCAGTGTTTCCGGCGGTGACGGGCAGGCGGTGGAGCAGGCGGTGAGCGCGGCGAGCCGGGCGTTTGCCGGTTGGTCGGCGACGAGCGGGGCACAGCGTGGCGCCGTGTTGCGCAGGATTGCCGACGGCGTGCGCGAGCGCCGCGAAACCCTGATCCACCTGCAGTCGAGCAACAACGGCAAACCGCTGTTCGAGGCCGCCATCGATGTCGACGATGTGATTGCCACCTTCGAATACTACGCGGGTCTGGCCGAGACGCTCGACGGCCAGCAGGACAAGACGGTCGAGCTGCCCAGCGACGCCTTTGCCGCCCGTGTGCGCCGTGAGCCGTGTGGGGTGGTGGGACTGATCGTGCCGTGGAATTTCCCGATGGTCACCACCGCCTGGAAGCTGGCCCCGGCCCTGGCCGCCGGCTGCTGCGTGGTGCTCAAGCCATCGGAGGTCACGCCGCTGCCGGAACTGGAACTGGCCGCGATCATCGCCGACAGCGGTGTGCCGGCCGGAGTGTTCAACCTGGTCTGCGGCACCGGCCTGGCCGTCGGCGCGCCGTTGGCGGCCGACCCGCGGGTGGCGAAGATTTCCTTTACCGGCAGCAATGCGGTGGGGGTCCAGGTGATGCAGCGGGCAGCGGAAACCGTGAAGGGCGTCAGCCTGGAACTGGGCGGCAAATCCGCGTTGCTGGTGATGGCCGATGCGGATCTCGATCTCGCGGTGGAACTCGCCAGCGGCGGCGGCTTCTTCAATGCCGGGCAGATGTGTTCGGCCACCAGCCGGGTGCTGGTGGCGGAGGAGATCGCCGATGAGTTCCTGCTGCGCCTGACCGCGCGGGCCAACGCCATTCGCGTGGCGGACCCGTTCGACCCCGAGGTGGAAATGGGCGCGCTGGTCAACCAGGCGCAGTACCAGCGCGTGCTGGGTCATATCGACCGTGGCCTGAGTGTCGGCGCGCGGCTGGTCTGTGGTGGTGGGCGTCCGCCCGAGCTGACACGCGGCTATTTTTTACGGCCGACGATCTTCACTGAAGTGCCCCTGGACAGTGCGTTGTGGCGCGAGGAGATTTTCGGCCCGGTGCTCTGTGTGCGCAGTTTCAGCAGCGAGGCCGAGGCGCTGGCGTTGGCCAACGACAGTGAGTTCGGCCTGGTGGCCAGCGTGGTCAGCAGCCATGACGAAACCGCGCAGCGGGTCGCCAATGCCTTGCAGGCCGGGCTGGTGTGGATCAACGCACCGCAGGTGATTTTCCCGCAGACCGCCTGGGGCGGCTACAAGCAGAGCAGCCTCGGTCGCGAGCTGGGGCCCTGGGGGCTGCAGGCCTTCCAGGAGATCAAGCACGTGATTCGCGCCGTATAAAACAGGGCGGCGCATGCCTCGAAATGAGGCATGCGCCGGGCGCATGGCTTCAATGACAAACTTTCGATTGTTGCCGGTTCCGGGCGACCTCAGGATGAACCCGCCGACTCAGCTACGACCCACGGTCTACGGGGGCTTCAGCGAGATCGAAGACCGGCGGAACGCGTTGCGACCGACCTCATACCTAAAAGAATAAAGGGAGTCCGAAATGGGCCAGCACGACCTGAACAGAAGGCAGTTCATCAAGACCGTGGGCGTCGCCTCGGTGGCCGCGGCCGCCATGAGCATGCCGTTTATCCGGGCCAATGCCAGCGACACCCGCTTCCAGGGCAAGACCCTGAAGCTGCTGACCTGGTCCGATGACACCGGCCTTGCCGCACTGCGCAATATCGCCGCGACCTTCGAGGCCAAGACCGGCGCCAAGGTCATCGCCGACCGCACCGGCAGTACCTCGGAAATGGTCGCCAAGCTCAAGGCCGGCGGGGATCGTCCGCAGTACGACATCATCACCCTGGCCGGTGTCGGCGCCGAAGGCCTGGCCGCCGCCGGGCTCCTGGAAAAGCCCGACCTGAACCGCATTCCCAACCTGGTCGACGTGCCGGAAAAGTACCGCACCGGGGCCAACGGCCACGGCATCGGCTACCTGCTCTGGTGCAACAGCCTGGTCTACAGCACCCGCACCGTGAAGGAGGCGCCGGACAGCTACGCGGCGCTGTGGGACAAGGACTTCGCCAGCAACCTGTTCCTGCCGCCGCCGAACTGGACCGAGGCCATGGACCTGATCATCATCGCCGCCAAGCTGGCCGGTGGTGACGAGCACAATATCGAGCCGGGCTTCAAGAAGCTCGCCGAGCTCAAGGACCGCGTGGTCACCCTCGGGGAGAACCCCAACCAGATCGCCGAGCTGTTCCGCACCGGCTCGCTGGACCTGGGCGGCCTGTATGCCCCGGCGTTCTTTCCGAAGCAGATCCGCGATCCGGCCTATGGCCTGGGCGCGACGTTCGGCATGAAGGAAGGCTTCTACACCGACCTGATGCTTTCGGTGATGCCGAAGAACCGCCCCGGCGATACCGACCTGGCCTACGCCTTTATCGACCATTCGCTCGACCCGCTGGTACAGGGCAAGATGGCCGAAGACATCTTCAACGGTCCGGTCAACGCCAAGGCGATCATTTCCGCCGAGGCACGCAAGAGCCCGTACATCCTGACGCCGGAACAGATCGCCGAGAAAGCCATCATGCACGACAACGCCTTCCTGGCGACGGTGCATGACCAGTGGATCCGCCGGTATACGGAAATCTTTTCGTCCTGAAGTGCAGGCGCAGGAGGCTTGAAACTTTCGGGCAGGTCTTGAACCTGTCGCGAAACCTGTGGGAGCCGGCTTGCTGGCGATAGCGGTGTATCAGGCGACAAGGATGTTGGCCGTCAGATCGCCATGGCCAGTAAGCCGGCTCCTGCAGGGACCGTGTCAATCCTGGCGATCGACGTTGTCCGCCAAGCCTCTGCCTTGTTGATGATTTCTCTCTGTCGAGACTCTTTCTATGGAACACCAACCTCTGACCCGGCCGGTCGGCGTGGCTTTGTCGCGCCCTCGAACGGGGATCTCGCCCACCGCCCGGGCCTGGCTTTTCCTCTCGCCGTCGATGCTGTTTCTCGCCGTGCTGATTCTCGCCAGCCTGCTGGTGCTACGGATGAGCGTCGGCACCAAGGGGGCCGAATGGACCGGCTTCAGCCTCGCCAGCTACGCGCAACTGCTGGAACCCTACTACCTCAAGTCGCTGCTGCTGACCTTGCGCCTGGCGCTGTTCAGCGCCGTGATCGCGGTGCTGCTGGCGATTCCCGTGGCCTACACCATGTCGCGCCTGACCTCGCCGTTCGTGCGGCGGATCTTCCTCGCCGCCGTGCTCCTGCCACTGCTGGTCAACCTGCTGCTGCAAAGTTATGGCTGGCTGGTGATCCTCGGTCCCGGCGGCATGCTCAACCAGGCGCTGATGGGCCTTGGCCTGATCAAGCGCCCGATCATGCTGCTGTACAACCAGAACGGCGTGTTGATGGGCCTGGTGCAGACCGCCTTCCCCCTCGCGGTATTGCCGATCGCCAGCGCCATGCGCGGTGTCGCGCGCACCTATGAAGAGGCCGCCGCGACCCTCGGCGCGAGCCGCTTGCAGGTGTTTCGCCAGGTCGTCCTGCCCATGAGCCTGCCGGGCATCATCACCGGCGCGACCCTGGTGTTCGCCTACAACGCCAGCAGTTTCGTCGTGCCCCTGCTGCTGGGCGGCCGGCGCGTGCCGATGCTGGCGGTGATGGTCCATGACCAGATCGCCCCGCTGATGAACTGGCCGGCGGCCTCGGCGGCCGGTGTCGTGCTGATCATCACCACTCTGGCGATCATGACCCTGTCCGAATACGTCACCGGCCGTCGACGCCGGATGCTGGAGTCCTGCCAATGAGCCTGTCGTCGTCCAAGCGCCTGTCGATCCTGCCGGGGGAGACCGGGCGTTTCGCCGGGATTCTTTCGGGAATCATCCTGCTGCTGGCGGTCCTGCCGATCCTGACCATGATCGTCATGTCCTTCAGCGGCGCCTCGAACCTCGACTTCCCGCCCAGCAGCTACAGCCTGCAATGGTATCGCGCGGCCTGGCACACCATTGTCTCGCCGGATGCCAGCGATGTGCTGAGCCTGGGCAAGGCGATGACCACCAGCCTGCTGGTGGCCTGCCTGACCATGGTGCTTGCCACCCTGGTGGCGGTGCCCGCCGCCTATGCGCTGGTGCGCTGCGAATTTCGCGGCAAGGCCGTGGCGCTGCAACTGATGTCGCTGCCCCTGGTGTTTCCGATGGTGGTGCTGGGACTGGCGTTGCTGCTGGTGTTCGACAGCCTGCCGTTCCAGATGAGCTTCTCGCGGCTGGTCATCGCCCACGTGATCCTGGCCTTGCCCTTCGTGGTGAAGAACTGCACGGCGGCCATGCTTTCCATCGGCAGCGAGGTCGAGGAGGCTGCGCAGATGCTGGGCGCTTCACCGCAGCGGGCGATCCTCGATGTGGTGGTGCCGTTGATGAAGTCGGGGATTCTCGCCGGGATGCTGCTGGCGTTCATCGTCTCGTTCAACGAATTCACCGTGACCTATTTCCTTTACACCATCGACGTGATGACCGTGCCGATCTGGATGTACAGCCGCACCGTCTCGTCCCTCGACCCGACTGTTTTCTCCTTTGCCGTGCTGATCGTGCTGATCGACTTCGTCCTGATCTGGGCGTTGGAGAAGCTGGTGGGCGAGGGCGGCGTTTCCTTCTGATTTCTTGAGGTGAGCAACATGACTGGACTGATTCTGGAAAACGTCGAAAAGTACTACGGCACGGCCTGTGCGGTGAAGGACGTCAATCTGCATCTGCCCGAAGGCAAGCTGGTGTGTTTCCTCGGCCCTTCGGGATGCGGCAAGACCACCTTGCTGCGGATGATCGCGGGCCTGGAAACCCTCAGCGCCGGCGAGATCCGCCTGGACGGCGAGGACATCGGCCAGACGCCGGCGCACCTGCGCAACTTCGGCATGGTGTTCCAGTCCCTGGCGCTGTTTCCCCATATGACCGTGGGCGAGAACATCGCCTATCCGCTGAAACTGCGCGGGGTCGCCAGGGACGAGCAACAGGCCCGGGTGGTCGAGTTGCTGCAACTGATTCAACTGAGCGAGATGATCGACCGGCCGGTGTCCAAGCTCTCCGGCGGGCAGCGTCAGCGGGTGGCGATTGCCCGTGCGATAGCCGCGCGGCCAAAGATTCTGCTGCTGGATGAACCGCTGTCGGCGCTGGACGCCAAATTGCGCGAATCGATGCAGGTGGAAATCCGCCAACTGCAACAGCGCCTGAACATCACCACCATCATGGTCACCCATGACCAGCGTGAAGCCATGACCATGGCCGATATCGTGGTGGTGCTGGGCGAGCACCGCGTGCAGCAGGTGGGTACGCCTATCGAGATCTATCGGCATCCGGCCAATGAGTTCGTCGCCGACTTTATCGGCTCGGGCAATATCTTCCCGGCCACCGTGCTGGGCGACGGCCGGGTCGGGCTGCCGGGGGGCGAGAGCATCGAGGTGCCGGGCAGTGCCGGGGTGGAGGCCGGGAAGCAGGTGCGGATGCTGGTGCGCCCGGAGGATCTGCAACTGTCCGTGCCCCAGGCGACGCCGGCGAGCAATTGCCTGCTCGGCACCGTGACCTTCGTGCGGGATATCGGTTCGACCATTGAAACCATCGTCGAGTGTTCCGGCGTGTCGTTCACGGCGCTGAACACGCCATGCCAGGGGATCGGCCTGGACGTGGGGCACAGGGTCTCGCTGACGATTCCGGCCGAGGCCTGTCGGATGCTCGGGTCCGGCGCCTAGACGCTCTGGCGCAGCCGCGCCAGGTCGCGCAGGGGCGGCGCGCCGAACAGCCGGCTGTATTCGCGGCTGAATTGCGAGGGGCTTTCATAACCCACCCGGTAACCCGCCGCGGAGGCGTCCAGCCCTTCGGCCAGCATCAGCCGCCGTGCTTCCTGCAGCCGCAATTGCTTCTGGTATTGCAGCGGGCTCATGGCGGTCATGGCCTTGAACCGGTGGTGCAGGGTCGACACGCTCAGGTTGGCTTCCCGCGCCAGGTCGTCGATCCGCAGCGGCTGCTCGAAATTGCCGTTCAACCACTTGATCGCCTGGTTCACCCGGTGCCCCTGGCTGTTGGCGATGGCTATTTCGTACAGGCGATAACCCTGCGGGCTGCGCAGCAGGCGATAGAGGATCTCCCGACGGATCAGCGGCGCGAGCATGGGGATATCCTTCGGCGTGTCGATCAGCCGGGTCAGGCGCAGCAGGGCGTCGAACATCTGGGTGTCGACCCGCTCGACATACAGGCCGAGCCCGGTCGGTCGGGTGGGCACGCCCATGGGCCCGGCCTCGGCGATCAGCGCGCTGATTTCGTTGGGGTCGATGTCCAGGCGCAATGCCAGCAACGGCATCTGCGGCGAGGCATTCAGGACCCGACCGCTCATCGGCATGGAAACCGATATCACCATGTAATTCAGTGGGTCGTAGATGAAGTGGTCGTCACCCAGGCGGACTTCCTTGCGGCCCTGGGCCATGATGCACAGCGCCGGTTGCGCCAGCACCGGATTGAAATCGTAGGGGTGATTGTGCCGGCCCAGTACCAGGGAGCCGACGGCGGTCTGGTAGCTACCGTCCTCATCGGTGTGGCGACGGATGATATCGGCCAGTTCCAGGCGCTGTTTCTCCATCTCCGGGGGGATAGCTTCTTGCGGATGTACGGACAACGACATGGAGAATCCCCTCGAGAGTGTCACTTTCAACGGTTCATAGCTTAAGTTTGGGCAAGTCGGACCGCCAGCCGAATCCTGCCCAATTCTTGCCTGATCCTGCCTTGATCCCCTGTGACAGTCTGATGACTGGCCGGCGAGAGGGGCGAACTTGCTTAAAACTCTGAAACGCCGGACGCCGCTGGCACGCACGCTTGGCCTGGCCAATAGCGCGCTCCGACAGGATTGTGCAATAACCCGACAGGAATCGACTAACGACCTCTCGCCTGAAGCCTTAATCTCTGCTCCTGTCGCCGTCAGTCCGGCGGTTGATGGAGCGAGTACAACCTTCTCTTCGGGAGAGCCGAGCATGTCCAAGCATATCCCCGTCAGTCACATGGCCTTTGTTCGCGCACGTCCAGGGCGTTCCGCCGAGCTGGGTTCGCGTCTGAGCAGCCTGATCGAACCTTCCCGCCAGGCACCCGGTTGCCTGCAGTTTTCCCTGCAACACTCCCTGGCCGATGCCGACCTCTGGCTGGTGTCCGGTTTCTGGATCAACCAACCGGCGATGACCGCCTATTTCAATACCCCGGCGATGCAGATCTTTGCCGAGCTGGTGCAGGACCTGGTGGTCAACAGCTTCGACTTCCACACCTTCAGCGATGTGTCCGCCGCCCGTGCCCAGTGCGATTTTCATCTGTCCAGCGCAGGTTCCCTGCAGAAGTTGGCCAGCTGAAGGACGCACGAAAATCCTGCTTAATTTTGGCGGCACCTATCGCCCCATGCTGCCTTGCCGCTCCTCGCCATAACGGGCTCTGACTCGTCCCGGTGCCTTGCCCGAGAACTACAGGCACTCGCCAAAACATGAGCGTATTTGCGAGGCAGGGGAATAGAATACCGGCCGATCAATTGGCCGGGACAGACAGGCATGGCACGTAAAGAGTTTGCACAGTTCGAAGCAGTTTCAGCAGCAGTTCGCGGTGAGGCCGGTTATAGCGCAGCCATTGCGGTAAAGGCCCTGGGCGGTTTCGATGCCCCGCGTTTCCACAAAATCCTTGAAGACCAGACGTTCAAGACGGCTCTCGAAGCCGACCAGGCCGCCGAGCAGGCATTGGCGCGGCTGATCGACGTCGATGCCGAGGGCGGGTTGTCCTGGTAAGCGTTTCCCGGGCGATCACTTCGCCACTTGCGGGCGATACATCTTGAACAGGGACTCCGGGCCCAACTGGAAATAGTCCGCCGGACCGCCGCCACGCAGGATTGGTTCGGCGGCGGCGGTGTCGTAGATACCGTCCTTGAGCAGGTGCCGGGCGATATGCACGGCAACCACTTCACCGAGAATCAGCCAGCTGGGCACCAGGGCCTGGTCGGCGCGTTGCAACTGGATGATCTGGGTCACCTTGCATTCGAAGGAGACCGGGCTTTCCAGCACCCGCGGCACGCGAATGATCTTCGAGGCGGCGGGCGTCAGGCCGGCCAGTTCGAACTCGTTGACCGCAGCCGGCACGGCGGCACAGCTCTGGTTCATTGCCTCGGCCAGTGGGCGGGTGGCGAGGTTCCAGGCGAATTCGCCGGTCTGTTCGATATTGTTCAGGCTGTCTTTGCGGCCGACGCTGGAGAAACCGATGATCGGCGGGATGTAGTTGAAGGCGTTGAAGAAGCTGTAGGGCGCCAGGTTCAGGCGGCCTTCGGCGTCCTGCGACGAAATCCAGCCGATGGGGCGCGGGCCGACGATAGCGTTGAACGGGTCGTGAGGCAGGCCGTGGCCGTTGGCGGGTTCGTAATAGTGGATATCGTCGGACATGGTTCGAGGGTTCCGCGGGCTGGGTGGAGGTCGATAGTGTGCTTGGCATCGAGAGCAAATGCGATAGCTCACGCATCATGGATCGTTCCTGTGCGCAGCAAAGCAGCCAGTGACGCAGAGCGTCCTGAGAGACATTCCCATGCGGAGCCTGGGAACGATCAGTATTTTCCTTTCCCCCAGAAACGACTAAGCCCGGCCGAAGCCGGGCTGTGATGCCACCGGGATCAATCAGCTGATGGCAGCAGCGCCAGGGGTCTTGTCGTAGCCGTCAGCGGCGACAGCATTGGC
>NZ_JACAOR010000015.1:41650-151012 GCF_013386115.1 Pseudomonas gingeri
CTGGGGTCTTGTCGTAGCCATCGGCAGCAACGCTGTAGGCGCCCGGGGTGTGGCTGTAGCCATCGGCGGCAAAGGTGTTGGCAGCCAGTACGGAAAGGGTCAGGGCGAGGATCAGTTTGGTTTTCATGGTCGTTGCTCCAGTCGGTAGTCGTTTTGTTCAGTGGGTGTGGAAGTCATATTACGCTGGTTAATTTGATTAAAAAGCGCAAAAAAACGCTTAAATCAATCGTATAAATCGATGCTTATGGCGATGCAATCAGGCGGCGGTCACGTGATGCCCGAGAGCATGTGCGCAGGTCGATTTGGCGTAGGGTCAGAATGGAGGTAGGGAATTAACTGACTATTAATTCCGAAAATTCTTTTGCGCTTGCGCAGAAATGCGCGGGCTCGTCCTGTAAGGACGTGAGTGGCGGGATGCAGTCCGGCAAACAACACCGAACCTTTGTAGGAGCCGGCTTGCCGGCGATGACGTCCGTATGGACGCTGCAAGGCTCAAAGGCCTCATCGCCGGCAAGCCGACTCCTACAGGTTCAGGGCGTCGGTACTCAGTCGGTTTCGATCCGCGAATGCTTGCGGGTGTCCTTCATGGTGATGTACACCAGCAGCGAAACCGCGATGCAGGCGGTCACGTACCAGTAGTAGCCGGTTTCCATGCCGATGCTCTTGAACCACAGCGCAATGTATTCAGCGGTGCCACCGAAGATCGATACCGTCAGTGCATACGGCAGGCCCACGCCCAGGGCGCGGATTTCCGTCGGGAACAGTTCGGCTTTGACCACCGCGTTGATCGAGGTGTAGCCGCTGACGATGATCAGCGCGGCCATGATCAGGAAGAACGCGCCCCACCAGGTCTGGATGGTATGCAGGGTGCTGAGGATCGGCACGGTGCAGAGCGTGCCGAGAATCCCGAAGGCGATCAGGATCGGCCGCCGGCCGACCTTGTCCGACAGTGCGCCGACCACCGGTTGCAGGCACATGAACAGGAACAGCGTGGCCGCCGAGATGGTGGTGGAGTCGGAGATGCTCATGCCGACGGTGTTCACCAGGTACTTCTGCATATAGGTGGTGTAGGTGTAGAAGGCCAGGGTACCGCCCATGGTCAGGCCGACCACGGTCATCAGTTCCTTGGGATGACGCATCAGTGTGCGCATCAGGCTTTCCTTCGGTTTTTCCTTCTTCTTGGTGAACGACTCGGTTTCTTCCATGCCGCGACGCAGGTAGAGCGCGACGACCGCACACAGGGCGCCGATGCCGAACGGAATCCGCCAGCCCCAGTCCTGCAACTGTTCGGTGGTCAGGGTCTGTTGCAGCACGATCAGCACTGCCAGGGCGATGAGCTGGCCGGAGATCAGGGTCACGTACTGGAAGCTGGAGAAGAAGCCGCGACGCTCCTTGGTCGCCATCTCGCTGAGGTACGTGGCCGAGGTGCCGTATTCGCCACCGACCGACAGGCCCTGCATCAGGCGGGCTACCACCAGCAGGATCGGGGCGCCGACACCGATGGTTTCATAACCGGGGGTCAGGGCGATGATCAGGGAGCCGAAGCACATCAGCAGGACCGAGGCCATCAGGGCAGCCTTGCGTCCCTTGCGGTCGGCATACAGGCCCATCAGCCAGCCGCCGATCGGACGCATGAGGAAGCCTACGGCAAAGATCGCGGCGGTGTTGAGCAGTTGTGCGGTGGTGTCGCCCTTGGGGAAGAAGACCTTGGCGAAGTACAACGAGAACGCGGCGTAGACGTACCAGTCGTACCACTCGACCATGTTGCCGACCGAACCGCTGAAGATCGATTTCAAACGGCTGGAAGTGGTTCTTTCTTTTGCCGGCGCAGCCGCCGACCCGAGGGGCAGGGTAGAGGAGTTATCCATCAGGGAACCTTCAAGTCATTGTTTTTGTGGAGCGCGCGCAAGCGCAGCCTGGCAGGGCTATAGCAGGAGCCGTGCCAGGGGCCGAAGGCCCGGTCCAGAGGGGTTGGCGGGAACTGATAAGCGGAAATCCGCTCATGATGGATAAATCGGTAAGCGGAAAATCGCCGATGCGGGATGTGTCAGGCGAAACATGACTGTAGGGGCCGGGCTTGTCGGGACGGCGCATCGCCGCGAAGGCGATCTTGAGAGCGCCAGAAGCCTCACGGGCAATCCAGCGTCGACTGGCCGCTCCTACAGGTCAGGTGGCGTTCCAGAGGGGGGTTACTCCTCCTTGAGAAACATCTCCCGCGCCAGCCCATGGCGCTGCATCTTTTCATTGAAGGTCCGGCGGGGTAGTTGCAGCTCTTCGAGCACCGCCTTGACATCGCCCTTGTGTCGGGTCAGCGCCGAACGCAGGCATTGCGCTTCGAACGCTTCCTGCTGGGCCGCCAGGGATTGGCCGGGGTCGATGCCTTCCGGTTCCGGCTCGCCCAGGCCAAGCACCGAGCGTTCGGCGGCATTCGCCAGTTCCCGGACATTTCCCGGCCAGTCATGGCTCAGCAGCCGGCTCAACTGTGGCCCGCTCAGGGCGGTCGCGGCACGTCCCAGGCGCTCGGCCGCACCCTGGGCGAAGTGTTCGAACAGCAGCGGAATATCCTCGCGTCGCTCGCGCAACGGTGGCAGGCGCAGTTCGGCCACTGTCAGCCGGTAGGCCAGGTCTTCGCGAAAACGCCCGGCGCGGGCTTCCTCCAGCAGGTCGGGCTTGGTCGCGGCGACGATGCGCAGGTCGACATGGATGCTCTGGTTGGAGCCCAGGCGCTCGAGTTTCTGCTCCTGCAGGACCCGCAGCAGTTTTACCTGCTGGGCCAGCGGCATGCTTTCGATCTCGTCGAGAAACAGCGTACCGCCGTCGGCGTATTCCAGCTTGCCGATGCGCTTGCCCTGGGCGCCGGTAAAGGCACCGCTTTCATGGCCGAACAACTCGGCCTCGAACAACGGCTCGGGAATCGCCGCGCAGTTGAGCGCCACGAAGGGTTTGGCGGCACGCGGGCCGAAGTCATGCAGGCAGCGGGCGACCAGTTCCTTGCCGCTGCCGGTCTCGCCACGGATCAGCACGTTGACCGGCAGCGGCGCCAGCTCCAGCACTTGTCGCCGCAGGGTCTGCAGGCTGCGGGACACCCCGAGCAGGCTGGTTTCGAGTCGCGAGCGGCTGTCGGCCTGTTCATGCAGGCGGCGGTTTTCCAGGACCAGTCGGCGCTTTTCCAGGGCACGCCCGAGGCTGCCCAGCAGCGCTTCGGGACTGAAGGGCTTTTCCAGGAAGTCGTAGGCGCCGTCGCGCATGGCCTCGACCGCCATCTTCACATCGCCATGGCCGGTCAGCAGGATCACCGGCAGGTCGGCGTCGAGGGTGCGCACCCGCTCCAGCAACTCCAGGCCGCTGAGGCCCGGCATGCGCACGTCGCTGATGATCACGCCGGGAAAATGCGCCGGCAGCCGCGCCAGGCATTCCTCGGCGCGGCCGAAGACCTGCACCGCGAAGCCCGACAGGCTCAGCCACTGCTCCACGGCATTGCGAATGCTGGCTTCGTCATCGACCACCATCACCGTGTTCAACATGGGCTGTGTACCTCCAGGGCGATCGGCAGGGCCAGGGTGAACAGGGCGCCGCCGGGGCGGTTGTCGACGCTCAGGCGGCCGCCCAGTTCATGGACGATGGCATAGGATACCGCCAGTCCCAGCCCGAGGCCTTCTCCCACCGGTTTGGTGGTGAAGAACGGATCGAAGACCTTGGCCAGGTGTTCCTCGGCAATCCCGCCGCCGCTGTCACCGACGGTCAGCAACCACAATTGCTGGTCGGCCTCGATGCGGATTTCCAGGCGCTTGAGCGGTTTGTCGTGCATGGCGTCGAGGGCGTTGCGCAGCAGGTTGATCAGCACCTGTTCCAGGCGGATCGCATCGCCCCGGACCCAGGCCGGGCGGGTCAGGTGCAGCACCGTGCTGACATTGTCCTCGCGCAGGCGCGGGTCGAGCAGTTGCAGCGACTGGTCGACCACGCCGGCCAGGTCCAGGGGCTCACGCAGGCCGCTGGGGCTTTGCCGGGCGTAGGTCTTCAGGTGCCCGGTCAAGGCCGCCATGCGGGTCAGCATCTGGTCGAGGGGTTCCAGGGCCTGATAGGCCGCCTCGATCCGCCCGTGATCCAGCAGCAGGCGCAAGGTCGCCAGTTGCATGCGCTGGGCGGTCAGCGGCTGGTTGATCTCATGGGCCAGGGCCGCGGACATCTGTCCCAGCGCCGCCAGCTTGGCCGATTGCACCAGGCCGTCCTGGGCCGTGCGCAGGTCGCGGGTCCGCTCCTCTACCAGGCGTTCCAGCTCTTCACGGCTGCGCTGGCGCAAACGGGCCAGGCGCCAGCGCTGGTTGAGGAACAAGCCGAGAAACACCAGGGTCAGCCACAGGCCGGCACCAGCCAGCCCGGCGTTGCGGCGTTCCTCGGCGGCCAGTTGCGGTTTGCGCAGCAGGTGTAGGGTCCAGTGTTCGGTGTCCAGTGGCAGCGATTCCCACAGCAGTTCGGCGCGACCGGCGGGGGTGTCGACCCGGGTCAGGTAGCTGTTGTCGCCGAAGACCCGCAGGGTCTGGTGCTCGATGGGACTCAGGGCCTGCTTGTCATATTGGCGGGTACGACCGATCTCGCTGCGGTCACTGTCCGACAACGGCCGCAACAGGCGATAGCGCCAGCCCGGCTGGTTGGCGATAAACACGATGTCACGAGAATCGCTGACCAGCAGGGTGTCGTTGCCTTTGCTCCATTCGTGTTCGATCTCGGGGAACTCCAGCTTCACCACCATGGCCCCGATGAATTCGCCGCGGTCGTTGAACACTGCGCTGGAGAGGAAATAACCTGGAATCCCGCTGGTCACGCCGACCGCGTAGAAATGCCCGCTGCCTTCGCTGCGGGTCTGGTTGAAGTAGGGGCGGAAGCCGTAGTAGTGGCCGACATAGCTGCTGGGCAGGCGCCAGTTGCTGGCGGCCACCGACAGACCGTTGCGATCGAGCAGCTGCAGGGTCGAGGAGCGTGCGGCGCCGTTGATGCGTTCAAGCTTGCGGTTGAGCGCGTCCTGCCGTTGCGGGCTGACCGGACCGTCGAGGGCTTCGCGCAGTTCCGAGTCCAGGGCCAGGACGGCGGGCAGGGCACGGTAGCGCTCGATCAGGGTATGCAGGGAATTGGCGTACAGCGTCAGTTGCGCCTTCCCGCGCGCGGCATCGTCCACCAGGGCCTGTTGCCCGGCGCGGTGCACGGCCCAGCCGGCGGCCAGCGCGGTGCCGGCGAGGATCAGCAGGGTATGGAGCGCCAGACGCAGGGAACGGGGAATCGGCGGCATGCGGGCAACGACAGGCTGGGGAGGGGCCGGAAAGATAACACGCCGGCCAAGGGTGTATACGGACCTTGTGGGAGCGGGCTTGCCCGCGAAAGCGGCGGCGCGGCTGGCATCGTCATCGCTGGCAAGCCAGCTCCTACAGGGTTTCAGGCTGGACCATAGTCCGTGGCGAGCCGCCATCCTGTGGGAGCGGGCTTGCCCGCGAAAGTGGCGGTGAGGCTGGCCTCGTTATCGCTGGCAAGCCAGCTCCTACAGGGTTCCAGGCTGGGCAATAGTCCGTGGTGAAACATCGCCCTGTGGGAGCGGGCTTGCCCGCGAAAGCGGCGGCGCGGCTGGCATCGTCATTGCTGGCAAGCCAGCTCCTACAGGGTTCCAGGCTGGGCGATAGTCCGTGGCGAGCCCCCATCCTGTGGGAGCGGGCTTGCCCGCGAAAGCGGCGGTGCGGCTGGCATCGTCATCGCTGGCAAGCCAGCTCCTACAGGGTTCCAGGCTGGACCATAGTCCGTGGTGAGCCCTCATCCTGTGGGAGCGGGCTTGCCCGCGAAAGTGGCGGTGAGGCTGGCCTCGTTATCGCTGGCAAGCCAGCTCCTACAGGGTTCCAGGCTGGACCATAGTCCGTGGCGAGCCACCATCCTGTGGGAGCGGGCTTGCCCGCGAAAGCGGCGGTGCGGCTGGCATCGTCATCGCTGGCAAGCCAGCTCCTACAGGTTGGCGGGTCTTACAACAACTCGAAGCTCTGCTGCGTCACATCCTGGGAGTCCAGGCCGATCTGCACATTGAACTTGCCTGGCTCGGCGGCGTACTGCAGCTGGGTGTTGTAGAACTTCAGGTCGTTCTCGTCGATGGTGAAGTGAATGACCTTCTCCTCACCGGCCTTGAGCATCACTTTCTGGAAGTTCTTCAGCTCCTTGATCGGCCGGATCATGGAGCCGGCGACGTCCTGGATATACAACTGCACCACGGTCTCGCCGTCACGCTTGCCGATGTTCTTGACCGTGACACTGGCATCGAGCTTGCCGCTCTTGTTCAGCGTGGTCGAGGACAGGGCCATGTTGCTCAGGCTGAAGTCGGTGTAGCTCAGGCCGTAGCCGAATGGGTACAGCGGGGTATTTTCCTCGTCGAAGTACTGCGAGGTGTAGTTGCCCGGCTTGCCCGGGGTAAACGGCCGGCCGATGGTCAGGTGGTTGTAGTACATCGGCACCTGGCCGACCGAGCGCGGGAAGGTGATCGGCAGCTTGCCCGACGGGTTGTAGTCGCCGAACAGCACGTCGGCGATGGCGTTGCCGCCTTCGGTCCCGCTGAACCAGGTTTCCAGCACGGCGGCGGCCTGGTCCTGTTCGTGGCCGATGGTCAGCGGCCGGCCGTTCATCAGCACCAGCACCAGCGGCTTGCCGGTGGCCTTGAGGGCCTTGATCAGCTCGCGCTGGCTTTCGGGGATGTTCAGGTCGGTACGGCTCGACGACTCGTGGGACATGCCCCGCGATTCGCCCACCGCTGCCACCACCACATCCGCTTGCTGCGCGGCCTTGACCGCTTCGTCGATCAGTTGCTGCGCCGGGCGCGGGTCGTCGACCACTTCCGGGGCATCG
Source organism: Pseudomonas gingeri (assembly GCF_013386115.1). Lineage (GTDB taxonomy): Bacteria > Pseudomonadota > Gammaproteobacteria > Pseudomonadales > Pseudomonadaceae > Aquipseudomonas > Aquipseudomonas gingeri. Next base: position 48,521 of record NZ_JACAOR010000015.1, read on the forward strand.
AAGTTGAGGAAGTTCAGGTAGTCGACGACCTTCTTGTCAGCGGTGATGTTCGAACCGCGGGCATAGATCAACTGGCCCTTGTCGCCCAGCGCACGGCTCATGCCGTCATACAGGGTGACCGATTGCGCCGGCAGGCCGGCGGCGGCCCAACTGCCCATCATGTCGATCGGTGCCTTGGCCAGCGGGCCGACCAGGGCGATCTTCGCCGATTTCTGCAGCGGCAGGGTCTGGTTCTGGTTCTTCAGCAGCACCAGGCTGCGACGCGCGATATCCCGGGCATCGCTGCGGTGCAGGCGGCTTTCGGCGTTGGTGTCGGCCGGATCGTCCTCGGCCTTGCCGATACGCAGGTACGGGTCCTTGAACAGGCCCATGTCGTACTTGGCACCGAGTACTTCACGCACGGCGTTGTCGAGGTCGCTCTGCGGCACTTCGCCGGACTTGACCAGCCCCGGCAGTTCCTTGGCATAGAGCGAATCGTTCATGCTCATGTCGATGCCGGCCTTGATCGCCAGCTTGGCCGCTTCGCGACCGTCCTTGGCGACACCGTGCTTGAGCAGTTCGAAAATCGCCCCGTGGTCGCTGACCGCCAGGCCCTTGAAGCCCCAGTCCTTGCGCAACAGGTCCTGCATCAGCCAGGTGTTGGAGGTGGCGGGCACGCCGTTGATCGAGTTCAGGGCGACCATCACCCCGCCCGCGCCGGCATCGATGGCGGCGCGATAGGGTGGCAGGTAGGTCTGGTACATCTTCACCGGGCTCATGTCGACCACGTTGTAGTCGCGACCGCCTTCCACCGCGCCGTAGAGGGCGAAGTGCTTGACGCTGGCCATGATGCTGTCCGGTTCGCCCGGGCTCTTGCCCTGGTAGGCCTGGACCATCACCTTGGCAATGCGCGAGACCAGGTAGGTGTCCTCGCCGAAACCTTCGGAGGTGCGGCCCCAGCGCGGGTCGCGGGAAATATCGACCATGGGCGCGAAGGTGATGTCGAGGCTGTCGGCGCTGGCTTCCCGGGCGGCGATGCGTCCGGAGCGGCCGATGGCGTCCATGTCCCAGCTGGACGCCAGGCCCAGGCTGATGGGGAAGATGGTCCGGTGGCCGTGGATCACGTCATAAGCGAAGAACATCGGGATCTTCAGCCGGCTGCGCATGGCCGCGTCCTGCATCGGACGGTTTTCCGGGCGGGAGATGGAGTTGAAGGTGCCGCCGATGTTACCGGCGGCGATTTCCTTGCGGATCAGTTCCCGGGGCATTTCCGGGCCGATACTGATCAGGCGCAACTGGCCGATCTTTTCCTCGAGGGTCATCTGCTTCATCAGGTTGGCGATGAAGGCGTCCTTTTGTGCAATGGGTGCAGGCTTTGTGTCAGCCACGACCGGGAGACTGGCCAGGCCGATAGCGAGGCCCAGCAAACACAGCTTCTTCATGAATGATTATCTCGGGGCCCGATACGGCGAGGTGTTCGAGCACCGGCCGGGCTGTTTAGTTATAGGGAGCGACTATTGTTGTGCCAATAAATCCAGCACACTTCTGAACTGTTTTTCGCGCTGGGCATCTTTTAGCTGATTGGCTTCATACATTCCAGTGGCAGCGGCGGATTATGCCTGAGCCCCCGGTGCGAAAAATCCTAGGATTTCTCCCTTTTTATCGTTTCAAGGAGCGTTTCGAGCATGCAGGCACAACCGGGCTTCCGTTCGAGCTGGAGATTCGCCGTCCTGGCCTTGCTGGCCACTTTGCTGGCCGGCTGCGGCATCAACAACATTCCCACCTACGACGAGCAGGTGAAGGCCAACTGGGCCCAGGTGCAGAACCAGTACCAGCGCCGGGCGGACCTGATTCCGAACCTGGTGGAAACGGTCAAGGGCTATGCGAAACAGGAACAGGAAACCCTGACCGCGGTGATCGAGGCGCGCTCCAGGGCCACTTCGATCCAGGTCGATGCCAGCACCCTGGACAATCCCGAGAAGCTCAAGCAGTACCAGGAAGCCCAGGGCCAGCTGACCGGCGCCCTCAGCCGGCTGATGGTGGTCTCGGAGCGTTACCCGGACCTCAAGTCGAACCAGAACTTCCTCGCCCTGCAGTCCCAGCTGGAAGGCACGGAAAACCGCATCAGCGTGGCGCGGCGTGACTTTATCCTCAGCGTCGAGAAGTACAACACCGAGATCCGCACCTTTCCCGGTCGTCTCTGGCACAGCCTGATGTACAGCGACCTGCCGCTGCGCCCGACCTTCGAAGCGACCGCCCAGGACGCCGACAAGGCCCCGCAGGTGAAGTTCTGATCACTCGCCGGGCCTTGCCGCGCGGCTGCGTGGCCAGGCCCGGCCCAGCGTCATCACGGACGAGGTAGGCATGCGTATTTTCAAGGGTGCCCTGTGGCTGTTGCTCTGCACGCTGGCACTGACGGCCCGGGCCGATTTGCAGTTTCCCGAACTGATCGGACGGGTGGTGGACAATGCCCGGATGATCGATGCGCCGGTGCGCGAGGCCCTGGACCAGCAACTGCAGGCCCATGAAAAGGCCACGGGCGAGCAGGTGGTGGTGGTCACCTTGCCCAACCTGCAAGGCACCACTATCGAGGACTACGGCTACCAGTTGGGACGTCACTGGGGCATCGGTCAGAAAGACCGCAACAACGGTGCGCTGCTGATCGTCGCCCGGGACGAGCGCAAGGTGCGCATTGAAGTGGGTTATGGCCTGGAGGATCGCCTGACCGATGCCCAGTCCGCCCTGATCATCAACCAGCTGATCGTGCCGCAGTTCAAGCGCGACCATGTTTCCAGCGGCATCAGTGCCGGGGTCGGCGCGATACTCGACGTGCTCGGCAGTCCGCCCGGTGAAAAAACCGAATCGGAAGGGGATTTCGGCTCGCGGCACCCGGTACTGATCGGTTTCCTGATGGTGCTCTTCGTGCTGATCTGCGCCTTCATGCAACTGATGGGCTACGGACCGCGGGGTGGCGGTTCGGGAGGTTTCGGTGGTGGCGGTGGTGGACGCCCAGGCGGTGGTTTCAGCGGTGGCGGTGGCAGCTTCGGTGGCGGCGGATCATCGGGCAGTTGGTAAAAAAACATAATAACGAGAGAGCATGCACAACCATGGCCTTACTCAGTGAATACGAACAACGCCAGGTCGCCGAAGCGATTACGCGGGTCGAGCAGCAGACCGATGCGGAACTGGTGACGGTACTGGCCAGCCGCGCCGACGACTACGCCTATATCCCGCTGCTGTGGGCCAGCCTGTTGGCGCTGCTGGTACCGGGGATCGTCAACTTCGTCTTCGGCTGGCTCAACAGCCATACCCTGCTGGCGGTGCAGTGGAGCAGTTTCATCCTGCTGTGCCTGCTGTTTCGCATCCCTTCGATCACCAGCCGGCTGATCCCCCGCTCGGTACGCCACTGGCGGGCGTCAGGCCTGGCACGGCGGCAGTTTCTCGAACAGAACCTGCACCACACCGTCGGCAGTACCGGCGTGCTGATCTTTGTCAGCGAGGCCGAGCGTTATGTGGAGATCCTGGTGGACGAAGGCATATCCCGGCGGTTGGACAACAGTGCCTGGGACCCTATCGTCAAGGCCTTCACCGAGCAGGTCAGGCAGGGCCAGACCCTGCTGGGATTCGTCACCTGCATCCAGTCCTGCGGTGAACTGCTCAAGACCCACGTGCCGCTGACCCAGGTACGCAACGAGTTGCCCAACCGCCTGGTGTTGCTGGGCTGATCGGCGTGGTGTCGATGCCAGGGACAGGCCTGGCAGATCGGGGCTTTTGTTCGAGTTCTCGCGTACTGAATGACGTCTATCGACGGTTTCCGATCAGAGGTCTGTGTTTCGGCGGAGTTGCACTCTGTACCTGTCAATTCTGACAGTAGTCACACTATGACTCACTGGGTATTCTGATTATGGCGAGTGCTTTATTTTCCTTGTGGTTGGTTGGAGTCGTATTGATGAGCGCTCGATAGAGAGGAAACGACACTCAAACTCAAGGAGTTACTGAAATGGCATCGCTTAGTATCACATCCATCGATCAAACGAATATCTATGCGAGAGTCGGTGATGACAAATCGACACAAGTCTATAGCACAACAACCGAGCTCGGACTGGGCTATACCTCGGGTGACCGGCTGCGCTTTACCGGGACACAGTGGGGGGACGACCCTGCGGGGCCCGTGGTGACCTTGAAAAATCTCGGACCTCGTGTGTGTTATCTCTGTGCCCTGAATTCCTTTGAGGGGTTCGATGCCGAGAGAATCAATATGTTTACAAGAAGGGGATTTGAGGCACTTCAGCAATATTCGGGGTGGCCGACCAATGACGCGGATGTCAACAGTATCACTGACTATATAGTCAGCCCGGGGTTTATTCCGGCACGAGGGGTAAGACTCAATTCTTATGAGTCGGCTACATTCAATTTCAACGAAACCCAGTTTGTCCTGTGTTACCAGCCTTGATCAGAGTCCCGCCCGGTTTTTTTGCACGACAGCATGGCGTCAGGACCGGGCGGGTCTGGGTTTCAACCTATATAAATAGCCGTGCCTGCATCCAGCCTGGCAGCGGCAGGTTGTAAGGCCGTGGGTCGCGGTAGCGGCTGACGGTCTGATGCCACTGCATGACGCCGGCGATATAGTCTTGCAGGCGTTGCGCGTAGTCCAGGATCAGCCGGCGTCAGTCGGCATCCAGGCTGAACTCTTCGAACAGCACCGGCAGTTCCAGGGCGACGATATGCTCGAACTGGCGGATACGTGCGTCCCTGAGTTGCCCGACCCGGTCCATGGCCGGTTGCAGATCGAGGTCGAGGAACTGCTGGAGGATCAGCACAAAATTGTTCAGCTCGCCTTCGACCTCGATTTCCTTGCGATAGGAGACGATGTCGTTGGTCAGGGTGACGCTGTCGACGGTGCAATGGATCAACTGGCGCAGCGGGCTGCTGCGGAAAATCTTCTCGTCGAGCTCGGGCCCCCGGGCCAGCAGGCTCAGGTAGGTCAGCCCGGTGGTCAGGTCACCGCCGAAGGTGCGTCGCCGCATCTCGATGTAGTCGATCGGGTCGGGCAGGCGCAGGTTGAACTGGTTATCCAGTTCCCATAACCAGCTTTCGAGCATTTCCACGACGTAGCGGCGCAGTTCCCGCAACAGGCGGGCCGACATGTTCGGCGCGCTGAGCGACCACAGGCTGGCCAGTCCGGCCTCCAGCGGGTTGCCGGTCTGCAAGGGCGTCATGCCCGGCAGCGGCATGCACTGGCACAGGCGTCTCACCTGGGCCGTGGCCGCCCGCAGGTCGCGGTTGCGGCCGAAGACCGCCGGAAAGTAATCGTCGGCATAGGTGCCCCAGTTGAGCCAGCGCCCGGCCATGTCGACTTCCGCAAGCGGGGCATCGGGACACATCAGGGCGGCGCACAGGGCGGTGTCGGCGGCTTCGAAGCGGCGTTCGTCCCAGACGCCGAACCCGGCGCGCGCATCGATGATGCCGACCTGCATGGCCCATTCGCGCAAACCGTGGCGCGCGCTTTCCAGATGCGGACTGCAACGGACCTCGAACGGCATATGGACCGCCGGCAGTTGGCACGGGATCACCGTCCGGTGCAATGCCTCGAGGCTGCGCCGAGGCCTGGCCCCGCCCGTGGCATGCCCGGCCAGGCGAGTCGCGCTGGTGCCCAGGCCTGACGGTTTGCCGGGGACGAGTGCCGAGCGATGCGCCTTCATGTAGCGGCTGGAGCGCATGTGCCAGGCATGCCCGCCGGACTGCCAGTCCACCAGGCCCTTGGTGTAGACCAGCGTATCCGCGCGCTCCGCCTGGTCCAGGCCGAGGTCGTCGAACAGCCGGGGCAGGTCCAGCACCGCGGTTTTCTCGAAGTGTCGCAGGCGCGAGGTCAGCAGATCGTTGGTGATCCCGGCGGCTTTTTGCGTGTCGATGTCCAGGAAGCGTTCCGCCACCAATACGCAGTTCGACAGTTCGCCTTCCTCCTGGACCTCGCGCTGGTAGGAGAACAGGTCGTTGCGCAGGTGCACGCCATCGGCAAAGGTGTCGCGCAGCACCTGCATCGTTCTGGTCTCGGCGATCCGTGGTGGGACCGGCGTGCGGTTGGCGTGTTCGACGAGGGTGGCCGACCAGGGCGCGCCGCCGACCTTGCGGCGCATCTCCAGGTACTCGATGGGATTGGCGACCCGCCCTTCGTTGATGTTCATCAACTCCCACATCGAGGCTTCCAGCAGGTCGTGGGTGTGTTCGCGAAAGCGCCTTATCCAGTCCTCGGGCATGCCCGGCAGGGTGCGCGGCCAGAGGTCGGCGAGCCCGCGCTCGACACCGTTGACCGGCAGGGGCGGGGACGCGGTGGCGACGGCGGGCATGAACTGCGCCAGGCGATCGAGATGCTGGCGGGCCGCCACACTGTCACGGTTGCGTTTGTAGGCTTCGAGAAAATGGTCGTCGAAGAAGAACACCCAGACATACCAGTCGGTAATCAGCTCCAGTTCCTGGCTGTCGCAGTCCGGATGGGTATAGGCGCACATCGCCGGATAGTCATGGGCGTCCAGCGCGGCCAGGTCCCAGATGACCGGCCCGTTGGCCACGGCGGGGCTGTCGAGCATGCCCATCTGCCGCGCCCAGGCGCGGGTGTGTCGCTGGGCACTGGCGGCATGGGGATTGAACCGTGCCCCGTAGGGCATGTAGAACTCGGGCAGGGCGAAGGGCTGCATCGGCGGGCTCCTGTTCGGGAGGGTGTGAGGGGCCGGGATCAGTCGGCGTAGTGGCCGACCTCGACCCCTTCGAGCACACCCAGCGCATCGGGCAGCAGCACCGCCACCGAGTAATACGCGGTGACCAGGTAGGCGATCTGCGCACTGTCGTTGATGCCCATGAAACGCACCGACAGGCTCGGCTGGTACTCGTCCGGCAGGCCGGTCTGGTGCAGGCCGATGACCCCGCCATTGTCTTCCCCGGTGCGCACCGCGAGGATCGAGGTGGTCTTGTTCACGCCGTCCGACATCTTGGTGCAGGGCAGCAGCGGCACGCCACGCCAGCCCGGAACCCGATGGCCTTCGAGTTCGACGCTGTCCAGGGACAGGCCGCGCTGGCTGCATTGGCGACCGAAGGCGGCGATGGCCTGGGGCGAGGCCAGCAGGAAATGGGTCTGCCGCCGCCGGCACAGCAGTTCATCCAGGTCATCGGGGGTTGGCGGTCCGCTGCGGGTGGCCAGGCGCTGGGACTCGGCGACATTGTGCAGCAGGCCGAATTCGTGGTTGTGCAGCAGTTCGCGCTCCTGGCGTTCACGGATCGCCTCGATGACCAGCCGCAACTGTTGTTCGGTCTGGTTCTGCGGGTCGTTGTAGAGGTCGGCGACGCGCACCGGAATCTGCAGGATGGTCTGGGTCGAACTGAGCGCGTACTCGCGCGGTGTCGGGTCGTAATCGGCGAAGGTCCGGGGCAGCGCCTGGCCTTCGGCGGCTCCGGAGGCCAGTTCGATCAGGGCCTCGGCGTACGGGTTGGTCGGGCCCTCGTGATCGGCGAGCACCCGGCGCCGGGTGACCCGATAGACACCCCCGCTCGCCTGGACCCAGGGCAGCCGGTTCAACAGCCAGCGGGTCGTGGTCTCCTGGCTTTGCGGAATCGATTTGGTGGTGGTCGACAGGGTACGCGCGGCGTTGCTGCTCAACGACGCCGGGGGCTGGACGGTTTTGCTCATGACGGGCACCTGATCAGTTTTTTCTCAAAACCACTCAGTCAGCAGGTTTGCTGCCGGGGAAAATGCCGCGTCTGAAACTTGCGTAGCCCTTGCTGCTTCTGAGGTCGCTATCGGTTCGGTGGGCGAAAGTCATGAAGCGCCGGGCGTCCATGACCAGAAGCTGTTAATTCTAGTCGGTTCTGCGCAACGTCAAGTTGTCGCGGGGCGCCTGTGCCCGGGAATCGGATGAATGACGAAATAACCCCGTGCCCCGGCGTCCCATCCCGCCTAAAATGCCCGCCATTCCCCCGATCCGACTTCCGCACGCCCGAGGCGCTTTTTCCATGTCAGCTACTGCAACTCCCGCCCAGTCCGTGCCGGACCATCACGCCCGCTTTATCGAGTTGCTCGAAACCAGCCTGGCGCAGAACGCCTTTATCAAGCTGGTGCTGGCCAGGTACGTGGGAGCCGAGGCGGACCTGCAGCGGGTGATCGTCAAGCAACTGACGGTCAAGGAGCAGCCGTGCCTGTCCTTCGTCTACCGCTACAAGACCCGCGATATCACCAAGAATTTTTCCCTGGCCGACGGCGTCGCGGCCATCGCCGGGTTGCTGCCGGCCTCGTTCAGAAATGCCCATCTGCTGTCGCTGACCGACGAAGTGCAGCTCGAATACAGCAAGAAAGGCAAGAGCACCCTGTTCAAGGGCAAGACCCAGCAGGCGCGGGAGGTGCCGTCCAGCGAGCACAACCGGGAAAAGAACCGCTACCTGGAGCTCAGCCGGCCGTTCCTCACCGACCTCGGCGTGACCAACCGGCAGCACGAGCTGATCCCGGCCATGTCGCGCAAGTGGAAGCAGATCAACAAGTTCATCGAAGTGTTTTCCCACGCCCTGGGCAGCTCACCGATCAAGCTGGACCAGCCGGTGCGGGTAGCGGACTTCGGCTCGGGCAAGGGCTACCTGACCTTCGCCATCCATGACTACCTGTGCAATACCTTGCAGGCCCAGGGGCAGGTGACCGGGGTCGAGCTGCGCGAAGACATGGTGACCCTGTGCAATGCCGCCGCGGCGCGGCTGGATCATCCGGGGCTGGTGTTCAAGTGCGGCGACGTCCGCAGCGTGGCGCCGAGCGAACTGGACGTGATGATCGCCCTGCATGCCTGCGATATTGCCACCGACTATGCGATCCACACCGGCATCCGCTCCGGCGCGGCGATCATCATGTGCTCGCCGTGCTGCCACAAGCAGATCCGCCTGCAGATCCAGAGCCCGGCATTGCTCAAGCCGATGCTGCAATACGGCCTGCACCTGGGGCAGCAGGCGGAGATGGTCACCGACAGCCTGCGGGCGCTGTTCCTCGAGGTTTGCGGCTACGAGACCAAGGTCTTCGAGTTCATCTCCCTGGAGCACACCAACAAGAACAAGATGATCCTCGCGGTCAAGCGGGCCGAACCGCAGGATCCGGCCTTGCTGCTGGCGAAAATCGAGGAACTCAAGAGTTTCTACGCCATCCACGAGCACTGCCTGGAAACCCTGCTGCGGGCCGACGGCTACTTGAGCTGAACCCCCGGCGGCAGGCTGCCCGGTTGTGCCGGGCGGACGCTGGTCCTGCGCCCGAGCATCACGGTGACGATCACGCCCCCGGCAAACAGCCAGGTGATGGGCTCGACGTGTTCGCCGAAGAACAGCGCCGAAAAGGCGATGGTGAAGAAAATCTGCAGCAGCTGGATCTGGCTGACCCGGGCGATACCGCCGAGGGCGAGCCCGGCGTACCAGGCAAAAAAGCCGAGGAACTGCGAAAACATCGCCACGTAGCCGAAGGCCCACCAGGTCTTGCTGGAAATCGCCCCCTGGTGTTGCCAGGTCAGGTACAGCACCGGGCCGATCAACACCGGGACAGACAGCACCAGCGCCCAGCAGATCACCTGCCAGCCGCCCATCTCCCGGGCCAGCCGTCCGCCCTCGGCATAGCCGAGGCCGCCGACGGCGATCGCGCCGAGCATCAACAGGTCGCCGGCCTGGATACTGCCGGCGCCGCTGATCAACGCATAGCCCAGCACCAGCGCGCTGCCCAGGGCGGCGCAGGCCCAGAAGGCCCGCGAGGGGCGTTCGTGGGACAGCCAGGCCGCATACAACGCCACGCACAAGGGTTGCAGGCCATTGACCAGGGCGCCGTGGGAGGCCGGCAGGGTCTGCATGGCCCAGGCCGAGAGCACCGGAAAGCCCAGGATCACCCCGGCGATCACCAGCCACAGGCCTTTGAACTGGCTCCAGGTCGGCCACTTTTCCCGCCGCCACAGCAGCAGGGCCGCCGCCGGAATCGCCGCGACCAGGGCCCGGCCGAGGCCGTTGAGCAGCGGATTGATTTCCTGCACCACGATACGGGTGAAGGGCAGGGTCAAACTGAAGATCACCACACCCAGCAGGCCCAGGAGCATGCCGGTGTTTTCACGGGAAGACATAGAGAGTAGGCCGGGAATTCAGGGGAACAAGGTCTGCCATCTAGCCATAAAGGTCCGCCGGCGCGCTGTTACAGCTGGGCAGAAAGTTGTCCGTACAGTTTTTTGTCCGCAGGCAGCGTAGTAGCCGGCGATTACCCGGCGGCGTGTACAGGGTCTACCTTGACTACTCTTGTCTGCCCAAGCGTTCACCCAGAGGAGTTCACCCCATGGCCGCGAAAAAGATTCTGATGCTGGTCGGCGACTACGTCGAAGATTACGAAGTGATGGTGCCGTTCCAGGCCCTGCTGATGGTCGGTCACCAGGTGCATGCGGTGTGCCCGGACAAGATCGCTGGCCAGACCGTGCGCACCGCGATCCACGACTTCGAGGGCGACCAGACCTACAGCGAGAAGCCCGGTCATCTGTTTGCCCTGAACTTCGATTTCGCCCAGGTCGATGCCGCCGACTACGATGGCCTGCTGATTCCCGGCGGTCGCGCCCCCGAGTACCTGCGCCTGAACGACAAGGTGCTGCAACTGGTGCAGGCCTTCGACCAGGCCGGCAAACCGATCGCGGCGGTCTGCCATGGCGCGCAATTGCTGGCGGCGGCGGGTATCCTCGACGGTCGCGAGTGCAGTGCCTATCCGGCCTGTGCCCCGGAAGTACGCCTGGCCGGTGGTCGCTACATCGATATCGAGGTGACCCAGGCCCATGTCCAGGGCAATCTCGCCACCGCCCCGGCCTGGCCGGCGCATCCAAGCTGGCTGGCGGCTTTCCTCGGCCTGCTGGGCACCAAAATCATCTTGTAAGCGAGGTTGCGGTCATGTGCGAGCTCTACGTCAAAGCCGATCCGATTCTCTACGAATCACGCTCCCGGTCGCTGCGCATCTGTGGCGTGGTCACCACCCTGCGCCTGGAAAACCAGTTCTGGGACATCCTCAGCGAGATCGCCGACGCGGAAGGCGTGACCACCAACCAGATGATCACCCGGCTCTACGAAGAAGTGATGGACTATCGCGGGGAGGTGGTTAATTTCGCCTCCTTCCTGCGGGTCAGCTGTACCCGCTACCTGAGCCAGCGAAGGGCCCAGGTAGCGGAACTGACGGTCCTCAGAAAAACCGCGTCAGGCTGACCTTGAGGTTGCGTCCCTCGCTGTAGGCGCGGTCGCCGCTCAGTTCCGGGCGGTAGTTGCGGTTCATCAGGTTATCCACCGTGACGTTCACCTCGGTGCCCTTCAGGTAGCGCTGCTGGGGTTTCCACTGGGCGAACAGGCTCTGCACCACGTAGCTGTCGTTGGCGTACTGGTCGTAGAAGGCGTCGCCGACACTGCTGCCCGGGCCGCTGCTGTACTTGTCGCTGGGCAGGCGGTCGGTCTTGCGCACATAGATGCCCTGCCAGCCGACCCGGGCATCCAGGCTCGGAATCTTGGTCCCCAGCATCACTACCCATTTGGCCGGCGGGATGTCCCGTGCCCAGACCGATGAGCCCCACGGGTTGGTGTAGGGGTTGTCGCGCTTGCCGGTGAGATAGCTGTAGGACAACTGGCCGAACAGGTAGTCCGAGTCATAGTAGCTTTCGACCTCGAAGCCCTTGATGGTCATGCCTCCGATATTCCGGTAGTTGGACATCGCACCCGACGGGCAGGCAGTGCTGATGGTGCCGCCGTTGATCGCCTGGTTCTCGCAACCGACACCCGTGGCCTTGAAGATTTCATCCTCGATCCGGTTGTGCAGGAAGGTGGTGCGGACCATCAGGTCGTCATTGTCCGAAAGCAGCCTGGAGAAGTTGCTGATGGTGCCGAAGCGCAACGCGGTGATGCGCTCGGGGTCGAGGTCGACGCTGGTGGCGGTGCGGCTGCCCAGTCCCTGGACTTCGTATTGTTCGTCGATCACCGGGGCGCGCCAGGTCTTGCTGTAGTTGGCGAACAGGCCCTGGGTCGGCGTCACTCGCCAGAAGGCCGCCAGGCGTGGCGACCAGCCGGTGTAGGTGCGGTCGCTGTAGTCGTGGCCGATGGCCGGATCGGGGTTGGAGTAGTAGGGCGCATCGTTGGCTTCGCCGCGGTTGCGCACGTGGTCGTAACGCAGGGAAGGCGTCAGCGTGAAGTCCCCGAGGGTCACCGCATCCTCGATAAAGAAGGCGTTCGCGTCGACCTTGCCGTGGGGCATGAAGGCCGGCTGGAAATGCCCGTAGTTGTACTTCGGCGTGTTGTAGGTGTTGCCGGGCATCCACATCTCGGTTTCCCGGGCGTGCTTGCGGATCTGCACGCCGGCGGTCAGCGCGTGCTGCAGGACACCGGTGTCGAACAGGCTGGTGTTCTTGATCTCCAGTTCGCGGTCCTTGTACTCGGTGTCCATCCTGCGGCCGCCGGTGGCCAGCTGGAAGAACGCGGTGGCGTCGCGCTCGTCGGTCTGGTCGGTATCGGATTCGGAGTATTTCACCTGCAGGTCGACCCAGGGGTTGTCCGAAGGCTTGTATTCGTACTTGCCCGACCAGGTGGTATCGACGGTATCGCGATCGGCGAGGAAGCGCCTGAGGGCACCTTCGTAACCGTATTGCCTGATGTTCGAGGCGGTGGGCGGCGTCGGGTAGCTCTGTGAGGAAAACGGTGCCCAGCGCTCGCTGTGGGAGCGCGAGTAGGAAAGCTTGAGGGTCTGTTCGTCGGTGACGTTCAGGTTCAGCTTGAGCAGCATCGCGTCCAGGTCCTGGGCGCTGTTGGGCAGGCGCTTGGGATTGATCGGATACTGGTTGTTGGGATCGGGCGGGGTGGCGGCCAGTTTCATGTCGCCGCCGTCGCGCTGGGTGAGGAACACCAGGGCATCGGCCTTGCCATCATCGGTGCGGCCATAGGCGGCGCCGCTGTAGGTCTGCTCATGGTTGTTGCTGGCGTAACCGTACTTGACCATGGCGCCACTGTTGCGACCCTTTTCCAGCAGGTCGGGGGCATCCTTGGTTTCCATGTGCACGGTACCGCCGAAGCCGCCGTTGCCGGTTTCCGGCGAGTGCGGGCCTTTCTCCACCTCGATGCTCTTGATCAGCTCCGGTTCGATGAAGATGGTGCCTTGCTGATAGCGTTCGAAGCTGCTCTTGGTGGCGCCATCGACGGTCAGCGGCACATCTTCGGCATCGCCCAGGCCCCAGATATTGATGGTCTGGCCACCGGGTTTCATCGAGCCGCCCATGCTGATGCCGGGCAGGGTCCCGAGCAGGGCGGGAATGTTGCTGGGCTGGTTGCGCTCAATATCGTCCTGGGTCAGGGTCGAGCGGCCGACGCTGCTGGCGTTCACTTCCTTGCCGTCGCCGAGGATGCTCACCGCGCCCAGCTGGATGGCGCTGTTGCTGGGGGCGGGCTCGGGCTCGATCTTGCGCACGACGAAGGTGTTGCCGACCTGGATCAGTTTGAATCCGCCGTTCTTGAGCAACAGGATAATCGCTTCCTGGGCGGTGAACCGGCCCTCCAGCGCACGGGCCTGGGTGCTGCGCAACTGTTCTTCGTCGAACAGCAACTGGATGCGGGCCTTCTGCGCGACCTGGCTGAGGGACGTCGCCAGGGACTGGGCCGGCAGGTTCAGCATCACCGGGTCGGCGGCCATGGCCTGGAGGCTGACGGTCAGGCAGGCGGCGATCAGTGTGGGACGGGAACAGGTGTGGAACAGCTCATGAGCAGCGCGAAACATTGAATCCCCCGATGTGGCCAAAGGCCAAAAAGGCGTTCGTTCAGAACGCAATCGGGGAGGAAGACGCGGCAGTGAAATAAAACCTCATATGCGAATGAAAAATATTCGCAAATGAGGTTATTTGCGGCTTTCGATCCTGACTTCGCCGTCGTCCAGGCCCACGGTTTTCACCGGGATCAGGGCGGGCAGGGCCTCGAGCAGGGCATCGGGGTCCTTGGCATCGAGGCTGCCGGAAACCTTGTAGTGCGCCAGCGGACCGTCGGCCAGCTGCACGGGCTTGCCGCGGTATAGATTCAGTTCGTCGATCAGGCTGGCCAGTTCGCGGTTGCGAAAGGTCAGGTGGCCGCTGCGCCAATCGGCGATTTCCTCGGCGCTCAGCGCCTGCTGCTGGACGGTGCCCTTGGCATAGTCGTAGATCCCGCGCTGGCGGGCTTCGAGCAGGGTCGTGTTGTTCGGATCGCCTTCAGGCTCGAAGGCGACCTGGCCATGGGCGACGCTGACCACCAGTTGCTTCTGGCCGCGGCGCACGTCGAATGCGGTGCCGACCACCCGTACCCGGGCGTTGCCGGCATGCACCCAGAGCGGCCGCTCCTTGTTGGCGGCGACCTCCAGGTACAGTTGGCCCTGGTCCAGGTAGATATCCCGCTGCAAGGCCCGGAAGTTGATACGCAGGCGGGTGTTGGCATTCACGTACAGGGTGCTGCCGTCCGGCAACTTCAGGGTGCGGGTCCCTTCGGCATGGGCCGCGACCTGATGCCGGTACGGGGTGTTCGGCGCGCCCAGGCTGGTGGTCAATACGGCACAGACCAGCGCGGCCGCCACGGCCAGGGCCGGGCGCCAGGGGCTGGGGCGGCGCGGTGCCAGCGGCACCGCTCGGTTCAACTGCTGGAGTTCGGCGAGATCGGCCCACAGCGCCTCGAACTCGGCATAGGCACGGGCATGGGCAGGCGTCGCCCGCCATGCCTCGAAGGCCTTGTCGGCGGCCTGGTCCTGCGCGTTGCGATTACGCGCAAACCAGCTGGCGGCCTGGGCGTCGATGCTGTCCTCGGCGAACTCGATATCGGTGACGCGGGTCATTCTGGCTGCTCCTTGCCATGGTCCTGATCCAGACGCTGCTTGCAGTGCAGCAAGGCAAAGGCGATATGTTTTTCCACCATGCTGACGGAAATTCCCATGCGTTCGGCGATCCTGGCCTGGCTCAGGCCCTCGAAACGGGCAAGCATAAGGGCTTCTCGACGCCGAGGCGAGAGTTCGCCGAGTACCTGTTTCAACTGTTCGAGTCGTTGCAGGCGTTGGGCGGCCGCGAGCGGGTCATTGCGATCGTCGGCCACGGGTTCCTGCTCCGGGTCGCTTTGCTCGCTGTGCACCGCCTGCCGGACCTTCTGCTTGCGCCAGTGATCGCGCAGCAGGTTGCGTGCCATCTGGAACAGAAAGGCCCGTGGCTGCTCGACCTTGGCCTGGTCGTCGTAGTCCAGCCACTGGGTGAAGACGTCCTGGGTCATGTCCGCCGCGTCGCTGGCGTTGTCCGTGCGTTTGCGCAGGAAATGCAGGATGTCCGCATAGAACCCGCGAAAGGTATCAGCCGACAGGGGGTCGGGCTTGGGACGAGGCATGGGGATCCTTCACGACTTCGGGTGGTAACGGGAGAAGTTGTGAATGATATCGAGAATTATTGCTATTTGTCTCGTTTGAAATAAAGCCACTGTCGATCGTTCCCACGCCCTGCGTGGGCATGCAGCCCGTGACGCTCTGCGTCACCTTGCAGCGGACGCGGAGCGTCCGGTGAGGCATTCCCACGCAGAGCGTGGGAACGATCAGTGGTGGTGGTGGTGGTGGTGGTGGTGGTGGTGGTGGTCAGATCACGAAGAAACCGTGGGTCCCGTCCCGCCCCAGTTGCGCCACCAGGCCATATTCCCAGTCCAGGTAACCCTGCATGGCTTCGCGCGGGTTGTCGGTGCCTTCATAAGGGCGACGGTAGCGGTCGATGCGCGGCGAGGCCAGTCGTTGTTCGCCGGCTTCCACCGGCAATCCGGCCGCGACCCAGGCCGCCGTGCCGCCTGTCAGCAGGAACACCGGCCGGGCGGTCAGCGCCTGGACCTGGGCGACGGCGTAGCCGGCCAGCAGGCTGCTGCCGCAGGTCAGCACATAGCGTTGCGCCGCGGGAATCCGCGCCAGGGCCTCGGCCAGCTGGCTGCGCAACACCCACCAGGCGCCGGGGATATGCCGTTGTACATGGTTGGCGCTGGCGGTGAAGTCCAGCACCTGGGTGCCGGGCTCCTGCAACCAGCCGGCCAGGGTGGCGGCATCCACGGGCTGTGCTTCGGGGGCCGGCGGCAACGGTGCCTGCCAGGGGCCTTGCTCACTGAAGTCGGTTGGCACCAGGCCGTCCAGTACTTTCACCTGCCAACCCATCTGTGCCAGCCACGAGGCGCTCATGTTGGCCCGCACGCCATCGTCGTCCACCAGCACCAGCCGGGCCCCGCGGACACTGGCGAAGTGATCGGTCTCCTGTACCAGTTGCCCGCCGGGGGTGGAGCGGGCGCCAGGCAGGTGGCCCGCCTCGAATTCTTCCGGGGTGCGCACGTCGAACAGGTAGGTGGTGCGTCCGCGTTCGGCTTGCCATTGGCGCAGCTCGGCCAGGCCGGCCCGGCCGACATCGGCACGATCGGCCACGGCACGCGCCGATTGCCGGGCGGCCTGGTGGTTGTCCGCGCCGACCTCGGCAAAGCGCCGCGCCTGTCCGTGCTCCAGTGTCTGGCCGGCGAGGGTCCAGCCGATGGTGCCGTTGCGCAGGGCGGCGACCGGATTGGGAATTCCCGCATTCACCAGCGACTGGGTGCCGATGATGCTACGGGTGCGTCCGGCGCAATTGACGATGACCCGCGTGCCCGGATCGGGTGCCAGTTCGCGGACCCGCAGCACCAGTTCGGCGCCGGGCACGCTGATGCCGCCGGGAATGCTCATGGTCTGGTATTCATCGAAGCGTCGGGCGTCGAGCACCACCAGGTCGACCTCGGCATCCAGCAGGGCCTGGACTTCTTCGGCGGCCAGCGATGGTGTATGGCGCTCGGACTCCACCAGTTCGCCGAACGACTTGCTCGGCACATTGACGTCCTTGAACAGCTCGCCACCGTCCTCCTGCCAGCCGGCCAGTCCGCCGTCGAGCAGGGCGACATCGCTGTAGCCGAGATCGCGCAGCACCTCGGCGGCCCGCGACGCCAGGCCTTCGCCGTTGTCATAGAGGGTCACCGGCGTGTCGCGACGGGGGATCCGCGCGTAGGCCTCCAGTTCCAGTTTCGACAGGGCGATATTGGCCGCGAACAGCGGGTGGGACTCGGCAAACGGCGCCTCTTCACGGACATCGAGCAAGGCCAGTTCCTCGCGGGCAAGCAAGGCTCGGCGAATATCCTGGTAACGGCGGGTGCGGGTTTCGGTCATTGCGGGGGCTCCTTCGACAGGTCCCAGAGGTTAGGTAGCAGGCTGTTGGAGTAGCCGGAGATAAAGGCTTTTTCACTGCCGTCGAGGCTGTACACCGCGCGTTTCACCGCACCGATATTGCCGCCGTAGACATGGATACTGATAGACACCCGGTCATCGAACGCGTTGGACACCCGATGGATATCGCCGATCCGTGGCGATACCGCCTCGACCTGGCCCGGTTCGAGGCGGATCGCCGCGCCCGCTTCCTGCAGGCCGCCATCGATGCCGCGGGCGAACCCCTGGGAATATTCGGCCCCGCGCAGCATGCCGATCAGGCCCCAGACCCGATGATCGTGGATCGGCGTTTGCTGCCCCGGTCCCCAGACAAAGCTGACGATGGAAAACTGCTGGCGCGAATCGGCGTGCAGCAGGAACTGCTGGTAGCGCTGCGGGTCCGGGCGGGCGAAGTCCTCGGGCAACCAGTCGTCATGCTCGACCAGTTGCTGCAAGAGCCGGCTGCCGTGTTCGAGCAGGTGCGGCTCGTCGGGTTGATCGGCCAGCAGGTCGGCCAGTTGCTGGATGAACCGGCGCAATCGCCCCAGGTTCGGTGTCGGCTGCGTTGAAGCGATGCTGTGGGCTTGCTGGGGCATGAACTCCCTCCGTGGACAGTCAGTCACGATGTGAACTACACGAGTGAGCTAAAAGGTATTATTCTTTCCAGACATTTTTCCAGTTATTTATTATGCGAATAAAGAATGAAGATAGATGATATCAACGCATTCGTGGCGGTAATCCGTTGCCAGACCATCAGCCAGGCCGCCGATTCGCTGCAACTGACCCAGCCGGCCATCACCCGGCGCGTGCAGAACTTCGAGGAAGCGCTGGGGGTGGAGTTGCTGGATCGCAACACCAAGCCGTTGAAACCCACCAGCATGGGCCTGCGGGTGTACGGCCAGTGCCTGGAAGTGCTGCGTACCATCGACGCCTTGAGCGAGCTGGTGGCCAACGATGGTGCGCCGAGCGGCGCCCTGCGGATCGGCGTGCCGCAGACCATCGGCGACGTGGTGCTGCTCGATGCCCTCAGCCACCTGAAAAACCGCTACCCGCAACTGCAGACCTCGGTCGCCACCGGCTGGGGCAGCCATTTGCTGGGCAAGGTCGAGAACGGCGAGCTGGATGTGGTGGCGGCGTTGTTTCCGGCGGGCAAGGTGTTTCCCGAAGGGGTGGTCGGGCGTTCGCTGGGCAGCATGAACCTGGTGGTGGTCGCGGCGAAGGGCGAGGTCACCCGGCGCGCCTACAAGCTGGCCGACCTCTATCAACGCGGCTGGGTGCTCAACCCCGATGGCTGCGGTTTCCGCGCCGGCCTGCAACGGGCCCTGAGTGCCCAGGGGCTGTCGCTGCAGATCAACCTGGAGACCTTTGGCACCGAGCTGCAACTGGGGCTGATCGCCAATGGCCTGGGTTACGGCCTGGTGCCGTCGCCGCTGCTGGAGAACAGCAGCCATCGGGACAAGCTGGAGATCGTGCCGGTGACGGACTTCAAGCCGGTGATCGATCTGTGGCTGATCCATCCGCGTTTCCTGGGCAACCTGCAGGAACCGGTCAGTGTCTTTGGCGAGATGGTGGCGCAGCGGGTGGGCAAGGTTCCGGGACAATAGTGGAAGGGGGCGGCCAGAACCTCGTCAGTTTTTGTATTTTGCATAATCATAATTTTGATAAATGCATTTTTTGTATATTAGATTAGAACCAAAGCGAATTTCACGGACGTTTTTTATGTAGTTAGCATGGTCCTCCACGCGCTACAGAACAGGACGTCAGCATGCCCGCGCAAGACCTTGTCTCCCCACGATCCGGCCTGCGGGCCGTTGCCCGCTGGCATGGCTGGCGTGAACTGGCGGTCCGCCTGATCAGCCCGCTGGTGCTGTTGCTGCTCTGGGAGCTGGCCTCGCGCACGGGGCTCCTGCCCACCCGGATCATCGCCGCGCCGAGCACCATCGGCGGCACCTTGTGGCAGATGCTCGGCAGCGGCGAACTCGGGCGTCACCTCTGGGTGTCTTTGCAGCGGGCGCTCGGCGGACTGGCCATCGGCATCAGTATCGGCACCGTGCTGGCCCTGCTTTCCGGGCTGTCCCGACGCGGCGAGCTGGTGATCGACTCGCCCGTGCAGATGCTGCGCACCTTGCCCTTCCTCGCCATCGTGCCGCTGTTCATCCTCTGGTTCGGGGTCGGCGAGACACCCAAGATCGCCCTGATTGCCCTCGGCACCACGTTTCCGGTCTACCTCACGCTGTTCTCCGGTATCCGCAGCCTCGATCCCAAGTTGCTGGAGGCGGCGACCTTGCTCGGCCTGTCCCGGCGGGAGCGGATCTGGCACGTGATCCTGCCCGGAGCCTTGCCGTCGTTTTTCGTCGGCCTGCGCTATGCCTTCGGCCTCAGCTGGCTGGGCCTGGTGGTGGTCGAGCAGATCAACGCCAGCGCCGGTATCGGCTACCTGGTCAATGACGCCCGGGATTTCATGCGCACCGATGTGATCGTGATCTGCCTGCTGATCTACAGCGTGCTGGGCCTGGGCATCGACAGCCTGGTGCGCTTGCTGGAGCGCTTCACCCTGGCCTGGCGCCCGTCCTTTATCAGGAACTGACCATGACTCTGCCGCTTTCCCGTTCCCCGCGCCCGGCCGTCGAGTGCCGCCAGGTCAGTCGCCGTTTCGGCGGCCAGGCGGTCCTCGACGCCCTCGACCTGGACATCGCTCCCGGTGAATTCGTCGCCTTGCTTGGCAGCAGTGGCTCGGGCAAGACCACGTTGCTGCGTGCCCTGGCCGGCCTGGACCGGATCGATGAAGGCCGGCTGACGGTGCCCGAGCCGCTGGCGGCGGTGTTCCAGGAGCCGCGGCTGATGCCGTGGAAACGCGCCTGGCGCAATGTCGCCCTCGGCCTGCGCGGTGACGAACCCAGGTCACGGGCACTGGCGGCGCTCGCCGAAGTGGGGCTCGCCCATCGGGTCGATGCCTGGCCGCACACCCTGTCCGGTGGCGAAGCCCAGCGCGTGGCCCTGGCCCGGGCGCTGGTCCGCGAGCCGCAACTGCTGTTGCTCGACGAGCCGTTCGCCGCCCTCGATGCGCTGACGCGGATTCGCATGCATCAGTTGATCATCGACCTGTGGCGGGTGCACGAACCGGCGGTGCTGCTGGTGACCCACGATGTCGACGAGGCGGTATTGCTGGCCGACCGGGTGGTGGTCCTGGCCAACGGACGTATCGCCGAACAGATTGCGATCCGCCTGCCGCGTCCGCGCCAGGTGGCCAGCCCGGCATTCCAGAAGCTGCGTGCGCGCTTGCTGGAATTGCTCGGGGTTGAACAACCTCCGGCCGTCGAGGACGGTCGCCTTCATTTTCTCAGCAGGATCGCCCATCGATGAGCCTGACCACCGTGCAATCGCCTTCCACTACCGCCGGGCAGCGTCCGGACCTTGATTCCCCGGCATTCGCCGATCTGCTGGAGCAGCTCAGCGAAGAGTTCGCCGGCACCGCGGCCTATTACGACAGGCACGGCGAGTTCCCCCACGCCAACCTGCACCGCCTGCACGAGCATGGCCTGCTGGCGCTGACAGTGCCGCGCCATCTCGGCGGCAGCGAAGCGACCCTGGCCCAGGCGCGGCGGGTGATCGGCGCGGTGGCCCGGGGCGAGCCCTCGACCGCGCTGGTGCTGGTGATGCAGTACTTGCAGCACACGCGTCTGCAAGGCAACCAGGCCTGGCCCCGGCATCTGCGGCTGCAGGTGGCTCGCGAAGCGGTGGAGCAGGGGGCGCTGATCAATGCCCTGCGGGTCGAGCCGGATCTCGGCACCCCGGCCCGGGGCGGCTTGCCCGGCACCGTGGCGCGGCGGGTCGAGGGCGGTTGGCGACTCGACGGGCGCAAGATCTATTCCACCGGTATTCCGGGCCTGACCTGGCTGTCGGTCTGGGCTCGCAGTGACGAAGCCGAACCGCGGGTCGGTACCTGGCTGGTGCACCGAGATACCCCGGGAATCCGTGTCGAGGAGACCTGGGATCACCTGGGCATGCGCGCTACCGGCAGCCATGACGTGGTGTTCGAGGATGTCTTTGTCGCCAGCGAGTTCGCCGTGGATATCCAGCCCGCCAGCGTGCCGCGCCCCTCCGAGCTGGACAGCAGCGGCGTGCTCTGGCTGGCGGTGTTGCTGTCGGCGATCTATGACGGCGTGGCGCGCTCGGCGCGGGACTGGCTGGTGACCTGGCTGGCCGAACGCACCCCGGCCAACCTCGGCGCGCCGCTGTCGAGCCTGCCGCGTTTCCATGAATTGATCGGCCGGATCGATTCACTGTTGCTGACCAACCGCGTGCTGCTCGATGCCGCCGCCGAAGGGCGGATCGCCGCGAGCGAAGCGACCCAGGTCAAGTACCTGGTCACCGGCAACGCCATCAGTGCCGTGGAGCTGGGCATCGAGGCCATCGGCAATCCCGGCCTGGCGCGGGGCAATCCGCTCGAACGACATTACCGCGATGTGTTGTGCAGCCGGATTCATACACCGCAGAACGATGCGATTCTCGCCGCGGTCGGGCGGGCGGCGTTTGCCTTGCCGGCCCGTGGGGGCCAGGCGTGAGCGGCGTACGCATCGCCAGCCAGCTGGACGCCGATTTCAATGCCCGCCTGCGCGCCCAGGGCCTGCAAGTGCTGGAGCTGCCGCGCGGCCTGCCCGCTGAACTGCCGGCGGATATCCGGGTGCTGCTGGCCGCCCCCCATGCCGGGTTCCGCGACGCGCCACAAGCGCCTCCGGGCTGGCCGTTCGGTCTGCGGTTCGTGCAACTGGTGACGTCCGGGCTCGACTATTTTCCCCGCTGGCTGTTCGACAGCCTGCCGGTGGCCAGTGCCCGCGGGGTCACTGCCCAGAGCATTGCCGAGTTTGCCCTGGCGGCGATCTTTGCCGCGGCCAAGCGGTTGCCGGATGTCTGGATCGGGGACGCCGCGCACTGGCAGCAACGACCTCTGGCCTCGGTCGCGGGCAGTACCCTGGGGCTGTTCGGTTTCGGCAGTATCGCCCGGGCCCTGGCGCCGAAGGCGCTGGCCCTGGGGATGGAAGTCCTGGCCCTGCGCCGTTCGGCGACACCTTTCGAGGTCCCCGGAGTGCAGGCGGTGGCCGATCTGCATGAGCTGTTCGGACGAGCCGATCATCTGCTGCTGGCGGTGCCACTGACCGCGCAGACCCGCCGCATCATCGACCGCGATGTCCTCGGCTCGGCCAGGCCCGGCTTGCACCTGATCAATATCGCCCGCGGCGCCCTGCTCGACCAGGAGGCCTTGCTGGAGGCGCTGGAGCGCGGGCAACTGAGCCTCGCCAGTCTCGATGTCAGCGACCCGGAGCCGTTGCCCGAGGGCCATGGTTTCTATCGGCATCCGCGTATCCGCCTGTCGCCGCATACCAGCGCCAACTCACCGCAGGTCTACCTGGAACTCGCCCGGTTGCTGTTGCGCAACCTGGAGCGCGATGCCCTCGGCCTGCCCTTGGAAAACCGCGTGGAGGCCGAACGTGGCTATTGAATCGCCGAGACCTGCACCGAGTGCCTACGGCTTGCCCCGCGACGGGCAGACGGTGTTCCGCTGGGAACATCCGCCGCAGCAACCGACGCTTGAACTGGAACGACTGCAACGCAAGAAGAGCCTGGCCGCGGCGTTCCGGGTGTTTGCCTGGCTCGGTTTCGACATGGGCGGCGCCGGGCATATCACCGTGCGCGATCCCGAGCACCGCGATCATTTCTGGGTCAATCCGGTGGGCGTGTATTTCGGCCATTTGCGGGTGTCCGACCTGCTGCGGGTCGATCCCCACGGCACTATCGTCGAAGGCGAGGGTGCCTTGAACCTGGCGGCCTTCGCCATTCACGCGGCCCTGCACGAAGCCCGGCCGGATGTGGTGGCGGCGGCCCATGCCCATTCGCTGCACGGCAAGGCCTGGTCGAGCCTGGGCCGCCTGCTCGATCCGCTGACTCAGGATGCCTGCGCCTTCTACGAGAAGCATGCGCTGTTCGACAACTTTTCCGGCGTGGTGCTGGAGAGCAGCGAAGGCGAGCGGATCGCCCGGACCCTGGGCCAGCACAAGGCGCTGATCCTGCAGAACCATGGCCTGCTGACGGTGGGCGAGACGGTCGAGGCGGCGGTCTGGCGTTTTATCGCCATGGACAACGCCGCCCATGCCCAACTGCTGGCCGAAGCCGCCGGCACGCCACGGCCGATTCCGCCGGAGGTGGCGCGCCACACCGCGCGCCAGGTGGGCACCGAGTTTGGTGGCTGGTTCAGTTTTCAACCTTATTGGGACCGGGTGCTGCGTAGCGAACCGGATGCCTTTCTGTGACAGGAGTCAGCGTGATGGACCGTCGTGGTTTTCTGCAACTCTGCGCCCTGACCGGGCTCGGGATTTCCCTGCCCGGCTTGAGTGCGGCCCGGGACCTGAGCGGGGTGACCCTGAATGTCGCCACCTACAAGGGCGCGGCCCCGACATTCTTCCCCGAGGCGGGTATCGGCCCGGCGCCGTATCAGGTCAGGTACGCCGAGTTCACCGGCGGCAACCTGAGTTTCGAGGCGTTGGTCAGCGGCACCCTGGATATCTCGCCGATGAGCGAAATCCCGCCGATCTTCGGCATCAAGAACCATGCCCCGGTGAAGCTCATCGCGGTGCTTACCGGTGACGTCAACAACCAGGCCTTTATCGTGCCCAGGGGCTCGACGGTGCAGTCGGTGGCCGAACTCAAGGGCAAGCGCATCGCCTATATCCGCTCCACCAGTTCCCACTACTTTCTGCTCAAGGCCCTGAAGGAGCAGGGACTGGGCTTCAACGACATCGTGCCCATGGCGTTGACGCCCCAGGACGGCTTTGCCGCGTTCCAGAACGGCGCGGTGGATGCCTGGGTCAGCTTCGGCTACTTCATCCAGCTGGCGGAACTGCGGGCCGGCGCGCGGGTGCTGAAGACCGGGCAGGGCTACCTGTCCGGCAACTACGTGATCGCGGCCAACCAGAACAGCATTGCCGACCCGCTCAAGCACGCGGCGATCACCGACTACATCCTGCGCGAGTACCGCGCGTGGCAGTGGATCGCCACGCATCCG
This sequence comes from Pseudomonas gingeri, assembly GCF_013386115.1. Taxonomy (GTDB): domain Bacteria; phylum Pseudomonadota; class Gammaproteobacteria; order Pseudomonadales; family Pseudomonadaceae; genus Aquipseudomonas; species Aquipseudomonas gingeri. The sequence continues at coordinate 72,808 of NZ_JACAOR010000015.1, forward strand.
CAGGAGTGGGCGAGCAAGAGCGCGCAGATCCTCGGCATGCCACGCGAAGTGTTCCTGGCGCAGTACAAGGCCCAGAGCGGACCACGCATCCTGCAACCGGTGGACGATGCGGCGGTGCGCTCGCAGCAGGACGTCGCCGACCTGTTCTTCGAGGCCGGGGTGCTGCCGCAGAAGCTGGATGTCACGGGGTTGTGGGATCGCAGTTTCAACTGGGGCTAGGTGCCGCAACGATCAAGTCCCAGGGAGGACTCAATGCTTTGGAAACCCCTCGCGCTGGCCTTGCTGATCGCCTCACCGGCCGAGGCCGCGGACACGCTGCACCAACGTCTCACCGTGCTCGACAGCCATCTCGACACACCCATGCATCTGGCCCGCCCGGGCTGGGATATCACGCAACGCCATCGCTATGAGGACGACCTGTCCCAGGTCGATCTGCCGCGCATGGAGGAGGGCGGCCTGGACGGTGGTTTCTGGGCGATATTCACGCCCCAGGGAGCATTGACCGATGAAGGCCGGACCCTCGCCAGCGAGCATGGCCTGGCGGTGATCACGCGGATTCGCGACATGATTGCCGCCCACCCGCGACAGTTCGCCCTGGCCCTGAGCGCCGAGGATGTCCCGAAGATCGTCGCGCGGCACCAGCGGGTGGTGTTCATCAGCATGGAGAACGCCGAGCCGTTGGCGGCCGACCCCGGCCGCCTGCTGACCTACCGGCGTCTCGGCCTGCGCATGCTCGGCCTGGTGCATGCGGCGAACAATGACTTCGCCGACTCGGCCACGGCGCTGCCGCAGTGGCATGGCCTGAGTCCCAGGGGGCGGGAGCTGGTGATCGAGGCCAATCGCCTGGGCATCCTGCTGGATGTCTCCCATGCCTCCGACCAGGTCTTCGATCAGGTGCTGGCCTTGTCCACGGCACCGATCATCGCTTCCCATTCCGGCAGCCGGGCGATCACCGCGCACCCGCGCAATCTCGACGATCGCCGCCTGCGGGCGCTGGCGGCCAAGGGTGGGGTGATCCAGGTGAACAGCTTCCCCAGCGACCTCATCGAGCAGCGAGCCAACCCGGAACGCAGCAAGGCCCTCGGGCCGCTATACAAGGAGTTTCGTCTGGCCGCGAGTATGGCGCCGGAGCAGGTGGCGGACCTGGCAGCGCGGATTCGCGAGGTGGAGGCGCGCTTCCCCGAGCCCAGGGCTACTCTCGACGACTACATGAAGCACCTGCTGCATATCCTCGCGGTGGTCGGCCCGGAGCATGTCGGCATCGGCGCCGACTGGGATGGCGGCGGCGGGGTCGAGGGGCTGGCGGACGTCTCGCAGCTGCCGAAGATCACCGAGCGCCTGCTGGCGGCGGGTTACGGCGAACGGGACCTGGCGAATATCTGGGGTGGCAATCTGTTGCGGGTGCTGGCCGCGGCCCAGGCCCGCTCTGAACCTTGAGCCGCCCTGTGTGGGAGCGGGCTTGCCCGCGAAAGCGTCAGTAGCGTGCCCGGCGCCCTTGAGGTTATGCATTTTGCGCAATATCACCGTCATAAAATATGAAACAAAGTAATATTTGCATATGCCTAAAATGTATTTCTCTTATTAAGTTCCGCTCTCTAGGATGGCGTCCATAGACCGAAGTAACTGAATGTTTCATCGGGCTATAACGGAATGAACTATCCACTACACCAGGCAGGGAGCGCTTGCATGCCGTTGACCAGAAGACAACTGATTGCCCGTGTGGCTGCCGTCGGCGGCCTGCAGGCAGCAACGGCGGTGATGGGCCTGCTCGGGGTGGACCAGCAGGCAACGGCCGGCGAAGAGAACTATGCGTCCTTGCCCATCGCCGCAGTCGGCAAGGGTGCCAGCGTGATCGTGATCGGTGCCGGCATCGGTGGCCTGGTCAGCGCCTTCGAGCTGAAGAAGGCCGGTTTCAAGGTGACGCTGCTCGAAGCCCGGGAGCGGGTCGGCGGGCGCAACTGGACCGTACGTCACGGCGATCGTGTCGAGTACACCGATGGCAGCGTGCAGGTCGCCGACTTCGACAAGGGCTTCTACCTCAACGCCGGACCCGGTCGCCTGCCCAGCCATCACCAACTGATGCTCGGTTACTGCCGCGAGCTGGGGGTCGAACTGGAAGTGCTGGTCAATACCAGCCGCAATGCCCTGGTTCGCCCCGACCTTAACGCACCGCCCCTCCAGATCCGCCAGGCGGTCAACGACAGCCGCGGGCATTTTTCCGAGCTGCTGGCCAAGGCGGTCAATCGCAACGCCCTCGACCAGGAGTTGAGCCCGGCGGACCGCAGCAACCTGCTGAGTTTCCTGAAGACCTGGGGCGACCTCTCGGACAAGCTCGAATACCTCGGTTCGGCGCGCTCCGGCTACAAGGTCTGGCCGGGAGCGGGCGATCAACTGGCGCAGAAACGCGATCCGTTGCCGTTGCAGACCCTGCTCAATCCGGCGCTGACCACGGCGCTGATGATCGACGAGTACCCGGAATTCTCCCCGACCATGTTCCAGCCGGTGGGGGGCATGGACCGGATTCCCAAGGCGTTCGAGCGCCACCTGAAAGCGGAGCTGCGCCTGGGTGTCGAGGTCCGTTCGATTGACAACCAGGCGGATTTCGTCGAGGTCGGCTACCTCGACCGACGCAGCGGTCGCAGCCACTCGCTGCGGGCCGACTATGTGATCAGCGCGTTGCCGCTGCCGTTGCTGGCCAAGGTCGAGAACAACCTCACCCAGCCGGTGCGGCAGGCGATTGCCGCCGTGCAGTTCGGCTATGCCAACAAGGTCGCCTGGCAGTCCCGGCGCTTCTGGGAAAGCGATTACCAGATCTACGGCGGGCTGTCCTTCATCAACCAGGAAGCCTCGGGCCTGTGGTATCCCAGCGGTGGTTTCAACCAGGCCGAAGGCGTGCTGGTGGCGGCCTACAACAACGGTGAAATCGCCCGCCGTTTCGGCGAGAAAAGCCTGGACGAACAGATCGCCCTGTCACGCCAGGCGGTGGAGTTGCTGCATCCCGGCCACGGTCATGAACTGCGCAAGCCGCTGGCGATCGCCTGGGCCAGGATTCCCTACAACCTCGGCCCGTGGATCAATCATGAAGTGGCTGACCCGGACTACAGCCTGCTCAACCAGGCCCAGGGTCGGGTCTACCTGACCAGCGACGGCCTGGCCCACAGCGGAGTCGGTATCTGGCAGGAAGCCGCCGCCGGCGCGGCACGACGGGTGGTCCGCCATCTCTTCGAGCGGGCCCAGCGCTCGCCCATCAAGCAAACGGCCTGAAAAAGCCGCGCTCTCACTAAAACAGCAGCATCGATTTGCCGGGTAGCGGACCTCCGAGGCCGGCGTTAAAAAAACCTTGGAGTGTCCGTATGTTTTTCAAGAAAACCTTGTTGGGTCTGGGGATCCTTTTCGCCGCGGGCAGCGCCCAGGCCGGCTCGATCCAACGGGTGCCGTCGACCTATCCCAATTCGCCGATCCTGCAGTCGGTGACCCTGCCGGCCAATGCCGAGGTCACCTACCTCTCCGGGCTGCTGCCCGATCCCGTCGACCCCAAGGCCGCCAAGGACCAGGTGCATGCCGTCGGCAACACCGAGACCCAGGCCCGGGCGGTGCTGCGCAAGGTCGAGACCATCCTCGCCAGCCAGGGGCTCGGCCTCGGTGACGTGGTGCAACTGCGCATCTACCTGGTGGGCGATCCGGCACTGGGCGGCAAGCTGGATTTCGACGGTCTGCAGAGTGCTTTCCGGGAGTTCTTCGGGACCGACAAGCAACCGCTGAAACCGGCCCGCACCACGGTGCAGGTGGCCGGACTGGTATTGCCCGGCGCCCTGATCGAAGTCGAAACCGTTGCCGCCAAGGCGCGTTGAGCCGGTCCACAGGAAGGATATCCGAGTCATGGCTTCTACTTTTGGCAATACCCGCTTCGCGGCCCCGTTCAGTGCCGCGCTGCTCAGCCTCGCCACTTCCCAGGCGCTGTTCGCCGCCGACGAAACCCTCGATACCGTGGTGGTCACCGGCGTGCGCGGCAGCCAGCAACGCACGGTCACCGACAGCCCGGCCCCGATCGATGTGATCAACAGCGAGCAGTTGCGCACCATCGGCCAGAACGGCCTGAAGGAAATGCTGGGCCGCCTGCTGCCGTCGTTCAACGTGCCCACCATCAACGGCGGCGGCACCGCGTTCCTGGTCCGGGGCGTCAGCATGCGCGGCCTGGGCGGCGACCAGGTGCTGATCCTGGTCAACGGCAAGCGCCGTCACAACTCGGCGCTGATCAACAACGGTGCGCGGGTCGGCAACGCCTCGGTACCGGTGGACCTCGATCTGATTCCTACCGCTTCCATCGAGCGCATCGAGGTGCTGCGCGATGGCGCGGCGGCGCAGTACGGCTCGGACGCGATTGCCGGGGTGATCAATATCATCCTCAAGCGCAACGCCGAGGGCCTGACCTCCGATACCAGCCTGGGCCAATACTATGACGGCGACGGCACCACCGGGCACGAAGCGGCCAACTGGGGTTCGAAGCTGGGAGAGAGCGGCGGCTTCTTCAACCTGTCCTTCGACGGCAAGGTCCAGGAGCCCTACGAGCGGGCGGCCGCGGCCAGCGGCCAGTTGTATTTCAACCAGCCCGACGGCTCGCCCGATCCCCGCGAAAGCAACCGGCATGGCTGGGGCGGCGAATACGGCCTGGGTCGCGACCGCACCAGCAGCCTGGCCTACAACCTGGAACTGCCGCTGCAGGACGACCTCAAGCTGTATTCGTTTTCCACCCTCAGCTACCGCAACAGCAACAAGGACCTGGGCCATCGCAAGCCCACCGACATCACCAGCCTCGCCGGTGTGCCGGACGCGCCGTACCCCAATGGCGGCCAGGCCCGGCGCGAAATCCACGAGGTGGACTTCCAGTTCGCCGGTGGCGCCAAGGGCCTGGTCGGCAACTGGGACTGGGACCTGAGCAGCACCTATGGCAAGGATCGCGCGGTCCTCGACACGGCCAACAACCTGAATATTTCCAACGGTCCCTACGGCCAGCATGACTTCCACCTGGGCAACCTGATCTTCGACCAGTGGACCACCAACCTGGACTTCAGCCGTGCCCTGGATATCGGCTGGAGCAGCCCGCTGGAAACCTCGTTCGGCGTCGAGCACCGCTGGGAGAAATACGCCCTGGAAGCCGGCGAACCGAACTCCTACAACTTCGGTAGTTATGTGCCCAGCACCGGACCGTTTGCCGGCAGGGTGCCGGATCCGGGACTGTTCTCGGTCAACGGCACCACCCCGGAAGATGCCTATTCGTTGCAGCGCCACAGTGACGCGGCCTATGTCGACCTGGGCCTGAACGTCACGCCCAAGTGGTACGTGGGCGCGGCGGCGCGTTATGAGAAGTACAACCTGGGCGTGGGCGAGACCGCCAGCGGCAAGCTCACCACCCGCTATGAATTTCTTCCCGGCTATGCGGTGCGGGCGGCGGTCAGCAACGGTTTCCGCGCGCCATCCCTGGCCCAGAGCGTGTTCTCCACCACCAGTACCGTCACCCAGTTTTCCAGCGGTACGACCACCAACGTGCGGACCAAGCAGATGCGCCCGGACTCCCCTGAAGGCCGCGCCCTGGGCGCCAAGGACCTGGAACCGGAGACCTCGCGCAACTACAGCATCGGCTTGACCGCCGAGCCGGCGCAACGGCTGCGGCTGACGGCGGATTTCTACCTGATCGATATCGACAAGCGAATCCTCCAGACCGGCATCCTCAAGGGCCCGGCGGTGTCGCAGATCCTGGTCGACAACGGCCTGTCGCCGAACCTGGCCGGGCAGTACTACGCCAACGCCGCGGACACCCGGACCAAGGGCGTCGACCTGGTGGCGGACTACAGCCAGTCGTTCGGCGAATACGGTTCGGCGAAATGGAGCGTGGCCTACAACCGCAACAAGACCACCATCCGCAGCCTGGCCGACACCCCGGCGGCGCTGGCCAGTCTCGGCTCGCAGTACGTGCTGTTCGACCGCCAGCAGCAGCTTGACCTGACCAAGGCCACGCCCAAGGACAAATGGATCCTGTCCGGCAACTACAAGGTCGGCGACTGGACCACCAACCTGCAGTTCACCCGTTTCGGCGAATACACCGAGGGCGCGAACAGTCCCGCCGACGATCGCACCTACAGTGCCAAGTGGATCACCGACCTGGACGTGGCCTATGACGTCACCCAGAACCTGACGGTGGCGGTGGGGGCGAACAACCTGTTCGACGTCTACCCGGACAAGATCGGCCTCAAGGCCTGGGCCGGCACCTACGAGTACGGCATGTTCTCGCCGTACGGACTGGGTGGCGGGTACTACTACAGCCGCATCAGCCTGGCGTTTTGAGTGATGAGCCCGCGCATCGATGCCACCCCCGTCCCTGTGGTAGCCGGCTTGCCGGCGATGAGGCCGGTGAGTCTTGTATCGTCTGGGCGGTCGCCATCGCCGGCAAGCCGGCTCCTGCACAGGTGTGGTGTTTTGCTTGCGTTGCTACTGTGCCTGAGCGTCGAGGCCGCCGAGCCGTTGCGGGTCTCCAGCCAGAAGCAGTCGCTGAAGATCCTCCTGCAGGCCGCCGGTGAACTGGACAACCTGCCGTATCCGATCGAGTTCGCCTCGTTCGCCGCCGCCGCGCCCACCGCCGAAGCCCTCGCGGCCGGCGCGGTGGATATCGGCAGCCTGGGCGAAGCGCCCTTCGTGTTTGCCGCGGCCGCCGGTGCGCCGCTGAAAACCGTCGGGGTGATCAAGGTCAATGTCACGCCGACCGCCGTGGCCATCGTGGTCAAGGACGACTCGCCGCTCAAGGAAGCCGCCGATCTCAAGGGCCGGCGCATCACGACCACGCGCGGCTCCATCGGTCATTTCCTGGCGCTGGCGGCGCTGCGCTCGGTGGGGCTGCACGGGGGCGACGCGCAGTTCGTCTTCCTCGCCCCGGGCGAGTCGCGAACCCTGCTCGCCAACGGCGAGGCCGATGCCTGGTCGACCTGGGACCCCTACACCAGCATGGTCCAGCTGGAGGGCGGTACACGGGTGCTGGTCAGCGGTGCCGGGTTGTTCGCCGGGCATATGTTGCTGGTGGCCAACGACGCGGCGATCCGCGACAAGCCGGCGCAGATCGGCGACTTCCTGCAGCGCCTGGCCCGTGCCTATGACTGGGCCAATGCCCACCAGCCAGCCTTTTCCGCGATCCAGGCCGGCTACAGCGGCCTGCCGCTGGCCATCCACGAACGTTCCAATCGCTTTGCCCAGGCCCATCGTATCGATGTCGGGCCGACGGTGATCGACGACGTGCAACACACCGCCGATCTGTATCGGGAGGAGGGCGTCATCCAGGCCGCATTCAAGGCCGACGAGCATTTCGATCAACGCTTCAACACTGCTGTGCACAGTCCATCACTTTCAGGGAATTGAAGGAGTTTTCATGTTTACCGTGACCACTGCCGATCAGCTTGAAGCACGACATATCCTCGATGTCGTGGAGAAACGTTCCTACGGGGTCCAGCTCAAGGGTTTCTGCCCGCCGGACACCTTGCAACTGGCCCGCGACAAGCTTTACCAGCACGACCTGCGGAGCGCCTTCAGCGAGCAGCGCGAATTCGTCCGAGTGGGCAAGGCCTACATCGAGATCCAGGACGAGCAGAGCCGCGCCGAGTACCACGCGCTGGCGTTGCCGAACATCCGCCGGATCCGCAACCTGTTCCGGCCGCTGGCCTCGCCCATCGACGAACTGCGCCTGCTGCTGGACGAGGTCTGGCCGAGCGGTGCGCATCTGTTGCAGGTGCAGGGGCAGAAATGCTTTGTCGGCATCGCCCGTTTCCAGGGCAGTGGCGTCGACCTCACGCCCCACACCGACGACCTGGAACGCAACACCCCGCCCGGTCATGGCCGGCAGTTGCTGAGCCAGCTCTCGACCAACATCTACCTGCAGATCCCCGACGACGGCGGCGAGCTGGAGATCTGGGGCATCGAGCCCGACGAAGACGAGTACCGGCGCCTGCGCGGCGAACGGGCCTACGGCATCGAGCGCCACCTGCTGCCGCCACCGGACTTCGTGATCAAGCCCGAGCCCGGCGACCTGATCCTGCTCAACCCGCGGCTGATCCACGCGGTGCGCCCTTCGCCCACCAGCACCCGCGTCACCCTCGGCGTTTTTATCGGTTACTACGGCGAACACCAGCCTTTGGCCTACTGGAGCTAATCCCATGAGTACTGTGCAAGAGATCAACCTCAAGGCGTATTTCAACAAGGGTGGTGAAGACCACGAGTTCGATGGCAAGCGTGTGGTACTGGCGGTCAGCGTCGGCCAGGAGTATCACGAGGACCAGAAGCTGCGCTCGACCATCCACCTGATCAACCAGTCGGGCTTCAGCCACGTGAAGGTGGTGGTGGCCGACACCCTGCAACGCCACAACAAGCACGGCAAGTCGCCGGGAGAAGCGCTGTCGGCGTCGATCCGCGATGGTGATGCCTGGCTGGCGCGCAACCAGGGCATCCTCGACGGCTTGCGGGTGCCGTACCACGTGACGCGCTGGAACCAGGAACTGGCCAGCGACCGCTATGCCGAGCTGCGCCAGCAATTGAACGAGGTCTACCAGAGCCGCGAGGAACTGCGCCTGGCCATCGAGGAAACCATCGCGGTGTTCACCGACCGCCTGCGATTGCGTGACGAACACGCCGATATCGAAAAGGCCGCGGCCCAGTGCCGGGAATACATCCTGGAAGAGATTCCGATCATCCTGCCGCTGTGGGCGGACGAGGGTTATCACTATGTGCTGTATCCGCAGCAGATGACGGCGGCGATGGCCACCAGTCGCGACCTGCTGATCGCCCCCCACAGCCCGGACCGGGTGCGCTGGTTGCCGCTCAAGTTCAAGAAGCGCGGGATCCCGATCCCGTTCACCTTGCCGGGCATCGTGCATCCGAACTGGTCCAGTGGGGCGATTGCCATCTGAGGTTTTGTGCTGCCTGTCGCATCGCTTTCGCGGGCAAGCCCGCTCCCACACACGACCGCCAATTTGTGGGGGCGGGCTTGCCCGCGAAGAGGCGAGTGCGGCCACCCCGATATGGGTGATCGTGCCCACGCTCCGCGGCACAAAAACGGACGCGGAGCGTCCAGCGAGGCGTACCCACGCTGGAGCGTGGGAACGATCCTTACGAGTGATTTTCAATTGAAAAAAAGGAGTTTCCCCATGGGCGTTTTTGCGCAACAGCAACGCAAATGGTGGGCATTGCTCGGCGTGAGCATTGCCAGTTTTCTCGGCTGTGTCGATTTCACCATCGTCAACACCGCGCTGCCGGCCTTGCAGGCCGACCTCGGGGCGTCGGTCGACAGCCTGCAATGGGTGATCAACGGTTTTATCCTGGCATTGTCGAGCTTCATGGTGCTGGTCGGTCGCCTGGCCGACCTGCACGGGCGCAAGCGCGTGCTGTTTATCGGCCTGAGCGTGTTCGGCCTGGCCTCCCTCGGCGCCGGGCTAGCGGTCGGTATCGATGGCCTGATCGCCGCGCGCATCGCCCAGGGGCTGGCCTGTGCGGTGCTCTACACCGCCTCGGGGGCGATTGTCGCCAATACCTTCGACAGTGCCGAACAGGGCAAGGCCTTTGGCGTGCTGTTCGGCGTCAACGGCGTCGGGCTGGCGGTGGGGCCGGTGCTGGGCGGGCTGATCACCAGCGCCTTCGGCTGGCAATGGATCTTCCTGATCAACGTACCGTTTGTCCTGCTGAGCCTGGGGATCTGCGCGTTCAGCGTGAATGAATCGCGCTCGCCGCAGGCGGGTACCCGGCTCGACTGGCTGGGGGCGGCGCTGCTGCTGGTCGGCTTGCCGAGCCTGGTACTGGTGATTGTCCAGGGGGCCGCCTGGGGCTGGAGCTCGCCGTTGAGCCTGGGCCTGATCGGGCTGGCGGTTGTGGCGCTGACGGCCTTTGTCCGGGTGGAGAAACGTGTCGCGGCACCGATCATCGATCTGCAGCTGTTCGCCAATCGGCGCTTTGTCGCCGGCGTGGTCGCCAGTTTCACCCTGGCGGTGTTCTATTGCGTGGCGTTCTTCGTGATGCCGCTGTACCTGGCGCTGGTACGCGGTGAAAGCGTGCAGGCCAGCGGCCTGCTGTTGCTGCCGACCACCCTCGGGGTGGCGTTGCTGTCGCCGCTGGTGGGGCGGCTGGTGGACCGCAAGGGCCCGGCCCTGTTGATCAAGTCCGGCCTGTTGTTGTTCCTGCTGTCGGCGCTGTTGCAGGCCGGTTTCGATCGCCAGACTTCGCTGCCCTACCTGCTGGCGGCCTTCGTCATCATGGGGCTGGGCTGGGCTAGTATCCTCGGTCCGTCCACGGTGCTGGGCATCTCCTCGGTACCGCAAGGCGTGTCGTCGGTGGCGATGGGATCGCTGATGACCCTGCACAATGTCGGCGGCGGCCTCGGCCTGGCGGTCGGCGTGGGCATCTACCACGGCTTTTCCGGGCAACCGCTGGACGACGTGCAAGGTGCCTTTATCCACGGTTACCGCGCGGTGATGCTGTTCCTCGCCCTGGTGGTGCTGGCCGGCTGGGCGCTGGTCAGCGGCCTGTTGCGGGTGCCGGCGGCGCAGCCGGCGGTGGAGGGCTCCGGTCGTGGCTAGGCGAGCCGGGCAGATTCGCCTCGGCGCCTTTCTGTCGGGCTCCGGTGCCCATGGCGCCAGCTGGCGGCATCCGCAGGCGGACGCCGACGCCTCGCTGGATGTGCGGCGCTACGTTGCTTATGCCCAGACCCTGGAGCGCGGCTGCTTCGATGCCCTGTTCCTCAATGACAACGTTGCCGTGGGCAGCCTCGATCCGCAGGTGCTGGCGCGCAGCTCCCACAGCCTGCGCTGGGACCCGCTGACGCTGCTGCCGGCATTGGCGATGACGACCCGGCATATCGGCCTGGTCGCCACCGCCAACACCAGCTACAACGCACCGTACAACGTCGCCCGGACCTTCGCCTCGCTGGATCATCTGTCCGGCGGGCGCGCCGGTTGGAACCTGGTGACGGCGCTGATCGGTGGCGAGAACTTCAATCGTGACGAACACCTGGCCCATGCCGACCGCTACCAGCGGGCAGAGGAATTTTTCGATGTGGTCAGCGGGCTCTGGGACAGCTGGGCGGACGATGCCTTCGTCCGGGACAAGGCTTCGGGGACCTGGCTCGATGTGACCCGGATGCATGTGCTGGAGCACCAGGGCCGGCACTTCCAGGTCCGTGGTCCGCTGAATGCGCCACGGCCGCTGCAAGGCTGGCCGGTGATCGCCCAGGCCGGCTCTTCCGAAGCCGGTCGGGAACTGGCGGCGCGTACCGCGGAGTTAGTGTTTACCGCGCAGAAGACCCTGCGGGAAGCGCAGGGATTCCATGCCGACCTGAAAGGCCGCCTGGCGCGGTATGGGCGGACCGCCGAGGCGTTGAAGATCTTCCCGGGGATCTCGCCGACCGTGGGGCGGACCTTGAGCGAGGCCGAGGAAAAACACGACTACCTGCAAAGCCTGGTCGATCCCCAGGCGCAGCTCAAGGGCCTGTCCTACCTGCTGGACCTGGGGCTCGACCTGTCGTCATTGCCTCTGCAGGCACGGGTGCCGTTGCCGGACGAAGTGCCGTCGACCGAGCGGCATAAAAGTCGCCAGCAACTGGTGATCGAGCTGATTCGACGCGAGCGGCCGACCGTGGCGCAATTGCTGCGCAGCCTGTCGGCCAGCGGACACAAGGTACTGGTGGGCACGCCCGCGCAGATCGTCGACGAACTGGCCACCTGGTACGAGGAGGATGCGGCGGATGGCTTCAATGTGCTGTTTACCCATCTGCCGGGGGCCATCGACGATTTTGTCGGGCTGGTGGTGCCGGAGTTGCAGCGCCGGGGATTGTTCCGGCGGCAATACGAAGGCCGCAGCCTGAGGGAAAACCTCGGACTGCGGCGGGTCGAGAATCGCCATTTTGCCGCGTCCCGGCGGACCTGAGCGGGCAGCCCCGCCGGCACGGCTGTCGGCTCAGTCTTCGCGCAGGCTGTCGAGCATCCCTTGCAATGATTTCCGGCCGGCCTCGTTCAGTGGCGACACCGGCCGGCGTGGCTCGCCCGCTTCCAGGCCGGTCAGGCGCAGTCCGGCCTTGACCGTGGCGGGCAAGCCGCCCTTGAGGATGAACTCCAGCAGCGGCAGTTGCCGGTAGAACAGGGCCCGGGCCCGTTGCAGGTCGTTGTCCTGCACCGCCTGGTACAGCGCGCCGTTGAGCTGCGGGATCAGGTTCGCCGCCGCCGTGCACCAGCCCACCGCGCCGGCGCAGAAGGCTTCCAGTGCCAGCGGATTGCAACCGTTGTAGAACGGCACCTGGCCTTCGCCGAGCAGGTGCAGCTTGTGCATGCGCTGGATATCGCCGGTGCTCTCCTTGACCATGGTCACGTTCTCCACGGCGCGGACGATCCTCAGGATCAGTTCCACCGACATGTCGGTGCCGCTGGTGGCCGGGTTGTTGTAGAGCATGATCGGCACGCCGATGCTGGCGCCGATGGCCTGGTAGTGGGCGAGGATGTCCCCTTCGCCGAGCTTCCAGTAGGCCGTCGGCAGCACCATCACCGCATCGGCGCCCCTGGCCTCGGCGAAGCGGGCGCGGCGCACGGCCTTGGTGGTGGTCAGGTCGGACACGCTGACCACGGTGGGTACGCGCCGGGCGATATGGGCCAGGCTGAATTCGGCCACGGTGTCCCATTCGGCATCGCTCAGGTAGGCGCCTTCACCGGCGCTACCGAGGGGCGCGATGGCGTGTACGCCGCCTTCGATCAGGCGGTCGATGCCACGTCCCAGTGCGTCGAGGTCGAGGTGTTCGCCGTCGGCGCTGAAGGGCGTGACGGGGTAGCCGATGATGCCGTGGATAGCAGGGGTAGTCATGTGGGTCTCCGGGATTGAGAGCAGGTTATCGGGCAGGGACGCTCAGTTCAGGCAATCGGCGTGCTGGCGCAGGTTCTGCCGAACGTAGTAGTTGAAGGCCGTGGCATGGCGCTTGGGCCGGGAGATCCAGTCATGGGCTTCACGACCCAGTTCCGGCAGGATCGGCTTGATCGTGCCGGCAGCCATGGCCAGCAGTTGCAACCTGGCCGCACGCTCGATCAGTTGGGCGATGACGCAGGCCTCCTCGATACTCGCGCCGGTGGAGAGCTGGCCGTGGTGGGAGAGCAGGATCGCCCGTTTGTCACCGAGGGCGGCGCTGATGATTTCGCCTTCCTCGTTGCCCACCGGCACGCCGGGCCAGGCTTCGAGAAACGCGCAGTCCTCGTAGAGCGGGCAGAGGTCCATATGCGAGACCGCCAGCGGCACTTCAAGCATCGACAGCGCGGCGACGTGGGTCGGATGGGTGTGGATGATGCAGTTCACATCCGGCCGGGCGCGGTAGACCCAACTGTGGAAACGGTTGGCCGGGTTGGGCATGCCCTGGCCTTCGAGGACTTCCAGGTCTTCGTTGACCAGCAGCAGGTTGCTGGCGCTGATCTCATCGAAGCCCAGGCCCAGTTGCTGGGTGTAGTAGGTGCCGGGCTGCGGTCCGCGCGCGGTGATCTGCCCGGCCAGGCCCGAGTCGTGGCCGTTCTCGAAGAGGATGCGGCAGGTCAGGGCCAGCTTTTGCCGGTCAGTCCACGTATTATCCGCCAGGGTGTTCTGCATCTGGTTCAGGGCCTGCTTGACCAACTGGTCCTTGGGCAGTGCTAATGTCTTGGCCATATCGGGGTCCTGTGTCATGTCGAGGGACGTCGGATCTGCCAACCCTCCGTTGCTCGCAAGGTCGTGGGTGGGAAAGCGGATGACACTAAAGAGGCTATATGACACAAAGTGTCATTGGCAAGACGAATTCGCTGGCTTTCTGCTGGATTAATCGCTGCGCATGTCTATCCGTTTGAAATTATTGAGAAAAAAACTTGGCGTAACCCTTGAGGCATTGGCCGAGAAATCCGGCATGACCAAGAGTTACCTGTCGAAGGTCGAGCGCGGCTTGAACACGCCGTCGATTGCGGCCGCGTTGAAACTGGCCAAGGCGTTGAACGTCAAGGTCGAGGAGTTGTTCAGCGAAGACAGTGTCAGCCTCGACAGCTACAGCCTGGTGCGCCGTGGGCAGCGCCAGTCCCTGGGCACTGATGCGCAGGCGCCGGGTTATGCGGTGCTGGCCCACCAGGTCAGCGAGCGCACGTTGCTGCCGTTCATCATCTATCCGCCCAGGGAATTCACCGACAAGCGCTTCAAGGAGCACCTCGGCGAAGAGTTCCTGTTCGTCCATGAAGGCCGCGTCGAAGTGGACTTCATGACCGAACGGGTGATTCTCGAGCGCGGCGATGCCTTGCATTTCAACGCCCAGAAACCCCATCGCCTGCGCTCGGTGGGCGAAGAGCAGGCCGAGTTGCTGGTGGTGGTGCACAGCCGCGAGGAGTGACCGGGGAAGTCTCAGTCCTCGGGGGTGACCAGCAGCTGCGGGCTGCCCAGCGGGTGGCTCTTGGCATCGAAGAAGCGCAAGGTCACGTCGCGGCCGACGAACAGTTTCGCGAAGCGCCGTTTCTGGTGCTGGATGAACGCCTTGCTGCGCGGATGGATCGAGATCGCCAGGGTCTGGATGCGGGCGTCGTGCAGGGCCTGGACGATGTGCTGGTCCTGTTCGCCGAGGTCGTGGCCGAAGACGCACAGGGCGCCCTGGTGCTCGCTCAGTTGGCCGTAGCAGTACGCCAGGTAGTCCGAGTTGCGGATCGCCTTGAGCTTGTCTTCGGCACTGCCTTCGCTGACGAACAGCGGCACATCGCCGAGGGTGTTGATGGCGAAGCTGCCGAGCAGGGTGCTTTCCGAGGACAGCAACTTGCGCGTGCTGCCATCGAGATTCTTCACCAGGTGCAGGCCGCCGTGCAGGTAGAGGATGCGCGTGCCCTGGGTTGCGGTATTGCCCAGGTCGAAGGTCGCGTCGGCGTTCCAGAACAGGTCCTTGAACGACTGCGGCGCCTGCATGATCGCCCAATAGTTGAGCAGGTCATAGTTGGTGGAATAGAGCGTCTGGTAGTTGCCCAGTTCGGCGTTGATCCGCGCCAGGCTGCCGGGTTCGACGAACTTCCACGGGATGTGCACCGAGCGCACCGCATGGATCAGCGCTTCCTTGATCGCGAAGTAGCGATTGCGCGGTGACGACGAGTTGATGGTCAGGGCGGCATTGACCTTGATGGTGCTCTTCAGCGCACTGAGCACCTGTTCGAAGTTGCTGGTGTCCAGGGCCTTGAACACCGCCAGCTCACTCAACCCCAGCGGGCGGTTACGGGTGCTCTGGGCCTTCTCGAACAACGAGTCGTAGGAGAACTTCGGCCACACCGCCAGGCTCGCCCCGTTGCCGATCAGCAGCCCCTTGAAGGGGATCTCGGCGCGCAGGGCGTTCCAGTCTTCAAGTTCGGCGTCAAATTCCTGGAATTCCATAATCGCTATTCGTCGTCTCAAGGCAAAAGGTGGACAGGCGGCGACTTTATCACGACCCGGCGTTGAGCCAGATCAACAACGCCCACGGATAACCGGTCGATGCTCTGAGCCTCGTGGGGCAGGCAAGCCCCGTCAACGCCAAGAGGACTCGCCATGAGCAGCACATTTTTCATTCCCGCCGTGAATATCATGGGCATCGACTGTCTGGACGAAGCGATGAATGCCATCCGCAACTACGGTTTTCGCAAGGCGCTGATCGTGACCGATGCCGGGCTGGCGAGGGCGGGCGTGGCGACGCGGATCGCCGAGTTGCTGGCGATGCAGGACATCGATTCGCTGATCTTCGACGGCGCCAGGCCCAATCCGAGCATCGACAACGTCGAGAAAGGACTGGCCGTGCTGAAGGATGCCGGCTGCGATTGCGTGGTGTCCCTGGGCGGCGGTTCGCCCCACGACTGCGCCAAGGGCATCGCCCTGTGCGCCACCAACGGCGGGCATATCCGCGACTACGAAGGTGTCGACCGTTCGGCCAGGCCACAACTGCCGCTGATCGCGATCAATACCACCGCCGGTACCGCCAGCGAAATGACCCGCTTCTGCATCATCACCGATGAGTCGCGGCACGTGAAAATGGCCATCGTCGACCGCAATGTCACGCCGCTGCTGTCGGTCAACGACCCGGCGCTGATGGTCGCCATGCCCAAGGGGCTGACGGCGGCCACCGGCATGGATGCCCTGACCCATGCGGTGGAGGCCTATGTCTCGACGGCGGCGACACCGATCACCGATGCCTGCGCGATCAAGGCCATCGAGTTGATCAGCGCCAACTTGCGCCTGGCGGTGCGCGACGGCAGCGACCTGAAGGCCCGGGAGAACATGGCCTATGCGCAGTTCCTGGCGGGCATGGCCTTCAACAATGCCTCCCTGGGATTCGTCCATGCCATGGCGCACCAATTGGGCGGTTTCTATGACTTGCCCCACGGCGTGTGCAATGCGGTGCTGTTGCCCCATGTGCAGATTTTCAATGCGGCGGTATGCCCGCAACGGCTGAGCGATGTGGCGCGAGCGCTGGGTGCGGAGGTTGCCGGGTTGAGCGCGGAAGAGGGCGCCCAGGCGGCCATCGTGGCGATCCGCAGCCTGTCCGGGGACGTCGAGATTCCGGCCGGCCTGCGTGAGCTGGGGGCCAAATTGCAGGATATCCCGGTGCTGGCGGCCAATGCCCTGAAGGACGCCTGTGGCCTGACCAACCCGCGGGCGGCCGATCAGCGGCAGATCGAAGAGATCTTCCGCAGCGCGTTCTAGTTGCAGATCGTTCCAGCCTTCAGGATCTTTCGCGGGCAAGCCCGCTCCCACAGTTGATCGCGTTCCCCTGTGGGAGTGGGCTTGCCCACGAAGGCGTCAGCGCATTCACCAGCGCACGTGACGTGGTACAAACACCGTTCATCTCGTTGGCACTTGCAAATAAAAACCTTTGCGGGTTTAATTGAGTAATTACTCATTTATTGCCCGAGCACTCCCCGATCCATGGCCCGTCCGAAAAGCACCGACAAACGCAACGCCATCCTCAGCGCCGCCATCGAGGTGTTCGCCGAGCAGGGCCTGGGTTGTCCGACGCTGAAGATCGCCAGGCTCGCCGGTGTCGCCGAGGGCACGCTGTTCAACTACTTCAGTTCCAAGGACGTGTTGCTCAACGAACTCTACCTGCATCTCAAGGCCGAGTTGCGTGACGTGATGATGCCCGGCTATCCGCGCACGGAAACGGTGAAGAAGCGTGCCCGCCATGCCTGGCAGAGCTATGTCGACTGGGGCGTGGCCGAGCCGCACAAGCGCAAGGTGGTGGCCTTGCTCGGGATGTCCGCGCAGGTCACCGAGCAGAGCAAGCTGCTCGGCATGCAGGACTTCTGCGAGGTCAACGCGATGATGCAGGAGAGCATCGCCAGCGGTCTGTTCCGCGATCAGCCGGCGGCCTTTGTCGCGGCGATCATGGGCGCCCTGGCCGACACCACCATCGATTTCATCCGCCGCGAACCCGACCAGGCCGAACGTTATGCCGAAACCGGTTTCCAGGCGTTCTGGAGTGCCACTGCCAAGGAATAGGCGAGGCTTTTTCTTATATTTAAAATGAGTGAGTGCTCACTCATAAATTATCTCAACGCAAAGCAGGAGTACGATAATGTCCAAAGTCTGGTTGATTACCGGAAGTGCCAGCGGCCTGGGTCGCAATATTGCCGAGGCAGTGCTGGCGGCAGGGGAACGCCTGGTGGCGACGGCGCGTGATCCACAGCGCCTGGACGACCTGGTGGCGCGCTATGGCGACCAGGTGCGGCTGGTGGCCCTGGATGTCACGGACGCGGCAGCGGCGCAGGCCGCGGTGCAGGTCGCGGTCGATACGTTCGGGCGCCTCGATGTGCTGGTCAACAATGCCGGCTACGGTCATCTCGCGCCCTTCGAGCAGACCGAAGCCGAAGCGTTCCGCGCCGAGGTCGAGACCAATTTCTTCGGCGTGGTCAACATGACCCGGGCGGCCTTGCCGGTGATGCGCGCACAACGCAGCGGGCACATCCTGCAGATCTCCTCCGTGGGCGGTCGCCTGGGCATGCCCGGCCTCAGCGCCTATCAGGCGGCGAAGTGGGCGGTGGGCGGTTTCACCGAAGTGGTTGCGCAGGAAGTGGCGCCGCTGGGCATCAGGATCTGTGCTATCGAACCGGGTGGCATGCGCACCAACTGGGCGGTACGCGCCGGCCAGGGTACGCCGTCGATCATCGACGACTACGCCGAGAGCGTCGGTGCGATCAAGGAGTTGCTCGGTGCCTATGCCGGCAATGAGCCGAGCGATCCCGATCGTATCGCGCAGATCCTGCTCAAGCTGGCCTATCACGAGCAACTGCCGTTGCACCTGTTGATCGGCAACGATGCGCTGCAGTACTGCGCGCAGGCCGAGACCGCGCGCGCCGAGGCGGGTGAGCGCTGGCTGGAGGTCAGTCGCGCCGCCGACTACAGTGCACCTGTGGAACTGCCGGCATTTCCAACCCATTGAGAGGTCGTCCATGAAGATTCTGTTGTTCGGTGCGACCGGCATGGTCGGCCAGGGTGTCCTGCGTGAATGCCTGCTGGCCGATGATGTGCGGCAGGTCCGGGTCATCGGTCGTACGCCGGTGAGCCAGGTCGATGGCAAGCTCAGCCAGGTGGTACACGCCGACCTGTTCGACTACCACGGCATCGAGGCCGAGTTGCAGGGCTTCGATGCCTGCTTCTTCTGCCTCGGTGTTTCCGCGCTGGGCCTGGACGAGGCGCAGTACACCCGGGTGACCTACGACCTGACGATGGCGGCCGCGACGACCTTGTCGCGGCTCAACCCGGACATGACGTTTGTCTATGTCACCGGCGCGGGCACCGACAGCAGTGAAAAGGGCCGCAGCATGTGGGCGCGGGTCAAGGGGCGCACCGAGAACGCCTTGCAGCGCCTGCCGTTCAAGGCGGTGTACCTGATGCGTCCCGGGGCGATCCAGCCGCTGCACGGCGTGCGCTCCAAGACCCCGCTGTACCAGACGGTCTACAGTGTCGCCGGACCGTTGATCAGCCTGCTGCGGCGCTTGTGGCCGGACATCATCCAGACCACCGAAACCGTTGGCCGGGCGATGCTGGCGGTGGCCCGCCAGGGCGCGCCGCAGGCGATCCTCGATCCCCGGGCGATCAATCAACTCTCAGCACGGGGCTGAAAGGGCGATATCCTCGGCACTTCGATTGAGCCGCCGCCGAGCCTGCCATGCTGCAAAAAAGCCTGATCCGCCGCCTGGACCTGATCACCCTGCAACTGTTCGTCGCCGTGCACGAAGAAGGCACCCTGACCCGCGCGGCGGCCCGCGAGGCCATCGCCGTGTCGGCGGCGAGCAAGCGCCTGATGGAGCTGGAAGAGGCGCTGGGTGTCGGTCTGTTCGTGCGCCAGGCCAAGGGCATGGCGCTGACGCCGGCCGGGGAAACCTTGCTGCATCACGCCCGGCAGATGTTGTTCAACGTCGAGAAAATGGGCCTGGAACTGGGTGAGCACACCCAGGGTGTGCGCGGTTATGTGCGCATGCTGGCCAATCTTTCGGCGATCATCCAGTTCCTGCCGGAAGACCTGCGGGACTTCTCCGCGCGCCATCCGCAGGTGAAGGTCGATCTCGAAGAGCGTCCCAGCAATGGCGTGGTGCAAGGCGTGCTCGACGGCGTGGCCGATCTCGGCGTCTGTTCCTGCGACACCGATGTGCGCAGCCTGCCCAGCGTGCTCTACCGGCACGACCGGCTGGTGGTGCTGATGCTGCCCGATCATCCGCTGGCGGACCGCGAGGAACTGGCGTTCGCCGAGACGCTGGACAGCGATCACGTCGGCCTGCATTCGGCCAGTTCGATCAATATGCGCACCCATGCGGCGGCCCGCGCGGCGGGCAAGGTGCTGCGCCTGCGGATCCATGTGCCGGGCTTCGATGCCATGTGCCGGATGGTCCAGGCGAACATGGGCATCGGCATCCTGCCGCTGAAGGCCTATGAGCTGTTCGGTCGGGCCCTGGGCTTGCACGCCGTGCCGCTCAACGACGAATGGTCCACGCGCAGCCTGATCCTGGTGGCCCGGGATGAGACGGCGTTGTCGCCGGTGAGCCGTTTGTTGTTCGAGCACCTGAAGGCGCCGGACTGAACGTTCCTGCTCCCGAGCTTTCGCGTTTCGCGAACGAAGCTTGCCGAGTGAAGGTTGGATTCAACACCCCGTGCTCCACTAGCCTTGGCTGCAAATTCCAAGAAAGTGAGGTACCGGTGATGACTGCTCCCCTGAGCGGAATCAAGGTGATCGAGATCGGCACGCTGATTGCGGCGCCCTTCGCGGCGCGCATGCTCGGCGAGTTCGGCGCCGAGGTGATCAAGATCGAATCCATCGGCCAGGGCGATCCGCTTCGCAAGTGGCGAAAGCTCCACGAAGGCACCTCGCTCTGGTGGTACCTGCAATCGCGGAACAAGAAATCCCTGGCGCTGAATCTCAAGTCGGCGCAAGGCATCGAACTGGTCAAGCAACTGGCGACCGATGCCGACGTGCTGATCGAAAACCTGCGTCCCGGCGCCCTGGAGAAACTCGGTCTCGGTTGGGACGTGCTCCACGCCCTCAATCCCGGGCTGACCCTGGTGCGCATTTCCGGCTATGGCCAGACCGGCCCCTATCGCGACCGTCCCGGATTCGGCGCCATCGGCGAAGCCATGGGCGGGATCCGCTACACCACCGGCACGCCCGGTTCGCCACCGGCGCGGGTCGGGGTCAGTCTCGGCGATTCCCTGGCCTCGTTGCACGGTGTCATCGGCGCGCTGATGTCGCTGTTGCGGGTCAAGACCGGCCAGGGTGAAGGGCAGGTGGTCGATGTCTCCCTGGCCGAAAGCGTGTTCAATGTCATGGAAAGCCTGGTGCCGGAATACGACCTGCTCGGCCATGTCCGTGAGCGTACGGGGGGAGCCTTGCCCGGCATCGCTCCGTCCAATACCTACCTGACCGCTGATGGCGCCTATGTAGTGATCGCCGGCAACAGCGACCCGATCTACAAGCGCCTGATGAACGTGATCGGCCGCCCCGACCTGGCCGAGGCGCCGCAGTTCGCCCACAACGATGGCCGGGCGGCACAGAGCGGGTTGCTGGACGCGGCGATCACCCACTGGACCAGCAGCCTGCCGATCGACGATGTGCTGCTGGCCCTGCAGGACGCCGAGGTGCCGGCCGGACGGATCTATTCCGTGGCCGATATCGTCGCCGATCCCCATTACCAGGCCCGCGACATGCTGCTGGATGCGCAATTGCCTGGCGGTACCCGGGTGAAAATGCCAGGCATCGTGCCGAAACTGTCCGAGACACCGGGCGTGGTGAATTGGCAGGGGCCGAGCCTGGGCCAGCATACCCATGACATTCTCCAGGGCCTGGGCCTGATCGAGGCCGATATCGAACGCCTGAAAGCCGAAGGGGTGGTGCAATGATCCGCGATTTTTCCGAACGCCTGGTGGTCCAGGAAGTCTCGCCCCGCGACGGTTTGCAGATCGAACCGAGCTGGGTCGAAACCGTCGACAAGATCGCCTTGATCGACGAACTGTCGCTGGCCGGCTTCTCGCGGATCGAAGGCGGTTCCTTTGTCTCGCCCAGGGCGATCCCGGCGCTGCGCGATGGCGAAGCCGTCTTTCGCGGCATTCGTCGCCAGGCGGGCGTGATCTACGTGGCGCTGGTGCCGAACCTGAAAGGGGCCGAGCGGGCCCTGGCGGCCGGCGCCGATGAACTGAACCTGGTGATGTCCGCCAGCCAGAGCCACAACCGGGCCAATATGCGCATGAGTTGCGAGGCCTCGCTGGCGGCCTTCGCGACGGTCATCGAACGGGTTCGCGGCGAGACGGTGCTGCTGAACGCGAGCATCGCCACCAGCTTCGGCTGTCCGTTCGAAGGTGCCATCGACGAAGACCGCGTGGTGCGGATCGTCGATACCTACCTGGAAATGGGCATGCAGGGCATCACCCTGGCCGACACCACCGGCATGGCCAATCCGCGTCAGGTCGAGCGGCTGGTCAAGCGTGTGCTCGGCCGTCTGCCGGCCAAGGCCCTGACCCTGCATTTCCACAATACCCGTGGCCTGGGCCTGTGCAACGTGCTGGCCGCGTATGAGGCCGGGGCCCGGCGTTTCGACGCCGCGGTCGGCGGGCTCGGCGGCTGCCCTTTCGCCCCCGGGGCCTCGGGCAATATCTGTACCGAGGATCTGGTCAACCTGTGCGACGAGATGGGCATCGACACCGGGATCGACCTGCCGGCGCTGCTGGCGATCTCCCGTCGCCTGCCGGCGTTGCTCGGACACGAACTGCCCGGCCAGGTGGCCAAGGCCGGACGCAATTGCGACCTGCATCCGCTCCCGGACTTCGGCGCCGGGTCATAGCGGCACCTGCTTCAGACAATCATCACCAGACAACAAAAACAATCGGACACCCACGGGCAGTCCGCCTGGAGAAATACCATGAGCCTCAATGTCCTGGAGGCGGGCGCGAGCCCCGCCGTTATGCACACTGCCGAAAAAGCCCTGGTCAGCAAGGTCGCCTGGCGACTGATGCCGCTGATCATGGTCTGCTACCTGTTCGCTTTCTTCGACCGGATCAATATCAGCTTCGCCAAGTTCCAGTTGCAGGCCGACCTGAGCCTCAGCGACACCGCCTACGGATTGGGCGCGGGGCTGTTCGTGGTCGGCTATGTGCTGTTCGAAGTGCCGAGCAACATGATGCTCTACAAGGTCGGCGCGCGCCGCTGGATCGCCCGGATCATGATGTCCTGGGGACTGGCGACGGCAGCGATGGTCTTCGTCAACAGCGAATGGCAGTTCTATGCCCTGCGTTTTGTCATCGGCGCGATGGAGGCCGGTTTCGCCCCGGGTGTGCTGTATTACCTGACCTTGTGGTTCCCCCAGCACTATCGCGGACGTATCACCTCGATGCTGTTTCTCGCCTCGGCGTTCGCCGGCCTGGTGGGCGCGCCGTTCTCCGGGCTGGTGCTGGAACACCTCGACGGTGTGTTGCAGATGCGCGGCTGGCACTGGTTGTTCCTGCTCGGCGGCCTGCCTTGCATCGGTCTCGGCCTGTTGGTGCTGACCCTGCTCAAGGACCGTATCGACGATGCCCACTGGCTGACACCGGCGGAGAAGACCCTGCTGTCGAGCCGTATTGCCCAGCATGAGCCGCACCAGGGAGGCAGTTCGCTGCTGGCGGCGCTACGCATTCCCGGTTTCCTGACCTTGGGGCTGATCTACTTCCTGATCCAGGTCGCTTCCTATGGCCTGAACTTCTGGGCACCGCAACTGATTCGCAGCGCGGGCACCCAGAGCCCGGTGATGATCGGCTTGCTCACGGCCATCCCCTATATCTGCGGGGCGATCAGCATGGTGGTGGTGGGACGCCTGTCCGACGCCAGTGGCGAGCGTCGCAAGTTTGTCTGCGGGCTGGTGGTGCTGGGGGCGATCGGCTTCTTCTGTGCGGGAATCTTCGCCGATCACACGGTGTTCCTGATCGTTGCCCTGAGCCTGCTGGGAGCCGGGATCATCGCGTCGATCCCGACCTTCTGGACCTTGCCGCCGAAGCTGCTGGCCGGCGCGGGTGCCGGTGCGGCGGGCGGTATCGCGGTGATCAATACCCTGGGGCAGTTCGGCGGCATCATCAGCCCGGTCATGGTCGGACGGATCAAGGACCTCAGCGGCAGCACGACGCCGGCGCTCTACGTCATCGGCGTCACCAGCCTGATCGCCGCCGGATTGCTGTTGTGGGGGCTGCCACAGAAACTGCGCAGCCTCGACCGGCATCAGGCCGACTGAGCATTGCCCGCCGCTGACGTGGGCAGTTGGGCGACGGGCCGGCCGGGAGCGCTGCCGAGCTGGATCGTCACCACCCCGGCGATCAGCAGGGCCGCGCCGATCAGCCGCGGCGTGTCGAGAGGGCGTGCCTGCAGGCCGAACAGGCCGAAGTGATCCAGCAGCAGCGAGGCCGCCACTTGCCCGGCGAGGGCCAGGGCGATAAAGCCGCCCGTTCCCAGCCTGGGCACCAGCAGTACCGCCAGGGCGACGAAACACACACCGAACAGGCCGCCGAGCCAGATCCAGGCGGGAGCCCGGGCGGCAAATTCCAGGTCGGGGAAGGGCAGGCGCAGGGCGAGCATCGTCGGCAGCAGTACGGCCATGCTCACCAGCAGCGAGACCAGCGTTGCCCACAGCGGATGTCCGAGGCCCCGGCCCAGGTTCGCGTTGACCGCGCTCTGGAACGGCACCACCGCGCCGGCTAGCGCCGCCAGGGCCAGCAGCCCGAGCCAATTCAAGGTGTTCATGATCGTTCTCCAACAGGTTTTGCTGGACTCTAAGGTATTCGCCGGGCAAATTTAAATTCGAAGAAAATATCAAGAGTATGCAGCGAATGAATGATCTTCGTCGTATCGATCTCAACCTGCTGGTGATCCTCGACGCCCTGCTCGCCGAACAACACGTGACCCGTGCCGCCGAGCGCCTGCACCTGAGCCAGCCGGCGGTCAGCCATGCCCTGGGCCGTTTGCGCGATTTGCTCGGTGATCCCTTGCTGGTGCGTGTCGGCGGCGGCCTGGTGCCGACCGCCCGGGCGCTGGAACTGGCGTTGCCGTTGCGCGATGCCCTGGGTCGGGTGCAGGACCTGCTGGCCCCGCAAGGCTTTGATCCGGCGTCGGCCCGACGCACGTTCCGGCTGGCGATGTCCGACTATGGCGCCGCCCTGTTGTTGCCGGGGCTGGTGCGGGTGTTGCGGCGGGAGGCGCCGGGCATTGACCTGCAGATCACCCAGGCCAGTCGCGAGGGGATGCTGGAACTGTTGCTCAATGGCGATATCGATGCGGCCACCGGGGTGTTCCCGGACTTTTCGCCGGAGTTGCGCAGTGCCCATCTGTTCAGCGAGCACTATGCCTGCCTGGTGGATCGGGACAGTCTGTCGGCCGGGGGCGGGCTCGATCTGTCCGATTATCTGGCGCGGCCCCATGTACTGCTGGAAATGCGTGGCAGCGGCACGGCGGAAATCGAGCGGGCCCTGAGCGCGATGCACCAGCGTCGGCGCGTGGCGCTCAGCCTGCCGCACTGGAGCGTGGCGCCGCAGTTGATTGCGGGCACGGACCTGATCCTGACCGTCGCCTCGCGCAACTTGCGCCATATCGATCAGGAGCGGCTGGTGGTAGTGCCGCCGCCCTTCGAGATTGCGCCGTTCGATTTCATTTTTGTCTGGCACCAGCGTCGTGATGGCGATCAGGCGCTGGGCTGGCTGCGCGAACGCCTGCGGGCGGTAGTGGCTGTGGGTGCGCTGGATTGCCGGTGACGGGGTCGCGAGTCTTGCGGCGCTTGATCGTTTGCCATCGCCGGCAAGCCGGCTCCCACAGGGTGAGGTGTCACACGCCGGTTCTGTGTCCGGCACGGCCCTTGTAGGAACTGGTATTTCGCCACGGTGCTGTTTTCCGGGCATAAAAAAGGCGGCCCGGATCAACCGGGCCGCCTCTTTTCCTGCAACAGAAGCCGTTACTGCACTTCTACCGCCAGGCTGTCGCTGATTTTCTTCTGCCAGATCGCGGGGCCGGTGATGTGCACCGATTCGCCCTTGGCATCGACGGCGACCGTGACCGGCATGTCCTTGACCTCGAACTCGTAGATCGCTTCCATGCCCAGTTCGGCAAAGGCGACGACCTTGGATTTCTTGATCGCCTGGGCCACCAGGTAGGCAGCGCCACCCACGGCCATCAGGTACACGGCTTTGTGGTCCTTGATCGCTTCGATGGCGGTCGGGCCGCGCTCGGACTTGCCGATCATGCCCAGCAGGCCGGTCTGGTCGAGGATCTGCCGGGTGAACTTGTCCATGCGCGTGGCGGTGGTCGGACCGGCTGGGCCGACGACTTCCTCGCGCACCGGGTCAACCGGGCCGACGTAGTAGATGAAGCGACCCTTGAGGTCCACCGGCAAGGTTTCACCCTTGTTCAGCATTTCCACCATGCGCTTGTGCGCAGCATCGCGACCGGTGAGCATCTTGCCGTTGAGCAGGACGGTTTCGCCCGGCTTCCAGCTCTGCACGTCTTCCGGGGTCAGGGTGTCGAGGTTGACGCGACGGGCCGACGGACCGGCTTCCCAGACGATTTCCGGGTAGGCGTCCAGCGGTGGCGCTTCCAGCGAGGCCGGGCCGGAACCATCGAGCACGAAGTGCGCGTGACGGGTGGCAGCGCAGTTGGGGATCATGCACACCGGCAGGGAAGCGGCGTGGGTCGGGTAGTCCATGATCTTCACGTCGAGCACGGTGGTCAGGCCGCCCAGGCCCTGGGCACCGATGCCCAGCTGGTTGACCTTCTCGAACAGCTCCAGGCGCATTTCTTCGATGCGGCTGGACGGTCCACGTTTCTTCAACTCGTGGATGTCGATGGATTCCATCAACACTTCCTTGGCCATCACCGCGGCTTTCTCCGCGGTGCCGCCGATGCCGATGCCGAGCATGCCCGGTGGGCACCAGCCGGCACCCATGGTCGGCACGGTCTTGAGGACCCAGTCGACGATCGAGTCGGACGGGTTGAGCATGGCCATCTTCGACTTGTTCTCGGAACCGCCGCCCTTGGCCGCCACGTCCACTTCCACGGTGTTGCCCGGGACGATGGAGTAGTGGATGACCGCCGGGGTGTTGTCCTTGGTGTTCTTGCGGGCACCGGCCGGGTCGGCCAGGATCGAGGCGCGCAGGACGTTTTCCGGCAGGTTGTAAGCGCGACGCACGCCTTCGTTGATCATGTCGTCCAGGCCCATGGTGGCGCCATCCCAGCGCACGTCCATGCCGACGCGGACGAAAACGGTGACGATCCCGGTGTCCTGGCAGATCGGCCGGTGGCCGGTGGCGCACATGCGCGAGTTGATCAGGATCTGTGCCATGGAGTCACGGGCGGCCGGCGACTCTTCCCGCAGGTAGGCCTCGTGCATGGCCTGGATGAAGTCCACGGGGTGGTAGTAGGAAATGAACTGAAGGGCGTCAGCAACGCTCTGTATCAGGTCGTCTTGCTTGATCACGGTCATGGGTCGCGCTCCTCTATAAAGACGGGAACATTTAAGTAAGGTGTTTGCGACCTGGGTGCATCCGGTCTGTCGAAAACATCTTTTGAGGCTGGCCGGGCACGCAGGACCGGCACAAAAAAGGCGCGGCAGTATAACCCGCCCGGCTGCCGGGCACATCCGTCAGTGGTCAAACCATGGTCGGGTGGCGGCAGGCATCGTTCTTGCGTGCTCGTACAGCAAAAGCTGTACTAGTTGTAAAAAATTGAATAGTCATTTTTGATCCAGATCACTAGAGTGGCAAGTGGCCTGTACGGGAAGGAAACCCCTTGAGCCCTCAGCGCACGGTGAGTCATAGATTGACCCATAAAGCCATACAGAGTCTGTTACGCAAACGCTTTGCCCTGGCTGCCGGTACGTATGTACTGGCATTGCTGCTGGTCTGGGCGGCGATTTTCACCGACCACTACCGTGCCAGCGTCACCACGGGCCTGATCAGTACCGGCCTGGTGATCGCCAGCCAGGGTGGACTCGGCTGGCTGTTTTTCAGTGGCCGCAATCTGCGCTTTCGCGATCCGAGCCTGACCGAGTTCCAGGTATTGCTGGGACTGGGCTGGCAGACCTACATGATGGCCAATCTCGAGCACGCCCGCGGCACCTTCCTGGTGTTTTACCCGCTGGTGCTGCTGTTCGGCCTGTTTCATCTGCCGCGCCGCAAATTCGTGCGTTGCGCGGTGCTGGTGTTCTTCAGCTTTGCCGCCCTGAATCTGTGGGAAGGCTATCAGTTCCGGCTGCCCGATCCCGGACTGGCGGCGCTGCAGGTCAGCGTGCTGTTCGTGGTGCTGGTGTGGCTGTGCCTGTATGCCAGTTATGTCCAGGCCTCCCGGCAACGCATGCGCCAGCGGCGGTTTGCCCTGCAGGCCCACCAGGACACCCTGCGCGGAATGATGCGCCAGCTGGAGGACCTGGTCGCCACCGACGAGCTGACCGGCCTGTATAATCGTCGGCACTTCCTGCGCCTGGCTTCCCGCGAGCTGGAACTGATGGACCCGGACACCGTGCACGGCCTGGCGCTGATCGACCTGGATCACTTCAAGCGCATCAACGACGTCCATGGGCATGCGGCCGGTGACCAGGTGTTGCAGGCCTTTGCCGGCGTGGCCGGCGCCTGTGTACGCGAGGGCGATGTGCTGGCCCGTTATGGTGGAGAAGAATTCGTGTTGCTGTTGCCCAATGCCGATCCCGAGCGCCTGACGGCCTGCTGCGAACGACTGCGCCTGGCCTTTACCCAGGTCGAGCTGGTTGGCGTGACGGTGAGTAACCTGAGCCTGTCGGTGGGCATGACCCTGGTGGTCGAGGACGACGATCTCGATGACGCCTTGCAGCGTGCCGACCAGGCGCTGTACCGCGCCAAGCGGGACGGCCGCAACCGTTGTTGCGCCGCCTGGGAATACAGCGATGCCTGAGCTGCGGGTCGGTGAACGGGCCTGGTCGGTGGCCATCGGCAGCAATCTGCTCGATGCCTTGAACCAGGCCGGAGTGAGGGTGCCCTACAGTTGCCGGGCGGGCAGTTGCCATGCCTGCCTGGTGCATTGCCTGCAGGGTGAACCGCTGGACAGGCAACCGCAGGCCCTGACCCCCGTGCAGCGCGAGCGTGGCTGGCGCCTGGCCTGTCAGTGCCAGGTGCAGGAGGACTTGCTCCTGGAAGTCTTCGATCCGCTACGGGACGGGGTCGCGGCCCATATCGCCGAACTCGACTGGCCGAGCCCGACGGTCCTGCGCCTGCGGCTGTTGCCGGAACGTCCGCTGCGTTATCGCGCCGGCCAGCATCTGGTGCTGTGGACCACCCTGGGTGTCGCGCGTCCCTATTCATTGGCGAGCCTGCCCGAGGAAGACCGCTACCTGGAATTTCACCTCGATTGCCGCCAGCCCGGCGAATTCGTCGATGCGGCCCGGCGCTTCAGCATCGGCGAAGTGATTCGCCTGGGCGAGTTGCGTGGCGGCGCCCTGCATTACGACCCCGACTGGCATGCCCGACCGCTCTGGCTGCTGGCGGCCGGCACCGGTCTCGGACCGTTGTGGGGCGTACTGCGCGAAGCCTTGCGCCAGGGTCACGAAGGACCGATCCGCCTGGTGCACCTGGCCCATGATCGCCATGAGCACTACCTGGCCGCCGAGCTGGCCGGACTGGCCGCGGCCCATGACAATCTCACGGTCGAATACCTGGACGGGGCCGAACTGCCGGAGTTTCTGGCCAAACTGCGGCTTGTCTCGCGACAAACCCTGGCTCTACTCTGTGGTGCTCCGGCCAGTGTCGAAGCCTTTGCCAAGCGCCTGTACCTGGCCGGATTGCCGCGTAATCAACTGCTGGCGGATGTGTTCCTGCCGCGGGGTTGAGCGCCCGCTTTCGAAAAACACAGAGCCCACAACAAGAGAGCCGTGATGACTGACGCGATTGTGATTGAGCGCGAAGGCGGTCTGCTGACCCTGCGCCTGAACCGTGCCGACAAGAAGAACGCCCTGACCCGCGCCATGTACAGCCAGTTGGGCCAGGCGTTGCGCGAGGCCGACGAAGACCCGGCGATCAGGGCGGTGCTGATCCGTGGCAGTGAAGAATGTTTTACCAGCGGCAACGATATCGCCGATTTCCTCGAGGAGCCGCCGAGCGACCTCGACAGCCCGGTGTTCCATTTCATGCGCAGCCTGCTCGACTGCCGCAAGCCGCTGATTGCCGCCGTGGCGGGGCCGGCGGTGGGGATCGGCACGACCTTGCTGCTGCATTGTGACCTGGTCTATGTCAGCGCCGATGCGCGCCTGCGGATGCCGTTCGTCAACCTGGGCCTGTGCCCCGAATTCGGTTCCAGCCTGTTGCTGCCACGCCTGGTCGGCCATGCCAGGGCTGCCGAGCTGTTGCTCCTGGGCGAAGGTTTCAGCGGTGAACAGGCGGCGGCCTGGGGGCTGGCGACGGCGGCCTTGTCCAGTGGTGCCGAGGCACTGGCCAGGGCCAGGGAAGCGGCACTGCGTTTCGAGCAACTGGCACCGGCGGCGGTGCAGATCAGCAAGGAACTGATGAAGGCCCCGGACCGCGAGCAACTGCGCAAGGTGGTGGAGGCCGAGGGCGCGCTGTTTGTCCAGCGCCTGCGGTCGCCGGAGGCGATTGCCGCGCTTTCGGGCTTCATGACCAGGCGCTGAGGCAGCGGAACGCCGAGGGGAGGTTCTGCCAGGCATTAAAAAGCCTCGCGGCAAGACTGCGGCGAGGCTTCGGGTCCAGCGTCAGGTCACTCAGACCATGGGGTCGCCGACATGCAGGATCTTCATGCCGTTGGTGCCACCGATGGTGTGGTAACTGTCGCCCTTGGTCAGGATGACCCAGTCGCCTTGCTCGACTACGCCACGCTTGAGCAACTCGTCCACTGCGGCCTGGCTGACTTGCTCAGGCGGCAGCGAAGCCGGGTCGAACGGCACGGTGTAGACGCCACGGAACATCGCCGCGCGAGCCTGGGTTTCACGGTGCGGGGAGAACGCGTAGATCGGCACGGACGAACGGATCCGCGACATGATCAACGGCGTGTAGCCGCTTTCGGTCAGGGCGATGATCGCCTTGACGCCCGGGAAGTGGTTGGCGGTGTACATGGCGGCCAGGGCGATGCTCTGGTCGCAGCTTTCGAAGACCTTGCCGATACGGTGGCTGGAGGTCTTGCTGGTCGGGTGCTTTTCCGCGCCGACACAGATGCGGGCCATGGCCTGCACGGCTTCGAGCGGGTAGGCCCCGGCGGCGCTTTCGGCCGACAGCATGACGGCGTCGGTGTAGTCCAGCACGGCGTTGGCGACGTCGGACACTTCGGCACGGGTCGGCATCGGGTTCTGGATCATCGACTCCATCATCTGGGTCGCAACGATCACGGCCTTGTTGTGGCGGCGCGCATGCAGAATGATTTTCTTCTGGATGCCCACCAGCTCGGCATCGCCGATTTCCACGCCGAGGTCGCCACGGGCAACCATGACGGCGTCGCTGGCCTTGATCAGGCCGTCGAGGGTCTCGTCGTCGGCCACGGCTTCGGCGCGCTCGATCTTCGCCACCAGCCAGGCGGTGCCGCCGGCTTCGTCGCGCAGCTTGCGGGCGTATTCCATGTCGGCGGCGTCACGCGGGAAGGAGACCGCGAGGTAGTCCACTTCCATTTCAGCGGCGAGCTTGATGTCGGCCTTGTCCTTTTCGGTCAGGGCCGGAGCGGTCAGGCCGCCACCGCGACGGTTGATACCCTTGTGGTCCGACAGCGGGCCACCGATGGTCACGGTGCAACGCAGTTCGGTGTCGGTAGCGGTGTCGACGCGCATGACCACGCGACCGTCGTCAAGCAGCAGCTCGTCGCCCACGCCGCAATCCTTGACCAGGTCCGGGTAGTCGATACCGACGACCTGCTGGTTGCCTTCGGTCAGCGGATGGCTGGTGGAGAAGGTGAATTGATCACCGATCTTCAGCTCGATACGCTTGTTGGCGAATTTGGCGATACGGATCTTCGGGCCCTGCAGGTCACCCAGGAGCGCGACGAAGCGCCCGTGCTTGGCGGCGAGGTCGCGGACCAGCTTGGCGCGAGCCTTGTGCTCGTCGGGGGTACCGTGGGAAAAGTTCAGGCGGGCGACGTCCAGGCCAGCCAGAATCAGCTGTTCCAGAACTTCCGGCGAGTTGCTGGCCGGGCCCAGTGTGGCGACGATTTTAGTACGACGAACGGACATGCAGAGACTCCTGAGTTCAAGCGCAACGAGAGGCTACTATGGTCCTGTGCTGTAGTCATTGTTCATTTGCACTACTTTTCGGCGAAGAAGTTTTTTTCGGATATGTTGTTTGGCGAACACTCTGAAGATTTTCGCCGACGGGTCGATACACTGCCAAGAACAGGAGATATCCATGCGAATTTTGCTCGTTTTAGTCTTGGCCGCCAGTGTCGTCGGTTGCACCCGCTGGTCGATGAACAGCCACCTGAACAATGCCTACCGTTCCTATGACCGGGGCAATTGTGAAGACGTGATGCTGCAACTGTCCCAGGTCGACCGTGAGAGCCGCACCCGGCCCTACGTCCAGCCGGAAGTGTCGATGTTGCGCGGTCAGTGCCTGGAGCGCCAGAAACTGTTCGTCGACGCGGCGCAGACCTATCGGTTCATCATCACCCAGTTCCCCTACAGCGAATATGCCTACCGGGCCCAGGCTCGCCTGGATACCTTGCGTCAGTTGGGGCACGCCGACGGCGCAGTCCCGGCCCAACCCAGGCCGGCAGCCCTATGATGAAGGCTGTAATATGAACTGGCTCTCTGCCAGCTTTCAGCTACAGTTCGGGGGGTATGGTTTGAGTTTCATCAATTCGTTCGAGTTGAAAACCATGGCTCGGTAGATGTCATGCGACAGGGCGATCCGCTGCCGTCGCGCCGAGGCCAAGGGAGAGCGGGCCGGCTGGCCCTGCTCCGAAGCACTAGCGCGGTCATGCTGAATGGCCTTGTATAGCGATCACGAACATGCCTACCGACCGTCGAATCGAGCGGCACCAGCTGCCGTATTTTTTGAAGGTGTTCAACCGCTTCACCGACAAGCCCATGGGGTATCTGGGCAATGTCTCCGAAGACGGGCTGATGCTCATCAGCCAGTTGCCGTTATTGGTGAATGCGGACTTCCAGCTGCAATTGAAACTCCCCGGACCGGATGACACGGTCCAGCTCATCGATCTGAATGCCCGTTGTCTCTGGTCCCATGAAGAGGTGACGCCGGGCTATTACGACTCGGGGTTTGTCCTGTCCGAACCTCCCGAGGCGTATCAGAAGCTGGTGGATGCGTTACAGCACTATTTCAGCTTTTACCCGTTGGAGGCTTCGGCGTAGCCGGGGAGCCCTCCGGTTTCACAGGGTCCCGGCTTTCTTCCAGCTGAGGTAGCGGCTGACCAGCTCGGCGCCGAGTTCGCTTGGACGCGCGTCGAGTACGGGAACCCCATGGGCGTTGAGGCGCTCATGGAGGTTGGCCCGGGCATTCAGGTAGTCGACCGTGCCGCAGTAGGCGAGGGCTTCGGGCAGCGTCTGTACCGGGCTCTGACGCAACTGGTCGAGGATTTCCTCACGCAGGCTGGCGACCAGCACCCGATGCTGGCGACCCAGGCGCTTGACCGCGGTCAGCAACTCCTCGTCGTCTTCATCCCGCAAGTTGGTGACCAGCACCACCAGGGCGCGGCGCTTCTGCCGGGCCAGGACCTGGCTGGCGGCGGCCTGGTAGTCCGCCGGCCGCTGGCTGCTGTCCAGGTCGTAGACCGCGTTGAGCAGCAGGTTGAGCTGGCCCTGGCCCTTGACCGGCGACAGGAAGCGCGGTTGATCGCCGGCGAAGGTGCTCAGACCGACCGCATCGCCCTGGCGCAGGGCCATGTAGCTGAGCAGCAGGCAGGCATTGAGCGCGTGGTCGAAGTGCGCCAGCTCGCCGTCCTGGCTGCGCATGCGGCGCCCGCAGTCGAGCATGAAGATGATCTGCTGGTCGCGTTCGTCCTGGTATTCCCGGGCGATCGGGGTGCGTTGCCGGGCGGTGGCTTTCCAGTCGATCTGGCGCAGGCTGTCGCCTTCGCGAAATTCCCGTAGCTGGTTGAACTCCAGGCCCAGACCACGCCGCTGGCGCTGGCGCACGCCGAGCTGGCTGAGCCAGTTATCCACCGCCAGCAGGCGTGCACCGTAGAGCCGGGCGAAGTCGGGATAGACCCGGGTGGCGTCGTCGAGTGCCAGGTAGCGCCGTTGCGACCACAGGCCCAGCGGGCTGGGCAGGCTGATTTCGCAGCGCTCGAAGGTGAAATGCCCGCGGCGCAGGGGCCGTACGCGGTAACCCAGTTCGCTTTTTTCCCCCGGTTGCAGGGTGATGGACTGCGGCAGGTGTTCGAATCCCACGCCGTCCGGAACATGGTCGAACACCTGCAACTGCAGTTCGTCCGGGTAATCGTGCTGCAGCTCGATGCGCACTTCGCCCCAGCGGCCCAGGGCCAGGCTGCCGGGCATCTGCCGTTGCAGGCGTGGCGAGGGCAGGCGGCGCAGGCGCGCGGCGTCCAGCGCGGCCAGCAGCAACAGCGCCAGCAACAGGCCCCAGCCGATCGCGTCGAAGCTTTCGGGGACGCCGACGCCCAGGGCCTTGAGCGCCCCGAGGAGGATCCCCAGCCCGAGCAGTACGCCCAGCCAGATCAGCAGCAGCCGTGAGGGTTTCATCGTTTGGGCTGACTCACAGGCGCGGCGCCGGGACCTGGTCGAGCAGTTGCCGGAGCACCTGCTCGACCGACAGGCCTTCTATATCCAGTTCCGGGGCGATACGGACCCGATGGCGCAGGACGGCCAGCGCACAACCCTTGATGTCGTCCGGTATGACGAAATCGCCGCCACGCAACAAGGCCCGTGCCCGCGCACCGCGGACCAGGGCAATCGAGGCGCGGGGACCGGCGCCGAGGGTCAGGCCGGGCCAGGTACGGGTGGCCCGGGCCAGGCGCACGGCGTAGTCGAGGACCTGCTCGTCCAGCGGCAGGTCGCTGGCGATACGTTGCAGGGCCAGCACATCCTTGGCTTGCAGCACGGTACGCAGCGGTTGCACGTCGAGCATGTCGGCCTTGGTCGAGCGGGTGACCTGGCGGACCATGTTCAATTCCTGCTCGGCCTCCGGATAGTCCATGCGCAGCTTGAGCATGAAGCGGTCCAGCTCGGCCTCGGGCAGCGGGTAGGTGCCTTCCTGTTCGATCGGGTTCTGGGTGGCCAGCACCATGAATGGCTGGGCAATCGGCAGGGCGCGACCCTCCAGGGTGACCTGGCGCTCCTGCATGGCTTCGAGCAGGGCGGCCTGGGTTTTCGCCGGGGCGCGGTTGATCTCGTCGGCCAGCAGCAGGTTGGTGAACAGCGGGCCCTTGCGCAACTTGAACTGCTCGGTCTGCAGGTCGTAGACGGCATGCCCGGTGACATCGCTGGGCATCAGGTCGGGGGTGAACTGGATCCGCGCGAAGTCGCCGCCGAAGCAACGGGCCAGGGCCCGCACCAGGAGAGTCTTGCCGAGTCCGGGGACGCCTTCGAGCAGGACATGGCCGCCGGCGATCAGCGCGGTCAGGACGTCGTCGATGACCGCGTCCTGGCCGATCAGGGCCTTTTGCAGTTCATGACGCACCGCCTGGGCCAGCTGGCTGGCGCGATGGCGCTGCTGGAGGGCGTGGGCCTCGGCGTCGACCGCCGGTGCCGGTTCCGTTGGATGTTCGCTCATAGGGCATTCCTGAGGGTTTGCAGGTGGGCGACCTGGCGGCTGAAGTCAGCGCTGGAAAGGCGCTGTTTCGGGCGTGGGCGCAAGGCCTGACTGATGGCGCTGGTGGGTTGGCGGGTCAGGCGCGCGAGCACCTGCCACTGGTCGGCAACGCCGAGCCGTTCGAATCCGGGGTGTCGGCGGCGGGCGCGGCGCAGGATGTCCTGTTGCAGGGCTTGCAGCAAGGCCTCCTGGTCGCTGCGCCGGAGCAGGAAATCGGCGCTGGCCCGCAGGTGTTCCTGCAGTTGCCGGCGGGCCTTGGAGGCCGGGGCCTGCAACGGACCCTGGCGCAGGCCGACATGCCATAGCCACAGGGCGATCAGGGCGGCGAGGGCCACCAGTGCCTGGGGGAAATAGCGCAGCAGCAGGCTGAACAGGCTGTCATGGTCGGTGTTGAACAGCAGTGTGACGTCGCTGTCCTGGCTCAGGTACCAGAGCAGCCAGGCGTTGTCGTAGCGACCGATGGCGGCGTTGGTCCAGAGGTCGGCGTCGGTCAGTACCGTGATCGTGCCCAGGCCGTAGCTCATTTGCATCAGGTGCGTGGAAGTGGCGCTGCTGGCCCAGGATTGCGCCAGGTTCTGCGGGTCGGACAGGTGGAAGGCGGTGTCGAAACTGAAGTAGGCCGGGGCGTCCTCGTCCTCCAGGTACATCCGGGTCAGTTGCGGGTAGTACTTGTCCTCGGGTTCGGGGCCGTCGCCCTTGAGGTCCTTGCTCAGGGACTGGCGCAGTTGTACGCGATCCAGCAGCAGGTCGCCACTGCGGCCTTGTCGCGGGTCCCAGAGGGCTTCGGCGACGAACAGCAGGCGGCCGCCGGCCCGGGCCCAGTTGAGCAACTGGTCGGCCTGGCGCGGGCTCATGTTCGAGCGCTCGCCCAGCAGCATCAGGCTGTGGTGACGCGGGTCCAGGTCCGGGAGGATCCGCAGGTCGTTGGCGTGGTGGACGTCAAGGCCTTGCTGGCGCAGGAAGTTTTCCGCCGCGAGATAGGGATAGGCGCGGGCTTCGGGGGACGGCCCATGGTCGATGACCACGGGGTAGGGCACCGCCTTGTGATACAGGTACAGGCCCAGGCCGAGCAGCAGGCCGCCGACCAGCAAGGCCCCGAGCAGTGTCCGGCGACGATTCACGAAAGGGCTCCCGGACCGAACAGCTGGCGCCAGCCGTTGCACAGTTCCTCTTGCAGTTCAGGCGAGGGCGCGCGATGGCCATAGGCGAGGTTCTGCCAGTGGCGGGTGAGTTTCTGGCTGAAGGCCTGGAGTTCCGGTTGCCGCAGATGCGCGACCCGCTCCAGGACCTGGCCCTCGGTATCGGCATTTTTCAGGGGCACCTGGAAGTCGTGCAGCAGGCGACTCAGCAAGCCGCGATAGAGCAGGCTCATGGCCTCGCGGGGCTGGCTGGACCAGAGGGCTTCGGCGCGGCCGGCGATATCCTCGGGCAGGCTCTCGGTAGTCAGGTCGAGCCCGAACAGTTGCGCCGGCGCACCGGGGCGCGGTTTTGCCGGCGGAGCCGGACGCCGGCTGACAAAGGCCTGCAACCAGTCCCGATAGCGCCAGGCCAGCCAGGCGATCAAGCCGAAAATGCTGGCCCAGAGCAGTACCGCCAGGCCATCGGCGAGGCCGTCGAACGTGCGGCTGTCGAGGCCGCCCAGCAGTCGCTGCAGCCAGCCGGGCGCGGCCTTTTCGTTCTTCGCGGAGGGATCTCCCAGACGCCAGCGGGTGATGGTTTCCCGGTTCTTGAACGGTGCCGCGTCCAGTTGCGCCTTGATCGAGTCGTGGGCCGCCTGGCTGGTCAGCGGTTGTTGCAGCAGGCGCGGGCTGTCCGGAGCGGGTGGCGCGGCGGCCATCACCGGCGCGGGCAGTGATACCAGCAACAGACCCGCGACCATCAGACCGGCAAGCATCGGCGCCAGGCGCTGGCGCAATTGACGGAAGATCAGCTCGATGTCCCAGGCTTCCAGCACGGTGCGTCGATTGAGATAGAGACTGAAGCCGCAGGCGATATAGATCGGTTCCCAGACAATCAGCACCAGCACATAGAACAGGTTGGTCAGGTGTTCCAGCCACAGCCAGCCGTGCTGGGCGGCGAACACCAGTTTCTGCCAGTTCCAGTCGAGCTCTATCTGTCGCGGCAGCAGCAGGTAGAACAACGCCATGCAGCCGATCCACAGCACCGACTCCAGGTGCACGCCGATCAGTGTCAGCCAGCGCGCCCCCCGGTTGGCCCGTGGCAGCAGGACGCGCAGGCGCTGTTGCCGGGCTTGCCCGCCCAGGCCTTCGAGCTGTTGCACCGGCAGGGTGAAACTGCGGCTCAGGCTCAGCCGGCGCCAGGTCAGGCTCGCCAGCAGTTGTGGCCTGAGCAGGCGCGGCCAGGCTTTCAGGGCCTGTTTCAGGTCCGGGGTATCGCCGAACAGGGCCCTGGACAGGATATGCAGCGGCAGGCGTTCAAAGGCTGGCTTCAGCCACCAGAACAGCAGCAGGGCGATCGACGGATGTTCCCACAGCAGCAGGCTCAGCAAGGCAAAGACCGGGAGGGTGACGATGGCCCAGCTGGTCGTCAGCAAGCCACGGTGTTGCCTGGCCAGCAGGATACCGAGGTCCATGGCTTCCCAGCTGCTGCGTGGGCGGATGGTGACGCTGGCGTCAGTCAGGCGCATGACGACTCCGTCCGGCAAACAGCAGGTAGGCCGCTACCAGCAACCATGCGCCGGCACCCACCAGGTACTTGATCAGCAGCGTCGGCTGGGTCCGCGAGGACCAGTAGGCTTCGATAAACGCGGCAATCAGCAGGAACAGGATCACCCCGGCGATCATCTGGATGCTGCTTTTCGCCGCCAGGCGCAGGGCTTCGCCGCGGCTCAGGCGTCCTGGTGCTACCAGCGACCAGCCCAGTTGCAGCCCGGCGGCACCGGCCAGGGCGATGGCGGTCAGTTCAAAAGCGCCATGGGCGATGACAAAGGACCAGAAGGTCTGGCCGAAGCCGATCTGGGTCAGGTGGCCGGCGACCGCACCGATGGTCAGGCCGTTGAACAGCAGGAAGAACAGGCTGCCCAGGCCGAACAGCAAGCCGCCGGCAAAGGTCTGGAAGGCAATGCCGATGTTGTTCATGATGTAGTAGCCGAACATCGCCCAGTCTTCGCTGGAGGCGCGTGCGGCGGTGCGTCCCAGCCGGCTGGCGGCGGGATCGTACATGTTCTGCATGTCGGCGACCTGTTGCGGGCTGACGATGCTGTAGATCAGGTCCGGGAACAGGTAGACCAGCACGCCGATCAGCAGCAGGCTGGCGAAGAACAGCAGGCCGGCGGCCAGGACAAAGGGCCATTGCCGGCGTACCAGGCGGGGGAAGTCGGCGAGGATGAATCCCAGCAGCTGGGCGCCCAGGCGACTGCGATGTCGGTAAAGCTGCTGGTGTCCGCGCAGGGCCAGCTGTTGCAACGGATCCACCAGGTGACTGCTGTAGCCGCGCTCCTGGGCCAGCGCGAGTTGATGGCACAGGCGCCGGTAGGCCGCGGGGAATTGCGTCGAGGTATCGGCCTTGGCCTTGCCGCGTTCCAGTTGTTCGAGCAGATGACTGAAATGTTGCCACTCGGGCTGGTGACGGCTTTCGAAGAGGCTCTGTTTCATGTCGGCCCCAGCAGGCCACGGGCGATGCCGTTCAGCTCGGTCACGGCCAGGGAGGGCGGGACCCGCAGCGCCGGGGCGAGGAGGCCGGCCAGTTCGTTGACGCGCTCGGCGGACAGTTCGCCCTGGCGCTCGGCGAAACTCAACAGGGCCCGTTGCTCGTTCAGGCGCAGGGCGAACACCGGCGTTCTCGGCACCGCTTCGGGCAGGGTCGGGCGCGACAAGGGTTGTTCGCGGTAGATCACCAGGGTGCCGCCGGCCAGATCACCCAGGCGCTTGAAGGTCGGATGCTGCAGGCAACTGAGGGCGCCCAGGCAATAGCCGAACGGCAACATGTCGACGAAACGCAGGAGGTTGCGGGTCAGCGAGGCGGACCAGCCGACCGGTGTGCCGTCATCGTGCACCACCCGCAGGCCCATCAGCTGTTTACCGGGCGAGCGGCCCTGGTTGAGCACTTCGAACAGCACCATGTACCACCAGCTGACCAGGAACAGGATGATCGAGCCGAGGCCGGCACCGAACTTGTCCAGCAGGGTCAGCACCGAGAGCAGGGCGCCCAGGATCACGCCGCGTACACCGAGGTCGATGGCGAACGCGACCGCCCGCACCGGCAGGCCGGCCGGGCGCAGGGGCAGGTCGATACCTTCCGGGGTCTCGACCTGGTAACGGGTATCCAGTGGCGTTTGCAGCGGTGCATTCCTTGTCGGGCTTGAAGTCGGCGGCATGGCTGCCATGTCGGTAGGGACTTGTCGGCCGATCCTAGCCAGCGCTGCCGGGCTAAGCAACCGAACTCTGCAATCGGCTGTATATATAAGTTGTGCCGGGCGACTGGCCCCGAGGGCTATCGAGCGCCTAGACTGCCCCGGTCTTCTGTTCAGGAACAAGCCGTGACCACTATCTTCTGGTACGACTACGAAACCACCGGGATCAATCCGCGCTGCGACCGCGCCTTGCAGGTGGCGGGCATCCGTACCGATGCCGAGCTCAACGAGATCGACGAACCGGTCAATCTCTACTGCCAGCCCAGCGAGGATATCCTGCCGCATCCGGCGGCCTGCATGATTACCGGCATCACTCCCTCGCAACTGGCCAGCCAGGGTCTGGCGGAAGCCGATTTCATGACCCGGGTGCACGCCCAGCTGGCGCAACCGGGAACCTGCGGCGCCGGCTACAACACCCTGCGCTTCGATGACGAGGTGACGCGCTACAGCCTGTACCGGAACTTCTTCGATCCCTACGCGCGGGAATGGCAGGGCGGCAACAGCCGCTGGGATCTGATCGACGTAGTGCGTGCCGCCTATGCACTACGTCCCCAGGGCATTGTCTGGCCGGAGGAGGACGGGCGGGTGAGCTTGAGGCTGGAGCGACTGACGGCCGCCAACGGCATCGATCATGGCCATGCCCACGAGGCCTTGTCCGATGTCCGCGCGACCATCGCCCTGGCGCGGCTGATCCGGGAAAAGCAGCCGAAGTTGTATGACTGGCTCTTCCAGTTACGCAGCAAGCAGCGGGTGCTGGATCAGATTCGCCTGTTGCAACCGATGGTGCATATCTCCGGACGTTTTTCCGCGGCCCGCAACTACCTGGGAGTGGTCCTGCCACTGGCCTGGCATCCGCACAATCGCAATGCGCTGATTGTCTGCGACTTGCATCAGGATCCGCAGCCGCTGCTGGACCTGGATGCCGAATTGCTGCGCCAGCATCTGTATACCCGTCGTGAAGACATGGCGGATGGGCAATTGCCGGTGCCGCTCAAGTTGATTCACGTCAATCGCTGTCCGGTCGTGGCGCCGATGGCGGTTTTACGGGGAGAAGACCAGCAGCGCCTGCAACTCGACATGGCGCTCTATGAGGCCCGTCGCCTGCGGCTTAATGACACACAGGAAGTTTGGCGGGAGAAAGTCCAGGCGATTTATGCGGCAGAAGATTTCACCCCCAGCCAAGACCCGGAGCAGCAGTTATACGATGGTTTTCTTGGCGATCGGGACCGCCGCTTATGTGAACAAGTGCGCAACGCGGGGCCGGAGCAATTGACACGGGAGCAATGGCCTTTCGATGATGAGCGCTTGCCAGAATTATTATTCCGTTATCGCGCACGTAACTTTCCCGATACCTTGGGCGAAGAAGAGCAACAGCGTTGGCAGACATTCTGTCGGCAACGCTTGAGTGAATCGAGCTGGGGCGCGCCAAATACCCTGGCGGGATTTAGCGAAGCGCTTACGAGCTGTTTGACCAATGCCACGCCTGAGCAGGCACAAGTGCTCGGTGAATGGCAGCGCCATGCACTCTCTTTGTGCACTCGTTTTAACATTGCGCTGGATTGAGCGGGCGACGGATTAAATCGAGGTAATAAAAAACGCCAGCAAGCTGGCGTTTTTTCTGCAGCGCAAACAGCGCCGCGACGGGTATTTCGCTTAGCCCAGCAGAGTGGCCCAGCCTTCAACCACGTCACCGCCCCACTTGGCTTTCCACTCTTTCAGAGTCTTGTGGTTGCCACCTTTGGTTTCGATGACTTCACCGTTGTGCGGGTTTTTGTATTGCTTGACCTTGCGCGCACGCTTGGTGCCAGTAGTTTTTACCGCGCCGCCACGTGGGGCTTTTTCTTTGGACTGAGGGTCCAGGATCACCTGGCAGTCGCGCAGCGATTTGGCGTGCTTGGCCAGCAGAGCGCGCAGTTCTTTTTCGAATTCCATTTCTTTTTTCAGGGCGCCGTCTTTTTCCATCGCTGCCATCTGAGCTTGCAGTTCTTTGATAGCTACTTCTGTGGCGCGATATTTGTTGATCAGGGACATGAGGACTACCTTATGTGAGTCGTGTGTGACAGGGTGCAGTGTCGCAATAGTAGTCAGACAGTTTGCCCAAGTAAACAATTAAGCGAATGTTTGTTGCATTTAATTTTTGAACTTTGCAGGCGCGCGATGTGTGCCTGTTAGATGTTCTGCCCGCGACGCTTGAGAATAGTCCCACGAGTGGGCCGTTGAACTATGGAAACTGCCGGCTGCTTCAGTTGATGTCGCGAGCCTTGTCCTGCTGTCCGGGCCCGCGGGCCGCCTGTTGCAGCGCGCATTGCAAGGAATACTGCAGTTTTGCCGCGCACTCGCTAGAATGGCCGCCTTTGCGAAGTTCTGGAGTTTCCCCCTCATGCGCACTTTCCGGCTGGTGATCGCTTGCCCCGACCGCGTTGGCATCGTTGCCAAAGTCAGTAACTTTCTGGCGTCTTACAACGGTTGGATCACCGAAGCGAGCCATCACTCCGACAACCTCAGCGGCTGGTTCTTCATGCGCCACGAGATCCGTGCCGACAGCCTGCCGTTTGGCCTGGATGCTTTCCGCGAGGCATTTGCCCCGATCGCCGAAGAGTTCTCCATGACCTGGCGCATCACCGACACCGAGCAGAAGAAGCGCGTGGTCCTGATGGCCAGCCGCGAATCCCATTGCCTGGCCGACCTGCTGCACCGCTGGCACAGCGATGAGCTCGATTGCGAGATCGCCTGCGTGATTTCCAACCACAACGACTTGCGCAGCATGGTCGAGTGGCACGGTATTCCTTATTACCATGTGCCGGTGAATCCACAGGACAAGGAACCGGCCTTCGCCGAGGTGTCGCGCCTGGTCAAGCATCACGATGCCGATGTGGTGGTACTGGCGCGCTACATGCAGATCCTGCCGCCGGAACTGTGCAGCGAGTACGCGCACAAGGTGATCAATATCCACCACAGCTTCCTGCCTTCGTTCGTGGGCGCCAAGCCCTATCACCAGGCATCCCTGCGTGGGGTGAAGCTGATCGGTGCGACTTGCCACTACGTGACCGAAGAGCTGGATGCCGGCCCGATCATCGAACAGGATGTGGTACGTGTGAGCCACAGTGATAGCATCGAGGACATGGTGCGTTTCGGCCGCGATGTCGAGAAGATGGTGCTGGCCCGTGGCCTGCGCTATCACCTGGAAGATCGTGTGCTGGTGCACGGCAACAAGACCGTGGTGTTCTGACCGCCCGTCGACGGGCCTGGAGGTTTGCTGATGGGCGATCCACTCGACAAGGCCACCTCCAAGGCGCCGCCGACCCTGGGGGAAGGCTGCCTGAGCCGCTATGACCCCGACGCCATGAGCAGTGAGGACGGTACCGAGTTTCCCGGTGCCGCCGAACTCTGGCGGCAGTTGCAGGAAGAGTCCGAGACGATTTCCGTCGATGTTTCCCGAGGTCCGCTAAAATCCTAGTGGCTTGTCTCAGCGACCAACCCTGGGTGACGACATGACGGATCCTGCACAACTTGTTTTCGGCGCCGACCCGGCGGGCCAACCCATTGGCCAGGCGATGCGCCTGGCCAATCGTCACGGCCTGATCGCCGGGGCTACCGGGACCGGCAAGACCGTGACCCTGCAACGCCTGGCCGAAGCCTTCAGCGATGCCGGGGTCGCGGTGTTCGCGGCGGATATCAAGGGCGATCTCTGTGGCCTGGGCGCACCGGGCAATCCCCAGGGCAAGGTGGCGGAGCGGATTGCCGGCATGCCCTGGCTGGATTACCAGGCCAGGGCCTATCCGGTGACCTTGTGGGACATCCATGGACAATCCGGGCATCCGTTGCGCACGACCCTGAGCGAAATGGGGCCGCTGCTGATCGGTGCGTTGCTGGAACTGACGGACAGCCAGCAGTCGGCCTTGTATGCCGCGTTCAAGGTGGCGGATCGCGAAGGCCTGTTGTTGCTCGACCTGAAGGATCTCAAGGCGCTGCTCAATCACCTCAAGGATCATCCTCAACTGCTGGGCGAAGACGCGGCGCTGATGACCACCGGTTCCAGCCAGGCGCTGCTGCGGCGCCTGGCGACCCTGGAACAGCAGGGCGCCGAAGCGCTGTTCGGCGAGCCGGCGCTGCAACTGGAAGATATCCTGCAGCCGGCCGGCGATGGGCGCGGACGGATTCATCTGCTCGATGCCAGTCGCCTGGTACACGAAGCACCCAAGGTCTACGCGACGTTCCTGTTGTGGCTGCTGGCCGAGCTGTTCGAGCAACTGCCCGAACGCGGCGATGCGGACAAGCCGCTGCTGGCGCTGTTCTTCGACGAGGCGCACCTGTTGTTCGCCG
The DNA here is from genome assembly GCF_013386115.1 of Pseudomonas gingeri. Classification (GTDB taxonomy): domain Bacteria; phylum Pseudomonadota; class Gammaproteobacteria; order Pseudomonadales; family Pseudomonadaceae; genus Aquipseudomonas; species Aquipseudomonas gingeri. The sequence continues at coordinate 116,759 of NZ_JACAOR010000015.1, forward strand.
GTACCCCGAAAGCCTTGCAGGACCGCCTGGAGCAGGTGGTCCGGCTGATTCGCTCGAAGGGTGTCGGGGTGTACTTCGTCACGCAGTCGCCGGGTGACCTGCCGGATACCATCCTGGCGCAGCTGGGGTTGCGGATCCAGCACGGCCTGCGGGCCTTCACGGCGCGCGAGCAGAAATCGCTGCGGGCGGTCGCCGAGGGCTTTCGGCCCAACCCGGCCTTCGAGGCCCTGGCGGTACTGACCGAGCTGGGGATCGGCGAGGCGCTGGTGGGGACCTTGCAGGACAAGGGTACGCCGGAGATGGTCCGGCGGGTGCTGATCGCACCGCCCCAATCGCGCATCGGCCCGTTGAGCGAAGCCGAACGGGCGGCATTGGTCGCCGGCTCGGCCCTGCTCGGTCGCTACGACAAGCCTGTCGATCGCGAGTCGGCCTATGAAATCCTGATGGCGCGCAAGGCACCGGTCAGCGAAGCTCCTGCGTCCACCGACGAAGCGACGGCGCAAGAGCCGAGCCTGGCGGACAAGGCCGGCGAGTTCCTCGGAACGGCGGCGGGGCAGGCGCTGAAGTCCGCCATGCGGCAGGCGGCCAATCAGTTGGGGCGACAGTTGGTACGTGGTCTGATGGGCTCGTTGCTCGGCGGCAACAAGCGCCGTTGAGTGCTCAGGCCTTGGGCCGGGCGTGGCTGGCCAGGCGTTCGAGGGCCGCACGCAGGTTCGGGTCGCTGATGCCGTCCGCCGTCTCCTGGATGGTCTGCGCGGCATTGATCGACAGGTCCATGGTGTGACCCACCGCGCCCTGCTGGACGGTCGGCGGCTGCACCTTGAACAGGATGCGGTTCAGGCCGATGAACACGTCGAATGCCTGCAACTGCCGTTGCAGGCGTTTTTGCTGGTAGCGCAGGCGGGTTGCCCAGTGTCCGTCGGTGACGATCAGCAGCAGGCTGCCTTCGCGCCAGGAGGCCACATGGCAGTGTTCGCGGGCCGCGGGCTGCAACTGGCTTTCCACCAGGCGCTGCAGGTGCGCGAGGCGTTGGGCATGGCCGAAAATCGCTTTCAGCGGCTTGGCCTCGCGAAGCAGGACGGCGGGTGCCCGGGCGGTGAGAGGGCGAAATGCCATGATTCAGACACCTGAAGTAACAGAGCGGCCATGGTAGCAGAAACGGGCAGGGCAGCCGGCCCCCATTGATGCAGAGCGGCTTTGCCCCTAAAGTCTGCAACCAGTTTCCGGGCTTGGTGGCTTGAAGTTCGGGAAAAAGACCTTATTTTAGAGTGGCCCCGTCAAAGCGCAGTGCCAGCATCGTGGAATAACGCCACTTTCCTCACCACCGTTTCCGGGTAGAATGCTCGTTCGCATGCGGCCATGAGGGCTGCTCGGGCGACTCACGGGGCCGCCCTCCATCCCTATGTGTGGAAGAACCTGCCGATATGTTTGCGCCTTTGTTAAAGAAACTTTTTGGAAGCAAGAACGAGCGTGAAGTCAAACGCATGCTCAAGACGGTACAGATCGTCAATGCCTTCGAAGAGCAAATGGTGGCCCTTTCGGATGAGCAATTGCGCGCCAAGACCGAAGAGTTCAAGGCCCGCTTAGCCAAAGGTGAAACCCTCGACAAGATCCTGCCGGAAGCTTTCGCGGTCGCCCGTGAAGCCGGCAAGCGTGTCATGGGCATGCGCCACTTCGACGTCCAGTTGATCGGTGGCATGACCTTGCACGAAGGCATGATCGCGGAGATGCGTACCGGTGAGGGCAAGACCCTGGTAGCAACCCTGGGCGTCTACCTCAACGCGCTGTCCGGCAAGGGCGTGCACGTGGTGACGGTGAACGACTACCTGGCCCGCCGCGACGCCAACTGGATGCGTCCTCTCTATGAGTTCCTCGGCCTGACGGTCGGCGTGGTCACGCCGTTCCAGCCACCGGAAGAGAAGCGCGCGGCCTATGCCGCCGATATCACCTACGGCACCAACAACGAATTCGGTTTCGACTACCTGCGCGACAACATGGCGTTCAGCATGGAAGAGAAGTTCCAGCGCGAGCTGAACTTCGCCGTGATCGACGAAGTCGACTCCATCCTGATCGACGAAGCCCGTACCCCGCTGATCATCTCCGGCCAGGCCGAAGACAGCTCGCGCCTGTACACCGAGATCAACAAGCTGATCCCGCGCCTGACCCAGCACATCGAGGAAGTCGAAGGCGTGGTGACCAAGGAAGGTCACTTCACCATCGACGAGAAGACCCGCCAGGTCGAGTTGAACGAAGCCGGCCACCAGTTCATCGAAGAGATGCTGACCCAGGTCGGCCTCCTGGCCGAAGGCGAGAGCCTGTACTCGGCGCATAACCTTGGCCTGCTGACCCACGTCTATGCCGGCCTGCGCGCACACAAGCTGTTCCACCGCAACGTCGAATACATCGTGCAGGATGGTCAGGTGGTCCTGGTCGACGAGCACACCGGTCGTACCATGCCGGGCCGTCGCCTGTCCGAAGGCCTGCACCAGGCCATCGAAGCCAAGGAAAACCTCAATATCCAGGCCGAAAGCCAGACCCTGGCGTCGACCACGTTCCAGAACTACTTCCGTCTCTACACCAAGCTGTCCGGCATGACCGGTACGGCCGACACCGAAGCGTTCGAGTTCCACCAGATCTACGGTCTGTCGGTGATGGTCATCCCGCCGAACAAGCCGCTGGCGCGCAAGGACTACAACGACCTGGTGTTCCTGACCGCCGAAGAGAAGTACACGGCGATCATTGCCGACATCGAGGAGTCCCTGAAGCAGGGGCGTCCGGTGCTGGTGGGTACCGCGACCATCGAAACCTCCGAGCACATGTCCAACCTGCTCAACCAGAAAGGTATCGAGCACAAGGTCCTGAACGCCAAGTTCCACGAGAAGGAAGCGGAAATCATTGCCCAGGCCGGTCGTCCGGGAGCGCTGACCATTGCCACCAACATGGCCGGTCGCGGTACCGACATCCTGCTGGGCGGCAACTGGGAAGTCGAAGTGGCTTCCCTGGAAAACCCGACGCCGGAGCAGATCGCCCAGATCAAGGCCGACTGGCAGAAGCGTCACCAGCAGGTGCTCGAATCGGGCGGCCTGCAGGTCATCGCATCCGAGCGTCACGAATCGCGCCGTATCGACAACCAGTTGCGTGGTCGTGCCGGTCGCCAGGGTGACGCCGGTTCCAGTCGTTTCTACCTGTCCCTGGAAGACAGCCTGATGCGTATCTTCGCCTCCGACCGGGTGAAGAACTTCATGAAGGCCCTGGGCATGCAGCCTGGCGAGGCGATCGAGCACCGCATGGTGACCAACGCCATCGAAAAGGCCCAGCGCAAGGTCGAAGGCCGCAACTTCGACATCCGCAAGCAATTGCTCGAGTTCGACGACGTCAACAACGAACAGCGTAAAGTGATCTATCACATGCGCAACACATTGCTGGCGGCCGACAATATCGGCGAAACCATCTCCGATTTCCGCCAGGATGTGCTCAACGCCACTGTCAGCGCACACATTCCGCCGCAGTCGCTGCCGGAGCAATGGGACGTCGCCGGGCTGGAAGCAGCCCTGGAAAACGATTTCGGCGTGAAGCTGCCGATCCAGCAATGGCTCGACGAAGACGATCACCTGTACGAGGAAACCCTGCGCGAGAAGCTCCTCAACGAGCTGCTGGCGGCGTACAACGAGAAGGAAGAGCAGGCCAGCGCCGAAGCGTTGCGGACCTTCGAGAAGCAGATCGTGCTGCGGGTGCTGGACGACCTGTGGAAAGACCACCTGTCGACCATGGACCACCTGCGCCACGGTATCCACCTGCGCGGCTATGCCCAGAAGAACCCGAAGCAGGAGTACAAGCGCGAGTCGTTCACGCTGTTCTCCGAACTGCTCGATTCGATCAAGCGCGACTCGATCCGTGTGCTGTCCCATGTGCAGGTACGCCGCGAAGATCCGATCGAGGAAGAAGCGCGCCTGCGCCAGGAAGCCGAAGCCCTGGCCCAGCGCATGCAGTTCCAGCACGCCGAAGCGCCTGGCCTGGAAGAGCCGGAAGTGCTGGGCGAGGAGGTTGATGTCGCCCTGGCCGCCGCTCCGGTCCGCAACGAGCAGAAGCTGGGCCGCAACGAACTGTGCTACTGCGGTTCGGGCAAGAAGTACAAGCATTGCCATGGGCAGATCAGCTAAGGTTCCTGTTGACCCCTGAACTACCGCGCCGCGACCGGCTTCAGCCGTCGCGGCGTTTTTCCATTTGAAACACTGTCCCTTTTGCCGGCAGTGCAGACATCACATTGAACATTGATAGGAGCGCATTCATGGCTGTTGGTCTTGGTCCTTTGCCAACGTTGCACCCGGTTGCCGGTTTTGAACTCGGTATCGCCTCGGCGGGTATCAAGCGCCCGGGGCGCAAGGATGTCGTGGTCATGCGCTGTGCCGAAGGCTCCACCGTGGCCGGCGTGTTCACCCTGAACGCGTTCTGCGCCGCGCCGGTGATCCTGGCCAAACAGCGCGTGCAGGGGCCGGTGCGCTACCTGTTGACCAACACCGGCAACGCCAACGCCGGCACCGGTGAGCCCGGTCTGGTTGCCGCGGCACGCACCTGTGCCAGACTGGCCGAACTGGCGGGCGTCGATGCCAATGCCGTGCTGCCCTATTCCACCGGCGTGATCGGCGAGCCATTGCCGGTCGAGAAGATCGAAGGTGCCCTGCAGGCAGCCCTGGACGACCTGTCCGTGGACAACTGGGCCGCTGCCGCTACCGGCATCATGACCACCGACACCTTGCCCAAGGGCGCCAGCCGCCAGTTCCAGCACGACGGCGTCACCGTCACCGTCACCGGCATCAGCAAGGGCGCCGGCATGATTCGGCCGAACATGGCGACCATGCTCGGTTACATCGCCACGGACGCCAAAGTCTCCCGCGAAGTCCTGCAGAACCTCATGCTCGACGGCGCCAACAAGTCGTTCAACCGCATCACCATCGATGGCGATACCTCGACCAACGATTGCTGCATGCTGATCGCCACCGGCCAGGCCAGGCTGCCGGAAATCACCGAAGCCAGCGGTCCGCTGTTCACGGCCCTGAAGCAGGCGGTGTTCGAAGTCTGCATGGAAGTGGCCCAGGCGATTGTCCGTGACGGTGAAGGCGCGACCAAGTTCGTCACTGTCGAAGTCAACGGCGGCGGCACTCACCAGGAATGCCTGGACGTGGGCTACACCGTGGCCCATTCGCCACTGATCAAGACCGCGCTGTTCGCCTCCGATCCGAACTGGGGCCGTATCCTGGCGGCGGTCGGTCGTGCCGGTGTCGCGGACCTCGATGTGAGCAAGATCGATGTGTTCCTCGGCGAGGTCTGTATCGCCAGTCGTGGTGCCCGTGCCTCGACCTATACCGAGGAGCAGGGCTCGGCGGTGATGGCTCGCGAGGAAATCACCATTCGTATCGAACTGGGACGTGGTGCCTGCAGCGAAACCATCTGGACTACCGACCTGTCCCACGAATACGTGAAGATCAACGCGGAATACCGCACGTAAGTACGACTTCCCCCCTGTAGGGGCCAGTTCTGTCAGGTGCGGATTTATAGGAGCTTTCAGCGTGAAACGCGTACATGTGGCCGCGGCCGTTATTCGAGGCAACGATGGGCGGATCCTGATCGCCCGGCGTGCCGATTCCCAGCACCAGGGCGGTCTGTGGGAGTTTCCCGGCGGCAAGGTCGAGGAGGGCGAAGCGGTAGCGGTCGCCCTGGCCCGTGAGCTGCGGGAGGAACTGGGTATCGTGGTGACCACGGCCCGGCCCTTGATCAAGGTGCGCCACGACTATCCGGACAAGCAGGTGCTGCTGGACGTCTGGGAGGTTTCGGCCTTTACCGGCGAACCCCATGGTGCCGAAGGCCAGCCGCTGGCCTGGGTCACGCAGCGGGAGCTGGCGGACTACGAGTTCCCGGCGGCCAACCAGCCGATCATCGCGGCGGCCCGTCTGCCGGGCGAGTACCTGATCACGCCGGAAGGCCTGGAGACGCCGGAGCTGTTGCGGGGTGTCCAGAAGGCGATTGCCGGCGGGATCAGGCTGGTCCAGCTGCGTGCGCCGAACGGTTATGACCCGAAGTACCGCGACCTGGCGGTGGATGCGGTGGGTTTGTGTGCCGGCAAGGCGCAACTGATGCTCAAGGGGCCGTTCGAATGGCTGGGTGATTTCCCTTCGGCCGGCTGGCATATCACGGCGGCGCAGTTGCGCAAGTACGCCAGTGCCGGTCGCCCATTGCCCGCGGATCGCTGGTTGGCGGCTTCGTGCCATAACGCTGAAGAGCTGGCCTTGGCCGAGCAGATGGGCGTGGATTTCGTCACATTGTCGCCGGTCCAGCCGACCCTGACCCATCCCGATGCGCAGCCCCTGGGCTGGGAACAGGCGCAGCAGCTGATCGGTGGTTTCAACCGACCGGTGTATCTGCTGGGGGGCGTTGGTCCGCAGGAACAGCCGCGTGCCTGGGAAGCCGGTGCACAGGGCGTGGCCGGCATCCGGGCGTTCTGGCCGCAGTAATCAGGGCCGCGGCTTCCCTTGTAGGCGCTGGCTTGCCAGCGATGGCGCCCGGTCAATCGATACACGACCTCAGGGCCTCGTCGCCGGCAAGCCGGCTCCTGCAGCGGGTTAGTGGGAGACCGGCTTCTTCGCCGCCTCCCACAATATCTCCGCAATCTTCTCGCGCCGCGCAATCAGGCGTGCCGCCACGAACAGCAGATCCGACAGTCGATTGATATAGGCCAGACCAACCCCGCTCAAGGGTTCCAAGGCGTTGAGCTGCTGGCAACGGCGCTCCGCGCTGCGTGCCTGACTACGGCAGACATGGGCCTGGGCAATCAGCATCGAGCCGCCTGGCAGGATAAAGTTCTCCAGTGGCCCGAGTTCCTCGTTCCAACGATCGATGGCCGCTTCCAGTCGGTCGATTTCGCTTTTGTTCAGCGCCTGGTACTCCGGCATGGCCAGCTCGCCGCCGAGGTCGAACAGCCGATGCTGGCAAGGTGCGAGCACTTCGATCAGTTCCTCCAGTTCCGGGTGGATGACCACCAGTTCCGCCAGGCCCGCCAATAGCAGGCCGAGCTGGCTGTTGAGGCTGTCGACTTCACCGATGGCTTCGATCCGCGGATGGTCCTTGGGCACGCGACGACCATCGCCCAGCCCGGTTTCGCCGGTGTCACCGGTCCTTGTGTAAATCTTCGACAGGCGAAAACCCATGGTTACAGCTCCGTTTGGTTCAGTACGGGAAGGGTGGCCTGGCTACCGGCCAGCGGCAGGCGCAGGGTGAAGCAGGTGCCCTGGCCAAGGGTCGATTGCACTTCCATCTGGCCCTTGTGGTTGTTGGTGATGATGAAATAGGAAACCGACAGCCCCAGCCCTGTGCCCTGGCCGATCTCCTTGGTGGTGAAGAAGGGTTCGAAAGTGCGCTTGCGGATGTTCTCCGACATGCCGATGCCGTTGTCCTCGACCTGGATTTCCGCCCAGGGCGGGTTCAGCCGGGTGCGCAAGGTGATACGCCCGGGCTCGCGGTCGTCATCGCGCTGGTGGATGGCCTGGGCGGCGTTTTTCAGCAGGTTCAACAGCACTTGTTCCAGTTCGTTGGCGGTGCCGGGGACCGGCCCCAGCTGCGGGTCGAACTGGCGGATGATGGCTTGTCCCTTGAAGTCGAAACCGATGGCCAGGTCGAAGTCGTTGCCGGCGATTTCCACGGCCTGGTCGATCAGCGCCGGCAGGTCGCACGGGGCCATTTCCCGGTTGCTGCGGCGGCTGAAGCTGAGCATGTGGGTGACGATCTTTGCCGCCCGTGCCCCGGCCTGCTGGATGCCGTCGAGCAGTTGCGGGACTTCGCGGCTTGTCAGGTACTGGTTGACGGTGTCCAGGTCGATTCCGGCCTGTTCGGCGTACTCGAGGTTCTTCGGCAGATCCGAGGACAGGCGCCGGCGGATGTTCTGCACGTTGTGGAGGATCGCCCCCAGCGGATTGTTGATCTCGTGGGCCATGCCAGCGGCGAGTCCGCCGACCGAAAGCATCTTTTCCGACTGCACCATCATTTCTTCCAGGGACAGGCGCTGGGTGATGTCGTCGATGCGGATCACCACGCCGCGGCCGGCACCGCCCATCAGCGGGTAGAAGGTCAGGGCATAGTGGCGGGCCTCGTCGTCCTTGATCCAGGTGACGCGCTCAATCTTCGCCACGCTGTGTTGTTCGACGGTGTCCTTGAGCTGCGGCAGAAAGGGTTTCAACGGCTCGAAGGCGAGGAAGATCGGCTGGTTCAGCGCCTCGTCCAGGCGGGTTCCGGAGAGTGCGCTGGCCTCCTGGTTCCACTGGGTGACGTAGAGCTGCTCGTCCAGGGCGATCAGCGCCGAGGGCATGGAGTCAATGATGCTGTTGAGGTAGTTCTGGAAACCGGTGAGTTTTTTCTCGATCTTGCTGCGGACCTGGACCTCGAGTTCCAGCTTGCGGTTGGTATGCCGGGTTTCCTCGGCAAGGCCCTGGGCCTGGTCATAGGCGGCCTGGGAATCGTCACGGGCGCGCTTGAGCTGCTGCTCGCGGGCTTCGATGCGCGAGAGCATGGTGTTGAAGGCCTCGGCCAGGCTGCCGATTTCATCGTGATTGCCCCGTGATGCCCGCAGCGAATAATTCTCCTCACGGGTCACCTGGCGCGACAACTCTTCCAGTTGGTGGATCGGCCGGGTGATCAGTCGCTTGATCTGCCGGGCGATGATCAGCCACAGCAGGACGCTGAAGATCAGGATGCCCAGGCTGGCGGTCAGGGTTCCGGTATAGAAGGCCACAGGCAACTCGCTGCTGGCCACCAGCAGCAGGTGGCCGGGCGCCTGGCCCGGACGGGGCATGTCGATCACCTGGTTGCTGCGAAACTCGGTCAGGCGCCAGGCTTCGATATGTCGATAGCGTTCCGGCAGCTTCAGGCGGTCACCGTGTTGCAACTGGGCCAGCCGATCGCCCTTGCTGTCGTAGATGGCCGCGGCCCGCAGGGGGGAATAGGTGTTGAGTTCCTTGAGCAGGGTCTCGGCATTGGCGGCGGAGTCCAGGGCCTGGCTGGCCAGGGCCGGGTTGGACACGAGCCGGCCGATGGTCTGCAAGGCCTGGGGGGCCATGCTTTCCTGGGAAATCCAGTAGGCCGCGCTGATAAAAGTCAGGTTGGCCACCAGCAGTACGGTGGTCAGCAGCACCAGCAGGGCCGCCAGGAGTTTCTGGCCGACCGGCAGGTTTTCTAGGCGCTGGCGCAAAGGCATTGCGGATCCTGTTTGGCAAGGGATGAAGAGGGCGGGCATCGATCGCGCCGACCGTGAATGAGTGTATCAAACCGTCGGTTTTTACCACGGCCTTTTGCCAAAGGTGCGAACTGAACGGGTCGACGGTTGCTTTCCCACGTTGTAAGTTGCCTGGGCGATGCGATCACAGTTCGATAAGAAAACATCAAGAACCGGGTTCAGGGAGAAAAATGACCATGGGGTTTCATTTCAAGCGTGCGGCACTGGCGGGGCTTGCCATGGGGGTGGCGCTGGCGACAGGCGCGCCTCAGGCACTGGCCGAGGTCAACAAGCCGGTCCATGACAAGGCCGAGCACTACAAGGAAGACGGTTTGAAGCTGCTGGAGCGGCTGGTCAATATCGACTCGGGGTCAGGCTACGAGCCGGGCCTGAAGCAGGTCCGGGCCATCGTCACCGACGAACTGAAAAAGCTCGGGGCAAGTATCGAGACCTTTCCCGCCACGCCGGAGCCGGGCGAGAGCATCGTGGCGACCCTCAAGGGCAACGGCAAGGCGCGGATCCTGTTGATGGCGCACATGGACACGGTGTTCAAGGAAGGCACGGCGACAGCCAAGCCTTTCTATATCAAGGACGGGCGCGCCTACGGGCCGGGCGTCATGGATGACAAGGGCGGTATCGTCGCCGGTCTGTATGCGTTGAAAATCCTCCAGGACCTGGACTTCAAGAACTACGCGAAAATCACCTTCCTGCTCGATACCAACGAGGAAACCGGCTCCAAGGGCACCACCGAACTGATTCAGCGGGTAGCCAGGGAGCACGATGTGACGTTGAACCTGGAGCCCGGTCGCCCGGCCGACGGCCTGGTGATCTGGCGCAAGGGCAGCGGCACGGCGGTGGTGGAGGTCAAGGGCAAGTCGGCCCATGCCGGCGTGGCCCCGGACAGCGGCCGCAATGCCGCGATGGAAGCCGCGCACCAGATTCTCCAGTTGGGCAAGCTGGGGGATCCGGAGAAGCAGACCACGGTCAACTTCACGGTGCTCAAGGCCGGTGACCGGGTCAATGTGATCCCGGATTCAGCCGTTGCCAAGGCCGATGTCCGGGTGCTGGTGCCGGAGGAGTTCGACCGGGTCGAGCGCGACCTGGCCAAGGTCTCGACCAGCAAGTTGATTGCCGACACCGAGGTCAAGACCAGCCTGCTCCGTGGCTTGCCGCCGATGCCGCCAACGCCGGCCCAGGATGCCCTGGCGGCCAAGGCGCAGGCGATCTACGGCGAAATCGGCCGCAAGCTGACCCTGGAAGGCAGTGGTGGTGCGGCTGATGCCAGCCTGTCGGCTGCGGTGGGGACGGCGACACTGGATGGTTTCGGCATCGTCGGCGGTGGTATTCACACCGAGGATGAATATGCCGAGGTCGAGAGCGTGGTGCCGCGTTTCTATCTGCTGACCCGGATGTTGATGGAAATCAGCCGGTAAAACCGCCGCATCCGTTCACGGATTGCTCAGGTGGTGGGCAATCCGCGGGCGGCAAGGTGCGCGACCAGGCGGTCCCGCAACTGGTTCAGGTGGGGCAGGTTCAGGTGATGGCGTGCCGCCGCCGCGCAGGCGTAGCCCAGCAGGTAGCTGATCTCGGTACGCCTGCCCTGGGCGACGTCCTGGTACATGGAGGAGTAGTTCGCTGCCGTGGCCTGGATGACCCGTTCCACTTCGCTGTGCAGGTCCTGTGCGGCCGCGGGTTGGCCGCAGCATTCCAGCAGTTCCGTCAGCTCGCCGCAGAGGGTCGCCACTTCGCAGTGGTGATCCTGCAGGCCGCCGTTACGGCAGCCATGCAGCACCGTCAGCGGGTTGATGGCGCAGTTCAGCGCCAGCTTGCGCCAGAGCCGGGTGAGGATCTGTGTGTTCCATTCATGGGGAATGCCGGCCAGGGTCAGATCGTCGAGCCAGTAGGGTGGCTGGGGATGGGCGATATCACCCAGCCAGGTAAAGCCGTGTCCGGCAAACACGACCCGCCAGTCGCCGTCGCGAAAGGCGCCTTCGGTGCTGGAGGCAAAGATGCAGCGCGCCTTGGGCGCCAGCGCCGCGACGGCATCCTGGCTGCCCAGGCCGTTCTGCAGCAGGACCAGTTCGGCATTTTCGACCAGGCGTGGGGCCAGCCGGGCCACGGCGGCCTCTGCGTCATAGGCCTTGCAGGCGACCAGCAGGCGGCTGATGGGCTCGGCAGTGTCAAAGGTCTGGGCGGGAATGGCGAGGCGATGCTCCCGGCCCTGTTCGACCAGGGTCAGGCCACCGCTGGCTGTGTAGGCGGCCAGGCGCTCCGGGTCGCGCAGGATCAGCGTCACAGGCAGCCCCGCGCGCGCCAGGCGGGTGGCCCACAGGCTGCCCAGGCTGCCGGCGCCAAGGACGTGCCAGGTGGTGGCCATCAGCTGCGGGCCGGCAGGCGTTTGGCGCTGACCACGCCATCGGCATAGGATTCGGCCAGCAGACGGTCGGCCTCATCGAACAGGGTTTGCTGGTCCAGCGGGAAGCATTTGCTGTCCAGGCCCACCAGGCTGATGCCGGCCTTCAGTTCGATAGGCCCGGCGTTGGTCATGAAAGGCTTGAGGTTCAACCCGTCATACAGGCGCTTGAAGCTGCTGGGGGCGCAATCCTGGAGGTCCGGCGGCATGGTCATCAGGACGAAATGCTGGTCGTCCAGGCGTGCCAGCACATCCAGCGGGCGCACCAGTTGTTGCAGGCGCCGGGCAATGCCTTGCAGCAACTCGTCGTAGAAGTCGTTGCCATGCTGGCGCTGCAGCTCGTTCGCCTGTTCCACCCCGATCAGCAGGTAGCAGATGGCGCCGCCACGGGCCTGCACCTGGCGCAGGCTGTCGGTCAGCTTCTGGCGCAGGTAGCGGGCATTGCCCAGGCCGGTCAGGGAGTCGACGAGATTGCGTTGTTCGAGGCTGGCGATGTTCTGGCGCAGCAGGCGGTTTTCCTGGCGCAGCCGCTGCAGGGTGCTGCATTGGCGATCGGCGGCCAGTACCCGGGTCAGCAGCAGGCGCTCGATATCGCCGGGGGCGATCAGGTCGTCGATATCATTGTCCGACGCATCGTCGAGCAACGTGAGCGCAGGTTCGGCGCTGATGAGGAGCACATAGGTATAGTGATCGTTCATCTCGTCGCGCTGTCTGACCTTTGCCGCCAGCTTGAGGCCGGCGGCCCCGGCACAGACCACCACGCTGGCGGCTCGCTGGTCGAGTTGTTCCAGTGCCAGCACGGCGTCGTTTGCCTGGCGTATATCCTGGTAACCCGCACGCTGGAGGCTGCTACCAAAGGCACTGCTTACCAGCTGACCGTCACTCACCAGCAAAATGCTCAGATCCGGGTTAGGCATGGGTGGCTCGCAAGTGAATGAGTGGGAAGAACCGTTATAATGCTCGCGGATTTTAACCGTCAAACCAGGCGCGCTCCATCGGTATCGAGCTGCGCCGACCTTATTTTGGAGAAATGACATGCCGTCGTTCGACGTGGTATCCGAACTGGACAAACACGAAGTCACCAACGCCGTCGAGAACGCCGTCAAGGAGCTGGATCGTCGCTATGACCTGAAGGGCAAGGGCAGCTTCGAATTCAAGGAAAAGGACCTGGCGGTCAACCTGACCGCCGAGGCCGAGTTCCAGCTGGAGGCGATGATCGAGATCCTGAAGCTGGCCCTGGCCAAGCGCAAGATCGACGTGAAGTGCCTTGAGGTCAAGGACGCCTATGCATCCGGCAAGCTGATGAAGCAGGAAGCGACCTTGAAGGAAGGCATCGACAAGGAAATGGCGAAGAAGATCGTCGCCCATATCAAGGACGCCAAGCTGAAAGTACAGGCGGCGATCCAGGGCGAACAGGTACGGGTGACCGGCAAGAAGCGTGACGACCTGCAGGAAGCCATTGCCAACCTGCGTGCCAAGGAATTCGACCTGCCGCTGCAATTCAACAACTTCCGCGACTGATCCAGCCTGTCAGGGAACCTCTGGAAGTTATCGGCGTCGGAGGGCCCAGGCACGGCGAAACGGTTGGGTGTTCAAGGCGCAATCGTTTCGCCGGGCGATCGTACGGTAACAGGAGAGAACAATGGATCTGAATGCGGAAGTGGATCATCTCATCAAGGCCTCCGAGGCCTGGATTCCGATGATCATGGAATATGGCAGCCGTGTGCTGCTGGCGGTGGTTACCCTGGCCGTGGGCTGGTGGCTGATCAACAAGCTGACGGGCAAGATCGGCAAGTTGCTGGCGTTGCGCAACGCCGATCTGGCGCTGCAAGGCTTTATCAGCAGCCTGGCAAATATTGCCCTGAAGATCCTGCTCAGCATCAGTGTGGCCTCGATGATTGGCGTGGCAACCACGTCATTTGTCGCGGCTATCGGTGCCGCGGGCCTGGCCATTGGCCTGGCATTGCAGGGCAGCCTGGCGAACTTTGCCGGTGGCGTGCTGATCCTGATGTTCCGGCCGTTCCGCATTGGTGACACGATCACCGCGCAAGGCATTACCGGGACAGTCGACAGCATCCAGATTTTCCACACCATCCTGCGTACGGGTGACAACCAGACGGTGATCGTGCCCAACGGCAACCTGTCGAACGGCATCATCACCAACGCCAACCGCCAGGCCACCCGCAAGGTGGTGTTCGATGTCGGTGTCGATTACGAGGCTGACCTGCAGAAGGCTCGCCAGGTATTGCTGGATCTGGCCAAGGATGAGCGCGTCCTGGCTGACCCGGCCCCCGCGGCGGTGATTTCGGCGCTGGGCGACAGCTCTATCACCGTTTCCCTGCGAGTATGGGTGAAGACTGCCGATTACTGGGACCTGATGTTCATGTTCAACGAACATGCGCGGGATCGTCTCAAGGACGCGGGGATCGATATTCCGTTTCCGCAGCGGGTTATCCGGGTGATGCAGGAAACCGCGGCGAAGTAAGACAAGTGCATTGTTACCTGGCGCAGTGGTCAGGTATTCAGTGACAAACCAAGGGGCCGATTGATGGCCCCTTTTTTGTGGCCGTCGATCAGTGGGGTAGTTGTTGGTAAATTGGATGCTGGCTACTTATTAGTTTGCTATCAAAGTTCGCGCGTTACTAAAACCAGGGCAATAAAAAAGGCCCATCACCAGGATGGGCCTTTGTTCAAGCGAGTGTTGCGAGTATCACACGATTACAAGATGTTGATCGGGTATTCGGTGATCAGGCGGAACTCGTTGATATCGCCTTCGCCTTCAGCAGTATTGGCGCGGTGCCAGGCTTGACGTGCACGGAAGGACAGATCCTTGAGAGGGCCAGCCTGAACGACATACTTGGCTTCCACGTTGGTTTCGAAGTGGCGACCATCTTTGCCGTATGCACCGACATAGGAACCATCAACGTCGGCGTGGGTGCCGTCGATGCCGGTACCGTGGATGTTACGAGCCATGAAGCTCAGGCCTGGGATGCCGTACTCGGCCATTTTCAGGTCGTAACGTACTTGCCAGGACTTCTCACCCGGACCGTTGAAGTCGGAGTACTGGATGGAGTTGGCGAGGAAAATCGAGTCGCCGCCACGGTTGCTGCGGTCACCCACACCGACGTAGTCGAACGGGGTGTCGCCACGTACTTTCTGGAATGCCACGGTAACGGTGTGTGCATTCAGGAAGGAATAGGCAGTCGCGAACGAGAAAGCGGTGTTGTCGATGTCACCTGCCAGCGAAGAGCCGGTGTCGGTTGTGCGATAGATGTTGAAGTCGAAGTTCAACGACTGTTTTTCAGCCAATGGCAGGGTGTAGTTGACGTTGGCGTAGTACTGGTTCCAGAGATCCTTGAGCTTGGCGCCGTACAGGGACGCGGTCAGGTTCTCGTTGATGGCGTATTTGCCACCCAGGTAGTCGGCGCTCTTGACGTCGAGGTTTGCACCGGCGTTGGCTTTGCCCAGACCGATTTTACCGGCGTAGGTGGCGCGCAACTGCTGGTCCATTGCAGTCTGGTCCTGGCTGCTGCCAGCGTAGAAGTGACCTGCTTCCAGATCGAGGTCTTTGATTTCGCTGCTCTGCAGTTGGAAACCACGAGCGGTCTGTTGGAACAGACGGCTGCCGCCCAGGGCGAAGACAGGAGCAGTGCTAGGCTGCTGGTCACCGAACTTCAGTTCGGTCTTGGAGACGCGTACAGCAACTGCTGCACCGGCTTTGCCGAAGCTGTTGTTGTTCTCGCCGTTGGCTTTGCGGCTCAGGTTCTGGGAACCGGCCTGATCGTCAGTACCGTCAAGCTTGAAGCCGGCGTCGCCGAAGCCTTCAACCTTTACGCCAACCTGACCCTGAGTGTAGCCCGAGCTGAACTTGCCCAGAATGCCCTGGGTCCAGTCGATCGAGTCTTCGGTATGGTCTTTCTTGTCACGGTTGAAGTAATAGTTCTTCAGAACCACGCCAGCCGAAGCACCTTCAACAAAACCCTTGGCATCAGCCTGGTCGGTAACAAAAGGTTCAGCCATTGCCAATTGAGTGCCTGCTGCGGAAACAGCCAGGGCGATCATGCTCCACTTCATCACGCGCATCGTGATTTGCTCCTTTGGTTTTTAGGAAGAGTACTGCCGTCCCACCTGTATTTTTGTCTGGGCGGCTCTTTCTTTTTGTGTCGGCGCAAACTTATATCACGCTGACATTGTTGGCGATACTTGCTCACCTATCCTTGCGGCTTCTTTACGAGCGTGTCGCAAAAAGCTCGGTCCATGTCGCAAATTCACAGCCTTTTCGTATCGGCTGTACAACTTCAGCGCTGTTGTCGAACGCCTGAGCATAGATAAGAAAGCCCCATGTTCAAGCATTTAACTGTCCATGGTCGCACCGTCTTGCGTTGTTACCGTGTCGCGGGAGCTTCAGCGTCCGATCAGGCCCTCTGTAGCGACTATGCAAGGGGTAATGCAACAAGCATGCACAAAGTTCAAAAAAAACCAGAAAATATTTTCCTGACCGTCCCGTCGCGCTGAAACCCTCATGAGAGCAGGGGCGAAGCCGGTTTCTCATGGTGCTTGACGTATCACTTTTCCTTGTGCTGCTAATCCATTGATTACGTGCAGAAAGCTGAAAACGTTACCGGTCCACACCGCCAATGGGTTAATCGGCGGGTAGAACATGCACCGATAGTAGTCGCTCTGTGCAGTTTTGGTGCAAAAGTGACTGTAGGCTGTTTCTGTTCGTACAGTCAGTCGTTTCCGTTCGTGCTTTCTGGCGATCGGCTCAGGTCGAGTCGGCATTGCAGGTCAGGGAAGGTTTTCAGGAAAAGATGACGTTTTGATTATAAGAAAGGCTTTTTTACGTCTTTCTGAATGAGAAAGGGTCGTTCTGTGCCCGAAATGGTGCGTAGCGTTTCCAGGTGTTTCATTTTGGCGCGGAGAGAAGATGATCGTCCGTTTGCCGCTCTCCGGCCGGCTTGCAGTGAACTGGAGGCCGAAGGCGGGTATCCTCATCGCATGTGGCCGGGCGAAGGCGCGGTCGAGTCGTCGCCCTGGCAGGAAAATCAGTCAAGCAGGAGTGTTTACGGTGTTCGTTCTCGATTCGCGTCTTCAACAAGACACTTTGCCGATGGGCGACTTTCCGTTGTGTCGTCTGCTGTTATCCAATGATTCGAATTATCCCTGGTTCATTCTTGTGCCCCGGCGCGCGGACATCAGTGAGCTGTTTCAACTGGAGGCGGCGGACCAGGAACAGTTGTGGCGTGAAACCACCGAGCTGGCGCGGGTGCTCAAGGATACTTTCGAGGCGGACAAGATGAATGTCGCGGCGCTGGGCAATGTGGTCGGCCAACTGCATATGCATGTCATCGTTCGTCGGCAGAGCGACGCCGCCTGGCCCGCCCCGGTCTGGGGCAAGCATCCGGCACAGCCCTACAGTGATGCGCAGGTCAGTGTGATTCGCCAGCAGTTGGGCGTGGCCCTGGCCGAGGGTTTCTCCTATGTGCAGGCGCAATCATGAGCCTCGAGGAGCGCGTGACGGAACTGGAGACCCGTCTGGCCTTTCAGGATGACACCATCCAGTCGCTGAACGATGTGCTGGTGGTACAGCAGCGAGTGGTGGAACGTCTGCAACTGCAGATGGCGGCCCTGCTCAAACGTCATGAAGAAATGATGGGGCAGTTCGAGTCTTCCGAAGAGGAGGCCCCGCCGCCACACTATTGAGGGAGGGAGCGCAGCCAGCAGGCGTAAAAAAACCGCGAGCCGTCAAATGGCGTCGCGGTTTTTTTTCAGGCGGGAATCAGCGACGCGGCGAGGCGGCGATCACATCTTCGGCCTGCAGGCCCTTGTCGCGGTTCATCACCGAGAACTCCACGCGCTGTCCTTCGACCAGGACGCGGTGGCCTTCGCCACGAATGGCGCGGAAGTGCACGAAAATATCGTCACCGGAGTCCCGCGAGATAAAGCCGAAACCCTTGGAGGTATTGAACCACTTCACGGTGCCGGTATCGCGGTTGGTCATGTCGTAGTTGTGGGAAGCCGCGGCGGGCGAGGACCTGTAGAAACTCACGACCAGGTGCAGAAGCACGGCTATCACCGCGGCTGCCAGGCTCAGCAGTACGGCGGGTTGGCCTGCGACCATCGGCAGGGGGGCGAGCAGTACCAGGATTTGCAGGACAACCGCGAGGATCAGCAAGGCGCTGACAAGGTTTTGCAATTGGTGGCGTGGACCCTTGTTCCAGTAGGGAATGACCGGAGCGAGGATGAGGTTGAGCAAGCCGAAGAATGCCAGGTAAAGCGCATCGGGTTGTTGCAGGTAAGGCAGGGCTTCGGATCGCAGGCTGGGTATAAAGGACAGCAGCAGGGCGACAGCGCCCGTTAGCAGATGGACGATTTTCAACATTTTGATTAACTCACTCAAGATAGATCGCAAGGAAGAGCTGAAGGCACCCGGTTCGCTTCTGAAAAAAGGTGAGGCGGTGAGCACGCGCGCCAATCAGCCTATGCGCCGCGCCCAGAAAATGGGGTTGCGACGACACAGACTCTATTTAACAGCAAAGCCCGAACCTTCTCAAATCAGTGGCTTGGCCTACTATCGGTGGCATTGCGGGTGAATGCCGGTCGTGATTGCCCAAGGGGCGGGGAGAGGCCTGATCTAGACGTTTGCAGGCCGTTGATCCGAGATGTTTCAAGGTGAAGGCCGGCGAGCCCGGTTTTTTCCTTCGCTTTCGCAGGTATCAGGCTGGCAGGTGTGGCGGATTTGTCGCAGGTGGATCGTGGCGTGCGGGCTGCATGCCGTGCGGACTCTTGCTAGAGTGGTCCTACACCTTCAAGGGTGATCTCAATCACATCAAGGGGATGCATATGGCTATTGATATCGGTATCAGCGAAGCGGATCGCAAGTCCATTGTCGAGGGGCTTTCCCGCCTGTTGTCGGATACCTATGTACTTTATCTGAAGACCCACAACTTCCACTGGAATGTCAGCGGCCCGATGTTTCGGACCCTGCACTTGATGTTTGAAGAACAATACAATGAACTGGCCCTGGCGGTGGATCTGATTGCGGAGCGAATCAGGGCACTTGGATTTCCGGCGCCGGGTACTTATTCAACTTATGCACGGTTGTCTTCGATCAAGGAAGAAGAAGGTGTTCCGAGTGCCGAGGAAATGATCAAGCAGTTGGTGCAGGGGCAGGAAGCCGTTACCCGTACGGCACGTGGCATATTTCCGCTTCTGGATAAAGTCAGCGATGAGCCGACCGCCGACCTGTTGACCCAGCGTATGCAGGTGCATGAGAAAACCGCCTGGATGCTGCGGGCGCTGCTGGAGGGCTGAGGCAGGGGCACGGATGAGGCCCACGGGGCTTCATTCGTGCGATTGCCGGGCCTGCTGTTCCGTTCCTGCCGCGCAATATCGTGGTTCTGCATTTTCTCGTCGCATCATCCTACAGTTGTCATGGTTCGGTCCGCTGGATAAGAACTTTTACTTAATGTTTTATGTGAGAGAGATTTTCCAGGAATGTCCTTATTCAAGGACATGTGGCGACGGAGTGCGAGGAAGATGGTTCAGTTAAGTCAGTGTGGGGGGGAGGCTGGTTTGTTTCGTAAAACCAGGACGGATCCCATGTTGCTGGAGTTTGATATCGGATTGGCAAAGCCGGTTTCGCGGTCGGTGCGCCTGAATGGATTTGCAACCTGTTTGCGCCTGGAGGAGGTGTACTGGAAAGTACTGGCCGATATGGCCGGTATCAACCAGTGCACGGTCAATGCGCTGCTGTCCAACGTCGATATGGAGGTTCATCTTCGCTATGGGGGGGTGAAGAACTTCAGTGGCTTGATTCGTGTCGTGTGCATGGTGCACCTCCTGACCCTGGGTGGTTTGCACCGTTCGGCGTGATGGCGGGGGAGCGGCGCCCCCGGTCGGACTGTCGGTCGTCGAAGGTCCTGAAAGGCGGCGCCCGTCGGCGGTCGCTGGATACGCTGAGCGGGATGGCCGGTCATACGGCTGCAAAGCCTCGATTTAACAGATATAATCCCGCTCTTTGCTGCATGGCCCGACTCTGGGCTCGGGCAGCAGTGATGTCGTTATCTGATTGTCGAGACGCCCCATGCCCATGTACGACTACCAATGCGCTTCCTGTGGTCATCAGTTGGAAGCCATTCAGAAAATCAGCGCCGCCCCTCTGGTCGATTGCCCTGCTTGCCAGGCGCCAGAATTGAAAAAGATGCTTTCGATGCCCGGCTTCCGCCTCAGCGGCAGCGGCTGGTACGAAACCGATTTCAAGACCGGTGCCAAGAAAAACCTGGCCGGTGGCGACAAAGCCGACTGAAAATGAGTCACACGAGCGGGCTCTTGCGCGCTACAGGCACTACAGTACGCAAGACCTCCACCGAATTCGAATTACGAGAAGTGAAACCACGACCATGATGCGCAGCCATTATTGCGGCCAACTGAACGAGAGCCTGGAAGGCCAGGAAGTCACCCTTTGCGGATGGGTCCACCGTCGTCGCGACCATGGCGGGGTGATTTTCCTCGATATCCGTGACCGCGAAGGTCTGGCCCAGGTGGTCTTCGATCCGGATCGCGCCGACACCTTTGCCGCCGCCGATCGCGTGCGCAGTGAATACGTGGTGAAGATCACCGGCAAGGTGCGCCTGCGTCCGGCCGGTGCCGGCAACGCCAACATGGCTTCCGGTGCAATCGAAGTGCTGGGCTACGAGCTGGAAGTGCTGAACGAAGCGGAAACCCCGCCGTTCCCGCTCAACGAGTACTCCGATGTCGGCGAGGAAACCCGCCTGCGCTATCGCTTTATCGACCTGCGTCGCCCGGAAATGGCCGAGAAGCTGCGCCTGCGTTCGCGCATGACCACCAGCATTCGTCGTTACCTGGACGAAAACGGCTTCCTCGACGTCGAGACGCCGATCCTGACCCGTGCGACTCCGGAAGGCGCCCGCGACTACCTGGTACCGAGCCGTACCCACCCCGGCAGCTTCTTCGCCCTGCCACAGTCGCCACAGCTGTTCAAGCAACTGCTGATGGTGGCCGGTTTCGACCGTTACTACCAGATCGCCAAGTGCTTCCGCGACGAAGACCTGCGTGCCGACCGCCAGCCGGAATTCACCCAGATCGACATCGAGACCAGTTTCCTCGATGAAAAAGACATCATGGGGCTGACCGAAGGCATGATCCGCAACCTGTTCAAGGAAGTGCTGGATCTGGAATTCGGCGAATTCCCGCACATGACCTGGGACGAGGCCATGCGTCGCTACGGCTCCGACAAGCCGGACCTGCGTATCCCGCTGGAACTGGTGGACGTTGCCGACCAGCTCAAGGATGTCGAATTCAAGGTGTTCAGCGGTCCGGCCAACGACCCGAAATGCCGTGTGGCAGCCTTGCGCGTGCCGGGTGCGGCGAGCATGCCGCGCAGCAAGATCGACGACTACACCAAGTTCGTCGGCATCTACGGTGCCAAGGGCCTGGCGTACATCAAGGTCAACGAGCGCGCCAAGGGCGTGGAAGGCTTGCAGTCGCCGATCGTCAAGAACATCCCCGAGGCCAACCTCAACGTGATCCTCGATCGCGTCGGTGCGGTCGATGGCGATATCGTGTTCTTCGGTGCCGACAAGTCCAAGATCGTCAGCGAGGCCCTGGGCGCGCTGCGGATCAAGGTCGGTCATGACCTCGAGTTGCTGACCAGCCAGTGGGCGCCGATGTGGGTCGTCGACTTCCCGATGTTCGAAGAGAACGAAGACGGCAGCTTCACCGCCCTGCATCACCCGTTCACCGCGCCGAAGTGCTCGCCGGAAGAGTTGGAGGCCAACCCGGCCACCGCGTTGTCCCGCGCCTACGACATGGTCCTGAACGGCACCGAGCTGGGTGGCGGTTCGATCCGTATCCATCGCAAGGAAATGCAACAGGCGGTATTCCGCCTGCTGGGTATCAGCGAAGCGGAACAGGAAGAGAAGTTCGGCTTCCTGCTCGATGCACTGAAGTACGGTGCTCCACCCCACGGTGGCCTGGCCTTCGGTCTCGACCGCCTGGTGATGCTGATGACCGGTGCCCAGTCGATCCGCGAAGTGATCGCCTTCCCGAAAACCCAGAGCGCGGCCTGTGTCATGACCCAGGCACCGGGCCTGGTGGACGCCAAGGCACTGCGCGAGCTGCATATCCGCCTGCGCGAAACACCCAAGGCCGAGTAACCCGGTCCTGGCGGGCGCATCCTCGGATGCGCCCTTTCTTTTATACAGGTCGAAAATTCTGTTTGCCGGCCGGCGCCGACTGCGTGGCGGGCAATGTTTCAAGGCAATCTTTCAAAGAGCACCGGAGCGAGTTATGGCGGGTCATTCCAAGTGGGCGAACATCAAGCACCGCAAAGAACGTCAGGATGCCAAGAAGGGCAAGATCTTCACCAAGTGGATTCGCGAGCTGACCGTTGCTGCCCGCCAGGGTGGTGCTGAGCCGGGCTCCAACCCACGTCTGCGCCTGGCCCTGGACAAGGCCCTGGGCGCGAACATGAGTCGTGACATCATCGATCGTGCCGTCGCCCGTGGTGCCGGTGCCGCCGACACCGATGACATGGTCGAGCTGAGCTATGAAGGCTATGGTCCGGGCGGTGTGGCGGTCATGGTCGAATGCATGACCGATAACCGCAACCGCACCGCCGCTGCCGTGCGTCATGCTTTCAGCAAGTGTGGCGGCAACCTCGGCACCGATGGCTCCGTGGCCTATCTGTTCGAACGCAAGGGGCAGATCTCCTTTGCCCCGGGCGT
Source organism: Pseudomonas gingeri (assembly GCF_013386115.1). Lineage (GTDB taxonomy): Bacteria > Pseudomonadota > Gammaproteobacteria > Pseudomonadales > Pseudomonadaceae > Aquipseudomonas > Aquipseudomonas gingeri. The sequence continues at coordinate 139,179 of NZ_JACAOR010000015.1, forward strand.
CGACGAGGATGCCCTGATGGAAGCCGCGATGGAGGCCGATGCCGATGACGTGGTGACCAACGAAGACGGCTCCATTGATGTCTTCACCTCGTTTGCCGGCTTCTACGCGGTGCGCAACGCCCTGGAGGCGGCCGGGTTCAAGGCTGGTGACGCGGAAATCGTCATGCTGCCGACCACCAGTGCCGAACTCGATCTCGAGGGCGCGGAAAAGGTCCTGAAGATGATCGATATGCTCGAAGACCTGGATGACGTGCAAAACGTCTATTCCAACGCGGAGATTCCCGAGGCCGTGCTGGAACAGCTCGGCTGAGCGACACATGCCCCTGCGTGGCAGGGGCATTCTCCGGTTGCCGCGGGGAGGGGCGGGTGTCCTCTGGGCAGCACTCTATCGACCTGCATGCATATACAGTAGATACTGCGCGTCATTGGCAGGCTTTCTCGATCAAACCGCAGGCGTTATGACTCTTATTCTTGGTATCGACCCGGGTTCGCGGATTACCGGTTACGGTGTGGTCCGCGACACCGGGCGTGGCTGTGTCTATGTGGCCTCGGGCTGCATCCGCACCGGCAGCGGCGAGCTGCATGAGCGCTTGCAGGTGGTCTACCGCAGCGTGCGCGAGGTGATCCAGACCTATGGCCCGGTGACCATGGGCATCGAAAAGGTGTTCATGGCAAAGAACGCCGATTCGGCGCTCAAGCTCGGCCAGGCGCGCGGCGCGGCGATTGTCGCCGGTGCCGAGGAGAACCTGGAGATTGCCGAGTACACGGCGACCCAGGTCAAGCAGGCGGTGGCCGGTACGGGCGGCGCCAACAAGGAACAGGTGATGATGATGGTGATGCACCTGCTCAAATTGACCAGCAAGCCACAGGTTGACGCCTCGGATGCCCTGGCGATCGCCTTGTGCCATGCGCACACGCGTTCGAGCCTGTTGCCCCATGGATTGGGGGCGGCACGGACCCGTGGCGGTCGCCTGCGTCTCTGATAGCATCATCAGCTTAAACAATTTTGCTTGCCGATAGAGTGTCTTGCCGGATGATGGCAGGTCTATCGTTCTGTTCATCAGCCCCCGGCCTGGCCGGAAACAAGGATCTGATACGTGATTGGACGCTTGCGCGGCACCCTGGCTGAAAAACAGCCACCGCACCTTATCCTGGATGTGAATGGCCTCGGCTATGAGCTGGAGGTCCCGATGACCACGCTCTATCGTCTGCCGTCGGTCGGCGAACCGCTGACGCTGCACACCCATTTGGTCGTGCGCGAGGATGCCCAGTTACTCTATGGCTTTGTCGGCAAGCGTGAGCGCGACTTCTTTCGCGAGCTGATCCGCCTCAATGGTGTCGGGCCCAAGCTGGCGCTGGCGTTGATGTCCAGCCTGGAGGTCGATGAGCTGGTGCGCTGTGTGTCGGCCCAGGACACCTCGGCGTTGGTCAAGGTGCCGGGGGTGGGCAAGAAGACCGCCGAGCGCCTGCTGGTCGAGCTCAAGGACCGTTTCAAGGCCTGGGAGACCGTGCCTAGCATGTTTGCCCTGGTACCGAACCAGCCGGACGGTGCGCCGCCGGTGCCGGTCGCCAGCGCCGAGACCGATGCGGTCAGCGCGCTGATTTCCCTGGGCTACAAGCCACAGGAAGCCAGCAAGGCCGTGTCTGCCATCAAAGAGAAAGGCTTGAGCAGCGAAGATATGATTCGTCGCGCCCTGAAGGGAATGATTTAAGTGATTGAAGCCGATCGTTTGATAGCCGCTTCCAGCGGGCGTGACCGCGAGGAGGTCCAGGACCGGGCGATTCGTCCGTTGAGCCTGGCCGAGTACATCGGTCAGCCCACGGTCAAGGAGCAGATGGAGCTGTTTATCCAGGCCGCCCGCGGTCGCAACGAATCCCTCGACCACACCCTGATCTTCGGGCCGCCGGGGTTGGGCAAGACCACCCTGGCCAATATCATTGCCCAGGAAATGGGCGTGTCGATCAAGAGCACTTCCGGACCGGTGCTCGAACGGGCGGGGGACCTGGCGGCGCTGCTGACCAACCTCGAGCCCCATGATGTGCTGTTCATCGACGAAATCCACCGCCTGTCGCCTATCGTCGAGGAGGTGTTGTATCCGGCCATGGAAGACTTCCAGCTCGACATCATGATCGGCGAGGGCCCGGCCGCGCGCTCGATCAAGCTGGATCTGCCGCCGTTCACCCTGGTCGGCGCGACCACCCGTGCGGGGATGTTGACCAACCCGTTGCGTGACCGCTTCGGTATCGTGCAGCGTCTTGAGTTCTATAGCACCGCGGATCTGGCGACCATCGTCAGTCGTTCGGCGGGGATCCTCGGGTTGCCGCTGGATCCCGACGGTGCCTTCGAGATCGCCCGGCGTGCCCGCGGTACGCCGCGGATCGCCAACCGGCTGCTGCGGCGGGTCCGTGATTTCGCCGAGGTGCGGGCCAAGGGGCATATCACCAAGGCGGTCGCGGACCTGGCGTTGAACCTGCTGGATGTCGACGAACACGGTTTCGATCATCAGGATCGGCGCCTGTTGCTGACCATGATCGAGAAGTTCGACGGTGGCCCGGTGGGCGTGGACAGCCTGGCGGCGGCGATCAGCGAGGAGCGACACACGATCGAGGATGTGCTCGAGCCCTACCTGATCCAGCAGGGCTATATCATGCGCACCCCCCGTGGTCGCGTGGTCACCCGGCATGCGTACCTGCACTTCGGTTTGAACATTCCCTCGCGCCTGGGTGAAATGCCCGTGGCAGACGAGTTTCTGGATGCGCTGGATGAGTAAAGACGGGACAGGGGCTGATTTATTCGGTGTTTGCGTTGTCCGAAGGGCACGTGTCACGAATCTTCATGCAAAAGTATGAAAAACAGTTGCCTGGCCGGATTGGCAACCTGAGGAGTAAGCACTAGAGTATGCGCGCGCAAAACGGGGTTCAGTCGTTCGCACATCGCTGTCGCGTTTATTACGAGGACACCGATGCCGGCGGCATCGTGTATTACGTTAATTACCTTAAGTTCATGGAGCGGGCTCGAACCGAGCGGCTGAGGGAGCTGGGCTTTGCCCAATCCGAGCTGGTGGGGGAGAACCTGTTGTTCGTCGTGCATTCCAGCGAAGCGCGTTACCACGTGCCGGCGCGACTGGACGACGAGCTGTTGATCAGCGCGGATGTCATTGAATTGAACCGTGCGAGCCTGCGTTTCAAGCAGCAGGTTCGGCGGGCAACGGATTTAACGCTGCTCTGCGAAGGGCAGTTTCTGGTGGCGTGTGTACGCGCCGACAGTTTGAAACCCCGGGCCATTCCAGAAGCCTTGCGGTCGGCCTTTGCCGACTCAAGCGGCGCGGGTACTCACTTAGAGCAGGAGATAAAGCGTGGAAGCTAACGTCGTCGACCATTCCTCCATGTGGAGCTTGGTCAGCAATGCCAGCATCGTGGTGCAATTGGTCATGCTGATCCTGGTGGCTGCCTCAGTCACCTCGTGGATCATGATTTTCCAGCGCAGCAACCTGCTGCGCGCCGGTCGTCGCGCCCTGGAGAGCTTCGAGGAGCGCTTCTGGTCAGGTATCGACCTGTCCAAGCTGTACCGTCAGGCCGGCAGCAACCCGGATCCGGATTCGGGTGTCGAGCAGATCTTCCGCGCCGGCTTCAAGGAGTTCTCCCGCCTGCGCCAGCAACCGGGTGTCGATCCGGAAGCGGTCATGGAAGGTGTGTCCCGTGCCATGCGCGTCGCCATTTCCCGTGAAGAAGAAAAGCTCGAGCAGAGCTTGCCGTTCCTCGCGACCGTGGGTTCCGTCAGCCCGTATATCGGCCTGTTCGGCACCGTCTGGGGGATCATGAACTCCTTCCGCGGCCTGGCGACTGCCCAGCAGGCGACCCTCGCCACCGTGGCACCGGGTATCTCCGAGGCCCTGGTGGCCACGGCGATCGGCCTGTTCGCGGCGATCCCGGCGGTTATCGCCTACAACCGCTTCGCCGCCCGCGGTGAAACGCTGATCAGCCGTTACTACACCTTCGCCGACGAGTTCCAGGCGATCCTGCACCGTAAAGTGCACACCAGCGAAGAGTGAGCAGGTAAATCCCCATGGCCCGAGTTCGCCACAAACGCAAGCCGGTTGCCGAGATGAACGTGGTGCCATACATCGACGTGATGTTGGTATTGCTGGTTATCTTCATGGTTACCGCACCGATGCTCAACCAGGGTGTGAAAGTCGATCTGCCCAAGGTTTCCAGCGAAGCCTTGCCGCAGGACAACAACACCCAGGTCCTGACCATTTCGATCAAGGCTGACAAGACCTACTACTGGAACCTTGGCAGTGAAGTCGACACCGAAAAGCAGCAGGACAAGGCCATGACCTTGCCGCAGATGACCGACGCCGTGACCAAGATCATTCGCGCCGGCAACGAAGGCGGCAAGCATACCCAGGTCTTCATTCGTGGCGACAAGACCGTCGACTACGGCGCCGTCATGGGTGCCATGGGCGGTCTGCAGAAAGCTGGGGTCGGTAATGTTGGCTTGATTACCGAGGCGCCCTGATGCACCAACAGCGAGAGCCGTCCGCCTCGGAAAGCTACTTCTGGCCCAGCGTCTGGGCGATAGGCCTGCACGTCCTGATTTTTGGCATGCTGTTCGCCAGCTTCGCCATGACTCCGGAACTGCCGCCGGCCAAGCCGATCGTCCAGGCGACCCTGTACCAGCTGAAATCGAAAAGTCAGGCAACCACCCAGACCAATCAGAAGATTGCGGGTGAGGCGAAGAAATCCGCCGCGCGCCAGACCGAAGTCGAGCAGATGGAACAGAAGAAGGTCGAGCAGGAAGCGATAAAGGCAGCGGAACAAAAGAAAGAAGAGGCGGCTCAAAAGGCCGAAGAAGCGAAAAAGGCTGACGAAGCCAAGAAAGCGGATGAGGCGAAGAAGGCTGACGAAGCCAAGAAAGCCGACGACGCGAAGAAGGCTGCCGAAGCGAAAAAGGCTGAAGAGAAACAATTGGCTGATATAGCCAAGAAGAAAGCCGAAGAAGAAGCCAAGCAGGCCGCTGAAGAAGAGGCCAAGAAAAAGGCCGCTGACGAAGCGAAGAAAAAGATAGTCGAAGACGCGAAGAAGAAAGCCGCGGAAGACGCCAAGAAGAAAGCTGAAGCTGAAGAGGCGAAGAAGAAAGTCGCCGAAGACGCGAAGAAGAAAGCAGCAGCCGATGCGGCGAAGAAAAAGTCGCAGGACGCCGCGCGTAAATCCGCCGAAGAGAAGAAGGCGCAAGCCCTGGCCGATTTGCTTTCCGATACGCCGCAGCGTCAGCAGGCCCTGGCGGATGAGCAGGGCGATGAAACCGCGGGCAGTTTCGACGATCTGATTCGCTCCCGTGCCGCGGAAGGCTGGGCTCGTCCGCCTTCGGCACGTAAAGGGATGACGGTGGTGCTGCAGATCGGCATGTTGCCGGACGGTACCGTGACTACGGTCTCGGTGGCCAAGTCCAGTGGTGACGGTCCGTTTGACGCATCGGCGGTAGCGGCGGTCAAGAATATTGGTCGTTTGACAGAAATGCAGGGAATGAAACCGAGCGACTTCGCTCCTTATCGTTCATTCAAGATGACATTCACACCTGAGGATCTAGCCTTGTGAGAAACCTTCTTCGAGGAATGCTTGTCGTGATCTGCTGCCTGGCAGGGATGGCGGTAGCAGATGAAAAGAACATTCTGGTCACCAGTGGCAGTGACCGGGCCACGCCGATCGCGGTGGTTCCGTTCGGTTGGCAGGGCGGCAGCGTCCTGCCGGACGACATGGCCCAGATTATCGGCGACGACCTGCGTAACTCCGGTTACTACTCGCCGATCCCGAAGCAGAACATGATCAGCCTGCCGACCCAGGCCAGCGAAGTCATCTACCGTGACTGGAAGGCCCTGGGCGCCCAGTACATCATGGTCGGCAGCATTGTTCCTGCGGGCGGTCGCCTGCAGGTGCAGTACGCGCTGTTCAACGTCGCCACCGAGCAGCAAGTGCTGACCGGCAGCGTGTCGGGCACGGCCGAGCAACTGCGGGACATGTCGCACTACATCGCCGACCAGTCGTTCGAAAAACTCACCGGCATCAAGGGTGCGTTCTCCACCCGCATGCTGTACGTGACGGCCGAACGCTTCTCGGTGAACAACACCCGCTACACCCTGCAGCGTTCGGACTACGACGGTGCGCGTGCGGTGACCCTGCTGCAATCGCGCGAGCCGATCCTTTCGCCACGTTTTGCGCCGGACGGCAAGCGTATCGCCTATGTCTCGTTCGAGCAGAAGCGTCCGCGGATCTTCGTCCAGCACATCGACACCGGTCGTCGTGAGCAGATCACCAACTTCGAAGGCCTGAACGGCGCGCCAGCCTGGTCGCCGGATGGCACGCGCCTGGCGTTCGTGCTGTCCAAGGACGGTAACCCGGATATCTACGTGATGAACCTGGCCTCGCGTCAGATCAGTCGCGTGACCAGCGGTCCCGGCATCAACACCGAGCCGTTCTGGGGCAAGGATGGCTCGACCATCTACTTCACCTCCGACCGCGGCGGCAAGCCACAGATCTACAAGACCAACGTCAATGGCGGTGGTGCCGAGCGCGTGACCTTCATCGGTAACTACAACGCCAACCCGAAACTGTCGGCCGATGAAAAAACGCTGGTGATGATCCATCGTCAGGATGGCTTCACCAATTTCCGCGTGGCGGCTCAGGATTTGCAGCGCGGTAGCGTAAAAATCCTTACAGACACCAACCTTGATGAGTCAGCTACTGTCGCGCCCAACGGCACCATGGTAATCTACGCCACCGCCCAGCAGGGCCGGGGAGTCTTGATGCTCGTGTCCATCAACGGACGCGTAAGGCTCCCGCTTCCTACCGCACAAGGCGAAGTCAGAGAACCTTCCTGGTCCCCTTACCTGAACTGACGCGGCGCTATACGTTTTACTTAACACACTGGGGTTCATTAGGAGTTTCACGATGGAAATGCTGAAGTTTGGTAAATTTGCTGCGCTGGCTCTGGCCATGGCTGTAGCTGTAGGTTGCTCGTCCAAAGGCGGCGACAACGCCGGTCAAGGCGCTGTTGATCCAAACGCTGGTTACGGCGCTAACACTGGTGCTGTTGATGGCTCCCTGAGCGAAGAAGCTGCTCTGCGCGCAATCACCACCTTCTACTTCGAATACGACAGCTCGGACCTGAAGCCAGAAGCCATGCGCGCTCTGGACGTTCACGCCAAGGACCTGAAAGCCAACGGCGCTCGCGTCGTTCTGGAAGGCAACACCGACGAACGTGGTACTCGTGAGTACAACATGGCACTGGGCGAGCGTCGTGCGAAAGCCGTTCAGCGCTACCTGGTACTGCAAGGTGTTTCCCCAGCTCAGCTGGAACTGGTTTCCTACGGTAAAGAGCGTCCAGTTGCTACTGGCCACGACGAACAGTCCTGGGCTCAAAACCGTCGCGTCGAACTGCGTAAGTAATTCGTCATGCGAACGTGCCGTCGTGCTGTAACTGTATTGGCTCTCAGTCTCATGCCGCTTGCGGCGTGGGCTGCGGTTCCTGTGGTCGATGACAACTCCGGCTATAACAATGGCGGTGGGAGTTATCCTCCAGCGGGTTACGGTACGAACGGCGCCTATGCCGGGGGAGGGGTTTCGGCCCCTGTCTCGGCACAGGGCGAACTGTTCAACCAATTGCAACGCATGCAGGAACAACTTGCGCAGCAACAGGGCGTAATCGAAGTTCTGCAAAATGATGTAGCGCGCATGAAGCAGGAAAACCTGGAGCGATACCAGGATCTTGACCGGCGCATAGGCAGTGGCGGCGCTCCGGCGGCTGCGGCTCCTGATAATTCTTCCAGCGGTGGCGATGTCAATGCCACCGCCGGTGCTGCACCTGCTGCTCAGGCCCCTGCGGCCAGCAGTGAACCAGGCGATCCGGCGAAGGAAAAGCTGTACTACGACGCCGCCTTCGACCTGATCAAGGCCAAGGATTTCGACAAGGCCAGCCAGGCGTTCAGCGCTTTCCTGCGCAAATACCCGAACAGCCAGTACGCGGGCAACGCGCAATACTGGCTGGGTGAAGTGAACCTGGCCAAGGGTGACCTGCAAGGTGCCGGCCAGGCGTTTGCCAAGGTCAGCCAGTTGTATCCCAAGCATGCCAAGGTGCCTGACTCGCTGTACAAGCTGGCTGACGTAGAGCGTCGCCTGGGTCATACCGACAAGGTCAAGGGCATTCTGCAGCAGGTGGTTTCCCAGTATCCGGGGACATCGGCTGCCCAGCTGGCTCAACGGGACCTGCAGCGCATGTGATGTGCTGAAGGCCCGAATCAAGAAACCCGCGCTTGTCGCGGGTTTTTTCGTTAGAATTGATGCCCTTTTTTATGAAACACGCTGCTCTGGACTATGCGATCGCAGGTTCATTGCGGTGCCTGACGGAGGCGGACAGCCTGTTTAGCTGTTACGCCCGTGGCGGATATGCAAGACACATTGAGAATTACCGAAGTTTTTTACTCGTTACAGGGTGAAACGCGGACTGCTGGGCTGCCCACAGTGTTCGTGCGCCTGACGGGTTGCCCCCTGCGCTGCCAGTACTGCGACAGCGCCTACGCTTTCAGCGGCGGCACGCTGATGTCGCTGGACAGCATCCTCGACCAGGTTGCCGGCTACCGGCCACGCTATGTCTGCGTGACAGGCGGCGAGCCGCTGGCCCAGCCCAACGCCATTCCCCTGCTCAAGCGGCTCTGTGACGCCGGTTATGAGGTTTCCCTGGAAACCAGTGGCTCGCTGGATATCTCGGCGGTGGATACGCGCGTCAGCCGCGTGGTCGACCTGAAGACGCCGGGCTCCAGGGAGGCGCATCGCAACCGCTACGAGAATATCGAGTTGCTGACCGCCAACGATCAGGTCAAGTTCGTCATCTGTTCCCGTGAAGACTACGACTGGTCGGTGTCCAAGCTGATCCAGTACGGTCTGGAGAAGCGGGCCGGCGAAGTGTTGTTCTCGCCGAGCCATCACGATTTGCCGGCGCGTGAACTGGCGGACTGGATCGTGGCGGACAATCTTCCCGTGCGCTTGCAGATGCAGTTGCACAAATATCTTTGGAATGATGAACCGGGACGTTGATATGACCCTGCAAGCAAGTACTGAAAAGAAAGCGGTAATCCTGCTGTCCGGCGGCCTTGATTCGGCGACCGTGGTGGCCATGGCGCGCGCCGAGGGCTACAGCTGCTACACCATGAGTTTCGACTACGGCCAGCGTCACCGCGCCGAGTTGCAGGCCGCCGAGCGGGTGGCACGGGACCAGGGCGTGATCGAGCACAAGGTCATCGGCCTGAACCTCAACGGTATCGGTGGTTCGGCCCTGACCGACAGCTCCATCGATGTGCCCGAGACACCGGGCGAGGGCATTCCGGTGACCTACGTGCCGGCCCGCAACACCGTGTTCCTGTCCCTGGCGCTGGGCTGGGCGGAAGTGCTGGGCGCGCGCGACATCTTTATCGGTGTGAACGCGGTGGATTACTCCGGTTACCCGGATTGCCGTCCCGAGTTCGTCGCGGCCTTCGAAACCCTGGCCAACCTGGCGACCAAGGCTGGCGTCGAGGGCGATGGTTTCCGTATCTGGGCCCCGCTGCAGAACCTGAGCAAGGCCGATATCGTCCAGGCCGGGATCAAGCTGGGAGTCGACTATTCGCTGACCGTATCCTGCTATCAGGCGGATGCTAACGGCTTTGCATGTGGGAAATGTGACAGCTGCCGCCTGCGTGCAGAAGGCTTCGCAGCAGCCGGAATCAGCGACCCAACGCGTTATTTTTGATTTTTTTCATTTAAGGTGTTGAATTCCCGTTAGAAATCAGTATTATACGCGCCACCACACAGCGGGTCGTTAGCTCAGTTGGTAGAGCAGTTGGCTTTTAACCAATTGGTCGTAGGTTCGAATCCCACACGACCCACCATATTTGTTGTAGAAGAAAATCCGGAAAGCCCACGCAAGTGAGGATTTCCGGATTTTTTTTGCCTGCCACAAAGCGAATGATCTTCCCCTGTCTAGCGCATCCTCCTGCGTATCACTTCCGGATCCCGCCTGCTCTCAGCAAATGGGCGGATGCATCGTGCGTCTGCTCTGCAGCCTGTATCTGAATGGACACAATGTGCAACATTTGTTGACGCCAGAGATGCGTCTCTCTACCATCGTGACATCATATTGATATCAACTTTTGTTTCGAGGGATCGGGGCTGTTTGCACTCGTCTTCATGACGAGGCTGTGCGCTGTGAACTCCTTCACGCCTTCGCGCATCGAGACACCACATGGACGTCCGTCAGTTCGCCTTCCTCGCGGGTCAACCTTCTGCGGCCCTGAAAAAACGTGAGCACTTCCTGGGACTGCCCAAGCGCGGCCTGGCGTTCCTGTTGGCGAACGTGATGTTCTGGCAGCCGCTGTGGGCCCAGGCGAACGGCATCGTGGTCAGTGCACCAGGGACTTCGCTTGGGCAAGCGGCAAACGGCGTACCTATCGTCAATATCGCTGCACCGAATGCCAGCGGCCTGTCGCACAACCAATTCAAGGATTACAACGTCGGCGCCAACGGGGTCATCCTCAACAACTCGACGCAGAACCTGCAAAGCACCCAGTTGGGTGGCTACATCCTCGGCAACAGCAACCTCAACGGTCGTGCCGCCACCACCATCCTCAACGAAGTCAACGGCGGTAGCCCCAGCCAGTTGCGCGGCTACACCGAAGTGGCGGGGCAGTCGGCCCATGTGATCGTCGCCAACCCTTACGGCATCAGTTGCAGCGGCTGCGGCTTCATCAACACGCCGCAGGCGACCCTGACCACCGGCAAGGCGGTGATCACCAACGGCCAGGTGTCGGGTTATCAGGTCGACCAGGGCAGCGTGTCCATCGAAGGCGCCGGGCTTAACGCCAACAATATCGACCAGTTCGAAATCATCACCCGCTCGGCCCGGCTCAATGCCGAGATCCAGGCGAAGAACCTGGCGATCATTGCCGGCGCCAACGATGTCGATGCCAAAACGCTGAAGGCCACCGCCCGCACGGCCAATCCCGCCAATGCGCCGCAACTGGCCATCGACTCCTCGGCGCTGGGCGGCATGTACGCCGGGGCGATCAAGCTGGTGGGCACCGAAGCCGGTGTCGGGGTCAAGCTCGACGGCAAGATGGTCGCCAGTGGTGGCGATATCCAACTCGATGCCAACGGCCATCTGAGCATGGTCGACACGGCGGCGAGCGGAGCGGTCAATGTCAAGGCCCAGAGCCTGGAAGCCAAGGGCCCGGTCTACGCCGGCACCACCCTGGACATGCAAACCCAGGGCGACCTGAGCAGCCAGAACAACCTGGTCGCCAAGGACCGCATCACGCTGAGCAGCGGCGGCCAGTTGAGCAACAACGGCATCATCGAAGCCGGGGTCAACCTCGACAACACCCGCAACACCGACGCCGATGTCAGCATCAGCGTGCAGAACCTCAACAACGCCGGCAAAACCATCCTTGCCAGCCGTGACCTGTCGATTACCACCACACAAACCCTGAACAACCAGGGCGGCACCCTGAGCGGCCAGCGCCAGACCACGGTCACCGCCGGCACCCTCGACAACCAGAACAAGGGCCGGGTACTCAGCGCTGCGCAACTCAACCTGACCGCCGACAAGGCACTGAACGGGCAGGGCGGCCTGATCAACAGCGCCAGCCAACTGACCGCCACCCTGGGGCACCTGAACAACAATGGCGGTGAAGTCTCCAGCCAGGACAGCAGCACGCTGGTGCTGGGCTCGATGGATAACCTCACCGGCCTGGTCATGGCCGAGAACATCCTCGACATCACAGCTACCGGCGCGGTGAACAATCAGG